>NZ_JBUYVA010000002.1:0-15567 GCF_055231975.1 Sphingomonas sp. Ell38C01 | reverse complement strand
ATCGGCAAAGGACCCATCGGTGCCTTCAGGAACGCCGAGTTTGGACCGTAGCGTGGCGACGTCCCCCCGCCAGATCGGCACGTCGCGGCGATAGAGCAAGGCTCCGAGCTGGTAGAGTTCGAGGGCATATTTGCTATCGAACGCCGGGCGCTGTTCCGGTGCAGCAGGGCATAGGCTTCGCTGTCTTTCAGAAGATCGCGGGCGCGGCGAGTGAACGGGTGGATCAGCCACCCCTGCTCTCCCCCCTCAAATGTCTCCTCGATCATCTGGAACGTGCGCCGCCCTTGGTCGCCCTCGACCTTATCGGGCATCGCCGAAAAAGATACCCATCAGCTCGTCGATCGTATCGGTAAGGCGATCATTGGAATTGTGGGAGCCGCGCAGCATGCGCTTGGCGATCCGATGTTCTTGGTACGCGCCATGCGTCGCCAGCGGCCTGGTGCATCATCAGGGCAGAATCTTGCGAGCCGAGAGGGTAAGCGAAACACCGCGCGCGTAGCGGACCTCGACCAGTTCGCGCGGTTGCACGATCGTGTCGGAACCCCGCTCCTTCTCGATCCGCGCAACTTCCATCGTGCGCCCAGGCTTATCGTCGGCTGCCCCACTCATGGCAGCACAATCGTTCGATGCGACAACGCGGTCAAGTATCATGAGATGAGAGAGGCTAGCTCCTCACTTCACGCACCCCATTCCTCATGATACCCCACCCCATTCCTCATGATACCCCACCCCAAAACTCATGATACCCCACCCCATTCCTCATGATAGGCTGGAATCGGCCTTTTAAATCAGTGGGATGCGACCCCCCCTAAATCATAAAATCCTAAAATCATAAATCACCGCGCGCGAAACGGAGAAGATTTAGATGGAATCGGCCTTCAGCCGATGCGCCCATGATGCGTGCCGGCTACGCCGTCACAGAGGCGGCCTATCGGCCGCTGGCTTGGCGAGGAAGAAGTAGGGGCGAGGGCGGTCCGCGATCATTCGCCGGGTGTCACACGGCGAGGGGGTTTCCCGTTGCCATCGTGGACGACGATCGCGGACACGCCCGAGGCGGCGATGCGATCGATCAGGCGATCGGCTTCATCGTACTGGTCGCTAGGCCAGTCGCGGGCGACGTGGACGCGATCGTCGCCGATTTCGAGTGTCAGGTGCGATATCGAGGGATCGAGGTCGAGCAGCCGTGCCATGTCGGCTTGGGTGTCGAGCGTGACGTGCTGGAGATCATGGCCTGTCATGACGAGCTGCCAGGTGCGGGTGCGATCATCGAGGCTCATGGCAGCAACCACCCGCTGTAGGTCTTGGCGTCGGGGTTCGCGCCGAAGCACCAGTAGGCCCCGTCGCGCTTCTCCCGCTTCCAGCCGTGATCCTTGGGGCAGGCGGCGATGGCGGGGATGGTCTGTTCGCTGGTCTGGTCGAGCTGGCGGGCAAGCTTGCCGTTGATGGTGTTGGCCCAACTCGCGGCGGCGACCTCATCACGGGCGCGGGCATAGCCTGATGCTTCACCGGCCCCGTTCCCGAGGTGGTAGCCGTAACCAAGCGCAACAGGCACCAGCAGGGCGAAGCCGGCGAGCGCGCCGTTCCACCACCTGTCCCACCGGCGCCGGCGCAGTTCATGGGCGCGGCGATCGGCGGCATCGGCGGCAAGACGATCGTTCAGGGCGGCGTGCGCGGCCGTGTCAGCATCGATCCGACGCCGCAGGGTCTCTCCCGCCCCGGCAAGGCCATCTGCGGCCCCATGACGCGCTCCGGCCTCCGCACGGGCCGCCAGAACGGCAGGATCGACCAGGCGGGCCGCTATGGCCTTATCGCGGGCTTCCTCGTCCTCGGCACGCTGGGCGTCCCTAGCGGCGGCATCGGCGAGGCTGGCGCGCACGTCGGTCACCAGGTCGCGCAGGGTGCCGAAGCCGGCAAGGATGCGCTGGATGTTGGTATCGAGGTGGGAAAAGAAGCTGTGCGCCTGGGCGGCGTCGGCAGCACCCCGAGCGCGACCGGCAGCAGATGGCGGCGGATCGGGGGGCATGTCGAACTCGGCCGGGTCGAACTTGCCGGCCGGGGGATCGGCCCGGTCTTCGCCACGGCCCCTTACCCTTCCGCGTCCCTGATCTTGGAGCTGGCGCGCCTGGTCGAGCAAGCGGCGAGGATCGTCGTCGCGGTCGCGGTCCATCAGCGGTCCTCCCCGGGCAGTGTCCACCCCTCAAATGGTTTCCTGTCCTGATCGCGGCTGATGCGATGGGTCAGCTCGGTGACGATGCCGGCGAACCGCTGATCCTTGGTGGCGGCATCGAGTAGCAGGCCACCCAGAATGATCTTGCGGCGGGTATCGAGGCGACGGCCTTCGGTGGCGATCCGGGCATTGAGCGCATCGAGACGAGCCTTGGCCTGAGCCAGACGTTTCTTCGCCAGTTCGACAGACTCGGGAGTGGGGGCAGCCATACCTTCTCCGCGTCAAAGCACGATCACAAAGCGAGCATAGCGCAAACCGACAAACGAAGCCACCCGAGACGACAGTAGGAGACAAGGGCGCACTTTAGCATTACTGCGTAATGCGTGCGGCAGGGACACCCTGCACCCATGTCGCAAGCGACAGCGGGACCTCGGCCCCACACCCCGACCAGCGTCATGCCGCTGGACTACGTTTGAGAAGGCAGTGCACGGCGATGGCGATCTACCATCTGGCGGTAAAATCGGTGTCGCGCTCGACCGGGCGCAGCGCGGTCGCGGCGATCGCGTATCGTGCTGGCGTCTGCCTCGAAAACGAGCGCGACGGCCTGGTGCACGATTACACGCGGCGGGGCGGCGTCGAGGATGCGTTCATCGTCGTGCCGGAAGGCGCGGAGTGGGCGCAGGACCGATCGGCGTTGTGGAACGCGGCCGAGGCGGCGGAGAAGCGCAAGGACGCCAAGGTGGCGCGGGAATACGAGCTGGGGCTACCGGCCGAGCTGGACGCCGGCCAGCGCCGCGACCTGGTTCATGCTTTCGCGGAAGATATCCGCGACCGTTACGGGGTGGCTGTGGATGCCGCGATCCACGCCCCTCATGACTATGGCGACGATCGCAACCACCATGCCCACGTCATGACGACGACGCGGGTAGTGGACGCGGAGGGGCTGGGGGCGAAGACGCGCCAGCTCGACGTGCGATCATCGGCGTCGGTCGAGGTCGAGGCGATCCGGGAGCGGTGGGCCGAACAGGTCAACGACGCGCTGGAACTGGCGCAGGTGGCCGAGCGGGTCGATCATCGCAGCTATGCCCGCCAGGGTGTCGAAATGGAGCCGACCGTGAAGATGGGCCATGCGTCGGCCGCGATCGAGCGGCGCGCGTATGCCGAGCAGATCGCGGCGGGCGAGGAACCGCACGCCGTCACCCCGCGCGGGCAGATGAACGAGGCGATCGAGGAGAAGCGCGGGCTGGGAGCCTATCTCGAGCGCGGCCGGGAGTGGCTGCAGGAGATGGGGCAGCGGGTGCGCGACCGGGCCGAGCTGGCGGCGCACGGCATGGCGAGCCTGGTGCAGGGCGCGGCGCGAACGATGCGGGCGGGGTTGCAGACCAGTGCCGGCGACGGGTTCGAGGCGGTGCCGGCGCTGGATCACTCACCCCGGCAGCAGCAGACGCCGGCCCTCGACCATGGACAGGACGAGCGCGATCGGCAGCGACAACGCCAGCGCGGGCACGACCGCGACGGACCGGATATCGGGTTCGAGCGGTAGAGACCGCGGTCTATGCGCTTTAGGCGCGTAGGCTCTGGCGCAACGTCGCACTGTCCTGCCGTTGCAGAACTTCATAGAGGCGATGCCCGACCCATTCTGCGACGGGTGGCGTTACCGCATTTCCGACCGCGTGATAGCGTAGGCTGTCGATGCGATCCGATTGCTTCTCGTCAAAGCCCTTGGGCCTTGTCCAATCATCGGGGAAACCTTGGACACGCTCAACTTCGTTTGGCGTGAAGCGCCGTACACGTCCTTCGGGATACCAGACGTAATTCCGCGACCAGTCCGTCCCGGTATGCCGAGCTGACTCGGCATAGATACAGTGGGCAACGCTCTTTACGAGCGGTCCTCTGACAGTATCTCCAAGGATTGTCTGAAAGATGGAGGAAGATTTCTTCCCATCCGATCGACCCTTCTTAGAATTCCAGTCGCCGCATTTTGGCTCAAAAAGTACTTCTCCGGCACTTCCTGCGTCTCGATGCATGGCAACAATGTAGACTCGACGCCGCTGCTGGGGGACTCCGAAGTCTTTACTGTTAAGCACACGCCATGCGACACCATACCCGAGTTCGTCCAGCGCCTTGAGTACGACGGTGAAGTCGCGTCCTCCGTGACTAGAGAGAAGCCCGTGCACGTTTTCGAGGATAATTGCTCTTGGAAGACGTGCTCCAACGAGTCGCATAAAGTCGTGAAAGAGCCCAGATTGGTTTCCTCTAAGCCCAGATCGCGGCCCCATTCGAGCAAGCGAGAGGTCTTGGCAGGGGAATCCTGCCGCCCAGATATCAGTTTCAGGGATATCTGCGTCATCCAACTTCCTAATGTCAGTATTTAGGGGAAGATCGGGCCAGTGCTGCTTCAAAATGTCACGGCAGAAGGGCTTGACCTCGCATTGAAACCGCACGTCGAAGCCGGCCCGCTCCAAACCGAGATCGAGGCCACCAATGCCCGAAAAGAACGAGGCGACGGTGTAAGGCAGAACTTCGAACCCCTAGAACGTAACAGGAACACTTGCATAAACAGCGTCATGCATCACGTCAACGCGGGACGCCTGCGCGAGAATCGCATATTCCGTGTCTGGGTGCTAGCTTGAATCCGGAGCGGTGGGGAGAGACCTGACGATGGAGAGTATTTCTGTCCGGTGGCGACCGTCGGGCGGACGTGGCGAGTTCGAGTACGTACCCGCAGACAGTCTGGAAGATCGAGAGATCAACGTATTTTTTGAGGCCTTGAACCTCACCATTCCTGCCGAGGTGCGTGGTGTAAATGCCCAACCGCAGGGAAAGCCAAGGCTTCGCAAGTTCGATTCGAACAATCGCAAGAAGATGCACTTACCGCAGCTAGTTATGGCGGTGGCGCGTCTACCCGAATTTCGTCGGGAAGATCACCATACTCCGCTAGTGTTTCCTCTTGAAAACAAGTCCTTTGTCATGGATGCAATGGACTTCGATGTGATCGAGGATGACGGTCTTACCGTAACGCTTGCTCCACTCCGCGTCTCCATACTTCACACAGACTTCAAGGTTGATTTGCAGGACCGCTTTGGGGCTATCGCAGCTGACATTGCCGAAGCTGACATGGTAGCAAATAATTACCCAAAGATTGCCGAAGCTATCAAAGGGCACGCTGCCAAGATTATGGGGGCCGTAAATACGGTAGAGATCAGAAAAGCGGCAGATACCTATATTTTGGCGCAGGCCGAACATTTCGGCATGACAAATGCCGGGTCAGCCACAAATCTGATACATTTCGAGAGTCTTCCAGAAACCGATCTGGAAGAGGAAATAACAGGCAAGGAAGGTCGTATCCTAACCAGAGTTCATGCTTATAAAGAGAGAGACAGAAAGTTCGCGGCGAGAGCTAAAAAGCATTATAAGACTAAGAATGGCGGTAAGCTGTGGTGTATTGCCTGCGATCTTAAGCCAGAGTTACTTTATGATGATCGTGGCGAGCGGTGTATTGAAGCGCACCACAAAATACCGATTGAAGAACTCCAGCCCGACAGCATCGTTCATGTAGATGACATGGCGATGGTGTGTGCGAGCTGCCATCGGGTGATCCATAGCCAAAAGCCTTGCCTGACCATTGAGGAGGTAAGAGCGTTGAAGCTTGCGGTGGCTGCGTGATGCGAAAATCAAAGGTTTTGCATCACCCGGAAAATGGCTGAAATCCGGGCGCTTCCATGATGCATAATTCCGATGCACAATCGGAGCATGATTTACGGCTATGCGCGCGTCTCATCCAACGGGCAGGATCTGGCGCAGCAGCTCGCCCAGCTCGACGCGGCCGGCTGCACCAAGATCTACCGCGAGAAGGTCAGCGCCGCGACGGCCGAGCGGCCCCAGCTCAAGCGCGCGATCGGCGCGCTCGATGCCGGCGACGTGCTGATGGTGACGGCAACCGATCGCCTGGCCCGCAACACCCGTGACCTGTTGAACATCCTCCATGCGGTGAAGGAGGCCGGCGCGGGCTTCCGCTCGATCGCGGAGCCGATGGTGGACACCACCTCGCAGTTCGCCGAGGTCGTTATTGCCGTGCTGGGGATCGCGGCGAGCTATGAGCGGCAGCGCATCACCGAGCGCACAACTGCCGGCAGGGTTCAGGCCAAGGCCCGTGGCGTGAAGTTCGGTCGACGTGCCGCCCTCACCCCCCATCAACAGACCGAGGCGCTACAGCGCCTTGCAGCCGGCGATACGCAACGCACCGTCGCGGCGCTGTTCGACGTGGATCAGGCAACGATATCGCGGCTGTTACGGCGATAAGTAGAAAGGCCATAAGCATCGATGTTCGGTTTTTTCAAAAAGAAGGCTGCCAAGCCAGACCTGCATTTTGCGGCAAAAGGCTACATGCAGATTGCTGTCACTCGCCAGCATCGGCCTGAGCTGGACCTTCATGTTGTCGAGCAGGGGTACGCGGCAGAGTTGTTAAGCGAGGGGTGCTCGACCGAGCAAGCATGGTCCGCCCGGTGGGGTGGCGTCTGCGCTATCAATGGCACGCTATCAGATTTTGAAGATGCAGTAGCCGCGATGAGGGAGGCGCGTCGGGAAACAGGCATGCCTGAAAAGATGCGCAGCAAGGATGAGGCGGAAGCGATGTATCTGGCAGCTGCAACGGCCGTTGTAACCCTACAGGATACGATGGACCCGAAAGGCTACCCGCACTTTCTGAGCTATATTGGCGCACGCTAAACCGCGCATCACTCGTCAGGCCGGCCAAACAAGCGCCCAAAGAACCCTCTCTTGGATTCCGTTGGCCCTGGTCCCGCTAGTAGACCGATCACTCGGGCCTGTGCTTCCCGGCGTTCGTCCTCGGATTTATCGAGCCGTTGCCGCAGATCATCAACCACGCCTTCGCGATCACGAAGCTGTTCACGCAACAATTCAACTTCTCGGAGCAACCCCCCTGTTTCCATTAGGGTTTCCCTGTTTCCGATAGGGGTATCGGAACGGCCCGTTTCAACCGTTTCCGGCTGTTTCGGGGGGAACACTCGGAATAGCTCAGATGTGTCGATCAGGTAGCCATTATCGGTCTTCTCGGCATAGCTAAGACGCCCCGATTTAAGGGCTTTCGAGACGGTTCCTTTGCTGACGCCCGCCAGCTCGGCACCCTTCGTCATCGACACCGTGGTCATAGGCTTATTCCCGTGTTTCCAACCGGGAACCATGACCGGTTGCCGTAGGGTATCGTGCAACCCGGTCAGAGACAAGGATCAGGGTTTCGCCCACTTTTCCGCGCAACCCTTCACCCATGTGGTCCAATCATCGCGAAGGGCATCACCCCGGAGTTGCCGTCGCCGGTCGGATCGGACGCGGACGTATTGATCCGCTAGCCGTTGGATCGCATGGCCCCCGCCATTGGCAAGGCCGATCGCATAGAGGTCTGGCGTCCGATATTCCGACACCTGATCGTCGGCAGGCCACCGCAGTATGTCCGAAACCGAAAGGCTGGCGGCTGCGGCAGCGATGATCGCAGCAGGATCAACGACCGTCTCTACCGTTCCTTCGCGCCGTGCGCGCCGGCCGGCGCGGTGACGCTCGTTTTCTTCCTCTGCCGCTACAACAGCGATCGGAGCTTTGTGGCGGAATGTGATCGCTACTTCGGTGACCTTGCGGCCCCTTCGCTTTGCGACCTCCCAGGCGACCGAGAATTGAGGAACGAGCTGATTTATTTCGGCCGTCGCCGCATCGAGGACGAAGCGGCGCAGATCGGCAAAGGACCCATAGGTGCCTTCAGGAACGCCGAGTTTGGACCGTAGCGTGGCGACGTCCCCCCGCCAGATCGGCACGTCGCGGCGATAGAGCAAGGCTCCGAGCTGGTAGAGTTCGAGGGCATATTTGCTATCGAACGCCAGCACTGTTGCCCGGTGCAGCAGGGCATAGGCTTCGCTGTCTTTCAGAAGATCGCGGGCGCGGCGAGTGAACCGGTAGATCAGCCACCCCTGCTCTCCCCCCTCAAATGTCTCCTCGATCATCTGGAACGTGCGCCGCCCTTGGTCGCCCTCGACCTTATCGGGCATCGCAAAAAAGATACCCATCAGCTCGTCGATCGTATCGGTAAGGCGATCATTGGAATTGTGGGAGCCGCGCAGCATGCGCTTGGCGATCCGATGTTCTTGGTCGCGCCATGCGTCGCCAGCGGCCTGGTGCATCATCAGGGCGAGAATCTTGCGAGCCGAGAGGGTAAGCGAAACACCGCGCGCGTAGCGGACCTCGACCAGTTCGCGCGGTTGCACGATCGTGTCGGAACCCCGCTCCTTCTCGATCCGCGCAACTTCCATCGTGCGCCCAGGCTTATCGTCGGCTGCCCCACTCATGGCAGCACAATCGTTCGATGCGACAACGCGGTCAAGTATCATGAGATGAGAGAGGCTAGCTCCTCACTTCACGCACCCCATTCCTCATGATACCCCACCCCATTCCTCATGATACCCCACCCCAAAACTCATGATACCCCACCCCATTCCTCATGATAGGCTGGAATCGGCCTTTTAAATCAGTGGGATGCGACCCCCCTGAATCATAGAATCCTAGAATCATGAATCACCGCGCGCGAAACGGAGAAGATTTAGATGGAATCGGCCTTCAGCCGATGCGCCCATGATGCGTGCCGGCTACGCCGTCACAGAGGCGGCCTATCGGCCGCTGGCTTGGCGAGGAAGAAGTAGGGGCGAGGGCGGTCCGCGATCATTCGCCGGGTGTCACACGGCGAGGGGGTTTCCCGTTGCCATCGTGGACGACGATCGCGGACACGCCCGAGGCGGCGATGCGATCGATCAGGCGATCGGCTTCATCGTACTGGTCGCTAGGCCAGTCGCGGGCGACGTGGACGCGATCGTCGCCGATTTCGAGTGTCAGGTGCGATATCGAGGGATCGAGGTCGAGCAGCCGTGCCATGTCGGCTTGGGTGTCGAGCGTGACGTGCTGGAGATCATGGCCTGTCATGACGAGCTGCCAGGTGCGGGTGCGATCATCGAGGCTCATGGCAGCAACCACCCGCTGTAGGTCTTGGCGTCGGGGTTCGCGCCGAAGCACCAGTAGGCCCCGTCGCGCTTCTCCCGCTTCCAGCCGTGATCCTTGGGGCAGGCGGCGATGGCGGGGATGGTCTGTTCGCTGGTCTGGTCGAGCTGGCGGGCAAGCTTGCCGTTGATGGTGTTGGCCCAACTCGCGGCGGCGACCTCATCACGGGCGCGGGCATAGCCTGATGCTTCACCGGCCCCGTTCCCGAGGTGGTAGCCGTAACCAAGCGCAACAGGCACCAGCAGGGCGAAGCCGGCGAGCGCGCCGTTCCACCACCTGTCCCACCGGCGCCGGCGCAGTTCATGGGCGCGGCGATCGGCGGCATCGGCGGCAAGACGATCGTTCAGGGCGGCGTGCGCGGCCGTGTCAGCATCGATCCGACGCCGCAGGGTCTCTCCCGCCCCGGCAAGGCCATCTGCGGCCCCATGACGCGCTCCGGCCTCCGCACGGGCCGCCAGAACGGCAGGATCGACCAGGCGGGCCGCTATGGCCTTATCGCGGGCTTCCTCGTCCTCGGCACGCTGGGCGTCCCTAGCGGCGGCATCGGCGAGGCTGGCGCGCACGTCGGTCACCAGGTCGCGCAGGGTGCCGAAGCCGGCAAGGATGCGCTGGATGTTGGTATCGAGGTGGGAAAAGAAGCTGTGCGCCTGGGCGGCGTCGGCAGCACCCCGAGCGCGACCGGCAGCAGATGGCGGCGGATCGGGGGGCATGTCGAACTCGGCCGGGTCGAACTTGCCGGCCGGGGGATCGGCCCGGTCTTCGCCACGGCCCCTTACCCTTCCGCGTCCCTGATCTTGGAGCTGGCGCGCCTGGTCGAGCAAGCGGCGAGGATCGTCGTCGCGGTCGCGGTCCATCAGCGGTCCTCCCCGGGCAGTGTCCACCCCTCAAATGGTTTCCTGTCCTGATCGCGGCTGATGCGATGGGTCAGCTCGGTGACGATGCCGGCGAACCGCTGATCCTTGGTGGCGGCATCGAGTAGCAGGCCACCCAGAATGATCTTGCGGCGGGTATCGAGGCGACGGCCTTCGGTGGCGATCCGGGCATTGAGCGCATCGAGACGAGCCTTGGCCTGAGCCAGACGTTTCTTCGCCAGTTCGACAGACTCGGGAGTGGGGGCAGCCATACCTTCTCCGCGTCAAAGCACGATCACAAAGCGAGCATAGCGCAAACCGACAAACGAAGCCACCCGAGACGACAGTAGGAGACAAGGGCGCACTTTAGCATTACTGCGTAATGCGTGCGGCAGGGACACCCTGCACCCATGTCGCAAGCGACAGCGGGACCTCGGCCCCACACCCCGACCAGCGTCATGCCGCTGGACTACGTTTGAGAAGGCAGTGCACGGCGATGGCGATCTACCATCTGGCGGTAAAATCGGTGTCGCGCTCGACCGGGCGCAGCGCGGTCGCGGCGATCGCGTATCGTGCTGGCGTCTGCCTCGAAAACGAGCGCGACGGCCTGGTGCACGATTACACGCGGCGGGGCGGCGTCGAGGATGCGTTCATCGTCGTGCCGGAAGGCGCGGAGTGGGCGCAGGACCGATCGGCGTTGTGGAACGCGGCCGAGGCGGCGGAGAAGCGCAAGGACGCCAAGGTGGCGCGGGAATACGAGCTGGGGCTACCGGCCGAGCTGGACGCCGGCCAGCGCCGCGACCTGGTTCATGCTTTCGCGGAAGATATCCGCGACCGTTACGGGGTGGCTGTGGATGCCGCGATCCACGCCCCTCATGACTATGGCGACGATCGCAACCACCATGCCCACGTCATGACGACGACGCGGGTAGTGGACGCGGAGGGGCTGGGGGCGAAGACGCGCCAGCTCGACGTGCGATCATCGGCGTCGGTCGAGGTCGAGGCGATCCGGGAGCGGTGGGCCGAACAGGTCAACGACGCGCTGGAACTGGCGCAGGTGGCCGAGCGGGTCGATCATCGCAGCTATGCCCGCCAGGGTGTCGAAATGGAGCCGACCGTGAAGATGGGCCATGCGTCGGCCGCGATCGAGCGGCGCGCGTATGCCGAGCAGATCGCGGCGGGCGAGGAACCGCACGCCGTCACCCCGCGCGGGCAGATGAACGAGGCGATCGAGGAGAAGCGCGGGCTGGGAGCCTATCTCGAGCGCGGCCGGGAGTGGCTGCAGGAGATGGGGCAGCGGGTGCGCGACCGGGCCGAGCTGGCGGCGCACGGCATGGCGAGCCTGGTGCAGGGCGCGGCGCGAACGATGCGGGCGGGGTTGCAGACCAGTGCCGGCGACGGGTTCGAGGCGGTGCCGGCGCTGGATCACTCACCCCGGCAGCAGCAGACGCCGGCCCTCGACCATGGACAGGACGAGCGCGATCGGCAGCGACAACGCCAGCGCGGGCACGACCGCGACGGACCGGATATCGGGTTCGAGCGGTAGAGACCGCGGTCTATGCGCTTTAGGCGCGTAGGCTCTGGCGCAACGTCGCACTGTCCTGCCGTTGCAGAACTTCATAGAGGCGATGCCCGACCCATTCTGCGACGGGTGGCGTTACCGCATTTCCGACCGCGTGATAGCGTAGGCTGTCGATGCGATCCGATTGCTTCTCGTCAAAGCCCTTGGGCCTTGTCCAATCATCGGGGAAACCTTGGACACGCTCAACTTCGTTTGGCGTGAAGCGCCGTACACGTCCTTCGGGATACCAGACGTAATTCCGCGACCAGTCCGTCCCGGTATGCCGAGCTGACTCGGCATAGATACAGTGGGCAACGCTCTTTACGAGCGGTCCTCTGACAGTATCTCCAAGGATTGTCTGAAAGATGGAGGAAGATTTCTTCCCATCCGATCGACCCTTCTTAGAATTCCAGTCGCCGCATTTTGGCTCAAAAAGTACTTCTCCGGCACTTCCTGCGTCTCGATGCATGGCAACAATGTAGACTCGACGCCGCTGCTGGGGGACTCCGAAGTCTTTACTGTTAAGCACACGCCATGCGACACCATACCCGAGTTCGTCCAGCGCCTTGAGTACGACGGTGAAGTCGCGTCCTCCGTGACTAGAGAGAAGCCCGTGCACGTTTTCGAGGATAATTGCTCTTGGAAGACGTGCTCCAACGAGTCGCATAAAGTCGTGAAAGAGCCCAGATTGGTTTCCTCTAAGCCCAGATCGCGGCCCCATTCGAGCAAGCGAGAGGTCTTGGCAGGGGAATCCTGCCGCCCAGATATCAGTTTCAGGGATATCTGCGTCATCCAACTTCCTAATGTCAGTATTTAGGGGAAGATCGGGCCAGTGCTGCTTCAAAATGTCACGGCAGAAGGGCTTGACCTCGCATTGAAACCGCACGTCGAAGCCGGCCCGCTCCAAACCGAGATCGAGGCCACCAATGCCCGAAAAGAACGAGGCGACGGTGTAAGGCAGAACTTCGAACCCCTAGAACGTAACAGGAACACTTGCATAAACAGCGTCATGCATCACGTCAACGCGGGACGCCTGCGCGAGAATTGCATATTCCGTGTCTGGGTGCTAGCTTGAATCCGGAGCGGTGGGGAGAGACCTGACGATGGAGAGTATTTCTGTCCGGTGGCGACCGTCGGGCGGACGTGGCGAGTTCGAGTACGTACCCGCAGACAGTCTGGAAGATCGAGAGATCAACGTATTTTTTGAGGCCTTGAACCTCACCATTCCTGCCGAGGTGCGTGGTGTAAATGCCCAACCGCAGGGAAAGCCAAGGCTTCGCAAGTTCGATTCGAACAATCGCAAGAAGATGCACTTACCGCAGCTAGTTATGGCGGTGGCGCGTCTACCCGAATTTCGTCGGGAAGATCACCATACTCCGCTAGTGTTTCCTCTTGAAAACAAGTCCTTTGTCATGGATGCAATGGACTTCGATGTGATCGAGGATGACGGTCTTACCGTAACGCTTGCTCCACTCCGCGTCTCCATACTTCACACAGACTTCAAGGTTGATTTGCAGGACCGCTTTGGGGCTATCGCAGCTGACATTGCCGAAGCTGACATGGTAGCAAATAATTACCCAAAGATTGCCGAAGCTATCAAAGGGCACGCTGCCAAGATTATGGGGGCCGTAAATACGGTAGAGATCAGAAAAGCGGCAGATACCTATATTTTGGCGCAGGCCGAACATTTCGGCATGACAAATGCCGGGTCAGCCACAAATCTGATACATTTCGAGAGTCTTCCAGAAACCGATCTGGAAGAGGAAATAACAGGCAAGGAAGGTCGTATCCTAACCAGAGTTCATGCTTATAAAGAGAGAGACAGAAAGTTCGCGGCGAGAGCTAAAAAGCATTATAAGACTAAGAATGGCGGTAAGCTGTGGTGTATTGCCTGCGATCTTAAGCCAGAGTTACTTTATGATGATCGTGGCGAGCGGTGTATTGAAGCGCACCACAAAATACCGATTGAAGAACTCCAGCCCGACAGCATCGTTCATGTAGATGACATGGCGATGGTGTGTGCGAGCTGCCATCGGGTGATCCATAGCCAAAAGCCTTGCCTGACCATTGAGGAGGTAAGAGCGTTGAAGCTTGCGGTGGCTGCGTGATGCGAAAATCAAAGGTTTTGCATCACCCGGAAAATGGCTGAAATCCGGGCGCTTCCATGATGCATAATTCCGATGCACAATCGGAGCATGATTTACGGCTATGCGCGCGTCTCATCCAACGGGCAGGATCTGGCGCAGCAGCTCGCCCAGCTCGACGCGGCCGGCTGCACCAAGATCTACCGCGAGAAGGTCAGCGCCGCGACGGCCGAGCGGCCCCAGCTCAAGCGCGCGATCGGCGCGCTCGATGCCGGCGACGTGCTGATGGTGACGGCAACCGATCGCCTGGCCCGCAACACCCGTGACCTGTTGAACATCCTCCATGCGGTGAAGGAGGCCGGCGCGGGCTTCCGCTCGATCGCGGAGCCGATGGTGGACACCACCTCGCAGTTCGCCGAGGTCGTTATTGCCGTGCTGGGGATCGCGGCGAGCTATGAGCGGCAGCGCATCACCGAGCGCACAACTGCCGGCAGGGTTCAGGCCAAGGCCCGTGGCGTGAAGTTCGGTCGACGTGCCGCCCTCACCCCCCATCAACAGACCGAGGCGCTACAGCGCCTTGCAGCCGGCGATACGCAACGCACCGTCGCGGCGCTGTTCGACGTGGATCAGGCAACGATATCGCGGCTGTTACGGCGATAAGTAGAAAGGCCATAAGCATCGATGTTCGGTTTTTTCAAAAAGAAGGCTGCCAAGCCAGACCTGCATTTTGCGGCAAAAGGCTACATGCAGATTGCTGTCACTCGCCAGCATCGGCCTGAGCTGGACCTTCATGTTGTCGAGCAGGGGTACGCGGCAGAGTTGTTAAGCGAGGGGTGCTCGACCGAGCAAGCATGGTCCGCCCGGTGGGGTGGCGTCTGCGCTATCAATGGCACGCTATCAGATTTTGAAGATGCAGTAGCCGCGATGAGGGAGGCGCGTCGGGAAACAGGCATGCCTGAAAAGATGCGCAGCAAGGATGAGGCGGAAGCGATGTATCTGGCAGCTGCAACGGCCGTTGTAACCCTACAGGATACGATGGACCCGAAAGGCTACCCGCACTTTCTGAGCTATATTGGCGCACGCTAAACCGCGCATCACTCGTCAGGCCGGCCAAACAAGCGCCCAAAGAACCCTCTCTTGGATTCCGTTGGCCCTGGTCCCGCTAGTAGACCGATCACTCGGGCCTGTGCTTCCCGGCGTTCGTCCTCGGATTTATCGAGCCGTTGCCGCAGATCATCAACCACGCCTTCGCGATCACGAAGCTGTTCACGCAACAATTCAACTTCTCGGAGCAACCCCCCTGTTTCCATTAGGGTTTCCCTGTTTCCGATAGGGGTATCGGAACGGCCCGTTTCAACCGTTTCCGGCTGTTTCGGGGGGAACACTCGGAATAGCTCAGATGTGTCGATCAGGTAGCCATTATCGGTCTTCTCGGCATAGCTAAGACGCCCCGATTTAAGGGCTTTCGAGACGGTTCCTTTGCTGACGCCCGCCAGCTCGGCACCCTTCGTCATCGACACCGTGGTCATAGGCTTATTCCCGTGTTTCCAACCGGGAACCATGACCGGTTGCCGTAGGGTATCGTGCAACCCGGTCAGAGACAAGGATCAGGGTTTCGCCCACTTTTCCGCGCAACCCTTCACCCATGTGGTCCAATCATCGCGAAGGGCATCACCCCGGAGTTGCCGTCGCCGGTCGGATCGGACGCGGACGTATTGATCCGCTAGCCGTTGGATCGCATGGCCCCCGCCATTGGCAAGGCCGATCGCATAGAGGTCTGGCGTCCGATATTCCGACACCTGATCGTCGGCAGGCCACCGCAGTATGTCCGAAACCGAAAGGCTGGCG
>NZ_JBUYVA010000001.1:1167500-3741749 GCF_055231975.1 Sphingomonas sp. Ell38C01 | reverse complement strand
TGGTGCACTGCGAAGTCGAGCAATACTCAACAACCCCCGTCGGAAAGGACAGCTCGCCCACTTCTTCTGAACAAGGTCCATTTCGGCGGTAAGCGCTGTCCGGGGTGGCGCATGCCAATAGTCTGGCGTGGAAACGGGGGAGAGAATATGAAAAGTGCGATGTTGGCCGGGTGTCTGGCGCTGTTAGCGGCCGGCTGCCTGAGTACCGATGCGGATGCGAGGCGATCATCGCACTCGGTCGCAAAGATGCACACGACCCGTGTTCGTGGATCCCGGGGATCCTATGGCACACGGGGGGAGGCGGCGAGCGGTCAATGCCCGTGCAATGGCGGCGACGTGTGTGTTGGCCCGAGAGGCGGCCGCTATTGCATCACCAGCGGGGGTAACAAGCGCTACGGTGTCTGACCCCGACGTCGATGCTTGACACGCAAGCTGCTGAAACATCTGATGAGTGTCTGGTCGGGGGGACCGACCTGTATCCGGGGGGAAATGAAGTATGAGAGGATTGCTTTGCGCGCTTGCGGGCGCGTCCATGGTGTTGCCGATCGCTGCCAGCGCGCAGACCGCGATCGTTCAACCAGCGTCGCCGCCTTCGGTCACGGTCGGCGCATCCGCGGATACCGTTCTGCGCGTCGGTACGCAGGTGCCGCTGAAGATGGCGGAAGGCCTGACGACGAAGGGCAAGAACTTGAAAGTCGGACAGCGCTTCAACCTCGAGACGGCAGAGGCCGTGATGCTGAATGGTAGCGTCGTGATTCCGGCTGGCAGCCCCGCGGTCGGTGAAGTGACCGATGTGCGCAACAAGGGCATGTGGGGCAAGTCCGGCAAGATCAATGCCCGTGTTCTCTATGTCCGTGCGAACGGACGCCAGATCCGATTGAGCGGTTCGCTCGACGACAAGGGCACGACCGGAACCGCAGGCGTCGTCGGCGCCATCGCAGTCTTGCCGATCGCTGGCTTTTTCACGACGGGCACCAGTGCCAAGATTCCGCTCGGCGCGCCGGTCACGGCGTTCATCGACGAGGACGTGCCGGTCGCTTTTGCCGCAGGCGCCGGGCCTGCTCCAATGGTAGTTGCACCGGCGGCATCGGTTCCAGTCGAGGGTGCCGTGAAAACCGGTAAATAGGCTGGCCCGGGCGCCGGCCCTTACGCTGGCGCCCGCACTAACGGCATTGGCCCATGCGGTAGCTGCGCCAGTATCGATCCCACCGGACCGCCGCACCGGTTGCCAGGATTGCGCAGGACAGCGATCGCCCGTCGGGCAGGGTGCATCGTGCCACCACCCTGCTGTAGCTACGGTCGACCGGCTGACACGACAGCCTCCGGCCTAGTGTCAGCTGCTCGACGGTCCGTTGGCTTTCCCTCGCACGCCGATCATCACAGACATATTCTGAGCGCCGCTGGCGACAAGGGCTGGCAGTTTCGAAATCAGGCGCTTGAATGCCCGCGACACGGACTTTTATCCCATTGGCACACCAGATGGGACCGTCACCATCATGAACCCTGACGACCTGACACTCGAAAACCATTGGTAAAGCCGCAATCACGACCAGCTGCCCGCGAGAAGCGCGATCAGCGCTGCGGTCGCCACGGCAAAGATTGCCATATCTCTTACACCGGATACCGGAGCGGGGCGGCGTCGTTCCTCCCCCCGCCATGCCCGATACCATTCATCCCGCCGGTTCAATGGAGCCGCACGCCCGCCGCACGCAGCTCATCAATTCTTCGGGCGATCAGAAGCATGCGAGCGACGCCACCGGCATCGCCCGCAGATGCCAGGTCGCCGATCCTGTCGGCGACCCAGGCAGGAGCGTCGTCACCATACATCCGGTCGATCGTGAGAGCTTCGGCCCAGCGCTCCTGCTCGGCATTCATCAGGCGGGCTTTGCACCCGGCGTTCCGCACTTTGCGAACTTGCCCTTTGCATCCTTGCAACGGACCGGCTTTGCAGGCGCCTTGTCCGCGCATTTGATGAACTTGCCCTTGGCATCGCGACACGCAACGGCATTGGCGGGCACCGCGCCGAACGACAGCAACGCGGTGGCAAGAAGAACAGAACGAAGCATGGCATCCCTCCAGCCGGTGAGTCGGCACTCTGCAGGGTAGCCGACGCTGCTAGGCGCTCAACCACGTAGTGAACGTAAACGGGCCTTCGATAGTCCGTTATAGAGACGGAAGGGCGTCCAATTTTTGCTGCTCTGCGCTTCAGGCTCTTGCGAACCAACGATTTAATGCTTCGACAGCGACCGGCGTCAAAGTCAGGAAGTGTCGTCGTCCGTCCAATGGGTCACTGTGCCGGTTGATCATTCCCTCTTCGCATAATTTGCCAACCCAACGCAGGGCGGTGGTGGCTGGCACCCTCGCCGCAATACAAGCGCTCGACACCGAGACTTGGGCACCTTCGGCAGTGGCGGCGTAGAGGTCTACGAGAATGTCCCATGCCGGATCTGCAAGAAGGCCCGGCGGGAAAAGCTTGGCTCTTAGATCACGTTGCCGAATGTAGCGTTTTACCACCACAATGTTGGTGGCGGGATCAGCTTCCTCTACCAGGTCGCCATAATTTTGTTTCGCTGCCCTTCGCAGGGCTACTGACAACGTCGCCTGTTCGATGCTGTCAGTATGTGTTCTTCCGAACTCTGGCTTCATGCCGTACCCGCCAGTCGGCCATTACTCCGAAGAGAAGCACCGCCATTTTGGGTAGTGACCAGAGCGCCTCTAGAACGAAGTAGAATCGTCCCCCGAACGAGGGAGCGATGATCGCGCTGATATGCGCACATACCGTCAGGAGATGCAGACCGGTAATCCACAGCGGCCACCACCGGCGACTGCTCAATGCGACGGCATAAAGGGCTGCCAGAAGTAGCGCGTCGATCGCCAGAACCAGATAGTTCGGCCTCGTCCAATCCCAGTCGACACGAGTTGCAACGTTCGTCGCGGCACAGGCCGCGACATAGAATAAGGCTATCCATCGCCCCTCCTTGCCCCCAAGCGATGCGGCGGTGCCGCATGCTAGAAGGACGAGAGTCCAGAAAACGTAAGGTGCAGCCAGGAACAGAGATTGAATCATAAGCCTGGCCGCTGCCCCTTACGCGTCGATGCGAGCGGTATTCATAGCCGCAAGCGCATGGGACGGGCCGTCGTTCGGCTCATCGCCAATCATGGCGCTCGCGGGGCAAGGACCGGAGCAGCCTTCCATCACTTCTGCAGCGCCGCAGCGAACAGCGAGGTTGCGAACCATTTTGAGGCTGTTCCCGATAGCCCACCGCGTTTCGAGCATCTTGGTCGAACTGGCGTGAAGCGTGGCAAACATCTGCTGTTCGTCCTTGAACGCCACGCGTGCGTTACGAGCGGTTTTGATGATGGACACAAAAAGCATCTGATTGGCCAGCAGGGCGTCATCCTGCGCGGTGATCAGCGCGTTGACCTCTTCAGAAATTATCGTAGCGGCTGACATTGGAACGTGCGGCATTTCCCGTCTCCCGAGACTGCTGCGTTATCCGGCCAGCCATAGCAGTCCGGCCCCGGCGACGATGATGATCGCGAGTAGGCACAGCGAGACTATGGCAATCCGGAGGATCGCGAGCGTCTTCTCAATCCAGTTAAGGTCTTGTTCGATGCCTCCGATCGGAGGGACGTCGAACAACCACCGAACCCCGGTGGTTGGACGAGAAGAACCTGCCGTCGTGGGATTGCCAAGGCGGTCCGATCTGGATCGAGAAAGCGATCCAGAATTCTGGGCAGGACCGTTAAGAGCGTCAAGATACCTCTCTGCCGCGATCTGCCTCGTATCCGCGTCGAGCAGCTTGCACGCGCGTGACAGATACGTGTCGACCGTGCCCGGCTGCAGGTTCAGTTCGCGAGCAATCGCCTTCGATTTAGATACCCCCGATGCAACGAGGCGCAGGCAATCTATCTGAGCCGGAGAAAGCTCGGCGATTCGATATTCGATGCGCGTTTCCACCATATTGGTGGGATACCTACATCGTTTGCGGATGCCGCGGCAAAATTGCGGAAAGCCTCCATTTTGGAGGGACCGGCCTAGAGCTAGGTCGCAATGATGACCGAACCACTAGCCAGCCGGCTTAGCGGTCGCGGTCACCCTAAAACGTGAAAGCAGGCAATCGCAGTCGATAGCTCTTTCCGGTTGGCGGGAATCGTCCGAACGTTCGCAGGAGCTCCGAAAGCATCTCGTCGGCTTTGCTGCCGACGGAGCCCTGAAGCCGTTCGATCGAAGACGCCCTGCCATCGGGCGTAACGACGACAAGGATCATCACCTGCCCGCGCAATCCGGGAACGCGTGCGCGCAGCATGCCGTGGATCGCCTCGAGCATCAACCGGTCGACGCTGGCGGTCTGCGACGCCAGTCCGTTGGCGGTGACGGGGCCCTCGCGTCGCATCGGCGTGGCGCCCGCATAGGGATCATAGCCTCCCCCACCGGCCGATGCGGAGCCGGTTGCGCCCGCTGGACCTGACGCGATCGCCGGCGCTGGAACGGATGTTTCGGACGGAGCGAGCAGCGCGGGGATGGAAACGCGAATTCGCGCGGTCGTCCATTCCGCGGGTACTGGCGGTAGCGGCGGGACGACCGGCGTTCGCGGGGGCGGGGCCGAGGCTGACTTCGTGACCGGCTCGGCCCGGAGTGCCGGCGTGTCCGATGGGTTCGCAACGGTGAACACCTTGAGCGCGGCGGTATCGGGGCGATGCGCCGGTTCGACGGCCGCCACGAGACGGGAGATCAAGGCCCATAGCATCGCCGACGTGACCAGAACCGAAAGCCCCGCCGCGATCGGACGGCGTAGGGCCGTCGGGACGGCCACGCGGCCTCTGCTGCCCAACCGCTGCGCGATCCGGTCCTGTTCGACGATCTGGAACGCCACGCGAGGAGGTTTCGCCGATCGGTCGTCGCGGCGCCAGTCGCCCCGCCGGCAGATTGAACGGAAACCGACATAGTCACGATAGGCAGGGTCATCGGCCGGTCTATGGTCTGCCGGGGGTTGCGTGTGACATCGATGGCGTTCGAGACGAAGATCATCGACGGCGGGCTGGTGAGCGCCGCCGATCTCGAGCGCGCGCGTTCGCTGGCGGGGACATCGGGGCGACGACTGCCGGCCACGCTGGTCCGGCTGGGCATGATCGCCGAGGTCGATCTCGCGCCTATTCTGTCGGAGACGACCGACACACCGTTGCTGGGGCGCGACGCGCTTGCACAGGCCAGCCCGGACGGCCTGAACGTGCGATACCTGCGCAAGGCCGCGATCGTCCCCGTCACGACCAAGACCGGCTTCCTGCTTGCAATGGGCGACCCTGACGATGACGAGGTGGCGATCGCGGCGGCGTTCGCGCTTGGAACCGCGGAACTGCCCCGCGCGACCGCGAGCTTTTCCGATATCCTCGAGGCGATCGGCACCGATCCCGAGGAGGTCGTGGACGTGGCTGCGGTCGGGCACGGCGTCGACGATCTCGCGCGGATGGTCGAGGGTGAGTCCGATGCACCGGTGATCCGGCTGGTGCAGCGGCTGCTGACCGAGGCGGTGGATCGGCGCGCGTCGGACGTCCATATCGAGCCGATGGCGCGCCGGGTCGCGGTGCGGTTCCGGATCGACGGGCGGTTGATCGAGATCGAGGAGCATCCGGTTGCGCTGGCCGACGCGATCGCCTCGCGCGTGAAGGTTATCGCCGCGCTCGACATCGCGGAGACGCGGCTGCCGCAGGACGGGCGGCTTCGGATCACGGTGCGGGGCCGCGATGTCGATGTCCGTGTCTCGACTTCGCCGATTGCGCATGGCGAGAGCATCGTGATGCGGATCCTCGGCCGGGCCGAAGTGCCGCTCGATCTGGAAAAGCTCGGCCTGCCGCCGCAGGTGCTGGCGCGACTGCACGCGGTGCTCGACCGCCCGCACGGGATCATCCTGCTGACCGGACCGACGGGCAGCGGCAAGACGACGACGCTGTATGCCGCGATCAACCGGCTGCGGCGGCCCGACGTGAAGATCCTGACCGTCGAGGATCCGGTCGAGGTGCTGCTCGACGGGATCAACCAGGTCCAGGTGCGGCCCGAGATCGAGCTGAGCTATGCGGCCACGCTCCGGGCGTTCCTGCGACAGGATCCCGACATCCTGATGATCGGGGAGATCCGCGATGCGGAGACGGCCGAAATCGCGATGCGCGCGGCGTTGACCGGGCATCTGGTATTGTCGACGCTCCATACGAACAGTGCGACGGGGGCATTCACCCGGCTGACCGATATCGGGATCGAGCCGTATCTGACCGCGTCGACGGTGATCGCGGCAATCGCACAGCGGCTGGTACGCGTGTTGTGCGCGGACTGTGCCAGCGCCGTGCCGCTCGCGCCGGTGCACCGCGCACTGTTCGGACGCCACGGCGTCGAGGCGCCCGGCACGGTGCGCGAGGCGGTCGGGTGCGTCCGGTGCGGCGGCAGCGGATATCGCGGGCGGGCGCCGATCATCGAGATCTTCGAACTCGACGATGCAGCGCGCGATGCGGTGAGACGCGACGCGATCGAGGATCTGGTCCAGTCGGCCGATCATACGCTGCTGGCGCACGGGCTGGCGCTCGTGGCTGAAGGCCGCACCTCGATCGCCGAGATCCAGCGGGTCGTCGACATCGCATGACCGAATATCGGTGCCTGGTCGCGACCGAAGCCGGTCGCGTCGACTGGCGTCGGGTCGAGGCAGTCGACGCGCGGCAGGCGGCGGCGTCGTTGAGCGCGAGCGGGTTCACCCCGCTCGATATCCGCTCGGGGCGGATGGGCGTCGTCGAACGGCTCAACCAGCCGGTGCGACTGGGAGGTATCGGTCTGGCGGAGCAGGCGCTCGTGATGGGGCAATTGGCGGCGCTCGTGCGCTCGGGGCTCCCGGTCGACCGGTCGCTCGACCTGCTGCGCGATCAAGCGCCGAAGGCGCGGCAACGCGCGCTGTTGCGCGACATGCTGGCGGCGGTGCGCGAGGGACAGGGGCTGGCGAGCGCGATCGAGGCGCAGCGGATGTTTCCGGGCTATGTCGTCGGCGTCGTGCGCTCCGCGGAACGCTCGGGGCAGCTCGGGAGTGCGCTGACGTCGCTTGCCGACCGTCTCGCGCAGGCGTCGCGGACGCGTCGCCTGCTCGTTACCGCGCTGACCTATCCCGCCGCGGTGCTGGTCGCGACGGCGCTGGCGCTGGTGCTGGTGCTGACGGTCGTCGTGCCGCAGTTCGCACCGATCTTTCGCGGGCAGGAAGACCGGCTTCCGGCACTGACCCGGATGGTGCTGGCGCTGTCCGACGCGATCGACCGCCATGGCGTCGCGCTGGCGGGGATCGCGGTCGCATTGCCGGTGGCCGTCGTCATGCTCGTTCGCGCGCTGGCTGCCGATGCGCGGTATGATGCACTGCGTGCGCGTATTCCGGGGGCGGCGCTGCGCGATCAATATCTGGCGGCGCAGTTCACCGGATTGCTCGGGATGCTGGTCGCCAACGACGTCAGGGTGGTCGGCGCGCTCGAGCTGGCGCGCAGCGCGATCGGGAGCCGGCGCTGGCGCGCGCAGATCGCGCTTGCGACGGATCGGGTGCGTGAAGGGCAACGGCTCTCGCAGGCCTTGCAGGCGACGCGATTCGTGCCGCGCACCGCGATCCGGCTGATCGAGGTGGGCGAGCGGACGGGATCGCTGGCATCGACGTGCCGGCAGGCCAGCGAGATCCTGGCCGATGCGGCGACCGCGCGGATCGACCGTATCGTGGCGCTCGCCAATCCGATCGCGATCATGACGCTGGGCGGAATCGTCGCGCTGCTGGTGGGCGGGGTGATGCTCGGGATTTTCGCACTGGGGGATTTTGCCGGATGAGATCGCGACGCGAGCGCGGGTTCACGCTCATGGAAATGCTGATCGTGCTGGTCGTGATCGGGCTGATCGCGGCGGTCGCGGTGCCGCAGCTCATGCGGATGCTGGGCGGTGCGAAGTGGAAGGCGGCCAAGATCCAGCTCGAGACGGTGGGACAGGGGATTCATGCGTTTCAGCTCGACACCGGAGGCGAGCCCACCGACCAGCAGGGGCTCGACGTGCTGTGGACTGCGCCGCAGGGCGTGGGCACCTGGACGGGTCCCTATCTCCGCGAACAGACGCAGCTGATCGACCCGTGGGGGCGCAAGCTGATCTATCGGACGACCGCAAAGGGGTTCGAACTCCAATCGCTCGGGGCCGATGGCAAGGCGGGCGGGACGGGGGACGACGCGGACCTCGTCTATGCGCGGTGACGGGTTCCGCGGCGGCGGCGCGTCCGGCTTCACGCTGATCGAACTGATGGTGGTGTTCGCGATCATGGGGGTGCTGATGGCGGTGGCGCTTCCGGTTCTTCGGACGCGGTCGGGCGCGATCGACGCCGGCCGTGCCGGTGCCACGCTCGAGGAGGCGCTCGCCACGGCGCGTGCGACGGCGCGGACGACGGGCAAGCCGCAATCGATTTCGCCACGCGCGATCGCGGCGGAGGCGGTCTACACCGACCGGCGCGGAAGGCGTACTGACACGATCATCGTCTTCCCGGACGGATCGTCGTCGGGCGGGAGCATCAGTCTGGCGGGGCGACGCGTCGCCTCGATCGACTGGCTGACCGGCGCTGTGGTTGCTGCGCGATGAGGCGCGAGCGCGGGTTCACGCTGGTCGAGGTGCTGGTTGCGTTCGTGGTGACCGCGCTGCTGCTGACGATCTTGATGCGCGGCGAGTGGCAGGCGGTCGGGCGCAGCCAGGTCAACGACGCGCGTGCGCGCGCGTTCATTCTCGGGCGCGCGATGCTCGAAGAGCGTAAGGTCGGGCCGTTCGCCGAAGGGACGCAGGAGGGCGATGAGCAGGCGCTGCACTGGTCGCTGCGCGAGATGGGGGTGATGGCGGATCCGCGCGGATTGCTGGTGCTCAGCGAAATGCAGGTGACGGTATCCGACGCCCTTGGCCGCACTCTTTTCACCGCCGGCGCGCGACGGCTGAAGGCGATGCCGCGGGCATGAGGCGCAACGGGTTCACGCTGGTCGAGCTGCTCGTCGCGATGGTCGCGGGGGCGCTGCTGCTCGTCGGCCTCGGCTGGGCGATGGCGGGAACGACGCAGGCTTGGCGGCGTCAGGGCGCTACGGGCGAGCAGACGCGCATCGTGGATGCGGGCGTGGCGTTTGCGCGGTTCGTGGAAGCCGCATTGAGCCCCGATCGCGACGACGCTCCCGTTCTCGACGCGGATCGGCTGGTGTTGACGATCCCGCCGCCGCAGGCCCTTGGCCCGGTCGGGCCGGTGAAGCTCGAACTGGCGACCGTCGCGCGCAAGGATGGCACGGCCGTGACCGCAAGGGTGATCCCCGAACCGGGACAGGTCGACCGCACGCCCCCGGAGACGGTCCTGCTGGCGGGACTGCGTTCGGCGCGCTTCGCCTATGGCGAGGTTGCGGACGCGGCGCGACCGTCACTTCCGCGGACGATTGCGCTCGTCGTGGTCGATCGGCAGGGGCGGACGTCGCGGCTCGTCGCGTCACCGCAGATCAATGGCGGGGGGGCATGCCGCTTCGACCCGGTATCGCTGACATGCCGCGACTGATCGACCGCCTCCGGCCCTATGGCGCGATGGCCGCTGCCGCCTGGGCGTGGTGGATCGCGGAACTGGCCGCGATGCTGCCCGCGGCGTTGCGCAGGCCGGATCGGGTGCCGTCGGCGGACATCACACTGTTCGCCGACCGGGTCGAGATCGTGCGGATCGAGCGCGGCGAACGGATCCGGTTCGTCGATGCGCGCCCGGTCGAGGCGCTCGACGCCGAGGCGTGGGACGAGATGGCGCGGATCGTCGAGGGCAGCCGCGCGCGGCTCCTGCTGCCGTCGCCGCAGAGCTATATCGCCACGCTCGCGTTGCCGCGGCAGGCGCGGACGCGGCTTCGGTCCGCGGTCGCGCTGCAACTCGATACCGTGTCGCCGGTGCCGGTTGCGCAGATCCTGTGGGTGCCGCGCGTCGTCGGAAGCGATCGTACATCGATCACCGCCGCGATCGCGATGGTGAAGAGCGAGCGCATCGCGCAACTGTCGAGCCTGTTCGGGCAGCACGACTTGCCGCTGCCCGGCATCGCGGCAGTGCGCGACGCGCGCGTGATCGATCTCGTGCCCGGGCATGACGGCAGCCGGACGACCGATTGGCGGCGAAACCGGCAGGCGTTCGGGGTGGCGGCGGCGTTGCTCGCCACGATCCCGGTGTTGATCGTGGCGCTCGCGTGGATCGAGACGCAGGGGAATGACAGCCAGACCGCGTTTCTCCGCCACCAGGCGGCGCCGCGGATCGCGGCCGAGCGCCGGCTGCGCGATGCGGAGGCGGCGCGGACCGCGCTGCGCCCGATCCTGGCGCGGCGATCGGCGACGAAGACGCTCGATGCGATCGCGCGGATCCTGCCCGGCACCGCCTATGCGCGCCGCGCGATCGCGTCGCCGGCCGGGCCGTTGACGCTCGAGATCGAGACGAGTGCGCCCGACGCGGTAGAGGCGGCGCTCGTTTCGACGGGCGCGCAGCTGCGCGATCAGACGCCTATCGAGGCGGGGCGGGTGCGGCTGACCTGGGAGTTGCCGCGATGATCGATGCGCTGTCCCCGCCGATGCGACGTATCGTCGCGGTTGGGCTTCTGGTGCTGGCGATCCTGCTTGCGTTGCGGTTGGTCGTGCTGCCGGTGACCGCGCTGATCGGTACGAGCCTCGATGCGCTCGCGGCGTCGCGCGAGCGGCTGGCGCGGACGGCCGCGATCGCGTCGCGTCCGCCGCTTCCGACCAGCCAGCCGCTGCCGCCCGGGCTGACGATCGCGGCGGCCAGTGGCGCACGGGCGCAGGTCGCGCTGGCCGCGCGTCTGCGGTCGATCGCGGGTCGTGCCGGGCTGGCGGGTCTCGATGTCACGCCGCTCGCACGGCCAGTGCCGGGTCAGCGGATCGCAGCGCGGGTGGGAGCACAGGGACCCACGGCTGCGATCATGGCGCTGGTTCAGGAGATCGAGCGGAGCCGGCCGGTGATGCGGTTCGCCGCGTGGGAGATCGTGGCGGTCGACGGACAGCCCGGACAGTTGCGTCTCGCGGGAACGCTGGAGGTGGCATGGGCGTCGCATCGATGAGCCTCGTCCGGACGCGTTGGATCGCGATCGCGGGCGCCGCGGCGACCGCGGTCGCGGTGCCCGCATGGGCGTTGCGCGAAACGCCGGTCGCGATCGAGGGCGTGGCCCCGATCGTCGTGACCGTGCTGCCCGCGATCGAGACGCCGTCGCTCGACATGGCGGCGGTCGCGCCGCCCTTCTCGCCGACCCGTAGCGATGTCGTCGACACCACCGGGGTGATCGCTCCGGTCGCAGACCTCGCTTCCACGCCGGCACCCGCCGCGGACCCGCCCAGGCTGGTCGGGACGGTGGTCGCACCGCGCGGCCGGGCGGTCGCGCTCCTCAAGGACGCGGGCGGGCAGACGGTGACGGCGGGCGTCGGCGAGGCGGTCGGCGGCTGGACGATCGCGCGCATCACGGCATCGCGCGTCGATCTTTCGAAAGCAGGCGAGCGGCGCAGCGTCGCGCTCGATTACGGCAACCGGCAGGCCTCGACCGGCGCTGCCCCGACGACGGAACCCCCACAATGAAGGCTCTGATACTTGTGCCCGTGGCGTTGAGCGCGCTGGTGCTTGCGCCACCGGTGCTGGCACAGACATCGCGTGGTGCGCGTACCGAGGTTCAGGACGGCTATCGGCTCGCCTTTGTCGACGCCGATGCGAAACGGGTCGTCGATGCGGTGCTCGGGTCGATGCTCGGCGTCGACTATTCGGTCGATCCCGCGGTGCAGGGCAATATCACGTTGCGGACGCCGCAACCGGTATCGCGCGCGCAACTGGTGCCGCTGCTCGAGGGGGCGCTGCGGTCGGTCGATGCCGCGATCGTGGCGGCCGGGAAGGGCTACCGGGTCGTGCCGATCGCACAGGCACGCGCGCGTGCGCCGCTGGCGTCGGACGGTCCGACGACGGATGGGGCGACCACCGGCGCATCGCCGCCGGTCGCAGGCTTCGCGAGCGAGATCGTGACGCTCAAGCGTGCCAGCGCGCGAGAGATCGGACGCGTGCTGCAGCAGTTGCTCGGCAAGGAGGTGGTCGCCGGCACCAACGAGGCGTCGAACCAGATCATCCTGACGGGCACCGCCGACGAACGGGGTGCCGCGCGCCGGTTGATCGAGCGCCTCGATGTCGACAGTCTTGCCAGCATGAATTTCGAGCTGTTCCGGCTCGAGAATGTCGATGCCGACACGCTGCGCGCCGAACTCCAGAAGATCTTCCAGCCGCCGTACGACATCATCGGCTCTCGCGTCCGTCTGGTGCCGCTCGCGCGGTTGCGCTCGATGCTGGTGATCGCGTCGGATCGCGCGGACATCGCGAAGGTCGAGCCGTGGATCCGGCGGCTCGATTCGGGGGTGTCGGGCAAGCGCCGGCTCTACAGCTATGCGGTGCAGAACGGCCGCGCGCGCGATCTGGCGTCGTCGCTCCAGCGGGTGCTGGGGGTTGCGACCACGAGCGGTTCGACGCCCGTCGATCCGCAGCCTGGTCCAGCGACGGCATTTGCGCTCGGGACCGGAACGGGGGCGACCGGCGGGACGGGTGGGATGGGCGGCACCCCGGCGTCCGCGGCGCCGTCCGACGTGATCGGCGCGCAGACGCCCTTGCCGGGGTCCGAAGCCCCCGAGGTCGTCCCCGCCAACCAGCGCGGGCCCCGGATCGTCCCCAACGAACCCAACAATTCGCTGCTGATCTATGCGGATGGTGAGGAGTATGACTTCATCCGCGACGCGCTCCAGAAGCTCGACCAGCCGGTCGCGCAAGTGCTGATCGAGGCGACGCTGGCAGAGGTGACGTTGACGCGGGACCTGCGGTTCGGGGTCAATTTCAACGTGCTCAGCAAGGAGACCAGCATCGTCCATTCGAGTGCTGCGACCCCGATTCCGACCTCGATCTTTCCCGGCTTCTCGGTCTCGGTACTCGGCAACACCGCGCAGGCGGTGCTCAACACGCTGCAGTCGCGTACCAATGTCCGCGTCCTGTCGGCGCCCAAGCTGATGGTGCTTAACAACCAGACCGCGACATTGCAGGTCGGCGATCAGGTGCCGATCGTGATCCAGCAATCGCAAAGCGTGGCGGCGCCCGGCGCGCCGATCGTCAACAGCATCGAGCTGCGCGACACCGGCGTGATCCTGAAGGTGACGCCGCGGGTCAACGACAGCGGGACGGTGACGCTCGACATCGCGCAGGAGGTGAGCGACGTGTCGACCACGACGACGTCGGGGATCAATTCGCCAACGATCCAGCAGCGCCGCCTCGCCAGCACGGTCGCGACGCAGAGCGGTCAGATGATTGCGCTCGGTGGGCTGATCCGCGACCGGGTGTCGCGGACGAAGTCGGGGATCCCGCTGCTCAGCCAGATCCCGGTCGTCGGCGGGCTATTCGGGACGCAGTCGAATACCGGCACGCGCACCGAGCTCATCATCCTGCTGACGCCGACGGTGATCCGATCGCCGCAGGACATGCGCGCGACGGTCGATGCGCTGATGACGGGTCTGGAGGATGTCCGGCCGCTGGTCGACCGGGCGCTACAGAGGCAGGTGAGTGGCAGGCCTGCGCCACGTCGCTGACGCCTTGCCGCCCGCATCCGGCGAGCGCGGATTCGTCCTGATCGCGGTGCTGTGGCTGCTGGTGCTGATGGCGTCGATCGTGGCGCTGATGCTATTGCGCGCGAACCAGGCATCCGACAGAATCGCGTCTGCGCGCGACGACTATCGCGACGCCCAGGCGCGCGAGAGCGCGATCCAGACGGTGGTGGCGGATCGGATCCTGAGAGGTGTGCGCAGTCCCTGGTGGCAGTTGCCCGCGTCGGGTTCGGTCGTCATCGACGGGCAGGCGATAGCGGTCACGCTGTCGAGCGAGGCGACGCGGATCGACATCAATGATGCGGACATGCCGCTCATCGACGATGCGTTGCGCGGCGCTGGCACCGACGCAGCGGAGCGGGCGGCGCTGCTTGCCGAGCTTGGCACTCTCCGCGCGGCGAAACGGCGGATCGGGTCCTTTGCCGAGCTGGAGGCAATGATGGCGCGTCATCGCATCGCACCCTGCCGGGCACTGGACTTCACGTTCGCATCGGGTTTGGCCGCACCAGCGGCCGGCCGCCCGTTCGATGCGATCCGTGCGCTGACATTGTCATCTCAAGGGAGGCAGCAGGGACTGATCGTGCGCATGACACCCGGTGGAACCAATCCGGTGATCATCACAGCAATGCTAGGTGATGGAGATTGCGGACAAAGTTAAAGATCCTGCGCGGTCATGATTTCGACATACAACGGAAACGGACCAATATGTCCGTATCTGTCACGGAACGAGCGTTGACTGGAGACGGGCGCGTATCGCATTCCAATGTTGCTGGCCTGGGGGCAGGCTGAAAGCGGGGGGTTGCGTGATTAGCGGAACGATGTGTCGGCGCGCCTTGCTCGCGCCGTGTCTGGTCTTGTGCGCCTCGATGACGTACGCTGGGGAGACCGTCACCTATACCTATGATGCGCTCGGCCGCCTGGTCACCGCGCAGCACAGCGGGGGCCCCAACTCCGGCGCATCGGTCACGTACGACCATGACGTTACCGGCAATCGCAACGCTGTGATCGTGAGCGGCGTACCCGCCTCGGGGGCGTCGACGAGCGTCGTCAACGGATCGTTCGAGACGCCGTCGATGAACGGGGGTTATGCGTATCGCGGGTCGTTCACCGCACCTACAGGTATGTCGTTCAGCGGGAATGCAGGTCTGACCGCGAATGGAACGGCATGGGGATTTCCGAACGCGCCCGATGGCAGTCAAATCGCCTTTCTTCAAAGTGGTGATCCATCAAGCGTCGGCACCGTAACCCAGACGGTAACCGGCCTGACGGTGGGGGCCAGCTACAAGATCAATTTCTGGGCAGTGTACCGCCCCGGATTCGCTGCGACGAACGTCGGCGTGTCAGTTGGCGGAGCGTCGCTTGGCACGTTCAACCTGTCGCCCGGTTTCCAGCCCTTCAACAGCGCAGCCTTCACCGCGACCGGCACCAGCGCAAGCATCACGTTCCGTACCGCACAGACCGGTAGCGATACCGCAACCGGGCTCGATCAGGTGACCGTGACGCTGGCATCGGTTCCAATGCCGACGGTTGCGAACGCCTCGTTCGAGAACCCCGTCGTGACCGGATATAGTACCGGCTTTACCTATAACCCGTCCGTCTCGGGCCAGACCTTCCAGAGCGTGGCGGGCATTTCGTCGAACAACTCGGCGTTCGCGTTCGCGTCGGCGCCCGACGGCAACCAGACCGGGTTCGTGCAGTCATCGGCGGATGGGTATGCCGGGACGATGACGCAGAACGTCTCGGGCCTTGTATCGGGGCAGGCGTACCGGCTGTCGTTCAGTGCGGCGACACGGCCGAACTATCCCGGCAATCCGCTCGACGTGAGCATTGGCGGTGCGACGACTTCGGTCACGCCCGGCAACGGCTTTGCGACCTACGCGCTCGTGTTCACCGCGAACAATCCGACGATGGCGATCACCTACGCGGCCCGCAACACTGGCCAGCACGGTGCGTCCGCGATCGATAGCGTGTCCGTCACACCGCAATAGCGCTGCCGTCGACGGCACCCATTCTCTCCTCCCAGGAGTCTCCTCATGCTTGCCAGCCTCCTGTTCCTGACGCTTCAGGGCACCGACCTCACCACCAAACTCCCCGTCCAACTGCCCGTCTGCATGACGCGCCGATTTATCGACGCGAAGGGAAAGGCGCGCGACTTCGTCGTTGTCGCGCAAACAACGGATCGGGAAAAGCTGACTGCAGCCGGGTTTTCCGCCGTCATTTGCTCGAGGCTCAAGCTCGATCCGAAGCTTTACCGCGACAGCATCTGCAAAATGGCAGCATCTGGCAATCAGGCGGTGCAGAACCGGCTGGAGCATGTGGTCGGTGTCCAGCCAAAACTGATGTGCGACACCGCGAAGTCTCTCGGGACGACGCTAGATTCGGTGCTGTCCGCGCTGCCGACGGGATAGCCGCGCGCGCTCGACCGATCAGGGCAGATATTATTCCGGGGAACGACGATGACAAAGGGTAGGGGATATCATGGTGGCGTGAAAGCGCTCGCGTTGATGCTGGGCGCATCCTGTTCGACCGCCGCGCTGGCGCAGGCGGATATCCCGCTACCCCCAGTGCGCTCGCCGGTGGATGCCAAGGGGATCAACCTCAGCAATGGTCAGGTGCAGCTGGCGACGACCGACGTGGCGATCGGAACATCGGACATGGGGCTGTCGCATCAGCGCTTCTGGGTGCAGACCGGCTGGCGGCACAGCTATATGGCGTCGATCTCGATTTTCTCCGGCGGCGTCAGCGTCACTCTGGGGAACGACACCAACAACTTTCAACTGTCCGGCAACACTTACACGTCGTCCGAGCGCGACGGCTCGACGCTCAGCAAGTTGGGGACGCAATACACCTATCGAACCGCAAACGGCACCGTCGTCACGTTCGACAGGGGGCCGGTGTCGAACGACCAGGCCTACTACCGCGTCGTCGATGCGGTCGCGACGACGATCGTGCGCCCTGATGGCGAGCGACTGGAATTGAATTACACGCCGGATCAGTATGACGAGGAGTATTTCGACCCAAGGATTCAGGATAGCTATGCGATCACGCATTATGTCGTGAGATTGAATACGGTCACGAGCAGCAAGGGATTCCGTCTGCGCTACGGCTATGCGGGCAATGACCCCAATGCGACCAGCTTGTGGTATGAAATCGCATCGGTGACAGCGGAAAATACGGTAAGTTCCAACCCGCCCGTGCAGGGCTGGCCGCGGGTCAGTTACGCCCGAAGCGGCAATACGCAAACCGTGACCGACGCGATGACCCACCAGACGCGGTACACCGTCGATGGCAATGGTCGCATGCTTGCCATCAAGCGACCTGCGGCTGGATCGGATTCGACGATCTATCACTGGGACGGGAACGGCCGCGTCGACAGCGTCTCGAACGGTCAGGTGTCGTGGGGCTATGCCTGGACGCCGCTGGCGAACAACCAGATGTCGGTGACGATCACCGATCCGAAGTCTCATCAGAATGTGGTGACGGCAGATGCCTCGCAGGGCGTGATCCTGTCGCAGCGCGACGGGAAGAACCGGACCGACACGTTCGAACATGACCAATATGGCCGGTTGACGGCGTGGGTGATGCCGGAAGGGGGTCGCGTCGACTATACCAACGATGCGCGCGGCAATGTGACGGCGACGGTCTACACGGCAAAGCCGAGCGTAGGGGGCGGCCAGATCGGGACGTCCGCCGGGTACGATACCAACTGCGCCAATCCCCTCATCTGCAACCAGCCGATCTGGACGAAGGACGCGCGGGGCAAACAGACCGACTATAGCTACGACCCGACGCATGGCGGGGTGACGTCGATCACGCGGCCGACATCGCAGCAGGGGACCCGGCCGCAGACCCGGTTCACCTACACGCCGCTGTATGTGAACGGGAATACGGGCTCACCGCCGGTCTACAAGCTGACCGGAGTCTCGACGTGCGCGAGCGGCCAGTCGTGCGGCGGACAGGGGTCGGAGACGCGCACGACGCTGGCGTATGACACCCCGAACCTGTTCCTGTCGTCGGTTTCGCGCGGATCCGGTGACGGAACGCTGACCGCGACCGACGGCTACCAATACGACACGGTCGGCAACCGGATCAGTGTCGATGGTCCGCGCACCGACGTCGCCGACGTGACGAAGACCTTCTACGACGCCGACCGTCGGGTGATGCAGGTCGTCGGTCCGGATCCGGATGGCGGCGGCAGCCTGCCGAACCGTTCGGTGAAACTCTACCGCAATGCGGATGGCGCGGTCGAGGGCACGGTGTTCGGCACCTCCGACGGGGATGGCAACGCATTCGGCCCGTACCAATCGCAGACGACCGACTACGATACGCTGGGCCGTGTCTGGCGCACGCAGGTCTTCGCGAGCAGCACGCGCGAGAAGGTGACGCACTACAGCTACGACGTGGCGAACAACCTGCAATGCGTGGCGCTGCGGATGAACCCCTCGACGCTCGACAACACCAACCAGCCGGATGGACAGAGCAACCGGGCGTGCGATCAGACCGGCGCCGGGGTGTATGGCTATGACCGGATCACGTACCGCGAATATGATGAGGCGGATGCGCCGACGCTGGTGGCGAACGGCTGGGGGTCTCCGCTCCAGCAGGCGACGCAGAGCTTTACCTACAACGGCAGCGGTCAGGTCCAGACCGTGCGCGATGCCGCAAACAATACGACAACCTACGCCTATGACGGGTTCAACCGGCCGCTGCGTACGACCTATCCGGACGGTACTTACGAGGAGGTCGGATATAATGAGACCGGGCACGACAGTGGCTCGCTTGTGACAGGAAAACGGTTCCGCGACGGGACGGGAATGGCGTTCTTCTACGACGATCTCGGACGACTGATCTATCGCAATCGCCCGCAGCCGGCGGCGGTGCCGGCGGACACGAACACGGCGTACGCGTATGACGATCTGGGGCGGATGACGCGGGCGTATGACAGCCGGGGCTACGACTATCGGTATAGCTACGATGCGCTCGGGCGGCTGTTCGAGGAGACGAATACCAACGGGATCGGGACGCTGCGCTGGTATTACGACCAGGCGGGCAACATCCATTCGCAGCAATGGGCGGACGGGCTGTGGACCGACTATGCCTATGACGCGACGAACGCGCTGACGCGGGTCCGCGAGAATGACGGTTTCGTGCTGGCGACGTACGAATACGATGCGTACGGCCGACGCAAGACGATCGCGCGGGGCAACACGACGTGGACGCATTACGGCTATGACGGGCTGTCGCGGCTGTCGTCGCTGACGCACGACCTGATCGGCACGGCGCAGGACGTGACGCGCAGCTTCACCTATACGCCGGCGGACGAGATCCGGACGGTGACGATGTCGAACGACGCGTACGCGTTCGCCGACCGGGTGGATGTCCAGCGCGGGTATCAGAAGAATAGCCTGAACCAGTACACGACGGCCGGTCCGGCGTCGTTCGGCTATGACGGGCGCGGCAACCTGACGTCGTCGTCGACGCCGCAGGGAACGACCCAGTATCGGTACACGGTGGACAACCTGCTGGCGCAGACGCCGGGAGGGTATCTGCTGTACGATCCGCTCGACCGGCTGTTCAGCCAGGACGCGATCGGAAACGTGCTTCGCTACCGCGGCGACCAGCTGACGACGGAGCAGTCGGGGGCGACGGCGACGATCCTGCGTCGCTATGCGCTCGGCGCGGGTGGCGACGAGCCTTTGGTGTGGTATGAGGGGTCGGGCACGAACGACCGTCGGTGGCTGTACGCCGACGAACGTGGATCGGTGGTGGCAGTGGCGGACCAGGGCGGCAACACGCTGGCGATCAACACGTACGACGAGTACGGGATCCCGGGTGCGGCCAATCTGGGCCGGTTCCAGTATACCGGGCAGACGTGGCTGCCCGAGGCGCAGATGTACCACTATAAGGCCCGCGCCTACTCGCCCACGCTTGGGCGGTTCATGCAGCCCGACCCGATCGGGTATGGCGACGGCATGAACATGTACGCCTATGTCGGGAGCAGTCCGCTCAACGCGACAGACCCGACAGGATTAGAAGACGATATAATCGTTAAGGGGCGAAGGTACGATAATTTGCCAGAAATAAGTTTGGCAGATTTGATCGGAACTTGGTCTTTTGCTTCTGGCGGAGGTAGCAGTGGTCTTGCATCTGGCGGTGCTGGCACAGCAGCTAATGTCCCCTCGCAGCAGAATAAGCAGTGCTACGGGCCTCCGGCGGCCCCTGGAACAGGTGTCTCGCAAGCTAGGCTGGCTAGAGTGGCGCGAGCTAACGGTGCCGAAGCTGCCAAGCACTACGCAAACGCGATAGCGGCCCTTTGGTTTAAAGGCCAAGTCCAGAATAAAGGGCCTTGGGATTACAAGCAAAGGCATCGTGGATTTCAAGATTTTGGTAACTACAATTACGGTTATACTGGGAAAGCGGCAGGCATAGCGCCGAACATATTGCTCCAGCAGGCTGGTCGCGCACAGCAGGCTGCCGGGACGTCTCAGCCTGATTGGGGAGAGCCTGGGCCTTTGATGGGGCTCTTTGGTGGGGGCACCGCTCCTTACGGCGACGATCCGCACGATCAGGAAATGATTCGTCGTGGCATCGCAGATCGTAAGAACGGTTGCTGACATGCGGGTTGCGATCATCAGCGTCAGCGCGATCTTGCTGGCATCGTGCAGCACCGAACCATCATGCCGGAACGAACCTAAAGGGCGATCTATAAGTCCAAACGGCAAGATGGCTGCTGTAGTATTTTCTAGAAACTGCGGAGCGACAGTCGGAGACAATTACCAAGTATCAGTCATCCCAAGTTCCGATGAGCCGGAAGGCAAGGGCAATGTCTTGGTGCTCGACCAAGCCCCAAATTACTCACCTGATCTGAAACCGGTATGGAATGGAAATGGTACGGTTACTGTTCCGGTTCCTGCCGGGACGAGGACATTCAGTAAAAGCGACCATGCGAACAGTATTCAGGTAAGATTCCGAAATTTATAGGAGTGCCGTTCACCCGATCGCCATCCCTGCGGCCCTGACGGGCGCAGGCTTGGGGATGGTGATCGCGGCCCCCTTGCGCATCATCGTCTCGTCGATCGCGCCTACCTTGGCGCTGCTGCGTCTCTCGATGGCGCTGGCGAGGCGGTCGCGGTCGTCGGTGTAGATGATGGCGGAGGCCTTGGCGCGGGAGACGGCGACATAGGCGATGTTGGCGTCGACGTTGCTGCGGAACGATTCGAGGTGCGCCATGACGCGCTCGCAGGTTGCCCCTTGCGCGGAATGGATGGTGCGGACCCAGCCTGGGCGGATGTGACGGTCGGCGACGTTGGCCATGTCGAGGGCCTGGCGCTTGCCGTTCCTGGAGCGGACGACGAGGATACCTTCGTCCGGGTCGATCGCGACCACCTCGGCGGTGCGCCCGTTGAGCCGCTTGGCCTCGTAGTTGTTGCGGGTGAACTGCACCTTGTCGCCGGTGCGGAACTGCTGCTGCACCTCGGTGAAGGCGTCGGCATTGGCGGCGCTGCCGTCACCGGGGGACCAGGCGAGCGCCTGACCTTCGGGGTCGATCAGCCGGACGGTGCCGGCCTCGGCGTCGACAGACCCGACGCGGTAGCCGGTGTTGCGACGCGGCGCGCCGTCCTCTGCACCTTTACGGAAGATGACGACGGTGCCGGGGCGGTAGCTGGCGGCGCGGGCGCGCGCGGCGGGCATTGTCAGACCAACGTGGCAGGCAGGGCAGGGGGCTGGTAGCAGGCGTTATGAGCCGCAAATCTCGAGCGTTGCCACCCAGCCCGTTCCGCCGTTTCAACTCGTCGGCCGAAGTGATCCGGCTGGTGGTGCTGATGTACGTGCGCTTCCCGCTGTCGTTGAGGAACGTGGAGGACCTGCTGTTCGAGCGCGGGATCGACATCTGCCACGAGACAGTGCGTATGTGGTGGAACCGGTTTGGTCCGATGTTCGCAGGCGACATACGCCGCCAGCGGGTGAGCCGGATGCGGGGCTTCCGGCACTGGCGCTGGCACCTAGACGAAATGTACGTGAAGCTGAACGGCGAGATGGTGTACCTGTGGCGTGCGGTCGACCACGAGGGCGAGATTCTCGAAAGCTACATCACCAGGACCCGTGACAAGGACGCAGCGTTCACCTTCATGAAGAAGGCACTCAAGCGCCACGGCTCCCCGAACATCATCACGACCGACGGCCTTCGATCGTACCGTGCGGCGATGAAGGACCTGGGCAACGCCGACAAGCAGCAGGTCGGCCGCTGGGCAAACAATCGGGTGGAGAACAGCCACCTGCCGTTCCGACGACGAGAACGAGCGATGCAGCGTTTTCGGCGGATGAAGACGCTACAGAAGTTCGCCTCGGTACATGCCAACGTCCATAACCATTTCAGCCTGGAACGCCATCTCGTCGACCGGCAGACCTACAAGCAACGCCGCTCGGCCGCACTGGCCGAGTGGCAGATCCTCGCCAGCTAGACCGCTGTACCCAAAGCCCGAGGTGCATCGTGTGGAGAGCGGTTCGCGTTAGACTGACAGCACCCTCCAGTGCGCTGCGAAGTCGAGCGGGCTTTCAAGAATCTTCGACAGCCTCCACGCGCATATGAAGATCATGCATCACGTCGATCCTCTGAATCACAGCTACAACGTTAGCTATCTTAATTAACAAGACAAATTTATAAGTGGAAATTACATAAGTAAGAATTTAACTATAGCAAGACATCTTGGAGTATATAAGGATAAACAAAATAACTAAAACTTGTGAATTGTTTCCGACAAATGTCGAATTGTAGCTAAAATGGTAGCGGACAAACCCATGTTCACCCGCTACCTGGCACCACCTTTCAAGGGTAATAAATATATTTAGTGACTAGAAATTGTTAGTAACTGTCTTGTGAATTCCGGTGCCGTTATCGCTAACCCCCGCTTGCGTATTCCCACTAACGAGATTGGCTGACACGATGTAACGGTCGCTGTTGCCGGACTGGAGAAAGAAACCATAGGCCTGCTGCCCGGAAAATCCCAGCGTACCACCAAGTCTACTATTTGTGATTGAAAAATCACTTGTTCCGGAGTCTGCATAGATTCCTGAGAAGGTTCCCGGGCTAGACGTGCTGTTTCCTGACGCAGTGAAGTTGTTGAACGAGACAAATTTCGCATTCGCCCGTAGGACCGCTCCATGCTGCCCGTTATTGACGGCTCGGCCACCACTGAATCGCATACTTTCGACATCGGTCATTGTAATGCCAGGGCCGGGGCGATTGGAGAACCAGCAGCCGATAAAATCAAAATCGGCCACTTTCTCCAAGAGTACTCCGTTGTCGGAACTGTCGAAAAATACGTTCGCGAAATTATTATAGGCAGGCCGCTTGGACGCAACGTTCGCCTGCGCGTCCGTGGTCATCCCAAAAGCGCCTCCGATCACATCTCCGTTATTGGCTATAAGTGCTTCGACCTTATTGAGCAGGCGGATCCCACCCAACGCATGGTTCGGTGTCTGCGCGGCAACCACGAATGTGGCGCCGCTCGTGACCCCGGTCAACGTCTCGCCAACCACTAGATTGCCGTCGTAGACGAACATGCGGTATCGGGTTGGCGACAGGACGGTATCAATGCGGCCCAGGACGACGCCGTTCGAACGACGAATCTCCTCGCCTGCAACGATTGTTCCGCTTGCGCTGGACGCAGTCACGCGGTCGACCGGGGCGGAAATGAGGAAATTATCTATAAACACGTCGTTCGCATCGTGAACATAAAGCCCAATGGTAGAGCTGTCCAATATATCTGTAGATAGCACACGGGTTGCCGAAGCTTCATTTCCTATATCAATGCCGATATTGGATCCGCGAATAGCCACATCTCGAACGGTCACAAACCCGATCGATATCTCGATAGCTTTCCCTGAATCTGGTACGGTGTTGTAAGATTCGACTCCTAGCGTCATTCCTTCAAGGTTACTGCCGAGGGCTGAACTAAATGAAAAGCCGTTCGTGGTTGATGATGTATAATAGATTGTTGACTTAAATTTCCCAGCACCGCGGACGTGCTGGCCGTTGGTAACGGTGATTGGGGTTGACGTGCTCCCCAAAGCTCTACCAGTCATAACTGGAGTCCGGGGTTGGTATGGTGCCCCTCGGGGCGGTGTTGCGCAACCTGCCTGGCAGCATCGGCGGGCGTCAGCCCGCCAACGCCGCTATGCGGCCGCACGTGGTTGTAGTCGTCGCGCCAGAGCCGCAGCACCGAGCGGGCGTGGCCGAGCGACACGAACAGCGTCTCGTTGAGGCACTCGTCGCGCAGGCGGCCGTTGAAGCTCTCGACGTAGCCGTTCTGCTGCGGCTTGCCGGGCGCGATGTAGTGCCACTCGATGGGTCGCTCTTGCGTCCATCTCAGGATCGCCAGGCTGGTCAGCTCGGTGCCGTTGTCGCTCACGATCATCAGCGGCGGTGCGCCTCTGGCCGCGATGATGGCGTCGAGCTCGCGAGCGACGCGGGCGCCTGACAGTGAGGTGTCGACCACCAGCGCGAGGCATTCCCGCGTGAAGTCATCGACGACCGCAAGGATGCGGATGCGCCGGCCGCTGATCAGCGTGTCGCTGACGAAGTCGAGGCTCCATCTCTGGTTCGGACCTTGCGGCAGCGTCATCGGCGCCCTTGTCCCCATGGCTCGCTTCCGGCCACGACGGCGCCTGACCCGCAGGTTCTCCTCGCGGTAAAGCCGCAGCAGCTTCTTGTGGTTCATGACCAGGCCCTCACGAGCCAGCATGATGCCAAGCCGCCGGTAGCCGAAGCGACGACGTTCCGACGCGATCTCTCGCAGCCGCGACCGTAGGTCGCCATCATCACTACGCCGGGGCGCGTAGCGCACCGACGTCCTGTCCGCGCCGAAGATGGTACAGGCCCGACGCTCGCTGATGCCGAACAACCGTCGAGCATGCTCGACAGCCTTCCGCTGAGCGGCGGGCCTCACCAGTTTTTTGCCGCGACCTCCTTCAGAACGGCATTGTCGAGCATGGCATCGGCCAGCAGCCGTTTGAGCCGGCCGTTCTCCTCCTCCAGCACCTTCAGCTTGCGCGCCTGCGACACGTCCATGCCGCCATACTTGGCCTTCCACGCGTACAAGGTGGCGCTGCTGATCCCGTGCTTGCGACACACGTCGGCGGTCTTCATCCCGCCCTCCTGCTCGCGCAGCACCGCAATGATCTGCTCCTCGCTGAACCTGGTCTTCTTCACGTCCGTCTCCTCACGAAGGCGGACTCTAGCTCAAACTGGCAGAGTTTCAGGGGAGCACGTCAGGGTTTGTCCCGTGATACGAAAAGTACCGACCGGAAACTCAACGACTCCACCTGCAATTACGGCGTCCATCGCAGTTTGAAGTCGTGCGAGGGCGTCGCTGTTAATGTTCAATAACGAACCGGCGAACCATAGGACCTTCGATGTCTGGAGACCCTGGACCGCGCCTCCACCATAAAACACCTGCGAGTCCGGGATCGTCGGTTGCTGCTTGAATGTCAGTACCGCACCCGCATTGATGGTGATCTTGGCGTCGTCGACGAGATAGACCCGCCCCGAAAGCGTTGCGCTCGACTCAATAGTCAGTGGCTTGTCGATGACAATCGCATGGGTGGCGGACAAAGCGGCGAGTTGAGAAGCCGTTGTGCCTGCAGGAACGCGTAGCAGTGATTGCTCGAGGGCAATGGGCGTAATTCGTGACTGAAATATGTTGGATTGATCCAGGCAGCCGATCGGTACACCTTTTACCGAGCCTGTAATATTAGGGTCATCAATCGTAACGTTCCGACATTGACCAGATGGGTCTAGACCCCATCGTGGATTGATCTGCTCAGAGACTTGAGAAATAGCTGGGGCGCTGATAAATATAGATAATAAGATAATTGCAGGTCGCATGCCTAATCTCCTATTATAGTAGCGTAGATCAATCTGATTGAAGTTTTCCAACATCGCAACCGACCGAGGTGGAAAAAATTTCATATTGTTAGATTAAGGTGCGTTTTGCGTCGGGACTACCGAAGCCTTGTCTAGAAAAGTGTTCTGTCGACAATTCCTCAATGGTAACCATTCTGGCGGGAACCATTGTCCGGGGTGGCGCGTGCCAATAGGCTCGCGGCGGAAAACGGGCGGAATGTGAAAATCGCGATGTTGGCTGGGTGTCTGTCGCTGTTGGCAGCTGGCTGCCTGAGCGCCGGTGTAGAGGCGAGGAGATCATCGCACCCGGTCGGAAAGAAGCACACGACCCGTGTTCGTGGATCCCTTCGGCGGAATGATAGGCTCCACGCTGTCGAGTGACAGCTCGACGGTAGAGGTGTTGCCTGTCTTTATCGGTTTTAACGCCGGCAGGGACGCCGTCTGGCGAAGACGGACTGGTAGGCTGGTAGGCCACTGCATGCGGAGATGCGCTCGTCCGATCGGAAAGCCGTTCCAGGCTCCTGCGATCTGCTCGACATGTCCCTTTAGCTCGTGTCTGCATTAGCGGAGCCAGATCATGGCGCATGCAAGATGGACAAACCCCATGAAGGCAGGAAGCGTCTTCTCGCAGCGCAGAGCGATACGACGGAACCGCTTGAGCTTGTTGAAGAAGCATTCGACCTGGTGGCGTTCCTTGTAGAGCCTCCAGTCAATGGGCGGCTTTTTGGTACGGCTGGGATTGGCCTTGATCTGCGCAGTTGCGCCGAGGTCATCGGCAATGAAAGCGCGTAGCGGATCGGCGTCGTAAGCGGCGTCGGCGATGACGTGACCGACGCCCCGCAAGCCAGTCAGGAGACTCTCGGCCTGCGGAGCGTCACCGCGGTGTCCCGGCGTCGGGTGAATGCGGATCGGCAGGCCGATCGCATCGACGGCGGCATGGAGTTTGGTCGTCAGGCCACCGCGCGAACGCCCGATCGCGGCAGCTTCAGCCCCCCTTTTGCGCCGCTCGCATCGGCGTGGACTTTCGAGATGGTGCTGTCGATCAGGACGTATTCGAAGTCCGGCGTGTCGGCCATGGCGTGGAACAGCCTCTCCCAGACGCCGGCGTGCGACCAGCGCCGGAACCGCGCGTGGACCGCTGTCCATTTGCCGAACCCCTCCGGCAGGTCGCGCCAGCGCGTCGCGTTACCCGCCATCCACAGGATCGCATCCACAAACAGTCGGTTGTCGACACCGCTACGACCCCGCGTCCCGGCTCGGCCAGGAAGATGCCCTTCAATCCGTTCCCATTGCTCGTCTGTCAGCATGCGTCTGCTCATGGCCCGGCTCCTTCGCCAGACTTGAATCAGAACCGCCTAAACTTGGGAATCCTCTAAATGCAGACACCACCTGGCGTCGAATCGCTCGACGAAACTGACGCCGCGAACTCCAGCGTATCCCCGACCTGCAAGCCCTCGGGCTGGATGTTGGCTGTGAGGACGCCATCCAGTGTCGCGCTCTCCAGGTTCTGCTCACGTCTGAGAACCGTGAACGTCTGACCCGATTTGAGAACGTCAATGATCTGGTCGCCGCGTCGGATCAGGAGTTTGTGGACCGTCAGAACATCGGTTTCGGGGCGCCACGGCAACGAGATATTGCCGGCCGCCAACCCCTGCGGCGTCTGAATCTTCAACGATGTTTCAGAGTAGACCGTCTGTCGTCCGGGCTCCAACGCGAATTGCTGATCGGACAGCAAAATCCGGACGGGCACTTCGTCCGCCTTTGCGGGAAGGGGTAGCGGAGCGACGGGTTTTACCCAGGCAGGTGCCGGGGCAATTACCGGCTTGTCCGCAGCAAACGCTACACTCGTGAGCGCACTCGTGGTGACAAGCGCAGCGAGAAAAAGCTTCATAACCCCCCAAATTTACCCAACGGAAACACTATAGAAACGGAGATGGCGAACGGGCTAATGACCAAGGCGCTTACAAGTGACGAGCCGCATCCATGCGCTGATGCAGGATGCGAATAACGGCAATCCCATAACTGGTTGGCCGGAAATAGATAACATGCTGCTCGACCCCGCGCCGTCGATAGCCTGGCCGAATATTGGCGCAGCCCTGCGCCTGCTGCGGCGCTTCGGCCAGATCGGCACAAGCGGCTTCGATTAGGTCGGTGTAGCGCATCGCCTGGGGCAAGCCCCAGTGCGTCACGGTATAGTCGAACAGCCCATCAAGGTCGCGCTGCGCCCTCGGGGTGAGCCGGTATTTAGCCATGCTGCGCAGCTTTGCGCTGCTTGAACTCAGCGAAGTCGAACGGCTCCGGCTCGCCGCTCTGCTCGCCCTCGATCAACGCTTGGCGGATGCTCTCGATCTCAAGGCTGCGCTCCTGCTCGCGCCGGATGAGGTCGCGGATCGCCTCGCTGTCGTTGGTGTAGCTGCCGGCGTCGATCTGCGCGGCAATCCATGAATTCTGCTGCTCGGTGAGGGTGATGGTCTTGCGCACGGTCGCCATATTGGCCTCCATATCATACTATTGGTGCTATTTAGCACATTGCTTAGCTGATGTCATGAGGACCGGTGAGAGGATGTTCGGAAACGGTCAGCCAGGCATTGTCAGACCAACGTGGCAGGCAGGGCAGGGGGCTGGTAGCAGGCGTTATGAGCCGCAAATCTCGAGCGTTGCCACCCAGCCCGTTCCGCCGTTTCAACTCGTCGGCTGAAGTGATCCGGCTGGTGGTGCTGATGTACGTGCGCTTCCCGCTGTCGTTGAGGAACGTGGAGGACCTGCTGTTCGAGCGCGGGATCGACATCTGCCACGAGACGGTACGGATGTGGTGGAACCGGTTCGGTCCGATGTTCGCAGGTGACATACGCCGCCAGCGGGTGAGCCGGATGCGGGGCTTCCGGCACTGGCGCTGGCACCTAGACGAGATGTACGTGAAGCTGAACGGCGAGATGGTGTACCTGTGGCGTGCGGTCGACCACGAGGGCGAGATTCTCGAAAGCTATATCACCAGGACCCGTGACAAGGACGCAGCGTTCACCTTCATGAAGAAGGCACTCAAGCGCCACGGCTCCCCGAACATCATCACGACCGACGGCCTTCGATCGTACCGTGCGGCGATGAAGGACCTGGGCAACGCCGACAAGCAGCAGGTCGGCCGCTGGGCAAACAATCGGGTGGAGAACAGCCACCTGCCGTTCCGACGACGAGAACGAGCGATGCAGCGTTTTCGGCGGATGAAGACGCTACAGAAGTTCGCCTCGGTACATGCCAACGTCCACAACCATTTCAGCCTGGAACGCCATCTCGTCGACCGGCAGACCTACAAGCAACGCCGCTCGGCCGCACTGGCCGAGTGGCAGATCCTCGCCAGCTAGACCGCTGTACCCAAAGCCCGAGGTGCATCGTGTGGAGAGCGGTTCGCGTTAGACTGACAGCACCGACGCGAGGAATACCGCCGCGCCGCCCAGATCCTCCGCGTCGCCCCATCGCCCCGCCGGGATCCGGTCGAGGATCGACCGGTTGCGCGCCTCGTCCGCCTGGAGCGCCGCGGTATTGTTGGTCGCGATATAGCCTGGCGCGATCGCGTTCACCGTCACGCCGTGCTTCGCCCATTCGTTGGCGAGCAGCTTGGTCAGCCCGCCGACGCCGCTCTTCGACGCGGTGTAGCTCGGCACGCGGATCCCGCCCTGGAAGGTCAGCATCGACGCGATGTTGATGATTCGCCCGCCCCCTTGCGCGATCATGTGCCGGCCCGCCGCCTGGCACAGGAAGAACACCGATTTCAAATTGGTGTCGATCACCGCATCCCAGTCGTCCTCGCTGAAATCGACCGCGTCGGCCCGCCGGATGATGCCCGCATTGTTGACTAGGATGTCGACCCCGCCCAGCGCCGCGACCGTCTCGTCGACGACGCGCCGGACCGGCTCGATCGTGGACAGATCGGCGGACACGATCGCGGCCCTGCGCCCGAGCGCGCGGATCTTCGCCGCGGTGTCCTCGGCCGGGGTCCGCCCGACGCACGCCACGTCGGCGCCCGCCGCGGCGAGCGCGACCGCGATCGCCTGTCCGATCCCGGTATTCGCACCGGTGACGATCGCGACCTTGTCCGCAAGGTCGAAGGGGTTGGTCATGGAGTGCCTCAAATCCCCCCTCCCGCGTGCGGGAGGGGCCGGGGGTGGGCTCGCGCTGGATCACGAGCGATACCGCTGGAGGCCGGCCGGGCGCCCACCCCCCAACCCCTCCCGCATGAGGGAGGGGAACTCTCACGTCACGCCAGCTGGCAGATGTCCAGCACCGTCATGTCGGTATAATCCTGGTTCTCGCCCGCCATCGCCCAAATGAACGCATAGGCCTTCGTGCCGCTGCCCATATGGACCGACCAGGGCGGCGAGATCACCGCCTCCTCGTTCGCCATCACGATGTGGCGCAGATAGGCGGCTTCTCCGCATCGTGTGTCTCAATAACCAAATAGGAAATCGCCAGTGTATAAGCTCTGACAACGCCCGTATCGGGCAGGGGGGCAGGCTGCCGTCATCACGACGAGCAGCGTGGGCGAGCAGGATCGACTGGGTGTCGCTGAGCCTGGGCATGGTGGTGTCCTTTCGATCGGGGGAGCGTCAATGCTGCCCCCACCACCCAGAGCCCCGTCGGTCGCGCCGATCATGGCTGCGCCGGGCTTGTCTACCCCCGGCGAGTCGAGCTGTGCTGTCGCCCCGGTGCGCTGCGAAGTCGAGCGGGGTCATGCAGGCTGAAGCGCGGATATGAAGATTGCGCATCACGAGAGATCACAGCGTCAGCCCGTATTTCGCCGCGCGCGCGACCGTGCCGGGGTTGATCGCCAGCGCCGCCTTGCGGTCCGCCTCGGCGGCGTCCTTCCTGCCGACACGCATCTCGGCGATGGCGCGGCCATAGTGTGACCAGGCGTTGCGCGGGTTCGCGCGGATCGCGGCGTCATAGTCGGCGATCGCGTCGTCGAGCCGGCCCATGCGCAGCTGCACCAGCGCCCGGCTGTCGAGATAGGAGGCGTAGCCGGGGCGCAGTTTCGCCGCCGCATTGCAGTCGGACAATGCGCGATCGAGCTCACGATTCAGAAGCGCGCGTGCCCAGCAGCGCCCGTTATAGGCACGCGCGCGATCGTCGTCGTCGCGATGCAGCTTCAGCCACGCGTCGTAATTGGCGATCGCGGCCTCCGGCTGGTCGAGGTTTTCGTACAGCCCCGCCAGCGGCAGGCGACGATCCGACCCAGGCGGCAGCTTCAGATCCGCGACCTTCGCATCCTCCGCCGCGCCCGCGGGGTCGTGGCCGGCGAGCCGCAGGCGCGCGCGTGTCAGCCGCACCTCGCTGTCGTCGGGCATCAGCGCTGCGGCCTTGTCGAGGTCCGCTGCGGCCAGCAGCACCTGCCCGTTGGCGAGCCGCGCCTGCGCGCGCAGATAGACATAGCGTCCCTCGGCCGGCGCCATCGCGACGGCCCTGTCGAGATCGGCCAATCCCTCGGCGAACCGGCGCTTCGACAACAGGACCGCGCCGCGCCGGCTGAACCCGGCGGCATCGGTCGGCTCGGCGGCGGTGTCGGTCAGGTCCAGCGTCTGGCCGGTCGAGGTCTTCGCACCCGTCGGCTGGATGCCGAACAACGGCCCGCCCTCGTAGGTCATGTACATCTGGTGGGTCGCGTTCGACACGAACATGCGGTGGGTCCGGAAGAAGTCGAACCCGACGAGCATGTCTCCATCGATCTTGATGTCGGCGATCCGCAGCTTTGGATGAGGCACGATCTCTCCGCCGAGATCGATCGTGTCGAACGGGGCGAGCCAGGTCTCGACTTGCTTCGAGCCGAGTCCGCCATAAATGGCATCGGGCTTCACGCCCGGGCTCGACGGGAGCCTGCCTGCGCGCTTGGCGGCGGCGAGCGTCATGACCGTGCTCTGCGCGCCCGAATCGAACACCGCGCGCATCTTTACGCCGTTGACCAAGATCGTGCCGATCGTATGCGGCTTCCACGGTCCACCATCGCCGTGTTCGAGCGCGATGGTCGAGAACGGCCGGCCCGCGGACCAATAGGCGAGCGCGGCGTTGCCGCAGCCCTGCACGCGCATCAGCCGGACCGCCCCGTGCGGCAGATCATATTCGACGTCGGCCAGCCCCAGGATATTCTGACCGAGCAGGCCGGCCGTCCCGGTATCGCTGCCGCCGACGATGAAATCGGCCTTGGGAATGCGTACCCCCGCCAGCGCGAAATCCTTTGCATTGGCGACCGACGCCGACGTGTCGCCGTTGATGCCGCGCAACCGGAACGTCGCGGGCAAGGGCTCGGTCGACAGAGCGAATTCCGCAGCCGACGCGCGGGACAAGGTGCTGTAGAACGCGCCGCTGTCGACGATGAAGCGCGCGTCGTGCGCACCGAACTTCGCGTCCACAATAGCGCGACGGCCGGTCAGCGTGACCGGCAGGTCCGCGAGCTTGCCGATGCTGCACGCGGCGATCGCCGGTGCGGGGAGCAGCAGGACCAGCGACAGGAGCGGTCTTGCCAGCGCGAGCATCGTGTCCGCGAACTTCCCGCATGCGGGGCGACTGGCTGGCCGGGGGGCGCGGGGCAGGCGGCGGGGCGATGTGGGGGCCATAGCCGAATCTAGGCCGATCGAGTCTGACGGTTCGCTGACGGCGAGATGAAATCGACGATCATGCGAGATGCAGGTTGGGGCCTCGCAGGCGCCGCGTCTGACCGGCGCGCATCGTTTCGCTGTGGACGACATCGCCCGACCGGACCCGCACCGGGCCATCTGCCGTCGCTGTGATTGTCGCGGTCGCCAGACGCCCCGCGTGCCACGAGAACGCGATCTCGAACCCGCCGCGGGCACGCAGGCCCGTGATATGTCCGGCGGGCCATGCATCGGGCAAGGCCGGCAGCAGTACGATTTCGCCATCGACGCTGCTCATCAGCATTTCGATGATCGCCGCCGCACCCCCGAAATTTCCGTCGATCTGAAACGGCGGATGCGCATCGAACATGTTGGGATAGGTTCGTTTCGGCCCGATCAGGAACCGCAGGATCCGGTGCGCGCGATTGCCGTCGCCAAGCCGCGCCCACAACGCGATGCGCCAGGCGGTAGCCCACCCCGTCGCCTCCGATAGCTGGAGATGAAGCTGGCGCGAACCCTGGCGCCGAACTTCTCATCGCTCCGGGCACGCGCACTGGGCGCCCGAACCAGCCAGGCATGAAAGCCGCTGCGCGAAACACCGAGCGCTTCGCAGATCCACGATACGGGCCAGATCCCCCGGTGCTTCGCGACGAACTCGAACCTCATATCGAGTCCCTGGCGAAGTAGGCCGCCGCTTTTTTAGGATGTCGCGCTCCGCCTTCATCTTGGCCAACTCGCGGCGCAGCCGCTCAATCTCCTGCTGCTCGGGCTTCATCACGCCGTACCCAGGAAACGCCGACCCCGGGTCCGCCGCCTGCTCCCGCACCCATTTGCGCAGCACATTCTCGTGCAGGTCCAGATCGCGTGCGGCCTGCGACACCGACACCCCGCGTTCCCGCACCAGCTTCACCGCCTCGAGCTTGAACTCACGGCTGAACTTCCGTCGTTGCATCTCCATCCTCCGGTCTCAAAAACACCTTATCTCGGTGTCCGCGAAACCGGCAGCAGCTCAACGGTTCCCGACCGGCCACGTCACGCTCGATGCGCCGATCTAAATAGGAGCGAAAGATGTTGTGGACGGATCAGCACCGCAGTTCTGGGCCTTATAGCGGAAGTTTCGGAAAGGCTGTTTCGTAAACAAACAGGGTGGAGTTGTCGTCGTCGGGCATGAAATAGGCGCGTAATCCGCTTATGGTCGGTTCGATCCAGAACGGGTTCTGCGCCATCGCGCGACCCGACGGTGCCCATAAAGCGATCGGGGCTTGCCAAACTGTTCGATGTGTCTTCAAGTCGAGCAGATCGAGGCCGCCAAGCTGGAACGCGGGCGTGTCAGGGGTAATATTATATTCTGCGACCCCGCTACACAGCATCATCCGCAGCCCGGCGTAATGGCAATCTTGATAATCGACGTAGTTTTCAGGATTGGCAATCGGGTGAGCCGTGGAAGCGCTGACGCCGCCATAGCGGCGCGGGACCGGCCAAGAATAGAAGCGCCGAGATCCCCAGCTAAAACCTTCTATCTGTTTGCTCATTCTGTTGTGAACGACGCCGCCGATATGATCCGCTACGCTCAAAAACTTCGTTGCGGTCATCGCGACCGGATCTATCGCGTAGATGATCGCTCGGCTATTGGGACGGTATTCAGATACCGGAATCCAGATCGATGCGCCATCGTAATCAATTCCGCCAGGGTGATAGATCGATCCTTCACCCAAAATCATATCGGCGAGCAAATTGCCGTCCGCGTTGATTTTGAACAGATGCCCGACGCCAATTCCGGTATCGTAGGTGTGCCCTTCGATCGGCGTAGGCAGCTTTTTTGGCAGTGCCCGGATTTCCACCGACGACACGTAGAAATCGTTTCCGATCTTGACCATGCCTTGTGGGTGAAACGTTTTGAAGGCGATCGGTATCGCTGCGACTTGTGTCCACTTCGTCGCGCGCGTCAGCATTTTTACTCGCGTTGCGACACGCTCATTGAGCGGTGCGGCCAGCGTTGGCCCGCCCGGCGCGACCAGCGATGCCAGTGCGATCGTTAACCGCAATCGGCGTATCGAGCGTATCGCCGGTCTTTCTTTAGAACACCAACAATACTTCATAGGACCACTCGACCCTGCCTATTACCAATGCCAATCGCATTATGATTGCGATGCCTCAAGAAGTACGCATCACATTCAAGGAAGTCGATGGTGAAAAGTATCAAAATGTAGACGCACCGGTCGAAATATTTGGGCCGCGTCTTGGTCGATGCCGTGATCGTGCCGCTTGGCGGTGAAAATGGATGGCGCGGATCGTCACCAGCGCGTGATTGTACTTGTTGACGTGCTCCCCTGAAACTCTGCCAGTTTGAGCTAGAGTCCGCCTTCGTGAGGAGACGGACGTGAAGAAGACCAGGTTCAGCGAGGAGCAGATCATTGCGGTGCTGCGCGAGCAGGAGGGCGGGATGAAGACCGCCGACGTGTGTCGCAAGCACGGGATCAGCAGCGCCACCTTGTACGCGTGGAAGGCCAAGTATGGCGGCATGGACGTGTCGCAGGCGCGCAAGCTGAAGGTGCTGGAGGAGGAGAACGGCCGGCTCAAACGGCTGCTGGCCGATGCCATGCTCGACAATGCCGTTCTGAAGGAGGTCGCGGCAAAAAACTGGTGAGGCCCGCCGCTCAGCGGAAGGCTGTCGAGCATGCTCGACGGTTGTTCGGCATCAGCGAGCGTCGGGCCTGTACCATCTTCGGCGCGGACAGGACGTCGGTGCGCTACGCGCCCCGGCGTAGTGATGATGGCGACCTACGGTCGCGGCTGCGAGAGATCGCGTCGGAACGTCGTCGCTTCGGCTACCGGCGGCTTGGCATCATGCTGGCTCGTGAGGGCCTGGTCATGAACCACAAGAAGCTGCTGCGGCTTTACCGCGAGGAGAACCTGCGGGTCAGGCGCCGTCGTGGCCGGAAGCGAGCCATGGGGACAAGGGCGCCGATGACGCTGCCGCAAGGTCCGAACCAGAGATGGAGCCTCGACTTCGTCAGCGACACGCTGATCAGCGGCCGGCGCATCCGCATCCTTGCGGTCGTCGATGACTTCACGCGGGAATGCCTCGCGCTGGTGGTCGACACCTCACTGTCAGGCGCCCGCGTCGCTCGCGAGCTCGACGCCATCATCGCGGCCAGAGGCGCACCGCCGCTGATGATCGTGAGCGACAACGGCACCGAGCTGACCAGCCTGGCGATCCTGAGATGGACGCAAGAGCGACCCATCGAGTGGCACTACATCGCGCCCGGCAAGCCGCAGCAGAACGGCTACGTCGAGAGCTTCAACGGCCGCCTGCGCGACGAGTGCCTCAACGAGACGCTGTTCGTGTCGCTCGGCCACGCCCGCTCGGTGCTGCGGCTCTGGCGCGACGACTACAACCACGTGCGGCCGCATAGCGGCGTTGGCGGGCTGACGCCCGCCGATGCTGCCAGGCAGGTTGCGCAACACCGCCCCGAGGGGCACCATACCAACCCCGGACTCCAGTTATGACTGGTAGAGCTTTGGGGAGCACGTCATTGTGACGGGGGCAGGCACCCGTATGCACCGCTCCTGCGTGTCCAATCACATGATCGTAAACTGGAAAACAAGGGGGGCAACCTGGCTGGCGACTTTTCCTAAAAATTCTGTCAAAGGCAATTTTGAGTTTAAAGATGGGATCCGCAATTATTATGAATGTCTTCGAGCTAAGATGATCGCTAAATGCTATCGTGAAAGGTCAGCTTGCATAAGCCTTGCTGCGTAGCTGAAGGTTTCGTCAGCAGAAAGTCCCGTCTCCTCCTGAAGCATCTCGTCAATCGCAAATCCGATCTCGACTGAAATGCGAAGCCGGCGCCAGAGCTCAGCTCGGTCCAAGCGGGAGCCGAGGCGCATATAAGCATCGGTCAGGCGATCTGTGACGTAGCGATGGGATTCGAGCCGGACGTGGATCAACTTCGGCGATGCATGAAGAGCGCGCAGAATCCATACCGCGCCCGGTTCGCTGGCGGTTACTGCGGCGGTCGCTCTCAACAAGTCCTCGACGGCGCTGCGGAGCGCGGCGGCCCCGCCTGCCTCGTGGCGACGGATCCAGTCTTCCAGTGCGGCATTCTGCCGCCCCATCAGTCGGCGACCCAGCGCCTCGAGGACGGCATATTTGTCCACGAAGTACCGATAGAGCGCGGGCGGGGTGATTCCCGCCCGCGCGCAGATCATGTTGGTCGAGATCCGATCGATCCCGACCTCGGCCAGCAGGTCACCCGTCACGTCCAGGATCAGCTCGTACGTCTGCTGCGCCCGCTCCTGCTTCGGACGGTTGCGTGCCACCGGCTCCTCGCTGCTCATCATGCCTCTCCGCAGGATTTGGGCTTTCGCCATGCCCGTACCCTAAAGGATAAATCCATGCGGGCTAAATCAGCGATTGGTGTTGACCGGGTCACCGGGGCTGTAGTCGCGTTCGACATGGCCGGCGAGCTCCGCCTCGGTGAAGAGCACCGGTTTTGTCCGATGCGCCGCGAACATCGCCGACTGGTCGCTGTAATGCGAGGAGGCGGGGTCGAGCGTGGCGGAGCCGAACTGGTGGATGCTGCGCGAGGTCACCGCGCCGCTGCGATCCCAGTCGACGAACATCGTGTAGCCGTCGCCATTGAACGCGCGGTACCGCCCGTCGGGATCGGCGCGGCCGTAGATCGCGCGAAAGGCGTCGGGCCCGCCGTCGAGCGGCACGTCGACGGTACCGCGGCGCAGGCGGTTCACGTCCCCCCAGCGCGGATCGAGGCGACCGAACTTCGTCTTCAACTCGGCGATGACGTCGAGCGCCGCGGGCAGCGCGGCGCGGTGCGTGCGGCGCATGTTGAGCCAAGTCAGCCCGACGAGCGGCATCGCGCGATTGTCGAGGTCCGCGCGATAATCCCATTTGCGCACGATGGCCTGCGCCGCCGCCAGATCGGGGTTGCTCGACGCATCGGCGCCGAGGATCGCGACGACGATGTCCTGCGTGTCCGAACGACGGCTATAGGCGATGTCGTACTTGTAGGCGTCGAATTGCTCCGCGGTGATCCGGGTATTGACGCCGTACGTCTCCAGCGCGCGCCAGGCGCGGTTGGTCATCTCGGTCTGCAACCCCATGCTCGCCGGGAACCGCGCGCGCACCACGTCGTCGCGGGGATCGGACGCGCTGAACGGGGTGTTGTTGCTGTTGTAGACATAGCCCGATCGCGGGTTCCAGATCTGGGGAACCTGGTTCCACGGCCGCAACGTCGTCCAGATCAGGTCGCTGCGATCGCCGGGGACGACGCCGCGCCAGTCGAAGCCGTCCTTGCGCAGCGGGTACAGCCCGTTGGCGACGAAGCCGATATTGCCGCGCCCGTCGGCATAGAGATAGTTGATGTTGGGTAGCGCGCGCATCTTCATCGCCGCCTGCCACTGCGCCATCGTCCGCGCGGTGTTCATGCGGTAATATTGCAGCAGCTGGCGCGCGCCGCCCCAAGTCGGATAGCGCACCGCGAACGTGCCGCGCGCGTTGCGGATCACGGGGCCGTGGCGTGAGCGCAGCAGCGTGCGGGTGACCGTCGCCATCGTGCCGTCAGGCTGGCGCACCCTGATCGCGACGTCGCGCTTGTCGAACGCCAGCCATTTGCCGTCGAGCCGGTATTGGTCCGCATCGGTGGGGTTGATCGTCAGGCGATAGACGTCGACCAGATCGGGCCGGTTGGTGGTCGCCGCCCACGACAGATGCGCATTGTGGCCGCCGAGCAGGAACGGCGTGCCCGGGAAGAAGCCGCCGGCGACGTGCCAGCCCTCGCGGCTCTCGACCACGGCCTCCCACCAGCTGAACGGCCCGGTGAACGGCTGATGCGCGTTGAACAGCAGACGGGTATGGCCGTCCGCCGAGCGCGACGGCGCGACCGCGACCGCGTTCGATCCGGTGCCGTTGTCCTCGGGGAGCTTGCCGGTCGCCAGGTCGCCGATGGTGGTGTCCAGCCCGTAGAAGCTGGGGCCGCGCAGCAGCTGGAGCGCGGCGATGTCCTGCCCGGTGAACGGCGCCAGGCCCGGTGCCACCTTCGCCCGATGCGCGCGTGCATAGTCGTTGAGCCCGGCGGCATAGGCATCGAGGATATTGCGCAGCGACGCGGGCAGATCGGTTTCATAGCGATCACGCAGGACCTGCGGGATGTCGAGCAGCTGGAATAGCAGATCGCCGGCGACTCCGTCCTTGCCCTCGAACATCGCCCGCTGCCCGCGCGCGGCGACCAGCGTGGCCTGGATCGTCCCGAAATCATCTTCCGCATGGGCGTAGGCGAGGCCGTAGGCCGCGTCGGCATCCGTCCTGCCCAGGATGTGCGGCACCCCGAACGTGTCGCGGCGAATCCGGACATCATGGCCGGAGGACGCCTGCGCGGATGCGCCCGGCGCCTGCGGATGGGCGGGCGCGGCCAGCGTCGATCCCGCGACGATCGTCATCATCGCGACGCGAAACCCGGTCAAAGACGGCATCGATCGTTTCCCTCTTTCCATTTCGATAATCATTGCTAACATTCTGAGGCGTTGCAACCAGAATGTCGGCGGCGAGCATCCTTCAGCGAAGGAGCGCGAAGGCATAGAGGGAGATGAGGGTCATGGATATTTCCACGCTCGACCGGCGCTTTGCGCGCTTCGGCATGGCGAGTGGCGTAGCGATCGCATCGGCCTTGATCGCCTTGCCCGCGGCGGCCCAGCAGGTGCAGCCGCCGCAGCCGCTGGCGGATCAGACATCCCTTGCGCCGACCGCCGCCCCCGCTCCGCAGGATAGCGAGATCGTGGTGACGGGTTCGCTGATTCGCGGATCGCGCGAGGACAGCGCCCTGCCCATCGACGTGATCGGGCGCGACGAGCTTGAGCGCCAGGGATCGCCGACCCTCGTCGACCTGCTGAAGGCGTTGCCCGGATCGAACGGCATTCTGGGGGAGACGAATCAGTTCGACGGCCGGGCGTCGGGGGCGGAAGGATCGGGATCGGTCAACCTGCGCGGGCTGGGCGCGGAGCGGACGCTGGTCCTGCTGAACGGTCGACGGATGGCGATCAACCCGGTCGCGGCGGGCGGATCGGGGATCGTCGACACTAACATCATCCCGGTGGCCGCCATCGGCCGGATCGAGGTGTTGAAGGATGGCGCCGCCGCGACCTACGGTTCGGACGCGATCGGCGGGGTCGTGAACTTCATCACGCGCGACGATCTCAAGGGCTTCGAGCTTGGCGGCGACTATCGCTTCGTGGGCGGCAGCGACGACGATTACAGCGTGCGCGCCGCCTATGGCTTCCAGAAAAACGGGATCAAGCTGTTCCTGGCCGGCGGGCACCAGCATCGTAGCGAACTGAGTACCTTGAAGCGCGACTTCTTCCGCTCCAGCTATGCCGCCAATCCTGAGGGCGGCTATACGGCGGGCGGCAATCCGGGCAGCTTCCTGAGTTCGGCGGGCACGCTGTTCCGCGATCCGGGCTGCGCCAGCCTAGGCGGTACGCCGGGGTTCAGCGGTTCCACCCCGGTCTGCTACAACCGGTACATCGACTATGACAATCTGGTCGAGACGGAGAACCGGTATCAGGTGTTCGGATCGTTGAACGTCGACTTGGGCAGCAAGGCCGAAGTGTACGTCAACGGCATGTATTCGCATACGGACGTCCCCGAATACAACACGTCGCCCTCCTACATCATCCTGGCGTCGCCCTCGGCGGAAGCGCAGCAGGCCGGGCTGCCGAGCTTCCTGCAGGGGCGCTATTACGTCCCGCGCACCAACCCCGGGCTGATCGACTTCGCGGCGCGCAACCCGACGCTCGCGGCGTCGGTCGCCGGCGGTGCGGCGGTGCTGGCGCCGGCGGCGCGCCCGATCCTGCTGGGCGGCAACCCGCTGTTCGGCAATGGCGGCGCGGAGGCGCAGCGGCGCTACGACGCATTCCGGATCAGCGGGGGCGTGCGCGGCCAGTTCGGCGACAGCGGCATCGATTACGATGTCGGCGCGACGTACAGCGAGGAGAAGGTGTTCTTCACCAACTTCGATACGCTGGCGAACCGCTATGCACTGGCGCTGCGCGGGTTCGGCGGCCCCAATTGTGATACCCAGCCGGGCACCCCCGGAATCCAAGGACCCGGCGGCAGCGCCCCGGTCGCTGGGGCCAATGGCTGCCAGTATTTTAACCCGTTCGCCAGCGCGATCCAGGCGAACGCGATCACCGGACAGGTGAACCCGAACTACGTCTCCGGGCTCGCCAACGGCAACGACCTGATCGGGTGGTTCTTCCAGGAGCGGCGGACCCGCCAGAAATCGCGGCTGTTCGTCGCCGACGCGCTGGTCAGCGGCGATACGGGCATCGGGCTGCCCGGGGGCACGATCAAGTTCGCGCTGGGCGGCCAGTACCGCAAGGATTATTATGACGCGCAGTTCAGCGACCTGAACAACGAACTCGTCAATCCGTGCGTGTCCTCGGTCGACTTCAACAACAACAACTGCACCGGCGCGCAGCGCAACGGGCCGTTCGTCTTCCTGGGCACCGCGACCCCCAAGAGCCTGAACAACGACGTCTGGGCCGCCTTCACCGAATTGCAGCTGCCCGTGGCGGACCGGCTGAACTTCCAGCTGGCCGCGCGCTACGAAAGCTATGGGGGGCTGGTCGGCTCGACCTTCAATCCCAAGATCGCGGGCAAGTGGCGGGTCGTCGACGGCATCGCGATCCGCGGTTCGGCGGGCACCACGTTCCGCGGGCCGCCGACGACCCAGCTGGTCAACAGCAATTCGTCGACCGCGCTGTCGTCGATCCTGGGATCGTTCCGCGCCGTCGACGTGTTCGGCAATCCCGCGCTCCGCCCGGAAAAGGCGAATACCTACAATGCGGGCTTCCTCGCCAATTTCGGCGGCTTTCGCGGGTCGATCGATTATTACCGGTTCGACTTCAAGGACGCGATCGTGGCCGAGCCGGTGTCCGGGATCGTCAACGCGGTGTTCCCGAACGGATCGACCGGCGCGAACAATTGCGCCAACCCCGCGCTGGCCGCGCTGGTCAACCGCTTCACCTTCATCGGCGCGTGTTCGCCCGCCAATATCAGCCGGTTGCGCACGCAATATGTGAACGGCGCGGACGTGAAGACGTCGGGGGTCGACGTGGTGGCCGACTATGAGATCGACAATGTGTTCGGAGGCCAGTTGGAGCTGGGTGTCAACGGCACTTATGTCATCGAGTATAAGACGGGGGCGCAGCAGGTCGAGGGGGTTACAGTCGCGCCGGGGTTCGAGGCGGCTGGCTTCCTGAACTACCAGACGACGGCCTTCCCGATCCCCAAGATCAAGGGCCAGGGTTACGCGCAATATACCCTTGGCGCTCACAATGTCCGGGTCAGCGTGAATTATGTCGACGGCTATACCGACCAGCGCACCGGGCCGTTCGCGACCGACGCGTTCCGCAACGCCGACGGCAGCTTCTTTACGAACACCGACGGCAAGCAGATCGGATCGTTCACGACCGTCGACGCGACGTATCGGGTACGGCTGCCGATGGGTGCCGCGCTGACCTTCTCAGTCGACAATGTGTTTGACCAGGCGCCGCCGTTCGCGCGGCTGGACCTGTCCTACGATCCGTTCACCGCCGACGCGCTGGGGCGGACGTTCAAGCTCGGCGCGAGCTTCGCGTTCTGATGCGCAACGCCACGCCATCGATCGCGACGCTGGATGCGACGGCGCGGCGCATCCGCCGCCGGGTCGTCGAAATGGTCGCACGGCTGGGGATCGGGTATCTCCAGCAGGGACTGGGCGCGGCGGACCTGTTCGCGGCGCTCTACGGCGCGGAACTGCGCCTCGACGCGACCGATCCCCACTGGCGCGATCGCGACCGGATGCTGTTGTCGACCGCGCACAACACCGCGGTGTTCTATGCGGCGATGGCGGAGCGCGGGCTGATCCCCGAAGCCGCGCTGGAGGAGTACACACGCGACGGATCGCCGTTCGAGGTCAACGCGTCGGAGCGCGTCGGCGCGCTGGTAGAGGCGACGTGCGGGTCGCTGGGGCAGGGCTTGTCGGTGGGGGTCGGCATGGCGCTGAGCCTGCGCCGCCAGGGATCGCCGGCCCGCGTCTATGTCGTGCTGGGCGACGGCGAGTTGCAAGAGGGGCAGGTCTGGGAAGCCGCGATGAGCGCGGCGGGCTTCGCGCTCGGCAACCTGTGCCTCGTCATCGATCGCAACTTCATGCAGGTCGAGGGGCATACCGACGCGGTGATGCCGATGGAGCCGGTCGCGGACAAATGGACCGCGTTCGGGTGGCGGACGCGGACGATCGACGGCCATGACATGGCGGCGATCATGGCGGCGTTCGGCGATGCGCGCGTCGCGACAGATCGCCCGACCTGCATCATCGCCAACACCGTGCCCGGCCGGGGCGTCCCGGATTTCGAGGGGCGGCTGAGCCACATGACCGCGATATCGCGCGATCAGGCGGACGTCGCGCTGCGCGCGCTGGAGGATGTGGCATGACCGGCGGGCTGGATGGCGCGACGATGGGCGGGTTCGCCGACGGCCTCTACGGGTCCGAGGACCTGACCGCGCGGTCCTATGGCAAGGCGCTGATCGCGCTGGCAGAGGCGGACCCGCGGATCGTCTGCCTGGGGGCCGACCTGACCCAGCCGACCGAGACGCAGCTGATGCGCGATACCGCGTCCGACCGGTTCGTGATGGTCGGAATCGCGGAGGCCAACATGATCGGCATCGCCGCCGGAATGGCGCGGTGCGGCGACATCCCCTTCACGCATACCTTCTGCGTCTTCGCGACGCGACGATGCTACGATCAGGTCGCGATGCAGGTCGCCTATCCGCGCGCGAACGTGAAGATCGTGGGCTTCATGCCGGGATTGACGACGCCGCTGGGCGTGTCTCACCAGGCGATCGACGACGTCGCGCTGATGCGCGCGCTGCCCAACATGACGATCGTCGAACCGTCGGGCCCCGAACAGGTCCATGCCGCGGTCCGCGCGGCGGCGGCGCATGACGGGCCGGTATATCTGCGCCTGCCGGTGTCGACGCGGCGTCCCGACGAAAGCGTGGCCCTGCGCGGGCTGCGCATCGGTCGCGGCGAAACGCTGATGCGGGGCAGCGATATCGCGATCGTCGCCAGCGGGATCACTGTGGCCGCGGCGCTGGAAGCGGCGGCGCGGCTGGCCCCTGCCGTGACTGCGACGGTCGTCAACATGCACAGCGTCAAGCCGCTGGATACCGAGCTTGTGGTCGAACTGGCGCGGACGCACCGCGGGGTGCTGACGGTCGAGAATCATTCGACGATCGGCGGGCTGGGCGCGGCGGTTGCCGAAACGCTGGCGCTGGGCGGCATCGCGACGCGCTTCGCGATGCTGGGCGTCCAGGACGTGTTCGCGGAGGGCGGATCGACCGCTTTCCTGATGCGCCGGTACGGGCTGGATGCCGACGCCATCGTAGCGAAGGCGCGGGAGATGACGGCATGACCGACGTGGCGGATGCGCGCGTACCCGCGCTGAGCGCAACCTACGCCTGGGCCCTGCTGGGCATGGGCGTGCTATCGCTGCTGTCGACCGGGGTGATGTCCGCGCTGCTCGGCGCGATGGTCGACGAACAGCGGCTGACGCATGGCGGGGTCGGCTATGCCGCGACGCTGGAAGCGCTGATGATGGCGTTGTCCACCGGCGTCGCCAGCGTGTTCTTCCGCCCGCAGCGGCTGCGTCTGATCGGCGTGGCGGCGACGATCGCGCTGATCGTCGCCAATGTGGCGACGATGGGCGCGGCGGGGGAGGGCGTCTACCTGATCCGCGGGATCGCCGGATTCGCGGAAGGCGTGCTGCTGTGGCTGGCGTCGAGCATGATCGTGCGGACGCAGACCCCGGCACGCTGGGCCGCGCTGCTGTTCCTGTCGCTCAGCCTGTTGCAGCTGGCGGTGTCGGCGGTGCTCGGCGCGTGGACGCTGCCGCGTTTCGGTGCGGACGGCGGATATCTGCTGCTTGCCGGCATCACGCTGGCCGGGCTTGCGCTGGCGGCGCTGTCGCCGCGCGAACTCGGCGCATTGCCGGGGATCGCGGGGGAGGATCACGGATTGCCGACCCCGCGCGGCTGGGCGGCGTTGTTCGCGACGGTGCTGTTCACGGGGGCAACCGCGGCGGTCAGCATCTATCTGGTGCCGCTGGCGCAGGATGCCGGGCTGAGCGTCGATGCGGCGCGACTGGCGCTGTCGGCGGGGCTTGGCGCGCAGATCCTGGGATCGATCCTCGCGACCGTGCTGGCCGGGCGCGCGCGCTACCTGCCGGTCTTTGCGCTGGTTACAATCGGTTATCTGGCGGTCTGGGGCTTCTACACGCTGCCGACGACGACATGGCCGTTCGTGATCGTGACCGCGGCCAGCGGCGTGGTGGCGATGTTCGTGTCGCCCTTCCTGCTGCCGATGCTCATCAACGCCGACCCGACGCGCCGGGCCGCGCTCCAGGCGCCGGCCGCGCAGCTGTTGAGCGGCGGGCTGGGGCCGTTCGCGGCGGCATGGGCGGTGGAGCAGGGGGGGATGCGGCTGATGCTGCAACTCAGCGCGGCGCTGCTGGTCGCGGGGTTCGCCATCATCCTGCTGATCCGCCGCCGCGACGCCACAGCGGCGTAGCGGCGCGCGGATCAGGGCAGCCAGCTGCGATACAGCGGGTGGTCCGCGCCCAGCGGCAGCGCCACCGGCGCGTCGGTGCGGCTGGAATGATAGGCCGCGGTGATGAGCTCCAGCGCGTTGCGGGCGTCCTGCAACGTCACCGGTGGTTCGCCGCCCGTCATCAGCGCCTGGTGGAACAGCTCGAACTGGCGCGTATAGCTGTCCTCGGTCGCGACGAACGCGGCCAGCGCCGCATCGACCTTCGCCTGATGCGCCGCGTCCCCCGCCACAAAGGTCCAGGGATCGCGGTACATCGTGTAGGCGTCGGTCTGGCTTTCGGCGACGAGGTCGCGAAACGCGAAGCGCAGGCGGGAAATCTCGCGGCGCGATCCCAGGGTCATCGACAGCGCGGCTAGCGATCCGTTCGCCATCCGCACCGACAGCGCCGCAGTATCCTCCACCTCGATCGGATTCACAAGCGTCGAGGTCATCGCATACACCGCCGCAGAGGGGCCGTGGACATAGTTCAGCATGTCGTGCGCGTGGATCGCATGGCCCAGCAGCCCGCCGCCCAGTTCGGTCGCCCATTTGCCGCGCCACGGCACCGCATAATACTCGGCATCGCGCCACCAATGGGTCTCGATCGTCGTCAGGAAGGGATCGCCCGCCAGACCCTCGGCGATCAGATGCTTCAGCTTCTGCAGCCCCGCGCCGTACCGATATTGGAAGATCGGCATGACGACCCGGTTCGCCGATCGCGACAGCGCGATCATCTGGTCCACTTCGGCGATCGACCCGAACAGCGGCTTCTCGCAGATGACGTGCTTGCCCGCGGCCAGCGCCTTGCGACACATCTCGTAATGCAGGTCGGGGGGCGTCGCGATATCGACGATGTCGATGTCGTCGCGCGCGATCGTGGCGTCGAAATCCTCGCTAAACTCGGCGATGTCGAACTTCGCCGCGACCCGGCGGCCGCGCTCCGCGTCGAGCGAGCAGAGGACGGGAATGTCGTATAGCTCGGGAAGCCAGCGAAACCCCTTCGCGTGGAGATAGGCGATGCCCGATCCGATGATCGCGACGCGCAGTCTGGTCATGCGTTACCTTTCCGACAGGGGCGAGAGGATCTCGGCGCGACGCTGGGCGTCGATGGCCAGTCGCGAGACTTCGAAGACATGCGCCTGCGGCATCGCGGTCTCGGTCCGGTCGCGGACGTCGGCGAGGAAGTTGGCGAAATAGGCCAGCGGCTCGTCGCGGCAATCGATATGCTCGACGCGGTCCGCATTGGCCAGGAACAGGTGGTCCCCACCCTCGCGCCCGGCGATGTCGACATATTTGCGCAGCTCGATGTAGCCATCGGTGCCCAGGATCGTCAGCCGGCCATCGCCCCAGGTCGGCAGCGCGTCGGGGGTGAACCAGTCGACGCGGATATAGCCGGTCGCGCTATCGCTCTTCAGCAGCAGCTGGCCGAAATCCTGTAGGCCCGGGTCGCGCGGATTGCCGTAATTGCCGACCGTACTCGCGATCACCTCGCCGTGGGTCGAGCCGGTATAGAACAGGAACTGGTCGATCTGGTGCGATGCGATGTCGGTAATGATCCCGCCATAGCGATCGGGATCGAAGAACCAGTCGGGCCGGATCTTTCGGTTCAGCCGGTGCGGGCCCATCCCGATCGTCTGGACGACACGGCCGATCGCGCCCTGCGCGATCAGCTTGCCCGCGCGTTCGGCGGCACGCACCGTCAGGCGTTCGGAAAAGCAGATCGAGAAGATCCGCCCGGTTTCCTCCACGCAGGCGCGCAAGGCCGCGACTTGCTTCAGCGTCGTCGCGCCGGGCTTGTCGACCATCACGTCCTTGCCGTGGCGCATCGCGGTCATCGCCATCCCCGCGCGGTCCGCGGGGATCGATGCGTTGCAGACGACCTGAATGCTCTCGTCGCCCAGGATCTTCTCCGCGGTGAGCACGGGGGCGTCGGGCCATGTCTTCGCGACCCCCGCGATGATCCGCGGGGATCCCCCGACCTCGGCGAAGCCGGCGAATTCGGCGCCGGCGGCGATTAGGCCCTCGATATGGTCGAAGATGTGGAAATGGTCGATGCCGAGCGCGGCGAAGCGGATGGTCATGCGGCGATCCTCGTGTCCGGTGTCATGACTTGCCGAAAAGCCCGGCCAGCCGATCGACCGGGCTCAGCGTCGGGATCGCGGCCTTCAGCCGCACGAACGCGTCCTCCGCGGCGTCGAGCGCGGCGTCGATATCGGCCTCGGTCATCGCGGCGCCAACGAACATGTTGTGCCACGGGTGGGTGTAGATGCCTCGGCGCAGCATCGCCTCGCACCAGAAGAACCCGCGGCGCAGGTCGGGATCGTCGTCGAACAGGATCAGCGGCATCTGCGCTGGCCCCGTCTGGCGGATCGACAGGCCGGATGCGGCGGCACGATCGGCCAGCCCCGTCCGAAACCGCGTGCCCAGCGCCTCGATCCGCTCCAGATAGTCCGTCTCGCGAATGCGGCGCAGCGTTTCCAGGCTGGCGGCCATCGCGGCGCCGGCGAACCAGAAGCTGCCCGTGACGTAGATCGACGATGCCGCCGCGCGCGCGGTGTCGGACCCGAGCAGCGCGGAGATCGGGTGTCCGTTGGCGATGCACTTTCCCCACGCCGACAGGTCGGGCCGGACCCCGACGAGGCTCCACGAACAGTCGCGCGACAGGCGGAATCCGCCGCGGACGTCGTCCACGACCAGCAGCGCGCCGTGCCGGTCGCACAGCTCGCGCGCGCGCCGGGCATAGGCGGGATCGACCGGATGCTGGTCGACGAAGCTGTCATGCTTGAACGGGGTGGCGAAGATCGCGGCGAGATCGTCGCCCGCGCGCGCGACGGCTTCCTCCAGACTGGCGACATCGTTGTAGACGCAGTGGATTTGGTTCGCGCGATCCTCGGGCGTCACGCCGCCGCGGCGGGGCGTGCACCAAGGGGCGGCGCCGTGATAGGATCCCTGCGCCAGGATGACTGTCTTGCGCCCGGTATGCGCGCGCGCGACCGTCAGCGCCATCGTCGTCGCGTCGGTGCCGTTCTTGCACGGCATCGCCCAGTCCGCATGCGTAACCATCGCGGTAAAGGCCTCCGCGAACGCGACCATCAGTTCGCCCGGCCCGGTTAGGCAGTCGCCCTGCGCCAGCCGCGCGACATAGGCGGCATCGATCCCGGCATCCGCATAGCCGAACAGGCTGGGGCCATAGGCGCACATCAGGTCCAGATAGCGCTGGCCGTCGACGTCGGTCAGGTACGCGCCCTGTCCGGACGCGAAGAATTGCGGATAGCTCTCGGGCAGCATCGCGGTCGACAGGTGGCCGTACATGCCCCCCGGGATCACGCGCTCGGCCCGGTCGCGCAGCGCGCGGTCGCGGGCATTGGACGATTGCTGGGTCATCATCTCTCCATTCCGTCGCGACTAACGATAGCGTACGCTATCTTAATGCGCAATCAGGCGTTCTGACGAGTCGCGCGGACACTGTCAGACCAAATGCACTCTTCGTTAGGGGGAGGTGGGTAGCGCGCGCAGATGCCCCGCCCGCGCAGACTGAGCAGCCCCCACCGGGTGGTCCGGGTAGTTAGTTAGTGCATCGTCGTCTTGAGGGTCCCCCGGTTTCTCATCCGGGCTGAAGGTGGGTTTCCGGCGCTCATTCGGCCACGATCTTGGCCGCGACAGCAGCATATTCGACCGGCGTCATCCAGCCAAGCGATGTGTGAGGACGCCTCTCGTTATAGTCCCGTCGCCAAGCCTCGATCTTGGCTCGAGCGTCCGCGATGGACAGGAACCAGTGCGCGTTCAGGCACTCATCGCGCAGGCGGCCGTTGAAGGATTCCACAAAGGCATTGTCGGTGGGTTTGCCCGGTCGGCTGAAGTCCAGCGTCACGCCATTCTCGTACGCCCAGCGGTCGAGTGCCTTCGAGATGAACTCCGGCCCATTGTCCACGCGAATGGTCTTGGGGGCATTGTCAGACCAACGTGGCAGGCAGGGCAGGGGGCTGGTAGCAGGCGTTATGAGGGCAAGGCGCGAACCCTACGCTAAACAACGCCAAGATCCGCTGACTGGTATATGCGGGTATGTCATTTTGTAATGACAGGGATGCTATAGCGCCACGGCATGATTGGCAGTCGTTCTCCGCAAGCTTCCAACCGACGCCTGTTCGGAGCGGCCCATGCGGCGCGGTCGCTCGGTTGGTCCGTCGTCGATCTTCTGTTGGCCTGGCATCTTCATGCCAGGATGGGGCTGACGGGGACGCAGACGGGCTGGTTGCTGTTCGCGTTTCTCCTGCTGGGCGGCACCGCAACGTTCCTCGTGGGACTTGCCTTCAGCCGATACCAGGCGAGGGGCGCTTTAGTTGTCCGTGTCCAACTGCCCGCCACGATAGCCACCGCAGTGCTGTTGAGTATCCAGTTTTCCACCGCCAGTATCTCGATCGCCGTCTGTGCCGGCTTTGCCTTCCGTCTCGCCTATGCCGTCCAGGACGTAGCGCAAAACATGCTCGCATCCCTGCTGCCAACCGACGCGGCCGATGCTTTCCGCTATGCCCGGTTACGCGTGATCCTCAGCGCCGTTACGCGTTGCATCGTGGTGGGTGGGTTCGCACTGGCGCTACCGGTTGGCATGACCGTCATGCTGGTGCCGGTCGGGTTCGCCATGGTCGTCTCGGCAATCTCATTGCGGAAACTGGTCTTTCCAGCTCGTCCCGATGTCGCCCCGCCGTGGCGCGTCGATGACATCATGCCTTTAAGGCTCCCGATCCTACTCGTAGCGTGGGTAATCGCAGCATCCTTGCTGCCGACACTCAACCGGCTGCTGATCTTTGCACCTGCCATCGATGGGCTGAACCGATCGGGGGCCTGGTTGCTGGGGGGATTTTGCCTCGGCTCGGTTATTGGTCCGCTCTTGCGGGATTATGTCGAGCGTTCGGCGTTGATGGCAATGATTGCGGCGAGCGGATTGGTAATGATCCTGCCCATCCCATTCCTGAGCAGCGCATCATGGCCAGTTGCGGGAGCGATCGTGCACGGCATGGCGGTCAGCATCATCGGCGTGCAACTCTGGACCGCGACATCGCGCATCGCGATGGACGATACTCGCCGCGGCCGCAGCAGCGACGGGGTGGTCTTCGGCAGCGTGATCCTGACCATCCATCTGGCCTCCGCTGCGGGGATGCTGGTGCTGGGGCCGTTGATCGAAGGGTTCGAGGCGGGGCGGCCGGGCATCGCCCTTGCCGCGCTGGCGCTGACTTTTGCCGGGGCGCTCCTCATCACGGCGATCGGCGTTAGCGAAAGAAGAGCGCCCGCAGCGGCATAAGCGCCGCGCCGATCGCGGTGGCGTCGCCATCGACCTCGCCCGCTACGACGACGGGAAGCGGAAAAGGCCGCTCGTGGCGTGTGGGACTTGTCGGCAGATGTACCGACCCTGCCAGCGTTGTCGCAAGCCATCGCGGCAGCCGCCCCCCGATCACGACCTTCTCCGGCGCCACGATATGGCCGAGCAGGAAGGCGAGCGTCGCAAACGGCTCCTTGGCCTCGGTCAGCCAGGCATCGACACCCGGCGTGGCTGGCGTGACATTGGCCAGCATCTCCTCGACGGTCGCAAAGACGGTTCCGCCATTCGTGACCAACGCATGGAGCCGGTCCAGCCCCGGATATCCTCCATCTGCCCGCTCCCGTCCCAGCAGCCACCACACAGCGCCGAAATCGCCGGCATTGCCCAGCGCACCGCGCATCGGCTGACCATCGACGATCAGACCGCCACCAAAACCGTTGGTCAGGTGGCAATAGGCGAAGGTCGCCGTGGTCCGCCCGACGCCCAACAACCCTTCCGCGATGGCGGCGCAGGTCGCGTCGTTATCGCACAACAGATTGGGTCCCAGCACTGGAGAGAGAGTCTCTACCAGATCGATATCAACCCAATCCGCCAGCATCGCCGGTGGATTGAAGCACGGCGGATTGCCTACCAGGAAGCCCGAAAACCCTACCCCTGTCCCGACCAGACGAGCTTGATCGATCGCCGAGGTGGAGAGCAGATCGGCGCGCATCGTCGCCAGTTGCGCCACGACCGCCCGGGATGATCGATCCGCTATTGCACTGCGTCGCGTCGCGCGGACCGCGCCGGCAAAATCGATGAGCGCCATCGAGACAGCATCGCCAGCGATGCCGATGCCAAGACTGAAGGCGTAATCCGGCATCAGTCCCAACGCGACGCTGGGGTTGCCCCGACCGGTCGCCGTGCGGGTGGTCGCGTCGATCAGACCGTCGCTGATGAAACCGCTGGCGAGCCGCGCGACGCTGGGTTGCGACAGGTCCAGCAAGGCTGGCAGCGCCGCCTGCACCGCTGTTTGGCGTCGCAATAACAGATCGAGCATCGCTCTCCCGCCGACACCGATCGACCGGCTCCAGTCAGGGCGATCGACCTTTCCGATCGGAATTTCGCAATCGATTGTCATTTTACTGTCACCAGATCAAAATACATGGCAAATACTATTCGACTCGATCGTGCCGTAATTGAACGCGGACCGCAACCGGGTCGGGAGGATGCAGGGAAACGGTCATGGCATAACGCCATGTTTCGGCGAGATTAAGCAGTCGAAGCTGCTGATCCACCGTGCCGCCCCGCATTGCACGGACGACAAAAGGGGCAAGACAATGAACACGTTCACGATAATCCGGTTGATGGGCGCGGCATCGACGCTGACCTTGTCGAACGTAGCCACCGCGGAGCAGATCGCTGCCCCGGCACCCGAACCCACTACCGCGCAAGCCCCTGATTTGCAGGCCGGGGACGACATCGTGGTGACGGGCACATCCACCCGGCAGCGTAAGTTCGATGCCCCCTACTCGGTTTCCACCATCGATGCGGAGCAGATCGCCGATGCCGCTCCACACAGCGTCGCCGACCTGCTCGCTGCCACGCCCGGCATCACGGTCGAAGCATCGGGCGGCGAAGGTGGTGGCGAGAATGTCGTCATCCGCGGCCTGCCGTGGAGTGGCTGGCGGCTGATCGATTTCAATCAGGACGGATTGCCGCTGTTCGAGAGCAATACCGAGCGGTTCATGAACATCGACCAGTTCTACCGCGTCGATCTTGATACCCAGCGGGTCGAGGTAGTCCGTGGCGGCACGGCACCCTTGTTCTCGAATAACGCGCCGGGTGGCGTGGTCAATTTCATCACCAATCATGGCACCGACACCTATCAGGGCGCGCTGCGGCTGGAATCGGGAACCGGCAATCGCGCGCGGACCGACTTGACTGTCTCCGGGCCGCTCAGCGATCGGCTGCTGGTCAGCGTCAGCGGCTTCTATCGTCGTGACGATGGCCTGCGCGATCCGGGCTACGACAATGCCGACCGCGGTGGCCAGTTCAAGGTTGGTGCCACCTACAAGTTGGATCATGGCCGCATCTGGGGCGACTTCAAATATCTCAACGATCGTAGTATCTTCTACACCGCTGTGCCGCTCGCCGATCCGGTAACGGGCGCCTCGCTGGAAGGGCTCATTGATCCGCGCGATGGAACACTCAGCTCTCCCGCCTTCCGCCGTGTGACGCTGCGCACGCTCGACGCCAGTGGCCGACCGACGATGATCCGCCGCGATCTCGCGGACGGCATCCATCCCGACGTGTGGACCGCGACGCTGGGCGGCGATCACGAACTGGGCGCGGGCTTTGCGGTCGCCGCCACCTATCGCCACATGGAGGGCACGACCGGATTCGACACTATCCTGAACGGCGCGCCGGTGACGGCAGCCTCTTTCCTCGCCGGACGCCTCGCAGGCGCGCGCACGGCATTCGGGGCTGGCGTATCGTCGCTGCGGTATGTGGTGGCCGGCACCAACACCGTCTATGATCCGGCGACCACCGGCAATCTGGTAATGGCCAACACCTGGGCGTCGATCCGCACCCGCACGCGGTACGACGCGGGTGACATCAGGCTGACCAAGACGCTTGAAACGCCGATCGGCAGCCACGCACTGACCGGCGGAGTGTATTACAGCGACTATCGCTATGCCCAGGACCAGTCGCTCAACTCGCTGCTCGTCAACGTCAGGAACCAGCCGATCGCGCTCGACGTACAGGCGCTGAACGCGACCGGCGCGGTCGTCGGCAACGTCACCGAGAACGGGTTCATCAACTATGGTGCGGGCAGCCAGAATGGCTCGCTCGACGGGCGCTCGTTTGCTTTCTATCTTGCCGATACCTGGAAAGTGACATCCGCCTGGTCAATCGACGCTGGTATTCGCCGCGTATCGCGCAAGCAGGACGGCGTGCAGGGTATCCTCGGCACGGTCAACGCCGATCCAGGGGGCTCGGTTGCCGCCCGTTCGGTCGCCGGCGTGGTTAGCACTGTCGCCAGGTCGGAAAATCTGAAGGGCACGAGCTGGACGGTGGGCAGCGGCTATATCTTCTCGCGGCAGGCCAACGTGTTCGGACGCTATACCCGCAGTTTCAGCTACCCGCGCTTCGACACGATCTTGGGTGGCGCGACGCTGCCCGGTTCGACCGAGCCCTTGCCCGTCGCCAAGGTCCAGCAGGCGGAAGCCGGCTTCAAGTTCGCGACCACCGGCCTGCGCCTGACCACGACGGGGTTCTGGTCAAAGTTCGACCGGCTGAACGGCGGTACGCAGGTCGCTGCTGCGGACGGCACGATCACCAACGCCAACATCATCTTTGACACCCGCACCTACGGCGTCGAAGTGGAGGCGGTCGTCAGCCCGTTCGCAGGGTTCGACGTCTCGGCGGTCGGCATGTGGCAGGATCCGAAGATCATCCGGGTCGACACGCTGACCGGCGCCAACGCACAAAGCTCGCAAGGCGGAGACATCACGCGCGTGCCACGCGTCCAGCTGACGGTACAACCGTCCTACGCCTTTGCACTCGGCGATGCGCAGGCACGGCTGTACGGCACCTTCTTCACGATCGGGCGCCGGTTCCAGGATGCGTCGAACCTGAGCCGTCTGCCGGCGTATTCATCGGTTGATCTGGGTGCCAGCATCGAGACTGGCGGACTTGAACTGCGCGCAAGCGTCAACAACGTCTTCGACGTGGTCGGCCTGACCGAGGGCAATGCGCGCGCGGCCGTGATCGGCAGCGGCACCGGTGTGCTGGACGCGACGGTAGGCCGGTCGATCTTCGGCCGCAACTTCACCGTCGCACTGACCAAGCGGTGGTAAGGCTGTCGTTGTCCGCCGCATTGGCGGCGCTGGCTTTTGCCGGTGCCGTCTCCGCGACCGCCCCCGTGACCGCACGTGGCCCTGCCGTATCGGTCGCGGCGCGGTTCGGGGATCCGGCCATGCCGGTGCTGGTGGTGGCGCATCGCGCCTGCCACAATCCGGCACCGCGGCATGGCATGGCCATGAGCAATCCGGAAAACGCACTGGCTGGCATCGAGCGCTGCATCGCGCTTGGCGTCGATGTCGCGGAGGTCGACATACGGCGGACGCGCGATGGCTATCTGGTGCTGATGCACGACGAGACGGTCGATCGTACGACCGACGGGCATGGCAAGGTGGCGGATCTCTCGCTGGCTGAAATCCGCATCTTGCGGCTGCGCGAGAATGAAGGCGGGGCCGGTGCGCCGCTGACCAGCCTGCACGTCCCGACGCTAGACGATGCGCTGGTTGCGGCAAACGGCCGTATCCTGCTCAACCTCGATGTTCAGGCGGGCCTGTATGTCGAAACTGTCGCGGCGGTGCGCCGGGTCGGGCAGCAGGACGGCGTGATCGTCAAGCAGCTTGCCGGTATCGGCAGCCCGGTGTTGGCGGATACCCCGCCGTTCAATACCATTCCGTTCATGCCGGTTCTGGCCGGAGAGAGTGACTTACCCGAGGTCGCTGCCCACCAGTTGACGGGCGCGCGTTCTCCGATCGCCCTCGAACTGCCGCGTATGACGGTTGCCGCGCTTCCTGCATTGGCCACTGTGGCACGTCGCGCCCGGGTCCGCCTGTGGGTCAATTCCCTCTGGGAGGGCTTCCTGGCGGGCGTAGGCGGCGATGTCGATGCGTTACGCGACCCGGATGCCGTCTGGGGGCGCATGCTCGGGGCGGGCATTTCGGTAATCCAGACCGATGAACCCGAGGCGCTGTTGCGTTACCTGGGCCGATAGAAATGACGTGAAGATCGAACGCTAGTCACGCGATATGCCGACCCGTTTCATTTCCCTATATACGGTCGAGCGCCCAATCCCGAGTTGGCGCGCAGCCTCTGTCGGCGTCACCTTTGCCGCAACCAGTTTCAATGCCGCGTCCACCTTGTCGTCATCGAGGGGCTGTCGGCCGGGCAGTTTGCCCTTCGCGCGCGCCGCAGCGATGCCGTCGCGGGTACGTTCGGAGATCAGTCGGCGTTCGAAATGCGCGATGGCACCGAAAACGTGAAAAACCAGCTCGCCGGCCGCAGAAGAGGTATCGATTTTCTCCTCCAGACTGAGCAGCGCGATCCCGCGCTCGCGCAGCATATTCACCGTCGTCAGCAGCTCGCCCAGTGAACGGCCGAGGCGGTCGAGGCGTACGATCGCCAGCGTGTCACCCTCGCGCGCAAAATCGAGCAACTCGGCCAAGCCTGGCCTGACCATATTTTTGCCCGACATCACGTCGGTGAACACACGGATCGCGCCTGCCTGTTCGAGGCGCATCCGTTGGCCCGCCACATCCTGATCGCCGGTGCTGACGCGTGCGTAGCCCAGAATGCCGCCCATCGATCGCGTCCCCCAAACGGCCGTTCTGTGGACGATCGTGCAGACCGACCACCAGTGTACTCAAACTCGTCCACAAACTACGTCTCTTTAACTCGATCCGTCTACGCGCGCCAAGCACGTTTCAGGGACGGTCAAATGCCAGCACGCGAGGATGTTCTTCTCAGTGATGCCGAAAGGACAACGTTGTTCGGCATTCCGACCGCCCCGGACGAACTCGCTCGGCGCTTCGCGCTCGAACAGCCTGACCTCGACCTGATCGGGTAGCGCCGACACGATAGCAATCGACTGGGCGTGGCGTTGCAGTTCGCGTTGATCCGTCATTCCGGAATGACGCTCGCGCAGGTGCTCCAGATCGAAGGCGACGTAGCACGCCCGCTTGTCACCTTTATCGCGCGTCAGCTTTCGCTCGATCACTCAGTCCTGTCCGATTACGCGACCCGCTCGCAGACCATGACCGATCACGCCCGGCTGATCGCTGCGTCCCTCGACGCTCGTCTGCCCGTGCGCGGCGACATCGCGCTGATGATCGCGAGCGCCGAACGGGCCGCTGCGGCGACGGATGCCGCTCTCCCCATCGCAACCGCCGTCGTCGAGGCGTTGCGTGCGGCCAATATCCTGTTGCCGATGCCCTCGACGATCGAGCGGGCGGGGATCGCAGACCGCGCCCGCGCGCGAAAGCACGCCGCGCGCCTGATGGTCGCCGACCTGTCGCCGGTGCAGATCGGTCGCATCGATGCGCTGTTCGACGAACAGGGCGGGGAACGACTGGGCTGGCTGAAGACGATCCCGATCGCAACGAAGACCGACAGCGTGCGTGATATCGTCGAGCGCCTGCGCGTCGTGCGCGCAATCGGCATTGCCCATGACGCCGGAAGCGGCGTCCATCCCAACCGGCGTCATCAGTTCGTGCAGGAAGGACGGCTGTCGCCCGCCTGTCTGATCCGGCGCTAAACACTGCCCCGGCGACGCGCGATCCTCGCCGCGCTGTTGGTCGATCTGGAAGCCCGGCTGATCGACGCCGCGCTGGACATCGCCGACAAGCTCATCGGCGGCATGTTCCGGCGCGCCACCAATATGCAGCAGCGCCGCTATACCGCGTCGTCGCGCGAGGTCGCGCGGCTCATGCGCCTGTTCCGCATCACCATCGACACCCTCGCGCAAGCCCACGAGGAGGGCCGCGACCCGATCGCGGCGCTGGAAACCGCGGTCGGATGGCCTGCGCTCATGAAGGCCCGGGGCCAGGTGGGCGAGATCGCCGATACCGTCGAGCAGGATCCGCTGGTCATCGCCACGGACAGATATGCGACGCTGCGCAAGTTCGCGCCGCTGCTGATCGAGGTGCTGGACTTCCAGTCGGGGCGCGGCAGTGCCGCCAGCGTAAAAGCGATCGACATGCTGCGCGATCTGAACGCTTCCGGCAAACGTGACATACCGGCCGACGCACCGATGCCGTTCCGCAAGGAATGGCGCAGGCTGGTGGTGGGCAAGGACGGCCGGATCAACCGCCGCCTCTATGAAACCGCCACGATGGCGCACCTCCGCAACAAGCTGCGATCCGGGGATATCTGGGTTGAGCGGTCCTCGGGCTATCGCAGGTTCGACAGCCATTTTCTTTCGGCCGAGGCGAGCGCGCCGATCGTCGCGAGTTTGAACCTGACCCCGTCCGCCGACGCCTGGCTAGCCGAGCGGACCGCCCGTCTCGATCGACGGTTAAAACGCTTCGCACATGACCTGTCGAACGGTCGGCTCGAAGGCGTCCGACTGATCGATGGCCGGTTGCAGATCACGCCGGTCAGGACCGATCCCGACGCCGGGGCGAAGGCGCTGGGCAACCGCATCGATGGACTGATGCCGCGGATCAGGATCACCGAGCTGCTGCACGATGTCGCCAGCGAAACCGGCTTCCTCGCCGGCTTCACCAACCTGCGAACCGGACGGCGGAGCGACAACCCCAATGCGTTGCTCGCGGCGATCCTCGCCGATGGCACCAATCTCGGGCTCGCGCGCATGGCCGCGGCCAGCCAGGGCGTGACCCGCGACCAGCTGGTCTGGACGAAGGACGCCTATGTCCGGGAAGACGGCTACCACCGCGCGCTCGCGATCCTGATCGACGCGCATTCCCGGTTGCCGATCGCCTCGACCTGGGGAACGGGCACGACATCGAGTTCGGACGGCCAGTTCTTCCGGGGCGGCAAGCGGATGGCGGTCGGCGATATCAACGCCCGGTATGGCGTCGATCCGGGCTTCAGCTTCTACACCCATGTCTCCGACCAGCACGCGCCATATCATGTCACCGTCATATCCGCGGCGACGCACGAGGCACCTTATGTCCTCGACGGCCTCCTCCATCACGGCTCGTCGCTGAAGATCGGCGAGCATTATACCGATACGGGTGGCGCAACCGACCATGTGTTCGCGCTCTGCGCGATGCTGGGATTCCGGTTCTGTCCGCGCCTGCGCGATTTCCCCGACCGGCGTCTGGCAGCGCTCGGCCCCGTGGCCTCCTATCCGGCGATCGGGTCGCTTCTCGGCAAGCGCGTGAAGACCGACACGATCCGCGAGCATTGGGGCGAGGTCCTGCGCCTCGTCGCCTCGCTGAAGGCGGGGCACGTCGCGCCATCGGCGATGCTGCGCAAACTGGCCGCCTACGAACGCCAGAACCAGGTCGACCTCGCCCTCCAGGAAATCGGCCGGATCGAGCGGACCTTCTTCATGCTCGACTGGCTGGAAAATCCCGATCTTCGCCGGCGCTGCCAGGCCGGGCTGAACAAGAGCGAGCAGCGTCACGTCCTGACGCAGGCGATCTACACGTTCCGCCAGGGCCGGATCATCGACCGGACCCACGAGACGCTGCAATATCGCGCGTCCGGATTGAACCTGGTCATCGCCGCGATCGTCTACTGGAACTCCACCTACATCGCCGATGCCGTCCAGCATCTCCGGTCGATCGGCGAGGCACCGGATCCTGCGCTGCTCGCCCACACTTCCCCGGTCGGTTGGGAGCATATTGCGTTCTCCGGCGACTTCCTGTGGGATCGCGCAGCCGAAACCGTCCGCCGCAAGCCCCTTAATATCGCAGGCGACGGTAATCCCCGCTAAGGGCACTGTCAGACGTAATGCACCGGTCGTTAGGGGATGCCGGGTAGGGCGCGCGGATGCCTCGTCCGCGCAAACCTGCCAGCCCGTTTCGCTATTTCAACTCGTCGCCGGAGGTGATCCGGCTGGTGGTGCTGATGTACGTGCGCTTCCCGCTGTCGCTGCGCAATTTGGAGGATCTGCTGTTCGAGCGCGGGATCGACATCTGCCAAGAGACGGTACGGATGTGGTGGAACCGGTCCGGTCCGCTGTTCGCAGGCGACATCCGCCGCCGCGGGTGAGCCGGATGCGGGGCTTCCGGCACTGGCGCTGGCACATGGACGAGATGTACGTGAAGCTGAACGGCGAGATGGTGTATCTCTGGCGTGCGGTCGATCACGAGGGCGAGATCCTCGAGAGCTACATCACCAGGACCCGCGACAAGGATGCGGCACTCACCTTCATGAAGAAGGCGCTCAAGCGCCACGGCTCGCCGGACAAGGTCACCACCGATGGCCTTCGCTGGCGCTGTCAAACTAACCAGAATGCGGTTCGTTTGAGCCGCGACGACGGTCGCGCTTGGCCCTGCGGGCATGAACGAAAGCCGATCAAATGGGCGGCATTCTGGTAACGGCTCTGCATCTCGCTCCGCCCTAACCAAATAGGAAATCGCGAGTACATTAGCTCTGACAATGCCCTTTCCTAGCATCAAGGCTATGGTCCCCTCCCACGGATTTTGCCGGCGTAGTGTGGTCGCATCTACGTTGCACATAGGCGGCTCGCCAGCCGATCGTTGCGCTATCTGAATTATCTGGTATGATGTTCAAATGAGAATTGAGCCAGATATTGATTTGGACGCGGATGCGACGCTTGGATACCGCGTTCCCGTCATCGAGAAGATGATGGAAATTCTGACGTTCCTGGAGGAGGAACCGCATAAAGAACCGCGGATTGCGCAGATCGTCGCGGAGACGAAATTGTCGCGCTCGACGGTTTATCGCATCCTGAACACTCTGGTTCATCACGGCCTTCTTTATCGTTCGCCGGAAGGAGGTTATCGGCTGGGTTTGCGGATCAAGGGCTTGGCCGCGTCCGTAACGATGGAAATGACGCTCGACGATCTGCTGGCGACTATTCGCCCTGTGTTGAAAAGCTTGTCGGAGCAGACGCGCGAGACGAGCAAGTTCACGATCCTGGACCAAGGGTTCGCCAAGGTCGTGGCGCTCGAGATCGGCACCGATCCGTTCGCGCCTACGTCGCGTCTGGGAAGTACGTTCGAGCTGCACGCGGGCGCCGCCTCGAAGCTGCTGCTGGCCCATGCGCCCGCGGCGCAGCGGAACGCCGTCCTTGGCGAGCCGCTCTCCCGTCACACGGACGCGACGATTGTCGACGCGGCGGTCCTCGAACGTGAATTGGCGCAAATCCGGGAAACGGGCATCAGCTTCGATCGTGGAGAATGGACGAGCAACGTCCACGCCGTGGCCGCGCCCGTACTGGGGCCGGGTGGTGCAGTCCTGGGCGCGCTGAGCGTCACCTTCTTCCCCAAGCCGCGCGAGGGGGAGTTCCTCGTCCCTATCATGCAGGTCCTGCGTGATACCGCCTCGGACGTTTCGGCGCGTTTGGCGCGTGGCGTCTCGCCCGTCCTGCCAGTTACCTCACCCCGCTAGACGGAAGAGGGGCATCGCGCGATGACACAAGGACGTGCAGCGGCCACGTCCCTTCCGCTGCCAGTTGGTCGAATGCGATCTGCTGCAACGCGACCGCGACCGCGGGATCGATGCCCAGTTCGTCCGCCGCCCGTTCGCCCCGGCCGAGCCAGCGGGGATCGTCCCGCGTCACGGCGCCGAACGTCACGAGGGCTTCGAGGTAATAGCCTTCGATGCTGCCGTGATAGTCGTCATATGCCCATAGATTTGCCTGGCCACGGGTCTTCCCGTCATAGGGATCGGGGTCCGCGACGCCGGTGGCGAAGCTGCGGTTCCACGCTTCTCCCACCGGCACCACGCCCATCAGCCCGGGGATCGCCGCCACCGCATCGTCGGCGGCGGCGCGAAGATCGAGCGCCATTCTGGCGATCGGCTGCCCATGCCAGCGGCCCGTCGCGGCATGGACGAGATCGGCCCGGCTCCATGTCGCCATGAGGTGGATCGCGACCTGTGGATTGCGCCCCCGGAACAGCCGCGTCAGATCCGCGACGCCCGCCTTGTATCGCGTCGTGTCACCCGGGCGCTCGCGGTCGAGCGTGCTGTATTCCTGTAGCACCACGACATCCCAGTGCCGGTCGATGACATCGCGGCGTTCGGCATGGTGGAAGGCGAGCGATTTTCCCCCGATGGTTTCCTGGGCGACCGCGTATCGCAACCCCCGTTGTTGCGCGAAGGCCGCGAACAATGCCGGCACCCCGCCCAGCCGCGTCCGGTTGAGGTCCTCGACACTGTCGGCGCGCCAGTTGCGCAGCGCCGAATGCGCGCCTTGCGTGAAGCTGTTGCCCACGAACAGGATCGTGCGCGATGCCGGCGTGGCATCCGGGCGCGGCACCGCCGCGGTGCGAGCCTGCGCGGCGAGGGGCAACGCGAGGAGCAAGAGCGCGAGGATGGACGTGGTCAGGTACGGCAACCTCATCGGCGTTTCTCCCACGCACCATTTAGCGACGCGAGCGGATAGGCGAGCAGTTCGCCCCGCTCGGCTTCGGTCACGACCAGTCCCAGAGGCCCGCCGGGATCGAAGGCGAGGTTGGTCGGCCGGGAACCGGGGGTCCGCAGGCAGACGCGCGTATTGCCGTCTTCGGTGACGGCATGGATCTCCCCGCGGCCATAAAGCGCGACGTACAGGACCCCATCCGGGCCAAAGGCCATCCCGTCCGGTCCGATCGGGATCGGCAGGCGGGCCCAGGGGCGGCGCGAGCGCCATGTCGCCGTCGCGCCATCCCACGCGCCGCGCCACAGCTGTCCCGTCAGCGTCTCCGCCACGATCAGCTCATCCCCGTCCGGCGTGAACGCAAGCCCGTTAGGAAAACACATCTCGTCCGCGAGCAGCGTCGTCTCCCCCGACGGATCGAGGCACCATATTTGGCCGTGCCGCTCGCCCGTCGGCAGGCCCGGGCAGGTGAAGACCAGCGTTCCGCCCGCATCGAAGGCGAGATCGTTGGGCCTGCGTAGCGGCGGATGATCTTGCGGCAGGACGATCGCGGGCGCCGCCGCGCCATCGAGCCGCCGTATCGATCCGGCGGCGTCGCAAAACCACGGTACGTCGCTGGACATCGTCAGGCCGTTCGGCTCGCCGCCGACGTCGAACCGCTCGATCCCGTACTGCCCGGAGCCATCGCTCGTCAGGCGCGCCAGCGCGCCGCCGCGCATTTCGACGCACCACAGACGGCCATCGGTCGCGAAGGCGGGGCCTTCGGGAAATCGAAGCCCTTGCGCGATGACGCGTGGCGCATCCTGCGCCGCGGCATCATCGCACAGCACGGCGCTGTGCCGCGACGGCCACGAGCAGCAGAATTCCGGCCGCCAGGAAAACGGCGGCGATCAGGACGAAGCCGCCGGTCAGTCCGTAATTCTCCTTCATCGCGCCCATCGTCCATGGCGCAACGGCGCCAAGCAGAAACCCTGACGAGATGAGCAGTCCGACGACCGTCGATCGCAGCCGGTCCTCCACCATGTCGATGATCGCGGCGAACAGATTGGCATCATACACCCCGCGCGCCACGCCGAAGCCAGCCAGCCCCACGAACATGACCAGCGGTGTCGTCGCGGCCGCGGCAAGGAGGATCCACGGCGTGCACGCGACCAGTCCCGCTCCCATCGTCATCAACCGGATCCGCGGCCAGCGCGAAACCAGGCGGTCGGTCAGCACGCCTGCGCCGAGCACGCCGACATACGCCGCCAGATAATGCCACAGAACGGCATGAAACCCCGCCGCGGTAATGCCATAGCCGAACCGTTCCCGCAAAAGCGTCGGCGTCCAGGTCAGAAAGCCGACCGTGCCGAACACCATCGCGCCGAACGCGACGAGCTGCACGATAAGCAGCGGGCGCGAGGCGATCAACCGGATCGCTTCGCCGAACGGCGCAACATTGAGACGGCTACGCGCCGCAGGTGCTGGCCCGGGCAATCCACCGCGCCGTGTCCGCCAGTGGAATATCGCCGCCCATATCAGACCGCCGATGCCATAGACCAGGAAGGTGACACGCCAGCCGTAATTCTCCGCGATCCATCCGCTCAACAGTGATCCCAGGACGATGCCCGAATAGTTCGCGGTCTGGTGGATCGACAAGGCGCGGGCGCGGGTCCGGTCGTGCGTTTCGCTGATGAGGGACGCGGCGGCCGGTGCATAAAAGGCCTCGCCGCCGCCGGTCGCTACCCCACGCAGCAGGATAAGTGCGATGAGCCCGGACGCGAAACCGGTAGCCAGCGTACCGAGACTGAACAGAACCAGGCTGAATACCACTATACGGCGACGGTCGAACAAGTCGCCCGCCAGCCCGGCGACCGGCACCAGCACGCCCAGTACGATCGTGAAGACGGTTGCGATCGCGCCGACAGCCTGGCTGGACAGGTCAAGATCGGCCTGGATAAGCGGCAGGACGACGTTGAAGACCTGTCGATCCGCCTGATTGAGGAAGAATGCCACCCAGAGCAGCCCGATGATGCCCCAATCGGCTTGGCCGCCATCGGCACGATCGGCCCCGTCATCACGCTTCGCATCGACCTTTGGATACATTGACCTTCACTCCCGCGGTCACTTTTGTGACTTGACCGAGTCCGTACCAGCATTCAATTTCAAAGCCTAGCGGTTCAAAAAGGAATAATGATCGCATTTGAATTGACTAAGTCGTGGTTCGGGTTATGGCGACCGTCACAATGCGGATCGATCGGCGATCCGGGCCTCGCCCACGTCGTCGATGGCCGGCAACGCACGGCGGTCGATCCACGGTGACGGGGTCAGGACGGCGTGTCCGGCCTCATGCAAGCGTTCGACGCGATGTGTTGTGAAGTATCGACCGACCGCAATCAAAGCGGCGTATCTTTTGGGGGAGTAAGTAAATGTCCAGTCGCAGCATCGCTCTTTGTCACTGGTCCGCAGGCGCCGGAGCACTGGCATTCGCGTTGGCCGCGCAGTCGGCGTTCGCGCAGACCGTCGATGCGCCTGCGGTCCAGCCCCCCGGCACCCCGCCTGGCACCATCCTGACGGAACCTGTCACGGGCGAGGGACCGGGCACGAGCGCCGGTGACGATATCGTCATCACAGGGTCGCGCATCCGGTCTCAGAACGTCGTGTCGGAGGCGCCGATCCAGTCGGTGGGCGAGGAGGCGATCGAACGCGCCGGCGTGACGCTCGCATCCGAGCTGCTGACCGATCTTCCCCAGTTCGGCAGCACCTTCGGCAATTCGAACCAGAATTCCAACACCGCCGCCGCCGGGTTCAATACGGGCGTCGAACTCGTCAACCTGCGAAACCTGGGCGTTCAGCGGACGCTGGTGCTGGTCAACAATCGCCGCCATGTCGGCGGGGACCCCGGGACGTCCTCGGTCGACCTCAATTCCATTCCCAGCTCGATGATCGCGCGAATCGATGTCGTCACCGGCGCGGCGTCGGCCGTCTATGGCGCCGACGCGGTCAGCGGCGTGGTCAACATCGTCCTGAAGGATGATGTGGACGGCCTGATGGTATCGGACCGTTCGGGCATTTCGAGCCGCGGCGATGGCGGGCAGCGGCAAGTCAGCGCGGTGCTGGGGGGCCGGTTCGCGGACGATCGCGGGCGTTTCACCATCGGGGCTGAATATAGCGACGACGACGGCGTGATTGCGGGCGACCGCGCCTATGGCCTCGCCGACGGCCTGAACAACCGTGTCGACCTGGCCGGCGGATCGACCGGCATTCCCGGCGGCACGATATCGGGCGGCGCCAACGGCACCTTCATCTTCGATCTCCAGAACCGGCTTGTCCGCGCCGCGGGGCAGCCGCTGACCGAGACGCGCTACCAGCGCGCGCCGGAGCGCAGCCAGCTTGCGGCCAACGAACGCTTTCTGGTGTCCGCCAATGGCCGCTATTCGCTGATCGAAGGAGACGGTCGCGCACCGCGCATGGAGGTCTATTTCGAAACCGGCTACGCCAACACCACGACCAATCTCCAGATCGAGCCGCAGGTCATCTTCTTCCAGGGGCTGCCGCGTCTGGGTACCGAGGCTGAATCGCCCGCCGACGCTCCTGCCATCCCCGCGAACAACCCCTTCCTCCTGCCGCTGATCCCCACCATCGGCGCGGTTCCCGCGACCGGGGTGCAGGTGCTTCGCCGAATCTCGGAGTCGGGCAACCGCAGCATCGACGTCGAGCGCGAGACGTTCCGGATCGTCGGGGGGGTGCGCGGCGAGCTTGCGCCAGGTGTCAACTACGACGTCTATTACCAGCACGGCACCGTGCGCGCGGTCCAGGAGGATACCGAGGTTCTCGATCGGTTCCGCCTGGCCGCGGCGCTGAACGTCGACAATAACGGCACGCCGACGATCCTGTCAGACGATCGTTGCGCCGATGCGCGCTTCCGCGCGCTCGGCTGCACCCCGCTGAACGTGTTCGGCATCAACTCCATATCGCCGGCGTTCCTGGCTTATGCACGAGTTCCGTCGGTGTCCGTGACGAAGGCGACGCAGGACGTCGTCTCGGGCTATGTCAGCGCCGACCTGTTCGCGCTTCCGGGCGGTGACGCCACCGTCGTGGGCGGCGCCGAATACCGCCGCGAATCAGTGCGGTACGATCCGGCAGCCTCCAACCTCGACCGGTCCAGCTCGGTCCGCTTCCTCGATGCATCCGACGGCAGCTACACCGTTACCGAGCAATTCGGGGAGGTTCGGCTGCCGCTGCTGCGCGATCTTCCGTTCTTCCGCGCGCTCAGTCTCGGGGGCGCCGCGCGCTACAGCGACTACAGCACCATCGGCACGGAGTTTACCTACAACGTCAGGGTCGACTGGATGGTGGACGACTGGCTACGCTTGCGCGGCACCACGGGTACGGCCGTCCGCGCGCCCAACATCAACGAACTGCGCGCACCACGCAGCCGGGCCAACAGCTCCGCCTTCGATCCGTGCGATCGCTTCACCGACGCCGGTGCTCCGATCACGCTGTCGGGCACGCGCGCCACGAATTGCAACGCCGCGCTCGGCGCGCTGGCCGCTACCCTGAACCAGAGCCAGATCCAGCGCGACACCGTGGCGTCGCAAAATTCGGGCAACCCCGATCTGACCGCGGAAAAGGCGCGTACCTACACCGGCGGCGTGGTCCTGACGCCGCAATCGTTCCTGCGCGGATTGTCGCTTTCGGCGGATTATTACCAGATCAAGATCGATCGGGTGATCTCGAACCTCAGCGTGCAGGACACCGTCAACCAATGCTACGATCAGGTCGGTCTGCCCGCCGTGTTCTGCGACCGGGTGGCGCGCGACCCGGTTAACGGTCAGCTGATCGGGGTCAACAACCAGTTGTTCAACGCCGCTACCGAGGAGGTCGCGGGCGTCGACGTCCAGCTCCTGTACGGGTTCGGCCTCGGCACGATCGGTGGAGCGCCGGCGCGGCTCAATCTGCGTGGCAGCTATGCCTTGTTGCTCAAGCACGATTTCATCGCCCGCGAAGGCGCCGCGGTCGACCGGCGTGTGTCGCAGGTCGGCGATGCGCGTCACCGCGTGCAGGGCGGCGCGACGATCGCGCTCGGGTCGGGGCGTTTCAGCTGGGATACCCGTTTCGTCTCCCGCAGCATTGCCGACACGACCGCGACGGGTGCCGCCGCGCTCAACAACGTGGTTCCGAAATATTTCATTCACGATGCGCAGTTCAGCGTCGACGCCGCGCGCAACCTCCGGCTCGATTTCGGTCTTCAGAACGTGTTCGACAGACAACCGCCGATCGTGACGAACCCGTCGCGTACGGTATCCGGTGGCACCGTCGCCGGTGGGGTGTACGACGTGCGCGGACGCTTCTTCTACGTTTCGGGCGTCGCGCGCTTTTAAGGACACCGGCGATGATCCCGACGATGCTTCTCACTCCACCGCACGACCGGCGCTGGGGCAACGCGCGGCAGATGGGGGTCACCCATGCGATCGCCAAGCTGGCGCCGGAGCTGACCGGGGATCTCGCCATCGACGATCCAGCGGCGCTGGATCGTCAGGTGGCGCGCTACCGGGCCGGCGGTCTTGAGATCGCCGGCCTGGAGGGCGATCAGTTCGACATGACCCGTATCAAGCTGGGTCTGCCGGGCCGAGACGAGGACATTGCCCGGTATCGCGCCATGCTCTCGAACATGGGCGCGTGTGGAATCGGGCTGCTCTGCTACAATTGGATGCCGCTGGGCTGGCTGCGCAATCGCTTCGACGTTCCCGCACGCGGCGGCGCGACCGTGACGGGATATCGCCACGACGTCGATGCGCAGGCGCGTTTCGACGCGGTCATCGACGCGGAGGCGCTCTGGGCCAACTACCGCTATTTCATCGCAGGTGTCGTCGATGCCGCGGAGGCGGCGGGCGTTGTCATGGGGCTGCATCCCGACGATCCGCCGCTCGCCACGATCGACGGGGTCGCGCGCATCTTCACCACGGTTGCAGGTGTGGACCGGGCCCTGGCGCTGTCCGACAGTCCGGCGCATCGGCTGACCTTTTGCCAGGGTACCTACAGCTTGATCGAGCCGGACCTGCCGGGGCTGGCGCGCCGCTGGGGGGAGGCGGGGCGGATCGCGTTCGTCCACGTCCGCGACCTGCGGGGCACTGCCGAGGACTTCGTGGAGACATTCCCCGACGATGGCCATACCGATATGGCGGCGATGTTCGCCACCTATCGCGCGGTCGGGTTCGACGGGTATATACGGCCCGATCACGCGCCTGACATGACGGCGGAGGCCGCGACCTTCAACGGCGGCACCAGCGTTGGCTACAGTGCCGAAGGCATGATTTTTACCATGGGCTATATGAAGGGCCTGCTGCACGCGGTAGCCCGCTCGTGACCGCCCTCGCGCTTGCCGGCCGGACCGCCCTTGTGACCGGGTCGAGCGACGGCATCGGCGCTGCGATAGCCGATGCGCTCACCCGGTGCGGCGCGCGCGTCATCCGGCACGGGCTCGAGCTAGCGCCGCCGCAGGGCATTGTAGCCGACGACTGGATCGACGGCGATCTGGCCCAACCCAATGGCGGCGCCATTCTGGCCGCGCGTGCGATGGCGCGGACACCGACGATCGACATCGTCGTCTCCACGGTCGCGATCCAGACCCGGGCGACCTTCGCCGAGGTCAGCGATCAGGATGTCGTGCGGATGTTGACCGTCAACATGGGCGCGGCCTTTGCGCTGATGCAGGCGCTGATCCCGCCGATGATGGCGCGCGGTTGGGGCCGGGTCGTGACGATCGGGAGTGTCCAGCAGCGCCGGCCGCGGCCCGACATGCCGATCTACGCTGCCACGAAGGCGGGGCAGGCGCACTTGGCCGCCAATCTGGCGCGGCAGGTCGCGTCGCGGGGGGTCACCGTCAACAACGTCGCCCCCGGCGTCGTCCTGACGGGCCGCAACGCCGAGGCGCTGGCCGATCCTGCATATCGTGCGAGCGTCTTGACCGAGATACCGGCGGGCCGCCTGGGCGGGGTCGAGGAGGTCGCCTCGCTGGTGTCGTTCCTTTGTTCGCCTGCGGCCGATTATATCACGGGTCAGGATATCGCGGTCGACGGCGGCATGGGCGCGTGATGTCCCGGCGGTGCGCACCCTGTTCGATCGCTTGTGCCGCTGCGCTGCTGACGCTGCCCGCGCCAGGCATGGCGCACATGGCGCCGCCTCCGCCGCCCGCGCTGGTTTCGGTTGCGCAGACGCTGACCGCGCCGGATGCGCGCAATCCTGCACTGGCCATGTTGCCGGGGGGCATCGCCGTCACGCAGTCCGACCTGCTGCGCTGGATCGATGACAGCGGGGGATCACCGCGAGACTTCGACACGGCCGATGCCGAAACCCGGACGGAGATGCTCTGCGGCTTTGTCGACGACCTCGACCTGGGCACCGAGCAACTGGCGATGACGCGGCCGATCGCACTGGACGTGGATCGCGCCGCCCTGTGGCGTGAAACGCTGATCCGGGCGGCGTATCGCGATCTCGTCGATCCCGCGATTGCTGACGACAGCCTGCGGACGCCGGCGGTCCGGATCGCCCGCCTCCAGACGGCGATGGCCCCGATCGGTCCGCGACCGTCCAACGTTCCGGTCGACCGTTTCGCCGCCGACCCCAGGCTTGATCCGGCGCTGGTGCGCCATGCCATCGCCAATGGTTTCGCGACCCGTACGACAATGGCGGACCGATACCGCCGCGCATTGTTCACCCGGCTGGCGCAAGCCCGCAAGGCGGCGAAAGTGTCCGCCGCCGCCGAGCGATACGCGCGCGATCCAACGGTCGAGATCGACGCCGGCCGAAGTGTTCGCATCGGCGCGCGCCCGGCCTGTCTGCCGGATGGGCAGCCCGTACTGACCTTCGTGGCAGCGCAGCGAGCCGGTGCGCAAAGGGCGTTCCTTGATCGGTCGGTCACGCTGGACATTCGCCGCCGATCGCGAAGCACCATCATCCAAAACGCCGGGCCGCCCCCGCAATGACCAACTTCCAGGAGGAACCATGAGGTATTTTCTAGCGGCTTGCGCGCTCGCCCTCCTGCCCGGCACGGCGGCGACGGCGCAGATATCCGATTACAAGAGCCTGTCGGCAATACGGTCGCGGTTCCCCACCGACGGTTTCGCCAATGTCCAGATCTTCTCGACCACGGGCTGGTCGACGCTGGATGTCACATCGGCGGCCGATGTCGGGGCGGCCAACGTCATTACCCCGAACACGTCCTCGATCGATGCGGCGGCGCGGATCGAGGCGATCGTCGCGGCAACCTCGGGCAATCGCATCCTGCAGTTTCCGGCCGGCGCCTTCTATCTCTACAGCCACCTTTCCGTCACCGAATCCAACGTCCTACTTCAGGGTGCCGGCGTCGGCGCCACGCGCTTTTTGATAAAGACCGAGGATATCGAGAACGGTGAGGTATCGTTTTCGGGGCCCGGGATCGGCGCGGAGGTCGATGTCGTCGGTCTTCCCCAACGTGGCGACAACACCGTGACGCTCGCAAGCGCCGCGGGCCTGACGCTTGGCAGCATCGTCCACCTCTATGACAAGTCCTTCGGGCCGCATCTTGGCACCTATACCTATGGACAGATGGGAGAGATCATCTCCATCTCGGGAAACAAGATTGTTGTGTCGCCCAGCATCGACCTCGACATGGTCAGCGATCCGAAGATCAAGCCCGTATCGGTGATCCGCAACGTCGGGATTCGCGGGATTTCGGTCTATCGCGATCGTGCCGCCGATGCGGCTGGAACCCACAATATCAAATTTGCCTTCGTCAAGAACGGGATGGCCCGCGAGGTTGAAAGCTCCTGGCTGGAACGGGGCGGTATCGCGAGCCTCTGGTCAATGGACGTCGTCGTCATCAGCAGTTTCATCCACGACGCCTATGCCTATGGCGGCGGTGGCCAGGCATACGGGATCACGATCACCGGCAACGCCACCCGGAACCGCGTGACGGACAACAAGGTCTGGAATATGCGGCATCATTTCATCCTGTCGAACGGCGCGAACCATAGCGTCGTCTCGCTGAATTCCGCCGAACCCGCCTTCAACGGCGGATACGGATCACTCGATACGCATGGCTTCACCGTCCACAATTCCCTGTTCGAGTCCAATATGGGCGTGGACCTGGACTTCGATGGCCGCTCGGACCCCAATGCCGAACAGTATCAGGGACTGTGGAACGTGGCATTTCGCAACAATCTGCAGAATTATAGCGGAAGCGAGTTGCGTATTGCGGGGCCGGTCGAAGCGGGAAACTTTCCCCATGTCAGCCCCACGATTATCGGAAATTTGACCGACGCGATGCCGATTTCGCCGACGACCCAAGATCTATGGGTCGGGGCCAACAAGATCGGCTCGACCGTGGCATATGGTCAGGCGTCCGCAAGCTGGACCTACCCGGCTTCTCTCTACACCACCACGAAACCTCCCTATTTCGGATCGCGGCCGTGGCCCCTGTTCGGCCCCGGCGTCACCGTCGGCGGCACGTTCGGCGTGGGCAACAACCTTCCCGCGCTCGACCGAGCTAAGCCTCCGACCTACCCATAAGGCACAGGCCCCTGTCGCCGGCGGTCGTCACAAGACCCGCCCGGCACCTTTCTATGGCCCGGCCGGTAATTTGAATTCGCGACCGGCACCGTCGGTCGCCACGCTGCGCAAACGGACTCGCCCAACAGATGCCGGGCGCGCTGCCTTGCCTCGTCATCAGCACAGCGCCGCCAAGGCTGCGGCATAAAGGGATTGCGCGATGTTGCCGGTAAAGCTCATGCGAAGCCGTGTGGAGACGGTGTCCCGTCTTCCCGGTCTGGTCGCATTCTGGTCGTTCGCGGACACCGAGAATTGCGACATTGTGTCGCGGTGCGATGCATCGCTGGACATCACTCCGCTGCCGTTCCTGTTGGGGCAGGTGGGAGACGACACTGCCTATCCGATTTCGCGATGGCCCTATGACGGCGCCGCCCGTTTGCTGTTTCCAGACGCCGGTCATTTCGGCCGATCGATCAGGCTGAACCAAGGGCACCTGTTCGGGATCCTTCCGCGCGAAATGTTCGAGGGGTCGCTGCTCGACATCAATCGCCGGCAGGCATTCACGATGGTGGCGTGGCTGCGCTTCACCGGGGCGCGGCACCTGATCGGCGGAATATGGGATGAAGGCGGATGGGATCGATATGGCGGTCGTCGGCAGGTGGCGCTGTTTGGCGGGCTTTTCGAACAACCCGGCGTCATCGCGCATGTGTCGGCCACCGGCGCTGCCTGTTACCCGCAATCGACCGCCGAAGGTGCGCAATATGCCAGGACCCGTGCGATCGACGGGGCCGCGATCGAAACCGGCGAGTGGGTATCGGTTGCGATGACGTTCGACCCGGCGTCGGACGAGGTGACGGCGTACAAGAACGGCGTTGCTTCCGTCATGTCGCTTACCGACCCGGTCATGGCCGACGCGCTGGGTATCAACGAGGCCTTGCCGGCGAATCCGATCCGGTTTCCGGACAAGATATTCCATCCGGACTCCACCCTGCTGAAATTCTCCGGTTTCGATTACAAGGACGGGACGGTCGCTGAGCACCGACTGGCGATAGATTTCGGCGCGGGCTTCCTCGAGTATCAGCAGATCGGCAGGGAGGGTCTGCTCGACTTTCGCGTGAGAGGCTGCGTGACGGCGGGCGATACCGCGGCGTTTGAGGTCGACAGGAACGAGCCGATCGTAATCTTCAAGCCTGCTTCGGAAGGCCATGTCGCCGCATCGCTGGAGGTGCGGACCCAGAAGGGCTGGAGTCGGATCGCAAATGATCTGTCCTACACGACACGGGCGGGCGCGCCGTTCACGTTCGGGCGTGCGCCGGGGGTAGGCGACCACGGGCTGGATTTCGGATCCCAGATCGACCTTTCGGGATTTGCTGTTTTCAACCGGACGCTCTCATCGGCCGAGTTGGCTAGGATCGCTTTTCCTGGCTGACGAGCTTCGTCGGATGCTATTGCCCTGGCCATCTTCACGTACGCCTGGATTTAGCTGAGGACATTTCGCGGAACGGTCGGGTCGCCAGCCTGATTGACGTCTTCGGCCCTTGCCTGCTGGGCCAGCAGGAGCGCTCCCAATATGCCGGATGGCACTGTCAGACCAAGTGCACCGATCGTTTAGGGCAGGGGGGGATAGGGCGCGCAGATGCCTCGCCCGCGCAAACCTGACAGCCCGTTTCGCTACTTCAACTCGTCGGCCGAGGTGATCCGGCTGGTGGTGCTGATGTACGTGCGCTTCCCGCTGTCGCTGCGCAATTTGGAGGATCTGCTGTTCGAGCGCGGGATCGACATCTGCCAAGAGACGGTACGGATGTGGTGGAACCGGTCCGGTCCGCTGTTCGCAGGCGACATCCGCCGCCGCGGGCGAGCCGGGTGCTGGGTTTCCGGCACTGGCGCTGGCACATGGACGAGATGTACGTGAAGCCGAACGGCGAGATGGTGTATCTCTGGCGTGCGGTCGATCATGAGGGTGAGATCCTCGAAAGCTACATCACCAGGACCCGTGACAAGGACGCAGCGTTCACCTTCATGAAGAAGGCGCTCAAGCGCCACGGCACGCCAAACAAGGTCACCACCGATGGCCTTCGCTCGTACCGCGCGGCGATGAAGGACCTGGGCAATGCCGAGAAGCAGGAGGTCGGTCGCTGGGCCAACAACCGGGTGGAGAACTCCCACCTGCCGTTCCGACGACGAGAACGAGCGATGCAGCGTTTTCGGCGGATGAAGACGCTCCAGAAGTTCGCCTCGGTACATGCCAACGTCCACAACCATTTCAGCCTGGAACGCCATCTCGTCGACCGACAGACCTACAAGGAACGACGCTCAGCCGCGCTGGCCGAGTGGCAGATCCTCGCCAGCTAGACCGCTGTACCCAAAGCCCGAAACGCATCCTGTGGAGAGCGGTTCGCGTTAGACTGACAGCACCCACCAATGATCTGATCCTCGGTAAATCGGCCTCGCCGCATCACTCGTCTCCATCTGACGAGCTAACTTACCAATGGCATGAATTCTGGGGAGCAGGTCAGCGGCTATGACCAGGACTGATCGGAATCCGTTCTAGTGGCTCTTAGTTGGTACGTTACGAGCGGTCAGCAACGTTCCAATTATGGTCGTTTAGAGGCCAGACCCACAATCTTCAAAGCTGCCATTTCGCCGCAACCTCGGACTGGGCTCGAAAGGAGCGCTCTTCCCAAGCGTGACCAGGATATGTCACCCGACTAGCGGGGCATCGAGCTCGGTCATGGACTTGCAGATATGCTGGACCAACAGCACCGCTGGCGCGGGCAGCGTGCGGCCGTTGGCGGTGATCAGCGAGAAGACCGACAGCGGGATTTTGAAGCCCTTGAGCGGGATGAAGCGCATCGTCCCGGCCTCGATTTCCTTGATCACGTCGATCCGCGTTAGCATGGCGATGCTGTTGTCGTCCTCGACCAGACGCTTCATCAGCCCAATATTGTTGACCGAGATCGAGAAGCGCTCCTTGCCGCCGACGGTCTTGGCCCAGGCTTGGTCAAAGATTGCACGCAGGCGGAAGCCCTCGACCGGAATGACCAGAGGGTAATCGGCGCAATCGGCGAGCTCGAGCTCTTCGGCATCGGCCAAAGGATGCGCCGACGATACCACTGCCCCGATCTGGAAGATCAACGCGCGCTCTATGCGCAGCGCGTGCGAATTGGGCGGATTGAAGGTCAGCCCAATATCGGCGTCGCCGCTTAGCACCATGTCGATGATCGACCCCGAGGTGTTGACGCGCATGCCAAACGAGATGCCGGGATAATCGAGCTTGAACGACTTGATGCTGCGCGCGAGGAAATCGACGCTGCTTTCGGCCAGCGCGATCGAGACTTCGCCGCGCTTGAGACCCTGGAGGTCATCGATCTGTGCCTTGACGTTCTTGAGGTCACGCTGCCAGCGGCGGATCGCATCGACCAGCACTTCGCCGGCCGCGGTCAGCCGCAGCCCTTGCGGCCTGCGTTCGAACAGCGGCACGCCGAGTTCTTCTTCCATCTTGAGGATATGACGATCGACCGCCGAGGGCGCGATATGGAGGCGTTCGGACGCGCGGCGGATCGAGCCGGACCGCGCGACCTCTTCGAAATAGCGGGTGAACCGCGAGAACATGATCATCTCCAGGCGCCCGGCCGGCGATCGGGCGCCTAGAAACGTCTAGCGGTCGCACCGATCCACGAACAAGTCACTTTGGTTGCAAGTCTCAGAACTTCACGGTCGCGCCGACAAAGGCGTAGCGGCCGAGCGGATCATACATGCCGGCATAGAAGCTGCCGTTCGAGGTCTGGCCGCCGAGGCTGGCGGTGACCGGCGGGTCGATGTCAAAGGCATTGTTGACGCCGGCGCGCAGGGTGAACTGGTCGATCGTGACGCTGCCGGCGAAGTCGAAATAGTCGATCGTGGGCAACGTACCGTCATAGGCGCGATAGGTGGCGGCGAGGAACGGGCTGGTGCTCGACTTGTCGTTATGCGTGCGGGCGATGTGCCGCCAGGTTGCCGAAAGCTGGAGGTTGGATGGCGACGTCCAGCTCAGCCGCGCGCGGTGGCGCCATTCGGGGATCGGCTGGCCGCACGTCGCGCCGAACAAGCCGGCGCAATCGTACGAGCCGAGATTGGGCAGGCTCTGGACGCGGTACTTATTGGTATAGGTGCCGGCGAAGGCGAGATCGATGCGGCCGGGATCGCCACCGAACACGTCGCCGAGTTGCTGGCGGTAATTGACCGAGACATCGACGCCGGAAGTTGCCAGCGAGCCGGTATTGAGGCTGGTGCTTGAGACATAGACGCCCGGTGCCTGGAGCAGCGAGCCCGAGGCCGGATCGCGGTGGATCAGCCCGCAGAAATAAGCGGCGCCGGTGGTGATGCATTGCGCCAGGGACAGGTTGATCGGGATCGTGCCGATCAGATCCTTCACCTTGATGTTGTAATAATCGACCGAGATCGACAGCCGCGGCAGGAAGCCCGGGGTGAGCTGGAAGCCGACCGACCTGGTGTTCGAGGTTTCTGGGCTGAGATTGGGATTGCCGCCAATCAGCGTCCCGAGCGCCTGGCCGTTGGAAGGGGGCAGCGTGCCGTATTGCGCCGCGGTCAACCCGGTGCGCTGGCACGCCGCCAGCGAGTTGACCGGGGTCGTACCTTCGCACGGATCGAGCACGGTGAAGATCGACTGGCGCTGCGGCGCGAACAATTCGATCAGGTTGGGCGCGCGTACCGCGCGTTGATAGCTGGCGCGGATGCGGAAGCCGGAGACCGGCGCCCAGTCGCCACCGATCTTGTACGAGGTGTTGCCGCCCGAATTGGTATAATCCGAATAGCGGATGCCGCCTTCGAGCGAAAGTGAGTGGAACAACGTCACGTCATCGATCAGCGGGACGCGGATTTCGCCGTAGACCTCCTTGACGGTGTATTTGCCCGAGATCGGCAGCTTCTTGCCTGCCGCCGAAAGGTTGCCCGATTGCCATGCCGCGTCCGGCGACAGGCCCAAGGCTTCCTCGCGGTATTCGGCGCCGACCGCGACGGCGAGATTGGATTTGGCGAACGGGCTGGCGAAGCCGAGATCGCCGCTCACCGAGCTGCTGATGACGGTCTCGCGGGTGAAGCCGGTTTCGTCGGCGGGGACCTGCACATAGTTCAGCGCCTGCTGGGTGATGCCGCCTACCGCGAAGATGTTGAATGGCACGCAGGCGAGGTCGGTGCCGGAAATCACCGACTTGCAGGTCGGTGCGCCGCCGGGGCCGGCGACGACCTGGAGCGCGTTGCGGACGCGGTCGAGCGAATAATCGTTGACGTAATGCGAGCGGTAGTCGGTGCGGCCATACTGGGCGTAGACGTCGTAGGTCCAGTTGGGCGCGAACTCGCCGCGGGCGCCGACGATGCCACGATAGGCGCGGTGGCGGACATAATCGAAGCGCGAGCCGCCGGTGACGTTGCGGTTGCCGAGCGCGACGCTGGCATTGGCGGCGCCGACAAGCCCGACCGAGGTGCAAATCAGAGTGCGCTCCTGCGCCGACATCAGCGGGTTGTCGCAATTAAGCGAGAAGACCGTCGAAAAGGTCGCGGTCGGCGAAATCTTGATGTTGGCCTGGTCGTTCATGAACATCGCGTCAGCGTAGAGATCGAGCGCCCGCGACACTTTGAAATGCGCCATGATCCCGGCATTGTAGCGCTCGTCGGGCGCCTGCAGGTCGTAGGTGGGCCCGATATTATAGCCGTCCGCGGTGGCATAGGTGCGCAGCGTGTTGCCGGTCGCCGAATCGAGGATGTAGTTGCCGCGGCCGATGCCGGCGTTGGTGCGCAACTGAAACTGGGTCGGGCTGGTCGAGCCCGACAGCGCGCAGCTATAGGCGGTGACGCCGGCGGTGAGGCCGCAGATTGTATAGTCGCGGTCGCCGGTGCTGACGCCCTCGATCTTGCGATAGCTGCCATAGGCAGTGACGTTGCCGCGGCCGGCGGCGAAATTCTTGCCGAGCGTCAGCGACAGGCTCGACTGGCCGCCATCGGCGGTCCGGCCACTCGGTGCGGGTGAGCCGGCCAAGGCGGCGACGCTACGGATCGGATTATCGTTGTTGTGGAGGAACAGGCCGTATTGCCCGTCGAGCTGCACGCCCTCGAAATTGCGCTTCATGATGAAGTTGACGACGCCCGCGATCGCGTCCGAGCCATAGACCGCCGAGGCGCCGCCGGTGACGACGTCGATGCGCTGAACGAGCGTGGCGGGGACGTTGTTGATGTCGGGCGCCTGCGCCGAGACGCGATCGGGATCGCCCGGCATCAGTCGGCGCCCGTCGATCAGCACCAGGGTGCGCTGGTTGCCTAGGTTGCGCAGATTGATCGTCGCGGTGCCACTGGCGCCGGTGCCGCCGCCGCGGTTGCTGCCGCCCTGGTCGGCAAAGGCCTGGGGCAAAGTGTTGATCAGTTCCTCGACGCGCGTTGCGCCGCGCACGGTGAGGTCTTCCCCAGAGACGGTATTGACCGGGCTAATGCTGGTGTTGTTGGGATTGCGGATGCGCGATCCGGTGACGACGATGGTTTCCTCGGGCGCGGGTGCCACGGATTTGTCGGTCTGGGCCGTAGGATCCGCGGGGGTCTGCTGCGCCAGCGCCGGCGCGGCAAACAGCGAAGCGAGGACGAAGGGCAGTCTGGAGACGCCCTTGATGCGGTTTGACCTGGCCGAGCTCGGCGCTGTGTCGGCGGCGTGAATCATCTCCGGTGATGCGATTGGCTGCTGCATGTGCGACACAGTAATTCCCCCATTAGGTCAGACGGTTATCTGGCCATCTCCCGGCTTAATGAGATCATGATGCGCAGCGGAATTGTCACATTCCAGCGCCGAATATGCTTCGTGCGGTCCTCATTTCGAGAACGGCAGGTGTTTCAGGCAGCTGCGGCTTCGCCCTCGTGCGCGTGGTTGAAAATGGCGCGGATGTCCTCGACGCAGCGGGCGAATTCGGGGGTGACCAGCAGGGTCGTGTCGCGCGGGCGCGCGAAAGGAATGTCGATCACCGCCGAAACCTTGCCCGGCCGACTGGTCATGACGACGACGCGATCGCCGAGGAACACCGCTTCGCCGATGCCGTGGGTGATGAACAATACGGTCTTCTTCTGCTCGAGCCAGATGCGCTGGAGTTCGTGGTTCATCGTCTCGCGAGTCATCGCGTCGAGTGCGGCGAACGGTTCGTCCATCAGCAGCACCGCCGGATCGTGGACCAGCGCGCGGGCGAGGGCGACGCGCTGCTGCATCCCGCCCGACAACTCGGCGGGCAGGCGCTTCTCGAACCCCCTGAGCCCGACCATCGCGATCAGTTCGTGCGCGCGGTCGAGATAGTCGCGGCGGCGGCGGCCCTGGACGGTGACCGGGACCAGGACATTGTCGAGCACGCTCAGCCAGGGCAGCAGCAAAGGCTGCTGGAACACCACGCCGATATCGGGGCGCGGGCGCGCCACGGCTTCGTTGGAGACGCGGACCGTGCCCCAGCTCGGGGTGAGCAATCCGGCGACCATCCGCATCAGCGTAGTCTTGCCGCAGCCGCTGGGCCCGAGCACGCTGACGAACTCGCCGGCCGCGATTTCGAGATCGACCTTTTCGAGCGCAAGTAGCGGCTGGCCGGCGCGGGTGACATATTCCTTGCCGGCGCCCTGGAACGAGATGCCCTTCGAAATCTGGGTCATGGGCGTGCCCCCTTGGCGGTCCAGCTCCGCGCCGAGCGGACGATCGCCTTGTGGTCGAAGCGATTATAGTCGGCGACGAACTTGTTGGTGAAATAGTCGTTGAGGTCGATCGGCGCCTTGATCTGGCCGAAGCGCAGCATGTCGTCCTGCATCCGCGTGATGGTCGCCGGATCATGGCTGCCCCAGGCGAAATCGACCGGCAGGCTGGTCTGGAGATCGGCCATCTGTGCCGTCAGGATCGCGAGATCGGTGCGGAAGGCCTCCGGATCGTTGCGATCCTTGGGTGCGCGATCGGGATATTGATCCCAGAAAATCCGCACCGCTGCCTGAGGGTTGGTCTTGAGGAACACCGTCGCCTTGGCGGTGGCGCGACCGATCGCGGCGATCACTTGCGGGTTCGCGGCGATGTAATCGGTGCGGGCATAGAGGTTGAAGCTGTAGCGGCTGACCTCGTCCTGGCTGCGCGGCAGCAAGCGGAACTTGTAGCCGGCGATCAATGCGCGGGCGAAACCGGCGCCATGGATGTAGGTGGCATCGACATCGCCGCGCTGCACCGCCTCGTACGATGGCGTACCATAGCCGGTAGCGATCAGCCTGATCTCGTTCTCGGCAATGTTCGCGGTGGTCAGGCTGCGGCGCAAGGCGAAATAGCCGCCGCTGCCATAATCGGGCGTGCCGATGCGTTTGCCGCGCAGATCCGCGATGGTCCGCACGGGCGAATCATCGCGGACGACCATGCCGCCGCCATTGATGCGCGAGGCGGTGAAGAATGAGATCAGCGGGGCACCGGTGGTGGCGCGCTGAATCATCACCGATTCAGGAACAGCGACGCCGACGTCGGCGCGGCCCGACAGCAACAGCTGGATCACTGCCGATGTCGATTGGCCGGGGACGACGGTCACCTCGAGGCCTTCGTCGCGGAAGTAGCCGAGCGCGTTGGGCAAGGTTGCGAAGGGATAGCCGACATTGAGGTCGGCGGTGGCGATGGCATAGGTGACATGGGTCAGGCGCTTGCCCCCCGTCGGCAGCGCTTCCTTGCGCGGCCACAATGCGATGGCGGCGAGGATCGATACCAGCAGCATCGCCAGCAGACCGTATTTGGAACGTGGCGGCATCAGCGCGTCTCCCCTGCGCGGTTCATATCGCCACCCCGTCGCTGCGGCCGTTGCCCCAGAAGATGATGAAGTCGCCGCAGGCGCGGACGATCGCATGCAGCGTGAAGCCGACCATCGACAACAGGATCAACGCCGCGAACTCGGAGGCCATTTCGAGATTGGTGTTAAGCTGGAGGATGCGGTGGCCGAGCCCGGCGGTGGAGCCGAGATATTCGGCGACGACCGCGGACAACAAGGAGAAGACGATCGCCAGCTCCAGTCCCGCGAACAGTGACGGCAGCGCGCTCGGCAGCTTGACCGCCGCGAACACTTTCCAGCGCTTGCCGGAGAATGCCCGCATCATGTCGAGCTGGTCCGCATCGATCCGCGACAGGCCCGAGAGCATGTTGATGAACACCGGGAAGAACGAGGCGAGGATGACCTGCGCGATCTTGGATTCGATGCCGAAGCCGAACCAGATGAGGAACATCGGCGCCAAGGCGGTCTTGGGCATCGATTGGAAAGCGATGACATAGGGATAGAGGATCGTGCGGACGATGCGGAATTCCGACGTCAGCAGCGCCAGCACCGCGCCGACGATGCTGCCGACGACGAAACCGACGGTGATCTCGGCCATCGTAACGCGCAGATCGCCGAGGAAGGTGCCGTCGAGCATGTTCTGCCAGAAGGCGTGCCAGACCGCGCCGGGGCCGGGGAAGATCGACGGCGAGACGTGCCTGCTGGTCACGGACCAGTCCCAGAACCACACCAGCAGCACCGCGCTGGCCAGCCAGATCAAATGCCCGCCAAGCCGCTGCGCCAATAGCCGCCGGCGCATCTGGCGGCGGCGCTTGCTGACGTCGCGGCGCGAGCGATCGTCGGCAGGGATCGGCGCGGCCTGGGTCACACGAAGGCGCCGACGTCGGTGAATTGCTGCTTCTGCCACTTGAGCGCGACGCTCAGACCGTCGATCCGCGAGCGGCGGGTGAACTCGTCTTCCTCGCGCTCGGGGCGGCCCGAGGCGCTGGCGATGGTCGATCGCTGCATGAACTGGGCGAGCCGCTCCTGGCCGTAATGGTCGTAGAATTCGTGGTTGATGCGCTTGTTGCGCGTCAGCGTTTCGGGCGGGAGCAGCAGCATGTGCCGGGCGATCTTGTCGACCCGGGCATCGAGCTGGTCGAGCGGAACCGCCTCGTTGATCAGGCCGAGCGTCTCGGCGCGTCGCGCGGTTAGCGTCCGGCCGGTGAGCAGCAACTCGTTGAACACGCGGATCGGCAGCGCCCAGACCAGGATCGGCGACATCGTTCCCCCGCCGAACTTGACCTCGGGTTCGCCGAAGATCGCGTCGTCGCTGGCATAGCACAGGTCGCACATCAGGCTGAGCGCGAAGCCGCCGCCGACACAGGCGCCGCGGACCTTGGCGATGATCGGCTGGGGCAGGCTCCACATCCGTTCGAGCGTGCGGAACGCCAGGCGGAAATGCTCGCGCCACCACGCCGCGTCGCGGTCGGGAATGTCAGGGGTGAAGCCAAGGTCGTAGCCTGCCGAGAAGGCGCGGCCCTCTCCCGCCAGCACGACGACCTTGATCGCGTCGTCTGCGGCGATCTTATTGAACAGCGCATAGAGTTCGCGGTTGATCGTATCGGTCAGCGCATTGAGCCGCTCGGGGCGCTTGAGGGTGATGGTGGCGACGCCATCGGCCAGTTCATAGCCTATCTGGGTCAGTTCTACGGTCATGCGATGTCCTTCAGGATCAGTCGGGCGTCGGCGATGCAGCCGCCGGGATGGTCGTGGTTGATGATCACGGGATTGAGATCGAGGATATCGAGCGAGGCCCCAAGCGCCGCGCCGAAATCGCCGACCTTCACCAGCAAAGCCGCCAGCGCGTCGAGATCGGCCGCGGGGCTGCCGCGGAAGCCGGCGAGGAATGGCGCGGCACCGCTGCGATGGATCGCATCGAGCGCTTGTTGGGGAGTGAAGGGCGCGATCAGCATCGCGGTCTTGCAGAGCAGCTCGACCAGCTTGCCGCCCATCCCGCACAGGACGACCGCGCCGAACGCCTCGTCCTGCTTGACGCCGATGTAAAATTCGACGCCGCCGGAGAGCATCTCGGCGACAAACACGCCTTCGCCGGCTTCGCTACCGATCAACGGGTCGAGCGCAGCGACGATGCGATCGAAGTTTTCTGCCGCGGTGTCGGGGGTGACGTTGAGGGCAACGCCGCCGACATCGCTTTTGTGAATCACGCGGGCGGTGTCGATCTTCATCACCACCTTGCCGCCGATGCGCTCCGCCGCGGCGATGGCTTCGTCGGCAGTGCCGGCAAAGGCGGAGGGGGTGACCGGCAGGTCGTGGTTGGCGAGCAGCGGGAACAGGGCCGCCTGTGGCACCAGGCCGCTGCCAAAGACCGGTCCGTCATAAGCGATCGGGGCCGGCACATCGCGACGCAAGTATGGCAGGTCCACGTGGTGCGACATATGCTTGACGGCGCGCAGCGTCTCGCGCGCACCCTGCATGGCCGGGATGCCCGATTCGCGAACCTCGGCGAGCGTGTCGGCATTGGCCGCTTCGCTGCGCACCGAGAACACCATCACCGGCTTGCCGAGCGTCGGCGCCTCCGCGGCGGCGGCCGACAGCATCTCGCGGGCGTGCGGATTGGGGCCGAAGCTGGCCATCACCGCGACGATGTCGACAGCATCGTCCTTGGCGATCTCACGAATGCTGGCGCGCATGCGGTCGTGGTAACTTGCCGGATTGCGGAAGCCGATGCCGACATCGACCGGGTTGCGCACGCCGACGTCGTCGGGGACGTGCAGCACGTCCTGGAGCCCGCGCACGGTGGCATCGGCAAGCGCGGGCAGGGCGACATCGTGCGCGATGCTCTGGTCCGTGATCGCGCCGAGCTCGCCGCCCGAGGTCGATAGGATTCCGAGCTGGAATCGTTTCGGTGGCGCCTTGAGCGCAGTGACGAGCTCGACGGTCTGGACCAGTTCGTCGAAATCCTCGACCAGCATGATCCCGGCCTGGCGAAAGGCCTGGCGGTTGACTTCGCCCGATCCGGCCAGCGCGCCGGTATGGCCGCGCGACACTTCGGCGCCGTGATCGGTCAGCCCGACCTTCATCACCACGATCGGCTTGTTGGCGGCATGTGCACGCTCGGCCAGGGTGAACAGGTCGCGCGGACGGCGCAGCGCCTCGATGAAAGCGGTGATCACGCGTGTCTCAGGATCGTCGATCGCGAAGGAGATCAGATCCTCGGTGGTGGTCACGGCTTCGTTGCCGGTCGAGGCGAGGAACGACAGACCGTGGCGGAAGCCAGCGGCGAGGAGGATGCCGGCGACCGATCCGCTTTGGCTGATCGCCGCGACCGGACCCGGCTTCCAGCCCGGCGAGGCACGAAAACTCGAGGCCGATACGCGGTTCGCATAATGGAGGATGCCGAGGCAATTCGGCCCCATCGCCGGGACGCCGGCGGCGGCGCAGAGCTGCTGCAACTCGAGTTGGCGCGCCGCACCCTCTTCGCCGCGTTCGCCGAAGCCGCCCGAATGGATCACGAGCGCCTTGGCGCCATGCGCGATGGCATCGCGTACGGCGTCGAGCACCTTGGCGTCGGGCAACGCGATGATCACCAGCTCGGCGGGTTCGGGAAGATCGGCGAGACTGCGCCAGCAACGTTCGCCGAACACTTCGTCTCGCGTCGGGTTCACAGGCATAATCCGGCCCGTGTAGCCGAGGTCGCGATTAGCCTGGAGGAAGGTGGCGGTGAAGCCGACTGCGCTGACCCGGCCGCTGGCGCCGACCAAAGCAATCGTGCGCGGGTTGGTGAAGGCGTTCCAGCCGACGGCGGTGAGCGGGGGGATCGAGATCGTCATGCGGCGAGGGTCTCGGCATAGGCGGCATCGAGATCGGCGAGGTAGCGCTGGCGCAGATCGTCGGCGATGAACGAAGCGGCGAAGGAATTGCGCGCGACCTGGAACTGCTCGGCGAGCGTCAGGTCATGCGCGTCGATGACGGCACGGTAATTCGCGTTGACGAAGCCGCCGAAGAAAGGCGGATCGTCCGAATTGATCGTCACGCAAACACCCGCACGCAGCATCTTGGCGATGGTGTGTTCGGCCATCGTGTCGAACACGCGCAAGGCGATGTTGGACAAAGGGCAGACTGTCAGCGGCACCTGTTCGTCGGCCAGCCGCTCGATCAGTTCCGGGTCTTCCCAGGCGCGGACGCCGTGATCGATGCGATCGACCTTGAGGATGTCGAGCGTGTCGCGGACGAATTGCGGCGGGCCCTCCTCGCCGGCATGCGCGACGGTCTTCCACCCCCAGTCGCGCGCACGATCGAACACCGGCGCGAACGGCGCGGGGGGATTGGGCGATTCGAGCCCAGCGAGGCCGAGCGCGCAGAACCGTTGCTTGTCGGGCGCGATCGCGTCGAGCAGCGCCATTGCCATCTCCGGCCCGCGATGCCGCTGGAGCCCAAGGATGACGCCGGCGCTCATCCCGAAGTCGCGCTGCGCCTCTTTGAGTCCGGCGAAGGTCCCTTCGAGCACCAGATCGAGCGGGATGCCGCGGGCGAGATGGTTGTGCGGCGCCAGCGCGATCTCGGCATGGACTACATGGTCGGCATGGGCGGCCTTCATATAGGCATAGGTGATGTCGCGATAATCTTCGGCGGTCTGGAGCAGGCTGACGCCGAGCTGATAGGCCGCGCCGAAGCTAGCGAGATCGGTGAAGACGAAAGTTTCGGCGATCGCCTCGGGCGAAGCATAGGGAATGGCGATGCGGTTGCGCTCGGCGAGCCGGAACATCGTCTCGGGTTCGATCGAACCCTCGATATGCAAGTGCAGCTCGGCCTTAGGAGCGAGCTCGATCGGACTCATGCGACCGCTCCGCGCAGCGGAATCTCGACGCGGACGACACCGCTGTTGGCGCGGAAACCGAGCTCGCTATGACATTCGACCGCGATCTCGACGATGCCGCGACCGTCGACGGTCCGCTTGCCCGTGACAACGCCTTTCATCGTCAGCGCGAAGCCGACCAGCACCCAATCCTCGTTGCGCTGGTTGATATGCGTGACGAACGCGTCGGGTCCGGCCCAGCGCAGAACCAGCGACCCGAACCACTGGATGCGCAGCACCCCCGGCGCGAACGCGTCGGGGATATGCCCGGAACGGCCGATCCGGTCATAGCCGGAGCCGGCCGTTGCGCCGTTGAACAGAGCAATGTCGGCGACCTTGAGCTTGGGCAAGGTCCATTCGGGCAGCACTTCGCCGACCGTCACGTCTTCGAACAAGCGCGGGTCGTCGTAGCGCTTGGCCGGCAGCTCGAACGTACCCGGCAGCCGCGGCGGGGTGGCGGTGTTGCGCGTATGCTGCCCCGGTGCCATCGGCGGATAGTGGCCGGCAAGCTCGCCGCCGGTCGCGGCCTTCTGATTGTCGAAGCGGAAGCTGTACGAGCTGAGTTGCGCGACAATCTCGCCGCGCTGGTTGATGTAGCGCATCGTCTCGTTGACCAGCACCGCGTCGCCAAGCTTGCGCGACTTCTTGACTACCGCGCTGGCGACCTTGCCGTGCGACAGGATCGTGTCGCCCGGGCGGACCGGGCGGTAGAAATCCCATTGTTCGGTGGCATTGTCGGCGCTGGTGAGCTCCTTGCCTTTGGCATCGACGATGCCGCTCAGCTTGGAAAGCCAGGCCGGCGAGCCGTGCGCATAGAGATAGCCGGGCGGAGCGATAACCCCGCCCCAGCGCGTCGTGCGGGCATATTCGGGATCGAGATATAGCGCGTTGGCGTCTGGCACGGCATACGCGAAATTGCGGATACCGTCGCGGCTGACATCGTACAGATACTGCTCGGGCTGCGGATAATCCTGGCCGACATGCTCCAGGAACTTGTCGATATTTACGGCGCTTGCGGGCACGGGGATCTTTCGGATGCGCGATCGGGGCGATCGCGATGCCCCGATACTTTCACCCTCAGCCGGTGCTTTCCATATCCGATTTTTGGTCCAGCTGTTCTCAAAAAGAGGTCAGGCGTACCTAACCGGCTCGTTGCGGGATTTCCGGCCCGGCATGTAAGGCTTGATACTCTTGGCCTGCAGAGAATCCCTGAACCAGTCGGTATGGCGTTGTCAGACCAACGTGGCAGCAGGCGTGGGCTGCTGATAGTGGCGGCTGATGGCCCGCAAATCTCGAGCGTTGCCACCCAGCCCGTTCCGCCGTTTCAACTCGTCGGCCGAAGTGATCCGGCTGGTGGTGCTGATGTACGTGCGCTTCCCGCTGTCGCTGCGGAGCGTGGAGGACCTGCTGTTCGAGCGCGGGATCGACATCTGCCACGAGACGGTGCGGATGTGGTGGAACAGGTTCGGTCCGATGTTCGCGGGCGACATTCGCCGCCAGCGGGTGAGCCGGATGCGGGGCTTCCGGCACTGGCGCTGGCACATGGACGAGATGTACGTGAAGCCGAACGGCGAGATGGTGTATCTCTGGCGTGCGGTCGATCACGAGGGCGAGATCCTCGAGAGCTACATCACCAGGACCCGCGACAAGGATGCAGCGCTCACCTTCATGAAGAAGGCACTCAAGCGCCACGGCGCCCCTGACAAGGTCACCACCGATGGCCTTCGCTCGTACCGTGCCGCGATGAAGGATCTTGGCAATGCCGAGAAGCAGGAGGTCGGTCGCTGGTCCAACAACCGGGTGGAGAACTCCCACCTGCCGTTTCGACGACGAGAGCGGGCGATGCTCCGATTCAGGCGGATGAAGACGCTACAGAAGTTCGCCTCGGTACATGCCAACGTCCACAACCATTTCAGCCTGGAACGCCATCTCGTCGACCGGCAGACCTACAAGCAACGCCGCTCGGCCGCACTGGCCGAGTGGCAGATCCTCGCCAGCTAGACCGCTGTACCCAAAGCCCGGCCTACATCGTGTGGAGAGCGGTTCGCGTTAGACTGACAGCACCACTGTCAGACCTTCCTCGCGGTAAAGCCGCTGTGTCTTCTTGCGGTGGATCGTGATGCCCTCCCGCCGCAGCAGGATGTGCAACCGCCGATAGCCGAACCGTCGGCGCTGCTGCGCCTGCTCACGCAGACGCGACCGAAGGTCGCCATCATCTGCCCGGCTTGAACGATACCGCATGCTCGTGCGATCCGGTCCGACGACAGTACACGCCCGCCGCTCGCTCATCACCAGCGCCGTCTGGAGATGCGCGACCGCTTCCCGCTTCGCGGCAGGCGTCACCATTTTTTTGAAAGCAGGTCCTTCAGACCTGCGTTGTCGAGCATCGTGTCCGCCAGCAGTCGCTTGAGCCGGGCGTTCTCCTCCTCGAGCGCCCGCAGCCGCTTCGCATCGGACACCTCCAGGCCGCCGAACTTCGCCTTCCAGGCGTAGTAGGTCGCGCTCGGCATACCGTGCTTGCGGCACAGTTCCGTCACCACCGCACCCGCCTCGGCTTCTTTGAGGATGCCGATGATCTGCTCTTCCGAAAACTGCTTCCGCTTCATTCCGTCCGTCCCTTCGAGGGGCCGGTCTCTAGCTCCAGGTGGATGAAGAAACGGGGGTCACGTCACATCTTGCGAACTGATCCGATCAGCGCGGCGAGGTCAACACATCAGCATAGCGCGCGCCGGCGCATCGTTAACTGGTGGCAGGTCATGCACCGGAAGCCGCGAAAAAGGGGATCTGCAATGAACGGCAGATTTGTCCCAACCCAGGCCGTTCCGAGCTTTGGCTGGTGCGGCCAAAATCGTTCGACTCGCGTACATGAGGGCAGAGCGCTGATCCTCCGCTAAACAACGCTAGCGGCGGTAGTCGTCAAAAAATGGAAGCTTATCGCTCCGGCAGAAACAATCGAAACATGGTTGGCGGTGTCGGTTCGAGGGTCAACGTACCACCGTGGGCATGGCCGATCTGACGGGCAAGGCTGAGGCCGATGCCGGTGCCGTCCGGCTTGGTGGTGTGAAATGGCCGAAAGACGCGGTCGATACTGTCCGGGGGGACGCCATCACCATTGTCGCTGATCTCGATTGCCAGCCCGGTTCCCGCCACGTAGGCCGTCAGCGACACCTGCGGTTGCCGATCGTTCGCGACGGATGCGGCTTCCGTTGCGTTCTGGAGCAAAGCCCAGGTCGCCTGGCTCACCTGATCGCGGTCGAACGTCCATGACAGGTCATCGGGTACGTCCACCGACAACGCCACGCCGGGCCAGCGTCCGGCGAACAGCCGTGCCAGGTCTTTGGCCAGTTCGCGGACCGATACCGGGCGGACGCTCGGCTCCGGCAGGCGGGCGAGCGCGCGGTACGCCTCCGTAAAGCGTTGCAGTCCCTCCGCGCGGCGGGCGAGCGTGCCGAGGATCTCGGGCAGCAACGTCGGGTCGCGGTCGGCTATCCCGACGGCAGCCAGCCCGCTTTCGGCGAGCGAGACGATGGGAGCCAGGCCGTTGAGCAATTCATGGCCGAGGACATGGATCAGCTCGGCGGTCGCACGCGCCTCGGCGGCGCGCTCCTCCCGCTCGATATCGATCAGCGCCACGACCATGCGCCCGGCACCGGCATCCGGCACGTCGACGCGGTCGATCCGCCAGCTTCGTCCCTCGTGGCGCAGATGGCTTGCGCTCTGGTCGAGCAATTCGCCGGGCACGGGCAGGACACGGTCGTCGGTCATGAAATGCTGGCGCGCGGAGCGGTTGAGCGCGCGTACCGTTACCCCCTCGATGCCCAGCAACGGCGTCGGGGCGGCGTCGAGCAGTACCCGCAGCACGATCGCATGGCCGACTTCGGGAGCGGGGGCGGCGGGACCGGCTATGGGTCGTGGCCGCAGAACGCTCCAGCAATGCAGCGCGCCCAGCCACACGACTACGAGCACCGCACCCGTCAGCAGCCCCCACAATCCGTTCCGCAACGCCGCGGCGCCGATCGCGCCACAGGCGAGCAGGCCTGCCGCGCTCAGGACGGGGAACAGCGCGCGCCTATAAGCCATAACGCGCCATCCGGCGGTACAGCGCGCCCCGGCTCAGCCCCAGCGCGGTTGCGGCATGGGTGACGTTGTGGCGATGCTCGCGCAACGCCGCTTCGATCACCTTCCTTTCGGCATCGCTCAGATCGAAGCCGCCGTCTGCGGCAGTCGCGATGGCGGCACGGACGGGAAGCGCGAGGGCCGCGGCGTCGATCGTCCCGTCCTCGGCCAGCAGGACCGCACGCTCGACCGCCAGCGCGAGGCCCCGCACCTCGTCGGGCCAGACGGTCGCGCGGATCGCTGCCTCCGCCCCATCGGTTAGCGTCGTCGCTGAACGACCGAAACGCCCGGCGGCCACGCGGACGAAGTGGCGCCCGAGCAGCACCGCGTCGTCGGAACGTTCGGCGAGCGGGGGCACCGCGATTTCGACGGTCGCGATCCGCCGGTGCAGCGCCGGGGACAGCGGCGCGACGCTGTCGGCGATGGCGATGCAGCGCAGCCCTGGCGGCAGGCGATCGAGCAGCCGCGCCTGCGCCACCATGTCGAGACGGTCGGGATGCCGCAGGATGAGGGTGCCCGATGCGGTATCGAGCGACGCCCAAGCCGCGTCATCGCGCAGATCGACGCGTACCGGCGGGGTGCTGGCATCGCGCGAGGCGACGACGATCGCCATCGCCGTCAGCGTGCGGCCCGAACCCGATGGTCCGGTGATCGTCACCCCGGCCGATGTCGGGGCGACGCGCCGGATGAGGTCGCGCAGCGCCGTCATCGCCGGACTGTCGCCCAGCAGCCGCGCAGGACCTTCGTCGGTCGCCACGGGCCTGGCGGCAGGCTGGGCATATCCTGTGCTACGCGCGATCGCCGCTTCGACCTTGGCGATGAGTTCGGCATTGCGCCACGGCTTCATCACGAAATCGCGCGCGCCGGCCTGCATCGCGGAGACCGCGATGCGGATGCCGCTGTGCGCGGTGATGACCACCACGCATGCGCCGGGATCGTCGGCGATGATCCGGTCGAGGCAGGCGAGGCCCTCGTCGCCGTTCGACCGCCCGGCGGTGAAGTTCATGTCGAGCAGGGTCGCGTCGTACCGGCGCAGCGCGAGGCGCGAATACGCGTCTTTCGGCCCGGTCGCGGTTTCGAGCCGGTGACCGGCCATGCGGAACGCGATCTCCATCGCACGCGCCACCGCCGGATTGTCGTCGATCAGCAGGATCGTCGCCTGGCTTGACACTGCGTCGGACCGTCCATTCGTGGACGGTGTGTCCATCGCTGGACGGTCACCCGCTCGGGGGTCGTGTGAAAATGGTTCGATCATAGTGGTTTAGGCTTTCGGGCCATTCCGGGTGACACTGCGCCCATGATGACCGAACAGCCCGAACACGCAACTGCCACGTCCGAACCGGCGCCGGGTGCCGCGATGGATCGCCGCGTGGCCCGGAAAGCGACGCCGTGGTGGCGCCGCCGCACGACGCTCGCGATCGTCGCGGTGGTGCTGGCGACGCTCGTCGTCTGGCGGTTCCTGCCGGCGAGCGGATCGACCGATATCGCGGCTGCCGACATCGAGACCGGTGTCGTCGCCCGCGCACCGTTCGCCGATTACCTGCCGGTGCGCGCGACCGTCGCGCCCAAGGTGACGACCTTGGTCGGCGTGCTGTCGGGCGGCCAGGTCGAGACGCTGCTAGTCCAGGACGGCGCGATGGTCGTCGCGGGGCAACCGCTGGCGCGCCTCGCCAACCCGGAATTGCGGCTGGAGGTGCTGACCCGCGAGGCGCAGATCGCCGGACAGCTCGGCGACGTGTCAGGACAGGATTTGAGCATCGAGCGCAACCGGCTCGACCGTGCCGGCCAGATCGCGCAGGCCAACTACGACCTCATCAAGGCGCGCCGCGAGCTTGCGATCCGCCAGCAGCTTCACGATCAGGGGTTCGTCGCCGATGCCGGCGTCAAGAGCTTCGCGGAGGAAGCCGCCTATCAGGAGAAAAGGCTCGGGCAGCTGCAATCGGGTGGCGCGGCGGAAGCGCGGATCACCGCGACGCAGGAAGCGCGGCTCGCCGATACGCGCGGGCGGCTGTCGGGCAATCTGGCGGCGGTGCGGGCCGGGCTGGATGCGCTGGTGGTGCGCGCGCCGGTCGGCGGGCGGCTGACCAACTTCACGATCCAGCCGGGGCAGACGCTGAAGCCCGGCGATCCGGCGGGGCAGGTCGACAGCGAGGGATCGTGGAAACTCGTCGCCGACGTCGACGAATATTACCTCGGCCGCGTCGCGGTGGGGCAGAAGGCAAGCGTCGATGCCGCACGCCTGACGGTTTCCAGGGTACTGCCCGCGGTGAAGGACGGGCGCTTCCGCGTCGAACTGACGTTCGATGCGCAGCCGCCCGCCGGTCTCAACCGCGGCCAGACGCTCGACATCCGCATCACGCTGGGCAGCACCGCCCCCGCGCTGGTCGCACCGGTCGGCGGCTGGCTGGACGCCGGTGGCGGATCGTCGGTCTTCGTCATCAATGCCGACGGCCGCCATGCCCGCCGCCGCACCGTGAAGGTCGGCCGCCGCAATCCCGAACAGGTCGAGATCCTCTCCGGCCTCGCGTCGGGCGACCGCATCGTCACCTCCGACACGTCGTCCGTAAAGGGCGACATCCTCAACCTCCGCTGAAAGGCCGCCCGATGATCCGTCTAGAGAATATCCAGCGCCGCTACGTCTCCGACGAGGTCGAGACGACCGCGCTCCACGACATCGACCTGCATGTCGAGAGCGGCGAGTTCGTCGCGATCATGGGGCCGTCTGGGTGCGGCAAGTCGACGCTGCTCAACACGCTCGGCACGGTCGATCGGCCGACCTCCGGCAAATACCTGTTCGGCGACCGCGATCTCGCCGCGCTGGACGAGGCGGCGCTGGCGCGCTTCCGGGGGCAGACGCTCGGGTTCGTGTTCCAGAGCTTCAACCTGATCGACGAACTGACGATCGCCGAGAATGTCGAACTGGGCCTCGCGTATCGCAAGGACAAGGCGGGGGATCGCCGCCAGCGCGTCGCCGCGGCGATGGACAAGGTCGGCATCGCCCATCGTGCGCGCCACTATCCGCACCAGCTGTCCGGCGGCCAGCAGCAGCGCGCGGCGATCGCCCGCGCGATCGTCGGCGACCCGAAGCTGATCCTCGCCGACGAGCCGACCGGCAATCTCGATACCGAGAACGGCGCGCAGGTCATGAACATCCTGACCGGCCTCAACCAGGAGGGCGCGACGATCGTGATGGTCACCCACTCGCCCAGCCATGCCGACATCGCACGTCGCCGCATCGACATGCTCGACGGCCGCATCGTCGCCTCCGTCGCCCGCGCGCTTTGAGGATCGCCCGATGAACCGCTTCGCGCTGCTCACGCTCTACCGCTCGCTCACCCGCCACAAGCTCTACGCCGCACTCAACATCGGCGGGCTGGGGGTCGGCATCGCAGTATTCCTCGTTCTCGCCCTCTACGTTCGGTTCGAGACCAGCTACGAGAAATGGCTACCCGACCACGATCAGATATATCTGGTCCAAACTGAAAACGTGCTGGTTCCGGGTTTCCAGTCCGGCACGATGAGCGGGATGCTCGAACAGCTGAAAGTCTATTTCCCTGACGTACGAGGCACACGCATCCGTGGTGCGACAGCCAATGTGATCCGGAACGGCGTCGCGACCGCGGAGCAGGCCGTTCAGGTTGATGCGACCTTCCTGGACACGTTCGCGCTGCCGATCGTGCGGGGCGCGGCAGCAGGAGCGCTGGCTAACCCGTCGAGTCTTCTGATCGACCAGGCTATGGCTGAGAAGTATTTCCCAGGCACCGATCCGGTCGGGAGGCCCTTGAAGATCAGCGTCGCCGGCGTAACCGCGGTCTATCGCGTTTCGGCTGTCTTCCGTAACGTTCCCGCCAATTCCGATTTCGAATACAATTTGGTCGCGCGTCTGCCCGACGGACCAAAGAGTGCGGATTGGTATGATTGGTCGACGCGATCGCTCGTTACGTATCTTCGTTTCGCTACGCCTGCCGCCGCGCAAGCCTTTTCCAGGAACTTTCCCTATTTCGTTCAACGACACGGAACGGCAAACCTCGGACCGGATGCGAAGACCCGTTATCACTTCAGGCTGATGCCGCTAACGGATCGGCATCTGTCGAAACCGATCGACAAGCTCACTGTGATGGCGCTTGGGATCGTGGGCTTGCTCACGCTGCTTATCGCCGTCGTGAACTACGTGAATCTGGCAACGGCACGCGCCGGTATGCGTGCTCGTGAAGTGGCTATGCGAAAGGTGTTGGGCGCGGACCGGGCGGCACTTGTCCGTCAATTCCTCGGCGAGGCCGTGCTGACAGTGATATTGGCGGCGTTGATTGGTCTGATAATCGTCGAGCTCGGTTTGCCGGCCGTCAACGCGGCCGGCGGACTATCGTTGTCGATACCGTACGCCATCATGGCGCCGGCCCTTGCCGGACTCGCGATCGTGGTCGGCGGTATGGCGGGTTCCTATCCGGCTCTATTGCTCTCAAGATTTCCCGCCGCGGCCGTGCTCGCAGCGGCTCGGTCGCCTGGTGGCGGGCGGTCCGGGACGCGCGTCCGCGAAACCCTGGTCGTGTTTCAGTTCGCACTGACGATCGCCTTCATTATAGGGACCTCCGTTCTTACCGCGCAAACGCGGCACTTGCGGTCGTCCGACCTCGGGTTTCAGCGCGACGGTTTGTTGGTCGTCAGTTCGTTCAGCGACAATGCGCTGACCGAACCCCAGCGCAAAACCTTGAGCGCCGCCATCGCCGGCATTCCTTCCGTCGGCTCGTCGACGGTTGCCGATACCGCGGCAGGGGACCGGCTAAATAACAGCAATGACGTCATTTGGCACGGAAAAGACCTGCAAATCCAAAGAGTTGAGGTCGGTCCTGAATTCTTCAAAACCTATGGCGCACGTCTGATGGCAGGGCGGCTATTCGATAACGATCATCGCACGGACGACACGGCCGATCGTCAGTGGGACGATTCGGGAAGCTATAATATCGTCATCAACCGGCGCGCCGCTTCTGCACTCGGTTTTGCGTCGCCCGCCGACGCCGTCGGTACGACGATAAGTGGCGGGGGGCACCCACGAACGATCGTCGGGGTGATTGACGACCTGCGCCTTTTCTCGCCGCGCGATCCGCTCATGCCGGCATACTACAAGTACGGCACGCGCGGACCGGCAGCCAATTCCATATTGACCCTGCGGTTTTCCGGCGACCCACGCACGACGATGGGCGCGGTCCGGGCAACGTGGCAACGCATCGCGCCGCAGGTGTCTTTCGAAGCGAAGACGGTCTCGCAGAGATTGGCCACCTATTACGAAGCCGATGAGCGGGTGGCGCGACTGTTCGGTATCGGATCCGGTCTTGCGGTGCTGATCGGCTGCGTCGGCCTGTGGGGCCTTGCTTCCTTCAACACCGCGCGGCGTGTGAAGGAGATCGGCATCCGCAAGGTGCTGGGCGCTTCATCGACCGATATCGTCAAGCTGCTGATAGGCCAGTTCCTGCGGCCGGTGCTGATCGCCAACCTTTTCGCGTGGCCGCTTGCCTATGTCGCGATGCGAGCCTGGCTCGCAGGGTTCGACGACCGCATCGCGCTGTCGCCGCTCTACTTCATCGGGGCCAGCCTCGTCGCGATCGTCATCGCGGTCCTCACAGTGCTGGCGCAATCGCATCGCGCATCGCGCGCCGCCCCGGCCTGGGCGCTGCGTCATGAATAGAACCGTCGCGACTATTGTGGCGCTGCTCCTTGCCGCGCCGGCGTCCGCTGAGACACTGAACGAAGCGATCGCTCGGGCCTATGAGACCAACCCGCAGCTCGCCGCAGCACGGGCGCGGCAGGAAGCGTTGGCCGAGACGGTGGAACAGGCGCGCGCTGCCGGGCGTCCGGTCGCCGAAACCGATGCCGGTGCCGGTTACGATCGGCTCGGTTACGGCAACGCCGCATCGATGACGGTGGGCGCGACGCTGCCGATATGGACCGGGGGCCGGGTCCGGTCGGCAATCCGCGCGGCAAATGGCGATGTCGCTGCCGGGGCCGAGGGGTTGCGTGATACCGAAGCCGCGATCCTCGAAAGCGTCGTCTCGGCTTATGCCGACCTGCTTTACAACCAGCAGGCGGTCGAGGTCGCACGGGTCGGCATCGGGCGGCTCGATGCCCAGGTAGCGGAGGCGCGCTCCCGCTTCGGGCTGGGGCAGGCGACCCGCACCGATGTCGCCCAGCTGGAGGCGCAGCGGGCGACCGTCGTCGCCAACCTCGCCGATGCGGAAGGAACGTTGGCCACTGTCGCGGCATCGTACCGCGCCATCGTCGGGCAGGCAGCGGGAACGCTGTCTGCCGATGTTCCGCCATCGACGGCCATGCCGCACACCCTGGACGAAGCACGCGCGGAAGCCGGTGCGAGCAATCCGTTGCTGCGCCAGCAGCGCCGCGTCGTCGAGGCATCCGGCGCACGGATCGACCAGGAGCGTGCCGCGCGCGCGCCCTCGCTCGGGCTGAGCGGCAGCTATGGCTATGGGGCGCGCCTCGTCGACGGCGAGGTGCGGGGTTATGACACGGCCGCCACGGCAGGCCTTGCCTTGCGTATCCCATTGTTGACGGGCGGACTGGTGGCATCGCGCGTCAGGCAGGCCGAAGCGACCTACCGCGCCGAACGCTTCCAGGCGGATGCAGCCACGCGCGAGGCGATGCGTACCGTCGAAGCCGCCTGGGCGACGCTAATTGCCGCGCAGGGACGACTTGCGGCCAACATTCAAGGGCTGGCCGCCGCAGACCTCGCGCTCAAAGGTGTGCGCGCCGAATATGGCTTTGGCCTCCGCTCGACGATCGACATCCTCGTCGCCGACCAAAGCTTCCGTTCGGCTCAATTGGCGGTGGCACGCAGTCGCAGCGACATGCTGGTCGGGCAGGCTGCCCTGCTACGCGCAACGGGGCGGTTGGGGCGCGACGCCTATGCCTGACCACATGGAATGGGCCGCGCCATCCCAAGTCGTTTCATCTCCCGGTAGACGGTCGAGCGCCCGATACCGAGCTGTTTGGCAACTTGCGCAGGCGAGACGTTGGCTGCGATGAGAGCGAGCGCAGCGTTCACCTTGTCGGCATCAAGCGGTTGTCGTCCCGGCAGTTTGCCCTTCGCGCGCGCCGCGGCGATCCCGTCACGGGTGCGGTCGGAAATCAGTCGGCGCTCGAAATGCGCGATGGCGCCGAAGACGTGGAAAACCAGCTCGCCGGCCGCGGACGAGGTATCGATCTTTTCCTCCAGGCTGAGCAGTGCAATGCCGGGCACTGTCAGACCAAATGCACCGATCGTTAGGGGAGGGCGGGTAGGACGCGCGGATGCCCCGTCCGCGCAAGCCTGCCAGCCCATTTCGCTACTTCAACTCGTCGCCGGAGGTGATCCGGTTGGTGGTGTTGATGTACGTGCGCTTCCCGCTGTCGCTGCGCAATTTGGAGGATCTGCTGTTCGAGCGCGGGATCGACATTTGCCAAGAGACGGTACGGATGTGGTGGAACCGGTCCGGTCCGCTGTTCGCAGGCGACATCCGCCGCCGCGGGCGAGCCGGGTGCTGGGTTTCCGGCACTGGCGCTGGCACATGGACGAGATGTACGTGAAGCTGAACGGCGAGATGGTGTATCTCTGGCGTGCGGTCGATCACGAGGGCGAGATCCTGGAGAGCTACATCACCAGGACCCGCGACAAGGATGCAGCACTCACCTTCATGAAGAAGGCGCTCAAGCGCCACGGCGCCCCTGACAAGGTCACCACCGATGGCCTTCGCTCGTACCGCGCGGCGATGAAGGACCTAGGCAATGCCGAGAAGCAGGAGGTCGGCCGCTGGGCCAACAACTGGGTGGAGAACTCCCACCTGCCGTTTCGACGACGAGAGCGGGCGATGCTCCGGTTCAGGCGGATGAAGACGCTCCAAAAGTTCGCCTCGGTGCATGCCAACGTCCACAACCATTTCAGCCTGGAACGCCACCTCGCCGACCGACAGACCTACAGGCAACGCCGCTCAGCCGCACTGGCCAAGGGGCAGATCCTCGCGAGCTAGGCCGCTGCCCCCAAAGCCCAGAGTGCATCCTGTGGAGAGCGGTTCGCGTTAGACTGACAGCACTCACTAACCATCTACCCGGACCACCCGGTGGGGGCTGCTACCGCTACGACCGATGCCCTACCGTCCTCTTCTTCGTCATCGCCCTCGCGGCCACCATCATCTTCTGGCTATGACCAATGAGTTCTGACTCTAGACTGACAGTACCTGCGGTCGCTTGCTTCACGCACCCATGTTAAGTACGGCTGCTTAAAAAGGGTATTCGTGCATGAACGGTACACGAGTGTTGGTGGTCGGCAGCGTCAATCTGGACATCACGGTAAGCGTGCCAGCAATACCACGGCCGGGCCAGACGATCCTCGGCGGCGACGCGCGACAGACGGTCGGTGGCAAGGGGCTGAACCAGGCGGCGGCTGCGCAGGGGCTGGGTGGATGGGTCCGCTTCGTCGGGGCGATCGGCGACGATGCGTTCGGGGACAGCATCGCGCGTCATCTGGACACGCTCGGGCTGGCGGGTGACCTCGTTCCGACGATCGCCGATTGTCCGTCGGGCATCGCCCTCATCACGGTCGACGCAGCCGGTGCCAACGCGATCGCGGTATCCCCCGGCGCGAACGCGCGCGTCACGGTGGGGCAGGTGCAACGGGCGATTGCGGCGGAGCGACCCGACGCGGTGCTGGTCCAGTTGGAAATTCCCATCGCCACGGTCGTCGGCGCGCTCGAACAGGCGCGGCGGCAAGGGGCGAGGACGATCCTCAATCCGGCGCCGGCGGATGCAGCGATCCTCGATCACCTGCACCTTGTCGACGTGCTGATCCCGAACGAACATGAACTGGCCGAACTGACCGGCGCGGCGGTGGCCGACGTGCTGGCCGGTGGTGCGGCGCTGGACCGCGCCGTGATCGACCTGCAGGCGCGCAGCGGCGGAACGATCCTGGTCACCCGCGGAGGCGAGGGTTGTCTGGCGTTCGATGGCGTTGTCTTCATCCGTATGCCCGCGTTCGCCGTGACGGTCGTCGATACGACGGGCGCGGGCGATGTCTTCAACGGCATGTTCGCCGCGGCGATCGGGGCGGGGGCCGAGCTTGAGGATGCGATGCGTACGGCGTCGGCTGCGGCAGCGCTGTCGGTCACGCGCCGCACCGCGCAGGGCAGCGCACCGACGCTGGACGAGGTCCGCGCGCTGATCGACGGAACCAAGGCATAATGGTCGCGGTGATGTCGCGACAGGAGCGTGGGATGACGATGGACAGGCGATCGGCGATCGGCGGAATCTCGGCGCTGGCGCTGGCCCCCGCGGCATGGCGCGCGACGGCGGCGCCGGTGCGGCGACCCAATATCCTGTTCCTGCTCGCCGACGACTGGGGCTGGGGCGGGGCGCGGCCGATCGACCCGTCCAACGCGCGGATGCCCAATCTCGACCGTCTGCGGCGGACGGGAATGGACTTCACCAACGCCTTTGCCGCCGCGCCGTCGTGCACCGCGTCGCGCGGCGCGATCCTGTCGGGCCGATGGCCGTGGCGGTTGCGCGAGGGCGCGAACCTGCAGGGCAGCCTGCCGCGCGACATACCGTTGTACACCGAGATGCTGGCGCAGGCGGGGTATCACGTCGGGGCGACCGGCAAGGGCTGGGCACCCGGATCGATCGAGGCCGCGGGCCGCACGCTGAACCCGGCGGGGCGGGACTATGCGTCGTTCGATGCGTTTCTGGCGGCGCGACCAGCGGGCGCAGGGTTCTGTTTCTGGATGGGAACCGCCGACCCGCACCGGCCCTTCCGCAAGGGCATCGGTGTGGAAAGCGGGATCGATCCGCGTTCCGTCGATGTGCCCCCCTATCTGCCCGATACCCCCATGGTCCGCAGCGACATCGCCGATTATCGCTATGGTCTGGAACGCGTCGACCGCGATCTGGGGCTGGCACTGGCGCGGCTGGAGCGGGATGGCGAACTCGACAATACACTGGTCGTCGTGACCGGGGACAATGGCTGGCCGTTCCCGCGCGCGAAAGCGACATTGTTCGATGCGGGCTGGCATGTGCCGCTGACGATCGCGTGGTCGGGGCGCATCCGGGCCGGGGGGACCAGCGACGCGATGATCAGCCTGATCGACCTGGCGGCGACGTTCCTCGATGTGGCGGGCGTGTCGCGCCCGCGGACGATGGACGCGCAGAGCCTGGTGCCCCTGCTGTTCGGCCAGCGGACGCAGCATCGCCCGGCCGTGCTGGGCGGGATGGAGCGCCACATGGACGGGCGCGCGGTGGCGGGGCAGGGCTATCCGGCGCGGGCACTGCGCACCCGCGATCACCTGTATATCCGCAACTTCCGGCCAGATCGCTGGCCCGCTGGCGACCCGGAACGGCGCGCGGTGACCGCGACCGACGTCGAGAGCGATATCTGGACCGCCTTCGCCGATATCGACAAGGGGCCGACCAAGGCGGAGGTCGTCACCCGGCCGGAGTTCCGGGCGTTCCGCGCGCTGGCGACGGCGCGACACCCGGCGCGAATGCTGTTCGACGTCCGCGCCGATCCGTTCGAGTTCCGGGACCTGGCCAGCGATCCGAGATACCTTGCGCTGGCCGATACGCTCGACCGGCGGCTCCTTGCCGAGCTGCGCCGGACCAACGACCCGCGCGTGCTCGATCCGGCGAGCGACGTGTTCGACCAGTACCGGCCCAACGCCAGCGGCGCCTTCGCGCGGCCGGCGGACTGGCAGGGCCACTGAGCGGCCTGGCGAACGTTGCAGATTTTCGAACGGCGTGGGCGGTTTAAAAGCGCCGCAACATGGCCCTCTGTCAACCCGCTGATCCACCATGAAAAATTCTCAAGCGCGGTGTCGTAGAGTTAAAGGGCGCCGGCACGACTCACCAAATATAAGTATATTGACTTAAATCCACCGTCCCGGCAGTTTGCTCCCCGGATCGCGAGACGCTCCACGCCGCGGTTCACATCCTTTGGGGGGAACAGACATGGTTGCGCTTCGTCACGACACCCTGCGTCGGTCGCGCGTCGTCCTGCTGGCGGCGACGACGCTGGCCGGCCTGCTCGCCCCCGCCGCCCAGGCCCAGGATGCCCAGCCGCAGCGCACCGAGGCGGACGCGCGGGCGGGCGAGGGCGCGGCCGGCGATATCGTCGTCACCGGCATCCGCGGCAGTCTGACCCAGGCGGTCGACATCAAGCGCGATTCGGCGTCGATCGTCGATGCGATCAGTGCAGAGGATATCGGCAAGTTTCCCGACACCAATATCGCCGAGTCGGTCCAGCGCATCACCGGCGTCCAGATCAACCGCACCCGCGGCGAGGGGCGGACGGTCAACATCCGCGGCCTGCCGGCCAATTTCACGCTGACTACGCTCAACGGCCGGTTGCTCCCCAACGCCATTTCGAACGCCACGTCGTCGTCGTCGCGGACGTTCGACTTCTCGATCATGGCGCCCGAATTCGTCCGCACGCTGGAGGTGTCGAAGTCGCCGACCGCCGACCTGGAGGACGGCGGGCTTGCGGGTAACGTCAACATCCAGACCCCGCATGCCCTGTCGATCCGCAAGATGATCCTGTCAGGATCGGCGCAGGGCGAATATTCCAGCAACAACGGCAAGACTTCGCCGCGCGTCTCGGCGATCTTTGCCGACACCTTCTTCGACCACCGGCTGGGCGTAACTCTGGGGCTGTCCTACACCCGGCGGCGGGGCGAGACGCATCAGGTCAGCCAGGCCTATACCACCGCGCAGGAAGCCGCCGGCCGCGACTATAATGGTGACGGGGTCATCAACGCCGCCCAGACCTATCGCACGCTGGCATCGGGCTTCTACAGCATCTTCCAGGAAGACAGCGAGCGGATCGGCGGGATCGGGTCGATAGAATTCCAGGCGACCGACAGCCTGCGCTTCACGATCGACGGCTTCTACAGCCACCTCGACGTGGTCAACGTCGCCAACCAGCATCTCCATTTCAACCAGATGAACCCGGTCGTCGTCAGTTCGGCGGTGCAGGCGCTGGAGGGGATGGGGACGGTCACCAGCACCCGGCTGCGCAATCTCGACCTGCGCGATATCGGCCGCGTCGAGGATCGCAGCGGCGACATCGCCAACTCGGTGGCGTCGGTGAAGTACAAGCGGGACGGCTGGGACGTCTCGGTCGAGGGTTCCTACGGCAAATCGACCCAGACGCGCAGCAACCTGGGCCTCGCCAACCAGATCGTGAACAACGCCAGCACCTCGACCGGTGAAGTGAGCTACACCGCGGTGCCCGGCGACATCGTCGGCACGACGACCTACTTCGCCGGCTTCGACCAAGCGCGGCTGAGCCCGGCCAATTTCCGCCTGCTCAGCATCAACGGCGAATTCAACCGCCGCAGCCGCGACACCGTCTGGGATCTGAAGGCCGACGTGCGCCGCGACGTGGACGACAGCATCGTGACGCGGATCAGCGCCGGTGCCAAATATGCCGATCGCGCAATCTATCAGGACAACAACGCCCTGAACGTCGCGGTCGCCGGGTTGCGCACGCTGCGCCCCGACACGCCGGCCGGGCTGGTGTCGGGATCGCTCAGCGCCGCGCCCTACATGACCCAGGTGTCTGCGGGTAAGGGCGCGTTCCTGGGCAGCTACGACGGGCCCGTCACCTTCCCGACGACGTGGCTCAGCGCGGACTATCGACTGTTCACCGCGGGCATTACTGACGCTCAGCTTGCCGCCGCCGGAACGATCACCAACGACGCGTCCGGCGTGATCGACGTCTCCGAACGCACGCTGGCCGGCTATGCCCGCGTCGACTGGGCGTCGGGGCCGCTGACCGGCAACCTGGGCCTGCGCGTGGTCAGGACGTGGCAGGCGTCGACCGGCGCGGTGCCGAACTTCAACGGCATCACCGTCGATGCCGAAGGGGGCAACGTCCTGCGCCTGCCCGTGTCGACGGCGACTGCGGTGAAGAAAGACTATACCGACCTGCTGCCCAGCCTGAACATGAAGTGGGAAGCGGCCGACGACCTTCTGGTCCGCCTGGCGGCGTCGCGCACGCTGACGCGGCCGAACCTGATCGAGATCTCGCCATCGGCGACCGCCAGCTTCTTCAACCTGACAGTGGTGAAGAACAATCCGCTGCTCGATCCCTTCCGCGCCGACAATCTGGACCTGTCGGTCGAATATTATTTCGGCCAGGGCAATCTGGTCGGCGCGGCGCTGTTCTACAAGAATCTGCGTTCGCTGGTGCGGCGCCAGATCAGCATCCAGACCTATCCGGTCACCTTCCTGCGCGCGGCGGGCAACACGGTCGAGAACCGCAATTTCGCGGTCAGCGAACTGGTCAACGGCGGCGGCGTGAAGGTGAAGGGCGTCGAACTCTACTACCAGCAGGCGTTCACCGGCCTGCCGGCGCCGCTCGACGGGCTCGGCACGATCGTCAACTACACCTACATCGACAATTCCGACCCGCTGCAGCTGACCGCGGCGTCGAAGCATAATTTCAACCTGATCGGCTATTATGAAAAGGGGCCGGTCGGCCTGCGCCTATCCTATTCGTGGCGCGACGGCTTCCTGACGACTGCTCCGGCGTTTCCGGTGATGGGCGAGAAGGTGAAGGCCTATGGCACGCTCGATGCCAGCCTGAGCCTGAAGATCACGCCGCAGATCAGCGCGACGCTGGAGGCGCTGAACCTAACCGATGCCGACGACGTAACGCTTTTTACAACCAACCTGCCGTCGGTCTACACCGATCCGGGCCGCCGGTTCATCGCCGGGTTCCGCTTCTCATTCTGAATTCGCCGAAAGGATACCGGGGGTGCCAAAGCTGACACGTACGATCCGGCACCTGACTCTGGCCGCTGTATGGGCGACGTCCGGTGCGACCGGTGCGCTGGCGGCCGGACGGGCGGTCGACCGCAGCGTGCTGCCGATCCCGCTGCCCGTTTTCCGGGGCGAGATCGGCCCGACGCTCGCCACGTCGCGCGTCGAAGGCGCCGCCGGGGTGCCGGTGCAGGCTCCAAAGGGTGCCCCCAACATCCTGCTTATCCTGCTCGACGATGCCGGCTATGCGCAGACGAGCACCTTCGGCGGACCGATCCCGACGCCGACGCTCGACGCGCTGGCGAAGAATGGCCTGCGATATCCGCGTTTCCACGTCGCCTCGATGTGTTCGCCGACGCGCGCGGCGCTGCTCGGCGGGCGCAACAACCATGTCATGGGCATGGGCCAGATCTCGAACATCACCGGACCCTATCCGGGCTATACCGCGATGCTGCCGCCCGACGCGGCGCTGGTGTCGGAGGTGCTGCGCGGCAACGGATACTCGACCGCACTGTTCGGCAAATGGCATCTGACGCCGTCGCGCGAACTGTCGATCGCCGGGCCGTTCGATCGCTGGCCCACGCGGCAGGGGTTCGATCATTTCTGGGGTTTCCTGGCGGCCGAGGCCGACCAGTTCAACCCGCAGCTGACGCAGGACCAGAGCCCGGTCGACTTCGCCAAGCCCCCCGGTCGCGACGATTACACGCTGACCGAGGGGATGGCCGACCACGCGATCGCGTGGATCCGCTCGCAGGAATCGGTGGCGAGGGATCGGCCATTCTTCGTCTATTTCGCGCCCGGCGCGGTGCACGAGCCGCAACAGGCGCCCAGGGCATGGATCGACCGATTCAGGGGCCGGTTCGACATGGGCTGGGACGCGTATCGCGAGGCGGCGCTGGCGCGGCAGAAGGCGCTGGGCATCGTGCCCCCCGATACCCGCCTGTCCCCGCGACCGAAGGAAATCCCCGCGTGGGCCACCCTGTCGCGCGAGGAGCAGCGGGCGCAGGCGCGCGAGATGGAGGTGTTCGCCGGGATGGTGGCGCAGACCGATCAAGAGATCGGGCGGGTGATCGATGCGGTGCGCGCGACCGGGCAACTCGACAACACCCTAATCGTGTTCCTGACCGGCGACAATGGCGCGTCGCAGGAGGGTGGGCCAGAGGGCGCGACCAACACGATGGGCTACATCAACGGTATCGCCGAGACGCTGGCGGCGAAGCAGGCGAAGGCCGCGATGCTGGGCGGGCCGCATGCCAGCGGCGGTTACTCGGCGGGCTGGGCCTGGGCGGGCAATACGCCGTTCCCGTGGGGCAAGCGGATCGGGTCGTCGCTCGGCGGATCGATGAACGGCATGGTCGTGCAATGGCCGCGGCGAATCCGCGATGCGGGCGTGATCCGCACCCAGTTCGGCCATGTCATCGATATCGCGCCGACCCTGCTGGAGGCGGCCGGAGTGCCGCAGCCGCGGACGGTGAATGGCGTCGCGCAGCGGCCGATGGACGGCCGCAGCCTGCTTGCGACGATCGACGACGCCCGCGCTCCGGCGCCGCGATCGATTCAGTATAACGAGATGCTCGGCAGCGTCTCGATCCTGCAGGACGGCTGGATGGCGTCGCGGTGGAGCGGCATCCTGCCCTGGTCGCACCGCGGGCCGCAGCCGGGGCAGGCGCCGCCGGCCGAACAACCGTGGCAATTGTTTGACCTCAACACCGATTTCTCGCAATCGACCGACGTCGCACGACGCCATCCGGCACGGCTCAAAACGCTGCAGGCGCTGTTCGAGGCCGAGGCGCGGCGCAACCGGGTCTATCCGCTGTCGCCCGCCACGACCTTCGTCGAACCGCTGCGCGCGCCCGCCTTCGCCGCGACCTATTACGGACGGACGCGGCTCTATGCCTGGCCGCCGCTCGAGAACCGCAGCTATACGCTGACCGCGCGGATCATCGTGCCGGTGGGCAAGGGCGACGGCGTGATCGCGAGCGCGGGCGCGGATTCGGGCGGCTGGTCGCTCCACGTGCGGGACGGGCGCATCACCTACACCTATAATTATTTCCAGCAGCGGGTGACGACGATCGTCGCCGATGCGCCGCTGCTGCCCGGGCCGGCGATAGTCGCCCTGCGGATCGCGGCGCAGGGGACGACGCCGGGCGGGCCGGCTGCGGTGACGCTGACGGTGAACGACGTCGAGGTCGCGCGCGGCGTGCTGCCGGAGACGACGCCGGGAAAATTCTCCTACGAGGACACGTTCGACATCGGCGAGGACAGCGGATCGCCGGTTGCCGACTATCCGGTGCCCTCGGCCTATCCCGGAACGATCGAACGCGTCGACCTGACCGTCGATCCGCGCAACGGCTGACGAGGGTATGGCAATGAACAAGCGGGATGTACTCAAGCGGGCGTCGCTGCTGGCGCTGGCCGGGCTGGTGCCCGGCGCGGCGGCGGGTCAGGCGCCTGCGGCCAAGCGGCCGAACATCCTGTTCATCATCGCCGACGACCTCGACTATTCCCTGCTCGACTTCATGGGCGGGCCCAAGGGGCTGATGCCCAACACCGCCGCGCTGGCGGCGCGGTCGCACCGGCTGGTCAACGCGCGCGCGGTCGCGCCGATCTGCCAGCCTTCGCGCGAGGCGCTGCTGTCGGGCCGGCTGCCGCACAACAGCGGCGCGATGGGCTTCGATCCGATGCGGGAAGGGACGCCGACCCTCGTCACGATGTTGCAGTCGCAGGGCTATGTCGCGGGCACGGTGCGCAAGATCGAACATATGCTGCCGGCGTCGTCCTTCCCGTGGGACTATGCGCAGGGGGCGGGGACGTTCGCGCGCGCGTCGACCGATCGCAACCCGCTACTGTATCCGGCGGGACTCGAGCTTGCGATCGCCGAGGCGCGGTCGCGGTTCCGGCCGTTCCTGTTCTGCTGTAACATCAGCGACCCGCACCGGCCGTTCTACGGCAGTCCGGCGGGGATGCAGATGGACCACCAGAACGAGGGACCATATCGCATTGCGCGTCCGGTGGGACCGGCCGACGTCGTCGTGCCGGCATGCCTGGAGGATCTGCCGCAGGTGCGCGCCGAGATCTCGCAATATTGGAACAGCGCCCAGCGGCTGGACGTCTCGGTCGGCAAGGTGCTGGCGGCGCTGAAAGCGAGCGGCGCAGCAGACGACACGATTCTGGTGTTCCTGTCCGACAACGGCATGCCGATGCCGTTCGCCAAGGCGACCGTGTACGACAGCGGGACGCGCTGCCCGGTACTGATCTCCTGGCCGGGGATGCCGCCGCCGCGGACGCACGACGCCCCGACGACGCACGTCGATATCGTACCCACGCTGCTTGACATGCTGCACGTGCCTGCTCCGGCGGGTCTCGACGGCCGGTCGCTGCTGCCGCTGCTGACAGGCGTGACGTCGACGCTGACCGACCATGCCGTCACCTATGTCAACACGCTGGCGGGCGGTGCCAATTATCCGCAGCGCGCGATTCAGACTAGGCAATTCGCCTATCTGTTCAGCCCATGGTCGGACGGAACGCTGGCGTTTCAGGCCGAGAGCATGCGCGGCCTGACCTACCCCGCGATGGTCGAGGCGGCGAAAACCGATCCCGCGATCGCCGAACGCGTGAAGCAATACCGCTACGGCACGGTCGAGGCGTTCTACGATATCGTCGCCGATCCGGGGCAGCGCCGCAACCTGATCGGCAGCCGCCGCCACGCCGCGCAGATCACGCGGATGAAGGGGCAGTTGCGCGAGCACATGCGCCGCACCGCCGACCCGCAGCTCGACAATTTCCTGCGGCTGGGGACCGGGCAACCGATGGTCGTCCCCCAGGCAAAGGCCGGCGGGGACAAGGTGGAGTGACGCCGGCAATCTGCCAGGCGCTGTCGTCGTGAAGACCCCGTCCGCATCCGCACCGATCGACGCCCGCACTGCCGGCATGCTGCACTTGCCCGGCGGCACGTTTGCGATCGGATCGGACCGCTATTACCCCGAGGAGGCGCCGGTCCGCCGGGTCAGGGTCGGCGCGTTCTGGATCGACGAGACGCCCGTCACCAATCGCGATTTCGCGCGTTTCGTGGCGGCGACGCGCCATCGCACCTTCGCCGAGATCGCACCCGACCCCGCCGACTATCCCGACATGCTGCCCGGCATGGCGCAGGCCGGGTCGCTGCTGTTCCAGCGGACGTCCGGGCCCGTCGACCTGAGCGACTATGCGCAGTGGTGGACGTTCAGCTTCGGCACCGACTGGCGCCACCCGCACGGGCCGGACAGCGACCTCGGCGCGCTGTGGGATCATCCCGTCGTCCACGTCAATTACGACGATGCCGCGGCCTATGCGGCGTGGGCGGGCAAGGCGCTGCCGACCGAGGCGGAATGGGAATATGCCGCGCGCGGCGGACTGGACGACGCCGATTTCGCCTGGGGCGATGAACTGGCACCCGGCGGCGTCCACCGCGCTAACACCTGGCAGGGGCTGTTCCCGTTCAGCAACCTGCTCGACGACGGTTACGAGCGGACATCGCCGGTGCGCGCGTTTCCGGCCAACGGCTATGGCCTGTACGACATGATCGGCAACGTCTGGGAATGGACCGCCGACTGGTATGCGATGCCGCGCCGCCACGTGAAGGCCAGGGGCGCCTGCTGCGTCCCCGCCAACCCGCGCGGCGCGACGCGGCGCGAGAGTGTCGATGCCGCGCAGGGCGATACGCGGTTCGGGCGCAAGGTTCTGAAGGGCGGATCGCACCTGTGCGCACCAAACTATTGCCAGCGTTACCGACCCGCCGCGCGGCATCCCCAGACGACCGACAGCGCGACCAGCCATATCGGCTTTCGCTGCGTGATCCGCGGCGCCTAGCCGACCCGCCCGCTGCGGTTGGAGACAAGTCGCCCGCCGACCCACACCGCGGCCAGGTTGGACGCGGTCGCGTTGAGCAGGATGCGCGACACCAGATCCTGGTTCATCGCGCATCCGAACCGCCGGATGCCGCCATGGGCGTGGTCATAGTCGACCAGCACCGCATCGAAGTGATAGCCGGCCCGGAACAGCCCGATCGGCAGGCCCAGTGCTTCCCCGCCGCCGCGGGTGGCGAGGTGGAAGGCGGTGGCGAGCGTCACGCGTGACCCCGTCCGGCCGCGCCGGTCGCGCGACAGGGCGGGATCGACGCCCTTCTCCAGCTGGCGCGAGGCATTGAATGCCGCGCGCACCGACCCGAGCATTGCGGGATCGTATCCACCCGACACGTCGCTGCCGAGCCCGACGCGGACCGATCGCGACAGCGCGTGCGCCAGCGGGAAGACGGCGTCGGAGAAATGAATGTTCGACAGCGGGCAATGCGCGACCGCACTGCCACGCGTGCGCAGCAGGTCCATGTCGGTATCGTCCAGGAAATTGCCATGGGCCAGTACGGTGTGCTTGCCGAGCAGGCCGAATCGGTCAAGGCTGTGGGCGTCGGTCATGCCGTGGCGGTCGAGGACGTAGCCATGTTCCCAGTCGCTTTCCGAACAATGCGTCTGGACGTGGCAGCCGGTCTCGCGGGCGAGCGCGCCCAGGCCATAGAGCACCTCGTCGCTGCACGCGGGAATGAAGCGCGGGGTGATGACCGGAAGGACGCGACGATCCGCGTTGTCGGGATGCGCATGCAGATAGTCGATGAGCGCGCGGTTGTCGGCGAGCGCCGCTGCGGGGGAGGCGTCGCGGTAATCCGGCGGGCAGCTGTCGGCCAAGTCCATCGTCACCTTGCCGACCAGCGCGCGCTGGCCGCGATCCAGGCAGATGTCGGCGAGCAGCTTCGTCGCGGCGAGATGGATCGTTGCGAAGTACAGCGCGGTCGTCGTGCCCGACGCCAGCAGGTCGTCGACCACCGCGGAATAGACGGTGGTCGCGAGCTCCAGGTCTTCGAAGCGCCGCTCGGTCGGGAAAGTATAGTGCTGCAGCCAGTCCTCGAGCGGCAGGTCGAGCGCGGTGCCGATCTGGGCATATTGCGGGGCGTGGCAGTGAAGATCGACCATGCCGGGCATCAGGCACGTGCCCGCGGGCAGTGCATACAGGCGCCCGCTGGCGGCATGGCGGTCGATTAGCGCCTGGCCGCCTGCCGCGTCGGCATTGATCACCTGCGCGCACCGACCCGCCGCGTCGACCTCGATCAGCCCGTCGGCGACGATCGTAATCGCGTCGGCATCGGTGGCGTGGAAATAGGCGCCCCTGACCAGAAACGCCGCGCCTGTGCTCACATCCATGGCTTCAGATCCCTACAAGCGCCTTGCCGTGCCGATATATTGTTCTAGGAAATCGCCATGCCGCAACTTGCCGACATGCCGGTGCCGATGACGCTCGATACCACGACGACGTCGGGCAAGCTGATGGCGGTCGGCGAGACGATGATGGGTCGCCGCGGGTTCAGCGTCGCGATGCACGAGATCGCGCAGGAAGCGCAGCAGGCCAACAAATATTCGGTGCAGTATCATTTCGGCAGCCGCGAGGGGCTGGTCGGCGCGATCTTCGAGGCGCGCGGGCGGCTGATCTTCGAACGGCGCGCCGAATTGCTCGGCATCGCGGGCCGTGCGCGCCGGCTGCGCAACGTGGCGGCGCTGCTGGAGGTCATCTACCTGCCGATCGCCGAACAGGTCGATGCGCAGGGGCGGCACAGCTTCGCGCGCTTCTGGCTGCACTATTATGCCCGCCCCGACGCGGGCGGACTGCACCTCCACCCGTTCGGTGACGACGTGGCGCAGTATGAGACGATCATAGACCGGCTGGCGGGTGTCCTGAAACTCGACTCCGACCTGGTCACCCACCAGTTGCAGCTGATCGGCTGGATGTTCTTCGCCTCGCTGATCGACCGCGAAAGCCGCGATGCGGCCAGCGGCCTGGTATCCAGCCTGTTCGACGTGCTCGACAATGCCATCGCGCTGGCCGTGCCCGCCATATCGAACTTTGCGCAAGTGCGGCGCAGAATGAGATCGGGTGATGGGCACGTTCAGTAGATTTACTTAAACTCAGGATTTTGGCAAGGTGGCATCCGCGCCACCCCATCCGGCGCGATTGGCGCAGGACACCGGCGTGACGCACAACCGTTTCATCATCGACACCGATACCGCGGGCGACGATTGCTTCGCACTGCTGCTGGCGCTGTCGGACCCCGACACGACGGTCGAGGCGGTGACGATCTGCAACGGCAACGTCGATTTCGACCAGCAGGTCGAGAACGCGCTCTACACGATCGAGGTCGCCGGGCTGGGCGGGCAGGTGCCGGTGATACCGGGCTGTCGTCGCCCCCTGCTGCGCGACCCGATCGACGCGACCTATGTGTTCGGCCGCGACGGCATGAGCGACATGTCCTTCGACCGTGCGCTCCAGCGGCCGGACGAGGCGCATGCCGTCGACGCGATGATCGAATGCATTATGCGCAACCCAGGCGAGATCAGCCTGATCGCGTTGGCACCATTGACCAACATCGCGGTCGCAGTGGCGAAGGAGCCGCGGATCGCACAGGCGGTGCGCCATCTGTGGATCATGGGCGGGACCGACAATGGCATCGGCAACGTGACGCCGGCCGCCGAATTCAACATCTACGTCGATCCTGAGGCGGCGGCGATCGTGCTGCGTGCTGGATTCCCGACGTCGATGTTCACCTGGACCGGCACGGTCGCGCACTCGCGGCTGACCGAGGACGACCTGGCGGCGCTGGAGGCGTTAGGGACGGCGCGGTCGCGCTTCTTCACCGACGTCAACCGCCAGTCGTCGCGGTTCAGCCGCGACCGCTACGGCCACGGCGGGACGCTGCATCCCGATGCCATGCTGATGGCGTGCGCGCTCGACGCAGGGTCGATCCTGGGCCATCGGATGAGCCGGGTCGAGGTCAGTACGGAGCAGGGGCTGACCCGCGGCTATACTAGCGTGTCGTCGACCCTGCTGCCCGATCAGGCGGAGGCCGACCCGGCGCTGGGCACGGCGGGCGAGGCCAATGTCCGCATCCTCGAGAAGGTCGACACCGCGGGGTTCCGCGAGCGACTGAGGCTTGCGCTGGCAGGATAGCGGTCACACCAGCGCGGTGACCAGCCCGACCACCGTGGTGGTGAAGAAGGTCGTGACCAGCGCAGCGGCCAGTGCCCGCATGCCCAGCGCCGCGACATCGTGGCGCCGCTCGGGCACGATCGACGAGAACAGGCCGATCACGATCGCGACGCTGCCGAAATTGGCGAAGTTGCTGAGCGCGAAGGTCATCATGACCAGACCGTGCGGCGAGATCGCGCCCGGCGGCAGCGCGAGAACGCGGGTATAGGCCAGCACCTCGTTGGCAGCGACCTTGCTGCCGATGATGCTCGCCGCGGTCGACACGTCGCCGCCCGGAAAGCCCATCAGCCAGGCGGCGGGAGTCAGCAGCCAGCCGAGAATCCGCGCGACGCTCAGGCCGCCGGGGACCGGAAACAGCATCAGCACGGTGTCGATCAGCGCGAAGATCGCGACGAACACGATCAGTAGCACGACGACCGTCACCGCCAGCCGCACCGCCGCCATCGCGCCCTCCGCGACCGCGTCGACCAGCCCGTGGTAGCGGCTTTCCATCGCGATCGGCGTGCCCTGCGTCACCGTGTCGTCGGGCAGGATGGCGCGCGCTACCGCGATCGCCATCGGCGTGCCGATCAAGGTCGCCATCAGGATATAGCCGAACGCATCGGGGGTGCGCTGGCCCATAATCGTGCCCAGCACCACCATCATCGATCCGCCGACGATCGCCATGCTGTTGACCATCAGGATGAAGATCTCGCTGCGCGTCATCGCGGGCAGCAGCGGCTTGATGAGCAATGGCGCCTCGACGCTGCCGAGCAGGATGCTGGCCGACGAGAAGGTGCCGACCGGGCCGCTGACGCCCAGCAGGCGCTGGAACACGCGACCCGCGACGCGGATGACCGGCGGCAGGACGCGCAGGTGCCACAGCACCGCCGACAGCGATCCGACGAGCAGGATGACCGGCACCGCCTGGAATGCGAACAGGAACGGCGCCCTTGCCCCTTGCGCCATCACGAACGGCTGTTGGCCTCCCGCCAGATAGCCAAAGACGAACCCCGTGCCGGTGGTCGCCGCCGCCTGGATCGCCAGCACCCCGTGCGACAGCCACAAGAAGCCGGAGGTGACGATCGGCGTGCGCGTCAGCAACAACGCCAGCACGACCTGAAAGCCCAGCCCTCGCGCCATCAATCCGACCGGAAAGCCACGCTTGCGCGACGACAACAGCCAGACGATGCCGGTGAACACCCCGAGCCCGATAAGTGCGCGCAAGATTTCCGACATCGCGTTCCGATCTGTCCCGTGCGGCCTGCGAGATGGGAGCGGGACCGCAGAGCTCAGGTCCGATGCGTATCACCGGGGCCGGATCAGCACAACGAGTTAAGTGATAATACTCAAGTCGAAGCGGAGGGCATTGTCAGACGGGTACTGTCAGACCTGCTGTTCGAGCGCGGGATCGATATCTGCCAAGAGACGGTACGGATGTGGTGGAACCGGTTCGGTCCGATGTTCGCGGGCGACATCCGCCGCCGCGGGCGAGCCGGGTGCTGGGTTTCCGGCACTGGCGCTGGCACATGGACGAGATGTACGTGAAGCCGAACGGCGAGATGGTGTATCTCTGGCGTGCGGTCGATCACGAGGGCGAGATCCTGGAGAGGTACATCACCAGGACCCGCGACAAGGATGCGGCACTCACCTTCATGAAGAAGGCGCTCAAGCGCCACGGCGCCCCTGACAAGGTCACCACCGATGGCCTTCGCTCGTACCGCGCGGCGATGAAGGACCTAGGCAATGCCGAGAAGCAGCAGGTCGGCCGCTGGGCCAACAACCGGGTGGAGAACTCCCACCTGCCGTTTCGACGACGAGAGCGGGCGATGCTCCGGTTCAGGCGGATGAAGACGCTCCAAAAGTTCGCCTCGATACATGCCAACGTCCACAACCATTTCAGCCTGGAACGCCATCTCGTCGACCGACAGACCTACAAGCAACGCCGCTCGGCCGCACTGGCCGAGTGGCAAATCCTCGCGAGCTAGGCTGCCGCACCCAAAGCCCGGAGTGCATCGTGTAGAGAGCGGTTCATGTTAGACTGACAGCACCGTTTTGGGTGTTAAACCTGTTTCACGGCAAGTTTTTATTGCATCGCCGGCGTGACGGGCTCGGTGCATCGTCGATGGCGAGCGAGCGTGCAAAAATCGGCGGAAATGTGCGGATAGTAAGCTTCTTCAAACACGGCTGGAGCACGGCAGCCGCACGTCGTGGCGATATCAGAACAGGTTCTGAACAGGTATTTAACCGGGCAAAACAGGTAACTTGGCGGTCGGCAACAAAGAATCGACACACACACTAGAAACCTCTTGCATCCAGTCGCGACGGAGCATCGATAGATATCAGGCCGTGTGAGAGCGCAACTATCGTCGCCCAAGGAAAGAAACGCCGATCAGGTTTCTCGTCCGTAAGGATGAGTGGCTCGATCTGCGGTCCTTTGCGGGTCGATCGAGCTATTCACCCCTGCGGCATGCTGTGGGGTGCTGATATGAAGTCCATTGCTACCTGTTTGTTGAAGCCAGCGCTTCTTGAAAAGAGTGCTAGGATCAAGAAAGCGCAGAAGGCCTGCTCGTTAACCCAGGCGGTGGTTCGCGTTAGACTGACAGCAGCGAATATCGACCTCGCGCATCGCCGCAATCAGGGCATGATGACCGAGCGGCCGGTCACCGTCGTTCGGCACGGCGACGTGACGGGTCGCCAACACCTGCTCGACCGGATCGGGGAGGCGTCACGTGACGCGGACGGTCGCGTTCACCGGGCCACCAAGGACGGCAAAGGTGCGTCGGCCCGCACCAGACCCTCCGTTGCCAGTGCTTGCCAGAAGGCATCGGGAATAGGGAATCGATATCCGTCGAGCGTCTGCGCCAAGCGATACGGATCGCCGATGCCCGGCAGGACGCTGGCGACGCACGGATGCGCCAGCGGGAATTGCAGCGCCGCCGCCGACAACGGGACCGCGAAGCCATCCGCGATCGCCTCGATCCGCCGCACCCGCGCGACGACGTCGGCCGGGGCGGGGCCGTAGTCGTAGAACGGCGTGCCCGATCCACGCGTACCGGTGGCCAGGATGCCGCTGTTGTATGGCGCCCCGGCGATCACCGACACGCCGTTTGCCGCGCACAGTGGAAACAGGGCGTCGAGCGGGGTTTGTTCGAGCAACGTGTAGCGATTGGCGAGCAGCAACACGTCAACCGGCGCGGCGCGGATCGCGTCGATGCACACGTGCACCTCGTTCACCCCCAGCCCGAATGCCGAGATCGCCCCCTGTTCGCGCAGCGACACCAGTGCATCGAACCCGCCGCCCGTCGTGAGCTGCTCCCAATAGCCGTCATGCGCGTCGCCCTGCACGAAGCGGCCGATGTCGTGGACCAGCAGCACATCGATGCGATCGAGGCCCAGGCGATGCAGGCTGGCCTCGAACGACCGCAAAATGCCGTCGCGGCTGTAATCATACGTGACGCGGAACGGCATTGGCGAGAGGAAGCCGTCGCGCGCTTCCGTCGCCGAGGCGGAGGGGTCGGGCGCCAGCAACCGACCCGCCTTTGTCGACAGGACGACGCCGGAACGATGTTCGCGCAGCGCATCGCCGACGCGTCGCTCGCTGAGACCTCGACCGTAGAAGGGCGCGGTATCGACGAAGTTGATCCCGGCCGCCAGCGCCGCATGCACCGCCGCCTGCGCTGTCGCGTCGTCAATGGGCCGGTTCAGATTGCCAAGTGAGGCCGCACCGAAGCCGAGTTCGGTCACATGGAGCGCCGTGCGCCCGAGCGGGCGGGTAGGCAGATCGATCATCGCGCCTTCAACTCCTGGCCGGTGCGGCGACGAAGTCCTGGCGCTGCTCGCCGAGACCGGCGATGCCGAGCGTCACCACATCGCCCGCCTTCAGGAACCACGGCGCCGGCTTCTGGCCAAGGCCCACGCCTGGGGGCGTGCCGGTAGTGATGATGTCGCCCGGCTCCAGCATCATGAAGCGCGAGCAATAGGCGACGATCTGCGCCACCGAGAAGATCATCGTCGCGGTGCTGCCGTCCTGCTTGCGCTCGCCGTTGACGTCCAGCCACATCGACAAGGCCTGTGGGTCGCCGACCTCGTCCGCCGTCACCAACCACGGGCCGATGGGGCCGAAGGTCGGGAAGCCCTTGCCCTTGTCCCACGTCGGGCCGCGCTCCTGTTGCCATTCGCGTTCGGAGACGTCGTTGACGACGAGGTAGCCGGCGACATGATCGAGCGCTCGTTCTTCGTCGATGTCGTGCGCGGCCGATCCGATGACGATGCCCAGCTCGACCTCCCAGTCGGTCTTGATCGATCCGCGCGGGATCGTAACCGGGTCGTTCGGCCCCTGGATACAGTTCACCCACTTGTTGAACACCACCGGCTCTTCGGGGATCGGTAGGTTCGATTCGGCGGCGTGGTCGGCATAGTTCAAACCGATCGCGATGAATTTGCGCGTGCTGGTGACGGGCGGACCATAGCGGACGCCCGAATCGACCAGCGGCAGGTCACCGGGTGCGATCGCCGACAGGCGGCGCAGGGCATCGGGACCGATCTCGGCCGGTCCCAGATCCGCGACATGCGCGGACAGGTCGCGGATGCGGCCTTCGTCGTCGATCACACCGGGCTTTTCCTGGCCGGCCTCGCCGTAACGACAGAGCTTCATGGATTATCCTTTCGATGTTTCGGTCAGTATCCTGTGGTCGATCGCGGAAACGGCGTTGACGCCGGTCAGCGTCATCGCGACTGCCATCTCGCGCGCCAGCATCGTCAGCATCCGGTCGACGCCCGCCTCGCCCTGCGCCGCCATCGCCCAGAGCCATGCGCGTCCCAGCATCACGCCTTTCGCCCCCAGTGCCAGCAGGCGAACGACGTCCAGCCCCGAGCGGACGCCGCCATCGGCCAGCACGGTCAGCCGGTTGCCCACCGCCGCCACGATCGGCGGCAGTGCGGCGGCGGTGGACAGCACGCCGTCCAGCTGCCGTCCGCCATGATTGGAGACGACGATGCCTTCCGCGCCATAGTCGGCGGCGGCGCGTGCATCCTCGGGATCGAGGATGCCCTTGATGACGAGCGGGCCGTCCCATTCGGTGCGCAGCCAGTCCAGGTCGCGCCAGCGGATTCCAGGATCGAAATTGGCGCCTAGCCAGCCGATGTAATCGTTCAGCCCGCTGGCATTGCCGAGCACTGGCTCCAGGTTGCCCAGCCGGTGCGGCCGCCCCTTGATGCCTACGTCCCATGCCCAGCCAGGCTTGCCGATCGCTTGCGCGATCCGCTTCACCGCCGCCCCCGGCCCCGACATGCCCGAATGCGCGTCGCGATAGCGGATGCCGGGGGTCGGCATGTCGACGGTGAAGACCAGTGCCTCCGCACCTGCCGCCTTCGCGCGCGCGATCAGTTCGCGCATGAAGCCGCGGTCGCGGATGACGTAGAGTTGGAACCACAAGGGGCCGTCGGACGCGCCCTTGCGCAGTTCGTCCATCGCGCAGATGCCGACCGTCGATAGCGTGAAGGGCACGCCGTGCTGATGCGCGCCGCGCGCCGCCTGCACCTCGCCGCGGCGCCGGAACATGCCGGCGATCCCGACCGGGCCAAGCACGACGGGCAGTGGCAGATGACAGCCGAACAAACTGGTGCCCAGATCGAGTGTTGCGACGTCCCGCAGTACGCGCTGGCGCAGCGCGAGACTGCGCAGGTCGGCGACGTTGCGACGCAGCGTCTCCTCGGCGAACGCGCCCCCGTCGGCATAGTCGAACAGGAAGCGCGGCAGCCGCCGGCGCGCTGCGGTGCGAAAATCCTCGACCGAGGCGATCGCGGTCATCGCCGGCTCAGGCCATCGTCCAGCCACCATCGACCGCCATAAGGCAACCGGTGGTGTAGGCGCTCTCGTCCGACGCGAGGTAAAGCGCGAGCGCGGCGATCTCGGTCGTGGTGCCGATCCGACCCATCGGCTGGCGTGCGACGAAGGCGGCGCGTGCCGCATCGGCGTCCCCGGTCGCTGCCAAGCGCTGGTCGAGCGACGGCGACTGCACGGTGCCGGGGCAAATGGCGTTGCAACGAATACCCTGCGCGACGTAATCCACCGCCACCGATTTTGTCAGGCCGCCCAGCGCACCCTTGGATACGCAATAGGCGAAGCGGTTGGGCACGCCGATCATCGTGCCCGCGACCGAGGCGATGTTGACGATCGATCCGCCGCCGCCCGCGATCATCGTCGGTAGTAGCGTGCGGATCATCCGCATCGCGGCGTCGACGTTGAGGTCGAATGACAGCCGATAGCCACGCTCCCCGGTCGACAGAAGGTCGCCGGCATCTACATAGCCGGCGCAGTTGACGAGCACGTCGATCGTTCCGAACTCCGCGCCCAGCGCATCGACGGCCACGGCATCGAGCAGGTCGATGACCTTCGTCGTGCACCCGTCCAGCGTCGCCAGCGCATCGCCCTGTACGTCGATCGCGATTACCTCCGCGCCCTCGCGTAAGAACAATTCGGCGGTCGCGCGCCCGATACCCTGCGCCGCGCCGGTGATTAGGGCGCGCTTGCCGGCCAGTCTTGTCATGAAGCCTCCATCGTCGTCAGATGATCGGATTGCCGGAACACGCGCTGCGCCTCCGGCCAGACCACGCCGTCCGCGAACGGCGCGCGTTGCAGTCCGGCCATGCGCCGGTGCCAGTTGTCGATGACGGCCTGTACGGCGCGTTCGGCATCCAGCGCATCGGGGTCGAAGTCCGCCGTCACGTCCATCAGCATGACCAGCCGGTTGCCGACGCGGAATATCTCCATGTCCGCGATGCCGTGGCGGCGCTGCGCCGCGAGAACCGCGGCCGGGGTCTGGCCCGGCGAATGCGCATGATCGTACGCCGCAAGCGTCGTGGCATCGTCGTGCAGGTCCATGATCCGGATCTGGCGGCACAGCGTCATTTCGGCACCGCCACCGGCTCGATCACTGCGCACGCCATCATGGCGCGGTCGATGGTGGACCGGCGCGGTCTCGCCGGCGCGCGCGTGGCCGCGGTCGCGATCGTCATCCGCATCGATTGGGCTCCAGTCCGTAGAAGTCCTCGGCCGCTCCGGCGAACAACCGGTCGCGTGCCGGGCCTTGCAGTCCGGTCAGCCGGTCGGCGTCGCGGAACCAGTCGCCTAGGTCGTCGCCCGCCAGCCGCAGCACCGGCCAGTCGCTGCCCCACATCAGGCGCTCGCCGAAACAGGCAACGAGGTGATCGACACAGGTGCTCAACTCATCGGTAGCCGCGCCGGGGGTCTGCTCGGTGCGCAGGCCGGACAGCTTGCACCACGCCCCGCGCGCTGCGAGCGCAGCAATATCCTCGCGCCAGGGATCGAGGACGCCGCGGGCGACATACGGCTTGGCGGCATGATCGATCACGATCGGCAGATCGGGCCAGCGATCGGCGAAACGCGCCAGCATCGGAAGGTGACGCGGCTGCACCAGCGCGTCGAAGCGAAGACCGTGCATCCGCATCGCGTCGAGCGCCGGTTCCAGCGCCGCGCTCATCAGCCAGTCGGTATCCGCGATCGATTGCAGCATCGGCCGCACACCCCGCAGCTTGCGCCGTCCGGCCAGCGCGGCGATCCGCGTCGGCGCGGTCGGCTCGGCCAGATCCACCCACCCGACCACAGCTGCGATCAGGGGGTCGCCATCGGCTGTCGCCAGAATCCAGTCAGTATCGGCGTCCGTTGGCTGCGACTGAACCAGGACCGTCGCCACCAGCGGCACATGCGCCGCCGCCGACGCGAGATCGGCTCTACCGAAATCACGATGGATCACCGCTTCCGCCGGGGTCGGCCACGCGTGCCCTGTGGTGTCGAGCGCCCACAGATGGTGATGCGCGTCGATCACCCGCATGTCGCTACGCCATTCCGAGGATCCGTTGCAGCGCCTGCTGGAAATGATGCGCAAGGGCCGCTTCCGCGGCGTCCGCGTCGCGGTCCGCGCACGCTTTCAGGATATCGAGATGCTCGCGCAGGGTTCGTAGCGCTAACGGCCGGGTCACCAGCCGATCGAGCCTGACGAGGGTGACGTAGTTCTTGAGACGTCGCGCGGTCGTTTCGATCAGCGGGTTGCGTAGAGCAGCGATCAACGATCCATGCAGTTGCTCCTCCAACTGGTCCAGGCGGTCCTCTTCGGACGGCCCCAGATCGCGTTGTTCCAGTATCGCGATCAGATCGCCGTGCGCTGCGATCATCTGGGCGATTTCTCCCGCATCGCCCATTTCCGCCATGGCGCGTGCGCCCGCCCGTTCGATCAGCGATCGGAACTGATAGGTTGATCGCGACAGTTCCAGATCCGCCTTCACGAACCGGATGCACGATCGGGCGTGGATCGTCACCAGACCTTCCGTTTCCAGCGTACGCAATGCGTCGCGCAATGGCTGGACGGTCAGACCCAGCAGCCGCATCAACTCGTTCTGCGAAACTTCCGCGCCTGCGGGAATGGTCCGGTCGAACAATCCTTGCAGGATTGCACGATATGCCTTCTCCGCCAACGGGAGCTCGGCTTCTTGCCGGCTCGCGGCCAAGTCGCTCGCCGGTATGGCGCTGATTTTCAATCGTGGCATGGCATGTCAGAATGACGCTCCTACGAGAAAGGATCAACCGCAAAGCCTGTCGGGCGCCAACTCGCATGTCCATCATCGCACCGACCGGATCGGGAGAACGAGGCACGCGCCCGCCACGACGAACAGGCCCGCCACGATGAACAGCAGAGGATAGTCGTTGCCGGTGGCTCCCAGCAGCATCGCGGCAAACACAGGGCTGAGGATTTGCGGCACGTTGACCGCGGTGGTCAGGATGCCCAGATCCTTACCGGTGTCGTCGGTGGCCTCGCTTTCAGGCAGAACCTGCGTCATCAACGCGAGGTCAACCGACATGAAAGCGCCGTAGCCGAGCCCGATCAGCACCGCATAGGCCAGCATGCCCCCGGTCGTGGGGTAGACGAGTGGCGCGGCGACGGCGAGCGCCATGACGACGCCTGCGACGAACACCAGCGGCTTGCGACGCTGCCACCGGTCGGAAAGCCAGCCCGAAATCAGACCTGAGAAGACCAATGTCACGAATGTTACCGACGACAGGCGTGCGATGGTGGTGTTCGCGTTGTCCTGGCTCAGTCCGATATGATCCTGCAGGATATAGAGCAGGTATGTGACGATCGCCTGATAGCCCATGTAGATGGTAAATCTGCCGAGGAAGGCCCAAGCAAAGTCAGGATGCTCGCGCGGATCGATCCAGAAGGATCGTACGAAGGCGCCTAGACGGAACGGCGGTGCCGGCTTCAGCACGCCCCTCGGCTCCGGGTTGAGCGCGACGAATCCGATGCAAACGACGATGATGGCCACGCCAAGAACGCCGTAGGCGCGCGACAGATCGTCGGCGAGCAGCCCGCCATAGATGGTGCCGGCCGATATCCCCGCAGTCATTGCCGCGCCGACGACGCCGGATACGAAGCCGCGCTCTTCCGCGGCGAACCGGTCGGCAACGATAGTGGTGATCGCCGGCTGCATCGAGTTGAGGCTGATCGTCGCGACCACCCAAAGGGCGGTGACTGCGACGATACCAGATCCGTAGGGCACCAGAATGACGGCGATCCCGCCGATGACGCCGCCAATGACGATCCACGGCGTCCGCCGGCCGAAGCGTGACCGCGTCCGATCGGAGAAAGCACCCGCAAGCGGCGTCGCCAGCGTGCTGAACACCGAGGTGACCGCGAACACGATGCCCAGCGACCGCGTCTTCGTTTCAGGATCAATGTCTTGAATCTGGTTGGGCAACAGTACGCCCAGCACCGCCGCATAGAGCGTCAGCAGAACAAAGAACACCACGCCGAGCGAGAGAATCAGTCGCCAATCACGCTGCCCCGCGCGTTGCGTTATGCGAGCGGAAGCAGGCGAGGGTGCTGTCATGCCACCACCAATGCGGGCACCGCGCGGGATTCATCCTGCGCGGTGCGGCTCAGGCGGAGCCCATGGCCAGGTGCATCGTTGCCGAAGATCATGCCGTCGCGGATCGCGAACGTCTCCTCCACCAGATGATCGAAGTTCTGGAAGCTGTATTCCAGCCATCGCACGCCGGGCAGCGCGAGCGCCATATTGACGCCGATCTCCAGGAAACTGTTGCCAAGCGTCACCTCGACATTGTGCTCGCTCGCCAGCCAACCCGCGCGCATGACGTCGCCGACTTGCGCGTGGACGTTGAGCATGTCGCACGCGCGCTGTTCGAGCAGGCGGCGCTTGCCCGACAGGTCGAGATATTCGCCGGCGTTGACGCGGGTGATGCCAAGGCTTCGGATCAGACGCAGCCCGTCGATATCGTCGCGCGGCACCGGATCCTCGACCCAGAAGATGCGGTGCCCGGCCCGCTCGAACGTCCGCAGCGCGTCGATGGCCTGACCGGCATTCCACGCCTCGTTGGGATCGATCATGATCGGACGATCGGATCCAACTGCGCGGCGTAGAAGGTCGAGCCGGTGGACGTCGCGCTCCAAGTCGGGATGACCGACCTTGATCTTGAACCCGCGATAGCCCTGTTCGGCGGCATTGCCGAACAGTTCGGTGAACGCATGATCCGAAAGATGGAAATCGAGCCCGCTGGCATAGACCGGCACGGACGACTGCTCCGCCCCCAGCATCCGCCACAATGGCAGGTCTTGCTGTTGCGCGAACAGATCCCACACCGCCTGCTGGATCGCTTCTTCGAACGGTAGCGACATGCGCCGCACATTGCCCCCGCGCGACCTGCGCACGGCAAGCGCGAGCGCGGAGGGCTCCTTTCCTTCAAGGCTGGGCCAAGCCTGCTCCAGAAAGATTCTCTCGATCTCGACGGCTTCGGGAAGGACCGCGAACAGCGTCTGGGCGAAGCCCAGTCCGGCCCGATTCGTTGCGTCAAGCAATTCTATTGCAGCGACGTTGACCTCGGTCGTTCGCACCTGCGAGTCCCCGACCGGTCGGTCACGAGGATACTGAAAGCGTGTGATGCGGAATCCCGCTATCCTCGTCCCGTTGCTCATTTTTTACCTGATCTGATATTTCAACTATCCATAAAACATATCTGGTATTGGCCTGCAAGAGGCTTTTACAAATCGGCTTGGCCTGCCGGTCCAGCGTCGCCTCTAGCGGCTTCACGACGTACCTGGCTCCATCGGACCGCCCTAGCATCGACAAGAAGGCCATACGGCCCTGAGGTGGCGACCAACCAAATCAACTGCGTGAAATATCAGAACGTGGTGATTTTGTCATTTTTTGTCTTGAATGAAATTCAGATTACCGTCATCTACTGGCTCAAGTGCGGCGAGCGATCTGCATTTTAGGGAGAGTGATAATGAAGCGACTGCGGTTGATCTGCCTGTGTTCGGCAGGGGTATTCTCTCTGGCGCAGGCATCGGTTGCGTCGGCGCAGTCGGGTAGCGCCGCCACCGTACCGCCCTCCGGAACGGCCCCGCAGCCGCAGAACCCCGTGGCCGCGACCGCCCCGTCGTCCACGACGACGGATGCGGCCGATGCGTCTCAGGTCGAGGATATCGTCGTCACTGGTTATCGTGCGTCTGCGGAGCGTTCTGTCGCCGTCAAGCGCGACGCGAGCTCGGTGGTCGAGGCGGTCACCAGCCAGGATCTCGGCCGTTTCAGCGACGTCAACATCGCCGATGTGCTGCAGCGCGTTCCCGGCGTCCAGATCGAGCGGAACGATAGCGGCACTGCCGGTGACCGGGCATCGATCCGCGGGCTTGGACCGAGCTATACACAGGTTACGTTCAATGGCCGCGTTCCGCTGACCGGCGGCAATGAGGGTATCGGGTCGCTGCGCCAAGTCAATCTCGATGTGCTGCCGACGGAGGTCATATCCGGCATGCTGGTCTACAAGACCCCGACCGCTGACCTCGTCGAAACGGGGATCGCCGGCGCGATCGACGTCCAGACGCTTCGCCCGCTGGACTATCGCGTACCCAGCGGCGGCACGTCGTTCGGCAGCGTCACCACGCGCGCCGACTACGACGACCAGACCAAGAACTTCATTCCGCGGATCAGTGGGATCGTCGGCACCAAGCTTCTCGACAACAGGCTCGGCGTTTACCTGTCTGGCCTGTGGTCACGGGGCGATACGGCGAATTCGGAGCTGTTCTCGCGCTTCGCCACCCGCGACCTTTCGTTCGACGACAATGCCGACGGCCGGGTCGACCGAATCGAGCGGGGCGTGCTGGTGCCCTCGCGCATCACAACGTCCAAGAACGACGGCAAGATTACCCGGCTCGCGTTCAGCGGCGGCCTTCAGTTCAAGCCGAACGACCATTGGGAATTCACCGCGGACGGCACCTATTCGAAGTTCCTCAACCGCCAGTATCGCCCGACCAGCGACCTTCAGCTCAATAGCGCGAACAGCGTCTATGACGGGGTCGCGCGTCCGGGCGGCTACACCACGCGCGACGGGCGCTTGATCGGTTTTGACACCTCGCGCCTCACTTACGCCGGCGGGACCGGCCCGGGCGTCACGCTCGATCCGCAGCCGCTGAAGTTCTTCAACGATCAGTACGCGATCGTCGCTGGCGGCAACATCAAATACACCGGTGAGCGTATCCGTGCGAGTGTCGATTACGGCTATTCGAACGGGAGCTACGATCAGGATCTGCGGTTGTTCTTCGGTGGGACCAGCGCGCCGAATCTCAATGTGCAATTCGACGGTAGTACGATGGTCCCCACGATCACCGGCGTGACCAACGTCACGACGCCGGCGGGCGGCGTCTTCAACGGCTTCTTCGGGCGGAAATACTTCAATCGATCGCATGCCCACGCGCTGCGCGGCGACGTCGCCTTCGATGCGACGCCCAATCTCGTTTTGAAGGCAGGCGCACGCTACCAGAACACCACCATCCGTCTGCGCAGTACGTCGCTGTTCGTGCCCGCGCCGGATATGGCCACGGGCTTCAGCACCGCGATTTCCCAGCAGTTGCCCAGCGTCGTGTTTAACGGGACCAGCGCCGATTTCCTGACTCGCTTCAACTTCGGCGTGCCGGTTCCCTTCCTCGACTATCCGGCGGCGGAGAACCTCGTTCCGGCGCTACGCGATGCGCCGATCGATCGGGAGGATGCATCTTTCGCCGTCACGGCGCTGGAGACGACGACAGCTCTCTACGCCCAGGCCGAGGGTGATGGCACGCTGGCGGGCGTGCCCGTCAAGGGTAACGTCGGCCTGCGCGCGGTTCATACCGATCTGACCTCGCGATCGGCGCAGAGCACGACGATCCTCAACGGGCTGAACGCGACGCTGAGCCAGACGCTGACGCCGACCAGCGACACCAACCGCTACTGGACGTTCCTGCCGTCGGCGAATCTCAACATCAGCGCGAGCGATGATCTGCGCCTACGGCTCGGTGTGTCGCGCGTCATGTCCCGCCCGGAGTATGAGGACACGGCACCTCGCAATGCAGTCAGCTACTACGACCCCAACGACCCGCGCGTCGACCGCAGCCAGCGCGGCACGGCGACGCTGGGCAACACGCAGTTGAAGCCGCTAACGGCGTGGCAGTTCGATGCCACACTGGAATATTACACCGGTGGCGGCGGTGCGCTCTACGTTGGCGGCTTCTACAAGAACGTCGACAACTTCATCCTGCGCACGGTCACGCTGAACACGACGGTTCCCGGACAGGGTGCAACCCGACTGGACGTTACCCAGCCGGTCAACGCCTCCGACGGTCGCGTCTATGGCGCAGAGATCGGGCTGAACCAGCCGTTCACCTTCCTGCCCGCGCCATGGGACGGTTTCGGCGTGCAAGGCAATTACACCTACATCAACTCAAAGATCAGCATCGACAGCGTAGCCAGCACTACGTCCTACGGCTTCCCGGGTGCATCGAAGCACAATGCGAACGCGGTAGCCTATTACGAGAAGGGGCCGTTCGCGACCCGAGTCGCCTATGCCTACCGGTCGAGCTACTTCCAGGCGCTGGGCGGCGGCAACGATCGCGCCGCACAGCCGACTTTTACCAAGGGATATGGCCAGTTGAATGCCAGCATTTCCTATCGTCCGCTCCAGCATCTCGAACTGAGCGTCACGGGCACCAACCTGACGCGGGCGGACAGGCGCGACTATATCGTCGATCCCGACGTTTTCCGGTCGTTCATCCAGCGCAGCCGTACGATCGCGTTCGCGGTGCGCGCTTTCTACTGATCGATCAGATACCGGCCATGTTTCTTGGCCTCGATGTCGGCACGTCAGGCGTAACGGCCGTCGTTCTGGACGAGGCGGGAAGCATGGCCGGTGACGGCGCGGCGGCGCCGACGATGCAGCGCGCGCATCTGTCCTGGGCGGAGGAAGACCCATGCGCATGGCGGTGCGCGACGGATGCGGTGGTGCGGGCGATCAATCCGACGCTGCGCCGGTAGCTGACGAACAGCGCGCCACGCATGATGCATGCGCAGCGCGCCCGACTACCTAGTCTGCCAAAGCCGTTCTGATGGCCTGATCCAGGAATGCCGCGGCGTTCGCGATCGCCTCCCGCCCTTCGTCCAGTTCGGCATGGAACATGTGCCAGACATGGAACATGTCCGGCCATACCTCCAGCGAGACGCGTACGCGGTTCTCGCCCAGATGCGCCGCAAGGCGGATGGCGTCGCTCAGCATCAGTTCGCCTTCCCCGATCTGCACCAGGATCGGCGGCAGTCCCCGGACATCGGCGAAGACCGGTGACGCCTCGGGGCTGTTCGGCAGTGCGCCGCCCAGAAATGTGCGGGCCATCAGGTCGAGGCCTGCCTTGGTGTTCAGCTTGTCCAGCCCCTCGCGGTTGAACATCGACGCGCCGGTGTGCTCCAGGTTCGCCCAAGGCGAGAGTGCCGCCCCGCCGGCCGGTAGAGGGACGCTGGCATTGCGCGCCATGACCATCACCGAGATGACCATCGCACCGCCGGCGGAGTCGCCCGCGAACGTCACCGATTTCGGGTTCTGACCCTGCGCGATCAGCCAACGGTAGGCGGCGAACGTATCCTGGATCGGCACGGGGAACGCGTGCTCCGGCGCCAGTCGGTAGTCCGGCAGGTAGACGCGCGCCTTCATGGCCTTCGCAAACGCGGCGGCCAGCCCGTGATAGCCACCCGGCCCGCCGACGATATAGGCCCCGCCGTGGATATAGAAGAGCACCCGGTCGCCCTCGATCTCCTCCGGGGTGACGAGCGTCGCTGGTACACCGCCCATGTCGACCTGCTCGATGCGCACGTCGGCGGGCGTCGGATGTTCGGCCATCTTGCGCACATAGGATTGGCGGATTTCCTCGATCGTCACATCGGTGTTCTCGCCGAGGATGACGGGGCCGAGATCCTGCAGGCTTTCGGCCCATTGGTCGAGGCGGTGGGTCACCATGTCGTTGAAGGCCATTTCGCTTGCTCCTGCTGTCGCTGATCTGCTCAGATGATTCATATAGGCCATCGATTGGCGAATGGCTGTCGACACTGCGAAGGAGCGGAAGCGTCCTGGCACCTGGAAATATCAATGATATCGTCGCCTTCGTGGCGGCGGCGGAAGCGGGAAGCTTCGTGGGGGCGGCACGCGCGCGATCGATGACGCGATCGGGCATAGCCAAGAGCGTCGCCCGCCTGGAGGATCGGCTGGGCGTGCGGTTGTTCCACCGAACGACACGCAGCCTGGGGCTGACCGATGATGGCGGTGTCTTCCTCGATCGCTGCACGCAGATTCTCGCCGACCTCGAAGACGCGGAGTCGTCGATGTCGGACGGCGGCGGAGAGCCGCAGGGCCTGTTCCGGATGACCGCGCCGATGACGTTCGGACGCGTGATGATCCTGCCGCTGCTCAACGACTTTCTTGCGTCGTGGCCCAAGCTCAAGGCGGATGTCAGTTTCACGGACCGGGTCAGCGACATCATCGAGGACGGCATCGATCTGGCAATCCGCATCGGCGAGGCTCGCGAGAACAGCAGCCTCATCACCAGAACCCTGACCCATCAGCATGACCTGGTCGTCGCAAGCCCCGCCTATCTGGCGGTGAATCCGTCACCCCGGCACCCCGACGACCTGTCAGGCCACATCTGCCTGAACTACATGAGCGCCGGGCATAAGCGAGCCTGGCGGTTCGCGGTCGAGGGCACGACGGTCGCGGTCAAGCCGCGAGCACGTCTTTCGCTCGACAGTGGGGAAGCATTACGCGATGCTGCGGTTTCCGGGGCGGGATTGGCGTTCCTGCCCCGCTACCTTGTCGACCGGGATCTGTCCCATGGCCGCCTCGTGACGCTGCTGGCGGACTATGCGGCACCCCCGGTGCCGATCAGCATGATCTATCCAAGTCGCCGCCACCTCGCTTCCAAGGTCCGTCGATTCATCGATCTGCTGGCGCTGAATATCGGCCTTCCGACTCCGCCCACCACCTGAACGTGCTGTGTGTCAGGGCCAAAGCTAGGCGTTCACACGTTCAAGCACCCTGACTATTCCCAAAACTGGCTCCGTCAAACCAACGTGGCAGTTGGGGCAGGGGACTGGTATATATGGAAAATGAGCCAGAAAACGAGCGCATTGCCGCCCAGCCCGTCTGGCAGGTTCAACTCCTCACCGCAGGTCGTAAGGCCGGTGGAGCCGATGTAGGTCCGCTTCCCGTTGTCGCTTCGCAAAGCCGAGGATCTGCTTTTCGAGCGCGGGATCGACATCTGCCATGAGACGGTAAGGCTGTGGTGGAACAGGTTTGGTCCGCGGTCTGCCGGCGATATCCGCCGGCAGCGGATCAGTCGCAGAACCGGGTGGAGAACAGTCATCTACCGTTTCGACGCCGAGAGCGGGCGATGCGCCGGTTCTGGCGGTTGGCGGCGTCGCGCGGCGTCAGCGACACCAGGCCAGCGCTGCGGCATGGCCGGGCGGGGCGGGGAGGATGGCACATCCGCCGACGGACAGGTCGGCGGGGGCGTTCAGGATCGTCGGGGGGTCGGCCAACACGTCGATGGATAGGCTGCAAGGATTGACGAGCAGGCCTTGGCCCGCGGCCTTCAATACGGCTTCCTTGAGCGTCCATAACCGGAAGAACAGCGCGATCCGGTCGCGCGCATTGCGCAGAGCATCCAATTCTGCCGCCGCGAATACCTGCTGACCAAGCGTGAGCGGATCGATATCGTGTCGAATCGTCTCGATATCGATTCCGATCGCCAGCCCTTGTTCTGGGGCAATCGCAAGCACGACATGGTCGCCCGCATGGGTAAGACTAAATGGGGGCGCATCGGCGATACCGGGCCGGCCGTAACCGTCGATCACGATTGAGACATCGGCTGGAGCACATCCCAGCAGTGTGCCGAGCGTCGTGCGGACAAGATGCCGCCCGGTTACGAACCGGCGCTGGTCGTCGGCTTTCACGAAGCGGTCCGCACGGTCGCGCTCGTCCGGCGACAGTGGCTCCCACAGCGCCGGGGACCAATCGCGGCAAAGATTCCGGCTGTGGATCGCGATCCCCGCGGGCCGGATCGTCACGAGCGCGCGGGGGCGACGCCCAGACTGCGCAGGCGGCTTTGCTTGAACCGCTCGAGCTGGTCGATCGCGGTCTGCCCGGTGCCGGGAGACATCAGCAGACTGGCGCGATCGACGCCGACGAACCGTGCACAGACCTGTTTGTGATTGTCATAGAGCCGGATCATGCTGGCGACCAGATCGGCATGGGGGCCGGGCACGCCGTCGCGCAACGCCTCGAACATCGGCCGCTCCTCGCGCAGTCGGCGGACGAGATGGCGATGATCGCTCGAGAAGACGCCACTGAACCCTTCGGGCATGAACGGCGGCGCCATCGCCACGCGGATCACCTGATCGTAGATGTGCGCGCAGAAATCGCCCGTCAGGCAGATCGCGTCGGCCGACGCGTCGATCAGCGCCGAAAACGACGCCAGCGCCGCCATCCGATTCGTCTCGTGTGCGGTATCGCCCGCCTGCGTGGGCGCGGTGTCGACGACATCGTCGAGCGCTCTTATCAGGCCGTGCGTGATCGCGAGGAAGATGTGATGCCCGCGCAGCCAGCGCCGCGCCGCGCGATCGGGATCGTCGATCGTGCCGGTCCGGCGTGGCGGCAACATCAGCGTCGCGGGTCGCACGCCTGTCGCCAGCGCGAAGCATTCCTGGATCCCGCGCGCGACGCGTTCGAGCATGGTATCGTCGAGCGCCGTTTGCGAATCGCCGAGATCGGCCTGAAGAAGCAGTGCGGCGTCGAGGATCATCGCCAGATGACGGACCTCGGGCTGATCCTCGCTGCGATAGATGTGGAAGAAGGCGTCGTGGACGTCGCTGTCGAGCGTGTTGCCGCGCTGCACCAGTTCGGTCACATCGGGCCAGTGGTTGTCGGGTATGCGCGGCATCGCCGCGGCGAGCTGTCGCCGCCTGCGCGCCAGGGCGGCGGGGCGGGCGAACGATCCGGCGATCACGGCCAGTGCCTTGTCGCCGAACGCGGCGCGAACCGTCGCGCGCGACGGCAGCCGATCCGCGGGCAACGCGACGATCCGCGACAATGTGTCCCGCGCACGGGCAATCGGACCGCGATCGGCCGGCGCACGGTGTGTTACGTCGATCTGGTAGTTCGCCACCATCTCCAATCGCGCCGGTGCAAGCGGCTGCATCTGCGCGCTATCGGGCGAAGCACCGGATGGCCGGGCATCGGGATAGACGGGAGTGGGGATCACGGTCATGATGACGCCCAGTAACGCGGTTTCGTTAATAGGCACTTTAATCGCCGTCGCGCCATCAATATTGTCATCGTGAATAAGATTTTGTCTTATGAGCCTCATTAACAAGATTTATTTCTCATCCAGCGCGCCAGATTGGTAGATTGTCATCGTTGCAGGGCCAAGCCGGCCGGCACTTAACCGTGTGTCGATCGTGCGGACTACGCTGAATTTTAACCTCTCAGGCAGTACGGGGTGGGCGGATACTGCTATCATCCTGAATCTGGGGCCGCCCGTGACCGTTCAAGACTATCGCTTTCCCTCCGCCGACGAAGCCAGCCGGACGATGGTGGCGCCGATCGCGATCGTGGGCCTGTCTGGCCGCTATCCCAAGGCGCCCGACCTCGACACGCTGTGGCGCAACTTGGTCAATCGGCTCGACGCGGTCGGCGAAGTCGACGGCGTGCGTTGGGACATCGGCCATCATGTCGCCGGCACCTCCAACGGGACGCGCATCTATACCAAAGCGGGCGGTTTCCTCGATCGGATCGACATGTTCGATGCGGACTTCTTCGGCATCACCCCGCGCGAGGCCAAGCAGATCGATCCGCAACATCGCCTGCTGCTGGAACTGGCATGGGAGGCGTTCGAGAGCGCGGGCATCGTCCCTGCCGCACTGGCGGGCAGCGCGACGGGCGTCTTCGTCGGCATCTCCGGCAACGATTACGCCAACCTGGCGCAAGACGAGGTGCCCGATGCGTACACCAACATCGGCAGCGCGCTGTCGATCGCGGCCAACCGCATCTCCTATGTCTTCGATTTCCACGGACCGAGCATGGCGATCGACACCGCATGTTCGTCGTCGATGGTCGCGATTCACCAGGCCTGCCGCGCGTTGGCATCCGGCGAGGCGGAGGCGGCACTGGCGGGCGGGATCAACATCCTCGCCAGCCACCGCCCCTTCATCGGTTTTGCACGCGCGTCGATGCTGTCGCCCGATGGCCGCTGCAAGAGCTTCGATGCCGACGGCAAGGGCTATGTCCGCGCCGAGGGCGGGGGGCTGATCCTGCTCAAGCGGCTGGCGGATGCCGAGCGTGACGGCGATCCGATCCTGGCGGTGATCCGCGCGACCGGGGTCAATTCGGACGGGCGGACGATGGGCATGGCGCTGCCCAACGGCGCGGCGCAGGAGGCATTGCTGCGGCAGGTCTATGGCGAGAGCGGCGTCGCGGCGGACGACGTCTTCTATGTCGAGGCGCACGGCACTGGCACCGCGGCGGGTGACCCGATCGAATGTGGCGCGATCGGTCGGGTGCTGGGCGCGCCGCGCACCGGCGACGGCGACGTTTGCCGAATCGGGTCGATCAAGTCGAACATCGGCCATCTGGAATCGGGCGCGGGGATCGCGGGCCTCACCAAGGTGCTGCTGTCGATCAAGCATCGCGCACTGCCCGGGAACCTGCATTTCCACACCCCCAATCCCAAGATCGCGTTCGACGACTGGAAGCTGCAGGTCGTCGATACCGTCACGCCGCTGCCCGACAGCGCGACGCCGTTGTGCTTCGGGATCAATTCGTTCGGGTTCGGCGGCACCAATGCGCATCTGATCCTCGAGGAATATCACGCGACGGCCCCGCTTCTCGCCGCCGCCGGTGACATCGCGCCCGACGAAGCGTGGAATCCGCTGTTCATCCTGTCGGGGCAGTCGGCTGCCGCGCTCGACGCGCAGGCCGCGGCGTGGATCGACCGTCTCGACGGCCTCGACGCCGCCGGTTGGAACCAGGCGAAGGTCGGCGTGGCGCGGATGCGCGCGCTGCACGCGCACCGGCTCGTCCTGTGGGCGGACGATGCGGCGGATGCGCGCGCGCAGCTGATCGCGTTCCGCGCGGGTGAGACGCCCGATCTGTCGAGCGCCGCGCGCGGTCGCGGGCTCGCCGCGGCGGGGGGCGCGCCGATCGCGTTCGTGTTTTCGGGCAATGGCCCGCAATGGTGGGGCATGGGGCGCGAATTGCTGGCCGAATGTCCGCCGTTCCGCGCCGCGATCGAGGAGGTCGATGCGGTGTTCGCGCCGCTCGCCGGATGGTCGCTGATCGAGCGGATGGCGCGCGACGAAGCCGCGACCGACATCGCGCTGACCGAGATCGCGCAGCCGATGCTGTTCGCGCAGCAGGTGGCGCTGTGCCGCGTGCTCGCGCTGGTGGGCATCGCGCCCGCCGCGGTGTTCGGCCACAGCGTGGGCGAGGCGGCGGCGGCCTGGGCGTCAGGGGCGCTGACGCTCGAACAGGCGACGACCGTGATCTATCACCGCAGCCAGCAGCAGGCGACGACGCGCGGTGCGGGCAAGATGGCCGCGATCGGCCTGTCCCCCGCCGAGGCGGAGCGCGAGATCGCCGATATCGACGGCTGGATCGAGATCGCCGCGGTCAATTCGCCGCGTGCGGTGACGGTCGCGGGTGACGAGGCGGCGCTGAAGATTTTGGAGGAACGCCTGACCGCGAAGGACCGGTTCGTCCGCATCCTCGCGCTCGACTATGCCTTCCACACCCGCGCGATGGATCCGATCGAAGCGCCTCTGCGCACGGCGCTGCACGGTCTGGCCCCCGGTGCCACGACGGTGCCGATGGTATCGACCGTGACCGGCGCGGTGATCGAAGGCGCCGCGCTGGATGCCGATTACTGGTGGCGCAACATCCGCTGCCCGGTCGCGTTCGATGCCGCCGCACGTGCGGTGATCGAGGATCTGGGGATCACGACGCTGATCGAGGTCGGCCCGCATCCGGTGCTCAAGGACTATATCCTTCAGGTCGCCAAGGCCGCGGGGATCGCAGGCGTCGACGCGCGCACGACGCTGCGCCGCCCGTCGGAGCGCAAGCCCGCGCCCGAGATGCCGACGCTGAAGACCGCGATCACCGGTGTGTACGCGGCAGGCGCGGGCAATGTCGAAACGCTGTTTCCCGTGGTCGACCGGACGCTGTCGCTGCCGACCGTGTCGTGGCAGCGCCAGCGCCACTGGCGCGGCGGCGCGGAACTGCCCGATGCCGTGCCGGTCAGCGTGCGCGATCATGTCCTGCTCGGCGCGCGGTCGCGCACCGCCGAGGGGCTGTGGACCAACGCGATCCAGCCGACGCTGCAACCGCATCTGCGCGACCATGTGATCCAGGATGCCGCGGTGTTCCCCGCGGCGGGCTATATCGAGGTCAGCCTGGCCGCGGGCCGGCTGACGATGGGCAGCGACCGGATCGATATCGAGACGTTCGAGATCCTGCGCCCGCTGGTCCTGCCGACCGACAGCGAACCGGTGCTGGAAACGACGCTGGACGCCGCCGACGGATCGATCGTGATCCGCTCGCGCAGCGACATCTTCGCGACCGACTATACCGTCCATTGCAAGGGCCGCCTGTCGAAGGTCGACGGCGCGCAAGCGGGGACGATCGATCTGGATGCGCTGCGTATCGCGCTGCCGGTCGCGGTCGACGCCGCGGATCACTATGCCGGCTGCGACCGCCGCGGGCTGCGCTATGGCTCGACCTTCCAGGGCGTTCGTTCGATCGCGCTGACCGCGCCCGACGCGCGCACGCGGATGGCGCTGGGCGAGATCGCGCTCGACTGGCTGGGCGAGGCCGACCTGGCCGACAATCACTCGCATCCGTCGATCGTCGATGGCTGTCTTCAGGTGCTTATCACGCTGATCGGGCAGAACGACGCGCGGGCCTGCGCGACGATTCCGGTGCAGGTGGACCGCATCCGATCGTTCGCGCCGATCCCCGCGCGCGTGTTCTGCCGCGTCACGCTGCGCCGCGAGAGCGAGCGATCCGGGGTGGCCGACATCGACGTGACCGATGCCGAGGGCACGGTGCTGATGCAGATGTTCGGCGCGCGGTTCCAGAAGGTGGAATTCGGCGCGGTCGCGCTGACCCGCACCGCCGAGGACTGGCGCCCGGACCTGACCTGGCTGCCGCGCCTGTCGCAGGCGCTCGCGCTGCCCGACCTCGACACGCTGGTCGGCGCGATCGGAACCGATGCGACCGATCCTGCGCTGGTGGCGGGGATCGACCGGCTGATCGGCGCGCATGCGGCCCTGGCGCTGCGCGCGCTCGACGATACAGGCACTGGGGCGGACGACGGCTTCACCATCGCGGGCCTTGCGCTGGCCGGGGATGTGGAGGAGGACCGCAAGCCGCTGCTGCGCGCGCTGGTCGCGATGGCGCAGGCCGATGGCGCGCTGGTGCGCGACGAGGCGAGCGGGCGGTTCCACTGGGCTGCCGACAATGACGAAACCGATGCCGGCGCGACGCTGCGATCGCTGATGCTCGACCACCCGTCATGGGTCGCCGAGCTGGTGGCGATCAGTCGCGCCGGTGCCGCGCTGGTTGCGACGCTGCGAGGCGAAGGCGACGGAAGCGTCGCGATGGTCGAGGCGCTGGAGGATGGTGCGCCGAGTCGCGCCGCCGCCAACCGCGCCGCCGCCGACGTCCTCGCGCGCGTCGTCGCGTCGTGGCCCGAAGGGCGCGGCATCCGCGTGCTGGAGATCGGCGGCGGGACCGGTGGACTCGCAGCGGCGCTGCTGCCCGTATTGCCTCCGGTGCGCGGCGATTATCTGTTCACCGATCCGTCCGAGGCGCTGGTCGCGCGCGCGCAGTACCGGTTCGGCGGCGAGATGCATTTCCGTGCGGCCGTGTATGACGAGGCGCTGGTGGCGGATCGCGGGTTCGACGTGGTCGTCGCCGGATCGGCCGAGGATCCCGCCGACCTGGCGCGGCATCTGGCGCCGGGCGGCGTGCTGATCGCACTGCACCCGCGCGCCAATCGCCTGACGACGCTGCTCCACGGTCCCGTGGAGGCGGCCCCCGCCGCCGATGCCGCCCACCTGCCGTTCGGCGGGCAGCAGGTGGTGGCCGAGGTGTCGCCGTTCGGTCCCGATCTGGTCGTCGCGCGGCGCGACGCGGCGGCCGACGTCGTCCTGCCCGACATGCCGACCGACACGCTGCGCCGCACGCTGATCGTATCCGCGGCGGAAATCGGTACGCCGTTTCTCGACGCGCTGGTTTCGGCACTGGGCGCGGGCGGCGTCGCGCCGTCGGTGCGGGTGATCGACCCGTGCGCGCTGGACGAGGCGACGATGGCCGCGCTGGTCGCCGAAGAACGCCCCGACGCCTTCGTCCACCTCGCCGGCTGGGCGCACCGTAGCGATGCCGCCGATCTGGACGCGATGCTCCGCTATCAGGACACGCGCGCGTTCAGCCTGATCGCGCTGACCAAAGCCGTCGAGACGCATATCGCCGACCATCCCGACGACGTCGATTTCCAGCCGCAGATGCGCATCGTGACGCGCGGTGCGCTGGCGGGCGTGACGGACGGGCCGATCGATCCGTTCCAGGCGACCGCCGCGGGCATCGGGCGGGTGATGGCGAACGAGGTCGGCAGCCTGCACTGCCGCCTGATCGACGTGCATGCCGAACCCGACGACGTGGCCGCCGCGCAGGATGTCGCCCGCGCGCTGCTGACCACCGGCGACGAACCCGAGGTGCAGCTGGTATCGGGCATGCGCTATGTCGCGCGCGTCCGCGAGACGGGGCATGCCGAACAGGCGCGGATCGCACCGTCGCCGACGCCGGTCGCGGCATACCGTCTCGACACGCTGGCGCAGGGCGGGCTCGATTCGCTCCACCTGCGCGAGATCGCACGTCGTGCGCCGGACGCGGGCGAGGTGGAAATCCGCATTGCCGCCGCCGGCCTCAACTTCCGCGACGTGTTGTGGGCGATGGGGATGCTGCCCGAGGAGGCGGTCGAGCACGGCTTTTCCGGCGCCACGATCGGCATGGAATGTTCCGGCATCGTCGAGCGCGTCGGCTCGGGCGTGACCCATATCGCCGCGGGCGACCGCGTCGTCGCCTTCGCGTCCTCCACCTTCGCCACGCATGTGACGACCGCGGCGCTGGGCGTCGCGAAACTGGCCGACGGCATCGCGCTGGCGGCGGGCGCGACGATCCCGACGACGTTCGTCACCGCCTGGTACGCGCTCGACCATCTCGCGCGGCTGGAGCCTGGCGAATCGATCCTGATCCACGGTGCCGCCGGCGGCGTCGGGCTGGCCGCGATCCAGATCGCCAAGATGAAGGGCGCGACGGTCTTCGCGACCGCCGGTGCCGACGACAAGCAGCGGCTGGTGCGCGACATGGGGGCGGACCACGTCCTGCATTCGCGCTCGCTCGCCTTCGCGGACGAGGTGATGCGGCTGACCGGCGGCAAGGGCGTCGACGTCGTGCTCAATTCGCTGGCGGGCGAGGCGATCACCAAGGGGTTGCAGTTGCTGAAGCCCTTCGGTCGCTTCCTCGAGATCGGCAAGCGCGACCTGTACGCCAACAGCCGCATCGGGCTTCGTCCGTTCCGTCAGAATCTCAGCTATTTCGGGATCGACGCCGACACGCTGCTGGTCGAGCGCCCCGATCTGGGCGCGCGCGTCTTTGCCGAGGTATCGACGCATCTGGCGAGCGGCGCGCTGCGCCCGCTGCCCTATCTCGCTACCCCGATCGCGCGGGCGCACGAGGCGTTCCGCGCGATGCAGCAGTCGCGCCACGTCGGCAAGCTGGTGGTCACGATCGACCATGATGCGACCCCGGCGGTGGTGCCGATCGACGGCGTGCGGCTGCGCGACGATGCGACCTATGTCGTGTCGGGCGGCCTCGGCGGTTTCGGCCTCGCCACCGCGATCTGGCTGGCGGAACGGGGCGCCAAGCACCTCGCGCTGTTCAGCCGGCGCGGCGATGCGACCGACGAGGCGCGGGACGGCATCGCGACGCTGGCCGCGATGGGCGTGACGGTGAAACCGATCGCGCTCGACGTGACCGATGGCGCCGCGGTGACGGCGGCCTTTGCGGACATCCGCGCGGCGATGCCGGCGATCCGCGGCATCGTCCATGCGGCGGCGGTGATCGAGGACGCGCCGATCATCATGATCGACCGCGACCTGATGCACCGCGTGATGGCCGCCAAGATGCAGGGCGCATGGAACCTGCACGTCGCGTCGCTGGCGGATCCGATCGAGCAGTTCGTGCTGTATTCGTCGTCCAGCGCGGTCGTCGGCAATCCGGGGCAGGCCGCCTATGTCGGCGCCAACCTGTTCCTCGACGCGCTGGCGCAGTTGCGGCGGGCGGCGGGGCTGCCCGCGCTGTCGATCGGCTGGGGCGCGATCAAGGGCGCGGGCTTCCTGACCCGCAATGCGCAGGTCGAGGAGATGTTGTCGAGCCGTGCGGGCATGGGCGCGACGCCGTTCGCGGTGGCACTGGAGGATCTGGGCCGGATGCTCGCGGTGGATGCGACGCGGGTCGCGGTGGCGCAGTTCAACCTGCTGCGGCTCGGCCAGTCGCTGGCGCTGGCGCGCACGCCGCGGTTCGAACGGCTGGTGCCGCAGGGGATCAACGTCGGCATGGTCGGCGGCGGATCGATGGCGGGCGTGCTGGAGGCGGCGGACGAGGACGAGCGGTTCGACCTGCTGATGACGGTGGTGCGCGAACAGGTCGCGCGCGTCGTCGGCTCGACCGCGGCGCAGATCGAGGCGGATCGCGCGCTGGCCGAACTGGGGCTCGATTCGCTGATGGCGGTCGAACTGGCGGAATCGCTGGAGCAGGAGATCGGCCGCCCGGTGTCGGTGATGCAGATGATCCAGGCGGGCACCGTGCTGGGCGTCGTCAACGTCGCGATGCGCAGCTTCCGTGTCAGGGGCCCGGCGGCGGAGGCCCCTGCGGCGCTCGCCGATGCCGCCTGAACCGGGCGTCGGCGGGCGCCCGCGCGGGATCGTCGCGCGGCTGACCTTCCTGTCGGAAACCGCCCCGCTCATCATCTCGCGCGCGGGGCTCGCGACGATGGGGATCGTCGACATGGTCATGCTCGCGCGGCACGGCTCGGCGGACCTGTCGGCGGCGGCGCTGGCGGAGGGGAGCTTCGGGCGCGTCCTGGACATTTGCGTCGCGTTCCTCGTCGGCGCGCTGCCGTTGCTGGGGTTCGTGCAGATGATGGGCAACCGCGCCGCCGCGCTGGCGATCTGGCGGCGCGCCTGCGTCGCGGCGCTGGTGCTGGGCGCGCTGTGTCTGCTGCTTGCGGTGGCGTCGGGAGCGCTGTTCGCGCTGGCCGGACAGCCCCCTGTGCTGGCGGCGGCGGCGGGCCGGGTGGTGGCGATTCACGGCGCGGGTGCGCCGTTCGCGCTGATCGCGGTGGCGAGCGCGGTGCTGCTGGAGGGGATGAAGCGCGCGCCGGTCGTGGCGGCGGCGGTGGTTGTCGCCAACCTCGTCAACCTGGCGTTCAACCCGCTGTTCATCGCCGGCGGGTGGGGGGTGCCCGCGATGGGGGCGGTCGGCTCCGCGCTGGTGACGCTGGGCGTGCGCGTCCTGTTGTGTGCGATGCTGGTGGCGCTGGTGATGCGCGAGGCGCGGGCGTGGGGCGAACCGGTCGCGCGGCGTCCGGCGCTGATCGAACGGGGCGGACGCGAACAATGGCGGATCGGCGGCACGATCGCGGGCACCGCGGCGTCGATGCACGTCTTCGGCATCGTGCTGACGATCATGGCGGGGTGGCACGGTGCGCTGGCGTTGGCCGCCTATTGCTCGTGCTGGATATTGAACCTGCCGTTCATGCTGGTGGCGGGCGGTTATGGCGATGCCGCGACGCTGCGCGTGGCGCGTGGCGAGCAGCGGCGCGTGCGTCGCGACGCCGCGTTGCTGGCGCTGTGGCTGGCGCTGCCCGCGCTGGCGCTGATCGGCGGCGCCAGCGCGGTCGCATCGCTTTATTCGGGCGACCCCGCGATGCGCGCGATGCTGGCGGCGTTGCTGCCGATGAGCGGCGCGGTGCTGTGGCTGGACGGCATGGGGCTGTTCCTGCTCGCGGCGCAGCGCGGCGCGCGCGACGTGACGATCCCCGCCGCGATCCAGATCGCGACGATGGCGCTGACCCCGCCGCTCGCCGCGCTGGCGGCCTTCGCGCTCGACCGCGGGATCGCGGGGATGGTGATCGCGATCCTGACGACCAGCGTGCTGCGCCTTGCGCTGCTGGCGCTGCGTGCGGCGCCGCTGTTCCGGTCGACGCCATCGACCGGCCTGCCCCTTGCCGATACGAGGCCGATTTGACCCCTGTCCGTACCGATCACGACTGGTATCCGCTGGGCCTCGCGCAGCACGGCGTGTGGCTCGATGCCGCGCTGCTGGACGATCCGAGCGTCTATCAGGTGGGCTGCGTGCTGCGTGTGCGCGCGCCGCTCGATCCGGCGACGATGCGCGCGGCGACCGTCGCGCTGATCGAGGATCATGACGCATTGCGGCTGCGGATCGATGCGGATGCGCCGCGCCAGCGGATCGCGCCCGCCGCCGCCGCCGCGTTCGTGCTGACCGAACTGGACGATCCCGCCGCGCTCGACGCGCATCTGGTGGCGGGGATGCGACGCGGCTTCGCGCTGGGCGACGTGCCGCTGTTCCGGGTGGAGGCGATCCGGCTGGCGGCGGACGACTGGTGCGTCGTCCTCGCGGCGCATCACCTGGTGTGCGACGGGGTGTCCGTGGCGATGCTGGAAGGGGCGTGGACCGCGCGTTACGATCGGATCGCGGGGCGCACGACCTCGCGCGCGCCGCTCGCGCCGTCGAGCATGTTGGCCGGGCTGGCCGACGACCAGAGCTATGCGGTTTCGCCGGCGATGACCGCCGACCTCCAATACTGGCGCGCACGGATGGCGCCGCTGCCGCAACTGGCGTTCGACGATCGCGCCGCGCCGGCCACCAGCGGCGAGGGGCCGTCGCCGCTCGTCATCGCCGCGGATCGTTATGCCGCGATCGCGGCCGCGGCGCGGGGCGTGGGGACGACCCCGCATCGCGCGCTGGTCGCGCTGGCTGGGATCGCGGTGGCGCGCCGCAGCGGTCGCGACGATCTGGCGATCGGGATGGCGCTGCACGGGCGCGAGCCGGCGATGCTGAACAGCGTCGGCATGTTCGCGCGGGTGATCCCGGTGCGTTGTCCCGCCCCCTCCGCCGCGACTCTGGGCGAGACGGTGAAGACCATCGCCGCCGGGATCGACGCCGACCTGCGCCACGCGCGCCTGCCGATCGATGCAATCGGTCGCGAACTGGGGCTTGCGGCACAGGAGCGTGCCCACCTGTTCGATGTCGCGGTGACGATCATGCCGTGGCTGGGCGACGGCATCGAGCCGTCGCTGGCGGGGGTGCCGATCACGCGAAAGCCGCTCGACAAGCGCGAGACGACGCCGCTGTCCTTCTACATGCGCGAAACCGGCGATGGCGGTGTCACGGTGGCGTTCGGCTTCGATCCCGCCGCGCTCGACGGGGCGGAGGTCACGCGGATCGCCGAGCGTTTCGATGCGATCGTGCGGCGGTTTTGCGAACGCCCGGCCACGAAACTGTCGGCGATATCCCCGCTGGCCACCGGCGAGGCGCAACGGATCGCCGCGTTCGGCCATGGCCCGCGCGTGGCCGTGCCCGCCGGCACCGCGTTCGACGCCTTCGCCGCGCGCGTCGCCGAATCGCGGGATGCCATCGCCGTGATCGATGGCGACGACGCAATCGACTATGCCACGTTGGATACGCGGGCCACGCGCCTTGCGATGCGGCTGGTCGCGGCGGGCGTCGCCCCTGGCCAGGTCGTGGCTGTCGCGATCGATCGCTCGGCGGGCAGCGTCGTCGCGATCCTCGGCATCGTCCGCGCGGGCGGAGTCTATCTGCCGATCGATACAGGCCACCCACCCGCCCGCATCGCCGCCACGCTGGCCGCCGCCGACGCGCGGATCACGATTACTCGCCCAGGGCCGGACATTTGCCTGCCCGCCGACACGGTCCGTCTCCACATCGACGATGACGATGGCGCGGTCGCCGAACTGCCGTCGCCGCGCACGGCGGCCGACCCCGCCTATGTCATCTTCACCTCGGGATCGACGGGGGTGCCCAAGGGCGTGGTGGTGCCGCACCGCGCGCTGGTCAATCTCGACGTCGCGCGGCAGGATCACGATCCTCTCGGCCCCGGCGACCGCGTGCTCGCGGCGATCTCGGTCGGCTTCGACGTATCGATCGGTCAGCTGCTGCTGCCGCTGCTGCGCGGTGCCGCGATCGTCGTCGCGCCCGATCTGCGCGGGATGGCGGCGGCGGGGTTCTGGGCGTTCCTGAGCGACAACCGTGTCACCCACGTCAACAGCGTGCCGTCCTTCCTCGAGGCGATGTTGGCCGAAGCGCCCGCCGATGCGCGGCTGACCCGGCTGATGCTGGGCGGCGAGCCGCTGTCGCCGGCACTCGCCCGCCGGTTGCGTGCGCGGCTGAACGATACGCCGGTCGTCAACATGTACGGACCGACCGAGGCCTGTATCGACGCCAGCGCCTTTCCTGTTCCCGCGGATCTGGACCCGGCGTGCGCGGTGCTGCCGATCGGGCGGCCGCTGCCCAACTACGTCTTTCATATCCTCGACGATCGTGGCGGGACCGTCGGCATCGGCCGCAGCGGCGAACTGCATATCGGAGGCCCCGGCCTTGCGACCGGCTATCTCAACGATCCGTCGCTGACCGCGGCGCGGTTCGTCGAGACCGACCATGGCCGCCTCTATCGCACCGGCGATCTCGCCGCATGGCAGGAGGACGGCACGGTCGCGTTCCTCGGCCGCGTCGACGGGCAGGTGAAGATCCGCGGTCACCGCGTCGAAACCGGCGAGATCGCGGCGGCCCTGCTCGCGCACCCGGCGGTGCGGCAGGCGGCGGTGATCGCGCGGCCCGATGCGCGCGGGCTGCTGCGCCTGATCGGCTATGTGGTGACGGACGTGGCGGTCGATCCGGCGACGCTTGCGCGGCACCTGTCGGCCACCCTGCCCGGTTACATGGTGCCCGCCGCGATCGTCGCGCTGCCCGCGTTGCCGCTGACCGCGAACGGCAAGCTCGATGCGGGCGCGCTGCCCGATCCGGCGCGAGAAGCGATCGCGGGCAGTCCGCCCGAAACGCCGACCGAGATCGTCGTCGCCGGGCTGTTCGCCGAGCTTCTCGGCGTCGATGCGGTCGGGCGCGAGGACGACTTCTTCCGGCTGGGCGGCGATTCGCTGCTCGCGACCCAGATGGCGGCGCGATTGCGTGAGCGCCACGCGATGACGGTGCCGATCCGCGCGCTGTTCGAGGCGCCGGGCGTCGCCGCCTTTGCCGCGCGGCTCGATGCGGCGGGTGCCGCGGATGCCGGGCGTCCGCCGCTGGTCCATGTCGCGGCACGCCCCGCCGCGCTGCCATTGTCCTTCGCGCAGGAGCGGCTGTGGTTCACCGACCGGATGATGCCGGGTTCGCCGCTGTACAACATCCCGATGCTGTTCCGCATCGACGGCGCGATCGACCCCGCGCGGCTCGGCCGGGCGCTGGATGCCGTGATCGCGCGGCACCCCTCGCTGCGCACCCGGTTCGCCGACGATGGCGGCGTTCCCGTCCAATCCATCGATCCCCCCGCCGCGATGCCGTTCGACGTCGAGGACATGACCGGCGCGTCGCCGCACGACGTGCAGGCGCGTGCGTTCGCGGCGGCGATGCGGCCGTTCGATCTCGGCACCGCGCCGCTGTGCCGCTTCACGCTGCTGCGGCTGGGCGACGACCGGTATCTGGCGGTGCTTACGATCCACCACATCGTCGCCGATGGCTGGTCGATGGGCGTGCTGCTCGGCGAACTGGGTGCATTCCATGCCGGGCAGGGCGATGCGCTGCCGCCGCTGGACGTCGACTATGCCGATTACGCGCTGTGGCAGCGCGTGCTGCTGGACGGCGCCGAGATGGAGCGGCAGCTGGCGTTCTGGAAGCGCGCGCTGGCGGAGGCGCCGACGCTGCTCGCGCTGCCCACCGATCGTCCGCGCCCGGCGGTGGAGACGCACCGCGGCGGGCTCCACCCGGTTGCGTTGCCGCCGGCGCTGGCCGGGCGGATCGCGGCATTCGCGCGCGATCGGCGCGCGAGCCTGTTCACAGTGCTGCTGGCGGGCTGGAGCGCGACGCTGGCGCGGTGGAGCGGGCAGCACGACGTGGTCATCGGCACTGCGATGGCGGGGCGCACCGATGCGCGGCTGGAGCCGCTGGTCGGGTTCTTCGTCAACATGCTGCCGGTGCGGGCGACGATCGACATGGGCGACGGGTTCGCCGTGCTGGTCGACGCGCTGCGCGACCGGATGCTCGACATCCACGCGCATCAGGACGTGCCGTTCGAAAAGCTGGTCGAGGCGCTGCGCCCGCCGCGCGACCCGGCGCATCACCCGCTGTTCCAGGTGATGTTCGTTCTGCAGAACACGCCCGCCGGCGCGCTCGCGCTGGGCGATGCGCGGCTGGAGCCGGTGGCCCTGCCCAGCGCACCCGCGCGGTTCGACCTGACGCTGTCGCTGAACGAGGGCGCGGACGGGATCGCGGGCGAGATCAGCTATGCCGCCGACCTGTTCGATGCGACCACGATCGCGCGGCTGGCGGACCGGCTGGTCGCGCTGCTCGACGCCGCGCTGGCCGATCCGGCGCAGCCGCTGGGCGCGGTGGCGGCGATCGGGGACGACGAACGCGCGACGATCGCGCGCTGGAGCGAGGATGCGACGGCCCCGATCCCGGCCGCGACGATCCCCGCGCTGTTCGCGGCGCAATGCGCAGCGACGCCCGATGCGGTTGCGGTGATGCACCGCGGCACCGCGCTGACCTATGCCGAACTGGATGCACGATCGGATGCGCTCGCCACCGCGCTGGCCGCGCAGGGCGTCGGGCCGGGCGTCGCGGTGGCGACGATGCTGCCGCGATCGGTGGACCTGTCGGTCGCGGCGCTGGGGGTGATGAAGGCGGGCGGGATCTATCTGCCGCTGATGCCCGATCATCCGCCCGCCCGGCTGGCGGCGGCGGTCGCGGCGGCGGAGGTGCGCGTCGCGGTCGTCGCGCGCGACACCGCGGCGCGGTTGCCCCCGGTCGCCACGTCGATCGCGATCGAGGATCTGGTCGATGGTCCGCGTTTCGTCGCCCCATGTTTCGTCGCGGAGACGCCGCCGGAACCGGCGACGATCGCCTATGGCATCTTTACATCGGGATCGACCGGCGCGCCCAAATGCGTCGCCATGTCGCACGGCGGGCTGGCGCATCTGGCGCGCGCGCGGCTGGCGCATGACCCGATCGTGTCGGGCGACCGCGTGCTGGCGACGTTCAGCGTCAGCTCCGACGTCAGCGTCGGCCAGCTCGTCACCCCGTTGCTGAGTGGAGCCACCATCGTGATCGCCGACGAGCTGGCGACGATGGCCCCGGCGGCATTCTGGCGACTGGTCGCCGACGCGCGGATCACGCATATCAACAGCGGCCCCGCCTATATGGCGGCGGTGATCGACGCCGCGCCGCCGGGGCTGGCGCTCAAGCGCGTGATGCTGGGGGGCGAGCCGTTCCCGGTCGCGCTGGCCGCCCGGTTGCAGACGCGGCTGCCCGGCGTCGAGCTGTTCAACATGTACGGCCCGACCGAGACGTGCATCGACGCGGTCTGCCACCGCGCGACGGGCGCGGAAACCGGCGCGGGCCTGCCGATGGGGCGGCCGCTGCCGGGCTATGCGGTGTCGGTGTTGACGCCGCTGGGCGACGTCGCCGGGATCGGCGTGACGGGCGAGATCCATATCGGCGGGCCGGCGCTGGCGGCCGGGTATCTGGGGCGCGCCGATCTGACCGCGGAACGATTCGTCGAGCGCGACGGACGGCGACTCTACCGCACCGGCGACCTCGGCCGCTGGACGGCGGAGGGCGTCCTGGAATTCGGCGGGCGGATCGACCAGCAGATCAAGCTGCGCGGATTCCGTATCGAGCCCGGCGAGATCGAGGCGGCGCTGTGCGCGCATCCCGCGATCGCCGCCGCCGCGGTCGTCATCAGCCGCGACGACGGCCCACAGCGGTTGCTCGCCTATCTGGTCGGCGAACCGGGCGCGGAGGATCTGCCTGCGCCGGCGGGTTTGATCGCGTATCTGAAGGCGCGGTTGCCGGAGGCGATGGTGCCGCGCGGCTATCGCTTCCTGGATGCGATCCCATTCACCGCGCACGCCAAGCTCGACGTGGCGCGGCTTCCCGCGATCCCCGTGGAGGCGGATGCGGGGACGTTCGTCGCGCCCCGCAATGACGCTGAGGCGACGATGGCGGCGCGCTGGGTCGAAACGCTGGGGGTGGAACGCGTCGGCGTCCACGACAATTTCTTCGCGCTCGGTGGCCATTCGCTGGCGGCGCTGCGGCTGATCGCGGCGATCGGTGCGGACAGCGGCCGGGACGTGGCCGTCAGCCTGATCTTCCGCCACCAGACCGTCGCGACCCTTTGCGCCGCACTGGCGGACGGGATCGTGGACAGCACCGGCCCGCTGGTGCCGATCCAGCCCGGCGAAGGCCCGCCGCTGTTCTGCGTCCACCCGATCGGCGGCGGCGTGTTCGGCTATGCCGCGCTCGCCCGCGCACTGATGCCGGGACGCGTCGTGTACGGTCTTCAGGCCGCCGGGTTCGACGGCCCCGCCGACCTGCCCGACAGCGTCGAGGCGATGGCGGCGGACTATGTCGCGGCGATCCGCGCGGTCCAGCCGACCGGTCCCTATCACCTGCTCGGCCATTCGTTCGGCGGCCTCGTCGCGCATGCGATGGCGGTCGCGCTGATCGCGGCTGGGGAGGCGATCGGGACGCTCGCGATGCTCGACACCGACCGGTGCGGGGAGGGCGGGGCGATCGTCGCGCCCGCCGACATTCCCGACGGCCATCTGGCCCGCCTGGTCGCCAACGGCATCGCGCTCGCCGGGCGCTACCGCCCCGCCGGGCGCGTGCGGTCGCTGGTGTATCTGCGCGCCGATGGCGACGGTCGCGACATCGCGCGCGAGGCCTTCTGGCATGCGCTGGCCGATCATGCGCCCGCGGTCGCGCCGGTATCGTGCGGGCATTACGCGATGCTCGACACCGACAAGGCGGACCTGATCGCGTACCATCTTCGTGAGGGCGGCATTAACCGGGATTACACGCTGCCGCAGGTAGAGGCGGCGTGATGCGGACAGGAACGATCAGCGCGGGCATGGCCGCGGCCATGGCGGCCCTGCTGGCAGGATGCGTCCGCGTCGCGCCGCCGCCGCCGCTGGCGACGAAGGTGCCCGCGGCGTTCACCGCGGATGCGGGCGACGACGGCGCGGATAGCGCGATGCTGACCGAGTGGTGGCGCGCGTTCCGCGATTCACAGCTCGATACGCTGATCGCGGGCGCGCTGCACGATTCGCCCGATCTGAAGACGGTGCAGGCGCGCGTCGCGGAGGCGGACGCGACGATGTCGCGTGCGCTGCGCCGGTTCGATCCGCAGGGCGGGCTGGCCGCCAATGCCGGCGCCCGCAACGTCCGCCAGTTGAGCGGCGACATCAACCTGCCCAACCTGCCGGTCGACGTTCCGCTGGTGCAGACGGGCACGACCGGGACCCTCAATTCCAGCTTCGACGTCAGCTGGGAAGTGGACGTGTTCGGTCGACGCGGCGCGACAGCCGTCGTCGCGCGATCGCGGCTCTATTCCGCGCAGTTGCAGGCCGCGGCCTCGCGCGCCAGCCTTGCCGCCGCGGTCGCCGACGCGCTGTTCGCGGCCCGCGGCGTCGCGGTCGAACTCGCCCGCGCGCGCACGGCGCTCGACACCGAGCGTAGCGTTGCGAACCTGCTGGAACGGCGGATCGTGCGCGGCCTTGCCCCCACTGGCGAGCGGCTGCCCGCGCGCGCGCGGCTGCGCGCGGCATCGTTGCAGGCCGATGCGCTCTCGACCGAACTCGACGTCGCGCGTCGCCAGTTGCTGGTGCTGGTGGGCCGCGGCACCGCGCCTCTGGCCGATCTCGTGATCGAACCCGCGCTGCCCGATGCGCCGCCGGTGCCGCGCACGGCCCCGGGCGACCTGTTGAAGCGCCGGCCCGACGTGATGGCGGCGCGCAGCGCGGTGACCGCCGCGCTCGGCAACCGCGCGCTGGCCAAGCTCGATCTGTTCCCTACCTTCTCGCTGTCGCCCGGGGTCGGGATCGAACAGCGTGTGAGGACGAACAACAGCTTCGCCACCAGCTTCTGGTCGCTGGGGATCGGGATGCTGATGCCGATCCTCGACCGTGGACGCCTGATGGCCGAGCTGCGCGCCAGCGACGCGCGCGTGGCGCAGTCGATCGGCGACTATGAGAAATCGGTCCAGACCGCCTATGGCGAGGCCGATGTCGTGCTGGCGCGGCTGGTGTCGGATCATCGCCAGCTCGACGGCGTCGCGGACAACGAGCGTGACGCGCAGGCCTATTACCGGACGATGCGGACCGGCGAGGCGGCGGGCGTGCTCGATCCCGACGTGGCGTTCGCCGCGCGACGACAATGGCAGTCCGCCGAGATCGATCTGGTCCGGTCGCGCGTGCTGGTGCTGCGCCGTTCGGTCCAGGCGTTCAAGGCGCTGGGCGGGGGCTGGGACGACGGCATGGTCTGTGCACAGGGGCGGGGCTGCGGATCATGACCTCGATCGTCATCTATCGCTACAAGCGCAAACCGCCGCCGTCGAGATGGTGGCTGCCCGCGATCCTGCTGGGCGTATCGACGTGCAGCGTGCCCGCCGCGACACCTGAAAAGCCGGCCGAGGCCGACGCGGCGGTGCCGCGCAGCGTCCGCGTGACGCGCGTCGAGACGCGGACCGGCGATATCGGGCTGAGCGCGCCCGGAATCCTCGTGCCCCGCCAGATCTTCGCGGCGACCAGCGACGTGCCCGGCATCGTGGTGAAGCGCGTGCTGGCCGACGAGGGCGCGTTCGTCGCGGCCGGGCAGGTGTTGGTGGTGCTGGACGATACGCTGATCCGATCGCAGATCGCGCAGCAGTCCGCGGTGATCGCGCAGCAGCGCATCGCGGTGCGGCAGGCGGAGGCGGAAGCCGCGCGCGCGAAGCCGATGGCGGGCGCGGGGGTGCTGTCCGCGGAGACGGTGCAGGCGCGGCGGTTCAAGGCCGATGGCGCGACCGGGGCGCTGCGCGTGCAGGAAGCGCAGATGCGCGATCTCCAGGCGCGCGCGGCGCGGCTGCTGGTGCGCGCGCCGGTCGGCGGGCGCGTGATCGAGCGCAACGTGCGGGTGGGCGACATCACCGGAGCGCCGCAGCCGATGTTTACGATCGTGCCCGGCGGCACGATCGAATTGCAGGTGCAGGTGCCCGAAAACCGGCTGGCGCAACTGCGCGTCGGCATGCCCGCGGCGGTGACGCTGGCGGACGGCGCCGCGCTCGACGGGCGCGTGGCCTCGCTCGGCACCCGGATCGACCGGCAGTCCGCGCAGGGCAATGTTCGCCTGCGGCTGACCCCGCCGGCCGGTGCGCCCTGGCCCGAACTGCGCCCCGGCGCGAGCGGGTCCGCGCGGTTCGAGGGGGCCGGCCGCGCCGCCAGCGCCGTGCCCGAGGCCGCGGTCCAGTATGACACCGGCGGCGCGAGCGTGATGGTGCTGGGGGCGGGCGACCGCGTCCGCCGGGTTGCGGTCCGCACCGGATCGCGCGGCGGGGGGTATGTCACGCTGGTCGACGGGCCACCGCCGGGCACCCCGATCCTCGCCGCCTCTGCCGCGTTCGTCGCGGACGGCGACACGGTGACCCCGGTGTTCGCGGGCCGGTGATGCCGCGCGCGGCCAGCCGATCGTTCCGCCTGTCGACCTGGGCGGTGGCGAACCCGTTGCCCGTCGTGCTGCTGTTCGTGGTCCTGGCGATCGCGGGCGCGATCGCGTTCGCGACGCTGCCGGTGAAGCGCTATCCCGACATCAACTTCCCCGCCGTATCGGTGACGGTCGTCCAGCCGGGCACCGCGGCAGGAGAGATGGAAACCACCGTAACCCGCCCGATCGAACAGGCGGTGGCGGGGCTGCCGCGTGTCGAGATCGTGGTCTCCACGGTTGCACAGGGCGTGTCGACCACGGTCGTCCAGTTCGACCTGGGGCAGGACCTGCGCGAGGCGACCGACCGGATCAGGACCCAGATCGAGCAGGTCCGCACCCGCCTGCCCGCGGGCACCGATCCGCCGATCGTCCGGCAGGTGGAGATCGAGGACATCCCGATCCTGAGCTATGCCGTCACCTCGTCACGACGTTCGATCGGGGCGCTGTCGACGCTGATCGACGACGATGTGGTCGCCGCGATCCAGCGCGTGCCCGGTGTGTCGAAGGTGACGCGCGTCGGCGGCGTCGCGCGCGAGATCAACGTGATCGCGGATCCGGCGCGGATGACCGCGCTGGGGCTGACGGTGCCGCAGCTGAACGAGGCATTGCGCCGGTTCAGCCGCGACGATCCCGCCGGGCTGGCGCAGGTCGGCGGGCGCGAACAGGCGATGCGGCTGGCCAATGCCGCGATCGGCGTCGACGACCTGCGCGCGATGACGATCCCCACCGGCGACGGCCGCGTCGTGCGGCTGGGCGACGTCGCGGAAATCGGCGACGGTGCGGCCGAGACGCGCAGCTTCGCGCGGCTGAACGGCGCGCCCGCGATCGGCTTCCAGATCGCGCGCACCCGCGAGGCGAGCGAACTCGCGGTCGAGGACGGCGTGACCAAGGCCGTGGCCGCGCTGGGCGCCACGCACCGCGACCTGCAATTCCAGCGCATCTTCTCGACCGTCGACGAGACGCGCGCGAGCTATGACGCGACGCTGAAGGCGCTGCTGGAGGGGCTGGTCCTGACCAGCCTTGCGGTGTGGCTGTTCCTGCGCGACTGGCGCGCCACCGCGATCGCGGCGATCGCCATGCCCGCCTCGCTGGTCCCCACCTTCGCGGCGATGGCGCTGCTGGGGTTCAGTCTCAACATCGTCACGCTGCTCGCGCTGACGCTGGTGATCGGCATTCTCGTCGACGATGCGATCGTCGAGATCGAGAATATCGAGAAGCGCCTGCAGGCGGGGATGCCGCCGCGCGAGGCCGCGATCGATGGCGCGAACGCGATCGGGCTGGCGGTGGTGGCGACGACGCTGGCGATCGTCGTGGTCTTCCTGCCGGTGTCGTTCATGGCCGGGGTGCCGGGGCGGTTCTTCCACGAATTCGGGATCGCGGTGTCGATCGCGGTGCTGTTCTCGCTGGCGGTCGCGCGGCTGCTGACCCCGCTGATGGCGGCACGGTTCCTGCGCGCGGGCCGTGTCCATGCCGCGCCGCCGCGCTCGCGCGCCTATGCCCGCATCCTCGATCGCGCGCTGCGCGCGCCGTGGTGGACGGTCGCGGCGTGCGTCGCGATGCTGGCGGGCACGGCGGCGATCGTGCCGCTGTTGTCGACCGGGTTCCAGCCGGCGGGCAACCCCGACCATATCTATGTCAAGGTGCAGGGCGCGCCGGGCGCCTCCGCGGTCGAGATGGACCGCGCGGTCGGCACGGCGACCGCGCTGTTCCGCGCCGAACCCGAGGTGGCGAGCGTGTTCGCGCAGGTCGGTTCCAAGATCGGCGGCGGCGCGGGCGGCGATCGCGGCCTGCCCGACCTGCGCGACGCGACGCTGACCGTGGTGTTCCGCGCCGACCGCACGACCAGCGCCACCGCGTTCCGCGACCGGTTGCGCGCGCGGCTGCGTACGCTGCCCGACGCGCGGGTCAACTTCCTGGGCGATACCGCCGGACCCGATCTGGTGACCGTGCTGACCGGCGACGATCCTGCGGTGCTGGAGGCGGCCGCCGCGCGCGTGCTGAGCGAGATGAAGCGCCTGCCCGGCGTCGAGGATCCGCGCCTGTCGTCCCCGCCCGGCGCGCCCGAGATCGTGATTCGGCCGGATCGCGACACGATGGCGCGGCTGGGCATCAGCGCGGACACGCTGGCGGCGATCGCGCGCGTCGCGACGATGGGCGACATCGACCGCAATCTGGCCAAGCTGGCCGATGGCGCAGATCAGGTGAACATCCGCCTCCGCTTCCCCGATGCCGACCGGCAGGACCTGGACCAGCTGCGCAACCTGCGCATCCCGACGGGCACCGGCGGCACGACGACGCTGGGTGCGGTCGCGACGCTCGACTTCGCCGCCGCGCCGCCCAAGATCACGCGCATGGACCAGCGCCGCCAGATCGCGATCGAGGCGGATCTGGGGCCGGGCACGGAGTTCGGCGACGCCACCGCGGCGATCCGCGGCTTGCCGGCGATGCGCGCGCTGCCCGCCGGGGTGGAAACCGCGGCGCTGGGCAACCAGCGCGCGATGGAACAGCTGTTCACCTCGCTCGCGCTCGTCTTCTTGACCGCGATCGGGCTGCTGTACATCCTGCTGGTGCTGCTGTTCGGCAACCTGTCGCGGCCGGTGGTGATCCTGTGCGCGCTGCCGCCCGCGCTGACGGGCGCGTTCCTGGCGCTGCTGGCGGGGGGCTTCGCGCTCAACCTGCCGTCGCTGATCGGGATCCTGATGCTGATCGGGCTGGCCGCGAAAAACTCGATCCTGATCGTCGATCACGCCATGCAGCGCGAACGCGACGGCGACACCGCACGGAACGCGATCGTCACCGCATGCCACGAGCGCGCACGCCCGATCGTGATGACCACCGTGGCGATGGCGGCGGGCATGGTTCCCGCCGCGCTGGCGCTGGGGCAGGGTGCCGAGTTCCGCCAGCCGATGGCGATCTGCGTCATCGGGGGGCTGGCGACCTCGACGCTGGTGTCGCTGGTGATCGTGCCGGTCGTCTATCTGCTGCTGGCCGGGGGGCGTGCGCGCCGTCTGGCATTGTCAGACCGAATGCATCGCTCGTCGGGGGAGGGCGGGTAGGGGGCGGGGATGCCCCGCCCGCGCAAGCCTGCCAGTCCCATCGGCTACTTCAACTCGTCGCCTGAAGTGATCCCCTGATGGTGATTATGTACGTGCGCTTCCCGCTGTGATTGCGGAACGTCGAGGATCTGCTGTTCGAGCGCGGCATCGATCCGCATCGTGTAGAAGCGATTTCGCGTTAGACTGACAGCATCAGCATAAGTGCTGGCCGCACCACCCAGAGCCCGTCGGTCGTGCCGATCAGGACTGCGCCGACGCGTGTCCACCACCCGGCGAGTCGAGCTGTCCTGTCGCGTCTGTGCGCAGCGAAGTCGAGCGGGTTGCACTCGAGAGGCGCCTCGCACTTACCTGCCCTTAACCCGCTGATGTCATTACCGGATTCGACCAAGATGGGATGCGTTCGGATGATCGGAAGGCTATTGCGCGAATGTGCCCGCACTCGTGAGGTCGGTAACCTTACTGGTAGCGTCGCAAGATCGAAATCATTCTATGAAAAACTTGTTGAACAGGCCGCGAACGCGTTCGCCGCTCCGATCGCTTTGATCACCTTGGTCCACGACAATCATCTTTCGATTCAGGCGAGCCACGGCTTCCCGATCGGATGCGTCCCGCGGGAAGACAGCTTCTGTACGCATGCGCTCGATCATGACGGAGTGATCTTCGAGGTGTGCGATGCAACGGTCGACGTGGTGTTCCGTGCTCTGCCTGGTGTGATCGGCGAACCGCATGTGTGCTACTATATCGGCGCACCACTGATTCTTGAGGACGGGATCGAGGTGGGTATGCTGTGCGTCCTCGACACAAAGTCCAGGCCGCCGGCATCGCGCGACCAGCGCACTTATCTGTCCGCGCTCGCTCGCCAGGCCGCCATCGGGATGGAGCGAAATGCCCGCCTCCCGGGCATGGTTGTGGCATGATCGACGTCGTCGCCTGCATCGGCCAGGATCACAACCTGTGGCTGGTGGGGCTCGCGCTCTTGGTCTGTCTGATCGGTTCGGCGGGCACCGTGCAGCTCTTCGGTCGTATCCGTGCGGCACGGGGCCGTAGCCGGGCCGGCTGGATCACGCTGTCGGCGGTCGGCACGGGGACGATGGTATGGTGCACGCATTTCGTCGCGATGATGGCGTTCCATTCGGGCGTTCCCGTGACGCTCGATCCGGTGCTGACGCTCGCCTCGCTCGCTATCGCAATCCTGATTGCCGCGCCGGGTCTTGCACTGGCGTCGTCGACACGACGCAAACATGTTCTTCCTGGTGGCGCAATCATCGGAATCGCCATTTCCGCGATGCATTATACCGGCATGGTCGCGTACCGCATCGACGGACTCGTCGAGTGGCGTCCGGGCTACGTAACCGCGTCGGTATTGTTGTCGTCGCTGCTCGCAGCGGCCGCCTTCGACATGTTGCGCAGTGGACGTCGACGGCGCAGCATATACGGGGGCATGCTGCTGGGAGCGGCTGTTGCCGCGCTGCATTTTACTGGCATGGCCGCAATGCGCATCCGCGCGTTCGATCTGCGCGGTGGCGAGGGACTGTCTGATCCAGCGATGACCGCGCTGGGGGTGGCCACCGCGTGCGCAGGACTGCTGTTCATCGGCTGCGCAGCGGTGAGCGCGTTGATCGACGGGCAGACGCAGACCGATTCCTATCGGCGGATGCGTCGCATGGCTTTGCACGACGGGCTGACCGACTTGCCGAACCGGATGTCCTTCAATGACATGCTGACCGCTCAACTGCATCATGAGGAACGGGTCTCGAACACGGCAGTCGTCATGCTCGACCTGTCGCGGTTCAAGAGCGTCAACGACACCTATGGGCATCAGGCGGGCGATCAGCTGCTGATCGCGCTGGCAGGGCGGATGGCGGAGGTCCTTGGCCAGAACGAATGCATCGCCCGCCTTGGCGGCGATGAATTCGCCGCATTGATCCCGTATGAGGACCGGGGCGAGCTCGACGCGTTTTTCGGCCGTTTGTCCGCGATCTTCAGGGAGCCATTTCTGTTCGAGCGGTTCTCGACATCGGTCGGCTGCAATATCGGCGTCGCCACGGCGCCGCAGGACGGGTTCGAAGCGGATACCCTGCTCGCCCGGGCGGACCTTGCAATGTATCGTGCCAAGCGCGAGCACTCGGGCGTGCCATGCTTCTACGACCCGACGATGGACGAGGCAGTCCGCGAGCGACGCGAACTGGCGAACGAATTGCGTCAGGCGGTCGCCACGGGTGCCTTCGAATTGCACTATCAGGTGCAGGCATCCCCCGTTGCCGGTGAAATCATCGGCTACGAGGCTCTGGTCCGCTGGCGACATCCGTCGCGAGGCCTGATGTCACCCGCCCTGTTCATCCCGCTCGCCGAAGAGATAGGGGAGATCATTGCGCTGAGCGAGTGGGTCCTCAACCAAGCCTGCTTCGAAGCCGCGCTTTGGCCGAACCGGCACGTCGTTGCGATAAATCTGTCTCCGCTGCACCTGTCTGATCCCAGGCTGGTCGATACGGTCCGCGATGCGCTGGACCGCAGCCGATTGCCGCCGGAGCGGCTTGCGCTGGAACTGACCGAAAGCGCGATCATCCGCGACCGCGACTTCGCGCTGATCCAGCTGCGCGCGCTCAAGGAGATGGGTGTCGGCCTGGCGCTCGACGATTTCGGCGTCGGCTATTCCTCGCTCGACGTGCTGCGATCGTTCCCATTCGACAAAATCAAGCTCGACGCCTCCTTCGTGGCGGAGATCGACAAGGACGAACAGGCCGTCGCGATCCTGTGCGCGGTCGTGTCGCTGGGTAGCACGCTAGGGATACCGATTCTCGCAGAAGGCATCGAGACAGCGGGTCAGCTTCGCATCGTGGCGCAGGAGGGCTGCTCGGCAATCCAGGGCTATCTCATCGGGCGACCGTCGCGCTCACTCGCTGATGCGCATATGGTTCGGTCTACCATTCGGGGGACCGCGAAGGCGCCGCCAAGCTGCGCTTTGGTAGCTTAAACGCCTCGATGCCGGTTGGCAGCGGGTCGGCCGGTCGATCTTGTGGACGATGATGATGTCGAGCCATTCGGCTGCCACGTCGGCGAGTGGCCACTGTAGGGCAGGGCGGGCAAGCGTGCCCCTCAAGATGCTGCCGTCGTCATAGCGTTCGGGGGTGAGCGTCCAGGCATCGCTCGCCTGCGAGAAGATATAGGCCGCACGGCATTGTCAAAGCCGATGCACCGGCGATGTCCTATCCGGTTAAGGAAGCGCGAGATGCGGAGCCGTTACCAGAATGCTGCCGATTTGATCGTGTTTTGCTCATGCGCGCGTGCTGGCGCGACTCCCGTCACGACCCAAACGAACCACTTCCGGTTAGTTCGACAGCGCCAGCTGCGCTTGTTGGAAGATGAACGCTCAACTTCGACGGATGAGCGCCCTGACGAGACGGCGATCTTCCAGCGAATAATATAGCCAGATCATGCCGTCGGCGACGACCACGGACGCGGCAAACGCGATATCCGTGGCTCCACGATCATCGACGGGCGGCGGAGTGATAAGCGGTTCGATGCCTCGTGCCACCACACGGGTATAGTCCGCATCGAAGGCGATCCAGCCGATGCGCCAGCGCGCATCTCGCGTCGCGCCGTTGTAGAACATGACCGGCATGGCGGCGTCGTCGGTCAGCAGGGGACCCGTGGACAGGTGCCAGTCGTCCCAGCTCTCTTCGCGCGGCATGAAGGGCGTCGACTGCTCGGTCCATGGCCCGGCGACACCGGTGCCGATCGCCAGCCCGACACGCGATGCATCGTCGGCAGCATATTCGTAAAAGAGGCGCCAGCGACCATCGGCGGTGCGATCGACCGTCGCTTCTTTGGTGTTTCCTTCGGATCTGGAAGAGGCCAATGCGACGCCGCTCTTCACCAACCGGTCCAGAGACGGGCCGGTGGCGTAGGACAGTTCGCCGTGCGCGTGATCGGCCAACACGCCCGAATAATAGACGATATAACCGTCAGGCTGTCGCACGACCGTCGGGTCCTCCACCCCGCCGGAATCGTGGGCGTCCGGGCCGGGCACGATCGAAGGCGCGTCCAGCATTCTGAACGTCACGCCGTCGTCGCTCCATCCGGCCCATATCTGCCCGGTATCGGTCATCGGTTCTCCGGCCTTGAGCGTGGCGCGGACCATGATGCCCCACCGACCATCCGCCTCGCGCCAGATATAGGGGCTCATCAGGTCGCGACGCATGAGATCGGCCGGACCGTCCAGCACAACCGTCTCGATCCGCTTCACGTTGAAGTCGAGTGCCATGTCCGTCGCGGCGACCGCCTCCTTGCGATGGGGATCGGCAAGGGTAGTGCCTGCGTCCTGCGTCATCATGCGCCGATCGCCTGCATCAGCGACAAACCGCCATCGATCACGATCCGCGCACCGGTGATGTAACGCGCGCGGTCGGACGCGAGAAATACGGCAAGGTCGGCGACCTCGCCGGGGTTCCCGGCGCGCCCCATCGGGATGTTGTTCTCAAGCGTACGCCGATAGGTTTCGTCCTGCTGCGCCCGAGCATTCATCGGCGTCAGGATCATGCCCGGCTCGATCGCATTGACGCGAATGCCACGCGGCGCCTCCTCGATCGCCAATGTCTCGACCAGGTTCGTCAGCCCACCCTTCGCTGCACAATAATCCGCCCCGCCCGCGCGCACCGCATAGGCGTGGATCGAGGATATATGAATGATCGCCGCATCGCCGGTCGCTTCCCCCCTCCCGGTCAGAAAACGGCGTGAAACGAGGAACGCACCAGTCAGGTCGGTGTCGAGCAGACGACGCCATTGCACCAGGCCCATGTCGCGGACCGCAACCCCCGTCATGTTCAATCCCGCCGAATTGACGAGCACATCCGCCGGGCCCCATGCCCGCTCGACACTCTCAAAGGCGGCATCGACGGATCCTTCGTCGTTGACATGCGCCTGGACCAGCATCGCCTCGCCACCCGCCTTCCGGACCGCCGCTGCGGTAGTCTCGGCTGCGGCGGTGTCGCCGAAATACAGAACTGCCACCCGGTCGCCCGCGATGCCGAACGCCGCGGCGCAAGCGGCTCCGATCCCAGACTCCGCGCCTGTCACTACGATCGTCCGCTTACTCATCGATGTTCCCTTGTGAAGCCCGATAGTGACCGCGCTTCTATCGATGCTAGTTAGGTTTGTAGCCCATCGCGATCAATGGTCCGCCTCGGACCCGAGGGGAAATTAGCGATCGAAGGGGCACTGTCAGATCGAATGCACCGATCGTAGCGGAAGGCGGTAGCGCGCCCCGATGCCCCGCCCGCGCAAACCGGCCAGCCCGTTCCGCTACGTCAACTCGTCGGCCGAAGTGATCCGGCTGGTGGTGCTGATGTACGTGCGCTTCCCGCTGTCGCTGCGGAGCGTGGAGGACCTGCTGTTCGAGCGCGGGATCGACATCTGCCATGAGACGGTACGGATGTGGTGGAACCGGTCCGGTCCGATGTTCGCAGGCGACATCCGTCGCTAGCGGGGCTTCCGACACTGGCGCTGGCACCTAGACGAGATGTACGTGAAGCTGAAGGGCGAGATGGTGTATCTCTGGCGTGCGGTCGATCACGAGGGCGAGATCCTCGAGAGCTAGGCTGCTGTCCCCAAAGCCAGAAGTGCATCGTGTGGAGAGCGGTTCGCGTTAGACTGACAGCACCCGTCCCCGGCAACGCAGCGACCCCAGGCCCGTCGAATGGCAGCCCGCCCGCTGGGGCGCCGACGCGGCCGAAGCCTTCACCGAGGTGCAGCAGGAGTTCCGCGCCGGCGACCGGGTGCAGTTCACCCGCAACAACTACCGCGCCGACCGCCTCAACGGGCAGACCGCCGAGGTGGTCGCGATCGACCCCCAGGGGGCGAGCATGGTGCTGGAGCGTGAGGACGGGCTACGCGAGATGCTCGACCTCGCCCACCTCGCCCACCTCGCCGACCGGCATGTCCGGCCGGGCTGGGTGCGGACGATCCATTCCGTGCAAGGGGCGACGTGCGATCGGGTCATGGCTCATCTGGAGGCGTTCAGCGCGAACACGGTGGATGCGCGCTCCGTCTATGTCGCGATCAGTCGGGCCCGACACGGCGCGGCCGTCCGCAGCAACGTCGATGCCAACATCGCCTATGTCGCCGTCTCCCGCGCCAAGGCCTCCGCGATCATCTACACCGACGACCGCGACCGCCTCGCAGGTGCCATCAAAGGACGCAGCAGCGCCAAGGTCGGCGCGATCGATGAAATGCTGATGCGCAAAGGGGCGACGATCGCCATCCCCAAGCCCGTCAGGGCGATGGGGGTGGCGATCGGGTGATGCGAGCGTCGCTATCCACACATGCCAGTTTTATTAGTATGGCGCGTTTAAGAACGGAAACGGCTTTTGAAATCTGAGATGCATATTGCGAGGGCTTGTCGAATATGTTCGACCGCCTCGATTGGCACCTCACTAGCAAGAAGATCGTCTTCCATACCTGCTAATGAGTTTAAAACAGTTATGTGATACTCTCTCTGCTTCTGCGGCGTAATTTCCATCTAAATAAACTATAATGGCAGTTTTCAGATTGAGCTGGAGCGCACCCTTTAGGAATATTAAATAAAGATGGGATATAGGCACGGATGAGAACTGTCTCGGCATTATGTCGAAGAGTCAGGCCTGAATTGCTGAAACTGGTGTAACCCGAGACAGGATTTGTGCTCACAAGCCAACTGTCACCCATGCCATGCGGTATCGCGGCCAGGATTGATGCTCCGGTGGTGAACGAGTTCACCATCACATCACCTAGCGGCTTTATCCCATTCGCAGCTGCGATGCGGCCAACATCGTTTAATGCCGTGCAGTCACCTCCAGTTTTACCTGAGTTGATGCGGCCAAACGGGTTGAAGCGGTTGGCACGTCCAACGGTGGGTCCACCACAGAAGGTATCGCCTGTATAAGGCTGGGCCACCTTCACTATTTGCGGCGATCCGGCGGTTCCTGCCCCGAGCGAGGAGGTGCCCTGAAGCAACGAATTCTGCCAGTTTAGGATGGTCCTGCCCAGCGCTCCATAGTCGATCGTCACAGAAAGGTAGACGACGTCCGGTAACGACGATGTCGGTGCCAGTCGGCACCGGGCAGATTTCCGCAGGTCCGCCACCCCCCGGGCAACTCGCATCGGCAGGCGCGGTCTGCTCAGCCAACCCGCTCGGATCGATCCGGTTCACTGGACTCCCCTCGACATAGTCGTACAGGTTCATCCCGTCGCCGTACCCGATCCGAAACACATCGTCTGGGGCGGGGGAGGGAGGGTGGCTACGGGCTGCTCGTAACCTAATCGATCGCGAGCCATCGGGTGATAGACCCACATGGCGACATGCGTGGAGTTAAACGGTCGCTCCAGTTCCGTACATTCATCCACCTTGCCTCGATGCTCCACAACACCCGCTCATTGGTGACGCAAAGGCAGGGGTGCATAGCCTGCCAGCCCCTTGGCACAGCGAAACCGTTTGTCGATCCGCGCCCGATGCGCGCAGCCTGTCCTGATCGTTCCAGCGGACATCGGAGCGGTGATGCAGTCGGCGAGCGCCGCCGTCCGCGTCGGCCATTCCGACAAACGGGAGGCGTCGCGCGCTAGGAGACGGTTATGAAGACCGCATGGATGCCGGCACTGACCATCGCTGGTGCAGGGATGGCCGTGGCGGCGACGCTCGGACTGTCTGGCAGCCTTGGCGTCGGCTCGAATATTCCAGCGATCGCGGTGGTAAGCGGCACCGCGAGTGTATCTGCCGTTCCGGCCATCGCGATTGCCAGAACGCCGGCCACCACCGCATGCACCGTGCTGACCGCTTCGGCGGGCGCAACCGATCCCGCCCCCGGGACGACCGGATGCGGCCTCCCGAGCCACACCGCGCTGCAGGATCGCGTTTGGTTCGGCGCGTACTGGCAACTGCTTCAAACGCCGATCGTGCTTGGCGGCGGCTATACCAATGCGCGCATCGATCGCACGAGCGATGGCGGGGAGACGCGTGTCGAGATCGCGCTTGGGGGCGGCGCTTCGCCCGACAGGGTCATCCGCCTGAGCGGGCGCGTTCCGCTCATCGCCAGCGACTTCCGGCTGAGCCGTGGCTGAGGGCCGACACGATGCGACTTGATCGTGTGAACAACGTTGCCGACCTGCGCGCGATGGCGCGGTGCCGGCTGCCGCGACCGATCTTCGACTATATCGACGGCGGCGCGGATGACGAGCTGTCGCTGCGTCGCAATGCGGCCGCGTTCGCGGAGTATGAGCTGGTCCCCGACGTCCTTAACGACGTGTCGCAGATCCGGACGGGCACCAGGATCTTCGGGCAGCCATCGCGCTGGCCGCTGATGCTGTCGCCCACCGGTCTCACCCGCATGTTCCACGGGCATGCCGAACTCGCGGTGGCCCGCGCGGCGGCGCGCCACGGGCTTCTCTATAGCCTCTCGACGATGGGCACGACCCGACTGGAGGATCTCGCGCAGGCGTCTGCCGGCCCAAAGGTCTTCCAGATCTACATCTTCAAGGATCGCGGCCTGACCGCCGAGTTCGTGGCGCGCTGCCGCGACGCCGGCTTCCACGGCCTTGCACTGACGGTCGACACGCCGGTCGCCGGCAATCGGGAGCGCGACCGGGTCAGCGGCCTGTCGCTGCCCCCGAAGCTGACGCTCCGGTCGTTGCTCAGCTTCGCGCTCCACCCCGGCTGGTCGATTCCCGCGCTGACGGGGTCGAAGTTCGATCTCGCCAACGTCAGCCACAAGGTCGACGCGCTGGCCTCGGGGCCGATGAGCCTGTTCGACTATATCGGCGGTCAGTTCGACCGCTCGGTCGGCTGGCGCGACGTCGAATGGCTTGCCCGCGAATGGGACGGGCCGCTCGCGATCAAGGGCGTGATGACGCCCGAGGATGCGCGCCGCTCGATCGCCTCGGGAGCGACCGGCGTCATGATCTCGAACCACGGCGGGCGTCAGTTGGACGGTGCGCCCGCACCGATCGATCAGATCGAGGCGGTACGAAACGCCGTCGGCGACTCAGCGGACGTAATCTGCGATGGCGGAATCAGACGTGGCTCGGACGTGGTGAAGGCGCTCGCGCTGGGGGCGACCGCCTGCTCGATCGGACGCCCGTATTTGTATGGCTTGGCAGCGGGCGGTGAGCCGGGCGTCGATCGCTTGCTGACGCTGCTGAGGGAGGAGTTCGAGCGCACCCTGACGCTTGCGGGGATCAACGACATCGCCGACTTGTCCCGCCGCCACGTTCGCTGCAGGCTGGGTGAACGCGGTCACGCATGTTGACGGCGCAGGATCGTGACGGTGCGGCCAACGGCTTCCTTTCCTCGGTCGCTCGTTGCCTGAAGGGAAGACCCACCCCCCAGGTGAAAGATGCCCAGCAGGTCCCGCTCGCGGCGGGATCGTCGTTGTTGCTGCGGACGCGGTGCTTGGTACGGTTCAGCCGGGCCAGCAGTGCCGGGACGTCCGCCGAACGGCGTGCCACGTCGCCCATGCGCCGCCGATGACGGTTTGGTCTCTTGCATCGACGTCATCAATCGCTCGCGTCTCTTGAGGGAGCCACAGTTCGGTTGGTTCGACGGCAACCCCGCAGAACGTCGGCCCGCGGGCGCGCCTGTCACCAGCTCGGTGGGAGCCAGTCGAACGCGTGTACGGCGGAATAGCCGGTCCAGCGTTTGCAGAGGCGCTCCAGCGGCCAGGAGAGCAGGCCGCCAAAGGCGAGGCCGGGGAGGAAGCCCAGCATGAAGATGCCGAAGCCCGCATCTCCCGAGGCCGGTCCCGCGATCGCCTGCGCGATGACGACGCCAAGAACGACGCCGCCCAGCAGCATCGCGAGCTCGAGCCCCACGAAGACCAGGAGCAGCATGCCCTTCCATAGCGGCTCGGGCTGCTGACGCCGCCGCATCCGTTCGATGTCGCGGTCGGCGACCCGCTGTTCGCGAAGACGCTCGCGCTGGACCGCGGTCAAAAGTCGGTCGAAGCGCAGGCGCCGGATCGTCAGGAACGCTCCGATCATCACCGCAACGGTGGCGAACGCGATATAGGACGACGCCGGCTGCCGGGTGCCGATCGCCGCCGCGAAGAGCAGAAGCGCCACCACCGCCACGATCGTCGAATAATTGGGCTGTGTCGACGCGTCGGGGTCGCGGGCAGGCCGCTGCGGCGGACGCCGTACAAGCGCGCGGGCGGGTGCATCGGCATGGTGGCCAAGCGACCCGTAGAGCGCCATCCCGATCAGCGAGAGGACCAAGCCGAACGCGATCGCCTGCGAATCGTCGCCCCAGCCCGGCAGCATCCGTTCGACGAGCAGCCATGCAAGCGTCGCGAATACCGCCAGCGCGGTCGCGTGCAGGATGACCGCACGCCAGCCGGCGCGCATGAAGCCGGCATATTCGTCGTCGGACACGTGGATCGCGGGGCCGTGGCCATGACGGCGGAACCACCAGCCATTGTCGGTGCGTTCGAACTGCGGCGGCACTCCGGCAAACCGGTCGATGCCGGCGTGTCGATGAAAGCGTCGGAACTGCGGTGAGGTCGGCATCGGGCTCTCCTGTCAGTGTCGTGTGCGCTCCGCGGCCAGGCTCTCGCGAACCCGCATCAGCGCGACCGCCTCGGGATCATGCTGTCCCATCGCCGCCCAGGATCCGGTGATCGCGAAGCTGCAATGGCCGTGGACGGTGGCGACGAGCGAGCGCGCGAACGTGCCGAGCGCCGCGTCCACGCTGCGGCCCAGCGCCTGCGCGACTTCCGCGGCGACGATCAGCATAAGCCGCCCGCGCGTCGCCTCCTGCTCGGGCGTCAGCGTCTCGCAGGCCGGCCGGTGATCGTAGATCGCCGCCCAGCGATGCGGGTTGTCGCGCGCGAACGCGAAATACCCGGCGACGAGCGCCGCGATCCGGTCCTCGCTCGTGGCATCGAGCTTCGCCTCAAGCGCATCCGCCCACTCGCCGAACGTGGCGGTGTTGATCGCGGTCAACAGGCCGTCGACGTTGCCGAACACGTTGTGGACCGTGCCGATCGTGTAGCCGACGCGCTTGACGACCTCCCGCGCGGAAAAGGCGGCAAACCCCGTCTCCGCCATCAATATGGTGCCTGCGTCGAGGAGCAGCGCGCGGAGTTCGTCGCGGCTGTGGTCGGATCGTCTGCCCATATGCGGCGGCGGCTTTCGTAAGAGGCGAGGGCGTGGCTGCCACGTCCGGTGGCGGCCACGCCTTTCGGGGGGTATCGGTCGATCAGCCGACGCGGCTGAAGAGGCGTCCGCTGCGCGGGCTCATCTCGCTGGTCGCATCATAGGCTTCAAGCCGGGTCATCAGGCCGTTCTCGCCCCGCGTGATCCGGAACAGGCGGGTGCCGGACACCCCGCGGCCGGGATCGGTCGGACGCAGCTTGAACAGCTTGATGATGACCGACTCCATCTCGGGCGTGGCGGTGCACTTCCAGTGCTTGTCGGTCTGGTATCCCTCGGCGTCGAGGCGGCATCCGGTCGGGCCCGCGCTCGGCCCGAGGGTCAGCGTATGCGTGACGAAGATCGCCACGCCGTCGCGGCCCTCCCCGCCGATGCGGCCAAGCGCCTCTTCCCAGACGAACTTGCCGTACCAGGTCGATAGCGGCGCGGCCGAGGCGGGCGCGATGGCGAGAAGGCTGGCGGCGGCGAGCACTGCGACACTTTTGATCGACGTGAACATGATGATTCTCCCGTTACGTGAAGGACTGAACGTTTCGCGGGCGGTTGGGCTTCACCGCGTATACAGCGGCATCGGGCCGCTGGCGCGTTGCACCGCGTAGTCGCTGCCCCCGCGCGGCGAGGGCCACATGGTGATGCGGAACCGCTGCTTTGCGCCGCACAGGTTGAGCGTCCAGATCTCCGCGTGAGCGCCCTGCTGCGTGAAGCTGCCGGGCACGACGCGCATGTCGGCCGAGAAGATGAAATTGCACCCGCCGGCCGCCCTGGAATAGCGGGCGATGTCGGTGAGCACGTCGACGGTGAGGCGCGGGGTCGCGAGCGTCCGGCCGGTGGTGGTCAGGCCGTAGGCGGCGGCGGGCTGGCTGGCGAAACCGGTCGCTGCGACGATCGCGGCGGCGATCAGGGTCATGCGTTTCATGGTCGTTCTCCTGTGTGCCGATCCCGCAAGAGGATCTCCGGTACGGTCGAACATGGCCGTGGAAGCAGAAATGCGCACTGCTCAATTAATGGAAAATGAACGGTGCTTAATTAAATTTGTCGATGGGGGTCCGGTCGTTGTGGTCGATACGCCAAGGGAACGATTGGCGGGACCGAGCGTCGTCGGTGGGAGCGAACGGGAGAGCAGGCCATGTCCTTCTGCAACCAATGCGGAACCGAGCTTCCAGATGACGCCAGGTTCTGCGCAAAGTGCGGCGCCGCTGTCGCTGGCGCCACTGCCGATCCGCCCGGCTTCGATCGTGTGCCCGACCAGACAGCGACGGTTGATCGGACAGCGCCTTCAGCCTCGCCACCCCGCTCGCGGGGAACTGAGCCGCTCGTGCCGGGAACTGGCGGTGGCCTGCGCTGGGTCCTCCCTGCGCTGGTCGCGGTGGCGGTCATCATCATCGGCTATCTGCTGCTCGCACCCAAGGCGACGACTCCGGTGACCGAGATGCGTGACGTCGCCGCCATGGCGGATCGAAGCGACGCCCGGCAGGGCGGGGCGTCGGATCGCCGCGCGGTCGACGAAGCGTCCGACGCTGCGACGGTTGCGGCCGGCAACACGCGCGCGAGCGACAGCGTGTCGGCAGCGGTGCTCGATTCGGCCTTCAACAGCGACCCGGCCGGCGCCGCGGTGCGTTATGCGGGGCCGATCCGCGTGTCGGGCACGATCGCGACGATGGTCCAGCCCGGGCCGACGCCGTCGCTTTCGCTCGAGGGGCGGACGCGGTTCAACTACATGATCGTCGAGTTTCCCGAGGGGTATCGCACGCGTCTCGCGCCGCTCGCCAAGGGGCAGTTCGTCAGCGTCGCCTGCGATCGGGTCCGGGGACTGGCTGGTACGACGATCCTGTCGGGGTGCCTGCTGTCCTGACCCGTCAGCGGACGCAGCGGCGCCGCAACCGATCGGTCCAGATCACCGGGTAGATCGCGATCACCGCACCCAGCCCCCATGCGATCAGGAAGCCGTTCCCGATATTGATGTTGTATCCGCGCGCGGCCAACGACGGCGAAATCGCGTCGGCGACTAGCGCCATGACGACGATGCCGACCACCAGTTCGATATGGAAGAACAGGACGGTCAGCAGGCAGCCACGCGCGTCCGCCAGCGGAGAGCGGGTGCGGGGAGGCGGATCGGGAGGCATCGTCACGCAGTGCGGCTCCTGGCAGAAGACTGGCCGCGCGAGGGTATCAGACATGCGCGCATGCTCCCACCGCGGTGCTTTCCATTGAAATGACGGCTGGCGGCTGGCAGGTTCGCTACGGCAGGAGAGACGTTCGATGGACAAGGTGCGGCGGTTCGGCTGGCTCTATTTCATCGGGTTCATGGCCGTCGTCGCGATCGGCTATGTGCCCGCTTTCCACGACGCGGATGGCAACCTGTTCGGCCTGTTCAAGCTGGACCTGTACGACGACAGCCTGCACGCCTTCTCGGGCCTGTGGGCGGGCGTCGCGGCCTGGTGGTCGTACGGCGCGGCGCGGACGTATTTCCGGTTGTTCGGCCCGCTCTACTGCGCCGACGGGGTGATGGGGCTGTTCCTGGGCAGCGGGTATCTCGACGGCGGGATCTTCCTGTACGGGCCCGTCAGGGAATCGCTCTATGCGCATGTCTTTGCCAACCTGCCGCATCTCGTGATCGGCGGGCTGGCGATCTGGGTCGGCTATCGTCTGGCGCACGGACCCGCGAACCGTGGCGTCGCGTGAAGCGGCGCTGGCGCATCGGCCTCGCGCTCGGCGCGACGGTCGCGGCGATCGTTATCGTCCCGCTGGCCTATATCGAGGGCGGGTGCCGCAGGGCCATCGCGGCACCTGCCGCCGTGCCGCACGCGTCGGTGCTGCCGCCCGCGGAGCGCCGCCCGCTCGCCCGCACCTTCCTGACCTATCCCGAATGGCACATCGTCTATGAGGCGGACGCGTTCGCACGCCATCTGATGCGCGGCGCGCCGCCCAGCAGCTTTGCGTACGGAACGCAGATCGCGAGCTTCTGGACATCCTATTGCGCCGTCAATCGCGCGACGCGCGGCAGCGCGGCGGCAGGCGATGCCAAGGTGATGATCTACACGATCGGGATCAGCTATACCGTCGAACTGGCAGTGAAGGCAGCGTACGAGCGCACGATCGGACGGTTCTTCGAATGGGCGAGCGGCTGGCACAGCGCGGACGACCGTTATGCCGCCCGCGTCCAGGCGGACTATGGCGCGTTCATGCACGAGACGCCGTGGTATCGCTTTCCGTTCGGCAAGGCGCTCGCCGGCCTGTGGCGGACCAGCGAACCCACGCTGCATGCGCGACACTGGGAGCGCCGCCTCGCGCTGTCGGGCGAATATGGCGTAAAGGCGGGCTATGCCTGGTCGATCGATCGCGCGACCGGCGCGACGCTGGGCCGCGACGACGCCACGCTGCGCTTCGTGGCGACCGCGTCGCCCGCGGCTATCCGGGCGATCGACCCGCGGCTCGTGCCCGTCCGGATGGTGGCAGGGGGTGGCACGGTCGTCGAGGCACCGCGCTATCAGCAGTTCAACGCGCTGCTCGAGAAACTGGCGGCGGCGCGGGTGCCGTTGGTCGAGATCGCGGGCAACGACGCGATCTTCGTCACGCTGCTGCTGCCGGCATCGCAGCCGAACCCGGCGGGGGCCTTGCTGACCATGCCGATCGAGCGCGCGGGCTGGCGGCGCGTCGGGGTCACGGTTAGCGTACCGGGACTGACCGCCTTGCTGCGCGAGACGGATGCGCGCGGCGGCGTGGTCGAGCATGTCTATGACTATTAGGATCGCGCGCGCTGCGGCGCTCGCGGCGCTGGTGCTGGGCATGTGGACGCTGGTGATGGTCGCGATGCCGTTCATGGGGCCGGCGGGGCGGCAGGTCGCGGTGATCGGCGATGGCGCCGCGGCGGTACGCACGATCGTGGCGGCGGGCGGCACCGTGGTCGAGGTCCGGCGCGGTGCGACGCTCGCGCGGTCGGATCATCGTGGTTTCGTCGCGGCGCTCTATGCCGCGGGCGCGCCGCTGGTGATCGAGGGGCGGATCGCGGCGGGATGCTTCGCGAAGGCGGGGGCGTAGCGCGCATACCAGGTGTTGCTGAACACGCCGCCTGGATCCCATGCGCGCTTGACGGCGAAGAACGCGCCGATTTCCGGATAGGACCGCTCGAGCTGTGCGGGCGTGTAATGGAGTTGATAGGGCAGGAAGAAGCGACCCCCCTCCTGATTGGTCAGATCGATCAGGTCGCTGGTCAGCCGCCGCATCCGCGCCGTGCCCTCGTCGGTAGTCGGCTGGTTGAGATAGAGCACGACCGAGAAGGCGGGGGCGGGGGCATAGGACAGCGCATTGTCCTCCACCCCCACCGCGCGGATCGAGGCGTTGACGACATTGGCATTCTGCGCCTGGAAGATCCGGCGCATGCCGTCGATGAACGGGACGATGCGCGTCCGCGGCACGAAATACTCGTGGAGGATATCCGTTTCGCCCGGCAGGTCGTTGAAAAGATAGGCGACCGAATCGTGCATCGGGTCGTTGCGCGCGACGAGGCATGCCTCGCCCGATCCTTGCGCCTGCGCGCGCGTCACGGTGCAGGTTTCGATCCGATGCTCGATATTCTTCTCGCTCCACCATTTGAGCGATTTGAACAGGTCGTTCTTCTTGGCGAGGTTGACGGTGAGCCGCCGGACCTTGGTCGAGGCGACCTCGCCCAGCGGTGCGCGAGCGAGCGCCTGATCCTCCGGGAAGCGGCGATATTCGTAGACCAGCGCTTCCCGCAGCAACGTCTTCGGTGCGGTCGACAGATGGACGTAGCTCAAGCCCACGCTGGGATCGGCGGCAATCCGTGCGAACGTGTCGGGGAAGGCGCGATAGTCGATCAGCTGGCGTTCGGAGCGGTAGATGTCGTTGGGCACCACATCGAGGACGGCGGACAGGATCACCCCGAACAAGCCATAGCCGCCGACGACGTGGCGGAAGAGATCGGCGTTCTCCTCGCGCGACGCGGTGACGATCCGGCCGTCGGCAAGCATGACGCGCAGGCTGCGCAGCGACCCCATCACCGCGCCCGCCTGATGATCCATGCCGTGCGCGTTGACCGAGATCGACCCCCCGACCGAGAAGATGTCGGTCGATTGCATCGCCTTCACCGCGAAGCGCGGATGGACCGCCCGCTGGATCGCGTGCCACGTCGCGCCGCCACCGACGGTGACCGTCCGCGCGGCTGCGTCGAGCCGGATCGCCTGCATCCCGCGCATGTCGAGCACGACGCCGCCCGCGCGGAAAGCCTGCCCTCCCATCGAATGTTTCACGCCGGCCGCCGACACCGGCAAGCGGTGCGCGCGCGCATAGGCCAGCGCGGTCGCGACGTCGCCCTCGCTGCGCGGACGCACGACGCCCGCCACCGCGGTTCGGCTGAGACAGCTGGCGTCGTTGACGGTGCCGCCGCGTTGCGACCAGCGCGGCTCGGCGACCGTCGCGGCCTGCGCGGGCACTCCGGGCAGCCGTGGCAGGATGTCGGCGCAATCCTTCGGCCCGACCGGATCCGCCGCGAGCGGTGCGACCCATAGCGCGGTTGCGGCCGCCATCAGCGCCAGCACCGATGCCCCTGCCAGCCAGTGCCGTGCGCGCCGCGACATGATTCCTTCTCCCTCGATCCGCCACGCATCGGCGACGGGCCGGCAGTCTGGTCGAGCTTCGCCTGCGGTACAAGCGTGCGCGATGCGCTCGCCGCCGGACCGCGCGGCGGTGGGAGCCGCGCAGGGCACCGTCAGACCAGATGCACCGATCGTCAGGGAAGGGCGGGTGCCGGATCGTAGGGCCGCGTCCGCCATCACCGGCCATAGCGTCTCGCACGCCGCTACGGCGGCGCGATCACCGCGAAGCGTCGAGCCGGTCGGCAGCCGCCTTCAGATAGGGCCTTGCATCCACGGATCGGTATCCGGGCGTCGCGATATTGATGAGCTTGGAGAAGATCTTGCCGTTTCGCAGATACCACATGGCGTTCAGGTATGCGCCCGGCTGATCTTCCCCGTCACCGAAATGAAGGAGCGCGTCATACAGGTCCTGGCCCCCCATCGGCGTGGAGGGATCGTTGTACCGGATCAGCATCCGGGGAATGCTGGTCGTCCCCTGGTCGGCCTCGAACCGGCGCGCTGCCGCCCGCACCAACGGCGCTTACGTGCTTCGCTTCGGCTTTCGGGATTTAGGTGTCGGTAGCTCCGCCGCCGTGACGCGCAGCAGTTCCCCCAGCCACTCCGCGTCGTCCCACCGATCGGTCTCGATCAGCAGGTGCGGCTTGGCCCCTGGATAGGGCGACGCTTCCGATACCGTTTCGGCATGGAGGCGACCGGATGCCGTCGGCTTTACGTAAAGCTGATCGTCGCAGATCGAGCCGACCATCTTGCCGTCGACGTAGACGCCGTATTCGCCAAACATCGGCTTGGTCGACACCGCGCCGGCGCCAGTCGCCTGTTCGAGCAGGTAATCGACTGTGCCTCGCTGCGTTGCCATGCCCCGAACCTAACAGACGCGTCGCCGGGAGCAATAGGCCCACCATCGTCTGTGTCGCCGACCTCATTGAACGCGCCGCCGCTTTCAGGGAGGGGCAAGGTGTCGGTGAATGAACGAGGATGGGTCCCTGCCGCCGTGGCGCAGGCGCGGGTAACCAACGGAGCATCAGCTATGGCGTCCGAACTATCTGCCCCGGACTGTGACGACTTTCCCGCTCCCGTTTCCGCCGATCATTTCCGACAAGACGGCCTCATTGCCTTCCGCCAGCAGAATTGGAGGGGATGCTCTTCTCGGCAGATTTCCAATCGGAAAGACTGGTAAGCGGCGGTTGTTGCACGACAGTTCATTTTCTGAGAGCGAAGCGGCGGCAATGTTCGAGGTAGCCGACTTCATGTGTTCCAGCCATGGCGACGATGGCTTGCCATAGCCATGACGGGGCATCGAGTTCGCCATCGCGGGCCGTCAACTGGTCGCACCATGCCAATCGGGCGTCGTCGCTGAGCTGGCGAGCGTGCGCCTCCCCCACGATGAACGACAGGTAGGACGCGGCGACGACCGCTTCCTTGCGGCTGAACTGATCGACTTCGATCTTGAGATCCTGCGGAGCGAGTTCGCGCAGGATCACGGGCTTGCCCATGAGATGCGCTGCGATCATCCGGTTTCCCAGATTCGGAGACAGGGCCCTGGCGCCCGCGACCACCCGTTCGGCGGGGTCGGGTGGCATCTTTGCTTTTGCGGCAACGGGTACGACGGAGGGGACCGCCTCCTTGATGTCGACCAGCGCGAGGCGTTCATCCTTTGCCTTTCCGTCCGGAATGCCGATGAGCACGGCAAAGCGAAGGCGACCGAGCGAACTGCACCCCTTGCGCCAATACGCGGCGTCGATCACCCGAAGGCGTCCATCGCCCGTAACGCCGGCCAGCCCGATGCTCCGTGAGCGGATCGGTTCACTGGCGAACAGTGCGTCGATCGCGTCCTTTTCAGCGCGCAAGAGCTTCCAGAAGCGCTTGTTGTGCGGGATGTTGGGTTCGACATCCTCGAGCCGGTCCTTGGCGAGATGCCGCCACCGCCTGCCGATCGCCTCGCGCCGTACCGACCGCACGACATCGGGTTCACGCGGATCGTCGTCGACCGTCGGGGTCAGCGCCCGGATATATCCATCGATCATCGCCTCGACCATCTGTGCGGTCGTGACACCCGGCAGGTCCGAGCTGCGCGCCGCGGTTTCGAGCGAGAGGCCGAGGCGGATGAGATCGTACGCGGGGTTGGCGATCACGGTCTGGTCGAGATCGCGGATCTGGATGTCGACGCGATGATCGGCGTCGGCCACCGGCCCCAGATTGCCGAGGTGGCAGTCGCCGCAGATCCACACCGGCGGGCCGTTCGGGATACTGGCGGCGACCTGGGATGCTTCGAGCCATTCATAGAACTGCGCCGTGTTGCCGCGAACATAGGCGTGGACCGACCGCGCCATCTTGAGCGCGCGGGTTCGCGCGAGCACGGTCGAACGTTCGTCGGGAGACACGGCCATCAATGAACTTTCGAAGCGAGAACGGCGAAAGGGCGACGCGTACCTTATTGATAATCATGCTGCGACTGCGCATCGGCGGCTTTCGGCGATGTCGATCCGGTGACGCGACGATAGTTCTGACGCTTTCTCCAGCGGCCGGCGAAGACGCGCTGTTTACCGTGGCGCTCGGTTGCCGGTTTACGGGCAGGCTGGCAGCACGCAGCCGGCATTCATCACCGTTTCCGCGACGCGAGCCGGCGGCGGTGGCGCGTCCGGGTCGTGCGACGGACCGCGCCTTGGATCGTCCTGGCGTGCCGCCCGATCCGAGCCGCGCCGTCTGGCGATGCGCGCCGATAGTCGCGGTGCAGATCCGATGCTAGTGCAACACTTTGTTTGCCCTTGGGGGGTACACACCCGGGGTATTTACGGCCGGCGGGAGCGAGCATGTGGTTGAGGTAACGGATCGGCGTGCGCTGCTGACGATCTTTTCGCTGGCGGGTTCCGATCCGGCGGGCCAGCCGCTGACGAACCACCCGATCTTCGTCACCTATGCGTTTCAGGACAGCGTGGCCGGCCTGTCGATCGCCAGCAATGGCCAGGCGTTTGCAAACAGCTTCCGCGTCCTGAGCGACGTCGAGAAGGCGAACGCGCGAGCAGCCTTCGCCGAATGGGACAAATGGAGCGGGATCACCTTCCTTGAGGTGCCGAGCGGCCAGGGCGACATCAAGCTCGCGCACTTCAATTTCGACCTCGGCGGACCATACACCTCGGCGCAGGCGGCTGCGTATGGCGGCGGCGGCATCGTCTTCGTTTCCGACAAGGTCGTCGGATCGGTCCAGCTCATGCTTCACGAGATCGGGCACAATCTTGGCCTGAAGCATCCCTTCGAAGGCGACTACACGTTGCCGAAGGCGGGCGACAATTTCCAGGCGACCGTCATGAGCTATACCAGCGGCGGGACGAGCGGCGATACGCTCGGCACGCTCGACAAGGATGCGATTTCGTATCTTTACGGCGCACCCGGATCGGACGGAACGCAGGTCGCGAGCTGGAGCTGGAACGCCTCGATCTACCAGCTGACGCAGATCGGACGCGATACCAGCGAGACGATCACCGGCGTCGGCACCAGCGACGTGATAGAGGGGCGGGGCGGGGACGACCGGATCGACGGATTGGGTGGCAACGACCGGTTGTACGGCGGCGCCGGCAACGACGTCCTCAACGGCGGCGACGGCCGCGATCTGCTCGATGGCGGCGATGGCAACGATACGCTGACCGGTAGCAACTACGAGAACGATCAGGCCGGCGGGGACACGCTGTACGGCGGCGCCGGGCAGGATATGCTGTGGGGCAATGTCGGCGGGTTCCTAGACCTGCTCGACGGTGGCGACGGCGACGACGTCATCTATGCGAATGCCGGCGACACCATCTATGGCGGCGGCGGCAACGATCAGATCCTGTTGTCGAACGTCGTCGACCTGGGTTCGACGATCATCGACGGCGGGGCCGGCGACGACCGCGCCTCGATCGGCTTTTCGGGATCGACCGGCCGAACCCTCGCCGTTTCGGGGCTTCGCCTGACCGGGATCGAGACGCTCACGCTGTACGGCGGCGCCGGCAACGACCAGATCACGGACGATTCCGCGCTGGCGAAGGTGGACCTGAGCGGCGGCGCGGGGGACGACGTGATCCGCGCGGGATCGGGCGATGGCAGCATCCGCGGGGAGGCCGGCAACGACGTGCTGTTCGCCGGCACGGGGTTCACGTTCCTGTATGGCGGCGCTGGCGCGGACCGGTTCGTGTTCGCCAGCGCCGCCACCTCGCCCAATTCTCGCGCGGACCAGATCGAGGATTTCGAGACCGGCGTCGACGTGATCGACCTGTCCGCGATGGGCGCGACCGCTATCCGTATCGAGGCGGCGGGGACGAGCAACTGGATCACCGCCACGGCGAAGGACGGCGCGTTCCGGTTGTTCGTTCGCCAAGCGGTGAGCATGGGCGATATCGTGACGCAGAGCGGGCTGATTACCGGCACCGCGGGCAACGACGTGCTGAAGGGCAGCGCGGCGAACGACACGATCTATGGCTATGCCGGCAACGACTCACTCGACGGCGGCGCGGGCAACGACCTGATCGATGGCGGCGACGGGCAGGATACGCTGGTCGGCGGCAGCGGCATCGATACGCTGATCGGCGGGCTGGGGAACGACCTGCACGTCATCGGGTCGACCGACACGATGATCCGCGAGAATGCCGGCGAGGGCACCGACACCGCGGTCGTCACCGCGGCTGCGGGGCTGACGAGTTACACGCTCAACGCCGACGCACAGGTCGAGATCGTCTCTGCCGAGGCTGGCACCGCGAAGATCAACATCACCGGCAACGGCTTCTCGCAGGTCATCAACGGCAACGACGGCGCGAACATCCTCTCCACCGGCGGCGGCGCGCCCGACACGATGAACGGCGGGCTGGGCGACGACATCTACCGCGTGTTCTCGACCGGGGACGTGATCGAGGATGCGGGCGGGTTCGACACCGTCTACGCCTCGGGCACCAGCTATTTCCTCTATTCGACCGCCTCGGTGGAGTATCTGTCGACGTCGGAGCAGGCGGGGACGCAAGGCTTCTACATGGTCGGCAACGGCGCATCCCAGGTGATCGTCGGCAATTACGGCGACAACACGATCAACGGCCGCGGCGGCGACGGCGTGCTGCTGCCCGACACGCTGATCGGCCTGTTCGGCAACGACACCTACGGCGTGTTCAGCCAGGGCGACGTCGTCCGCGAGGTCGACGGCCAGGGCACCGACATCGTCTATGCCAACGCCAGCTACCAGCTGCGCGCCGGCACCTCGATCGAAGTGCTGTCCGCGGTCGACCAGTCCGCGACGGGCGCGGCCAACGCGTTCACGCTGCGCGGCAACGCCTTTGCGCAGACGGTCGCGGGCAACGGCGCGGACAATGTGCTCGACGGGCGCGGCGGCAGCGACACGCTGGTGGGCCTGGGCGGCGCGGACGTCTTCGCCTTCACCACCGCGCTCGACGGGACCGGCAACGTCGACACGATCCGCGACTTCGGCGACGGCGCGGACCGGATCGGGCTGGCGACCGACATCTTTGCCGCCGTCACCGACGGCGGCGTCACCGCGGGCGAGTTCGTGACCGGCACCGCCGCCGCCGACGCCGACGACCGGCTGGTCTACGACCAGGCGACCGGGCGCCTCTGGTACGACGCCGACGGCAACGGCGCGGGCGCGCAGATCCTCTTCGCGCAGCTGACCGCCGGCACGACGCTGACCGCTGCCAGCTTCATCCCGATCGCGCCCGTCGCGGAGCTCGCCGCGGCGTAAGGAATCGCGAGGGTTCCGTCAGCCGAACGGGGCATTGGGTCACTTTTGCAATTCTGTCTTTCGACCGGCAGTCAGCCGCCCGCGTGCTGCTCTTTCGTGGCTGATGGAGCGCTTCGATGGACGCAGGTAGGACGACCGGCCGCTTCCCCGATATGTGATCCCTAGCTTCTGGTGTCGACGACGCTAAGGCTGATCGGCATGGATCTGGTCTTCGGCTGGCGGACGGCTGTGCTCACGGTGGCGGCGGCAGTCCTGATTCCGTTGGCGGCCGGCTTGTGGGCGTCGTTCCGCAATCGGCTGGCGGCGCGTACGCTCGCCGCGCTGCTCGTCGTGATGATTGGCGTCTTCGTGCCTTGGCTGATCGGGTTCGCCGGCTTTTACGATCGCTGGTGGTGGCTGACCTTCGCGCCGTTTTCGAACGCGCTGCTGGTCCCGCCGCTGCTCTATCTTCACGCATGCGCGCTCGTCACCGGCCGCTGGCCGCGCGCGGCGTGGCGGCACCTGCTACCGGGCGCGATCCAGTTCGTCTATCAGGCCGCCGCCTTTCTCCTGCCGACGCCGCTGAAACGTCGCTGGGCGGATATTGCTTTCACGGCCGGTGACGCGATCGTCGCTTTGCTGCTGGCGATCAGCTTCGTCGTCTATGGCGTGTGGACGGTCCGCCTGTTGCGCGGCTATCGCACCTCCTTGTCGCAGCAGCACAGCGACGACGCGCGGTTCGCGACCGCCTGGCTAAGTCGCACCGCCGTTGCCTACCCGGCGTTGGCGATCGTCTGGGCGGGCTGGCTGCTTGTCGATGTCGCGACGCCGCTCGGCTACACGGGGCTGATGCCGCTTTACGCCGCGATCGCGGGATTTGCGCTGTATCTGGGGATCGCCGGCTGGCGGTATCTCGCTTTGCCGTTTCCGGCATTCGACGCGCTGCGGCTACCGGAGGTGCCATTGCCCCCGAGCCGGAACTGGCGAGCGCAGGGCGAGGACTGGGCGACGCGGATCCGCGACAACCGCTGGTATCGCGACGACGCGCTTACGCTGCGGCGGCTGGCGAACCTACTCGCGACCAACGAGACGTACCTGTCGCGCGCCTTCAATGAAGGGCTGGGCGTCGGCTTTTCGGACTTCGTCAACGGCCTGCGCTGCGAGGATGTGGCGGCGGCACTGGCGGCGGCCGACCCCCGGCCGCTGCTGGCGATCGCGCTCGACGCCGGGTTCGCGTCGAAGGCAAGCTTCAACCGCGCTTTCCAGCGGCGCTATGGCCAGTCGCCGAGTGCGTATCGGGCGTCTCACAAACCATAAACCGCATGACGTTGGCGATCATGAGGCGACCGGCATGGGGCGAGCCATGCTTGGAACGCGCATCCATAACACCGGAGCTGCCATGATCGTATCGAAGCCTTCCCGCCGTACCATTCTCGGCGGTATCGGCGCCACGTTCGCCGCCCGGCAGCTGTGCGCCCGGACCGTCTCCAGCCCGACGCGTCTTGATCCCGCCGCGATGCGCGCGGACGCAGCTTTGCTGCGCAGGGCATACGACGCACTTCACCCCGGTCTTCTGCGTTACAACACGCCCCGCGAGATCGACATCCGCTTCGACGCGCTGGAGCAGGCGGTGGCTGCTCCGATGACGCTACGGGCCTTCTATCTCACGCTGTCGCGCTTCCTCGCCACCGTGCGCTGCGGCCATAGCTATGCCAATTTCTACAACCAGCGACGCGAGGTCGCCGCCACGTTGTTTGAAGCGCCGGACCGATTGCCGCTCGAATTCCGCTGGATCGACGACGCGATGATCGTCACGGCCGATCCGTTCGCCAGCGGAATCGCGCCCGGCAGCCGCATCCTGGCGATCAACGGCCGATCGGCGAGCGCCATTCTCGCCGCGCTCATGCCGTTCGCGCGCGCGGACGGGCACAACGACGCCAAGCGGCGCCGGCTTCTCTCGGTCCAGGGCGACGATCGCTACGAGACCTTCGACGTCTTCTTCTCGATGCTGTTCGGGCAGGACCGCTACCGGTTGGCGGTGGAGGATCCGTCCGGACGGCGACGCGTCGCGACCGTTTCCGCCGTCTCACTGGCGCAGCGCCGCGCCACCGCGCACGCCGGCGTCGATGCGGGCGGCGACACGCCGGTCTGGACGTTCGAGCGGCGTGGCGACGCCGCGCTCCTGTCGATGCCGAACTGGGGTCTCTACGACAGCAAGTGGGACTGGCGCGGCTGGCTCGACCAGGCAGTCGATCGGCTCATCGCCGAACGGGTGCCGCGCCTCGTCGTCGATCTGCGCGCGAACGAGGGAGGGCTCGACTGTGGAAATGCGCTCGCAGAGCGCCTGCTCACGCGCGAGGCACCGTTCGAGGAAGTCCAGCGGCTTATCCGCTACCGCAGCGTTCCCGACGACCTGCGCCCCGCGCTCGATACCTGGGACCGTAGCTTCGACCATCTGGGCGAGAATGCGACCAGGATCGACGAACGTTTCCTGCGGCTCGATGCGAAAGGCGATCGGGTCGATCCGATCACACCGCGCGGTAAGCGCTATGAGGGCGACGTGCGTATCCTGATCGGTCCGCAGAACAGCTCGGCGACGTTCCAGTTCGCCGATTTCGTCCGCCGCAACCGCCTCGCGACGCTGATCGGTGAGACGACAGGCGGCAACCAGCGCGGGATCAACGGCGGCTGTTTCTATTTCGTGCGTCTGCCCGCGACCGGGCTGGAAGCCGACCTGCCGCTGATCGGCCGGTTCCAGACGGCACCGCAACCCGACCAAGGTGTCACGCCGGACATCGCCCTCCCGATCACGCGGGCTGACATCATGAGGGGCAGGGATAGCCAGTTGCTCCGCGCACTTGCGTGACGGATCCCGGCGAGCTGGAGCGTTTGGAAGGCGAAACGGGACGCGATTGTTCGTCGTGATTGGGTCCGTCACTTCGTGAAACGCCACCCGGCCACTTCCAGACCGGGCGGCGCTTTTACGCAGTTACTTTTTATCTTCGCCCGATGCGCTGGAGATCGCGGTTCCCGCGGACTTCACGTCCTTGCCAGCGCCGTTCACCGTATTGCAGCCTGCAAGGCCGATCATGGTCGTCAACGCCAGCACCAGGCCGATTTTCTTCGTCATGACATTCTCCTTCGGATGGGGAAACGGGGCACGACGGATACGGTATGCCGATCCGCCGCGATCACTCAGCGCAGGCGACGACGGGTTGCCGCGGTCGCGCCGAATCCTGATGCAGCTGCGCCGATCAGCAATGCGAGCACGAGAACGAACGACGTGCCGGCAGCTGCGCCGGCAGCCTTGTCGGTGGCCGACTTGGCGGTGGCGACCGTTTCGTTCTTCGTCCGAACGAACTGCTGCTTGGCGCGCGTCACCTGGGCCTGGGCTTCGGGACGGCTGATCTTGCGCTGGGCAGCGACGATATCGACGATGCGGCTCTCGGCCTGCCGGCCATCGTTCCCGCCGCGCGCGAGGGCGGGAAGCTCCTTGGCGATTTCCTTCTGCGCCTGCTCGGGCGTCATCTGCGACGGATCGCTGGGCGCATCGGACAGATAGGCCGCGGCTTCGCTGCGCACGTCGCCTTCGTCGATACCGGCGATCGAGGCGGCCTTCGGTGCCGCCGCGCCCACCGTCGTGCCGGCCGCGCCGGCCACCGCACCGACGGTCCGGAATGCGCCGCCGATGATTCCGCCGACGGCCGAGGTCAGCAGGTACAGGGTGAGGATTAGGGTCACGCCCCAAACGACCAGGCCGTGGACCAGGGCATCGAACCGCTCGTGCACACCCGCGACCCGCGCCGCGGCATAGCCACCGGCACCCAGCGCCAGGATGGTCGTGACCAGCCAATAGATGCCGGCGCCGATCCCGAATCCGGCTGCACCCGGCGTGGAGCCCTCCACCGGATCAATCATCGTCAGCCCGATACCCGCCCCGAGAATGCCCAGGACGAGTTGCACCGCGACGGCGATGACGACACCGGCGAAGATCGCCCCCCATGACAGCCGGGTCACGGTCTTGCCGACATAAGCATCGTCGACCGGCGCGAGGCCGGTAGGTACGTTGGTCGCCATATATACTCCTGTTGAAACGATTGGATCGCCGCGGTCAGGGCCGCGATGATTTTGGGATGTCGGCGGCATCGGCTGCGCCGGCCTCCTTCTCGGCCGTACCGCGCGCGGCCGCCGCGTCGTCGCCGATCAGCTTGCCGATCGCCTCTTGGACGGAGCCCTTGGCTTCACGCGTCGCTGCGGTCTTCGCCTCGGCATCGGTCGGTGCCGCTGCGTCCGAACGTCGGGTGGTCATGCTGCCGTCTCCTGTTCCGTCCGCTCCTGCATGACGCCTTCGCCGTCGAAGCCGCGGGCACGGGCCCAGGCGACTGCGGCGATACGGCGATTGACCCCGATCTTGGCGTAGATGCGGGCGACATGGTTGCGGACGGTGTTGCCGGCGACATCAAGGGTCCGGGCGATCGTCTTGTCGTCGTAACCGCGGCAGATCAGCGCCAGCACATCGCGTTCGCGCGTCGTGAGATCATCGAGGCCGGGGCCGGTGACGTCCGGCTGGGGCGCTCGAAGCCGTGCCAGCTTGTCCATGATCGAACGGCTGAACCAGCTCGTATCCTTCATCACCGCCTCGATCGCCTCGACCAGTTCGAGTTCGGTCGCCTTGCGCTGCGTGATGTCCTGGAACGCCCACAATACGCAGGCGTCGTCACCCAGCGTGATCGCCTCGGTCGAGACGATGCAATCGATCCTGGCACCGTCCTTGGCACGAATACGCGCTTCGTGGCCCCGCAGGTCGTGTCCGCCGTGGATCGACGCCTCGATCTCGCGACGTTTCGCGTCGCTTTCCCACAACTCTATGTCGCCGAGCGGGCGATCGATGATCTCGGTTGGGTCGTAGCCGGTCATCTCGGTGAAGCTGGCGTTGACCTCGCACAGCAGGCGTCCGTCGCGCACGCCGATCGCCATTGGTACGGGTGCGAGCTGGAAGGTGCGGGTGAACCGCTCTTCGCTGTGCCGTAATGCCCCTTCGGCCTTCCGGCGCGGTTCGAGATCCGCGAAGGTGAACAGCATGCAGGGCTGATCGCCCATATCGATCGGCTGCCCCGCGACGATGACGAGCTTGGTGCCGCCATCAGGCAGTTCGATTTCCGCCTCCATTTGCAGGATGGTCCGCCCTTCGGACAGGCGTTCCTTGGCCAGGTCGCGCTTTTCCGCGTGGCGCAGCACATCGATGTCATAGACCGTCTTGAGCAGCACCTGATCTCGATCGTGCCCGGTCATGTCGAGAAACCCCTGATTGACCTTGATGAAGCGTAGATCGCTCAGACGGCAGATCAGGGCGGGCGCCGGGTTGGCGTTGAAGGATTGCTCGAAGCGATCCTCTGCCTCGAACCGCGCCGATACGTCCTGAATCACCATCACCAGGCACGCAGGCTCAGCGTCATCGGCATCGTTGAGCACGAGACTGCGCACTTGGTGCACCCAGCGCGGGTCGTCTTCCCCGGCGACGGTGACCTCCACCACGACTTCCGAAAAGGAGTCGCCCGTGACCACGCGTTCGATGGGATAATCATCCGCTTCGAGGCGGTGATTGTTGCGATAGCGCAGCTGGAACCGCGAACGATACTCGTCCACGGTCGCACCCAGTTCCGCAATGTCCTTGACACCGTGCATGGCCAAGGCGGCATCATTAGCCCAGAGCAGGCTCTGATCGGGATCGATCAGGATCACACCCTCGTCGAGACCGACGATGATCTGGCGCAGGTGCCGCAGATCCGCCGTTTCGCGAAGGGATTTGAACGCCGCTTCGGCCATGACGGGATCAGGAGCGTCGTGCGTGAATGAACCAGGCAAGGCCGTAACCGACCAGTGCCGCTGCGACCGCCCAGAGTGCGGGCGTATCCTGAACCGTCTGCGCTGCGGCTTTCCCGGTCTTCTGGGCGGTGTCCGCGATACGCTCGCCGGCGTCCTTCAGGCGGTCGCGCGCCTCATCGGCCAGCTCGGGCGCACTGTCGATCGCATCGCCGACGATGGACCGGGCGCGGCCATATCCGTGCTGCGCCCCGCCAGCGACCTGATCGACGACGCCATCGACCTTCCAGTCGCGGCTGTCGACGGCATCGCCGATCGCCTTTTCGACCTTGCCGCCTACATAGCGGGCGCCACCCTGAAATTCGTCTTTGTTCATGATCGCTTCCTTGCAGGAGTGAATAGATGGATGGTCAGGGAAGGACGCCGCAACCCGCGGCGGCTTTACCCACCGCCAGCGCGATGGCCGGGTCCTTCAGCTCACCGGCAACACGCAGGAGGTCACCGACCGTCAGGACGCCGGGCGTGGAATCGTCTTTGCCATAGGCCGCAGCGGCGCGGCCGAGCTGCTGAAGCTGACCGAGCGACAGATCGCCCTGGAGGCGGGTGCCGACGCAGTCAGCACGCTGGCTGTCTAGGCCATAGCGCTGAAGCCCGGTAGAAATGCGGGCGGCTGGCGCGGCACAGCCGGTTATCGCCAGCGCGCAGAATGCTGCTATTGCAAACACCTTCATGGGGGTTCCTTCCCGGCCGGATCCGCAAGCGCGGCCGGTTCGGGCGGTTGAACAGTCCGGGGAGGTGCCTGTTCCTGGTCTTTTTGCGTGGTAAGCTAGTCGGTAAGTACCACAACCGTGCAAGCGGCGCGTTCCTCATAGAGTTGCTGGAGACGTTCGTGGATCAACCGGGCGCCCGGCTCATAGCTCTCTTCCGCGAGACGACGATGGTCCGCAGCGCGACGCTGCAGATAGTCGCGCTCCTCCATGCCGGATCGGACCGCGTGGTGGGTATCAGGTTCTACGCTCATCGCTTTCTGCTATCAGCGGAAAGCATGCCAGGACATCGTGCGGATGTACCATGCGCCTGGTAGTTTTGCAGCGTTCCGCTCAAGCTCTCGAAGGCGATAGTCCGACCACGGATGAACCATGATGAAAATTCGTGAGACGATGACCTTCATGGCGGCGCTGGCGCTCTGTACGCCAGCCACGTAGGCCGCGCCGGGTCGCGCTCAATTCGCCAGACAGGCCCCGGCCGTCGCGGACGGCGTGTCGAACGAGCGCCTGGCGATGCTGGACCGTGTGATCGCGGCGCGGGTTGCGAAGGGGGAGATGGCGGGTGCCGTGGTGCTGGTCGCGCGTCACGGAAAGATCGTTCACCTGACAGCGACCGGCATGGCCGATATCGATGCCCGGCGCCCGATGGCGGACGACACGATCTTCCGCGCCTATTCGACGACCAAGCCGGTCGCCGCGGTCGCGATGATGATGCTCTACGAGCGGGGGCTGTTCCAGCTCGACGACCCGGTCGCGAAATACCTGCCCGAGTTCAAGGACGTCCGGGTGCTCAAGACGCCGAAATCGCCGCTGACCGAGACGGTCGCGGCCGACCGGCCGCCGACGATCCGCGACCTGATGCGGCACACGTCCGGGCTCAGCCGCGGTTGGGGCGACGATGCGGTCAATGCCGAGTACCGCAGGCAGGGCGTCTTCGAGCTGGACGTGTCGATGACGGCGATGTCGGAGAAGCTCGGGCGAATACCGCTGCTCTTTCAGCCCGGCACCGTGTTTCACTATGCCGTGGGCGCGGATGTGGAGGCGCGGCTGGTCGAGTTGCTCTCGGGCGAGCCGTTCGACCTGTTCCTGCGCGACGAGCCGTTCGGCCCGCTGGGCATGGCCGACAGCGGCTTCTGGGTCGACCCCGCGCGCGCCGGGCGGCTCGTCACCGTCTACTGGCACAAGGACGGCAAGCTGACACCGCTCGATCAAGCGCATGGCTACCCGACGGGGCAGGGCTTCCTGGTCGAGCCATGGAGCGTGAACAACTATACGGTGGACCACCCGCGCAAGGGCGGCAGCTATCGGCTGGTCACGACCGCCACCGACTATTGGCGGTTCGCGCAGATGCTGCTCGATCACGGCACCTTCCGGGGGAAACGGCTGCTGAGCCCGAGCACGGTGGACTATATCGCCCGCGACCATCTGCCCCCGAAGGTGAAGCCGGGCGTCCCGTCGGGGCTGGGCCATGGACTGGGTTTCGCGGTGGTGGAGGATGCCGCGGCGACCAGCGGGGTGGGGACCGACGGCACCTTCTACTGGAGCGGGGCCGCCAACACACATTTCTGGATCGATCCGAAAAAGAACCTGATCGTCGTCGCCATGACCCAGGAAATGGCCAACCCGCAGACCCAGCCGTTCCGCGATCAGGTCAGGTCGATCGTCTATGGCGCGCTGATCGAATGATGACCGGTAGCGGCCTCACGCTGCTGGCCGACCATTGTACCTCACGACCATATCGGACACTTCGCGGCGGATCGGCGGTAGTCTTCGGATCGCCGCCAATCGGGTGCGCTTGAAATGATCGCCGAGAGCGGCTGGTTCACCTCATGCGCGATCGAGGCGGCAAGCTGCCCCAGCGTCGTCACGCGCGCCATATGGGTCAGCTCCGCCTGCGATTCCGCCAGCCGTGCCTGCGCCCGGTTGCGTTGCGTCACGTCCAGCGCGGTGATCAGGACATGCCGCCATCCATCATGGTCGGGCCGCAGCGTCACCCGCGGGACGACGTCGATCACCTCTCCGGCGATGGTGCGGAACTGCATCTCCTCCTCGACCGGCATAATAGCCGCGCAGCAACCGGTCGAAGATGCGGACCTGCGCCGCCATTGCCGAGGTCGTGTGGTGCGCGATGATGTTGCCGCCGATCAGGTCGGATCGATCCGCATAGCCGAACAGGCGCGCGACCTCTTCGTTCGCATCGCGGATATGGGTGCGCCCGGCAGCGCGCTGTACCAGATCGAGGCTCGGTGTGTCGCCCGCATGAAGCATCGCATGGACTGCCGAGCAGTCGGATTCCCAGAACGGAAATCCCGCCACGCTGAAGATCATGCCATAGCGCTGGTCGGCCCGCCGCCGTTCCGCCGCCACCGTGATCTGGCGGGCGTACAGCAGGGCGGTGGTCGCAATCGCGACCAGGCTGACGGCGAGGCGCATCGTCGGCGAACCGATGCCGTCGGCGCCGTGGCTGATCCCATAGCCGACGATCGCCAGCGCTGCGCAGACCGAACCCGCCAGATGGACCGCCGATCGCCGCTATTCGCGCGACGCCAGGAGGACGACGATCGTATAGAGCACCGCAACCGCGCCCTGGAGCGGGCTGAGCACGTCGAGCGCGAAAATGCCAAGGGCGAGCAGCGCGGCCATTCCGATCCGCCCGGCGGCTATCCACCGCCCCGCCTCGCCGTCACCGCGCATCGCCGCCCCCCGGACCGTCCGAAAGGATCGCCGTCCCGAAGCGACGCTGGCCGATCGCGCAAGGAACCGCAACTCCACTCCATCTCCATCCGGTCAGAGCCGCACGTCCATCCGGAACCGCGTTCCCGGGCAGGCGGCCTCCCACGTCACGGTCGCGCCCAGCTTCGCCGCCGTGGCGTGGATCAGGCGGCTGCCCAGTCCGGTCCGTTACCTGGTGTTCCGGAGCCAACCCCCCGGTTCTCCACCGAGAACCGATAGCTGCCATCCGCACGACCGCGAAGGGTCACCAGAATGCCGCCGGGTTCGCCGGATCGGTAGGCGTGTTTGCAGGCCTTCGTCACCAGCTCGGTCGCGAGTACGCCGACCATCGTTGCGGCAGTGCTGGCGGCGGGAACCCTCGCGGCATCCACGACCACCGGCCGGTCTGGCCCGCAACTGCGGGAAAGCCACCCGCCCAGGCCCTCGAGATACTCGCCCAGATCGATCTCGTCGTCGTCGCGCGCGTAGAGATGGCGGTGCACGGCACCGATCGCGACGATGCGCTCGCGCGTCCGTTCCGGCGCCGCCAGCGTCTCCCGCGAAGCCCCTCGCACCTCGACCGCGATCAGCGCCGCGACGAGCTGAAGCTGGTTGGCGATGCGGTGGTTCGCTTCATCGGCGGCGCTTGGCATTGCCGGCCCCGGCGTTTCGCACGTCGGCGAAGGCGGCAGCCCTGCGATCATCATGCACATCCTGGCCACACCCCGCTGCGATTGACGATGTCATCTGGCAGGGGAAAACGGGGGGGCACCATCATACGCAGGTTTATGTATCGGGCGATGTCGCCCGAAACCTGCGTATGATGGCGTCGAGGAGACAAAGGGACGATCGTCAGCTGTTGAACGATGCGGTCACGGCCGGCACGAAGGGGAATCAGCATGATCGATACGCGTGAGCACCAGCGCTTTCCGGTTCTGACGCCGTCGCAGATCGAAACCGCGCGCCGGTTCGCCAGCGGCCCTGAGCGACGCTTCGCGGCAGGCGAGACGATCTATGCGATCGGGGATCATGGCGCACCGGCGTGGCTGGTGCTGGACGGCGCGATCGAGGTGGTCCGCCGCGACGGCTTGAGCCGCGAGGCGACGATCACGGTCCACCATGCCGGGCAATTCTCCGGGGAGGTCAATCAGCTGGCGGGGCGGCCGTCGATCGCGGCTGGCCGGGCCGGGCCCGGCGGCTGCACGGCCCTGCCGATCGACCCTGCGCATCTGCGCGCGCTGATGGTCGGATCGGCGGATCTCGGCGAGATCGTCATGCGCGCGCTGATCCTGCGCCGGGTCGGCCTGATCGAGGAGGGCGGTGCCGGCACGATCCTGATCGGTACGCCCGGCAGCCCCGACATGGTGCGGTTGCAGGATTTCCTGGCGCGCAGCGGACTGCCCAACCTGATGCTCGACGTCCGGTCGGACGAGGAGGGCAGGGCCCTGGTCGAGCGCACCGGCGTGCTGCCGGAGGACCTTCCGCTGGTGGTCTGCCCGACGGGATCGGTGCTGAAGCGGCCCGGCGTCGAAGAACTTGCCGCCTGCCTCGGCGTCGTTCCCGACATCGACCCGGATCGCGTGTTCGATGTCGCGATCGTCGGTGCCGGCCCGGCCGGTCTGGCGACGGCCGTCTATGCGGCATCGGAAGGGCTGTCGGTCCTCGTCCTCGATGCCAGGGCGATGGGTGGGCAGGCGGGTGCATCGGCGCGGATCGAGAATTACCTCGGCTTTCCCACCGGCATCTCCGGTCAGGCCCTCGCGGGCAGGGCGTTCAATCAGGCCCTGAAATTCGGTGCCGAGGTCGCGATCCCGGTCTCTGTCGAGCGGCTCGACTGCGACGCGCCGGACCTGCGCCTGCTATGCGCTGACGAGCGCCGGGTGAAGGCGCGCGCGGTGGTCATCGCCTCCGGCGCGCGATACCGCCGGCCCGACGTGCCGAACCTCGCCGCATTCGAAGGCGCGGGCATTTCCTACTGGGTCTCGGCGATCGAGGCGCGGCTGTGCGCCGGCGAGGAGGTGGTGCTGGTCGGCGGCGGCAATTCCGCCGGACAGGCCGTCGTTTTCCTCGCGCCGCATGTCCGCACGCTGCACCTCGTCGTGCGTCGGGAACTCGCCGCCACCATGTCGCGCTACCTGATCGACCGTATCGCCGCACTGCCGAACGTCGAATTGCATATCGGCACCGAGATCGCGGGCCTGGAGGGCGATCGCGAGACCGGGCTGACCGCCGCGACGTTCCGCAACCGGCGCGACGGCTCGCTCACGCGGCGCGCGGTTCGGCACATGTTCCTCTTCATCGGCGCGGATCCGAATGCCGATTGGGCGCAGGGCTGCGTCGAGACGGACTCCAGGGGTTTCATCGTGACCGGCGGCGGCACCCTGCCGCTGGAGACGAGCCGCCCTGGCGTGTTCGCGATCGGCGACGTTCGCGCCGGCTCCACCAAGCGCGTCGCCGCCGCCGTCGGCGAAGGCGCCGCGGTCGTCGCCCAGATCCACGGCATGTTTGCGGCACGGTCCAGCGAGGAGACGCATCGATGACCTGCACGCACATGGCCACCATCCATGAGGTGACGCCGAGCGCCAGAGGCTGCGAGGAGTGCCTGAAGATCGGCAGCGAATGGGTGCATCTGCGGTTGTGCCGCGAATGCGGTCACGTCGGCTGCTGCGACCAGTCGCCGCATCGTCACGCACGTGCGCACTTCCACGCGACCCGGCACCCGATCATCGAGGGCTATGAGCCGCCCGAGGGCTGGGGCTGGTGCTATGTCGACGACGTCGAGGTCGACCTGCCGGACCAGACGCCGCAGGTCGGGCCGATCCCGCGCTTTTGGTGAAGGCGGTTCGGTCGCACGATCCGTGCAGGCCGAACCCGTCGACGTCGCGCCGTCCACGATCATGGGTCGTCGTGGACGGCCGCGTCTCAGGTCGCAATGCAACAAGACGAGGGGCGGATCCCGTCCGCGCCTCGTCCCCGGGGTAAGACGACGATCAGTCGCGGACGAACGCCAGCAGGTCCGGGTTGATTACGTCGGCATGGGTGGTGAGCATGCCGTGCGGGAAGCCCTCATAGACCTTCAGCGTCGCATGCCGCAGGAGCCTCGCCTGGAGTAGCGAGCCCGTCTTGTAGGGAACGATCTGGTCGTCATCGCCCTGCAGGACCAGCGTCGGCACGATGATCGCCTTCAGATCCTCGGTCTGGTCGGTCTCGGAGAATGCCTTGATCCCCTCGTAACGGGCCTTGGCACTGCCCATCATGCCCTGCCGCCACCAGTTGCGGACGAACCCGTCGTACATGGCCGCGCCATCGCGATTGAAGCCGTAGAAGGGGCCGGACGCCACATCGAGGAAGAACTGGGCCCTATTGGCGGCCAGCGCCTGCCGGAAGCCGTCGAACACCGCGATCGGCGTCCCGTCCGGGTTGGCCTCCGTCTTCACCGTCAGCGGCGGCACCGCGCTGACCAACACCGCCTTGGCGCCCCGCCCTTGCGGCTGACCGTAGTTCGCCACGTACCGCGCCACTTCGCCGCCCCCCGTGGAATGGCGATATGCACCGCGTTGCGAAGATCGAGGTGTTCCGCCACGGCCGAGGCGTCCGCGGCGTAATGATCCATGTCGTGGCCGATGCCGACCTGCGCCGAGCGCCCATGACCGCGGCGATCATGCGCGACGACGCGATATCCATTGGCGAGGAAGAACAGCATCTGCGCGTCCCAGTCATTGGACGACAGCGGCCAGCCGTGATGGAAGACGATGGGCTGCGCGTCCTCGGGCCCCAGTCCTTGTAGAAGATCTCGACGCCGTCTGCGGTAGTCACGTAAGCCATGCTGTCCTCCGTCCGGTCGGGCGGGGCGATCGCCCGTCCGACACGCCGGACATCGGACATCCACCGCCGTGGCGCTATCATACGGACGTTTCGGGTGGTGCGCCGCAGGCGATCGGTGGGTCCGATCGCTGCCGCGACTGGGAACGACCGAGATGGCCGCGCTCGGCAGGCGTAGCTATTCGAGCAATGACCCTCGCGCGCTGCTCTTCGTGGGCCGGGTCTAACCCGGCGGCGATCGCCTTCCGCGCCTCCCGGCATGTCCCTCGTGCGTCGGCGCGCGAGTTGGTTGCTCAGGCGTCGATGTGACGCGTCTTCTGCTGGCCGGCAAATCGATAGCGTGGAGCCCGTCGTCTGGACGACAGGAGCAGTCCCTGGCCGTCGATGAGATTGTACGGCTTCGCCTTCGGTTTGGCGGAGGGGATCCGGCGTTGTGTCCGTGTCGCCGTGTTGATCGCGCCACACGACTGCCGGCGATCGGCGATTCAATCGTACTGTAAGGCCAGCCGCCTGCTGGACGCCCCTGGACGAATCCGGGGAGAACAAATGGTGCCCAGAAGAGGACTCGAACCTCCACGACCTTGCGATCGCCAGCACCTGAAGCTGGTGCGTCTACCAATTCCGCCATCTGGGCACGGGGTAGGCCGGCGCCTCTAGGGGAGGGGTGGCGGCCTTGTCAACCGTGCTTGTGCGCGGCTAGGGCGGCGGCACGAGATTCCTATCGACAAGGGTGTGCGACGATGACCATCGGACTGGTGACGCTGATCGGCGGCGGGGGGTTCCTGGGGCGGTACATGGCACAGGCGCTGCTGCAGGCGGGGGCGCGGGTGCGCGTCGCGCAGCGCGATCCGCGGCAGGCGTTCTTCCTCAAGCCCCTGGGTGGGTTGGGCCAGACGCAGTTCGTCGCGGCGGACGTGACGCGGCCGGCGACGATCGCGAACGCGGTCCATGGCGCGGATGCGGTCGTCAATCTGGTGGGCACGTTCACCGGCGATCTCGACCGGGTGCATGTTCGCGGTGCGGGGGCCGTGGCGGAGGCCTGCACGGGGGCCGGGGTCGGCGCGCTGGTGCATGTGTCGGCGATCGGGGCGGACGCTGCGTCCGACTCGCGCTATGGCCGGACGAAGGGTGAGGGCGAGGCTGCGGTGCGCGCGGCGTTCCCCGGCGCGACGATCCTGCGCCCCTCGACGGTGTTCGGCCGCGAGGATGCGTTCGTGAACCGCTTCGCCGACATGATCGCCAAGCTGCCGGTGGTGCCGGTGCTGCGCGCAAGCGCGCGGTTCCAGCCGGTGTTCGTCGGCGACGTCGCGAATGCGGCGGTCGCGGCGCTCTCCGACCCGGCGGCGCATGGCGGGCATGTCTATGAACTGGGCGGCCCCGACATCCTGACGATGGGCGAACTCCAGCGCTGGATCGCCGCGGCGATCGGGCGCGACCCGTCGTTCGTCGAACTGCCCGATGTCGCGGGCGCGGCGATCGCGGCGCTGGGCTTCCTGCCCGGCGCGCCGATCACCGGCGACCAGTGGAAGATGCTCCAGCGCGATAGCGTCATGTCACAGGGCGCCGAGGGCTTCGCCGCGCTGGGACTGACGCCGACCGCGCTGGAGGCGATCGCGCCCAGTTGGTTGATGCGGTATCGGCGGGCGGGGCGGTTCGGCGCACGCACCGCGGCGGTCCAGGCCTGACGTGAGCGACATCCTGACCGCGATCCTGCTCGGCATCATCGAGGGGGTGACCGAGTTCTTGCCGGTGTCCTCGACCGGGCATCTGGTGCTGGCGACCGAACTGCTGGGGTATGACCCCGAGCGCTGGGCGGTGTTCAACATCGCGATCCAGCCGGGTGCGATCCTGGCGATCGTGGTGCTGTACTGGCGGACCTTCTGGGCAGTGTTGCAGGGGCTGGTACAGCGCGAGCCCGCCTCGATCGCGTTCGTGCGCAACTTGCTCATCGCGTTCGTACCGGCGGTGGTGCTGGGGCTGGCGTTCAACAAGCAGATCGAGGCGCTGCTCGAGAGTGCGGTGGTGGTCGCGTGGGCGCTGATCGCGGGGGGCGTCGCGATCCTCGTGATCGAGCGGGTGGCAAAGACGCACGGCGTCGGCGGCATATCGGGCGTGACGACCGCGCAATCGGCGAAGATCGGGCTGGTGCAGTGCATCGCGATGATTCCGGGGGTGAGCCGGTCGGGAGCGACGATCATGGGGGCGATGGCGCTGGGGATCGACCGGCGGACCGCGGCGGAATTCTCGTTCTTCCTCGCACTGCCGACGTTGACGGGGGCGACCGTGCTCCAGCTGTTCAAGCATCGCGACGCGATCACGCACGACCAGCTTGGACTGATCGCGATCGGGTTCGTGGTCTCGTTCGTCGTCGCGCTGGCCGTGGTGAAGGCATTCATGGCGGTGGTGACGAAGCATGGCTTCGCACCGTTCGCGTGGTATCGGATTGTTGCGGGCGCCACCGCGCTGGCGATGCTGACGTTACGATAGGCATGAATTCGGCCGTAAAAACTGTTCGCAATTGCAGCAGGATCGGGTTTGTTGGCGTAAAGTATCAGTTTTTAGGTAAGCAAAACTGACCCATCATCTGGACGTGCCTTCCCACCGTCGCTAAAGCGGCGGTCGGAGGGCGCACATGGCTGCTGATTCGATGCTGAAGTTCGTGGGGACCGCGCAGGCTTATCCGGCCAAGCGTGCCGCGGAGGCGCGCGCGGAGGATTTCCGCGAGATCGCCGAGCGCTATGCCGTCCAGCCCGCGGAGGACCAGGCGTCGCGCTGTTCGCAGTGCGGCGTACCCTATTGCTCGGTGCATTGCCCGCTTCACAATCATATCCCGGACTGGCTCCGGCTGACGGCCGAGGGGCGGCTGCGTGAAGCGTACGAGCTGTCGAACGCGACCTCGACGATGCCCGAGATCTGCGGGCGGATCTGCCCGCAGGACCGCCTGTGCGAGGGCAATTGCGTGATCGAGTTCTCGGGCCACGGCGCGGTGACGATCGGGTCGGTGGAGAAGTTCATCACCGATACCGCCTGGGAAGAAGGCTGGGTCGAACCGCTCGTCGCCGGGCCGGCGCGGGGGCAGTCGGTGGGCGTGATCGGCGCTGGGCCGGCGGGGCTGAGCGCGGCGGAATATCTGCGCGGCTATGGCTATGAGGTTCACGTCTATGATCGCCACGATCGTGCGGGCGGACTGCTGACATACGGCATTCCGGGCTTCAAGCTGGAGAAGCCCGTCGTGATGCGCCGCGTCGATCGGCTGAAGGCGGGCGGGATCGTGTTCCACGAAGGATTTTCGGTCGGGGTCGACGCGACGCTCGACGAACTGCGCCAGCGCCACGACGCCGTGCTGATCGCTACGGGCGTGTACAAGGCGCGCGCGATCGACGTCGAGAATGCGGGCGCGCACGGCGTGGTCGAGGCGCTCGATTTCCTGACCGCGTCGAATCGCAAGGGCTTCGGCGATATCGTGCCTGCGTTCGAGGACGGCTCGCTCAACGCCGAAGGCAAGGCCGTCGTCGTGATCGGTGGCGGCGACACCGCGATGGACTGCGTGCGCACCGCCATCCGGCAGGGCGCGACCAGCGTGAAGTGCCTCTATCGTCGCGACCGCGCGAACATGCCGGGATCGCAACGCGAGGTGGCGAATGCCGAGGAGGAGGGCGCCGAGTTCGCATGGCTGTCCGCGCCGCAGGGGTTCGCCTCCGCAGAAAATGGGGGATTGGAGCGGGTGACTGCGGTACGCGTCAACCGGATGCGCCTCGGCAGCCCTGACGCCAGCGGGCGGCGTGCGCCCGAGATCGATCCGGGCGCGGGCGAGACGATGGACGCCGATCTGGTCATCAAGGCGCTGGGCTTCGACGCGGAGGAGTTGCCGCGGCTGTTCGGCGCGCCCGAACTGGGTGTGACGCGCTGGGGCACCGTGCTGGTCGACGGCAAGACGCTGATGACGAGCCTGGACGGCGTGTTCGCGGCGGGGGACATCGTGCGCGGGGCCTCGCTGGTGGTGTGGGCGATCCGCGACGGCCGCGACGTGTCCGCGCAGATGCACAAGCATCTCAAGGCGAAGGCGGCGGCGGGAAGGCAGGCGGCGTGAGGTTGAGTGCCGGAGAGGTGGATGCGATCAAGGCGGCGGCGGCGGAAGCCTTCGGCGCGGATGCGGTCGTGCGCCTGTTCGGCAGCCGGGTGGACGACAGCCTGCGAGGGGGCGATATCGACCTGCATATCGAGGCGAGGGAGGCTTGTGCCGATCTCGATCACGAAATCCGGTTCCGCGCGCTGGTCTGGAAGATGCTCGACGAGCCGCAGATCGACGTGGTGGTTGCGGCGCGGGGCGCGACGCCGCGATGGATCGACCGCGCGGCGTTGCGCGACGGGGTCCGCCTGTGACGCGCGACGAGGTCCTTGAGGCAACGACCGAGGCGGCGCAGGCCGCGGGAGCGGTCGCGGCGCATCTCGAACGGTTGATGGCGCGGATGGCGGGGTGGTTGCCCGTCGAAGGCTCCGTTATCGCCGACTGGGACGACGATCGTCGCGAGAGGCTGCATGCATTGCTGAGGATGTTCGATCAGCTGTACGACATGACGACGCGAAAACTGTTCCGCGGACTGCTCTTCCTGTCGGGCGAGACGATCGCGGGCCTGTCGGCGCGGAACCAGTTCCGGCGCATCGAGGCGATTGGCGGACCAATGGCCGATCGCTGGATCGAACTGGGCGCGACCCGCAACCTGCTGGCGCACGAATATCCGACCAATCCGGTCGCCCAGGCGCAGCGTGCGAACCGCGCCTGGGCCGATCTGCCGACGCTTATCGACGGTACGCGCACCACCCTCAATCTGCTTCGTTCGGAAGGCCATCTGTCATGACCGCAACCACCGACCAGCGTGACCGTCTCGCCGAGCATGGCATGTACCGCCCCGAATTCGAGGGCGACGCGTGCGGCGTCGGGCTGGTCGCGGCGACCGACGGCACCGCCTCGCGCCGGGTCGTGCAGAGTGCGATCGATGCGCTGAAGGCGGTGTGGCATCGCGGCGCGGTCGATGCGGACGGCAAGACCGGCGACGGCGCGGGAATCCATATCGACCTGCCTGCGCGGTTCTTCGACGATGCGATCGCGGCGGGCGGGCACAAGGTGATGCCGAACCGGCTGGCGGTGGGGCAGATCTTCCTGCCGCGCACCGATCTGGGCGCGCAGGAGAGCTGCCGGACGATCGTCGAGAGCGCGATCATCGAGGCGGGCTATACCATCTATGGCTGGCGACAGGTGCCGGTGAACGTCTCGGTGATCGGGCAGAAGGCGCAGGCGACGCGGCCCGAGATCGAGCAGATCATGATCGCAGGGCCGCTGCCCGAAGATCAGGACGCCGACGAGTTCGAGAAGACGCTGTATCTCGTCCGCCGGCGGATCGAGAAGCGCGTGATCGCGGCGCAGATCCAGGGCTTCTACATCTGTTCGCTCAGCTGCCGGTCGATCGTCTACAAGGGGCTGTTCCTCGCCGAGAGCCTGTCGGTGTTCTACCCGGACCTGACGGACAAGCGCTTCGAGAGCCGGGTCGCGATCTTCCACCAGCGCTATTCGACCAACACCTTTCCGCAGTGGTGGCTCGCGCAACCCTTCCGCACGCTGGCGCACAACGGCGAGATCAACACGATCCGCGGCAACAAGAACTGGATGCTCAGCCACGAGATCCGGATGGCGAGCCTGGCGTTCGGGGACAATTCGGAGGACATCAAGCCGGTGATCCCGGCTGGTGCGAGCGATACCGCCGCGCTCGACGCGGTGTTCGAGGCCATTTGTCGCTCCGGCCGCGACGCGCCGACCGCCAAGCTGATGCTGGTGCCCGAGGCCTTGCTGGAGGACGGCGACACCCCGCCGACGCACGCCGCGATGTACCAGTATCTCGCCTCCGTCATGGAGCCGTGGGACGGCCCAGCCGCGCTGGCGATGACGGACGGGCGATGGGCGGTGGCGGGGATGGACCGCAACGCGCTGCGTCCGCTGCGCTATACGCTGACTGCGGACGGGCTGCTGATCGTCGGGTCGGAAAGCGGGATGGTCGTGGTGCCCGAGAGCACGATCGTCGCCAAGGGCCGGCTGGGGCCGGGGCAGATGATCGCGGTCGACCTGAAGGACGGCGTGCTGCTGTACGACCGCGACGTGAAGGACCGGATCGCGGGCGAGCAGGACTATGCCGCGATGACCGGCGCGTTCCAGACGCTCGCCGACCTTCCCAAGGTCGAGGATGCGGTGGTGCGCTACGATCGCGCCGAGCTGGCGCGGCGGCAGGTCGCGGCGGGGCAGACGCTGGAGGACATGGAGCTGATCCTGTCGCCGATGGTCGAGACCGGCAAGGAAGCCGTCGGCTCGATGGGCGACGACACGCCGCTGGCGGTGATTTCCGACAAGCCCCGGCTCATCAGCCAGTTCTTCCGGCAGAATTTCTCGCAGGTGACGAACCCGCCGATCGACAGCTTGCGCGAACGCTATGTGATGTCGCTGCGGACGCGTTTCGGCAACCTCGCCAATATCCTCGACACCGAGGATCGGCGCGAGCGCGTGCTGGTGCTCGATTCGCCGGTGCTGACGGGCGAGCACTGGGCGCGTCTGAAGGCGTATTTCGGCGCGAGCGTCGCGGAGATCGACTGCACGTTCGAGGCGGGCGCCAATGGCGATCGTGGAGGCCCCGAGAAGCTGCGCGCCGCGATCCAGCGGATCCGCAACCAGGCCGAGCAGGCGGTGCGCGAGGGCAAGAGCGAACTGTTCCTGACCGACGAGCATATCTCGGTAGACCGCGTCGCGATCCCGGGCGTGCTGGCGGCCGCGGCGGTGCATACGCATCTCGTCCGGCGGGGCTTGCGTTCCTACGCCAGCGTCAACGTGCGGACCGCGGAATGCCTCGACACGCATTATTATGCGGTACTGATCGGCGTGGGGGCGACCACCGTGAACGCGTATCTGGCGGAGGCCGCGATCGCGGACCGGCACGCGCGCGGGCTGTTCGGCACGATGGCGATCGAGGAGTGCCTCAAGCGGCATCGGATCGCGGTCGAGGAAGGGCTGCTCAAGATCATGTCGAAGATGGGGATCGCGGTGATCTCCAGCTATCGCGGCGGGTATAATTTCGAGGCGGTGGGCCTGAGCCGCAGCCTCGTCAACGACCTGTTCCCCGGCATGCCCGCCAAGATCTCGGGCGAGGGCTATGCCTCGCTCCACATCAACGCGAGCGACCGGCACGACATGGCGTATGACGAGGCAGTCGCACGGCTGCCGATCGGCGGCTTCTATCGCCAGCGCAACGGCGGGGAGCCGCATGCCTATTCGGCGCAGTTGATGCACCTGTTGCAGACCGCGGTGTCGACCGACAGCTATTCGAGCTACCTGCAATTCTCGCGCGGGGTGGCGGACCTGCCGCCGATCTACCTGCGCGACCTGCTCCAGTTCAACTATCCGGCGGAGGGCGTGCCCGTCGACCAGGTCGAGGCGATCACCGAGATCCGCAAGCGGTTCGTGACGCCGGGCATGTCGCTCGGCGCGCTGGGGCCGGAGGCGCACGAGACGCTGGCGATCGCGATGAACCGGATCGGCGCGAAGGCGGTGTCGGGCGAGGGCGGCGAGGATAGCAAGCGCTATGTGCCCTACGCCAATGGCGACAACGCCAATTCGGGGGTGAAGCAGATCGCGAGCGGGCGCTTCGGCGTGACCGCGGAGTATCTGAACGCGTGCGAGGAGATCGAGATCAAGGTCGCGCAGGGCGCCAAGCCCGGCGAGGGCGGACAGCTGCCCGGCTTCAAGGTGACCGAGTTCATCGCCAGGCTGCGCCATGCGACACCGGGGGTGACGCTCATCAGCCCGCCGCCGCATCACGACATCTATTCGATCGAGGATCTCGCCCAGCTCATCTACGACTGCAAGCAGATCAACCCGACCGCGCGGGTGTGCGTGAAGCTCGTCTCGTCGGCAGGCATCGGGACGGTCGCGGCGGGCGTGGCGAAGGCCCATGCCGACGTCATCCTGGTCGCGGGGCATGTCGGCGGGACGGCCGCGAGCCCGCAGACCTCGATCAAGTACGCCGGCACGCCGTGGGAAATGGGGCTGAGCGAGGTCAACCAGGTGCTGACGCTCAACGGCCTTCGCGGGCGGGTGAAGCTGCGCACCGATGGCGGGCTGAAGACCGGGCGCGACATCGTGATCGCGGCGATCCTGGGTGCGGAGGAGTTCGGGATCGGGACGCTGAGCCTGGTCGCGATGGGGTGCATCATGGTGCGCCAGTGCCATTCGAACACCTGCCCGGTGGGCGTGTGCACGCAGGACCCCGCGCTGCGCGAGAAGTTCGTCGGCACGCCCGAGAAGGTCATCAACCTGATGACGTTCATCGCCGAGGAAGTGCGCGACATCCTCGCCAGGCTGGGCGTGCGCAGCCTCGACGAGATCATCGGACGGACCGAGCTGTTGCGGCAGGTGAGCCGCGGGGCGGAGCATCTCGACGATCTCGACCTGAACCCGGTGCTGGCGAAGGTCGACGCGAGCGATGCCGAGCGGCGGTTCAGCCTGACGACGTTCCGCAACGAGGTGCCCGACAGCCTCGACGCGCAGATCATCAAGGATGCCGCGGCGGTGTTCTCGCGCGGGGAGAAGATGCAGCTGACGTACAGCGTGCGCAACACGCACCGCGCGGTCGGCACGCGGCTGTCGAGCGAGATCACGCGCAAGTTCGGCATGTCGAAGCTGAACGACGGGCACGTCACGATCCGGCTGCGCGGCTCTGCGGGGCAGTCGCTGGGCGCGTTCCTGTGCAAGGGGATCCGGCTGGAGGTGTTCGGCGATTCGAACGACTATGTCGGCAAGGGGCTGTCTGGGGGCGAGATCATCGTGCGCCCGGCGGTGTCGTCGCCGCTGGCGAGCCAGGACAACACGATCGTCGGCAACACCGTGCTGTACGGCGCGACCAGCGGCAAGCTGCTGGCGGCTGGGCAGGCGGGAGAGCGGTTCGCGGTGCGCAATTCGGGCGCGACCGTGGTGGTCGAGGGCTGCGGCGCGAACGGATGCGAATACATGACCGGCGGCGTAGCGGTGGTTCTGGGCAAGGTGGGCCAGAATTTCGGCGCGGGGATGACCGGGGGAATGGCGTTCGTCTACGATCCCGATGCGCTGTTCGCCAAGCGCGCGAACCCGGACAGCATCGTGTGGCAGCGCGTCGCGACGCTGCACTGGGCGGAGCTGTTGCAGGGTCTGGTGCGCGAGCACGCCGACGCGACCGACAGCAAATGGTCGCGCGCGCTGCTCGAGGACTGGGATCGGGTGGCGGGCGATTTCTGGCAGGTGGTGCCCAAGGAAATGCTGACGCGGCTGGCGCATCCGCTCTCGGACGAGGTGGAGCCGGTCGCGGCGGAGTGAGGTGACTAAATCCTCTCCTGGAAGGGGAGGTGTCAGGCGTCAGCCTGACGGAGGGGGGCTTCCTCAAGCGACAGCGTTCGTGGCGTGCCCCCTCCGTCGCTTCGCGCTACCTCCCCGTGCCGGGGAGGATCTGACTGTCGCAAACCCGCTTCCGTCGCGCGCCGGTGCGCCGTAACAGGGGGCATGTGGCAGCTTCACCAGTTCACCCTGTGTCCCTTCTCGCGCAAGGTTCGCCTGCTGCTTAACGAGAAGGACGTCGGCTACGAGTTGGTCGCGGAGAAGCCGTGGGAGCGACGCGACGAGTTCGTCGACATGAATCCGGCGGGGCAGACCCCGGTGATGGTCGACGCGACGCGCGGGACGCTGCTGATCGATTCAATGGCGATCTGCGAGTATTTCGAGGAGACGGTCGAGAAGGCGGCGATGATTAACGGCAGCGCCGCCAATCGCGCCGAGATCCGCCGGCTGGTCGCGTGGTTCGACAATCAGTTCCACCGCGACGTGACGGGGCCGCTGCTTCACGAGCGGATGGTCAAACGCGTGGTGCACCGCTCCTCGCCCGATGCGAAGGTGCTGCGCGAGGCGATGCGCTCCGCGATCGGGCATCTCGACTATCTCGACTGGCTGCTCGACCATCGCCACTGGATGGCGGGCGCGACGATCAGCCTGGCCGATCTGGCCGCCGCCGCGCAGATCTCGATCGCGGACTATCTGGGCGGGATCGACTGGAAGGGGCACGAGGCGACCGCGCGCTGGTATCGCGGGTTCAAGAGCCGGCGCAGCTTCCGCCCGATGCTGGAGACCGAGCGGATGAGCGGGATCGAGCCGCCGTCGCATTATGCGAATCCCGACTTCTGAGATGCACATGACGCATGACGATGCCGCGCCGATCGCGGAGACGATCGGGTTCGACGATTTCCTGAAGGTCGACATCCGCGTCGGCACGATCGTCGCGGTCGATCCGTTTCCCGAGGCGCGCAAGCCGGCGTGGAAGCTGACGATCGATTTCGGCGACGTGATCGGGCGCAAGCGATCGTCGGCGCAGATCACCGAGCATTACGACGCGGCGACGCTGGTCGGGCGGCAGGTCGCGGCGGTCGTGAACTTCCCGCCGCGGCAGATCGGGCCGATGATGTCGGAGGTGCTGACGCTGGGGTTCCCCGATGCGGACGGGCGGGTGGTGCTGGTGTCGCCGACGCTGGCGGTGCCGGACGGGGGGCGGTTGTTCTGAGCAGGCGATGATCCACCCCCGTTCTTGCTGAGCCTGTCGAAGCACCGGTCTTCTCGATTGAGCGGTTGGCAGAAGAAGGGCAGCACTTCGACACGCTCAGTGCGAGCGGATGGGGAAGCGCGTGCCCTCTCTCAAGTCAGCGATGCGCGGCTCTCTGTAGCCGGTCCATGATCGCCTCGCCGATGCCGGTCGCGGGGATCGGCGCGATCGCGATCCTTGCGCGGGGCGACGCGTCGGCGCGGTGGAGCGCGGCGAAGAGGGTGGCGGCGGCTTCGGTGAGGTCGCCGGTGGCGGAAAGGGTGTCGTCGCCGGGAACGGGGCCGAAGCCGATCAGCCATTCGTCGCCGGCGGCGTCGGTGGCGTTCAGGCGGAGGGGTTTGGCGGGCGCATAATGGGTCGCTTGCTGGCCGGGGGCGGTGATCTTCGAGCTGGTCGGGACTGGCCCCCGGCCCCTTCGGATGCCTGCCAGAGGCAGACGCTCAGGACAGGCTTCACCGGGGAATAGCGCTTCGTACGGGATCGGGCCGGGGCGCAGGATCGTCCGGCCTTGCACGATCGTCGACTCGAGGCCCGCCTCGCAAGCGCCGTCGTCCAATATGAGCGGGACGCGGTCGCCTAGGCTGGCAGCGACGTGCTCGGCGCGGGTCGGGCTTATGGCGTTGCTGGCGTTGGCGGACGGGGCGGCGAGGGGGCGCTGCGTCGCTTCGAGCAGCGCGCGCATCGCCCGATGCGCGGGGACGCGGATCGCGATCGTGTCGAGCCCGGCGGTGACGAGCGACGCGATGCCGCTGTCGGCGCGGAGCGGCAGGACGAGCGTGAGCGGGCCGGGCCAGAAGCGGGCGGCGAGCGCGCGTGCATCGGCGTCGAACGTCGCGAGGCATTCGGCGGCGGCGACATCGAGGATGTGGACGATCAGCGGGTTGAACGACGGGCGGCCCTTCGCGGCGTAGATCCGCGCGACCGCGTGCGAATCGGTGGCGTCGGCGGCGAGGCCGTAGACCGTCTCGGTCGGCACCGCGACGATGCCGCCCGCGCGGATCAGCGCGGCGGCCTCGGCGATCGCGGCGGTGCCGTAGCGTCGGATGGCTGGGTGTTGAGCGGTCATCGCGAGCGGCTATAGCGGCGTGAACGAGGAGAGAGAAATGGCCTTCACCGCCCCCACGCCGGAGCAGCGTTTCGTGCTGGAGCATGTCGTGCGTATCGGCGAGCTCGCCGCGACCGAGCGGTTCGCGGCGGCGAGCGACGACGTGGTCGACGCGGTGCTGGAGGGGGTCGGCGACTTCGCGGGCGGGGAATGGGCGCCGCTGGCGCGCGCGGGCGACACGGTGGGCGCGACATGGACCGCCGAGGGCGTGGTGATGCCCGACGGATACCGCCAGGCGTATCGCGACTATGTCGATGGCGGCTGGGGGACGATCGGGGTCGAGGAGGCGTGGGGCGGGCAGGGGCTGCCTTTCGCGATCCAGACCGCGGTGCTGGAGGCGCTGGGCGCGGCGAACATGGGGTTCGCGCTGTGCCCGACGCTGACGGTGGGCGCGATCGAGGCGCTGGCGCATCATGGCAGCCCCGAGCAGCAGGCGCTGTACCTGCCGCATCTGGCGACGGGGGCGTGGACGGGGACGATGAACCTGACCGAGCCGCAGGCGGGGAGCGACGTCGGCGCGCTGCGGAGCATGGCGACGCCGCTGGGGGACGGGCGGTTCTCGATCAAGGGCACGAAGATCTACATCTCGTTCGGCGATCACGACATGGCGGAGAACATCGTCCACCTCGTACTCGCGCGGACGCCGGGCGCGCCCGAGGGGACGCGCGGGATTTCGCTGTTCCTGGTGCCGAAGTACCGGCTGGACGCGGACGGAAAGCCGGGCGACTTCAACGACGTGCGGGTGGTGTCGATCGAGCACAAGATGGGGCTGCACGCCTCGCCGACCTGCGTGCTGAGCTTCGGCGACCATGACGACTGCATCGGCGAACTGATCGGGCGCGAACATGGCGGGATGCGCGCGATGTTCACGATGATGAACAATGCGCGGCTGAACGTGGGGCTTCAGGGCGTGCAGGTCGCGGAAGGCGCGACGCAGGCGGCGATCCGCTATGCGAAGGAGCGGGTGCAGTCGGCGCGCGCGGGATCGGCGGACAAGACGCCGGTCGCGATCATCGAGCATCCCGACGTGCGGCGGATGCTGATGCGGATGACCGCGCAGACGCAGGCGGCGCGTGCGCTGGTCTATTACGCCGCAGGGCAGGTCGATCGTGCGGGGCTGGGGGACGACTCTGCGAAGGACCGGCTGGAGCTGGTGACGCCGCTGGCGAAGGCGCACGGGACCGACCTGGGCAATGAGGTCGCGTCGCTGGGCATCCAAGTGCATGGCGGGATGGGCTATATCGAGGAGACGGGGGCGGCGCAGTTCTTCCGCGATGCGCGGATCACGCCGATCTACGAGGGGACCAACGGCATCCAGGCGGCGGATCTGGTCGGGCGCAAGCTGGGGCTGGCGAATGGCGGGGCGTTCGCTGCGCTCGTCGCGGACATGCGCGGCGAGGCGGAGCATCAGCGGCTGATCGCGCTGATCGACGCGTGCGAGGGCGTCGGGCGGCGGCTGGCGACCGCGGATGCGGACGACCGGCTGGCGGCGAGCTATCCGTTCCTGACGATGCTGTCGGTGGCGGCGTGCGGCTGGCTGATGGAGCGCGAGGGGCGCGCGGCGGGGGACGATCCGTTCGGCACGGCGAAGCGCGCGGCGGTGCGATTCTATCTGGAGCAGGTGGTGCCCGAGGCGCTGGGGCTGGAGGCGGCGGCGTCCGCGGATGCGAGCGTGTTGTATGCGGTGTCGGCGGAGGCGTTCGGGGGGTAATATATCCCGTACCCCGGCGCAGGCCGGGGTCCAGGCTCGGCCCGCAGGGCCGATCGGGCTGCCGCGCGAGTTTTTCTGATTGGGGCTGGGCCCCGGCCTTCGCCGGGGTACGGCTTCGCCCCCTAGTGGTTTCGCCCGGATTTGAGCGGCACGGACATTGGGGGTATGGGCGCTTCATGTTCGATCTCGACGCCTATCTCGCGCGCATCGGCCTGGCCGAGCGACCCGCCGCCGATTCCGACGGGCTGATCCTGCTCCAGCGGGCACACCGGCTCGCGATCCCGTTCGAGTGCCTCGACATCGCGCTGGGCCGCGGGATCGCGATCGATAGTGCGTCGGTGTTCGCCAAGCTGGTGACCGCGCGGCGCGGGGGCTATTGCTTCGAGCATGACCGCCTGTTCCGCGATGCGCTGGCGGCGCTGGGGTTCGAGGCGCGCGCGCTGCTCGCGCGGGTGTGGCTGGGCGAGCCCGCCGAGGTGCCGCCGCTGACGCACACTTTCAGCCTCGTCACGATCGAGGGGCAGGCGTGGATCGCGGATACCGGGTTCGGCGGCAGCTATGCGCCCGCGATGCCGCTGATCGACGGGGTGGAGGCGTCGGCGCCCGACGATGCGCGGTTCCGGCTGGAGACGCATCCGTCGCTCGGCTGGATGCTGTCGCGCGACGGCGATCCGGCGAGCACCGACGGGCGGACGACGACTGCGGGGCTGCACCCGCAGTACAGCTTCTCGCTGGAGCCGGTGCACGATGCCGACCTGGCCCTGGCGAGCCACTGGACGGCGACCGCGCCCGCCAGCCGGTTCGTGCGGCACCGGATCGTCAGCATCGTGCTGCCGCACGGGCTCGCGTCGCTGACGGGCACGCAGTATCGGCGGCGCGCGGGGGCGGACGTGAGCGCGGGCGAGATCACCGATCCGCGAGTGTACCGGATGCGGCTGAGCCTGATGTTCGGGATCGACCTGTCGGCGGAGGAGGTCGCGGCGCTGGGGTTGTTCTGAGGGGGTGAGGATTGGCGCGATCCGGATGGGGAGTGGGTCAACGGACCGTGAAGGCGCGCCTCAGTTCGCGTCGTCGCCCGATGGGCAGGTGGTCGCGTCCGCACCGTCCGGTGTTCCGCCGTACCAGCGGGCGTCGGCGTCGTCGGGTTTGTAGCACAGCGCGGCGGCCTTGCCGTCCGGAGTGATGCTGAGCGCCCAGTTGTGCGGGCCGCAATTGTGCGCCTCGCAGCCCCAGGACAGGAGACGACCGTCCTGCGACACGATCGGGGTGGATGGCCCATCGCCGGCGAGGACGGTGCGCGCGACATCGGCGTCGGGGGCGAGCGCCTCGACCTGCCGGCGGACTGCGGGGGCATCGAGGAAGCGCTGGCCGTCGACGCGGTCGAACGGATAGTGGCCGGCATAGCGGGCGAGTGACGCGGGCGGGGGCGTGGCGGACGGGGTCGGCGATGGCCTGGGCGTCGCGGCGGTGTCGGGCGCGGAGGGTGTCGGGCCGCAGGCGGCGAGCGCGAGGCAGGTGGCGGCGAGAGTGAAGGAGCGGATCATCATCGGGTCCAACGAATCAGGCGGCGCGAAAGGTTCAGGCGCGTTCCATCAGGTCGGCGATGTCGAGCCCCAGCAGGTCGATATGCGCGCGGATTCGGGGCCAATGGACGGTGACGAAGCTGTCGCGCTCGGCGAGGCGCAGCTTCTCCGCCGCGCCGGGAAGAACGAACATGCCGACGCCGCGGCGGACCTCGACATAGCCGTCGTCCTGGAAGCTCTGATACGCTTTCGCGACGGTGAGCGGGTTCGCGCCGTGCTCGGCGGCGAGCGCGCGGACCGAGGGGAGCTGGTCGCCCGCGCGGAAATCGCCGCGCAGGATGCCCGCGGCGATCGTGCCGCGGAGGCGGATGTAGACGGGACTGTCCTCGCTGCTGAGCGCTGTCATGCCGTTATACTACAGCAACTGTGTCCCGCGTCGAGTCCCTATGCGCGCCAGTGGCTGACGACGCGTGCCATGTCCGGGCGGGGGCGTTCGTCGAGCGGGCGCGATGGGGTGCCGAGGAAGACGAAGCCCGCGATCCGTTCCGGCTCGGCGCCGAACGCGTCGCGCACCGCATCGCTGAACGCGGGCCAACCGGTGAGCCAGCCGCCGGCATAGCCGCAGGCGTGCGCGGCGTGGAGCAGGTTCATGCACGCCGCACCCGCGGACAGCTCCTGTTCCCAGAGCGGGATGTGGCTGTCGGGCTTCGGACTGGCGAGGACGACGACGAGCGTCGGGGCCTGATGCGCGAACTGTTCGAGCGATTCGATCTCCAGCCGCTTCGCCTCGGGGCGCTCGGCGCGGTACGCGTCGGTGATGACGCGTGCGAGATCGGCGCGGGCGTGCGCGTCGACGATGACGAAGCGCCACGGGGCGAGCTTGCCGTGATCGGGAGTGCGCGCGGCGATCGCGAGGATCGCGTCGAGCTCGGCGGCGGTCGGGCCGGGCGCGACGAGGTCGCGCGGCTTGCCCGAGCGGCGGGTGGCGAGGAGCGCGAGCGGGGTGGAGCGGTCGTTGAACATGCGGGACAGGTAGGGCGGATCCCGGACTATTGCGATCCTCCCCTCGATAGGGTGGTGGCGCGAAGCGATGGAGGGTGTCGCGCCATCGAGAGGGCGACACCCCTCCACCACCCTGCGGGTGGTCCCCCTCCCCTTGCAGGGGAGGATCTCGGGTGTGGCGGGCATTTACACGCGCGGCGTTGGCGTTAGTCTCCGCCGCAACGAAGTCCGGGCGCACGACCCGGCATGGTCTTCAGGGAGCGTATCTTTTGCCCATCATTCCGACGATCGCGTTCGCGTTCCTGGCGCTGCTGCTGGGGGGCGGGGCGTATGCCGCGACGACGAAGAGCCCGGAGGTCTTCGGGCATCCCAAGGGGCTCTACATCCTGTTCTTCACCGAGATGTGGGAGCGGTTCTCCTATTACGGCATGCGCGCGCTGCTGATCTTCTACCTGACGAAGCACTGGATGTTCAGCGACGGCAAGGCCAACCTGATCTATGGCGCGTACACCTCGCTGGTCTATGTCACCCCGGTGCTGGGCGGGTATCTGGCGGACCGCTATCTGGGGCAGCGCAAGGCGGTGACGTTCGGCGCGGCGCTGCTGACGCTGGGCCACCTGCTGATGGCGTTCGAGGGCGACGGCGGGCAGGCGGACGCGACGATCAACATATTCTGGCTGGCGCTGGCGTTCATCATCGTCGGCGTCGGCTTCCTGAAGGCCAACGTCTCGGTGATCGTGGGCGAGCTGTACCCGATGACCGACGTGCGTCGCGACGGCGCGTACACGATCTTCTACATCGGCATCAACGTGGGCGCGGCGATCGGGACGGTGCTGGCGGGCTGGCTGGGCGAGACCTATGGCTGGTCGTACGGGTTCGGCGCGGCGGGCGTGGGCATGCTGCTGGGGCTGGTGGTGTTCGTGCTCGGCAAGCCGCTGCTGCTGGGCAAGGGCGAGGCGCCGCGGGTGCTGGCGAAGTCCAAGGAATGGTCGGTCTATGGCATCGGGGTCGCCTCGATCGCGGTGATCTGGGCGCTGGTGCAGTATCAGGACGTGATCCAGACGCTGCTGATCGTGTCCGGCATCGGGTTGCTCGGATACGTGCTGTTCGAAAGTTTCAAGCTGGAGCCGCATGCACGCGACCGGATGTTCGCGGTGCTGTTCCTGATCGCGTTGAACCCGGTATTCTGGGGGCTGTTCGAGCAGGCGGGCGGGAGCCTCAACCTCTACACGGACCGGTTCGTCGATCGCGGCGGGGTGCCCGCGTCGCTGTTCCAGTCGATCAACCCGATCTACATCGTGCTGCTGGGGCCGATTTTCGCCGCCTTGTGGGTGTTCCTGGGCAAGCGTGGAGTCGAGCCCTCCGCGCCGGCAAAGTTCGGGCTGGCGCTGGCGCAGGTCGGGCTGGCGTTCCTCGTCTTCGTTTGGGGCGCGCGTTCGGTGGGGCCGGAGATCGCGACGCCGGTGTTCTTCGTGTTCCTGACCTATTTCTTCCAGACGACGGGCGAGCTGTGCCTGTCGCCCGTCGGGCTGTCGGCGATGAACCGGCTGGCGCCCAAGCACCTGGCGAGCCTCATCATGGGCGCGTGGTTCTACATGACCGCGGTCGGCAATTTCGTGGCGGGGAAGATCGGCGAAGCGACCGGCGGCGGCGAGGGCGGCGCGATGACCAAGGAGGGCACGCTGGCGATCTACGCGACGATCGGCTGGTGGACGATCGGAGTCGCGGTGGCGGTGCTGGCACTGTCACCGATCGTGAAGAAGTGGATGCACCTCGATACGCTGCGCGACGCGGACCATGCGATGGCCGGCGAGGCGGAACTGGGCGAGCCGGCGGCGGCGGGCCTGGATACGCGCGGAGAGACGCGGCGCTAGGCTCCGTATCGAGCAGGCTTGCACCGCCATTCCTTCGTGCTGAGCGAAATCGAAGCATGGCCCTTCGATTTCGCTCAGGGCGAACGGGTGGAACTGGTCAGACCCGAATGAAACAGAGTGCGGGCGAGGGGTGAGCCTCGCCGCAAAAGGGAGAATCCCCGGCCGGTTACAACCGGACCATCGCCATCATGCGTTCGCCGTAGCGGGGACCCGCGGTGGCGCCGCGGGGGGCGGCTTCGTCGAGCTTCGTCAGATCGTCGGGTGACAGCGTCAGGTCGGCGGCCTTCATGCTGTCTTCTAGCGTGACGCGGCGCTTCGAACCGGGGATCGGCACGATATCCGACCCCTGCGCGAGCAGCCAGGCGAGCGCGACCTGCGCGGGGCTGGCGTGGTGCGCGTCGGCGATCGCCTTGACCACCGCCACGATCTCGAGGTTCTTCGCGAAATTCTCTTCCGAGTAGCGCGGGTCGTTGAGACGGTAGTCGCCGTCGGGGAGGTCGGCGCGCGACGCGATCTGGCCGGTAAGGAAGCCGCGGCCGAGCGGGCTGTAGGGGACGAAGCCGATGCCGAGTTCGCGGCAGGCGGGAAGGATCTCCGCCTCGATATCGCGTTCCCAGAGCGAATATTCGGACTGGAGCGCGGCGATCGGATGGACCGCGGCGGCGCGGCGGAGCGTGTCGACGCCCGCCTCCGATAGACCCAGATGGCGGACCTTGCCCTCGCGGACCAGCTCGGCCATCGCACCGACGGTGTCCTCGATCGGAACCGCGGGATCGACGCGGTGCTGGTAGAACAGGTCGATCGTGTCGATGCCGAGCCGCTTGAGCGAACCCTCGCACGCCTTGCGGACATTTTCCGGCGAGCTGTCGGTGCCGCGGATGCCACCCTCGCCGATACGGAAACCGAACTTGGTCGCGATCACGAGGCCGTCGCGGCGCGCGCGGATCGCGCGGCCGACGAGTTCCTCGTTGACGTGCGGGCCGTAGACTTCCGCAGTGTCGAAAAAGGTGACGCCGAGTTCGATCGCATGGTGGAGCGTCGCGATGCTCTCGTCCTCGGTCGCGGCGCCGTACATGTTGGGGCCGACACCCGCCATCGGCATGCAGCCGAGGCCTAGGGCGGACACGGACAGGCCATCGCCTAGCGTGCGGTATTTCATCGTAGGGGCGCTCCTTCGCGAGGGGAAGCCGAATATATGGGGAGATCGGATGCGCGGGGGGAGGGGCGATTTGTCTTCTACCCGTTCGGGTTGAGCCTGTCGAAGCCCTGTCCTCCTGCGGCGTCCAAGAAGGAGAAAGGCAGCACCCTTCGACTGCCTGCCAAGGCAGGCGCTCAGGACAGGCTTCGACAAGCTCAGTGCGAACGGGCTTGGTATACCGGCGGCGTTCTCTCAGCTCGCATCCTCGTCCGCGATGCCGGCGCGGCGGGCCAGCGTGGCGGTGGTGGCGATGTCCATCATGACGTTGCCGAGCGTGCGGACGATGTCGGGGATCGTCTCGACCGCCACCAGCAGGCCGAGCGGTGCGATCGGGGCGCCGATGGCGGACGCGATCGGCGCGATCGCGCTGACGTAGCTGATCGTGCCGGGCAGGCTGACCGAACCGAGCGAGGTGAGCGTGGCGACGATCACCCCGATCGCGAGCGTCGCGGGGCCGAGATGGATGCCGAACCACTCGGCGACGTAGATCGCGACCGCGAGGTTCATCGCCGGCCCCGTCCAGCGGAAGATCGCGACCGCGAGTGGGAGCGTGACGCCCGAAGTCGCGACGGGCACGCCGAGCGCGCGCGTGCCCTCGAGCATCGCCGGGAGCGAGGCGAGCGACGACTGGGTGCTGACCGCGACCGCCTGCGCGGGGAGCGCGGCGCGGGCATAGCGCGCGAGCCCGGTGCGCCCGGCGAACACCGCGACCGGATAGGCGAACAGCGACACGACGATGCCGACCGACGCGACCGTCAGGATGTAGTGGATCAGCGCGCCGAACGCGCCCGTCCCCGCCTTCGCCCCGACGACGAGCGCGAGCGCGAAGACGCCGATCGGCGCGATCCACAGGATCCAGCCGATGACGACCAGCATCGTGTCGCGGATCGCGGTGAAGAAGGCGACGAGTAGGCGGCGGCCCTCGCCGTCGATCCGCGCGATCGCGAACGCGAAGATGAGCGTGAAGATGATGATCGACAGGAACGCGTTGTCCGCGGCGGCCTTGATGATGTTCGTCGGGACGATCGCGGCGAAGAACTGGCCGAGCGGCGGCGCGGCGGGGATCGCTTCCGCGCCCGCGAGCGCGGCACGGAGCGCGGCGGCGGATTCGGCCGGGAGCGGCGCGATCGCGAGGAACAGCGGGGTCAGCAGCGCCGCCGCGGTCGCCGAGAGCGCCAGCATCGTGGTGTAGAGCGCGATCGCCTTGCCCGCGAGCCGGCCCGCCTTCGCGGCCTCCGCGGTGGCGGCGACCCCGGTGACGAGCAGCGAGACGACGAGCGGGACGATCGTCATCTGGAGCGAGTTGAGCCACGCGGTGCCGATCGGCTGCGCGACGAGCGCGACCGGATCGACCGCGGCGGGTGCGAACGCGGCGAGCGCGATCCCGCCGGTGAGACCGATCACGAGCGAAAGGAGGATGCGGGAGGCTTGCGACATGCGGTTGGGCTTGGCTCTTGGCTGGAGGCGGGACTATCAGGCGGGACATAGCGGAACGGAGCGCGGCCACGATGGCAAGGAAATATTTCGGCACCGACGGGATTCGCGGGCGGACGAACGCGGGCGCGATGACCGCGGCGATGGCGATGAAGGTGGGCATGGCGGCGGGCGCGTATTTCCAGCGCGGCGACCACCGGCACCGCGTGGTGATCGGCAAGGACACGCGGCTGTCGGGCTATATGCTCGAGAACGCGATGGTCGCGGGGTTCACCGCGGTGGGGATGGACGTGGTGCTGCTGGGGCCGATGCCGACGCCCGCGGTCGCGATGCTGACGCAATCGATGCGCGCGGACATCGGCGTGATGATTTCCGCCAGCCACAATCCGTTCGCGGACAACGGGATCAAGCTGTTCGGCCCCGACGGCTACAAGCTGAGCGACGAGGCGGAGGAAGCGATCGAGGCGCTGATCGACGGCGACGTGCCGCTGGCGCCCGCCGAGCAGATCGGGCGCGCGCGGCGCGTGGAGGATGCGCGCGGGCGGTACATCCACTTCGCCAAGTCGACCTTTCCCGAGGATCTGCGGCTCGACGGCATGAAGGTGGTGGTCGATTGCGCGAACGGGGCGGCGTATCAGGTCGCGCCCTCCGCCCTGTGGGAACTGGGCGCGGAGGTGGTCGCGATCGGGGTGGAGCCCAACGGCAAGAACATCAACGACCGCGTCGGATCGACCGCGCCGCAGACGCTGAGCGAGACGGTGGTGGCGAGCGGGGCGGCGATCGGGATCGCGCTGGACGGCGATGCGGACCGGCTGATCGTGGTCGACGAGACGGGGACGGTGGTCGATGGCGACCAGCTGATGGCGACGATCGCGACCGGGTTCGCGCGGCGCGGGAAGCTCGTCGGCGGCGGGCTGGTGGCGACCGTGATGTCGAACCTGGGGCTCGAGCGGCATCTGGCGGCGCAGGGGCTGGGGCTGGTGCGGACCAAGGTGGGCGACCGCCACGTGCTGGAGGCGATGCGCGCGCGGGGGTATAATGTCGGCGGCGAGCAGTCCGGGCACATCATCCTGTCGGACTATGCGACGACGGGGGACGGGCTGGTCGCGGGGTTGCAGATCCTGGCCGAGCTGAAGCGCGCGGGCGCGCCGGCGAGCGAGGTGCTCCACCGGTTCGAGCCGCTGCCGCAGCTCCTGAAGAACGTGCGGTTCGCGGGCGGCAAGCCCCTGGAGACGGCGGCGGTGAAGGCGGTGATCGCGGAGGCCGAGGCGGAGCTGAAGGGGATCGGGCGGCTCGTGATCCGTCCATCGGGGACCGAACCCGTCATCCGCGTGATGGCGGAAGGGGACGACGCCGCGCAGGTGACGCGCGTGGTCGACCGGATCTGCGACGCAGTACAGACGGCGGCCGCGTAGATGCTGGAGATGCGGCCCGATTGCGAGCGCTGCGGCGCGGACCTGCCCGCGAATGCGGGGGGTGCGTTCATCTGCTCGTTCGAATGCACCTTCTGCGCGGAGTGCGCGGACGATCTCGACGAGCGATGCCCGAATTGCGGGGGCGAACTGCTCGACCGGCCGACGCGGGTGGGGGCGGCGCTAAAGAAATCCCCGGCATCCGGCGAGCGGCGGTTCGCAGGGTGATTCCGGGGATGACGGCGCGGATATTGATCGTCGCGGGCTCCGATTCCGGGGGCGGGGCGGGGATCCAGGCGGATATCAAGACCGTCACGATGCTGGGCGGCCACGCGATGACCGCAGTGACCGCGATCACCGCGCAGAACACGCTGGGGGTGCATGCGGTGCATGCGGTGCCGGCGGATGTCGTGGTGGCGCAGATGCGCGCGTGCATCGACGATATCGGCGTGGATGCGGTCAAGATCGGGATGATCGGGTCCGCGGAGACGGCGCATGCGGTGGCGGACGTGCTGGAAGGTCTGACCGAACCGTACCCCGGCGAAGGCCGGGGTCCAGTGGCGTTGGACGACGAGGCGCACGCAACGCCGGCCTCACCGATACTGGGCCCCGGCCTTCGCCGGGGTACGGGGCAGGGTATTCCGATCGTGTTCGATCCCGTCATGGTCGCGACCTCGGGCTCGATCCTTGCCGATGCGGAGACGATCGCGGCGTTCGGGCGGCTGATGGCGCTGGCGAGCGTGGTGACGCCCAACCTCCCGGAGCTCGCGGCGCTGGGGGGCAAGACGGTGGTACGGGCGAGCGGCGCGGCGGTGCTGGTGAAGGGCGGGCACGGCGCGGGCGACGTGATCGAGGACCGGCTGGTCGCGGCGGACGGCGCGGTGACCCGGTGGCGCGACGCGCGGATCGAGACGCGACATACCCATGGCACCGGCTGCACGCTGGCGAGCGCGATCGCGGAGGGGCTGGGGCGCGGGATGGCCCTGGCCGATGCGGTGGCGCGGGCGCGGGTGTTCGTGCGGATGGCGTTGCGGGAGGCGCCCGGACTGGGCGGCAGACACGGGCCGATGGGGCATCAGGCGGTGCGGCTGGATTGCGACCTGGGTGGGCCGGTCGGCAATCAGGTGACGGTTGCGACGGACGACTATGGCGCGTCGCGGGACTTCTATGCGCTGCTGGGGTTGCAGCAGATCGTCGACGCGGCACCGCGGTACGCGCGGTTCGAAAGCCTCGGGGGGACGACGCTGTCGATCGAGGCGCGGGGCGAGATGCCGGCGGGACCGGTCGTCTATTTCGAGTGCGGGGACCTCGACGGCGTCGTCGCGCGGTTGCGCGCGGGCGGTGTCGCGGTGAGCGATACGCGCGACGAGCGCTGGGGGTGGCGCGAGGCGCGGTGCGTCGATCCGGCCGGGAATGCGGTGTGCCTGTACCGTGCGGGCGAGGCGCGGCGCTATCCGGACTGGCGGATCGCGTGATGCGGCCGTCGATGCGCCACGAAAAGCTGTGCGTCGGCCCCGTCGCGGGGGTCGACGAGGCGGGGCGCGGGCCGCTGGCGGGGCCGGTGGTGGCGGCGGCGGTGATCCTGCCGGCACGGGGCGTGCCGCGCGGGATCGACGATTCGAAGAAACTGTCCGCGGCGGAGCGCGAGCGGCTGTGCGCGCGGCTGAAGGACTGCGCGATCGTCGGCGTCGGGATCGTCGAGCCGGAGGAGATCGATGCGCTCAACATCTACTGGGCGACGATGAAGGCGATGACGTTGGCGGTGGACCAGCTGTCCGGCGCGCTCGGGTGCGCGCCGGGGCATGTGCTGGTGGACGGGAACCGGCTGCCGCGCTGGGGCTATGCGGGGACGCCGATCGTCGGCGGGGACGCGAAATCGCTGTCGATCGCGGCGGCCTCGATCGTCGCCAAGCACACCCGCGACGGTATCATGATCGCGGCGGCGGACGCATATCCGGCGTATAACTGGCATTCGAACAAGGGCTATGGCTGCGCGCACCACCTGCGTGCGCTGCGCGAGCATGGGCCGACGCCGCTCCATCGGCGCAGCTTTTCGCCGGTCGCGGAGGCGTATCGGCGGCTGGCCGGGGCGGTTGCGACGAACTGAGTCGTCGCCGCCACACCCCTAGCGGTTGAGTCCGCGCGCGCGGCGGGACTCAAGATGTGGATGCGGCGACTCGTTTCGGCGACATTAACCGGATCTCCACGAAACTGGTTAACCATTGTTTTCTTGACGGAGTCGCCGTCATCCGCATTTTCGCGTCCTGGATACCCGGGGGACTGCATGGCCGTTATCGACATTCTCGCGCCGAAGCGCGCGACGCGGGCGCCCGCCCCGGCTCCGGTGGTGGACCCCTCGACCCTGCCGCTCGACACGATCCTGCGTGGCGACTGCATCGCGGCGATGCGCGCGTTGCCCGCCAAGTCCGTCGACATGATCTTCGCGGACCCGCCGTACAACCTCCAGCTCGGCGGCGACCTGAACCGGCCCGACGGCAGCCATGTCGACGCGGTGACCGACGACTGGGACAAGTTCGACAGCCTGGCCATCTACGACGCGTTCACGCGCGCGTGGCTGGCGGAGGCGAGGCGCGTGCTGAAGGACGACGGCACGATCTGGGTGATCGGCAGCTATCACAACATCTTCAAGGTGGGCTCCGCGATCCAGGACCTGGGGTTCTGGATCCTGAACGACATCGTGTGGCGGAAAGCCAACCCGATGCCCAATTTCAAGGGCACGCGCTTCACCAATGCGCACGAGACGCTGATCTGGGCATCGACCGCGGAGAAGGCGAAATACACCTTCAACTATCGCAGCATGAAGACGCTGAACGACGAGATCCAGATGCGCAGCGACTGGGAATTCCCGATCTGCGGCGGGCAGGAGCGGCTGAAGAAGGACGGGCACAAGGTACACCCCACGCAAAAGCCCGAGGCGCTGCTGTACCGCGTGCTGCTGGCGTGCACGAAACCCGGCGACGTGGTGCTCGATCCGTTCTTCGGGACGGGGACGACGGGCGCGGTGGCCAAGCGGCTGGGACGGCGCTGGATCGGCATCGAGCGCGAGGGCGTGTATATCGCGGCGGCGGAAGAGCGGATCGCGGCCGCACTGCCGCTCGACGAATCCGCGCTGGCGACGATGCAGTCGCCGCGGGCGCAGCCCAAGGTGGCGTTCGGGGTGCTGGTCGAGAACGGTTACCTGACGCCGGGCGCGGTGCTGAGCGATGCGAAGCGGCGGTGGCGCGCGACGGTGCGCGCGGACGGATCGCTGCTGAGCGAGTGCGGGCAGACGGGATCGATCCACAAGCTGGGCGCGGCGTTGCAGGCGGCGCCCGCGTGCAACGGGTGGACCTTCTGGCACCATGACGCGGCGGACGGGCTGCGGCCGATCGATACGCTGCGGCAGACGTATCTGCTGGCGACGCAGCCTTGACCAAAGGTGCCGTTCGTTTCGAGCCCTTCGACTGCCTGCCACGGCAGGCGCTCAGGACAGGCCGAGGTCGAGAAACGTGAACCGGTCTTAGCGTTTCTCGACTTCGCTCGAAACGAACGGATGAGCTTTTGACCGGTCTTCACCTGAAACCCACGCAATTCGTCGACACCCCCGTCACGCACGCCGACGGCGCGGTCGCTCGGCTGGCGGGGGGGATGCAGTGGTTCGCGGCCTATGAGGTGCGCGAGGGCGGCGCGCGGCGGACGGTGCCGGTGGCTGAGGTCGCTTCGCTGGGTGCGCAGGCGATGGCGGTGCATGCGCGTGTGACCGCTCCGCGGACGCCGCTGGTGCTGGGCGCGCGGACGCTGCGGTTCGATCAGGCGGCGGTCGCGGGGATCCTGAACGTGACGCCGGACAGCTTTTCCGATGGCGGCGCGCACCATGACGATGCCGCAGCCGCCGCATCCGCGGGCGTCGCGCTGGCGGCGGAGGGGGCGGCGATCGTCGATGTCGGGGGGGAATCGACGCGGCCGGGTGCGGCGCTGGTTTGGGAGGGCGACGAGATCGAGCGCGTCGTGCCGGTCGTCGAACGGCTGGTGGCGTCGGGCGCGATCGTCTCGATCGATACGCGCAAGGCGGCCGTGATGGAGGCGGCGCTGACGGCAGGGGCGCAGATCGTCAACGACGTCTCCGCGCTGCTGTGGGACGATCGCGCGCTGGCGGTGGTGGCGGCGGCGGGGTGCCCGGTGATCCTGATGCACTCGCCCGACCCGAAGGCGGGGCCGCATGCGGGCGGCGGGCAGTATGGCGACGTGGCGGGCGCGGTGTTCGACTGGCTGGCGGCGCGGATCGACGCGGTGGTGGCGGGCGGAGTGGAACGGTCGCGGATCCTGGTCGATCCGGGCATCGGGTTCGGCAAGACGCTGGGTGACAATCTTGCGATCCTGAACGCGCTGCCGCTGTTCCATGGGCTCGGCTGCCCGATCATGCTGGGGGCGAGCCGCAAGCGGATGATCGGTGCGCTGTCGAACGAGGCACCCGCGGACGCGCGGCTGGCGGGATCGATCGCGCTGGCATTGAAGGGCGTCGAGGCGGGCGTGCAGCTGCTGCGGGTGCACGACGTGGCGGAGACGGTGCAGGCGGTGCGGGTGTGGCGCGGCCTGCGGGATGCGGCACTGGTGGCGCGGTAGGATCGGCATATGGAACATGCCGGCGTCAGGTCGGCCGGCTCCCTTCTCCGTTCGTTTCTCGACCTCGGCCTGTCCTGAGCGCCTGCCGTGGCAGGCGGTCGAAGGGCTCGAAACGAACGGATCCAAAGCCGGACCTCTCGAACCCGGACGGTCGCGTTGCACCCGATCATTGCTGGACAGGCCGTCGTCCCGGCAGTGTGAAGGCGTCGAAAGACCTGTCTTGTGGCGATCGCCACGCATCCATTCCGGCTCGGTAACGTTGGGCCGGGCGTGACACCGATGGGAGCCCTTACGTGATTGTCGACGCCGTTCCGCGCCTGAGCACGATCGTCCGCGAGGTGTGGAAGCCGCTTCTCGTGCTGTTCGTATGGGACTGCATCGTCACGCTCGTCTACTTCATCCTGCCGTTCAAGGCGCCGTCGCTGCCGCTGACGCTGTTCGGCTCCGCGCTGGCGCTGTTCCTGGGGTTTCGGGACAATTCCGCCTATCAGCGCTGGTGGGAGGGGCGGATCCTGTGGGGATCGATGATCAACGCCTCGCGCAGCCTGGCGCGCGCCACGCGCAACTATCTCCAGCAGCCCGAGGCGCTCGACATGAAGCGGTCGATCGTGCTGCGGCAGGTGGCCTATGTGAACGCGCTGCGCTGCCAGCTGCGGCGCCAGCCCGCGGACGGCGAGGTGCTGCGCTTCCTGTCGAAGGGCGAGGCGGACTTCGCGCTGGCGCGGACCAACATCGCCAACGGGATCGTCGACGGCACGGGGCGACGGATCGACCTGGCGCGGCAGAACGGGTGGATCGACACGATCCAGCAGGCGTCGTTCGAGCGCGTGCTGGTCGATATCGCGAATGCGCAGGGCGGGATGGAGCGGCTGAAGAACACGCCGTTGCCCAACCAGTACCGGTTCTTCCCGACGCTGTTCACGCATCTGTTCTGCATCCTGCTGCCGATCGGGCTGGTCGAATCGCTGGGGTTCGCGACGCCGCTGGGATCGACGGTGGCGGGGCTGATGTTCCTGGCGGTGCTCCAGATCGGCGACGACCTGGTCGATCCGTTCGCGAACACGGTGCACGACGTGTCGCTGTCCGCGATGTGCCGGACGATCGAGATCGACCTGTTGCAGGCGATCGGCGACGAGGCGCCCGCTCCGTTGCAGCCGGTGAAGGGGGTGTTGTGGTGAGGGCTGATTATCGGCGGTTCATCGTCGGTTTCCGTTCGTTTCGAGCGAAGTCGAGAAACGTATGACCGGCGCGGCGTTTCTCGACTTCGCTCGAAACGAATGGATCGGCGGGCGATCCTAAAGCGTGTAGCCGCCGTCGGTGACGAGGGTGGCGCCGGTGACGAGTGCGGCGGCGTCGGACAGCAGGAACGCGGTCTGCGCGGCGATCTCCTCGGGCTTGGCGTAGCGCGCGAGCGGGGTCGCCATGGCGGCGAGTTCGGCGAAGGCGGCGTCTCGGCCGACCTGCGCGGCACGATCGGCGAACATCGGGACCGCGTCCCACACCGGGGTTTCGACGCCTGCGGGGGCGATCGCGTTGACGCGGATGCGGCGCGGGGCGGCCTCCTTCGCGGCGACCTTCGTCAGGTGGATCAACGCGGCCTTCGACGCGCCATAGGCGGCGACGCCGGCTTCGGGCTTGATCCCGGCGGCGGAGGCGACGGTGACGATGCTGCCGCCGTCGGTCATCGCGCGGAGTGCGGCGCGCAGCGTGAGGAATGCGCCGTCGAGGTTGACCGAGAGGATGCGGCGCCACTCGTCGAGCGCGAGGTCCGCGATCGTACCCGCGCCCGCGACGCCAGCGTTGAGGACCGCGTGGTCGAGCCCGGCGAGGCGGGGGGCGGCCTCGTCCCAGAACGCCTCGTCGCGGATGTCGCCGGGGAGCAGGTCGAGCGTGCACGGCAGGTCGATGCGCGCGAGCGCGGCGGCGTCGATGTCGACGAGGATCAGGCGGTGGGCCCCGTGCGCGGCGAGGTGCCGCGCCGTGGCGAGGCCGATGCCGGAGGCGGCGCCGGTGACGAGCGCGGTTCGGTTGTGAAAGGGGAGCATGGGGCGTTTCTACGCGGTTGCTTCGCTGGGAGTCGAGACAAGTCGCTCCCCTCCCGCTTGCGGGAGGGGAGAAGGTTAGGCCGCGGCGTTGTCGATGCCGAGTTCGCCGAGCTTGCGGTAGAGCGTCGAGCGGCCGATGCCGAGGCGACGGGCGACTTCGGTCATGCGGCCGCGGTAGTGGCCGATCGCGAGGCGGATGACGTCGGCCTCGATCTCTTCCAGCGCGCGCAAATTGCCGTCGGGGCGGAAGAGGGTGACGCCGCCGGACATCGCCATCTGCGCCTCGACCGGCAGCGTCTCGCGGCGGTTGCCGAGGCTGGCGATCTGCGGGAAATCGGCGCGGGTGAGCGCGGCGCCCTCGCACAGCACCGCGGCGCGGAAGAGCGCGTTCTGGAGCTGGCGGACGTTGCCGGGCCAGTCGTATCCCTCGAGCAGCGCCAGCGCGTCGTCGGTGATGCCGAGCGGGCGCAGGCCGGGCTGGCGGGCGATGCGCGCGAGGAGGTGACGCGCGAGCGCGGGGATGTCGCCGGTGCGTTCGCGCAAGGGCGGGATCGTGACCTGGACGACGTTGAGCCGGTAATAGAGATCCTCGCGGAAGCGGCCCGCCTCGACCTCGTCGAGGAGGCGCTTGTTGGTGGCGGCGATGACGCGGACGTCGACCTCGCGCGGGTGGCGCGCGCCGATCGGCTGGACCTCGCCCGACTGGAGGACGCGAAGCAGCTTGACCTGCGCCTCCAGCGGCATCTCGCCGATCTCGTCGAGGAACAGCGTGCCGCCGTCGGCGGCGACGAACTTGCCGATCTTGCGTTCGAACGCGCCGGTGAACGCACCCTTCTCGTGCCCGAACAGCTCGCTTTCGACGAGGTTCGCGGGGATCGCGCCGCAATTGATCGCGATCATCGGCTTCTTGCCGCGCGGGGAGGCGGCGTGGACGGCCTCGGCGACGACTTCCTTGCCGACGCCGCTCTCGCCCTCCAGCAGGACGGGAACGCGCGCGCGTGCGGCCTTGGCGGCGATCGCGAGCGCGGCGCGGAAATCGGGCGTGGAACCGACGATCTCGTCGAAGGCGAGGAGCGCGGGGATCTTCTCGGTCAGCGGACGCAGCTCGCCCGCGGTGGTGCCCGCGACCGCGGCCTCGAGCGCGGCGAGCAGGCGTTCGGGTGCGATCGGCTTGACGAGGAAGTCGGTGGCGCCGCTGCGCATCGCGGCGACCGCATGCGCGACCGAGCCGTTGGCGGTGAGCATCAGCAACGGCAGCGCGGGGCGGCGTTCGCGCAGTTCGTGGATCAGCGCGGACGCATCCGATTCGTGGCGCCAGTGATCGAGGATGATCGCATCGAGCTGCATCCCGTCCTGCGTGCCGAGCGTGGCGATCGCCATTTCCGCATCGGTGGCGAAGATCGCGCGCCAGCCGCCACGCGCGGCGAGCGCGGCGACGAGGCGGCGCTGCGCGGGCTCGTCGTCGATCAGCATCAGCAGGCGCTGGCCGTTTCGCGTCATGGTGTATCCCGTTCCATCCAGCGGCGAGCGATAGCGCCGCGAGGTAAAGTTCGGCTTAAGCGCGATGAAACCCGTCCGGCATCGGTTAAGGCTTGAGGACAGGAGATGTGCGCGATAGGACCCCTGACCGTAACGATATGTCGTACAGGAGGGTTTATGGCGGGACAGTCCAGCGCAGGCGCGGAGCCCAGGGCGAACATGAAGGCGCATGTCTCGACCTACGACAGCGTGATCTCGCTGATGAAGTGGGGCGCTGTCGGCTGTGCGCTGATCGCCGCGCTCGTCGTCTGGCTGATCGCCTGACGCGATGAAGATCGCCGTCCTGAAGGAAACCGCCGGCGGCGAGCAGCGCGTCGCCGCGACGCCCGAGACCGTCAAGAAGTTCGTGGGGCTCGGTGCGACGGTGGCGGTCGAGGCCGGCGCGGGCGCGACCGCATCGATCGCGGACCAGGCCTATGCCGAGGCGGGCGCGACGGTGGGCGACCGTGTCGCCACGCTGGCGGGGGCGGAGATCGTGCTGGCGGTGCAGGGGCCGGAGGCGTCGGCGCTGGCAGGCGTGGCGCCAGGCGCGTGGCTGGTCGCGGGACTCAATCCGTTCGGTGAGCGCGCCAAGATCGACGGCTATGCCGCGGCGGGCGTCGAGGCGCTGGCGATGGAGTTCATGCCGCGGATCACCCGCGCGCAGTCGATGGACATCCTGTCGTCGCAGTCGAATCTCAGCGGCTACAAGGCGGTGCTCGACGCGGCGGCGGAATATGGCCGCGCGTTCCCGATGATGATGACCGCGGCGGGGACCGTCAGCGCGGCGAAGTGCTTCGTGATGGGCGTCGGCGTCGCCGGGCTGCAGGCGATCGCGACCGCGCGGCGGCTGGGCGCGCAGGTGTCCGCGACCGACGTGCGCTCCGCCACGAAGGAGCAGATCCAGTCGCTGGGCGCGAAGCCGATCTTCGTCGAGAACGTGAAGGGGATCGAGGGCGAAGGCGCGGGCGGCTATGCCGGCGAGATGTCGCCCGAATATCAGGCGGCGCAGGCGGAGCTGGTGTCGGCGCATATCGCCAAGCAGGACATCGTCATCACCACCGCGCTGATCCCCGGACGCCCAGCGCCGCGGCTCGTCAGCGACGCACAGATCGCGACGATGCGCGCCGGCAGCGTGATCGTCGACCTGGCGGTGGAGCAGGGCGGCAATGTCGAGGGCGCAGTCGCGGGCGAGGTGGTGGTGCGCCACGGCGTGAAGATCGTGGGGCATCGCAACGTGCCGTCACGGCTGGCGGCGGATACGAGCGCCCTGTTCTCGCGCAACCTGCTCAACTTCCTGTCGGCGTTCTGGGACAAGGAATCCGGGCGACCGGTGCTGGACGAAGAGATCGGCGATGCGGTGCGGCTGACGAAGGGCGGGCAGATCGTCAACGCGCGGCTGCTGTCGTGAGCACACGGGCGGCCACGGTCGCCGATCCTCCCCGTGCGGAGCATGGGGAGGGGGACCGGCCGCAGGCCGGTGGAGGGGTCTCGACCGTTCGGCAGGCGCGCCGCCTGCGTCGGAGCATGAGCCTGCCGGAAGTCCTGCTGTGGCAGCGACTCCGCGGGCGGCAGGGTGGCGCGCGGTTCCGGCGACAGCATCCAATCGGTGGCTATATACTCGATTTCTACTGCCCGTCTGCCCGGCTGGCTATCGAGATCGACGGGGCCGCGCACGATCATGGTGATCGCCCCGGTCGTGACACCCGGCGCGATGGCGTGCTTGCCTCGCTGGGCCTGACAGTCCTGCGTATCACCGCCGGCGACGTCCTGCGCGATCCCGATGTCGTTGCCGACGCGCTCGCGCGTGCGGCGTTGCCCCTCCACCCCCCGGCTGCGCCGGGCGGTCCCCCTCCCCATGCTCGGCATGGGGAGGATCCATGCGGAGCCGAATAATGGACTTCATCGCGATCCTTTCGATCTTCGTCATGGCCTGTTTCGTGGGCTATTATGTCGTGTGGTCGGTGACGCCCGCGCTGCATACGCCGCTGATGGCGGTGACCAATGCGATCTCCAGCGTCATCATCGTCGGCGCGCTGATCGCCGCGGCGGCGGCGGGCGTCGGGGCGAGCGGATCGTCGTCGAAATGGCTGGGGCTGCTGGCGGTGGTGCTGGCGAGCGTCAATATCTTCGGCGGCTTCGCGGTGACGCACCGGATGCTGGCGATGTACAAGAAGAAGGAGCGGCCCGCGGCCGCATCCAAGTAACGGTTTGATTTCGTCATCCCGGCGCAGGCCGGGATCCATCGCGCCGCGCGAGCGCCGGTGGAAAGATGGACCCCGGTCTTCGCCGGGGTGACGACGGGGGTCTGGAATATGGAACATCAAGTCAATCCCTGGGCCGCGCTGGCCTATCTGGTGTCCGGCGTGTGCTTCATCCTCGCGCTGCGCGGGCTGTCGAGCCCGGCGACGAGCCAGCGCGGCAACCGGATGGGGATCATCGGGATGGCGATCGCGGTGGTGACGACGCTCGTCACGCACGTGCCGACGATCGAGGTGCTGGTGACGGGATCGACCCCGGCCTATGATTACTGGGCGATCCTGCAGCGTGTCGACGCGGTCGCGGTGATCGAGATCCTGGCGGCGATCGCGCTGGGCGGCGTCATCGGGCTCGTCACCGCAAGGCGGATCGCGATGACCGACATGCCGCAGCTGGTGGCGGCGTTTCACTCGCTGGTCGGGCTGGCGGCGGTGCTGGTCGCGTGCGCGGCGTATCTCAACCCGGTCGCGTTCGGGATCGTCGACCCGCTGGGGCAGATCCTGACGGTCAGCCGCGTCGAGATGGGGCTGGGCGTCGCGATCGGCGCGATCACCTTCTCGGGCTCGGTGATCGCGTTCCTGAAGCTGAACGGCAACATGGGCGGCAAGCCGATCATGCTGCCGGGCCGGCATGTCATCAACCTGGGCGTGCTGGCGGGGATCCTGGGGCTGATCGCGTATTTCACGGTCGACCAGGGGCCGGGCGTGTTCTGGACGATCACGCTGCTGAGCTTTGCGATCGGATTCCTGCTCATCATCCCGATCGGCGGCGCGGACATGCCCGTCGTGGTCAGCATGCTGAACAGCTATTCGGGCTGGGCGGCGGCGGCGATGGGGTTCACGCTCCACAACAGCGCCATGATTATCACCGGCGCGCTGGTGGGATCGTCGGGCGCGATCCTGAGCTATATCATGTGCCGCGCGATGAACCGCAGCTTCGTCAGCGTGATCGCGGGCGGGTTCGGCGCGGAGGCGGCGGTCGCCGGCGGCGAGGCGAAGGAACAGCGGCCGTGGAAGCGCGGCTCGGCGGAGGATGCGGCCTTCCTGATGCAGCAGGCCGAACAAGTCATCATCGTGCCGGGCTACGGCATGGCGGTGGCGCAGGCGCAGCACGTGCTGCGCGAGATGGGCGACAAGCTCAAGGAACACGGCGTCCGCGTAAAATACGCGATCCACCCGGTCGCGGGGCGGATGCCCGGGCACATGAACGTGCTGCTCGCCGAGGCGAACGTGCCGTATGACGAGGTGTTCGAGCTGGAGGACATCAACTCCGAATTCGCGCAGACCGACGTGGCGTTCGTGATCGGCGCGAACGACGTCACCAATCCGGCGGCGAAGACCGACAAGACGTCGCCGATCTACGGCATGCCGATCCTGGACGTGGAGAAGGCCAAGACGGTGTTGTTCATCAAGCGGAGCATGGGGGGCGTGGGCTATGCCGGCGTCGACAACGACGTGTTCTACATGGACAATACGATGATGCTGCTGGCGGACGCCAAGAAGATGGTCGAGGAAATCGTCAAGTCGCTGGATTGACCCGCGCCGGAGGTTCCGGCGGAGTATCTCCGAAACGGACGGAACGGGTGCGTGACGCCGCCAGATCGATCGGTTCCGGCGGGAAATCGTCGCGACCATTTCGGCGGGATGCGTAGACTTGGCGGCATCCAACCGGGAGACTGCATCTTGACGACGCCGCACGAGACCATGCCGTGGCAGACGCCGGCCGCCGACGGCTTCGCCGCGCTCGTCGTCGCAAGTGACGATGTAGAGGCGGCGGATGCGTTGCAGGCGGTGGCGCTGACCGGCGGGCGGACGCTCGCGCGGATCGGGTGGAGCGCGGCGGCGGAGGCGATCGCGGCGTCCGGGCCGCGCCCGGTGGTGTGGCTGGAGGCGATCGGGGTGTCCGATGCGGACCTAGTTGCCGCGCTGCCGAAGATCGTCGCGGGCGCGGAGGCGGAATCGCTGGGGGTGGTGGTCGCGCTGGAGGAGGCACAGATCGACCTGATCGGTGCCGCGACATTGGGCGAGCGGACGCACCTGCTGTGCCGGCCGTCGATGGCTGAGCGTGTGGCCGCGCTGGCGATGATGGCGGAGGATGCGGGGCGGGTGACGCTCCACGACCAGCTGGCGGAGGGCGAGGCGGCGCGGCTGGCGCGGCTGAACGCCGAGGTCGCGCGGATCGCAGGCGTGCTGGCGCGGCTGACGCGGCGCGACGGGTTCGAGATCGACCCGATGGGCGCGCGGATCGCGGACCGGCGGCAGACGTTCGACGTGGGGCCGGTGAGCGATCACGAGGCGATCGACCCGCAGGAGATTCGCCGGACGATCCGCGCGCGGCGGATGCGCGACCAGCAGTTCGGCGCAGGGCTGTTCGAGGATCCGGCATGGGACATGATGTTGGACCTGTTCGCGGCGCATCTGGAGCATGCGCAGGTCTCCGTTTCCAGCCTGTGCATCGCCGCCGCGGTCGCGCCGACGACCGCGCTGCGCTGGATCGGGAAGCTGACCGATGCGGGGCTGTTCGAGCGGCGGCCCGATCCGTTCGACAAGCGTCGCGCCTTCATGGTGCTGTCGCGGCGGGCGGTGGAGGGCATGCACGCGCATTGCGCGGCGTTGCGGCGGGCCGGGCTGGCGCTTGCGTGATCCGCGGCCTGACGACGCGCGACCGGCGTCGTTCCGTGTCTCGACCGCGCTCGTAACGACTGGCAAACGGGCCGACCTGATGGAACCCCGCGCTCTTGGGCCTGATCCGGGGTCTGATCGTGGTGGGCGCTGACGGGTTCGAACCGCCGACCTACTCGGTGTAAACGAGCCGCTCTACCAGCTGAGCTAAGCGCCCCACGCGGGATGCTGTTGGCAGCATGCGCGGCGGATCGCAAGGGGTTGGGCGATCGGTGCGTCGCAAGCCGGCCATCACCCGCGACGCGTCGATGGAAGCGGGGTGACGACGGTGGCGTATGCGTTACTTCGGCAGCGTGATCTCGTAGAGCTTCGGCCAGTTCTTGCCCGTCACGTAGAGGCGGCGCGCCGTGCGGTCGTAGGCGATGCCGTTGGCGACCGAATCGCGATCGGTGGCCGCGACGTCGGCGACGAGCGCGGACAGGTCGACGATGCCGCGGACCGCGCCGGTGGCGGGATCGATCCGCGCGATCGCGGGCGTCATCCAGATGTTGGCGAGGATCTCGCCGTTCACATATTCGAGTTCGTTGATCTGGCGGAGCGGGCGGCCGGCGAGCGTGACCGTCAGGCGGCGCGCGACCTTCATCGTCGCGGGATCGAGGAAGCGGAGCACCGGCGTGCCGTCCGACAGGATGATGTGGCGGCCGTCGTCGGTCATCGCCCAGCCCTCGCCCTCGTAACGGAAGCCGCCGGTGCGTTTCAGGAGGGGGAGCGACCAGCGATAGCCCTGACCGCCATGCCAGGTGACGCTGCGCAGCTCGCCCTTCCACGCGACGATGCCCTCGCCGAAGACCGCGGGCGGGAGCGCGACCTGGCGGACGACGCGCCCGGTGGGGAGATCGACCTCGCGGATGTACGACTGGCCCTCGCGGCCGGTGCTTTCGTAGAGCTTGCCCGCGGTGACGAGCAGGCCTTCGGTGAAGGCCGCGGGATCGTGCGGGTAGGTGCGGACGATCGTCGGACGGCCGACGGGCGGGGTGGCGGGTTCGGCGGCGCCGAGCGTGCAGAGCGCCGCGAACGCGAGGGCGAGGCGCGCGATCACAGCGTGCGGACCAGCCGGACCGCGCGTGCGATCCAGGGCGGATCGGCGACGACCTGTTGCCGGGCGCCCGTGCCGAGCGGGAGGAGGTGGAGCTTCGCATCGGCAGGGTCGCGGCCGATGAGGCGGCCGAAGAGGAACTTGCCGGTGGGGCGGGGGACGAGGATGTCGCGGTTCATGGCGTCGGCGAACATGGCAGGCGCGAGCGGTTCGCACCAGAGCGCGTCGCCCGCGCGATAGTCGCCGACGCTGCCCGTGACGGTGACCGCGACCATGCCGGGACCGGGCGCGGGCGGTGCGACGGTGGCGGACCGGCGCGGGGCGTGCGCGCCGCCCGCGTCGAGGAGCGCGGCCACGGGCAGGTCGGCGCGATCGGGGAGCGTGACGAGATCGGCGGCGGTGACGCCGAGCGCGACGGCGATCCGGTTGAGCCACGCGACCGAGACGGTGCGAGTGCCCGTCTCGAGGCGGCCGATCGTCTGTGCGGTCGTCGGGGGAACGCAGGCGCGCGCGACGTCGTCGAGTGTCATGTGCTTCGCGCGACGGACTTCGCGGATCGCGGTTATCATGGGCGGGTCTTTCTAACCAGATCGGTTTTAACGCTGTCCTACAAAGCGGGCGGCATGGCAAGCACCGGCGCGAAGGAGACGGCGATGCGGGATCTGGTGGAGCGCGGGGTGGATGCGACGGGGGTGACGGCGGAGGCGCCGGCGCGGGGGCGGCGGTCCGTCCGGGTGCATGTCGGCGAATCGCCGCTGGCGTGGTTGCGGTCGCGGGACATGATCGATGCGCGGCAGTTCGAGGCGGGCGAGCGGCTGCGTGGCGATTACGAGATGGCGTCGCTGGGTGCGCGGGTGACGATGCGATGGGCGGCGCGGGTGGATGGCGGCGCGGGGGGTGAGCGCCTCGACCCGACGATGGCGCAGGTGTCGGCGAAGCGGCGGTTCGACGCGGCGGTGGCGGCGGCCGGCCCCGGGCTGGCGGATGTGCTGTGGCGGGTGGTGTGTGCGGGCGAGGGACTGCCGGTGGCGGAGAAGGCGCTGGGCTGGCCGGCGCGGGCGGGCAGGGTGGTGCTGACGCTGGCGCTCGACCGGGTGGCGGGGCATTACGGGTTGCGGTAGGGCGTGGTCACTCTTGATGGAGGGACGCGTCGGGGCCGGCCCCCTCCGTCAGGCCTGCGGCCTGCCACCTCCCCGTGCCGGGGAGGATCTTTTGAGGATCATCAGGGTGAAGCTGTCGTTCGTGAAATGCCATGGGTCCGGGAACGCGTTTCCGCTGGTCGATGGGCGGGGCGTCGATTTCGACGACGCGACCTGGGCGCGGGTGGCGCGCGCGCTGGCGGATCGCGACGGACCGGTGGGCGGCGACGGGATCCTGGTGTTCGACGACAGGGTTGCCGCGCCAGCGCGGTTTTCGATGCAGATGCGCAACAACGACGGATCGGAGGCGGAGACGTGCCTCAACGGACTGCGGCTGGTGGCGCGGATGGGGTTCGAGACGCTCGGGATCGATGCGGCGACGGTGCGGCTGAAGACGAGCCGCGCGACGGTGGCGCGCGACACGGATCTGGCGGCGGGGGTCTACACGGTGCGCGAGACGGCGGGGCCGGCGACGCTCGACGTGGCGGCGTGGCCGATGGCGATCGGCGCGGAGACGCTGGTCGAGGCGGTGGTGCCGGCGCTGTCCGGGACGCTTCGGTTCACCGCGGTGGCGATCCCGAATCCGCACCTGATCGCGTTCGTCGATACGATCGACGAGGCGGAGCTGGTGCGGGTGGGATTGCTCTGCGAGGCGGCGCCGGCGTGGCTGCCGAACCGGGCGAACGTGTCGTTCGTCGAGGTGCGCGCGCGCAATGCGATCTTCGTGCGGACGCATGAGCGCGGGGTGGGGCTGACCGACAGCTGCGGGAGCGCGATGGCGTCGTCGACCTATGCCGCGTGCCTGACCGGGCGATGCGACTGGGGCACGGACGTCACCGTGTTCAATGCGGGCGGACTGGTACGCGCGCGGGCGGAGCGCGATGCTATGGTGACGCTGTCGGGCAATGCGACCTGGGAATGGGCGGGGTCGATCGCGGTCGATCCGGCGACGGGGGCGCTGGGGGACCTGGTGGTCGAGCGGCGGTTTCCGGCGGAAGTGGCGGCGTGGGCGGCGGTTCGGGCGGCGGCGGGGTAGGGGGTGGCGGAGAGTCGCTGCGCTTCCGCCCGTTTCGGGCGACGTCGGGAAACGTAGCGCGGCGGCTGTGGCAGGTTTCTCGACTTCGCTCGAAACGAACGGGTGTACCCGGACCTCTCGTCGACGAAGCGGTGCTCGTGGGGATGACGAACGGCTAGATCGCGATTGATAACCAGATCGGTTATTTGTTCTTGACAGCGCGACGCTGTTTTGGTACATATCAGGAACGCTGAGGAATTGCGGGTCGGGCGGTGTCGGGGCGGGGGCCCGGGCGTCGCGCCGGCCCGTTCGCGTTTATGCCGGGGGGCCTGACATGGTGGTGACGACGGGCAAGCAGCGCCGCATGCCGGTGCGCGCGGCGCGCAAGGGCGGATGGACGAAGGCGCGCCGCGCCAGGTTCCTGTCGGTGCTGGCGGAGACGTGCAACGTGCGCGCCGCGGTGCGCGCGGCGGGGATGGGGCAGCGCGAGGTGTACCGGCTGCGCCAGCGCGACGCGGAGTTCGCGGCGCTTTGGGCGGAGGCGCTGGCGAGTGGGTATGACCGGATCGAAACAACGCTGATGGCGCGGGCCATGGGCGGCGGTGACGGCGACGACCGGGTCCGCGAGGACAATCCCGACGAGGACGAGATCGCGGCGGCGGATAACGGCGAGGCGGCGGCTGGGCCGTTCGATGCGGACCTGGCGCTCAAGCTGCTGGCGCAGCGCAATGCGGCGCTGCGTGCGGGCGGGGCGCGGCGGGGGCCGGCGCTCCAACGGGTGACGCTGACTGCGCTGGAGGCGTCGCTGCTGCGCAAGCTGGACGCGCTGGAGAAGGCGATCGCGCGGCGTGGGCCGGTGGTGTCCGCTTGAGCGGCGCGGAGACGACGGTCCGCGCGCTGGCCGAGCGTGCCACGCGGCTGGGCGTGGCGGACCGGCTGACGCTGCTTCGGCGGCTGGGCGCGCCAGGACAGCGGACGCTGGACGAGGCGTGGTGGCTGTGGGCGCATCCGGGGCAGCTGGCGCCTGTGGGGGATTGGCGCGTGTGGCTGATCCGCGCGGGGCGCGGGTTCGGGAAGACGCGGGCCGGCGCGGAATGGGTGAGCGACATCGCGCGGCGCGTGCCGGGCGCGCGGATCGCGCTGGTCGGCGCGACCGGCGACGATGTGCGCCGCGTGATGGTGGAGGGGCCGAGCGGGATCCTGGCGGTGGCGCGCGCGGACGAGCGCGTCGACTGGCGCGCGAGCGCGGGCGAGCTGACCTGGGGGAACGACGCGGTCGCGCACGTCTATTCGGCGGAGGCGGGCGAGGCGCTGCGCGGCCCCGAGCATCATGCGGCGTGGTGCGACGAGCTGGCGAAGTGGCGGCACGGCGAACGCGCGTGGGACAATCTGATGATGGGGATGCGCGTGGGCGACGATCCGCGCGTGCTGGTGACGACGACGCCCCGGCCGACCGCGCTGATGCGGCGCGTGATCGCGACGCCGGGGCTGGCCGAGACGGTGGGGCGGACCGCGGACAATCCGCACCTGCCCGCCAGTTTCGTCGCGGCGATGGCGGAGAGCTATGGCGGGACGCGGACCGGGCGGCAGGAGCTGGACGGCGAGATGCTCGACGACGTGGCGGGCGCCTTGTGGACGCGCGCGATGGTGGAGGCGTGCCGGGTCGAGGCGGTGCCCGCGGTGGCGCGCGTGGTGGTGGGCGTCGATCCGCCGGCGGGGGTCGGGCACGATGCGTGCGGGATCGTCGCGGTGGCGAAGGCGCGCGACGGGCATGCCTATGTGATCGAGGACGCGAGCGTCGTCGGCGCGACGCCCGAGGGCTGGGCGCGCGCGGTGGCGGCGTGCGCGGCGCGGACCGGCGCGGACCGGGTGGTGGCGGAAGCGAACCAGGGCGGGGCGATGGTCGCCTCGACGCTGAAGGCCGCGGAAGCCACGATGCCGGTGACGCTGGTGCATGCGACGCGAGGCAAGGTGGCACGCGCGGAGCCGGTCGCGGCGCTCTACGAATGCGGGCGGGCGTGGCATGTCGGCGCGTTTCCCGCGCTGGAGGACGAGCTGTGCGGGCTGGTGACCGGCGGCGGTTATGAGGGGCCGGGCCGCTCGCCCGACCGCGCCGACGCGCTGGTCTGGGCGATGACCGCGTTGATGCTCGGCGGGCGCGAGGGCGGCGGGCCGGCGGTGCGCGGGGTGTAGGCGGTACGCTTCGTTTCGAGCGGCGATGCCCCTCCACCACCCTTCGGGTGGTCCCCCTCCCCCTCCGGGGGAGGATCTGAGTCAGGAGATCTTGCATGAAATGGTTCGGCTTCGGGGCCGGGCGCGAAGGGTCGCGTCCGGTGCTTTCGCGTGGAGGTGGTCTGGGCGTCGCGGCGCCGCCGGGAAGCTGGCCGCAATCCTATGAGGCGCAGGTTCGCAGCGGGTATCTGGGCAATGCGGTGGCGCAGCGGGCGGTGCGACTGGTGGCGGAGAGCGTGGGCGGGGCGCCGGTGGATGCGTCGGACCCGGCGCTGGCGGCGCTGGTGTCGGCGCGGTCGGGCGGGCAGGGGCTGACCGGCACGGTCGCAGCGCAGCTGCTGCTGCACGGGAACGCCTATGTCCAGGTGCTGCGCGATGCGGACGGCGCGGCGGCGGAGCTGTTCGCGCTGCGGCCCGAGCGGGTGAGCGTCGAGGCGGATGCCGGCGGGTGGCCCGCGGCGTACCGGTATGCGGTCGCGGGGCGGGTGACGCGGCTGTCGACCGAGGAGGTGATCCATGTGCGCGCCTTCTCCCCGCTCGACGATCATTACGGCGCGGGGTGCCTGGGGGCGGCATCCGCGGCGATCGCGATCCACAATGCGGCGGCGATCTGGGCCAAGGCGCTGCTCGACAACGCCGCGCGGCCGTCGGGGGCGCTGGTCTATGATCCCGGCGACGGATCGACCTTGTCGGCGGACCAGTTCGAGCGGCTGAAGCGCGAGATGGACGGCGGCTTTGCGGGCGCGGCCAATGCGGGACGGCCGATGCTGCTGGAGGGCGGGCTGAAGTGGCAGGCGATGAGTCTCAGCCCCGCGGACATGGACTTCGTGGGGACGAAGGCGGCGGCGGCGCGCGAGATCGCGCTGGCGTTCGGGGTGCCGCCGATGCTGCTCGGGCTGCCGGGCGACGCGACCTATTCGAACTACAAGGAGGCGAACCGCGCGCTGTGGCGGCTGACGGTGCTGCCGCTGGCGGACGCGGTGCTGTCCGCGCTGGCGGGGGGCCTCGCGCCGTGGTTTCCGGGGGGGACGCTGACGGTCGATCTCGATCGGGTGCCCGCACTGGTCGATGATCGCGAGCGGCTGTGGCGACTGGTGTCGGCGGCGGACTTCATCACCACCGAGGAGAAGCGGCAGATGGTGGGGTGGGCGCAGTGATCCTTCAATACGCGCCCCTTCGACTGCCTGCCTGCGGCAGGCGCTCAGGACAGGTCTCGATACGCGCCTGCGGCGCTACTCGATCGCTACTCGGGACGAGCGGACATGGGGGTGGGGCATGATGCAGTCCCAGGCAAACGGGGCGCAGGGCGGGGCGGTGCTGGCGCAGCTGATCGCGCAAGCGGCGGCGGCGGGGGCGGACATGGCGACGCTGCGCGCGATCGCGGAGGAGGCGGGCGAACTGGGCGCGATGCGCGCGCTGACGCGGCTGGGGCTGTCGGACGAGGGGGCGTTGCGCGACGTGGCGGAACTGCGCGAACTGCTGGCGGCATGGCGCGATGCGAAGCGATCGGCGTGGAAGGCGGTGGCGGGGTGGCTGTCCGCGATCGTGCTGGCGGCGCTGGCGATCCGGCTGGGGTTCGGGGAGTGGGTGAAGTGATCCTTCGAGACGGGTCTTCGACAAGCTCAGCCCCTCCTCAGGACGGGCGGGTACGGATCACGGGCTACGCGGCGGTGTTCGACCGGGTCGACCGGGCGGGGGACGTGGTGCGCGGTGGTGCGTTCGCGGACGCCGTGCCGGTGCCGCTGCTGGTGCAGCATCGTGGGGACGCGGTGGGCGAGATCCTGGCGATCGGGGAGGATCCGACCGGCGTGTGGATCGAGGCCGACGTGACCGCGCCCGAGGTAGCGGCGGCGGTCCGGTCAGGCGCGTTGCGGGGACTGTCGGTGGGGTATCGCGCAACCGCGGTCCGGCAGGGCGCGTGGCGGGAGATCCTGCGCGCGGTGCTGGTCGAGGTGAGTCTCGTCGCGATCCCGATGCAGGCGGCGGCGCGGTTGACGAGCGTGGAGTCTATGGGCGCCCCGCTTCCGGCCCAGGGGTAGGAAGAAGCGGAATCCCCGCCTTCGCGGGGATGACGAGAGGTTTTTCGGGGCGTGGCCGGTCGGCTGCGCCCCTTTTTCTTTGCAAGCAGGAGACGGACATGGGTGAGACGGTGATGGCGCGGCCGGTGCTTGAGGGTGCGGCTGCGGGCAAGAGCGATGCGGCATTCGCGGGTTTCGTGCGGACCGGTGCCGCGATCGAGATGAAGGCGTTCACCGGGGTGACCGGGGATGCGGGCGGCTATGCCGTGCCGCGCGAGATCGATGCGGAGATCGGGCGCGTGCTGACCGCGGCGAGCCCGATCCGCAGCATCGCGAACGTGGTGACGGTGGGAAGCGCCGGGTATCGCAAGCTGGTGACGACGGGGGGCACGCCCTCGGGCTGGGCAGCGGAGACGAGCGCGCGGCCCGAGACGGCCTCGCCCGTGTTCGTCGAGATCGCGCCGCCGATGGGCGAGCTGTACGCCAATCCGAGCGCGAGCCAGGCGATGTTGGACGATGCGGCGTTCGACGTCGAGGACTGGCTGGCGGCGGAGATCGCGGCGGAGTTCGCGAAGGCGGAAGGGGCTGCGTTCGTGAACGGCAGCGGGGTGAACCGGCCGAAGGGCTTCCTGCAGCAGCCGACCGCGGCGACGCCGGACGGGGTGCGTGCATTCGGGACGCTCCAGCATAGCGCGAGCGGGGCGGCGGGCGATTTCGGCATGAACCCGCAGGAGCGGCTGATCGACCTGGTCCAGGCGTTGCGCGCGCCGTACCGGCAGGGGGCGTCGTTCGTGATGAATGCGGCGACGCTGGCGCGGATCCGAAAGTTCAAGACAAGCGACGGCGCGTTCGTGTGGCAGCCCTCGCTGGCGGCGGGGCAGCCGGCGACGCTGCTGGGCTATCCGGTGGTGGAGGCCGAGGACATGCCCGACATCGCGGCGAACGCCGCCGCGATCGCGTTCGGCAACTTCAAGGCTGGCTACGTCATCGCGGAGCGCAGCGAGACCGCGATCCTGCGCGATCCCTATTCGAACAAGCCGTTCGTCACCTTCTACGCCACGAAGCGCGTCGGCGGGTGCGTGGCGAACAGCGAGGCGATCAAGGTGATGAAGTTCGCGGCCTGACGCGCGGCCTTCCCCCTTATCTTTCCTTCTCCCCCGGCGGGGGAGAGGGGTTTTGCTTCGGAGACTTTCGATGGATCAATTTGCCAATCTGGCGGACCAGGTGTCCGCGCCGGCGTCGCGGGCGGTGGCAGTCGTGCCGAGCGATGCGGCAGTGTTGGCCGATGTGCCCAAGGCGATCTGGGTCGGGCGCGGCGGGACGGTGGTGCTGCGCGGCGCAGACGGGGCGGACAGCGTATGGCGGGGGGTGCAAGACGGCACCGTGCTGCCGTTCCGCGCGCGCGGGGTGCGTGCGACGGGGACGACCGCGGCCGACCTGCTGGCGCTGTACTGATGCGCGGCGTCGGCATGGCGATCGGACTGGGGCCGGCCGTGACGCGCGGCATCGCGCGCGCGGCGGGGACCTATGACTTCACCGGCGGGACGCTGCCGCCTGGCGCGTCGCTGGCGCGTGCTTCGCAGGCGACGAGGATCGCGCCCGACCGTCGGATCGAGACGGTGGCGGCGGACGTCGCGCGGTTCGATCACGATCCGCGCACGGGGCTGCTGCTGGGCCTGCTGATCGAGCCCGAGGCGACCAACCTGATGCGGGGCGCCACGGGTACGGCCACCGTCGCCTGTACGGCGACGCCGGGGGGCGCCGATCCGGCAGGTGGCACATCGGCGGTGCGGATGGTGGTGAGCGGCAGCGATCCGTCGTTGCGGATCGATCCGCCGGTGCCGCTCGCGCCGCGCGGGATCGCGATCGCGACGAGCCAATATATCCGCACGACCTCCGCGACGACCGCGGTGGCGACGTCGTTCGCGATCGCGTCCGGCTATTCCGAAGTCCAGGTGGTGACACGGATCGTCGATCAGGACTGGCGCCGATTCGTCCAGATGGTGACGACGATGACGAGCGACGTGCCGGTATTCGTCGTCCGGCTCGATCCGTTCGACGGCGAGGGCGGCACCAACGACCCGGCGATCGGCGCGACGATGGACACCGCCTTCTGGCAGATCGAGCTGGGCGCGCGCGCGACGAGTTATATCCCGGTGATCGGCAACGCACCGACGACGCGCCGCGAGGACGTGCTGACGCTCGACTGGGGCCGACGGGGCGTCGCCGACGGCACGACGACGGTGCGTTACGTCTTCGACGACGACAGCCACGCCGATGTCGCGACGACGATCGCGGACGGGCGGGCGACGGTGCCGACGACGTTGCCGCGATCGGTGATCCGGCGTGCGACCGCGCTGTAGCAACCAAGGGGACAGGACATGGACGTGATGACGGACGGCGCCGACGCGCGCCGGGCCAAGGCGTGAACGCGTCCGCGATTCCGCCGGCTGCGGTCGCGGCGGCCTCCGCAGCGGCGCGCGCGTTCCTGCGCAGCGACGCGGCGGGCGAGGACGCGCTGGTCGAAAGGCTGGCGGCGACCGCGATCCAGCTGGGCGAGGCGTTCACGGGGACGCTGTTCGTGCGGCGCGGGTGCGAGGACGTGCTGGCGGCGGCGAGCGGGTGGCAGCCGCTGGCGGCGGTGCCGGTGGTGGCGATCTCGGGGGTGACCGGGCTGGTCGCCGACGGGGCGCCGTTCGTGCTGTCCGCGGCGGACTTCGCGATCGATATCGACTCCGATGCGCGCGGCTGGGTGCGGGTGCTGCGCGGTGGCGCGGCGACGCGGGTGGCGGTGGCCTATCGCGCGGGGCTGGCGGAGACCTGGGACATGCTGCCCGCGCCGATCGCGCAGGGCGTGGTGGCGCTGATCGCGCATCTGTTCGACGACCGCACGGGCGCGACGTTGCCGCCCGCTGCGGTCGCGGCGCTGTGGCGACCGTACCGGCGGATGCGGATCGGGGAGGAGGCGCGCGCATGAGCGGCGCGGTGGAGCGCATCGCGGCGGCGCGCGCGGAGGCGGTCGCGGCCCGGTTGGCGGAGGCGCTGGCGGGCGAGCCATGGGTGAGCGTGACGCGCGCGGGGGGCGATGTCGTCGTCACCGGGCGCGCGCTCGACACGGTCGCGGCGCTGCGCTGGCCGGCGGGGCTGGTGCGATGAGCGCGGCGGGAGCGGTGCTTCAGGCGGCGGTGGTCGCGGCGCTGGACGATGCGCTGGCGGGCTTCGCGGTGTTCGACGCGCCGCCGGTGCGCGGGGGCGTGCCGCACGCGATCGTCGAGGAGCCGGTGCTGGCGGACTGGTCGACCAAGGACTGGACCGGGCGCGAGGGGCGCGTCGCGGTGACGCTGGTCGATGCGGGCGAGCGGCCGGTGCGCGTGCGCGCGGCGATCGGTGCGGTCGAGGATCGGGTGGCGGCGCTGGCGCGCGACCTCTCCGGCGGGTGGCGGGTGGCGACGGTGACGCTGGTGCGGTCGCGGCTGGTACGTGCCGGCAGCGACCGGTGGCGCGCGACGATCGAGTTTCAGGTGCGGATGCACCGGGTGGACGGCTGAGGGAGACACGAGATGGCGGTGGAGAAGGGATCGGCGTTCCTGCTGAAGGTGGGCGACGGGGCGACGCCGCCCGCGTTCGCGACGGTGGCGGGAATGCGCACGACGCAGATGAGCGTCAACGGCGAGGCGGTGGTGGTGACGACGAAGGATTCGGGCGGGTGGCGCGAGCTGCTGTCCGGGGCCGGGGTGCGCCATGTCAGCGTGTCGGCGGCGGGGGTTTTCACCGGATCGGCGGCGGAGGCGCGGGTGAAGGCGGGGGCGCTGGCGGGAACGCTCGACGACTATCGGCTGACGTTCGAGGGGGGCGAGACGATGACCGGGCGGTTCCTGGTGACGCGGCTGGACTATGCCGGCGATTTCAACGGCGAGCGATCGTACACGCTGGCGCTGGAGAGTTCCGGCCGGGTGGTGGCGGCGTGACGCCGGCGGCGAACCCCGTCCGGGGGGAGGCGTCGTTGCGGGTGGCGGGGGAGACACTGGTGCTGCGGCCGACCTTCGCGGCGCTGGTGGCGGCGGAGGCGGAGCTGGGACCGCTGTTCGCGCTGGTCGAGCGCGCGGCGTCCGGCGGGCTGACGCTGGGGGAGATGGTGGGGCTGTTCTGGCACTGCCTGCACGATGCGCCCGAGGGGGTTGCGCGCGACGCGGTCGGCGAGGCGGTCGTGGCGGCAGGGCTGGCGGGGGTGACGCCGGCGCTGAAGACGCTGCTGGGACAGATCCTGGGCGGGCGGTGAGTGTCGCGGGGACACGGCGATGATGCGTTTGCCGACGCCGCGACGCGGCTCGCGGGGCTGGCCGGCGTCGTCTTCGGGTGGAGCCCGGATGCGTTCTGGCGCGCGACGCCGGCGGAGCTGGGCGCGCTGGTGGCGGTGATCGTGGGGGATGAGGGGCTGCCGCCCGATGCGGGTCTGGTGGCGCGGTTGAGAGAGGCGTTTCCCGATGGATGACGAGATCGAGCGGCTGGTGGTGCGGGTGCGCGCCGACACGGCCGGGTTCGCACGCGACGTGGCGACGATGCGCGAGACGCTGGACGGGCCGTTCGGCGCGGGCGTCGACCGCGCGGGGCGCGCGCTGGAGACGACGCTGGCGCGCGCGGTGCGAACGGGCAAGCTGGGGTTCGAGGACCTGGCGAAGGTGGCGTTGCAGACGCTGAACGCGATCGCCTCGGCGGCGCTGCGCGAGGGGATCGACACGATCCTTGGCGGCGGAGACCGAGGCGGTGGACATGGCGGACTGCTGACCGCGTTGGGGCGCGTCGTAGGCGGACTGCCGGGGCGCGCGACGGGCGGGCCGGTGTCGCCGGGGCGCGCATATCTGGTCGGCGAGCGGGGCCCGGAGATGTTCGTGCCGACCGCGACCGGATCGATCGCGACAGGCGGGAGCGGCGCGCGCGAGGTGCGGGTGGCGATCACCGTCAATGCGCGCGGGGGCGAGGCGCCGGGGGCGCTGGCGCGGTCCTCGCGGCAGGTGGCGCGGGCGGTGAAGGCGGCGCTGGCGGGAGTGGAGGACTGATGGGGTGGTGGCTGGCGCGCGAGCGGGACGAGCAGGCGGAAGGCCTGATCTCGCGGTTCGATCCTCGGTTCTGGACGGTGGACTTTCCACGGCCGATGATGGCGGCGGTGACGACGCCCGACGCGGCGGACGCGCTGCGGGTCGATTGCGTCTTCTATCGGCGCGACGATCTGGCGGGGCTGATCTGGGCGTCGGCGGATGCGTACGACCACCCGCTGTTGGGGTACGAGACGAACCGGGATTACCGGGGGTGCGGGCTGACGTTCCGGTGGCGGTCTTCGGGGGTGAAGCCGCTCGACGCCATTCATGGGCCGACGCTGACGATCGAGGGTCGCGACGAGGGCGGCGTGGCGCGGGCCTGGTACGTGCGGCTGTGGAACCATGCGGTGGGGACGCCCGAGGATGCGGTCGTCACGATCGACTTCGCGGATCTCGACGGCGGGTTCGCGCTGCCGGGGGAGGCGGACCCGGTGTGGGCGGGGGATGTCGAGCGGATGTTCGTGTCGCTGGTCGCGCCGGGGTTCGATACGACCGATGCGCCGCTGGATGCGCCCGCCGAAGGGTGGGTCGAGCTGAGCGGCATGGCGTGCACCGGAGTCGATTGCGTGCTGGCGATCGGCGAGGTGGTGGTGCCCGAGCATGGGCTGGGAATCGCGAGCGGGTATGACGACAGCTACAACCTGACGCCCGCGCGGCTGCTGCGCAACGCGCTGATGCTCGGCTATCGCGGGGCGATCGACCATTATGTGGGGATGAGCCATTATTTCCGGCTCGAGGGAGCGGCGGGCGGGCTGTTCGTCTCGCTGGCGGGCGGCGCGCTGAACGTCGCGTGCGCGGCGTGGCACCGGGATTTCGCGCGGCGGGCGAAGGCGCTGGGCTATGACGTGATCTGGTCGCTGAGCTACGAACTGTTCGACGCGCATTGCTGGGGGGACTGGAAGCAGCGGGCGGCGGACGGGTCGCCGGCGCTGACGGGGTGGGTGCCGCCCTCGACGCTGCTGTCGCCCGCGCAAGGGTCGGCGATGGCGTATCTCCAGGTGGTGGCGCGCGCGTTCCTGGCGATCGCGGGGGCGGCGGGGTTGCACGCGAGATTCCAGGTGGGCGAGCCGTGGTGGTGGATCCGCGGGGACGGGACGCCCTGCCTCTATGATGCGAGCGCGGTGGCGGCGTTCGCGCCGGTGCCGATCGCGAGCGTGAAAGGGGTGCTGTCCGCGGCGCAGTGCGCGACGCTGGATGTGGCGGGGGCGTGCCTCGCGGCGTCGACCGCGGCATTGGTGGCGGCGGTGCGCCTCGATCATCCGGCGTGCGAGACATATCTGCTGGCGTATCTGCCGACGGTGCTCGATCGCGAAGCGCCCGAGGCGAAGCGCGCGAACCTGCCGGTGGGGTGGGCCAGCCCGGCGTTCGATGTGCTCCAGCTCGAGGATTATGACTGGGTGACCGCGGGGGACACCGCCTCGACGCGCGCCGGCGTGGCGGCGGCGGAGGCGCGGCTGGGGTATCTGGTGGCGCAACAGGACTATCTGTCCGGGTTCGTGCTGCGCGCCGAGCAGGCGATGCAGTGGCGCGAGATCGATGCGGCGGCCGACGCGGCGCGACGGCGCGGGGTGCGCCGCGTGTTCCTGTGGGCGCTGCCGCAGGTGATGCGCGACGGGTTCGTGCACTTTGACGGGGAGAATGATTTGGAGGCGTTCGACGACGTGACGTTCCCGATCGCGCTGGGGCGCGAGGCGGAGGTGAGCCCCGAATATGCGACCGCGATCACCGCGAGCGCGGGCGGGCGCGAGGCACGCAATGCGGGTTGGGCGGAGGCGCGGACGCGGTACGACGTGGGGCCGGGGGTGCGCAGCGAGGACGATATCCGCATGCTGCTCGACTTCTTTCGCGCGCGGATGGGGGCGGCGCGCGGGTTCCGGTTGCGCGATCCGTTCGACTTTGCGGGCGATGCGACGATCGGCGCGGGCGACGGCGCGACGCGGCGGTTCGCGCTGGTGAAGCATTATGGCGGGGTCGCACGGCGGATCACGCGGCCGGTGGCGGGAAGCGTGTCGGTCTCGGTCGGCGGGGTCGCGACGCAGGCGTTCGCGGTCGCGCCGGGCGGGTGGGTCGTGCTCGATGTGGCGCCCGCGACTGGAGCGGCGGTGAGTGCGCGATTCGTGTTCGACGTGCCGGTGCGCTTCGCGGAGGACCGGCTGAACGTGACGCGCGCGACGTTCCTGGCGGGAGCGGCGGCGTCGGTGCCGCTGGTCGAGGTGCGCGACGATGTTGGGTGACGGGTCGGGTGACGCGGTGACGACGCTGGCCTTGTGCTGGCGGGTCGAGCGGCGCGACGGGGTGACGATCGGGCTGACCGATCATGACCGGGATCTGGTGATCGACGGACTGGTCCATCGCACCGCGCCGGGGATGGTGCCCTCCGCGATCGTGCGGAGCGACGGGCTCGACGCGGATACGATGGAGGTGGCGGGCGCGCTGTCGGCGGCGGCGATCGGCGAGCGCGACCTGCTGGCGGGGCGCTGGGACGGGGCGCGGGTGGCGCTGTTCGCGATCGACTGGGCGACGCTGGACGGACGGATCGCGCTGGGCGTCGGGACGATCGGGGCGGTGGAGATCCGTGACGGGGCGTTCTCCGCGGAACTGCGCGGGGCGACCGCGGCGCTCGACGCGGCGGTGGTGGAGGAGACGTCGCCCGATTGTCGGGCGGAGCTGGGCGACCGGCGGTGCCGGGTGGCGATGGCGGGGCGGCGGCGGTTCGCGGGGGTGGTGGCGGGCGCGGGCGCGACGCTCACGATCGATGCGGCCGAGCCGGTGGCGAATGCGTGGGGCGGGGGGCTGGTGCGATGGATCGGGGGCATGAATTCGGGGCTGGAGAGCGCGGTCGCGGTGTCCGCAGGCTCCGAGCTGACGTTGTTCTCGACACCGCGGCTTGCGGTGGCGGCGGGGGACCTGATCGAGACGATCGAGGGATGCGACAAAACGATCGCGACCTGTGCGGCGCGATTCGGGAATGCGGCGAACTTTCGCGGGGAGCCGTATCTGCCGGGGGTGGACCTGCTGACGCGCTATCCGGGGGGGTGATCGTCGCGCGGGCGCGGGCGTGTCTCGGAGGGCGGTTTCGCGCGCATGGGCGGGATCCGGTGGAGGGGCTCGATTGCGTCGGGCTGGTCGCGGTGGCGCTCGGGGTGGGCGGGATGCCCGATGGGTATGCGATGCGGCGCGGTGATGCGGCGGGCGTGGCCGGGATGATGCGCGCGGCGGGGTTGCGCGCGGTCGGCGGGGCGGCGGCGGGGGACGTGCTGCTGGCGGCGAGCGCGCCGGGGCAACTGCATCTGGCGATCTGGACCGGCGACGGCGTGATCCACGCCGATGCGATGCTGCGGCGCGTGGTCGAGCGGCCGGGCGACGTGCCGTGGCCGGTGCTGGGACGCTGGCGGATGGGGGATTGAGACGATGGCGACATTGGTGCTGACCGCGGTGGGCGGCGCTATCGGGGGGCCGATCGGCGCGGCGATCGGTGGAATGCTGGGGCAGGCAGTCGACGCGCGGGTGCTCGCGCCCAAGGGCCGGCAGGGACCGCGACTGAGCGAACTGTCGGTGCAGACCTCGTCCTACGGCACCGCGATTCCGCGGATCTTCGGGACGATGCGCGTGGCGGGGACGGTGATCTGGGCGACGGACCTGGTCGAGCACGCCTCGCGGTCCGGCGGCGGCAAGGGGCAGGGGGCGTCGACGGCGTACAACTATACTGCGTCGTTCGCGGTTGCGCTGTCGGCGCGCGTGCTCCTGCGCGTCGGGCGCGTGTGGGCGGACGGCGCGCTGTTGCGCGGAAGCGGGGGCGACTTCCGGGTGGCGACCGGGTTTCGCGTGCATCGCGGGGACGAGGCGCAGGCGGTCGATCCGCTGATCGCGGCGGCGGAGGGGATAGGGCTGGCGCCGGCACATCGCGGCTTGGCCTATGCGGTGTTCGAGGATCTGGCGCTGGCGGAATTCGGGAACCGGATCCCGTCGCTGACCTTCGAGGTGATCGCGGATGAGGGCGCGGTGCCGGTCGGCGCGGTCGCGACGGCGCTGGCGTCGCGGACGGTGTTCGGCGCGGGGCCGATGCTGGCGCTCGATGGGTTCGCGGCGGCGGGGGACAGCGTGCGCGGGGTGCTGGAGGCGTTGCAGGCGGCGAGCGGGGCGTGGTTCCGCGCGGTGCCCGGTGGCGTCGCGATGGAAGCAGGGAGCGGAGAAACGATCGTCGTCGAGGATGCGGGCGCGGGTGGCGCGCCCCACCGGACGCGTGCGATCGCGCCGGTCGACACGCTGCCGCGGACGATCTCGGTCCGGCATTACGATCCCGCGCGCGACTGGCAGGTGGGCGTCCAGCAGGCACGGCGACCGGGGGCGGGGCGCCGTGTCGAGCGGGTCGAGGTGGCGGCGGCGATGTCCGGCGCGGTCGCCAAGACGATCGCGGCGGCGATGCTGGCGCGCGGCGAGGCGGAGCGGACGCGGCGACAGGTGACGCTCGACATGCGCGGGGCTGCGATCGCGCCGGGCGCACGGGTGACGATCGCGGGTGAGACGGGCGAGTGGCGAGTTGCGCGGACGACGATCGAGGCGATGGCGACGGTGCTGGAACTGGTGCCGATCCTCGGCATGATGCCGGCGGTCGCGGCGACGTCGGGCCGCGTGCTGGCGCAAGCGGACATCGCGGGCGTGGCGACGATCGTGCGGGTGTTCGAGACGCCCGCGCTCGACGAGGCGCTGCTGTCCGCGCCGCGTCTCTCGATCGCGGCGGCGGGGGTTTCGCCGGGGTGGCGACGGGCGACGTTGCTGTACAGCCTCGACGATGGCGCGACGTGGGGTGAGGCGGAGGTGACTGCGGCGCCGGCGACGATCGGCGCGCTGGCCGGGGCAGTCGGCAGCGGGACGACGACGTTGGTCGACCGGGCCGGTACGATCGAGGTGGCGCTGGCGCATGCTGGTATGGTGCTGTCGTCGGCGGAGGCGGGCGCCGTCGATGCAGGGGCGAACGTCGCGCTGGTCGGGGACGAACTGATCCAGTTCGCGCGCGCCGACATGGTGTCCGCCGGACGGTGGCGATTGTCGGGGCTGCGGCGCGGGTGGCGCGGGACCGAGGCGCGCGCGCATGCGGCGGGAACGCCGTTCGTACTGGTCGAGGCGGCGAGCGTGGCGACGATCGCGTTGCCGTCCTGGGCGATGGGGCGGACGGTGCGCGTGCTCGCGAGCGGGGCGGGCGACGGCGGGGGCGCCGCGACGGCCGAAGCGGTGGTGGCGGGGGTGTCGATACGTCCCCCGGCACCCACCGCCGCGACGCGCACGGTGCTCGCGGATGGCGGGATACGCCTCGGGTGGCGGCGACGGAGTCGCGTCGGCTGGCAATGGCGCGACGGGGTCGACACGCCGCTGGGCGAAGAGACCGAGCGCTACCGGGTGACGATCGTGGCACCCGACGGCACGCGGCGGGCCACGGAGACGACGATGCCGATGCTGGACCTGCCCCCAGGCGACGCCGGCGTGGGGACGGCGATCTCGATCCGGCAGGTGGGCGTGGCCGGCGAGTCGGCGGCGCTCGAACTCACCCTTTGAAGGACGACGATCATGGCGAATACGACCGAGCGATTGATGATGCCGCTGCTCCATGCCGGGCAGGCGCAGAAGGAACTGACGCACAACGAGGCGCTGGCGACGCTCGACATCGCGGTGGCGGCGGCGGTGTCCGGCGCGCGGGACACGCCGCCGGCCGGGCCTGTGCCGGGCGAGGCATGGATCGTCGGCGCGTCCCCGACGGGGGCGTGGACCGGACAGGCGGGGGCCATCGCAGGGTGGACCGCGGGTGGCTGGCGCTTCGTTCCCGCGACGGAGGGGATGACGGCGTGGTCGGTGCCCGGGCGGGTGACGCTGCGCCGCGAAGCGGGGGTGTGGCAGCACGGTGTCGTGCGGGGCGACCGCCTGGCGATCGGCGGCGTCCAGGTGGTGGGCGCGCAGGCGCCGGCGATCGCGGCTCCGGCGGGAGGTACGGCGATCGATACCGAGGGGCGGGCAGCGATTTCGCAAATCCTCACCGCCTTGCGCGCCCACGGACTGATCGCAGGATGACGATGGACGGACCGTGTCGTTTGAGCAACACTAGAGTTTTTGTGCGCTTGCGCGGAAACCAACGTTCCGATAGTGGGTTTGCGTGTCCGTAGTGACAACCTAGAAAGGGGATTAAGATGCGGAAGATTGCCGTAGTTCTGGCACTCGCCTCCACCGCACTCGCCACACCCGCCCTCGCCCGCGACAAGTCGTGGTACGTTGGCGCCGAGGGTGGTGCGATGATCGTGGAAGATATCAATTACGACATCGGTGCGCTCAGCAACGCCGGGACCGTCGACCACGACTATGGCTACGACGCCGGCGGCATGATCGGTTACGACTTCGGTGCATTCCGCCTCGAAGCCGAAACCAGCTATCGTTCCGCGACCGTCGATGGCTATCGGTCGACGACGACGACCCCCTATGTCACGGCAGCTGGCGGCGTCGCGAACGCACCGGCGGGTTCGTATGGCTATGCAGGCGGGCGCAGCTCGGCGCTCAGCTTCATGGTCAACGGCATGCTCGACTTCGGTGACGACGATGCCATCTCCGGCTTCGTCGGCGGCGGTGTCGGCGTTGCGCGCGTCAAGGCCAAGTATGGCCTGAACACGCGTCGCGATTTCCTGAACGACTCGGACACCGTGTTCGCGTGGCAGGCCATCGCGGGCGTTCGCGCTCCGTTGACCAACCACCTCGACGCGACGTTGAAGTATCGCTTCTTCAACGCCGACAACGTCAAGTTGGTCGACATCTCGAACCGCACGCTGGACGGCCGTTACCGGTCGCACAGCATTCTGGGTGGGCTGACGTACAACTTCGGCGAGCCGGCAGCACCGCCGCCGCCGCCGCCGCCGCCTCCCCCGCCGCCGCCGCCTCCGCCGCCGCCGCCGCCGCCTCCGCCCGAGGTGGTCTGCTCGCCGGGCCCGTTCATCGTGTTCTTCGAGTGGGACAAGTCGGACATCACGCCGGAAGCGTCGTCGATCCTCGACAACGCGGTTACCCAGTACCAGAGCTGCGGCAACGCCAAGGTCATGGTCGCTGGTTTCACCGACACGTCGGGCACCGCGAAGTACAATGTCGGCCTCTCGCAGCGTCGTGCGGATGCGGTAAAGTCCTACCTGTCGTCGAAGGCAGTCGCGGACACGAACATCACCACGGAAGCGTTCGGCGAAACCCGCCTGCGCGTCCAGACCGCGGACGGTGTCCGCGAGGTGCAGAACCGTCGCGTCGAGATCACCTACGGACCGGGTTCGGGCCAGTAAGCCCGGATCCTCGGGTCCCGAGGGTTTCGAAAAGAAGGGAGGTCGGCGAAAGCCGGCCTCCTTTTTTTGTGCCTCGCGCATCGGGGCTGTTCGACCATCTCTGCTGACGATTGTCGGTGTATGCCCGGCCGATGGCAGGGCCGACCTTCGCCCAGGGTTGGCGGCGGGCCGTTCGGTGCTATCCGGCGTCTTCATGGCCGATCAGCCGTCAAGTTCGCGAGGTCGATCGCCCGGACGGGCGCTGTCATCTCGGAGCCACGGCAGGCGCCTGCTCACTCCCATATGTGAGACGAAGCGCGACCCCGGCTCAAGGCAGGGGTGACAGGTCAAGATACCTGATGTTCCACGATGGCGACTTTCCGATACGGCTGGATAGTCCGCGTATCCTTGGAAGGGCCGCTTTTGCGCCGATCCTCGCGTTGACGAGTATGCCGCGTGGGAGCCGCGCCGGCGCCATCGCGTCGCGACGGGTGGCTTTTTCCGCCGCCGTAGCTAGAGGCAGGCGCAGCGACCGGTGGAGGATTCTCACATGCGTATCACGATGATCGGATCGGGCTATGTGGGGCTCGTCTCTGGCGCCTGCTTCTCCGATTTCGGGCATGACGTGACCTGCGTCGACAAGGACGCAGCCAAGATCGAGGCGCTGCTGGCCGGGCGGATGCCGATCTACGAGCCGGGGCTCGACCAGCTCGTCGCGGCGAACGTCGCGGCGGGACGGCTGGCTTTTACGACCGACTTGGCGGCGGGCGTCGCCGGCGCGGAGGCGGTCTTCATCGCGGTGGGCACGCCCTCGAGACGTGGCGACGGGCATGCCGACCTGACCTATGTGTTCGACGCGACGCGTGAGATCGCCGCGGCGGCGACCGGGCCGCTGGTGGTCGTCACCAAGTCGACGGTGCCGGTGGGGACGGGCGACCGGGTCGAGGCGATCCTGCGCGAGGCGCGGCCCGATATCGCGTTCGCTGTGGTGTCGAACCCCGAGTTCCTGCGCGAGGGCGCGGCGATCGGCGACTTCAAGCGGCCCGACCGCGTCGTCGTCGGGACCGAGGATGCGCGCGCGCGTGAGGTGATGCGCGAGGTGTACCGGCCGCTGTACCTGTCCGAAAGTCCGCTGATGTTCACCGGGCGGCGCACCGCGGAGCTGACGAAATACGCGGCGAACGCGTTCCTGGCGACCAAGATCACCTTCATCAACGAGATGGCGGACCTGTGCGAGGCGGTGGGGGCCGATGTGCAGGACGTGGCGCGCGGGATCGGGCTGGACAACCGGATCGGGCGCAAGTTCCTGCATGCGGGACCGGGCTATGGCGGGTCGTGCTTCCCCAAGGACACGCTCGCGCTGCTCAAGACCGCGGAGGATTACGAGACGCCGGTGCGGATCGTCGAGGCGGTCGTCCAGGTCAACGACGCGCGCAAGCGGGCGATGGGGCGCAAGGTGCTGGCGGCGCTGACGGGAGAACTGCGCGGGCAGACGGTCGCGGTGCTGGGGCTGACGTTCAAGCCGAACACCGACGACATGCGCGACGCGCCGTCGATCGCGATCATCCAGGCGCTGACCGATGCGGGCGTCACGGTGCGCGCGCACGATCCCGAGGGCATGGCGACCGCGCGGACGGTGATGCCCGACATCACCTATTGCACGGGAGCGTATGACGCCGTGGCGGGCGCGGACGCGGCGGTGATCGTGACCGAGTGGGACGCGTATCGCGCGCTGGACCTGAAGCGGCTGGCAGGGGTGATGTCGGCGCCGGTGCTGGTCGACCTGCGCAACGTGTATCATCGCGTCGAGGCGGAGCGGGCGGGTTTCGCCTATACCGCCGTCGGCCGGTGACGCCGCCGCCGATCGGCGGGGTGCTGGAGACGGCGCTCTATGTCGACGACATCGCACGATCGGCGGCGTTCTTCCGAGACGTGGTCGGGCTGGCGCCGATGTTCGAGAGCGAGCGGCTGGTCGCGTTCGATGCGGGGCAGGCGAGCGTGTTGCTGGTGTTCGCGCGGGGCCAGTCGACCGCCGACGTCGCGACGCCGGGCGGGACGATTCCGGCGCACGACGGCGCGGGGGCGCTGCACATGGCGTTCGCGATCGACGCCGACCGCTACGAGGACTGGCGCGCGCATCCGGCCGCGGCGGGGATCGCGATCCGCAGCGAGGTGACATGGCCGGCGGGGGGACGGAGCCTGTATTGCGCGGATCCCGACGGCCATGTCCTCGAACTCGCGACGCCGGGGCTCTGGCGGAACTACTGAGCCAGCGCCGACGCAAGCCAGTCCGGGACGATCGCGTCGCCGAGCGATTCGACGCGGCGGTGCTCGATCATCAGGCCCAGGTCCGGATAGGCGATACGGGTGCGGTCGGTTTCAGGGCCGATCGGGGTGACGACGAGGCGGCGGTTCACCTTCGCGCGGTGGTGCATCCGCGCGGTATTCTCCTGCCCGACATAGCAGCCCTTGGCGAAACTGACGCCGTTCAGTTCGCGCGCGTTGCATTCGAGCCATAGCGTTTCGCCCGAACCAAGTTCCGCCACGCCTTCGGTCACGCCAAGGGACAGGCGGTGCCGGGCCCAGCCGGTCGCGGCGCCGGCTGGCGGGGCGAGCCAGCGATGGCCGAGATCGGGCAGGCGCGGATCTGGCGAGGTGCCTTCGAGCGACCAGTGCACCGCGAGCGTTTCGTCGCGCGCGATCGTGATGGGGCGGCGCAGGCGATACATCGACAGACGGCGTATGAGCGCATCGGCCTGTGCGACTTCGCAATCGATCAGGATGTCGTCGCCATCGCTCCAGAGGATGAAATCGAACAGGGCCTTGCCTTGCGGCGACAGCAGCCCGGTCCAGCATGGGAGCGAACCTGCGACGTCGTTGGTGACGAGTCCCTGGAGGAAGCCGCGAACGTCTTCTCCAGTGAGGCGGATCACCGCGCGGTCGGCGAGCATCGTGGCGGTGTCCATCATCCCTAGCTAGGGATCGCGCCGCCCGCCCGCAACGCCGGGTGCTTGAGACGGATGCTGGGGCCGGTCGCTGGGGCCGGGTGTCGGGGTCGGTTGCCCGACGGCGTCGCGCCGCGTAATCGTGCGCGTCATGACCGACCACCTCACGATCCGCCGCCCCGACGACTGGCATGTCCACCTGCGCGACGGCGCGATGCTGGAGGCGGTGGCCGGGCATACCGCGCGCCAGTTCGCGCGCGCGATCGTGATGCCGAACCTGACCCCGCCGGTGACCACGATGGCTGCGGCGCGCGACTATCGTGCGCGAATCCTGGCGGCCGTACCGGCGGGGAGCGACTTCACGCCGCTGATGACCTGCTACCTGACCGACGGGGCCGATGCCGACGAGATCGTGCGCGGGCATGGCGAGGGGGTGTTCACCGCGTGCAAGCTGTACCCGGCGAACGCGACGACGAACTCGGCGCACGGGGTGACCGACATTCGCCGGATCGCGCCGGTGCTCGAGGCGATGCAGCGCATCGGCATGCCGTTGCTGATCCATGGCGAAGTGACCGATCGCGACATCGATATCTTCGATCGGGAGGCGGTGTTTATCGACCGCGTGCTGATCGGGCTGACGCGTGATTTTCCCGCGCTGAGGATCGTGCTCGAACATATCACGACCGCGGAGGCGGCCGCGTTCGTGGCGGAGGCCGATCACCCGATCGCAGCGACGATCACACCACAGCACCTGCTGGTCAACCGCAACGCGATCTTCAACGGCGGGCTGCGTCCCCACGCCTATTGCCTGCCCGTCCTCAAGCGCGAGCGGCATCGCGCGGCCGTCAGGGATGCTGCGGTGTCGGGTAGCCCGCGCTTCTTCCTAGGCACCGATAGCGCGCCGCACGAGGTGGGACGTAAGGAATCGGCGTGTGGGTGTGCTGGCATCTTCAACGCGCCGTTCGCGCTGGAGAGCTATGCGCGGGTGTTCGACGACGCGGGCGCGCTGGACCGGTTCGAGGGATTCGCCTCCGAGCATGGCGCGCGCTTCTACGGGCTGCCGCTCAATGAGGGGACGGTGACGCTGGAGCGCGGGGCGGTGACGGTGCCCGAGCAGATCGGGGCGGTCGTGCCGTTCCATGCGGGCGAGACGCTGGGGTGGCGGTTCGTGGGGTAAGGTCGATTGGTACGTGTGGCCGGACCTGGGCGAAGCCCAGGTCGTCGAACGGGCTGAGGCCCGCCGGCCGGGCTTGCGCGAGCCAGGGGTGAAGGCCCTGCCGCGCTGCGCCTAGAACGGCAGCCATTTCGAGGTGCGGGTGAACTTCATGTACCCGACGTTGACGCCCGCGCGCCAGCCGACGCCCAGCCGCACCGGGATCAGCACGACGTTGCCGCGCCGCAGATACGTCGCGGCGAACCCGCCGACGAAATAGAGCCGGCCTTCCGCCGCAGGGAAGCGCTTGTAGAGCTCCGCGGTATCGTAGAGGTTGTAGACCAGTACGAAGACCTTGTTCGCGTCGCCGCCGACGTCGAACCCGACCGACGGGCCGGTCCAGTAGACGGGCATCTGTCCCTCCACCTTGTGCGTCATGATCCCCGAGCCGTAGCGCAACCCGACGACGAACGCGCCCGAGGCCTCGCGCCCGGCGATATAGGCGTTGGGTTCGCCCTGATCCTTGAGGATCTTCTCGATGATGCCGCCGAAGCCCTCCGCGCCCTTGCCGAACACGCCTTCGCCGGCGCCGATCAGGTCGTCGCGCTTGAAAGTGGCGGCGGCTTGCGTCGTGGCGTCGGCGCGCGCCTCGGTGCCGGTCTGGGGCGCGGGCGTCGCCTGCTGCGTCGGCGGGGCGACGGGATCGGCCTCGACGGGCTCGTCGGGATAGCGCTGAACCGGCTCCGCCGCGGGCGCGCGGGCGGGGCCCGAGATGTCGCCGTCGATCGCCTTGTTGGGATCGATCGTCTTGACCTGTGCGGGTGCCGACGCCGCGAACAGCGCAGCCATCATCCCGACAATCATCGTCCTGCCGCGCATTATAGTTCCCCCGGGCTGTCCCAAACCGATCGCAGCCCCCGATCGCGACATAGTAAACGCGCTCCGCCTGTCGCTGCAATGAACGGCGTAACGGCGTGAGTCGATTCCAGGGTCGATCGATCCCGGCGAGGCACCGGTCGCGTCAGTGCGGGTTCGACCTTGCCGCGAATCGCTGATACCAGACGCGCAGAGCGCCCGGACCACGGCGGCGCGGCGGAGGCAGGATGCAGAGACGGGCCGTGAAGTCGGCGATGAGGACGTTCGAAGTCCTCGAGCTTTTCGCCGAGCGGCGTCGCTCGATGGCCCTCAACGAGATCTATACCGAGCTGGGCTATCCGCAGTCCAGCACGACCAACCTGCTGAAAAGCATGGTTCTGCTAGGGTATCTCAACTATAATCGGAGCAAGCGGACCTATCTGCCGACGATGCGGCTAAGCATGCTGGGCAATTGGGTGGCGGGCTATATCCAGTCCGAGGGGCATTTCCGCGACCTGGTCGACGAGATGCAGCGGCGGACCGACGAAACCGTCGGCCTGTCGACGCAGAACGACCTGTTCATCCAGTATCTGTTCCTTCACGGCCCCAACCACGAGTTCAAGAACGTGCCGCCCGACGGCACGATGCGGCTGCTCGTCGATTCGAGCGGCGGACGCGCGATGATGGCGCGGATGAACGATCGCGCGATCGACAAGCTGTGCCGGTACACCAACCATTACGAAATGAAGGACGACCGCGTCAGCTACGAAGCGGTGATGAAGGACATCGCCTGGATCCGGCACGTCGGATATTGCTATTTTCCAAACTGGCCGACGCCCGACGTGTCGTCCATCTCGATCGCGCTGGATGCGGACCTGCACGGGATTCCGCTGGCGATCGGGGTGGGCGGGCTGGCGGACCGGATCTCGCGCAACAAGGCCGATATCCTGTCCATCATGCGCGAACTGATCGCCGAGTTCAACGAGCGCCACGCTCCGGCGGCGGCGTTGGCCGCGCCGACCGAGGATGCGCCGATCGAGGACGGGCCGGTGGCGGACGACCGATAGGGTCAAGACCCCGGCGCCACGATACGCGTATGTGATTTTCGCGGCCTTGCGCGGCTTTTCGTCCGGTTCGCGCGCCGTGCGCCGCATGTGTCTCTCCAACACGCTCGAATGTGGAGAGGTTTCGGATGGGCGATATGCAGCAACAGGACTCGGGCCCGGTGGTAAGGCTGGACGCCATCGTCGTCGGGGCGGGGTTCGGCGGGATGTACATGGCGTATCGTCTGCGCGAACGCGGGATGGCGATGGTGGGGATCGAAGCCGCGGGTGATGTCGGCGGGGTCTGGTACTGGAACCGGTATCCGGGCGCGCGGTGCGACCTGATGTGCGTCGACTACAGCTATTCCTTCTCCCCCGAGATCGAGCAGGAATGGACGTGGAGCGAGCAGTTCGCCGCGCAGCCCGAGATCCTGGCCTATGCCAATTTCGTCGCGGACCGGCTGGACCTGCGCAAGGATTTCCGGTTCGAGACTCGCGTGACCAGCGCGGTGTGGGACGATGCGCGCCGCCTGTGGACGGTGAGGACCGATCGCGGCGACATGTATGAGGCGACCTATTGCATCATGGCGACGGGGCCGCTGTCGATCCCCAAGGATCCCGAGATCGCGGGGCTCGACCGGTTCGCGGGCGACATCTATCGCGCGCAGAAATGGCCGCATGAGGCGGTCGATTTCGCCGACCGACGCGTGGGGCTGATCGGCACCGGATCGACGGGAATCCAGATCGTCACCGAGGTCGGCAAGTCGGTGGGCGAGTTCTATGTCTTCCAGCGCACGCCCAGCTTCACGCTGCCGATGCGCAACGACAAGCTCGACGCAGCCTATGTCAGGGAGATCAAGGAGCATTATGCGGGGCTGCGCACCGCCGCACGCGCGAGCACGCTGGGCGGGGTGCGGCCGTCGACGACGCGGCCGTTCTTCAGCCTGCCGCCGAGCCAGCGCATTCAGCTGATGGAAGATGCCTGGAAGATGGGCGGCCACGCGTTCCTCGGCACTTTCTCGGACCTGATGACGAACCCCGACGCGAACGAGCAGGTCGCGGAGTGGGTGCGGAACAAGATCAGCGAGGTCGTCGAGGATCCGAAGACCGCGGAGGCGCTGAAGCCGCGCGGCTATCCGATCTTCGCGCGCCGGGCCTGCCTCGACACCTTCTATTACGAGCAGTTCAACAAGCCCAACGTCCATCTGGTGAACCTGCTCGAGGACCCGATCGTCGAGATCACCGAGACGGGCGTGCGGACAAAGAGCGGGGAGGTGCCGCTCGACGCGCTGATCCTGGCGACGGGCTATGACGGGCTGACCGGCGCGCTGATGGCGTTCGAGGTGCGCGGGCGAAACGGGCGCGACCTGCGCGAGAAGTGGAGCCACGGTGCCGAGTCCTATCTCGGGCTGATGATCGCGGGTTTTCCGAACCTGTTCATGATCTGCGGCGCGAACGGGCCGGCGGCGCTCGCCAACATCATCTCGATCAACGAGCAGAATGTCGATTGGGTCTGCGCGCTGATCGAGCATATGGAGGCGACCGGCCAGGTTACCGTCGAGCCGACCGCCGAGGGGGAGGCGCGCTGGATGGAGATCGTCCACGAACTGGCGGAGAAGACCCTGCTGTCCAAGGCCAACACCTGGTATGTCGGTGCGAACGTCGCGGGGAAGACGCGAGGGCTGACGATGTTCACCGGTGGCTTCGCGAAATATGGCGAGCATTGCCAGGCGGTCGTCGAGACGGGGTATGGCGAGTTGGTGTTCGAACCGGCCTCAGAGATGGCGAACGCCTGAGGCGATCGTCAGGCGGGTGGGGCGATCGTTTCGAGCGCTGCCCGCCACGCCGCAGGCAGCGTCACCGGGCGGCGACCGTCGCGCGCGACATAAACATGGGTGAAGGCGGCTTCCGCGACGGGCAGGTCTTCGCCGGCGACGAACGCGCCCAGTTCGTAGGTGACGCTGGATGACCCGATGCGGCCCACCGCGAGCCCGATCTCGACCGGGGTCGGATAGGCGACCGAGCGCGCGTAGCGGCAGCGGGTATCGACGACGAGCCCGATCGGATCGCCACGCTCGATATCGAGAAGCCCGCGATCGATCAGCCATGCGTTCACCGCGGTGTCGAACCAGTGGTAATAGATCGCATTGTTGACGTGGCCATAGGCGTCGTTGTCGCTCCAGCGCGTGGGGATCGCCTGCCAGACGGGGTAGTGCGTGCGTAGGCGTAGCGGGGGTCTGCTCATGCGGGCCTCGTAGTCCGGTCGATGCCGGCAGCCTTGAACCGGACCGGCGTTCGCGCGCAATATCGTGCATGGAATAGTCGGATCGCGGCCGCACGGCGTGGTGCTTTGCGCTTGCCCGCGTGATGGCGAGGCGGGAGAGAAGCGCCATGAAGATCCAGGCCGCCATACTGCGCACCATCGGTGCACCTTCGCCCTATGCCGAGAGCCGGCCGTTGCAGATCGAGACGCTCGAGCTCGACCCGCCGGGCAAGGGCGAGGTGCTGGTCCGGATCGCGGCGGCGGGGCTGTGCCATTCCGACCTGTCGGTCATCAACGGCGATCGCCCGCGCCCGGTGCCTATGGCGCTGGGGCACGAGGCGGCGGGCGTGGTCGAGGCGCTTGGCGAGGACGTGGCGGACCTTGCGATCGGCGACCATGTGGTGATGGTGTTCATGCCGAGCTGCGGGCACTGCCTGCCGTGCGCCGAGGGGCGGCCGGCCTTGTGCGGCCCCGGCGCAGTCGCGAACGGGGCGGGGACGCTGCTGAATGCGGGGATGCGGCTGCACGACGAGGCGGGGGCGGTGCATCATCATCTGGGTGTCTCCGCCTTTGCGACCCATGCGGTGGTATCGCGTCGCTCGCTGGTGAAGGTCGACCCGGACCTGCCGCTGCACGAGGCGGCGCTATTCGGGTGCGCGGTGCTGACCGGGGTGGGGGCGGTGGTGAATACCGCCGCCGTAAAGGCCGGGCAGACGGTTGCGGTGATCGGGCTGGGCGGAGTCGGGCTCGCTGCGGTGCTGGGCGCGATCGCGGCGGGGGCGGCGCAGGTGATCGCGGTGGATCTGGCGGAGGACAAGCTGGCGCTGGCGACCGAACTGGGCGCGACCGCAGTGGTTAAGGCCGGGGCGGATGCCGTCGCGGCGGTGCGCGCGCTGACCGACGGGGGATGCGACGTGGTGCTGGAGATGGCGGGATCGGTCCGCGCGCTCGAAAGCGCGGTCGCGATGACGCGGCGGGGCGGGACGACGGTGACCGCAGGGCTGCCGCCGCCCGACGCCGCGCTGGCGGTGAACGTCGTCGCACTGGTGGCGGAAGAGCGGACGCTGAAGGGCAGCTATATCGGCACCTGCGTGCCGACGCGCGACATCCCGCGCTATGTCGCGCTGTATCGCGCCGGGCGGCTGCCGGTCGACCGGCTGGTGAGCGGGTATCTGCGCCTCGACGAGATCAATGCGGGGTTCGATGCGTTGCATGCCGGGCGCGCGGTGCGCCAGATCATAAGGTTCGACGCATGACCGATTTCGTTTCGACCAACCCCGCGACCGGGGAGGTCATCGCCCGCTATCCCGTGATCGATGCGGCTATGCTCGACGCGACGCTCGACCGTGCGGTCGCGGCGGCGCGGGCGTGGGGAGAGACGCCGATCGACCGGCGCGCCGACGTGCTGCGTGCCGCGGCGGGCGTGTTGCGGGAGCGCGCGGAGGATCTGGCGCGGACGATCACCGCAGAGATGGGCAAGCCGATCGCCCAGGCGCGCAGCGAGGTGGAAAAATGCACCGGCCTTTGCGACTGGTATGCGGCGAACGGTGCGGCGTTCCTCGCCGACGAGGCGCTGCCGGTCAGTGACGACGGCGCGGCGACGCTGTGCTGGCAGCCGATCGGCGTGGTGCTGGCGGTGATGCCGTGGAACTTCCCGTTGTGGCAGGCGCTGCGCGCAGCGGTGCCGATCCTGCTGGCGGGCAATGGCTATCTGCTGAAGCATTCGGACAATGTGCAGGGGTGCGCGGAGGCGCTGGTCGATGCGCTTGCGGCGGCGGGGTTGCCGGGGGGAGTGTTCGTCAACGCGGCCCTCGCGCAGGACGCGATCGTGCCGCTGATCGCGGACCGGCGGATCGCCGCGGTGACCGTCACCGCCGGGGTCGCGGCGGGTGCGGCGATCGCGGCGGAGGCGGGGCGCAACATCAAGAAGTCCGTGCTGGAACTCGGCGGGATCGATCCGTTCGTGGTGCTCGCGGACTGCGATCTCGACGCCGCAGTGGCCGCGGCAGTGCGCTCGCGCTTCCTCAACGGCGGGCAGGTGTGCATCGCCGCCAAGCGTCTGATCGTCGAGGCGCCGATCCTTGAGGCGTTCACCGCGAAGTTCGTCGAGGCGGTCCGCGCGCTCGAAATGGGCGATCCGATGGACGAGGCGACCTTCATCGGGCCGATGGCGCGCGCGCGTGGCCGTGACGAGTTGCACCGGCATGTCGAGGCGAGCGTGGCGGCGGGGGCGGACCTGCTGCTGGGTGGCATGCCGGTCGACGGGCCGGGAACCTATTACCAGCCGACCGTCCTCGGCGGGGTGACGCCCGACATGGCAGCATCGTGCAACGAGCTGTTCGGGCCGGTGGCGGCGATCATGGCGGCGGACGATACGGAGCACGCGATCGGACTCGCCAATGACAGCGACTATGGCCTGTCCGCAGCGTTGTGGTGCGGCGATCCCGCGCGCGCGCAGGCGCTGGCGCGACGGATCGAGGCGGGGGCGGTGTTCGTCAACGGCATGTCCGCGTCCGATCCGCGGGTGCCGATCGGCGGGATCCGGAAATCGGGCTATGGGCGCGAGCTGTCGTGGTTCGGGCTGCGCGAATTCACCAATGCGAAGCTGATCTGGGCGCGGTGAGGCCCGGGCGTCTTCTTCGCGGAAGTGGAGGAAGCCTGATTTTGACGATCGAACGAATGGCGTGCCCAGCGACGCCCGGGCCGACGAACGCACTATCGTCATGCCGGGCTCGTCCCGGCATCCACCGTTGCGTGAACGGATCGGATTTGTGTTCGCGGCACGGTGGACCCCGGAACCCGTCCGGGGTGACGATCGAGGCGGGTGATCTGGAATCGCTACCGCCGACTGGTATCCGACCGGACGGTCATCCCCCCAGATGATCGCGGTAGCGCGCGCGGAGTTCGGTCTTCAGCAGCTTGCCGGTCGCGGTGTGAGGGAGATCGTCGACGACGAGGATGTCGTCGGGGAGCCACCATTTCGCGACGTGCGCGGTCAGGTGATCGAGCATCGCGGGCGGCGCGATCGTCTCGCCGGGGTGGAGGCGCAGGAGGAGGATCGGGCGTTCCTGCCAACGCGGGTGGGGCACGCCGATCACCGCGGCCTCGGCGACCGCGGGATGCGCGGTGGCGGCGTTCTCGAGGTCGATCGAGCTGATCCATTCGCCGCCAGACTTGATGACGTCCTTGGCGCGATCGGTGAGGTGGAGGAAGCCGTCGGCGTCGATCTTCGCGACGTCGCCGGTGTCGAGCCAGCCCTCGGCGTCGACCGCGGAACCGGGCGCGTTACCGTAATAGGCGTTCAGGACCCATGGCCCCCGGACCTTGAGCAGCCCCGCCTCGGCGCCGTCGCGCGCGAGTTCGCGGCCATCCTCGCCCTCGATCCGCAGTTCGATGCCGAACACCGCGCGGCCCTGGCAGGCGAGCACATCGGTCAGCGCATCGCCGGTATAGTCGGCCTGATGCGCGAGCGGGCGGCAGACGGTGGCGACGGGGCTGGTTTCGGTCATTCCCCAGGCCTGGTTGGCCTGGACGCCGAGCAGGTCGCGGAACGTTTCGATCAGCGCGCGCGGGGTCGCGGCGCCGCCCATGAAGACGCGGTTCAGTTTCAGCGCCGCGCGGTCCGCCGCGCTCACGTGGCGCGCGATGTGGTCGAGCACCGCGAACCACAGCGTCGGCACGCCGAGCGAGAAGGTGACGCCCTCGTCGCGGAGGAGTTCGTAGACCGACGCGCCGTCGAGCGCGGATCCGGGCATGACGAGCTTGGCGCCGCACATCGCCGCCGCGAACGGCAGGCCCCAGGCGTTGACGTGGAACAGCGGCGGCGCGAGCAGCACGGTGTCGCGCGCCGACAGCGCCATCGAATCCGCCGCGCACGCCGAGAACGCGTGGAGGACGGTGGAGCGGTGGGAGTACAGCACGCCCTTGGGATTGCCGGTGGTGCCCGAGGTGTAGCACAGGCTCGACGCGCTATCCTCGTCGAGCACCGGCCATGCGGCGAGCGGTTCGGCGGCGGCGACCAGCTCTTCATAGGCGATAAGGCCGGGGATCGGGCTGGCGGGAACGTCGGCGGCAGCGCACAGCACGATGACGGTTTCGATGCCCGTCAGGTCCGCGATCACGGGTTCGAGGATCGGCAACAGGTCCGGGTCGACGCAGAGGATGCGCGCGCCGCCGTGGTCGACGATGTAGCGGATCTGCTCCGCGAACAGCCGCGGGTTGACGGTATGGAGCACCATCCCCGCGGCGGTGACGCCGTAATAGAGTTCGAGATGCGGCAACCGGTTCCACGCCAGCGTCGCGATGCGGTCGCCGGGTTTCGCGCCGAGGTCCCGGAGCATCGTCGCGACGCGTCGCGCCCGCTGCGAAACCCGCGCCCAGTCCGATCGCTCGAGGGTGCCGTCGGGGCGGCGCGAGACGATTTCGGTGCGCGCGTGGTTGCACGCGGCGTGGTCGATCAGCGCGCCGGTCGTCAGCGGCTGGCGTTGCATCAGGCCGATCATGTCAGATTCTCCGCAATTACAGGGGGCGAGCTGCCGCCGCGTCCTCGCGGTGGACCAGCCGGGTCGCGTGGACGAACATCAAACCGCTGAGCAGCATCGGCGCGCCGACCAGCGCGATCGCGACCCGAAGGCCGTGGATCGGGCCGAGCCATGCGCCGAGCCAGTCGCTCATGACGCCGACGAACAGCGGGCCGAGCGCCAGCCCGATGAGGTTCACGAACAGGATCTGGATCGCCACCGCCATGCCGCGCATCCTGGGCTCCGCGACGGTCTGGATCGCGGCATAGACGGGCCCGTAGCTGAGCGTCTGGCAGAACAATGCGGCGCCGAGCAGCGCCATCGACACGCGCATGTCGGGCGCGAGCGCGACGATCGCGAACAGCGGTGCGGCGACGGTGAGCGCGACCGCGCAGAACAGTACGTAGTTGGCGATGCTGGCGCGCGCGAACCGGTCCGACAGGAATCCGCCGAGGAAGGTGCCGAGGCCGCCGCACACGCCGACCATCAGGCCGAGCAGGATGCCGAGCAGCGCGGTGGGCGCCATGCCGACGCCGGTCGCGAGCGCGCCGAGCTGGTCGGGATGGGTGCGCAGGTACAGCGAGCCCGAAAAGGCGCTGAGCCCGTAGAAGGCGAAGGCGGAGAAGCCCGAGGCGACGCAGATATAGGCGAAGGAGCGTTTGCGCCACAGCGTCGCGAGGCCCTCGCGCAGCGGGATCGCTGGCGTGGCGACGGCATGGCGGCGCGGTTCCTTCATCACCAGCGGGACGATCACCGCGAGCACGAGCCCGGGCGCGCCTGCGATGAAGAAGGCCCAGCGCCAGCCGAGCGTCGAGGCGAGGATGCCGCCGACGACGAGCCCGGTGAGCGAGCCGAGCGGCACCCCCATCTGGTACATCGCGAGCGCCAGGGCGCGGCGCTCGCGCGGGACGTAATCGGTGATGAGGCTGTGCGCGGCGGGGGTGCAACCGGCCTCGCCGACGCCGACCCCGACGCGGGTCAGCAGCATCTGGCCGAAGGTGCGCGTGAAGCCGCAGGCGATGGTGAAGACGCTCCACACCGCAAGTGCGCCCGCGATCAGGTGGACCCGGTTGGTCTTGTCCGCGAAGCGCGCGAGCGGCAGCCCGGCGGCAGTGTAGAGCAGCGCGAAGGCGAGCCCGCTGATCGCGCCGATCTGGCCGTCCGACAGGTGCAGGTCCGCCTTGATCGGCTCGACCAGGATGGTGAGGATCTGGCGATCGAAGAAGTTGAGCGTGTAGATCAGCATCATCAGCAGCATGATGCCGAGGGGGAAGACGCGGGGGGCGTCGACGGCCGGGGCGGGGGCTGATGCCAGGTCGGTGGGCATGTCCGTCACGACGACGCCGTCGGGTACGGTGGGCGGGAACTGGGCCGTCGTCTGGGATGTCACGTCGCTCTCCGGGCAGCCGATCTGCCGTCGGGCCGGGCGCGATGATAGGCGGGCGCGGCGGCTTGTTGATCGCGCGCGGCAGGGATGCGGCTTTATCACCTATGTAAATTGCCGACAGTCCGGTGCGGGCGACGCGCGTTGGACGGCCGGGCGCGTCACGATCCGCGAAATAGGCAACGGCTTGGGAGAGGCGCGACGTGACGCGGCGTATCGATGCGCATCATCACCTGTGGGACGTGGACAGCGGCAACCATCCGATGCTGTCGACCGCGCCGGTGATGCGGTTCTGGGGGAACAGCGGCGAACTGCCGAAACATTATGCGATCGACGCGTTCCTCGCGGATGCGACGTCGCAGGGCGTGGTCGCTTCGGTGCATGTCGAGGCGGCGTTCACTCCGCCCGAGCGCGAGGCGGCGGCGATGCAGGCGATCGCGGATACGCATGGCTTCCCGCAGGCGTTCCTGACGCGGATCGACCTCGCCGCGCCCGATGCGGAGGTCCGTGTCGCGGTGGATGCGACGCATGCGAACTGGCGCGGGGTGCGAATCACAGCGCCGTGGCCGGGGGATCCGGCGCTAGCGGATACCACCCCGCCCTTCGCGCGGAGCGACTGGCGGCGGGGGTTCCGCGCGCTGGGGGCGGCGGGGGGTGTCGCGGACGTGATGGCGTGGCCGGGGCAGCTGGCCGAGGTGGCGACGCTCGCGCGGGCATTCCTGGACATCGCGATCGTGATCGAGCATCTCGGGTTGGCGGACGGCGATCCGGCATGGGACGCGGGAATGGTCGCGTTGGCGGCGTGCCCGAACGTGACGGTGAAGCTGTCGGGGCCGGGGCTGGTGCGTCGCGACTGGTCCGCCGCGACGATCGCGCCGGTGATCGCGCGGCTGATCGCGCTGTTCGGGGGCGACCGGCTGATGATCGGCAGCAACGCGCCGGTCGACCTGGTGATGGCGGACTATGCAACGATCGTCGCGCGGTTCGACGCAGCGATCGTGGACCTGCCGGCGCGCGACCGGGCTGCGCTGTGGCACGATACCGCCGCGCGGTTCTACCGGATCGCGTGATGGAAATCGCGTTCTTCGGGGAGCATCGTGCGAAGCTGGGTGAGAGCCCGGTGTGGGACGACGCGCGGCAATGCCTGTGGTGGGTCGATTCGCTAGCGAGGCTCATCCACGCCGCCGCGGCGGACGGCACGCCGGTCGCGACGTTCTCGCAGGAGCAGCCGGTGGGAAGCATCGGACTGGCGCCTGGAGGACTGGTCGCGGCGCTGGCGGACGGGTTCTACCGGATCGACGGAACGACGGGGGCGGCGGAGGCGATCATGCGCTTGCCGCGCGACGCGACGCTCAGGCTCAACGACGGCAAGGCGGATCGCAGCGGGCGGTTCCTGAGCGGGCAGATGCAGGTGCATGGCACCGGCGCGACCCCATCAGAGGCGGGGCTGTGGCAGCTCGATGCCGGCGTCGCGACGCGGGTGGAAGGGGGACTCGCGCTGACGAATGCGATCTGTTTCTCGCCCGACGGCGCAACGCTGTATTTCGCGGACAGCCTGGAAGGGGTGATCCGCGCCTATCCCTATGACGCGGCGACGGGGGCGATCGGGGCACGGCGCGATCTGGTCGATTGCCGCGACTTCGGATCGGGGCCCGACGGTGCGACCGTCGATGCCGAGGGCAACCTCTGGGTCGCGCTGGTGCTGGCGCAGCGCATCGCGTGCATCGCCGCCGACGGCACGCTGTTGCGCGCGATCGACCTGCCGATCCCCTATCCCGCCTGCCCGGCGTTCGGCGGCGCGGACATGGCGACGCTGTTCGTCACCTGCATCGCGGATTCGGGCCAGCGGCTGAAGAGCGACCACCCCGATGCGGGGCGGATCCTCGCCATCACCGGGCTGGGCGCGACCGGCATCCCGGAGGGGCGCTACGCGGCGGACAATCACATCCGCGAATAACCCGCCGCTGCACTCGCCCGGATTGTCCGCGCGGGTGCGGCATCTATCGCTGGCTGCCGAGAGGATAACGGGAACGCCCATGAACCTGGATTTCGACGCCGCCGATCTCGCCTTCCGCGACGAGGTGCGGGAGTTCTTCGCCGAGGGCATACCGGAGGCGTGGCGGACGAAGGTTCGCGCCGGGCTGCGGCTGGAGCCCGAGGATCTGGTCTATTACCAGCGCCGGCTCAACGATCGCGGCTGGGGCGCACCGACCTGGCCGGTCGAATATGGCGGCACCGGCTGGACGCCGACGCAGCAATATATCTTCTGGAGCGAAGCCGCGCGCGCCGATGCGCCCGCGCAGTTCCATCAAGGGCTCGAGCTGATCGGGCCGATCATCTTCACCTATGGCACCGACGCGCAGAAGGCGCGCTACCTGCCGCGGATCCTGACGCTGGAGAACTGGTGGTGCCAGGGCTATTCGGAGCCGGGCGCGGGTTCAGACCTCGCCGCGTTGCGTACGCGCGCGGACCGCGACGGTGATGATTACATCCTCAACGGGCAGAAGATGTGGACCAGCTATGCGCATGTCGCGAGCCACGTCTTCGTGCTGGCGCGCACCTCGCAGGAGGCCAAGCGGCAGCAGGGTATCTCGCTGATCCTCGTCGACATGACGACGCCGGGGCTGCGCGTGCAGAAGATCCCGACGATGGACGAGAAATACCACACCAACGAGCTGTTCCTCGACGACGTCCGCGTGCCTGTCGCGAACCTGCTGGGCGAGGAGGGCAAGGGCTGGGGATACGGCAAGGTGCTGCTCGACCGCGAACGGATGGTGAGCGCCGCCACCGCGATCTTCCTGACGCAGACGGTGCGCGGGATCCGCGACGCCGCGACCCGGCGGCGCATCGGCACCCTGCCGCTGATCGAGACGCCGGGGTTCGCGAGCAAGCTGGCGCAGTACGAGATCGAGGTGATCGCGTTGCAGACGATGGTGCTGCGGCTGATGGACGACGCCGCGAGGGGCGCGGATTCCGGGCCGCGCGGATCGATGGTGAAGCTGCGCTGGTCGCAGCTGACGCAGGCGGGGACCGCGCTGTGGGCTGAGGCGCTGGGGCCGGAGGCGGCGCATTTCGCGGCGCTGGGCGAGGGCGGGTCGCTCGATCCCGACATGCCCTATGCAATGCAGGGCGCGCTCTATTCGCGCGTCACCTCGATCTATGGCGGATCGAGCGAGATCCAGCACAACATCATCGCGCGCCGCGCGCTCGGCCTCTAGAAAAGGGCGCTCATTCATGGATTTCAGCTATTCGGACGAGCAGCAGATGCTGCGCGACAGCGTCGACCGCTATGGCGCGGAGACATGGGCGGCATCGGACCGCCTGAAGATCCTGGCGGCGGGTCCCGAGGCGGCGAAGCGGCGCTGGGCGGAGATGGCGGAGCTGGGCTGGCTGATGCTGCCGATCGCAGAGGCCTATGGCGGGCTCGGTGGTGGTGTCGCGGACGTGATGGCGGTGATGGAGGGCGTGGGACGGCACCTGATGGCTGTGCCTTATGTCACGTCGTGCGTGCTGGTTCCGGCGCTGATCGACGGCAGCGACGCGGGTGGCGAATTGCTCGAACGGATCGGCGCGGGCGAGAGGCTGGCGGCGGCGGGGCTGATCGAGGCGGATGGCGGCTACGACCTTCACCGCGTCACGACGCGCGCGGAGCACGGCGCGGACGGCTGGCGCGTGTCGGGCGCGAAATGCCATGTCGAGGACGGCGCGGATGCGGACTGGTTCCTCGTTTCCGCCCGGAGCGCGGGCAGTGTCGACGAGCGCGACGGCATCGGCCTGTTCCTCGTCCCCCGCACGGGGGAGGGCGTGACGGTGGAAGCGTTCCGCGCGATCGACGGGCATCGCCATGCGCGGCTGACGCTCGACTGCGTGGCGGCGGTGCCGGTCGGCGAGCCGGAGGGGGCGTTGCCGGGGATCGAGGCGGCGGTCGACCGCGCGATCGCGGCGCAACTGGCCGAGGCGGTGGGGTCGATGGAGGCGGCTTCCGCAGCGACGCTCGACTATCTCCGCACGCGCCAGCAGTTCGGCGTGGCGATCGGCAGCTTCCAGGTGCTCCAGCACCGGATGGTCGACATGATCGTGGCGGGCGAGGAGGCGCGGTCGATGGCGTATCACGCGACGCTCAACCTGCACCGCGACGCGCGCGAGCGTGCGCGGGCAGTGTCGGCGGGGAAGGTTCGCGTGTCGGAAAGCGGCGTGTATGTCGGGCAGCAGGCGGTGCAACTTCACGGCGGGGTCGGGATCAGCGAGGAACTGATCGTGAGCCACCATCTGCGCCGGCAGATGATGCTGGGCCTCGCCTTCGGTCCGCCCGAGCATCACCGCGCGCGCTTCGCCGGGATCTGGGCATGAGCGCCCTCCAGACGCTGCTTGACCGCGAGGCGATCCGCGACTGCCTCTATCGCTATTGCCGCGGGATCGATCGGGTCGACGAGGCGGCGCTGCGCTCCTCTTACTGGCCCGACGGCACCGACGACCACGGCCAGTACAAGGGCAGCGCGCAAGGGTTCTGCGACTGGGCGATGGGCGTGCTGCCGTCGATCGATCGCGGGATCCACCAGTTGCACAACATGCTGATCGAGCTGCGTGGGGAGCAGGCCGCGGTCGAGACCTATTTCTCCGCGTTCCAACGCCAGCCGGGGCCGGAGGGGTTGCAGCAGTGGGACCTGAAGGGACGCTATGTCGACCGGTTCGAGAAGCGCGGCGGCGAATGGCGGATCCTGAACCGCGTGGTTGTGTACGACTGGGTAGAGGAGATGCCGCTGCCGCCCGGGAACGAGGCGGTGCGGTTCGGGAAGCGCCAGCCGGTGGGGGGGCGGTATTCCGACGATCCGGTGTACGCGCTGTTCGGGTAGATTTATATGTCACGTCCATCCCAGCGAAAGCTGGGATCGCGGTGGGGCGGGCATGACGCCTTACCGAAAGAGACCCCAGCTTTCGCTGGGGTGACGGGACGGGGCCGGGGTGACGGGCGCGTTTGTCACGGCATGAACGCATGCCCGAGCCCGCCGTCGACCGCGATCGACTGGCCGTTGATGAAGCTGGAGCGGTCTGAGGCGAGCCACAGCGCGGTCTGCGCGATGTCGCCGGTTTCGCCGAGCCGACCGAGCGGGGAGCGTTCGAGGCGCCGGGCCATCATCTCGTCGCTGAGCATCGCGAGGACGCCCTCGGTCGCGATCGTCGAGGGCGCGATCGCGTTGACGCGGATGCGGTGCTTGCCGAGTTCGATCGAGGCGGCGCGGGTCAGCCCATCGACGCCCGCCTTCACGCCCGCATAGATCAGCGCGTTCGGGCTGCCGAGCCGGCCCGCCATCGACCCGATGTTGACGATCGAGCCGCCCGCCTCGCGCATCGCGGGCGCAGCGGCCTGGATGCCCCAGACGATCCCGCCCATGCCGATCCGGGTCATCCGGTCGAACGTGTCGGGGGTGACGTCCGCGATCGGCTCGTACTTGTTCCACATCGCGTTGTTGACGAGGATGTCGAGGCGGCCGAATGCGGCCATCGTCTGCGCGACCGCGGCGTGGACCGCGCCCTGATCCGACACGTCGCAGCCGATGCCGATCGCCTCGCCGCCCTTTGCGACGATCTCGTCGGCGACTACGCCCGCCCAGGGCTGCTTCAGGTCGAGGACCGCGACGCGTGCGCCTTCCGCGACGAACAGTTCCGCGATCGCACGGCCCAGCCCGCGCGAGGCCCCTGTCACGATCGCCACCCGGCCCGCCAGTTCGCCCGCCATGCTCACTCTCCCATTCGTTATCGGGCCGACCGGTATCAGCGCGGCGCCGCGCCGGTCACGCGCGGGCGTGGCCGCGGCACCGGGTATCTCATGCGCGATAAGCCCAGCGCGGCGTGCGCGGGCTTTGCGCGCGAGGACGCGTGGGCGTTTCCTGTGGGGCAAAGACAAGCAAGGAGAGGACAATGTCCCGGATCGTGATCGTCACCGGTGCCGCGGCGGGCATCGGGCTGGCCGCCGCACGCGGGTTCGCCGCGGCTGGCGATACCGTGGTGCTGACCGACCTGTCGGTCGCCGCGGTGGAGCGGCAGGCGGCGCTGCTGGGCGACCGGCATGTCGGGCTGGCGATGGACGTGTCGGACGCGGCGGCGGTGGATGCCGGCATCGCGGCGGTGGCGGCGCGGTTCGGGCGCATCGACGTGCTGGTCAACAACGCAGGCATCGTCGACGCGGCGGCGAGCGCGGTGCTCGACAAGCCGATCGCGGAGGTCCGCCGGCTGGTCGCGGTGAATGTCGAGGGCAGCTATGCCGCAGCATGCGCGGCGGGGCGGGTGATGGTGGCGCAGGGGGCGGGGTCGATCGTGAACCTGTCGTCGGGCGCGGCGCTGTCCGCGCTGCCGGGGCGGACGCCGTACAGCATGACGAAGGCGGCGATCCTGGGGATGACGCGCGCGCTGGCGTCCGAATGGGCGGGGCAGGGCGTGCGGGTGAACGCGGTGCTGCCCGGCTATGTGCGGACCGAAATCCTCGCCTCGCTGGAGCGCGCGGGGAAGTTCGACCCCGTCGCCGTAGGCGGCGCCGTCCCGATGGGGCGCCTCGCCGAGCCCGACGAGATCGCGGCGGCGATCGTGCATGTCGCGGGGGCGGGGTTCGTGACGGGGGCCGCATTTCTGGCGGATGGCGGGTATGCCGCGTTCGGGGCGCGTTCGGCGGCTGCGGCGAAGGCGGTGAGCGGGCTGGTGCCCGACGGGGCGGTCGTGGTGGCCGGCGGGGCCTCAGGAGTCGGGGCGGCGATCGCGGATCGCTTTGTTGCGATGGGTCGGGCAGTGGCGGTGCTCGACGCGGACGTGAGCGCGATCCCCGCGGATCGCAACGGTTATGCGATCGACCTTGCGGATGAGGATGCGGTGGAGGGGGTGATGGCGCGGATCGGTGCGGTCGCGGTGCTCGTCCATGCCGCGGGGGGTCGGGATATGGCCGATTTCGCGCGAGCGTTCGATGCGGGGGCGACCTGCGCGATGATCGTCGCGCGTGCGGCGGCGCGCGAGATGCGGGGCGGAGCGATCGTCTTCGTGGCGCAAGGGGGCGCGACGCATGCGCAGCGGGCGACGGATGCCGCGATCGCGATGCTGACGAAGAGCCTGGCGTGCGAGTGGGCGGAACGCGGCATACGGGTCAACGCGGTCGCGACGCGCGCCGTGCGCGGCGTGGACGACGATAGGCGATCGAACCCAATGGGGCGGCTCGGCGAACCTGCGGAGGTGGCGGACGCGGTCGCGTTCCTTGCGTCGGACGCGGCGTCCTATGTCACGGGGACGACGCATGTCGTCGATGGCGGCCATGCTGCCGCGTCGATCTGAGGGGGCATAAAAAATGCCGGTCCCGAAGGACCGGCTGCGAGGTGATGGGAGCACGAGGCCCCCGGGGGATCGTGACGATCGTCAGAACTTGTACTGGAACTCCGCCCCGATCACGCGGCCCTTGTTGAGCGCGGAGAAGGTGCCGTTCGGGATGAACGGTGTGGGGCCGGAGATGCCGTAGGTCACCTCGTTGAGCAGGTTCGTGCCGAACACCGAGAATTTGTACCGGCCCATCGTGTAGGCGAGGTTCGCGTCGAGCATCGTCGCCGCGGGAAGGATGCCGGTGTTCAGTTCGTTGTAATAGGCGATGCTGCGGTGGTTGGCGGACACGCGCGCATCGACCGCGCCGGGGCCGGCGGGCAGCGAATAGGCGATCGAGCCGCCATAGGTCCATTTCGACAGCCGCGGCAGGACCAGCGCGAAATCCTTCGCATCGATCACGCGATCGTTGTTCAGGTCCGCGAAGATCTTGTCATAATTGCCGTCGGTATAGCCAAGCTGTCCGGTGAGCGTCAGCCCGCGACCGATCTTGAGCGTGCCTTCCGCATCGATGCCCTTGATCGTGACGTTGGCGGCGTTGGCGACGACCTGGAGCGCGCCGACGCCCGCGACCGGGGTGACGATCTCGCGCTGGACGTTGTCGACCTTGTTGTAGAAGCCCGCGATGTTGACGCGCGCGACGCGGCCGAAATCCTGTTTCACGCCGACCTCGAACGAGTTCTGCGTCTCCTGGTCGAACGGCCCCGGCGCGACCGCGGTGTTGATGCTGCGCAGGTTGTAGCCGCCGCTGCGGAAGCCGCGCGCGTAGAAGCCGTAGAGCTGGGTCTGCTCGGTCGGCTTGTACTGGAGGCCGAGCCGCGGGGTGAAGCCGTCCCAGTCCTTGTTGCTGAAGAAGGTATAGTTGCAGGTGCGCGCGTCGAAGTTGCAGCCGCCCGCGATGATGTTCGCGATGCGGACCTTCTTGTCCTCCTTCGAATAGCGGCCGCCGACGTTGAGCGTGATCTGCTCGTTCAGGTGGACGTCGAACGAGGCGAACGCCCCGTAGCTGTGCTGGTTCTGGACGCCGCCGCCTGCGATCGTCAGCGCGCCGCCCGACAGCAGGCGCTTCTCGAGATAATCGATCTGCTGCCCGAAATAATAGAGGCCGGTCGTCACGTCGACGTGGCCGAACGTGCCCGCGTAGCGCAGTTCGTTGGAGAACTGGTTCTGCTCAGTATGGGTGTAGAAGTGATAGGCGGTCGCGGGCGACGCATCGAGATCGGTGATGAGATCGCCCTGGAAGTTGCGATAGCCCGCGATGTTGGTGATCTTGCCGTCGCCGAAGCCGACGTCGACGTTCGCCTCGAGGCTGGCCATGTTCCAGTTGTTGCGCGACAGGCCTTCCTCGTTGACCGAGATGTTGAAGGTGTCGCGGCCGAACAGCCCGAAGTTCGTCGCGCGCGCGCCGTCACCGAACTGGTGGCCATGTTCGTAGCGCGCGATCAGCTCGACCGTTTCGGTGGGCGTGAAGCGCAGCGCGGGGCGGACGATGATCGTCTCCTCCGCACCGAAATTCCTGTTGCCGTTGAAGCGGTTGGTGAACCAGCCATTGTCGTCGTTGTAGTAGACGGCGAGCTTGGCCTGGAGCTTGTCGGTGACGATCGGGCCGCTGATGACGCCGCTGATGTTCTTTTCCAGACCGGTCGACAGCGCCGCCTTGAAATCCATGTGGAGCGTGTTGCTGGGCACCGTCGAGCGGATGACCACGGCGCCGCCCGTCACGTTGCGGCCGAACAGCAGCCCCTGCGGCCCGCGCAGCACCTCGACGCCCGCCAGATCGAACGTGTCGAGCACGACGCCCGCGCCGATGCCGAGATAGACGCCGTCGATGAAGGTGCCGACGGTGGGGTCGATCGAGGGGATCGAGCTGTTGATGCCCAGGCCGCGGATCGAGAAGTTCGCGTAGCCCGGGCTGGTGCCGAGCTCGGTCAGCTGGACGTTGGGGATGTCGTAGCTGAGGCCCGCGATGCTGCGGATGTGCTGCTCGTCGAGCTGGGTGCTGCCGAACGCGGTGACCGCGAAGGGCACGTCCTGGACGTTCTGCGCCGCGCCGCGCTTCGTCGCGGTGACGACGATGTCCGCGATGCCGCCGTCCTGCGCGGGCTTCTCGTTCGACTGCTGCTCGGGCGTGTCGGCGGCGGCGGGCGGCGTGTCGGCGGCCGGCGTCGCGGTCGTCTGGGCCAGCGCGGCGGGCGACAGGCCGAGCAACGCGACGGCGCCACCTGTCAGCAATGCGGTCTTCAAGCGCGTAACGTGCATCAATAGATCCTCCCCCAACCGGGTCCTGATGGCACGACGTTGCGTGCCGGTATCATTAGGCTGTGTCGGCCCTGGTTGCCGTGGCGTCGGATCGACATGGCACTTGCGTTCGACGCGCCGCTTGTCGCCCCCCGACCCCGCTTTCCTCAACGCCGGGTTCGTTTCGCCCCCGTAAAATCACAAGCGGGATTTCCGCTACGGCGCGCCGTGCTGCGCAGCAAATCGCGTATGGGATTCTGCGCGGGGCGGGCCGTCCGGTCGGTGGCGGCGGCGGGGGTTTGGCTAGAACGCGGACAACGAGCAGGACAAGCCGGGAGAGAGTAGCGTGAGCCTGATAAAGCTGGACGTCGCGGATTACGTCGCGGTCGTGACGATGGACAACCCGCCGGTGAATGCACAGCCGATGGAGTTCATCCAGGAGCTGATCGCGACGTTCGACACCTTCAACGATCGCGACGACGTGCGCTGCGTGGTGCTGACGGGGGCGGGCAAGTGCTTCTCGGCCGGCGCGGAGCTGAAGAACCGGATGGACCTGTCGGCGCCGGGCGCGCGCTGGTCGCGCAATCGCTGGGTGCGCGAGGTGGGCTATGCGATCGCGGACAACGCCAAGCCGACGATCGCGGCGGTGAACGGCGCGGCGCTGGGCGCGGGGATGGGGCTGGTCGCGATGTGCGACATCATCGTCGCATCGGAGCGCGCGGTGTTCGGGCTTCCCGAGGTCGATGTCGGGCTGATGGGCGGGGGCAAGCATGCCGCACGGATCCTGCCGCACTCGCTGGCGCGCCGCATGATGCTGACCGGCTATCGCGCGCCGGCCGAGGAGTTGTACCGACGCGGCATCATCGAGGCCTGCCTGCCGCACGACGAGCTGATGCCGTACGTGATGGACATGGCGCTCAACATCGCGTCGAAGAGCCCGCTCGCGACGCGGTTGGCCAAGGACAGCATGCGTACGATCGAGAACATGACGCTGCGCGACGGCTATGTCTACGAGCAGGGCAATACCGCCAAGCTGGCGCAGTCCGACGACGCGAAGGAAGCGGTCGCGGCGTTCGTCGAGAAGCGCAAGCCGGTCTTCCAGGGGCGCTGAGCGTCATGACGGCGCGCGCGACCGCGATGGACTGGAACTTCGGCGACCTGCTGGATGCCACCGCCGCCCATGTGCCGGGGGACCGCCCCGCGCTGATCCACGGCGAGCGGACGACCAGCTGGGCCGAGTTCGACGCACGCACCAATCGCGTCGCGCGCGCGATGCTGGCGGCGGGGCTGCCGACGGGCGCGCGCGTCGCGATTCTGGCGCGCAACATCCCCGAGTTCATCGAGATCGCATGCGCCGCGTTCAAGGCGCGGCTGAGCCACGTCAATATCAACTATCGCTACACCACTGCAGAGATCGAATATGTGCTGGCGGACTGCCAGGCGCAGGCGCTGTTCTACCAGGGCGAATTCGCCGAACTGGTCGCGCCGCTGTTCGATGCGCTGCCCGACCTGACGCTGAACGTGCAGATCGACGATGACAGGCCTTATGCGGCGATGGCCGGAGAAGGCGACGGCAGTCCGCTGGGGATCGTGCGATCGCCCGAGGACGGCTACCTGCTCTACACCGGCGGGACGACGGGCAAGCCCAAGGGTGTGATGTGGCGCTCCGGCGACGCGCGGACGTCGCAGCTGGAAGCGCCGACGATCAGGACGGTGGTGCGCGACATGGCGGATCATGTCGCGATGGTCGCGGGCAATGCCGCCCCCGGGCGGGTGATCCCGGCGTGCCCGCTCATGCACGGCGCTGGGCTCAACAGCGCGATGGCCGAGTTGGTCGGCGGGGGCACGGCGATCCTGCTGCCCAATACGCGCTTCGATGCCGAGGAACTTTGGGACGAAGCGGAGCGGACGCGCGCGACGCGGGTCCTGATCGTCGGCGACGTGTTCGCGCGGCCGATGGCACAGGCGCTGCAGCGGCATCCCGGCCGGTGGGACCTGTCCGCGATGCGCGTCATCTCGTCCGCCGGGCTGATGTGGAGCCGCGAGGTGAAGCGCATCCTGGTCGACATGCTGCCGCAGGTGACCCTTGTCGATATCCTGGGCGCGTCGGAGGCGTCGGGGTTCGGCTATGCGATCACCACTGCGGAGAGCGAGACGCCGACGGGCTGGTTCGAGCCCGGCCGCCACACCGTGCTGATCGAGGCGGAGACCGATCGCGTGCTGGAAGCGGACGAGCCGGGCGAGGGATGGCTGGCGCGGCGGCCGCCGTTCGCGCTGGGCTATCACGGCGATCCGGCGAAGACCGCGACGACCTATCGCCGGATCGGCGACGAGACGTTCGCGATCCCCGGCGACATGGCGGTGCGCGAGGCGGACGGGCGGCTGCGGCTCGTGGGGCGCGGCAACATGGTCATCAATACCGGCGGCGAGAAGGTGTTCGCCGAAGAGGTGGAGGAGGCGATGAAGCGTGCGCCGGGCGTGGAGGACGCGATCATCGTGGGCGTGCCGGACCCGGTCTGGGGCAAGATGGTGGTGGCGCTGGCGCGCGTGTCCGACGGGTATGACGCTGAGGGCGTGCGCACGGCGATGCTGTCGGAACTGGCGGCGTACAAGCTTCCCAAGCGGACGATCCTGCTCGACGACCTGCCGCGGCATGCGAGCGGGAAGAGCGACTATCGCCGGGCGCTGGAGATCGCGCTGGCGGGGGCTTAGCGGGGGCCGGCCTCGTCACGTTCGCGCTTCGGAGGGACCGTCGATCCAGTGAGCACCGTCACCCCGGACCCTTCGACAGGCTCAGGAGAGTCTCGAGCCGGGGTCCCGCTTCCGGCGGTCGCTTGAGAAGAAGCTGGACCCCGGCTCGAGGCCGGGGTGACGTGCCAGGGCGGGGCGTGTCGCTGAACTTGGGTTATGCCCGAAAGAAGTCGAGTGCTTCGACAGGGCCGACACGGACGGTCGTTGACCCTTAGCGCCGGCGGGCTTGGCGGAATTTCAGGTTTGCGCCGGCGTCGAGCAGGATCGTCTGGCCGGTGATCGATGGCATGGCAAACAACGCGCGGGCCTGTGCCGCGGCGTCGGCGATCGTGGCGGTGTCGGCGGTGGTCGTACCGAGCGGCAGCGCCAGGAGGTTGGCGCGGATGCCGCGGCGGTCGTGTTCCATCGCGACGCTGCGCATCGTGCCGACCAGTGCTGCGCTTGCCGCCGCCTGCGCGGTCGCGTGCCAGCGGCCGAGATAGGCGTCGGATCCGATCACGACGATGCTACCCGACGCGGCGATGCGCGGGAGCGCGCGTTGCAGCGCGGCGATCCGCGCGAGCGTCGCATCGATCGCCTGCGCGGCGAAGGTATCGTCGGCGAGATCGAGGAACGGGGTCTGCGGCGCGGCGTCCATGCCGTCGAGCAGCACCGCGTCGGCTTCGCCGGTCGCGGAGACGCACGCGCCGTCCGCGATCAGCGCCGCGGCGACCGCGGCGGCGATGTTGTCGGCGGGGCTATCGACGGGCGCGGCGAGGAGGAGACGATGCGGCACCATCAGTAGAGCCCCGTGCCGATGGTCTTGCCGCCGTCGACCAGCAGGACCTGCCCCGTCATGGACCGGCCGGCGGGGGAAGCCAGGTACGCGACCGTACCCGCGATCACGTCGGGATCGAGTGGCGCGCCGCCGGGCTCCATCTCGGTCAGCCGCTCGCGCATCGCAGGCGAGAAGCCGTCGATCATCCGCGTCTCGACCATGCCGGGCGCGACCGCGTTGACGCTGATGCCGCGCCAGCGCAACTCGACCGCCATCGCGCGCGTCATGCCCACGATCGCGGCCTTGGACGCGACGTAATGCGCGCCGCCGATGCCGCCGAGATACCCGCGCGAGGCGATGTTGACGATCGCGCCGGTCGCCATCCGCCGCGCGGCCTCCTGCGCGACGACGAAGCTGCCCATGACGTTGATGCGCATCGTCCGCTCGATGAGCGCGGCGGTGAGATCGGCGAAGGGCAGCATGTCTGCGGCGATCGCGGCGTTGTTGACGACGACGTCGAACGGCGCGTGCGCGTCGAGCAGCGCGGACACTGCGGCGCGATCGGTGACGTCGAGGGGCGTACCGACGATCGGCGCGCCGTCCGCGTCCCAGTTCACCTGCGCCGCCGCGACTGCGTCGGCATCGACGTCGGCGGCGACCACGCACCAGCCTGCGGTCGCGAGTGTTCGCGCGATCGCGCCACCGATCCCCCGTGCGCCACCCGTCACCAGCGCATGTTTCGAGGGGCTGCGATCCATGGCGGGATCGTCACCCCGCCCACGCGCGATCGTCATGCGGTTTCGCGCATCCAGGCCGAAGATCACATGGCGGATTGTTGCCGATGCCCCCCGCCATGATGGCCTTGCAGTGCGATGATACCGGTGTCATTCTGGCAGAAGGAAGAGGATCGCAGTATGACCAGCACAGCGGGCGTCAGTCGGCGCGAAGCGGTATCGCTCGTCGCGGCCGGGGCCGGGATCGGCATTGCGGCGGGCGCTGAGGCGCGGGGTGACGCGGAGGTCGCGCCCCAGGCGACGTCGACGCTGTTGTGGTACGCGCAACCCGCGGCAAGCTGGGTCGAGGCGCTGCCGGTGGGCAACGGGCGGATCAGCGCGATGGTGCATGGCGGCACCGATCACGAGCATATCCAGCTGAACGAGGACACGATGTGGGCGGGCGGGCCGTACGATCCGGCCAGCCCGGAGGCGCTGGCGGCACTGCCCGAAGTGCGACGGCTGGTGTTCGCGGGCAAGTTTGCCGAGGCGCAGGCACTGGTGGGCGAGAGGCTGATGGCGCGGCCGATCCGGCAGATGCCCTATGGCACGATCGGCACGCTGGTGATCGACCGTGCGGGTGCGCCGCCGGCACCCGCGCCCGCACGGTCGCCGAGCGGGCTGACGAGCGTGGTGACGCCCGAGCAGCCGGCGGTGCCGATTGCGGGCTATCGACGTGAACTCGATCTGGACAGCGCGGTGGCGACCACCCGCTGGTCCGACGGCGGCGCGGACTATCGGCGCGAGGTGATCGCGTCGCCGGTCGATCAGGTGATCGCGGTGCGGCTGACGGCGAAGGGTTCCGCCACGATCGACGTCGACTTGTCGCTGACGACGCCGCTGAAGCGCGCCGCGACCGAGGAGGGGCGGGGCGGCGAGATCGTGCTGGCGGGTCGCAACGACGATGCGCATGGGATCGCGGGCGCGCTCCGGTTCGAGGCGCGGGTGCGCGCGATCGCGCGGGGCGGGACGGTCCGTCGCGAGGGCGACCGGCTGGTCGTCCGCGGGGCGCGCGAGGTGGTCGTGCTGATCGCGATGGCGACCAGCTATCGGCGTTTCGACGATGTCGGCAGCGATCCGGCCGCGATCACCCGCGCGCAGATCGATGCGGCGGCGAAGCGGGGCCATGCCGCGATCGCGCGCGACGCGAAGGCGGCGCATCGCGCGCTGTTCCGGCGCGTCTCGCTCGACCTGGGCACCACCCCGGCCGCGGATCGCCCAACCGACCGGCGGGTGCGCGACGGGGAGAGCGGCGGGGATCCGGCGCTGGCGACGTTGTACTTCAACCATGCGCGCTACATGCTGATCGCGTGCTCGCGCCCGGGCAGCCAGCCGGCCAACCTGCAGGGGATCTGGAACGACGTGACCAACCCGCCCTGGGGCGGCAAGTACACGATCAACATCAACACCCAGATGAATTACTGGCCCGCCGAGCCGACGAACCTCGCGGAGTGCGTCGCGCCGCTGGTGGCGATGGTGCGCGATCTGGCGATCACCGGGGCGCGGACCGCGCGGACGATGTACGGCGCGCGCGGGTGGGTGTGCCATCACAATACCGACCTGTGGCGCGCGACCGCGCCGATCGACGGGCCGGCGTTCGGCATGTGGCCGACCGGGGGCGCGTGGCTGTGCACGCATCTGTGGGACCATTACGACTATGGTCGCGACACCGCGTATCTGGCGTCGGTCTATCCGCTGATGCGCGATGCCGCGTTGTTCTTCGTCGACGTGCTGCAGGAGGATCCGGGGACGGGTTTCCTGGTCACCAACCCGTCGCTGTCGCCCGAGAACAACCACGGCCACGGATCGTCGATCTGCGCGGGGCCGACGATGGACATGGCGATCCTGCGCGACCTGTTCGACCAGACCGCGCAGGCCGCGACGATCCTTGGCCGTGACGCCGAACTCGCCGCGCAGTTCCGCACGACCCGCGCGCGGCTGGCGCCGTACAGGATCGGCCGCGCCGGCCAGCTTCAGGAGTGGCAGGCCGACTGGGACGCGGACGCGAAGGATCCGCATCACCGCCATGTCAGCCACCTGTACGGCGTCTATCCGAGCCAGCAGATCCAGGCATCGCGCACCCCCGGCCTCGCGGCGGCGGCGCGCCGGTCGCTCGACATCCGCGGCGACGAGGCGACGGGCTGGGCGACGGCGTGGCGGATCGCGCTGTGGGCGCGGCTGGGCGACGGCAATCGCGCGCATCATATCCTGCGCTTCCTGATCGGGCCCAAGCGCACCTATCCCAACCTGTTCGACGCGCACCCGCCGTTCCAGATCGACGGCAATTTCGGCGGCGCCGCGGCGATCGCGGAGATGCTGGTGCGCAGCACGGGCGACGAGATCGTGCTGCTGCCCGCGTTGCCCGATGCGTGGCCGGCGGGTTCCGTGACGGGGCTGCGCGCGCGGGGCGCGTGCGAGATCGCCCTGGCATGGCGATCGGGGCAGGTGGCGGAGGCCACGATCACGCCGTTCGCGGATGGCCGCCGGACGATCCGTGCGGGAGGCGCGACGCGGACGCTGGACGTTCGGCGGGGCCGGCCGGTGCGGCTGTTGGGGCCGGGGTTGGTGTAGGGGCTGCGGGGTTCGTTCGATTCGGGCGGTAACGCGATGCGACCACCGGCGTTATCGCGTCATGACCACCGATAGACCCGCCGCGCGCACCGGCCCGTCCCACCCCGTCACCCCAGACGGCCGCTATTTCGTCGTTCGCGGCCGGTTGTGGCGGATGTCCGATCCCGGCCTGCCGGCGGATCGGCGCGATGCGCTGGTCCATGACCTGATGGACGCCCGCCGCGACGTCGGGGCGGCGCGAAGGGCGGGCGACGCGGCGGTCGAGGCGGAGGCGCGGGCGCGGGTCGACGTGGCGAAGCGCGGACTTGGGGAACGCGGCGACGTGTGGTGGCGCGATGGCGCGCCCGACCTGAACCGGCACGGGGTGCGCGGGACGGGCTATGCGGCGTGGTACGCGACGCTCGGGGAGGACGCCGCGCGATGACGCTGCTGATCCCGGTGCTGGGGGACCAGCTGTCGCCGACGCTCGCCAGCCTGCGCGATGTCGACCGCGCCGACGCGGTGGTGCTGATGATGGAGGTGCGCGACGAGGCGACCTATGTCCGGCACCACAAGAAGAAGATCGCGCTGGTCTTCTCCGCGATGCGCCACTTCGCGGAGGACCTTCGGCGCGAGGGCTGGACCGTCGACTATGTCGCGCTTCACGATCACGGCAATACGCACGGCTTCACCGACGAGGTGCGGCGCGGGGCGGAGCGGCACGAGGCGACCGCGATCCGGGTGGTGGCTGGCGCGGAATATCGCGTGCGGCAGATGCAGGACGAATGGCACGACCGCATCGGCGTGCCCGTCACCGTGCTGGAGGACGATCGGTTCGTGTGTCCGCTGTCCGATTTCTACACCTGGGCGCAGGGGCGCAAGGAGCATCGGATGGAGTATTTCTATCGCGACATGCGCCGGCGTACCGGGGTGCTGGTGGAGGCGGACGGCAAGCCGACCGGCGGGCAGTGGAACTTCGACAAGGACAATCGCGAGACGCCGCCGCGGGGGCTGAACTATCCCGCGCCGGCGCGGTTCGCGCCCGATGCGATCACGACGGAGGTGCTGCGGCTGGTGGCGGCGGAGTTCGGCGGGCATTTCGGCGAGCTGGAGCCGTTCGGGCTTCCCGTGACGCGCGCGCAGGCGCTGGAGGCATTGGCGCAGTTCGTCGCGGAGGCGCTGCCCGATTTCGGGCGCTATCAGGACGCGATGGTGGCGGGGCAGGACTATCTCTACCATTCGAGCCTGTCGTCGTCGCTGAACCTGGGGCTGCTCGATCCCGTCGAGGTCTGCGAAGCCGCGGTCGCGGCGTATGAGAGCGGGGCGGCGCCGATCAATTCGGTCGAGGGGTTCGTGCGGCAGATCATCGGGTGGCGCGAATATATCCGCGGCATGTACTGGTGGGACATGCCGCAGTTCGCGACGCGCAACGCGCTGAAGGCGGATCGCGCACTGCCCGACTTCTACTGGACCGGCGAGACCGAGATGCGGTGCCTGTCCGAAAGCGTAGGGCAGACGAAGCGCGAGGCCTATGCGCATCATATCCAGCGGCTGATGGTGCTCGGCAATTTCGCGCTGATCGCAGGTGTGGATCCGCAGGCGGTGTCGGACTGGTTCCTGGTCGTCTATTTCGACGCGTACGAATGGGTCGAGCTGCCCAACGTCGTCGGGATGAGCCAGTTCGCGGACGGCGGGATGATCGCGTCGAAGCCCTATGCCTCTGGCGGGGCGTATATCCACCGGATGTCGGACTATTGCACGCGGTGCCGGTACGACGTGAAGCAGAAGACCGGGCCGGATGCGTGCCCGTTCAACGCGCTGTACTGGGATTTCCTCGCGCGGCACGAGCCGCGGCTGAAGGGCAATGCGCGGATGCGGACGATGTATGCGACATGGCATCGCTTCAACGAGGAAACGCGGGCAGAGTATCGCGCGAGTGCGCGGGCGTTCTTGGATACGCTGACGCCGGCGGAAACGGGATGGGCGCGGTAGCCGCACCATGATCGTCATGCCGGGCTCGTCCCGGCATCCACCGTTGCGCGACCGCAACCGGCATTGCTCTTGCGGCAGGATGGACCCCGGAACCTGTCCGGTGTGACGGGGTGGTCGGGCTCATCCGCCTTGGATGCCCTGGATGGCGATCCGATCCGTCCTCGGAGCGATCCCCCGATCCGAACGTTCAGCACCACGCATTCGTAAATGTGACCCGTCGTGCGACTGCGTCCCCCACCATTTCATCAAGGCCCACGCAATGACCATCGCCCGAGAGCGCGTCGAGAATGGCGGCCTGATCCTCTTCGTCGTGCTCGTCACCATCGGGCTGTCGCTGGTCGTGTCGAGCTTTGCGGGTGCGCTGCTGTGGGCGGCGCTGGCGGCGTTGCTGTTCCAGCCGCTGTTCCAGCGCCTGCTGGCCCGGTGGCCGGGGCGGCGTACCATGGTGGCGGCGGTGACGATGCTCGTCATCACCGTCGCCGTGGTGATCCCCGCGATCGTGATCGCCAGCCTGGTCGTCGACCAGGCCGCGGGGGTCTATACCCAGATGCGCAGCGGGCAGATCAACTTCGCGTCCTATTTCCAGCAGGTTCACGACGCGCTGCCGACGCGGATCCAGCAGCTGCTCCAGAGTTCGGGGTTCGATAGCTTCGAGCGGGTGCAGGCGCGGCTGTCCGACGTGATCGGCAACAGCGTCAGCACGATCGCGCGGCAGGCGTTTTCGATCGGGGCGAACGCCGCGGCGTTCCTGCTGGCGTTCGGGGTGGGGCTGTACGTCACCTTCTTCCTGTTGCGCGACGGCGAGCGGATCGGCCCCGCGATCGTCCGCGCCATGCCGCTGGAGCCGGCGGTGGCGGGGCGCGTGGCGGACAAGTTCACCGCGGTGGTGCGCGCGACGATCAAGGGATCGGGCGTCGTCGCGCTGGTGCAGGGCGCGCTGGGGGCGATGACGTTCTGGATCGTGGGGCTGCCGGCCGCGTTGCTCTGGGGGATGCTGATGGCGATCGCGGCGCTGCTGCCCGCGATCGGGCCGGCGATCGTGTGGGCGCCGGTTGCGGTCTATCTGCTGGCGACGGGGGCGATCTGGCAGGCGGTGGTCGTGGTGGTGTCGGGCGTGCTGGTGATCGGGCTGGCGGACAATATCCTGCGCCCGATCCTTGTCGGACGCGATACCGGGATTCCCGACTGGATGGTGCTGGTGACGACGCTGGGCGGGATCGACCTGATGGGCCTGAGCGGGATCGTCGTCGGGCCGCTCGCCGGCGCGCTGTTCATCACGGGGTGGCAGATCCTGACCGAACAGCGGCGGGGCGAGGCTGCGGTGGAATCGCCATAGCCGTCGTACACGCCGCGGCGTCGCGGGGGATGGAGAGGATGGCGCGGCGATAACGGGTGAGCGCGGGGGTGCCCGTATCGGTGGCCTCGAGGATGACGTGGAACCGGACGACCGGAGCGTCCCCCCGTCGCCACGGATCGACGACGACCTGCGCGTCTTCGCCCTGCGCACGCACGATGCGGAGCGGCGGCGGGTGCATCCCGGTTGCCTCGTGATACCACCACCAGCGCAGCGTCAGCGCGTCGCCGTCCGGGTCGCGCGACCCGCGTGCGGACAGCGTCACGACCTGTCCCGGACAGGCCGCGACCTCGACCGGCGCGGTGCCCGCGACGCCGTTGAGGACCAAGTGGGGCGGGTGGTTGGCCTCCTTGACGTTCGGCGTGACCGTCCACGCCATGCGCGCGGCGAAGTCGTTCTGGAACGCGCGGCGCCAGCGCCAGACGGAGGCGTGGTTGCTCGTCACCTCCGCGCCGTCGCGGCCCGCGGCGCTGTCCTGCACGTCGGTCCACAGACCGAGCGAGGGCGACAGGCGACCATAGCGCCCGCCCCAACTGCCCCAGTCGGGATGCTCCGCGCTGCCGAGGCCGTTGGGGAGGAGATAGAGGAAGGACGGCGTGTCGCCCTCCATCAGATACAGCCATTCGGGGTAGAGCGCGCCGAGCGGGCCGTGTGTGCGGATGTTGGCCGTCAGCCAGGGGTTGGACACGAGTCCGGGATCCGCACCCGCGACCGGGGCGGAGATGCCGCTCCATGTCGCCAGCGGATACTGGCCGGCGGCGTGGATGCTCGCGATCCAGGACAGCGTGGGGAAGCTGGTGCGCAGCCAGGGGCCGGCGTCGTCCTGGTCGGAGATCGAATAGACCCGCAGCTTCGCCACGAACCGCGCGAGCGCGGCGGGTGGGCGCGTGTCGCGGACGTGCAGCAGCGCCTGCGCCAGATCCGCCGCGCCGCCCCACACGGTGATCCACACCGGCCGCGGATCGTCGCGATCGACGGCCTCGACGATCGCGCGCGCGCCGTCGCTCAACTTGCCATGGCGGACGCTCGCCATGCCGTACGGGGTCGTACCTCGGCGGATCCGCCGCAGCAGTACGTCCGCGTCGGGAAAGCCGGGTTCGTGGCGACGAAGGTTGGCGAGCACCCGGCCGTACGCGCGCACGCGCTCCTCGATCAGGTCCGGGCGGATCCGGTCGCGCTGGTGGGTGGAGGTGGTGGCGACCAGCGCCTCGATCTCGAACGCATTCGCATAGACGAGCAGGCGAACGAGCGATTCGGCATCGTCGGGCTCGTTGCCGATGTCGGTCAGAACGATCAGCCGCGGGCGTGCAGGTTCGGGCGGCGAGGCCGCCGTGGCGGGGGTGGGCGAGGCGCTCGCGAACGCCAGCGACAGGCCTAGCTGACGCAGCCATGAAATCGTAACCGATCCAGAGATTCCCATCTATCGAATATGCATCCCGATATGCGGGATTGGCAAGATCGCGCGCCTCGACCGTGCAGGCGATCCAAAACGGGACGCCACTTCAGTCGCTTGCGCGACGAACGACGATGGTGCGGCCTTCATCTTTGATTTACCGCGTGTCGTGTTGGGACGAACCAACGCGCGATTAGCCATAATATCGCTGTTTCGAAGCGCCCGCCCGCTTTGTAGGGGTGGCTGACGGGTGGCGTGCAGCGGCGCCGCGCGACATCGACATGATCCGGAATACGATCCGGCGACGGCAAGGGACGTTTTCATGGCCAGCATCACCCTCGACGGCAAGCTCGACGACTGGACCGCCAAGGACCGGATCGATCGCGGGCTCGACGCTGGCTATGCGATCCGCGCGCGCAGCGACGGCGCGGACTTCGCGTTCGCGATCACCGCGACGTCCGCGATCGGCGCGAACACCACCGCGTGGCTCAACACCGATCGCAACGCCAAGACCGGCTATCAGGTATTCGGCTTCGCAGGCGGGGCCGAGTACAACGTCAACTTCGCGGCGGACGGGACGGTGTCGCTGTACAGCGGCGCGGCGGGCCAGACGCTGGTCGCGGCCGGGTTGCAGGCGGCGTGGTCCGCGGATCGCACCACCGTCGAGTTCCGCGTGCCCAAGGCCGCGATCGGCAACCCCCAGGCGATCGACACGATCTACGACGTGAACGACGCAGTGTTCCTGCCGGGCAGCTATTCGAGCGCGCCGTTCACCGTGTTCAACGACACCGGCGTGGTGGCGGACCCGGCGCAGCGGATCGCGATCGTCTGGTCCGACACGACCGCCAACAACTATTTCAGCAAGACCGCCTATTCGCAGCTGTTCATGGCCGCGCAGAGCCAGGCGATGCAGGCGGGCGTGCCGTTCGACATCCTGACCGAGAGCGACCTGACGAGTCTCGCCACGCTGGCGAAGTACGATACGATCGTCTTCCCGTCGTTCCGCAACGTCGATGCGACCAAGGCGGACGTGATCGCGCAGACGCTGGAGCAGGCGACGAAGCAATATGGCATCGGGCTGGTCGCGGCGGGCGAGTTCATGACCAACGGCGCGGACAACGCCGCGCTCGCAGGCGATTCCTATGCGCGGATGAAGCTGCTGTTCGACGCGACGCGCGTGACCGGCGGCTTCCCCGCGGACGTGACGCTGAAGGCGACCGATGCGGCCGGGCTGGTCCTCGACGGCTACGACAACGGGCAGGTGATCCGCCAATATACCGGCGTGGGCTGGAACGCGTTCACCAGCGTCAGCGGCACCGGCACCACGATCGCGACCGAGACGGTGAACGGCCAGACCTATGCCGCCGCGATCGCGACGCAGACGGGCGGGCGCAACGTGCTGTTCTCCAGCGAGGCCGTGATGGCCGACGACAACATGCTGCAGAAGGCGATCGACTACAGCGTCCACGGCAGCGGGCTGTCGGTGGGTCTGCAGATGACGCGGCAGGCGGGGATGGTCGCGTCGCGCGTCGACATGGACCAGAGCCAGGAGCAGATCGAGGTCAACCCCGACGGCACCGCGCCCGGGATCTACGACAAGCTGCTGCCGACTCTGGCGGACTGGAAGGCCAAGTATAACTTCGTCGGCAGCTATTACGTCAACGTCGGCAACGACGCGGCGAACGGGCAGACGACCGACTGGGCGGTGTCGCTGCCCTATTACAAGCAGATGATCGCGATGGGCAACGAGCTGGGCTCGCACAGCTATACCCATCCCGAGAACACCAACCTGCTGACCGACACGCAGATCGCGTTCGAATTCGGCCAGTCGCGCGCCGAGCTGGAAAAGCAGCTGAGCGCGTATCTGGGCAAGACCGTGACGGTCGGCGGCGCCGCGGTGCCGGGCGCGCCTGAGCAGATCGCGACCTCGCAGGAAATTCTGAAGTACGTGACGTACCTGTCGGGCGGCTATTCGGGGGTCGGCGCGGGCTATCCCAACGCGTTCGGCTACATGACGCCGCAGAACGCCGCGGACGACAAGGTATATATCGCACCCAATACCGCGTTCGACTTCACACTGATGGAGTTCCAGAAGAAGACCGTGGCGGAGGCCGAGGCGGTCTGGGCCAAGGAGTTCGCCGCGATCACCGCGGAGGGCGACGCCCCCGTCGTGGTGTGGCCGTGGCATGATTACGGCCCCGCCATGTGGTCGACCGGGGTCGCCAGCCCGTACACCACGCAGATGTTCACCAACTGGATCGCGCGCGCGTCCGCTGCGAACATGGAGTTCGTGACGCTGGCCGATCTGGCGGGTCGCATCTCCGCCTTCGAGAAGGCGACGATCACCTCGACCGTCGTCGGCAACACGATCACCGCCAAGGTCTCGTCGATCGCGGGAACGGGGACGTTCGCGCTCGACGTCGACGGGCAGACCGCGGGGCAGGTCATCAAGGGGGTCGCGGGCTGGTACGCCTACGACGCGGATACGGTGTTCCTGCCGAAGGCGGGCGGCACCTTCGCGATCACGATGGGCGCGGTGGCGGACGACGTGACGCACATCACCGCGCTGCCGATGCGCGCGACGCTGATGAACCTGAGCGGCGACGGGCGGAACCTGGCGTTCACCGTCGAGGGCGAGGGCAAGGTCGTGGTCGACATCGCGGCGCCCGGCACCAACTGGGCGACGGTGACGGGCGGCACGGTCGCGAGCCTGGTCGGCGAGATCCTGACGATCGACATCGGCGCGATCGGCCCGCACACCGTGACCGTCGGGTACGCCGCCAATGCCGGCCCGGTCATCACCTCGCTGGGCGGCGGCGACGCCGCGAAGCTGTCTATCGCGGAGAACGGCAACGCCGTCACGACCGTGACCGCCACCGACGCCAACATCGCGCTGGGCGATGCGGTGACCTATTCGATCGCGGCAGGAAGCGACGGGGCGAAGTTCGCGATCGACGCGAAGACGGGCGTCCTCAAGTTCGTCGCCGCACCCGATTTCGAGACGCCGACCGATGCCAATCGCGACAACGTCTATGACGTGACCGTCGTCGCGACCGACCTGCGCGGCGCGACGGATACGCAGACGCTGTCGATCGGGGTGACCGATGTGGTGGGTATCACGCGGACCGGCTCGATCTTCAGCGAGACGATGACGGGGACGAGCGAGCAGGACGTGCTCGACGGCAGCTGGGGCAACGACGTGCTGAACGGGCTGGGGGGCAACGACAAGCTGACCGGCGGACTGGGCAACGATACGCTCAACGGCGACGCCGGCAACGATACGCTGATCGGCGGCGACGGGCGCGACGTGCTGAACGGCGGGGACGGCAACGACCTGCTGATCGGCGGCGACGACAGCGATACGATGACCGGCGGGGCGGGCAACGACGTCTTCCGCCTGGAGGTGAGGGGCGACAGCCTCAGCTCGTCTTCGCGAGACGTCATCCTCGATTTCGTGCGTGGGCAAGACAAGATCGACCTGTCGGGGATCGATGGGAACACCTCGAGCCGCGCGCCCGGCGACCAGGCGTTCACGCTGCTGGCCGGAACCGGCGCGAAGTTCACCGATGCGGCGCAGCTGCGGTACAACTACCAGATCATTGGCGGCAAGGAATACACGATCGTCGAGGGGACGACCGACACCGGTTCCGCCGCCGAGTTCTCGATCGCGCTGCTGGGGCATCACACGCTGACGGCCAACGATTTCTTCATGTAGTTCGCGCTAGGGCGCCGTCGATGTCATGGCGGGAATAGGCTTTCAACTGGCGCGCGTGGCGCGCGAAGGCGGCGTCGGCGGTCTCGCGGGCGCCGCCGTCTATGGCGCCGCGATCAGCGCCGGGCCGTGGCTTGTCACCGCGATCGCGATGACCGTGCTCGATCGCTGGATGCTGGCCCATCTTGCGGACGCGGACGCGCGGATCGTGCGAACCGTGCTGGTCTATGCGTTCAGCCTGTCCGCGCTGGCGGCGGCGCCGATCGGCATCGTCACGACGCGGATGATCGCCGACCGGATCTTCGCTCGCGACGCGACCGGCGTGTCGGGGATCCTGGCGATCGCGCTGGCGGCGGGCGGGGCGATCGCGCTGCTGGCCGGTGCGACGGTGTTTGGCGGGCTGGCTGCGCTGCCGCTGCCGCAGGCGATGCTGGCGACGGTCGTGCTGGCGGCACTGACCCAGATCTGGATAGCGGCGCCGCTGCTGACGACGTTGCGCCGCTATCGCGCGGTGCCGGCCGCGTACCTGTTGGGTATCCTGACCGCGGCCGGGGTTCTGGCGGGACTGGACGGACCTGGGGCGACGGTAGTGCTGGCGGTGGTTGCGGGCGGCACGGGGCTGACGCTGGCGGCGATCGTGGCGATGATCCGATGGCAGTTCGGCGATGCCGCGAGCCTGCCCCGGCACGATGCGCTGGCCCCGCGGCTGGCGCTGATGATCGCTGCGGCTGGCGTTGCCGGGGTAGCGGCGATCTGGATCGACAAGTGGCTGTTGTGGGCGGCTGCGGACAGCGTGATCGCGACGGGGGGGCTGCGTTTCAACCCGATCAACGACCAGGGCAGCTTCCTGGGGCTGCTGACGATGGTGCCGGGGCTTACGCTGATCCTGATCGTGACCGAGACGCGGTTCGACCACGCGTTTGGCGACCTCATCGCGCGGTGCACGGGCACCTCGACCCTCCAGCGGATCGAGGATGCGCGGGGCGAGGTGGTGCGGACGATGGTGGACAGCCTGCGGCTGCTGGTCCTCGCGCAGATGCTGGTCGCGGCGCTCGCCTGGGTGATGGCGGTGCCGCTGTTCGATGCGATCGGCGCCGATGCGCGCGCGATCTTCGCGTTCCGCCAGACATCGGTCGGCGCGGTCTTCCACCTCGTCGCGATCGCGGCGACGGTGGTGCTGGCGTACTACGACCTGTTCGGACGCATCCTGTGGACGTGGACCGCCTTCGCGGCGGCGAGCGCGATCGCGACGCTGTTGCAGTGGGATGCGGGATTCGCGGCCTATGGCTGGGGCTATATGGCCGGGGCGGTGGTCGGCGCGTCGGTGGGGATCGCGCTGGTGGCGGAGGCGACGGTGAACCTCGCCTATCTGCTGTTCGTCGGCAACAATCCCTCGGTGGTGGGGCAGGGGGGGCGATTGTTGTGACGCGGACGGCGGATATCGCGCGGCGGCGCATCCTGGGACTGGGAGCGATCGCGATGACGCTGGGGCTCCGTGCGCCGATCGAGGCGGCGGCGGATGCTGCGGCCGAGCCGTGGCGCTGGGCGGTCGACTATGGCCCGGCGACCGATCCCGTGCTGGCGCGGACCTATCGCCTGCTGGTGCTGGAGCCGCATCATCCGCGCCCGATCGCGCCGCTGCGCGGACTGGGCAGCACGCTGCTGGGCTATGTGAGCCTGGGGGAGGTCGAGCGGTCGCGGCCCTATTTCGCGGCGCTGGAAAAGGCGGGGGCGCTGGGACCTGCGAACCCCAACTGGCCCGACGCGCGACTGGTCGACCTGAGGCACGCGGCGTGGCGCGCGGCGGTGCTCGATCGCATCGTGCCCGCGATCCTGGCGCTGGGCTATGACGGAATCTTCATCGATACGATGGATAACGCCGAGGCAATGGAACGGCAGGATCCGATCGCCAATGCGGGCATGGTGGCGGCGGGCGCGGCGCTGGTCGCAGCGGTGCGCGCACGGTTCCCGCGCATCCGGATCATGCTGAACCGCGGCTATGCGGTGCTGCCGCAGGTGGCGGGCGCGATCGATTACGTGCTGGGGGAAGCGATGGCGTCGCGCTGGACCTTCGCGGGCAAGCGCTATGAGCGCGTCGTCGATTCGGACTGGCTGTGGCAGGCGGAACGGCTGCGCGCGGCGAAGGCGCGGAACCCGGCGCTGACGCTGACGACGCTGGATTACTGGGATCCCGCGGATCGCCGGCAGGTCGCGGCCCTGTACGCGCGCGAACGTGCGGCAGGGTTCCAGCCCTATGTTGCGACGCTGGCGCTCGACCGGCTGATCCCGGAGCCCGTCGGATGAGCGCGGGACGCCACACCGGGCGGCTGGCGATCGCGGTGCCGGTGGCGATCGGTGTCGGTCTGCTGGCGGGCGGGGTGCTGCTGCTACCCGGCCGGCTCGAGATCCTTCACGCCAACCGGCGGGCGGAGCCGGTGCCCGCGCCGGTTGCCCCCGTCGCGCCGCCGGCGCCTGCGGCCGTCGAGGCGCCGCCGGTCGCGCTTCCGCCTGCGCCGCCCTCGCTGGCGGCGGTGATCCCGACCGCGGATGCCGCCACGCTCGCCGAGTTGACCGCGCGGCTGATCGGCGGAGGGCAGGCCGTGTCGACCCGGCAGGTGGCCTTTGACCTGATCGCGGCGGGGCGGCCTGCGGTGGCGCTGGCGTATCTGGCGGTGCGGCCCGATGGCGTGACGCCGGCGACGTGGCGGCTGCGGTTCGACCTGTTGCACAAGGCAGGGCGGACCGATGAGGCCACCGCGCTGGTCGAATCGGCGGCACGCGCGCCGGGTGGCGCACCGCCCGGGGACATGATCGCGGCGGCCTATGCGATCGACCGCGCGGACCTGATCGTCGCGGCGGCGGCGAAGGGAGCGATCCCGGCGCCCGATGCGACGCTCGCGCTGGATCTCGCGCGCCGCGCGGACCGGGCGGGACGCGCCGACCTGATCGCGACGCTCGACCGCACGACGCGTGCGGACTGGCGGGCGGCCGACCCGTGGCTTGCGATCCGGGTCGCCGAGCGGGGCGGCGACACCGCGGCGGCGCTGCGCGCGGCGGGCGGGTTGCCGCCCGCGCAGCGCGAGGCGGCGCGCGAGGCGATCCTGACGAAGGCGGGGGACCGCGCCGCGCTGCGGACAATGCTGCTCGCGCGGGCGGCGGCGCCGGGCGCACGGGTCGATGCGATCGCCGAGCAATTGCTGGCGGCAGGGCAGCGCGACGATGCGATCGCGGTGCTGAAGCGTGGCGCGACCGGGCGCGGGCCTGCGACGCGCGAGGCGCAGCGGCTGCTCTATCTGATGGGGCCGCGCCCCGCGCCGGCGGACCTGACGTGGTTGCGCCAGCAGGCGACGCGCGGCGCGTCCGGGAGCCAGCTGGCATGGCTCGCCGTCTATGCCGAGCGCGATCGCGCGGCGGACGCGCTGGCATTCGTGTCGCGGCATCCGCTGGCGGGGCGGACCGAGGTGATGGTGACCCGGCTGTCGCTGGCGCGTGCTGCGGGGGACGAGGGGGCGGCGCGGACGCTGGTCGCGCAGTTGCTCGACGGACGGACGCTCGACGCGGGACAGCTGCGGACCTTGTCGGCATCGGCGCCGCGCGGGATCGCGCCGGCCCAGGCGAGCGCGATCGTGGCGCGTCGCGTCGATACCGGAGCGGCGAACCCGCGCGACCGGCTCGACCTCGCCTGGACGGCGTGGAACGGCGGCGACGCGGCGAAGGCGGCGACGTGGCTGGACCGGTATCTTGACGACAGGCCGGACGATCCGGCGGCGCTGCGACTGATGGCCGATATCCAGGCGAAATTGCGCGGTGCGGCGGCGGCGCGACCGTGGCTGGAGCGCGCGCTGGCGAAGGTGCCGCGCGACAGCCGCACGCACGCCGAACTGCTCGACCGGCTGGGGCGGCGCGCGGAGGCGGTCGCGCTGGTCGAACAGTTGCGGCGCGATGCGCCGGGAGATCGCGGACTGGCGGCGCTTCATGCGCGTTTGCTGATCGCCCAGGGTCAGCCGGGGCGCGCGCGCGCGGTGCTGGCGCAATGATCGCGGCACTGCTCCTGCTCGCCGACATTGCGGCGCGCCCGCCGGTGATCCCGGTCGCGGGCGCGGTGTTCGCAGACGACCGGGTGGCGTCGCCCGACGCGCGACTGACGTGGCCGGCGGGAACGCGGCTGCGTGTCGAGGATCGTGACGGCGAGATCGTCGTGCGCTTCGACCGGGCGTTGCCCGAGGACCGGATCGCGGCGTTCCGCGACGCAGCGGGGGCGGCGGTAGGGGACCTGCGCTGGAACGACGAGAGCCTTGTGCTGCGCGCCGCGCCGGGCTGGACGATGCGGTGGCGGCAGGCCGGCGCAGTGGTGTCGATCGGGTTTGCGCCGCCGCAGGGCGAGACAACGGGCGCGACGGTGGCGGACGACGGCACGCGCGACGTCGCGCTGGCGACGATCGAGGCGGATTCGGCGGCAGGCTATCCGGGCCGTGCGCGCCGTGCCGCTGCTGCGCTCGCGTCGCGCTATCCCGAGGACACGCGTGTCGCGCGGATCATGGCGGATACTCAGGCCGCCGACGGCGACGTGCGCGGCGCGGCGCGCGGCTATCGCACGCTCGACGCACGCGACCGCGCGGCGCGGCGCGCGATCGCTGCGGCGCCGGGCGTGGCCAGTATCGGCGTGACCGCGCGCGACGGCAGCGACTTCTCGCAGATCGAAGGCGCGGCGCGGATCGACGTCGCCATGGACGACGCGGTCACGCTGGGCGGCGCGGTGCGCCAAGTCGCGAGCCGGGTGCGGCTGGGCACGGCGACGCGGCGGACCGGGCGGACGGTGGTCGACGCGACGCTGGGCGTGGTGCCCGCCGACGCGGTCCGCGTGCAGGTGGTGGCGTCGTCGCTGATCGACGACGGCGTGACCGGCGGCGGCGCGCGCGTGACCGCCGGGTCCGCCGACGCGCAGCTGCGCGCGACGCTGGTGCGGCACATGCCGGATTTCTCGACGGTGCCGCAGGCGCTGGTGGGCGGGTATCTGTCGCGCGCGGCGCTGGGGGGCACGTACCGGGTGACGCCCGGGCTGGTCGCGCAGATCGACGCGGGATGGAACCGGTACGGGCTGGCGGGGCAGGCGGGGGCGGCGGACACGATCACCGCGAGCGGGGGGCTGGACTATCTGGTGCGACGGCAGTTCCCCGCGCTGGGGCTGAGCTACCGGTTCGAGGCGGAATATGTCCAGACGCTGCGGCTGGCCGCAGACGGCAGCGCGATCGTGCCGCTGGCCAATCGCGAGAACCATACGCTACAGGCGCTCATCAGCGGGGCGGCGGGCGACGTGCAGATGACGGGACTGGCGGGGTGGACGATCGACCGGTTCGGGGGCGATGGCCCGACCGCGAGCGTCGGCATCGCCGCGCCGATCGCGATCGCGTGGCGCGTCGAGGGCGGCGGCGGCGTCACCTCCGTCGCGCGGCCCGGTTTCTCGGGACGCCAGCTCTATGCGCGCGCGCTGCTGTCCTACAGCCTGGGCGATGCGCGATGACGGCGGGGTGGCGCGGTGACTGGCGACGGCGCGGGCGGATCGCGATCGAGATCGGCGCGGTGTTCGCCGCCCTGGTGCTGGCGGATCGGACATGGACCGGCGGGACGGGGTTCGCGGGCATCCAGCCGAATCCGTTCTGGCTCCCCGTACTCGTCATGGCGGTGGCCTACGGGACCGGGCCGGCGGTCGCTGCGGCGGGGATCGCGTCCGCTTTGTGGCTGGGGCAGGCGCATGGCGATGCGGGCGAGCGCGACTATCTGGATCACCTGTTCCACCTGTCGCTGCAGCCGCTGCTGTGGTTCGTCGCCGCGGTGGCGATCGGCGAGGTGACGATGATCCGCGCGGCGCGCCGCATCCGGCTGGAGCGCCGGGCGGGCACCGCGACCCGCAACATCGCGCGGCTGACCGACGCGTTCGACCGGCTGTCGCGCACGAACCGCGCGCTGGAGGTACGGATCGCGACCGAGGCGGGCACGACGGGGCACCTGATCGCGACCGCGACGCGGCTGTCGGCGAGCGAGCCCGCCGAGCGACGCGCGGCGATCGCACAGCTGATCGCTCTGGCGACGCGGACCGAGGATTACAGCTGCTACCGGATCGTCGGCGGCGAGGCGCGTGCATGGCTGCGTGGCGCTGCGACCGCAGGGCAGCGCGACGTGCTGCCCGATGCGCTGGTCGACCGCGCGGCGCGGCGCGGCGTGATCCATGTCGCGCGACGCGGCGACCGGGCGGTGCTGGAGGGCGTCGGCGTCGTCGCGGTGGCGTTGCGGGCCAACGGCGCGGTGGTCGGCTGCCTGGTGCTCCACGACATCCCCTATGCGGTCCTCAACGCGCACCGGGTGGCCGAGATGGCGGAGATCGAGACGTGGCTGACCCCGCTGCTGGGGGACCTGCCGCGGCCCGCGCATCGATCGGTGAGGCCCGCCGGGCTGGTCGCATGATCGCGCGGCTGATCGCGCTGGCGATCCTGGACGTTGTGGCGTTGGGCGCGGGGTGGGTGATCCCGGGCGCGGTGAGTTGGGCACTGGCGGCGCATGCGGTGCTGAGCGCGGCCGGATGGGCGGTGTGGCTGCGGGGGGCGCGCGCGATCGGATTCGCGCCCGCGATCCTGGGAACCCTGGGCCCCGGCGCGATCCTGCTCTCGCTGCCGCTGCGGGGCGTACGGTGGCGACGCGCGACCGGGCCGGCATTCGGCGCGCGGCGGCCGGGCACGCGCCACAGCGGGGCGCGGCTGGCGGTGGCACGGATGCTGGACGGGCGGGTCCACCATTCGCCCGCGGAGACGTCGCGCTCGCTCGTCACGATCATGCGCCACGGCGATGTCGGCGCACGCCGGCGGGCGCTGGAGACGGTGGTGCGATCCTTCCAGCCCGCGCTGTCGCCCGTCGTCGCACTGGCGCTGACCGATGCGGACCAGACGATCCGTGCGCTGGCAGCGGCAGCCTCGGCACGCGTGGTCCAGAACCTGGCGTCGGCGCGGGCGGCGCTGGAGGCGCGGTGCGGGACGGATCCCGAGGCGACCACGGCGCTGGCGGCGCTGCTGGCGGGCCATGCGCGGGCCAATGTGCTGCTGTCCGATTCGCAGCGCGCGCACCTGCGCGACGATGCGGTGGCGCTGGGGGCCGGGACGGAAGGCACGGCGACGCGGATCGAGGCGCTGTGGGCGGCGCGCGACTATGCCGCGATCGACCGGCTGGCGGAGGCGGGACGCGCGGACGCGTGGTGGCGCGCGGAATCGGCGGCGTGACCGACGCGGACGCGGACATCTGCCTGATCGTCGAGGGGGCCTATCCCTATGTGGTGGGCGGCGTGTCCGCGTGGCTGCAGGATCTCGTCACCCACCTGCCCGACATCCGCTTCGCGATCGTCGCGATCAAGCCGGGCGCACCGCCGCTGGCGTTCAAGCTGGCGCCGCCCGCCAACGTGGTGTCGATCACCGAGATCGGGCTGGCGCCCGAACCCGCGCCGCCGCGCGCCTGCCCCGAACGGACGGTGACCGCGATCGCCGACGCGCTGGTGGCGTTCGTCGCGACCGGCGCGGGGGACCGCCTCGATGCGCTGATCGACTTGATCGGCGGGCTGAAACGTGCGCCCGCGCCGGGCGACATCCTGTCGCACCCCGCGATGTTCGCGCGGCTGCGCCGGCATTACCAGGCGATGCTGCCGCAGGCGTCGTTCCACCATTATTTCTGGGCGATGCGCGTGTTGCTGGGCGGGCTGCTCGCGGTGCTGACCGCGCCGCTGCCGCGCGCGCGGGCGTATCACACGATCTCGACCGGGTTCGCCGGGCTGCTGGCGGCGCGCGCGGCGCGGCAGACCGGGCGGCCCGCGTTCATCACCGAACACGGCATCTACCTGCTGGAGCGGCAGATCGAGGTGATGATGGCGGACTGGATCGGCGACCAGGTCGACACCGGGCTGGAGCTGGAACGCAGCGTGCGCGACCTGCGCGACCTGTGGGTGCGCGCGTTCACCAGCTATGCCGCCGCCTGCTATGAGGCGTGCGACCCGATCGTGGCATTGTATGGCGACAACACGCAGGTGCAGCGCCGGCTGGGGGCCGCCGCGGAGCGGGTGCGCGTGATCCCCAACGGCATCGACGCGCGTCGCTTCGCCGAGATGCCCGACCGGCGCGACCCCGCGCGGCCGCTGGTCGCGCTGCTGGGCCGCGTGGTGCCGATCAAGGACATCAAGACGTTCATCCGCGCCGCCGCGATCGTCCATGCCGAGCGCCCGGACATCGCGTTCGTGGTGATGGGGCCGGAGGACGAGGACCCGGAATATGCCGCGGAGTGCGCGCGGCTGGTCGCCGACCTGGCGCTGGGCGCGGCGCTGACGTTCGCGGGGCGGGTGCGGATCGAGGACTGGATGCCGCGGATCGACCTGCTGGTGCTGACCAGCCTGTCGGAGGCGCAGCCGCTGGTGATCCTGGAGGGCGGCGCATGCGGAATCCCCATCGTCGCGCCCGACGTCGGCAGCTGTCGCGAGATGATCGAGGGGCGCGGTGGCGAGGATTGCGGGCATGGCGGGATCGTGACCCCGCTGGTCAACCCGGCGGCGACCGCCGCGGCGATCCTGCGGATCGTCGGCGACGCGGCCGTGCGGCGGACGATGGGCGAGGCGATGCGCGCGCGGGTGCTGCGCGATTACGACCACGACACGATCATCGGGGCGTATCGGGGGCTGTATCGGGAGCTGGCGGAGCGGTGATCCTTTCGGTGCGAGGCTGATAGCCGGAGTGGGCCGAAACAGGATCGTCGTGCAACATGCCGTCACCCCGGACCTGGTCCGGGGGCCACGGTGCCGCGACCGCGATGGCGGCGGCGTGTGTGGGACAGTGGATGCCGGAGCAAGCCCGGCATGACGGCTATGAGTTGGTCGGTGCGCCTCGACCTTATCCGCCGGTGACGATCGTGTCGGTCAGCGCGTCTGCTGTCGGGATCGGGAGGGCAGTGCCGAGGGGGCCGGGGAGGGTCTGGACGAGCGCGGGGCGTATGGTCGTGTCGATCGCGGGGGTGGGGAGCGAGGGGGGCGGGGCCTTGTCGCCCGGCACCTGTGCGCGATCGATGGGTGCGAGGACGGCGTCGAACGGGCCGAACTGCGCGGCGCGGACCGCGCGGGTGTTGCGGGCGGGATCGTAGGCGGGGACGTCGCGGTCGAGGGCGGCGGCCTGGAGCCGGCCGAGCGTGGCGAGCAGGCGCGCCTGCCCGGTATAGGCGGCATAGGCGGCGTTGGTCGCGACGAGCTGCGCGGTCAGCAGCCGCTGTTCGGAATCGAGCACCTCGAAATTGGAGCGGAAGCCCTCGCCGAAGCCGCGGCGGACGCCCTTGAGCGCCTCTTCCGCCGACTCCGTCGCGAGGCGGCCGGCGTCCATCTGGTCGCTGGCGGCGATCGACTGGTTCCACGCCTCCTGCGTCCGCGCAAAGGCGGTGCGGCGCGCGGTCTCGATCTCGAACCCCAATTGCTGGCGCTCGGCGATCGCGGCGCGGACGCGCGAGCCGATCACCCCGCCCGTGAGCAGCGGCATCGTCAGCGTCACCCCGCCGGTCGCCTGCGGCCCCAGATCGCGGACGCGGTAGGAATAGGGGCTGGTGTAGCCGTAGCTGCCCGAGAGCGCGACGATCGGCGCACGTTCGGCGCGCTGCGCGGCGATGCGCGCGTCGCCAGCCTTCGCCGCGAGGATCGCCTGCCACAGCGCGGGGCTTTCCTTCTCCGCGACCGCGAACGCGCCGTCGAGCGTGGCGGGGAGGCCGGGCAGCGTCGGCGGCGCGGCGAGGTCGCCCGGGTTCCGTCCTACGACTGCGGCGAAGCGCGCGCGGCTGGACTGGAGGTTGGCCTGCGCCTGCGACAGCTGCGCGCGGATGATCTCGCGCTGCGCCTGCGCCTGCGCGATATCGGTGCGGGTCAGGTCGCCGCCGCGCTCGCGCGCGACCGCCTGGTCGACCTGTCGGCCATAGGAGTCGAGCGAGCGCTGCTGGATCACGACGAGCGCCTGATCGCGGCGGACCGCGACGAACGCGTCGACCACCTCGAGCAGGATCGCGTTCTCCGCCTCGCGCAGGCGTTCGCGGCCGGCGAGGACGCTCGCCTCCGCCGCCGAAACCTGCGCGGCGGTGCGCCCGCCGTTGAGCAGGATCTGCGACGCGGTGAGCGAGGCGCCCATCGTGCGTGCGCGGACGGTGTCGAAATCGCCGAGCAGCCCGCGCTGGTCCTGGTCGCGATATTGCAGCGTCATGCTGACGCCGACATTGAGGCGATACGGCGCGCCGGCCTGCACGATCTGTTCGTCGAGCGCGCGGAGTTGGGCACGCTGAGCGTTGAGGGTCGGGTTGGTGCGGTAGGCGTCGGCGATCGCCTGGCCGAGGGTTTCGGTGGCGGTTCGGTCGTCTTCGTCGTGCGAGCTTGGGCCGGGGGCCCTCCGGGCTTTCGTCGCGTTTTCACCGCCGGGCGATCCCAGCTTTCGCTGGGATGACGGGTGGTGGGATCGCTGGGAGGACGTGCCGGGGCTGGCCGCGACCAGCAGCGTGACGGCAAGCGCGAGGCGGAGCGCGTCAGCGTTCATGGAGCGACCGCGAAAAGGCCTCGGTCAACGGATCGAGGAGATAGGCGAGAGCCGTGCGCGAGCGCAGCTTGACGAGGACGGTGACGGGGACGCCCGCGCGGATGCCGGTGTCGCGTCCGCGCAGCGCCTCGACCTTGGCGATCTGGTCGCGGGGGACGAGGATCTCGGCGCTGAAATAGCTGTGGCCGGTCGCCTCGTCCCGCAGGCTGTCGGCGGAGACGGTGCGGACGGTGCCGGTGAGGATCGGCAGGTCGCGTTCGTGGAGCGAGAGGAACTTCACCTCCGCCTCGCGTCCCGCGACGACGCCGTCGACGTCGCCCGGCGAGAAATTGGCGCGGACCACCAGCGGCGCGGAATCGGGGACGATGTCGAGGATCGGCTGCCCCGCCTGGATCACCCCGCCGACCGAGAAGACGCGCAGGCCGACGACCTTGCCCGCAACGGGCGCGCGGATCTCGGTCCGCGCGAGCTGCTCGCGTGCGGCGGCGAGCTTGGGGAGCATCTCGTTGAGCTGGAACTGGGTGTCGCGGAGCAGGGCTGCACTGTCCTCGACATATTTGCGGCTGGTCTGGACGAACTGCGCACGCGTCTGGCCGATCTGTTCGCGCGCGGCGGCGGCGCGCGCGCCATATTCGGCGTCGGTGCCTTCCAGCTGCTGGATCGAGCGTTCGATCGCGCGGACGGTGTTGCGCGAGACATAGCCCTCGTCCGCGAGCGCGCGGGTGCTGTCGAGCTGCTGACGGAGCGAGGCGCGCTGCCGCGCGGTGGCCTGCGCCTGCGCGCCATAGCCGCGGGTCTGCTGCGACACCTCGGCCGCCTGCTGGCGAAGCACCGCGCCGTTGGCGGCGAGTGCGGCGGCGCGGGCGGAGCGCTGCGCGAGCTGGAGTGTGCGGGCGCGCTCGACGAGGCGGAGGTCGTCGCCCTGCGCGGTCGCGAACGCGGGAGGCCAGACGATCGCGCCGCCGCGGACATCGGCCTCGAGCCGGGCGCGTTGCGCCTGGAGATCGATGACGCTGGCGGCGAGCGCGCGCTCGCTGGCGGCGACTTCGGCGCCTTCGAGGCGGAACAGGATTTCGCCCGCGCGGACATGCTGGCCGTCGCGGACCGCCATCGCCTTCACGATGCCGCCGTCACGGTGCTGGACGGTCTGGCGGTTGCCCGCGACGACGACCTGCCCGTCGCCCGCGGCGGCGGCGTCGAGATGTGCGATCGCGGCCCAGCCGAGCCCGACGACGAAGAACAGCACCGCGACGATGCCGCCCACGAGCGTCGCGTGGCGCGGCGAATCGTCAAGGCGGAGGCGGTCGGCGATGGTCTGGCGTGGAGCCGTGGCGGCGGTCATGCGCGGGCTCCCGCGGTTGCGGCGATCGGCGGGGCGGGGCGGAGCGCCTTGGCGCGCTCGTCGAACAGCTGGATCGCGCCGTCCTGCAACAGCATGATCTTGTCGACCGCCTGGAGGAGCCCGGTGCGGTGCGTAGACACCACCACCGTCGCGCCGCGTGCGCGCAGCGCGGCGAGCGTCGCGATCAGGCGCGTCTCCCCGTCGCTGTCGAGATGCGCGTTGGGTTCGTCGAGGAACAGGATCGTCGGCGCGTCGAACAACGCACGCGCGAGCGCGATCGACTGTGCCTGCCCCGCAGACAGGCCCGACTCGGCGGTGCCGACCATCGTGGCATAACCCTGCGGGAGGCCGAGGATCACCTCGTGCGCGCCCGCGGCCTGCGCCGCGGCGACGACCGCGGCGTCGAGATCCTCGCTCTCGCCCGCCAGCACCGACCGGAAGCGCGAGATGTTGGTGTGGACGCTGGTGGGGAAGAGCGACGCGGCCTGCGGCATGTAGCCGAGGTGACGGCCGAGCTGCTCGCGGTTCCAGTCGGGCAGGCTGGCGCCGTCGATCCGCACCTCGCCCTTGTCGGGTGCGAGCGCGCCGGCGAGCACGCGCAGCAGCGTCGACTTGCCCGCGCCGCTGGGGCCGACGAGCGCGACGATCTCGCCGGGGGCGATCGTGAAGGCGATGTCGGACAGCAGCGTCCGCTCGGTGCCGGGCGCGAAGACGGTGACGCCGCGCACCTCGATCCGGCCGGTGGGCGCAGGGAGCGTCGTCGCGGCGGTGCCGGGGCCGGGAAGCGCGCAGAAGGCGTTCAGATCGCGGTAGGCGGTTCTCGCCGCGGCGAGCGGCTTCATCGCGCCGAGGATCTGCTCGACCGGCTGGAGCGCGCGGCCGAGCAGCAGCGAGGCGGCGAAGATCGCACCGCCCGAAATGTCCTGCCGGATCGCGAGCAAGGCGCCAAGCGCGAGCGCGAGCGACTGGAGCAGCAACCGCAGGAACTTGGTGACCGCCAGGAATTGCGATGCGGTGCCCGCCAGCGCGGCCTGGCGGCGGACGAGCTCGGCACGCTCCAGCAGGTGGCGAGTGACGAGCGCGTTGCGCATGCCGAGCACGCGCGCGACCTCCGATGTCTGGATCGATACGTCCTGCTCGCGGTTCGCCAGCACCGCGCGGGCGTTGGCGTCGCGCGAGGCCGACGCCGTCACCCGGTCGCCCGCGATCGCGATGCCGCCGAGCAGCAGCGCGCTGACGAGCGCGAGGACGCCGATCCACGGATGGAGCAGGAACGCGATGAGGATGTAGATCGGCGCCCAGGGCGCATCGAACAGCGCGACGACCGTCGGGCCGGTGAGCGTGCCGCGGATCGTGTCGAAGTCGCGCATCGCCTGCGTACGCTGCGCGACGGTGGCGCGATCGGTGCCGAGGATGCGCAGCAGGATGCCGGGCGCGGCCTGCCGCTCCAGACGCAAGCTGGCGCGCAGCAGCAGCCGCATCCGCACCGCATCGAGGACCGCGAACACGACGAGCGACACGACGAGGATCAGTGTGAGCAGCAGCAGCGTCGCGCCGCCGCGCGTCGGCACGACCCGATCATAGACCTGGAGCATGAAGATCGACGGTACGAGATAGAGGATGTTGACGAGCCCGGAGAAGAGCGCGGCGGACGCGAGATGCCGCCGGCACGCGCGCACCGCCGCGGCCAGGACGTTGGTGGTCCCGGTGGCATCGGTCATGGGTGGCGGCCGGGGCGGGGCATCTGCATGGCGAGGGGCTGTAGGACGGAAAGGTTAAACTATGCCTGATCGCACCACCGCGACCGTCGTCGTGATATGATCGAAGTGAATCGGATTTCGTGTATGGTCGCCCGATCGGCGCGCAACTTCGCAGATGAACCGTTCGTTCATGTGGCGGGACCGTTCTGGAGTCCCGTCTTCACGAACAAGGGATTTGCGGCTGGTGTTCATCCTGTCGATCGCGCTCGGTGGTTGCCTGAAAGGGCCGCCGATCGAGTTCGGCCTTACCGAGGATACGGGTGGGCACATCACCTATGCGCTGGGCGCGGCGCAGGCGTTGGCGGCGCGTGGCGACGTCGAGCGGGTGGAGATCGTCACCCGGTTGATCGAGGATCCCGCGTTGGGCGCGGCCTATGCCGTGCCGGTCGAGCCGTTGTCAGGGAAGCTGGCGATCCGGCGGATCGACAGCGGCAACCGCGCCTATCTGGCGAAGGCGGCGGGCACGGCGGATCGCCCCGCCTTCGCGCGAGCGCTGATCGCGTATCTGGAAACGCTGGACCGGCTGCCCGACGTGATCCACGCGCATTTCGCGGACGCCGCCGAGGTGGCGATGCTGGTCCGCGCGCGGTTCGGCATTCCGTTCGTCTACACCGCGCATTCGCTGGGGATCGACAAGGCGCAGTGCAGCGAAGATGGCGACGCCGCGCTCGCGCCACGGATCGCCGCGGAGGATCGCGCGATCGGCGCGGCGGATGCGATCGTCGCGTCGTCCCGCGACGAGGCGGAGCGGCAGCTGATGCTGTATCCTTCGGCCAGCGCCGCTCGAATTCACTGCGTGCCGCCGGGGGCGGGGCTGGCGCATCGGGAGCCGGCAGACCTGACGGTCGCGCGCGCTCTGGTCGCGCCGTTCCTGCGCGATCCGGACAAGCCGATCGTGCTGGCGATCGCGCGGCCGGTGAAGAAGAAGAACCTGGAGGGGCTGATCGACCTGTTCGCAGCCGATACGGATTTGCGCGCGCGGGCGAACCTGGTGATCGTCGCGGGGCTGCGCGACGGCCCGGAGTGCGGCGAGGCGGAGCAGCGTGGGGTGATCGGCGGGTTGCTCGCGCGGCTCGACCGACACGGCCTGTACGGTACGCTCGCGCTGCCCAAGCGGCATCGCGCCGACGACGTGGCGGCGCTCTATGGGCTGGCGCGGGAGAGCGGCGGGGTGTTCGTCAATCCCGCCTTCACCGAACCCTATGGCCTGACGCTGACCGAGGCGGCGCTCCACGGCGTGCCGGTGGTGGCGACCTGTCATGGCGGGGCGGCGGACATCGTCGCACGGCTGCGTCACGGCAGCGTCGCCGATCCGCGCGATCCGGCGGCGTTCGCGGGGGCGATCCGCGCGCTGCTCGACGACCGGGTCGAGTGGGCGCGCGCGTCGGCGGCGGGGCGGATCCATGCGAAGGCGCTCGACTGGCATGGCTATGCCGCCCGCTTCGTCGCGATCGTCGCGGCGTTGCGCGCGCAGCCGATGGCGAAGCCGCGGCCGGCACGCCTGCTGCTGTGCGACATCGACAATACGCTGACCGGGTGTACCGTCGGTGCGCAGGGCATGGCGGCGTTCCTGGCGGAAGAGCCGCGGTTGGCGTTCGGCGTCGCGACCGGGCGGTCGCTGCAGGAGGCGGAGCGGCTGCTGGGCGAATGGGGGCAGCCCGCGCCTGACGTGCTCATCACCTCGGTAGGCGCGGAGATCTACTGGCGCGAGGGCGCGCGGCTGGTCGGCGATGCGGACTATGCGCGGCATATCGATGCCGGGTGGGACGCCGAGGCGGTCGACGCGCGGGTCGCGGGGCTGGCGGGGGTCGAGCGCCAGCCGCCGGTCGAGCAGCGGCGGCACAAGCGCAGCTATTTCGCCGCCGAACCCGCGGTGATCGCGGCGATCCGCGATGCGGTGGCGGACCTGCCGGTGCGCGTGATCCACAGCCACGGACGGTTGCTCGACATCGTCCCCGAGCGCGCGGGCAAGGGCGCGGCGATGGCGTGGGCGGCGCGCCGGATGGGGATCGCGCTGGACCATGTCTATGCCGCGGGCGACAGCGGCAACGATCTCGACATGCTCGACGCATGCCGCAACGGCATCCTCGTCGCGAACCACAGCGCCGAACTGGCGGGGCTGGTCGGGCGGCCGACGATCTATGTCGCGCGGTCGCCGCATGCCGCGGGCATCGTCGAGGGGATGCGCGCGTTCGCCAAGGCGCGCGCGGCATGACGCGCCCGATCGGCTATTTCGTCCATCACCAGGGGCGCGGGCATGCCGAGCGGGCGGCGGCGATCGTCAACGCGCTGCCCGCGACGCGCCCGGTGACGCTGTTTTCTGCGCGGGCGGACATCTTTCCCGCACTCGCGCCGCACGTCGCGGTCCGCACGATCCCGTCGCTGTTCGAGGCGACGGGGGCGGAGGCGCCCGCACTGGCGAACGCGCGGACGCCGGCGACCTTGCACTGCGCGCCGCTGGGCTGGGCGAGCATCACGCATGCGGTGGCGACGATCGCATCGTGGTTCGACACGGCGCGACCGGCACTGTTCGTCACCGACGTATCGGCGGAACTCGCGCAGCTGGCGCGGATCGCGTCGATCCCGTGCGTCAGCGTGCTCCAGCATGGCGCGCGGGGCGATGCGGGGCACATGGCGGCGTATGAGGCGGCGCTGGGGATCCTTGCGCCCTATGCGCCGGTGCTCGAGCAGCCGGGGCGGCCTGGCTGGATGCTGGCCAAGACGCATTATGCCCCGGGGGTCGGCGTCGAGGGAGTCGCTGTCGAGCGCGAGGCGGCGCGGATGGTGCTGGGTCTGCCGCGCGACGCCGAGATCGTGGTGGTGGTCGCGGGCGGCGGCGGGACGGGCACGCCCGCGACGCCGCTGACGCTGGGCGCGCGGGCGGAGCCGGATGCGCTGTGGCTGACGATCGGCGCGGTCGAGCAGGAATGGCATGCGACCGCACCGGGTAACCTCAGGCATCTGGGCTGGGTCGATACCCCCGCGCTGTACATCGCGGCGGCGGACCGGGTGGTGTCGTCGGCGGGGAACACGACGGTGCATATGATCGCCGCGGCGGGGCGGCCGTGGATCGTCGTGCCGGAGTGGCGCTATTTCGACGAACAGCTCTGGAAGGCGCGGATGCTGGCGGAGGCGGGGGCGGCGACGATGCTGGAGCATTGGCCGTCGCACGCGGAAGCCTGGACGCAGGCGTGGGCGCGCGCCGCCACGCTCGATCTGGCTGCGCAGCGGGGGCTGGTCGATCCGCACGCGGCGGCGAAGGCGGCGGCGTGGCTGTCCGCGCTGGCGGACGATGCGTGGGCGCAGCCGGTCGTCGAGATCCCCCTCATCGAAAGTCTGGCATGACCGTTTCCGTCTGTACGCTCGCGCATGGCCGTGCCGAGCATCTGGCCAATCTCGTCCGCGGACTCGATGCGCAGACGCGCGTGCCCGACGAGTTGGTGATCGCGGTGATGCAGGCGGAGGCGTATGTGCTTCCGGCTGCGCGCTTTCCGGTGCGGCAGATCATGATGGGGGCGCAGGGCATCCCGCTGGCGGCGGCGCGCAACGCGGCGGCGCGGGCGGCGGCGGGGGCGCATCTGGTGTTTCTCGATGTCGACTGCATTCCCGCCCCGTCGCTCGTCGCGGACTATGCGGGGCATCTGGACGCGATCGACGCGCTGCTGATGGGGGAGGTGCTGTACCTGCCGTCGGGCGCGACCGCGGCGGGCCTCGACTTCGCGCGGTTCGCGGCGATCGGGGTGAAGCATTCGGAGCGTGCGGCGCCGCCCGCCGAGGCGCTGGGCGAGTGTAGCGATTATCGCTGTTTCTGGTCGCTCAACTTCGCGATGCGGCGCGCGACGTTTTTGCGCGTCGGCGGGTTCGACGAACGCTATGTCGGCTATGGCGGCGAGGATACCGATTTCGGAAGGGTCGTGATGGATGAGGGCGTCCCGCTCCACTGGGTGCGCGGCGCGCGGGCGTATCATCAATATCATCCGCACCACATGCCGCCCGTCCACCATGTCGACAGCGTGATCGCGAACGCGGCGCGGTTCCGCGACAAATGGGGGCATTTCACGATGGAGCACTGGCTGCGCGCGTTTACGCTGATGGGGCTGGTGACGCTGCGCGACGGCGAGCATGTGCGAATGCGCGACGTGTCCGAAGCCGACTTGGCGCTGACGCGGCAGCAGGCGGACCAGCCCTATGCCAGTACCGCGACCGTGCTGGCCGCGCTGGAGGCGCGCGCACCCGCGATCGCGGCCGCGTAGGCGCGCTCATAGCCGTCGATCATCGCGGCTACCGAGAACAGCCGCTCGACGCGGGCGCGGCAGGCGTCGCGGGGGATCGCCAGCGCGGTGCCAATCGCGGTCGCGAGCGACGTCGCGTCGGTGGCCATGGCTCCACAATCGCCGACCACCTCGCGCATCGCGCCGCGATCGAGCGCGGCGACGGGGACGCCGCAGGCCAGCGCCTCGGCTGCGACCAGCCCGAACGGCTCGTCCCACATCGGGGTCGATAGCAGCACCGACGCGCTGCCGATCATGTCGACCAGCGCCGCGCCACCGAGATGGCCGCGATGGACGCGGGTGGCGTCGAGCCGGGGGGCGACCTGTTCGTCGAAATAATCCATGCAGTCGATCGGGCCGATCACGTCCAGCGCTATGGCCGCGCTCTGCGCCGCGTCGAGCGCGACATGGGTGCCCTTGTTGGGGGTGATCCGCCCGGCCCAGACCGCGCGACCGTTGCCGTGCGGGACGAAGCGCCAGTGCGCGGTATCGATGCCGTTGTGGACGACCGAGGCGGTGGCGGGCGCGTCGCGCCACCATGTCGCGCGATGCGCGCGCGAGGTCGCGGTCTGATGCAGCCACGACGCGGTGTGCGTGGCGACCGCGTCGGCGAGCCCGGCGAAGGGCGGGACGTGGAGCGAGGTGACCATCGCACGGCGGTCGCGCTTCGCCCATGCGTGAAGCGGGGGGTGCATCGTGTTGTTGTGGACGACGTCGAACCCGCCCGTCGCGATCGCGTCCCATGCGCGGGTGAAGGCGGCGTCCTGGAACCCGGTCAGCGCGGGGGTGCCGTGCCACTGCGCCCAGGGGAGCGTCGCCTCGTAGTGTCGGTCCGCGATCGGGTGGAGCGGGAGCGCGGGATCGCTGTCCGCGCTGGCGAAGAGCGTGACGGCGTGGCCGCGATCGGCGAGCGCGCGGACGAGCTGGTGCGCGTGCGCCTCCATGCCGCCCATGAAGGGCGGGGCGATCGGATGGCGGAGATGCGCGAGGACGGCGATCTTGAGGGGAGTGTGCGACACCGGGGTTATCCGATCGCGCGGTGGGCCAGCGCCGCCGCGGCCACGCCGATCGCGGCGCCGGCGGCGAGGTCGGTGGGATAATGGGTGCCGCGCGGGATCTGGATCGCGGCGATCGTGCCGGCGGCGAGGTACAGCGCGGGCGCGGCGGATGGATAGTCGCGGGCGACCGCGCGCGCGACCGCGACCGCACCGGCGGTGTGGCCCGAGGGGAAGGACCGTTCGTCGCCGTCGTCGCTGTCACCGGGGGCCATGGCGTAACGGCCCTCGTCGAGCATGACGTGCGGGCGGGTGCGGTCGACCCGGTCCTTAATGCGGCCCTTGGCCAGCGTTGCGAGCGCGTGCGCGGCGAGCATGCGCGCGCCGGTGCGGACCAGCCGCGGGTCGCGGCGGGCGAGGCCGACCGCGAGCGTGACCGCGCAGACCGCGACGAGCTGGGGCTGGTCCGCGATCTCGCTGAGCATGCCGGCGACACGGACCGGCAGCGTATGGCGGTGCCGGGCGGCGTCGTTCGCCACCGCGGCGTCGGCACGTTCGATTCCGGTGGCGGCGGCGGCGGCGGGGGGAACGGGCAGGTCGGGTGTGTCCATCGCGCATGAACCCGCCACCGGCGCGGTTGTGCCGTGCGATCGGCTGGAGTCGCTATTCGCATCCGGGATTCGCGACGTGCGGCGTGGCGCTAAGCGCTGCGGGAGCCTAGGGGAGACGACGTCCGATCCGGACGGGTGACGTCGCTTTGCCCCCGGCGTCGCTCTGTAGCGGGACCCCGGATCAAGTCCGGGGAGACGGGGTTGGGCGGGGTGCGGATCGGCACGGCGGGCGGTCGTCCGGCCCATAGGAGAAGCAATGACGGATCAGGATAATGCGGCGGCGATGCCACGGGGCGAGTTCGTGGCATTCGTCGCGGCGGTGATGGCGGTGAACGCGCTGGGGGTGGACCTGATGCTGCCCGCGCTGGCGGACATCGGGCGCGATCTGACGATCGGCGCGGCGAACCACCGACAGTGGATCATCACCGCCTATATGCTCGGCTTCGGCGGGGGGCAGCTGGTCTATGGCCCGCTGGCCGACCGGTACGGGCGCAAGCCGGTGCTGGCGGTGACGCTGGCGGGGTTCGTCGCGGCGAGCCTGTTCGCGGCCGGGTCCGCGACGTTCGCGGCGTTGCTGGGCGCGCGCGTGTTGCAGGGATTGATGTCGGCCTCGACGCGGGTGCTGGCGGTGGCGATCGTGCGCGACCGGTTTTCCGGGCGACAGATGGCGCGGACGTTGTCGGTGGCGCAGATGATCTTCTTCCTCGTCCCCATTCTCGCGCCGACGCTGGGGCAGGGCTTGCTGGCGTTCGGGCCGTGGCGGTTCATCTTTTACGCGCTCGGCGCGTTCGCGGCGCTGGTGCTGGCGTGGACGCTGGTGCGGCTGCCCGAGACGCTGCCGCGGGCGCGGCGCATCCCGCTGTCGCTCGTCTCGCTCAAACAGGCGTACCGGCTGACGCTGACGAACCGCTATTCGGCGGGCTATGCGGTCGCGGCGTCGCTGACGTTCGGGGGGATCATCGCGTTCGTCTCGTCCGCGCAGCAGATCTTCGTCGACGAGTTCGGCGCGGGCGAGCGGTTCACGCTGCTGTTCGCGTTGTGCGCGTTCGCGATGGGATGCGCGTCGTTCGCGAACAGTCGGCTGGTCGAGCGGCTGGGGACGCGGCTCATTTCGCAGAGCGCGGTGTTCGGGTTGATCGCGCTGTCCGGCGCGCATGTGCTGGTGATCGCCACGGGGTGGGAGACGCTGTGGAGCTATATCGCGTTCCAGTCGCTGAGCATGACGTGCATCGGGCTGTGCGGCGCCAATTTCGGCGCGATGGCGATGGAGCCGGTGGGGCATATCGCGGGCACAGCCTCGTCGATCCAGGGGTTCATCACCAGCGTGGGGGCCGTGCTGGTCGGCTCCGCGATCGGGCAATCCTATGACGGAACGACGCTGCCACTGGCGCTGGGTTATCTGGCGATCGGACTGGCGGTGCTCGCGGTCGTCTATGCGGTCGAGGGCGGGCGGCTGTTCCGCGCGCACGATCGCCCGCGGCCGGAGGCGTCCGCCCCACCACCGGAGGCGTCTACATAGCGCAGCTTTGCGTCCGCCAACCGAATATTGGTCGCGCCGACTCATCTCCTACTGATCTAGTAGGAATAGACATGAGGAGATGCCGCCATGACCACATCGTTCGTCAACAGTCCCGACGCCGCATCGCCGCTCGACATTCTGCCCGTGACTGGGCGGATCGGGGCCGAGGTGCGGGGCCTGACACTCTCCGCCGATCTCGACGAGGCGACGCTCGACGCGTTGCGGCAGGCGCTGGCGCGGCACAAGGTGCTGTTCCTCAGAGACCAGCACCAGCTCGACGATGCCGGGCAGGAGGCGTTCGCGGCACGGTTCGGCGATCCCGTCTCGCACCCGACGGTGCCGGTGCGCGCCGGCACGCAGCACATCCTCGACCTCGATTCGACCGACGGGCGTGCGGCGAGTTCGTGGCACACCGACGTGACGTTCGTCGACGCCTACCCGTCCGCCTCGATCCTGCGCGGGGTGACGATCCCCGAGGCGGGAGGCGACACGCAATGGGCGAACACCGCGACCGCCTATGACGACCTGCCCGCGCCACTGAAGGCGCTGGCCGACACGCTGTGGGCGGTCCATTCGAACGCGTACGACTATGCCGCGCAATATCCCACGCGGTCGCAGGCGGCGAGCCAGTTCCACCGCGACGTGTTCGCCGCCACCGTCTACGAAACCGAACATCCGGTGGTGCGCGTGCACCCGGTAACGGGGGAGCGGACGCTGGTGCTGGGGCATTTCGTCCAGCGCTTCGTCGGGCTGAACCAGGCGGATTCGCAGGCGCTGTTCCAGATCCTGCAGGCGCACGCGACGAAGCCGGAGAATGTCGTGCGCTGGCGCTGGCGCACGGGCGACGTGGTTATCTGGGACAACCGCGCGACGCAGCACCGGGCGACCGCGGACTTCGGGTTGCAGCGGCGGACGGTACGCCGGGTGACGATCGCGGGCGACGTTCCGGTATCGATCGACGGCGAGCATAGCCGCGTCCTGAAGCCCGAGCCCGAGGCTGCGCTGCTCGAGGCGGCAGAGTGAGCGCCGCCGCGCGCGCGCCGCTCGATTTCCTGTGGTTCCTGCCTTCCGCTGGGGACCAACGGTATCTGGCCTCGACCGAGGGCGCGCGCGCGGCGACGCCGGCCTATCTGAAGCAGATCGCGATCGCGGCCGACCAGCTCGGCTTTTCGGGCGCGCTGATGCCGACGGGCGCGCATTGCATGGATGCGTGGATCACCGCGGCGAGCCTTGCGCCCGTCACCGAGCGGCTGCGGCTGCTGGTGGCGTTGCGCCCCGGATTGACGCTGCCCGCGGAATCGGTGCGGCAGGCGGTTGCGGTCGACCGGATCAGCGAAGGGCGGGCTGCTGCTCAACGTCGTGACCGGGGGCAGTACCGAACTGCTGGAGAAGGACGGGATCTTCCTGGGCCATCGCGAGCGGTACGAGCAGACCGCGGAGTATCTGGACATCTTTCGCGCGCTGGGGCGCGGCGAGACCGTGACGCGCGAAGGCAGATATCTGTCGATCAAGGGCGGGCGGCTGGAGTTTCCGTTCGTCCAGAAACCCCATGCGCCGATCTGGTTCGGCGGCTCGTCCGACATCGCGCGCGAGATCGCGGCGGAGCATGTCGACGTCTATCTGGCGTGGGGCGAGCCGCCCGCGCAGCTGAAGGACGTGATCGACGACGTGCGCGCGCGGGCGGCGGCGCGGGGGCGCACGATCCGCTTCGGCATCCGGCTGCACTTCATCGTGCGCGAAACCGAGGGCGCGGCATGGGATGCGGCGCACGGCCTCATCAAGCACGTCACCGACGACGACATCGCGCGCTTTCAGGCGGCGCTGGCGACGACGGAGTCGGTCGGGCAGGCGCGGATGCGCGACCTGCACGGCGGCAGCCGCGCCGCGCTGGAGGTCAGCCCGAATTTGTGGGCGGGGATCGGGCTGGTCCGCACCGGCGCGGGCACGGCGCTGGTCGGCGATCCGGCGACGATCGCGAAGCGGCTGGAGGAGTATGCCGCGATCGGGATCGATACCGTGATCGGGTCGGGCTATCCGCATCTGGAGGAGGCATATCGGGTCGCGGAGCTGCTATTCCCGCACCTGAACCTCGTCCACGGCGCGCGTGCGCAGGACGCGCCGCCGCAGTTTCCGTTCACGACGCTGAACCGGGCGGCGAGTTAAGGCTTCGACGCTGCCGTCTGCCCGTTCGTGCTTCGACAGGTTCAGTGCGAACGGCATGAGCGGGTTTCCGATGCAAACCTATCCCGCCAGCAGCCGGTCCAGGATTTCGCCCTCGATCGCGGCGAGGCCGGTGTCGCCGTGGCGGCGCGGGCGGGGGGCGGGCACGGCGAGGTCCTGCGTGATGCGGCCATGCTCCATGACTACCACCCGATCGCCGAGCGCGACGGCCTCCGTAACGTCATGGGTGACGAGGAGCGCGGTGAAGCGCTGTTGCCGCCACACGCGTTCGAGGAGGCGCTGCATCTCGATCCGGGTGAGCGCGTCGAGCGCGCCGAGCGGTTCGTCGAGGAGGAGGAGGCGCGGGCGGCTGACGAGCGCGCGGGCGAGCGCGACGCGCTGGCGCTGCCCGCCCGATAGGCGCGCGGGCCATTCGCGCGCCTTTTCGGTGAGGCCGACCAGCGCGAGCGACTCGTCCGCCTGATCGCGCTTCTCCGCAGTGCTGCCGGTCGCGCCGACCTCGACGTTCGCGCGGACGTCGGCCCAGGGAAGCAGGCGCGGTTCCTGGAAGACGACGCGGGTGCGCGCGCGATCGGTTTCGATACTGCCCGCATCGGGCATCTCCAGCGCGGTGATCGCGCGGAGCAGGGTGCTCTTGCCGCAGCCCGACCGGCCGACGATCGAGACGAACTGGCCGCTGTCGATCGACAGGTCCAGCCCGTCGATCACGCGATTGTCGCCGAACGACAACGCGAGGCTGCGGATCGCGACCGAGGCGCCCTCCTGCGTGGCGTGGCGGGCGAGGGTGTGGACGGTAGCCATGTCAGTGCGCTCCGTAAGCGGGGTTCCAGCGCAGGAAGCGCCGTTCGATGACGCGGGTGGCGGTGTCCGCGAGCTTGCCGAGCGCGGCGTAGACGAGGATCGCGAGCACGATCACGTCGGTCTGGCTGAACTCGCGCGCCTGGTTGGCCATGTAGCCGATGCCCGAACTGGCCGCGATCGTCTCCGCGACGATCAGCGTCAGCCACATGATGCCCAGCGCGAAGCGCAGCCCCACGAGGATCGAGGGCAGCGCACCGGGCAGGATCACGCGCCGGAACAGCGTCCACCGGTTCATGCCGTAGACGCGCCCCATTTCGATCAACCCCGCATCGACCGAGACGACGCCGTGATAGGTGTTGAGATAGATCGGGAAGAACACCCCCCATGCGACGAGCAGGATCTTGGCGCCCTCGTCGATCCCGAACCACAGGATGACGAGCGGGATGAGCGCCAGGTGCGGGATCGTCCGGATCGCCTGAAGGGTGGGGTCGAGCAGCCGGCGCAGCCCCTGCGACAGCGCGGTAGCGAAGCCGAGCGCGAGCGCGAGCAGCCCGCCCGCGAGCAATCCGGTGATCGCACGCGCGGTGCTGACGCCCAGATTGGTCAGCAGTGTGCCGTCGCGCAGCAGCTCGCCGCCGACGCCGATCACCGCGGTGGGCGCCGGCAGGATCGTGTCGGGCAGTACGCCGGTGGCGGACGCGAGCTGCCAGCCCGCCAGCAGCGCGACGGGGAGGATCGCGGGCGTCCAGCGCCACCACGCGAGGCCGCCGTGCGCATCCGGGGCGGCGGCGGTGCGCGCGGCGGCGTTGGGCGATCGTTCGCGTGACGCGGAGGTGTAGGGGGCCAGGGTGGCCATCATCGCTCTCCTTCTGAGGAACGGAGCAGTCTTCGGTGAAGATCGTCCGTTCGTGCCGAGCGCAGTCGAAGCACAGCCACCGGCGCCTGGGCTTCGCTGGCGCTCATGTCGCCGGCTTCCAGCCGCTCCAGGCGATCGCTGCGGCGTCGAGCTTGCGATCCAGCACGCCTGCCTCGGTCAGATAGTCGACGACGCGCTGCTGGTTGGCGATGTCGGCGGGAGAGACAGGGTTCACCGCATAGGCAGCACCCTTGTAGCGATCGAGCATGCGCGCCTGGAAAGCCGGCGGGATGCGCGTGGCGTCGGCGGTCAGCCGCGCGGCTTCGGGCAGGTGCGCGCGGGCCCACGCCGCTTCGTCGCGCAGAACATCGAGCGTGGCGGTCAGCGCCTTCGGGCGTTCGTCCACGAGCTTGCCGCGGGCGATATAGAAGACCGTCGCGGCGAGGCCGGCACGGTCGATCGGCACCTCGTGCGCGCCGACCCGGTCCTCGGCGAGCGCGCGATAGGGGTCCCAGGTGATCCAAGCGTCGACCGAGCCGTTCGTGAACGCGGTCATCGCATCGCCGGGGGTGAGGTAGACCGGGGTCAGGTCCTTGAGCGTCAGGCCGTATTTCTTCAGTGCGATCACCGCCGCCAGTTCGGACGCGGACCCCCTGGTGAAGGCGAGGCGCTTTCCCTTCAGGTCCGCGGCGGTACGGATCGTCGATCCCTTCGGAACGATCAGCCCGCCGGTCACCGCGCTGGGGAAGCTGTGCGTGGCGACGTAGCGGATGTCCGACCCCGACCCCGACGCCTGCGCATAGGCGACGGGCGTGTCGCCGACGACGCCCAGATCGACCGCACCCGCGCGCATCGCCTCTATCAGCGGCGGACCGGAGGGGAACTCGACCCATTTGAGCGGGGTGACGCCCTTTTCGGCGAGCCGCTTCTCGACCTCGCCGCGCGCCTTGGCGACGAAGAGTACGCCGCCCTTCTGGTAGCCGATGGTGATGCCCTTGGCGCTCTTATCGCCGCCGCCACCGCAGGCGGCGAGCAGTAGCGCGAGCGCGCCGGCGAGGATCGTGCGACATGTCGTCATCGCCATCACTCCGCCGCCTGCGCGAAGGCGCGCGCGCTGTGTTCCGGGAACGGCAGGCCGAGGTTTTCGCGCAGCGTCGCGCCCTCATACTCCTCGCGGAAGCGCCCGCGGCGGCGCAGTTCGGGGATGACGTGCGCGATGAAGTCGTCGAGGTGATCGGGCAGGTGCGGGGGCATGACGTTGAAGCCGTCCGCGCCGTGCCCGTCGAACCACGCCTCCAGCTGGTCGGCGATCTGGCCAGCGTCGCCGAAGATCGTCCAGTGGCCACGTGCGCCGGTCACGCGCAGGTGGAGTTCGCGCGCGGTCAGCCCGTCGCGCCGCGCCATGTCGAGGAGAAGCGCGGGACGGCTCTTGCGGCCGTCGACCTGCAGCCAGTCGGGTAGTGGCCGGTCCGGATCGTGATCGAGCAGGCGCGGATCCTCGAACAGCCGCGCAAGGAAGCGGCGGCCGATGTCCGGGTGGACGAGTTGCTGGAGTTCCTCGTATTTCTCGCGGGCGTGGCGCTCGCTGTCGCCGACGACCGCCATGACGCCGGGCATGACCTTGAGCGTATCGGGGCGGCGGCCGAACTTCGCCATCCGCGCCTTTACGTCGGCATAGAAATCCGCGGCGGAGTCCAGCGTCTGGTGCGCGCTGAAGACGACCTCCGCGGTCGCGGCGGCGAGTTCGCGGCCCGGCTCGGACGAGCCGGCCTGGACGACGACGGGGTGCCCCTGCGGCGAGCGAGGGACGTTGAGCGGGCCGGCGACCGAGAAATGCGCGCCCTTGTGGCCGAGGATATGGAGCTTGTCCGGATCGGCGAACAGCCCCTCGTCGCGGTCGCGCGGGAAGGCGTCATCCTCCCAGCTTTCCCACAGGCCCTTGACGACGCGCGCGAATTCCTCCGCTCGGGCGTAGCGCGCCTCGGGCTCGGGATGCTCGTCCAGCCCGAAATTCTGCGCCTCCGCGGTGGACGCCGAGGTGACGAGGTTCCACCCCGCGCGGCCCTTGCTGACGGTGTCGAGCGAGGCGAACAGGCGTGCGAGCAGGAACGGCGGATAGTAGGTGGTGGTCGCGGTGGCGACGAGGCCGATGTCCCGCGTGCGCGCCGCGATCGCCGACAGCAGCGTCAGCGGCTCGAACCCCGCCACCTGCGCGACGCGCGCGATGCTCTCGGGCTCGCTGCGGTCGATCCACCCGCCCTGGCTGTCGGCCAGGAACATCATGTCGAACTTCGCGGCTTCCGCCTTCTGCGCGATCGACACGTAATGCTCGAGATCGATGCCCGCGTTCGCAGCCGCGCGCGGGTGGCGCCACGCCGCGACGTGGTGGCCGGTCGCCATCAGGAAGGCGCCGAGGCGGATCTTGTCCGTGCGTTTGCTCATCATGGATCTCCCGGATGGTCAGAGGCGGTGGCGCAGCGTGGCGCCGAAGGTGCGCGGATCGCCGGTCAGCCCGAAGAGCACGGCGCCGTTCTCGCTGATGCCCCTGGTGTAGTAGGTCAGCGTGTCGAAGATGTTGCGGCCCCACAGCGAGGCCTCCCACTTGCCGTTCGCCGAGCGCACGCCGATCCGCGCATTCGCCAGCCCGAACCCGTCGACCAGCGAGAAGCGGCTGAGATTGTAGCTGGTGTAGAAGGACGAGCGGTACGCATAGTCGCCGCCGACGAACGCGGTGACGCGGTCGCTGACCGGCAGGTCATAGGTATAGCCCGCGGACCAGGCCCAGGTGGGCGCGGCGGGAAGCTGGCGGCCGGAGAGGTCGCACACCGTCGGCAGGCCGGGGGCGCGCTGTTCGAACGGGCATTGCGCGTTGGTGTAGCGGCGATACTCGGCGGGGTTCCACGTTCCGCTGGCATAGAGCGATAGCCCGTCGACGGGCCGCGCCTTTACCTCCGCCTCGATGCCGTAGGACCGGACGTCGCCGACATTCGCGATGTAGGCGCGGGGGGGCGTGACGCTCGCGTCGACGATGGTCGACTGATAGTTGCTGACGTCTGTGAGAAATGCGGAAAGGTTCGCGGTGAGCCGGCGATCGAACCACTGCGTCTTCAGGCCGATCTCGTAATTGTCGACCTTCTCCGGCGCGACGACGGCGAGATCGAGGAGCGGCTGGCCGGTCGCCGACAGCGGCAGCGTCGAAAAGTTGAGCCCGCCCGATTTCTGGCCCCGCGCATAGGTGGCGTAGGCGAGCGCGTCGGGCGCCAGGTTCGCCGACAGGCTGACCGATCCGGAAACGTCGCCCCAGGTGCGATCGAGCTCGTAGCGGGGATAGACCGGGGTGTAGGCGTTGCGCAGCGCGACCTGGGCCGCGTTGAGCGTCGAGACGTCGGATCCGCCGCCCCGGACCTGTTCGTAATAGCCGTACTTGCGTTCATGGGTGTAGCGCAGGCCGGTCGTCAGATCGAAGACGGGGGACAGGTGCCACACCGCCTGGCCGAACGCGGCGAGGCTGGTCGTCTGCGGCTTCGACGGCGCGTAGGTGTAGGTGCCCTCCAGCGCGGCGCGGCGCTGTGCCGCGGTCAGCCCCAGCGTGCCGGGTGCGATCAGGAACTCGCCCGCGTCGCGGCCATAGGCGTTGCGGAACCAGCCCCGGATCGACTGGTGGAACGCGTAGAGGCCGACGACCCAGTCGATCGTACGCTTTCCGTTGGAGGCGAGGCGCAGCTCCTGGCTGAACTGGCGCTGGCGATCGTACTGATTGCCCTCCAGCGAGATGTTGAGCGCGGAGTAATCGGGGTCGTTGCGCGGCGTCCAGTCCCAGAAACGGAACGCGGACACCGAGGTGAGCGTGGCGCCGCCCAGATCCCATTCGACGTTCGCCTGCACGCCGCCCTGCTTCATGCGGATCGGGCCGAGCCAGTCGGCGTCGGTGATGCGATCCTTCGGATCGGCGAGCGGCGGGGTGTAGCCGAACTGCGCGGTGCGCTGCGCATAGGTGTAGGGGATCGCGGCGCCGTTGTCGTAGGTCGCGACCGTGCCGAGCAGGAGGGGGACGCAGCAATCCTGCCGCTGTTCGGCATAGTCGCCGATCACCCGGATCGACAGGTCCTCGCGCGGGCGGAACAGCAGTTGCCCGCGCACCGTGTAGTTCTGGAAATCGTGGACGTCGCGCCGCTGGAGCGTGTCGTAGAGATAGCCGCCGCGGCGCGTCGCCTCGAACGACACGCGCCCTGCGAGCGTATCGGTGATCCTGCCCGAGATCGTGCCGCGGCCCTGGAACAGCCCGTAATTGCCGACGGTGACGTCGCCCGACGCTTCGGTCTCGAACGTCGGCTTCTTCGTGTTGACGACGATCGCGCCGGCGGTGGTGTTGCGCCCGAACAGCGTGCCCTGCGGCCCGCGCAGGATCTCGATCCGGTCCAGATCGACGAGATCGAACCCGGACTGACCGACGCGCGCGTAATAGACGTCGTCGACGTAGAAGCCGACGCCCAGATCGAGCCCGTTGTTGGCGGTCGACACGTTGGAGCCGAGCCCGCGGATGTTGATCGTCACGTTGCGCGGGTTGGAGGTGTAGACGGTGAGGCTGGGCACCTCCTGGTAGATCTGCTGGAGGTGATAGGCGCCCTTCTGCGCCAGCGCCTCGCCGCCCAGCACGCTGATCGCGACGGGCACGTCCTGCACGCTTTCGCTGCGGCGGCGCGCGGTGACGAGAATCTCGTCGGCGGTATCCGCATCGGGTTCGACGGCGGTGGCAGCGGCGGGTGCGTCCGTCTTCGCCGGATCGGCCGACGCGGACGGGGCAAGCGCGGCGAGCGCGACCCCGGCCAGCAACGCACCTGTATGGATGGTCTTCAACATGGTCGTTCGTCCCCCTTGGACGTCGATGTCCCGCGATCGTTCGAGATCGTTGCCCACCGCGCATCGCGGCGGCGGGATGGTGTCGCACCCCGATCGGGGGCGGCGGTTCGTGGTGGAATCGGTGGGCCGGGTCTATCGACAGGTCGGGTGCATCGTCGTCTCCGCAGGTTCGCGGGAACACGCGACGTGCCGTTTGCGACACTGCCGGTGCGCTTTAGCTGTTGGTGACGCGGAGCAAGCTGATCCCATCAAAAGCCGCGGGTCGAACACGAGCACCGGTCGACCAGCCCGGTTAATTCATACTGGATCAATAGGAATTAAACACGAGATAGTTTTGATTGGCCCGCCCATAGCAATCACTTTCGACTTCACTCCACGCCCGTCGAGCCCCTATCGACCGGTCGCGAAGGAAAAGCCCAGCTTTGGCGAGGCAAAGAACTGGTGGCCTTTTAAATCCTATCGATAAAGAGGACATTAGGATATTGCCGCTGAAAGGTCCGCGCGCGTCATGCCGAGCGTCCGTCTCCCCAAGTTCGAGCTTCCGACCGTCCTGCTGGCGGTGGCGATCCATGGCGGGTGGCTCGCGCTGACCGCGTGGCATGCGAGCGTGCCGTGGCCGCTGCTGGCGCTGGCGGGCGCGGTGCTGGTCGCGTGGCACGGATCGTTGCAGCACGAGGTGATCCACGGCCACCCGACGGGGGTGCGCGCGATCGACGACGCAATCGGATCGATCCCGCTGGCGCTGTGGTTGCCGTACCGCGTGTATCGGCGGACGCATCTGGCGCATCATGGCGCGCACGACATCACCGATCCGCGGGTCGATCCCGAATCGCGCTATGGCGACGGGCGGCACGGGGTGTGGCGCGCGCTGGCGCGGGTGCAGGCGACGCTGGCGGGGCAGCTGGTGTTGGGGCCGGCGATCGTGATCGCGCGGTTCCTGGCGGGCGAGGTCGCGCGGGCGCGCCGCCGCGATCCGCGCGTGCTGCGCGACTGGGCGCCGCACCTGCTGGGTATGGCGGCGGTGTTGCTGTGGCTCGACCATGTCGGGCTGGGGGTGGGGACGTACCTGCTTGCGTTCGTGTATCCGGGGACCGCGCTGACGCTGCTGCGCTCCTATGCCGAGCATCGCGCCGAACTGGTCACGCCGGGGCGCGCGGCGAGCGTCGAATCGCGGGGGCTGCTGGCGCTGCTGTTCCTGAACAACAATCTGCACGCCGCGCATCACGAACGACCCAAGCTGCCCTGGTATCGGCTGCCGGGCTATCACCGGCGGCACCGGCTGCGCTTCACGCTGGACGGTGCGCGCAGCTATCGCGGCTATGGCGAGGTGGCGCGGCGGTTCGCCTTTTCCGCGCACGACGTGGTCGATCACCCGCGGTGCGCGCTGACGGAGCCGCTGGCGTGACCGAGCGGATCGCGTCGCTCGGGATGTATGACCACGCCGCGCAGCACGGGGCGAACGATCGCCTGTGGAGCGAGATCGCGCGGATCGTGCGCGCGCATGGTGTCGACGGGGTGCCGACGCGGCTCGATCGCACGCGGGGAGTCCATGATGTGTGGCATGCGCCCGAACTGCTGTTCGGGCAGGCGTGTGGCTATCCGCTGACCGATGGAGCGGGGTTGCCGGTAAAGGTGCTGGCGCTGCCCGAATATGACGCGCGCGGATGCGAGGGCGCGCGGCATGCCAGCGTGTTCGTGGCGCGCGCCGGGGATGCGGCGGCCGGACTGGAGGCGATGCGCGGGCGGCGGGCGGCGATCAACGACGCCGGATCCAACACGGGGATGAACCTGTTGCGGGCCGCGGTCGCACCATTCGCGGTGGAGGGGCGGTTCTTCGCCGACGTCGTGGTGACGGGCGCGCATCGCGAGAGCGTCTGGGCGGTGCTGCTCGACAAGGCGGACGTGGCGGCGATCGATGCGGTGACCTGGGCCGCGCTGGCGCGGTTCGAGCCGGAGCTGACACGACGGCTGCGCGTGATCGGGCGGAGCGCGGCGTCGCCGACGCTGCCGTTCGTGACGTCGGACCGGACGGATGCGGCGACGGTTGCGGTGCTGCGGCTGGCGCTGGAACAGGTGGTGGCGGATCCGGGGCTGGCGGAGGCGCGGGGGGCGCTGTTTCTTTCGGGAGTGGCGCCGCTGGAGGCGGAGAGTTTCGGGGCGGTGCAGGATCTGCGGCGCGAGGCGGAGCGGGTGGGGTATCCGGTGCTGGCCTGAGGCGGGATCGTCATGCCGGGCTTGTTCCCGCATCCACCGGTCCGCGATCACAGACCGATGGGCGTTCGCGGCACGGTGGGCCCCGGAACAAGCCCCCGGTGACGACCGGGAGCCTGGTCACGCGCCGCGTAGCGCGTCGCCGATCAGGGTGAAGAATCGGTGGCTGGCGGGGCTGTCGGCGACGTCCCATTCGGGATGCCACTGGACCGCCAGGACGTCCGCGCCGCAGGGGCGCGCGGCGACCGCCTCGACGAGGCCGTCATCGGCATGCGCCTCCGCGACCAGCCCCGCGCCGAGCCGGTCGATCCCCTGGTGGTGGACCGAGTTGACCTCGATCCGGCGCGCGCCCGTCGCGGTCGCGAGGCGGCCGTCGGCGACGAGGGTGACCTCATGGCGATGTGCGAACAGGTCCGCGAAATCCTCGTCGGGGTGCTGGGCGCGGTGGTGATCGTCGGGGGCGAGGGCGAGGGTGCCGCCGAACAGGACGTTGATCTCCTGCAACCCGCGGCAGATGCCGAACACCGGGCGGCCCGCCTCGATCATCCGGCCCGCGAGCGACAGCGCGACCTCGTCGCGCGCCTCGTCGAGCGGGGTGCCGGGGAGCGCGCCGCCATAGCGCGCGGGCGCGACGTTCGAGCGCGAGCCGGTCAGCAGCAGCCCGTCGAGCCGTGCGACGAACCCGGCGACGTCGCACGCGTCGATCATCGCGGGGACGAGGAAGACGAGCGCGTCGGAGATCTGCGCGAGCGGGCGGACGAAGCGCGTGGCGACGACCTGGACGGGCCGGTCGATCACCTCGTTGCAGCACAGGACGCCGATCGCGGGACGGGCGGCACAGCTGGTCATGCGCCCGCCTCCCCGAGCGTCTGGCGCAGCAGCGCGCCGTCGCCGTGCGGCAGCACCGAGGCCTCGGGCTGGGTGACGACCGCGTGTGCGGGCACGTCGCCGAGCAGCCAGACATTGCCGCCGATCGTCGCGCCTTCGCCGATCGTGACTCGGCCGAGGATCGTCGCGCCGGCATAGATGACGACGTCGTCGCCGACGATCGGGTGCCGCGCGAACCGGTCGCGCACCGAATGGCGCGCGGCGCCGAGCGGGCTGCGCGCACCGAGCGTGACGTGCTGGTAGAGGCGGACGCGCGCGCCGACGATCGCGGTTTCGCCGATCACCACGCCGGTGCCGTGGTCGATGAAGAAGCTGGGGCCGATCGTCGCACCCGGGTGAATATCGATGCCGGTGCGCGCGTTGGCAAGTTCGGACACGATCCGCGCGACGATCGGGACGCCGAGCGCGTCGAGTTCGTGCGCGATGCGGTGGTGGAGCGAGGCGATCGCGCCGGGGTAGCAGACGAGGATCTCGTCGACGCTGCGCGCGGCGGGATCGGCGAGGAACGCGGCCTCGACGTCGCTGTCGACGAGTCGGCGGATCGCGGGGAGGGTGGCGGCGAACAGGTTCGCGAGCGTGGCGGGCAGGTCTGCGTCGAACGGCGCATCCGCTTCGTCCTGCCAATAGCCGAGTTCGATCGCGATCTGGTCCTCGAGCGCGGCGAGCGCGTCGGCGAGGTGGCGCGCGACGAAATCGTCCTCGGCGTGGCGGGTGCCCGCGAAGGTGCCGAGCCGGCGGGGGAAGAGGACCACCGACAGGTCCTCGATCACGCCGGCCAGCATGGTGCGCGAGGGGAAGGCGGCGGGGGTGCGGCGCAGACCTTGCGCCTCGCGCCACGCCGCCCGGACGCCGGACAGCGCGGCGACCGTATCGTCGATCGCGGCGTCGCGCGGGGTGTCGACCGTTCGCATCGCTCAGCCTGCGGGTTCGGGTTGCGGGACGGTGCGTAGATAGGGGGTGTGCGTCGTCAATCCGCACCCCGAGACCGAGCTGGAATCTTGCGGGACGGTGCGTAGATAGGGGGTGTGCGTCGTCCAGCCCGCGGGGAACAGCGCCTTCGCGGCGGCGTCGTCGAGCGAAGGTGCGATGATGACGTCGTCGCCCTGTCGCCAGTTGGCGGGCGTCGCGACCTTGTGCGCGTCGGTCAGCTGGACGCTGTCGATGACGCGCAGGATCTCGGCGAAGTCGCGCCCCGTCGAGGCGGGATAGGCGAGTGTCAGCCGGATGCGGCGTGCGGGATCGACGAGGAACGCCCCGCGCACCGTCGCGGTCTCCGACGCTTGCGGGTGGATGAGCCCGAGCAGCGAGGCGACGCGGCGATCCTGGTCCGCGAGCAGCGGGAAGTTGAGCGCGGCCCCCTGCGTCTGCGCGATGTCGCCGGCCCAGCGCACGTGGCGGTCGAGCGAGTCGACCGAGAGGCCGAGCACCTTCACCCCGCGCCGGTCGAACTCCGGCTTCAGCCGTGCGACCGCGCCGAGCTCCGTGGTGCAGACCGGGGTGAAATCCGCAGGGTGCGAGACCAGCAGGACCCAGTCGGCGCCCGCCCACGCATAGAAAGACAGCGGCCCGATCGTCGAATCCTGTGTGAAATCGGGTAGGGTGTCGAACAGCCTCAGCGTCATGGCATGTCTCCGGTTGACCTGCCTGCATACTCTACCGATACGGTGGGATATGAGCCGAAGAATATGTTGAGGCCGCCCAACGGCGCCTTGCCGTCCCGCGTCCGGGGCGTCGTCGCAGTGCTGCCGAGCGCGTGGTGGCTGGACACCGGAGTATGAGGTCGCGGGATCGCAGCCGGCCTTCGCGGCGAATCAGAAAAACTGTTTCGCCGCCCGTCGCGTCGGAGATCATGCTGTCGTTCGGCGGACCTTTGCCCGGGAGAACTCGATGACCCTCGCAGCCATGATCGCGGATCGTCCCACGCTGATCTCGCTCGTCCCCGATGCGGACGCGCCGCTGTTCGCGCGGATGTTCGGCAGCGCTCCATTCCAGGGCGCGCGGCATATCGCAATCGGCGAGGAGACTGCGGCGCGGCGCGCGGTGCTGGCAGCGCGGATCGATGCGGCGGTGGCGCAGGCGGAGCGGCGGGTGGTGATCGTCGCGCACGGGATCGGCTGCAACGCGGCGGCGTGGTGGGCGCGGCTGTCGCCCCATGATTATGTGTCGAAGATCGCAGGGGCGATCCTGATCGCGCCTGCCGCCCCGGCGACGCGCGTGTTCGCCGCGCCGCGCTGTGCCCTGCCATTCCCTTCGGTCGTGGTCGGCGCGGCGGATGATGCGCAGGCGCGCGAATGGGGCAGCCGCGTCGTGGCGTCGCCGGTCGCGCTCCCCGCGCACCGGACGGGCGGGCTGGTGAGACGCTTCACCGCGGCGGTCGTCGCGCGCGAGGTGCGGACGGCGGAGGCGTTGATGGGGCTCGCCGCGGACTGGTGAGCGCCCGGGTGCACGCGAGGGCGTGACCCGGGCGACGGCTTTGCCTATATGGCATCGCCCGGCCTGCCGCCGGGGTTACGCTAAGCAAAGGCCCGTCATGTCCGCCCATCCGGCTGAGTTGTTCCGCATCACGCTGCCCGACGGTTCCGTCCGCGAGGTTGCGCCCGGGACTACCCCCGCGGACGTCGCCGCCGCGATCGGACCGGGCCTGGCCAAGGCGGCGCTGGCGGCGCGGATCGACGGGCAGGTGCGCGACCTGACGCGGCCGTTCGAGGGCGATACGCAGCTGGCGCTGGTCACCGCGCGCGACGAGGCGGATGCGCTGGAGCTGGTGCGCCACGACCTGGCGCACGTGATGGCGGAGGCGGTGCAGCATCTGTTTCCCGGCACGCAGATCACCTTCGGCCCGGCGACCGACGATGGCTTCTACTATGACTTCGCGCCTGCCGAGCGGCCGTTCACCGAGGACGACCTGCCCGCGATCGAGGCGGAGATGCGCGCGATCATCGCGCGCAACGAGCCGTTCACGCGCGAGGTGTGGACCCGCGAGCAGCTGATCGAAACCTGGCAGCGTCAGGGCGAGACCTTCAAGGCCGAATGGGCTGCCGAACTTCCCGACGGCGAGGAACTGACGATCTATCGGCAGGGCGCGTGGCTCGACATGTGCCGGGGGCCGCACATGGTGTCGACGGGCAAGCTCGATCCGCAGGCGTTCAAGCTCACGCGGGTGTCCGGCGCCTATTGGCGCGGCGACCAGAAGAACGCGATGCTCAGCCGGATCTACGGCACCGGCTGGCTCAACAAGAAGCAGCTCGACCAGCACCTGTTCCGGCTGGAGGAGGCGGCCAAGCGCGACCATCGCAAGATCGGCGCGGAGATGGACCTGTTCCACCTCCAGTCCGAAGCGCAGGGGAGCGTGTTCTGGCACCCCAAGGGCTTCGTCCTGTGGCGGCAGATGGAGGCGTATATGCGCCGCCGGCTCGACGCGGCGGACTATGCAGAGGTGAAGACCCCGCAGTTGATGGACGCGCGCCAGTGGGAGCAGTCCGGCCATTGGGGCAAGTATCGCGAGAACATGTTCGTCGTGCCCGACGAGGTGCCCAATACCGAGGAGGAGGGTGCGGTCCTGTCGGGCGAGGGCGACCTGATGGCGCTCAAGCCGATGAACTGCCCGGCGCACGTCCTGATCTTCAAGCAGGGGATCAAGAGCTATCGCGACCTGCCGATCCGCATGGCGGAGTTCGGCTGCTGCCACAGGAACGAGCCGCACGGCGCGCTCCACGGTATCATGCGCGTCCGCCAGTTCACGCAGGACGACGCGCATATCTTCGTGCGCGAGGACCAGCTGGTCGGCGAAGTCACGCGGTTCTGCGAGCTGCTCGACAGCGTGTACAAGGACCTGGGGTTCGACGACTATGCCGTGAAGCTGGCGTTGCGCCCGGAAAAGCGGTTCGGCGACGACGCGATGTGGGACAAGGCGGAGGAGGAGCTGCGTCAGGCGGTCCACGCCTCCGGGCTGAGCGACGCGATCAAGGCGAAGTTCGAGGAGCTGCCCGGCGAGGGGGCCTTCTATGCGCCGAAGCTGGAATTCCACCTGACCGACGCGATCGGGCGGACGTGGCAGGTCGGCACGATTCAGTCGGACCGTGTGCTGCCCGAGCGGCTCGACGCGTCGTACATCGGCGAGGACGGCAACCGCCACCGCCCGGTGATGCTCCACCGCGCGATCCTGGGAACGTTCGAACGCTTCATCGGCATCCTGATCGAGCATCATGCAGGGCGCTTCCCGCTATGGCTGTCGCCGGTGCAGGTGGTGGTGGCGACGATCGTGTCGGATGCGGACGACTATGCGGGCCAGGTTGCGGATGCGCTGCGCAAGGCGGGGCTGCGCGTCGAGACGGACCTGCGCAACGAGAAGATCAACTACAAGGTGCGCGAGCACTCGCTGGCCAAGGTGCCGGTGATGCTGGTGGTTGGCAAGCGCGAGGCCGAGGAAGGCAAGGTCGCGGTCCGGCGGCTGGGGAGCCAGGCGCAGGAGATCGTCGACCTCGCCACGATCGTCCCGCGTCTTGCCGAAGAGGCGCGCGCACCCGATATGTAAGTCCGGTTCCCGTGGGCCGCGTTTTGCGCTATGGTCACGGACACAGGTCTATTTTCGAAACAACCAGGAGCAATACCCATACGTCCTCCCATGATGCGCCGGCCAAACCAGGCGCCGCCGATGAACGGTCCCCGTTTCAACGAGTGGATCGTCAGCCCCAAGGTTCGCGTGATCGACCATGAGGGCGAGAATCTCGGCGTGATGTACACCCGCGAGGCGATGGAGCAGGCGCAGGAGCTGGGCCTCGACCTGGTCGAGGTGTCGCCCAACGCGGATCCGCCCGTCGCCAAGTTCCTCGATGTCGGCAAGTTCAAGTACGAGGCGCAGAAGAAGGCGAACCTCGCGCGGAAGTCGCAGAAGACGCAGGAGATCAAGGAGATCAAGATGCGTCCGAACATCGACGACCACGATTACGACACCAAGATGAAGAAGATCCACGAGTTCATCGGCGAGGGCGACAAGGTCAAGGTGACGTTGCGCTTCCGCGGGCGCGAGCTGAGCCATGGCCAGCTCGGCATGGCGGTGCTCCAGCGCGTGCAGGTCGACACGACCGAGGTCGCCAAGGTCGAGGCGTATCCGCGCATGGAAGGCCGGCAGATGCTGATGGTGCTGTCGCCAAAGTAATTTTCAGCCCGTCATCGGGAACCGGAAAGCGCTTGCACTTTCCGCAAGCGGAAACCCGTGGATGACGTAGCGTCAAGAGCCCGCCCCGCTGGTGCCGCGGCGGGCTCTTTGTTGCAGCTTTGCGACACCCCCATTCGAAAAGTCGATGCTGCGTTCGAAAAACCTGTATTTTCACGCCTGCGGTCGTATCCGGCCTCTCAATACCGAAAATTCGAATTGCAAAAATTCGAAGTGGGAGAGAGTCGTATGCGCAAGTCCGCCCTTCTAATGTCCGCCGCCGCGATCGCCGTCGCTGCCAGCCCCGCCCATGCCCAGACCGACGCGGCGACCACGCCCGTCCAGGCACAGCAGGCGTCGCCCGCCACCGCCAATGCCGCGACCACCGGGCAGGTCGACGAGACCGCGGCGCCCGCCGACGACTATACCAATGCCGGCGACATCGTCGTCACCGCGACCCGCCGGTCCGAGCGGTTGTCCGACGTGCCGATCGCGGTGAGCGCGGTGAGCCAGGAGACGCTGCAGAATTCGGGCGCGAACGACATTCGCGGGGTCGCGCAGCTGGCGCCGTCGCTGATCGTGTCGTCGACCGGCAGCGAGGCGAACGCCTCCGCCCGCATCCGCGGCATCGGCACCGTCGGCGACAATCCGGGCCTCGAAAGCTCGGTCGCGGTGTTCATCGACGGGGTGTATCGCAGCCGCACGGGCTCGGGCCTCAACGACCTGGGCGAGGTCGACCGGATCGAGGTGCTGCGCGGGCCGCAGGGCACGCTATCCGGCCGCAACGCCAGCGCGGGCGCGATCAACATCTATACCAAGGCGCCGTCGAACACCTTCGGCGGTTATGGCGAGGCGACGTACGGCAACTACAACAATGTCCGTGTCGCGGGCGCGGTGACGGGGCCGGTCATCAAGGACGTGCTGTCGTTCCGCCTCGACGGAATCTATGCGCGCCGCGACGGCTTTCTGTACGACGTCGTCAACAACACCGACTATAACGACCGCAACCGCTATTTCGTCCGCGGCCAGCTGCTGTTCGAGCCGTCGAGCGACCTGACGATCCGGCTGATCGGCGATTACAGCCGCCGCGACGAGAAGTGCTGTGGCGCGGTCTATGTCGACTTGCGCGAGAAGACCGATCCGACACCGGGCGTCCCCGGCGACTTCGCGGTGGCAAGCAGCAACCGCATCGTCGACCTGATGACCAGCATGGGCGCGGTGTTCCCGAGCGCGGGCGATCCGTACAACCGCCGGATCGCGAACTCGCCGGGCCGCGCCTATTCGAACATCACGAAGGATTATGGCGGATCGATGCAGATCGACTATAATCTGGGGGGCGCCTCGCTGACCTCGATCACCGCGTATCGCGAATACAAGTCGGGCGGGGCGGCCGACATCGATTACGGCAATCTCGACATCGGCTACCGCGCCGACGACGGCAACAGCTTCCGCCAGTTCCACACCTTCACGCAGGAACTCCGGTTGCAGGGCTCCGCGCTGGGCGATCGCCTCAACTGGCTGGTCGGCGGCTATTATTCGAAGGAAGACCTGCTCGTCCGCGACAACCTGAAGTTCGGGACGCAGTACGGCGCGTTCGCCGCGTGCCGGATCGTCGCGACGATCAATCCGGCGGCGGCGCTGCGTAATCCGGCGGCGGCGGGCTGCCTGAGCGCGGCGGGGCGTGCGACGCTGACGGGCGCGTTCGGCGCGGCGGCGCCGCTGATCCTGTCTGGGATCGACCGGCTGTCGACGGTCAACAATGTCGGCGATCAGCGTTCCGACTATTACCAGAACAGCGAGAACTACGCGTTCTTCACGCACAACATCCTGAAGGTCACCGATACGCTGAGCCTGACGGGGGGCCTTCGCTGGACGCACGAGCAGAAGAAGTTCACCGGCGCATTCAACAACAACAATTCGATCTGCCCGACGCAGCAGGCCGCACTCAGCCCGCTGCTGAGCAACGCCGCGCTGGCCGCAATCACTGGCGGCATCATCACGCTGACCTGCACCGGCAATTCCTCGACGGCGCTCAACGCGCTGTCGCTGAACGACAAGTTCTCGGAAAGCCAGCTGACGGGGACCGGCGTCGTCTCGTGGAAGCCGGTGGACCAGGTGATGCTCTACGCCAGCTATTCGCGCGGCTACAAGGCGGGCGGGTACAATCTCGACCGGTCGGACCTGACCGCGAACGTGTTCGCACCGCCGACGAACGCGAGCGTAACGCGGCTCCGCTTCGACCCCGAACTGGTCAACAGCTATGAGGCGGGCGTGAAGTTCCGCAGCCGCAGGTTCACCGCGAACGTCGCGGCGTTCCGCTCGGACTTCAAGAACTTCCAGCTGAACACGTTCAACGGCACCAACTTCGTCGTCCAGAATATCGGCAGCTGCGACCAGTCGCTGAACGGCGCGGATGCCGACAACAACGCGGTGACGGGCGCATGCGCCGGCAAGGTGGGCACGGGCGTTCGCAGCCAGGGCGTCGAGGTGGAGCTGGGCTTCTATCCGGCGCGCAACTTCGCGGTGAGCGCGGGCTATACCTTCGCCGAGACGAAGTTCCGCAACAACCTAGTCGGCAGCGCATCGGGCGAGGCGCTCGATCCGGCGCTGTTCCTGCTGCCGGGCAGCTTCATGTCGAACGCACCGGCGAACGTCGTGACCACGTCGGTCAGCTGGACGCCGGAGATCGGATCGTCGGGGCTGTCGGCGCTGGCCTATGTCGACGGGCGCCTGTCGAGCGACTACAATACCGGCTCGGACAAGTTCCTCGAGAAGCGGCAGGACAGCTTCTTCGTGATGAACGCGCGTATCGGCCTGCGCGGACCGGATCAGAAATGGGCGCTGGAGCTGTGGGCGCAGAACCTGCTCGACACCAATTACCAGCAGGTGGCGTTCAACGCGCCGTTCCAGGGCGCAGGCAGCCTGGGGCAGGTGCTGAAGTTCGGGTCGCCCTCGTTCGCGGCGGCGAACCAGGTCTTCAGCTCGTTTCTGGCCGAGCCGCGGACGTACGGCGTGACGCTGCGCTCGCGCTTCTGATTTCGGTCTAGGCCCAAAGCTCCGTTCGGGCTGAGCCTGTCGAAGCCCTGTCCTTCTTACTCCGCGGTTGGAGAAGAAGGGCAGCACCCTTCGACTGCCTGCCAAGGCAGTCGCTCAGGACAGGCTTCGACAAGCTCAGTGCGAACGGGTTTTTGTGTCGGGGGTTACGCCGCCAGGTCGATCGCGGTGCCCGAGGCGGCCGCCAGCAGCCGCTTTTCGAGCGACCGCAGGCGGGTGGCCGAGGCGATCTTGTCGCCCGTCAGATCGGTCAGGTAGAACACGTCGACCGCGCGCTCGCCATAGGTGGCGACATGTGCGGAGTGGATCGTCACCTTCGACTGGAAGAGCGCATTGGCGAGCTGGTTGAGCAGCGCGGGCCGATCGCGCGCGTTGACCTCGACGACGGTGAAGCGGTTCGACGCCTTGTTGTCGACCAGTACGTTGGGCTCGATCCGGAACGCCTCCGCGCGGGTGCGGGGCAGCGGCTTGGCCTGCAACCGGTCCGCCAGCTTGCCGCGATTGGCGAGTGCGTCCTCGATCGCTTCCTTGAGGCGCGCGACCTGCGCGGCTTCGTCGAACGGGCGGCCGAGCGGATCCTGGACGAGGAAATTGTCGAGCGCCATGCCGTCGCGCGTGGTATGGATCCGCGCATCGATGATGTTGCCGCCCGCGACGTGGATCGCGCCCGCGATTCGGTAGAAGATGCCCGGATGATCGGCCGCGTAAACAGTGACGAGCGTCGCGCCGCGCTGCGCATAGACCTGCGCGTCGATCGCGAGCTGCGCGTCGCCGATCCGCGTGACGAAGCGCGCGTTGTGCGCCAGCACGTCCTCGGGCTCCGCGATCCAGTAGGGCTCGGGCATGCGGCGGACGTAGCGCGCGAGCGCGGCCTCGTCCCACGCCATCGCGGCGGCGAGATTCTCCTGCTTCGTCAGCACCCGCTCGCCGCGCCCCTTCTGCTTGTGGCCGAGCCGGAGGACCTCCTCCGCGCTTTCGTAGAGGTCGCTGAGCAGCTGGCGCTTCCAGCCGTTCCACACACCGGGGCCGACCGCGCGGATATCGACGACGGTGAGTGCGAGGAGCAGGCGGAGCCGCTCCGGGCTCTGGACGATCGCGGTGAAGTCGAGGATCGTCTTGAAATCCGACAGGTCGCGCTTGAACGCGGTGGCGGACATGAGGAGGTGGTAGCGAATGAGCCATGCCACGGTCTCGGTCTCCGCGGCGGACAGCCCGAAGCGCGGACACAATTTCTCCGCGACCGCGGCGCCCAGCACCGAATGGTCGCCGCCGCGTCCCTTGGCGATGTCGTGGAGTAATACCGAAACGTAGAGCGCGCGGCGCGACACGACCTGGTCGAGGATCGCGGTGGCGAGCGGATGATCGTCGATCAGCTCGCGCTTCTCGATCCGCGCGAGCAGCCCGATCGCGCGGATCGTGTGCTCGTCGACGGTGTAGTGATGGTACATGTCGAACTGCATCTGCGCGACGACACGGCCGAAATCGGGAACGAAGCGGCCGAAGACGCCGGCTTCGTTCATCCAGCGCAGGACGAGTTCGGGATCGCGCGGGGAGGTGAGCACGTCAAGGAACAGCGCATTGGCGCGCGGATCGGCGCGGTAATCATCGACCAGCTTGGCGTCGCGCGTCGCGGCGCGCATTGCGAGCGGGTGAATCTCGACGCCGTGGAGGTCCGCGAGCTGGAAGATCTCGATCAGCCGCACCGGATCGTCGGCGAAGAACCCGTCCGAGGGCAGCGCGAGGCGCCCGCGATCGAGGACGAAGCCGTTCAGCCGGCGCGGGCTGCGGCGCAGCGTCGGCAGGCCGAAGCGGCGGCCGCGCGCGGCGAACTTCTCGTCGAGATGCGCGAGGAAGACGCCGGTCAGCGTGCCGACCGCCTTCGCCTCGAGGAAGTAGAGCTGCATGAACCGCTCCACCTGCGACTTGCCCGGGCGGTCGCTGAACCGCATCCGCTCCGCGATCTCGCGCTGGTAGTCGAAGGTCAGCCGGTCCTCCGCGCGGCCCGCGAGCGTGTGGAGGTGGCAACGGACCGCCCACAGGAAATTGTCAGCGCGGTGGAACTGGCGATATTCGGCCTTGGTGAACAGCCCGGCCTCGACGAGTTCGGCGGCGCGCTGGACGTCGTAGACGTACTTGCCGATCCAGAAGAGCGCGTGGAGATCGCGCAGCGAGCCCTTGCCCTCCTTAACGTTGGGTTCGACGACGTAGCGCGTGTCGCCCATCTTGCGGTGGCGCGCGTCGCGTTCGGCGAGCTTCTCCGCGATGAAGGTGCGCTCGGTGCCGTGCTGGACCTCCGCCTTGAAGCGGCGCGACGCCTCGTTGTAGAGCGACTGGTCGCCCCAGACATAGCGGCCCTCGAGCAGCGCGGTGCGGATCGTGATGTCGCCCTTCGCCTGGCGGACCATCTCGTCGAGGCTGCGGCTGGAATGGCCGATCTTCAGCCCGAGGTCCCACAGCGCATAGAGCATCGATTCGATGACCTGCTCGCTCCACGGCGTCTGCTTCGAGGGGGTGAGGAAGCCGATGTCGACGTCCGAATGCGGCGCCATCTCGCCGCGCCCATAGCCGCCGACCGCGATCAGCGTCAGCCGCTCCGCCGCGGTCGGGTTCGCCTTGGGATGGAGCCGCTCGACGGCGAAGTCGAACAGCAGCCGCAGCAACTGATCGACGAGGAACGCCATCGCGCTGGCGGCCTCCAGCCCGCGCGAGGGATGCGCGAGCAGGCGACGCGCGATCTCCTCGCGGCCGGCGTCGAGCGCGTCCTTGAGAAGGAGCGTGCCTGCGCGGCGTAGCGCGGCGCGATCGGCGAGGTCGAGCGCGGCGAGCGCATCGGCGAGCGCGCGCCGATCGACGATCGCGCGGCGGTTGGGGAGATGGTCGAAGCGGGCGGACATGGCGCTCCCTTGCCACAGCGAACGCGCAAGCGCGACAGGGTCAGCCGTCGCGGGTGAGCGCCTTCAGGCGATAGAGCGTATCGAGCGCCTCGCGCGGGGTGAGCGCGTCGATGTCGAGCGCCTCGACCTCGGCGCGGATCGCATCGCAGGCAGCCTCCTCGACGACCGCGGCGGCGGCGAACAGCGGCAGGTCGTCGAGCCCTGCGGCGAGCCCGCCGGTCTTCGCCCTGCCGGCTTCCAGCTTGGCCAGAACGGCCTTGGCGCGCGCGACGGTCGCGGGGGCCATCCCCGCGAGGCGCGCGACTGCGAGGCCGTAGCTGCGGTCGGCGGGGCCGTCGGCGAGTTCGTGGAGGAGGACCAGCTCGCCCTTCCACTCGCGTGCGCGGACGTGGTGGAGGGTGAGCGCGTCGCAGCGTTCGGCGAGGCGCGTCAGCTCGTGATAGTGCGTCGCGAACAGGCAGCGGCAGCGATTGTCTTCGTGGATCGCCTCGACCACCGCCCAGGCGATCGCCAGCCCGTCATAGGTCGACGTGCCCCGCCCGACCTCGTCTAGGATCACGAAGCTGCGCGGGGTGGCCTGCGCGAGGATCGCGGCGGTCTCGACCATCTCGACCATGAAGGTGGAGCGACCGCGCGCGAGATTGTCCGACGCGCCGACGCGGCTGAAGAGGCGATCGACGAGGCCGAGCGTCGCTTTGGTCGCGGGCACGTAGCTGCCCGCCTGTGCGAGGACCGCTATCAGTGCGTTCTGGCGCAGGAAGGTGGACTTGCCGCCCATATTGGGGCCGGTGACGAGCCAGAGCCGCGACGTTTCCAAGAGCGTGCAGTCGTTGGCGACGAAACGCTCGCCGGATTTCGCGACCGCGGCCTCGACCACGGGATGGCGGCCGCCCTCGATCTCGAAACAGGCATGATCGACGAGGCGCGGGGGTGCCCATGCGCCTTCCGCGGCGCGCTCGGCGAGGGCTGCGGCGACGTCGAGCCGGGCGAGCGCGTCGGCGGTCGCGGCGACGGCCTCGCGCGCGGCGAGTGCCTGCGCGGTCAGGTCCTCGAGATGCGCGGCCTCCGCCGCCAGCGCGTGCGCGCCCGCCTGCGTGACGCGCGACGCGATGTCGTGGAGCTCGGGCGCGTTGAAGCGGACCACGCCCGCCAGCGTCTGGCGGTGGGTAAAGCCCGAATCGGCGTGCATCAGCGGGTCCGCGACCTTGGCGGGAACCTCGATATGATAGCCGAGCACGCCGTTGTGGCGGATCTTGAGCGCGGAGACGCCGGTGCGGGTGCGAAACGCCGCCTCCAGCGCGGCGATCGCACGGCGGCCGCCCGCGCCCGCGTCGCGCAGGTCGTCGAGTGCGGCGTCATAGCCTTCCGCGATATAGCCGCCCGTCGACGCCTCGATCGGCGGGGTCGCGACGAGCGCGCGGCGGAGGAGGTCGATCAACGCGCCGTGGCCGTGGAGCTTCGGCACAGTGGCGGCGAGCATCGGGGGCGGTGCGTCGATCCGCGCTAGCGTCTCGGCGAGTCGCCATGCGCCGTCGAGCCCGTCGCGCAGCTGCCCCAGATCGCGCGGGCTGCCGCGCCCCGCGACCAGCCGGCCGAGCGCGCGGCCGATATCGGGGAGCGCGCGCAGCGTCGCGCGGGTGCGTTCGCGCAAGGCCGGATCGTCGTGGAACAGCGCGACGAGCGCGAGGCGCGCCTCGACCTGCGTGCGGTCCATCAGCGGCGCGCCGATGTCGGCGGCGAGCAGGCGCGCGCCCGCGCCGGTGACGGTGCGGTCGACCGCGTCGAGCAGCGAGCCCTTGCGCTGGCCCGAGGCGGTGGCGGTAAGCTCGAGGCTCTCGCGCGTCGCGGCATCAATCGCCATCGTCTCGGCTGCCTGCGACAGCGTCGGCGGGCGCAGGAACGGGAGTGCGCCCTTGGCGGTATGGTCGAGATAGGCGACGAGCCCGCCGGCCGCGGCGAGCTCGGCGCGGCCGAACTGGCCGAACCCGTCGAGCGTCGCGACGCCCCATACGCGCCTGAGGCGCGCATCGGCGGCGGTGCTGTCGAACTCCGCCTTCGGGCGCAGCACCGTCGCAGCGTCGGCGAAGGCGCTCGCTTCCGAGGCGACGACCTCGGCCGCGGCGAGCCGTGCGAGTTCGGCGGCGACGCCGTCGGGCGTGCACGCGATCACCGCGAACCGGCCGGTCGAGACGTCCGCGGCGGCGATCGCGACATGCCCTGCGGCCTCGCCGATCGCGACGCACCAGTTGGCGGTGCGCGAGTCGAGCAGCGCCTCCTCGGTCAGCGTGCCCGCGGTGACGACGCGGACGATCGCGCGGCCGACGAGCGCCTTGCTGCCGCGCGCCTTCTTGGCCTGATCGGGCGTCTCGGTCTGCTCGGCGATCGCGACGCGGTGGCCCGCCTTGATGAGCCGCTGGAGATAGGCGGTCGCGGCGTGGACGGGGACACCGCACATCGGGATCTTCGTCCCCTCATGCTCGCCCCGCGCGGTCAGCGCGATGTCGAGCACCGCGGCGGCGATGCGCGCGTCGTCGAAGAACATCTCGAAGAAGTCGCCCATCCGGTAGAAGAGCAGGCAATCCTGTGCTTCGGCCTTGAGCGCGAGGTACTGCGCCATCATCGGGGTAGGGGCGGGGGTGGGGACGGTCATGGCGTGGCGGTCAGTTCGGGTTTCGTGCGCCGTGGTGCACGGAGAGGATCAGGACATCGCCGCCGCGGATCGCGTAGCGCAGGATGTATGGGGGCACCGTCGTCATCTCCCGCATATCGTCCTTCAATAGGCGACCGCGTCGCGGAAAATCTGCGAGGCTTTCTCCCAGGTCGAACAGGCGAAGACCGATGGTCTGTGCGGCGGCAGGATCGAATTCAGTGATGTATCGGATGATCGCGCGAATATCGTCGATGGCTTCGGTCTGCCAGACGACCCTAGCCATCCTGTTCCGCAAGCCAGTCCGGGAAATCCTTCTGGTCCGGCATGCCCCAGGTGAGCAGCCATTGGCCGACGACGATATGCTCGATGCCGGTCCCGGCCGCGTAGCTGGCCTTGGCGCGCGAGAAATCGGCTGTGTCGGGCGCGCGCCGTACGCGTGGAGACAGGCCGGTATCGTGCTTCATCGCGATACCATACCCCGCCGCGCCGATCTTGCCTAGGCGCGCACGAAAGGGCTTGCCCCTACGGCACCGCCCGGTAGGAGGTTATCGGCATGTCCGAACCCACGAACGTGCAATTCTCCGAGCGCGAGGCGCTTCTCTTCCATTCCGAAGGGAGGCCCGGCAAGATCGAGATCGTCGCGTCCAAGCCGATGGCGACCCAGCGCGACCTGGCGCTGGCCTATTCGCCCGGCGTCGCGGTGCCCGTGCAGGCGATCGCGGATGATCCGGCCAAGGCGTACGACTATACCACCAAGGGCAACCTGGTCGCGGTGATCTCGAACGGGACCGCGATCCTGGGGATGGGCAATCTGGGCGCGCTGGCGTCCAAGCCGGTGATGGAAGGCAAGGCGGTGCTCTTCAAGCGCTTCGCTGACGTCGATTCGATCGATATCGAGCTGAAGACCGAGGACGTCGACCGCTTCATCGACGCGGTCGAGCTGATGGAGCCCAGCTTCGGGGGGATCAACCTCGAGGACATCAAGGCGCCCGAATGCTTCATCATCGAGCAGACGCTGCGCGAGCGGATGAACATTCCCGTCTTCCACGACGACCAGCACGGAACCGCGATCATCACCGCCGCCGGGCTCATCAACGCCTGCCTGCTGACGGGGCGCAAGCTGTCGGACGTCAAGGTGGTCGTCAACGGCGCGGGCGCCGCGGCGATCGCGTGCACCGAACTGATGAAGGCGATGGGCGTCCGCCACGACAACGTCATCATGTGCGACCGCACCGGCGTGATCTACCAGGGACGCGACGACGTGAACCAGTGGCAGTCGGCGCACGCCGCGGTCACCGACCGGCGGACGCTGACCGAGGCGCTGCACGGCGCCGACGTGTTCCTGGGACTGTCCGCGGCGGGCGCGCTCAAGCCCGAGATGGTCAAGGACATGGCGCCTGCGCCGATCATCTTCGCGATGGCCAACCCGGAGCCGGAGATCCGCCCCGAACTCGCCAAGGCGGCGCGCCCCGACGCGATCATCGCGACGGGCCGGTCGGACTATCCCAACCAGGTCAACAACGTCATCGGCTTCCCGTTCATCTTCCGCGGCGCGCTCGACGTGCGCGCGACGGGAATCAACGACGCGATGAAGATCGCCGCCGCGAACGCGATCGCCGAACTGGCGCGCGAGCGTGTGCCCGAGGAGGTCGCGGTCGCGTATGGCGTCCAGCACAGCTTCGGCCCCGAATACATCATTCCCGCGCCGTTCGATCCGCGGCTGATGGAACTGGTGCCGTCCGCGGTCGCGAAGGCGGCGATGGATTCGGGCGTCGCGACCAAGCCGATCCTCGACATGGACGCGTACCGCCAGTCGCTGCGCGCGCGGCTCAATCCGACCACCTCGGTGCTGTCGATGGCGTATGAGGGCGCGCGCGCGCATCCCAAGCGCGTGATCTTCGCGGAGGGTGAGGAGGAAGTGGTGCTGCGCGCCGCGATCGCGTTCCGCGAGGGCGGGTACGGCGTGCCGGTGCTCGTCGGCCGCGACGATGTGCCCGATCGGCTGCGCGCGCTGGGCGTCGCGGACCCGGAGTCGTTCGAGCTGCACAACAGCCGGATCTCGCCGCTCGTGCCGAAGATGGTCGAGCTGCTCTATGCGCGGCTCCAGCGGCGTGGCTATCTGCGTCGCGACTGCGAGCGGATGGTGAACCAGGACCGCAACATCTTCGGCGCGCTGCTGCTCCACATGGGCGAGGGTGATGCGATGATTACCGGCATCACGCGCACCTATGGCGAGACGATGCGCCAGATCTATCGTGTGATCGACCCGCAAGCGGGCAAGACGCCGTTCGGCATCCACCTGCTCGTCGGGCAGAGCCACACCGTGTTCATCGCGGACACCACGGTCAACGAACGGCCGACCGCCGAACAGCTGGCCGACATCGCGGAAAGCACCGCGGCGGTCGCGCGGCGGATGGGGCACGAGCCGCGGGTGGCGTTCCTTAGCTATTCCAACTTCGGCAACCCGAAGGGCGAGTGGCTCGACAATATCCGCGACGCGGTGACCGTCCTCGACGGGCGACAGGTGGGCTTCGAATATGAAGGCGAGATGGCGCCCGACGTCGCGCTGAACCCCAAGCAGTTGGCGAACTATCCGTTCGCGCGGCTGTCCGGCCCGGCCAACGTGCTCATCATGCCGGGGCTCCAGTCCGCGCACATCTCCGCCAAGCTGCTGCGCGAGCTAGGCGGCGATTCGGTGATCGGGCCGATGCTGATCGGGATGGAGAAGCCCGTGCAGGTCGCGCCGATGACGTCGACCGCGAGCGAACTGGTGACGCTGGCGGTGCTGGCGGCGGGGGGCATCGCGCGATAGGCCGGCCGCGCGCGGCAACCATTGCGGCGTCGGCGCATTGAACCTGCCTCAGGGTAACAGGAGGCGAGTGATGCGTGTGATGGCAATGGCCGCGATGGGTGCGGCGATGATGGTGACCGGCTGTTCCGATTACGGACGTCCCGGCTACGCGAGCGACCCGTACGGCTATTCGGCGTACGACTATAACCGCCCCGATCCGGCCGCGAACGGCTATTACGCGGATCGCTATTACCGTGACGGGCCGAGCTACCGCGAGCGTCGCCTGTCGCGCAACGACCGTGTCTATGCGGGCAATGACGGACGCTATTATTGCCGCCGCAACGATGGAACAACCGGGCTGATCGTCGGCGGGATCGCGGGCGGCGCACTGGGCGCGGCGATCGCGCCGGGTGGGTCGGGGCTGCTCGGCGCGCTGATCGGTGGTGCGGGTGGTGCGCTGGCAGGCAAGTCGATCGATCGCAACAACGTGCGTTGCCGCTGAGTCCGGAACCGGGAAGGCGGTCGCATCAGCGCAAAGGCTTGCCCGAATCCTTCCAGCGATCGAGGATCCGAGACGGCGGCGGCAGGGTATCCCTTGCCGCCGCCGTCTGCGTCTTGGCGGTGCCGCTGGCGGCATAGGCGGGCAGGATCGCGACGGGCGGGGTGACCAGCATCGGCGTCAGGGTCGCCGCGATCGCGACCGGGGGCGCTGCCGGCGCGTCGAGCTTCGCATGCGGACCGGGGAGCGGCTCGCCGCCGGCATAGCGGCGCGAGAAGGCGGCGGCGGTGCCCCAATAGCCTTTCCAGCGATGGAAAAAATGCGCGCCGACCGCGTCGGTCATCACCAGCGTGCGGTTCCAGGCGGGGGTGACAGCGAAAGTGTGGTAATGCGTCGCAAGGCCCACGGGCGCGTAGACCTGCCCTGCGAGTGCCGCGCCGGCGATGCGGATCGCGCGCGCCCAGCCGGCACGTGACGGGATCCGGGCCATCGCGCCATCGCACGCGAAGCTGAACTGGCACCCGCTCGCGCGTTCCGATCCCTGGTAGACGACGCCGCATACCGTCGCTGGGAAGACGTGGTGGCGGACACGGTTCAGCACGACCTGCGCGACCGCGCGCTGGCCGTCGTCGGACTCGGACGCCGCCTCGTAGTAGATCGCGGCGGCGAGGCATTGCAGCGCGCGGCCGCGATCGGTTGCGCTAGCGCCGAGCGTGGAGAAGGCGCGCGCGGGAACGATCGTCGTCCCGACCGGGATGGTGGCGGCGGGCAGCGCGAGCGGCTCGGGTGGGAGCGCGATCGTACCGGTCGTACCTTGCGCCGGGGAGGCGTTGTCGGATGTGGGGACTGCAACGATTGGCGCGGGGCTCGCTGCGCTCGGGGCTGGGCGGGATATGACCCTGGCTTGCGACACGGGCACGCGATCGATCATCGCGAAGGCGGATCCGGTCGATACTGCGACACCTGCGATGACGATCGCCAGCACCGGCCAGCGAGTCCGCCCCCGCGCGGCGCGCAGGGCGGCGCGTTCGCTGGGATGGAGGGCGGGTGCGGTCATTGGCGTCGGGTCTCCGGTGCGCCCTGTCGGCGCGCAGCCCGCGCGTAGCGTATCAGGGTTGACGATTTGAGCCCCCGAACGGCGGGCGTGCCGGTTCGGGACGGATGGGACGGGCGTCAACCTTTTGGTCGTGACGTCACCCCGGATTCTATCCGGGGTGACGAAGTGTGGCGGGGGTGGCGCGCCTTACTTCAACGCAGGCGTGTCCAGATCGAGCGCCGCCACCGGGATCACCTCGACTGCCGGATAGGCTGCGCGCAGCGCCGGCAGGAACGCCTTCGCGTCGCCGACCACGACGATGCTCGCCGACTTCGGATCGAGCCAGCGTGCCGCGACGCGCTGGACCGTGGCGGCGTCGACGCCGTTCACCTTGCCGGTGAACGCCGCGATCTCGCTCAGCGGGACCTGCTGGACGATAGTGTCGCCGACGATGCCGGCGATGCCGTCGGTCGTCCCGATCGTACGGCCGAACCCGCCGATGATGACCGCCTTGCGCGTGTCGACCTCATCCTGCGTCGGCGCGGGCGACTGGCCCATGCGTGCCATCTCCACAGCGATCAGTGACACGACCTCGGCCGCGGAGGCGTTCTTGGTCGAGGTGGTGGCGGAGACGGTTCCGGGGAGGCGGCGGGCCTGCACCGAGCTGCGCGCGCCGTAGGACAGGCCACGCTTGATGCGGATTTCCTGATTGAGCCGAGAGGTGAAGCTGCCGCCCAGCAGCGTGTTTGCCACCTGAAGCGGATAATAGGCGTCGTCGCGGCGTGCGATGCCGGGGCGGGCGAGGACGATGCCGGCCTGCGCGGCCTCCGGCATGTCGACGACGATGACCCGGGGGGCCGGGGGGGCGATCGCGACGGGCTCGGCCGGAGCGGGGCCGGACGCCTTCCACGCGCCGAAGTCGCGCTCGGCGATCGCTTTCGCCCGCGCGGGCGTGACGTCGCCGACCAGGACGAGCGCGGCGGTGTCGGGACGCCAGGTGCGCGCGTAGGCGGACTGGAGATCGGCGCGGGTGATCGCCTTGAGCGAGCGCTGCGTGCCGTCGATCGGTGCGGCATAGGGGCCGGAGCCGCCCACCGCACGGGTGGCCACCAGACCCGCGAGCTGGCCGGGATCCTTGATCGTCAGCTGGACCGCGTCGACCGCCTGCGCACGGGCGCGTTCGATCTCCTCCGCGGCGAAGGCGGGGTGCTGCGCGACGTCGGCGAGGATCGCGATCGCGGGCGCGAGCTGGTCCGACTTGACCGTCAGGTCGACGCTGGCCCCGTCTCGGCTGGCGCTGGCGTCGATCGCACCGCCGAGCGATTCGACCGCGCGTGCGATCTGCGTCGCGGAGCGGGTGGCGGTGCCCTTCGTCATCAGCGCGGCGGCGAGGCTGCTGGTGCCCGCGCGCGTATCGAGCGCCGCGCCCCCGGACGCGACGAGCGCGGCGGTGACGAGCGGCAGGTCATGGCGCTCGACCGTGACGACCCGCAGGCCGTTGGCGAGCCGCGTCTCGACGGGGACGGGGAGCGTCGCGGCCAGCGGTGCGGAGGGTGCGGGGGGGAGAATGCGCTGCGCGTCAGGCGCAGGCGTGACGATCGCCACGTCGGCGGGCGCGGTCACCGGGCGGGTGACGACGGTGGGCGCGACCGCGATGGCGTCGCCCTTCGCTGCCTTGGCGGCGTCGGCAGGGAGGTAGCGGATCGCGACCGCGGCGGTGTCGACCAGATATTTGCGTGCGACGCGCTGGACGTCGGCCGGGGTGACGCGCGCGATCGCGGCGAGCTGCGCGTCGAATGCGCGGGGATCGCCGTCGACGATGACCGAGCTGGCGAGCGCGCTGGCTTTCCCTTCCGCGGTCTCGACGCGCTTGAGCGAGGCGGTGAGGAGCTCGTTCTGCGCTTCCTTCACTTCGGCGGCGGTGGGGGCGGCGTCCCGGAAGCGCGCGACTTCCTTGCGCAGCGCGGCCTCGCCCTCCGCGACGGGCTTGCCGCCTGCGACGATCGCGAACGCGACGAGGTTGCCGGTGCCCTGCTTGGTATCGAGGAACGCCTCCGCCGACTGCGCGAGCTGCTGCTTGTAAACGAGACTTTCGTAGAGGCGGCTGCTCTCGCCTGTCGCGAGGATCGCGCTCAGCACCGACAGCGCGGGAGTGTCGGCATCGCGGTCGGCGGGGACGGGCCAGGCGAGCAGGATCGCGGGCAGCGGCGTGTTGGGCTCGTAGACGGTATAGGCCTTGGCGGCGGTGCGCGCGGGTTCGGCGACGGTCACGCGCGGGATCGCGCCCGCGGGCTTGGCGATGCCGGCGAAGTAGCGATCGACCCACGCGTCGAGCTGCGCGGGATCGAAATTGCCCGAGACGACGAGGATCGCGTTGTCGGGACGGTAGAAGGTGGCGTGGAACGCGCGGACGTCGTCGATCGTCGCCGAATCGAGATCGGCGATGCTGCCGATCGTGCCGCGTGCATAGGGATGCACGGCGTAGGCGGCGGCGGGATAGTAGAGCGAGAACAGCTTGCCGTATGGCCGCGCGAGCGTGTTCTGGCGAAGCTCCTCCTTCACCACGTCGCGCTCCGAGGCGAAGGACTTCGCCTCGACGACGAGGCTGGCCATCCGGTCGGCCTCCGCGAACAGCAGCCGCTGGAGGTGGTTGGCGGGGACGACCTCGAAATAATTGGTGTAGTCGTCGCCCGTCGAGGCATTGTTGTAGCCGCCGACATCTTCGGTCAGCCGGTCCATCTGTTCGGGGACGAGATTGCGCGTCGCCTTGAACATCAGGTGCTCGAACATGTGCGCGAAGCCCGAGCGGCCGGTGGGATCGTCCTTCGACCCGACATCGTACCAGACCTGCACCGCCACGTTGGGCGTCGTGGTGTCGCGGATCGCATAGACGCGCAAGCCGTTGGCGAGCGTGCGCGTGGTGAACGCGATCGGTTTCGCGGCGGGTGCGGGCGTGGTGGTCGGGACGGTCTGGGCGCTTGCCGCAGCCGGGATCGACGCGGAGGCGAGGAGGGCGGCGGCGAGGATGCGCATGGAGTGGATCAGGCCTTCTTGCCGCGATTGGCGAACAGCACGGCGGCGGCGACCGCGGCGGAGCCGATGCCCACGCCGATGATCTTGCCCGCGTTCCAGCGGCTGGCGCGCGCGGCTTCCTGGGCCTTCGCGGCGCCGGCCTCGCTGGCCTTCACCGCCTCGGCCTCGCGCAGGATCTCGTTGTCTTCGTTCACGCTTACTCTCCCTTGCCTTGACGATAGCGCGTCCGGAACCCGTCCGCGAACGTCTTCAACGCGCCCGCGGCGATCGCCGCGCGCAGGTCCGCCATCAACGCCTCGTAGAAGGCGATATTATGTTCGGTCATCAACATCGCGCCCAGCATCTCGCCCGCGCGGACGCAGTGGTGGAGATAGGCGCGGCTCCATGTGGCGCAGACCGGGCACGCGCATTCGGGGTCGAGCGGCGCGGTATCCTCCGCGAATTTCGCGTTGCGGATGTTGATCGGGCCTTGCCTCGTGAAGGCCTGTCCGGTGCGGCCCGATCGCGTCGGCATCACGCAATCGAACATGTCGACCCCGCGCTCGACCGCGCCGACGATGTCGTCGGGCTTGCCGACGCCCATCAGGTAGCGGGGCTTGTCGGCTGGAAGCTGTGCCGGCGCGAAATCGAGGCAGGCGAACATCGCCTCTTGCCCCTCGCCGACCGCGAGGCCGCCGATCGCATAGCCGTCGAACCCGATATCGATCAGCGCGTCGGCGCTGGCCTTGCGCAGCCCTTCGTCGAGCGCGCCCTGCTGGATGCCGAAGATCGCGTTGTTCGCGGCGTGGACGCCGCCGTCACCGCCGTGGAACGCGTCGCGGCTGCGGCGGGCCCAGCGCATCGATCGCTCCATCGCGGCGGCCTGCACTTCGCGTGTCGAGGTCGTCGGGACGAGTTCGTCGAACGCCATCGTGATGTTGCTGCCGAGCAGGCGCTGGATTGCGATCGAACGCTCCGGCGTCAGCAGGTGGCGGGTGCCGTCGAGGTGCGACTTGAACGCGACGCCGTCCTCGCTGCGCTTCGTCAGGTCGGCGAGGCTCATCACCTGATAGCCGCCCGAATCGGTCAGGATCGGCCTCGACCAGCCCATGAAGTCGTGAAGCCCGCCCAGCCGGTGGACGCGCTCCGCGCCGGGGCGCAGCATCAGGTGATAGGTGTTGCCCAGGATGATGTCCGCGCCCGCCGCCTCGACGTCGGCGGGCTTCATCGCCTTGACCGTCGCGGCGGTGCCGACGGGCATGAAGGCGGGCGTGCGGATGACCCCGCGCTGCATCGCGATCGCGCCGGTGCGCGCGGCGCCGTCGGTGGCGGTGATCGTGAAGGCGAAGCGGTCGCTCACTTGCGCTTCCCGCCTTTTCCCTTGCCGCCGCGGTCGCGGTCGTCGCCGGTGCTGGCACGGATCGTCAGGCATTCGGCGCGGGTGACGGCGCCGTCCCGGTCGCGGTCGAGCCGGTCGAAGATCACCGTCATCCCTGCGACGAGTTCGTCGGCGGAAATCCTGTCGTCGCCGTTCGCATCGACTTCATAGGGGCTGGGCAGCGCGTTGCGGTCGCCCAGCCAGCGTTCCGCCCAGTCGGAATAGACGATGTAGCCGACGCCCCGGCCGTCGCGATCGACCGTTGCGAACGTCCGCCGCAGCCCGCGGTCCAACTCGGTGCGGGTGGTTCGCCCGTCGCCATCGGCGTCGAGCGTGGCGATCAGCATCGCGGCGGGCTCCACGACCATCGTCGCGTGTGGCTGTGCGGGGGCGGGCGGCGGGGCGGCCGCGACGGCCTGGAGCAGGAGGACGGCGAGGATCATGCGCGGGCTCCGGGGATCAGCAGCGAGGCGTCGCCATAGGAATAGAAGCGATACCCGCCCGCGATCGCATGCGCATAGGCACGCTGCATCGTCTCCAGCCCCATCAGCGCCGAGACCAGCATGAACAGCGTCGATCGCGGCAGGTGGAAGTTGGTGACGAGGCCGTCGATGCCACGGAACGCGTAGCCGGGGGTGATGAAGATCGCGGTGTCGCCCTCAAAAGGCTGGATCGCGCCGTCGGGGTCGCAGGCGCTTTCGATCAGGCGGAGCGAGGTGGTGCCGACCGCGATCACGCGGCCGCCGTTTGCGCGGACCGCGTTGAGGCGGGCGGCGGTGTCGGCGTCGATGCGGCCCCATTCGGCGTGCATGACGTGATCGGCGGTGTCGTCCGCCTTGACGGGCAGGAAGGTGCCTGCGCCGACGTGGAGCGTCAGCGTTTCGTGCGCGATGCCGCGATCGGCGAGCGCTGCCATGAGCTCGGGTGTGAAGTGGAGCGCGGCGGTGGGGGCCGCGACCGCGCCGGCCTCTCGCGCGAACATCGTCTGGTAATCGTCGGCGTCGGCGGCGTCGAGCGCGCGCTTTTGCGCGATATAGGGGGGCAGCGGCATGCGGCCCGCGCGCTCCAGCAGCAGTTCGACGGGTTCGTCGCCAGCGAATTCGAGCGCGAGGCTGCCGTCGGCGGCACGATCGCGCGCGGTGGCGGTGACGCCCTCTCCGAAGTCGACCGTCTCGCCCTCGCGCAGTTTCTTCGCGTTGCGGACGAAGGCGCGCCATCTGCGGAGCCCTTCGCGCTTGTGGAGGGTCGCGCCGATGCGGGCGTCACCGCGGCGGCCTTCGAGTTGGGCGGGGATCACGCGGGTGTCGTTGAAGACGAGGCAGTCGCCCGCGCGCAACTCGTCCGGGAGATCGGCGACGCCGCGGTCGCGCATCGTATCGCCCGCCACGACGAGCATCCGTGCGGCGTCGCGCGGACGTGCGGGACGCAGCGCGATGGCTTCGTTCGGCAGGTCGAAGTCGAACAGGTCGACGTTCATCGATGCGCCTACTTCGGCTTGCGCGCGGGAGCCTTCTTCGCGGGAGCGGCGGCGGGGGCGCCGAGCGTCACCGGCGCACCCAGCGACGCCGGCGCGGCGGTCGCGGGCGCGCGCTGGTAGGCGGGCGGGCCGTCGCTGGCGATATAGGCGTGGACGATCCGCGAGGGGGCCTGCGGCGGCTCGCCGCGGGTGATGGTGTCGACATACTGCATGCCGTCGACGACGCGGCCGAAGACGGTGTACTTCTTGTCGAGGCTCAGGCGCGGCTGGAAGACGATGAAGAACTGGCTGTTCGCGCTGTCCGGGCTGTCGGATCGCGCCGCCGACACCGCACCGCGGACGTGGGGGAGATAGTTGAACTCCGCCGCGACGTCGGGCAGCGGCGAGCCGCCGGTGCCATCCCCCTTGGGATCGCCGCCCTGCGCCATGAATCCGTCGATCACGCGGTGGAACAGCAGCCCGTCGTAGAAATGCTCGCGCGTCAGCGTCTTGATCCGCTTCACCATGTTGGGCGCGACATCGGGGCGCAGCCAGATCGTGACGCGCCCGCCGGTCGACAGATCGAGCAGCCAGAGATTCTGCTTGTCGCTGGTGACCGCGGTGCCCGTGGTGGCGGGCGATGCGCCCTGCGCGACCTGCGCGACGGCGGGAAGGGTAGCGACGCTGGCGATCAGCGCGAGGACGGCGGCGACGAGACGCATGGAAACCTTACGAAGAAAGGGGGATCGACGGCGGGCTTTAGACCAGATCGGCGCTTGCGCCAACGTGAATGGGCAAGGGGGGTCGGAGCCATCGTTACCCTAGGAAGAAAAGCTGGACCCCGGATCAAGGCTCTCCTGAGCTTGTCGAAGGGTCCGGGGTGACGGAGTCTCTCAGACCCCGCGGCGGCCGAGGACCTGGACGCGGGCGGCGACTTCGTCGCGGACCGCGGGGGTGACGAACTTGCCGATTTCGCCGCCGAAGATCGCGATTTCCTTGACGAGGCGCGAGGCGATCGGCTGAAGCGCGACGTCGGCCATCAGGAAGACCGTCTCGATCCGGTCGTTGAGCTGCTGGTTCATGCCCGCCATCTGGTACTCGTACTCGAAGTCCGCGACCGCGCGCAGCCCGCGGACGATCACGCTCGCGCCCTCGCGCTCCGCGAAGTCCATCAGCAGCGAATCGAAGCTGACGACGCCGATATCGGCATCGAGCCCCGCGACCTCGCGCTCGACGATCGCGAGCCGCTCGGGGAGCGAGAACATCGGCGACTTGGACGGGTTGGTGGTGACGCCGATGACGAGCCGGTCGACCAGCTTCGCGCCGCGGCGGATGATGTCCATGTGCCCGAGCGTGATCGGATCGAAGGTGCCGGGATAGACGCCGATACGGGTCATGATGTGCTCCAGTTGGTCCCTTGGGACGCGGCCCGGGACGGATCGATCCTCACGTTCGCGCCACGAGAATGTCCCCCGAAACTACGTCACCCCGGCCTTGAGCCGGGGTCCCGCTGTTGTGCCCCGCTCTTAAAGAAGCGGGACCCCGGATCAAGTCCGGGGTGACGTGGGACGCCAGCGTGTATCGTAACCGTCGACCGTCGACCGTCGACCGAGCATCGGCCGTCAGCGGTCGCGTTCCAGGACGTAGCGCGCGATGTCGCGGAGCAGGTCCGCTTCCGGGCCGTAGCTGTGGAGGTGCGCGATCGCCTGGTCGACGAGAATGCTGCTCTGCTGGCGCGCGGCGTCGACGCCCAGCAGCGAGACGAAGGTCGCCTTGCCCGCATCGCCGTCCTTGCGCAGCTTCTTGCCCGCGAGCGTCTCGTCGCCCTCGACGTCGAGCAGGTCGTCGACGATCTGGAAGGCTAGGCCGATGTCGTGGGCATAGCCGCGCAGCCCCGTGCGCGCCTCGTACGGCACGCGGCCGAGGATCGCGCCCGCCTCGACCGCGGCGCAGATCAGCGCGCCGGTCTTCATCGCCTGGAGCCGGGTGATGGTGGGAAGATCGAAGGTCGTCGTCTCCGCGACGAGGTCCATCATCTGCCCGCCCGCCATGCCGGCAGGGCCCGAGGCGCGCGCGAGGTCCGCGATCAGCTCGGCGCGGACAAAGGGATCGGCATGGGTGGCGGGATCGGCGAGGATCTCGAACGCGAGCGCGTGGAGGCAATCGCCGGCAAGGATCGCGGTGGCCTCGTCATAGGCCTTGTGGGCAGTCGGCTTGCCGCGGCGCAGGTCGTCGTCGTCCATCGCGGGCAGGTCGTCATGGACGAGGCTGTAGACGTGGATCGCCTCGATCGCGGTGCCCGCGCGCGTCGCGGCGTCGCGCGCCACGCCGAACAGCCGCGCGGTGGCGGAGACGAGCAACGGTCGCAGCCGCTTGCCGCCGCCGATCGCCGCATGGCGCATCGCCTCGTAAAGCCGCGCGCGGGGATCGTCGGGGATCGCCAGCAGCGTGTCGAAGCTGGCGTCGATCGCGTCGGCGACCTCGATCAGCGCGAGTTCGAGCGGGGTTGCGGCGCGCGCCATTGCAGTCACGCCGCCGCGAAGGGCTTGGTGCCCGCGGCGCGCCCCTCGGCATCGACTCGGATCGCCTCGATCCGGGCCTGCGCGGCATCGAGCCGGTCGGCGCAGCGCTGGCGCAGCGCGTTGCCGCGCTCGTACAGCCGGATCGATTCGTCGAGCGTCTCCTGCCCGGATTCGAGGCGGGCGACGATCGCCTCCAGCTCCTTCAGCGCGGCTTCGAACGACAGCGTGTCGACACTGGTGTCGGGGCCGGTATCGGGAAGAGTATCCATCGGGTCGCTATGGGGCAGGGGGTGATGGAGGGTCAAGGATGGCTGGCTTCCTCCCGCCATCCCGGCGAAGGCCGGGATCGCTTGCGGTTAGGTGTTAAGGAAGGGGCCGATCGACACTCAGCTATTGTTGCCGGCGCCACCTGCCAAACCCGTCACCCCGGACCTGTTCCGGGGTGACGAACAGGATGGCGGACCAAGTTGAATGTCGATTGGACCAAGATCGAGACAGGCCGCAGCTTTCGCCGGGATGACGATGGGGCATCACCCCTCCGCCATCACCTCGGCGACCAGATCCTTGCGGCTGAGCTTGCCGATCATCGTCTTGGGGAGCGCGTCGCGGATCACGACGCGGTCGACGCGCTCGTGCTTGCCGAGCTGGGGGTTGAGCCAGTCGCGCAGCGCGGCGTCGGACACGCCCGCTTCCGCATCGACGGTGACATAAGCGCGCGGGACCTCGCCGCGATAGGTGTCGGGCAAGCCGATCACCAGCGCCTCGCGGACCGCGGGGTGGTGATAGAGGGCCGCCTCGATCTGGCTGGGAAACACCTTGAAACCGGCGACCGCGATCATGTCCTTCAACCGGTCTACGATCGCGACGAAGCCGTCGACGTCGATCGTGCCGACATCGCCGGTCCGCAGCCAGCGCGTGCCGTCGGCATCGGTGACGAACACCTCCGCATCGGCATCCTCGCGGCGCCAGTAACCCTTCATGATCTGCGGGCCTGCTGCGACGATCTCGCCCGGCTCGCCGGCGGGGGCGGGACGCGTCGGATCCTCTTTGTCGACCAGGGCGAGGCGGGTGGCGGGGAGCGGCTGGCCGATCGTGCCGGGCTTGCCGGGAACGGCATAGGGGTTGGCGGTGAGCACGCCCGAGCTTTCCGACAGGCCGTATCCCTCGACCAGCGCGGCGCCGGTCGCGTCGCGCCAGCGCTGCGCGAGCTCGGCGGGGAGCGGCGCGCCACCCGAGATGCAGACGCGCAGCGACGCCATGTCGGTCTTCGCGAGCGTGGGATGATCGAGCAGCGCGCGGTACATCGTCGGCACGCCGGGCAGTGCGGTCGCCTTCGTCCGCGCGATCGTCGCCAGCACCTGCGCGGCATCGAAACGCGGCAGCAGCGCGATCATGCCGCCGTTGGCGACGGTGCGGTTGAGGACGCAGATGTTGGCGAAGACATGGAACAGCGGCAGCGCGCCGACGATCACGTCGGGGAGATCTGGATGGGGATCGATCGCGCAGACCTGCCGCGCGTTGGCGGTGAGGTTCGCATGGGTGAGCATCGCGCCCTTGGGCACCCCGGTGGTGCCGCCGGTATACTGGATCAGCGCGACGTCGCGCTCGGGCTCGACCAGTGCGGCGGGCTGCGCGCCGTCGTTGGCGATCAGCGCGGAGAAGGCGGTGATGCGGGCATCGGCGGGGCGGGTCGCGGTCTCGCTGCCGCGGAACAGGCGGTAGAAGAGCGACTTGGTGGCAGGCAGCGCCCCCGCGACCGAGCCGACGACGAGCCGTTCGAGCGCGCTCTTCTCCAGCACCGCCAGCGCGGTGGGGAGCAGGGCGGTGGCGGAGATCGTGAACAGCACGCGCGTGCCCGAATCGGCGACCTGGTGCGCGAGTTCGTCGACGGTGTAGAGCGGCGAGAAATTGACGACGGTCGCGCCCAGGCGGAGAATGCCGTAATAGGCGGCGAGATAATGCGGGACATTAGGCAGGAACAGACCGATCCGGTCGCCCTCGCCATAACCGAGTGCGGCCAGCCCCTGGGCGACGCGGCGCGCCCCGTCGGCAACCTCGGCATAGGAATAGCGGCGACCGAGGAAATCGATCAGCGGGGCAGGGCCATGCACGCTGGCGGATGCCTCGAACAGATCGGTCACCGACAGCGGGGCAAAGGTGGCGTTCCAGCGGGCGGGATGGCGATAGGCGCTGTGCCAGGCGGTCTCGGCAGCTCTCATTGACACGGGTGTAAGCAAGCGGCCCGGCAGCCGCAAGCGCCGGTGTCAGCGGATCACCGCCACGATCACCTGCGCGAGCATCGCCGCGACCGCATCGAGCGGGGGCGCGAGCCGGGCGTCGACCCGCGGCGCGTGTCCCGGATCGAGGCTGAGCGACACCGTGCCGACCGCGGGCGTCTCGCGCTGTGCGACCGCGAACAGCGCGACGGCGGCGAGCGCGACGCCGATCCGGCGGCGGCGGTAATCGGGTGGCTGGGTCATCGGCGGTCTCCCTCTTGCGAGCGCGATAGCCGATTCGTGCAAGCGGCGGAAGGTGTCAGGCTGCGATCGCGGGCGCGGCGTGGCGGGCGCGATCGCGGCCCGCATCCTTGGCATCGAACAACGCCCGGTCGGCGCGGCGATAGAGTGCCTTCCAATGCGCGTCGGTCTCGATCGCACCACGGGCAAGGCCCAGCGAGACGGTGACCGCGATATCGTAGGGCATCCGTGCGGTGCGGACCGAATCGAGGATGTCGGCGGGGGCCATGCCGGCGTCGGCGGGCGCCAGGATGGCGAACTCCTCGCCGCCCAGCCGCGCAACGATCGCGCCCGCCGGTGCAACGGCGCGCAGCGCCCGCGCGACGATCCGCAGGACCTCGTCGCCGCCGTCGTGGCCGATCGTGTCGTTGACGCCCTTGAAATGATCGATGTCCGCCAGCAGCAACACCTGCTCCCGGTCGCGCCCGATCGCGTCGCGCAGGAACGCGCGCCGGTTCGCCAGCCCGGTCAGCGGATCGCTGTCCGCCAGCAGGCGCGCGGCAACCTCGTTGTCGAGCGCATGATCGCGCTCGATCATCAGGAGGCGGAGCCGGTAGGCGATGGCGAGGCTCGACGCCAGCGCTTCGGCCGACATCGCGGCCAGGGTCGAATTGTCGAGCAGGAAGCTCCAGCGGAGCATGCCCAGATTGACGGCCACGCGCAACGCCGCCAGCGCGATCGGGGCGGCCCAAGTCAGCGCGAACAGCCAGAGATATGGGCTGCCGACGCGCCACGCCCGCCACAGGATCGGCACCGTGATCGCGACGACGGTGAGGAAGCAGATCGTGTAGACCCGGTTGAACAGCGCGAGTTGCCAGGGCGCGACCAGCGCGAACAGGATCGCGGCGCCGAGCTGCATCGCCATGATTACCGGCAGCAGCCGGCCGAGCCAGCCTGCGAACACGCGGCCTTCAAAGAAATGGCGCGCGAACAGCAGCGCCATCGCCCCCGCGCTCGCCAGCGACAGATAATTGACCCGCAGCCGCAACGTGTTCGGCATGTCGGGGAAGACCCACCCAAGCCAGCCCGACGACGACGCCGCATAGACCAGCAGCATCGCGACCATGCCGCAATAGACCAGCTGGAAACGGTGGCGCAGCGCAGCCCACACCGCCAGGTTGTAGACGAGAAGCGCGATGCACATTCCCGCGAACGCGCCGTAGAATAGCGCAAGCGTCTGGCCTGCCTGCTCGCTTTGATGCGGCGTCGCCAATCGCGGCCCGATCACGACGCCGAACAGATTGCCCGATCCCTCGACCCGCCACAGCAATGTGCGCAACGGGCCCGCATGGCGATCGGGCAGCGCCTGCTCGATGATCGCGCCGAGCCTGATTCGGTGCGAGGCGCCGCGATCGTCGATCTCCGCGCGATAGACCGCGCCGTCGCCATAGACGGCGTAGAGGGTCGCGTGGCGTTGCCAGACGCTGGCGACGCGCAACCGCGTCGCATCCGGCGCATGGGGAAGGCCTGTGGCGCGAACCCAGAAATCGCCCGAGCCGAAGCGGCGTTGCGGCGTCGTGCAATCAAAGCGTCCGGTCGCGGTCAGCATCGCGCGGGCGGTGTCACCGGCACGGACCGGCGCGATGCACGTGGCGATCGGCGTGCCGGCCATTCCCGCCTGCGCCCGGGCAGGTGCAGCAGCGACGACGAAGCCGATGACGGCGATCATCATCGCCACCACCGCAGAACCCCGGTTTGTCAGCCTCCGCCACATGCGGACCCGGATACGGGGGCGTATGCCAAAATAAGGTAAAGGCCGCGAAGTTTCCCTCGCGACCTTCGCCGTCCTTATCGCTGCGCCAAGGCGTCAGCCTGCATCGACCTTCTCGGCCTTCCCGCCCTTCTTGCGCGGCTTCTTGGGCGCGGCGGGTGCGATTTCGAACGCGAGAGCGCCGTCCTTCATCTTCACCGTCACCTCGCCGCCATGGACGAGCTTGCCGAACAGCAGTTCCTCCGCGAGCGGCTGCTTGATCTTCTCCTGGATCAGGCGGCCCATCGGGCGTGCGCCGTAGAGCTTGTCATAGCCCTTGGTCGTCAGCCACGCCTTCGATTCGTCGTCGAGATGGATGTGGACGTTCCGGTCGGCCAGCTGGAGCTCGAGCTGGAGGATGAACTTCTCCACCACCCGCGCGACGACCTCGGTCGGCAGGTAACCGAACGGCACGATCGCATCGAGCCGGTTGCGGAACTCCGGCGTGAACATTTTCTGCACCGCCTGCTCGTCCTCGCCCTCGCGGGTGAGCGTGCCGAAGCCGACCGTTTCGCGCGCCATGTCGCTTGCGCCTGCGTTCGTCGTCATGATGAGGATGACGTTGCGGAAGTCGACCGACTTGCCGTGCTGGTCGGTCAGGCGACCGTTATCCATCACCTGTAACAGGATGTTGAACAGGTCCGGATGCGCCTTCTCGATCTCGTCGAGCAGGAGGACGCAGTGCGGATTCTGGTCGACCGCGTCGGTCAGCAGGCCACCCTGGTCGAACCCGACATAGCCCGGGGGCGCACCGATCAGCCGCGAGACGCTGTGGCGCTCCATGTACTCGGACATGTCGAAGCGCTGGAGCGGGATTCCCAGTATCTGCGACAGCTGCTTGGCGACCTCGGTCTTGCCGACGCCGGTGGGGCCGGTGAACAGATAGTTGCCGATCGGCTTCTCCGGCTCGCGGAGGCCGGCACGCGCGAGCTTGATCGCGGAGGACAGCTTCTCGATCGCGGAGTTCTGGCCGAACACCACGCGCTTCAGATCCGTCTCGAGCGTGGCGAGTGCCATCTTGTCGTCGGTCGACACGCTCTTGGGCGGGATGCGCGCCATCGTCGCGATCACCTGCTCGATCTCCTTGGCGGTGATCGTCTTCTTGCGCTTGTTCGGCGGCACGAGCATCTGCATCGCGCCGACCTCGTCGATCACGTCGATCGCCTTGTCGGGCAGCTTACGGTCGTTGATGTAGCGCGCGCTGAGCTCCACCGCCGACTTGATCGCGTCGGGGGTGTATTTGACGTTGTGATGATCCTCGAACGCGCTGCGCAGTCCCGCCAGGATCTTGATCGTATCCTCGATGCTCGGCTCGTTGACGTCGATCTTCTGGAACCGGCGCAGCAGCGCGCGGTCCTTCTCGAAATGGTTGCGGAACTCCTTGTACGTCGTCGAGCCGATGCAGCGGATCGTGCCGCCGCTGAGCGCGGGCTTGAGCAGGTTCGACGCGTCCATCGCGCCGCCGCTGGTCGCGCCCGCGCCGATCACGGTGTGGATCTCGTCGATGAAGAGCACGGCGTCAGGCAGCTTCTCCAGCTCGTTGACGACCGCCTTCAAGCGCTCCTCGAAGTCGCCGCGATACCGCGTCCCAGCGAGGAGCGCGCCCATGTCGAGCGAGTAGATCACCGCGGGCAGCAGCACGTCGGGCACTTCACCCTCGACGATCTTGCGCGCCAGCCCTTCCGCGATCGCGGTCTTGCCGACGCCGGGATCGCCGACATAGAGCGGATTGTTCTTCGAGCGGCGGCACAGGATCTGGATCGTGCGGTCGACCTCCGCCGAGCGGCCGATCAGCGGATCGACCTTGCCGATCTTCGCCTTCTCGTTGAGGTCGACGCAGAACTGCTTGAGCGCGCTTTCGCCCTTCTTGTCCGTGGCCTTATCCTTCTTCTCGTCGTCGGCGCCCTTGGGCGCGGGGGCCTCCGCGGCGGTGGTGCCCTTGCCGACGCCGTGGCTGATGAAGCTGACCGCATCGAGCCGGCTCATGTCCTGCTGTTGCAGGAAATAGACGGCGTAGCTCTCGCGCTCGCTGAACAGCGCGACGAGGACGTTGCCGCCGGTCACCTCGTCGCGGCCCGACGACTGGACGTGGAGGATCGCGCGCTGGACGACCCGCTGGAAGCCGCTGGTCGGCGACGGATCGGTGGCGCTGTCGACCTTCAGCGCATCGAGCTCGGTGTCGAGATACTGCGCGACGGTGGCCTTGAGCTCGCCCAGGTCGACCCCGCAGCCGCTCATCACCTTGGACGCATGCTCGTCGTCCACCAGCGCGAGCAGCAGATGCTCGAGCGTGGCATATTCATGACGGCGTGAAGACGCGGCCTCGAGCGCCTTGTGCAGCGTGGACTCGAGAGCGCTGGCAAAGGATGGCATTACATTACTCCTGTCGGGCCGCGGCGCATGCGCAGGCCCTTTTTGGATATGTCGGAACGGCGCGGCTCCACATCAAGCATCGGGCGAGGCGTCCCTGCGGCTCGCCGGACCGATCCGCCGGCATTCATCGCCGGAAGAGCTGATCGGCGCTTGCGCGGTGATCGGTGGCGTGGGCCACCCGTGCGCGGGCGCGTTCGATCTCGCGCGTCAGGATCGCGATACGCGCTTCGAGTTCCGCTACCGAAAGCGGGTCCAGATCCTGGGCGACGAGTGCGGTGAGCGGGTCGCCGGGGCTTCGTCCGAGGATTTCGTCCAAGTCCACATCCGACAACGTTGACCCCCGTCGGAGCGAAGTCAATAAGGCCCGCGCCGATTTCAGCCGGCGCGAGGGGCCCCCCGACGATGAGCGACCTACCCGAGACGATGCAGGCGATCGATCCCGAGGAGCCGGGCGGTGCCGAGATCCTGTTGCCCGTTACCCGCGCAGTGCCGGCGCCGGGGGCGGGCGAGGTGCTGGTCGAGATCGCCGCTACGGGCGTGAACCGGCCCGACGTGCTCCAGCGCAAGGGCGGCTATCCCCCGCCGCCGGGGGCACCCTCGATCCCCGGGCTCGAGTTCGCGGGCATCGTCGTCGCGCTGGGCGAGGGCGTCGAGCGCGAGGCCCTGGGGCAGCCGGTATGCGCGCTGGTCGCGGGCGGGGCCTATGCCGAATATGCGGTCGCACCGTGGGGACAGTGCCTGCCGGTGCCCGAGGCGCTGACGATGATCGAGGCCGCCGCGATCCCCGAGACGCTGTTCACCGTCTGGACGAACCTGTTCGAGCGCGGCTTCGCGAGCGAGGGCGACAGCGTGCTCGTCCATGGTGGCACCAGCGGCATCGGGACGATGGCGATCGCGCTGTGCAACATCTTCGGCATCCGCGTGATCGTGACCACGGGATCGGCGGACAAGTGCGCGGCGGCGACGCGGCTGGGCGCGGATCACGCGATCGACTACAAGGCGGAGGACTTCGTCGCGCGGGTGGCGGAGATCACCGGCGGCAAGGGCGTGCAGGTGGTGCTCGACATGGTCGGCGGGGACTATGTGCCGCGCAACCTGAAGTGCCTGGCCGACGATGGTCGCCATGTCTCGATCGCGGTGCAGGGCGGCGCGACCGCGACGATCCCGATCTTCGAGATCATGCGGCGGCGGCTCACGCTGACCGGATCGACGCTGCGCGCGCGCGACACCGCGTTCAAGGCGATGGTCGCTGACGAGCTGTCGCGGATGGTGTGGCCGCACGTCGAGGCAGGCCGGCTGAAGCCGGTGATCGACCGGACGTTTCCGCTGGCGGAGGCGGCGGACGCCCATCGGCGGATGGAGGCGGGGGATCATGTGGGGAAGATCGTGTTGATCCCCTGACCACCGTCGTCCCCGCGAAGGCGGGGGTCCATCTCCGGGAGAAGGGAAATGCGCGGCGGTTGGGTCTCTATTCTGGCGAACCGCGAGAACGGGGCGCTCTACACCGGGGCGACGTCGGATCTGCCCGCGCGAATGGTGCAGCATCGGGATGGGCAGGGCAGTGCGTTCTGCCGGGAGTATGGGATCGATCGGCTGGTCTATGCCGAGGCGCATGACCGGATCGAGGACGCGATTGGGCGGGAGAAGGCGATCAAGAGGAGGTGGAACCGGGCGTGGAAGATCGCGCTGACCGAAGAGGGGAATTCCGAGTGGCGCGATCTGTTCTTCGACCTCAATCGGTAGCGCGCGGCCAGATCGCAGGAGATGGATCCCCGCGTTCGCGGGGATGACGGGAGAGGCGGGGATGACGGGGGGTAGCGATTGTCCCCGAACCGTCACGCCGCCGTGACGCCTACGTAACACAAGGCGCCTACAGGCATCGGGCAGGGGAGGGCCTGCGCATGCCGCCGATCACGACGACCGCCGACATCACCGATCTGCTCGACTTCGCGAACTCGCGGCCGAGCGTGCCCGAGCGCGAGGATATCGCCCGGACGCGCTACCGCACGATCTGGATCAGCGACGTCCATCTCGGCACGCGCGGGTGCAACGCGGGGATGCTGATCGACTTCCTCGACCATGTCGACAGCGACACGATGTACCTGGTCGGCGACATGATCGACGGGTGGCGGCTCAAGAAGAAATTCTACTGGCCCGCGGCGCACAACGATGTCGTCTGGCGGCTGCTCAAGCGCGCGCGGCGCGGCACGCGGATGGTATATATCCCCGGCAACCACGACGAGGTGTTCCGCCAGTTCTCCGGCCTCGACTTCGGCGGGATCGCGATCCGCAGGAAGGCGATTCACGAGACCGCGGACGGACGCCGGCTGCTGGTGCTCCACGGCGACGAGTTCGACGCGATCACGCTGGCGCATCGCTGGCTCGCGCATGTCGGCGACACCGCGTACGAGGCGCTGATGGCGGCGAACCGCTGGGTCAACGCGGCGCGGCGGCGGCTGGGGATGCCCTATTGGTCGCTGTCGAAGCACGCCAAGGCCAAGGTGAAGAACGCGGTCGCCTTCATCTCGCATTTCGAGGAGGTCGTCGCGCATGCCGCCGGGGTCCGCGGCGTCGACGGCGTGGTGTGCGGGCACATCCACACCGCCGAGATCCGCGAGATCGCGGGCGTCGCCTATTACAACGACGGCGACTGGGTGGAGGGCTGCACCGCGCTGGTCGAGCATTTCGACGGGCGGATGGAGTTGCTCCACTGGGCCGACGTGATGGCCGCGCGGACGGCGCCGGTGAAGCGGCTGGCGGCGTGAGGATCGGTCCGAACGGACGCTAGAGCGAAAGGCATCAAGGCATGAGGATCGCGATCGTCACCGATGCGTGGGCGCCGCAGGTCAACGGCGTGGTCCGCACGCTGGAGGCGGTGACGGGCGAGTTGCGCGCCGGTGGGCACGACATCCTCGTCGTCTCGCCCGAGGGGCGGCGATCGGTGCCGTGCCCGACCTACCCCGAGATCCGCCTCGCGCTGACCACCCCGGCGGCGATCGGGCGGAGTCTCGCGTCGTTCGGCGCGGACGCGATCCATGTCGCCACCGAAGGTCCGTTGGGCCTGGCGGCGCGCCACTGGTGCATCGCGCGGCGGATCCCGTTCACCACCGCCTATCACACGCAGTTTCCCGATTACGTCGCGCGGCGGACAGGGGCGGACCCCGAATGGATCTGGCGCTATGTCCGCTGGTTCCACGCGCCCGCCGCCGCGGTGCTTGCCTCGACCCCGTCGATCGAGCGCGACCTGCGCGCGCACGGCCTGACGCAGGTGCGGCGCTGGGGGCGCGGGGTGTCGTCGACCTTCGCGGCGACGGTCGCGCCCGACGCGGCGATCCGCGCTCTACCCGGCCCGGTGTTGCTGTACGTTGGGCGCGTGGCGGTCGAGAAGAATGTCGAGGCGTTCCTCGCGTGCGCGCATCCCGGAACCAAGGTGGTCGTCGGCGACGGCCCCGCCCGCGCCGGGCTGGAGGCGCGGTTTCCCGAGGCGCGGTTCGTCGGCAGCCGCTATGGCGCCGAGCTGGCCGCGGCGTATCGTGCCGCGGACGTCTTCGTGTTCCCAAGCCACACCGACACGTTCGGGCTGGTCATGATCGAGGCGATGGCGTGCGGCACGCCGGTCGCGGCCTATCCGGTGACCGGGCCGGTCGACGTGCTGACCCCCGCCTCGGGTGCGATGCGCGAAGACCTGAGCACCGCGATCGCCGCCGCGCTGGCGCTCGACCGCGCGAGCGTTGCCGCGGAGGCGCGTCGCTTCACATGGGCGGCGAGCGCGGCGCAGTTCCTCGACGCGCTGGTGCCGATCGGATCGGCCCTGCGCGCGGCGTGACGCCTATCGACGCGTCAGCAATTGCCGAAATCGACCCACTTCCCGTTCCAGCATCCGCGACGCTGCCCGCTGTCGCAGATCGTCGCGCCGTCCGAGTATTTCTTGTCGTTCCAGTAGCAGTCGGCATGGCCCGGGCGGTTCTGGCCGCTTTCGACAAGCGCGGCACCGGCCTCGTCGGCTGCGTCGGACAGCTTTTCGTCCGACAGTGGCGAATTGCGCAGTGCGAGATCCTGTGGCGAAACCTGATCGTCGTCCATCGCTATCGTCTCCCCGGGCGGCAGGCCCGATGGCGATGCTGCAACCGGGCGCCGTGCCGCGCAAGGCAGGTCGGCATCCGAAATGGCGCGACGGCGCGAACGCCTTGCCCTTGTGCGCGCGACGCACTAAGTCGCACGGCAGCCAGCGGCCGCTCCGACAAGGGGCGGCCCTATTTGTTTCTGACGGAGTTCACGCCGTGGCCCAGCCGCTCATGCCCCATGCGACCGCCTCGTGGATGGTCGACAACACCGCGCTCAGCTTCGAGCAGATCGCGGACTTCTGCGGATTGCACATCCTCGAGGTGCAGGCGATCGCCGACGATACCGCCGCCACCAAGCTGACCGGGCGCGACCCGATCCGCGCGCACGAGGTGACGCAGGAGGAGATCGACAAGGCGGCGGCCGATCCCGATTACCGGATGAAGATCATCAAGGGCCCCGAGCAGGTCCGCCGCACGAAGGGCCCGCGCTACACGCCGGTCAGCAAGCGGCAGGACAAGCCCGACGGCATCGCCTGGATCATCCGCAACCATCCCGAGATCACCGATGGCGCGATCAGCCTGCTGATCGGCACGACGCGCACGACGATCGCGGCGATCCGCGACCGCAGCCACTGGAACATCGCCAACATCACGCCGAAGGATCCGGTGACGCTGGGGTTGACCTCGCAGCGCGAGCTCGACGCGGCGGTGGCGAAGGCGGCGAAGGCGGCGGGGCTCGAGGCGCCGACCGATACGCGGCTCGACGGCGATCGCGAGGTGCTGCTGGCACAGCTGCGCGCCGAGCGCGAGCAGGCCGCGCGCGACCTGGAAATGGGCGTGGACACGACGCCCAAGCCGCTGTTCGACGATCCGTTCAAGCGGTAGGTTCGTCGCAGCGAATGGGAGTTTCCCCAAGGCGATCTGTTGGCAGTACGTCACCCCGGACTTGATCCGGGGTCCCGCTTTTGTCTGCCGGTCGCGAAGACGCGGGACCCCGGATCAAGTCCGGGGTGACGGTAGAGTGTTGCGCCCTGCCCACTGAGACGAGCCCGGCATGACGGGGGGCGACGCACGAAAGCGCGTGACGTAACCTTGGTTATGTTGCTACCGCTCGCCGCATGGCCACCGCTTTCGACCGCGCGCTGATCGGCGACGAGCTGCTCGTCCCCACCAGCCATGCCGGACTGACCTTTCCGTTCGGCACGCGCGGGCCGCAGCCGGGCGAGCTGCTGACGGTGATGCCGGGTATCCGCTGGTGGCGGGTGCCGATGTCGGGGCCGCTCAAGCACGTCAACGGGCTGATCCTCGACGACGCCGCGGGCGCGACCGTCGTCGATACCGGCACTGCGAGCCCGCGCACGACCGAGGCGTGGCGAGAGATCCTGGATGGCCCCCTGGCAGGCACGCCCGTGGCGCGCGTGCTGTGCACGCACTATCATCCCGATCACGTAGGCCTGGCGGGCTGGCTGTGTCGCAAGTTCGACGCGCCGCTGGTGATGACTCGCACCGAGTGGCTGCTGCTGCGGATGCTCGCCGCCGATTTTCACGACGAGGTGCCCCCGGAGCAGTTCGCGTTCTGGCGCGCAGCCGGGTGGGACGAGGCGCAGGTCGCGCGCGGGGCGGGCGAGGGCTGGGGCCGGTTCGGCAAGATGGTGTCGCGGCTCCCCTTGAGCTTCGTGCGGATCCGTGATGGCGACGTGCTGCGGATCGGCGATGGCGACTGGCATGTCGTGGTCGGTAGCGGGCACAGCCCCGAACATGCGTGCCTCGTCGATCATGACCGCAAGGTGATGATCGCGGGGGATCAGGTACTGCCGCGGATCAGCAGCAACGTGTCGCTGATGCTCAGCGAGCCCGAGGCGGATCCGCTCGGCGAATGGCTTGTCTCGATCGCGCGGCTGAAGGCGCTGCCCGACGATTTGCTGGTGCTGCCGGGGCATGGCGATCCGTTCTACGGGCTCGATGCGCGGCTCGATGCGCTCGACCGCGAGCATCGCGACCGGCTCGACGCGGTCGAGGCGCTGCTAGCGGAGGCGCCGCGGCGCGCGGTCGATTGCTTCGCGACGCTGTTCTCCCGCCCGATCGGCGCCGATGTGATCGGGATGGCGACGGGCGAGGCGCTGGCGCATCTGCGGCGGCTGGAGGTCGAGGGGCGGGCGGTGAAGTCCGTGGTCGACGGCGTCTGGTGGTATACGCGGGCGTGACGGGTTAAGCCTTTGCAGGCCGGACGATTCGCGAGGAGCCAAGCCGATGTGCGACGACCATACCGCCGAGGATAATGCGCGCTTCCTGTCGGGGGTTTCCCGGCGCAATTTCGGCGCGATGGCGGGCGCCGCCGGGCTGGCGATGATGCTCCCGGCCCCGGCGGACGCGGCGACCGTCAAGGGCCGCGACGTGACGATCCGGACTGCGGATGGCACTGCGGACGCCTATTTCGTCGCGCCGACGACCGGGCGGCATCCGGCGGTGCTCGTCTGGCCTGACATCATGGGGCTGCGGCCCGCGTTCCGGCAGATGGCGGACCGGCTGGCGCAGTCGGGCTATGCGGTTCTGGTGGTCAACCAGTTCTACCGATCGGTGAAGGCGCCGTTCCTGAAGGCGGGCGAGTCGTTCGACCAGCCCGAGGTTCGCGCGCGGATCATGCCGTGGCGCACGCCGCTGACCAACGCGGCGGTTTCCGCCGATGCGCGGGCGTTCGTGTCATGGCTCGATATGCAGAAGTCGGTCGATACGAAGCGCGGGATGGCGACCAGTGGATATTGCATGGGCGGGCCGATGGTGATGCTGACGGCGGCGGAACGTGCGGACCGGGTGCGCGCGGCGGCGACCTTCCACGGCGGCGGGATGGCGACCGACAAGCCCGACAGCCCGCACCTCCTGGCCCCGAAGATGAAGGCGCGCTACCTGGTCGCGATCGCCGAGAACGACGATGCGCGCTCGCCCAAGGACAAGGACGTGCTGCGCGACGCCTTCGCCGCGGCGAAGCTTCCCGCGGAGATCGAGGTCTATGCCGGCACGATGCATGGCTGGTGCCCGCCCGACAGCAAGGTCTATGATGCCGCGCAGGCGGACAAGGCGTGGGCGCGGATGCTGGCGACGTTTTCGGCGGCGCTCGCCTGAGACTTGACTCGGACGGGATGACACGGGATCATCGTTCCCCGTCCGTTCCGGGAGTGTGCCATGACGCTGACCTTTTACACCAACCCGATGTCGCGCGGGCGGATCGCGCGGTGGATGCTCGAGGAAGTGGGCGTGCCGTACGACACGGTCATCCTCGACTATGCCGATTCGATGAAGGCGTCGGCGTATCTGGCGGTCAACCCGATGGGGAAGGTGCCCGCGATCGTCCATGACGGGCGCGTCGTCACCGAATGCGCGGCGATCTGCGCGTATCTGGCGGAGGCGTTTCCCGAGGCGGGACTGGCGCCGACCGCGGCGGAGCGCGCCGATTATTATCGCTGGATGTTCTTCGCGGCAGGGCCGGTCGAGGCGGCGGTGACCAACCGGTCGCTGGGCGTCGAGGTGTCGGGAGACAAGACGCGGATGGCGGGATACGGCACCTACGACATGACGGTGTCGGTGCTGGAACGCGCGGTGACCGCGCACGACTTCATCGCGGGCGACCGGTTTACGGCGGCGGACGTCTATGTCGGCAGCCACATCGCATGGGGAAAGATGTTCGGCTCGCTGCCGCAGCGCGACGCGTTCGATGCGTATCTGGCGCGAATCACCGAGCGGCCTGCGGCGGTGCGGGCGCGGGAGATCGACGATGCGCTGATGGCGGAGATGCAGGCGGCGGGGTGAGGGGGCGGCTCGATGGCAACACATCGAGTCAGCCCAGCGGAAGGTGGGGTCTCTTTCGGATCGAATACCCCGCCCGGATGAGAGCGATCCCAGCTTTCGCTGGGATGACGAGGTTTGGGGGCGTCACTTCGCCCATTGCGCGAGCCAGTCGGCGAGCGCCTGCGGCGTGAGCGAGCGCGCGTCGGCGAGCGCGGTTTCGCGGCCCTTGTTGATGAGCGTGTCGGTCTTCGGATCGACAATCAGCACCGCAGGGACGCCCTTCAGCCGATCGGTGATGCCGTAGCGCGCGGGGATCTGGAGGTTCTTGTCGAACCGGCCGATATCGACCGCGACGATCTCGAAATGCTTTGCGAGGAAGGGGCGCAGCTCGCGCAAATCCATCGTGCCCGCGAGGATCCGGCAGTCGAGGCACCAGTTGCCGCCGAGATCGATCAGCAGCCGCTTTCCGGTCTTCGCCGCGCGAGCCTTGGCAGCGGCGACCGCGCGGTTCGCGTCAACGCTTTCGTTGTAGGGCAGCGGAAGGGGCTTCGCGAGCTGCTCGATCGAGGCGGCGCGGACGCGCGGGGCGGTGGGGGCAGCGATCGCGGGGGTCGCGATGAGGGCAGCGAGCGACAGGGCGAGGGCGACGGGGTTGGGCGAGATCGGCATGGGGGAGAAACTCCGCTAGGACTGCCGACCGTCATGCCGGGATGCCGCATCTTAGCCAAGCCGGGGATTCTTGCGTCGGGGACAGCCAAGCTATCCGGGCGAAGCGGGATAGGCGTAGCCATCGAACATTTCAGTGTGACCGGGTCGACATGCTTCGTCCTTCGTCGCTTGAGACCAAGCTGGACCCCGGATCAAGTCCGGGGTGACGGCCGTGGCAAGGGGCGGACATATCCTCAAGGCCGTGAGGTCCGTTCGGATCGGCCGCTATCCCTGTCCCCGGAGTCCCCGGCTTTCGCCGGGGTGACGTATCAGTGCGTTAGTCCGCGAAGCGGGCGTTGAGGAAGTCCGGGATCGGGCCGTTCCAGCCGCCGTCGTCGGGGGCGTCGTCGTTGCGATGGCGCGGGCGATGATCGGTCTGGCCGTCGGGCCGGCGCTCGTCCCGCGCGGGGGCGTCGCGATAGGGATCGCGTGCGGGCGTCTCGCGGCGCGGCGCGCGCTCTTCGCGCCGGGCGCGGGGCTGGCGTTCTTCGCGAACGGCTTCGGCGCGAACGGGTTCCTCGGCGACGGGGGCTTCGACCTCCGTCTCGGCGACCGTTTCGACCGGGGCTTCGCGACGGCCGCGGCCGCCACGCGTTCGGCGCGGGCGCTCTTCGCGCTCGGTCGAGTCGCCCGCAATCGTGGCGGCGGCGGGGGCCGCGCTCTTGCCGCCGAGCGCGAGGCGCTCGATCGTGTGACCGGTCAGCTTCTCGATATTGGCGATGTTCTCGGCATCGTCGGGAGCGACGAGCGTATAGGCCTTGCCCGTCGCGCCCGCGCGGCCGGTGCGGCCGATGCGGTGGACGTAATCGTCGGGATGCCACGGCGCGTCGAAGTTGAAGACGTGGCTGACGCCCTTGATGTCGAGCCCGCGCGCCGCGACGTCGGACGCGACGAGAACGGTGACGTCACCCGCCTTGAATCGGTCGAGCTCTGCGATCCGCGACGACTGGTCCATGTCGCCATGGATCTCGGCGGAGCGAAACCCCTGTGCTTTCAGCGTCTTGTTGAGCTCGCGCACCGTCGTCTTGCGGTTGCAGAAGATGATCGCGGTGCGCACGTCCTCCGCGCCGAGCAGCGTGCGCAGCGCGTCGCGCTTGTCCGCATTGCTCTTCACCGGCACCAAATACTGCGTGATCTGGAGATTGGTGGAGGCGGGGCGCGCGACCTCGATCGTCTTGGGGTTCGACAGGAACCGGTCCGCCAGCTTCTTGATCGGCGGCGGCATCGTCGCGGAGAACAGCAGCGTCTGGCGGGTTGCGGGCAGCTTCGTGCAGATCTCCTCGATATCGGGGATGAACCCCATGTCGAGCATCCGGTCCGCCTCGTCGATCACCAGCAGCGAACAGCCGTTGAGCATGATCTTGCCGCGCCCGAACAGGTCCATCAGCCGGCCCGGCGTCGCGATCAGGACGTCGACGCCCTTTTCCAGCGCCTTGACCTGATCGCCCATCTGCACGCCGCCGATGAGGAGCGCCATCGAGAGCTTGTGATACTTGCCGTACTTCTCGAAATTCTCGGCCACCTGGGCGGCGAGTTCGCGCGTGGGCTCGAGGATCAGGCTGCGCGGCATGCGGGCGCGGCTGCGACCGTGCGCCAGGATGTCGATCATCGGCAGTACGAACGACGCGGTCTTGCCGGTGCCCGTCTGCGCGATGCCGATGATGTCGCGCATCATCAGCACGCTGGGGATCGCGGCCGCCTGGATCAGCGTCGGCTCGGTATAGCCGGTGTCGTCCACCGCCTTGAGAAGTTCGTCGGAGAGGCCGAGATCGGCGAAGCTCATGCAAATGTCCGAAAAAGCGCGTGCGGGATCATGCCGCATGCCAGCGTGCGCGCTAACGCGGGGCGCGCAAAAGTCAAGGAAAGGCGCCCGGAAACTAGCGTTTCGCCACCAGGGTGCGGAACCGGTCGATCGGGCAGGTCGCGCCCGATCGCGAGCGGATCGAGTCGCGATCGGCGCACAGCCGCCCGTCGGGCGTGGGCTTCAGATAGAATCCCGAATAGAAATCGAGTGCGGGGCAATCGTCGCCCAGCTTCGCGCGGAGCCGCCGGCCGTCGTTGACGATCAGGTCGACATCACCCTCGCGCGATACCGCCGCGCCGGTGAGCGTGGCGATCGCGACGCATTGCGGCGCCTTCCTCTCGGTCCATCGCGGCTGCGGCGCGCGCTCCAGCGTCCGTCCGTCGACGCGCGGCGCGACGCGGGGGATGCGCACGATGATGCGTTCGTGGATCGTCATCTGCGCGAGTTCGACGCCGGCGAGCGGATTGCCGAACAGCGCGCCGTCCTGCGCCGCGAGCGCAGCGGGCAGGGTGAGCATCGCGAGGAGCGGAAGGGAATGGATCGGCATCAAGCCGCCGACTCGTACCGCGAGTCGTTGAACCGCGGATGAACTTTCGGACCGGCAACGGTATCCTTGCCTTCACCTGTTGCAACCTTGCCACTATAGCCGCCGCCATGCCAGACCCCGCCGCCCGCCTGCTCGCCGCGCTCGACGGCGTGCTGCCGCCTGCCGCGATCGTTACCGATGCGGCCACGATCGCGCCGTGGCTGGTCGACTGGCGCGGGCGGTATCGCGGGACCGCGACGCTGCTGCTCCAGCCCGCGACGACGGCGGAGGTGCAGGCGATCGTCCGCGCGGCCGCCGCGACCGGGGCGGCGCTGGTGCCGCAGGGAGGCAACACCTCGATGGTGGGCGGCGCGACCCCGCCGGGCGATGGCGGGGCGGCGATCCTGTCGCTCCGGCGGATGGCCGCGATCCGCAGCCTCGATGCCGACGCCGGCATCGCGATCGTCGAGGCGGGGGTGATCCTCCAGGCGCTCCACGACGCGGCGGCGGCGGTGGGTCGCCGGTTCCCGCTGACACTGGGGGCGAAGGGATCGGCGACGATCGGCGGGTTGGTGTCGACGAATGCGGGGGGCACGCAGGTGCTGCGCTGGGGGACGATGCGCGCGTTGGTCGCCGGCGTGGAAGCGGTGCTGCCGGACGGATCGGTGCATGACGGCACCGCGGCGCTGAAGAAGGACAATCGTGGCTACGACCTCGACCAGCTGCTGATCGGGGCCGAGGGGACGCTGGGGATCGTGACCGCGGCGGCGTTGCGGCTGGCGCCCGCGATCGTCGCGCGCGGAGCGGCGTGGGTGGGGGTCGCGTCGCCCGAAGTGGCGCTGGCGCTGCTGCGGCGGTTCGAGGCGGCGACCACCGCGGTCGAGAGCTTCGAGCTGCTGCCGCGCGAGTCGCTCGCGGCGGTGCTGGCGCATGTGCCGGGGACGCGATCGCCGCTGGCCGGGGACCCCGCGTGGCACGTGCTGGTCGAGGCGGTCACCGGATCAGCGGGGGATGAGGCGCCCGACGCGGTGCTGGAGCGCGTGCTCGAGTCGGCGGCGGAGGCGGGACTGGTCGACGATGCGACGATCGCGGCGAGCGAGGCGCAGGTCGAGGCGTTCTGGCGGATCCGCGACTCGATCTCCGCGTCGGAGCGCGCGACGGGTCCCGCGGCGCAACACGACATCTCTGTCCCGGTGCCCGCGATGCCGCGCTTCATGATCGAGGCGGCGGCGGCGTGCGAGGCGCGGTTCCCGGGCACGCGCGCGTCGGGGTTCGGCCATCTGGGCGACGGCAACGTCCATTTTCACGTCCGTGCGCCCGCAGGCGTCGACGCGGCGCACTGGTATGCCGAGGAGGTGCCCCTCGTCAGCGCGTTCGTCCATGATCTGGTCGTCGCGGCGGGGGGATCGATCTCTGCGGAGCACGGGATCGGGCAGATGAAGCGCGACGAGCTCGCACGCGTCGCGCCGCCCTCCCGGATGTACGCGCTGCGTGCGATCAAGCGGGCGGTCGATCCGCTGGGGATCCTCAATCCGGGCAAGCTGGTGGCGTAGGAGGGATCGAGAGGTACGGGGCGGGGGGGGGTAAGGCCGGAGCGTACTGCCCGCTGCGAAAACGTGGTGACGCTTGCACCGCCGCGCCGGGGCGCATAGGGCGCGCGGGTTCGGGTGCGCGACGTCCGCGTGACCCCAAGGCATCACGGAGATTTCGCATGGCCAGCGCGCCGCAGGCACTTCCGCTCTTCTACAACGGGCTCGAGCCGCTTTCGAGCGAAGCGCATGCCGACTACAAGATCCGCCAGGCGGACCGCGCGCCGTTCCTGCGCGGCCAGCATGCGATCCCGATCACCGTCGACGAATTCCCGCTGGCACAGCGCTTCATGCCGATCATCTTCTCCGACGGCCCCGATGCGATCCCGCTCGCGCTGATGGGGCTGAACGAGGGCATCAACGTCTTCATCGACGACGACGGCAAGCTGACGCAGGACAATCTGTACATCCCGGCTTACATCCGCCGCTATCCGTACATGCTCGCGCGGCTGAGCCCCGATGCGCAGGAGCTGTCGCTGTGCTTCGACCCGACGTCGGACACGGTCGGCGCGTTCCCGGACGGTGAGCCGCTGTTCGCGGACGGCCAGCCGACCGAGCTGACCAAGAACATCCTGTCGTTCAACGAATCGTTCGAGCAGGCCGGCGCGCGCACCGCGGCGTTCATGAACGACCTGCGCGAGGCCGAGCTGCTGATGGACGGCGAGGTCTCGATCCAGCAGGAGGGCATCGAGCAGCCGTTCGTCTATCGCGGCTTCCAGATGGTCAACGAGGAGAAGCTGACCAACCTGCGCGGCGACCAGCTGCGCAAGTTCGTCCAGTCCGGGATGCTCCCGCTGCTGTACGCGCACCTCTTCTCGCTCTCGCTGATGAGCGATATCTTCAGCCGGCAGGCACGGCTGGGCAAGGCGCCGCAGCCCAACCTGCAAGGCTGACGAAGAGGAACGAAACGATGGCGACCAGGCTTCCCCGCGACGGGCGTTATTCCTCGGTCGCCATCGCGTTCCACTGGACGATCGCGCTGCTGGTGATCCTGAACCTTGCGGTCGGGCTGCTTCACGACGGAGTGCCGGCGCTCCGCGCTTGGATGCCGGGGCACAAGGCGATCGGGCTGCTCGTGCTGGCCCTGACCGCGGCGCGGGTGGGCTGGCGGATCGCGCATCGCCCGCCAGCGCTGCCTGCCGACATGCCGGTGCTGGAGAAGCGTGCGGCGCATGCGGTCCACGGGGTGCTCTATGCGTTGCTGATCGCAATGCCGCTGACCGGGTGGATGATGGTGTCGGGCGGGACGCGGCCGCTGACGTTCTTCGGCCTGTTCGACGTACCGCAACTGCCGATCGGCAAGGCGGCGAGCGGGTTCGGGCACGAGGCGCACGGCGTGCTCGGCTGGCTGATGCTCGCGCTGGTGGTGCTGCATGTCGGCGCGGCGCTGCGTCACCACCTGCTGCTGCGTGACGACATTCTGGCGCGGATGGCGCCGGGTCTTGCCCGGTCCGGGGCGCGCTTGCGGGGCATGTGACGACCGCATCGTCTTTTTTGAAAAGACGTCTTGAAGCCCGTTTTCATCCGCCTATATTGCTGGTGTACGGTGTCGTGTCCCCCCTTTCGCGACGCTGTATGGTCCGCCTTCGGCGGACCTCCTCCCTGAACCTTGGCCACCTCGTGCGTACGTCGCACGGGGTGGTTTTTTTATGATCTGGACTGCGTCACTCGGCGGCGAGCGGGATCACGCTGTCGAACGCCTCGTCCGCCAGCGCGTCAATCATCCGGCGGACCAGGCCGGCGATCCGGCCGAGGCCGGCGCCGGGCTGGTCGAGCCGGTCGCACAGATAGAGCGATCGATCGATCTCGACCTGCACCGCATGGATCCCCGCCGCCGGATCGGCGTGCCGTTCGAGCACATGTCCGCCGGCATAGGGGGCGTTGAGCGCGTGCGGCAGCCCCGACGCTTCGCACACGCTTTCCAGTCGTCCGACATAGCGCGCTCCCGCCGCCCGGCCGAACCGATCGCCCAGCACGATCCGTGCGCCGCTGGCGAGCGGCGGCATCGAGTGGAGATCGAGCAGGATCGCGACCCCGAACCGCGCGCGCGCCGCGACCAGAGCGGCCGACAGCGCGGCATGATAGGGCCGGTGCGCCTCCGCGATCCGGTGCGTCACTTCCTCGCCCGACAACCGGCAACGCCAGATGTCGCCCGCCAGCGGAGTGCGGCGCGGCACCAGCCCCAGCCCGCTGCGCAGCTTGGCGGACGGCTGCGGCCCGCCCCGCGTCCGCGCGCCCTCGTCGACGCGCGGATCGCGCTCGTGCTCGGCACGGTTGAGGTCGATCCAGGCGCGCGGCAGGCGCTGGACGAAAAGCGTTTCCACGCCGCGCGCCGCCAGGGCGACCGAGTCGACATGCCGGTCCTCCAGCGCGACCAGCGCGCCGACCGGCACCCTGAGCGCCGCGCGCAATGCCAGCGGATAGTCGCGCCCCGCATGCGGCACCGACACCACGACCGGGCTCTCGGGGGTGTCACCGCCGAAGCGATCGAAGGAGTGGGCGGCGAGCATCACGTGCAACCTATGGAAGGCGGCGCCGTACCGCAATCATCCTCGCCCGATCGCCGATCCCGACACCGCGCATCGACCCGGCGCATCCGGGCGCGCACGCAGTGGAAAATCTTAAAGGGTTCGCGCATAGTCGCGAGCGCTGCGGGTGCGGGGACGTGATGATCAGGATCTTGTTGGCGGAAGACGATCAGGTAATGCGCGAATATCTCGCGCGCGCGCTGGAACGGTCGGGCTATGCGGTCGTCGCGGTCGATCGCGGCACCGCGGCCATCCCGCTGCTGGAGGCGGAGCGGTTCGACCTGCTGCTGACCGACATCGTCATGCCCGAGATGGACGGGATCGAACTGGCGCAGAAGGCGTCGGAGATGGCGCCCGACATGCGCGTGATGTTCATCACCGGCTTCGCCGCGGTGACGCTGAAGGCGGGCAAGACGATGCCGCAGGCGCGCGTCCTGTCGAAGCCGTTCCACCTGCGCGACCTGGTGCTGGAGGTCGACCGGATGTTCGAATTCGGGAATGCGACGGGATTGTCGTGAACGGGCTTGCGTCCACCGGATGCCCCGGCTAGAGGCGCTCTCCTCACGGGCGTGTAGCTCAGTGGTAGAGCACTGTGTTGACATCGCAGGGGTCGCAAGTTCAATCCTTGCCACGCCCACCATAAAAAGCCCTGCTAGGCCAATGGCTTAGTAGGGCTTTTTTGTTGTCCGGCTCCCGTTTTCGCCTCTCAGCGAGCGGTAAATCTGCGGTATCGAAGCCGGAATGGTGGGGGGTGAGCCGAACGGGCCGCACCTGTCCCGATCCTGCATCGTGCAACGAGCCGTAGACCTGGCGGCGCGCCGGGCCCTTGCCCAAGTCCAACGTATCCGCACTGCATCTCAGAGGCGCGACAGCAGATCCGCGACTGCCGCAGGGTCGGCGATCAATCCGCGAAGGGCCGCCGACTGCCAGCTGTTCGCCCACGTTGTGGCTTCGGCGATGAGAAGTTCGAGTGCGAGCTGGTCATCGAGCGCGGCCGCGGATACGGGTCCCACGAACCGGAAGGCCAACGCCGCCGGCAGTGTCGACCACCAGTTGCCCATCGCGGTCCGGAACTGCTTCCCGACTACCGTGGCGAGATGGAAGTCGACGATTGCCAGCTGAGCGGCGGTCAGCCCAGGTAGTGGTTCCGCCACGAACGTTGGAGCGGCGAGCGGCGGCACCAGCCTGACCCGCCATATCGCGGTGTTGATCCAGTCGTCGAAATAGGGGTGCACGAGCCTGGCTGGAGCGATCCCCTTGAAGATGGTGCCCTTCTCGTCGGAGTTGCAGTGGCTGCACCCAGGGACGAGGTTCGCCCGCATGATCGAGAACTCCCCGTAATGGTCCTTGGGGAGGTAGTGGTCGAGCGATCCCTGGCTCGAGGATCCGCAGATTGGGCAGCTCAGGAGGCCGGCCTGTCTCCGGATGTCCTCGAACGGCCTGGTCCGCCGCCGCCCCTCGTATAGACTTGCCTGCGCCGCACCGGTGGGGGCATCGAACGCCGACTTCGTTATGACGTGGGGATCGCCGCCGGCCTTGGCATAGGCGTCGTAGGTGGCTTCCCATGCGGCGTGGTGCGGTGCCCAGAGCATCTGCTTGGCCAGCTTCGCGAGCACCTTCCGCTCTTCGGCGACCGTCGCGGGGAGCGGAAGGTGCCTCAACCGGCGAGGTCCGTCGCTTCGCGTTCCGCGAGCAGCTGGGCGATATAGGAGAGGCTCTCGCGGTTGAGCTCGGCGCCGTGGCGCTCGATGATCACGTCGAGGCCCAGCGCAACGCCCTCGCGCTCGACCCAATCCCTCAAGGCCCTCTGGTACCGATGCGCGAAGTTCGTGTCGCCGAACACGAACTGCGAGATGGTGTCGATGCTGGCACCGAACGTCTGTAGCCTCGGCGGACCCACGTCTACGCCGCGGTCGGTTAGCGTGAGGATGTTGACTCGACGGCGCGGGACCTCGCGGACCACATATGCCGAATGCGTCGCCACGACCGCGATCGAACCGGTCGCGGAAAGCAGGTTGTGCAGCATCTCCATGAGATCGGAGATGAAGTTGGGATGAAGGTGGGTCTCCGGCTCGTCGAGTAGCAGGAGACTGCCCTTCTCGATCGAGAGTGTCGCCTGCGCAGCGAACCGCAGCATCACCTGCTCGCCGCTGCTGAGCTGCCTGCGACCACCTTCGCCGTCGATCAGGATGATCGGCCGGTCCCAGTCCACCTGCCGACCGAGCTGTACGGTCCCCAGCTCGTCCAGTCGCCGATGGAGCGGATGATACCTTCCTTCGGCGAGATCGAGCCCTCCAAGCCGGTCATCGGCGCCGGCCGGCAGCAGCGGCACATGAAGTTGGGTCCAGATGCCGAGTGGCGCGATTGCCTCACGCAGCAGGTCGCCCCGGTCGTAGATCTGCCCGTCGATCGTGAACGAGAAGCTCGGATCGCCACGCACCGATGCGAGGAGAGACGCGAGGAGCGGGTCGCGCCCTTCGATCGGCGGTGCAGTCAGGGGCTGGTAGTCGTAGTCGATCCCGCGCCACGGGGCGATCTGAGCAGGATACTGGTTCGTGGCCGTCGACGCGAAGACGATCACCCTACTGATCCGCGGCTTCCGGAACAGGACGGTCCGCCGAGAGGCATCGTCGGCGATGCCGCCGTCGGTCAGGCGACCGAGCAGGGCCCGCAACGCGAGGGTCTTGCCGGTGCCGTTCCGGCCGATCAGGACATTGATGCGGTCCTCGAGCAACTCGTCGGCCGAGAAGTCGAACGGGATTGTGTAGAGATTGTCGGCGCAGGGAAGCGACGCGAACAGGACGAACGACTTGGCAGCCTCGTCGACCTCCGGGGCAGGCTCGCGCCTGATAAAGCGCGCGCCCTTGATCGACGCCTCGTAGGCCGAAGGGTTTCGCAGCACGCCGACGTGGAAATCCTCGCTACCAGCTAGCTCGAGGCGCTTCGCGTCCTGTCCCTCCAGGCGCGTCACGACCGCGTCGCCGATCGCGCGCAGCGCCGCGACACCGGCCTCGAATCCCAGATGGGCGATCAGACTGCGGTATGCCCCCGGCTCGATCAGCTGCGATACGAACGCACCGTTCTCGTTGCCGATCGGGACCACCGGACCGTCGGCTTCGAACAGGGTGTCCATGAACGCCGACGTGATCCTCCTTCCCTCGACCATCGTGCGCAGGTCCAGCTTCAGCGCCTCCCCTTCAGCATTGACGAGGAGGAGTTTCGCCAGAAACCTGCGACCATAGTCGTTCCAATTGTTATAATCGGGAAGGATCGCGGCGTAGGGCGGCTGCGCAGCCGCAGCCTGCAGCGCGCCGTAGCCCTTCGCCCAGAAGGCCGCGATCTCGACATCGACTGGTATCCGTTCAGCCATGCAGCCCGCTATAACGGTCTCTGGCCCATTGGCATCCGCTCATTTTGATCGCGTCCAGGTCTACCTGTCAGTCTGGTTTGAGGTGACAGGTCCAAGGAAGGCGATTGACCGGATCGACAGCATCGCCAACGAAGAGCTGGTCAGCCGCGACCAATACTGGTGTGGTCGCCAAGATGGGTTTGTCGGCACAGGTCGTCGTAGCCGGGAATTGGTTGGTCTGTGCCGGTCGCCAATGGTTGATGATCCCGTCCCATGGCCGCTGGAAGCATTGGCTCGCGCGAACAAGGGAGATTAACCCGTCCCATGATCGAACTCATCCGAATCACGGACAAGTATCAGCCCTCCTACATCACCGAGCACTTTCGATCGCTCGAGGGCCTTCACGCGTTCTCGCTGCAGTTCTTCCAGGACGTTTCCGCGACCTACGATGTGCTCGTCAGGATGCGCAACGTCGACCGTAACCCGTCAGGCTACGACCTTGATGATGCGCCGATCCTGGGTCTGCTCGTCCGGATATCGAAGCTCCTGAAGGAGTGCGTCGCCTATTACGAGCAGGGCAACGCGGAGGTGATCGCGATCTTCGAACGCGGGATCATCGAAGCGAGCACGATCTCGGCCTACCTTATGCTGAAAGGCCGCGCGGCGATCGAGGACTATCGCAAGTGCTCCTACAAGGATCGGTTGAGGATCCTGCGCGAACTCGAGGGCGGCTCGCCGTTCTTCGACACCAAGGCGGGGAAGCGCCTACTCGCGGCAGTGCAAGAGAAGATGGCTTTCGAAGGCCTGACCCAGGACGACTTCGCCGAGCAGAAGCGCAACAGGTGGCGCCTTCAGGGGAGATCCTTCCGCGACATCTTCGCCGAGATCGAGCGCGACGACCTCTATCCGGCGACCTACGGCATGATGTCGGAATCCATCCATGGATCCTGGAACGAGTCGATGGACTGGGGCCTGGTGCGTAACGATGACGGCACCTTCCTCGCATTCACCGACAGCCATCCTGCCGACATCAGGTACGTCGTGCCTATCGTGAAGTTCACGATCCGGCCCTTCCGGCTCTGGCTCAAGCGGATCGACGCCTATGATGAAAACCTGAAGGGCACGGTGGACTGGATCGAGCGGGTAAACGATCGGCTGTTCCACACGTTCGACGGCCTCTACTCTGGCGAATACGACGCCACGACGACAGGCGGCACGGTTTAGATGCGGCTTGCTGCAACGGATTGCGTGACGGATCATCGCCCGTCATCATCGCCCGTCATCATCGCCCGTCATCATCGCCCGTCATCATCGCCCGTCATCATCGCCCGTCATCATCGCCCGTCATCATCGGTCAGCCGCCAACGGTGGAACGTTCTCACCGAAGCATCGGGGTCGTCCGGGTCATCAACGGCACGATGTGTCCAATCAGTAACTGCATAGGACGCCGTTCGATGCGGCCATCCATCCCATGATCTTTTCCCGCCGCTCCCTCCAACATCGCCTCGATCAGCTTCGCGCGACGCTTGCGCCAGCCACCGTCGACGATCTGGCCGCCCGCCTGAACCGGGCGGGCCGCGACCGCATGGCGGCGATGTGGGAGGTCGTCGTCCTCCACGCGCTGTCCCTGCGCGGCAAGCTCGAGAACGAGGAGCCTCTTCCCTCCGGGCGGCGTCCAGACATTCGGTTCGACGACGGAGCGATCGCGTTCACGGCCGATGTAACGTGCGTGTCGGACGAGGGGTTGGACGACGCCAACCCCTACCAGGAGCTCAGCCAAGAGATCGAGGCCGCGAAGACGAGGCTCGGGATGCCAATCGGCGGGGTCGACCTGCGTGTCGGCGGTCGGACTGAAAAGGTGAAGGGAGGCGAGCGGCGCAGCCTCCGTCTACCCCCGCGCAAGCGCATCCGCGAGTTCGTCCGCGACGAGATCGTGCCGCGGCTGAGAGAGCAGATGGATGCGGGTGAGACGGTCTTCCGCGTCGCCATCGAGGACGATGACGTCTCGATCGCTCTGTCCATCGATCCGGCGCGCGGGCATTACAGCTCTGGCGGCTACACCGCGTACGATGTGCCTGCCAGCCTCACGAAGAACCCGCTCTGGAACGCGCTGCGCAAGAAGGCGGATCAGCTCCAGGGCGCCCCCGGCATGACGGGCATCATAGTGGGGAACGGGGACTGCGCGCTGCTGAGCAGCCTGCCACGCACGCGGGGCGACATCGGACCTGGCGATGTCGCCACGGAACTCCTGCGGCAATGCAGGTCGGTTGACTTCGTGCTCCTGCTGACGATCAGCGAGGAACCCTGGCAATTCGCTCGCATAGGGCCGCCGGGACGGTCGGTGGAACCGCTGCTGGTGATGCGGGACGCAGCCGCTGCCGCACCGATCGAGGCGCTCTTCCGGGCCGCGCTCGCGGATCTGCCACAACCGGACCTGATGCCCGTGAACGCGGCACTCCGGGCAAGGGAAGACGACTACGACCTGGGTCATCATGGAGGATACGGAATGGATGGCGGCAAGCTCCGCATCGGGTCCAGGGAGTTCACGGAGATACTCGCCGGGCTTCGCACGATACAGGACGACGGTGCGAAGTACGTCGGCATACGGCCAGCCAAGGACCGCCGCCCGAACATCTTCGAGGCGGCGGTCCTGCGAAATCTCCAAGCCGGGCGTCTCCCGAAGACGGTCACGGTCCTGAAGACGGGCGAGGACGACGACGATGACTGGATTGAGATCGAGTTCGGCGATCCCGATCCGGCCATCAGTCCGCTGAAGTGACGCGGCGCATCGGGGAGGATCTTCATGCTCGGTCGTCACGCCGCTTCGGCGCCCTTACCGTCGTCTGCCATGGGACCGTCTGGCCCCATCGAGATGGTGAGTGGCTTGGACAAGTTGATGACCGCTCCCTCGGGCGTGAGGGGGCCGGAGCTAGCCGTTCTGATAGATGTACGAGACCTGGCAACGCTCTCATCGGAAGCGGTGCGAGTCCCTAGCACTGTAGGTGAAGCGTCAGCGGACTTCCGATCGCCATCTTCGGGCTTATCGAGACTTCGCTTCATCGAGTTCATATCGGCTGTTATGAAATATGCATGAGCTACCGATGGTCGTCCTGCCCGCACGCCGGCTCCATTCGCTCCGGCCATGAGGACCGCGAGATCGCCGAGGGTCCGGCCTCCCGACCACCGCCTCCGGACGACGTGCTCTCCTTTCCCCTGGTCCATCTCTGGCGGGACCGCTTCTGGCGGCTGATCCAGGATGTCGTCACCGAAGACGTGAAGGCCAAGTTCGTCCGCAAGCCCCCGGAATACGTGGTTTCCGACGATCTCGGTTGGCTCGACGAGATCGTCCTGCGCGTCACCGGTTCAGTCGTCGACATGAGGGAGATGGTGGCCGTCCTGCTTTCCGGCGAATACCGGGCCTTCCGCGCTGCGCACGGGACGCGCACCCGACGACGTTGGCCAGTTCTACGAGCACGGCCTGCGGATCCTGCGCGCAGGCGAGATGGAGGAGAGGGCACGCGCGATATTCCTTGGCGGCAGCTTCGCCGGCGCGACCGAGGATCGACTCGCCGCAGCTATCGCCGAGGTCGATGCGAGGTCACTGGAGGGTGGTCGCGAGGGTGTCCTGTATTTCTGTGCCGACGAGCGCAGCCTTGTCACCCGGATCGGCGGCTGCGGACACTATCTTTTCTATGGCAGCGAATATCTCTTCTGCCTGGGTATCCGGGTGATAGACCGGTGGAGTGCTAAGCGCGCGCTCAAGTCGATCGGACGTCCAACGGTGCTCGTCTGCGACATCCCGATGAGCTTGATGCGCGAGCGTACGTTGCGCGAATTTGCGGGGATGATGGTCGAGCACGCGTTCTCCGAGTTGCTGCCCGGCCGGAAGAGCCACTCGGGCAGTCCATACGCGGGTACGGCATTGAGCATCGCGACCGACCTGCCCGGCGATTGCATCGTCGGGCATTACCACCCGCATGTCGTCCACGACCCGCTACCCTGAGGCGGGGCGCTGCGGCAGCTGGATCCGACACGGATCAGACGGCTTTCCCCGCCACGAAGGGATGCACGTCGGCCATGCCACGATGCTGCGCGCGCCCGGCTGACGTCGGGCCGTTCGGAACCGGAAGGATCGTGATCGCCTCGCCGATCAGCAGCATCGAGGGATCGTCATCGCCGATCGTCGCGACGGGGAGCGCCAGTGCCGACAGCCGCCCCCAGCAGCGTGCGCTCGGTCGGGAGCGAGACGTTGGCCGCGGCCATCATCGGCGTGCTGATCTCGATGATCGCGGTGCGCATGGAATGGTCCCAGGCGGAACGGTTTCGGGTGGTGAGGGCCCCTGGGTCCACACCCGACGACTTCACGCCGCCCAATCCATGCCGGTCGGGGCCGATCGGGGTCTTGTGGCTCGGGCGCTGGAAAAGGGACTATCCGAAGTTGGTTGGCAGGCACCGATCACGTAGGTGGCGATCATCACCGTCATCGCGGGCCGGGAGAGGCAGATCCGCGCAGTGCGCCGGTAAGGTCGGATGCTTCGGCGGGAAGGTTCACGCCAGCGGCCCGGGCGTGGTGCTTTCGCGGGACCTCGACGATCTAGAGGTCGTCGGCCACGTTCCGGTCGTCGCCCTCGTCGTCGGTAGCGCGTTCGGGGACCTGGAACGCTCCGGGGACGAGCGCCTCGATTTCCCCCATGACCTGATCGACCACCGCGAGTGCCCGCCGCAGATATGTCGGTCGGAACGGCGCGTACAGGTCCGACACGTCGTCGAAGCGGTCGTGCCCGAGGTAGATCTCGATCTCTCCCCAGGCTTCCTCGACGAGTCGCTGGCGCAGGAGATGGGCCATGGATCGCCGGATCAGCTTCATGCCCGATTCCCCGTCGCGAGGAAGGTCGAGGGCATCCGCCATGCTCTCCCAGGCCGACTTCACGCTGATCGCGGGTACGAAGAAGCCGGTCGTCGCGTCCATCAGCGCGGCGAAGCATTCGGGGACCGGCACGACGGCGCGGTACTTCCGCGTCTGCCGGCGGCCTTCGGGATTGAGCGCGATGACGCGCATGCTCGGGTTCCATTGACGACGGTCGGGCGAGGTCGACACGTCGTGCGCGGCGTCGGGCCGCGCCAGCGTGCAGACGCTGATGCGCAGGAACGCGAGCAATCCTGCCCGGTCGCGTCGCGCCCGATCCGCCGGCTGCCTGCCTGCCTCAGGATGAAGGCAGTAACGGAACATCGATGCCAGTTCGGCGAGGTCGGAGCGGTGCTGCGGCGTACGGTTTACCTCCTTCGGCTGGATCGGACGGAAACCGGGTTCGATGCCGCCGCCGCAGGCTTTGATCGCGGCTGCCATCTGCAGGACGGAGTTCTCGATGGTGGACAGCGTTCGCTCTCTCGTCCTGCCGGTGGGCGAGACGATGGGGACCTTGGCGAACCACTTCCGGAAGCGTTCGATCCACGCCTCGTCGATGGCTTCGCACTTGATCGTCGGCTGGCTGCTGGCGACGAGATAGTGGATCACGTGCGCGAGACGGGCCCGGATCGAATCGATCGAGGATTTTCCCGTCGAGAGGGTGAGGTAGTCCGCGATGGCGCTGCTGAGGAGCACGCCGCCTGTCTGGCGCCTCTGTCCGCAGGTCGGACAGAAGTGCTCGCCACCCGTCCGTTCTAGGTAGAGGCGATCGAGCGCAGCACGTCCGGCTTCAGGATCGCTTGTGCCCGCGCTAGCGCTTCGTTCGCGTCCTCGGTCCTGGTCGTACCATATGATCTGGAGCTGTTCGCGCCCTGGGCGGCGGACGAGCTGATAGCCGCCGCGGTGGTAGAGCGGCTTTCCTCGCTTCGTTGCAGGCATATTTCCCTCTGGTGCTTGGCGACCGCCTCCCGGAAGACCTGGACGGCTCCCGTGTTGACGAGGAGGTCGAGGTCATCGGCGGACAACTGTATGCCCCGGCCCGCTTCGATCCGACGGGACAGTCGGCGATCGAGATCGGTGAGGCTGCTCATGACGGCGCGCCGGTCGGTCCGGTGGCCGGACGTCTGCCGAATTGCGGATTGCTTGCGATCATGGCGTGGTTATAGCGGCGGCGGTGGACACCGCTGAAAGGAAGTCACATCTCATTTTCCCCTCCTCCGAGATTTCCAACCTCGTCGGTCCGGAATACGGTTGGCCGGGCGCTCGCCGCCGAGCGCAGGGCCTGTGGCTGGTCGCAGGCGATGCTGGCGGCTCGTGCCGGCATTCGCAGGGAGACCGTCGTGCGGCTTGAAGCGGGATCCAGGCTACCCGAGGCGGACACGGTGTTCCGACTGGAGGCGGCACTTGATCTGGCGCCTGGGACGCTCGTGCCGACGTGGGAGGAGTGGGCGCCGATCGGTTCGTCGTCGCTGGGGGCCGGCTCGAGACGCCGTCGTCGCGAACTTGGGCTGTCGCTTGAGGCCGTCGCCTGGCAGGCGGGCGTGAGTCCGGCGACACTGTCGCGCTTCGAGCGCGAGGAGCGTCCGACGCCATCGCTGGTCTCGGTGAAGGTCACCGAGTTGGGGACGCCGTTCCCATCGTTGACCAGCGAGCGCTACGCCAAGGCCCTGGGGTTTCCCGACGTCTCGACGCATGAGGACTGGTGCAGCGGCGGCGGCTGAGCGGGTGCGGCCGCATGGTGGGCGGCCTTCTTGGCTTCACGGTCTACCGTGGGCGGAAAGTCCGACTCGGTTGTGCTCGACGATGCGGAATTCGAACGGGTGGTCAGGTCGTTGATCCGCAGCTGCATGCTGAATTTCGGTCAGACCTACTCGGCTAAGACGATGCTGGTGGCTACGCACGCTTGGCAAGACGAGGTCATCGCACTGACGATCGGCACGCTCGATTCGCAGACAGCGAAGATTGTCGCTACTACGATGGCTGGCGCGCCGTGCTGCCGCGTGGACCACTGCCGCCACAGACATTCTTACCAAACGTCGCGGCAACCTGCCGGCGCGACTGGGCGCCTCAACCGGTCGAATCGCCACCTCGTGCCGTCGTCGCTTTAAACCCAATCGTGGCATGTCGACAACCGACATTAGAACATATACGGAACATATCCATGGTTCGGGGTCCTGCGCACGGTTCAGCCGGTCGAGGATCGCGGCGTGGCCCCGATGCGGTGATCGATCGTAAGAAATTTGCTGTTAGGATGGGCTGGATGACGATCTTCGCCGAAAAGCTCTCGACACTGGTCGACACGGTGCGCGCCGGCGGCGCGGGACCGGTGGACGATGTCGCGGCTGCTCTGCGCGACGGCGCCGGACGCCGGGCTGTCGCGATCGGGTCCGGCGGGTCCGCGATCGTGGCGGAGCACTTCGCCCGATGTCGCTCGACGCTCGGGCTGGGCGTGACGACGGTCCAGACCCCGATGGAGGCCGTCCTTTCGCAGGGCGAGCTCGATGGCACGGACGTCTGGATCTTCAGCGCCGGCGCCGACAACCCCGACACGGCCGCTGCACTCATGGGCGCCCTCGGGTCGTCCGCCGCCAGCATCACGCTGATGACCGTAAACGCCGACGGCGCTTCCGCGAGGTCGGCTGCGGCGAATCCGCGGGCATCCGTCGTCGTCGTACCGGTCACCGAGCGCAAGGACGGGTTCCTCGCCACGCATTCGCTCGTCGCGATGGGAACCGCGACTCTCGCCGCAGCTGCCGCCGTGACGGGGGGGACGGCTCCCGGCCTGATCGTGGAGCGGCTTGCGGCTGAGTTCGCGCGCATCGCCCGTGATGGCGCCTTGTCGATGCTGGACTTCAGACCCGGCGATACGGTCGTCGTCTTGCACGATCCGCAGTGCCGTACGCTCGCGACGCTGATCGAGACCTCGCTGTGGGAAACCGCGATCGCGCCGGTGCAGCGCGCCGACTTCCGCAACTTCGCCCATGGCCGCCACGTGTGGGCGGCACGACATCCGGACAGCATGTTCGTGATAGCGCTGACCACGGCCACGTCGCGCGACATCTGGTCGGCCATCCGGTCGGCGCTCCCGGCGACGATCCGGTTCCACGAGACTGACCTGGGGCATGCCGGCCGGTTCAGGACGGCGAGTTCGATCGCCGAGGGGCTCGCGATCGTCCGGGCGCTCGGCGACATCGCGGGCATCGATCCGGGCAGGCCGGGCCGCGGCGAGTTCGCGGGAGCGATCTACGGCGACACGGGCCTCGCCGACCTCGCCCGCCGGCTCGGACCCACGGTTCGGCACAAGCTCGAGGCCGTCCAGCTGCACGACGATCCGGACTGCCCGGCGATCGCCGCATGCTCCGCCCGCGAGGGCTGGATCGAGGGTCTGTCGAAGGCGCGGATCGGCGGGATCCTGCTCGATTACGACGGGACCGTCGTCACCACCGAGGCGCGGCTCGACCCACCGGCGGACGAGGTGATCGCCGAGCTGGCGCGGCTCGTCGACGCCGGGATCGGGCTGGGGTTCGCCACAGGGCGAGGCGGATCCGCCGGGACGGCGCTGAGGGAGGCGCTGCCCGCCCGCCTGCACAGGTCGGTCACGGTCGGCTACTACAATGGCGGTCACGTCAGAACGCTCGACGTGGACATCGAGAGGGACCAGCCGCCGGCGGATCCCGACCTCTCCGCACTGGCGGACTTCATCGAGGGGCGGGGACTGCTGCGGACAGGGGTGACCCTTAAGCGGGGCAGGGTCCAGATCACGATGGCGCATGGCGATGTGGTGGACCCCGCGACGTTCCTGTCGGCGATCGGCGGTTTCCCGGCGATGGTCGATGGACGGATCAAGGCGCTGAGTTCGCACCACAGCTTCGACCTGGTGCCGGCCCGGACGACCAAGACGACGGTGACGGACACCATGAGGGGCGCGCTCGGAAATGGCCTGGATGTTCTCGCCATCGGCGACAGCGGCGAGCCGGGCGGCAACGACTGCGAACTGCTCGGCCGGCCACCGAGCGTCAGCGTCGACGGCGTGTGCGGTCATCTGGGTGGTAGCTGGTCGGCGTTCGGGCGGTCGCCATCGGGTCCGGACGCGTTGCTGAGGATTCTGCGCGCGCTGACCGTCGAAAACGGGCATGCTCGCCTCGACACCGATTCCCTGGGGTCCGATCACGGAGGAGCGAACGAATGAACACGTCGGCTTCGCATCGCGACAGGGTGGTCGGGACCGGGCTCGTCGCGCTCGACCTGATACACGTCGGGGCGGCGGAGCCCCTCTTCGAGGAGCTTGGCGGATCGTGCGGCAACGTCATGATCTCGCTGGCGATGCTCGGTCGGTCCGTCACGCCCGTGTTGCGTCTCGGCCGCGACGTGGTCGGTGGCCGGCTCGAACGGGACCTGCGCGCGGCCGGCGCCGACACCCGGCTCGTCAGCCGCAGGGCGGACGTGCGTTCACCGGTGATCGTGGAGCTGCTGGACCTGGCCTCGAGCGACCACAGCTTCTCCTTCACCTGTCCGCGGTCGTCCGAGCGGTTCGGTTCATACGAGCCGATCACGCACAGTGAGTTCGAGCCCGCGAGGTCGATGGTCGAGGCGTGCGGCGTGTTCTACGCCGACCGGGTATCCAACGCGATCTGCGACGCGATGGAGGCGGCGGCCGAGGGCGGCGCAATCGTTCACTTCGAGCCTTCTGGGATCAGCGACCCGGACCAGTTCCGGCGGGCGATCTCGATCGCGCACATCTTCAAGTATTCCGTGGACCGCCTGGATCCGGGCGTCGCCGATGCGCTCAGGCCTGAGGCGTTCAGCATCGTCACGGCGGGTCGGTCGGGCCTCGAGGTGAGGCACGGGGGCAAGGTCCATCGCTGCGAGGCGCTAGACGCGGAGACCGTGCGGGACACGTGCGGTTCCGGCGACATGGTGACGCTAGGCCTGCTCGACGCGATTATCCACCATGGCGTCCGTGGTGCGGCCTACCTGACGCTCTCCACGGTCCTCGCCGGCGTCCGTTCGGGGCAGCGCCTGGCCGCGGCCAACTGCGCCTTCATCGGTGCCCGCGGGATCTTCCGCGAGCGCGGGGCCCAGCACGCCAGACGGATCCTCGAGGACGCCTGACGCCGATCAGGCGGCGCGACGGGACAGTCCGCTCGCCTCGTCACGCAGTTCCGAACGCAGTTCCATCAGCAATTGGCCGAGCATGTTGCGGCCGGTGCCGTTCACCTCGCCCCATAGGCGGTTGACCTCGTTGTCGACCGTCGCGCTCTCCACGAGCCGCGCGTCGCCGGTGGAAAGCAGCAGTTCCCGCAGGTCCTCGTGCTGCGTGAACTTCGCGCGCAGGACGCCCCGCATGCGGTCGAACTTCGTCCGCGACCAGCCGGGGGCGATGTCCCAGTAGTAGAGGCCGTGTGCGGCCATCGCGACGAGCGCCGGCGATGGCGCCGACAGAACCCAGTCCCTGACTTCCGGCTTCCGGGCCTTCCCGGCCTGATAGGCGTGCTCGCTCGTCGCGAACGTGCCGCCCTCGAACTCGACCGGCCGCCGCAGGAGGTTGCTGAACGCGCCGAAGGGTTTCTCGCTCGCCCGGTAGAAGCGGATCTCGTCTGTGGCCACTGGCAAGCTCCTATTGCATATTAGCATCAAATCTGCATGTTAATATGCATGAAACCGAGTCGCGAGGAAAGGGAAAAGTTGGTCCGGAGGATCAGGCGCAGGCGTGGGAAGTCGGCCCTTTCCAATGCGGAGATCGCCGCACTTGCGAGTGTGGACCCCGGGCAGACCTCGCGAATACTCGACGGCGGGTTCCGGACCGTGAGCGGCAACGTCTTGCGAATCTGCAATGTCCTCGGCGTCGATCCACACACCGACGACGCGACCGATCCGACTCCGGTCCAGGTCAGGAAGCGTGCGGCGTGGGCGAAGCTCGAGGCGTCGATGCGCCGGGCCTGGGACGAGACGCCGCAGGGCGCCGACCGTCTGGTCGCCGTGATCGACGCCGTCGCGAGCGTCCGGCCCCCCAAGCGGGGGAAAGCTGCCATTCCGGATGTTTTGCCGGTGGGCAACGAGATGGCTTAGCTGAATCCTGGTGCAATCGCCGGGCCGCTGTGTATTGCGTAAGTGGGAGGAACCGGTCGCCCGAGAAGAATTGGCCGGGACCGGGAGCGCTGCGTGAAGAAGGAATTGGCCGAGACGCTCTTGGCCAAGATCATGGACTGGAGCGACAAGGACAAGGCGCGGGAGCGTGCCCGGCTCGAGACGCTTGCGAGCTACAAGTACGACGAATACCAGCAGTTCTCGCCCGGCCGGCGTTTCATCGAGAGCCTGGCGCTCTGGCTGGCGCAATTCGACGCCGGCGACGAACGCCGGACCGCGTACGACTTCGTCTGCGGCCGGCTGATCTTCTTCAACGCCGCCGAGATCAACCATCTGGTCGAGCTGACCTTCCCGACCATCGTCCGGCCGCAGTTGATCAGGACGGCGAGCCAGCGCAGCGGCATTCCGGCGGACCGGATCAAGGCCGTCATCGACGCGCCGGAATACCAGACGCTGCATCGTCGCACGCTGTATCTCGGGATGAGCGACGGTGCGCGGACGGACTGGTTCCGGCGGGCGAACCCGTCGATCTCCAACGAGCAGGTCTTCCACGCCTACGACGTCTCGCAGGTGAAGACGGCCAACATGCTCGGCAAGCTCAAGAAGGACCTCGCCAAGCTGACCGGCGCGCCGCCCACCGGCGACGAGGCCCTGTTCGAGAGCGTCGTGCTGATCGACGACTTCACGGCCAGCGGGACGAGCGCCATCCGGTTCGATCCCACCGACGGCTGGGACGGCAAGATACCGAACATCCTGAAGGCCCTGGCCGACCCCGCGGCCCTCGGCGCATGCGTGGTGGACGGCGTGAAGGTCACCATCGTCGCCTACATCGCCAGCGATCAGGCGATTGACCACATACAGGACCTGCTGCCCAAGCTGCCGTTCGAGAAGGGCGAGGCCCGCTTCGAGGTCGTCTGCAGGCTTGGTCCCGACGTCCCGCTCGACCGCACGCGCGACGCCGCCTTCTACGCGCTCATGGACGACGACCGGTATTTCGATACCGAGGCCGACGACGAGCACAACAACGCGGCCGGTGGCGCCACGAAGCGCTACGGCTATGCGAACGGGCGCCTTCCGGTCGTTCTCAACCACAACACGCCGAACAACTCGGTCTACGTCCTGTGGGCCGAGGACGTGCACACGGTCCGCGGCCTCTTCCCCCGCGTCAGCCGGCATCGGAAGCTGCAGCAGCCGTGAGGAACCCTTTCCGCATAAGGGCGTCGCAACGCGCCACGACGGACGACGAGTTCGTCAGGCTGTTCGGCGCCGGGGCGATCGACCTGCTCCAGAACGTGCGCGATCCTTGGGGCAGCGTCACGTTCCTGCGGAGTGCGCCGGGTGGTGGGAAGACGACGTTCCTGCGGCTGCTCACCCCGCGGCCGCTCGCACTCGCCAACTCGCTTGCCAGCGGCAGTTCGGCCGTCAAGGCGACGCAGGAGGCCTTGCGCGACGTGGGCGCGATCGGCGCGCACGGTCCCGAACTGCTCGGGACCATGGTGGAGTTCACGGCGGAGTTCCGAGAGCTGGCGGCGTTCGACCGGGGGAACTCGCTGTTCCGCGAGCTGGTCAACTCCCGCATCGTCATCGCGACGCTGCGCGCCGTGCTCGAGCGGCAAGGCAGGCAGTTCCCGCGCGAGCTCGACCAGATCAGGTTCGAGTGGGAGCCGGAATCCGGCAGCACCATCCCTGCGGCGGCGACCGGGCAGGAGCTGTTCGACTGGGCGTCGCAGATCGAGACCGACTTCTATGGGCGGATGGATGTGCTCGGCGAGCCGGAGCCGGTGAAGGGTGGCCACGCCAGGCTCGATGGCCTGAAGTGGTTCGCCAATTCGCGCATCATCGGCAAGCTCGGGCTGATCGAGGTCATCCGGCTCCTCCTCTTCGACGAGCTCCAGACGCTGTCGTCGGGCCAGCGGCAATCGCTGCTCGACCTGGTGACCGGCGCCCGCGCGTCCTGCGGCGTCTGGATCGCGGAGAGGCTCGAGACGCTGACGCACAAGGATCTGCTGTCGGAGGGGGCGCTCGAGGATCGCGACTACAGCGGCGTGATCCAGCTCGAACGGCGCTGGAGCGACAAGCGCGGCGCCGGCTACATCAAGTTCGTCGAGAACATCGCGAAGCTGCGCGCCGCGAAGGCCGACAATTTCGGCGAGCGCGACCTTTTCTCCCTGATCTCGGACACGGACGACCTCGGCACATGGGCGTCGAAGTTCGAGGACGCCTCCTCCGCCATCGAGGAGCGGTTGCGGTCGAGCAGGAGCCAGACCCCGCGCTACGACCTGTGGCTGGATGCGGCGCAGCGGAAGAAGGGGAACGCCGTGGAGCGTGCCGTCCACTGGCGGGCGACGGAGATCCTGGTCGCGCGGGACCGCCGGAACGAGCAGCAGGCGTTCGATTTCCTGTCCCTCTCGACGGAGGAGCTCGACAAGCGAAACAGCAGCGGCCTGATGCGCGCCGCGGAGCACTTCGTCCGTACCGAGACCGGTGCGCCGATCTACTTCGGGCGGGAGGCGATCGCCGACGTCTCCTCGTTCAACGTGGAGCAGTACCTCGCGGTGAGCGGTGAGCTGTTCGAGGAGATCTCGGCCAAGATCCAGTTCCTGCGTGACAATCCGATGCCGCTTTCCGCCGACCGGCAGGACAGCATCATCCGGGAGGTCGCGAAGGCGCGGTGGAACGACCTGACGCGCCGCCTGCCCAATGGTCGTGACGCGCGGACGCTGCTCGAGGGCATCGGCGCGTTCTGTCGGGCGCAGACATTCCGCGACACCGCATCCTACGTGCCGGGCGTCACCGGGATCGCGATAACCATGCAGGATCGCGAGACGCTGATCGACACGCCGGAAGACAAGATCAAGCACCTGCGGGGACTGCGGGACGTGCTCACGACGCTCGTCGCGCACAATCTGCTCGTCCCCCGCCTGGACCACAGCAACAAGAACAAGAAGTTCGTCGTCTTCTACCTCAACCGTCTGCTCTGCGTGCATTTCGGTCTGCCGCTGGGCTACGGTGGCTGGCGCGAGAAGAAGATCAAGGATCTGATCGTCTGGCAGGAGCACGGCGCCAAGGAGGAGGAGCCGAAACTTGTCTGACGCCGAGGCCGTCATGCGCTGGGACCCATACTCGCTCACCGGCGACACGGAGTTCCATGCCTTCTGGACGCGGCATCTGGCGCAGCGTGACCGGCGGCTCCTCCTCGTCCTCGGCAAGGGCTTCGACGTCCGCGCAGTCGAGACGGCACGTCGGTTGAGCGGCCTGGGGGCCGACGTCGACGTCTGGCTGCTGTCGTTCCACAACGGTCAGGAGGACAGCGCGCTCAGGCGCGCGAGGACGGACCAGAACGCGTCCGACCTCGCGACGCTGATCCCGGCGGACCGCATTCGTCAGGTGGACATCGACCTCGGCGGAGCATTCGACGCGCCGGTGGCTTCGCGCAACACATACCTGCAGCTTCGCGCCGCCGGAGACCCTACGGTCTACGACGACGTGATCGTCGACATCAGCGCGATGCCGAGGATGGTCGCCATGACGAGCGTGGCCGTGCTGCTGAAGTGGCTCGACGATGCCGCGGCGGCGGACCGTTGCGTCAATCTCCATGTCGCGACCGCCGAGAGCGTCCTTGCGGACATCGCCGCCGGCCAGGGCTCGCTGAGGGATCAGGTGTCGTTCGTGCGCGGCTTCTCCGGCGAGCTCACGGCGCAGACCTCGAAGGAGCTACCGCACGTCTGGTTTCCCGTTCTCGGCGAGAACCAGCGGGACCGGCTCGACACCATCCATCAGAGCCTGACGCCCGACGAGATCTGCCCGGTCGTCCCGTTCCCGTCGCGCGCTCCGCGCCGTGGCGACGAGATCATCTACGCGCACCGTGAGCTGCTCTTCGACACCTTCCAGGTGGAGCCGCGAAACATCCTCCTCGCCTGCGAGTACAATCCGTTCGAGGCATACAAGCAGGTGTTCCAGGCGATGGACCGCTACCGGCGCGCGCTCAGCGCGATGGGCGGCTGCAAGGCGTTCGTGTCGCCGCTTTCGTCCAAGCTGCTGTCGATCGCGGTGCTGCTCGCCTGCTACGACCACCTGTTCGGCGAGGTCCCGGGCAAGCGGCTGAAGGTCGGCATCCCGTATGTGGAGACGGCGACCTACGCCGACCCCGTCCAGAAGCCCGACGATCCGTTCGAGCTCTACACGATGTGGATCCGCGGCGAGTGGGAACTGGCTGGCGATGGAGCCCAGCCGCAGGCGCCATCGGCAGATCACGCAACGGAGTCCGAGGACGCTGGGTAGGATTGGTGGTATGGTATGCGTCCGGCTTCTGCACGCTGTACTCCGGCGACGCCATCACCGCGCAAATCGAGACTGTTGGATCCGCGTCACCGTCGGACGCCGGCCGACCGCGGCGTGACGTTCGCGGACGAAGCGGACGACGCGGCCGGTATGCCGCGCCGTCCGCTTCGGGTCAGCGCAGGAAGTGCTGCAGCGACGCGCGGCGCAGCCATGCGACGGTGAGGCACAGCGCGAGCAGGACCAGCGCGGGTGCGGGTGTGGTGTGCAGGATGGCCAGATGCGCGATCGTCGCGCCGACCATCGTCACCGCCAGCATCAGCGCAGCCAGCGCGGTCGTGCGCGGCAGGAGCAGCCCGATCGCGCCGACGATCTCGACCGCGGCGGTCACGTAGCGGAACCACTGGCCGACGCCGATCTGGGCGAAGGTATCGACCATCATCGGCACGCCCGTCAGCTTGGCGCCGCCCGCGGCGAGGAAGCCGATCGCGAGCAGGATCTGCAGGATCCAGGGGATGATGTTGATCGGGCCGGAGGTGGTCGTGGCGTTCGTGGCAGGCATTGATATTCCCCTTTTTCGAATGATGGGTTGCGCGGTGGCTAGCGCAGGAATTCGTAGCGATGGATGCGCTCGATGCGGTCGCGCACCGCGGTTTCGTGCGTAGCGAACGGCAGCGGCTTGACCTTGCCATCCAGCACGAAGCTGCCGGTCGGATAGGCACCGGTGTCGAACGCGGCATCGTGCAGCTTCGCGACTGCGACGGCTGGCGGCTTGAACGCGACCTTCGCGATCAGCCGCAGCCACCACGGCATCCCGTCGCCCGCGGTCAGCGGCGATTTCGTCGGGCCGGGATCGACCGACACGATCGAGATGCCCTGTGCCGCGAAGTCGCGAGCCACGCCTTGCGTCCAAAGCGACAGGGCCAGCTTCGACGTTGCATAGGCACCGAACAGCTTCCGGAAATCCTTGCCGGAGCCCAGCGTTTCGGGATCGAACCGCTTGACCATCAGCAGCGCGTTGGAGGAGGTGTTGACGATCCGCCGGTGCGTGCCGCGCGCGAGCAGCGGACGCATTTCCTGCGCGAAGATATAGGGCACGACCGCGTTCACCTCGTAGCACAGCTCGCGCCCCTGCGGCGACGGCTCGAACGTCGCCGGGTTCACCTCGGCGTTGTTGAACAGCAGGTCGATCGCGCGTTCCTGCGCGACGATCTCCGCGATCGCGCGGCGTAGGCTGGCGAAATCGGCGAGGTCCGCCTCGTACTGGCGCAGCCGTCCTTGCGCGGCCGCCTCGGCCAGCGCCGGCTCCGGCGGCAGCGCCGCGCGCGTCAGCGTCGCCACGTCCCAGCCCTCGCCCAGCAACCGCCGGGTGAGTTCCAGGCCCACGCCGGTACGCGCGCCCGTGACCAGGGCGATGGGTCTCGTCGGTGCCGTCGCCATGGTCAGGCGATCTGCTTCTTGAGGTTCATGTTCTCGACGTACAGCGCCTGCATCCGCTTCAGCGGGCCATCGAGATAGACGTTGTAGGTCGGGAGCGTCGCGGGATCGACGCCATGCGCCGTCGCCAGCCGCGCGACGATCGCGTCGCTGTCAGACAGATAGTTGCCGGACGCGAGTTCGGCGGTGGGGAAGGTGATCTTCTCCACCTTGCCCTCCAGTTCGGCGCGGATCGCGGCTTCGTCCGGCGTGCCGGGGACGAATTCGCGCAGGGTGACGCTGTCGAGCAGTCCGCCCTCCAGCAGGAAGATGCGCAGTTTCAGGCAGAACGGGCAGTCCTGCTTGACGAAGACGACGGGCGTGAAGGTGTCGGTCATGGGTCGAATTCCCTCGAAGGATGGATCAGACGAGTTCGACGAACACGACATCGGTCGCGGCGTCGGCGGTGATGGTCAGCGCGGTTTCGCCGTCGATCAGGCCACCGTCGAGCGCGGCGATGGCGACGCCGTTGACGGTGATCCCGGCATCGGTCGGGACCAGATAGCCCCGGCCGGTCGCGGGCAGCGTGTGGACGAGCGTCTCGCCCGCCGCCAGCCGCGCCGCCAGCACGCGCGCGTCGGTGTTGATCGGTGCCGCATCGGTGTCGCCGGCGACGCCGCCCGCCAGCGCGACGAAGCCCTGCGCATCGGCGGGCAGCTTCGTCATGCCCCAGCGCGGCGCCCCGCCGGGCGCGCGCGGGGTGAACCACAACTGGAACAGCTTGACCGGCACGGTTTCGTCGTTGCGTTCCGAATGCTGGATGCCCGCGCCCGCGCTCATAGCCTGCACCTCGCCGGGACCGGCAGAGCCCTTGTTGCCCAGCGTGTCCTCATGCACGATCGCGCCTTCGCGGACGTAGGTGACGATATCGACATTGGCATGCGGATGCGTCGGGAAGCCCGACACCGGCGCGACCTCGTCGTCGTTCCACGCGATCAGCGGGCCGAGCGACGAGGCCGGGCCGAGGCCCGAACCGGCGGGGACGAAATGGAAATGCGACTTGATGCCGCGATGATCGATCGCGGGCATGGCGGACAGGGGACGGTGCTGGATCATGGCGGTTCTTTCGTGGTATCGTTTTGTTACCTGGAGTAGATAAATGACCCCGACGATCCCGCAAGACGGCACAATTTCTATACCCGGTAACATGCTTGTGACCGACGATGAGGTGCCGCAGCACCCCGGCGCGTGTTCGGGGATCAGCGAGGTGCTGAACCGCATCGGCGACAAGTGGAGCGTGCTGATCGTGATGCTGCTGCGCGACGGACCGCGGCGGTTCAGCGAATTGCGGCGCGGCGTCGCGGGCATCTCGCAACGCATGCTGTCGCTAACGCTGCGCGGGCTGGAGCGCGACGGGCTGGTGACGCGCACCGTGTTCCCGACGGTGCCGCCGCGCGTCGAATACGAACTGACCACGCTCGGCCATTCGCTGCGCGGCCCGGTCGAGGCGCTGGGGCAATGGGCGATGGCGAACCAGCCCGCGATGCGCGCGGCGCAGACTGCGTTCGATGGGCGAGTCGGCGATGACGTCTCGGTCGTTTATCGCCGACGTCCTTCGGTAGGATGAGGCGATCGAGCGGCGGGTGCGCGCCGTAACCCTCGAAATTTTGGGGCCAGCCTAGCGCGGAGAACCAGGGCGAACGAGATCGAGAGTTGGTAGTCGAGCGGGCTGTGGGTCATGGGAATGCCCGGCGGCGCGGGGCCGCCGGGCATTCCGGTCAGGCTGCCGCGAACATGTCGGCCATCGCTCGCATGTCGAGTACCGTCATCAGGTTGCCTATCGGCGACACGACGGGACCGGTGCCCGGCTTGCGCGCGGCGCGCGCGCGAACTGCCTCGAGCGCGAGGTCGTAGCCGTGATCGTGGTAGCGGTCGCGCATCTCGCTCACGTTCAGCCGCCCCTTCGCGTTGATCCGGACGATCGCCCGGACGTCCGGGAAGAGCAGGACGGCGGGCGCGGAGCGGTCCCGCTTCCACAAACGCCCGTTCGTCATGATGATCGACTCCGTGACGCCGTCGGTGACGACGGCGTGGAACCCGGTCGGACCATCGGTCGCGTTGGCGGTGTCGAATGACGGGAAGATGATCTTCCAGTTTTTGCGGAGGCCGAAGATGGCGAGGGCGTCCTCGTCTTGGGAGGACGGACGCCCACCGCCCATGAACAGCGTGTCCCCCTGCGCGGGGCGCCGTGCGCCGTGAGGGCTCATCTCGCGATTGATCGCGACGGTCATGTCGTTGATCGAGTGCTGGTCGAATGCGATGGTCATGTCTGTCGTTCCTCAAGGCGCCATGGCGCGTGCTGGTGCTGTCGAGGATCTCGAAAGGGCATTTTTCCCCTACTCCAAGATCTTCACTCCGAATTTCATTGGAATTGCCGCAGTGGCGGCCCCTAGGGTCTGCAGCGGCCGCGGCGTCATGCCGTCCGGCAACCTTTCCCACCGCCCGTCCGTGATAGCCGGGGGCCATCGAGGCCAAGGCGAGTGCGCATCTGCACGGCCTGGAGGACGCGGGGGCCGCTCGCTCCGTCCGAACGCGTCTTCACCTGCCGCTGGCCGCACTGACGGTGGTCTACCTCCTGCTCCGCCGCGATAATCGCTTGCGTCGGCCGTATCTCGGGGCTTGATGCGGGCAGGGGGTTGAAGATGCCGTCATTGGACTTCGAGGCCGAGAAGGCCGTCTTTCGCGACTACTACAACGACAATTCCCAGCGCCTGGATCAGGCGATGGAGGCGTTCCTGACGTTGATCAGGTCGCTCCTGGCGCACGCGGGGCTAGATGTGGCCGCCACCACGGGGCGCATCAAGGATCGCGAGGAATCGATAAAGAAGTTCATGCGCAAGTATCAGGGCGATCTGGAGGCACGTGGCGTTCCCTGCGAGATCGGGGACCACGTCACCGACTTGATCGGCTTGCGGCTCGTCTGTCTCTACGAGGACGAGATCGAGCCGATCGGAGAACTGATCCGCGAGCATTTCGACGTGATCGACGTGACGGACAAGACCGCCGAGATCGAGGGCACCGAGAACGCGTTCGGCTACAAGGGCCTGTATCTCGACCTTCGGCTGAACGAGGCACGCTCCGCGATGCCGGACTACGCGCTGTTCGCCCCTTACAGGTTCGAGCTCCAGATGCGCACGGTCGTCCAGGATTCCTGGAGCACGCTCGATCACAGGATCAAGTACAAGAAGTCGATACCGGCTGCTCTGAAGCGCCGTATCAACACGCTTGCTGCGCTGTTCGAACTGGCGGACCGGGAGTTCCGCCAGATCCGCGACGAGACCGAGATCGAGATCCAGCGTGCGGCGGCGGAACCGGAACCCGAGCCCGAGCCCGAGAGTGAGTCCGGGGATGCGCTTGACCAGGCCGTGCAGGGGGCGGGAGGCGTCGCGTCAGCCTCCGACGCCGATCTCGCGCGCAAGCAGTCCGCCCCGCTCGACGCGTTCCGGCTGCTGCGCATCGCCCGTCACTTCTTCCCCGGGGTCGAGCTCGAACCGCGGAAGCTCGATGGCTTCACTGCGGACGTGATCGAGCGGGAGCCCGGGATCAGTCGCGGGAAGTTCAATCACTATCTGCGCACGACCATCGGCCTGGTACACCAGTACAGGTCCTGGTTCCTGGAAGAGGAGAAGGGCGCGAGGTTCAACGCCTTCACGGAGATGCGCCATGCGCTCTACGCCGCGAACCCGGATGCCTTCGCGGACATGCTGACCAGCGTCGCCCGCGCGACCTTCGACGAATGGCGGGCCGAACAGGCGAATGGCCTGACGTAGCTTGGCCGGTCGGCCGGCACGGTCGCTTGCCGCCCGCGGTGTGGCGGATCGCTGGACGTCAGCCATCGTGGGGATAGCCCGCATCCACCCCGTTCCGCCGGCGCGGAGGCCGGCGGAACGGGGCAAGCCACCGCATCTTCTGAGATATGCGGTCGTCACCCCGTCGGCATCGCTGCATGCAGTCGTGGCGACAATCGCAGACATGCCGGTTCGAGGCCGCTTGACCCGCGCCGAACCGGCTTCGACCTGTTGCCCACGATATGGACCAGGCGCGGTCACCCGCACGATCAGAAGCGCACGGCGCGCTGGTCAAGCGACTGCAGCCTGCGATCGCTGGCCAGCGTCCCGTCGGCCCCTATGAGCCTCTCCAGCAGCGCGGGCATCTCGTGGCTCGTGCCTCCGCTGGGTCCGCACATCAGCCAGAGCAGGTCGAGCGTCGGCCGGGGATGGTTCGTTGGGGCAGCGCTCGACGCGATGTCGTGGAGGTGGACGTGCCCTTTGCTGCGCGGTCGGATATGATCTCGGACCATCGCGAGCGCCTGGGGGAAGGCGGCACCCGCGCCGACCGCGAGTCGGGCTAAGGTGGCGCTGTTCGCTTCATCCACGAGTCGCGCCTCCTTCGGCCATAGGTCGCGCATGAAGGGTTGCGCCAGCTTGGCCCATCCCTGCTCGGCGCCATCGGGATCGCCGATCATCCACCGTGTCGCTACGGCTATGGCCCCGTGCCGAAGGGATGCGGGGCCATCGCGCAATGCCCGCCGGACCTGTGCGGCGGTGATGCCCCATTGTGGCTCGGTCTCGTCCCTCAGCTCGGCGAACGCAGGTCAAAGTATGCCGGCGGCGATGTTCTCGCCGACCCTGCGGTCGGGTTGGTCCTCGACGACCGCGGTCAGTATCTCGTCCGTCATGAGCCGTGTGAGCTGCGACGAGATGTGGGTGTGCCGGACGAGCAGCTGGCGCAGCTCGCGCGCTTCCGGCCCCGCGGCGAGGCGGGGCTTGAGATGGTTTACCACGAGGGCGGGAGCTGCCGTCAGCAGGAAGGCGAGCTGCCTCACCATCGTCGCCCGTGCGAACTTGGCGACGGGCGTTTGGGCTTCGGCCATCTCTTCGAGCCGTCCGCGCTGCCGATCCGCGAGTTCGACGCCGGCTGCGCCCTGTTTCACCGCAGCCTCCAGTTCCTCGGCGAGGATTTGGGTCAAACGCCCCACTGGACGGTTGAGCGAGCCATCGGCGATATCCGCACCGACCTCGTCGCCACCTTGCGCAAGGGCTGCCCAGAGTCGGTCGTACCAGTCCTCGCGGTCCGGGAACCGGATGCGCGGGCCGACCATGAACAGGTCGACCAGCTTGTCCATGACGGGCGCGAGCTGCTGCGCGGGCAGTGTCGCCAGATGCAACACGGCTTCTTCGGCGATGTCGCCGCGCGCCGCCTTGCTGTTCTCGTCCCCGAAGCTGAGGGCGGAGATGAATGTGGCCCAGAGTTGGAGATTGGCTGGGGTCAGATCGGCCGAGAGCAGGGTATCGAACGCGCCGCGTGGATCCGTCCGGCAGTATGCGCTCCAGCTATGTCGCTGCTCGATGTCCGGGCTGAGTTCTTGGATCCGCACGACCCGGAGCCGGTCATCCGGCGCTGCCTCCGCGATGGGGGCGACGTCGCCCGAGACCATCTGGACGCCGCTGGTGTAGGACGTGAAGAAGTCCCGGTCCTCGACGGCGCGCGCGAGATGCTCGCGGCGGCTTCTGATGTGCGCAAGTTCCTTTGCGCCGACAGCGCTCAGCGCCCCCGCCTTGGACATCAGCTCCAGGCGCAGCCAGACCTCGTTGTCGCGCGCGAAGGGTCGCCAGTCGGGCTGGTCCGCCACGATGTCGTAGCGGCTGAAGTAGGTACTGCCCGTATCGATGATCCGCGTCTCGATGGCACCGACGAGCGATGGATCCGCCTCGCCCGATCGGTCTGCCAGAAGCATCGCGACCTCCCGGCGGATCAGCCAGAAATCGCCGTCGGAGGCGTCGAGCAGGAACCGCATCGCCTCGTCCGCGTCGAAGGCGTCGGCGTTCCGGAGTGCATGGAGCGAGAGGCGCACGCCCAGCCGGCCGGGGATGTCCATCCATGCGGCGAGCATTCCCCGGGCGAGCGGTCGATCGGTCGCGGCGACCTTTCCGAAGGCTTGGACGATCGCGCGGACCAGGAATACCGGACCATCGTGATGCTCGTTCTGACCGTGCTCCTCGATCGAGGGTACCGAGCTCTCGAAGGCATCCGCATCGCCCGCGATCAGGTAGAGGTCCGTCGCCTGCCAGGCGGCTGCGCGCAGGGCTGCGCTCGCGGCCTGGAGGATGCGCGGGGCCAGCGCCTGGACCGAATCCATCGCCGCGAGCACTTCGCTTGCACCATGGCTATCGCCGCCGCCGTAATCGACCCAGGCGAGGTCGGCGAGCCGTTGCGGGGGCGCGGCCTTCTCATGTCCCCCGTCGCCGAACAGCCCGGCAAACCGCTTCCGCAACCGAACGGCTGGGGTGAGCAGCCTCATCGCGCGTTGTAGGTCCTCCTCCAGCACGAACCCTGATTCGAGCCTTCGCCTCACGGTGAAGGCACGCTCTTCGAAGTCATCCACGTCCTTCGGCCGGGCATATCCGAATTGCCGCCAGACCTTCTACCAGACCTGGTCGAGCGGGCCGGCCTGTTGCAGCCGTTGCAGCAGGCGTGTCGTGAACAAATGTCCGAGGCGGTTCGCCCACTCCACGGCCACCTCGAACCTGGCCGCGTCCTGAGGTTGCTTCGCCACCCATGCGGCGATCACCCAGTACGCGTCGCCCGGAGACCATAGACTGCTCTCCTGCAGCACGGAAAACCACTCCGGGTCCACCAGCGTGTCGATGACGGTGGGCCACAGGTCGCTACGACCGGAGATCAGCCAACGGAGTTCGGCATCCATCCGACTGGTGAGTGCGGACGCCGGCTGCGAGAGGATCGCCCTCAGCCGCTCCTCTCGTCGCGCGCGCGGATGCTCCACCAGATCGGCGAGGAGCGTCAGATCGGCCCAGAGCGGCGAATGGTCGGGTTCGCCGGTGTCGGGATCGATGCGGCAGTAGGGGATCGGCGTGACCGACACCGTGCCCCAGCGGCTTTCCGCCTCCGCGGGGTCGGCATCGTAGAAATCGAACGCGTAGACGGCGTTCAGGTCCGGGAAGCGATGACGGTCCGCGGCGAGGACGTTGAGGAAGTAGCGGACGGGCGCATCGCCCGCGCTGTATCCCAGCAGCACGATGGTCTTGCTGCGGGCGAGGTCGAACAGGAAGCGTGAGGCCCAGCCGGCCCGCATGTAGGCGTCGCCGTAGTCCGCGCTGGTCAGCACCAGCGGCGTGTCATCGAGGGCAAGCGTCGCGTCGTGGAGGCGGCCGTGGATGTGGATGATGCCGGCGAAGTCGCCGCCACCCGGGGCAGGGAGGGCCTGGCCGGCGAAGCTGCCGCCTGAGACGTCGGCCATGGGATCGACGACGGCGAGCGCCCGCTCGAGCAGGGTATCGAAATTGGTGGTCACGACGAGCACGCGGTTTTCCATGTCGCGCGAGAGGCGCAGTACCGTCCGGTGCTGATCGAGCCGCGGTTCGGCGGGAACGGCGAGTTGGCGGCCCGCCTCCTCGACCATGGCCGTACGGCTGGCGAGGCGGCGCGCGAGCGAACCCAGCACCTCCTCGTAACGCCTGTCGTCGTAGGCGGCCTGTTCCGATGGATCGAGTGGCACGTCCAGGGCGAGCGCCACCCGGTCGACGAGCTGTTGGAAGGTCGGCAACTGCGGTGCGCTGATGCCGGTTCCGCACAGGAACACCACGTCGCCAGCCAGGAGAGCGTCGATCAGCTCCCCCGGGAAGCTGGGGCCCTTGTCGGAAAAGCGCAGTGACAGCGGAAGTGGTCCCTTCGGAAGCTCTCCCGTGATCTAGCATCGGCCATTCATCGATGCACATGCCATTGCATTGGTTCGGCGGACCTGGCCGTGGTCCGCGCCATACCCCAATGCGGAAAGGTGCCGAAGGGAAGATGCTGGAGTATCGGGAGTACGGGCTCCATATGTTGTGACGTGCTCCCCTGAAACTCTGCCAGTTTGAGCTAGAGTCCGCCTTCGTGAGGAGACGGACGTGAAGAAGACCAGGTTCAGCGAGGAGCAGATCATTGCGGTGCTGCGCGAGCAGGAGGGCGGGATGAAGACCGCCGACGTGTGTCGCAAGCACGGGATCAGCAGCGCCACCTTGTACGCGTGGAAGGCCAAGTATGGCGGCATGGACGTGTCGCAGGCGCGCAAGCTGAAGGTGCTGGAGGAGGAGAACGGCCGGCTCAAACGGCTGCTGGCCGATGCCATGCTCGACAATGCCGTTCTGAAGGAGGTCGCGGCAAAAAACTGGTGAGGCCCGCCGCTCAGCGGAAGGCTGTCGAGCATGCTCGACGGTTGTTCGGCATCAGCGAGCGTCGGGCCTGTACCATCTTCGGCGCGGACAGGACGTCGGTGCGCTACGCGCCCCGGCGTAGTGATGATGGCGACCTACGGTCGCGGCTGCGAGAGATCGCGTCGGAACGTCGTCGCTTCGGCTACCGGCGGCTTGGCATCATGCTGGCTCGTGAGGGCCTGGTCATGAACCACAAGAAGCTGCTGCGGCTTTACCGCGAGGAGAACCTGCGGGTCAGGCGCCGTCGTGGCCGGAAGCGAGCCATGGGGACAAGGGCGCCGATGACGCTGCCGCAAGGTCCGAACCAGAGATGGAGCCTCGACTTCGTCAGCGACACGCTGATCAGCGGCCGGCGCATCCGCATCCTTGCGGTCGTCGATGACTTCACGCGGGAATGCCTCGCGCTGGTGGTCGACACCTCACTGTCAGGCGCCCGCGTCGCTCGCGAGCTCGACGCCATCATCGCGGCCAGAGGCGCACCGCCGCTGATGATCGTGAGCGACAACGGCACCGAGCTGACCAGCCTGGCGATCCTGAGATGGACGCAAGAGCGACCCATCGAGTGGCACTACATCGCGCCCGGCAAGCCGCAGCAGAACGGCTACGTCGAGAGCTTCAACGGCCGCCTGCGCGACGAGTGCCTCAACGAGACGCTGTTCGTGTCGCTCGGCCACGCCCGCTCGGTGCTGCGGCTCTGGCGCGACGACTACAACCACGTGCGGCCGCATAGCGGCGTTGGCGGGCTGACGCCCGCCGATGCTGCCAGGCAGGTTGCGCAACACCGCCCCGAGGGGCACCATACCAACCCCGGACTCCAGTTATGACTGGTAGAGCTTTGGGGAGCACGTCAAACTGGCCAAGCGGGCCGTGCCGCCGCCGCGCAAGTTTGGTGCAGGGTGGATCGGCATCGGCATAGCGGGTGGTATCGTGATGCTAGCCTTGGGCGGCATCGTTATCGCGCTGGTCGTTGTCGCTGGCAGCGTTGCTATCGCCCAGCCGGGCATCCGCTATAATCGCGATGTCCACCCCGGCCTGCAAGCGGCGTGGGAGCAAAGCTGGCTCTGTCACCGTTGCGGCGCGATCACCAGAATCCAATAAGGTAGTTGCGCCTCACGCGCCGAGTGGCGCGGCGTTACAGCGCTTGGCTAGCCACCAGATCTTCATGGTCGAAGGCGGAGGCCATGCGGGTGATGTCGCGACCACTGAGGCCCAGAGCTGATGCCCGCTCACGCCATTGCGCGACGGCCGCGCCAACCTCCCGAACGATAGCCCTCGCACCTGGCGTTTTGAGGCCGAACTGACGCGCGACGTTCAAGGCTACATCAAGGGAGGCCGTGTCGTCGGCTTCGTCGATTGCGAGGCTCAGGATGCGGTCACGGATATCGGTTGGCGTTGGATTCATGTCGTAGGCTGGCGACAGCCGCCATCCGCCAGCACCGTCATATAGGAACCCGTGGTTGCGCAGATGGTCATCCGTGTTGGAGATCAAGACGTTGAAGACGATCCGCCGCCACAGCTGCGCGCAGTCCTGCTCTGGGCGTGACCCATATTGGCGGAGTGCATCCACCATTTCGAGATAGCTGTGGGCCTCATTGTCAGCGGCGCCGAGCATGCTCATGGCCGAGAGGAACGGAATCCGGGTTTCACGCTCACGGTCAAAGCGGCGCAGCAGCAGACTGGTTCGTTCCCCGACCTGTTCCAATCGCCAAGTCGGCACGTCGATGCCGGCACGGCCAGCGAGGTCAAGGGCGACAGCCTCCCACTGCATGACCGGGAAAGTGTCGTCTGCCTGCGGGAACTTGGCGATCGACAGCTGTCCGTCGAGATCGAGCACAGATGCTTTCGCCCGTGCACCGCCCAGCGATGAGCCGGGGGCTAGGATTAGGCGCAGATCGTTCTCGTCCTCATTGTCCGCCGCGACGCGCATGGCCGCGTTCAACAACTCCCCGAGCCGGATCAGCGGTGGGATTGCGCGCCCGTCCGCCAGAAAGGGGCCATCCACCTGTTCCTTGAACCTAAGTGCGCCCTGCCGCGCGACATCGCCCACACCAAGCAAGTAGTCAGCCTCGCTGAGGCTGCGCGCGGCCCGGCCTTCCGCTGCCGCCTTGCGGCGTTCCTCGCGCTGGATCAGCGTCCGGCCCCAGCGGTCAGGCGCGGAGTCGCCGAAGGCCCCAAACAACGCCCGCCCGTTCTGGGTGTGCTGTGGCCCACGGCCTAGCGCCAGCGCGGGCTCCAGTGCGAACTGCGCGGGGTTTTCCAGCCACTGCGGATCATATTCAAAAGTTGCGCTTTCGCGGTTGCGCGCACGGCGCGCCCACAATTGCCCGACAAGATGCGAAGTTTGGTCAAGGTCGACATAGGCGAAGATTTTTCGGTCGCTCATGTCGAGCCTGCTGACTTACGCTTGCTCCTGACCCGTTGTGGTAGGCGCTCCTCTTCCAGTTGTAGGCCGACGCTATCCGTGGCGATGTCGGCTAAGTCGCTCAGCCGTTCGCTAAGTCCGAGGATAAAAAGGATCGTCGCATAAACCCCAAGCGACACCGATGGGTCGCCTTGCTCCACCTTCTGAAGTGTACTGCGTGATATGAAGGCGCGCTCCGCCATGAGCACCGTCGTGACACGACGGCGGAGGCGGGCGCTCCTGATATCGGCGCCTAGTTTGCTCAGTGCCCTTTTGACAGGGAGTGGCATGGGGGGGGTGTTACGCATAATAGCCTCTATGGCTGTTATACTAACCACAAAACTCTTTAATGTCCATTAAAACGGTCATAAGGCGTATGTGAGGCTGTGTGGCAACCTTTGCATAATATCCTATTTGCGTCAGCCCGCAGCTAGGCGGGAAGGGGGTAATTCGGATAAGACCAAAATCCTATATACGGCATGTGTGTGCGCTCACCGCCAGCATGGTTAGGATAGGTAAGCACTGATTGGCACGGCGCGTGATGGTCAAAGGACGTGATATCGAAAATAGAAATTCAGAGTCTAAATTAGCACAAATTTTAGCACACACTATTTTCAAAATAAATTTTTATATTTTAAAATCAACGCACTAGCATATAATGCGTCCTGCCTCATAACCTGAAGGTCACAGGTTCAAATCCTGTCCCCGCAACCAACGCACAAACAACCAGACCGTCTCAGGGAAACCCGGGGCGGTTTTTTTGGCTTTTTTCCGTGGCTTGCGCCCGGTTCAGGGCGCTTCCGTTTGTCCCGTCCAGACCCTTGAAAAGCCAGAACGTCGGTTTGCATTCTGGGGTATTTTCAGGGGGGCTGCCCGGCATCACTGCCGGAGTACCCCCATGGCCCTGAAGGCACTCGAAGCCCGCTACGCCACGAAGCGCGCGAAAGACTACAAGCTTGCCGACGGCGAGGGGCTCTACCTCCTCGTCCGTGCAAGCGGCTCGAAGCTGTGGCGTTTCAAATACCGCTTTGCCGGCAAGGAGAAGCTGCTCGCCCTTGGCGTCTACCCTGCGGTCAGCGGGCTTGGAGACACCGCCACCGCCGAGGCGACGCAAGCGGTTTATGATCTCGCGACCGCGCTGAAAGGCACGATCCCCGACGAAATCCGCGACGCAATCACGACCGCCCAAACTGCCGTGCGTGACATCGAACACGCCATACTGGATCAGCGCCGCGGTCGCACCCTTGATCGGGTCGGGCGGACTGGTGAATGAAGTGTCGCGGCGACGAGCAGCGTCCTCCTTGCCTTCACGCTGGCCGGAGCGCTGGCGGTCCTGGTGGTGTGGCTGACGGACCCGTTCGAGGTCGTGGCTCTGTCTTCACGTGCGTTCGCGCTGTTCTGCGCGATGCACAATGCGCGCTCGCGCTATTGATAGCGCGAGGCCGGCGGGGCGTCGACAGCGCATCGGCTTGGGTTCGTGGCAGTGGGTTTGATCTGCCTCGTGGCGGTCCTTGTCGCTGCGCAGGCCGAAGGCCGACACCGTTCGATGAGGGGCCTTTCCAATAATCGATGGCGAAGCCGTCTCGGCTGGCCAGGCGTCGCGTGCCCGTTCTGCAGGGAGCGCCTCGCAAACTGTGAGGCCACGCACGGCTGTTTCGGATTCCCTCGTGAGCTTAGGCTGCCGTTCGCCAATGCTGCCACATGCCGTCGAGCGCCAGATAGGCCTGCGCGGGGACATGAATTCCAATGAACGCCTTGGCCACGGGTAAAACAACAAGTTCGCTTACTTATACATATATGATGATAGTTCCCTGTTTGTTCGCAGTTGGCCATGATGGCGCGGCTATTACGTAGCATGTCGATCATATATTTGACGGAGCGATTCCGGTAATTGCCACAGTGGCACCATAGCATTCCGGATATTCCGGAATGCGCGATCGTCAAATACCCGCGCAGCAGCGAAAAAAGCGCCGACTATATGCGCGCTATATGGCTTTTCCCGGAATCGATCTCGAATTGCTACGCTGGATGCGCCTAATCGCACATCCCTGAAGGCATCGTCGTGTGACGAGCGCCGCTCAAGGGGTGTAACAATGAAGTTCCGTCATGCGACCGTGGTCGTCGCGATCCTGGCTTTCCCGATCGCGGCGCAGGCGCAGTCGACACCGAACGACAAGGCCGAAGCTGCGGGCGATACGGCGCCGCGCTCGACGCTGAGCGTCAGCGGTTCCGCTTCGATCGCCTCCGACTACCGGTTTCGTGGCGTGTCGCAGTCCGATCAGGAGATGGCGGTGCAGGGCGGCATCACCATCGCGCACGGGAGCGGCCTCTATGTCGGCAGTTGGGCATCGAACCTTGCCGGATGGGGGGCGTTCGGCGGTGCCAATATGGAGCTCGACCTCATCGGCGGCTACAAGGCGAAGTTCGCCGACAATGCGACGCTCGATGTCGGCCTGACCTGGTACATGTATCCGGGCGGCGCCGACAAGACCGACTTCGCCGAGCCGTATGTGAAGCTGACCGGCACGACGGGGCCAACGATGCTGACCGCGGGTGCCGCTTATGCCCCCAGGCAGCAGGCGATCGGCAAATGGTACGAGACCGGTAGGGATGCTGCGAGCGGCGTCTATGACAATCCCGGCGCCAAGGACGACAATCTGTATCTCTGGGGCGATGGCGCGGTCGCGCTTGCCGGCACGCCCGTCACTGCCAAGGCCCATGTCGGCCATAGCTGGGGCCAGAATGGCCTGGGGCCGAATGCGACCGCAGTCGCGCCGACCGGCGCCTATTGGGATTGGTCGCTCGGTGCCGATGCCACCTACAGGACCCTGACGTTCAACGTCAGCTACATCGACACCGATATCTCGAACGGGGAGGCAACTTACCTCCGCCCCAGCTTCAGCACAGGTCAGGACGGCACCGGCAACATCGCCGGCAGCACCGTCGTGGTCTCGCTGACCGCTGCCTTCTGACCGTTGGAAAGGACGTCCGATGCAGGACCTGCTCTGGATCGCACTCATGGTCGGACTGGTGGCGCTCACGCTCGCCTATGCCCGCCTGTGCGACAACGCTTGAGGTGATGCGATGACCCTCGATCTGTGGCTGGCGGCGCTCACCGCGATTGGCCTCCTCGTCTACCTGGTGGCGGTCCTCATCCGCCCCGAACGCTTTTGAAGGAGGCGGACCGATGACACTCCAGGGCTGGTTCCTGATTCTGGGCTTCGTCGCCCTATTGCTCGCGCTGACCAAGCCGGTCGGCACCTGGCTTTTCACGCTGTACGAGGGGCGGCGCACGCCGCCTCACACCGTGCTCGGTCCGGTCGAGCGCGGCTTCTATAGACTCGCCGGGATCGATCCGACGGCCGAACAGGGTTGGCGGCGTTATGCGCTGCACATGCTGCTGTTCAACGCGACGCTCATGGTATTCACCTATGCGGTGCTGCGTCTGCAGGGCGTGCTCCCGGGCAATCCCCAGGGGCTGGCCGGGCTGTCGCCGAACCTGGCGTTCAATACCGCGATCAGCTTTACCACCAACACCAACTGGCAAAGCTATGCTGGCGAGAGCACCATGTCGAACCTCAGCCAGATGCTGGGGCTGACGATCCATAATTTCCTGTCGGCAGCCACCGGCATCGCACTTGCCTTCGCGCTGTTCCGCGGCTTCGCGCGGCGGGAGTCGCATGTTCGCGGGATGGGGACGATCGGCAATTTCTGGGCCGATGTGACGCGCGTCACGCTCTACGTCCTGCTGCCGATCTCGATCGTCTACGCGCTCTTCCTGATCGCCGGCGGCGTACCGCAGACGATGGCCGGCGTCGTCGACGTCCAGACGCTGGAGGGCGCGAAACAGTCTCTGCTGCTCGGCCCGGTGGCGAGCCAGGAGGCGATCAAGATGCTCGGCACCAACGGTGGCGGCTTCTTCAACGCGAACTCCGCGCATCCGTTCGAGAACCCGACTGCACTGACCAACCTTATCCAGATGCTGTCGATCTTCGTGATCGGCTTCGGGCTGACGTGGACGTTCGGCAAGGCGGTGGGCAACACCAGGCAGGGCTGGGCGATCCTGTCGGCGATGGTGATCCTGTTCCTCGCTGGTGTCGCCGTCACCTATTGGCAGGAGGCGGCGGGCAACCCGGTGTTGCACAATCTAGGCGTCGCGGGCAGCAACATGGAGGGCAAGGAGGTGCGCTTCGGCATCGCCGCATCCGCGCTGTTCTCGGTCGTCACCACCGCCGCGTCGTGCGGGGCCGTCAACAGCATGCACGACAGCTTCACCGCGCTCGGCGGCATGATCCCGCTGTTCAACATCCAACTCGGCGAAGTCGTCATCGGCGGGGTCGGTGCCGGTATCTACGGCTTCCTGCTGTTCGCCATCCTTGCGGTGTTCGTCGCCGGGCTGATGGTCGGTCGCACGCCGGAATATGTCGGCAAGAAGATCGAGGCGCGGGAGGTCAAGCTCGCGGTGCTTGCGATCGCCGTCCTGCCGCTAATGATTTTGGGACTCACCGCGCTGTCATCCGTGCTGGCGCAGGGATTGGCGGGGCCGCTGAACAAGGGGCCGCACGGCTTCTCGGAAATCCTCTACGCCTTCACCAGCGCGGTCGGGAACAACGGCTCCGCCTTTGCCGGCCTTACCGCCAACACGCCCTATTATAACGGGTTGCTCGGCGTCGCGATGTGGATCGGCCGCTTCTTCATCATCGTGCCGATGCTGGCGATCGCTGGCGGCCTGGCTGCGAAGAAGTATACGCCGGAGAGCGCCGGGTCCTTCCCGACGACGGGCGGACTGTGGGTCGGATTGCTGGTCGGTATCGTGCTGATCCTTGGCGGTCTCACCTTCCTGCCGAGCCTCGCGCTCGGTCCCATCGCCGATCATCTCGCGATGATCCGCGGCACATTGTCCTGATCGGGGGCCATCATGGCAAATACCCAGCAAAAGAGCCTGTTCACGGCCGACCTCGTCGGGCCCGCGATCAAGGCGTCGGTCCTGAAGCTCAACCCCAAGGACCTCGTTCGCAACCCGGTCATGTTCGTCACGGCGGCGGTCGCGGCGCTGATGACCGTCCTGCTCGTGATCGGTCAGGACCATTTGTCCGTCGGCTTCAAGCTCCAGCTCGTCATCTGGTTGTGGCTGACCGTATTGTTCGGCACGTTCGCCGAAGCGCTCGCCGAGGGGCGCGGCAAGGCGCAGGCGGCCAGCCTGCGCGCGACCAAGGCGGAACTGACCGCCAAGCGGTTGAAAGGCGACGGGCGCCAGTTCGATACTGTCCCCGCAAGCCAGCTCAAGGTGGGCGACATCGTGCTGGTCGAGACCAACGACCTGATCCCGTCGGACGGTGATGTCGTGTCGGGTGTCGCCTCGGTCAACGAGGCGGCGATCACCGGCGAGAGCGCGCCGGTGATCCGCGAGGCGGGCGGCGATCGTTCGGCGGTGACGGCCGGCACGCGCGTCATCTCCGACGAGATCCGCGTCAAAGTCACCGTCGAGCCCGGCAAGGGCTTCCTCGACCGGATGATCGCGCTGGTGGAGGGCGCCGAGCGGCAGAAGACGCCGAACGAGATCGCGCTGACCCTGCTGCTCGTCGGCCTGACGATCATCTTCCTGATCGCGGTCGCCACCATCCCGGGCTTCGCCGCCTATGCCGGCGGGTCGATCCCGGTGGCGATCCTGGCGGCGCTGCTCATCACGCTGATCCCGACGACGATCGCGGCGCTGCTGTCGGCGATCGGCATCGCCGGCATGGACCGGCTGGTACGCTTCAACGTGCTCGCCAAGTCGGGTCGCGCGGTCGAAGCGGCCGGCGACATCGACGTCCTGTTGCTCGACAAGACCGGCACGATCACGATCGGTGACCGTCAGGCGAGCGCGTTCCGGGCGGTGTCCGGGACCACCCCTCAGGAATTGGCCGAAGCCGCGCTGGTGGCAAGCCTGGCCGATGAAACGCCGGAAGGCCGCTCGATCGTGCTTCTCGCGCGCGAGAGGTTTCACGTCGCGACCGCGGAACTCCCGGCCGGTGCCGAGATCATCCCGTTCACGGCGCAGACGCGTATCTCGGGCGTGAAGGTCGGCGGATCGTTGATCCAGAAGGGTGCGGTGGACTCGATCCTGCGCGCCAACGCCGGTTCCGGCGAAACCGCCGCCGCTACCGAGTTGCGCCGGATCACCGACGAAATCGCCCGCGCCGGTGGTACGCCGCTCGCCGTTGCGCAGGACGGGCGTCTGCTTGGCGCAATCTTCCTCAAGGATGTGGTCAAGGCCGGCATTCGCGAGCGGTTCGGCGAGCTGCGTGCCATGGGCATTCGGACGGTGATGATCACCGGCGACAACCCGCTCACTGCCGCAGCGATCGCGGCAGAGGCCGGAGTGGACGACTTCCTCGCCCAGGCGACGCCGGAGGACAAGCTGGAGCTGATCCGCAAGGAACAGACGGGCGGTCGACTGGTCGCGATGTGCGGCGACGGCACCAACGACGCGCCCGCGCTCGCACAGGCCGATGTCGGCGTGGCGATGAACACCGGCACGCAGGCCGCGCGCGAGGCGGGCAATATGGTCGATCTCGACAGCGACCCGACCAAGCTGATCGAGGTCGTCGGCCTCGGCAAGCAGTTGCTGATGACGCGTGGTGCGCTGACCACGTTCTCGGTCGCCAACGACGTGGCGAAATACTTCGCGATCATCCCGGCTATGTTCGTCGTGCTCTATCCGGGGCTTGGCGTGCTGAACGTAATGCGGCTGGGCAGCCCTGAAAGCGCGATCCTGTCGGCCATCATCTTCAACGCCGTCATCATCCCCTGCCTGGTGCCGCTGGCCCTGCGCGGCGTCGCCTACAAGCCGATGGCGGCCGGGCCACTGCTCGCCCGCAACCTCGCGGTCTACGGCCTTGGCGGCCTGGTCGCACCATTCATCGGTATCAAGATCATCGACGTCGTGGTCGGCGGCCTCGGTCTCGCGTAAGGAAAGACAGACATGGGCAAGGATTTCTCCTCCGCGCTGCGGCCTGCGATTGTCATGACGATCCTGTTCGCGACCCTTCTAGGACTCGTCTACCCGCTTGCCGTCACCGGGATCGGCCAGGCGATTTTCCCGAGCCAGGCGAATGGCAGCCTGGTGCGGGACGCTCGTGGCACGGTCATCGGTTCGAGTGTGGTTGGACAGGCGTTCACCGCAGACCGCTACTTCCAGACGCGTCCGTCCGCTGCCGGAAAAGGCTATGATGGCCTTGCGTCGTCCGGTTCGAACCTAGGTCCGGCGAGCCAAGCCCTGGTCGACCGCGTGAAGCCCGACGTAGCGAGGCGTCGCGCCGAAGGCGTACCCGGTCCCATGCCCGCCGACCTCGTCACCGCGAGTGGCTCTGGGCTTGATCCCGATCTGTCGCCCGCTGCCGCATTGGCGCAAGCGTCGCGCGTGGCTCAGGTTCGCGGCGTGCCAATCGACCGTGTACGTCAGCTGGTCGCTGACACGACCGAGGCGTCCATCCTGGGTGAGGCGCATGTCAACGTACTGGCGCTCAACCGTGCGCTCGACGCGCTGTCAGGCACCGGCACCTCCGGGATACCCCCGCGCTGATGCCTGTCTCGGGCGATGGGAGACCTGACCCTGACGCCCTCCTGCGCGTCGCCGCGCAGGAGGGCAGGGGGCGCTTCAAGCTTTTCCTCGGCGCTGCGCCCGGAGTCGGCAAGACTTTCGAGATGCTGTCCGAGGGCGCGGCGCGCAAACGGGACGGCGTCGACATCGTCGTCGGCGTGGTGGAAACCCACGGGCGCGCGGAAACCGAGGCACTCACCCGTAGTCACGAGATCATGCCGAGGCGGGCGATCGCCTATGAAGGCCGGACGCTCCAGGAGATGGATCTGGACGCGATCCTCGAGCGCGCACCTCGCCTCGTCCTCGTCGATGAACTCGCGCATACCAACGCGCCAGGCAGCCGGCATCCCAAACGCTATCAGGATGTCGAGGAACTGCTGTCCGCCGGGATCGACGTTTATTCGACCGTCAACATCCAGCACGTCGAGAGCCTGAACGACGTGGTCGCCAGCTTCACGCGCGTCCGTGTCCGCGAAACGGTGCCGGACAGCGTGCTGGAGATGGCCGAGATCGAAGTCGTCGACATCCCGCCGGACGAACTGATCGAGCGCTTGCGGGCCGGGAAAGTCTACCTGCCCCATGAGGCGACCCGAGCGCTGTCGCACTTCTTTTCCAAATCCAATCTGTCTGCCCTGCGCGAACTGGCGCTGCATCGCGCGGCGCAGGCGGTCGATGCGCGGATGCTGGACGACGTGCGGGCGCTCGGGCTTGGCGGCACCTGGGCGGGCACCGACCGGATCGTCGTTGCGATCAACGAACTGCCCGGGGCGGACGCGCTGGTTCGCGCCGCCAAGCGGGTCGCGGACGGACTGCGTGGCCCATGGACCGCGGTCTTTATCGAAACCCCGCGTGCCGCGCATTTCTCCGACATGCAGCACCAGCGTGTCGCCGCGGCCATGACGCTGGCGACGCAACTTGGCGCAGCGGTCGCGACGGTGCCTGCGACCAACGTGGTGGAAGGTATTCAGACCTTCCTGGTCGATGCGCGCGCGACCCAGTTGGTCATGGGCAAATCGCGACGCTCGCGGTGGTTCGAGTTCCTCCACGGCTCGGTCGTCGGTCGGCTGATCCGCGATACGCCGGGCGTCACCGTCCACGTTCTGCCCGTCCATACGGAGCAAGGCGACCGCGAGCGTGGGCGGCGCCGGCCGGCCCATTGGGGCACGCCTGCCGGCTACGCGATCACCACGGCGCTCGTCGCGGGCGTCACCGCCATCGCCAGTGCGCTGTTTCACGTGCTCAACCTCGGCAATGTCGGCCTGCTGTACCTCCTGCCGGTGATGACGGCCGCAAGCCTTTACGGCCTGCGCACCGGACTTTTCGCCGGCATCGCCTCCAGCCTCGCCTATAATTTCTTCTTTCTGCCACCCGTCGGGACGCTGACGATCAGCAATCCCGAGAACGTGATCTCGGTCGTCGTCCTGCTCGGGATCGCCATCGCGACCAGCCAATTGACCTCGCGCGTCCGTGCACAGGCCGATCTCGCCGCGGCCAGTGCGCGGACCAATGCGACGCTGGCGGGCTTTCTCCGCCAGATTGCCAGCGTCAACGATCCCGACGTGGCGGCGCAAATGATCTGCGACGACGTCCGCGGGTTGCTCGACGTGCAGGTGGTTCTGCTCGTACCCGGTGTCGGAACAGGTCTCGAGATCCTTGCTGCGAGCGATGCTTCCTATCATCTGGGGACGATGGATACGGCGGCCGCCGCTTGGGCGCTGGACACGGGCATGGCGGCCGGGAAAGGCTCCGGCACACTCGCGGCGTCGGAATGGCTGTTCCAGCCGTTGAAGGCGGGCGGTCGCGTGCTGGCGGTGCTCGGCGTTGCCAAGGATAGCACAACCGACCCCGTGCGCGCCGATCAACTGCCGTTGCTGAGCAGTCTCCTGGACCAGTCCGCGCTCGTGCTGGAGCGATTGCGGCTCGAGGTCGAGATGCGCGATGTCGAGACCGTGCGAACCAGGGACCGCCTGCGCGCGGCGCTCCTCTCGTCGGTCAGCCACGACCTCCGGACTCCGCTCACCGCTGTCATCGCGGCAGCCGCGCAATTGCATCACGGTGCCACGCCCGAACTGATCGGCACCATCGAAAGCGAGGCCGCCCGCCTCAGCCGGTTCGTCGCCAACCTCCTCGACATGGCCCGGGTCGAGGCAGGGGCGCTGAAGCTGAAGATCGAAGCGATCGACCTCGAAGACGCCGTGACCGGCGCGGCCCACGATGCGCGTCGCGCACTGGAAGGCCATGCGCTACGGCTCGACGTTCCCCCTGGACTTCCTCTGGTCCGGGCCGATCCCCAACTCCTCCACCACTGCCTGCTCAACCTGCTCGACAATGCCGGTCGATATGGGGATCCGGGCACCGAGATCGTCATCGAGGGTCGCAATTGCTTCGGCGAACTTCGCCTGACCGTCATGGATCATGGGCCGGGCCTGCCGACCGGCCGCGAGAAGGAAGTGTTCGAGACGTTCCGGCGGCTCGAGGGCTCCGACCGGGCCATCGGTGGCACAGGCCTGGGGCTGGCGATCGTCAAGGCGTTCGCCGAAGCGATGGGCATGACCGTCGAGGCTGCAAACCGGGACGACGGAGCCGGTGCCGCCTTCACGCTGGTCTTCCCGACCAGCCTGATCGTCCGGGATCCCGTACCAGAAGGTCTGACCTGAAAATGCCTGCCAAAGTTCTTGTGGTGGACGATGAGCCCGCCATCCGCCGTCTGCTGCGCAACACGCTCACCCGGGCCGGCTACACCGTCGTCGAGGCTGGCGACGGCAGGCAGGCGCTTCAGCAGGCCGCAACCGAGCATCCCAGCGCCGTGCTCCTTGACCTCGGCTTGCCGGATCGCGACGGGTTGACGCTGATTCCGCTGCTGCGAACCCATGGTGACGCGGTCATTCTGGTTGTGTCCGCACGCGATGCGGTCGATGAGAAGGTGACGGCACTCGATCTCGGCGCGGACGATTTCGTCGGCAAGCCGTTCGATACCGACGAGTTGCTCGCGCGTCTGCGCGTCGCGCTTCGGCATCACGGATTGTCCGTAGCGACGCAGAAGATCGTGCGGCGCGGCGACATCAGCATCGATCTCGACCGCAGGATGGTATCGCGTGGAGACGAGGAACTGCACCTGACCCGGAAGGAACATGATGTGCTGGCCGTTCTGGCCAGGCATGTCGGCCGGGTCGTAACGCACGACCGCGTGCTCGCCGCGGCTTGGGGCGGCGAGGAAGAGCCGCGCATCGAATATCTCCGGATCGTCATCCGCAATCTGCGTCAGAAGCTCGAGCACCCGGGACCGGTTGGCAGCGTGATCGCCAATGAGTTGGGTGTCGGTTACCGGCTGCGCTCCGATGCGTGACGATCGGCCATAGCCCGGACGGAATTGTACCTTACAAACCAAGCATACAAGCCTATCTGCGCTGGCAGATCAGCAAGGTGCCCCTCTCTCTGACAGCCGCCACTAGCTCCGGCTTCGTTTCGCTATTCGCGCGGATCACAACTTCGATCGTTTCATCTGATACATCGCCGGAAATAGAGAGAGTGTCATCAACGGCTGGAAGTTTATCCATCTCGCGTCGATCCTGGAACCCTGGCCCCGCATAGAGGGGCGATGTCAGGTAGAAAATGATGACCATTCTGGGCATCTCGATGGGCTTATGTTTCACCAGCGCCCCCAGCCTCGCGCTTGCGTGCACACATATTCACTCCCCGTCATCTGACAGGGCACGCACCCGGAGCGGCCAATCCGGGTGCCACCAAATAATAAGCCTTCCCGGTCAGAGGTGAACGCTATGAACGACCGGATTCGGCCCTCAAGCGACAGACCTGACTATTAGACGGCGATCAGTTCGAACGATCTCCAGCCCGGCCCAAGCCCATGCGCTTCATCGTCTCTGATGATGGATGCTCAGGGGGGATGTTGGCCGTCTTGCCATGAGTGGAGGCGCGGCTTGCCGCCAGACTTTCGGGGAGCCGGTGGTGATGAAGGGGGCGATCGACCAGTCTTCGGATACGCGCTGGCGGCCTCCCAACGCTTGGCCGTGTCGGCGCACGGCCGCGACGCCGACCGGATCGTCGGACTGGCGCCGGGTGTCGGCGAGCATAGACGCGGCCGGGCACGGGGCGCAGGCGCGCACCTCGCCTGCCGACGGCCTGTCACGACGATGCGGCGCGGAACAGCCCCGCATCGATACCGTGTCGTTGCAGACGGTCGTACAGGCTTCGCTTGGGCAATTGCAGGACTTCCGCCGCTCGCCCCACATCCCCGTTCACCTGCCTGAGGGTGGCGCTCAGCCTCGCGGCTTCGAACCTTGCCAGCTGTTCCGACAGCGGCGGCGTGTCGCCGTCGCTGGCCGGCGTCTCGTCGATGCCCAGCACCACGCGTATCGCATAGCTGCGCAGTTCGCGGACGTTGCCCGTCCAGTCGTCCGTCATCAGCCGCGCTTCGATGATCGCGTCGATCATAGGCACCGGACGGCCGAACTTGCCGGCCGCCTCCGTCAGGAAATAGGCGAACAGCAGCGGGATATCGGCGCGGCGCTCCCGCAGCGGCGGGATGCGCAGGCGCACCGCATCCAGCCTGTACAGCAGGTCGGCGCGAAGCCGGCCTGCGGCGACCGCGGCCGCCGGGTCTGCCTTCGCCGCGGCCAGGATGCGCAGGTCGACGATGCGCGGCGTACCGGCGATCGCGGGCAATTCCCGCTCTTCCACCACGCGTAGCAGCTTGCCCTGAAGGGCATGGGGCATGCTGTCGACCTCGTCGAGGAACAGGGTGCCGCGATCGGCCTCGGCGATCCGCCCGCGCTGCGTCCGGTCGCCGAACAGCGTCTCGTCCGCGATCGCCTCCGGCAAGGCGGCGCAATCGATCGCGACGAAGCCGCGCGTCCGCCGGGCGCTCCAGCGGTGGAGCAGCAGCGCGACGAGTTCCTTGCCGGTTCCCGTCTCGCCCTCGATCAGGACATCGACATCGACCTGCGTCAACTGCCGGATCGTATCGCGCAGACGCGCCATGACCGGGCTTTCGCCGATCAGCGGATAATGTTCCCCGCCATCCTCCGCGGCCCGGCGAAGCCGGCGGTTCTCCAGGACCAGCCGCCGCATCTCCAGCGCGCGGCGCACGCTGGCGATCAGGTGGTCGGTGGCAAATGGCTTGGCGATGAAATCGAACGCTCCGCCCTTGAGCGCCGCGACGGCCATCGAGATATCGCCGTGACCGGTCATCAGGATCACCGGCAACTCGGGATCGCGCGCCGCGACCGCTTCGAAGACGGCATGGCCGTCCAGCCGCGGCATCCGGATGTCGGTGACGACGACGCCCCGAAAATCCGTGTCGAGCCCCGCGAGCGCGGCGACGGGATCGCCGAACGGCTCGACATCGATCCCGGCGATCGCGAACGAATCCGCCAGCGCGATGCGCAAGCCATCGTCGTCGTCGATGAGGCGGACCCGCAGGGCGTCGTCGTCCATGTCCATGTCTAACGCTCCCTGCCGGCATGGCGGACCGTCGCAACGAACGTCGCGCCCGATCCGGATGACGCGGTCAGCGCCAGCTGCCCGTCGAACTCCGCCATGATGTCGCGCGCGATCCCCAGGCCCAGGCCAAGGCCATCGGCCTTGCCGGTGATGAACGGCGTGAAGATGTCGTCGGTCAGGTGCGGCGGGACGCCCGGACCGTTATCGGCGACGGTCAACAGGATCAGGTCGTCCGCGACGGCGGCGGTGAAGGCGACCGCCGGTGCCGCGCGGCCCTTCACCGCATCCAGCGCATTCTGCAACAGATTGACCAGCACCTGTTCCAGCCGAACTCGGCCCGCCAGCACGTGCGGCTGGCCCGGTGCGGGCCATGCCAGCGCCACGCCCGCCGCGCGGAACCGGTCGCCCATCAGCAAGCGTGCGCCAGCGATCACGTCGTCGAGTGCGACCGGCCCGATCGCGCCTTTGCCGCGGCGCGCGAAGCGGCGCATCTCCTGCGTGATCGAACCGATCCGGGCGGTCAGGTCGATCATCGTGGCGAGACTGCCCGCCACCCGATCATAGCGTGCCCCGGCGAGATGATGCTGCGCGTTCTCCGCCAGCGTCCGGATCGTCGCGACCGGCTGGTTCACCTCGTGCGCGAGCCCTGCGGTGATCGAGCCGAGCGAGGCCAGCCGGTTGGCCTGCGCCAGTTCCTCGCGCGCCTCGCGGAACCGTCGATCGGCATGGATGCGCTCGGCGATCTCCTCGTTGAGCGCGGCGGTACGCGACGCGACGGCGTCCTCCAGTGCAATGCGATCCGCAGCGGAGCGTCGCGCCCGCGTCGTGCGCCAGAACAGCGCCGCGACAAGGATCGCGAGCAACAGCGTGCCGATCAGCGTCGCCAGACGCGCCACGGCGGCCGCCTGCCGCCGAACCGGTTCGAAGGACGCGGCATGCAACAGGCGCCATCCCGGCACCGACACCGGCGCGGTTCCGACGACCAGTCGCTCGCCCGCGGGGCCGCGCGCCGTACCGTCGGCGGCAAGGCGATAGCGGGCGACCCGGAGCGGCGCGCCCAGAAACTGGCCACTGCGCGCGATCGACGCCGCGACCGGCGGCGGCAATGCCTTCAACGTGCGGAACCGCTCCGCCGCATCGGTCGCGATCAGCACGATCCCGCGTCTCTCGACGACAAAGCTCGTACCACCGTCACCGGCCCAGGCACGGGTCAGCCCTTCGAATTCGACCTTGACGACGACGACGCCCAGCGGCCGCTCGGCCGTGCCGAGCCGACGGGCGAGGAACAGCCCGGGCCGTCCGCTTACATTGCCGACCGCGAAATACTCGGCCACGCCGCTGCGCATCGCTGCGACGAAATACGGTCGGAAGCGATAGTTTCGTCCGACGAAGCTTTCCGGCGTGTGGGCATTGGATGCGAGCCGGGTGTTTCCGCGCGCGTCGATGATATAGATCACAGGCGCGCCCGTCTCCTGCGCCAGCAAGGCCAGCTTGCGGTTCATCGCATCGGCCGCCGATGGGGCGGTGCCGTCCAGCGCGCCGACCAGATCGTTATATTCCCGCAGCACGATCGGCAGCAGCCGGAAGCGGGCAAGCTCGGTATCCAGCAACCGCGCCTGCTGGTGGGCGGTGCGCATCATGTCCGCCCGCATGCCGGCGAGCGCGCGCTGCTCCGTCCATGCGCCGACCGCGATCCATGCGATCGCGCCGATGACGGCGACCAGGGCGCCGGACAAGATCACGACAAATCGACGGGAAAAGCGCATGTGTGCAGTTAATCGCAAACAGCTCGCCCTAGCCATGCGAAATCTCGCACGGAAGTCGATGGCAAAGGAGCCTCCAGTTGCGAAGAATGTTCGTATAACAAGAGATTAGCATATTCTGGCGCCCATTATTGCCGGTGCGCAGGCGTTGCCCCACCACCATGACAAATCCGAAACGTCGGAGTGGGGAGGAGTACCGTGGGCGATTTTCAGAGATTACTGGGACCGGTTCATCGGTACGCACCAATGGCGGCGCTGCTTTCGCTGGTGAGCGTTTCCGCCCAGGCCCAGACCGCCATGCCGACCGGGGACAAGAAAGCCCCCGCGACACCGATCGCCACCGCCTGTCCGGCCGCCGGCACCGGCGAGGGCACGGCACAGGGAGCCTATAACCTGTCTCGCTGGGCGGAGGACTGGCGGGGCATGCGGGATCCCGCCAAGCGCGACGATCCGCTCGACCGCCTCAAGTTCCTGCCGCTCGATACGGATGGATCGAGCTACCTGACGTTGTCCGGCGAGCTTCGGCTTCGTATCCAGCAGACCACCAACCCCAATCTGCGCGATACGCGCGCGCAGCGGCAGGATCGCACCCGCGTCTTCGCCGGCGCGGACCTGCATCTGGGAGACCATGTCCGTGCCTATGGCGAAATCGCGACGGGACGGCAGGGCGGGGTCGAACTCGGCACCCCCAATACCAACCTGCGCAACGATCTGGTCGTCCAGCAGGCGTTCGCGGAGATCGGGGGCGATGTCGCGGGCGTCGCGGGGGGCGTACGCGGCGGGCGGCAGGAATTCACCGATGGTCCCAACCTGCTGACATCGTCCCGCGACGACAACACGCTGCGCTTCGTGCTGGACGGCGTGCGGCTCCATGCCCGCGGGCGGCGGGTGCGCGCCGACCTCTTCGACTATCGCTATGTCCGCTACGGCTATGGCGGGACCGGCGACGACGAGACCGACCCCTCCCGCCGGTTCAGCGGCGTCACCTTCGGCTATGTCGTGCCTCCCGGGTTCCTGGGCGGGTCGAAGCTGTACTTCGATCCGTTCGTCTGGCGGTTGCGCAACCGCGGAGCGGCATGGGGCACCCGCACCGCGCGCGAGAAACGGATGTTCTACGGCCTGCACCTGTACGGCGACGCCGGGCCGGTGACGCTCGACTGGACGGTCAACCATCAGCGCGGAACGTTCGACGGGCGGCCGATCCGCGCGTGGCAGGGGTTCATCGCCCAGACGTATCGCCTCGGCAGCACGGCCGCGGCGCCACGGATCGGTGTCCATCTGGACTATGCCAGCGGCGGCGGGGCGTATGATCGCGATACGCTGCGGACGCCGAGCGGCCTGTTCGGCAACAACATCTACTACAGCTACCAGCTCTTCCTGACGCCGAGCAACCTGGCGGTCGTCGCGCCCAATCTGACGGTACAGCCCGTCCGCAAGGTACGCGCGACGGGCGAATACGGGTTCGCGTGGCGGCCGGCGACGGACGACGCGGTGTACCGTGCATCGGGCGCCGCCTTCGCCGGCACGCAGAACGGTGCCGGTCACCGCGTCGCCGACGTGATGCGGTTGCAGGCGATCTGGACCGTGGCGCCGCGTCTCACGCTGACCGGGCTCTATGAACATCTGGTAGCCAAGGCCGCCCTTGTCCGCGCAGGATATGCCAATTCGGATTTCCTCGCCGCCTGGGCGAGCTTCAGATTCTGATCTTCACGCACAACGACAACCGCAGGGGATATGTCATGGCATCGACAGCATCACATCCGGAGGCCGGTCCGACGCCCGGCCCGACGACCAACAGTCGCCTCAAATCCATTATCGGCGGATCGACGGGCAATCTGGTCGAATGGTTCGACTGGTATGTCTATTCCGCCTTCACACTGTATTTCGCGCCGCATTTCTTTCCGAAGGGCGACCAGACCGCACAGTTGCTGAGCGCCGCTGCGGTGTTCGCGGTCGGTTTCGTCATGCGCCCGATCGGGGCGTGGGTGATGGGGGTCTATGCGGATCGGCACGGCCGCAAGTCGGGCCTGACGCTGTCGGTCACGCTGATGTGCCTGGGTTCGCTCATCATCGCCTGCACGCCGGGGTACGCGACGATCGGCATCGCCGCCCCGGCGCTGCTGGTGCTGGCGCGGATGATGCAGGGCCTGTCGGTCGGCGGCGAATATGGCGCGTCCGCCACCTACCTGTCGGAAATGGCGGGCAAGGACCGGCGCGGTTTCTTCTCCTCGTTCCAGTACGTCACGCTGATCTCGGGCCAGTTGCTCGCGATCCTGCTGTTGCTGCTGCTGCAATCGGTGATGGACAAGGCGGCGCTGGATGCCTGGGGCTGGCGCATCCCGTTCGCGATCGGCGCAGTGCTGGCGATCGTGGTGTTCCGCATCCGTCGCGGTCTGGCCGAAACGCAGAGCTACAAGAACACCAAGGGGCAGGACACGCCCAAGTCGGGCTTCATGACCCTGCTGCGCAACCACCCCAAGGAAACCGCGCTGGTGATGCTCCTCACCGCCGGCGGTACGCTCGCCTTCTACGCCTATTCGATCTATATGCAGAAGTTCCTGGTCAATACCTCGGGATTCAGCAAGGAAGCCGCGACACAGATCAACGCGATCACGCTGTTCGTGTTCATGCTGATCCAGCCCTTTGCCGGCGCGCTCAGCGACCGGATCGGGCGCAAGCCGCTGATGGTCGCGTTCGGCATCGCCGGTGTGCTGTTCACCTATCCGATCTTCATCACGCTGGAACATACCCGCGATCCGCTGACCGCAGGGCTGCTGGTGATGGCCGCGCTCATCATCGTCACCGGCTACACCTCGATCAACGCGGTGGTGAAGGCGGAGATGTTCCCCGCCCACATCCGCGCGCTGGGCGTCGCGCTGCCCTATGCGCTGGCCAACACCATCTTCGGCGGCACGGCGGAATATGTCGCGCTCAGCTTCAAGGGGGCGGGCTGGGAGCAGGGCTTCTACTGGTACGTGACGGCGATGATCGGCGTATCGCTGCTGGTCTACCTGCGGATGCGCGATACCCGTCGCGACAGTCTCATCCAGGAAGATTGAACGGATGGCGGTGCCCGGCTTCGTGACGGGCACCGCCGAACGCCTTGCGGCATTCACCATGGCCCGCTGAAGGCCACCGCGCGGATACCGAGACCTGCGCCACATGGCCGCGTCCCAGCCGGACATCTTCGGCCGGAGACCGCGCACGTTCCATGCGCCGCGCCGCCTTTGGCGACCAGCCCGCCCGACCCCTGCCGGGCGATGGCGTACGGGCCATTCAGCGTCCATGTCATCCGCGACTGAACCGACCCCACAGGGACACCGGCCCCGTGAGGATATTGCGACCGCGACCCTCGCGCCTGTGCCCGGCCCGGCGCGATCGCCTGTCGGATCGACCCGCATGGTCGCGAAGGCGGTTCCGATCGGATCGCCCGACGATCTCAATCGAGGGTGGCGAGCAGGCTCTGCACATAGGGTTCGATCGCGTGTCCGCGGCGCACCCGGTTGGGCCATTGGGGATTGGCGATCAGCGCGCGACCCACCGCGACGAAATCGAAATCGCCGCGTGCCATGCGTGCACGCAGCAGCGGCAGGTTGTTCGCGATTTCGCTGCCCGAGCCGTCGAAGCTGTCGACCAGATCGCGCTGGAGCGTCACCGAACCGACCGCGATCGCGGGCTTGCCCGACAGCTTCTGCGCCCAGCCGGCAAGGTTCAGGTCGGTGCCGAACTCGCCCTCCCAGAAGCGCCGCTGCGACGCGTGGAAGGCATCGACCCCGGCATCGACCAGCGGCTCAAGGAACGCCGCCATTTCCGTCGGATTCGCAAACAGCATCGCGCCGAAATCATGCATCTTCCACTGCGAGAAGCGCAGCGTGACCGGGAAGCCGGCGCCGGTGCGGCGCTTGATCTCGGCGACGATCTCCGCCGCGAAGCGGGTTCGTCCCGCAACGTCCCCGCCATAGCGGTCGGTCCGGATGTTGGTGGCGGCCCAGAAGAACTGGTCGATGAGATAGCCATGCCCGGCATGCAGTTCGACCCCGTCGAAGCCCAGCGCCTGTGCGGACGCCGCCGCCGTCGCATACGCGTCGATCACCGCATCGATCTCCTGCCCGGTCGCCGGGGTGTCGGTCGGCTTCGGCGCGATTCCGACGCCGCCGGTCAGGCCGGAGGGACCGAACAGATGCCCGCGCGACGCGCCGGTCTTGTCGAGCAACTGTCCGACATGCCAGAGCTGCGGCATGATCGCGGCGCCGCCGGCGTGGACCTCGTCGACGACATGCTTCCAGCCGGCCAGCGCCGCCTCGCCGTGGAAGGTCGGCGCGTCGGGATCGTCGGAGGCGGTCGGGTGCGGCACCCATGTGCCCTCGGTGACGATCAGGCCGACACCGCCTTCGGCGCGGCGGCGATAATAGGCGGCCACATCCGCCCCCGGTACGCCACCGGGCGACCGCGACCGGGTCATCGGCGCCATGACGATGCGGTTGCGCACCGGCAACGTGCCGATGGTGCCGGGCTGGAACAGGGCGTCGGCGTTGGGCTGGGTCATGGAGGTACGGCCTTCTGGACGAAGCGCAGCCGGATGCCGGCCGCAGGGGGGCGGTCCGGCCCACGCGATGGGCGGGATAGCACCGGGAATGCGTGCGGGATCAGGCGGCGCGCGGGGCGCTCACCACACCGCCATGCCGCCATCGACCTTGATATCGACGCCGGTCACGAACGAGCTTTCGTCGGACGCCAGGAACAGCGCGACGTTGGCGACCTCGCCGGGCTTGCCGAGCCGCCCGGTCAGCGTCTTGCCGAGCATATAGTCGGCCCATTCCTTGTCCTTGAGCTGCTCGGCCGTCTGGCTGGTCTCGATCACGCCGGGCGAGATCGAATTGGCGCGCATGCCGTGCGCGCGGCCTTCCATCGCCAGCTGCTTCGTCATGCCGACGATGCCCATCTTGGCGGTGGCATGCGCCAGCCCGCCGAGCGTCCGGAACACCCGGTGCCCGGTCAGCGACGCGGTGTTGACGATCGTCCCGCCGCTGGCCTTCAGGTGCGGCCAGGCGGACTTGGTCAGGAAGAACACCAGATCGACCTCGTCGCGGGTGTTCTGCCGCCACTCCTCCTCGGTGATGTCCTCGATCCAGTTGAAATGCGCCATCGCCGCGTTGTTGAACAGCACGTCGATCCGGCCATGTTCGCGAACCGCGAAATCGACGACGCTCTGGCATCCCGCCATCGTGCCGAGATCGGCGGGGTGCAGCGACACCATCCGCCCGCCCGCCGCCGTGACCGCATCGACCGTCGCCTGTGCGCCCGCCGCGTTCACGTCGGTCCCGACCACCAGCGCACCCTCGGCGGCGAAGCGCAACGCCGCCTCGCGCCCGATGCTCCCGCCGGTGCCCGTGATGACGCACACCTTGTCCTGCAACCGTCCTGCCATGTCCGTCACTCCTGGAAGAAACGGGGTCAGCCGACCCGGTATTGCCCGCCGTCCACCACGACCGCCTGCGCGGTCATGAACGCGGCGTCGTCGCTGGTGAGGAACAGCACCGGGCCGACGATCTCGTCGGGTTCGGCGAAGCGCCGGATCGCCTGCGCCTGCCACACCGCGCGGCGCGCTTCCTCGCCCTGCGCCTCGGTGGCGACGGTATGCGTCAGCCCGGGCAGGATCGCGTTGCAGGTGATGCCGTCGCTGGCGACATCGTTGGCCAGCCCGCGCATGAAGCCGATGATGCCCATCTTCGACGCCATGTAATGGCTCATGCCCTGCACGTTCAGGCCGATCGAGTTGGACGAGATGCCGACGAACCGGCCCCAGCCGTTGCGCCGCATCGCGGGCACGAACTGCTTCGCCGACAGGAATTGCGCGTCGAGATTGACCGCCATCGTGCGCCGCCACGTGTCGAAATCGAGGTCGTCGATCGGATGGTTGGGATAATAAGCGGCGTTGTTGACGACGATGCCGACGTCGCCGAACGCCGCGGTTGCCGCCTGCTCGATCGCGGCCCAGCCCTCGGGACTGGACACGTCGGCCGCGACGCCGACCGCGTTCGCCCCGATCGCGGCGACGGTATCGTCGGGCATCGCCAGATCGGCGGCGACCACCTTCGCCCCGCGTCGCGCCAGACCCAGCGCGATCGCCGCGCCGATCCCCCGTCCGGAGCCCGTGACGACCGCCACGCGGCCCGCATGTGTTGGAAAGTCCATCATGATCCCTCACCCGCCAGTCGATCGCCGTGCGGACTCATCCGCAGGGTCGATCCGTCTTCGCTGGCGCCAATCTGGTCTCGCCCCGTCGGATTTCTCAGTCGGCAAATATCGAGCGCTACGTTCGATAATATCGATCGGGCTAGGCGGCTCGACCGGTGCTGCCATCGATTACCGGTCCTCGAGCGTCGCGAACAGCCGCACCTCGGCGATGCCGACCGGCAGCCCGGCGGGGGTGATCGGGCGTACCCGGATGCGCTCGCCGACCAGCGGCTTCGTCGGCACCCGCCGGACACGCGTCGTGCCGGAGCCGGGCGCTTCCTCCGCCAGCACCTCCCAGCGTCCGCCCGGCCCCGATACCTCGACGACGAAGCCATAGCCGCCGTCCTGCGGGAAGGTCACCTCGACGCTGTGGAAGCGCAGGATGCGTTCGGTGCTGATCGACACCCACGGATCGGCGTCGCCCGCGGCGGGGCTCCAATAGGTCGCGGCGTCGCCGTCGTTCGCCAGCCGTGGCGAATGGCCGGGCGCGGACGAACTCGCGCCGGTGGGGTTGTCGGTCCCGAACACCGCTTCGACGCCGTCGCCGACCCGGTCGTCCGCCCGGTACGGCCGGTCGGCGGCGAGCGGCGTCACCCCGGCGACGAAGCGCGGTCCGGCGACCGTCGCGATGTCGAGCGTCCCCGCCGCCAGACCGGGGGAGGTGGCGCGCAGCCGCGTCGTCCCACTCTGCCAGCTGCGCAGCGCGATCGCGGCCTGTCCGTCGCGGATCGGGATGTCGCCGTCGGGCGCGAAGTCGATCGCGCGGCCGGTCGGCAGCTCGCCCGGCCCCGATTCGATCGCCAGATGCACCGGCGGGCTGTTGCTGATCGCGCGGCCTTTCGCGTCCACGACGGTGACGAGCAGCTGCACGTCGTCGGTGCCGTCCGCCTGCGTGATCTGCGGCGCGCTGGCGGTGATGCGCAGCCCGGCGGAGGTGCCGGCCTGCGGCCATGCCGGCGGGGCGATGCCGCGATAGGCGTTGCGATACCAGTACCATGCCCGTTTCGGCAGCCGCGCGTAGTCGACGATGCCCATCGACCCGAACTTGCGCCCCGCGACCGATCCATGATCGAACCCGGCCCAGATCGCCTCGCCCGATCGCCACGCGAACCGCCACGGATAGGCGCCGGTCTTTGGCGCCGCCTGCGGCAAATCGCCCCAGCCGGGTGCGTATTCCCCCGGCCGATCCGCGATCGTCGATCCATATTCGGTCACGATGCTGGGCACGCCGGGGTTCAGGAACAGCGTCGCGCCGTCGCCATTATAGCCCGCCACGTCACCGATCTTGTCGGTCTCGCCGCGCTGCGCCCCGCCGATCACCGCCGCGCGCGTCGGATCGAGCCGGTGGGTCAGCGCCACTAGCTCGCCCAGGAACCGCCGCAGCGCCGGCATCGCTTCGGGCGTGGAGAAGAAGGTCTCGTTGCCCATGCTCCACCCCAGGATCGAGGGATGGTTGCGGTGGATCCGGATCATCTCGGTCAGTTGCTGGCGGACGCTCGCCTCGAACGCCGGCCGGTCGGTGGGGTCGGTGGGATAGGCGGGCGAGGTCCACCCGCTATCCTCCCGGAAGCCACCGGTGCCCCAGAACGGTGCCTCCGACAGGAACAGCATCCCCTGCCGGTCGGTCGCGTCGGTGAAGGCGGGGTCATGGGGGTAATGCGATCCGCGGATGAAGTCGAACCCGGCCTCCTTCATCATCGCGACGTCGCGTGCCATCGCGCCGTTGGTCACTGCATCGCCCCAGCCCGCCTGATCCTGATGGACGTTCGCACCCTGCAGATAGCGGTGCGTGCCGTTGAGGAAGAAGCCTTGGTCGGCGGTCCAGCGGAACCAGCGGAAGCCGAACGGCGTCTCGACGCGGTCGCGTATCGTGCCGCCGACGCGCAGCGTGGTGACCACCCGGTACAGCGCGGGCGTCTCCGGCGTCCACAGCGCGACGCCCGCGATCGGCGCGGACACCTGCGTCACCATCGCCACCGCGCCGGGGACCACGGTCACGGTGCGATCGGGCAGGGTCGCGACCACGCGGTTCCGCCCGTCCAGCACCTGCGTGACGGCGACGACCGTTTCCGGGGCCGAGCGGTCGTTGCGGATCTCGGTGGCGACCGAGACGCGCGGCGTGCCGGTGTCGACGCCGGGCGTCGTCACCGCCGTGCCCGTCCATGGCACGTGCACCGCGTCGGTCGCGACCAGCCACACGTCGCGGTAGAGGCCGCCGCTGAACACATGCTCGCCCGCGCGCGGCGCCTGCGTCGCCTTCCACAGATTGTCGACACGAACCGCGACGACGTTGCGGCCGGGTCGCACCGCCGTGGTGATGTCGATCGGGAAGCCGGTATAGCCGCCGCGATGCCCGCCGACAGCGACGCCGTTGACGAACACCTCCACCCGCTGGAACGCGCCCTCGAACTCGAGGGTCAGTCGGCGGCCCGGTGGCAGCGTCCGCAGGGTGACGTCCTTGCGATACCAGCCATAGCCTTCGTAGAAGGACGCCGCCTGGAAATAGGGCGTGCCGAAGCTGTGCGGCAAGCCGACGCGTTCCCACTCGCGATCGTCGAACCCGGCCTGGCGTGCCTCCACGACGTCACCCCGTGTGAAGCGCCAGTCGGCGTTGAAGTTCAGCCGTTGGCGGCCCTCCGCCGCCACGTGTATGACTGTGGGCGCGGCGACACCCGTCTGCGCGAAGGCGGGCGTAACGATCGCCATGCCCAGCAACAGCAGCGCGTGTCCGACGGCGCGCCACGAGCTTGGGCGGTGAGAATCGTTGCCGATGGCGTCAACCCGTGGCGGCATCGTTCAGGCTCCCGCGAAATCGAGCCTATAGGCCCGGCCCGCCTGCGCCGCGAAGACCGTCCATGGTCCCTGCTGCCGGATCCGGATCGGCGTCGCCCCGTCGCGGATCCTGGCGATCCGCTGACCCGGTGGGGCGAGGACCGGCTGGTCGCCGGTGACCGCCGCGGCGATGACGGCCGCGCGCACCAGACCCGCCGTCCAGCGCAGGTCCACCGTCGCCCCGCCGCGCGCGCGCAGCCCGGTGACCGCGCCGTCCTGCCATGCCGGCGACAGCGCGGGGGCGAGCGCGATGCCGCCGTCATGGCTCTGCACCAGCATCTCGGCGATCCCGGCGGTGATGCCGAAATTGCCGTCGATCTGGAATATGGGACGCGGACTGCCCGGATGCGTGCCGAACAGATTGGCGGCGACGCTGTTGCGGACGAACTGGTCGACCGCGTAGCCGGCATGGTCGCGGTCGCCTAGCCGCGCCCAGATGCAGGTCGACCATGCCCTGCTCCATCCGGTCTGCGCGCCGCCATTGGTCTCGCGCCGCTGCATCGACACCTGCGCCGCCTTCGCCCATTTCGGCGTGCGACGGGGCGTGAACTCGCCGCCGGGGTAAAGCGGATAGAGGTGCGAGATATGCCGCTGGCCGGGTTCCGGCTCCGCGAAGTCGTGCGACCATTCCTGTAACTGGCCGTAGCGGCCGATGCGGTAGGGTGCCAGCGCCGCGCTCAACGCGGTCAGCCGTTTGGCGAAGTCGGCGTCGATCTTCAGGATTGCGGCGGCGGCGATGCAATTGGCGAACAATTCGCGGGTCAGCGCGAGGTCCATCGTGCATCCCGCGCTGACCGCCGCGCGCCTGCCGTCGGGGGTAAAGAAGACGTTCTCCGGCGATGTCGACGGTGCTGTCGTCAGAAAAGCGCTGTGCGGATCCTTGACGAGCCACGCCGCACAGAATTCCGCCGCGCCGCGCATCAGCGGATAGGCGGTGTCGCGCAGATAGGCGACGTCGCCGCCGAACGCATAATGCTCCCACAGATGCTGCGCCAGCCATGGCCCCGCCATCGGCCAGTTCGCCCAGTTGGGATCGCCCTGCCCCTCGCCGACCGGGTTGGCGATCGCCCACAGGTCCGAATTCTGGTTCACGCACCAGCCCGGCATCCCGAAATAGCCCGATGCGACCCGGCGCCCGGCGTGCGCCACGCGGCCGATGAAGTCGATCATCGGACCATGGCACTCCCCCAGGTTGGTGGTTTCGGCATGCCAGTAGTTCATCTGGATATTGATGTTGGTCGTGTAGTTGCTGCTCCATGGTGGGCGGACCATGTCGTTCCAGATACCCTGAAGATTGGCCGCCTGCGTCCCGGCCCGCGAACTCGCGATCAGCAGGTAGCGGCCGAAGTTGAACAGCAGCGCGGCCAGCGCCGGCTCCGGCACCGCGTCGTTGTCGCGGCGGCGGCGGTCGGTCGGCACGTCGTTGCGCGGTACGCCGATCGCCAGCCGCGCGCGGCGGTACAGCCCGCGATGGTCCGCGACATGCGCCGCCTTGGCCGCGTCGAACGTCTTGGCACGCGCGGCATCGATCTGTCCGGTCGCCATCGCGACGATTTCGTCGATTGGGCGATCGGGCGCGACATCGAAGGCACGGAAGCCGGTGCCGGTCGCGATCCGCAGCACGATCTCGCTGGCGCCGGTGACCGTCACGCCGTCGCCATCCGCGACGACGGTGCCGCCGGTCGCCGCGACATCGACGATCGCGGCGAACGCCATGCCCTTGCCGGGTGTGGGGTCGTACACCACGGGATCGGGCACATCGCGATAGCCCGGCTCCGATACCGTCGGCGCCCTGCCCGTCAGCACGAGGCGCGATCCGCTCGCCGTCACGCTTCCCTGCAACGGCGTTTTCAACCCGACGCGGCAGGACAGCGACCCCGGGCGGTCCGCCGACAGCCGGATCATCATGACCTGATCGGGATGCGACACGAACAGCTCGCGCCGATGGCGGACGCCGCCCTGCGTATAGCCGACGCTGGCCACCGCGCTGTCCAGATCGAGCGCGCGGCGGTATTCGCCGACCGCACCGGTGCCGGCGATGTCCAGGATCAGGTCACCGACCGGTTCGTAATTGTTGCAGAATGGCCCCTGCATCTGCTTGCTCAGTGCGTCGGCGCGACCATAGTCGCCCGCGAACACCGCCTCGCGCAGTGTCGGCAGCACCGCCAGCGCGCCGGGATTGTCGGGGTCCGAGGGCTGCCCCGACCACAGCGTGTCATCGTTGAGCGACACGATCTCCTGCGCGACGCCGCCGCGGACCATCCCGCCGATCCGGCCATTGCCGATCGGCACCGCATCGTTCCAGCCGGCGGCGGGCGTGTCGAACCACAGGAGATCATGGTCGCCGATCGTCGCGGGTCCGTCCGCCGACGCCGGTGAGGCGACCGCCTGCACGACCCCGACGCTGGCCTGCCCGATCATCGCGGCCGCGCCACCCGTCAATATGCCGCGTCTACTCCAGCGTGCCATCATGCGCCCCCGTGTTGGAACTCCTGGTCGTGACAAAGGTCGATCGACCAGCTTCGGCACTCATCCATATTATGATTTATCCGATAAAGCGAAAATGATGTCGGGGCGGAGATTCTTCGGCGCCTGCCGAAGACGCGATATCTCCTGTCGGCCACAGACGTGCCGCACGTCCGGCACGATTGTGTCGTGCCAGGCCCCCGGTGCCCGGCAGGCGGGTCGGTCGCCGTCATGGTTTGCGAGACGCGCGCGATCACGCAGCGTGTCGACGGCGTTGGACGACGGGACGGTCGACGGAATGGGATCCGCGTGCGGCAGGTCTTCGCCACCGCCGGCAGTCATGCCCGCAGCCGTCGCGTCCGACCTCGCTTCGGATCGGTCACGACAATCGCGCGCTCTACTCCCGCGCACGGTCGCCATAATGGATGCCCGACCGCAATGCGCGCCTGATTAAATATGACATTATTTGCCTCGCCCCCTTCCGTGGCCCCGGCGATGGAGCTAGAAATACCGCGTGCGCCATACGGATCCTCTCGACCGGGCGGATTGCAACGACAAGGTGAGGGTGGAATGAGGAAGCTGCTGCGAACGGTGTTGCTGGCGACCGGCGTGATCGGGGCGGGGGCTCCCGGCGCGGCGCTGGCGCAGGCGAGCTACGATGCCGGCAACAAGATGTTCCGCCTCGATGGCGGGGAGGTGACCTATGCGTTCAAGGTCAACGCCACCGGCATCCTCCAGTCGGTCTACTGGGGCAAGCGCCTGCCCGACAAGGCGCCGCTCGCCGCGCCCGAGCTGTCTGGCCTGTCGGGGTTCGACGTCGCCGCCAATGTGGTGCCGCAGGAATATGCCGGGCAGGGCGGGGGTCTCTATGCCGAGCCGGCGCTGAAGGTCACCTATGCCGACGGCAACCGCGACCTCGTCCTCTATTATCGCAGCCACCAGATCGCGAAGGACGAGATCCGCGTCACGCTCAGCGATCTCGACCGTCCACTCTACGTCACGCTGATCTATCGCATCGATCCCGACACCGGCGTCGTCGCCCGCTCCGCGATGGTAGAGAACCGCGGCACGACCGACGTGCGCGTCGATCAGGCGGCGGCGGCGGGCTATACGTTGCCGGTCGCGTACGACTACCGGCTCCATTATTCGACCGGGCGATGGGCGGCGGAATGGACGTTGCAGAACCGCGCGCTGACCGCGGGCTCGACCGTGCTGGAAAGCCGGCGCGGCTCGACCGGCAGCCAGAACAATCCTTGGTTCACCATCACCCGCGGCGACACCACCGAGGAGAACGGCCCCGCCTGGATCGGCGCGCTGGCGTGGAGCGGGTCGTGGCGGATGACGTTCGACCAGGACGTCACCGGCCGCATCCGCGTCGTGGGGGGCTACAACCCGTTCGACTTCGCCTATCGCCTGCGCCCCGGCGCGACGATGGAGACCCCGATCTTCTACACCGGCTTCTCGAACGAGGGACGGGGCGGGGCCTCGCGCCTGTTCCACCGCTTCCAGCGCGAGCACATTCTCCCGAGGAGCGGGGGGAAGACGCTACCCCCCTTGCGCAAGGTTCTCTACAATAGCTGGGAGGCGACCGAATTCCATGTCGACGAGGCCGGGCAGCTGGCGCTCGCCGAGCGGGCCGCGAAGCTGGGCGTCGAGCGGTTCGTGATGGACGATGGCTGGTTCGGCGCGCGCAACAACGACAAGGCGGGTCTGGGCGACTGGACGGTCAACCCGACCAAGTTCCCCAATGGGCTGAAGCCGCTGATCGACCGGGTAAAGGGCCTCGGCATGGATTTCGGCCTGTGGGTCGAGCCCGAGATGATCAATGCCGACAGCGACCTCTACCGCGCGCATCCGGACTGGGTGATGCAGTTCAAGGAGCGGCCGCGGACTGAGGGGCGCAACCAGCTGGTCCTCAACCTCGCCCGCACCGATGTGCGCGACCATCTGCTCAAGGTGCTCGACGACCTCGTCACCCGGAACGACATCGCCTTCCTCAAATGGGACTACAACCGCAACTGGTCCGAGCCCGGCTGGCCCGATGCGGACGTCAACGACCAGCAGACGATTTACGTCGCCTATGTTCGCAACCTCTACTGGATCATCGACGAGCTGCGTAAACGCCACCCCGGGCTGGAGATCGAAAGCTGCTCGGGCGGTGGGGGGCGCGTCGATCTCGGCATCATGGCGCGCACCGATCAGGTCTGGCCGTCGGACAATACCGATCCGTTCGATCGCCTCCAGATCCAGGACGGCTACACCCAGGCCTATGCCCCCGCAGCGATGATGGCGTGGGTGACCGACAGTCCCAACTGGGTGAACCAGCGCCAGACGACGCTGTCGTTCCGCTTCCTGTCGGCGATGCAGGGTGGGCTGGGCATCGGCACCAACCTCAACAAATGGCAGGACAACGACATGGCGACCGCCCGCTATTATGTCGCTTCGTACAAGCGCATCCGCGAGACCGTGCAGCATGGCGACCTCCATCGCCTCAACCGCGCCGACGAGGCGGATGCGCGCTGGACCAACCTCTATGTCGCGGCCGATAAGTCTCAGGCGGCGCTGTTCACCCTGGTCGGCTCGACGCACAAGTTCGACGTGATGCCGACGATCACGCTGCGCGGACTCGATCCCAAGGCGCAGTACCGGATCGAGGCGATGGACGCGACCCCGCTGCCCGCCACCATCCCCCCCAAGGCGACCGGCGCCTATTGGATGAACCACGGCGTCGACCTGACGCTGCGCGGCGATTTCCAGGGTGTGGGGATGATCCTGACGCGGATGTAGGGACCTAATAAGTCTGACATAACGAGCCGCTCCCGCCCCGATGCTCTCATCCGTCGAGGGTTCGGGCTTTCTGCGCGCGCGCGCTGGATCCGCCGCGCGGATGGGTCCGGTCTATGTCGGATGGTGGTAACATCATGGAAAAAATGGTCTTTGTTCAGGGTTGGCCCAGGCAAGCACGCCTGGCGCGATGTGACACTCCCGCATCATTAATCCCGTCCCGGGGGCGCTACCCGAACGAATCTGCTGGACAGGAGGTTTAATATCATATTTGTTTTGGGTGTCGCCATGAGACTGGAGGGGGATTTCCTATGAGGCACGCACATCGCACCATCGCTCTGTTGTCCGGCACCGCCTTTGGTCTGCTGGCCGTGATCCCGGCCCAGGCGGCCGCCCAGGCCGGGCCGCCTGCGAACCCCACCGACTCCCCCGCCACCCGGCCGAGCGGCGGACAGGTCGCCCCGGAGACGGGTCCAGATACGGGTCCAGATACGGGCCCAGAGATGGGCGGGGCCAGCGACATCGTCGTCACGGGCATCCGCGCCAGCCTCCAGACCGCGCTGGACCTGAAGCGCGAGACGATCGGCGTGGTCGATGCGATTTCCGCCGAGGATATCGGCAACTTCCCCGATGCGAATATCGCGGAATCGCTCCAGCGCATTCCCGGCGTGTCGGTCGACCGCGTCAACGGCGAGGGCCGCGGCGTCACCGTCCGCGGGCTCGGGCCGGAGTTCAACACCGTCCTCCTCAACAACCGCCTGCTGTCGACCGAGGGAGGCGGGCGCTCCTTCTCGTTCGACATCCTGTCGTCCGAGCTCATCAGCGGGGCGGAGGTCTACAAGTCGTCCGAGGCACGGTTGCAGGAGGGCGGCATCGGCTCGACCGTGGTCCTGCGCACCGCACGCCCGACCGACCGCGCCGGCTTCCGCTTCGCCGGCAGCGCCTCGGGCCGCCACGACAACACCTCGGACGAGATCACGCCGGTCGTCTCCGGGGTCATCAGTGCGTCGAACCAGGACCGCACGTTCGGCGTGCTGGCCAGTTTCATCTACGACAAGCGCATCTCGCGCCTGTCCAACATCTCGACCGACGGCTGGATCACCAACCAGAACATCGACACGAACGGCGACGGGGTGCGCGACAGCCGCCTGGCCGGGGGGGAGGGCGTGTCGCTGCCCCGTACGCTCAACTTCACCTCCACCCTCAACAATCGCGAGCGGATCGGCGGGACGTTCGCCGTCGACTATGTCGCATCCGACACGCTCAAGTTCGAGCTGGACGCGCTCTACACCCAGCAGAAGACCGACAGCGTCACTAACCAGCTGGGCTATTATACCGACCCCGACCGCATCACCCGCGCGACCGTCAACGCTAACCGAACCGTAACCAGCTTCACCGTCCTGCCGGCGACCGCGACCAGCGGCCTGGCGTCCGACAATATCCTGGCGACCAGCCCGCAGGATGCCCGCACCTACCAGATCGGCCTGAACGCCGAGTGGAAGCCGGCCGACGCGCTGACCGTGGTGTTCGACGCTGCGCATTCGAACACGCGCAACACTTCGGACCAGCTGTTCTACGTCGTCGGCACCCGCCAGATCGGCGTCACGCCGACCTTCAACCTCGACGGCCCCGGCGGCCTTCCGACGCTCACCAACACGCTGGCGACCAACGACCGCTCGGCACCGCGCCTGCATTGCTGCTCGGAGCGGGGCGGCCGCAACAGCGATACCATCAACCAGGGCACGATCGACGTGACCTGGGATTTCGGCAGCATCCTCGACAAGTTGCAGGGCGGCGTACTGTTCACCAACCGCAAGAAGACGACGGTCGTACGCGAATCGCCGGAGCCGCTCGGCTGCTTCTATTGCGGATACCAGGCGGTCGCGCCGGGATCGCTGTTCACCGATTTCAACGCCAACGTGCTGGGCCGCGACCTGACCTGGCTGACCTACAACCGCGACGCGCTGGTCCAGTATTACGGATCCAGTGCCGCGGTGAACCAGGTGGGTGGAACGTCGCAGGCGGGGATCGATGCGCGCAATCGCTTCCTCGCCGTCTATCAGGGCAACAACAACAGCCTCGATCCGATCGACCGCGAGCGCGGCTCGGGCGCTGTGCGCGAGAATACCTATGCCGCCTATGTCCAGGCCCTGTTCAAGGGCGATTTCGGCGGCAGCGGCAAGTGGAGCGCGATGGCCGGCGCCCGGCTGGTCCATACCAACGTCTATGCGACCGGTTACTCGGTGACCTTGCTCAACATCATCCAGAACCCCGCCGATCCCACCGCGGCGGTTCCGGTGTACAGTCCCACCGTGCCGGTCGATGCGACCAACACATACACCTATATCCTGCCGACGCTGAACTTCCGCCTCGACGTGACCGAGCAGCTGGCCCTACGCCTCGCCGGCTCGCGGACGCTGACCCGGCCGACGCTCGGGCGTCTCGGCCTCAGCCAGGATTTCGTGTTCCGCCCGCCCAACTCGAACACCGTCAGTGGCGGCAACCCGTTCCTGAAGCCGTTCCTCGCCTGGAACGCAGATGCGTCGGTCGACTACTACTTCACCCGGACGAGCTATGCGAGCGTGTCGGGCTTCTACAAGAAACTCCAGAACTTCATCATCTCCGGCCAGCAGCCGGAGCAGTATTTCGGGCTGAACTTCATCGCCAACCGTCCGTACAATGCCCAGAACGGCGACGTGTACGGCGTGGAGGGCGCGATCCAGTCGACCTTCGATTTCCTGCCCGCGCCTTTCGACCATCTGGGCGTGACGGCGAACTACACGCTGGTCAAAAGCTCGATCCGGTTCGACCCCTCGCTCAGCAACCAGACCTTCAATGTCGAGGGGCTCTCCGATACCGCCAACCTGGTGCTGTTCTACGAGGACGATCGCTTCCAGCTGCGCGGCGCGTACAACTGGCGCGCCCCGTTCCTGCGCCAGACGTTCGGGCCGCAGAGTCAGCCCGAGAACATCTTCGGCTATGACCAGATCGACCTCAGCGGTTCGATCAAGATGAACGACAGCCTGTCGGTGTTCGGCGAGGTGCTGAACCTCACCAACGCACGCTTCCGCAGCTATTCGCGCTTCGAGGAACGGCTCATCACCGTGTCCGACCAGGGCCGCCGCATCTCGCTCGGCGTACGGGCGACGTTCTGACCGTTTCGGGGAGGGGGGCGGATGCGGTGGGCGACCCCCCCGCATCCGTCATCTTTTCGACGGTATCCCGCCCCCCGGCGTGCGCCGGGCGGTATGGCGTGTAAGGTGATCGCGATGCCCGGCCCCCGCTCGTTTACTCTGACCTCGCCGAGCGGCGTCACCGTCCGCGTCACCGACTTCGGCGCCCGCCTGACCCGCATCGATGCCCCCGATCGCGACGGTCGCGCCGCCCGCGTCCTGCTCGGCTTCGACGATGTGGCGGACTATCTGGCGGAGGCAGGGCAGGAGGGTGGTGCGTATCTCGGGGCGACGTGCGGCCGGGTCGCCAACCGCATCGCGGGGGCCGCCCTCGTCCTTGACGGCACCCGCCATGCGCTCGCCGCCAACGAAGGCGCCAACCAGCGCCATGGCGGCCCGACTGGGTTCGACCGGGCGACGTGGCAGGTCGTCGACGTCGCGGACGCCCGGCTGGTCCTGCGTCACCACAGCCCCGACGGCGACCAGGGCTATCCCGGCGCCCTGGCCGTCACCGCCACTTTCACCCTGTCCGATACCGGCGAGTTGGCGATCGTCTACGCGGCGACGACGACCCGGCCGACCGCCGTCAACCTCGTCTCGCACGGCTATTTCAACCTGTCGGGCGACGCCGGGGCACCGATCGCCGACCACCACCTCCGTATCGCGGCGGACGCGTATCTTCCCGTCGACGCCGCCCAACTCCCCCTCGGCGAGCAGCGGGCGGTGGCGGGCACCCCGTTCGACTTCACCCGCGCGCGCGATATCGGCGAGGCGCTGGCGACCGACGACGAGCAGCTCCGCCTCGGCCGCGGCTACAACCATAATTTCTGCCTGGGGGGCACCGGCCTGCGCGAGGTCGCGTGGCTCATCCATCCGCCCAGCGGCCGCACCCTGACCGTCACCACCGACCGCCCCGGCCTGCAATTCTACAGCGGTGGGTGGCTGGCGGGCTGCTTCCCCCGCGAAGCCGGCCTCTGCCTCGAGGCGCAGGATTGGCCCGACGCCTGCAACCGCGCCGACTTCCCGTCCACCCGGCTCGATCCCGGCGACATCTACCGGGCGGAAACCCGGCTGCGGTTCGGAACGCTCCAGCCTCCGGCCTCTTGACCTGGCCGGCGACCAGAAGGCCACCGGTCACGATCCTGACGCGTCGTCACAGCTTTCCCATCCGCCCGCCGTCCGCGACCACGTCCTCGCCGGTGATGAAGCGGGCCCGGTCCGACGCCAGGAACAACGCCAGCGCCGCGACCTCGTCCGGGGTGCCGATATCGCCGGGATCGATCACCTCCACGCCCGACCGGATGTTGGGGCTGTCGCGCAGCATCGCGGTGTCGATCGCACCGGGCAGGATCGCATTGCAGCGGATGCCGAGCGCGCGGCCTTCGATCGCGGTCGATCGGGTCAGGCTGACCAGCGCGGCTTTGGACGCGGCATAGGACGACACCAGGGCCGACGTGCGCCGCGCATGGACCGAGGCGACGTTCACGATCGCCCCGCCCGGCGCCATGTGGCGCAACGCATGGCCCGTGAACAGCGCTGGCGCGATCAGGTTGACCGCCAGCAGTCGCTGCCAGTCGTCCGCGTCCTGCTCGGCGATAGGCCGGTAGAGCATCGTCCCGGCGACGTTGACCAGGATGTCGAGCCGCCCGAACCGGTCGATCGTCCGGGCGACCGCATGGTCGACGGTGGCAGGGTCGCCGACATCGCCGACGATCACCTCCGCCCCCGCGACATCCGCCGCCAGCCGGTCGACCAGCGCGAGCGCGGCGCCCTCCGCCGCCAGCGCGCGCGCGACTGCCCCGCCAATTCCGCCCGCGGCCCCCGTCACCAAAGCTACCCGGCCCGCCAGTTCCCCTACCATTCGCGTAGAGATCCGTCGGGGCCGCGCCATACCGGGTTGCGCCAGCGATGGGGCTGGCGCGACGCCTCTCGGACCCGTGCCTCGTCGATCGTTAAGCCCAGCCCGGGCTTTTCCAGCACCGCGATCGATCCGCGTTCCACGGTCAGCACTTCGGGATCGGTCAGATAGGTGAGCAGGTCGGCATCGGCCTGGTTGTAGTGGATGCCGAGCGAGATTTCCTGGATCACGAAATTGGGGGTCGCGGCCGCCAGTTGCAGGCAGGCGGCCAGTGCCAGCGGCCCCAGCGGACAATGCGGCGCGATCGCCACGTCATACGCCTCCGCCATCGCCGCAATCCGCCGGCACTCGGAGATTCCACCGGCATGGCTCAGGTCGGGCTGCGCGATATCGATCGCCGCGGAGGCCAGGAACGGCTTGAAGTCCCACCGGCTGTACAGCCGTTCGCCCAGCGCCAGCGGGATGCTGGTCTGCCCGGCGATCTGCGCCATCGCCTCGGGATGTTCGCCCAGCACGACTTCCTCGAAGAACAGCGGCCCCAGCGGTTCCATCGCCTGCACCAGCCGGCGCGCCATCGGCTTGTGGACGCGGCCGTGGAAATCGATGCCGACATCCATGCCGGTCTCGCGCACCTGCGCCAGCCGCTCGACCGCCTCGTCGACTGCGGCAGGGCCGGCCAGCCAGCCCAGGTCCTCGACCCCGTTCATCTTCACCGCATCGAAGCCCTGCTCGCGGCGGGCCAGCGCGGCTGCGGCGACGTCGGCCGGGCGATCTCCCCCGATCCACGCATAGACGCGGATCCGGTCGCGCACCCGTCCGCCCAGCAGGTCCGACACCGGCACCCCCAGCATCCGGCCGCGCAGGTCCCACAGCGCCTGGTCGACGCCCGAGATCGCCGACATCAGAACGGGGCCGCCGCGATAGAAGCCCAGCCGGTACAGCGTCTGCCACGCATCCTCGATCCGGGCCGGGTCGGCGCCGACCAGCCGGTCGCGCACGCTCTCGATCGCGCCGGCCACCGCCTCGGCATGTCCCTCCAGACTGGCCTCGCCCCAGCCGACCGCGCCGTCGTCGGTCTCGATCCGGACGAACAGCCAGCGCGGCGGCACGATGAAGCTTTCGATCTTGGCGATTTTAGACATGGCTGGTCCGGTTCCGGTCGGCAAAGAGGCCGGGAAGGGTGAACGTCAGGCTGCCGGTCTGGCGCAGGCGATCGGCGATCACCGCCAGCAGCAGGATCCCGCCCCGGACGACATATTGATAGAAAGTGGGCACGTTCAGCAGGTTCAGCGCGTTCTGCGCCGCTCCCATGATGAACACGCCGACGATCACCCCGGCGATGGTGGCGACCCCGCCCGCCAGCGACACGCCGCCCAGCACGCAGGCGGAGATCACCGCCAGTTCCAGCCCGACGCTGGTATTGGGCTGGCCGCTGGTGATCCGCGCCGCAAGGATGATCCCGGCCAGCCCCGCGACCAGCCCCTGCAGCGCGAACACCGTGATCCGCACCCGCGTGATCGGCACGCCGGCCAGCCGGGCGGCCTCCGGATTGCCTCCGATCGCCAGCACGTTGCGCCCGAACACGGTGCGGTTCAGGACGATGCCGAACACCGCGAAGCTGGCGATCATCGACCAGATCGGCCAGCCGATACCCAGAACCCCGCCCGATCCCAGCGCATAGAAGCGCTGGAGCGGGATCGCCACGCTTTCCCCGCCCGACGCCAGAAAGGCGAGGCCGCGGACCATTTCCATCGTGGCCAGCGTGACGATCAGCGAATTCACCTTGAAGCCCGCCACCAGCACGCCGTTCAGCGCGCCCACCGCGGTTCCGCCTGCCAGCCCGGCGAGCACGCCCGTGGCGACGCTGCCGGTCGCGTTCATCGTGACCGCCGCGAGCACCCCGGACAGCGCGACGATCGAGCCGACCGACAGATCGACCTCGCGCATCGCCAGCACCATCATCATCGTCGCGGCGATCGTGCCTACCAGGGTGACCGACAGCAGCAGCCCCTGCAGGTTGCGGACCCCGAGAAAGTCCGGGACGGCGAACGAAAGGACCGCGAGCAGCACCGCCAGCGCGATCAGCGGCCCGGTGCGCTTGAGGATCGGGGCGATCATGCCGTCTCCTCGAATGCGCCGTCATCGCTGCCCGGGCGCGAATGCGGGGCCGTCGACGCCGCGGCGATCGCCACAACTCCGGCGAGTCTCGATCTTCGCCCACGCAGGGCCGACGGTGGACCCTGGATAGGGGAATGGCATCTCATGCGGCGGTCCGGTCCTGCGATGGAGAGGAAGGAAGGGCGAGGCGCAGCAGCCCGTCGGGTGTCGCCTGCTCGCGCGGCACCTCGCCCGCCACCATGCCCTCGCGCATCACGACGACGCGGTCGGCGACGCCCAGCACCTCCGCCATGTCGCTCGACGCAAACAGCACCGAGCCCCCCGCCTCCGCAAAGCCATAGATCAGGTCGTAGATTTCGCTGCGTGCGCCGACATCGATCCCACGCGTCGGTTCGTCGAGCAGCAGCACGCGCGCGCCCGCCATCAGCCAGCGCGCGATCACCGCCTTCTGCTGGTTGCCGCCGGAAAGCGTGCCGATCGGCGTCTCGGTGCTGGCGGTCCTGATCCGCATCCGGTCGATGAGCGTGCGCGCGTCCTGCGCCTCCGCGCGCGGCCGAAGCAGGGGCGTCGTGCCCCGCCGGTTGCGCCAGGCCAGCGCGACGTTCTCGCGCACCGGTGACAGCGGCACGATCGCCTGATCCTTGCGATCCTCCGGGCACAGTCCCAGCCCCGCCGCGATCGCTGCGCGAGGGTCGCCCGGGCGCAGGACCTTGCCGTACACCGTCACGCGGCCCGCATCCGGACGCTCGGCCCCGAACACCAGCCGGAACAACTCCGAACGGCCCGCGCCGACCAGCCCGAACAGTCCGACGATCTCGCCTTGCCGTACGTCCAGATCGACCGGTCGCCGCACTCCCGGCCCGGACAGCCCCTCGATCCGCACTGCCGGCTCGCCGGTCGGCCGTGCGCGATAGCCATAGATGTCGGCGATCGTCCGCCCCGCCATCGCAGACACCAGCCGGTCGGAATCCGTCGCGCTCACCGGTGCGATATCGACGACGTGGCGCCCGTCGCGCAGTACCGTCGCACTGTCGGCGCGGGCATAGACCTCCTCCATCCGGTGGCTGACATAGAGGATTGCCCGCCCCTGAGCCTTCAGGTCGCCGATGATCGCCATCAGCCGCCCGGTTTCGCGGGTCGACAGCGAACTGGTCGGCTCGTCGAAGGCGATGATGCGGGCGTCGCGCATCAGCGCGCGCCCGATCTCGACCATCTGGCGTTGCCCGATCGACAGGTCGCCCAGTCGCGCGTTCGCCGCGATCGGCTCGCCCAGCCGGTCGAGGATCGCGGTCGCGCGTTCGTGCAGCGACCGGCGATCCACGAAGCCGTTCTTCGCCGGGAGCACGCCCAGCATGAGGTTCTCCGCGACGCTCAGGTCGGGAAACAGCTGCAATTCCTGATGGATGATCGCGATGCCCGCATCCTGGCTGTCGCGCGGGGTCGCGAAGCGGCGCGGCACCCCGTCCACCAGCAGCGTACCGGTGTCGGGCGGATGATGCCCCGCCAGGATCTTGAGCAACGTCGACTTGCCCGCACCGTTCTCGCCGATCAGCGCCCGCACCTCGCCGCCCGCGACGGCGAAGCCGACCCTGTCCAGCGCGATGACGCCGGGAAAGACCTTGCCGATGTCGTGGAACGCGATGAGCGGCGTCATGCCGCCGCCTCCGCGGCCAGCAGCGTGCGAAAATTGGCCCTGGTCATCAGCGTGCCGCTGGTCAGCGTCTCCGCCGGCGGGCGCACGGCGCGCGTGATCCAGCGATACATCGCGACCGCCGTGTCATAGCCATGCGCCCGCGGGCTGAGCAGCACGGTCGCGACGAAGCCGGTCGGGCGTTGCTTGGCGAGCTCCGCGATCGCCGCCTGCGATCCGCCGATGCCGATGCCGACGATCGCGTCCGCCGCCATCGACAGCCCCTCCGCCGCGCGGATCCCGCCGACGACCGTCTCGTCGTTCAGCCCCAGTATGATCCAGCGATCGATGCCGGCATTGCGGGTGAGAACGGGCGCCGCGGCGGTGAAGGCCCCCTCGGTATCCGAGGTGCGCTGCGCGGCGTCGAACACGCGGGCGAAGCCCTTGTCCCGAAGCGCCGCGACCGCACCCGCCGTCCGCTCGCGACCCGTCTCCAGGCTGTCGAACGCCAGCCGCAGTACGCCGGTATCCGCCGGCGTCCAGCCGCGCCGCGCCGCCTCCGCCGCGGCCGCCTCGCCCGCCAGCCGACCGATCGCGACCGCGGAGATGCCCACATACGGGACGCTGGTGATCGGCCGGTCGCCCGCGCGGGTCAGGCGATCGTCGACCGCCATCGCCTTCATTCCCGTCCGCTCGGCGAAGCCGGCGATGGCCGGACCCAGCCGGGGATCGGGTGCGCAGATGATGAAGCCCGCCGCATAGCGCGCATACAGCGTGCCCAGCGCCGACAGCACGCGGTCGCCATCCTCCGCCCCGATCGCGATCAGCGAAAATCCCAGGTCCCGGGCCGCCGCGCGCGCGAAACGCCATTCGTCTTGGAACCACTGCGCCTCGGGCATCTTCACCACGAAACCGATCCGCACGTCCCGGGGAGGGCGCGCGCACCCCGACAGCAGCGCCGCACCACCGGCGCCACTCGTCACTCCCTTTCCCAGCAAGGTCCTGCGCGTGATCGTCATGTGCCGGTCCGGTCCTCCCCTGGCGGACGGTCATGGCCCGTGTCGCTTCGCTTTATATCATACATAATAAGAGAGCAGGTCAATACCGCATGGTGCGAACGCGTGCCGTGCCGAAACCATCGGGGAGAGACGGTGGCGCCGGGCGTTCACGTCCGATAGGCTGGGGGAATGGAAGCGACGAAGGAGACTCGGCAGCGGACCGAGGGGATGGGCATGATCGCCACCCCCGACGAGGGACTGAATCTCACCGCCAGCATCGTCAACGACCTGGGCCTGTCGATCGTCACCCAGGCCTATCGGCCCGACGAGCCCTTCCCGACCGAGGCGGCGCTGTGCGAGCGTTATGGCGTCAGCCGGCCGGTTTTGCGCGAAGCCGTGAAGATGTTGACCGCCAAGGGCCTGTTGCTCGGCCGCAAGCGCGCCGGCACGGGCGTCCAGCCCGAAGACAATTGGAACCTGCTCGATCCGGATGTGCTGCGATGGATGCTCCAGCGCGAATTCTCGATCGATCTGCTGATCGATTTCACCGAGATCCGCATGTCGATCGAACCGCGTGCCGCGACGCTGGCGGCGCATTCGGCGAGCGGGCCTCAGCGGCGCGCGATCATCGACGCGGTCGCGCGCATGGCCGCGGCCGATCGGGGCAAGGAGGATGCACTGGAGGCCGACATCGCGTTCCACATCGCGGTGCTGGAAGCGAGCAACAACCGCTTCATGCGCCAGTTCACCGGGCTGGTCGACACGACGCTGCGCTTCTCGATCCGCCGCACCAACGAATACAAGGGCGTCCCCCGCGCCAGCGCGCGCGACCACAAGCGCGTCGCCGATGCGATCATCGAGGGCCAGCCGGCACTGGCGGGCGAACGGATGAGCGAACTGATCCGCGGCGCGCTGGAACTGCTGCTGACCGCAGGGAAGCACCCGATGCGGCCGTGACCGTCGCGATGCCGTCGAGCGACCGACGGCAGACGACAGACCGCTTTGCCTCCATCACCATAGGGGCGTGTCGGCGTGGATGGTCGCTTACGGCACGGTGCGAGGGCGGGGCGATGCCGACCGCGTCGTCGAAGGGAAGACCTGTCCGGTCAGCCGCATCGGCCTGCAAATCTCGATAGGCCTCATGGCTCTCCGCACACACGTCCTCGCGCGGCCACCCGCGCCGGTTCGGCCGGTCGCGCCTCGCCCGGCCGGTACGGCGTGAAGCCGCGCAGGCCCTCCGCATCCAGCACGATCGCACGCAGATCGCCGGTGGTGTAGCGGAGCGCCTGATCGTCGAAATGCGGCGAGGCCGGGTCGCCGCTCTCGCCGCCTGCCGATACCGCCCAGGCGCGCGGGCCGGTCGCCGCGAACTCGACCACCGCGACGAAGCTGTTGCCGCTGGTGCCATAGAAACAGCGCCGTCCCGGCTGCCGTTCGACCCCGAACGCCGCCAGCGAACCGAAATTGCCCGAGGTGAAGCCGACCGGCAGGCTGGGCGCCCCGTCGTCGAAGCGCGAGGCGATCGCGCCGTCCAGCCGCTGGAAGCGGTTGATCCGCCCCCATGCGATCCGCCACGTGCCGTGATCGCGCCGCATCTGTTCGACCGCGGTCGCCAGCGCCTCGACCCGCGCGGCATCGGTGGTGCGCGTCGCCATGTAGGTGAACAACGGCACGTTCGCGGCATGGGCGCGGGGCCCCTCGCGCGCCCACAGCGCCTCGCCCCAATACACCGCGAGCGAGGTCGCCTCGGATCCGGTGGCCCAGCGCCGGTCCCATGACTTGAGCAGGGCCAGCGGTTCCGCCAGCACGCGGCTGCGCGGATCGCTCGCGGGCAGGGCGGCATGACCGCGGACCAGCCCGCCGATCTGTTCGTCGAACAGCGGCAGGAAGCCGTCGAACGCAGCGCGGGTCAGTGTCTGCGGCGTGAAGCGCGCCGCGTTGTCGAACAGCATCAGCGCATGGCGCCCGCGCGGGTTCTCCCCGAACTGGTCCATGTAGCGCGGGAAATCGGCGGCCCGCAGCGTGCCCGGCCCGGCCGCCGCCCAGGGCGCGTTGTTGGTGTTCATCACCCAGCCGCTCGGCGGATTCACCACCTGCGGCAACTGGTCCAGTCGGTGCAGTCCGTGCCAGTCGGTCGCCGGATCGCTGCCGTCCACCGGCCGGGTATAATCGAACCGCACGTCGCGGACCGGCACGAACTGCGGATGCAGATAGGCGATCGTCCCGTCGGCTGCGGCCAGGATCGTATTGTTCGACGAGTTCGCCTTGCGCTCGGCGACCGCGAGATAGTCCGCCAGCGTCGTCGCGCGGGTGCGCAGCCAGCTCTGCTCCAGCGCGGCCAGCGGATTGTTCAGCAGCGCCACCGCGATCCAGCGGTTGCCTTCGCGGCGGATCACGGGGCCATGATGCGTCGCCAGCGTGGTGAAGCGGCGCGGCGCCTGCGTTCCATCCGGCCGGCGAACCGACAGCGTCACCACCCGGCGTTTCATCGGCCGCCACGCGTTACCGTAGCGGTAGCGAAGACGGTTGCCTCGTTCTGCCACCTCGACCGCGAACTCGTCGATATTGTCGACCCCGCTCGACGTGTGCATCCAGCCGAGCCGACGGTTGAAACCTTGATAGACGAAGAACTGGCCCCAGGTCGCGGCGCCGTACACGTCGAGCCCCTGGTCGCTCGTTACCTGTTGCTCGGCGCGAAAGAAGAACGAGGTGTGCGGATTGATCCACAGCAGCGGATGGCCGCTCGCGCTGCGTCCGGGGCCGAAGGCGAAGCCGTTCGATCCCTTGGGCTCGACCAGCCGCCCTGCATCTGCCAGCGCGGGAGCAGCACCGGAGCCTGAGCCGGCCGCCCCGCCATAGAAGGCGGCGAGCGCCCCGGGATCGACTCCGCGCTCGATATCCCCCCCGATGCTGCCTTCGGAAAAGGCGAGCGCCATCCACGGCTCGAACCGCCCGATCGCTTGCGGGCGCACGGCGGGATGGGTGGCGAGATAATGGTTCAACCCCGCCGCCCATGCGTCCGTCAGCGTGCGCAGCCAGCGCGGGCTGCGCGCATAGTCGCGGCGCAGATCGGCCGGATCGACGAACAGCCGCTGCCGCAGGTCGGTCCACACCGCCGCCTCGCCATCGACCTCCGCCAGCCGGCCGAGCGCGACCAGATAATTGCGCTCGATCCGGGGGAAGTCGTCCTCCGCCTGCGCATAGATCATCCCGAATACGGCATCCGCATCGGTCCGGCCATGGATGTGCGCGATCCCGAACCGGTCGCGCGTGATCGTGACCGCAGCGGGGGAGGGGGAAGGCGTCACGCCCGCGCGATCCTGCGGCGCACCCGGCAGCGCGGCGCATGCGGGACCCGCCGCCAGGATCGCCACCGCCCATCCGATCATACCGCGCATTGCTCTTGCCCCTTCGGCCATCGCCAGATTACACCGCAATAAGTCATATATATTGCTGTCAGCAAGCCCTTGAAAGGTTCCACCGCACCATGACTGTCACGCTCCGGCCAATCCAGATACCCGATTTCGGCGCGGTGCCCGAGCCGCCGGCCCTGCCCGCCGAGCGCTATGCCGCCCGGTGTGACGCGGCGCTTGCCGCGGCGGGGACCGACTGGCTGGTGGTCTATGCCGATCGCGAGCATCTGGCGAACGTCATGTTCCTGTCGGGGTTCGAGCCACGGTTCGAGGAAGCGCTGCTGCTGCTCGGGCCCGGGGGACGCCGCGTGCTGGTGACCGGGAACGAGTGCGTTCCCTATGCCGTCATCTCGCCATTGCCCGGGCTGGAGGTCCGCCTGTCGCAGACGATGAGCCTGCCCGGTCAGGACCGCAGCCAGGCCCCGCGTCTCACCGAGGTGTTACGCGCGATCGGCATCGGCAAGCGCGACCGCGTCGGCATGATCGGGTGGAAATATCTCGAACCCGAGGAGTGGGACGGCGCGGGGGAGGCGCCCGGCTTCGTGCCCGCGCCGTATCTTGCCGCGGTCGAGCACGTCGCCGGCACGGTCGTCGATCGTACCCCCGTCCTGCTTCACCCCGGGCATGGCCAGCGATCGATCATCGACGCAGACCAGATCGCGATTTTCGAGGCGGCGGCCGCGCGCGGGTCGGAGATGGTGTGGAACATCCTCAGCCAGCTGCGCCCCGGCGACAGCGAGGCGGAGGGCGCGGCCCGGATGCTGTACCGGGGCGAGCCGTTCAACGTCCACGCGATGCTCGCATCCGGCAATGCCACGACCGGCCCGGTGATCGGGCTGGCGAGCGCAGGCTCTCGCCGGATCGAGAAGGGCGACGGCGTCTCGACCGCGGTCGGTCTATGGGGCGGGCTGACCGCGCGCGCCGGGCTGGTCGATGACGACGATGATGCGTTCGTCGCGGTGGCGGCCGATTACTTCAAGGCCTTGGTCCGCTGGTACGCGGTCGCCGACATCGGCGTGGCGGGTGGCGACCTGTTCGATGCGGTGACCGGCACGCTGGCGGAAGGCGGCCTGCGCTCGTTGCTCAACCCGGGCCATCTGACAGGGCACGAGGAATGGTCGACAAGCCCCGTCCGCGCGGGTTCTCCCGAGCGGTTGCGCTCGGGCATGCACATGCAGGTCGACGTGATCCCGACCCCGATCCGCGACGGTTGGGCGCTCAATTGCGAGGACAGCGTCGTCTTCGCCGACGCGGCGCTGCGGGCGGAGCTTGCCGAGCGTCATCCGGCGGTCTGGGCGCGGATGCAGGCGAGGCGCCGCTTCATGCGCGACACGCTGGGCGTCGCGGTGGCCGAGACGGTGCTGCCGCTGTCCTCGACCCCGATGTGCCTGGCGCCGTTGTGGCTGCGCAGCGACTGGCTGTTCTGTCGGGAATAGAGGCGTCCGCGTGCCGGCAGGCTCTGCTCGCGAACGCCGCCGGCCGACCGGCTCCAACGACCGTCTGGCGCTATCGGCAGGAGGCCGTCGATCTCATCCGTGAACCGGTTCTTGTCACCTGGCCTTATCGGTTGCAGGTCGACGGACCCGGTCGGACGCCATGTCGGGACGGATCCCGCCCGCCGCCGCTATCGCGACCGGGCATTCGATTGCGCTCGACCTCCATCCGGAACGAACGGGCGGGGAGGCGCAGATCGCGTCCCCCGAACGTCGATCCGGACCCACTTTCGACCGGCCCGGGGATCATGCCGATGACACGCCGTCGACGCTGACCAGCGCGGTATCGACCAGCGTGCCGACGATGCGGACGCGCTTGGCGACGTGATCGACCGGCACGCGGTGCAGCTCGAGCTGGTATCGTCCGCCCATGTCGCGGCGGAGCATGAACGCCGCGCCGTCGCGCAGCAGCGTCCCCGTCTCGTCGATACGCGTTCCAATCGTCGTCACGGTCGCAAGTCCTCCCTGGCCGGGCCATAACGCTTGCGGAAGGATCGGGGTGCAGCCGGTCTGAAAGAATACGCCGCGATCAGGCGGCCGCGGCCAGCGTCGCCACATCCGGGGCATAGCGCGGCGACCACATCATCGCCGCGACCCGCCGGGGCCAGTCGTCTGCATCGGGGCCCGGGGCGGAGCCGTCGGCGATCGCGGCGCGCGCCACGGCCGCGCCGACATGGACGGCGACCGCGCGCAGGTCTGTGATCGGCGGCAACAGCGCGGCCGATCGCGCGCCGATCTCGCCAAGCGCACGCGCCGCGGCCATCACCATGCCGTCGCTGATCCGCGTCGCCCCCGCCGCCAGCGCCCCCAGGCCGATGCCGGGGAAGACATAGACGTTGTTCACCTGTGCTGCGCGGACGCCGTCGATCGCGGGAAACGGGCTGCCGGTGCCGACGATCGCCCGCCCGTCGGTCCACGCCATCAGGTCCGCTGGCGCGGCTTCGGCGCGCGAGACGGGGTTGGAAAGCGGGAAGATCACCGGGCGCGGGGTGTTCGCGGCCATCGCGCGGATCACCGCTTCCCCGAACGCGCCGCCGCGCCCGGACGTGCCGACCAGTACCGTCGGATGGACGTTGCGGACCGTCTCGAGCAGGCTGATGCCGCCATGCACCGTCTCGAACCCGGCCAGCGACCAGCCCGCCAGGTCGGCGGGATCGCGCGCGAGCGCAGCCTGCGGCTCCGTCAACCCGTTCATCCCGCGCACCAGCAGCCCGTCGCAGTCGACCGCCCAGATCCGCGCGCGCGCCGCGGCCTCGTCCAGCCCGTCGTCGACCATGGCGCGGACCAGCATCTCGGCGATCCCGCATCCCGCGGCACCCGCGCCGAGCAGCACCATGCGCTGGTCGCGCAGCGCGCGCCCCGTCACCTCGACCGCGGACAATAATGTGCCGACCGCGGTCGCCGCGGTGCCCTGGATATCGTCGTTGAAGCTCAGCAGCCGGTCGCGATAGCGCGCCAGCAGACGATAGGCGTTATGTCCTGCGAAATCCTCCCACTGAAGCAGCGCGTCGGGCCAGCGCCGGGCGGCGGCCTCGACGAAGGTCTCGACGAACGCGTCATAGTCCTCGCCGCGCACGCGCGCGTGGCGCCAGCCGACATAGAGCGGGTCTTCCCGCCGTGCGACATTGTCGGTGCCGACGTCGAGCAGGATCGGCAGCACCTGCGACGGGTGGATCCCCGCGCACGCGGTATAGAGCGCGAGCTTGCCGATCGGGATGCCCATCCCGCCCGCACCCTGATCGCCCAGCCCCAGGATCCGCTCGCCATCGCTCACGACGATCACCTTGACGCCGTCATAGGCGGGATCGGCGAGGATGTCGGCGATGCGGTGGCGGTTCGGCCAGCTGAGGAAGAGCCCACGCGGCCGCCGCCAGATCTCGCTGAACCGCTCGCAGCCCTCGCCGACCGTGGGGGTGTAGACCAGCGGCAGCATCCGAGGCAGGTCGCTGGCGACCAGCGCGTGGAACAGCACCTCGTTGCTGTCCTGCAGGTCGCGCAGGAACGCATAGCGGTGGAAGTCGTCGGGCATCCCGTCGAGCGCCCGCCGACGGCGCGCGATCTGGCTGTCGAGCGTGCCGACATGCGGCGGCAGCAGCCCGTGCAGGCCCAGCGCATCGCGCTCCGCCTCGCTGAACGCGGTGCCCTTGTTGGTCAGCGGGTTGGCGAGCAGCCCGCGGGCGGTGGCATGACGGGACATAAAAGGTCCTTCGAGATCAGAAGCGGAAGCTGAGCCAGCCGGCGATGAAGTCCGAGCTCTTGAAGTTGGCATCGGTCAGCGCGGGGCCGGCGGAGAGATGCTCGTACCGCCCGGTGAACGACAGCCGCGGCGTGATCGACCAGATCGCCTGCAACCGCGCGACGTCGGCGATCTTGCGCGCGCGGAAATTCTGCGTGCCCGCGAAAGGCTGGCCGTTGGCGCGATAGACCGCGTCGGTCACGCTGTCGCGCCATGTCAGCTGGTATTCGGCGGTGACGCGCACCGGCTTGACCGGATTGAACGTCACGTTGGGCGCGAACGCGACCAGGTTCGACGGCGTCAGGAACAGCTGGTAGCTGTAATAGATGTTGTTGCCGAACGGTGCGTACGCGTTGCGCAGCTTGCCGTCGCCATATCCGCCGCCGCCGCTGGCGTAATCGAAATGGACGCCGACACGCGGCGCGGTCTTCGCCTTGCCGACGCGGTACGTCTGCGCGAGGAATACCTGCCAGGCGTCGATGTCCTGGTTGATATAGTGGCCGTACTGGTGGTTCGCGGTCCAGTCGATCGTCAGCGCCCCCGCCTCGCCCCACAGCCGTGCGCCCGCATAATAGCGCGTCGCCGGCCCGATCCGCCCGCCCCACGCACCCACCGAATTGCGACGGCGCCAGAAATAGGGATCGAAGTACAGCTTCGATCCGCCGAACCAGCCCGTCGGGACGACGACGCCCAGCGTCACGCCCGAAAAGCGGCGGGCGGGATCGCTGACGTCGTCTTCCGCGCCCAGGTCGCCATAGGCGGTCGGCTTCAGGTCGAACAGGTCGGCGCGCAGCGTCTTGCCGCGCGCCCAGGCGCGGATGCCGTTGAGCGTGTAGCGGATCGTGTTGTTGTCGCGCTGCGAGACGAGCAGGTTGGGGCCGTCGGTGAACTCCTGCCGGCCATAGCGCGCGCCCAGCGACACGCCCGCGACATCGACATCGCCCTCGACGAACGCCTGCTGGACGACGAAATCGTTGCGCAGCGTCGCGGCGGGCACGCCGAGCTCGACGCCCGAGATGCCGCCATGCGCGACTTCGCCATAGGCGCGCAGGTGCGGGCCGACATGCAGGTCCGCGCCCGCGACCAGCCTTGTGATGTCCTGCCGCTGCGCGCGCAGGTCGCGCAGATTGGGATTGGTCGTGTGGTTGATGCGGAACCGAGCCTCGCCCGACAGCGTCAGATAGACGTCGCCGTCGCGGTCGATCGGCAGGAACTTCAGCCGGTCGAGCAGGTCGTCGCGCTTCTTCGAATCGCGCATCCCGCGCCAGTCCTCGGCCCAGCGCGACAGGTTGTAGCCGCCGGTGGTTGCGCCGTCACCCGCCGCGCCCTGCGGATAGGACGTGACGATCGGGGACGCGGGATTGCGCGTCTGGCCGGCTTCGGAAGGGGGAGTTTGCGCGAGCGCAGGGGTGGCAAGCGCGGCGAGCGCCAGCGTGGTGGCGCGGAGCGGGATCGTCGACATCGCGTGTCTTTCCGATGAAAGGACAGGGCGGCGCGCCGACGTGCGGCGCGCCGGGCAGCGTCACTCGGCGGGAATGGCGCTTGCGTCCATCCGGTCGATACGGGGCATCTCGCCGCGCATCGCCGCATCGAACCGATCCTGGTCGAGCGCGCCTTCCCAGCGCGAGACGACCACGGTGGCGACCGCGTTGCCGATGAAGTTGGTGAGGCTGCGGCATTCCGACATGAACCGGTCGACGCCCAGGATCAGCGCCATGCCCGCGACGGGCACCGACGGAACGATCGACAGCGTCGCGGCCAGCGTGATGAACCCCGCGCCGGTAACCCCCGCCGCCCCCTTCGACGACAGCATCGCGACCGACAGGAGCAGGAGCTGCTGCCCGAGCGTCAGGTCGACGTTGCACGCCTGCGCGATGAACAACGCGGCCAGCGTCATGTAGATGTTGGTGCCGTCGAGGTTGAACGAATAGCCGGTCGGCACGACCAGCCCGACGATCGCCTTGGGACAGCCCGCGCGCTCCATCTTTTCGATGAGCGACGGCAGCGCGCTTTCCGACGAGGAGGTGCCGAGCACCAGCAGCAGCTCGCCCTTCAGATACGCGATCAGCTTGAAGATCGAGAAGCCGCACAGCCGCGCGACGACGCCCAGCACGACCGCGACGAACAGGAAGGCCGTCAGATAGAAGGTGCCGACCAGCATCGCGAGATTGGCGAGGCTGCCGACGCCGTACTTGCCGATCGTGAACGCCATCGCGCCGAACGCGCCGATCGGCGCCGCCTTCATCAGGATCGAGACGAGCTTGAAGAACGCGATCGAGATGTCCTCGAGCAGCGTCAGGACCTTGTCGCCGCGATCGCCGATCATCGCCAGCGCGATGCCGAACAGGATCGACACGAACAGCACCTGGAGGATGTTGCCCTCCGTCATCGAGGACAGGAAGGTGTCGGGGATGATCCCGGTCAGGAACCCCGTCAGCGTCGTGTCGTGCGCCTTGGCGGCATAGTCCGCGATCTTGCTGGTATCGAGCGTGGCGGGATCGATGTTGAGCCCCGCGCCCGGCCGCACCACGTTGGCGACGATCATCCCGATGATGAGCGCGAGCGTGGAGAAGAAGAAGAAATAGGCGAACGCCTTGCCCGCGACGCGACCGACCGACGCCAGATCGCGCATGCCCGCGATCCCGGTGACGATCGTCAGGAAGATCACCGGCGCGATAATCATCTTCACCAGCTTGATGAAGGCGTCGCCGACCGGCTTCATCGACTCGCCGACCGACGGATAGAAATGCCCGAGCAGCACGCCCGCCACGATCGCGACGAGGACCTGTGCATAGAGATGCGCGTACCAGGGGCGGCGCACGACGGGCCCTCCGGTTGCTGGAATGTGGGTGGCGGGTTGCAGCATGGTCTAGCCTTTCATCCTCTGGTCGGCGTTCCGGCTTCGAGCGGCCGGATCTATGTCAGGACAATGCGATGGCGCGTCGCGGCGGCCAATCGAAATCCCGGAAACGCCAAAAACGAGAAAAAACAATGACGTAAAGGTGAGCGTGACGGTTGCGACGTGTGCATTCTGACATGCGACGGATGCATGCGTGCAACAATTTGCACACACTGGCGTGCGGGCGTACCGTCGCATGATGACGATGGCGTCGCTACGACGATTCGGGTGGGTGGCCGCGGCGGTGCTTCTGTCGCTGCTCGTCGTGGTCGTGACCGGCGAGATCGCGCAGCGCCGTGCGCTTGCCCGGCTGGCGGAGGGCGCGCGCGCCGATGGCCAGCTGCGCAGCGCGCTGCTGACGAGCGAGATCCGTCGCTTCCGGCTGCTCCCCGTCGCGCTGGCCGGCGATGTCGATCTGCTCGCGGCGCTCGATCGTTCGAGTTCGGCCCGACGCACGCTCGACGCGAAGCTGGAAGCGCTGGCGCGGACGACGGGGGCGGCGGTGCTCTACGTCCTCGATGCGGAAGGGCGCGCGATCGCCGCGAGCAACTGGCGCACGCCCGACAGTTTCGTGGGCACCGACTATCGCTTCCGCCGCTATTATCGCGAAGCGGTCGCACGCGGCAGTGCCAGCCAGTTCGCGATGGGCACCGTCAGCCGCCGCGCGGGGCTGTACCTGGTCCAGCGGACCCGGACGGCGGGGGCGCGGACGTATGGCTATGTCGTCGTGAAACTGGAATTCGACCGCGTGGAGGCGGCGTGGCGGCGTGCAGGCGGGATCACCTTCGCCACCGACGCGAACGGCGTGGTGCTGGTGACGAGCCGTCCCGATTGGCGCTTCGCCGTGACACGCGCGCTGGCGCCCGCCCGGCGGGCGGCGTTGATCCCCGCGTACCAGACCGGGGCGGGGACGCTCGCGCCGCTGCCGCTCAGGGTCGAGGATCCGGGCGCGCCGGTGTCGCTCGCCAGCGTCGCTGGCGGGGTGCCGATGGTGCGCGTGGCGCTGCCGGCCATGGATGATGCGTGGCGGCTCGACCTGCTGGTGCCGACGCGGGGGATCACCGCAGGGGTGCGGACCGCACAGCTCGCCGCGCTGCTGGCGACGCTCGCGCTGTCGGTGGGGATCTGGGCGTGGATCGAGCGGCGGCGGCGTTACCGCGAGCGCGTCGCCTCGGCACGGGCGCGGACTGCGGGGCTCGAGTCGCTGGTCGCCGAACGCACCGCCGAACTTCGTCGCGAGATCGCCGAGCGGGCCGCTTTGGAGACGCGTGCGGACGGGCTGCGCGAGGGGCTGCGACAGGCGAACCGGCTCGCCACGCTGGGGCAGGTCACCGCGAGCGTCGCGCACGAGACCGCGCAGCCGGTCGCCGCGATCCGCGCCTATGCTGCCAACGGCGCGCGTTTCCTCGATCAGGGCGATACCGGCGCGGTGGCGGAGAACCTGGCCGCGATCGGGCGGCTGACCGAGCGGATCGGCGCGATCACCGACCAGCTGCGCGGGTTCGCGCGCAAGGGCACGCACGGTGTCGTCGCGCTGCCGCTCGCCACCGCGATCGACGGCGCGACGCTGATCCTGCGTGAGCGGCTGTCGCAGGTGACGCTGATGGTCGCGCCGATTTCCCCCGATCTCGTCGTGATGGCGGGGCGGGTGCGGCTGGAACAGGTGCTGGTCAATCTCCTCCAGAACGCGGTCGAGGCGCTGGATGCGCACCCCGATCCGCGCATCGCGGTGAACGTCGCGGTCGCGGCGGACAGCGTGACGGTGTCGGTGTGCGACAACGGCCCCGGCGTCGCCCCCGAGGTGGCGGCGCGGATCTTCACCCCGTTCGTCACCAGCCGCGCGGCGGGGCTGGGGCTCGGGCTCGTCATCTCGCACGACATCATGGCGGACATGGGCGGCGCGCTGCGACTGGTGCCGTCCGATCGCGGCGCGCGGTTCGACCTGACGCTGAGGCGCGCGGCATGATCGCGGACGAGGCCCGCACCGTGATGCTCGTCGACGACGACGACGACCTGCGCGAGGCGATGCGCCAGACGCTGGCGCTTGCGGGCTATACGGTTCTGGCGTTCGATCGTGCCGCGACCGCGCTGGCCGCGCTGGGGGAGGATTTCGCGGGTGTCGTCGTCACCGACGTGCGGATGCCGCAAATGTCGGGGATCGAACTGTTCCACGCGATCCGCGCGCGCGATGCGGACCTGCCCGTCATCCTCGTCACGGGACATGGCGACGTCGCGATGGCGGTGGAGGCACTGCACGCCGGGGCTTGGGATTTCCTGACCAAGCCGTTCGATCCCGACGCGATCGTCGCCGCGATCGGGCGCGGCCTCACCTCCCGCGCGCTCGCGCTCGACAACCGCCGGCTGCGTGCGCTGGTCGAGGCACCCACGGACTCGGCGCTGGTCGGGCGCTCACCCGCGATCGTTCGGCTGCGCGAGACGATCGCGATGCTCGCCGACGCCGCTATCGACGTATTCGTCGAGGGCGAATCGGGGACGGGCAAGGACCTGATCGCGCGGTTGATCCATCGCGGGGGGCGGCGTGCGCGCCACGCCTTCGTCACCGTCACGTGTGCCGCGATCCCCGACGCGCTGATCGACGCGGACCTGTACGGCACCGGCGCGAGCGGAGAGGGGCGGGTGCGGCAGGCGCATCGGGGCACGCTGCTGCTCGACGATGTCGACCGCGCCAGCCCGGCCTTGCAGGCGCGGCTGGTGGAGATCGCGGAGACGCGCGCGGCGCGGCCTGCGGGAGTGCGCGACACCGCCCCGCTCGACCTGCGGCTGGTGTCGACCGGTAGCGGTAGCGACGGGATCGCGCCCGGGCTGTTCTATCGCCTCGCCCCCGTCCAGCTGCGCGTGCCGCCGTTGCGCGAACGGCGCGAGGACGTGCCGCTGCTGTTCGCGCACCTGCTGGGCACGGCTGCGGCGCGGCTGCGGCGCGCGGTGCCCGATCTTACCACTGCCGTGCGGCGGCGGCTGATCGAGCATGACTGGCCGGGCAATGTCCGCGAACTGGAGAATTTTGCGGAGCGCGTCCTGCTCGGGCTCGACTCGTCGCAGGAACAAGCGCCGCCGCCGTCGGGCGAACCGCTCGCGGACCAGGTCGCCACGTTCGAGCGTCGGTTGATCTGCGACGCGGTGGCGGACGCGCGCGGTGACGCCAGCGTCGCAATGGCGGCGCTCGGGCTGCCGCGCAAGACCTTCTACTACAAGGTCAATCGCCATGCGATCGATCTTGACGCGTTGCGTCGCGCAGCGCGGCGATAGGCTGGGTCCTCGCTCCACATGTCGTCATCCCGGACTTGGCCGGAGATCCACGGTGCCGCGGACGCACAGGGGTCGGCGTCCGCGGACCGGTGGATGCCGGGACGAGCCCGGCATGACGGGGAGGGCGCGTCAGGCGGGCTTGGCGCCCGGCGTGCCGCACTTCACGAACTTGCCCGCCGCGCGGCAGCGTTGCGCGCCCTTGGGCTTTTCGGGGCATTTCACGAACTTGCCCTTCGCGTCCTTGCACGGCGCGGCGAGCACGGGCGCGGCGCTGGCGAGCGACAGCCCGGCGGCGGCGAACAACAGGGTGCGGATCATCGCAAATCTCTCCTCACGACGCGGTCCGGCGTGACTGCGCGCCGACCATGCTGCACCCAAGTCGCCGGGGACGCAATGATGGGAAAGGGGTGGAGCGGGTAACGGGAATCGAACCCGTGTATTCAGCTTGGAAGGCTGCTGTACTACCATTGTACTATACCCGCCCGGGTCGCTTCGAGCGTTCCGGCGTCCCTGCCACAGCCCCGCCGCGAGCGTCAACGGGCTAGGGGCAGATCGACATTCGGTGGACGCGATCGGTTTCGCCCTTCCCGTTCGTCTCGACTTCGCTCGACGGCTACTCGAGACGAACGGCAATCTTTAAGCCTATAGCCGCAGCGGGCGGCCCTCGCCGCGGCCATAGCGCAGATAATGGTCGCCCGCCTCCATCCCGCCGGCCGCGACATCGGGGTTGGCGGCGAGATAGGCGTCCGCGTCGAAATCGTCGGGCAGCCGGGCCTTTGCGCGCGGATCGACATAGCGGACGAACGCGGGGTCGACGGGCTCGCCGGCATAGCGGTTCTCCATCCGCTCGCCCGTCAGCACGTTGCGTGGTTCGCGAAACATGATCGAGCCGGCGGCGGGATCGGAGCCCATCGGGGTGTAGTAGCTGCACCCCTCGAAATAATAATGCGTCACCTGACTCCAGCGGGTGCGCGCGCGGTCGCGGTGCTCGTCGCCGCCGTGGAGCAGGTTGGCGGCCCAGATCAGCGCCTGCCCCTTCTTCACCGTCAACCGCTCGGGCGCGATGCCGTGGACCTCGACCAGCCGCTCCCACAGCGGCTCGTACACCGATTGCTGCGTATCGGTCTCGGGATCGTAGGCGCGACCGATATGCTCGTTGACGTAGATCGGCCAGCTATGGCTGCCGGGATAATAGACCAGCGGTCCGGCATCGACATGGATGTCCTCCAGCGCCAGCCACACCCCGCACATGAAACGCTCGGGGATCGACGAGAAGTGGACCGAATCGGTGTGGAAATGCTGTTGCGTGCCGACGGGAAAGTTCAGCGTCTGGAATGGCACCGCCTGCCGCCCGTACAGGTCCGACAGCAGCTGGATCAGCCGCGCGTTGACCGCCACTGCGCGGACGTCGTCGTTATATTCCCATGCGTCCTGCAGACGCAGGCCGGGGACAGTGCCTTGCCGCCATGCCTCCCACGGATAGTCGGGTTCCAGCGTCGCGACGATGCGGTCCGCGCGTTCGGCGATCTCGGCATCGGGGAAGTCGATCACCGCATAGCCGTCGCGGCGCAGGTCGCACGCGACGCGCCACGTCCATGGATCGGTGCGATCGGCATCGAAATGGTCCGCGAAGAACGGGCTTTCGACGTTGGGCACGCCGGGCAGAAGATCGGTATCGTTGCGCAACATCGTCAGACACTCTCCGCGGGCGAGCGTATCGAAGGTTTCGCTGCCCCGCCAGCGCGTTGATCCTTCACGCGATGCTTACCATTCGCGTGGCACAGCGACGCGCATGTATCACGACACCTCCCTGTCGCGCGCCGCCAAGAGCGATCCGCGCCCGGCCTCCGCCGTCAGCGCCGGTGCGGGGCTTTCGGGGCTGGTTGGCCTCGCGGCGTGGATCGCGGTCGCCCTGTGGTTCCGGATGGACGGGCCGTACGCGGCGCTGGTAAACCTCGCGGCGTGCGCGGTGCCGATCGTCGCGTGGTCGCTGCTGGTCGACAAGGTGCACCGCAATCCGTCGACCGGGATCGACTGGGCCGCGCGCAAGCCCTGGCGAAAGACGCGCGACGTCAGCCTCGTCAAGCTCGCCGGGCTGTGGGCGACATGGGGCGGGATCGCGCTGATCTACGCGACCGGGCGGTTCTACTGGCAGGGGCCCTACACCTTCGCGATGGCGTGCCTGACGACGATCGCGCCGGCGCTGTTCGCGCTGTCGATCCCGTACATATTCTGGATCGACCGCCATCTGGTGGAGCCGCGCGACGGCGCATGGGCGCTGGGCGCATGGCTGACGGGCACCGGGACGCCGCCGCCGGGCGCGATCCCCGCGCATCTGCGCACCTGGGCGGTGAAGGCGTTCTTCTGCGCGTTTATGCTCGCGATCGTGCCCGCGGGGTTCGGCGAGTTCGTCCGCCGCGACACGTTCGGCATTCTGGCCGATCCGGTCGCGCTGGCAGGATGGCTCATCACGCTGATGTTCGTGATCGACGTGGCGTTCGCGACGGTCGGCTATCTCCTTACCTTCCGCCCGCTCGATTCGCACATCCGCAGTGCCAACCCGTTCGCCGCGGCGTGGATGGCGGCGCTGATCTGCTATCCGCCGTTCATCATGATGGAGGAGGGGCGGCCGTTCGACTATCGTCCAGGCACGCAGGAATGGAGCGTCTGGTTCGCCGGGCACCCGGTGATCCTGTCGCTGATCGGCGCGACGCTGGTCGCGCTGACCGCGATCTATGCGTGGGCGACGGTCGCGTTCGGGATGCGCTTCTCCAACCTGACGCATCGCGGCATCATCACGCACGGACCCTATGCGTGGTCGCGCCACCCCGCCTATCTTTCGAAGAACCTGTTCTGGTGGGTGTCGACGGTGCCGATCCTGACGACGGGCTCGCTCGTCGATGCGGCGCGCGCGACGATCCTGATGGGGGTGGTGTCGGGCATCTATTACTGGCGGGCGCGGACCGAGGAACGGCATCTGGGGCTCGACCCGGCCTACGTGGCGTACAGCGCATGGATGGCGCGCAACGCGCCGGTGCCGCGGTTCTTCGCGTGGGTGGGGGGCAGAGCCTCCCCGGCAGGGGGAGGTGGCAGCCCGCAGGGCTGACGGAGGGGGGTGTCCGCCGCCGCAACGTCGGTGATCTGAAGCGATGCCCTTTCCACCACGCTTCGGGCGGTCCCCCCCTCCCCGCGAGCGAGGAGGATCTAGGGCCGATCGACATTCAGCCATGGTGCCCAGATATGTGCCGAAACCCGTCACCCCGGACCCTTCGACAAGCTCAGGAGAGCCCCGTTCCGGGGGCCACCTGTCCGCGAACGATGGCGATATCGTCTCGAACGGCATCGTTTGCAGCGCGGTGGATCCCGGAACAGGGCTCTCCTGAGCTTGTCGAAGGGTCCGGGGTGACGCACAGGACAGCGCACCAAGCGGAATGTCGATCGACCCTAGAACGTCATCTCGTCATAGACCTTCGTCACGTCTTCGCCCCACGCGCCGTGATAGCGTTCGAGCAGCATCTCGGCGGGCACCTTGCCCGAACGGACGATCTCGCGGAGCGGATCGAGGAAGCCGTTCTCGCTGTCTCCGCTCGCGTTGAACCGCGCCCGCGCGGTCAGCCCCGCCCCTGCGATGTCGAGCACGGCGCCCGCGATGTCGCGAAGCTGGCCGCCGCGGATCGGCGCGGACAGCCCCAGTTTGGGCACCGCGTCGCGCAGCGCCTGCCGCTCGTCGAGCGTCCAGTCCCTGACGAGATCCCACGCCGCGTCGAGCGCCGCATCGTCGTACAGCAGCCCGACCCACAAGGCGGGCAGCGCGCAGATCCGGTTCCACGGCCCGCCATCCGCGCCGCGCATCTCGAGGAAGGTCTTGAGCCGCACCTCGGGAAAGGCGGTCGACAGATGGTCGTTCCAGTCCTCGATCGTCGGCTTTTCACCGGGCAGGACGGACAGCTCGCCCTTCAGGAAGTCGCGGAAGTTCAGGCCCGCGGCGTCGATGTAGCGCCCCTCGCGGTAGACGAAGTACATCGGCACATCGAGCATGTAGTCGGCATAGCGCTCATACCCGAACCCGTCCTCGAACACGAAGGGCAGCATGCCGGTGCGCGCGGGGTCGGTATCCGACCAGATATGGCTGCGATAGCTCAGATACCCGTTGGGCTTGCCTTCGGTGAACGGCGAGTTCGCGAACAGCGCGGTCGCCAGCGGCTGGAGCGCAAGGCCGACGCGGAACTTCTTCGCCATGTCGACTTCGGACGCATAGTCGAGATTCACCTGGATCGTGCAGGTGCGCAGCATCATGTCGAGGCCCATCGAGCCGACCCGCGGCATGTGCCGCAGCATGATCGCATAGCGCCCCTTGGGCATGATCGGCAGCTCTGCGCGCGTCTTGTCGGGCCACATGCCGAGCCCGAGGAACCCGATCCCCAGCTTCTCGCCCGCCGCCTTCACCTGCTCCAGATGCCGCCCGGTTTCCGCGCAGGTCTGGTGGAGATTGTCGAGCGGCGCGCCCGACAGCTCGAACTGGCCCGCGGGCTCGAGGCTGATCGAGCCGTCCGCGCCGGACATCGCGATGACGTGCCCGTTCTCCTCGACCGGACGCCAGCCATGCTGCTCCAGCTCGCCCAGCAGCGCGCGGATGCCGCCCGCCTCATCATAGGAGGGCGCATGATGGTCGTCCCGGGCATAGACGAACTTCTCGTGCTCGGTGCCGATCCGCCAGCGGTCCTTCGTTTTCTCGCCGGTCGCGAAATGGGCGATGAGCTGCTCGCGCGACTCGATGCGATTCGAGTTGCTGGTCGAGTTGCCGGTCGAAACGGTCTTGGTCGTCATGACGCGCGCCTTACGCCGCGATGAACGAGCGCGCCAGCGGGGAAACGCGCAAGGCGGGAGGGCGGCTTACCGCCAGTCCCCGGCGGTCCCCATCCACAGCGCGACCGCCGCCGCCGCCGCGGTTTCCGCGCGCAGGATGCGTGGGCCGAGCGCGATCGCGATCGCCTGCGGGCAGGCGCGGATGCTCGCGCGTTCGTCGTCGTCGAAGCCGCCTTCGGGGCCGATCAGGATCGCCGCGGGGCCGGGGTGCGCGCGCATCGCCTCCGCCGCGGGCGCGCCGCCCGTCTCGTCCGCGAAGAACAGCACGCGGTCCGTGGGCCAGTCGCGCAGCGTCGCCGCGAGCTTCACCGCCTCCGCGACCTCGGGCAACGCGGTGCGCCCGCACTGCTCCGCCGCCTCTATCATCTGCGTGCGCAGCCGGTCGGTATTGGGCTTGTCGACCACCGTGCGTCGCGTGACGACGGGGACGAGCCGCGCGACGCCCAGCTCGCACGCCTTCTCCGCCAGCCAGTCGACGCGGCCCTTCTTTAGCGGCGCGGCGCACAGCCAGAGATCGGGCACGGCCTCGCGCTCGCGCAGCCGCTCACGCACGTCGAGCGTCAGCGTGCGCTTCGCCACGTCGGTCGCGACCGCAAGCCACTCGCCGGTCGCGTCGTCGAACAGCGTCACCGGATCGCCCGGCTTCGTACGCATCACCGATACGAGGTAATGCGCCGCCGCGCCGTCGAGCGTGATCGCGCCGGGGGCGAGCGGGGTTTCGACGAACAGTCGCGGCGTGGAGCGCGGCGGCCAGGCGGGGGTGGCGATCATCGCGGCGTGTTAGCCGAGGCGGGTCCCTCCCGTCATCCCCTGCCTTCCGTCATACCCGCGCAGGCGGGGACCCATCTCGTTACGTCGGAACGAGCGCCACGGCCGGGAGATGGCGCCCGCCTGCGCGGGGTGGCGGCTACTTTCGCGACAGCATCCACCGCGCCGCCATGAACAGCAGGAACCCCGTCAGCGCGACGCCGACGACCGCCATCGTCACCACTCCGGCCACGCGGAGGATCGCGTAGAACAGCGCCTCCACGAAGCGTCCGACCGCGACCGAGAGGTGGATCACGTCATTTCACGCCAGTTCATTTTACCCTGGTCCACGTCTGCGACTTGCACCCGAAATTGCCGAACAGGCACCCGGTGCCGACGATCGTGTCCGGCCCCTGCATCTCGATCGTGCCCTGGAAGGTCTTGTCGATGTCGGGGACATAGACCTCGCCATACCACAGCCCGTCATCCTCGCGGCGGAAATCGTGGAACAGCTCGGTGCCGACCAGCCGCTCCGTGCCGCCGCGTGCGGCATCGTCCTGCGCCTTGGGACTGGCCCAGATCACCCGCCCGCACATGCCCGCATCCCGACCGGACCCGCAGCGCGCCGCCTTGATCCGCACGCTGTTTGACGCGTTGCGCCAAGTGCCCGACCAGTCGCCCCGCGATTGCGCGAGCGCGGGGGAGGCGAGCGTGGCGAACGCGGCGGCGGCGAGGATGACGGCTTTCATGACGGATACTCCTGTACCGGGAACGCGGCCAAGATAGGGCGGGGTCATCGCGGATCCATTACCTGGCCCATTTCCTTTCTTCCGTTCGTACCGAGCTTGTCGAAGTGCTGCCCTTCTCTTACCGCCCGAAGGAAGAAGGGCAGGGCTTCGACATGGCTCTCCTGAGCGAAGTCGAAGGGCTCAGCCCGAACGGAAAGGGGTAACGGGTGATCGAAGACGGAACCCGGATCGTCCCCGACACCCAGCATCGCGGACTCGTCGCCGCGCTGCCGCCGCGGGTGCGCGCGTTCGCGTCGCTGGCGCGGTTCGACCGGCCGATCGGGTGGTGGCTGCTGTTCTGGCCGGGCGCGTGGGGCGTCGCGCTGGCGGGCGGGGCGGTCGAACGGTTCGGGCTGATCCTGTGGCTGCTGCTCGGCGCGATCGCGATGCGCGGGGCGGGGTGCGTCTACAACGACATCGTCGACCGCAAGCTGGACGCCAGCGTCGCGCGGACGCGCGACCGGCCGCTCGCGTCGGGCGCGGTGTCGGTGCGCGCGGCGTGGATCTGGCTGGCGATGCTGTGCGCGGTCGGCCTCGTCGTGCTGTTCCAGCTGCACGTCTTCGCCGCGATCGTCGCGGTCGCCAGCGTAGGCGCGGTCGCGGCGTACCCGTTCATGAAGCGCATCACCGGCTGGCCGCAGGCGTGGCTGGGCATCGTCTTCTCCTGGGCGGCGCTGGTCGCCTGGGCGGAGGTGACGGGCACGCTCTCGCTTGCCGGGCTGACGCTGTACGCGGGATCGATCCTGTGGGTGATCGGCTACGATACGATCTACGCGCTGCAGGACCGCGAGGACGACGCGATGATCGGCATCCGTTCGTCCGCGCTGACGCTGGGCGGCGCGGTGAAGCCGGGGGTGGCGGGGTTCTATGCCGGTGCCGTGGCGCTGTGGGCGCTCGCGATCTGGCAGGTGCGCCCCGACGGGCTGGCGTTGCTGGCGCTCGCCCCGGTCGCGCTGCACTTGGCGTGGCAGGTCGCGACGCTCGACCCCGACGACGGCGAGGGCGCGCTCCGCCGGTTCCGGTCGAACCGGTTCGCGGGTCTGCTGCTGTTCCTTGCCTGCGCGGTCGTGGGGACGACGCTGGACTTTGCACCCTAGCATCGCGTCCCCGCGGCCCCTAAGTCCATCCTCATGCTGACCCCACCCGAGGCGCAGGATCGCGCCGCCGAGATCGTTGCCAGAGCCCGCGCCGCGGGTGCCGACGCCGCCGATGCGGTCTTTGCCGCCGATGCCGCGACCGAGGTGTCGGTGCGGCTCGGCAAGCTCGAGGATGTCGGTCGCTCCGAAAGCGAGGAGCTGGGGCTGCGCGTGTTCGTCGGGCGGCGATCCGCGAGCGTCTCGACCTCCGACCTGTCGTCGGCGGCGATGGACGCGCTGGTCGAGCGCGCGGTCGCGATGGCGCGCGAGGCGCCCGAGGACGCGTGGGCGGGGCTCGCGCCCGAGGAGCGGCTGATGCGCGGCAGCCCGCCGCTGCTCGATCTCGACGACGGCGGGGAGATCACCCCCGCGTCGCTGCGGGCGATGGCGGAGGCGGCGGAGGATGCCGCGCGCGCCGTCCCCGGCGTCACCAATAGCGAGGGCGGCGGCGCGAGCGCATCGCGGATGGTGTGGGCGCTGGCGACCAGCCACGGCTTCGCGGGCGCCTATGCCGCGACCGGCTACGGCCTGTCCGCCAGCGTGCTCGCGGAGGCGGACGGCGCGATGGAGCGCGATTATGCGCACCACTCCGCCCGCCACCGCGCGCATCTCGATTCGCCCGAAGAGATTGGCCGGCGCGCGGGCGAGCGCGTCGTCGCGCGGCGCGGCGCGGGCAAGGTCGCGAGCGGGACGATGCCCGTGGTGTTCGATCGCCGCGTCGGCTCCAGCCTGATCGGCCACCTCGTCGGCTCGATCTCGGGCGGGGCGATCACGCGCAAGACGAGCTTTCTGCTCGATGCGCTCGGCACCCGGATCCTGCCCGAGGGCATCGTGATCCGCGACGATCCGCACCGCCCGCATGGCCTGCGCTCGCGCCCGTTCGATGGCGAGGGGCTGCCGGTGTCGCCGACCGCGATCGTCGAGGACGGGGTTCTGGAGACGTGGCTGCTCGATTCGGCCTCTGCGCGCCAGCTGGGGCTCGAGCCGACGGGGCACGCCGCGCGCGGCGGCGGCGGATCGCCCGGCGCGACGACGAGCAATCTGTTCATGGAAGCCGGCCACGTCCCCCCCGAAACGCTGATCGCGGACATCGACCGCGGGGTGTTCGTCACCGAGCTGATCGGGATGGGGGTCAATGGCGTAACCGGCGACTATAGCCGCGGCGCGGCGGGGTTCCTGATCGAGGACGGCCGCATCACCCGCCCGGTCAACGAGTTCACGATCGCGGGCAACCTGAAGTCGATGTATCTGGCGCTCACCCCCGCCAACGATCTCGAATTCCGCTACGGCACCAACGTGCCGACGATCCGCGTCGACGGGATGACGGTGGCGGGTGGCTGACACCGCCGCTTTGGCGGGCGCGGTCGCGCAGATCGCGGGTGAGGCCGCGGCGATGGCGCTCGCGCGCTGGCGGACCGATATCTGCGGCTCGCAGAAGGCGGACGGATCGCCGGTGTGCGAGGTCGATCTCGACGTCGACCGGATGCTCCATGCGCGGCTGTCGGCGTTGCTGCCCGATGCGGGCTGGCTGTCGGAGGAGACCGCGGACGACCCTGCGCGGCTGGCGCGGCGACGGGTGTGGGTGGTCGATCCGATCGACGGCACGCGCGACTATATCCGCGGGCGGCGCGGCTGGGCGATCTCGATCGCGCTGGTCGAGGACGGGCGCCCGGTGATCGGCGTGCTCGACGCACCCGCCAGGCGGGAGGCGTGGATCGCGCGCGCGGACGCCGGCGCCTGGCGCAACGGCGTGAAGCTGGCGGTGGGGAATCACGCGACGCTCGCCGGCGCGCGTATCCCCGCCGACGCGCTGCCCAAGGCGGACCGCGACTTCACGCTGGTCGACAAGCCCAATTCGATCGCGCTGCGGATTGCGATGGTCGCGGCGGACGAGGCGGACCTGATCGCGACGCTGCGCTGGGGCGCGGAGTGGGATATCGCCGCCGCGGTACTGGTCGCCAGCGAGGCGGGGGCTGGGGTCAGCGATGCGCTGGGCGGCGCGCTGGCGTTCAACAAGCCCGATCCGCGCGCGTTCGGCGTGCTGGTGACGACGCCCGCGATCCACGCCGCCGCGGTCGACCGGCTGGCGGAACGCGCGCGGGTGCTGTCGGTGGAGTGATCCCCCGCCCCTCGTTGGTTTCGAGCGAAGTCGAGAAACGGGCCACGGGCGGTAGCGCAGCGTTTCTCGACTTCGCTCGAAACGAACAACGGAGACGTGTCAGCGCCGGATCGCGGCGGTCGCCAGCCCGGCGAAGACCAGCGCGCCGCCGCCGATGCGCTTCGACCAGGCCTGCGCGCGCGGCGATCGAAGAAGGCGGCCTGCGCCCGATGCAATCCATGCGTAGCCCGAATCGGTCACCGCCAGCACCGCGCAGAAGGTCGCGACGAGGATCGCGGCCTGCGGCCAATAGGCGCGCGCGGGATCGAGGAACTGTGGCGCGAAGGCGGCGAGGAACAGGATCGTCTTGGGATGGAACGTCCCGATGCCGAGGTTGCCGAGCAGCGCAGCGCGGGGCGACAGCGCCGCCGGGCGGATCGCGATCGCCGCCGCGTCGCGCGCGCGCCAGATCGTCAGCACGCCCGCCGACACCAGATACAGCGCGCCCGCCCATTTGAGCAGCGCGAACGCGCTCGCCGAGGTCGCGAGCAGCGCGCCGACCCCGGCGAGGCTCGCGCTCGCCGCCAGGATATTGCCGAGCATCAGCCCCGCGACCGAGGCGAACGCGGTCCGCCGCCCCGATCCGATCGCATAGCCGATGATCGCCGCCACCCCCGGCCCCGGCACCAGCCCGATCACCAGCGATGCCGCGACCAGCGCAAGCCAAAGGTCCGCGCGCATTACTTCCCGCCGCTGCGCCGCGACAGCGCCGCGACGCAGCTGGCGCGGTCGATCGCGCTGCCATCGGGCTCGCGCGCGTCGAGATAGGTCACCTTGGGCTCCGCCGATCCGCGCGGGTAGAGATAGGCGTCGAGCACGCAGAACTGGCTCTCGAACTGCAGCTTGCGCGCGGTGCCCTCGCGGATGTCCGCGTCGGGCTGGCCGAACAGTGCGACCAGCCCGGCGGCGTTCGTCCCGATCACGCGCTCCAGCCCGGCGCTGGTATAGGGGATCGGCACGCGTGCGGCGCGCTGCGGCGGCGGGGTGGCGGTGGTCGCGCAGCCGGCGAGCGCCGCGCCAAGCGACAGGATCGGGAAGCGCTTCATCGGGGCCTCTTGTGGAAGATATGCGTCGCCATCGCCGCCCCCAGCACGGGCGCGACGAGGTTGACCAGCGGAACCATGAGCAGCCCCGTCGTGGCAAGCCCGGTCGCCATGCGCGCGGGCACGCTCGCCTTGCGCCAGCCCCGCATCGCCGCATCGTCCATGTGCCGCGCCGCGACCATGTCGCCCAGGTCGCGCGCGAGCAGCCAGCCGTTGACGAGGAAGAACGCGACCGGTGTGCCGATGGCGGTGAACAGCAGCGCGACGTAGATAGGCAGCATCAGCGCATTGATCGCCACCGCGCGCCCTGCCGAGCCCAGCGCCATCCGCATCGAGCGCGCGAGGCGGACCGGGCGTGCGCTCGCCATCGCGGCGGGGTAGTGCCGCGCCTCGACCGCGGCGACCACGTCGTCGCCGAAGATGCCGATCACCGCGATCGCGACGATGCGAAACAGCAGCCACGCGGCGAGGATCTCGATCACGACGGTCGCGACCGCGACGATCGCGCCCAGATCCTGCTGCCCGGTCGCCCACGCGACCGCGACGCCGAGCGCGTGATAGAGCCCGACGCCAAGGACGACGAAGATCGCCAGCGTCAGCGCGAGCGACTCGGCCAGCACGCGCAGGATCGCGGCGTCGCCGAGCTGGCCGAGCGATAGGAGGAAGGCGCGGATCATGCGGCAGGGGTGGCGTGGGCTGCGGCGCGCGTCAATGCGTGCGGTTGCGTTGGCGTCGTCCAGAATTTAGGGCGATGCCATAACCCCGTTCGCACTGAGCCTGTCGGAGTGCTGTCCTTCTTTCCTCCTGGACGAAGAAGGGCAGGGCTTCGACAGGCTCAGCCCGAACGGCTTGATGGAGCGAGCATAACTTGGCCGACACCAATCCCACCTACGACGTCGTCGCGATCGGCAACGCCATCGTCGACATCCTGGCGCAGGCTGACGACGCGTTCATCGCGGACAACGGCATGACGAAAGGCGCGATGCAGCTGATCTTCTCGCCGGAAGACGCCGACGCGCTCTACGCTAAGATGGGCCCGGGGCTCGAAGTGTCGGGCGGCTCCGCGGCGAACACGATCGCGGGCATGGCGGCGCTCGGCGGCAAGTGCGCCTTCATCGGGCAGGTCGCGGACGACCAGCTGGGCGACGTGTTCGCGCACGACATCCGCGCCGCGGGCATCCGCTTCGATACCGCAGCGCGCGCCGGTTCGCCGACGACGGGGCGCTGCCTGATCTTTGTGACGCCCGACGGGCAGCGGACGATGAACACCTTCCTCGGCGCCTCGCACTATCTGCCCGCCGACGCGCTAGATCGCGGGCTGATCGCGGATTCGGCCTATCTCTATATCGAGGGCTATCTGTGGGACCCCGAGGAGCCGCGCGCCGCGATGCGCGCCGCGATCGAGGTCGCCAAGGCGGCGGGGCGCAAGGTGGCGTTCACGACGTCGGCGGAGTTCGTGATCGATCGCCACCGCGGCGACTTCCTCGCGCTGATCGACGGTGGCGCGATCGACCTGATCTTCGCCAACGAGTCGGAACTGCTGCATCTGACGCAGGCCGCGGATCTCGAAGCCGCGATCGCGACGATCGCGCCGAAGGTCGAGACGCTGGTCGTGACGCTGGCGGAGAAGGGCGCGATGGCGATCGAGCGTGGCACGCGCACGCTGGTGGCGGCCGAGCCGGTCCACGCCGTGGTCGACACCACCGGCGCGGGGGACCTGTTCGCGGCGGGGTTCCTCTACGGGCGCACGCATGGGCACGATATCGAGGCGTCGCTCAAGCTCGGCGCGATCTGTGCGGCGGAAGTGATCGGCCATGTCGGCGCGCGACCGCAGACGGACCTGAAGGTGCTGGCGAAGCCCGTTCTGGGGTGAAGCATCCCGCATCGTCGGACATGAAAAAGGCCGGGATCGCTCCCGGCCTTTCTTGTTTCATCATTCCCGCCGGATCGGTTCAGGGCTGTTCGCCCACCGGGGCGACATATTCGCCCATGTCCGGCGCGTCTTCCTGGTCCAGCCCCTTGTAGAGCCGGCTGTTGTGCATGCCGTAGACGAAATACAGCACGATCGCGATCAGCGTGTACCAGCCGAAGAAGATCAGCACTCGCGTCTCGACCGTGAAGATCAGCGCGATGCACGAGACGATCCCCAGCGCCGGCAGCACCGGGAACAGGGGCACGCGGAATCCGCGCGGGATCTCCGGGTGCGAGCGTCGCAGCCAGATCACTGACAGGCAGACGATGGCGAACGCCGCCAGCGTGCCCACCGACGTCATGTCGCCCAGCGTGTTGATGTCGAAGAACGCGGCCGCGCACGCGGTGATGAGCCCGACCAGAACGGTGTTGACCCACGGCGTCTTGAACTTCTTGTGCACCGTTGCGAACACCCGGGGCAGCAGGCCGTCGCGCGCCATCGTGTAGAAGATCCGAGTCTGCCCATACATCAGCACGAGGACGACCGAGGTGAGCCCGACGATCGCGCCCGCCTTCACGAGCTTGGCGAACCACGCCCATTGCGGCCCCAGCGCGTCGACCGCGACCGCGACGGGATCGGGCACGTTGAGCGTCTTGTAGTTGACGATCAGCGTCATCACGATCGAGACGAGGATGTAGATCGCGGTACACGCGAACAGCGATCCCAGCAGCCCGATCGGCATGTCCTTCTTGGGATCTTTGGCTTCCTGACCCGCGGTGGAAACCGCCTCGAACCCGATATAGGCGAAGAACACGATCGACGCGGCGCGCAGGATCCCGCCCCAGCCGAACTCGCCCTTGTCGCCCGAGGGCGGCGGGATGAACGGGTCCCAGTTGCTCTTCAGCGTATCGAAATGCGCGATCACGAACCCGCCGCAGATCAGGATGAACGCGACGATCACGGTCACCTTGATCGCGACAATCACATTGTTGACCTTCGCGCTCTCCGACACGCCGACGACCAGCAGCGCGGTGAGCGCCATGCAGATCAGGAACGCGGGCAGGTTGAAGAAATAGGTGACCGGCGCGCCGTTCACCAGCAGCGGCACGAGATCGGTGCCCGTGCTGGTCATCACGGTGTGCCCGGTGGGTCCGGTCAGCTGCACCGGGATCGCGAGTCCGAAGTCCTTGAGCAGGCTGACGACATAGCCCGCCCAGCCGACCGCGACGACCGAGGCTGCAAGGCCGTATTCGAGCAGCAGCAGCGCGCCCATGATCCACGCCGCGAACTCGCCGATCGTGGTGTAGCTGTAGGTATAGGCGGAGCCCGAGACGGGCAGCGTCGACGACAGCTCGGCATAACACAAACCGGCAAGCGCGCAGACCGCGCCCGCGATCAGGAACGACAGCAGCACCGCAGGACCGGCATGGAGCGCGGCGGCGTTGCCGGTACGCACGAAGATGCCCGCGCCGATGATACAGCCGATGCCGAGGAACACGAGGTTCCACGCGCCGAGCGTGCGCTTGAGTTCGCTTTGCTGGGTCTCGCGCTGCACCTGCTCCACCGTCTTGCGAAGCAACATGCGCTGGACGAGCCCGTATGCGGGTCTGGTCGCCATCAAATCTCCCTCGGCCACCCCCCGGCGGCCCGAATTGCGTGAAGCCGCCGAGCCTAGTGGGAAACGGGGCTCGCGCAATCCCTTGATGCGGCGGGCGCGGTCAGCCCGCCGAGTCGTTGCGCGCCAGCATCGGGCCGAGTGGACGCCCGGCGAGGATGTGGACGTGGAGGTGCGGCACCTCCTGATGGCTGTGCGGCCCCGCATTGGCCAGCAGGCGATAGCCCGGCTCGACCAGCCCGGCCTCGCGCGCGACATGGCCTACGGCGCGCACGAAGCCCGCGATCTCCGCATCGGTGCCGCGGGCGCTGAAATCGTCCCACGATACGTACGCGCCCTTGGGGATCACCAGGATATGCGTCGGGGCCCAGGGCGCGATGTCGTGGAAGGCGAGCGCGTGCGCGTCCTCGTAGACGCGCTTCGCGGGGATCTCGCCGCGCAGGATCCTCGCGAAGATGTTCTGGTCGTCATAGGGCTGCGTCGCATTGACTGGCATGAAACTCTCCTTCGTCTTGTTCCCTTCCGGCCCGCGGCAGGGAAAAGGTCACTTCGCCCGCGCGGCCTTCTCGTCATGCCCCGACACGCCTTCGCGCCGCGCCAGTTCGGCGCGGACGTCGTCGAGCCCGAGCCCGGCATCGGCGAGCAGCACGATCAGGTGGAACATCAGGTCTGCGGCCTCGGGCACGATGGCGCCGGGCTCATCGCCCATCGCGGCAATGACGGTCTCCACCGCCTCCTCGCCCAGCTTCTGCGCGATCTTGCCGCGCCCGCGCGCGAACAGCGATGCGGTGTAGGAGGAGCCCGCGTCCGCGCCCCGGCGCGCGCGGATCGTGGCTTCGAGGGCGTCGAACTGGTCCATGCCGCGCGGCGTGCCGCGTGCGCGCGGGGGCGTCAATCCTTGCCCGCGTCGCGCTTCGCCCGCCGCCGCAGCGCCCGCCGCGTCAACGCCACCGCGATCACCGCGACCGCGAACAGCGCAAGGTCGGACCATTCGGGCGACGTCCGGTGGCGGACGGTCCCGTCGTGGCTGGCCGCGGCGACGGCGATGGCGGGCAGGAGCATCGGGCGGGTGTAGCGCAGGAAGGCTGAGCGAATCGTTAGCGGCGGGCGATGAGGCCGCGGAAGTTGCCGAAGTTGCCACTACGTCGGGGTCGAAACACCTCCCCGCTTTGTTTATTGGCGACCAAGCAAACGCGTGGCCTCGCGTGCGGTGCCGACGATGCGAAAGAGCCCGGCAGAGCCGGTGTCACTGGCGATGCTATCATCGCGGGACGATGTAGGACAGCAGGGTGGAATGGCTGCTCTCGCCCAATTGCTGACATCGTGAAGGCGCTATCGAGCTTACCGGATCACAGCCTGCGGCGGGACTTGCCGCAGGACACCTTTCCCCAAGGACGCATTCTGACCATAGGTTGTCGGGATTGTCGTGCCGATCGGACGACAGATGACGCGGGCCGGAGCGGTGAAGGCGCCAATCCGAGCGAGTTGCGCATAATCCTTCGGCAGGCCGGCTCGCGTCAGAACGCCATCGAACCAGGCCAACGAATTTCCCAGCCTCGCATTAGTATATCGCGCATCGCTGAGCGCCGCGTAGAGCGCACCTTCGGTCACCGGATCGAGCGGTCGTCCAGGGCCTACCATCATCGCCAGCGTCTGCCAGGATTGTGAATCGGCTGCGCTCAGCCGGTCATAATCCTTGATCCAGTAATAATAGCCACTTAGTGCGCGGAATTCCTGCGCAGGAAAATGGGTGGCGGTCTGAGCGGACTGGAAGCTTTCCCATACGACCGAACCCCAGCCGGGACGACCCGGCGAAGAGATAGCCCCGACGGGCGGTAGGCGGCGCGTGCGCGAGGCTTCGGCAAGAATCGTAGCCAGTTGGTCTAGGCGCCGCTCGACGCAGGGCGAAACCGCGGATCGCTCTCGCGCAATCGCCTGGTTGCCGGCGATCTCTGTTCGGATCGTCGCGCGCGCATCGTTGACCTCGAACCGCCAGCCGATCTCGGTCGCGATGGCACCAAGCCCCAACGCAATCAGGACGCCGAGCACGACGCTGCCGACTTCGCGCAGGAATTTGCGCGTCAGTTCGGCGCGCAATACGATCGCAAGACGCCTGATCATGGCCCCGTCTCTCAGTCTATCCTAAGGGGAAGAATCGCAGCAACGCCGATCCGAGACAATAGCCGAGGGAAATTTTCAGTGGCTCCGCGCTCCGAATTCATAAGCGCGATCGGATAAGCAGACCGTCCGCTAACCACCAGGACCAGACATCAGCCCCGAACCGGCACCCCCGCCGCCGCGAGCGCGGCGTGCGCCTGGGCCACGGTCGCCTCGCCGAAGTGGAAGATCGACGCCGCCAGCACGGCTGAGGCGTGGCCTTCGGTCACCCCGGCGACGAGGTGTGCCAGCGTGCCGACTCCGCCCGACGCGACCACGGGTACGCGCGTTTCGTCCGCGATCGCGCGGATGAGGGCGAGGTCGTAGCCGTCCTTCGTGCCGTCGCGGTCCATCGAGGTGACGAGCAGTTCGCCCGCACCCAGTCCGGCCAGGCGCAGCGCGTGTTCGACCGCATCGATGCCCGTCGCCCGCCGGCCGCCATGCGTGAAGACCTCCCATCGACCCCCGACGCGGCGTGCGTCGACGCTGGCGACGCAGCATTGCGCGCCGAACCGTTCCGCGATGTCGGCGACGACTTCGGGCCGCGACACGGCGGCGGAATTGACCGCGACCTTGTCCGCGCCCGCCAGCAGCAGCGCGCGTGCGTCGTCCGCGCTGCGCACCCCGCCGCCGACGGTCAGCGGCATGAAACAGACCGAGGCCGTGCGGCGGACGACGTCGAGGATCGTGTCGCGCCCCTCGTGGCTGGCGCCGATGTCCAGAAAACACAGCTCGTCCGCGCCCGCGGCGTCATAGGCGCGCGCCTGTTCTACGGGGTCGCCGGCATCGCGCAGGGAGACGAAGTTGACGCCCTTGACGACGCGGCCGTTCGCGACGTCGAGGCAGGGGATGACGCGGGCCCTAACCGTCACGCGCATGGCTCCTGCCGTTCGTTTCGAGCGAAGTCGAGAAACTCTGCGTCCGGCCAACGCTTCTCGACTTCGCTCGAAACGAACGGGGAGGGGGGGCTGCATTGGCGGGCAACGACCGTGTAATCCTCACGCCGCCGCCGCCGCTACGCTCAGCGCCGCCGCCAGATCGAGCCGGCCATCGTACAGCGCCCGCCCGGTGATGACGCCCTCCACGCCCCCTTTTTCTCCTTTGGCGCGCGTATGGAGCGCGAGGACGTGGATTTCCGCGATCCCCTTCACCCCGCCGCTCGCGATCACGGGGATGTCGACCGAGCGCGCGAGATCGACCGTCGCCTCGACGTTGCAGCCCTTGAGCATCCCGTCGCGGCCCACGTCGGTGAACAGCAGCGACGCGACGCCCGCATCCTCGAACCGGCGGGCCAGATCGGTCGCGCTGGTGGTCGAGACGTCGGCCCAGCCCTTGGTCGCGACCATGCCGTCCTTCGCGTCGACCGCGACGACGATCCCGCCGGGGAAGGCCTTCGCCATGTCGCGGACGAACTGGGGGTTCTCCAGCGCGGCGGTGCCGATCACGACGCGCGAGACGCCGAGCGCGAACCACGCCTCGACCGCCACGGCGGTGCGGATGCCGCCGCCGAGCTGGACGTGGCCGGGGAAACGCTGGACCACCGCCTTCACCGCCTCGCCGTTGACGCTTTCGCCGGCGAACGCGCCGTCGAGGTCGACGACGTGGAGATGCTGCGCGCCCGCCTCGGCGAAAAGCATCGCCTGGTGCGCGGGGTCGTCGCCATAGACGGTCGCGCGGTCCATATCGCCTTCGGCGAGGCGGACGACCTGGCCGGCCTTCAGGTCGATCGCGGGGAAGACGATCAGGGTCACAGCGAGATCCTCCCCGGCACGGGGAGGGGGACCGCGCGAAGCGTGGTGGAGGGGGCTCTCCACCAGTGTCGTCCGGTGGGGAGGTTTCCCTCCACCAGCTCCGCTGGTCCCCCTCCCCGTGCCGGGGAGGATCCTATGGCCGCCATGTCAGAAACCTTTCCAGCAGCGCCAGGCCATAGCGCTGGCTCTTTTCGGGGTGGAACTGCGCGCCGATCAGATTGTCTCGCCCGATCGCGGCGGTGACGGGGCCGGCATGGTCGGTGGTCGCGATCACGTCGTCTCCCTCGAAGGCATAGCTGTGGAGGAAATACGCCTCGCCGGGCTCGATCAGCGGGTGCGGCATCGCGGGGCGGACGTCGTTCCAGCCCATGTGCGGCACCTTCGCGGTCGCGTCGGCGGGCTGGAGCAAACGCACCCGGCCGCGAATCCAGCCGAGCCCGGCATGCGTGCCCATCTCCTCGCCCGCGTCCGCCATCAGCTGCATGCCGACGCAGATGCCGAGAAACGGCGCGCCCTCGCCGCGGACGCGCCGCTCGAGCGCCTCGACCATGCCGTCGACGCCGCGCAGCGCGGCCGCGCACGCGCCGAACGCGCCGACGCCGGGGAGCACGATCCGGTCGGCGCGTGCGACCGCATCGGGGTCCGCGGTCACCGCCAGATCGGTGCATCCCGCCGCGCGCAACGCGTTCTCGACCGAATGGAGGTTCCCCGCGCCATAGTCGATCAGCGCCAGCGTCATCCGAGCAGCGCCTGTACTTGCGGCTGCGCGAAGCTGGCGGCGAACGCGACGACCTCGAACGCGGCGACCCCGCCGGTGACGAACGGGTCGGTGTTCGCGATCGCGGTCGCCGCATCGGCATCGCCGCGTACGACGATCACGCCGCCGGTGCGCGGATCCCGCCTGCCCGCGACGACGAACGCGCCCTCGTCGAACCCCTTCGTCAGCCATGCGACGTGATCCGCCATCAACGCGTCGACGTCAGCGAGCGGTTTCCCATAGGTGAGCAGGATCACGCAGAGCGCGCCGGAGGCACGATACGCGCTCACAGCGAACCCTTGGTCGAGGGGATCGCATCGGCCTTGCGCGGATCGATCTCGACCGCGGTCCGCAAGGCGCGCGCGAGGCCCTTGAACGCGCTTTCGGCGATATGGTGGTTGTTCTCGCCGTGAAGCGTCTCGACGTGGAGCGTCAGCCCCGCGGTCTGCGCGAACGAGTGGAACCAGTGCTGGAACATCTCGGTATCCATTTCCCCGAGGCGCTTCTGCGAGAATACGGTCTTCCACACCAGCCACGGCCGCCCGGAGATGTCGAGCGCGACGCGGGTCAGAGTCTCGTCCATCGGGCTCAGCGCGTCGCCGTAGCGGCGGATCCCGCGCTTGTCGCCGAGCGCCTTGGCCACCGCCTCGCCGATCGCGAGACCGGTGTCCTCGACGGTGTGGTGCTGGTCGATATGCAGGTCGCCCTCGGTGCGGACGTGCAGGTCGATCAGCGAGTGGCGCGACAGTTGCTCCAGCATGTGATCGAAGAAGCCGACGCCGGTGGCGACGTCGTACACCCCCGTCCCGTCGAGGTTGACGGTGACAGCGATCCTGGTCTCGCTGGTGTTTCGCTCGATCGTGGCGGTGCGCATGGCAAGCGCCATAGCGCCTCGCCCCTCTCATGCAATTCCCAGTCACGTAATTCCCGGCCGTGCAATCTTGACCGGGGCGGGGAGGGCGCTACCCAAGGGCGCATGAACGATGGTCTCCCCGACAGCCTGATCCCGTATGACGAGATCGTCCAGGAAGCGCTGCGCGCGGTGGTGGGCCGCGTGCTCGATTCGGTCGCCGACGGCGGCGGGACGCTGCCCGGCGAGCATCATTTCTACATCACCTTCAAGACGCAGGCGCCCGGCGTCGACATCCCGCAGCGCCTCGTCGAGCGGTTCCCCGACGAGATGACGATCGTGATCCAGAACCGCTTCTGGGATCTGACCGCGGATGCCGAGAAATTCTCGGTGGGGCTGAGCTTCAACCAGGTGCCGTCGAAGCTGATCGTGCCCTATGCCGCGATCACCGGATTCCACGATCCGGCGGTCAATTTCGAGCTGCGCTTCCAGGTGCAGGAAGGCCCGAACGAAGGCCCCGAAGGGCACGACCCGGCGGAGAATGACGGCCCGCTCGCGACCCCGGTCGAGGATGGATCGAACGTCGTCAGCGTGGACTTCAAGCGGAAGAAGTAGGCCGGAGCGAGCGGCGCCCGCGCCGCGCTCGCGCCAGCGACGCGACCGGCCGGCCGGCGCGGGCGTGCCCGCGTCCGACGTCACGGGATTTACTCCCGTGACGGCCGTCCCCATCTCCGCCCCATGACCGACACCCGCACCGAAACCGACTCGATCGGACCCGTAGAGGTTCCCGCCACCGCCTATTGGGGCGCGCAGACCGAGCGCAGCGTCGAGAATTTCCCCTTCGGCGGGATGGAGCGGATGCCGATCGGAATCTTCCACGCGCTCGCGATCGTGAAGCGCGCCGCCGCGCGGGTGAACCGCGAAGCGCTGGGCGCCGAAAAGGCCGACGCGATCGAGGCGGCGGCCGACGCGATTATTGCGGGACGGTACGACGACCAGTTTCCGCTCGTCATCTGGCAGACGGGCAGCGGCACGCAATCGAACATGAACGTCAACGAGGTGATCGCGGGGATCGCGAACGAGGCGCTGGCGGGCACGCGCGGCGGGAAGGCCCCGGTCCACCCGAACGACGACGTCAACCGCGCGCAATCGTCGAACGACAGCTTCCCGACCGCGCTCCATGTCGCCGCCGCGCTGGCGGTGACGCGCGACCTGCTGCCCGCGCTCGACCGGCTCCACGCCGCGCTCGACGCGAAGGCAAGGGGATGGGCGGACGTCGCAAAGATCGGACGGACCCATCTTCAGGACGCGACGCCGCTGACGCTGGGCCAGGAAATGTCGGGCTATGCGCAGCAACTCGCCAACGCGCGCGCGCGGATCGAGGGGACGCTGGAGCGCAACATCCTGCCACTCGCGCAAGGCGGCACTGCGGTCGGCACCGGGCTCAACGCGCCCGCCGGATTCGCGGAGGCGGTGGCAGGCGAGATCGCGGCGCTCACCGGCGTCCCCTTCGTCACCGCGCCTAACAAGTTCGAGGCGCTGGCGTCGAACGACGGGCTGGTCGACCTGCACGGCACGCTCAACGTGCTGGCGGTCGCGCTGACCAAGATCGCGAACGACATCCGCCTGCTCGGCTCGGGGCCGCGCTGCGGGTTCGGCGAGCTCGACTTGCCTGCCAACGAGCCCGGCAGCTCGATCATGCCGGGCAAGGTGAACCCGACGCAGTGCGAGATGCTGACGATGGTCGCGGCACAGATAATGGGGAACAATGTCGCGGTCACGATGGGCGGGATGCAGGGGCATCTGGAGCTCAACGTGTTCAAGCCGCTGATCGGCGCGAACGTGATGCGATCGATCGCGTTGCTGTCGGTCGGGATGACGAGCTTCGCCGAGCGAACGGTGGAGGGCATGACCGCGAACACGCAGCGGATCGCGGAGCTGCTCGACCGCTCGCTGATGCTTGTCACCGCGCTCGCCCCCGAGATCGGGTACGACGCCGCCGCGCAGATCGCCAAGCATGCGCATGCGGAAGGGTTGACGCTGCGCGAGGCCGCGCTCGCGCTCGGGCTGGTCGACGGCGCGACGTTCGACCGGGTCGTGCGCGCGGAGGCGATGCTGGGAACCTGATCGCCGCCCGCGCGCTTGGGGGTCTTCGCCAAGGGAGATCGCTACGTGGGAGCAACGACGATAGGCGCGCTGGTGGGCGGCGCGATCGATGGGATGTCGGGCGACGATGGCGTCGCGGATGGCGCGATCATTGGCGCGGTGACCGCCAACGTCCTCAAGGTCGTGGTGCCGATCGCGATCACCTACGCGATCGGATGGGCGGTGCTTCGTGGCATCGGCCAGTTGAAGGATCTGGCATTCGGCGAAATTTCAAAGGGAGCAGGGGCATGATTCGCACCATCATTCACGCGCTGGTCGGGCGCGAACTCGGCAAGCGTTCGGGCGCTGGCGGCACGCGTGGCGCGGTGACCGGCGCGCTGGCGTTCAGCGCGATGCGCCGCATGGGACCGCTCGGCGCGCTGCTCGGCGGCGGCTATGTCGCGAAGAAGGCGTATGACCGGCACAAGGCGGGCAAGGCGTATCGGGACTGAGTTCGCGATACTCGGATACCCCATCCCGCTCGTGCTGAGCTTGTCGAAGCACTGTCCTTCTTTGCCATCGATGCAGGAAGAATGGCACTTCAACAGGCTTGTGCGAACGGGCAGGGGAGAGTTTATCCCGTCTGCCACGCGCGCACCGCGTCGTTCGGCGCGATCAGCATCCACAGGTTCAGCATCAGATCGTCGCGAATCGCGGCCAGCGCGATCAGTTCTAGCGCGATCGCCAGCATGACGCCCGCCCCTCGCGGCAACCGCCACGCCAGCCAGAACCCCAGTGTCATCATCGCAATGTCGCTCACCGAATTGAGCACGCTGTCGCCCGAATAGCCGAACGCCATCGTCACGCTGCGATAGCGATCGATGATGACGGGCGAATTCTCCAGCACCTCCCACGCCGCCTCGACCGCGACTGCGAGCGCGAGGCGCCATTCGAGCCGCCAGCGTCGCAGCAGCCATGTGCCCGCGGCATAGAAGATCAGCCCGTGGACGACATGGCTGAGCGAATACCAGTCCGCGATCTGCTGGCTGTTCTGGTCCGACGTCACGTCGCCGGACCACAGCGCGACATGCCCGCACGGGCACGTCGGGGCACGCCCCATCGCCAGCAATGCCGCCCCGGCGACCGCCACGATCGCCAGAGCGACGCCCGCTGCGATCGCAACGCTTGATCGCCGCGCGCTTGACGCGCCCCATCCGGTTCCGCCAATGGCGCGCATGCCCGTCTCCAACCCGCTCGACCCCCATGGCATGAAGCGCCGCGGTGTCCTGTTCGTGCTATCCTCGCCGTCGGGCGCCGGAAAGTCGACGATCGCCCGCAAGCTGCTCGCCGCGACGCCAAGCCTCGGCATGTCGGTATCGGCGACGACCCGCCCGATCCGCAAGGGCGAGGTGGATGGCAAGGACTATCACTTCGTCGATCTCGAGCGCTTCCGCGAGATGGTGTCGAACCATGAGTTCATCGAATGGGCGCACGTCTTCGGCGAGCGCTATGGCACGCCGCGCGAGCCCGTCGAGGCGATGCTGTCGTCGGGGCAGGACGTGCTGTTCGACATCGACTGGCAGGGCGCGCAGCAGCTGTTCCAGATCGCGGGCGGCGACGTCGTCCGCGTCTTCATCCTGCCGCCGTCGATGGAGGAGCTGCGGTCGCGGCTCGAACGTCGCGCGACCGATTCGATGGAGATCATCGATCGCCGGATGGACCGCGCCGCGAACGAGGTGAGCCACTGGGACGGCTACGACTACGTGCTGGTCAACGACGATGTCGAGCAATGCTTCGAATCGGTGCGCACGATCCTGGCGGCGGAGCGGCTGAAGCGCTCGCGGCAGACCGGGCTGATCGGGCTGATCCGGCGGCTGACAAGGGCGGTTTGAGGGCGTTCGCCGTTTGAAATGTCGTCACCCCGGACTTGATCCGGGGGCCCGCTTCTTCGTCGGCGTCATCAAAAAGCGGGACCCCGGATCAAGTCCGGGGTGACGGCGAGATTACGCGCCGCTCGCCAACGCCAGAAAACGCACCCCCGCCTCGAACTCGCGCCGGTGCCCTTCGCGCGTCTGCGTCGCGAGATCGTCCTCCCCCCACATCTCCCGCTGCCAGTCCTCGTCGACCTGCGCGGCGGCCCATATCGTTTCGGCATCCGCGGCGCGCTCCGCCAGCGCGAGCGCGGCGACCAGCGAGCCGGTGACGCTCACCACCGGCGACAGCCCCGCCAGCGCGAACGCATCGCGCGCCGCCACCGCCTCCGCCAGCCGCGCGACCGTCGCGGGCGGCTGCGCTTGGAACATCACGCCGGTCGCGGTCTCGAAATGCACGTCGTAGCGCGCGCGTGCCCAGTCGAGCAGTGGGTCCCACGCTGCGCGCTGGCGCTCGACCAGCGGCGCGGGCTCGACGGCGCGGTAATAGAGCAGGTCCGTCTCGCCATAGCGCGCCAGCCCCGCCGCGAACGCCGCGGTGTCGGGCGCGACGCGGTCGATCGCGGCGTTCGCGAGCCCGGTCAGCGGCATCGCACGCGGATCGATGTCGCCCTCCACCGCGCGCCATTCCTCCGCGACCGCCGCCGCCAGCGCGTCGCTCGGCAGGAGCAGCGGCACGCGGCCGGGGGTGCGCACCGGCCGCGCATCGAGCCGCACGCCGCGGTCCGCGTCGATCGTCACGTCGGTCCAGAAGCGCTTCATGCGTCGTCGCCCTCCTTGCGGGTGCGCCAGCGATGCGCGAGCGCGGCGGGCACCGTCGCGGTCATGTAGAGCGCGGCCAGCACGATCGCGACGCCCAGCACCTTGCTCGCGGTATCGTGCGCGCGGGCGAGCAGGATCAGCCCCAGCACCGCGCCCGCGCTGCCAGCGAGGCGCGCGCCGACCAGCGCCATCCAGCGACCCCGCGCGCTCATGCGACGCACGCCATCAGGTCGCCGCACCGCGCCGCGACGACATGCGCGCCTGCCGCGCGCAGCTCGTCGGCGGCATGATAGCCCCAGGCGACGCCGACCGCGCGGACCCCCGCGGCGCGCGCCATCGCCATGTCATAGCTGGTGTCGCCGATCATCACCGCGTCCGCCGCGATTGCGCCCGCCTCCGCCAGCGCGGCCGCGATCATCGCGGGGTGCGGCTTGGACGGGTGCCGGTCCGCGGTCTGGAGCGTGACGAACCGGTCCGCCAACCCATGATGCGCGAGCAGAAGCGCCAGTCCGCGATCGGACTTGCCCGTCGCGATCCCGAGCGCCCAGCCGTCCGCCGCCAGCGCGTCGAGCACCTTGACGATGCCGTCGAACAGCGGCTCGTCGTCGAGCCCGCCATCGGCGCGCATCGCGCGGAACGCCCCCTTGTAGTCCGCCGCGAGGCTCGCGTGCAGCGCCGCGTCGCCTGCCGGGACCAGCGCCGCCATCGCCTCGACCAGGCTCAATCCGACGATCCGGCGGACCCGGTCGGGCGACGGGGCGGGGAGGCCGGCGCGCGCGAACGCCGCGTCCATCGCGCGACAGATGTTGCGCTGGCTGTCGACGAGGGTGCCGTCGCAGTCGAAGATGGCGAGCTTGGTGGTCATCGTTCCCGCGCATAGGCGGTGTAGCGCGCCAAGGGAACGGCGAGCCGTGCTTCACGGCTTGGTAAGCGTCCGTGGATATGCTTAATGCGATGCAGCATGCCGGGGGGCAGGCACATGGAACGGGATACTCGAGCGGAGCGGGGCGACGATGGTCGGCGCGGTGGCATTTACGTACGGTTTGCTGATGAGCTTCGTGATGAGCGCCATCGCCCGCAACGCGAAGCTGAAACGCCCCAATCCGCGCGTGGTGCAGGCGATCGGCTATGTCCTGTGCGGGATGACCGCGATGCTCTCGATCACGCTCTTCGCAGGCGCCGCCGCGCTCGAGATGGGGCTGGTGGAGCTGTAGTTCCTCCGCGGGGCAAGCCACCCGTCACCCCGGACTTGATCCGGGGTCCCGCTTATTCTTGATTGGCGCAGAAAAGCGGGATCCCGGATCAAGTCCGGGATGACGGTCAAGGGTAAGTAACTCGCCTTCATGCAAGCGCTGCCTGCATCGCATCGGCGATCGCCTTCTCGCCCTGTCGTTTGAACGCCGCCGCCACGCGCGCACGGTCCTCGGCGGACTTGTTCTGGCTCAGCTTGCGCGTCATCCACACCGCTTCCGCCTCGAGCGCGAACCCGGTGATCGCGCCGCGCAGCCGGACGAACGCGGCCTCGTCCATCTTGTCGCGATGCCAGGGGTTCTCGCGCGGTTCGAACATCGCTGCCAGCGCGTCGAGCTGCGCGGTCAGCCCGGCATCGTCGAGGCGGCGGACGACGCCCTCGATCTCGGCGGTGACGTAGTTCCACGTCGGCACCTGATTGCCCGGCGTTGCATACCAGTTCGGGCTGACATAGCCGTCCGGCCCCGCGACACTCACCAGTACGCGCGTGCCCTCCAGATGCCCGACGATCCGGTTCGCGCGCGAGACGTGGAACGTCAGCGTTTCGCCCATGACGGTCACCGGCGCGTGGACCACCATCGGCCCGTCCGGCGTCCCGGCGAAGATATGCGCGAACCCGACGCCGCCCACGAAGGCGAGCGCGGCGGCGCGATCGTCGACGTGGAACGACGGGGCGGGGTGCGTCACGCCTTGGGCTTGGGCTTCGGCCGGGGTTTCGGCTTGGCGGCGACCTTGGGGCCGGGTTTGGGCTTGGGCTTCACCTTGGCCGCACCGCGCGCGCCGTCGCGCGGATCGGGGCGCTTCTCCGCATTCTGGTCCGCACGACCGCGCCGCTCGCCGCGGCGCTCCTTGCGGACCCCCTTGGCGTGCGCCCGTGCGCGCGCCTTCTGCTCCTCGCGTGTCGGCGGGGGCAGTTCGTCGAGCGGCATCGTGTTGCCCAGCATCTCCTCGAAGCCGAGCATCTTGAGGCTTTCGGAGAAATGCGTCGGCAACTCCGCCTCGACATCGATCGTGCCGCCATCGGGATGGTCGATCCGCAGCCGCCGCGCGTGGAGGTGCATCTTGCGGCTGACCCCGCCGGTCAGGAACGCCGCAGCGCCGCCGTACTTGGCGTCGCCGACGATCGGGTGGCCGATCGCCGCCATGTGGACGCGCAGCTGGTGCGTGCGCCCGGTGTAGGGCTGGAGCTCGACCCACGCCGCCTTGTTGCCCGCGCGCGCGATCACGCGGTAGCGGGTACGCGCGGCCTGTCCGTTCTCCTCGTCGACATGCATCTTCTCGCCGCCGGTGCCGGGTTGCTTGGCGATCGGCAGCTCGACCATGCCGTCCTCGATCGAGGGGACGTCGACGATCAGCGCCCAGTACACCTTCTTGGCGGTGCGCGAGGAAAAGGCCTTGGCGAAATGCCCTGCCGCCCGCGCCGAGCGCGCGACGAGCAGCACGCCCGAGGTGTCCTTGTCGAGCCGGTGGACCAGCTTGGGCCGCCCCTCCGCCTCGTACTGGACGCCGTCGAGCAGACCGTCGACATGCGTGATCGTCTTGGTGCCGCCCTGCGTGGCGAGGCCGGGCGGCTTGTTGAGCACCAGCGCGGCGGCGTCCTTGTGGATCACCATCTCGCGGACGTAGGCGGCTTCCTCGTCGCTGATCGGCGCGCGCTCGCGCTTGGCGGGCGCATCGGTGCGGACGGGTTCGGGCGGGGGCACGCGCAGCACCTGCCCCGCGGCGAGCCGGTCGCCGGGATCGACGCGCGCGCCATCGACGCGCAGCTGGCCGGTCCGCGCCCATTTGGCGACGGTGGTGAAGCTCGTCTCGGGCAGGTGCCGCTTGAACCAGCGATCGACGCGGATCCCGTCGTCGTCATAGCCCACGTTGAACTGGCGGACGGCGTCGCTCATGCCACGACGCTCCGCGTGAGATGCAGCCCGAGCGCGAGCGCTGCGACCGAACCGACGACCGACAGCGCGACATAGCCGAGCGCGGGGACGAGGTCGCCCCGCTCGATCATCGTCATCGTATCGAGCGAGAAGGCGGAAAAGGTGGTGAACCCGCCGAGCACGCCGACGCCCAGCACCACGCGCGCGGTTTCGCCGCCACCGGTCCGCGCGAGCATGCCGACGAGCACCCCCATCAGGAATCCGCCGGCCAGGTTCACCGTCAGCGTGCCCCACGGCCAGGCGGGGCCGAACGCCGCGAGCGTGGCACGCCCGGTCAGATAGCGCGCCGCGGTGCCGATCGCACCGCCGGCCATCACGAGAAGAAGTTGCAACATCCGTCGCGCCCTACGCGAAAGTGCGTGGGAAAGGAATGGATGGGGTGGCGAAGTTCACGGCCTCGAGACGAGATCACCCATGAAGACGTCGTCACCCCGGACTTGATCCGGGGTCCCGCTTCTTCTTATTTTTCCTGGACGACGGCAGATAAAGCGTCACCCCGGATCAAGTCCGGGGTGACGTGACGGGCTTCAGCCCCCGTCGGCCATCAGGTCCACCTCGGTGCCGCCGCCCTTGCGGTCGCGCATCACCGCCAGGAACGCGGCGCCGTCCTTGCGCGTGCCCGCCAGCACATGGTCCGCGCCGTCCGCCTGATGCGCCGCGGCAAAGCCCGCCGCGCTCGTCTTCGTGTAGTACCAGTCGAGCAGACGCTGCATCGGCGCGCCGCTCGCGAAGCTGACGACGCGCAGCGCGCAGCCCGTCGCGTCCGCGCCCGCCGCCTCCGCCACGCGCGCGTCGGGATAGAGCGGCACGCCCGCGGGCAGGCGGTTCGCCCAGGCGGCGGAATAATGGATCGAGGTGGCGCATGCCGCCGGCCGACCGCCCTGCGCCGCCGCGAGTGCGCCCAGCGTCAGCGCGCGCCGTGCCTCGACGCATTTCGGGCAACTCGCGGACGCCGCGGGGGCCGGGCGCAGCGCGTCGCGTTCCGCCGGGCCGGGCGTCAGGCCGTCGGGGGCGGTTGCCCCCGAATAGGGCTGGGTCGGCGGGCGGACGCTATCGTCGTTCGCCTGCTGCGCGAGCGCGGGATCGACCATGATCTGGTCGCGCAGCGCGCTCTGCAACGCCGGATCGCGTGCTGGCTTCGTGTCCGCCGCCGCCAGCTGGTTGTCGAGGTCGTTCACCGCCGCCGCTTCGTCGGGCGCACCGCCGCATGCCGCCAGCGCAAGCAGCGCGGCGACGCCGATGCCGGTGCGGCCAAATCCTGTGTTCGTCATTCGAAGCCCCATGATGTCGTGATCCGCCATGCACCGGGGCGCGTAAAGACCCGTTCAGCAAGCACGGTTAACCTGAACCGGGTTTTCATCCTGAACGCGTTTTTCACCACGCGGCGGGTTGAACCGCACGGGCGCGTCGGCCATCTTGCGCGGCATGCTGAACATCGTCTCGATCCTGATCGGTCTCGTCGCTCTGGTGCTGGGGATCATCCCGTTCATCCCCTTCTTCGCCTGGGGGTACTGGTTCGTGATCCCGATCGCGGTCGTCGGCGCGGCGATCGGTGCGCTCTCGTCGAAGAATGGCGGGCGCAACCTGAACCTGATCCTGATCCTGATCTTCGCGGTCCGGCTGTCGCTGGGCGGCGGGATCATCTGACGTGAAAAGGGCCCGCCGGTCGCCCGGCGAGCCCTTCCTTCATCCTTCGCGTCGGATCAGCGGCAGACGACCTGCCCGCGATCGACCGACTGGCCGAGCAACGCACCGCCGCCTGCGCCGATCAGCGTGCCGAGCAGCCGCGATCCGCCGCCCGCGATGACGTTGCCGAGCGCACCGCCCGCCAGACCGCCGACGATCAACCCCGTCGTGCCGTCGTTGCGGCGGCAGTAATAGCGGTTGTCCTGACCGCGATAGATGCGGTCGTTCCGGCCCAGCCGGCGCTGCTGATAGTTGCTGCCGTCGCGGTAATAATGGTCCGCATAATAAGCGCGCTGGCCGCTAGGCAGGCGGTTGTAGTCGTAGTTGCGATACTGGCGCCAGTCGCGCTGGCGGTCCTGCCGGATGTCGCGCAGGTCGCCGCGGCGGTCCTGCCGTGCGTCGCGGACTTCGTCGCGATAGTCGCGGCGTGCCTCGCGGACGTCGCGGCGGCTGTCGGCGCTGCGCACGTCCCTGCGATAGTCGCGCTGCGCGTCGCGGACCTGCTCGCGATATTCGCGATTCGCCTCGCGCGGGGTGTCCTGCGCCGTCGCGGGCACCGCCGCGAAGGTGGTGGCGGCGATCGCCGCTGCCAGAATGATACGCATACCGTCTCTCCTCATGGATCGTGATAGCTGAACGGGCCGCGCAGCCGCTGGGTTGCGTGAACCGAAAACTACGTTTCGTTCACGCAACGGACAGGCGCTATTCGGCGAGGCTGGCGGTCAGCGTGATCTCGGCGTTGAGCAGCTTGGAAATCGGGCAGCCCGCCTTCGCCTCGCCCGAGATTCGGTCGAAATCGTCCGACGAAATACCCGGAATCGCGGCGCGCAGCGTCAGGTCCGACTTGGTGACCTTGAACCCGTCGCCGTCCTTGTCGAGCGTCACCTTCGCATCGGTTTCCAGCGTGCCCTTGTCGTACCCGGCCTTGGCCAGCGCGAAGCTGAGCGCCATCGTGAAGCAGCTGGCATGGGCCGCCGCGATCAACTCCTCGGGATTGGTGCCCGGCTCGCTCTCGAACCGCGTGGCGAAGCCGTAAGGATTGTCGGCAAGCGCGCCCGACTGGGTGGAGACGAACCCCTTGCCGTCCTTGCCGAGACCTTCGTACCGGGCCGAACCGCTATGTACTGGCATGCTGTGTGCTCCTGATGTGAAAAGGGGCGCTGTCCGGAAATGGACCACGCCCCTGCTTGTGATCGCGTGTCGCTGAACGATCAGCGGCGGCGACGGTTTCCTCTGTCGTCAGATCAGCGGCAGCGGCGGTTGCTCGTGCCGCGCTCGACCTCGCGACCTGCCAGCGCACCGACCGCGGCACCGCCCAGCGTGCCGAGCGTGCGGTCGCCGCGCGTGTCGATCGTACGACCGAGCAACGCGCCCGCTACGCCGCCGACGACGAGGCCGGTGGTGCCGTCAGGCTTGCGGCAGCGATAGCGGCCGTCATTGCCCTTCCACTCCCGATACTTGTAGCGGCGCTGGGCGTCGGCGTCGGGCACCGTCACGCTCAGCGTGGGGGCGACGATGGCGAAGGCGCACAGCGCCATGGTGAACTTGCGCATGATACTCACTCCCGTAGAAAACTCGTGACCGAAACCTAACGTCGCTTCCTACCCCCGGTTGCATGAACCCGAAACAACGGCGTGTTCAGGTCGCGCTTTGCACAGGGAGGGCGGACGGCTAAGCGCGCGGCCATGCCGCCGTTCACGCTCCTGCCCACGCTCACGCCGTGGTTCGATCTTGCCGGACTTGCGGTGTTCGCCGCGTCGGGCGCGCTGGCGGCGGCACGGCGCGGGCAGACGATCGTCACGCTCACCTTCTTCGCGCTCGTCACCGGGGTCGGCGGGGGGACGATGCGCGACCTGCTGATCGGCGCGCCGGTCTTCTGGGTGCACGATGCGCGCGCGGCGGGCGTGTGCCTCACCGCGGCGTTCGTGATCTGGGTGACGCCGGAGCGGTGGTGGTCGGGTGCGGCGCTCGCCTGGTTCGACGCTGTGGGGCTGGCGGCCTATGCGGTCTATGGCGCGGGCAAGGCGATCGGATACGGCGTGCCGCCGGTGCCCGCCGCCGTCATGGGGGTCGTCACCGCGTGCGTCGGCGGGATCGTCCGCGACGTGCTGGCGGGAGAGCCGTCGATCCTGATGCGGCCGGAGCTGTACGTGACCGCGGCTGCGCTGGCCTCCGGGCTATACGTCGGGCTCGGGCTGCTCGGCGTGCCGATCGCGGTGGCGGCGGTGGTGTCCGCCGGGGCGGGGTTCCTGCTGCGTGCGGCGGCAATCCGGCTGCATCTGGCGCTGCCGGCCTATCGGGGACGGCCCAACCAGTAGGCGGGCTATCCCCGGACCACGCCGGTATCCGCGAACCGCCGCGGTTCGACGGGCGGCACCTGCGAATCGTTGAGTTCGCACTGCCAGAAGCCGACGTCGATCCAGCGCCCGTGCTTGAACCCGATCTCGCGGTACACGCCCGCGCGGCGAAAGCCCACCGCCTCGTGCAGCGTGATCGACCCCGGGTTGGGCAGCGCGATCACGCCGATCGCCTGGGTGAAGCCCTGCGCGCGCAGCGTGTCGACCAGCGCCTCGTACACCAGCCGCCCCGCGCCCCGGCCCTGCACCGCGCCCGCGACATAGACAGACGTCTCGACGACATAGCGATAGGCGGGGCGATCGCGGAACCGCCCGGCATAGGCATAGGCCATCACCGGCGCATCGTCGCCCGCGCCCTCGGTCGCGACGATCCAGGGATAGAGCCCCTCCGACGCCGCCATCCGGGTGCGCATCGCGCGGGTGTCGGGCGCGTCGGTCTCGAAGGATACCGTGCCCGACAGCACATAGGGCGCGTAGATCGCCGCGATCGAGGCGGCGTCCTCGGGACGGGCAGGGCGGATCGCGATCATTGGGGTCTCCCGGGGTGAGGCGTCGGGCTACCGGGCGGGCGTCGGGCGGGCAAGGGTGCACGCTCCTCCCCGCACGGGGGGAGGTGTCGCGAAGCGACCGAGGGGGCCTGCCGCGATCGACACGGCAGCGATCGGGGATGCCCCCCTTCCGTCAGGCCTGCGGCCTGCCACCTCCCCGTGCCGGGGAGGATCGGGATCGTCCTCTCACCAGCCAAAGCGCGCCAGCACCAGCTGCATCAGCGTGCGGTCGTCCGCGCTCGCGGTCATCGGCCCCAGCCCGGTGCATTCGAGACACCGCGCCTGGATACCGCCGCCCATCGTCAGCCGCCGCACGTCGCCCAGCGCGCGCGCGAGCATCTGGCGGTTCGCGCCCGCGATTCGCGCGAACGCGTCGGTCGGCGCGCTGGCGTCGTCGTCGTCCTTGTTCGCGATCTGGCGCGCGATCTCGGCGAACTTGCCGGGCTTCTTCTCCAGATACTGGATCGTCGCGTCGTCGGCGTCGAGCTTCGCGCGCTTCGCCGCCTCGGCCACCGCGTCCTTCAGCCCGCCGAACCGGTCGACCAGCCCCAATTGGCGCGCGGTGCCGCCGTCCCACACGCGGCCCTGCGCGATCTCGTTGACGCGCGCGACGGGCAGGTGGCGGGCGTTAGCGACGCGCGCGAGGAACTGCGCATAGCCGCGCTCGATCGCGGCCTGCAGCACCGCGTCGGTCTGCGCATTGGTGCCCGCGAGGACGTCCGGCTGCCCCGACAGCGGCGTCGTCTTCACCCCGTCGGTGGTGATGCCGATCTTGGCGAGCGTATTCTCGAACGTCGGGATCAACCCGAAGATGCCGATCGATCCGGTGATCGTGCCGGGCTCGGCGAAGATCGTGTCGCCCGCGGTCGATACCCAATAGCCGCCCGACGCCGCCATCCCGCCCATCGACACGACGACCGGCAGACCCTTCGCCTTCGCCTCGAGCACCGCGAGCCGGATTCGCTCCGACGCCAGCGCGGAGCCGCCCGGCGAGTCGACGCGCACCACCAGCGCCTTGAGGTCGCCCTTGGCGAGCCCGTCATAGATGAACTTGGCGATCGTATCGCCGCCCGCGGTGCCCGCGCCCGCCTTGCCGTCGACGATGTCGCCTGCGACCGTCACGACGCCGATCTTTCCCTTCCTGGGCAACGGGTTGGCATCGACATAGGCGTCGTACTTGATCGTGTTGAAGAAGCCCGCGGGCTTCGACGCGTCGCCGCCTGCGATCTGCGCGACGCGCTTGCCGAACGCCACGCGGTCGCCGAGCTTGTCGACGATCCCGGTCGACAGGTTGGCCTGCGCGATGTCGCCCTGCGCCGCGGTGACGACGGCCTGCGGATCGGTGAGCCACTGCGCCACCTGCGCCTTGGGGCGTGCGGTCGCGATCGCGGTCTTCCAGTTGTCGAAGAACGAGCCGTACAGCGCGGTCGCGGCTTCCTTCGCCTCGGGGCTCTGGTCGGCGCGGGTATAGGGCTCGACGAACGACTTGTACTTGCCGACGCGGTAGACGTGCGCGTTGACCCCCAGCTTGTCGATCAGGCCCTTGTAATACATCGTCGATCCGCCCGGCCCGGCGAACAGCGTGCCGCCCATCGGGTGGACCCAGATCTCGCTCGCCTGCGCCGCCAGCCGGTAGCCGCCGTCGGTATAGCCCGTCGCATAGGCCAGCACCGGCTTGCCCGCCGCCTTCACCTGCCGCAGCGCCTCCGCCACCTCGCCGAGCGCGGCCGGATAGGCGCCGCCGAACCGGTCGAGATCGAGCACCACCGCCTTGACTCGCGGATCGGTCTTCGCGGCCTCCAGCACGCGCAGCACGTCGCGCAGGCGGTATTGCCGGCCGACCTGCTGGCCGGAGAGCAGCGCGAACGGCGCGACCTCCTCGGGCTGCTCCACGATCGGTCCGTCGAGATCGAGCACCAGCGCGCCGTCCTTGATCGACGCGGGCGTCGGGCGGGCGTTGAGGGCGGCGAACAGCGCGCCGAAGAACAGCAGCATCAAGGCGAGCACCAGCGCATCCTTGATCCCGACCAGCAGTTTCCACGCACCGCGAACGAGCTTCATGTCCATCTCCGCACCCGGCGCATATCGCGCGCGGGCGTCATCAAGCGCGCGGTGTAGCCGGAAGTGTATGGGCCGGGCAATACGCCTTCTCGTTTCCGTCATCCCCGCGATGGCGGGGAAGGGCGGGCAGGGCGCCAGGACGAACGACGGGTGACGACAACCCGGCCGCCACCCGCTAAGGCCCCGCGCGATGCATGCCGCCCTGCCCGTCACAGCCACCGGCGCCGCCCCGGCCTCCGCCCGTGCGGAGCTCGGCGCGCTGACGCGGCTGGCGGGGCCGCTGGTCGCGGCGAACCTGCTCCAGATGGCGGTGTACGCGGTCGACGTCGTGTTCGTCGCGCGGCTGGGCACCGTCGAGTTCGCGGCCGCCACGCTGGGCGTGTTCCTGTTCAGCCTGATCCTGTGGGCGCTGATGAGCATGGCGAGCGCGTGCGCGCCGATCATCGCCGCCGAACTCGGCGCCAGGCGGCATGCGGTACGCGAGGTCCGGCGCTCGTTCCGCATGGCGATGTGGCTCGGGGTCGTCGCCGCGCTGCCGTTCGTCGTGCTGCTGCTGTTCGGCGAGACGCTGTTGCTGGCGGTGGGGCAGGATGCGCGGGTCGCGGCGCGTGCGGGCGCGTTCCTCGACATCCTCGTCATCGCGCTGATCCCCAACATCGTCGCGGGCGTGATGCGCAGCGTCGCGGCGACGCTGGGCCGCGCGAACTGGGCGATGGCGGTCACCGCGATGGCGCTGGCGGTCGGCGCGCTGTTCAACTGGCTGCTGGTGTTCGGCAATGCCGGGTTTCCCGCGCTGGGGCTGGAGGGATCGGCGATCGCCAGCGTGGTGACGTCGATCGCGATGGTCGCGGCCTATGCCGCGATCCTGACGTTCGACCCCAAGATCCGCCGCTATCGCCTGTTCGGCAGGTGGTGGCGCACCGAATGGTCGCGTTTCGCTGAGATCGCGCGGCTGGGCATTCCGATCGCGCTCACCGTCACGCTGGAGGCGGGGCTGTTCGGTGGCGCCGCGCTGCTCATGGGCCTGATCGGCGTGACGGAGGTGGCAGCGCATGCGATCGCGCTCAACATCGCCGCGGTCGCGTTCCAGGTGCCGCTGGGGATCGGGCAGGCGGCCACGATCCGTGTCGGCATGGCCTATGGCGCGGGCGACCGGTTGTGGGTGGCGCGCGCGGGCTGGGTCGCGATCGTCGCGGGCACCGCGTTCATGGGGCTGACGGCGGCGGCGATCTGGATCGCGCCCCGCGCGTTCATCGGCATCTATGTCGATGCGGACGCCGCGCAGAACGCAGCCGTCGTCGCGCTCGCGGTGCGCTATCTCGCGATCGCGGCGATGTTCCAGCTGTTCGACGGCGCGCAGGCGGTGGCGGCAGGCGTGCTGCGCGGGTTGCAGGATACGCGCGTGCCGATGATCGTCGCGGGCGTCGGCTACTGGGCGATCGGATTCGTCGTGTCGATCGCACTCGGCTTCTGGGCGGACTGGCAGGGCGTGGGCATCTGGATCGGGCTGGCGGCGGGGCTGGCGGCGGTGTCGGCGATGCTGGTGTGGCGCTGGCATGCGCGCGATCGCTTCGGCCTGGTCGCACGCACGACCTGACGACGGGTTCCGAAAAAATCGCATCGCCGCCGTTGACGACGGGTGCGTGCCTCCACATATGCGAACCGCTGGCACTCGCTTCGTTCGAGTGCCAAAAATCTGTCACACGAACCTGAAAGAGGGTATCGCACATGAACTTTCGTCCGTTGCACGATCGCGTTCTCGTCCGCCGTCTCGAGGCGCAGGAGAAGACGGCCGGCGGGATCATCATCCCCGACACCGCCAAGGAAAAGCCGCAGGAGGGCGAGGTCGTCGCCGCCGGCACCGGCGCGCGCAACGAGGCCGGCGAGGTCCACCCGCTCGAGGTGAAGGCCGGCGACAAGGTGCTGTTCGGCAAGTGGTCCGGCACCGAGGTCAAGGTCGATGGCGAGGACCTGCTCATCATGAAGGAATCGGACATCCTCGGCATCGTCGAGGGCTGATTTCCGCGCGCTCGCGGGGACGGTTTCGCACCCCCCGTGAGTGGCAACTTCCACAACTTCCAGATTTCGAAAGGGTAGCCACCATGGCAGCCAAGGACGTAAAATTTTCGCGTGACGCGCGTGAGCGCATTCTCCGCGGCGTCGACATCCTCGCCGATGCGGTGAAGGTCACGCTGGGGCCGAAGGGCCGCAACGTCGTGATCGACAAGAGCTTCGGCGCACCGCGCATCACCAAGGACGGCGTCACCGTCGCCAAGGAGATCGAGCTGAAGGACAAGTTCGAGAACATGGGCGCGCAGATGCTGCGCGAAGTCGCCTCGAAGACCAACGACATCGCCGGCGACGGCACGACCACCGCGACCGTCCTGGCGCAGGCGATCGTCCGCGAGGGCATGAAGTCGGTCGCGGCGGGCATGAACCCGATGGACCTGAAGCGCGGCATCGACCTCGCCGTCGTCAAGGTCGTCGAGGACGTGAAGGCGCGCTCGAAGCCCGTCTCGGGATCGAAGGAAGTCGCGCAGGTCGGCATCATCTCCGCCAATGGCGACCGTGAGGTCGGCGAGAAGATCGCCGAGGCGATGGAGAAGGTCGGCAAGGAAGGCGTCATCACCGTCGAGGAGGCCAAGGGCCTCGAGTTCGAGCTGGACGTCGTCGAGGGCATGCAGTTCGATCGCGGCTACCTGTCGCCCTACTTCATCACCAACCCGGAGAAGATGACGGTCGAGCTCAACGATCCGTACATCCTGATCCACGAGAAGAAGCTCAGCAACCTGCAGGCGATGCTCCCGATCCTGGAAGCCGTCGTCCAGTCGGGTCGCCCGCTGCTCATCATCGCCGAGGACATCGAGGGCGAGGCGCTCGCCACGCTCGTGGTGAACAAGCTGCGCGGCGGCCTGAAGGTCGCAGCGGTCAAGGCGCCGGGCTTCGGCGATCGCCGCAAGGCGATGCTCGAGGACATCGCGATCCTGACGAAGGGCGAGATGATCTCCGAGGATCTGGGCATCAAGCTCGAGACCGTGACGCTGGGCATGCTGGGCACCGCCAAGCGCGTCACGATCGACAAGGACAACACCGTGATCGTCGACGGTGCCGGCGACGTCGACTCGATCAAGGGGCGCACCGAGGCGATCCGCCAGCAGATCGAGAACACCACCAGCGACTATGACAAGGAGAAGCTCCAGGAGCGTCTCGCCAAGCTCGCCGGCGGCGTCGCGGTCATCAAGGTCGGTGGATCGTCCGAGGTCGAGGTGAAGGAGCGCAAGGATCGCGTCGACGACGCGCTGCACGCGACCCGCGCCGCGGTCGAGGAAGGTATCGTTCCCGGTGGCGGCACCGCGCTGTTGTACGCCACCAAGGCGCTCGACGGCCTGACCGGCGCGAACGAGGACCAGACGCGCGGTATCGACATCGTCCGCAAGTCGCTGACCGCGCTGGTTCGCCAGATCGCCAGCAATGCCGGGCATGACGGTGCGGTGGTGTCGGGCAAGCTGCTCGACGGCAACGACTCCAACATCGGCTTCAATGCCGCGACCGACACGTACGAGAACCTGGTGGAAGCCGGCGTGATCGACCCGACCAAGGTCGTCCGCACCGCGCTCCAGAATGCGGCGTCGGTCGCCGGCCTGCTCATCACGACCGAAGCGGCCGTGAGCGAGCTGCCGGAAGACAAGCCCGCCATGCCCATGGGCGGCGGCGGCATGGGCGGCATGGGCGGCATGGACTTCTGATTTTCGACCGGGCGAGCGAACGCTCGCCTGGACAGAAAATCGGAACGGCCGGCGGGCTGGCGGCAAAGCCATCGGCCCCGTCCGACGAAGAGCATGGGCTCTGCCCGTGCTCCGACCCAGGCCTGCCAGACGACCCACGGCGAAGGGCCGGCGGATCACTCCGCCGGCCCTTTGTTTGTCGGCGCGCCGATGGTAAAAGCATCGGGATGGCAAGCCTGCTCGCCCTTTCGAATCCGCGGCTCCTGACAGCCGAGGAGTTCTACCAGATCGATTTCGGTCCCGATCTGAAAGCCGAGCTGAATAACGGCTACATCCGCATGATGGCGGGCGGTATGCGCGACCATGCGCGGGTACAGGCGAATGTGATGATCGCGCTGGGTATTCGCCTGCATGGGTCGGGCTGCCGCCCCTACGGCTCCGACATGTCGGTGCGCGCACATGACCTGTCGGTCCGCCATCCGGATATCACGGTGGACTGCGGCAGTGCTGGCGACATGGGTCGTGACATTCGCCTTACCGCGCCGCGTGTCCTATTCGAGGTCCTGTCGCCTTCGACCCGCGATCTCGATCTTCGCGTCAAGAAGGAGGAATATCGCGCGATCGACACCGTCGACACGATCGTCTTCATCGATCCCGACGCCGAGACGGTGGCCATCAGTCAGCGCCGGGATGACGATTGGGTCGATACACCGTTCCGGCTATGCGACGTCGCGCTACCCTCGCTGCACCTTACCATCCCCCACGCGGAAATCTTCGCCCGCGACTGATCGCCGCCTCAAGCGTTCCCCTCTCAATACGAACCCCCGAGAGGACCGACATGAAGCTCTATTACTCCCCCGGCGCATGCAGCCTGGCCGACCATATCGCGCTCCACGAAGCCGGCTTGGCATTCGAACATGAAAAGGTCGACCTCAAGGCGAAGACGACCGAGAGCGGCGCGGACTTCGCCGCGATCAATCCCAAGGGCTATGTCCCCGCGCTGACGCTCGACAGCGGCGAGACGCTCAGCGAGAACATCGCGATCCTCGACTGGATCGCGCATCAGGACGGCGCGCTGAAGCCCGAAGGCGCGATGGGCCACACCCACCTGCTCGAGGCGTTGGCCTTTATCTCGACCGAGATCCACAAGAGTTTCAAGCCGTTCTTCGCGGGCGGCAGCGACGCCGACAAGGCCAAGGCGGGGGAGACGATCGTCCAGCGGATGACGCATCTCGCCGATACGATGCAGGGCGACTATCTGTTCGGCGCGCAGGTGGGCGTCGCGGACTTCTACCTGTTCGTGATGCTGCTGTGGGCGAAGAAGATGGGCGTCGACGCGCCGGCCGCGCTGGTGGCGTATCGCGACCGGATGATGCAGCTGCCGTCGGTGGTGACGGCAATGACGCATGAGGGGTTGATCTGACGCGCTGCCGCTAGCTCTGTTCGTGCTGAGCCCGTCGATGCACTGTCCTTCTTCCGCGCCGGTCGAAGAAGAAAGGCAGCACTTCGACAGGGTCGGTGCGAACGGGGCAGGGACAACCGCTGTTCCCAGGCCGACACACCCCATTCCGCATCGCACCATTTTCCGCTATGGCCCGACGATGCTCAACCTCAACGGCATCACCGTGCGCCTCGGCGGCCGCACGATCCTCGACGGCGCGACCGCGGCGCTTCCTCCGGGCAGCCGCGTCGGGCTGATCGGGCGCAACGGCGCGGGCAAGTCGACGATGGTCCGCGTCATCGCGGGGCTGCTCGAGCCCGACGGCGGCTCGGCCGACATGCCGCGCGGCAGCCGCATCGGCTATATCGCGCAGGAGGCCCCCACCGGCACCGCGACGCCGTTCGACACCGTGCTGGAGGCGGACACCGAGCGCGCCACGCTGATGGTCGCGAGCGAGACCGAGACCGATCCCGAAAAGCTCGGCGACATCTACGAACGCCTGATCGCGATCGATGCGTACACCGCGCCGGCGCGCGCCGCCCGCATCCTGCTGGGCCTCGGCTTCGACGAGGCGATGCAGGCGCAGCCGCTCGACAGCTTTTCGGGCGGGTGGAAGATGCGCGTCGCGCTCGCGGCCCTGCTGTTCTCGCAGCCCGACCTGCTGCTGCTCGACGAGCCGTCGAACCACCTCGATCTCGAAGCGGTGATGTGGCTCGAGGACTTCCTCCAGAGCTACAAGGCGACGATCGTCGTCGTCAGCCACGAGCGCGATTTCCTCAACAACGTCGTCGACCACATCCTCCACCTCCAGGGCGGCAAGATCACGCTCTATCCCGGCGGCTACGACGCGTTCGAGAAGCAGCGCGCCGAGCGGATGGCGCAGCTCGCCGCCGCAAAGGCCAGCCAGGACGCGCAGCGCGCCAAGCTGCAGGATTACGTCGCCCGCAACTCCGCGCGCGCCTCGACCGCCAAGCAGGCGCAGAGCCGGCAGAAGATGCTGTCGAAGATGCAGCCGATCGCGGAGATGGCGAACGACCCCACGCTGTCGTTCGGCTTCCCCAACCCGACCGAGCTGCGCCCGCCGCTCATCACGCTCGATCACGCGTCGGTCGGCTATGCGGAGACGCCGATCCTCAAGCGGCTCAACATGCGGATCGATCCCGACGACCGGATCGCGTTGCTGGGCCGCAACGGCAACGGCAAGACGACGCTCGCCCGCCTGCTCGCCGCACAGCTTGCGCCGATGGATGGCGCAATGGCGGCGACGGGCAAGATGTCGGTCGGCTATTTCACGCAGTATCAGGTCGAGGAGCTCGATACCGACGACACCCCGCTCGAACACATGACGCGCACGATGAAGGGCGCCAGCCCCGCCGCGGTGCGCGCGCAGCTCGGCCGGTTCGGCTTTTCGGGGGACAAGGCGACGACCAAGGTCGGCAAGCTGTCGGGCGGCGAGCGCGCGCGCCTCGCGCTCGCGATCATCACCCGCGACGCGCCGCACCTGCTGATCCTCGACGAGCCGACCAACCATCTCGACGTCGATGCGCGCGAGGCGCTGGTCCAGGCGCTCAACGACTATACGGGGGCGGTCATCCTCGTCAGCCACGACCGCCACATGGTCGAGCTGACCGCGGACCGGCTGGTGCTGGTCGATCACGGCACCGCGAAGGACTATGACGGCACGCTCGACGATTACATCGCGATGATCCTGTCGGGCGATTCGAAGACCGAGAAGGCGACGAAAAAGAAGGACAAGGCCGCCGCCGCCGCCGCGCGCGATGCGGAGAAGGCATTGCGCGCTGCGGCGAAGGAAGCCGAAGGCGAACTCGCCAAGCTCACCGAACAGCGCGCCGCGATCGAACGCGCGATGTTCGACCCCTCGACCGCGCCGGGGCATCTGGCCAAACTGTCGATGAGCGACCTGATGAAGCGGCGCGCCGAGCTTGCGGACCGGATCGAGGTCGCGGAGGCACGGTGGATGGAGGCGAGCGAGGCGCTGGAGACGGTTTGATGCCCTCTCCCGTTGACATCTCCATCCATTGATATCTCCCCCGTTCGCACTGAGCTTGTCGAAGTGCTGTTCTTCTCCTCAACGGACGAGAAAAAGGCAGCACTTCGACAAGCTCAGTGCGAACGGGGGCTAGGTGTAACCGTTGAACGACGACCCCGTCACGCGTTTACGTGTGAACGGCAGCAATGATATAAAGTCGATGCTGCCTTCCGATCAGCACTGCTTTTTCGGTTTCGTGCTTCATTGGCTTGGCAATACCCGACCGGAGTTCATCCAGATTGGGATAGTTCGTCAGTAACGATCCCCTTACACGATTTCCTACCTTGTGATCGTCGTCGACCTCAACGCGTGCGACGAGGCCGCCGCGTTTGTCGGCAGTGGCTACCGTGATCCGCAAGATCAAGTCGTCGCCCTCCTGCATGTCAGGGAACGTCATCCTGCGGAACGGGGAGCCTTCGACGTCGCTCAGGCCGAACCGAGTTGGTGAAAGGTAACCGGAAACCGCTCAAAGCCCCCGCAAAGGCAGCCCCGACAACCCCGTCACCCGCTTCTGCGCCAGCGTCTGGAAATCGCACAGCACACCGCGCCGGAACCCCATGCACGACAGTGCGAAATACAAAAGCCACAGCCGCGTGCGCGTCAGTCCCGCTTCCGCCGCCGCCTCGTCCTTGCGCGCGTAGAGCCGTTCGCTCCACGCCTTCAATGACAGATAATAATGCTCGCGCATCGTCTCGACGGCGCGCACCTCGAAGCCGTGGCGTTCCAGGTTGGTCGTCGTCAGCCCGATGTAATCCAGCTCGCCGCCGGGGAAGATCCAGCGGTTGATGACCTTCATGTATGCGCTCTGCTTGCGGAACTTCGACAGGTCCATCATCGCCCGCCTGGTCGTCGCCTGATGCACGTACAGGCCGTTGCCCTTCAGCAGCGTCTTCATCTGCGCGAAGAACGTGTCGTGATTGTCGATCCCGACATGCTCGAACATCCCGATCTGCGCGATCGCGTCATAGGCTTCGGGCTGGTCGAGCGTGCGATAGTCGCGCAGCTCCAGCGTCACCCGGTTCGCCAGCCCGCGCTCGTGCACGCGCTGCCATGCGCGATCGAGCTGCGCCTGGCTCAGCGTCACGCCGTGGACGGTCGCGCCGTAATGCTCCGCGGCATGGCACGCAAGCCCGCCCCAGCCGCAGCCGATGTCGAGCATCTGCGATCCCGGCTTCAGCCGCAGCTTGGTGCAGATCAGGTCGAGCTTCGTGCGTTGCGCGGTATCCAGATCGGTGTCGAAACTGTCGAACACCGCGGCGGAATATTGCATCTCCGCATCGAGGAACATCGCATAGAAGGCATTCGACACGTCGTAATGGAACTGGATCATCGCCTGGTCATCGCGCCCGCGCCCGGCGATCCGCTTCACCTGGGCGGCGAAGCCCATGCCGGCGTCCGCGGGCGGCCGCGCGGTCAGGAAGGGCAGGGCGCAGCGCAGCACCAGCGCCTTGTCGACGTCGCGCTTGAGGTGGACGGCGCGGAGGTGGTCCCAGCGGTCGAGCGCCTCGAGCGGGCTGCCCCCGGTGATGTCGAGCCCGCCTGCGAGGTACACCTCCACCAGGGTGGTCAGCTTGGGCGAGCGCACCAACCGGCCGATCGTGGCGGGCGAGGATATGACGATGCGGATATCGTCACGCGCGTTCGGCCCGAGTGGCAGGACCTCGCCGTTCCACAGCTGGAGCGAGGCATCCGCCTGCAAATGCTCGGCGATATGCGCGACGAGGCGGCGCGCGGCGGTCAGTCTCTCCATGCGGGCAGGCTGTCATCGCCCGCGTGTCGACGCAAATTATTCCGCGTCTTCGCTCGCGTCCGCATCCGCCGCGGGGCGTTCGAAATAAGGCTCGACCTCGCCGGTCAGCTTGAGCGTCAGCGGCCGTCCCTTGCGATCGACCTTCTTGCCGAGCGCGACGCGGATCCAGCCTTCGGACACCGAATATTCCTCGACGTCGCGGCGTTCGACGCCCTTGAAGCGAATGCCGATCCCGCGTTCCAGCGTGGGCTGGTCGAAATGCGGGCTGCTGGGGTCGATCGAAAGGCGGTCGGGGGGCGTGTCGGTCATCCGCGCGCATCTAGCGGTCGATCCTGCGGGGGGCAACCGAAACGGCGCGGAAGTCGCCTCCCGCGCCGTCCGACCCGTCGTCCCGATGTCAGTCGCAGACCCGGACGCGGACATTCCGCCCGTAATAGGGATCCCACCGCCACTGGTTCCAGCACCGCGGCTGGTAGTTGTAGCGATAGTCGTTGTAATAGACCTGCGGCGGGGGCGCGTTGTAATAGCCGCGCGGCTGCGGATAATAGCCGCGATCGTAATATCCCCGATCGTAATAGCGGTTGTTGTTGCTCGACGCGATCGCCGCACCGACCCCGAGCCCGAGGATGCCGCCGAGCACCGCTCCCGCCGCGACATCGCCGCCATTGCCGCGGTGGCCGCGATAGCCGCCCCAGCGCTGCGCATCCGCCGGCACGGCCGCCGTCAGCGCGGTCGCCGCGAGGACGGCGCTCAGTCCTGCCTTCTTCATGAAACCGTTCATCTCGAACCCTCCTTACACTGGTACGCCCGGTCCGCTGGTGGAACAAACGCATAGGCTGCGAGCGTGTTTCGTGGCGTAGGCGAGTCGAACTGAACCGGTGCGGAATGCGGCGTTAACCGGGCGTGCAGGGAGGAAGCGATGGCGTACTGGCTGCTGAAGTCCGAGCCGGAGAGCTATGGCTGGGACGATCTGGTCCGGGATGGCGGGACCGAGTGGGACGGCGTGCGCAACCATGCGGCGGCGGCGCACCTGCGGGCGATGGCGGTGGGGGACGAAGCGCTGTTCTATCACAGCGGCAAGGAGAAGGCGGCGGTGGGTGTGGCGCGCGTCGTGCGGGCGGCGCGAAAGGACGGCAACGAGGGCAACTGGGTGTCGGTGCGGATCGAGCCGGTCGCGGCGTTGAAGGCGCCCGTCACGCTGGCGGCGATGAAGGCGGATGCGGCGCTGGCGGGGATGGCGATGTTGCGCCAGTCGCGGCTGTCGGTGTCGCCGGTGACGGCGACGGAGTGGGTAGTGTTGGTGGGGTAGGAGCTACGCCACCCAACGCCGTTTGCCCTGAGCCCTTCGACTTCGCTCGGGAGAGCCTTGTCGAAGGGCCGTCCTTCTTTCGCGCGAAGAGTAGAAGGACAGTGCTTCGACAGGCTCAGCACGAACGCACCTGGGGTCGGTCGGATCAGGCGATCCGTTCGGGCACCGCGGCGGAATCCTCGACGATCGTCGCGGTGGGGGCGACGGCCTCCCATGGGAAGACGAACCAGTCCTTGAGCACCGTCCGGTCGATCGTCCGCGCGGCATAGTCGACGCGCTCGGCGGAGACGATGTTGTCGATCAGCGTCGCGACGCGGACGTTCGCCATGTCGCCGCCCGCGGCCTTGAGTGCGGCGCGGATGAAGCCGAGCGTGCGCCCGCTGTCGTTGATGTCGTCGACCAGCAGCAGCCGGGTGCCCTCTACGGTGCGGGCGGCGAGCTTCTCGAGAAGGTCCGCGGCGAAGTCGGGCTGTTCGGACGAGTGGTCGACCGACAGCAGCGGCTTGCCCGTCGCGTGGCTGAGATAGGTGGCGGGCACCAACCCGCCACGCCCGATCCCGACGAGGAAGTCGGGTGCCCAGCTGTCGCCCTTGAGCGAGGCGGCCAGCGCATGGATCGCGTCGACGAACGCGGCCTGCGGAATCGGGGTGAGGGTTGGGGTCATATGTGGGCTTTAGCGCCGCGATACCCTTACGTCATCCCCGCGAAGGCGGGGATCCATCGTGTGACCGTGATCGCTCGAACGACGGTCGGGAGATGGACCCCCGCCTGCGCGGGGGTGACGGATAAGTTACGCGGTGACCTTCGCGCGCGAGGCCTTCTTGCGCTCGTTGGCGTCGAGATGGCGCTTGCGCAGCCGGATCGACTTGGGCGTCACCTCGACCATCTCGTCGTCGTCGATATAGGCGATCGCCTGCTCGAGCGTCGCGCGCTTCGGCGGGGTGAGGCGGACCTGGTCGTCCTTGCCGCCCGAGGCGCGGAAGTTCGTCAGCGCCTTGGTCTTCATCGGGTTGACCTCAAGGTCGTCCGGCTTGGCGTTCTCGCCGACGATCATGCCCTCGTACAGCGCCTCGCCGTGGCCGACGAACAGGATGCCGCGCTCCTCGAGCGGACCCAGCGCATAGTTGTTGGCCTCGCCGGTGCCGTTCGAGATCAGGACGCCGTTCTTGCGACCCTCGATCTTGCCCTTGTGGGGGCCGTACTTCTCGAACAGCCGGTTCATGATGCCGGTGCCGCGCGTGTCCGACAGGAACTCGCCGTGATAGCCGATCATCCCGCGCGACGGGGCGGAGAAGGTGATGCGCGTCTTGCCGCCGCCCGAGGGGCGCATGTCGGTCATCTCGGCCTTGCGCAGGTTCATCTTCTCGACGACCGTGCCCGAATACTCGTCGTCGACGTCGATGATGACGGTTTCGTACGGCTCGGTCTTGCCGCCATTCTCGTCCTCGGAGAACAGCACGCGCGGGCGGCTGATGCCCAGCTCGAAGCCTTCGCGGCGCATCGTCTCAATCAGCACGCCCAGCTGGAGCTCGCCGCGCCCGGCGACCTCGTAGCTGTCGCGATCGGACGCTTCGGTCACCTTCACGGCGACGTTCGATTCTGCCTCGCGGAACAGGCGGTCGCGGATCATGCGCGACGTCACCTTGCTGCCCTCGCGGCCCGCCATCGGCGAGTCGTTCACCGCGAAGCGCATCGACAGCGTCGGCGGATCGATCGGCTGCGCGTGGAGCGGCTCGGTCACCTGCGGATCGGCGATCGTGTTCGCGACGGTGGCGACCGACAGGCCCGCGAGGCTGATGATGTCGCCCGCCTTGGCCTCGTCGACCGGCACGCGATCGAGCCCGCGGAACGAAAGGATCTTCGACGCGCGGCCCGTCTCGATGACCTTGCCATCGTTGTCGAGCGCGTGGATCGGCTGGTTGAGCTTGATCGTGCCCGAATTGACGCGGCCCGTCAGCACGCGGCCGAGGAAGGGATCGCGGTCGAGCAGCGTGACCAGGAAGGTGAACGGCACGTCCTCGACTTCCACCGCGGGGGCGGGGACGTGGCTGACGATCGTCTCGAACATCGGGATCAGCGTGCCTTCGCGCGCGTCCATGTCGGTCGAGGCATAGCCGTTGCGGCCCGAGGCGTACAGCACCGGGAAGTCGAGCTGCTCATCGTTCGCGTCGAGCGACACGAACAGGTCGAACACCTCGTCCAGCACTTCCTGGATGCGCGCGTCGCTGCGGTCGACCTTGTTGACGACGACGATCGGCTTGAGGCCCAGCGCCAGCGCCTTGCCGGTCACGAACTTCGTCTGCGGCATCGCGCCTTCCGACGAATCGACGAGCAGGACGACGCCGTCGACCATCGACAGGATGCGTTCCACTTCGCCACCGAAGTCGGCGTGGCCGGGGGTGTCGACGATGTTGATGCGGATGCTCTCCGAAGCGCCCGGGGGCGTCCAGTCGACCGAGGTCGGCTTGGCGAGAATCGTGATCCCGCGCTCCTTTTCGAGATCGTTCGAATCCATCGCGCGCTCTTCGATGCGCTGGTTGTCGCGGAAGGTGCCGGACTGGCGGAAGAGCTGATCGACCAGGGTGGTTTTACCATGATCGACGTGCGCGATGATCGCCACGTTGCGGAGGCTCATGAAGGTCTCTCGATGTAAGAAAGCGGAAAAGTTCCGCGCCCCCTAGCGCATTTGCTGCGCCGCGGGAAGTCCCGCGACGCAGCCCGCGCCGATCGCGTCAGAACTTGCCGCCAATCTCCACCCCGTAGAAGCGCGGCTCGCCCGCGATATAGGTCGGCACGCCGAATCCGCCGCCGGTGTTACCCGCGTCGATCAGGTAGCGCTTGTTGAGCAGGTTGCGGGCGAATCCGCCGATACGGTAGCGGCCTTCGGCGAACTCGACGCCCGCGCGCAGGTTGACCAGGGTATAGCCGCCCTGGCTGATGTCCTGCCGGTTGGGCAGCTCGAAGAAGACCTTCGACTGGTAGGTCGCCGAGGGCACCGCGTAGAGCGTCGCGTTGGTGCCAAGCGGCACCCGCAGGTTCGCACCCGCCGATGCGGTGTATTTCGGCTGGAGGCGGAAGCGGTTGCCTGCGAACACGCCGTTCGACGCGTCCTTGCCGATTCCGCCGTCGATGAACGCGAAGCTGCCGAAGAGCTGGAGCGCCTGGCCGAGGCGCAGGTTGCCTTCCGCCTCGACGCCCAGATTCTTCGCCGAGCCCGCGCTGCGCGTCGTCGTCACGCCGTTCTCCGTCACCGACACCTGGAACCCGTCATAGGTCTGGTAGAACACGCCGAGCGAACCCGACCATGGGCCGTAACGCCCCTTCACGCCGCCCTCGTAGTTCCAGACGATCTCGTCGGGAACGACCTGCAGGTTGGGGACGACGCCCGCGACGGTGCTGCTCGCGGCGAGCTGGACGACCGCGGAGCGGCGCCCCTTGCTGACGGTGCCGTAAAGGTTGATCGCATCGGTGACGCGGTACAGCGCGTTGAAGCGCGGGAGGATCGCGGCGAAGCTCTTTTGCGCCTCGAACTTCACGTTGTTGGTGTTGGCGGTGCCGAGCAGGCTGGAGCGCACGCCCAGCGCGGCGAGGATCGTCGAATTGGGCTGGGTGGAGGAATAGCCCGACTGGCGATCCTCGATCAGGATGCGTGCGCCTGCGGTCAGCTCAAGCTTCGGGGTGGGGATCCAGGTGCCGTCGGCGAACATCGACCACGTGTCGTTGTTGCCGAAATTCGTGAAGACCGCGGCGTACGGGATCTGCGTCGCGGCGCCGCGGGTCAGCACCGCGGTGGCGCGGGTCGCGGGGATCGTGCCGTTCGCGGCGACGCAGCCGGTGCCGGTCGCGATGCCCGCGAGGTTCAGGTTCGCGCGGATCGCGGCGAAGGTGGGAGTGACCGAACAGGCGAGGTAGGTGCCCTCCTCGGTCGAGAACGGCACGCGCTGCTGGTTGTTCTCGAAGAAGGCGTTCCAGCCGAACGAGGCGCGCCAGGTGTCGCGGGTGAAGGCGAAGCGGCCTTCGTGGCTCCACTGGTCGCCCTTCGCGTCCTCCGCGAATTCCAGATACCAGGCGGGGCCGCCATCGGCGTCGAACACCTCGTTGCTGTCGAAGCGGCGATAGCCGTTGACCGTGGTGAAGGTAACGCCCGGCGCCAGATCGACCGCCAGCGTGAAATTGGCGTCGTAGACGTTGCGATCGAGACCCAGCTTCGAGCGGCCAAACACCTGCTGGCTGAACGGCGAGCCCGACAGCTCGGCATAGCCATAGTCGCCGGTCTGCCCGCCGGTGGGGGCGAAGGCCCGGCTCTTGAACGCGGTGCCCGGATTGCGCTGGCCGTCATAGGTCAGCACCAGATCTGCGGTGACCGCGTCGTTCGGGGTATAGCGCAGCGAACCGCGCAGGCCGCGCTGGTTCTGCCCGTTCAGGTCGTGCTGGTCGATCCGGCCCTGGTTCTGGTTGGGTACGTTCGGATCGCCCGCGATGTTGCGAACATAGCCCTCGCGATATTTGTACGCATAGGCCAGCCGGCCCGCGAGCACGTCGTTGCCGAGGTTGATATAGCCCTGCGCCTGCGCGCGGTTGTAGTTGCCGTAGGTCGCGGTGATCCCCGCCTCGGTCCCCGGCTTGGGCACCGCCGATACGATCGAAACCGCGCCGATCGCGGCGGCCGTGCCGAACAAAGTCGCCTGCGGGCCCTTCACGACCTCGACCCGCTCGAGATCGAACAGGTCCTGATACGCGCCGCGCGACCGCGAGATGTCGACGCCGTTGTAATAGAGCGTGACTCGCGCGCCCTGCTGCGACGATCCCGAATCGGAGGTGATGCCGCGGATGACGAAGCCCGGGTTGTTCGCGCTCTGCTCCTGGATACGCAGCCCGGGGACGTAGAGCGCGACTTCGGACAGCGAGTTGACGCCGATCTCGGCCATCCTCTCGGCGGTCACGGCGGTGACGGTCAGCGGCACGTCCTCGATCTTCTGCGCGCGCTTCTGCGCGGTCACGACGATGTCGGTGCCTTCGGCCGCGACGTCGGCGGGTGCGGTCTGCGCGAGGGCGACGGGCGACAGGCAGCAGGCGAGAACGGCGAGCGATGCGCCGGCGTGGAACCGCTTCATGGTGGTGGGACCCCTTTTGTGTTCGTTGCCCGCGCGCTAGCCCCGAGATGTTACGGTTCCGCGTAGCGCGGGCTCCGCCATGGACAGCGACCGTTGCGCGTATTATCTATGCAACACACTTGAACCGCGGGTCCGCGGGCGCGATGATAGGCGCCACGCGACTGGAGATCGATACGATGGCGACTACCCCGGAAACCGTGACGGCGCCTGCCGCCCCCGCGCTGGTGCTGACCCCGCCCGAGCCCGTTCCCGTCGTCGCGGCGTCGCAGGCGTCGGGGCTGGTGCCGGTCGATCCGGGCACCAAGTCGAAGCTGGAGGAGAAGGTCGACGGGTTCGTCGCGCAACTGGTCGCGCAGGACGTCAACTCGCCCGAATTCGGTCGGCAGGTCGACGCTATCACCGCTATGGGGGGCAAGGAGATCCGCGACGCCGCGGGCCAATCGAACCGGTTCCTCGATCGCCCGGTGCGCGCGATGGACAAGGATACCGGCGTCGGTGCCGATCTCGCGCAGCTGCGCCGCATCATCGAGGATCTCGATCCCGGCAAGCGCGGCAACCTGACCGCGCCGCAGAAGCTGTTCGGGATCCTGCCGTTCGGCAACAAGATGCGGAACTACTTCGACAGCTACAAGTCGAGCCAGACGCACATCGCCTCGATCCTCAAGAGCCTGGGCTCGGGCAAGGACGAGCTGCTGATGGACAATGCCGCGATCGATACCGAGCGCGCGAACCTGTGGACCGCGATGGGGCGGCTCGAACAGATGATCCACCTGTCGAAGACGATGGACGAGAAGCTGGAGGATAAGGCGAACGAGCTGGACCACACCGATCCCGCCAAGGCCAAGGCAATCCGCGAGACCGCCTTGTTCTATGCGCGCCAGCGCACGCAGGACCTGCTGACGCAGATGGCGGTGACGGTGCAGGGCTATCTCGCGCTCGATCTGGTCAAGAAGAACAATGTCGAGCTCATCAAGGGCGTCGACCGCGCCTCGACGACGACCGTCTCGGCCCTGCGCACCGCGGTGACGGTGGCGCAGGCGCTGACCAACCAGAAGCTGGTGCTGGAGCAGATCACCCAGCTCAACACCACCACCGCGAACCTGATCGACTCGACCGGCAAGCTGCTGCGCGAGAACACCGCGCGGATCCATGAGCAGGCGGCGTCCTCGACGATTCCGATCGAGACGCTCCAGCGCGCGTTCCAGAACGTCTACGACACGATGGACGCGATCGACACGTTCAAGCTGAAGGCGCTCGATACGATGAAGACGACGGTCGGCACGCTGACGACCGAGGTGGAGAAGTCGCGTGGCTATATCGCGCGGGCCGAGGGCGCGCAGCAGAACCGTGTCGCCGCGCCCGCGGACCAGTTCAAGCTGGAGTCGCTGTGACCTCGACCGAGACCGACCACGCCGTCGCGGACGCGCGCGCGGTGCGCGACCGGGTGACGGGGCGCGACGTACAGCTGGAGAGGCGTCGCCCGCGCGCGCGCAGCGGCGGTACGCTGGCGCGTCGCGTCGCGATGATCGGGGGCGCGAACCTCGCGATCCTGGTCGTCGCGATCGTCGTCGGGATGGTCGTGCCGCTCGGGATGTTCGGCGCGCTGGCGGTGATGCTGGCGATGCTGGTCGTCACCTGCCTGATCGCGTTCGCGCCGACCGCCAAGCCCGTCACCTACGAAAAGCTGCGCGAGGCGGACGTGCGTGCGCTGCCGCAGCAGACCGAGCGGTGGCTTGAGGCGCAGCGCCCTGCGCTGCCTGCGCCCGCACGGACGCTGGTCGATGCGATCGGCGTGCGGCTCGACACGCTCGGCGCGCAGATCGCCGCACTCGATGCGGGCGAGCCCGCGGCGGCGGAGGTGCGCAAGCTGGTCGGCGAGCAGCTGCCCGAGTTCGTTCGCGAATATCAGAAGGTGCCGCCGACGCTGCGCGCCGTCGAGCGCAACGGGCGGACGCCGGACGCGCAGCTTGTCGACGGGTTGAAGGTGATCGAGCGCGAGATCGCGGAGATGACCGAGCAACTGGCGCAGGGCGACCTCGACAGCCTCGCGACGCGGGGACGGTATCTCGAGATGCGGTACAAGGGGGATGAGGGGTAAGGGTTGTATCTAGCGCTGCCGTACCCCGGCGAAGGCCGGGGTCCAGTCTCGGCGCAACGCGCCGAATACGCTGTCGCGTATGATTTTTGATGGAACTGGGCCCCGGCCTTCGCCGGGGTACGATTGTGCTATTACGTGGCGACGTGCGCTCAGCTCGCCGCCGGCAACCTGAGCCGGACCATCAGCCCGCCCAGATCCTCGCTCTCCTCGAGCGCCACCGTGCCCTCGTAGATTTCCGCCACGTCGCGCACGATCGCGAGCCCCAGCCCGGTGCCGGGCTTGCCCGTATCGAGCCGCACGCCGCGATCGAAGATGCGGACGCGCTCCTCCTCCGGAATGCCGGTGCCGTCGTCCTCGATCAGGAATTCGACGAACCCGGCCTGCGCGCCAACCGTGACGAACACGCTGCCGCCGCCATATTTGGCGGCGTTCTCGATCAGGTTGCCGAGCATCTCGTCGAGATCCTGCCGCTCGACATGGACTTGCAGGTCGCGCGGGCCGGTCACGTCGATGCGGACGTGGCGATAGAGCCGCCCGACCGCGCGCTCGACCGATTCGAGGCTAGGCCACACCTCGGCGCGGCTGTGCGCCGACCCGCGGCGCCCGACCGCGCGGGCGCGCGCGAGGTGGTGATCGACCTGCCGCCGCATCGTGCGCGCTTCGCGCACCACCGTTTCCGCGAGGTCGTCCGCCTGCGCGGTCGCGGCGTTCATGATGACGGTCAGCGGCGTCTTGAGCGCGTGCGCGAGGTTGCCGGCATGCCGACGGGCTTCCTCAGCCTGGCGCTCGTTATGCTCGACCAGCGCGTTGAGTTCGTCGACCATCGGCGCGACCTCGAGCGGCATCGACCCCGCGACCTGGTTCGAGCGGCCCGCGCGCATCCGTGCGATCTCGGCGCGGACCTTCCTGAGAGGCCACAGGCCATAGAAGGTCTGGAGCGCGGCCATCACGATGAGTCCGAGCGCGAGCAACGCGAAGCTGCGCACCAGCGTCCGTCGGAGTGCGGCGATCTGGGCGTCGAGCCCGACCCGGCTTTGCGCGACCTGGAAGCGCCAGCGGATCGGGGATCCCGGCAGCGTCACGTCGCGCTCGACGATGCGCAGCTTCTCGTCCTTGAACTGCGTGCTGTCGTAGCTGTGGACACTGCGATCGTCGTGCGGCGCGCCATAGGCGAGCTGGCGATCCCACAGCGAGCGCGACGGGAACGCCTCGCGCCCCCTTGCCGAGACCTGCCAATAGAGCCCCGAATAGGGCTCGAGAAAGCGCTGGTCCGCGGGTTCGCGATTGAAGATCACCTCGCCGTCCGGGCCGATCTCCGACGAGACGATCAGCGCGGTCAGGACATATTCGAGCTGGTCGTCCGCGTTGCGGGTCACCGCCGAGGCGAGCACCCGGTCGAGCGCGAAGCCGCCGCCCGCCAGTAGCACGCTGATCCACAAGGCCGCGACCAGGATCATCCGCCGCGACAGCGAGCCGGTGCGTCGTGCGGGCTGGCGGGGCAGGGGGGCGGTGTCGGTCATCGCGGCGTCCGGAACGCGCACCCGCGATGGTCGTTGAGGCGGGCGACAGGGAGAGCCGCCATGCGCCGCAACGTTCCGGCATATCTACTCGCCGCGATCTTCGGGTCGCTGCTCAGCATGAGCGGGGGCTGGGCGCTCGGCGCCTATGCGACGACGGGGATCGAGCCATATGGCGTCGGGCTCCACGCACCGCAGGCGACCGCAGGGTCGTCGACGTCGCGCCCACTCGACGATCCGTGGAGCGAGCCGACGCTGCGTGCGCAACCGGACGGAGAGGAAACGCCACGCTACGCCTCGCTCGACTGACTCAGGCCGGCTCGTCGAGGCTGTAGCCGAGCCCGCGTATCGTCGTGATGACGTCCTGCCCCAGCTTCTTGCGGATGCGCGTGACGAATACCTCGATCGTGTTGGAATCGCGATCGAAATCCTGGTCGTAGATATGTTCGATCAGCTCGGTGCGGCTGACGACCTTGCCCTTGTGGTGGAGCAGGTAGCTCAGCAGCTTGTATTCCTGAGCGGTCAGCTTCACGGGCTCGCCCGCGCGTGTCACCTTGCCACTTCGCGTGTCGAGGCGCACGTCGCCCGCCGTTAGCTCGGACGAGGCGTTGCCCGAGGCGCGGCGGATCAGCGCGCGCAGCCGGGCGATCAGCTCCTCCGACTGGAACGGCTTGGCGACATAATCGTCCGCCCCGGCATCGAGCCCGGCGACCTTGTCCGACCAGCTGTCTCTTGCGGTGAGCACCAGCACGGGCATCACCTTGCCTTCCTTGCGCCAGCGATCGAGCACCGTCAGGCCATCGATCTCCGGCAGCCCGAGATCGAGCACGACGGCGTCGTAATTCTCGGTGCTGCCGAGGAACAACCCCTCCTCGCCATCGGTCGCGAGATCGATCGCGTAGCCGGCGCCTTCCAACGTGTTCTTCAACTGTTGACCGAGGCTGGGTTCGTCCTCGACGATCAGAACGCGCATTCTTGTCTCCTTCGGAGGGCGGTGCCGGCCCGCTCCCCCACCCCGCCTCCCAGACATGATGCCGATGGGGGGCGGGGTGGGGGAGCGGGCCGGCACCGCGAGTTCATCGTATCAACGCCCGGTGCGGCCGATGACGTCGCCCGAGCGGCCATCGACGTCGACCCAGATCACGTTGCCATCGCGCAGGAACTTGAGCGTGTAAATGGCGCCGCCCGAATCATAGTCGAACCCCAGATACTGCGCGCCACGCATCGTCGGCACCACGCGGCGCTCGATATCCTTGATCGACAGGATGCGGCCCTCGCGCTTGGCCTGCCATGCCGCGATGCTGTCGCGCTGCTGGTCGATCGGCTGCGCCGCCGCGGGGCCTGCGATCAGGACGGGCAGGATCAGGAAAGGGGCCATCGGCATCTTCATGAGGGTTGGCATAGGCAGGCGGCATTGAACAGCCTGTGAATGGCGACGTCAGCCCCGCGTAACTTGCGGGCAGGCGCGGCGTTCCCTAGGTGCGCGGGCATGGCAGCCCCGATCCTATCCTTCGAAGACCTCGGCCTCGTTCAGGGATCGGGGTGGCTGTTCCGCCATCTCGACATCCATGTGGGCCCGCGCGACCGGCTCGCGCTGATCGGGCGCAACGGGGCAGGCAAGACGACGCTGCTGCGGCTGATCGCGGGCGCGATCGAGGCGGACGAGGGGCGGCGCGTGATCGTGCCGGGCACCCGCGTCGTCTATCTGGAGCAAGACCCCAGCGTCGCGGGGCATGCGACGCTCGCCGACTATGTGATGGCGGGCGACGACGCCCCGCTCCAGTACGAGGCGGAGGCGATCGCGGGGCAGTTGGGGATCGACCTGACGCGCGAGGCGGCGTCCGCCAGCGGGGGTGAGCGCCGCCGCGCCGCGATCGTCCGCGCGCTGGCGCAGAACCCCGACGTCCTGCTGCTCGACGAGCCGACCAACCATCTCGACATCGCCGCGATCGAGTGGATTGAGGACTGGCTGAGCCGCTACAAGGGCGCGTTCATCGTCATCAGCCACGATCGTACCTTTCTGACGCGGCTGACGAAGCAGACGCTGTGGCTCGACCGCGGATCGCTGCGCCGCGCGGAAGTGGGCTTTGGCGGGTTCGAGGCGTGGACCGAGGCCGTCTATGCCGAGGAACAGCGCCAAGCGGAGAAGCTCGACGCGCGACTGAAGCTGGAGGAGCACTGGCTGCTGCGCGGCGTGACCGGGCGGCGCAAGCGCAACCAGGGGCGGCTGACCAAGCTGCACGCAATGCGCGCGGAGCGCGCTTCGATGATCGGGCCACAGGGCGCCGCCGCGCTGGCGGTGGGCGCCGACGACAGCAAGACGAAGGTGGTGATCGACGTCGAGCACGTCTCCAAGGCGTACGGAGAGCGCCCGATCATCCGCGACCTGACGCTGCGCATCACCCGCGGCGACCGGATCGGGATCGTCGGGCGCAACGGCGCGGGCAAGACGACGCTGCTCAAGCTGCTGACCGGCGAGCTCGAGGCGGACGAGGGGAAGATCAGGCGCGCGAAGACGCTCGACGGCATCGTCATCGACCAGCAGCGCAGCCTGATGGCGCCGACCAAGACGGTGCGCGACGTGCTGGCGGACGGCGGCGAGTGGATCGACGTGCTTGGCGTGCGCAAGCATATCCACGGGTATCTCAAGGAGTTCCTGTTCGATACGAACCTGGTCGACGCGAAGGTGGGCACGCTGTCGGGTGGCGAGCGCTCGCGGCTGCTGCTGGCGCGCGAGTTCGCGCGGGAATCGAACCTGCTGGTGCTCGACGAGCCGACCAACGACCTCGATCTCGAGACGCTCGACCTGTTGCAGGAGGTGATCGCGGATTATGGCGGCACCGTCCTGATTGTCAGCCACGATCGCGACTTTCTCGACCGGACGGTGACGGTGACGCTGGGGCTCGATGGCTCCGGGGCGGTCGACGTCGTCGCGGGTGGCTACGAGGACTGGGAGCGCAAGCGCCGCGCGGTGCGAGAGCCGTCGAAGAAGGCGGCGGCCAAACTGACCATGCCCGCGCCCGCGTCGCCGTCGCGCGCGAAGCTGACCTACAAGGACCAGCGTGACTACGATCAGCTGCCCGCACGGATCGAGGCGCTCGACGCACAGATCGCACGCGACGAGGCGGCGCTGGAGGCGCCCGATCTCTACACGCGCGACCCGGCGGGGTTCGAGCGGCTGATGGCCGCGCTCGCCAAGGCGCGCGACGAGAAGGACGCGGCGGAGATGCGCTGGCTGGAGCTGGCGGAGACGGTCGAGGGAATGGGGTAGCCGATTCGCCTTGTCGCATCGCCCGCGCTATGATCGTTCCATTGGGGGGCATCATGGTCGATGACGTCGTCGTGCAAGCGATGGAGGATGCGGGTGATTCGCGGATCCTCGTGCTGCTGGAAGATGTATGCCGGATCACCGGCATGGGCTTTGCCGCGGTCGCGCGGATCACCGACACGCGCTGGATCGCGGCGCAGGTGGTCGACCGTATCGACTTCGGGCTGAAGGCGGGCGACGAGCTCGATCTGAAGACGACGATCTGCGACGAGATCCGCCAGACCGGCAACGCGGTCATCATCGATCATGTCGGGCGCGAGGAGCATTGGCGCACGCATCCGACGCCGATGATGTACGGCTTCGAAAGCTATGTCTCGTTGCCGATCGTGCTGGCGGATGGTCGCTTTTTCGGAACGTTGTGCGCGATTGATCCCGAACCGCGCGCGCTCAGCGAACCGGCGATCGTCGCGGCGATGCGACGGTTCGCGATCGAGCTCGCGGTCATGCTGTCGTCACGGTTCGAGCACGCCTAGGCCCTTTCGAGGGCCACCCCAGCGCGCCCCGCCAGATCCACCACATATTGCCACGCCACGCGCCCCGATCGGCTGCCGCGCTTCGTCGCCCACTGCACCGCCTCGGCCGCGTCGAAAGGCAGGGCGTAGCGTTCGGCATAGCCGCGGACGATCGCGAGATACGCGTCCTGATCGACGACGTGGAAGCCGAGGCTGAGACCGAAGCGATCGGCGAGCGCGAGCTGGTCGTCGATCGCGTCGCGCGGATTGATCGCGCTTTCCTGTTCGGCGATATCGCGTGGGATCAGGTGGCGGCGGTTCGAGGTGACGAGCAGGCGGACGTTCGCCGGGCGTGCCTCCGCGCCGCCTTCGAGAAGCGAGCGCAGCGCTCGGGCGTCGGCGGCGGCGTCGAAGCCGAGATCGTCGAGGAACAGCGCGAAGGCGCGCGGCGCGTCGGCGATGCTGGCGAACAGCGCGGGCAAAGTGTCGAGCCGGTCCGCGGCGACCTCGACCAGTGCGAGCGCTCCGCCCGCTGCCTGCACCGCGGCGACCGCGGCCTTGACGAGCGCGGACTTGCCGGTGCCGCGCGCGCCCCACAGCAGCACGTCCTGCGCGGCATGCCCCGCCGCCAGCCGCTCGAGATTGGCGACCAGCGCGCGCTTCTGCGCGTCCGCCCCGACGAGCAGGTCGAGCGGGAGCGGCGCGAACGCGCGCGCCGCCGCCAGCGCGTCGTCGCGCCAGACATAGGCGGGGTGCGCGAGCGGGTCCGCGGCGTCGGCGGGGGGTGGTGCGAGGCGTTCGAGCGCGGCGGCGATGCGATCGAGCGAGCGGGCAAGCGTGTCGTCCATGCGCGACGGGTTAGGCCGGATCGCGCGTCCGCGCTACCGGTCGCGGGCGATCAGCCGAGCGACGTGAGCAGCGCGGCGGCGGGTGCGCGATCGGTGAACGCCGGATCGGCGAGCAGCCGCCCGATCACCGCCTTCGCGCTGGTCGCATCGCCCGCCTCGGCGAGGACCTGCGCGCGGTGCCATGCGATGCCGGTGTCGCCGGGCGCCAGGCGGGCGGCCTTTTCCAGGAGCTGTACGGCACCGCGGAGGTCGCCTGCGGCGTAGCGGGCCCAGCCATAGGCGTCGACCACGCCGGGGTTCATCGGTGCGAGCCTGTACGCGGCGCGGGCGTAGCCGCTCGCGACCGCGCCATCGTCGTCACCCGCATACGCAAGCGCGAGTTGCGCCAGCAGCCCGGAGTCGCGATCACCGAGCGCGGCGCGCAGGCTTTCGAGCGTCTCGATCGCGGCGTCCCAGTCCTGCGTCGCGAGCCGGAGGGTCGCGGCGACGCGTCGCGCTGCCACCGATTGTGGATTCTGCCCCAGGAACAGCGCGAGCGCCTGCGCCGCCCCCGCCTGGTCGCCAGCGCGCGCGCGGGCATCGACCAGGCGGAGCATCGTCGGGGTGTCGAAACGTAGGTCGGCGGCACGGGCATAGGCGCGCGCGGCGTCGGCCATGCGGTTCGCCGCGGCGAGGGTGTCGCCGACGGTGAGTTGCGCGTCGGCCGATCCGGGGTTGGCCGAAACCAGCCGGTCCGCCTGCGCGAGCGCGCCTGCGGCGTTGCCGCCCACAAGCAGCGCACGGATATAGGCGACGCCTGCTGCGATGTCCCCGGGTGCCTCGCCGGCGGCGCTCGCCGTGACTGCGATGCCATCGGCATCGGCGAAGGCGAGCGGGGAAGGGGCGGCGGGGCGGGCAACGCGATCGAGATAGGCGGCGGCCCAGTCGCGCTGCCCCGTCGCCTCGAACGAACGCGCGACGATGCCGAGCGTGTAGCCGTCGGCATCGCTCCGCAACGCCGCCGGGCGGAGCGTGTCGAGCGCGCCCTGCGCATCGCGTCCGCGGAGCAGCGCTGCACCGAGCAGCCGTCGCGCGACGAGGTTCATCGGTTGCCGTCCGACGAGCTCGCGCCATTTCACCGCTGCCTGTTCGTAGCGGCCCGCGGCATAGTCGATCCCGCCCGCGACGAGCAGCCGCCCGGGGACGCCGTCGAGCGCGGCGCCGGTCTTCGCCAGCATCGCGCCTGCCAGTTCCCACCGGCCCGCGCGCGCCGCCATCACGGCTTGCAGGTACAGCGCGCGCGCACTGCCCGGTCGCGCGAGAAGCGCCTTGCGCGTGGCGGCCAGCATGTCGATGTAGCGGCCGAGGTCGCCAAGCGTCGCGGCCTTCTCGATCAGCGCGGGGTGGTAATAGGCGTCGCGCGACAGTGCGGCGTCGAACCATGGCAGCGCGGCGGCGAGGCCGTAGCGCGAGCGGACGATCTCACCCTTCAGCACGACCGCGTCGAGATTGCCGCGGCGAAGCGTAAGCGCGCGGGAGGCGGCCTCGTCCGCGCCGGTGATGTCGCCGCTCGCGAAGCGGACGCGCGCGAGATCGGACCAGGCGAGATCGTCGGCGGGTGATCGGGCAATAACCTGACGCAGGGTGTCGGTCGCATCGGCATAGTCGGCCTGATCGCCGAGCGCGCGGGCGCGCACGCGGGCGGCGTAGAGCGCGTAGCGCGGGGGCGCGCTGTCCGCCTCGTCGAGCGCCTGATCGGTCTGGCCCTGGAGGAGCCATGCGTGCGCGAGCAGGTGGTGGGTACGCTCGATCGGGAAGCCGGTGGAGCGTGCGCGGGTGACCTCGCCCTCGGCGGCGTAGCCATCGCCCAGCGCCAGATGCGCGCGCGCGAGCACGGCGTGCGCGAGGCCCCAGTCGGGCTGTGCCTGCACCGCGATCGCCGCCTTGTTGCGCGCCGCTGAATAGTTGCCGGCGTCGAGCAGCGCGACGCCCTGCGCGAGTGACAGCCGGGCATCGGGCGGGGCGGGGCGGAGCGCGAGCGCGACGACGCCCGCGATCGCCAGCGCGCCGATCGCGAGCGCCAGCCAACGCCAAGGCATCCTGCGGCGGCGGCGGACCGGGCGCACGGGGCGGCCGCGGCGCTGCCACCTGGCGGCAGGGGCAGGGGCGGCGTCAGCCATGCAGGTCGTAGCTCTTGAGCAGGTCGTAGAGCGTCGGGCGGCTGATCCCGAGGAGGCGCGCGGTGCCGGAGATGTTGCCGTCGGCGCGCGCCAGCGCGTGGCGGATCGCGGTCCGGTCGGCGCGTTCGCGTGCGGCGCGCAGGTTGATGTCGAGGGGGTCGGCGGGGGCGGCGAGATCGAGATCGGCGGCGGTGACCTGGCGGCCATCCGCCATGACGACCGCGCGCTTCATCCGGTTTTCCAGCTCGCGGACGTTGCCGGGCCATGGGTGCGCATCGATCGCGGCGAGCGCGTCGGCGCCAAGCGCGGTCACCGCGGGATTCATCGCCCTGAACTTCGTCAGGAAATGGCGTGCGAGCAACCCGGCGTCGCCCGCGCGCTCGCCCAGCGACGGGATCCGCACGACGATCTCCGCGAGCCGGTAATAAAGGTCCTCGCGGAAGCGGCCGTCGGCGACCATCGCGTCGATATCCTGATGCGTCGCGCAGACGATGCGGGTGTCGACCGGGATCGCCTTGCGCCCGCCGACGCGCTCGATCACACGCTCCTGCAGGAAGCGCAACAGCTTGACCTGTAACGGCTGGGGAACGTCCCCGATCTCGTCGAGGAACAGCGTGCCACCGCCCGCGGCCTCGATCTTGCCCTCCACGGTGCGGACCGCGCCGGTGAACGCGCCCTTCTCGTGCCCGAACAGCTCGCTTTCGAGCAAAGCCTCGGGGATCGCCGCGCAATTGATCGCCACGAACGCGCCGCGGCGACGCGGGGAGGCGTCGTGGAGCGCGCGTGCGAGGAGTTCCTTGCCGGTGCCGCTGGCGCCGAGCAGCATCACCGAGACGTCGGCGGGGGCGATGCGTTCGATCGTGCGCGTCACCTTCAGCATCTCGGGCGCGGCGGTGATGATGCCGGCATGTGCCTGCCCCTCGACGCGCGCGGCGAGGCGCCGGTTCTCCGCCTCCAGCGCATGGACGTGGAACGCGCGTGCGACGATCAGCCCCAGCGCGTCGATGTCGATCGGCTTGGCATAGAAGTCCCACGCCCCCTCGCCGATCGCGCGCAAGGCGCTTTCGCGCGCGCCGTGGCCGGAGGCAACGATCACCTTGGTATCGGGCTGGAGCGCGAGGATCTCGGCGAGCGTCGCGAACCCCTCGGTGACGCCGTCGGGGTCGGGCGGCAGGCCAAGGTCAAGCGTGACGACCGCGGGTTCGTGCGCACGCACCGCCTCGATCGCCTCCGCACGGGTGCCTGCGACGACGACCTCGTAGCCGTCATAGGCCCAGCGCAGCTGGCGCTGGAGCCCGGCATCGTCCTCGACGATCAACAGCACGGGCAGCTCGATCATGCGGCGTGATCCATGCGCGAAGGGGCCTTGAGCGTCAGGCGGAAGGCGGTGCCCTCGCCCTCGCGGGTGTCGACGTCGAGCGTGGCGTCCATCGCCTCGGCGAGCTGGCGCGCCTCGAACGCGCCGATCCCGAAACCGCCCTGCTTGGTCGAGACGAACGGCTTGAACAGCCGCGAGCGCACGAAGCTGCCCGACATGCCGCACCCGCGATCGATCACCGCGATCGTCGCGCCCTCGACATGGAGCGTGACGGGGGTGTCGGCATCGCTCGCCTCGATCGCATTCTGGACGAGGTGACCGAGGATCTGTTCGAGTCGCGTGGGATCGGCGATCGCGGTGGTGGCGGCGTCGCCGGTGCACGCGATCGGATGCTGCGCGCGGCGCGTCGCGGCGACGCGCTCGACCAGCGGCATCAGCGTGACCGTCTGGAGCGGCTGTGCGGTGCCGCCATGATGCTGCGACAACCGGGCGAGCAGCGCGTTCATCCGCGCCGACGTCTCGGTCAGCGTCGCGACCATATCGGCGCGGAAGGCGGGGTTCTCGGCATGGCGTTCGGCGTTGCGCGCGACCAGCGTCAACTGGCTGACCATGTTCTTCAGATCGTGCATGATGAATGCGAAACGGCGGTTGAACTCGTCGAACCGCGCGGCTTCCGCCAGCGCCTCGTGTGCGCGGTCTTCCGCCAGATAGCTTGCGACTTGGCGCCCGGCGACGCCGAGCAGGTCGAAATCCTCCCAGTCGAGCCGCCGGTCGACGAGCGGGCGCGCGAGCACGATCGCGCCTGCCAGCCGGCCGAGATGGATGAGCGGGACGATCGCCCAGGCGTCGCTGCGCGCGAGGAGCCATGCCGGGGCCGCCGCGACCTCGTTCGCGTCGGTAGTGCCGGCGCGCACCGCATCGAGCTCGACGATCCGTGCGCTGTGCGACAGGTGGAGCGCCAGCGCCTCGTTGCCCGTGGCGGGCATGCCGGCATCGTCCCAGTTCCAGCGCGCGCCCGCCGTCAGGCCCGCGCCGTCGGCCGCCAGCAGCACGCCGCCGGGCGAATCGGTCATGTCCGCCACCGCCTTCACGACGCGGACATCGAGCGGGTCGGCGCCCTCGCCGGGCTGGCCGATCGTCGAGGTGAAGCGCAGCCACTCGGCACGATAGTCATAGCGGTGCGAGAACAGGTGCTTGGCCACCAGCACCTTGGCCCAGGCGCGGGTCCAGGGCGTCGAGACGATCGTGAGCAGCGCCGCGGTCGATCCGAACACGAACGCGGTCTGCGCGATGCGGGCGTGATCGCCGCCGACCTGCGCGATGATCCCCGTCGCCAGCGCCATCGCCAGCGCATAGAGCGCGATCCCCGCCGCCGACAGCGACTGGACCGCGACGGTGCGCGAGACGCTGAGCGTCCAGTCGCCGTCGCGCGCCACCGCGACCGCGAGCGCAGGCGCCGCGACCACCATCACCGCACCGCGCAGCTCCACCATGTGCTGCGGCCACTCTTCGGTCGCATAGGCGGTGGCGTAGGTGATGAGGTCTACCCCCCACATCGCGGCGAGCGCGACCGCGACGAGGCGGATGCCGCGCCGCTCCCCCCCGCCGATCGCGCGGGCGAACTGGTGGAGCAGGATCAGCGCGCCGAGCGCGGCGATGATCCGCATCGTGAGGCGGGCGGATATCAGCGCCTCGGCGGGGTCGTCGCCCAGCACGATCTGCGCGACCGACAGCGCCATCGTCATCGCGATGACCGCGATGACCGCGGCGTAGACGACCGCGAGCGGGGTCGAGCGGCCGCCGCGCAGCAGGACGAGCATGAAGGCGAGCCACGCGATGTTGCGCGCGCCCTCCGCCAGCCGGGTCGCGACGTCGGTCGCGCCGATCCCCGCCACCGCGAGCGCCCACAGCGCGGTGACCGCGAGCGCTACGACGAACGCGGTCCGCCCCGCGGCCTGTGCGGGGCGTGGCTCGGGCCGGCGCAACTGCGCGAGTGCGAGCGCGCCGAACAGGAACGCCGCCAGCGCGTGCGTCCAGAGGATGGCGGTGCCGGTCATCGCGCGCCCTCCGGCCACAGGATCACCCGCGCGGTCTGGAGCAGGATCAGCAGGTCGAGGAATGGGGAGTAGTTCTTGGCGTAATAGAGGTCGTACTCCAGCTTGTTGCGCGAATCGTCGATCGACGCGCCGTACGGATAGTTGATCTGCGCCCAGCCGGTGATGCCGGGCTTCACCATGTGGCGCTCGGCATAGAAGGGCAGCGCCTGTTCGAGATCGGCGACGAATTGCGGGCGTTCGGGGCGCGGGCCGACGAAGCTCATCTCGCCCTTCAGCACGCTCCAGCACTGCGGCAGCTCGTCGATGCGGACCTTGCGGATGAACCGGCCGATCCGGGTGACGCGGGGGTCGTCGGTGGCCGCCCAGATCGCCTGCCCCCCGACCTCGGCATCGGTGCGCATCGAGCGGAGCTTCAGGATGTCGAACGGCTCGTTGAACAGCCCGACGCGGCGCTGGCGATAGAAGGCGGGGCCCTTGCTCTCCAGCTTGATCGCCAGCGCGGTGAGGAGGATCACCGGCCAGGTGAGCGCGAGCAGCACCAGGCTGGCGGTCACGTCGAACGCGCGCTTCGAAATGCTCGACACCATCCGCCCCGACGAGAACCCGTCGGAGAAGATCAGCCAGGACGGGTTGACCGTCTTCAGGTCGATTCGCCCGGTCTGGCGCTCTAGGAAGGTCGAAAATTCGCTGACCAGCACCCCCGTCGTCTTCACCCGAAGCAGATCGGCGAGCGGCAGCGCGTTGCGGCGCTCCTCGATCGCGAGGACGACTTCGGACGCATCGAGCAGCATGACGTGATCGGCGAGATTGGCGATCGCCTCGCGCGGGACGGCGTGGGGAATGGTGCGCGCGGATTCCATCGCGACGAACCCGGCGACGACGAAGCTCGACCCCGGGCGGTCCGCGAGTTCCTGCAATCGTGCCGCGCGCGGGCCGGAGCCCAGCACGACGACACGGCGGCTGAACGCCTCGCCGCCGATCGTCTTGCCCGCGATCGCGCGCACCAGAATCAGTAGCGCGCCCGCGATCGTCATCGCGAAGAGCAGGTTCGATCGCCAGAAGGTGATCGCGGGAACGAGGAAGAACAGTACGCTGAGGAAGATGACGCCCAGCGAGATCGCGACGATCAGCCGCGCGGTGGCGTAGCGGATCGACTGGAACGCCTGCGCGCCGTACGCGCCGACCGCGACCATCGCGATCGTCAGCGGCACCGCGAACGACAGCAGCTGCGGGATCCGCGTCCAGATCGGCTCGACCAGCATCCCGATCTGCGCGGCGCGGACCTGCCACCCGCATTCCGCCGCGATCAGCAGCAGGACGAAATCGAGCAGCCCCATAAGCAGCGCGGCATTGGGCACGTAGTGCTTGAAGACTCGGATCATCGTCGCCGCTCCACGGCCCGTCCGGGCGGGGTGCCGGGTGTAAGCTTTCCCGACATGGGCTGGCTGTGGCAGGAAATGGCAAAGAAAGGTTGAACGGGGGGCTGCGGGTCCGTCGGGTCACGTCACCCCGGATCAGCCCGGGGTGACGGACGGGTCACGGGATCGGCACTCGCGTCCGCTGTGGAGTGCGCTCGATCGCATCCGCGACCGGCTTGCGCGTGCGTTCGCGCAGATGCGCGATCTCGGCGGCGCGGACCGCCAGATAGGCGTCACGGTTGGCGGAATAGGCGTCGACCGAGGCCTTGCGCTGTGCCGCGAGCTTTGTGTCGTTCTCGACCCGGTCGTCGAGTGCGCCGCCGAGGCCGGTCGACACCGTGTAGGCGCGCTTGTCGAACGGACTGCCGACCGCGACGGGCAGCAGCAGCCCGTCGATCGTGTTGCCGAACAGGTCGCGCACCGTCGTCGGCCCGACGATCGGAAGGAACAGGAACGCGCCGGGCTTCACCCCGTAATAGCCGAGCGTATCGGCGAAGCCGTTGGCGCGGCGCGGCAGCTTGAAGGGGTTGCGCTTGGCGAAATCGAACAGCCCGACCACGCCGAGCGTCGTGTTGACCGCGAACCGCCCGACCGTCTCGAACGCCTTGCCGGGCTTCAGCTGGAGCAGGTAGTTGAGGAAGACCACCGGCTCGGTCAGATTGTAGAGGAAATTGCGCAGCCCGTTGCGCACCGGCTTGGGCACGACCTTGGCATAGCCCATCGCGACCGGGCGGACGACCGCGGTGTCGACCGCCTGCGTCGCGGCGAACGCGACCTCGTTGACCGCCGCGACGGGATCGCCCTCGCGACTGCCGCGTCGCCTGGCGGTTACGACGATCTCGTCGGGGTCAACCGCGACGGCCGGTGAGTCGGCTTGCGCGCCGGGTTCGGCGGGCGGGGGCAGCGTCGCGAGGCCGGTGGACGACGGAATCACGAACGGCGGCGGCGTGGTCTGCAGCGAGATGGCCGGATCGGGTTGTTGCACCGGCGTCGTGACGGGGCAGGACGGGCTAGCCGTCGCGTCCCCCGCCAAGTGCGGGGTCGTGCAGGACAAAGTCAGGGCTACGGCGACGGCGGTCGGGATCATGCCCGCATCGTCCTGCCGCTGTGCCGTTCGCAGCAGGTGGCTGCCATAGGGAAATCCTGAGTCGTCGTTCCCGGACCCTCGGTCACCCTTCCGGTGTCGTCAAGTAACGTCGCTGCCACATTGGCCCGTGGCTGGCGAGGCCGCCGCATCGCCGAGTTCGACCAGCCCGTGGCCGACCGCGACTCGCTGGTCGAACACGAAACAGCCGCCATGCCAGCGCGAGTCCGCCTCGGGCACCTCCTCCAGATAGCGCAGGATGCCGCCGTCCAGATGATAGACCTCGTCGATCCCCTCCGCCTTCAGCAGCGCGGTGGCCTTTTCGCAGCGGATGCCGCCGGTGCAGAACATCGCGACACGCTTGCTCCCCGCGAGCAGCGCGTCGCGATTGTCGCGGAACCAGGCGGGGAACTCGCCGAACGCGCGCGTGCCGGGATCGACCGCGCCCGCGAACGACCCCATCGCAACCTCGAATGCGTTGCGCGTGTCGATCACGACGGTGTCGGGCGCGTCGATCAGCGCGTTCCAGTCGGCGGGCGCGACATAGGTGCCCGCGTCGCGTCGCGGATCGAGCGCGGGGACGCCCATCGTGACGATCTCGCGCTTGAGGCGGACCTTCAAGCGGTCGAACGGCATCGCGGCAGCCGTCGAATATTTCACGTCGAGATCGGCGCAACCGGGCAGCGCGCGGGTATGGGCCAGCGCGGCGGCGACCCCCTCCGCCGGCCCCGCGATCGTCCCGTTGATCCCCTCGCGGGCGAGCAACAGCGTGCCGCGTACGCCGCCGTCGGCGCACACCGCCAGCAACGGCGTGCGCAAGGCGGCGGGATCGGGAAAGTCCGCGAACCGGTAGAGCGCCGCCACTTGGACGGCCGTGCCGTTCATGTCAGTGGACGAAGCGCGCCACGACATCGCGGTAGCTGCGCGACACCTTCACGCTGGCGCCCGATTCGAGGACGAGGAAGCATTCGCCGTTGGTGTGCGGCTTCACCTGCTTGACGAGATCGAGGTTGACGATCGTCGAGCGGTGGACGCGCTGGAACCGACGCGGATCGAGGCGCTTCTCCAGGTCCTTCATCGTCTCGCGCAGGACGAGCGAATTGTCGCCGGTGTTGATGACCATATAGTCGCCCGCGGCCTCGATCAGCTCGATCGTGTCGACGTCGACGCGGAAGATCTGGCCGCGATCCTTGATGTTTATCATCTTTTCGAAGCGGTTCGCGTTCGGCTCCGCGCCGCCAGTGCCGCCGTCCGCGAGATCCGCGGCGGCTTCGGGGGCATGCTCTGCGAGTACCTCCTTGAGCATCTCGGCTTCCTCGACGCCCTTCTTGTCGTTGAGCCGCTGGCGGACGCGGTCGAGCGTGTCGGCGAGGCGCGCCTCCTCGACGGGCTTCATCAGATAATCGACCGCCTGCGCCTCGAACGCACGCAACGCGTGGTCGCTATAGGCGGTGACGAAGACGAACAACGGCGGCTCCACTTCCATCAACCCCTGCACCACCGAGAAGCCATCGAAGCCGGGCATCTGGATGTCGAGGAAGACGAGGTCGGGCTTGTGGGTCTTGATCGCGCTGATCGCCTCGCGCCCGTTCTGGCACTTGGCGATGATCTCCACGTCCTCGTGCACCGCGAGGCGCAGTTCGAGCCCCTGGATCGCGAGCGGCTCGTCGTCGACGAGGATGGTTCGGATGGTCATGGTCGTCGTCTTCTCCGAGTATCCGTGCCGCGATCGTGAAGGATCAGAACTGGCGGTCACGGTCATACGTCTCTGTTCGGTTCGTCGAGCTGGAACGGAATCTCGATCTCCACCCCGAACCCGCCGGTCGGCATCGCCCGCACCTCGAACCGGTGGTCCGGGCCGTAGGCCTGCACCAACCGCTCCCTGATATTGGCGATGCCGACGCCGGTTGAAAGGGAAGGCCGGTTTTTGTTCGCCTGCAATCCCGGACCGGTATCGGATACGCCGATCTGCACCCGGTCCCCGGCGAGCCGCACGACGACGCGGATTTCGGCGCCGTCCTCCTGCGGGGTGACCGCGTATTTGATGGCGTTTTCGACCAGCGGCTGGAGCAGCAGCGAGGGCAGGCGCCCCTTCTCCACCAGCGGATCGATCTCGAACTTGGGGCGCAGACGCTCCTCGAACCGCATCTTCTCGATCTCGAGATAGAGTTTCAGCGTCTCCACCTCCTGGAGGATCGTGACGTGCGCGGTCGGCTCGTTCGCCAGCGTGTAGCGCAGGAACGACGACAGCCGGCTGAGCATCGCGTTGGCGCGCTCGGTCTGTTTCAGCAGCACCAGCGTCGAGATCGAATTGAGCGTGTTGAACAGGAAATGCGGGTTCAGCTGGTAGCGCAGCATCGCCAGCTGCGCGGACGAGGCCTGCGTCTCCAGATGCCGCATCTGGTCGATCTGGTCCTCGACGATCAGGTAGAAATTGATCCCGAAATAGAGCGCGGACCAGCCCGCCAGAACCGTGAAGTTCAGGAAGACGGTGCCGAGCAGCAGCGCGATGTCGATCCCCGGCGCGGCCAGCTTGATGAAGCTGAACGAGAAGGCGTTGAGCAGCGAATAGAGGAAGGTGGCGGCGCCCAGCGTAAAGATCGACAGCAATATGCCCGTCACGCGCGGCAGCTGGCGGTAATAGCCGTACAGCGTCGAGAGCAGCAGCGTGATGCAATAGCCGATGATGGCTTCGATGATGTTGGTGATGATCGCCTGGAGCCCGACGCCGTTCGACAACGTCGAGACCGAGCGCAGGATCAGATAACCGGTCCATCCTGCCGCCTGGAGCATCCAGAACGCGCGCGCCTTGTCCTCGAAGAACGGGCGGACGAAATGCGTCGGGGTGGGGCGTGTGGTGGGGGAGGGGGCGGGCGCCATGATGCGCGGGGCTCTACACGCGCCGCGACGGTTTCGCAAAAGGGGCGGTTTCGCGAGAAGGCCGGCACGAAGAGGCCGCCGCTCCCGGATGGGAACGGCGGCCTTTTCCGTGGTCCCGACGGACCGCGCGGATCAGAACGAGAAGCGCGCGCCCAGACGGATCAGATACAACGAGTTGTTGAACTGCACGACTTCGTTCGCGTCGCGGAACGTCGAGTAGCGATATTGCGCACACGGCGTCGCGGCCGACAGCGAATATTGCGCCGCCGTTGGGGTGGTGCCCGTCGCGACCGGCGCCTGCAGGCACTGCACGCGCACCGTGGATGCGGTGTACGGGAACCCGAACTGACGCAGGCCACCCCACTTGCTGTTCAGCAGGTTGGGCAGGTTCTCGATGTCGCCGAACAGCGTGATCCGTGACTTGCCGATGAAGGTCGGGATCTGCTGTTCGAGATGGAGATCGATGCGGGTAAAGGCACGGTTGCGGGCGATGTTCTTCGCCGCGATGCGACCGCGATAATCCTTCAGATTGGTCGCGCCGATCAGCGTCTCCAGCGACGCCTGGGTTGCCGCGCTGTCATAGCTGACGAGCGGATCGTTGCCGCTGGTCGGCACGTACAGCAGATGGGCGTCGTTGTTGCCGATCGTACCGAAGGTGCAGGTCCGCGCGCAGTTCTGGCCTGCGGGTGCCAGATCCTGCATCGTGAAGCTGTAACGACGTCCCGCGCGGGTTTCGCCGAACAGCTGAACCACGGTGCGATAATCGCCGAAGAACGCGCGATCGAACCCGACATTGTAGGTGTAGCGCCACGTGGTCTCGTCGTTCGACTTGCCATAGGCGGGGAAGTTCGGATCCGACTTCGCCGCATTGTTGTACAGCGAGCCAGGCGTCGATGATGTCGCCGGGCTGACGTCCTTGACGTCCTGCAGCGCGAAGCTGCCGCCGAGCGACAGGCCGAAGTCGAAGTCCTTGTTGACCCGCACGACGCCGACATGGCTGCGACCGCGACCATCGTTATACAGCAAATAGTCGCCGTTCAGATCGGTCGTGGCGGCGACGCCTGGGGTCGGCACGAAGTTGTACCGCGGACGGCCATCGGGCAGCCGGCCGACGACCCGCGAGCGCAGATCGGTGAAGCTGACGCCCTCGTTCGTCATGGTGTAGAGATAGTCGGCACCCACGTCGAAACCGAACAGCTTGTAATCCGCGGACAGATTGAACTTCGTTACCGACGGCGGACGGAAGTCCTGTGCGAGCGCGGACGTCGGTGCGGTGCGCAGCGCGGCCGTGGCGGTCGAGAGGTAGCTGTTGACGACGGGCGAGATGCTGGTGCCCGTCACTCCGTCCAGCCCGGCCGCGCAGACTGCGGCGGTCGGCGTCGTGCAGACCCCGGTGCCGGTGCCCGAACGAAGCAGGTTGACCTGGTTCGACAGCACGCCGGTGTTCGAATAGCTGTTCGACAGGTAGATGTCGGGCGAACCGCCGCCGAAGACCGATGCGCCGCCGCGGATCCGCAGGCCGTCGATCGGCTTCCAGTTGAAGCTGATCCTAGGCTGGAAGTTGTCCAGACCCTTGTAGTTCTTGGTGTTGTAGAAGCCGTAGCGCGAGAAGAACGAGTCGTTCTGGGCAATCGCGGAGCGCATGCCGTAGAGATCATAACGCACGCCATAGGTAAGGTCGAACGTATCGGCGATCTGCCATGTGTCCTGCGCGCCGAACGTCCACTGATCGTAAACGAAGTTCGATGCGACATCCGGCAGATTACCGGAAATGGCGTTTGCGTAGGTCAGCGAGCTTGCGCGACGGCTTTGAAAATCGGCCAGCGAGTCGAAATAGTAATTGCCGGCTGCGTTCTGAAGAAACAGGTTCGTCGTACGGTTGCGGTTGTATTCGGCCAGAAGCCGGACCTCATGGCCTTCCGCATTATACTTGCCGAGCAGGGAGCCGCCCCAGGTATCGAAGTACAGCTCGTTGGCCTGGCGGCTGTTATCCGGGCCGAACGAGATGATCGGCGCAGTGCCGCAGTTGGTGATGCTGTTGGTCACGCCGCCGACGGTCGCATTGACACTGGTGGGATCGGTGCAGACCCGGAACTGGGCGAAGCCCAGGCCGTTCAGCGGGGTCTGGCCGACCTTGTTCGACTTGTAGATGAAGCGTGCCTCGGTCGACAGCTTGTCCGTCCAGTCGGAATTGAGCTGTGCGATCCCCGCGCGCAGCAGCACACTGCGCTGGTAGCCGTTGGAGGCAAGGCCCAGTGCCGGTGTCGTCAGGCTGGTCGACGTGTTGTTGCCGACCGTGCTCGATTCATATGCGTTCGTGTAGGACACCGACAGTCGCTGGCCATCGGTGATGTTGAGATCGATGCGCCCGACGATCTTCTCGTCCTTCTGGTTGTTCACCGTCAGGAAGTCGCCCGCCTGATAGTTGTACACGCTGCTGGCGATCGACTGGACGCTGGTGATCTGCTGCGCGGTCAGGCCGGGGATCTGGCCGATCGTCGAGATGGAGAAGGGACGCGGATCGGTGTTGCGCTCACCCGAAACCATGAAGAACAGACGGTCCTTGATGATCGGCCCACGCAGGGTCGCGCCATAGGTTTCCGACTTGTACTTGGGCAGGACCTGGGTGTTGGAGCCGATCGTGCTGCCCTGCAGTCCGTCGGTCGACTGGGAGTAGAAACCGGTGCCGTGGAACTCGTTGGTGCCCGACAGCAGGACGGTATCGATCGCGCCGCCCTGGAAATTACCCTGGCGGATGTCCGATGGGGCGATCGAAACGGAAAACTGGCCGATCGCGTCGAAGGGAACGGGGCCGCGTCCGGTGGGGTTCGCATCCGAGTTCAAGCCGAAATTGTCGCCGACCTGGACGCCGTTGATCGTGAACCGATTGAAGCGCGGGTTGACGCCCGCGAAGCTGACCGCCCGGCTGTTGGACAGATCCAGCGCGGCGAGCGGATCGCGGCGCGCCAGATCGCGAATGTCGCGATTGACCGAAGCGACCTTCGAGATGTCGTCCTGCGTCAGCACGGTACGCGGGCCCGAGCTGACCGTGCCGGCGCCTGCGATCGAGGAGGCGGTGACGACGATCTCGGTGCCTGTGTCGCCCGAAGCGAGTTCGATCGGCAGGTCATAGCTCTGGCCGACGACGGTGTAGATGTCGGTCACCTGGGTCGAGCCCTGCGCGCTGCTGACCGTCACGCTGAACGGGCCGCCGGTGCGAAGGCCGGAAGCGTTGAACGTGCCGTTGGCATCGGTGGTGGTCGTGGAGCGCGTGCCGGAGGGGACGTTGACGACGACGACTTCGGCGCCCGCGACGGCGGTGCCGGCGGCGGTGACGGTGCCGCGGATCGACGCGGTGGTTTCCTGCGCGCTGGCTGCCGCAGGCATCACGAGGGCAGCGATGGCCGCGCCCAGGAAAAGGTTGTTTCGCATGACTTGGTTCCCCTTAGCGCGGTGCGCTGCCGGCCACTCTTTTGTGATCCGTCAGCGGCGCCCCTGCACAACGAGTATTTCGATTCCGTGACACACGCCAGCGGGAGTCGGGCAGCGAACGAAACGAGTCGTTGTGCGTTGCAAAAAGGCGACAGTTCCTGCCCTATTCCGGCCTCAATCCGTTCCCGTCGCGGCGGCCACGATCGCCTGCCACTGCGCCTCGTCGATCACGCGGATGCCGAGGTCCGCCGCCTTCTTCGCCTTCGATCCTGCGCCCGGGCCGGCGACCAGCAGGTCGGTCCTGGCGGATACCGATGCGGACACCCGGGCGCCCAGCGCCTCCGCCTGCGCCTTCGCCTCGTCGCGGCTCAGCGCCTCGAGCGTGCCGGTGAAGACGACGGTCTTGCCCGAGACTTCGGAGGCGCGGGTTTCGTGGACGACGTCGGTGGGGCGCACCTGCCGCAGCAGGTCGAACACGACGTCGCGATTGTGTTTCTCCGCCGCGAAGCCGACCAGCGCGCCTGCGACTTCGGGGCCGATGCCAGCCGTTTCTATCGCGGCGACCAGCAATTTGTCGCGGCGCAGGACGAACTTGCGCTCGGTTTCGCCCAGCACCGGCCGCGTCTGGTGATGAAGGAACACCGCGTGACGCAGCGCGCTCCCCAGCGCCGTGGCCGAGCGATAGCGGCGCGCCAGATCGCGTGCGGTGATCTCGCCGACATGGCGGATGCCGAGCGAGAACAGGAAGCGGTCGAGCGGGACCTCGCGCTTCGCCGTGATCGCAGCGATCAGGTTCGCCGCCCAGACGCGGCCGTCCTTCTTGCGCGCGACCAGTTGTTCCTCGGTCAATCGGAAGATGTCCGCGGGCGACGCGATCAGCCCATCGGCGAAGAACGCCTCGATCAGCGTCGCGCCGAGCCCGGCGATGTCGAACGCATGGCGGGATACGAAGTGGATCAACCGCTCGACGCGCTGCGCGGGGCAGATCAGCCCGCCGGTGCAGCGATACACGACTTCTCCCTCGCCGCGTTCCGCGAGCGATCCGCATTCGGGGCAATGCGTCGGGAAGGCCCACGGATCGCGGGGTTCGCGGGCGGTAAGGTTCTCGACGATCTGCGGGATGACATCGCCCGCACGCTGGACGACCACGCGGTCGCCCGGGCGCACCCCCAGCCGCTCGATCTCGTCGGCATTGTGGAGCGTCGCGTTGGTGACGACGACGCCGCCGACCGTCACCGGCTCCAGCCGCGCGACCGGGGTGAGTGCCCCGGTACGCCCGACCTGGATGTCGATCGCGTTGAGGCTGGTCTGCGCGCGCTCGGCGGGGAATTTGTGTGCGATGGCCCAGCGGGGCGCCTTGGCGACCTGGCCAAGCCGCGCCTGCCAGTCGAGCCGGTCGACCTTGTAGACGACGCCGTCGATGTCGAAGGGAAGGTCGGCACGCGCGGCCTCGATCCGGCTATAGAGCGCGAGCGCCGCCTCCGCATCGTCCACGCGGGCGAACGCATCGGAGACGGGGAACCCCCAGCCGCCGATGACCTCGATTATCTGTGCCTGGGTTTCCCCGGGCAGGTCCGACGCCTCGCCCCAGCCATGCGCGAGGAAGCGCAACGGCCGTGCGGCAGTGACGCTGGCGTCCTTCTGGCGCAGCGACCCCGCGGCGGCGTTGCGCGGGTTGGCGAACTGGCGTGCCTCCTTGCCCGTCGCCGCAGCCTCGGCGAGCAGGCGGGCGTTGAGCGCGGCGAAATCCTCCTTCGCCATGTAGACCTCGCCCCGGATCTCGAAAATGGCGGGGAAGACCGCAAGGGCGGGGCCGTTCAGCTCGGCGGGAATGTCCGCGATCGTGCGGACATTCTCGGTCACGTCCTCTCCGGTCGTGCCGTCGCCGCGGGTCAGCGCCTGGACCAGTCGACCACCCTCGTAACGCAGCGAGCAGGACAGGCCGTCGATCTTGGGTTCGGCGGTAAGCGCGACGGGCGTGTCGTCGGCGAGCTTCAGGAACCGGCGGACACGCTGCACGAATTCCGCGACTTCCGTGTCGCTGAATGCGTTGTCGAGGCTGGTCATCGGCTTCGCGTGACGCACCTTGGCCAGATGCCCGGCGGGGGCCGCGCCGATCGCCTTGCTGGGCGAATCGCCGCGGACCAGATGCGGAAACGCTTGCTCGATGGCGGTGTTGCGACGCACCAGCGCGTCGTACGCCGCGTCACTGATCTCCGGCGCGTCGTGGGCGTGATAGAGCGTGTTGTGGTGCGCGATCGTCAGCGCGAGCGTTTCCAATTCCGCCGCGGCGGCTTCGTCGGTGTCGGGCTGCGGTGTCATCTCGCGCGGAGGATTAGGGGACCCGGGGAGGCGCACGCAAGCCTTGCGCGGTGTTTCCCGACGAATGAAAGGAAACCGTTGATCGTCGATTCCGCAACGATGAATCCGATATGGAGGCAATCTTTCTTCCCGCAATGGCTAAATGCTACCGGTATCATCCATACGGGTGCGCATGGGGATCCAGGCAACATCGGGATATGTGCCGGCGGAGGTGGAAGATTTCCGCCGACGGCTGTTCGACCTTGGACTGTCTTCCGCCGTCACCGACACGATCATCCAGACCGTGATGGACAATCTGCCGAGCAGCTTCGAACCGGGGGGGGCAACGGCAGTTCCCCTCGCCGCGATCGCGCGCAGTTTCTACAAGTCGTCGCTGTTGCGGACCGAGCAGCTGGGACACAATCTCGTGGCCGACGTCGCCTGGAACATGCTGCTCGACCTGTTCGCGGCGAGCGAGGAAGGGCGCTCGATCTCGGTCACCAGCCTGTGCATCGCGAGCGGCGGACCGCCGACCACCGCGCTGCGTCACCTGAAGGCGATGGAGGCGCAGGGGCTGATCCGCCGTACCGAGGACCGCAACGACCGGCGTCGCACCTGGATCGAGCCGACCGAGCACACCAAGACGGTGATGCGCGACCTGATCCTGAAATTCTACGTGCCGATCGAACTGCCCCCGCGCCGCTGACGGCGTCAGGCGGTCTCCAGCAACCGATCCGCCTGCGCGCGCGCCTCGTCGGTGATCGTCGCGCCCGAAAGCATGCGGGCGATCTCCTCGCGACGATCGCGGTCGTCGAGCCGGCGGACGCCGGTGCGGGTGACGGTGCCGTCGTGGCTCTTGGCGATCAGCAGGTGCGCCGCGCCGCGTGCCGCGACCTGTGGCGAGTGGGTCACGACCAGCAACTGGGTGCGCGTCGCCAGCCGGGCCAGCCGATCGCCGATCGCGCTGGCCACCGCGCCGCCGACGCCGCGATCGATCTCGTCGAAGATCATCGTCGCCGCGCCGCCCTCTTCCGCCAGCGCGACCTTGAGCGCGAGGATGAAGCGCGACAGTTCGCCGCCGCTGGCGATCTTGGTCAGCGGCGCGAACGGCGCGCCGGGATTGGTCGCGATCTCGAACTCGACGCGGTCCTTGCCCGCGGGGCCCCACGCATCGGCACCCGCCACGTCGACACGGGTGCGGAACTTGGCCGAATCGAGCTTGAGCGGCGCGAGTTCGCCCGCCACCGCCAGGTCGAGCCGCGCCGCGGCCGCGCGCCGCGATGCGCCCGCGACATCGGCCGTGGCGGTGTAGTCGGCGCGCGCTGCGACGACGCCCGCCTCAAGCAGCGCGACGCCATCCTCGCCAGCGTCGAGCCGGTCGAGCTTCGCGCGCAAATCCTCGGTCAACGCGGCGAGGTCGTCGGGCTGGACGCGGTGCTTGCGTGCCATTGCGCGCAGCTCGAACAGCCGCGCCTCGTCGTTCTCCTGCGCGCGCGGATCGAAGGCGAGGTCGCGTCGGGCGTCGCGCAACCGGTCCTCGGCGACCGAACCCTCGATGATCGCGCGATCGACCGCGGCGAGCGCGTCGGCCAGGCCGGCATGGTCCGCCGCCACGCGCTCCAGCCCGCGAGCGGCCTGCCGCAGCTGCGCCAGGCCGCCGTTCGGTCCTTCCAGCCAGCCCTCGATCTGTTCGAGTTCGTCCGCGATCTTCTCGGCGCGCTGCATCGACCGGCGGGTGTCGGCGAGTGTCTCCTCCTCCCCCGGCTCGGCGGCGAGCGCGGTCAGTTCGCCGACCGCGTGTTCCAGCCATTCGCGGTCACGCGCTGCGGTTTCGATCTCCGCGCGGGCGGCGTCCAGCGCATCCTCGGCGGCGCGCCACGCGCGCCATGCGATCGCGACCGAGGCGGTGTCCACCCGCCCGAACGTGTCGAGCAGCGCGCGGTGGCCAGCGGGTGCGAGCAGCCCGCGATCGTCGTGCTGGCCGTGGATCTCCACGAGCATCGCGCCGAGCTCGCGCAGCAGCGCGGCAGAGGCGGGCTGGTCGTTGACGAAGCCGCGGCTGCCGCCATCGCGCTTGACGAGGCGGCGGACGATCAGCGGCTCGCCGGCGTCGATCTCCAGCCCCTGCGCGTCGAGCAGCGCCAGCGCGGCGGCGGGCGCATCGAACGTCGCGGTCACCGCCGCCTGCGCCGCGCCGTGGCGGACCAGCGCGCTGTCCCCGCGCGCACCGAGCGCGAGCCCAAGCGCGTCGAGCAGGATCGATTTGCCCGCGCCGGTCTCCCCGGTCAGGACGCCCAGGCCGGCGTCGAACTCGAGGTCCAGCGCCTCGATCAGGACGACGTCACGGATGGCCAGCGCGGTCAGCATGGCTGCGTCCATAGCGGGTTTTCGCGATCGGCGTGACCCGTTTTTGTTCTCATCGCGCGAACGCCCGCGCGACTCAGGTGTTGGGCGACCCCGGGGTGGGCGCGGTGGAGGGCTGGCGCGTGCTGCCCGCGCCGCCGCTGGGCGAGGTGGGGGTGGGGGCGCCGGGCGCTTCGGCCTTTGGCGTCGCGTCGCCGGGGTTCTCGGGCAGGACCTCGACGGTGCCGCGACGCGGCGGCGGCACGATCTGCGTGCCGGGCGCGACCGGCGGGATCGGCGTCGACGGGTTCTCGCCGAGCAGGTCGAAGGCGTGCTTGTACCACTCGGTCCCCGGATAGTTCGCCCCGAGCACCGCCGCGGTCTTGCGTGCCTCGCCGCGCACACCGAGCGCGAGGTAGCTCTCGACCAGCCGCATCAGCGCCTCGGGCGTGTGCGTGGTCGTCTGGTATTCGTCGACGACGCGGCGGAAGCGCAGCGTGCTCGCCAGCCACTGGCCGCGCGATTCGTAGAATCGCCCGATCTCCATCTCCTTGCCCGCGAGGTGATCGCGGACGAGATCGATCTTGAGCCGCGCATCGGCGGCATAGCGGGTGTTGGGATAGCGGCGGACGAGCTCGCCCAGCGAGTCCTGCGCCTGGCTGGTGATCTTCTGGTCGCGCGTCACGTCGCTGATCTGCTCGTAATAGCCGAGCGCGACGAGATAATAGGCATAGGCCGCATCGCGGTTGCCGGGATGGACCGCGAGGAAGCGCTGCGCCGACTGGATCGATTCGGTATAGTCGCGATTGAGGTAATAGCTGAACGCGCCCATCAACTGCGCGCGTCGCGCCCAGACCGAATAGGGATGCTGGCGCTCCACTTCGTCGAAGAGCTGCGCGGCTTCCTTGTAGCGATGCTGGTCGAGCCGCAGCTTGGCGGTGCTGTACAGCGTGCCGACGTCGCGCGCGACGTAGGGCAAGTCGCCCTTCTTCGTGCGACCGCCGCAGGCCGCGAGCGGCAGGGCGAGGGCGGCGAGAGCGAGGATCGCGGCGGGGCGGGACAGGAGACTACGCATGTGGAGGCGTCCTTAGCGCAGGGCTACCCCTGCGAACAATCGATGTTTACGCGTGCGGCTGTGGCGGGCGTTCGTGGCGATTTGGCGGCGGAACGTCCCACGGATTTTCTTCCAATTGCCGACATCGCCCGTATGCAACGCTCGCGCCGGCTGCGACGTTGTCCTAGCCAGTCCACCTTGCCTTGGGATGTATCGCCATGACCGCCACGCTCCTCGCCACCAAGCGCGTCGAAAAGCCATGGGGCAGCCACACGCTGTGGCCCGGCTTCCCCGATCCCGCGCCCAATGCCGATCCGATCGGCGAGGTCTGGTTCCAGTCGCCGCATCCCAAGGAGCCCGACTTGCTGGTGAAGTATCTGTTCACCAGCGAGAAGCTGTCGGTGCAGGATCATCCAAGCGACGAGGAAGCGCACAAGCGAGGTCTACTGCGGGGCAAGGACGAATGCTGGCTGGTGCTGGCGGCAGAGCCCGATTCGACGATCGCGATCGGGCCGAAGCAGGCGATGACGGCGGACGAGCTTCGTGCCAGCGCGCTCGACGGCAGCATCGAGGACAAGCTGGACTGGGTGCCGGTGAAGGCGGGCGATTTCTATTATTCGCACTCGGGCGTGATCCACGCGATTGGCGCGGGGCTGACGGTGATCGAGATCCAGCAGAACTCGGATACCACCTATCGGCTGTACGATTACGGCCGGCCGCGCGAACTGCATCTGGACGACGGCGTCGCGGTCGCCGAACTGACGCCCTATGTCGCGCCCGACGCGCCGGGCCAAATCTCTGAGGACCGTACCATCCTGGTCGAGGGGCCGAAATTCGTTCTTGAGCGCTGGCCGGGCGGGCGCCGGCGGGTGTCGCTGCCCGAAGGCAACGAGGGCTGGCTGGTGCCGGTGACGGGCAAGGGCGAGGTCGGCGGCGTCGCGTTCAAGGCGGGCGAGTGCGTGCTGGTGACGGGGGACGAGGAGATCGTGTCCGAAGCCGGGAGCGACTTGCTGTTCGCCTATTCCGGTGCGACGCGGATCTAAGGTGGGGTACACGGTGTCGAATTGCGGAAGGTGAAACCGACAATGCGCATGCTGCCCATCGCCCTGTTGCTCGTCGGCCTATCCGGCTCCGTTCACGCACAGCAGTCGGCGCAGCCGCCCGTCGCGCGTCCCGCCAGTCAGGGCGCGAATGGCGACTGGGGCAATCTCGCCCGCTATCGGGACGCCAACGTTGCGATCCGGGCCGAGGCCATGCCTGACCGCGTGGTGTTCATGGGCGATTCGATCACCGAGGGCTGGGCGCTCCAGCCCTTCATCAAGGATGAGCCCCGGTTCGTCGGGCGCGGGATCTCGGGGCAGACCGCGGCGCAGATGCTGGTCCGATTCCACGCCGACGTCGTCGCGCTGAAACCGCGCGTCGTGCATATCATGGCGGGCACCAACGATGTCGCGCGCAACCAGGGGCCGGCGACAACCGAGGAGGTACTTGGCTACATCACCGGCATGGCGGAGATCGCGCGCGCCAACCGCATAACCGTCGTCCTCGCCTCGATTCCGCCCGCGGCAGCGTTCAAGTGGCGGCCCGAGGTCAGCCCCGTCGCGCAGATCCGGGAGATCAATGCCGGGCTCAAGGCCTATGCGGATCGGCACAGGATCGTCTGGGTCGACTACTGGCCCGCGCTGGCGACCCAGGACGGCGCGATGAAGCCCGATTTCGCGAGGGATGGGGTGCATCCGAACGCCGCGGGCTATGCGGCGATGCGCCCACTTGCCGAGGCGGCGTTGCGACGTGCGGTAAGGTATTAGGCCGGAATCGCGTTCGATCGCTGGCGGTTCTCGATTCCGAACAATTCCGTTCCGGATAGCGATCCGCCTGTGATTCCAAGGCCTGAGTGTCCATCCGCCACATGGCGCCAAGAGCTGGCACAGACAGCCCGGATGCCAACCTGGCCTTAACCCTGCGCCTCTACAGCGGCAGGCGCGATGCTGCGCGTGCTGACCCTCTCGACGTTGTTCCCCGATTCGACGCGGCCCAATTTCGGCGTGTTCGTCGAGCGCCAGACGCTGGCGCTCGCGGCGCTCGCATCGGTGGTTGTCACGGTCGTCGCGCCGGTCGGAGTGCCGCCCGCGCCGATCTCGCGGATGGCACGGTATCGATCGTTGGCGACGCTGCCCCGGCGCGAGACGTGGAAGGGGATCGATGTCCATCGCCCGCGCTTCCTGTCGTTGCCGGGCACCGACGGGCGCTTCCATCCGCGCACGCTGTCGGCGACGCTGGTGCCGCTGCTCGACACGCTGGCAGGGTCGTTCGACGTGATCGACGCGTCGTTCTTCTTTCCCGACGGCCCTGCCGCAGTGGCGCTCGGCAGGCGATACGGCGTGCCGGTGTCGATCAAGGCGCGCGGCGCCGACATCCATCATTCGGGGCGCGTCTCCGCCAGCCGTGCGCAGGTGCTGGAGGCGGGGCGCGGAGCCGACGGACTGCTCGCGGTGAGCCACGCGATGAAAGCGGACATGGTGGCCCTCGGCATGCCTGCCGACCGGATCACGGTGCATCTGACCGGGATCGATCGCACGCGGTTCGCGCCGGTCGATCGCGCGCCGGCAAAGGCCGCGTTCGGCGTCGCGGGGCCGCTCGTGGTCTCGGTCGGCGCGCTGATTCCGCGCAAGGGACATGCGATCGTCGTCAAGGCGGTCGCGCGGTTGCCCGGCGTCTCGCTGTTGATCGCAGGCGCCGGCCCGGACCACGCGGCGTTGCAGGCGCTGATCGACACGCTCCGGGTGGGGGACCGCGTGCGCCTGCTCGGTGCGCTGCCGCATGCGGACCTGCCCGCGCTGATCGCGGCGGCGGACGTGATGGCGCTGGCGTCCGAATCGGAGGGGCTGGCCAATGCCTGGGTCGAGTCGCTGGCGTGCGGCACGCCGATCCTCGTGTCCGACGCGGGCGGCGCGCGTGAGGTGGTGACGTCGCCGGTGGCCGGGCGTATCGTCGCACGCGACGCCAGCGCCTATGCCGCAGCGATCGCGACGATGATCGCACATCCGCCCGCACAGGAGTCGATCCGTGCGATGGCGGCCCAGTTCAGCTGGGAGGCGAATGGCGCGACGTTGCGCGATCATCTCGCCGCGCTGGTGGCGAGGCGCGTCGACGCGGCTCAGGCGTCGAGAGGATAGAGCGCCGCGGCGATCCGGCGACCCTCGCCGCGCAGCACGCCCCAGGCACGCGCAGCGGCGCGGCTGTCCATCGCCTCGACGCCGATGCCGTCCGCCTCCAGCGCACGGACCAGCGGGACGGGCGGATGCACCAGTGCGAGGCCTGTGCCGAACAGGATGAACTCCGGGCGTGCGGCGATCAGGTCGGCGAGGTCGGCCAGCGTCAGCGCGGAAACCGCGGGGGGCGTCCACGCGCGTGCGAAGTCTGCGGTCAGCAGGGCCGCGGGGGCAACCGTATCGTCGATGCGGAAGCTGGTGCCCGAAAACCCCAGGATCGTCGGCCCGGTGCTCCCGCGCTCCAGCTCCATCCGCATCAGCGCTTCGGCCCGACCCGCTCCGCGCCCGAATGGTCGGCGCCACGATCGACGCTGCCCGGTTTCGCCGCGGTCGGTTCGGCCCGCAGGCCCAGCGTGATGAGCAGCGACGACGAGACGTAGATCGACGAATAGGTGCCGACAACGATGCCCAGCATCATCGCCGCGGTGAACCCGCGCAGCACATGCCCGCCGAGCAGCAGCAGCGCGAACAGCGCGAGCAGGATCGTGACCGAGGTCATGACGGTGCGCGGCAGCGTCTCGTTCACCGACAGGTTGATGATCTCGCGCATCTCCATCTTGCGATAGCGGCGCATGTTCTCGCGGATGCGGTCGTCGATCACGATCTTGTCATTGATCGAATAGCCGATGATCGTCAGCACGGCGGCGACGATGTTCAGGTCGAACTCGAACTGCGTCAGCGCGAAGAACCCCAGCGTCATCAACAGATCGTGGACGATCGCGACGACGGTCGACACGCCGAACTGCCATTCGAAACGGAAGATCGCGAACAGCGCGATGCCGACGATCGCGAGGACCACCGCGAGCACCCCGTTGCGGATCAGCTCGTCGGATACCTTGCCCGAGACGGTGTCGTAGCGGCTGAAGGTAGCGCCGGGGAATTGCTGTGCCAGTGCGGCCTCGACCTTGCGGACGACGACGTTGGCGGCACCGTCGTCAGTGGAGGCGGGGAGGGGGAGGCGGATCGATACGGTCTTGCCGTCGCCCACCGTCTGGAGCGAGGCCTCGCCGACGCCGAGCCCGTCGACGACCTGGCGGACGCGGTCGCTGTCAGGGACGGTCGCGAACTTCTCCTCGACCATCAGCCCGCCGACGAAATCGACACCCAGGTTGAGCCCGCGCCCGACCGTCAGGCCAACCGCGAGGATGCTGAGCAGCAGCGTCAGCCCGAATGCCCAGCCGCGAAGCCGGACAAAATCGAAATTGGTATCGTCGGGGACGAGTTTCAGCAGTTTCATGACAGGACCTTTGCCGTCACCCCGGCGACGGCCGGGGTCCAGCGACCCGGCCGCGGCGCGCGCGGTTCCGGATCCCGGCCTTCGCCGGGATGACGGGGGGAGGAGAGGCGGGCGATCATATCGTGATCGTCTTCGGCTTGGCGCGCCGCAACCAGATCGCGACCATCATCCGCGTGAACGTCACCGCGGTGAACACCGAGGTGCAGATGCCGATCAGCAGCACCACCGCGAATCCCTTCACCGGACCCGAGCCCAGCAGGAACATGATGATGCCCGAGATCGCGTGCGTCACGTTCGCCTCGAAGATCGTGCGGCTGGCTTCCTTGTAGCCGAGTTCGACGGACTGGACGATGCTGCGCCCGCGGCGATGCTCCTCGCGGATGCGCTCGTTGATGAGCACGTTCGCGTCGACCGCGGTGCCGATCGTCAGCACGAAGCCCGCGATACCCGGCAGCGTCAGCGTGCCGTTGAGCAGCGCCAGCACGCCCAGGATCACGAACACGTTGATGACGACCGCGAGGTTCGCATAGACGCCGAACCGGCCATAGGTGACGAGCATGAACGCGACGACGAGCGCGACCGCGACGCCCGAGGCAAGGATGCCCGCACGGATCGAATCGGCGCCCAGATCGGGACCGACCGTGCGTTCCTCGATCACCTTCAGCGCCACCGGCAGCTTGCCCGAACGCAGCGCGATCGCGAGCTGGTTCGCCGAATCGGCGTTGAAGCTGCCCGAGATCGAGGCGCGCCCACCAAGAATGGGCTCGTTGATGTTGGGCGCGGAGACGACCGAATTGTCGAGGATGATCGCGAACGGCTTGTTGACGTTCTCCTGCGTCACCCGCGCGAAGCGGCGGCCGCCCTGGCTGTCGAACGCGATCGCGACCTGCCACTGATTGTTTTCGCCGTTCACCTCGGCTTTCGCGTCGACCAGCTGGTCGCCCGAGAGGATGACCGAGCGCTTGACCGCGATCTTCGGAAGGCCGGAGGGATTCGACGGATAGGGCAGGACCTGGCTGCCAGCAGGCGCCTGGTTGCGCGCCAGCGCCTGCGGATCGGCGGACTGGTCGACCAGCTTGAATTCCAGCTTGGCGGTCTTGCCCAGCAGGTCCTTCAAGGCCTGCGGATTCTGGAGGCCCGGGACCTGGACGACGATGCGGCTCGATCCCGAGCGTACGATCGTCGGCTCACGCGTGCCGAGTTCGTCAATGCGGCGGCGCACGACTTCCGTCGCGTCCTGCATCGCGGTGTCGATCGCCTGGGTCAGGCCGGCCTGCGTCGGCGTCAGTACGAAGCGGCTCGAATCGACGACCTGGATGTCCCACTCGCGCTGGCCTGTCATGCCCGCACCACCGCCGGTGATCGACAGCAATCGCTCGCGCGCAGCGTCGACCTGGCCGGGATCGCGGAGCATGAACGACAGGCTGCCGCCGCGCGTCGAGATGTCGCCGATCTCGATCCGCGGCGTCTGGCGGCGCATCTCGGTCGATACCTGCTCGCGCATCTGTTCGATGCGGCTGGCGGCGACGTCGTTCACGTCCGCCTCGAGCAGCAGGTAGCTGCCGCCGGCCAGATCGAGCCCGAGGTTGATCCGCGGCGCCTTGACGGGCCAGCTGGCGGTCATGCGTTCGGGCAGGAAGCTCGGAATCGCCAGCGCGCAGAGCACCGCGAGCACTCCGACGATCGACCAGACCTTCCAGCGGGGAAAGTCGAGCATGTCAGTCGTTCGCCGGCTTGGAGTTCGGGCTGGTCACCTCGGCGAGCGTCGCCTTGACGACGCGGACGCGGGTGTTTGGCGCGATCTCGACCTCGACGAACGCGTCCTCAACCTTCGTCACCTTGCCGAGCAGCCCGCCCGCGGTGACGACCGAATCGCCCTTCTTCACCGCGGCCACCGCGGCCTGGATGGTCTTCATCCGCTTTTGCTGTGGGCGGATCATCAGGAAATAGAAGACGACGAAGACGAGGAACAGCGGCGCGAGGCTGAGGAAGCTCGCGATGCCGCTCGACGGTGCGGCGGCGCCCGCGGCCTGGGCGTAAGCGGAAGGAATGAACATCGGCCCCAAACATGGCTGGTGGCGCAGGCGGAAGGCCCACGCAGGAACCGCCGCGCGCTATCATCGCTTGGGCGGCGGCGCAACGTTTGGCGGGCGAGTTCCGCGTGTGTCGCGCAAGGCCTTGCATCGCCGGGCGGTGCCGCGTAATGGCCCGTCCCTCGGTCGGGGCGTAGCGCAGCCTGGTAGCGCATCACACTGGGGGTGTGGGGGTCGCAGGTTCGAATCCTGTCGCCCCGACCAACAAACCAAGCAATCGCTATGGTTTAAGCGGGCAGCGAAAGCTGCCCGTTCGCGTAAGCAGTTCATCCATAAGCGGACCATAGCTGATCCGCGCGGATGACTGTGCTCATAGCAGCACCCCACGTCCGAAGGGTTGAGGGTGCTGGCAGTGTCAGAGTCGGGAAAGCCGATACCCCCCCCCACTGCTGGCCCCGAGGCTAGTTGGCGAGGGGTCGATGGCGTTAACCATCATTGCGGGAGCCCAGATGGCAACTCCCGCAACTTTGTCATCTGTATTTGTCTTCGTCTTCCCGGCAGCCCTGAGCGCCGCTGCACAAGCGCAGACGAACCACGTCCTTTAAGAAGAATGAACGGCGGCACTTCAGGCAGCGACGCCAGCCCACTGTCCTGATCCCGCGATGCGGGTCGTCGGCATCCGTAACGGCTCCCGGCGCTCGCGCTCGACCGCATAGGCATTCCGGTGATCGTCAATGAACGCGATCATCGCCGAAACGGGCGGTCGAGCTCCGCCTGAGCAAAATACGCGGAAGCGTTGCGCAGTATCTCGTTGGCCCGCCGTAACTCCTGGACCTCGCGCTCCAGTGCCTCCAGCCTGTCGACAATCTCGTTTGGAAAACCGCCGCGCTTACCGCTGTCGACCTCGGCCTTGTTCACCCGCTCATGCAGCGTCTGCGGCACGCAGCCGATCTTGTCCGCGATCGACACAACCGTCGCCCATGGCGATGGATGATCCCGCTGGTGGTCGAGAACCAACCGTACCGGTCGCTCGCGGCCTTCGGGCGTAAATTTGTTCGTCGTCTTGCCCGTTATGGCTCCACCTGCTCAAGAGTTGGAGCCTCCGACGAACCCGGAGCCGTTCAATATCGTCGTTCCCAGGACTTTGGAACCCGACGACAGAGTGTCTATAGCGAAGATGGCGTGATGCCCGTTTCGGGCACGGCGCTTTCCTTAATCAGGTCAAGCACGTCGCCGATAATCCCCCGCATCGCGTTCCTGGCGTTGCTGGAATCTCGCCGCGCGATCGCGTCCGCTACCGCGGCGTGATCGTCGATGTTCGCGCTGCGGCCCTTGATACGGTTGGTGAAACGGATCGACGTCCGCAGCGCCGTGGAAACCATCGCCTCGAACTGGCCGTAGAAGGGATTGCGGGACGCCCGCAAGATCGCGACGTGAAACGCGATGTCGGCGTCCAGCGCGTCGTCCCCCCCCTGTTCGGCGGCGATCATCCGGGCCAGGCCGGCCTGAATGTCCGTCAATTCCCCCTCCCTATGATAGCCTGCCGCAAGGCTCGCTGCCTCCGGTTCGATTGCAATGCGCAGTTCGTTGAACTGTTGGAGAAGTTCGATCGAAAATTTCCGGTCGAGCAGCCAGCGCAGCACATCTGTATCGAACAGGTTCCAGAGCGAGGTCGGCTGCACCACCGTGCCCTGCCGGGGGCGGGCGGCAACCAGCCCCTTGGCCGTCAGCATCTTGACGGCCTCACGCGTGACCGAGCGGCTGACGCCGTAGGTTTTTGATATTTCCGCCTCGGTCGGAAAGCGGCTGGAGTCGTAGCGGCCCGTCACAATGGCCTTGCCCAGCGCGTCGAGCATGCCATGCGTCAAGTTACGGCCGAGTTCCACGGGCAACTCTGGAATGATCATGCCATCCTTCCGCGGGGGGGCGTTGGCTAGAATGTGTGATAATCCTCGTTGTCGGACAACCGGATGACATGCAGCCGTTGTTCCGCGCCGGCATTGTGCAACTGGCATAATCGTTCGACCTGGGAGAGCGACGCGGTGAGCAGCGCAGCCGAGGCGAGGGCTCCGGAGCGATGCATCGGCACGACAGCATCGTCCGGCAATTGCATCAGTGCTTCGGTGCTGATCGTGTAGAGTCCGTCGATTACATGATCGTGGCCGGAATCGTCACGAAGCACGAAGTGAAGCGGCCGGATGAGGCGCTGCACGCCATAGCCATCGACGAGGCTGCGCGCCGCATCGATGTCCGCCAGCAAATCCTCCAGCGCCGCTGCGATCCCGGTCGGCAGCGACGTCGGTTCACCGTCGCGAAACAGCGGGTCGCCCGAGCTGCCGATCGAGGGATCGCTCGCATCCACCGCCAGTCCTGCGACACCGCCCGCATCGAGCCGGAAGCCCGTCAGTTGCAATGCGCGCGGGCAATAGGTCGCACGGAAACGGCAATCGTGGACGAACAGGTTGACCGGTTCCACGAGACCCGTGAGCGCCACGAGGTTGAACTTGCCGGTGTTCGCATCCTTGGCGAGGCAGATCGGCATGTCCGCGGCGACCAGCGCGATTTCGGACAGTCCGATCTGGACGATGCGCCGGGCAGGGCCGACGACGGTGCGATCGAAACACAGCGATCCGTGGTCGGTACGGTTCAGGGGGCGAACCTGGCTCATACCAGCTGAAGCCCGTGTTCGCGGACCGCACGCAGGAGATCGCGGTGCCGCGGCAACTTACCCATCAGGTCGGTACGAATCCGCGCATTTCGCGCAACGAGCGCGGCGACCGACGCGCCCTCGGCGGTGGCGGGCCGCCCCATATAGCTCCCGCCGAAGCGCATTCCGTGGAGAATATATTGGTAGCTGGGCCAGGAGAAGACCTCGCGCGCGTGCGAGAAGTCCTGCGGCGCCGGTGAGTGGTGCGTCCACAGGTCGAGACGTTCCTGCAACGCAGCAGGGATCGATGATGCCGCGACATTGTCGCGCCAGAAATCGGTGTCGCGTCGCTTGGTGAGGACATAGTGGAGTTTCAGGAACTCGATGATCCGTTGCCAGTGATGCTGGAAGGTCTCGTTGAACTGCCGCGATACCGCATCCATCGTCGATCGGGTCTGCGGCAATCGATCGACCAGCGCGTCCAGTGACGTTTCGATCAGCATCAGGGCCGATGCCTCGAGCGGCTCGATAAACCCTGCGGACAGGCCGATCGCGACGCAGTTGTTCTGCCAGAAGCGCGCGCGATGACCGGCGATGAAGGCGATCTTGCGCGCCGTCAGGGCGTCCGCGGCGGGGCCGACATAGCGCCGCAGTGCCGCTTCGGCCTCGTCATCGCTGGTGTGGGCGCTGCTGTAGACATGCCCGACGCCGCGGCGCGTCCACAGGCCGATGTCCCAGACCCACCCTGCGTCCTGCGCGGTCGAGATGGTATGGCACGCGATCGGGTCGTCTTCGCCCCGATACGGCACCTGCATCGCAAGGGCCCGGTCGGCGAAGAGAATATCGCCGCAGGGCTGGAACGGGACATCGTAGACGCCGCCGATCAACAGCGCGGCAAAACCCGAGCAATCGACGAACAGGTCGCCGGCGAGCGCGCGGCCGTCCGCCAGTTCGACGCTCTCGATATCGCCATTGTCCCGCTGATGGACCCGAACGACGTCGCCGACGACATGTTCGACGCCGAGCGAGGCGACCGCGTGGTCGCGCAACAATGTCGCGAACCTGCCCGCGTCGAGATGGTACGCGTAATTGGCGTGACCGCCATATTCCGGCGCGGTGATGGTCTTGGGCGCCAGTCCCGCCTCGCAAAGCGCGGCCTGGTAATCGACCCAGTCGGCGAAGTCCGTGTCGTCGGCGTCCGCTCGATTGAGCCAATAGGGCGCAAGATCGATGTCCCCCATGCCCGCGGGGGGATTGAGCGGATGATAATAGGCATCGGCCGGCGTGCCGTCGGTCCAGCCGACGAAACATGCCCCCTGCTTCAACGCCGCATCGCATGACCGGATGAACGTCGTTTCGCTGATGCCGATCTTGCGCAGCGTATTGCGCATGGTCGGCCACGTGCCTTCGCCCACGCCGACACTTGGCACCGTCGCTGATTCGACGAGTCGGACCGTAAGATTGCTGCCGGTCTGAACCGCCCGTGCGGCCAGCCGACAGGCGGCAAGCCAGCCGGCCGACCCGCCCCCGACCACCACGATCGCCCGTACACCCTCGTGTGTCACGTCCACCTTTGGCATCACTTCTCCCGCCTTTTCAAGGCATTGAGCCTCACATTACCTGTGATGGCATTTATAAGATAATTGGGAATTGTATTTGTCAGATAAATCTGTAGCAGATGGCTCAGGTCTGCTCAATCGAGGCGGGTCAAAAATTCAGAGGGAGAGTGATGATGATCAAGCAAGGGCGGTCGAAATCCAAAATTCTTTATGCCGCATATGGGCTTGCGAGCGCATTTGGCGCGCTGATCGTCACGGCGTCTGCAGCGGCGCAGGTGGCACCGGGACAAGCCGAGGCGGATGTCAGCGCAGAGGACATCGTCGTGACCGGTATCCGCCGCAGTATCGAATCGTCAGGTGCGCAGAAGCGCGAAGCCTCCGGCATCCTCGATGCCATCTCGTCCGAGGATCTGGGCAAGTTCCCCGACGCGAACGTCGCCGAATCGCTCCAGCGGATCCCCGGGGTCGCGATCGACCGCAGCAACGGCGAAGGCCAGTCCGTGACCGTTCGCGGCCTGGGCCCCAACTTCAACACGGTTCTGTTCAACGGACGCAGCTTCGCGTCGGACAACTACAACCGTTCCTTCTCGTTCGATCTTCTCCCCGCAGAACTGATCAGCGGCGCACAGGTGTACAAGAGCTCGCAGGCGCCCCTGCAGAGCGGTGGCATCGGTGCGACGATCAACCTCCAGACGCCCAAGCCGCTGGCCCTGAAAGAATTCAAGGGCGTCTTCACCGCCAAGGCGAACTACGAGAAGAACAGCGAAAAGTTCACGCCGCAACTGTTCGGCCTGCTGAGCGACACGTTCGCCGACGGTAAGCTAGGTCTGCTCGCGTCGCTTTCCTATCAGCGCCGCAAGGCGGCGGTGACGTCGATCACCACGGACGGCTACATCCCGCGCACGGCGGTGGGCCCAGCCAACGCGCCGCTGTTCACCAACGTCTACGCCCCGCGTAACCAGGACGTCGGCACGACGCTTGACGACCGGACGCGTCTTGGCGCGACGTTGGTCGCGCAGTATGCGCCCAGCGACGAACTCACGTTCACCGTCGATGGCCTGTTCAACCGCTTCAAGAGCGATTCTACCCGCCGCGCGCTCGGCAGTTGGTTCGAGCCGTCGAGCTACACGGCGGCGACGATCGACGGCAACCGTTCGATCACGTCCTTGACGACCAATGGCAACGCTGACTTCATCGCCGGCGGCGCGGTGCGCGAAACCAAGACGTATGAAGCCGGGTTCAACGCCGAGTGGCGTCCCAGCGACACCGTGCACATGGTATTCGACGCGACGTGGTCCCGTGCCAAGAACGCCGGCGGCGGCAAGAGCTATTTCGCGGTCATCGGATCGCCGTCGCGCTACTCGTTCACCGCCGCGGGGCAGAACGAAATCCCCTCCACCTTCGGTTATGGCGCCGGAGCACTGACCGATCCGTCGCGGGGGCTGACGCATATCGCCGGAATCAGCGGCAACGACATCACCGAGAAAGTGAATGAATTCCGCTGGAACACCGAGTGGAAGCCGGGCTGGGGGATCTTCGATACGTTCCGGTTCGGCCTGACGCGAACCTCCCGCGACAAGAACAACGTGCCGATCACGTCCGACCCGAATGTCGGCTGCGTCTATTGCGGGTATCCGACGGCGGCCGATCCCTCGTTGCTGAGCCTGTACACGCTGAATTCGCTCGGAGCGGGCAGCGGCTCGGTGCCGGCCCAGTTTCTGAGTTTCGACGCCCGTCGCTACTTTTCGTTCCTGACCAGCCCGGCGGCAACGGCGGCGCTGGATCGGGCTCGCAATCAGCCTGTCGGCACCACTGCGGCGCTGTATGCCACGACCAACGGCTATGCCGTGTCGCCCCAGCCTTCCAGTCGTGTCAAGGAAGTGGTGTATGCAAGCTATGCCGACATGGATCTCAACGGCGATATCGGTGGCATGCCGTGGTTCATCAACGTGGGCGCCCGTTACGAATATACGGAACTGCAGTCGGACGGCCAGCAGCTGCAACTGACCGATCTCCTGCCCGTGCCGGGCGATCCCACGATCTACAACGGCGTCTTTGGCAACAATCGTGCGGCGGTATCGGTCTCGCGTCGATCCTCCTACAACAACTTCCTGCCGAATCTGAGCGCACGGCTGAGCTTCACGCCGAAGTTCCAGCTTCGTCTGGCGGCGTACAGGACGCTGACCCGGCCCGCGATCGGGGATCTCGCCCCGAGCCTCAACTTCGAAACCCTGCGGCCGGCCACGCTGACCGCAAGCGGCGGCAATCCCGCCCTGAAGCCCTACCGTGCGACGAACTTCGACGCATCGCTGGAATGGTATCCCACCCCGACGACGACCGTGTCGGCTGCCGTATTCCACAAGACGATCGATGACTTCATCGTCCAGAGCTTTGGCGACGAGGTGTTCCCGATCGCCAATGCCGGCAACCTGCCTGTCGGGGGCCTCATCGTTAGCCGGAATGCCGCGAGGTTCAGCGTTCGTCGGCCGCGCAACGCGCAGTCGCTCAAGGTCAAGGGGCTGGAACTCAACGTGGTGCACACGCTGGACTGGTTGCCCGGCGTCCTCAGCGGCTTCGGCGTGCAGGCGAACGCCACGTTCGTGGAGACGAACAGGGAGTTCGATATCAACCAGGTCGGCCAGTCCTTTGCTGCCGAAGGGATCGGCAACTCGCAGAACGCGACCATATTCTATGAAAAATACGGCATCTCGGCCCGCATGGCCTACAACCGTCGCGAACGCTTCCTCCAGACGCTTGCCGGCGGCCCCGGCAACGAGCCTGTCTTTGTCCGCAACTACGGCCAGTTCGACGGTAGCATCTCCGTCAACGTCACGCCCTTTGCGCAGGTGTTCGTAGAGGGTACGAACCTGTTCAATGCCAAATACATCACGACCGGACGGTTCGACAATCAGGTGCTGACGTACCAGAATTTCGGGCCGCGCTACGACGCGGGGGTACGCTTCTCCTTCTGATACCGGCCAGGGTGCGGACGGGTCCGGGTTACCGGCCCGTCCGCCTCTTTCCAGCTCGGCGAACGGGCGGTTGACCAGGATTGTTCTTATGAAAAATTTCGGTTTTGGATGCGCGGTCGCGATCGTTGCGATCGGCGATCTGGCGTCCGGCGGCAGCGCGCGCGCACAGGCCCCCAGCGTCCAGCCGGTACAGATCGATCCATCGCGTCCCGATTGGGAAAACCCGGCGGTGTTCGCCCGCGGCAAGATGCCCGCGCGCGCCACCGGCTTTCCGTTCGAGACGCGGGACGAAGCCATCGCGGGCGACCGCACGAAGTCTGCGCGTTTCCTGTCGCTCGACGGTCCGTGGCGTTTTCAGTTCTCGCCCAGTGCGGACGCGGTGCCGACCGGGTTCGAGCGGCCCGATTACGACCTGTCCGCCTGGAAATCGATCAAGGTGCCCGCCGACTGGCAGGCCGAGGGATACGACCAGGCGCGCTACAACAACATCACCTATCCCTTTCCCGCCAATCGCCCGCTGATCCCGCACGCGACCAACCCGGTCGGATCCTATCGCCGCGATATCGAGATCCCGGCCGGCTGGCGGGGGCAGGACGTCATTCTGCACATCGGTGCGGCCGGGTCGGCGTACCGCGTGTGGGTCAACGGTCAGAGCGTCGGCTATTCGGAGGATTCCAAGCTGCCGAGCGAGTTCGACGTCACCCGCTGGGTGAAGCCGGGCCGCAACATGATCGCGATCCAGATCCATCGCTGGTCGGACGGCAGCTATCTGGAGGATCAGGACTTCTGGCGCGTGTCGGGAATCGAGCGCGAGGTCTTCCTGATGGCCGCGCCGCCCACCCGCGTGCGCGACGTGTTCGTCCATGCCGGACTGTCCGACGATTATCGCGACGGCGTGCTCGGTGTCGATGTCGCGGTGACTCCGGGCGTCGCCACCAGCGCGCGCTACGTCCTGACCGATGGCGATCGTCAGGTGCTGGAGGGCCGCATGGCCGTACCCGCCGGAAAGGACGAACGCAGCGTCACGCTGCGCGGTCGCGTCCCCGGCGTGAAGGCGTGGACCGCCGAAACGCCCAATCTCTACCGGTTGCTGGTCGAGCTCTACGACGCGAAGGGCCGCATCATCCAGTCGACCGTCCGGTCGATCGGCTTTCGCACGGTCGCGATCAGGAACGGGCTGGTCAGCGTCAACGGTCGACCGATCACCATTCGCGGCGTCAATCGCCACGAGCATGATCCCGAAACCTTCCACGTCGTCAGCCGCGAATCGATGGAACGCGACATCCGGCTGATGAAGGGCGCCAACATCAATGCGGTGCGTACGTCGCACTATCCCAACGACCCGTATCTCTACGAACTCGCGGATCGATACGGCCTCTACGTCATGGACGAGGCGAATATCGAGAGCCACGCCTATATGGATTATGCCAACAAGCATCCCGAGGATCGCGGCAAATATCAGATCGGCTTCGACCCCGCCTGGAAGGACGCGCATGTCAGCCGCGTCGTCAACATGGTCGATCGTGACAAGAACCATCCGTCGATCATCTTCTGGTCGCTGGGCAACGAAGCCGGCATCGGCCCCAATTTCGAGGCGGCTGCGGCTGCGGCAAAGGCGCGCGATCCGGGTCGCCTCATCAGCTATCTCGGCTGGGGCACATGGGACGGGATCAGCGACCATCGCCCCAACTGGTACGCCGATATCTATGCGCCGATGTACGATCCGGCGGTGAAGCTGGCGGATTATGCCACCAACTGGAATTTCAAGCAGCCCGTGATCCAGTGCGAATATGCGCACATGATGGGCAATTCGGGCGGCAACCTGAAGGAATATTGGGACACGATCTACGCGCACCCCGACAAGCTGCAGGGCGGTTTCGCGTGGGACTGGGTCGATCAGTCGATGTATCGCTATACGAAGGACGGTCGGCGCTATTGGGGCGACGGCAGCGAATATGGCCCCAATCCGGGCGGCGAGATCGAATTCGGCGACGGGTTGCTGCAGTCCGATCGCACACCCAATCCCCCCTTCTACGAGCTGCGCAAGGTCTATGCGCCGGTGCAGTTCGACAGCTTTGATCCTGCCAGCGGCAGGGTCACGGTGCGCAACCGCCACGATTTCAGCACCCTGTCCGGCTTCTATCTGGACTGGACGGTGGAGGAGAACGGCGTCGCGGTCGCGTCGGGCAAGCTGCCCGGCCTGACCACCGCCGCGCGTAGCGCCGAAACGATCACGTTGCCCGTGGCGTCGGTCACACGGCGACCCGATGCGGAGTATTTCGTCACCGTCACGGTGCGCGCAAAGGGCGGCACGGTGCCGCTGGTGCCGGGTGGCACGGTGATCGGCTTCGAGCAGTTCGCGCTGTCGCCGGCTGCCGTTCCCGCCTTGCCATCTCCCTCCGCTGCCAAGGCGGTCGCGGTAACGCAGGCGAGCGGCGGCATCACGCTGGCCGCGGGTGGCGCCTCGCTGGAAATCGATCGCAAGACCGGGCTGGTCGCCGGATATCGCAAGGACGGGCGGATCATCGCGAGCGGGGGGCAACCGCATTTCTGGCGGGCGGTGACCGATAACGACATCGGCATCGGCACCGACAAGCAGCTGGCGATGTGGAAGACGATGAGCGATACTCGCACGGTCCGCTCGGTGATCGCGGATCGGAGCGCCGGGGCGATCGTCGCCACCTATGATCTGGGCAATGGCACCGCGGCGTTCGAGACGCGCTATACCATGGCGCCGGACGGGTCGGTCGGAATCGCGGGCCGGTTCACGCCGATCAAGCAGGACCTTCCCGGCCCATTTCGCGTCGGACTGGCCCTCGCGATGCCCTCCGACCTGAAGACGGTCGAATGGTACGGCCGTGGCCCGCACGAAAGCTATGTCGATCGCCTGACGTCGGCGCCGATCGGCCTGTGGCGCGGCGCGATCGCGGCACAGAACCACGACTATATTCGCCCGCAGGAAACCGGCAACAAGGTCGATGTGCGCTGGATGGAATTGTCCGACACCACCGGCGGCGTGCGGATCGAGGGCGACCGGCCGCTGATGATGAACGCGCTGGCGTTCCCCTACGCGGACCTCGATCGCAAGACGCCGGGCACGTGGAAGTCCACCGACGTGGTGCCGCACGGCCAGGTCACGCTGCTGGTCGACGCCGCACAGTGGGGCGTCGGCGGAGACACGCAGTGGAGCGAATTCGGCAAGCCGCTTGCCGCCTATCGCGTCCCGCTGACGCCGGTCACCGTGGCGTTCCGCCTGACGCCGTTCATGGGGCAGGGAACGACCCCCGAAAGGGCTCGATCGGCCGCGGAACCGGCCCAATAGCAAGTCGGGATGACGCAGCGAACGCCACCGAGGCGGTGCGAAGGCCGAGGAAGGCGTGAGTGGCCCACACCCGGACCTGGCTGACGAGGCCGGACCAGGTCGACATTCCACCCATTCCGTTCGCCTCAGGTCGCCGTCGGGCTTGTCGAGACGGCGTACACGTGAGGTCGGTGCCCAAAGGGAGCCTCTCTCGATACTGGATATCGACAGGCGCGGCCCCTAGTCGAGACGAACGGTTCGGGTGAATGGCGATCCGCGTCAGGTCCATAGGCGACGACGGGTATCGCCGGCCGTGATCGTGGCTCGTCTTGGGGAAGGCGCGCTTTCACGCCATTATCGCGCAACAGGGGGGAATCTGCATGCGCATGACGCCGACGGAGGTGTTCCTCCTGGCAATAATGGTCATCTTCACGATGCCATATCTGGTGTGGCGGCTGGGACGGACGGATTTCTGGGCACCGCTCGTCGTCGTTCAGATCGTGGGGGGCATCCTGCTCGGGCCTGGGGTGCTGGGGGCTACGTTCCCGGACTATTATGCGACGATCTTCACGGCCGCGACGCTGGGTTCTCTGAACGGTATCGCATGGTGGGCGGTCATGATGTTCGTCTGGGTCGCCGGCATCGAGCTCGATCTGGCCGAAGCGTGGAAATGCCGTCGTGAAACGGGCGTGACCGCCGGCTTGGCGCTCGCTTTTCCCCTCGCGATCGGTAGCCTCATGGCGTTGCTGATGCTGCGCTTTCCCGGCTGGCGTGGACCGGACGGCGCGACGTGGCAGGTGGTGCTGGGCATCGGCATGGCATGCGCGGTGACCGCCCTGCCGATCCTGGTGCTGTTCCTTGAAAAGCTGGATATTCTCCGCCATCCGCTCGGCCAGCGTATCCTTCGGTACGCCAGCATCGACGATATCGCGATCTGGGGCGTGCTGGCGTTGATCCTGCTCGATTGGGAACGGGTCGGGCGACAGGCCGGATTTCTGGCCGGCTTCGCGGTGGCGACCGTCATCGTCCGCCGATTGATGGCGCGGATCGAAGAGCGCGACCGCTGGTATGTCAGCCTCATCTGGCTCGCGGGATGCGGCTTCGCGGCGGACTGGGCGGGGTTGCACTTCATGGTCGGCGCCTTCGTGTCGGGCGCGGTCCTCGAACGCCGCTGGTTCGATACCGGGCGTCTCGATCAGTTCCGCCACTTCGTGCTGCTTGCGGTGATGCCGGTGTTCTTCCTGTCGACCGGCCTCAAGACGCAATGGGGCGTCGGCGGCGCGCAGGTCTGCGGTGCCGCCGCGCTGCTGCTCGCGGCTTCGGTCGGCGGCAAGCTGGCGGGGGTTCACGTCGCCGGGCGTATCCTCAAGTGGCGCAAGGGCGAGGCCGCGGTAATCGGCTGGCTGCTCCAGACCAAGGCGTTGATCATGATTATCTTCGTCAACATCCTGCTGGACAAGAAGATCATCACCCACGAGACATTCACCGCGCTGCTGCTCATGGCACTGGCCAGCACGATGCTGACCGTGCCGATGGTCACGCGCCGGCTTGCCCGCTTGTCCCAAGTGTGAGCGGCTTGCTGGCATCACGATGTCGGGGGCGCCTCGGTCGTGAGCGCTCGACGGTAGGAAATGGCGGTCGAACACGCTTCTGGCGGAGCGGAAGCACGACGTGTCTGTGCTGAAGGAAAGCGAAACGCCGGCTTCAGATCGTCGTTCGATCCGCAGGCCCAAGAACCCTGCTGTCGCGCTCGACACCCGTTGCCGGAGGCGCGCAGGGCGATGATCCCAGGCTCTTACCGAATTGCCTCGTTTCGAACATCCTGTCGGGGCCGCACTGCCCTTGCATCGCCTCGCTGCCGGGCTATTGTCTGACATTTAGTTCCGCCATTCGAGCGGACCCACGGGAGAACGGGATCATGCGCGGAACAATCGTGGGCGCGGTCGCGCTTGCCCTGTCCACTCCGGCGTTCGCGCAGCAGGGAATGCGTGCCGCGGTGCCGGCCGATGGTGCGCGCGCGACCGTGACGGTCCACGGCGACACGCCCGCACCAAAATTCGACCGACGCATCCTCGGCCAGTTCGCCGAGCATCTGGGCTCGGGCATCTATGGCGGGATCTGGGTGGGCAAGGGCAGCAAGGTGCCCAATGTCGACGGCTATCGCCGCGACGTGCTCGACGCGCTGAAGGCGATCCGCGTGCCGGTGATCCGCTGGCCGGGCGGGTGCTTCGCGGACGAATATCACTGGCGCGAGGGGATCGGCGCACCGGGCAAGCGCAAGGTTAAGATCAATACCCACTGGGGTGGGGTGACCGAGGACAATGCCGTCGGTACGCACGAGTTCATGAACTATTCCGAACTGGTCGGCGCGGAACCGTATGTTTCGGGCAATATCGGCTCGGCACCGCCTTACGAAATGGCCGAGTGGGTCGAGTACATGACCTCTCCGACGGGATCGAGTCTAGCGAAGGAGCGGGCAGCCAACGGGCGCAAAGCGCCCTGGGCGCTGCCGATGTTCGGCCTCGGCAACGAACTGTGGGGCTGCGGCGGTGCCATGCTGCCCGACTATGCAGCGGACGAGACACGGCGCTATTCCACCTTCGTCAAGGCGCCGAGCGGCGTGAAGATCATGAAGATCGCCAGTGGGGCCAACATGGCCGACTATAACTGGACCGATGTGATGATGCGCAAGGCCGGCGACACGTTCGACGGCATCGGCATCCATTACTATACCATCCCCTATACCTGGGAGAAGAAGGGCGCGGCGACCGGCTTCGACGAAGACCAGTGGGCGCGCACGCTGGCCAAGACGCTGAAGATGGACGAATACATCACCGGCCATGCGAAGATGATGGACAAGCACGATCCGCAGAAGCGCGTCGCTCTGCTGGTCGACGAATGGGGCACCTGGTACGATGTGGAGCCCGGTACGAACCCCGGCTTCCTGTACCAGCAGAACTCGCTGCGCGACGCCCTGGTGACGAGCCTGAACCTCGACATCTTCGCCAGGCACACGGACCGCGTACGCGGCGCCAACATCGCACAGATGGTCAACGTGCTCCAGGCGATGCTGCTGACCGACGGTGCGCGGATGGTGAAGACGCCGACCTATTGGGTGTTCGATCTGTACAAGGATTATCAGGACGGCCTCGTCCTGCCCGTCGAGGTGCAGTCGCGCTGGTACAACAAGAACGAATGGACGATGAAGGCCGTCAGCGCGAGCGCGGTGCGCGGCGTCGACGGTGCAGTCCATATGGGGCTGACCAACGTCGATCCGAACCAGTCCGCGAATGTCACCGTGACGCTTGCCGGGGTGAACGGCAAGGCCGTCACCGGCCGGATCGTCACCGCGGCGGCGATGGACGCGCACAATACGTTCGATGCGCCCGACACGGTGAAGCCGGCCGCCTTCACCGGCGCGACGCTGGCCGACGGCATGCTCACCGTGACCTTGCCGCCGAAGTCAGTCGTAATGCTCGACATCCGCTGAGACACGCGCCGCGGCGTCCCACAGCCGCGGCGATGGTCCAGCATTCTGGTTTGGCTCGAAACCGTACAAGGCTATGAAAATGGTGGACGCACTTGGGCTCGAACCAAGGACCCGCTGATTAAGAGCGCAAAGCACCTTAAACCGCATGTTACGCTGCGTTACCGAAATAGACCCAAAGCAACGACTTAGTTAACCGAAAAGTCGGTCGTCGGTACATTGGTGTAACATAGCGTAAAACTAAACGGTACCTGAGCGATACCTCTGGCTAGTAAGCGGGTATGCCCACCTATCAAAAATAAGTAGCTCCTAAGATAACCCGCAAGAAATGTATTGACACTCATTTCGCTTGCCAGTCTGATCTGACTCCTATTAAGCGCGTCGTCCTTCAACAGAAAGGATCGACGAATGCCGAAAAAAGTGATCAGCGATAAGATGATACAGTCCATCAGTACTGTAGATAAGTCTTATGAGATTCAGGATGCGAGGTGTCCAGGACTCGTAGTATGTGTATATCCCACTGGTAACCACTCCTTTGCACTTCGCCGGCGAGTGAATGGTACTGGAAAGAAGTTCACTTTCGGTCCATGTTCGCGGTACAGTGTTGAAGAAGCCCGCCAATGGGCTTGGGGCATGCAGCGGGGATATGATCAGGGTGGCGATCCGGTCCACGAGGTGGCCGCGAAGGAGCAAGCTGCAGCACAACGCGCATCTCGAACGGTCGACTGGCTCTTCGAAAAGTATATGGCCCACGAAGGCAACACCCGTCGGTCCGCGAGCGAGAAGCGGCGGATGTACGAGCGGGACATCCGCCCTGCCATCGGCGACATGTGTTACTTCGACGTCGAGCATAACCACTTGGCTCGCATCCTTCAGGCGAAGGTCGAGCACGCTCCCGCGATGGCCAACGGGCTGCAGAGTTTTATGCGTCGGAAATATCGGTGGGCTACCACGAAGGGGCGGCACATCACCGACCTTACCGTCGATCCTGCGGCTCACCTGATGAAGCTCGGTGAGGTCCATGCTCGCGAGCGGACGCTCAGTAACGCTGAAATCCCTTTGCTCATGAAGGCATTGGACCAGCGGGGAGGTCCGTTTCGAGAACCGCTGTTAATGGTCCTGCACACCGGCTGCCGTCGTGCTGAGGTATTCGGTATGCGCTGGTCGGAGATCGATTTTGAACGCGGCGATTTTCTTCTTCCCAGTAGTCGAAGCAAGACCAAAGTGGAACTCTTGTTGGGTCTTCCGCCGGTGATGATCGATTTGCTCTCAGATGCTCATGGACGCCGCAGGAGGGATCAGCAGCTCGTCTGGCCGAGCCGCAACCATCCCGATCGGGAGATGAGTGGGTTTAGCAAGATTACTTCCACCCTCAATGCGGACATGGCGAAGCTTGCGGAGCCGATGGGGCTGAAGATCGATCCTTGGAGCATTCATGATCTCCGTCGCACGGTTGTGACGGGTATGAACGGACTGCTTGATGAGCACGATCAGCCCCGTATTCCTCCGCACATCGTCGAGCGCGTGGTGAACCACAAGCTCCCAGGGCTGCAATCGGTGTACAATCGATACCCGTATTACGGTGAAAAGAAGGCTGCGTTACTCGCGTGGGCTACGCATCTCGAGAGTCTCCGCTGACAGTCGGCATTCACGAAAGAAGGTTCGGGCTGACAGTGCTTGCTTCTAAACAATCTGGACACGCTCGCTGGAAATAGTGCCAATCCCCATAAAATATAAGTATAGGACCGATCAAAAATGATGAATGTGCAATGGCAAGTTAATCAGCTGCAATATACGCAGCGTGATATTATCGCGATGGCCGGGGAGCTGAAATTCGGGCCATATGTCTATCACGACCTGTATGACCGTCTGGGTATGGGCATGGGTCGCGCTGATAATGTGACGTCAAGCATAGCGGTGATGTTGTTCGCCACCGCCCGCAAGTTGGGTATGCCTATCGATGTTGTCTCTAAGCATGCTTCGCAGCTGATCTATTCCGCAATGAACTACCTCTGTGGCCAGAACTCGGTCTGGCGATTTGAAGGCTCCGAGGAGGACCAGACCTCGTTCAACGAGTGGTTCTTCCACCAGCCTGAGTTCGAGCGGGTGTTGCGTGCGAAGCAGTTGCTTCAGATTGCAGACCGACGTTGTTCTCGGTTTTTGACGTGGAACGGACAGAAGGTAGGCACGGCGGATCAGGCAGATGAGATTTTTGAAAAGCGGCAGCTCGCTGGGGTTGCGATGACGTGCTCCCCTGAAACTCTGCCAGTTTGAGCTAGAGTCCGCCTTCGTGAGGAGACGGACGTGAAGAAGACCAGGTTCAGCGAGGAGCAGATCATTGCGGTGCTGCGCGAGCAGGAGGGCGGGATGAAGACCGCCGACGTGTGTCGCAAGCACGGGATCAGCAGCGCCACCTTGTACGCGTGGAAGGCCAAGTATGGCGGCATGGACGTGTCGCAGGCGCGCAAGCTGAAGGTGCTGGAGGAGGAGAACGGCCGGCTCAAACGGCTGCTGGCCGATGCCATGCTCGACAATGCCGTTCTGAAGGAGGTCGCGGCAAAAAACTGGTGAGGCCCGCCGCTCAGCGGAAGGCTGTCGAGCATGCTCGACGGTTGTTCGGCATCAGCGAGCGTCGGGCCTGTACCATCTTCGGCGCGGACAGGACGTCGGTGCGCTACGCGCCCCGGCGTAGTGATGATGGCGACCTACGGTCGCGGCTGCGAGAGATCGCGTCGGAACGTCGTCGCTTCGGCTACCGGCGGCTTGGCATCATGCTGGCTCGTGAGGGCCTGGTCATGAACCACAAGAAGCTGCTGCGGCTTTACCGCGAGGAGAACCTGCGGGTCAGGCGCCGTCGTGGCCGGAAGCGAGCCATGGGGACAAGGGCGCCGATGACGCTGCCGCAAGGTCCGAACCAGAGATGGAGCCTCGACTTCGTCAGCGACACGCTGATCAGCGGCCGGCGCATCCGCATCCTTGCGGTCGTCGATGACTTCACGCGGGAATGCCTCGCGCTGGTGGTCGACACCTCACTGTCAGGCGCCCGCGTCGCTCGCGAGCTCGACGCCATCATCGCGGCCAGAGGCGCACCGCCGCTGATGATCGTGAGCGACAACGGCACCGAGCTGACCAGCCTGGCGATCCTGAGATGGACGCAAGAGCGACCCATCGAGTGGCACTACATCGCGCCCGGCAAGCCGCAGCAGAACGGCTACGTCGAGAGCTTCAACGGCCGCCTGCGCGACGAGTGCCTCAACGAGACGCTGTTCGTGTCGCTCGGCCACGCCCGCTCGGTGCTGCGGCTCTGGCGCGACGACTACAACCACGTGCGGCCGCATAGCGGCGTTGGCGGGCTGACGCCCGCCGATGCTGCCAGGCAGGTTGCGCAACACCGCCCCGAGGGGCACCATACCAACCCCGGACTCCAGTTATGACTGGTAGAGCTTTGGGGAGCACGTCAGCGATCGTCGACGCCACTGCAATCGCTAACGGAGTTCGTCAGCATAAGCCGACCGCCCTGTTCACCATCTCCAGGCACTAGGAAGCAGACCCGCGCTCGCCACGCTGGCGCTTGCGCGTCGATTGCTGCAAAGTCGTCTCGATATTATGGGAGGCTTTGTTCTGGCACGGATAGGGTTTGAGCTTCTTGGCGCCGCAAATCTCGTAGTAGATGCAACATACGAGAGCGATCGTACGCGCCAAACGGTGGGAAGCGAGCCGCTGGCTCGGCTTACCGGCACCGGTAACCAAGGCGGATTCCGGTTTTCGGGATCGACGGCGGAACCCGACGTCGTCGTTCTTTATACCACCCTCGCTGAACCGGATTGGCCTGATACGCTCGACGAGGAAAACGGTGTTTTCTACTATTACGGCGACAATCGTCGGCCCGGCTTCGAGCTACATGATCGGCGTGCGGGACGCGGCGGCAATCAAATCCTGAGAAATGTGTTTGCCGCGCTGCATGCGAAAGAACGCGATAAGATTCCGCCCTTTCTCATTTTCTCAAAAGGTGCCGAGCGCCGGGACGTCGTGTTCCGTGGCTTAGCGGTTCCGGGTGCTGCCCATCTCGATCAGCAGTCCGACCTCGTTGCGATGTGGAAATCGGTCGCTGGAGAGCGGTTCCAGAACTACCGCGCGATCTTCACCATTCTAGATGTGGCTGAGATTGATCGACGTTGGCTGGCTGAGATCCGCGTCGGAATGAAGCTGGGTCATCACTGTCCGACCGCTTTCCGATCGTGGATCGAGACTGGGCGCGCACCAGTTTTGCGGGCCGAGAAGGTTAAGCAAACCCGCACGAAGCAACAGCAGCTTGGGCGAACTTCACTGCACCGCGAGATTGCCGCCGCGGTTTTCGAACACTTTTCGGGTCATGCGGTCGCTTTCGAGCACTTCGCCGCCGACGTTGCGCGCATGATTGATCCCAACATCGTATCGCTCGACGTGACCCGGCCGAGCCGCGACGGTGGGCGCGACGGTGTCGGCCGTTATCGGATCGGTCAGGCGCAAAACTGCATCACCGTCGACTTCGCGATCGAAGCGAAATGTCACAGCCCGACGAACGGCCTTGGGGTCCGTGTGTTGGCGCGTCTCATTTCGAGACTTCGGCATCGCCAGTTTGGCATGCTGATAACAACAAGCTTTCTTGCAGATCAGGCTTACGATGAGTTAGTCGAGGATCGGCACCCGATCGTTGTCTGTGCAGCCGGTGACATCGCAGAGCTTCTGATAGAACGCGCAAGTCTTGGCTCTCGCGCTGCAACGCTAGATTGGCTTGGCAAAGCTTACCCAGTCGTTGTCGGTCGTACTCCATCCGGATCCACCTCGCTTCTCGATCAGTGATAGCAACGTGAGAAAGTAGCCTAAGCAGGCCATTGTCGGAAGCGGCCTCGATCAAGAGATTTCTCACAAACCTCTTTGTGTCGCTATGTGCCATGCACGACATCAGCGCGCACAGGGCCGACTCTACGATGTTTTCCGCATTGATCGGGATCGTGGAAAAATGCTCGGATATTAAGGCCGCATTGGAGACATTTTCCTTGTCCCCGAAATTGTGGCAGGGCTAGCAATGAAAATAGTTACGCTTTTCCCCAGTTTCGGGCGCTTCGAACCGAAATGCGACGAAAGTCTTTGCTCCATGGACACTTGCCCACTGTCCCACAAAAAGCCGAAAGGCGAACGGATCGGCATCAGAATTTCAACGCAGCTACAGACCGAGTATCTTTTCGTCTTCACTTCCGGGATGAGGCATAAGCAGTATGTTTTTCGAAGGCAGATTGCCTAGGGTCGGTTGCCGGCGATTGTCTGTCATGCTTTCGCGCGCGCGCATCGAAGACTTCGGACAATCGAGCCGTTAAGCGCTAGGCGTCGCATCGACAATGGAAAGGTCTGCCTGGAGGTTTGATTGAGCACGAGCTATTTCACTGATCGCGAATACGGGCAACGGCCGGCTGTTTCGGAGGTCGTTGATGAGCGTGTGTGGGACGCGCTCAAGGTGGCGATCGAGATGCGGTCTGAGAACGGGGCCTTCGGCTACCGTTTCACGGCACAGTGCGCCGATGGCGACGGGCCTTGCGGGTGCGACCGGCAGGCCTTCGCCCGCTTCGTCAAGGCGGAGGTGCCGTGGATCGAATGGCCGCTTCGGCACGGCGATCTTCCCGATACGCCCGTCATCCTCGATCTGCTGGAGTTCTGCGCGTCGGCCGTCGGCGAGCCGATCCTCGGCAGCTACCACTCATTCCAGCACCATCACCACATGAGGTGGGATCGTGCCGTCGGTTTGGCGAACTTCGTCGCTGAGGTGAACGTACTGTTCCAGCGGAACGGCATCGCGTTCAAGCTCGATGGCGATGGTCACGCTCAGCGGATCCTGCCGCAACCGGTCGCGCAGGCGCTCGGCTGGCATATGTTCCGAACCGGCGACGACCAGCTGGACGGACTTCTGGAATACGCGCGTTCGCACTTCCTGTCGCCGAAGCTGCAGGATCGTCGGGATGCCACGGAGAAGCTGTGGGATGCCTTTGAGCGCATGAAGACGCTCGAGCCCGGCGCTGGAAAGCGGGTGCAGGCGGACGCGCTGCTGGATCGCGCCGCCCTGCAAGGCACCGCGATGCGGTCCGCACTCGACGATGAGGCCAAGGAGCTCACCAGCATCGGCAACAGCCTGCGCATCCGTCACTCGGAGACCACGCAAGAAATTATCGATCGCGCGGAGCAGCTGGACTGGCTGTTCGTGCGGATGTTCAGCTTCGTGCGTCTTCTGCTGCAGAGTTCCGGTCGAAGCGCTTAGCGGCGGGCGAGCACTAAAAAGGCGCGCCTGCCCCTGCTCAGCCAATCGCGCGTTTCGCGAACCCGGTCGTCGCCAGCAACCCATCCTCTTCGACGCTGTGCTCGACGCCCGGCGAGACGTGCGTCCGGAAGTCGACGCCGATGGCCGTGAGCGCAGTCCTTGCCATTTCCATCGACCGGAAGGGAACGACGCCGTCCGCGGTGCCATGGACCAGCAGCACGAATGGGCAGCTGCCTACTACGGCACACAGGCGTTCCGGCTCCACCAGCATGCCCGAGATACCAACGATTCTGGCCACCGGCTCGGGGCGGCGGAGCGCGACGTGCAGCGACATCATCGTCCCTTGTTGCCGGGGTTTAGGCGTCGATGGCGTTGCGATGTCTTACTTGTTATCCATGCAGCGTGAGGGGATCTCGAATATGATTGAGAAAGCGGGCGCAGAAGACTTGGGCGTCGCGACGGACGTCCTCGACGTACTTTCGGGGACTGGAATGGGGTCCGATGCGGGAGAGGGTGCGGAGCGGCCTCCGGTCATGCCGATGGAGATCCAGAGCGGAATTCTGAAAAGCTTGGGCATCAATCTCTACACCAATCTCGGCAAGGTCCTCGTCGAGTTCATCGCCAATGCCTACGATGGTGACGCGAGCTACGTGAAGGTCACGATTCCAGAGGCGGAGATCGCGACCGAGCGCGCGGCGGCGAAAGCTCGCGCTGACTCGGCCGCCGCGATTCAGGCCGACGAGGCCGTGGGGCAGGTGCCGCTAGATCTTCCTGTGGCGAAATCGGACGGCGACGAAGTCCCAACCACGTCGGTCACGCCGGCGCTGAACCTGGAATCACTGTTCGAGACGCTCCCTGACGCCATCGAGGTGGTGATCGAGGACGATGGGCATGGCATGAGCTGGCAGGAGGTCCAGCGGAAGTTTCTTCCCCTCAACCGGCAACGCCGCTCCAATGCGAAGGGCAAGGAGACCGAGCTCACTTCGCCGGGCGGACGATACGTCATGGGACGCAAGGGGGTCGGCAAGCTGGCGGGCTTCGGCGCCGCCCTCACGGTCCGGCTTTGGACCAAGAGGGCCGGCGAGACGTCGGCTACGGTGATCACCCTCGTTGACGAGGATCTCAATCACGCTGGATCGATTCACAACGTGCGGGTGCCGGTGCAATACGAGGACGGCCTGGATCCGGCATCGCATGGCACTCGGATCATCCTCAGCCGGCTGAAGGCGGACGCTACACGCGACCCGATGGAGAAGATCCGCAAGGTGATCGCGAAATCGTTCCACGCCATCCGTCCCGACGACTTCGCGATAATCGTCAACGACGAGACCCTGCAGTTCGACCTGCCCGACTATGAGTTCGTCTACCCGATCAGTCTGACGCGCGCGGCGATCGGGGCCGGGGAGCGGGCGCACGAGACCGTGCCGGTGCCGGGCGTGGGCACTCTGAAGTTCAGCTACTATGTCGGCTTCCTGGCCCGCTCGCACGGATCCGGGGCGGATCGCGGTGCGACCATATATTGCAACAACCGCTTGGCGGCCGGGCCGGCGCTCTTCGGTCTGCCGACCGGCATGCACAGCTTCCACTCGGTTGACTACATGGACTGCGTGGTCGAGGCGGACGACCTGGACCGCAGCTCGATCGACTTCGTGAACACGGCCCGCAACGGGATCAAGGAGGGCAATGAGGTCGTCGGGGCGATGCTCCAGCAGGTCGTCGTCGTTATGAAGCGCGCCATCGCCGCACATGCGCGCTTCAAGAAGGCTGAGGCCGATCGCAAGATACTTGAGGATCCGCAGGCTCGGATCATAGCGGCCACACTTGAGCTGCTGCCCGCGAAGACGCGCAAGGCCGGAGCGAGATTGCTGCAGACCATCGCTCAGACCTTCGAGGTCGGCACACCCGAGTTCGAGGAGCTCGCCCCGACCATAATGCATTCGATCAACGCGACCGAGGTGCTGATCAGTCTTGCCTCGCACGGGACCGATCCCGCGACGATCGCCCAGATCATGGGGCAGCTGCGTCAGCTCTCTGAGATCGAGAAGCGCGACGCGATCAAGCTCTACCGCGCCCGTCGCGGCGGCATCGAGAAGCTCCAGATCCTCTACGATCGCGGCAAGGAGAACTGGAAGAAGAAGCAGTTCGAGAAGGACCTCCATCAGCTCCTGAAGGAGAATCCCTGGCTCATCAGGCCGGAGTTCTCGACCTACATCTCCAGCGACCAGAACGTGAACACGACCGTCGCGAAGCTCGCGGAGATAATGAAGGTCGATCGGTTCGCGACGATCAAGGATGGCGAGGTGGACACGGACGTAAGGCCCGACCTCGTATTCCTGCTCTCTGATCCCATGGTCGAGGGCCCCTACACCCTTAAGATCGTCGAGCTGAAGAGCCCGGCGCTCCCGTTGACGATCGAGCACTGGCGCCAGCTCGAGAACTACGTCGCCGACGTTGAGGAATGGTGCAGGACCAACCTGACGCACGTCGTTCGCGTCAACGGCTTCCTGATCGGGACCATGCCGGAGCCGAACCCGTCCAAGCGGTTCGAGAAGATGCTGATCGACAAGTTCGTCGAGACCGGCCCCGGGGACCAGATCCAGATTATCGGGCTATACGAGCTGATCAAGCACGCGCGCACGGTTCACGTCGAGGCGATCAAGGCGCTGGAGCGCGACATCGAGGAGTTCGGCGACGACGATAACGACACCGATGTCGATGAGGCCGCCGATGACGCGGATGCCGCGCTCGATGCGTCAGGCGGCGAGCCGGACGGCGTCCGCAGCTGAGAGGGCTGCGCTGATCACTCCGGCCACTGCGGTGGCCAACGGGACGGGCACGCCGTTGCCGATCTGCCGGGCGACGGGGTAGGGGCGGCCGACGAACTGCCAGTGATCTGGAACGCCCTGGAGGCGGGCACCCTCGCGCAGCGACAGCGTGCGGTTCTCAACGGGGTGTAGGTAGCGCCCCTTGGACGGGTTCTGGAACGTGCAGCGGACCGTGTTCGAGGGGGCCGAGGGATCGATCCTTCCCCAGACGTCGGTCGCCTGGCAGCCGACGCGAGCCCACGATGGCGGACAGAGGTGTGGCGCCTGCCGCATCACGTCTCGCTTGTCCCCCTTCGGCGGGATGATCGAGATGCGTTCCGCCGCCACGCCTCTGGCGATGGGCCAGGAGTGGAGAGGATCGCCTTCCGCGATCGGTAGCGCGATCGCGTCGCCGGCGGTGAGGACGACCTTGCGGGCGACCGGCGCCGAGAACCGCCCGATCTTCGATGCGATGGTGAAGGCGCGGCGACGGAGCTGGGGAGTGCCATGCTCCACGGCGTCGAGCACCCAGGTGAAGACCTCGTAACCCTGGTCCTCCAGCGCGGCGGCGAGCGCCCGCCACTGCGCGGAGGCGAGGAATGGCGGCACGTTCTCGATGACCACGACCCTGGCGCCCGATGCGGCGGCCCAGCGGGGCACCTGCAGCGCCAGGTCGTTTCGGACGTCGAGCGGGTCCTGCCTGCCGAGCGTCGAAAACCCTTGGCAGGGCGGCCCCGCGATCAGCACGTCTGCTGTCGGGATGTCGGTGGCGTCGACGACGGAACCGGCGACCGCGACCGGTCGGAGGTTGAGGTTGTAGGAGGCTGTGGCCTCCTTCGAGAGATCGATCGCCATCACTGGATCGAAACCGTGGCCGACGAAGCCGGCGCTAAAAAGCCCGGCGCCGCTGAACATATCGATGAAGGTAACACCTTGCATAATACGCATGGCTTTAATGTGAGTAAGTGATTATGCAAGGTAATTATGCAGGATGACGATATACCAGGAGACGTGCTGCAGCGGCTTCCGCCGATGCTGAGGAGCGCTCATCTTCCCGTGCAGTCCGTCATCGCGAAGGCGATCGACGCGGATCAGCCCTTCGTGTCGAGGGTGTTGAACGGAGAGGTGAAGCGTGTCACCGAGCGGGTCGAGCGTCTGTGGAGATATGCGAGTTCTCGCATGGCCGAGGCTGAGCGGGCGGTGGATGCGGTCGCCGAACTGGAGCGCGAGGCGCGGCCGGCCACGGGCGGGAGCGCAACCGTTAATGCCGCCCGACCCGGGCGGAAGAAGCAGTCGACGATCACGTCAACCGGATCCAACGCCTATGCCGACGACGCCCTGAGTGGCGTTAAGGCCTACCTCGCCGATGGCTACGACCCCCGGCTGATTGTGGAGCAGCTGGTAGTGCTCAGGCGGGCGCAGCAGGTCCGGCGCCCAGGCCGCGTTAGCGGGGAGTCGGTATAGTCGGATGGCCAAACACCGTAGAAACAGCATTCGCGGCGGGGATCGTATTGGCGGATGGAGACTGACAAGTCGCCTTGGCCAGGGTGGCAACGGCGAGGTGTGGCGCGCCGAACAGGCCGGCCGGGAGGCGACCGCGATCAAGATCCTGAAGCGCGTTGATGGCGAGGCGCTCGCCAGGTTCGAAGCCGAGACAGCGGCTCTAGCGCTGGCCATCGCCGTCCCTGGCATCGTCCCCCTGATCGAGCAGGGGACGCTCCCTGGCCGCACGGGCGCGGTTCATTGGTTCTCGATGCCGCTCGCGGCGCCGTTCGCCAGCCGCATCGCCAAGCGGACGGCGGTCGAGGTCGTGACCGAGTTTCTCCCTCTCGCGAAGACGTTGGCCGATCTCCACGCGCTGCAGATATTCCATCGCGACATCAAGCCGGCCAACATCCTGGTCCTTGGCGGCCGCCTCTGCTTCGCGGACTTCGGCCTGGTCAAGTATCCGGCGCGGCCCGGCATCACCCCGGCGCGGCAGGATGTGGGTCCCAAGTTCACGATGGCACCGGAGATGCGACGCGCCGCTGCGGCGGCGGCCGGTGGACCGGCGGACGTGTTCTCCTTCGCGAAGACGCTGTGGATCGGACTCACCGGACAGCAGCTAGGCTTCGACGGGCAATATGTGTCCGCCGGGAACCTGGCGCTGTCGAACTACATGGCCGACGTCTTCACGACTCCCCTCGACGAGCTCCTCGGCGAATGCACCGGCAACGACCCGGAGGCTCGGCCGACGATGGATGGGGTGCGCGAGCGGTTGGCAGAATGGCTCGCCATGATGGAAGACTTCGACGAACGGAACCTGGGAGAGTGGACCGAGGTTCAGAACCGGCTCTTCCCGGCGGGGGCGCCATCTTCCGCCACGTGGACCGACATCGACAGCATATGCTCGCTGCTCCGACTCGTCGGGCAGAACGAGTCCCTGAACCACATGTTCTTTCCGGACGGCGGCGGAATGACGGTGTCGGGCGTGGCGCGGGCTACGGAGGCCGGTTTGATCGAACTGCATTCGGGCTTCGTCACCGTCCTTCAACCCGAGAAGCTGACGTTCGAGTCGTTTCGGGCGGGCTCCCAGTGGAATTACTTCCGCCTCGTCGCAGCGCCCATTGATCCTACCGGCACCGATCGTGCCTATCTTACCGACGATGGCTATGCCGAGGAGGTCTACGAACTTTCCGATGGTCGTTTCGTGTCGCCCTACGCTTGGGACAATGGCGACTATGAGGAAGATCCCGCAGCCAAGGCGGCGAAGCATGTTCGTCGCTATCTCAAGGGCGCATTCGTCATCTTCAGCACGGCCTCGCCTTACAACCGCACGACCGCCACCTACGACGCTCGGCACGAGAGGATGACCGAGGCTGAGTTCCGAGCCTATATGCAGGCCAATGCCGATCGCGTGGTCGCAGCTGAGGTCGTCGAGCGCCGGCCTTCCTTCTTATCTCAAGTCCGAACGGCGCGGCCTTATTGATGATTGGCTTTGCGACGGGAACCGCACGCAGTGGTAAGGATCGCCATCGCGGATAGCGGCACGGCCGCTTTCGGATATGCCCAAGGTGCCTGATTATCGCCGATGGTCTCCGCCGGTATTTCGGCGTGTCATCTAGTCCCGCCGCACCGAGCTCTGATGACAAGCGCGCATCAGGGGCAGGTGAGATCCCCGTAGCGGATCACCGCGTACCCAGAGCGAACCTGCGAGCACGACAGGTCCACCCGGCCGTTCGAGCAGAGCGCGACGACGCGACCGTAGTGGTCGACGTCGGTCTGGCGACATATCAGCGGTCCGCCCTCGACGAGCTCTCGCAGGTGGTCGGTGCTCGCAACGGGATCGCCAGGCGTGCAGGCGCGCCCGCGCCTGCAATGGCCGGGCATCTCGGGCGCGTCGATGCTAGCGAGGCGGACGCGCATCGGACCGCACCGCAGGGTGTCACCGTCAGTGACCATCGGCTCCGGGCAGTCGAATGCGTCACCCCCGCCAGCCGTGACCGACCCCTCCGCCGTACGCCGAGCGGGGTCGGGTGACGCTTTCCCCTCGGTAGAGGTTGGAGAAGCGTCTGTGCGCCGCGAAGCGTCTGCGGCCCGAACCGGACCGCTGTCCGACCGGGTCGCTGGTGGTCGTGAAAACGTGCAGGCGATCAGACCCGCGAAGGCCGCGCAGACGACCACCAGCGCGATGGCCTCGACGAGGCCCAGGCGGCTCCTCTGACTCGATGCGCGCGGAACCGGCTGGCGCTCGTGCTTGGTGCGAATGCGTCGTTGATGTGTTCCCCTCACCTCCCGAGCAACCGGCGTAGCAGGTCGGTCCAGGACAGGTTGACCTCCGGCTCCCGGCGAGGCGGGGCGATCTCCTCGGGCTTCGAGTGATGCGGCGCGTTCTCAGCCCCCTGCACTAGCGGCGGCCCTCGCGACGGGTTCGGACCTTGAGCCTGCGCCTGGGCCAGGCCGTTAAGCGGCGTCGGTCGCCTTCGGTGGCGATCCTCGATGGCCCGCCGCAGGCGGGCGAGGCTGGCGTCGAGTGCGTCCGTCACTTTGCAATTGTCGGGCTGGCCTGGGCGGTAGACCGCCGGAGCCTGATTTCGATACGGCGGCGGCGCTGATCGCCTCCGCGGGCAGCGCCGTTTGCCATGTGGTCCACGGGTACGATCATCTGCGCGCCGGAGAGGGGCAGGATGGCGGCCTTGGCAAGCCGCGGGTCCGTCCGCAGGATCCTCGTCACGGCCACGGCGCGCGCCATGGCGAGGCCGGCGTTGTCAGTTGAGCGTAGTTCCGCGACGGGGAAGCGGCCGGCGGAGGCGTTGATGATCTGGCTGTCCAGGTTGCTGTTGCCGGACATCGGGACCTCGTCGGTGTGGCCGATGACCTCGACGACGTCGACGTCGTAGTCCGCGACGCTCTTTGCGAGCATGGGGATGATCTGCGAGCGCAGGTTGCGCTCGAACTCGGGTCGCAGCGTGGCCTTGCCCGAATCGAAGAAGTAGCCGCCCGCCTCGCTGAGGTTGAAGAACGGCGGCCACTGTCCCTTGCGCCCGCGTGACGACGCCTCGACGACCTCCTTCGTGAATCGCTCGGGATCCTTGACTCCTGAGGCGGCGGCGGCCTCGCGGATGCGCCGCCCGGTCTCCGCGTCAGTGAGCAGCTGCTGCCGGCCGGCCGTGGGGCCCGCGCTCTCGACCACCTGCCGCGCCTCGATCGCCTTGGTCAGCTCCTTGAAGTAGTCGTCGCTCGTCTTCGCCTGCGGGTAGGCCTTCTGCACCGCTTCCACGAGCCTCGATGCGCCCCCTTTGTCCAGCGCTTGGATGCGCTGGTCGCGGTTCTGTAGCGCGGCGGCCAGTGCCATGAGCAGGACGAAGATCAGGAGGATCATGATCTCGGCGACGGTGAGGCCGAGCACCAGGCCGCGGCGGTAGGCCTTGTCCTGTCGCAGATCGAATTGGCTGGACATCAGCCGGCTTGCGCCTCGACGCGCGCGGCGAGCCCGTCCGTCATCTCGACGAGCGCCGCGTGCACCTTAGCCACGTTCCCGCGGGAGCGCGCGAGCTCGGCCTCCAGCGCCTCGTTGTGCCGGGCGATGGCGGCCGATCCCTCGCCGACGTCCCTGACCAGGTTGGCGGCGGTCTCGGCCTGCGCCTTGGCGAGTCGGTCTAGGCTCTCGCGGATCGCGGCGACGTAGCGGTCGATCTGCTCGGCCGCTCTATCGGTGACCTCGGTCGGAACGCGGCGCACCTCTTCGAGCCGGGCGGCCACCAGCTTGTCGAACCGGTCGGCCGCACCATCGAAGCCCTTCACGTGGCCGACCAGCTCGGCGGCCGCGTCGCGGAGCGCGCGGCCGGCGCCGGCGACGCCTTCCTCCGCCTCGTCCACGTGGCGGGCGCGGGCGTCGAGCGCCTCCATGGAGAAGAGCGTGGCGGTCGCCGCGGTTTCGAGCGCGGCGAGGCCCGCGGTGATCCCGCCGGTCGTCTTCTCGACCTGACCGATCACCCCGACATGCTTTTCGATGCCGGCCACCACCTTCTCGGTGGCGGTAGATAGCCGCCGCGTTCGGGCGACCGCCTCGCTGGTCTGCTCGGTTACGGCCTGCGTCGCCTGGCCGGCGGTCTCCGCGATGGCGCCGGAGGCGCGGGTGGCGGTTTCGGCGACCGAGCGGATCGCCTCCTCGCCGACGGTGCGGATAGATGTGGTGGTCTGCTCCGCGGCCGCGTTGACGGCCTGCGTGGCCGCGGTCTGGACGTTGCCGAGCGCTTCGACCACCGCCTCGCTCAGTTCTTCAAGGGACTGCCGGGTGCGCCGCCCGAAGTCGTTCATGCTGACCACGGTGGCGGCGAGCTCGGCCTTCAGCCGGCCCGCCGCGTCCGCGAGCTCCACGCGCGCCGTGTCCTCGGTCTCCACCAGATCGACCCTCGTCTGGTTGAAGAACACGCGTAGGACGATTCCCATGATGGTGGTCGCGAGCGCGATGCCGAACCCCTGGACGATGGTCGTCGCGGTTTCGGCTGGATCGAACAGGAAGATCGCGTAGGCGAGGCTGGTTAGCGTGTAGATAAGGCCGAGGTAGTAGCAGTTGTCGCCCGCTTGGTCCCCGCGCAGGCGTCCAGTCCCCTTGGCCTGGGCGAGCGCCGCGTAGAGCACCATCGTGATCGCGGCCGCCGCGGCGACCAGCACCGGCGAGAGCCCGGTGTGCTTGGCGACCAGGATGCAGGAGGCGCCACCTAGCGCGAAGGCAAGGAAGCCCCAGCGGTCGATGAGCCCACGCTCGGCTAGACGGTCGATCAGACCCGTTCGGCTACCCTGCATCGTTCACCCGCTGACGTTGTAGATGCGCTTGAGGTCGCCGCCCTGTTCGATGATCACACGGTCCCACAGGTCCGCGAGCGACCGGGGCTGCGTGGACGCGGCGTCGGAGCGCTCGAGCATCCAGAGCTCGACCTCCACGCCGCGCAGGTCCGTGCGGGCGCGTCTGAAGGCTGCACTGGACGCGAAGTCCCGTGGATCTGGAAGGCCGCGGTAGAAGCTGATCTCAGCCGTATTCTGCAGGAGGTCGGACGCGACGACGAGCCGTCGGGGGACGTCCTCGCGCCCGGGCTTCTGAAACTCTGTAAGTGCCACCGACTGTATGGACTCCAGGATCGGCGACCTGTCGGAGCCGCTCGCCGCCGCCAGCCTCCCGAACGAGGCTTGTAGCGGCTTGTCGAAGCCCTCGCTCCATTGCCTCTGCACGAACGCGGGATCCCCCGTTGCCTCGCTGACATCCGCCGCGGTGCCCGGGTTGCAGCGGGTAATGATTGGGGAGAGGAGGTTCGCGTCGGTCGGATCGACCTTCGACACCACCAGCGCACCGTATCTTGGGATCGAGTTCTTGAGCCGCGCGAGCTGGTTCATGAAGTCCTGCCGCTGCGGCGTGTTCATCGGGTCGGTGACGTCGACTAGCAGCACGGTCACGCTTGTGGGCTTGGCCGGGCACAGCGTCACCTGGTCCAGCGCCCTGTGGGAGGCCTGGACCCTGAGATAGAACGTCACCACCACGCCCACGACGAGGATGGCGGCGGCGATCTTGACGAGCGCCGACTGGTTCTGCTTGCGGACGCGCTCCTCCCGGACGGTCCCCCGGCGCGCCTGCCGGCGCCCGCCTGACGATGGTCGCTTAGCCATTCGCGAGGCTCGACTTCAGCTTGTCGAGGGGTTCGAAGCTGGAGATCGCCGCGTCGCAGCCATCGCTGATCTGGCCGACGGCCTCGGTCAGCGCTGCCTCGGCCGCGCGGACCTCGCCTTCCCCGACGCTGCTGGCAGGCGGGGGTGGCAGGACGCTGTGCGGGAGCGTCCAGTGATCGTCGAAGTGGGGCGGGGCTGGCGTCGTTCGGGCGCCGACGTTCGCGGCCCGATAGATCTGGAGTAGCGCGTTCCCGGTCTGCTCCAGCTGTGCGGCGTGCTCGTCGTAGCGGCGGCGGAAGGTGTCACGAGCCGACAGTATCTGCGCACGCTCCGCCAGCTGCGTCTCCAACTCCTCGCGCACCTCGGATGCCTCGTCGATCGCCGCGTCGCGGATCTCCAGCAGTTCGCTGCTGGCCTGCTGCACCTCGTCGGCGTAGTCCTCGCAACGCTCCTCGTGCCGCCGCGCCCGCTCGCCGTAGCCGGGATAGGGATCGTCCATCCGGTATCCGGCCCGTGCGGCAAGTACGGCGAAGACGACGCCCGCGACGAGGAGGCCATAGGAGTAGATGCTGTCGAGGCCCGAGGCCATCATATCAAGCGCCGCCTGCTCCGGTACCGCAACACCCAGCGACTTCGCGTCGCGGTAGTGTGCCGCAAGGAGGTTCCACCCCAACATCAGCACGGCCCAGGCGCCGATGCCGGCATAGGCCAGCTTGCGGGCGGTAGGATCGCGCAGGTTTGTCCGCGGCCAGACCTGCCGCCCGACGAAGGCGGCGACCAACACGTTGACAGCGCCAACGGTCGCGGCGGCGACGATGCCGCCGAGATAGCCCATACTGTCGTTCAGCCGGAGCAGGAAGGCGTTCGCGGCCGTTTCGCCAAGCCATGAGAGCACGATAGTGCCGACCGTGCTGAGCGTCGGCGGCAAAGTATGCGCCGGGCGGTCAAGCCCGTTGGCACGGCGGAACGACCGCAGCTCCCCGTAGGACGCCTCGATAGCGTCGCGGCTGTTCGACAGTCGGTTACGCCGGTTGGCCACCTGCGCCTTGAAGTCGGTGATTGCCCGACGCGACTGCGTCCTGATCGAGGACAAGCGCGAAAGCAGCGCGAGTCCGTTAAGCGCATCGTCGTACGTCCTGACGCTGTTCGCCGCGTCGATCTGCGCCCGCGAGTGGTGATCGGCCATGATGGCGGCGACTTCCGCCTCAACGCTGTCGAGCGTCCTCATCGTCTGCGAGGGGAGTTCCTGGCTTCCCTGCTCGGCTCCGCGCTCCGCCAACCGCAGCTGCCGCGCGGCGTCCTCCCGATCGAGCTGGATGAACGGGTCGTCCATCGGCGCGAAAACCGGTTCACGCCGCTCGAAGAGCTCCCTTAATGCTGTCCATGCCCCCATCTGGAAGGACTATAGCCAGGAGGGCGCAGCATTTCCAAGCGGAGATAATTGATTGAATGCCATCGCCATCGCAGTGTGTGACGGCTGTCACACGGGGAGCAGTGTTTGACGATCAAAGCCGCGGGCCTGCATCATCAGGTGTCTCGGATATGGAAGGGCTAAGCCAGGCCGATGTCTATCAGATGATGGCATACGGAAGGCTCTACGAATGCCCTTCACCCGCATCACGGCAAGCTGTCGGAGGCGGGTGAGACGGGCCGCTACCGAGTGGTAGGCAGCGGCGACGAGCTGATCACGGCAACTCTCAACTTAGCGGCGCCAGACATACGCGCTCAGGCAAAAGGGATCGTTTTTAACGCAATTGGCGGTTCTGCATTCGCCTAAGCACCGCAATGCATTCCAATCCATGCATCGATGGCAGACCGAGAGAACTTTTGAAGTCCGCCATCAATTGCCGGTGCCGGAAGTCTACCGTCCTCGACCATCTTACGAACAGTCGTCGTAGTGACGCCGAGCGCACTCGCCAGTTCGCTTACGGTTAGCACCTCGGCAGTAATCCCAAGGACTACAGGCGCGCGCCACGGCGGACGGCGTACGCCAGTCGTGGCCAGCCTGTAGGCCGTAGTGGCTTCCTTGCGCTCCCGCGCCAATTTTTTTGCCGTCTCGTCTAGGTGATTGCGAAGATTGAGTGTTAGTCTCGCTAACTTCTCAAGCGAGGCAATGTGTCGCCCCAACTCCGATGCACCCCAATCGTGATATGCTTTATGCTCTGCCATGCCGTCATTATTTTAGATAATCTGAATTTCCGCAAGCGAAATGTGGACCCTGCTGGCGTGCTTAGCCATCGCTAGGAGTGAAGCCACGCGCGAACGATCTCGTCTCGGCGCCCTCATAGTCGAGAGGCGCAAGAGGGCTGGCCTGACCCAGGGTGCGGCGTCCCTTCTGCTAAAACGCCCGCAGTCAGTCCTTGCTGAGATTGAAGCGGGCCGCCGACGATTGGACGTGACCGAACTCTTGGACCTGGCCGAGATACTTGGCTTTGCGGCATCAGAGGTGGTAAGCCGTCTAGCAGAGGAGCGGCAGCCCGGGTCAAGCGCCGACACAAGCGAGCACTAGGAGTCGATAGGGGTTAACTCACATTTGGCTCGCGGACCTAAATATCCGTTTCAGGTAGAAACCGGACGGGCCGCTACCGGGCACGCGATAGCGGAAAGCTGCCCTTCTTCCATTGAAAGCGGCATGCGGAGGATCCCAGCTGGCGTTAGCCAACTCTTCGAAAGCTCACTTCTCGGCGACCGACCGAGGCGTAGCCTCAGCGGCAGGCGATGCGATGAACCGCTACTATCGCTGACGCGGCCTAATCGACCGACTGCGTGGGTACGACCCGACGAAAGACCTCTTCGAGTTCCGCCTGAGCTGCATCGGCAGCAGTGCGCGCCGCCCGGAGGCGAGGGAAATATCCGTTCCACGTTCCCTGATTAACTTGAGCCATTGCCTTCTGCATTCCCTCGTCAGCCAAGCGGCCTAATGCGTCCTGCGTTCGGGCAAGCTTCTTAAATGCGCCGTCGAGCTCCAGTCGTTCTTCCGGCGTCATTCTCTATTCCGATAGGTAATGAAGTGTGGCTCACTGCCAAGCCAGCGTCGCACACCTATCGGCATCCCGCAATGGCTCGGAAGAGGATGGCAATTCCTTGCCTAGCTTGCAGCGATTGGCTTTCTGTCACCTGCGAACCAGTTGCGGCGCCTCTGGCCATAAAGTGCCTCTGTTGATTCGTTGAGTTCCTCTGGACCCTTCCATCTCTCGGACATGTGCAAGAGCGCACCATTGAGGCGCCGGACGACTCGATCCTTTGTCGTTGCTGGACTGTCGAAAACCTGCCGGCTCAGTTCGTGAAGTTTGAAGAATGGTGCGCCGATCGCGATGTCCACCACAAGCTCGGCATTCTCTGCCTGCCGATCGGAGTCGTAGGCACCGTGAAGGACGGATATGCACGATACGATAGCGTCGCAAACCGTAAGTGTGTCTTGAAACCCAAGACCGCCTAGGCGGTCGGTCAGCGCGGCAAACCGCTCTTCGCGAAACATTTTACTTGCTGTCCCGCGGATCAGCCTCGCCTCGCGTACTGCGAAGTCGTCCTTCTTTGACCAGAACTCGCTCGTGCCCGCATCCACCAACTTCATCGAGACTGCTGCCTTGCCTCGCAAGTCCTGAGATGTGTGGGCCTCCGCCTCGTCCTCAAACACGATGATGTTGCCTAGGTGCGGGTCCCCGTGCACCACTCCAGCCGAGTGCAGGTGCCTGAGCGCCTGCACATATAGTCGCCAGACCTTTATGCGCGTACGCACGCTTGGAGACGTCGCCATCCATTCCTTTCCCGAGATGCCGGCGACGAGCTCCATCACGGCGTATGGGTGGCCGTTCAGTTCGCCGAAGAAATGCGTGGTGACGACGAGCGGGTGATTCAACGCGGCGATCTTTGCCGTCTCGTGCCTTGCCCGGTCCCGACCACGCGAGTTCCAAAACTTGACCGCGACACTGCGTCCAAGCTGCGCGTCCTTGGCCTCGTAGACAGTTCCGTTAGCTCCTTTGCCGATGCCGCGTACGAAGGTAAAGTTTGGTATTTCTAAATACGGGGCGCTCTTCGGCTCTGTGTCCATAATCATTCTTTCTCGTAAGGCCAGGCCAGGGGATCGCCAATGTCGGAATTCGCAACTGCGCGCTGCCCGCCTTCCGAATGCCCGGATTAGTCGAAGATGAGCTCTTCTATTATCGGGGGAGATAAGCTGCCCAATTTCACCGCGCAACGGCTTAGATCCTGACGCCCGAACGCAAATGAACCAATGGCCGTGATTACGAGACCTGAGGCGTGCGCAAACTGACCATTTGTGGATCGCATCAACTGCCGGGGGGGGGGGCGGCTAAACCGATAGCGGCCCATCTTCTGGTTGGGACGCCGGTAGCGAGGATCGAACATCCCAGACATCAAGTGCAATATCGGCGAACCAAAGCTGCCGCCGGTCCACTGCCGCTGAGTTCCAGACTGGCGCAGGGTCGAGCCGCTTCATCGCGCGGGTAATGCGGTCGTTGGTCCCGACCTTCAAGCGCGCCGCTTGGCATCGAGACAACAGGAACTTCGACGACGGGTAAACGCCGCACTTTTGCGAATACGGTGCATTGCTTGCTACGATGTTGACACTCTTTTCGAGCAGCATCAAATTGCCTAGGCATTGAATGTAGCTCTCGTCGCGAGCGTTCTTCCCGAACTCCCCGGCCGCGGCCGGCGTCGAGCCCTGTGCCAAGATGTGTTCGACCTCATTGCTCGACAGCAGGTACGTGGACAGTGCCTCGTAGCCCTCGCGCCCGTATGCTTGGATGTCGACGTGCTGAACGATCTTAGCCAAGAGGTACTTCATTCTAAAATGCCGCACATCCGAGGTCGTCAGTTCTTGCAACGCTTCGAGAAAGTCTTCGCCGTGCGCGCGCTTCTCGGCAATGACGAAACCCTGTTCGAAGGCGGAGAACTCAGCTTCGGTCTCAACGCTCCGCAATACGCGCGCGGCAGCCGTAACCGCGCGTTCGTAGTCTTTGGCCGGGACCCCGGCAAACAGCCACACGCACATCACCTGCTCGATGCCGTTGCACAACCGGGTGAAGAGCGGCGCCGGTAGGTGCCGGCCGGCGAGCAGGAGCACATAGTGCTGCTTAATTGCGCTGCCACCGAGCGCACGGGTATTAAGCAGTCCATGCTCGCTCGTGCCGCGCGGATTTTCGCCCCTAGAAAAGCGCGCATAGGCTTTCGCACCCGCTTTCAGAGTCGCCGCGAAGCCAAGCGGGTCCGCCGAATGGTTGGTCTGCGACGCAGACTTGGTTAGCCAGTCGTAGATGTCCTCCTCCCGGAGCTTTGCGTCCTTGACGTCGTAATTCGCCAGAATGAAGTAGCGAAGAAAACGCAGCGGCTTCTCCGACGCGTCAAATAGCTCTTGAGTCAGCTCTTTCCACTCAACCTTCAGTTTGGCGAACTGCTCCGGTCTGGCCTTCATGAAAAGCAGGTTCTTCAGCAGGTCCATACCGTCGAGCCCCGCCCCGCGATCGTTGATGGTCTCGAAGATCTTGAGCGCGCGGCTGACGCTCGGAGTTTGGATCCGGATTAGCTTAACTTTGGTGGCGAAGTAGCCGTAAAAGCGCTGCAGCATGGCGGCGTCACCTCCGAAGTTGTCGCGGAGGAAGTCGCGTATCGTCTCATAGGCGTTGGCCAAGTTGCGGGTCGATCGCGTTGCTGTTCTGTCGCTCGGCTGCCGGGCCTCACCGTAGTCGGATAGCACGCCGCAAGCGTCTTCGTATTGCAGATCAAGGCGAATCACGTGCTTGGTGTCCCCTCGCCAGTCCATGCTGCTGGAAGAAATCTGATCTTTCAATGTCGGAGGAACTGCTGCGCCGGCAGCCACGAAAGCGTCACGTAGTGCGCAGAGCGTCAGGAAGCTGGTCGTAGTACGTTGTTGTCCGTCAATCAGATCAAAATGACCGTCTTGCGGCTCCCAGACGACAATTGTTCCGATGAAATACTCCTCGACATGCTCAGGAGTGGCAGCCTCGAACTCGCTATATATATCTTGCAAAAACTGATCGACTTGGTCCCCACCTTCTCCATTCGGACCCTTCTCACCCCATACATACTCCCGCTGATAGTCGGGAACGCGGTAAAACGATTGAAAGACCTTGGCTAAACTGAGGTCTTCTGAATCGATCGTCTTCGACATGGTGTGTAATCCCCTGAATTGCGCAACTTGTAAACGAGTGCTCGGTCGGCGGCTAGGGTCAGGGCACATTGATGTGAGCGTCGCGATCTGATGCAGTGTCCACAAGGAGACCGCGGAGGAGCGACTTGTACTGGTTGACGGATGAGCAGATGGCGCGCCTGCAGCCGTACGTCCCCAAGAGCCATGGCAAGCCGCGGGTCGATGACCGACGGGTGCTGAGTGACCTCGTCTTCATCAATCGCAACGGACGGCGCTGGTGTGATGAACCGAGCGCGTTTGAGGCCTGCAGCAACCCACCGGACGTTACTTAAACGAATCTTCACGCTGAGACCCAGGACCGTCTCACATCTATAAGTCCGGTAAGCTGCTCCAGCTGGCGAAAAGAGCGGTTTTCTGGGATTTTGGTGGTGGACGCACTTGGGCTCGAACCAAGGACCCGCTGATTAAGAGTCAGCTGCTCTACCAACTGAGCTATGCGTCCACGCCGTTGCCGCGCTGCCTCGGGAAGAGGCGGCCCCGCACTCGGGAAGCGCGCTGTTAGCAGGACGGGCGGCGGGCGCAACCCCTTTTGTCGCGGCGACGTGCGCTTTCGTGCGTCACCAGCGTGCAGAGCGACGGCTCTGGCGGTCTATCGACAGGAGGATGCCGATGCAAAGCAGCACCGTCATCTGTGCCGATCCCCCGAAGCTGACCAGCGGCAGCGGAATTCCGACGACGGGGGCCAGGCCCATCACCATCGACAGGTTGATCGCGACGTAGAAGAAGATCGTCGTTGCTAGGCCAGCGGCGGTCAGCTTGGCGAAGCGGGTGTTCGCGCGCTGGCCGACGTTGAGCCCCCAGCGGACGACCAGCAGAAACGCGACGATCAGGAAGATGCCGCCCATCAGCCCCCATTCCTCCGCCATCGTCGCGAAGACGAAGTCGGTATGGCCCTCGGGGAGGTAGTCGAGGTGGCTCTGGGTGCCGTTGAGGAAGCCCTTGCCGAAGATCCCGCCCGACCCGATCGCGATCTTCGACTGGCTGATATGATAGCCGGTGCCAAGCGGATCGCTTTCGGGATCCATGAAGATCAGCACGCGATGGCGCTGGTAGTCGTGGAGCAGGAAGTTGACGGCGAGCGGCGCTGCGACCGCGAGCCCGACGACTCCGCCGACGAACAGCCGGAGCGGGACGCCCGCGAGGAACATGACGGTCGCACCGCCCGCGCAGATCATCAGTGCGGTCCCCAGATCGGGCTGAAGCATCACCAGCGCGGCGGGAAGCCCGATCAGCACCGCTGCGGGCCAGATCGCGCCGAACCGTCGCGTCTCGGCCGGAGGGAGCATCTCGTAGAAGCGCGCGACGGCGAGCACGATCGCGACCTTCATCAGTTCGGAGGGCTGTAACCGGATGATGCCGATGTCGAGCCAGCGCTGGCTGCCGCCGCGTACCGCGCCGAGCAGTTCGACGAGCAGGAGCATGACGAGAAGGAGCAGGTAGACCGGGATCGCGCCATGTCGCCAGACGTCCTCCGGCACGCGCGACAGCACGATCGCGCCCGCGACGAGGACGAAGAAGCGAATCCCCTGCGAGAACGCCCAGGGGCGCACCGAGCCGCCCGCCGCGGAGTAGAGCACCACCAGCCCGAACCCGCCGATCGCGAGGATGAGCAGGATGATGCCCCAAGGGAGGGCGGCAAGGGGCGCGGGGACGATCGACGGGCGACTCATGGATGGTCCTTGGCGCGTGCCGGAGTGCTTCGCGTCTTGGGGGCGGGTAGAAGAAGGCAGTGCTTCGACGGGCTCAGCACGAACGGGGCGGTGCGCGGCGTGCTCCCGTACCGCCCAGCGCGGCGCGCCGACATGAGGCTGTGGCTGGGCCGCATCACGGCTGCGGCTCGGGCGAGCCGACCTGTGCGGGGCCACCGGTCGCTTCGATATCGTTGACCACCGCGGCGGCGCTGGCGTTCGAAGCGTCGGTCGCGGCCTCGACCGCGGGGGCCGAGGTGGGGGCGGGGGCGTCGGTTTCGGTCGCGAGAGCCTGATCGGGCGGGGGGGCGTTGGCGGCGGCGCGATAGGCGGCTTCCTGCGCGGCCATGCGGGTGCGGATGTCGCCGCCCCAGGTCGGCTCGACCTCGGCGAGGCTCTTCAGCGCGCGTTCGCGATCGAACAGGTAGGTCATGATGTCGCGCCCGATCAGCGGGGTGTCGAGGTTGCGGACGGTATGGCCGTTATGCTCGAGCACCACCGCGGCAGCGTAGCGGGGGTTCTCGGCGGGGGCGAAGCAGACGAACAGCGCGTGGTCGCGCAGCTTGAACGGCAATTGCGCATTGCCGAGCACGCCGGTGCCGCGCTCCGCCATCGTGATGCGGCGGACCTGCGCGGTGCCCGTCTTGGCGGCGAGGCTGATGCCGGGAACCTGGAGACGCGACGCGCCACCGGTGCCGCCGCCGTTGACTACGCCGAACATCGCCGCGCGGACGATGTCGAGATGTTCGGGCCGGACCGGCAGCACCGCGGCGTCGCGGTGGACGTGGCTGGCGAGGATGCTGGGCTGGAGCGCGCGTCCGCTTGCGATCCGTGCCGCCATGACGGCCAGCTGCAACGGGTTGGCGAGAACATAGCCCTGGCCGATCGAGGCGTTGAGCGAATCGGCGACCGTCCAGTTCGCCTTGTACTTGCGCTGCTTCCACGCGCTGTCGGGCACGGTGCCGTAGCGCTGGGTGGAAAAGGGCAGGTCGAACTTCTCGCCCAGCCCGGTCATCCGCGCGATCGGCGCGATCCGGTCATAGCCGAGCCGGCGGACCATCTCGTAGAAATAGATGTCGCACGACTGCATGACCGCGTTCTTCATGTCGAGCGGACCGTGGCCGCGGCGTTTGTGGCAGTGGAACACGCCGTTGCCGAAGCGCATCGCGCCCGAGCAGAACACGCGCTCGTCGGGGCTGACCCCCGCTTCCAGCAGCGCGAGCGCGTTCATCGGCTTCACTGTCGAGCCGGGGGGATAGAGCCCCTGCGTGACCTTGTTCATCAAGGGCACGTGATCGTCCTCGCTCAGCATCTTCCATTCGAGATGGCTGATCCCATCCGAAAAGCTGTTGGGGTCGTAGGCGGGCATCGACACCATGCACAGCATCTCGCCGGTGCGGCAGTCGAACACCACCGCACTGCCCGAATTGGTGCCGAGGCGGCGCGCGGCATACTCCTGAAGGCCCGCGTCGATCGTCAGGCGCGCGGTTTGGCCGGGCACGTCGGGCTTGGTCGCGAGCGTCTTTACAAGCTTGCCGCGCGCAGTGACCTCGACGCGCTTGGCGCCCGCCTGCCCGCGCAGGCCCTTCTCAAGCTGCTTTTCCAGCCCGTCCTTGCCCAGCTTGAAGCCGGGGGTGACGAGGAGGGGGTCGCGCGTGGCCTTGAACTGTTCCGCATTGGCGGCGCCGACATAGCCCGTCAGGTGCGCGACTGCGGCGCCCGCGGGATAGCTGCGCGCGAAGCCGCGGGTGGGGGCGACGCCAGGCAACTCGGGCTGGCGGACGCTGACCGCGGCGAACTGTTCCCAAGTCAGGTCCTCCGCGATCTGGACGGGCTGGAATCCGGCGGCCTTTTTCAGGTCGGCGTCGATCCGCAGCATGTCGTCGTCGGTCAGCGACAGGATTCCGCGGAGCATCGATAGGACCCGGTCCTTGTCCTCATCGGGCATCCGGTCCGGAATGATGTCGACGCGAAAATCGGTCCGGTTGTTGGCCAGCGGCAGCCCGTTGCGATCGACGATCCAGCCGCGGCGCGGGGGCACCAGCGTCATGTTGACGCGGTTGCTCTCGGACAGCGCCTGATAGCGCTCGTTCTCCGCGATCGCGAGCCAGCCCATCCGGCCGATCAGCATCGCGCCCATGCCCGCCTGCGCGGTGCCGAGCAGCCATGCCCGGCGCGAGAAGGTGAAACCCTGGCTGGCCTCGGTGACGACGCGCGGCCCCCTCATGCCCCGATCCTCATGCTAAGCCGCGCTTGCGATCGAGCCACGCGACGATCCGCGTTGCGAGCGGAAAGGCGAGGATCGCGATCGCGATCTGAACGACCAGCGCCGCGTCGACATGCGCGCCGAGCGGCAGCGCGATCACGCGCCCGCCGACGAGGCAGAACGCGATCACGCTCGCCGCGATCAGCCAGTCCTGCCCGAAATCGCGGAACATCGTGCGCTGGTCGACCAGCTGGATCGCGAACGCGCCGAGCTGCCACAGCAGCATCGCGCTGCCGAGCGGCTGGCCGCTGACGAGATCGTCGAACAGCCCGAGCAGCGCGGGCGCCCACAGCCGGAGCGACAGCGGCGCGGACAGCCGCCACGCCAGCAGCATCAGCAGACCCATCGGCGGCAGCAGCGGCAATCCCGCGACCACGGGGACGATCGTGACGAGTGAGCCCACCATCACTGTCGTCCACGGCAGCAGGCGTGCGCGGGCGGGTGGCAGCGGTTGGGCGAATGGGTTGCGGGGAGGCAGCGTCACGGCACGGTCCGGCGCGGGGCGGGCGGGGCGGGCATGAACGCGTGCTCGACGATCGCGAAATCGAGGATGTCGGGGCGCGCGAAGGGAGCGGCCAGCGCGGTGTCGCGGTGCGGGGTCAGCACGCGCGCAACGGGCGTGCCCGGCGCGTAGATGCCGCCCGTGCCCGAGGTGACGAAGACGTCGCCGGGGCGGAAGCCGGCGTCGGCGGTGTCGACCGAGCGGATGTCGAGCTGGCCGTCGCCGCGCCCCGCCGCGATCGCGGGCTGGCCGTCGCGGGTACGGCGGACGGGAACGATGCTCTCCGCATCGGTGAGGAGCAGGACGCGCGCGGTGTTGGGTCCGGTCTCGACGACGCGGCCGATCAGGCCCTCGGGGCCGCGGACCGGCTGGCCCTCGCGCACGCCCTGCCACAATCCGGCGTTGAGGAGGCCGAAACGGCGCGTGCTCGCCGCGGTGGAGCTGACGATCCGCGCGACGGCGACCGGCGCGTCGCCGGCATCGCGCAGCGCGAGCAATGTGCGCAGGCGCCGATTATCATAGGCGATGGTGCGCGCGCGCATCAGTAGCGGGCGCGCACGATCGAGCTCGGCGCGCAGTGCGGCATTCTCGTCATGGACGCGGAAATAGGTGCCGATCGTCTCGGGAACCGACGCCACGGCGCGCACGATCGCGCCGAGCCCGGTCGAGACGGGCGTGGTGATCTCGGCGACGCCTGATCGCAGCGCGGCGAACGCGGGGGGATTGAAGGTGGACAGCGCGAGCAGCACCGCACCCACCACCGCGCCCGCAATGGCAAGCACATAGCTTGCGAAGAGTGAATATTGCGCCCGCCGCGAGAAGCCCGGGCGCCGATCCCGCGACGGCGCCATGCCTTAGGTCCTGTGGTGGAGCGCGCCGCGCTCCGCTTCGAAAGTCAAGGACCGGTCCTTAGTCGTGCGAAGGGCAGGCGTCGCGTGGAAATTGTGCGACGCCCCGATCTCCCCGCTTGGGCTGAGCCTGTCGAAGCCCTGCCCTTCTTGTCCGGCCGTTGAAAGAGGGACAGCCCTTCGACAAGCTCAAGGCGAACGGGTGTAGCGGCCCGAGCGCGAATCTCAGCTGCTCTGGAGCACGCCGCGGAACATCGGGTCCTCAAGCGCGCGGCCGGTGCCGAGCGCGACGCAGGTCAGCGGATCCTCCGCGACCGTCACCGGCAGGCCGGTCTCGTCGCGCAGCACCTCGTCCAGCCCCTCGAGCAGCGCGCCGCCGCCGGTCAGGACGATGCCCTGGTCGACGATGTCGGCGGCCAGTTCCGGCGCGGTATTCTCGAGCGCGACGCGGACGCCCTCGACGATCGTCGCGACGGGCTCGCTCAGCGCCTCGGCGATCTGGCCCTGGTTGATTTGGATCTCCTTGGGCACGCCGTTGACGAGGTCGCGGCCCTTGATGTGGATGATCGTGCCGATGCCGTCCGCGGGCGGCTTGGCGATGCCGACCTGGTGCTTGATCCGCTCCGCAGTCGATTCGCCGATCAGCAGATTGTGGTTGCGGCGGACGTAGCTGACGATCGCCTCGTCCATCTTGTCGCCGCCGACGCGCACTGACGTAGTGTAGGCGAGCCCGCGCAAGCTCAGCACCGCGACCTCGGTCGTACCGCCGCCGATATCGACGACCATGCTGCCGATCGGCTCGGTGACGGGCATCCCCGCGCCGATCGCGGCGGCCATCGGCTCGTCGATCAGCCACACCTGACTGGCGCCGGCGTTCGACGCGGCGTCGCGGATCGCGCGGCGCTCGACCTTGGTCGATCCCGAGGGGACGCAGACCACGATCTCGGGCCAGCGCATGAAGCGGCGCTGGCCGTGCACCTTGTAGATGAAGCTCTTTATCATCTGCTCGGCGACGTCGATGTCCGCGATCACACCGTCACGCAACGGGCGGATCGCCTCGATGTTGCCGGGCGTCTTGCCCATCATCAGCTTGGCGTCGTCGCCGACCGCCTTGACGCGCTTGACGCCATTGATCGTCTCGACCGCGACCACCGACGGCTCGTTCAGGACGATGCCCTTGCCGCGCAGGTAGACGACCGTGTTCGCGGTCCCGAGATCGATCGCCATGTCGTGCGACATGAACTTGAAGAAGCGCGAGAATGCCATGAGTCGTTTCATTCCGTCCCGAATCGCCGGCAATCCGGCGTAAAGCGCCTATGTGTCTCGCGAGGAACCGCCGCAGGCGGCGACGCCCGAGCCCGGAAATCCGGGCCGCCGGGGATCACGTCTTGCGGGGTCGCGGGATGCGTCCGCTTGGTCTAGGGCTTGCCCCATGTCAATACGCCGCCTCCCCGCGCATCTGGTCAACCGTATCGCGGCCGGTGAAGTGGTGGAAAGACCCGCCAGTGCGTTGAAGGAGCTGGTCGAGAACGCGATCGACTCGGGCGCGACGCGCATCGCGATCGCGCTCTCGGACGGCGGCACGCAGCGGATCGAGGTGACCGACGACGGCTGCGGGATGAGCCCGCAAGACATGGCGCTGGCGCTGGAGCGGCATGCGACGTCGAAGCTGCCGACCGAGGACATCGAGCAGGTGACGACGATGGGCTTCCGCGGCGAAGCGCTGCCCTCGATCGCGAGCGTCGCGCGGCTGACGCTGGAGAGCCGTGTGCGCGGCGCGGAGGGCTGGGCGCGGGTCGTCGACAATGGCGACGTGGTGCGCGAGGGGCCGGCGGCGCTGCCGCCGGGGACGCGGGTGGTGGTGGAGGACCTGTTCGCGCGGGTGCCGGCGCGGCGCAAGTTCCTGCGATCGGCGCGCTCCGAATATGCGGCCTGTCTCGATTCGGTACGCCGGCTGGCGATGGCGCGGCCCGATATCGCGTTCACGGTGGAGCATGACGGCCGCCGCGTGCTGGCGGCGACGCAGGCGGAGGACCGGCCGGGGCGAGTCGCGGCGCTGACCGACCGCGCGCTGGCGGACAATGCGGTGACGATCGACCTGGTCCGCGAGGGCGCGGTGCTGGGCGGGGTCGCGAGCCTGCCGACCTATAATCGCGGGGTGGCGGACCATCAGTATCTGTTCGTCAACGGGCGGCCGGTGAAGGACCGGCTGCTGATGGGCGCGATCCGCGGCGCCTATGCGGAGATGCTGCCGCGCGACCGGCACGCGGTGGTCGCGCTGTTCCTCGACCTCGCGCCGAGCGAGGTCGACGTGAACGTCCATCCGGCCAAGACCGAGGTGCGGTTCCGCGAACCCGCGATGATCCGCGGGCTGATCGTGTCGGGGCTGCGGCAGGCGCTCGATGCGGCGGAGCATCGCAGCGTGCAGCGGCCGAGTGCCGACGCGCTGGCGATGTGGACGCCCGAGCCGATGCGCGACGATCCGCGCCCGGCCGACATCTTCGCGATCGGGGCGTCTGTCCAGGATCGCCGCCCGACCTTCTTCGCGCCGCCGCCGCAGGCGCGTGCGGAGGCGGCGTGGGCGCCGCCGCCGGAGACCGTCGATCATCCGCTGGGCGTCGCGCGCGGGCAGGTCGCGAAGACCTATATCGTCGCGGAGGCGGAGGACGGGCTGGTGCTGGTCGACCAGCATGCCGCGCACGAGCGGCTGGTGCTGGAGCGGATGCGCGCGGCGCTGAACGGCGGGCGGGTGGCGTCGCAGGCGCTGCTGCTGCCCGAGGTGGTCGAGCTCGACGAGCCCGCGTGCGACCGGCTGGAGGCGCGCGGCGAGGAGCTGGCGGAGCTGGGACTGGAGCTGGAGCGGTTCGGCGTGCGCGCGATGCTGGTGCGCGCGACCCCCGCGCTGCTGGGGCAGAGCGATCCGAGCGGGCTGGTCGCCGATCTGGCGGACGAACTGGCGGCGTTCGACCAGGCGCTCTCCTTGCGCGAGCGGCTCGATGCGGTGGCGGGGACGATGGCGTGCCACGGATCGGTGCGCGCCGGGCGCGTGCTGTCGGTCGCGGAGATGAACGCGCTGCTCCGCGAGATGGAGGCGACGCCGCATTCGGGGCAATGCAACCACGGCCGGCCGACCTGGGTGAAGCTGGCGCATGGGGATATCGAGAAGCTGTTCGGGCGGCGGTGAGGCGGCGGCGGTGTGGGTATGGCGGTGCCGCGCCTATAATCGAACGAATGACGACTGACGCCCACGCCCGGACGCTCAGGCTGGTGATCCGGGCTCCCGTTAGCGGCTATTCCTTAAACGCGATCTTTCCCGTTTCGTCGTCTCTGACAGGCTATTTTAGGAACCAGCAATCGGGAACAGATTTTGGGAAAGGGATGCCCCGGACGGCTTTCGGCACAATCACGCGGGCGGCTGTCCCGCTATGGGTTCCTAATCGGGAAGCCAATCCGTTTACGCGCAGGCGACATGCGTTGTGGGAACAACCCGTGCCGAAGCTGTAGCGCGAGCGACGCAGCGACCGCTGGCGTCGAATAACTCACCTTCGAGAAATGCGACTGTCTTGCCCATTTGAACGAGCCGGCCGATGCCGGTGAATGTACCGGGTCGGGCGGGACAGAGATAACTCACGTGCAGGTCGATCGTCGCGCAATAGTGCGTCCCGCCTGACTTAACGAGAACAGTCGGTCCGAGCGTGTCGTCGAGCATCGCGGCGAGGAAGCCGCCCTGAATGTTACCACCCGGATTGCAGAAGGCCGGCGTTCCTTCCAGCGTCACGCGCACCGTCCCCGTGTCGGGGTCGGCTTCGACGAGCTGCCAACCGAGCGTATCGGCGCAGGGCGGGCGGGCGAAAGCGTCGAACACAGTCATCGTCATCTCCTCGCGCGGTAGGCGTTATAGCGTCGCACGCGCGGCGTTGATCGATAAGACGATCAGGCAGGCGCTCGAAATCGTGAACAGCAACATGCGAACCGGCAGCCTGTTGATCGTGGCCTGCCAGACGCTGTGCATGACGCGCAATGCCACGTAGCTCCAAGCAAGCGTCGCGTTGATGCCGGCTCCGGCGCCTGCGAGCGCCAGAATTACGACCGCTGCATAGAAGACGGTCGGCTGCTCCATCAGGTGCGTGTAATTGTGCGACTTCCAGTTCGCCCGATCCGGCAGGACACGCTCCAAATCAGGTCCGCGCGTCCCCGCCGTGGAGAGACCTTGAAGCTGGTCCTTCGATAAGCGCGAGATGGCCGCGAAGCGCGTCATCGTCACCCACACCAGTACGATCATCGACCAGAGGACGAGCATGGCCGCAGGTGCCAGTATCGGACTGTGCATCACTTTCTCCGTCATATATTGATCGGGTGGTCAGCCGATACGGCTACCACCCGGATCAGGCATTTAAGCCGCCGCGGGCGCGAAGACGCGCAGCCGGTGACCGTCGGGATCGAGCGCAACGAAGGTTGTGCCGAAGCTCATCAGCGTCGGAGCCTGTGCGATGGTCAGGCCGCGCCGTTGCCAGTCGGCGTGCATCGTCTCGACCGTGGCTGCGTCAGCGACAGCAAAGGCGATTTCGCTCGCGCCGGTCTGGCCCGAACTTTCCGGTTCCACCGTCTCGCGTGACCACAAGCCCAGCATGACGCCCTCGCGTAGCGGCAGTATGGCGATATCGGGCTTCTGGTCGACGATCGGGATGCCCAATAGCTCGTGGTACAGCGCAGCGCTGGCCGCATGGTCCTGGACGTGCAGAAGCAGGAAATTGAAGTCCGGCATGAAACCCCTTTCAAATTGGCGGCACGCGGGATCGGTGCCGACGAAAGGAAGCTACGGCTCCATCCTGTCAGTTTCTGTCAGCAGTCATTGTTCGGGGACGCCTTGGACTGTGTGCCACTCCTTGAGCAATTTGGCGCGCCGGCCCGGATATCGCTCTGCGTTGCATTCAAGCGATGCGATGCGATCGATCCTGAAATGGCGGTAGCCGGCGCGTAACTCGCACCAGGCGACGAGAACACGCACGCGATCATAGAAGGCCAGCGCGATCGGCCAGATCGTCCGTTCGGTGGCGTTCCCTCGTTCATCGGCATAGGCCACCTGTATCTTGTGTTCGGACCGGATCGCCTGACGGATCGCAGCAAGCTCGCCGTCCCGCGCTGCGATCGGCTCACCGGGGCCGATCAGCAGGCCAGAGGCCTCTATGCCCGCTTTGAGGTCGTCGGGGAGTACGGCTCCGATCTTCGCGAGCACGTTGCGCGCGGCTTTGCCCAGAAGGCCGTCCGCCCGTTCCGAAACCCATCGCGAGCCGAGCACCAGCGCTTCGATCTCCTCTTCGGAGAACATCAGCGGGGGCAGCATAAAGCCGGGTCGGAGCACATAGCCTAAGCCTGCCTCGCCCTCGATATGCGCGCCTTGGGCCTTCAACGTCTCTATATCGCGATAGACTGTGCGCAACGACACGCCGAGTTCTTCTGCCAACACGGCACCCGCAACCGCTCGGCGGTGCTGACGTAGCACTTGGATCAGGTCGAGCAGACGTTGCGCGCGGGACATGGCAGTCACTTTCTGGGCGGCATACTGCCACAATTTGGCAGTGGAGCAATATTCCCGATATTCGATCCTTTTTGGGAAAGATCGCACCTGCCCGATGTCTGCTATCGCCACCCGCCTTTCCGAATGCGGGGCGGTCCGCTGTCCACCGCACTTGGACCTTACCTGGAATCGCCTCTCGGCGCGACGCGCCGAATGCGCTGCCGCGCATGCCCTGGATTGGGGCTGGGCCCCGGCCTGCGCCGGGGTACGGGACCCTCCAGATCACGCGAACGTCACCCAGGGGTCCTCGCGGAACCACTTGGTCACGACGTACTTCACGCCCTCGACCACCGCCATGCCTTCGTGGAGCGTGGCGATGTTGGGGCTGCCGTCGGGGTTCATGTTGTTCCAGGCGAGGAGCAGGCCGGGCTTGGGCGCGACCTTGATGCCGGCTTGCGGGAACCAGGTGGCGCCGCCTTCGGGGACGGCGTTGAGATAGATCATCGCGGTCCAGGTGCGCTGGCCGCCACCGGCCTTCATCTTGGGCCAGTAGCTTTCGCGCTCGTGGAAATAATCGTTGTGCGCGCGGAAGTGCTGGCCGGGAGCGTAGCGCTGGCCCTGCATCGTCTCGCCATGGTTGGGGTCGATGCCGAAGAGCGCAGCGATCGCCTCGTCGATCGGGCGGATCGTGTCGGACCAGCGATCCATGTCGCAACTCTCGCTGGTGCGGAACGCCGCGCCGCCATGGTCGCTCAGCAGCCCCGAGGGGCGACGATCGGCGTCGACCATCGCGATCAGCGTCGCGCAGGTCGCGGCGTCGAGGAAGTCCGCGACCTTGTAGACCTGCGCCGCGTCGGTCGGCACGCGGCGCGCGCGCGGATCGGCATCGAGCCGGGCGACGACGTCGCGGCCGATCGCCTCGCGGTGCTTCGAGGGGCCACCGGGCTTTTCGAGGAGGGGGTTGCGGCTTGCCATGATGCGTCGCGGTCTATCGTCGGCGCGATGCGGACCGCAAGGGGCCCGGTGATGGACCGGGCCCCCGCCGCACGACGCCTACCAGAAGATGTCGTAGACGCTGTCGACGACACGCCCGTTGCGGATGTCGACGAGCAGCGCGTCGTTGTAATAGCGCACCCAGCGATACGGGCCGTAGGCGGCGGGCAGGCGATAGTCGTAGGGGTCGTCGATCCAGTAATTCTCGCCCCACAGCGACTGGTTGAGCGACACGCCCACCGAGAAACGGCGGTAGCCCGCGCCCCAGCCGCTGGGCGCGTAATAGCGCGGCATCCGGTACGCACCGCGGTTCGCGCTGCGATACTGGCCATAGTCGTAGCGGTCGTCGTTGCGCCAGCCGCGGTTCCAAGCCGCGCGATCGGCGAAGCCCATGTCGGCGCGCGCATGGTCGCGCCAGTTCGCGTCGCTGCGGTTCCATTGCTGGCGGACCTGATCGCGGCGGGGGTCGCGACCGTTGGCCCGGTCGTTCCCCCAGTCGTTCCACTGCCCGCGGTCGGCACGCTGGCCGTCGCGGTTCCAGTCGCGGCGCGGGTCATCGCCGCGGGGGGCGTTGCCGCGGTCCGCGCGCTGGCCGCGATCCTGCCAGCCGCCGGGGGCGGGGCGAGGCTGGGGGGCTGGTTGCGCCTGTTGCCGATCGCGGTCGCCGGCCCAGCCGCCGGACTGTCCGCGATCGCCCCGGTCGCCGCGCTGGCCGTTCCAGCCGCCGCGGCTCGCATCGACCTGCGCTTGTGCGCGGACCTGCGGCTGCGGTTCGGGACGGGGGGAATGCTCGACCTCCTCGCGTTGCGGCTGGATGCTGGCTTCGCGTTGCTGGAAGCGTTCGCCGGGTTGCTGCTGGCCGCGCCAGCCGCCGCGCTGCCGGTCAGGCCCCTCCTGAGCAAGTGCCATCGCCGGCACCAGCGATGCCGCCGCCATCACTGCCGCGATCCACGTCTTCGTCATCTCGCCCATCCTCGCGCTCGCCGGCGCAGCTGCCGGCCCCATCGTGCAACGACGTCTGCCCGAGTGGCGCTGATCGCTCGCTGAACCCGTCCGTCAGCGTTGCGAAAGGAAGCGCTATCGCGTCGGCGGCGCGAGCGCGGGGGAGACGCGCGCGGCGCCCGCGGCATCGATCCCGGGGCGGGGGCCGGCTGGCAGCGTCTCGTCGCCGCGCGATATCCGCGCGGCCTGCTGGATCGCCTCGACCAGCCGGGGATAGATGCCGCAGCGGCACAGGTTGGTGATGCCCGCGCGGATCGCGTCCTCGTCGGGGTTGCGGTTCCTGCGGATCAGCGCGGCGGCGGCCATCACGATGCCGGGGATGCAATAGCCGCATTGCGGGACGTTGGCGGCGATGAAGGCGAGCTGGACGGGGTGGGTGCGCTCGCGCGACAGGCCCTCGATCGTCGTCACGAAGCTGCCCTCCACCGCGGCGATCGTTACCTGGCACGACCGGACTGCGGCGCCGTCGATGTCGACGGTGCACGCGCCGCATGCGCCGGTGCCGCAGCCATATTTGGTGCCGGTAAGGTTCGACGCGTCGCGCAGCGCCCATAGCAGCGGCGTTTCGGGGTCCATGCGATACTGGACGGGCTGGTTGTTGACGGTGAAGCGGGTCACGCGGGGCGGTGTAGCGCGGAGTGCGGCAGGGCGAAACGACCTGTTTCCATCGGCGCGATTGTCGCGGGCGCGGCGCGCGCCATATCGTGGGGCATGACGCTTCCCACCCTCTTCGTGCCGCATGGCGGCGGACCCTGCTTCTTCATGGACCCCGATGGCGGCCGGCCCGATGCGATGTGGCACGCGATGCAGGCGTATCTGGCCGGGCTGATCGCGTCGCTGCCCGAGCGGCCGCGTGCGATCCTGCTGGTGTCGGGGCATTGGGAAGAGGCGGCGGTGACGGTGCATGTCGGCGCGCAGCCGGGGCTGCTCTACGACTATCACGGCTTTCCCGAGCACACCTATCGATTGCGCTGGGATGCGCCCGGTGCGCCGGATGTCGCGCGGCGGGCGGCGGGTTTGCTGCGCGAGGCGGGGCATGTGGTGCGCGAGGAAGCGGCGCGGGGTTGGGACCACGGCGTGTTCGTGCCGATGAAGGTCGCGGTGCCGGGGGCGGACATCCCGCTGGTGCAGATGTCGCTGCGCGCCGACCTCGACCCGGCGGCGCATGTCGCGATTGGGGCAGCGCTGGCGCCGTTGCGCGACGAGGGCGTGCTGATCGTCGGTTCGGGGATGAGCTTCCACAACATGCGCGCGCGGGGCGGCGAGGCGCTGGCGCGCGCCGCGGCGTTCGACGACGCGCTGACCGCGGCGGTGACCGACTCCGACGCAGCGGCGCGGGCAAGGCGGGTCGCAGCCTGGGAGGCGCTGCCGTTTGCGCGCTATGCGCATCCGCGCGAGGAGCATCTGCTGCCGCTGATGGTCGCGTTGGGCGCAGGCGGGGGTTCTGCGGCGGTGCGCGACTATCGCGACGAGGTGATCGGGTGGGTGGTGTCTGGGTATCGGTTCGGGTGAGGGGGTCAGTGGCCGAGCGCGGCGATCTCGTCGGCCGCGAAGCCCAGATCGCGTAGCACGTCCGCGTCGGCCCGTGACGCCGCCATCGCGGGGGGGACGGTGGGGCTGGCGGAATAGCGCGGGGCGGGGGCGGGCTGGGTGACGGCGCCGGCTTCGACGAAGGTGCCGCGGGCGCGGTTGTGGGGATGGGCGAGTGCTTCGTCGAAGTCGAGGACGGGGGCGAAGCAGACCTCGTGGCCCGCGAACGCGGCGACCCAGTGGTCGCGGGTCTGCGCCCTGAAGGCGGCGGCGACCTCGGTTTTCAGCGCGGCCCAGCTCGCAGGGTGCATCTGGACGTCCCACTTCGCGTCGTCGAACCCCATCACGCGGCGGAATTCGGCGTAGAATTGCGGCTCGATCGCGCCGAGCGAGATCCACTTGCCGTCGGCGGTCTCGTAGGTGTCGTAGAAATGCGCCGCGGTGTCTAGCAGGTTGCCGCCGCGCCCGCCGCCCCAGCGGCCCATGCCGCGAAACCCCCAGATCATGCTCATCAGCAACGCCGAGCCATCGGTCATCGCGGCGTCGACCACCTGGCCCTCGCCGGTGCGCTGCGCATGGAGGAGCGCGGCGAGCATGCCGAACGCGAGCATCATCGCGCCGCCGCCGAAATCGCCGACCATGTTGATCGGCGGGGTGGGCTTCTCGCCCCTGCGGCCATAAGCGTGGAGTGCGCCAGAGATCGCGATATAGTTGATGTCGTGCCCCGGCTCGTGCGCCATCGGCCCGGTCTGGCCCCAGCCGGTCATCCGACCGTAGACGAGCTTGGGATTGTCCGCGAGCAGGACGTCGGGACCGAGGCCGAGCCGCTCCATCACGCCGGGGCGGAAGCCTTCGATCAGCGCGTCGGCGTCGCGGACGATGCGGCGGACAGCGTCGATCGATCCGGGCTTCTTCAGGTCGAGCGCGATCGAACGGCGCGACCGGAGCAGCGGGTCCTGCGCGTCGATCGTCAGGCTTGCGCCCCTGGCGGGGCGGTCGATGCGGATCACCTCGGCACCGTGGTCCGCGAGCATCATGCCGGCGAAGGGGCCGGGGCCGATGCCCGCCATCTCGACGATGCGCAGGCCGTGCAGGGGTGGGGTGCTTGGCATGTCGGCTCTCCGCTGGGTCTTTTGCGGGGAGGGTAGCGGGGGCGGTGCCTGGGCACAACAAATGTTATGGTGCTGCGATCGCCGATGCCTGCGGCACAGTCGTCATCCCCGCGCAGGCGGGGATCCATCTCCCCACGCGCCCACGAACGACGCCGGTCGCGATCAGCTGAAACGACAGGAGATGGATCCGCGACTGCGCGGGGATGACGGGAGGATCGGGAGGGCGTCAGGTCAGAACGCGGCGATGCCCGTGATCGCGCGGCCCAGGATCAGCGCGTGGACGTCGTGCGCTCCTTCGTAGGTGTTGACCGTCTCGAGGTTCATCGCGTGGCGCATGACGTGGTATTCGCCCGCGATGCCGTTGCCGCCGTGCATGTCGCGCGCCATCCGCGCGATGTCGAGCGCCTTGCCGACATTGTTGCGCTTGACGATCGAGACCATCTCGGGCGCGAACCGGCCCTCGTCCATCAGGCGGCCCACGCGCAGGGAGGCCTGGAGGCCCAGCGCGATCTCGGTTTCCATGTCGGCGAGCTTCTTCTGGTAGAGCTGGCGGCCGGCGAGCGGGGTGCCGAACTGCATCCGGTCCAGCCCGTACTGGCGCGCGGCGTGGAAACAGAACTCCGCGGCGCCGAGCGAGCCCCAACTGATCCCGTAACGCGCGCGGTTGAGGCAGCCGAACGGGCCCTTGAGCCCCTGCACGTCGGGGAGCAGCGCGTCCTCGCCGACCTCGACATCGTCGAGCATAATCATCCCGGTGATCGACGCGCGGAGCGACAGCTTGCCCTCGATCTTGGGCGCGGACAGACCTTTCATGCCCTTTTCGAGGACGAAGCCGCGGATGCCGTCGCCATGCGCCTCGCTCTTCGCCCAGATGACGAAGACGTCTGCGATCGGGCTGTTCGAGATCCACGTCTTGGCGCCCGACAGCACGTAGCCGCCATCGGTCTTGCGCGCGCGCGTCGTCATCCCGCCGGGGTCGGAGCCGGCATCGGGCTCGGTCAGGCCGAAACAGCCGATCCATTCGCCGCTGGCGAGCTTCGGGAGATATTTCCGCTTCTGCGCCTCCGAGCCATAGGCGTGGATCGGATACATAACGAGGCTCGACTGGACGCTCATCATCGAGCGGTAGCCGCTGTCGATCCGCTCCACCTCGCGTGCGACGAGGCCGTAGGCGACGTAGGATGCGCCGACGCCGCCATATTCCTCGGGGATCGTCGGGCCGAGCAGGCCGAGCGCGCCCATCTCGCGGAAGATCGCGGGGTCGGTCACCTCGTTCTGGAACGCGTCGACGATGCGCGGCGCGAGCTTGTCTTCCGCATAGGCGCGCGCGGTATCGCGCACCATGCGTTCGTCCTCGGTCAACTGATCGTCGATCAGGAACGGGTCCGCCCAGTCGAACTTGCCCATGCCGGCCATCGGTGCATCTCCTCTTTTCGAGGGTGCGGTACGGGGTTGGGGGAGGGGCCGCAAGGGGTTGGGGAACGATCCTGCCCGGCACGGGGCGGTGTCGCAGAGCGACGGAGGGGGTGTGCCGGGGACGATACGGCAGCGACCGTGGATGCCCCCCTCCACCAGCCTTTGGCTGGTCCCCCTCCCCGTGCCGGGGAGGATCCCTTACAGCGCGAAGCTCAAGGTCGCGCGCAGGTCGCGGCCGGCGAGGGGGGCGAAGTCCTTCAGCACGCTGGCGGCGCGGCGGGCGTCGACGTCGAAGATGTTGTTCGCCGACAGCGTCAGCATCGTGCGCGGGCTGGCCGAGAAGGGCTTGAGCTGGACCGAGGCGTTGACGAGCGTGAACGCGTCGGTGGTCGTCTCGAACGCGGCGACGCGGCGCTGCGCGAAGCTGTGCTCCACCTCGACGCGCGCGTTGACGCTGTCGGCCTGTGCCTCCAGCCCGCCGAGCAGGCGAACCGGCGGGATCCGCGGCACCGCGCCCTGGTCGACGATGCTGGCATGGACCCAGTCGCCGAGCAGATCGGCATTGATCTTGTAACCGCCGAGCGTGGCCAGCGTGACCGAGCCCTGCGCCTCGACACCGTAATAGCGCGCATCGGCCTGCCGGTACTGGAAGCACGGCAGATCGACGTCGCGCCCCGAGGGCGAGGCGGCGGCGACGCAGACGCTCTGCGCGACCTGGCTGTCGTAGATGTAGTTGGAGAACCAGTTGTAGAACGCCGACGCGTCGAAGCTGTAGCCCTCGCCGTGTCCATGGAGCGTCGCCTCGACCCCCCACGACTTTTCGAGGCGGAAGTTCGGGTTGCCGAGCTCGTACGCCTCGGTGCCGGCATGCGGGCCGTTGGCGAACAGTTCCTCCGCGGCGGGCGCGCGCTCGGTGCGCGAGACGTTGACGCCGAACCGCCAGTCGGGCGCAAAACCGTAGGAGGCGCCGGCGGAGGCGGAGAAGGCCCCGAAGTTGCGCGACGCGTCGGCGAAGCGAAGGTCGCCGCCCACGACGCGACTGGCGACGTCGGTATTCTCGTAGCGGACGCCGGCCTCGGCCTTCAGCTTGCCGAGATCGAGCTGCTGGAGCGTGAAGACGCCGATCTGCGTCGTCGCGTTGCGGGGCAGGAACGCCTCGTCGCCCTCGACGTCGAACTCGCGGTTGAAGATCTGGACGCCCGACGCGCCGGCCCATGCGCCGCGCTTCGCCTGGACCAGCTCGGCGCGGCCCTCGATCCCCTTGTTGTAGAAGGCGGTGCCGATCGCGCCATCGGGCTCCAGCTCGAAATGGCGGTAGTTGGCATAGCCTGCGCGGACGCGGATCTTGTCGACGAACGCGCCGCCCGCGTCGATCTCGCCGCGCAGGTCGAAGCGGTTCTGGACGATGTCGAGGCGCGGCGATTCGGGCGCGTCGCCGCCCGGCGTCAGCGTGTAGCGCGAGGGGATGCCGTAGAAGCTGTCGTAATGGCTGTATGACAGGCCGAGACTGCCGCCATCGGTGATGATCGACGCGCCGACGCCCGCGGTCCAGGTCTGCGAGGCGGAGTTGGGCAGGCGATCCTTCAGGCTGGCGAGGTTCGCGAAGTCGAGCGGGTCGTTCGGGGCCGCGGCGGCGGCGGCGAGCGCGGTGGCGCGGGCCTGGCGCGAGAGGACGGTGCCGCCGATCCGCAGGTCGTCGGTCTTGAGGTACGAGCCGTCGGCGTGGAGCACGAGCATCTCGCCGACCGCGACGTCGCCCGCGAGCGCGCCCGACCGCTCGTTCGCCGCCGACGCGTAGGTGGCGTTGCCCGCGAGACGATAGCCGTTCTCCGGCACCGAACGCGGGATGCGGGTGTCGACGACGTTGACGACGCCGCCGACCGCGGACGACCCGAACAGCAGCGCGGTAGGCCCGCGCAGCACCTCGACGCGCTCGGCGAGCAGCGGGTTGATCGCGACGGCATGGTCGACCGAGGTGTTGGAGACGTCGATCGAGCCGATCCCGTCGGTCAGCACGCGGATCCGCTCGCCCTGGAAGCCGCGCAGCACGGGGCGCGACGCGTTGGGGCCGAACGCTGTGGACGACACGCCCGGCTGGCGGCTGAGCGTCTCGCCGATCGTCGCGCGGATATCGCGGGTCAGTTCGTCGCCGCGCAGGATCGAGGTGCCCGACAACACGTCGCGCTCGCTCTGCTGGATCGGCGCGGTGACGACGATCTCGCCGCCCGAGCGGGTGCCGGCGGGGGTGCCGCCCTGGTCGTCGGCGGGGGCGACGGTCTGGTCCGGGACGGTCTGGGCCAAGGTGGGGGTGGCGACGACCAGCGCGATGCCGGCGAGGAGGATGGCTTTGTTCATTGTGGGCGACTCCGAGGGGCTCGGGTCTCGCCTAGAGGTGATGTTACACTATCACAACATTGTCATGTTCGGTTCGTCGCTGCGCTGCGTCATTTCGTCGGCGCTACAGTCGCGTGCGGACCGCGAGGAGCTCGGGGAAGAAGCGCTGCTCGACGACGCGCGCCAGATAGGGGACGCCTGCGGTGCCGCCGGTGCCCTGCTTGAACCCGATCACGCGCTCGACCGTCTTGAGATGCCCGAAGCGCCAGAGCTGGAAGTGATATTCGAGATCGACGAGCTTTTCGGCGAGCTCGTACAGGTCCCAGTGCCGGTCCGGGTCGGCGTAGATCGTGGACCATGCCGCCTCGACCGCGTCGGAGACGGGCGCGGCGTACGCGAAGTCGCGATCGAGGCGGTCGGCGGGGATCGCGAAGCCGCGGCGCGCAAGCAGGCGCAGCGCCTCGTCGTAGAGGCTCGGGCGCGCGAGCTCGGCGGCGAGCGCGGCGTGGAGATCGGGCTCGTCGGCGAACAGCGCGGCCATCGCGGGGCTACGGTTGCCCATCACGAATTCGAAGCGTCGATACTGGTCCGACTGGAAGCCCGACGACGTGCCGAGGCTGGCGCGCATCCGCTGATAGTCCGCCGGGGTCATCGTCGCGAGGACCTCCCACGACTGAATCAATTGCGCCTGGATGCGGCTGACGCGCGCCATCATCTTGAACGCGGGGTTGAGCGCGTCGGCGGCGATCAGGTCGCGCGCGGTCTCGAGTTCGTGGAGGCACAGCTTCATCCACAGCTCGGACGCCTGGTGGATGGTGATGAACAGCAGCTCGTCATGCGCATCCGACCGCGGCGACTGAAGCGCGAGCAGTTCGGGAAGGCGCAGATAGCGGCGATAGGTGAGCGCGTCGGTCATGCGTGTCCGCATAGCATCGGGTGCGCGCGAGTGCCGCGCGAAAACCGTAGATGAGATATTGTAACGTCCTGCGCGCCGGCCTAGATGCGTCTCACGATGCCGTTCGCGACTCGCCTTTCCCTGCCGACCGGGCTCGATCGCATGGCGATCGCGCTGTCGGGTCTGTGCGTCGTCCACTGCGTGGCCAGCGCGGTGCTGCTGACGTTCCTGTCGGCCGCGGGCGGGCTGCTGGTCGATCCGATCTTCCACGAGATCGGGCTGACGCTGGCGATCGGGCTGGGCGCGCTGGCGCTGGGGCGCGGCATCGTCCAGCACGGCTATATGATGCCCGCGGCGATGGGTGCGCTGGGGCTGGGGATCATGGCCGGCGCGATGTCGCTGCCGCATGACGGGATGGGCGGCGAGACGCTGTGGACGATCGTGGGCGTGGGGCTGCTGGCGTTCGGGCACGACCTGAACCGGCGGGCTGACGCCTGACACCTTCAGCCCGGCGGGGTTTCCTCGAGCGCGATCGCGAGCGCCTCGAGCTGTTCGGCGATGCGGATGAGCGTCGCCTCGCTGGCCAGCGACCCCACGGGCGGTCGCTGTTCGGATTCGACGAGCGAATCGGCGAGCATTAGCGCGATCAGCAGCATCGTGCGTTCCGCGCTTTGCCCGCCCGCGGCGCGCGAGGCGGCGGGCCAGCGCTGGTCCAGCATCTCGCCCAGCCGCCGTACCGCGCCCTCCTCGCCGTCGCGGCAGGCAACGCTGTGGCGACGATCGCCGATCTTGATCGAGACCTCCGCCATGCTCAGCCCTGTCCGCGCGCGAGCACGTCGTCGAGTGCGGCGACCGCTTCCGCCATCCGTGCCTTGAGCGCGGCGTGGCGCTTCTGCATCGCTTCCGCGGCGCGGGCGCGCGACTCCGCCGCCGCCTCGATGCGGGCGAGCGCGGCGTCGATGCGCGCGAGAGGCTCGGAAGGGTCGGGGTCGGCCATGACGGGACCGGAGTAGCACTCTGGAATGACGCGACAAGCCGCAATCGGGCCGGGACAAGGGGAGGCGTTGTACGAGTCCGTTTGAAAACGCGCCACAGCGCGTTTTGCGGTGCCGGCCCGCTCCCCCTCCCGACCTCCCATCCAGGATACGCTGTGGGAGGTCGGGAGGGGGAGCGGGCCGGCACCGCCTTGAAACGCGCACTCTCGCGCGTTTCCGATACGGACTCTTGGGCCGCGCCGGTTGACGCGAACGCCGCGCGCCACCAAAGACCCGCGCAACATTTCAATTACGCAGGCGGGGAGAGTCGACGCGATGACGAAGGTAGCGATCAACGGGTTCGGGCGCATCGGTCGCCTCGTCGCGCGGGCGATCCTGGAGCGCGGCGACAGCGGGCTGGAGCTCGTCGCGATCAACGACCTGGCGGATGCGAAGTCGAATGCGTGGCTGTTCAGCCGCGACAGCGTCCATGGCAAGTACGCCGGCACCGTCGAGGCCGAGGGCCAGGACCTGGTGATCGACGGCAGGCGCATCCGCGTGACCGCCGAGCGCGACCCCGCCAACCTGCCGCACGGCGAGCTGGGCGTCGACATCGTGCTGGAATGCACCGGCTTCTTCACCGACCGCGAGAGCTGCCAGAAGCATATCGACGCGGGCGCGCGCAAGGTGCTGATCTCCGCGCCGGGCAAGGGCGTCGACCTGACCGTCGTCTACGGCGTGAACCACGACAAGCTGGAGGCGGCGCATACGATCGTGTCGAACGCGTCGTGCACCACCAACTGTCTGGCGCCGGTCGCCAAGGTGCTGAACGATGCGATCGGGATCGAGCGCGGGCTGATGACGACGGTCCACGCCTATACCAACGACCAGAAGATTCTCGACCAGATCCACCCGGACCTGCGCCGCGCGCGCGCCGCCGCGATGAGCATGATCCCGACGACCACCGGCGCGGCGCGCGCGGTGGGCGAGGTGCTGCCGGAGCTGAAGGGCAAGCTGGACGGTTCCGCGATCCGCGTGCCCGTGCCCGACGGCAGCCTGGTCGACCTGACCTTCACGCCCTCGCGCGACACGACGCGCGACGAGGTGAACGCGATCCTGAAGGCGGCGTCGGAGAGCGGACCGCTCAAGGGCGTGCTGGTGTTCTCCGACGAGCCGCTGGTCTCGATCGACATCGTGCACACCCCGGCCTCGTCGACGATCGACAGCCTGGAGACCGCGGTGATCGACGGCAAGCTGGTGCGCGTCGTCAGCTGGTACGACAACGAATGGGGCTTCTCGAACCGGATGGTCGATACCGCCGCGGCGATGGCGAAGCTTGGCTGAGGTGGCTTCGCCTTCCCTCGTCACCCCCGCGAAAGCGGGGGTCCATCGTCTGACGGTGGCCCGTATGGCGACGGCGGGAGATGGATTCCCGCTTCCGCGGGAATGACGGAGGGGGCGGTCGTGACCGGCCGGATCGCAGGCATCGCACGCCACGCCTATCCCAAGGCGCCGATGGAGGTGATCGACCATGTCGACGTCACCGTCGAGGGCGGGCTAGCGGGCGATTTCCGCGGCGCGGTGAAGCCCGGCGGGCGCGGGCGGCGGCAGGTGACGCTGATCGAGCGCGGCGACTGGGACGCGGCGATGGCGGAGGTCGGCCATTCGATCCCGTGGCAGGAGCGGCGCGCGAACCTGCTGGTCGAGGGGCTCGACCTGCCGCAGGTGGCGGGCGTCCGCTTGCGGATCGGCGCGGACGTGATCCTCGAGGTGACGCGCGAGACCGATCCGTGCGAGCGGATGGAAGCGCTGGCCGAGGGGCTGAGGGGGGCGCTGTCGTCGGACTGGCGCGGCGGCGCGTGCACGCGCGTGAAACAGGGCGGCGCGATCGCCGTCGGCGATACGATCAGGATCGAGATACCATGACCAAGCCGTTCAAGACGCTCGACGATATCGGTGACGTGACGGGCCGGCGCGTGCTGGTGCGCGAGGACCTGAACGTACCGATGGCGGACGGCAAGGTGACCGACGACACCCGCCTGCGCGCGACCGTCGCGACCGTCGCCGAGCTGGCGGACAAGGGCGCGATCGTGCTGGTGCTGGCGCATTTCGGGCGCCCCAAGGGGCAGCCGAGCGCGGCGCTGTCGCTCGCGCAGCTGGCGGCGCCCTACGCGGCGGTGCTGGGGCGTGCGGTGCGCTATATCGACTGGGAGGGCGACGAGGCCGCGGTCGCGACGCTGAAGGCGGGGGATATCGCGATCCTCGAGAATACGCGCTTCTTCGGCGGCGAAGAGACGAACGATGCGCAGGTCGTCGCGCGGTTTGCGAAGCTGGGCGAGTTGTATGTCAACGACGCCTTCTCCGCGGCGCACCGCGCGCACGCCTCGACCGAGGGGCTGGCGCACGCGCTGCCCGCGTTCGCGGGGCGCGCGATGGAGGCCGAACTCGACGCGCTCCAGAAGGCGCTGGGCGCGCCCGAGCATCCGGTCGCCGCGGTCGTCGGCGGGGCGAAGGTGTCGACCAAGCTCGACGTGCTCAAGCATCTCGTATCGAAGGTCGACCACCTCATCATCGGCGGCGGGATGGCGAACACCTTCCTCGCGGCGCGGGGCGTCGATGTCGGCAAGAGCCTGTGCGAGCATGACCTGACGGGGACGGCCGACGAAATCCTCGAGGCCGCCGACAAGGCGGGGTGCACCGTCCACCTGCCGTACGACGTCGTCGTCGCGAAGGAGTTCAGGGCGAACCCGGGGACGCGCACCGTCAACGTCCACGAGGTGGCGGCGGACGAGATGATCCTCGACGTGGGGCCCGCGGCGACCGAGGCGCTGGGCGACGTCCTCAAGAACTGCCGGACCTTGGTGTGGAACGGCCCGATGGGCGCGTTCGAGACGGCGCCGTTCGATACCGCGACGGTGGCGCTGGCCAAGACCGCGGCGGCGCTGACGCAGGACGGCAGCCTCGTCTCGGTCGCGGGCGGCGGCGACACGGTGGCCGCGCTGAACCATGCCGGCGTCGCGGGGGACTTCACCTTCGTGTCGACCGCCGGCGGCGCATTCCTGGAATGGATGGAAGGGCGCGAGCTTCCCGGCGTGGCGGCGCTGGCGCGCTGATCTTCAACCCGCGGCGTCGGCGGGCGGCGCGGGTTCGTTGAGCAGTGGCGTGATCTCGCGGTTGAGATCGTCGAGCGTGAGCGCGGCGGCCTTGGCGTAGCGGATCCGTCCGCTGCGATCGATGATGTAGTTCGTCGGTAGCGCGGAGACGTTGGCGTAGCGGCCCGTCATCCGTTTGGCGGCGGGGATCTGCATCGCGGCGAACAGCGGCTTGAGCTTGGAGAGCGGGACCGAATCTTCCGTCGTCGCGGCGAACACGCGCAGGCCGTTGGCCTTGCGCAGCGCATAGTAGCGATCGAGCAGCGGCAATTCGGTGCGGCAGGGCACGCACCAGGTCGCCCAATAGTTCAGGATCACGACCTGCCCGCGCAGTTCGCGAGAGGTGACCTTGGTGCCGTCGACCAGTGACAGCGTGAAGTCGGGCGCCATCTCGCCCGCCCTAGGCTGGCGCTTGAGCATGATCGACTGGCCCGCCGCCATGGCGGGCATGGTGGCTGCCACGGCCGCCAATGCCAGCATTCCGATCGCCCCTCGCATCGTCCGCTTCTCCATAAGATTGACGTATGGTTGCCGAGCGATCCGTGCGCGTCAAGGCGGCCCGCGCGGACGATTCGCGCTTGAAGACGGGCGATGCCGCGCGTATGTTTAACATGTTAAACGACGGAGGCGGCGATGCTCGGCGTCAGACTCGATACCGAACTGGAAGAACGGCTTGCCGCCGTCGCGCGATCGCAGGGACGCAGCAAGAGCGACATCGCGCGCGAGGCGGTGCGGCGCTATGTCGAGCGCCACGACGAAGCGTTCAAGGCGGAGGCGCGGCGCCAGTCGCTGCGCGCGGCGGAGCGTGACAAGGCCGAGGACTATGCGTTCTGGGAAGCGCTGGAGGCCGACTTTTGGAGCTGAGGCGCGGGATGATCGTACTCGCCGCCGGGCCGGGGGACTATTCGGCCAAGCCGCGGCCGTTCCTGGTCGTCCAGTCCGATGTCTTCAATGACACGCATGGCAGCGTCACGCTGTGCCCGATGACCAGCGTGATCGGCGGGCAGCCGCTGTTCCGGGTTCCATTCGCGCCCGCGCCGGGTACAGGTCTGATCGCGGAGAGCGAGGTGCAGGTCGACAAGATGCAGTCGGTCCGCCGCGACCGCATCACCCGCGCGATCGGGCTCGCGCCCACCACCGCGATGGAACAGGTCGACCAGGCGCTCCGGCGCTGGCTCGCACTTTGATCTTATATGCAATCCAATAAAGTCAGGGGACGATGATGACACCGATCGTGAAGGCCATTCTCGACAAGTACGAAGCCGATTCGCCGTCGACCAAGGCGAATCTCGCGAAAATCCTGATGCACGGGCGGCTGGGCGGCACCGGCAAGCTGGTGATCCTGCCGGTCGACCAGGGGTTCGAGCATGGACCCGCGCGCAGCTTCGCGATCAACCCGGAGGCGTACGATCCGCACTATCACTACCAGATCGCGATCGACGCGGGGCTGAGCGCCTATGCCGCGCCGCTGGGCATGATCGAAGCGGGGGCGGAGACGTTCGCGGGGCAGATCCCGACGATCCTCAAGGTCAATTCGTCGAATAGCTGGGCGACCAGCGTCGACCAGGCGGTGACCGGCGGGGTCGAGGATGCGCTGAAGCTGGGCTGCGCGGCGATCGGGTTCACGATCTATCCGGGATCGGACCTGATCTTCGAGCAGATGGAGGAGTTTCGCGAACTGGCGGCCGAGGCGAAGGCGGCCGGGCTGGCGACGGTGCTGTGGTCGTACCCGCGCGGCGGCGAGCTGCCCAAGTCGGGCGAGCTGGCGCTCGACGTCGGCGCCTATGCCGCGCACATGGCGGCGCTGCTGGGCGCGCATATCATCAAGGTGAAGCTGCCGGGCGATCATATCGAGCAGAAGGACGCGAAGAAGGCCTATGAGGGCTTCGATGCGTCGACGCAGGCGAAGCGGGTGGCGCATGTCGTCCAGTCGTGCTTCGCGGGGCGGCGGATCGTCGTATTCTCGGGCGGGGCGGCGAAGGGCGCCGACGCGGTCTATCAGGACGCGCGCGACATTCGCGACGGCGGCGGCAACGGATCGATCATCGGGCGCAACACCTTCCAGCGCGAGCGCGGCGAGGCGCTGGCGATGCTCGACCGGCTGGTGCGGATCTACAAGAACGAGGAGTGAGACGTAGGTGCCGGCGCGATCGTTTTCCTATCACCGGGCGATCGCGCCGATGATGTGGATCCTGGTCGGCGTCGGCTGCGTCGAGCTGCTGGTGACGCACGGGTTGCTGGCGCTTTGGTCGTGGCGGGTCGCGGCGGCGGCGAGCGTCGTCACGCTGGCCTCGCTCGTCTGGCTGGTGGCGACGATCCGGTCGTTCCGGCACCTGCCGGTGCTGCTCGACGAGCGCGTGCTGGTGATGCGGGTGGGGCGTTTCCGGTCGCTGACGGTGGCGCGGGACGATGTCGCGGGGTTGCGCGCGACATGGGACCGCGCCGCGATCCGCGACCCGTCGGTCCTCAACCTCGCACTGATCGCGTGGCCCAATGTGGTGATCGACCTGATCGCGCCGGTGCCGATGGGGCGGCGGACGATCCGCGCGGTCGCGCACCGGCTGGACGATCCCGCCGCTTTCGTCGCGGCGCTGGACGCGGTAGGGCGCGCGGATGACTGAAGACGATCCCCTCGGCCCCCTCGACCCCGATTTCGCCGTTGCGTTCAAGCGCGACCTGCGCCGGCCGCCGTGCCAGCTGTACCTCGTGTCGCCGCTCGACGTGGGCGGCGCGTTTCCCGACCGGCTGGCGCGCGCGCTGGATGCGGGGCCGGTCGCGGCGTTCCAGTTCCGCGTGAAGGACATCGACCAGCACGAGGCGGCGCGCCTCGCCGAGCCGCTCCAGCGCCTCTGCGCGGACCGGCAGGTGGCGTTCATCGTCAACGACAGCGTGAGCCTCGCCAAGCGGCTGGGCGCGGACGGCGTCCATCTGGGGCAGGACGACGGCGATCCGCGCGAGGCGCGCGACCTGCTGGGCCCCGAGGTGCAGATCGGCGTGACCTGCCACGACAGTCGCCATCTGGCGATGGGCGCGGGTGAGGCGGGGGCGGACTATGTCGCGTTCGGCAGCTTCCATCCGACGACGACCAAGGCGACCGAGCATCGGCCCGAGCCGTCGATCCTGTCGTGGTGGGCGACTTTGTTCGAACTGCCCTCGGTCGCGATCGGGGGGATCACGCCTGCTAACGCGCCGCCGCTGGTGGCGGCGGGGGCGGATTTCCTGGCGGTGAGCCATGGGGTGTGGGGTGGCGACGAAGCGGCGGCGGTGCGGGCGTTTGCGGCGGTGCTGGGGGCGTAATCCGATCGGGAGCGCTCGATCGAAGACGTGCAGCACTCTTCGGCTTCCTGCCTGCGGCGGGCGCTCAGGACAGGCTTCGACAAGTTCAGTGCGAACGGGGAGAGGCTTCTTCCCGTCACCCCGGATCGAGCCCGGGGTGACGGATCGGTCTGGCTCGCCTTTGGATCAACCGCCCAGATAATGCGCGTGCTCTGCGGCGGCGGGCGGAATGGCGAGGATCGAGCGGGCGTCGCCGGGGGTGCGGGTGCTGCCGCGCGAGTCGCCCGAGGCGTGGATGACGCGTTCGAGCAGGTCCTGCCCCTCGGGCCACGAACCGAGCCCGCTGGCGGCGTTGATGTGGCCGAGTGCGCCTGCGTCGACGAAGTGGCTGCCCCAGTCGACCGCGAGGCTGTGCGCGCGCTCGTGATCGATCCACGGATCGTCGTGCGAGGCGACGACGATCGAGGGGAAGGGCAGCGGCGACTTGGGTGCAGGGGCGAAGGCCTTGAGTTCGTCACGCGCGTCGGCGCGATCGACATCGGCGGGGGCGACGAGCAGCGCACCCGCGACCGGCCAGCCATAGGGCTGCCCCGACAGTTCCGCCCACCACGCGACCGCGAGGCAGCCGAGGCTGTGCGCGACGAGAATCACGGGCGCACGCGTCTGCGAGATCGCCTGATCGAGCTTGGTCACCCAGGCGTTGCGATGCGGCGTGGACCACATGCCCAGATCGACGCGCGCGGTATCGGGGCGCGACTGCTCCCACAGCGTCTGCCAATGCGAAGGACCCGAGCCGCCGAGACCCGGAACGGTAAGGACGGCGACACGACCGGGGAAATCCGGCGATAACTGACCCATGACGTCTCTCCTGCTGGCCCGAAAGGGCGAGAACGAGACCACCGGCGGACGCTCTAGGGGGACGCCGCCAACGGCCTCATTCCCGCCACAGATGTTAATCCTACTATCCAGATAGGCAATAGGTTCCGTGCATCGTCGCGCCGGGTCGAACCGGGGTTGCGACGATCCGAGGCGCCCGCGATAGGACAGCGATGGCCAGAAAGCGTGCAGACCAGATGCTCGTCGATTCGGGGCAGGCCGAATCGAAAACGCGGGCGCAGGCGCTCATCATGGCGGGGCTGGTCTTCGCGGGCACGCGCAAGGTGGAGAAGCCGGGACAGGCGCTGGCGGACGATGTCGTGCTCGACGTGCGGGGGCGCGACCATCCCTGGGTGTCGCGCGGCGGGGTGAAGCTGGCGCATGGCCTCGCGCATTTCGGCTGGGATGTGACGGGGGCGGTGGCGATCGACGTCGGATCGTCGACGGGCGGGTTCACCGACGTGCTGCTGACGCAGGGCGCGGCGAAGGTCCATGCGGTCGATTCGGGGACGAACCAGCTGGCGTGGCGGCTGCGGCAGGACGCGCGCGTCGTCGTGCACGAACAGACCAGCGCGCGGATCCTGACCTCGGCGCACATCCCCGACGCGATCGACCTGGTGGTGTGCGACGCGAGCTTCATCGGGCTGGCCAAGGTGCTGGAGGTGCCGCTGGGCTTCGTGAAGCCGGGCGGGCGCGTGATGGCGCTGGTCAAGCCGCAGTTCGAGGCGGGGCGCGAGGAGGTGGGCAAGGGCGGCGTGGTGCGCGATCCGGCGGTCCGCGCGCGGGTGTGCGACGAGGTCGCGGCATGGCTGGCGGGCGGCGGGTGGCGTGTCGCGGGCGTGGTCGAGAGCCCGATCACCGGCCCCGAGGGCAATGTCGAATATCTGATCGCGGCCGACCGATGACGGGACGGTTGCGGAACGATTGACACATATGCGTGATTTACGTGTGCGACAGGACGCGGCATGGGCCAAGGCCCGGGGAGCCGTCAAAGGGAGTAGCCGCATAGTGGGTGGGATCGCATCGAAGGGTCAGTTGCGGATGTCGTTCGTCCGGTGGGCGATCGTGTGCGTGCCGGCCATCCTGTTGCTGGGCTTCCTTTCGGGGCGTGCGGTGCCCGCTGGCGACGAGAATCGCTGGTATCAGGCGCTGGTGAAGCCCGCGGTGACGCCGCCTGGCTGGGTTTTCCCGGTCGCATGGACGACGCTGTACATCCTGCTGGGGCTGGCGATCGCGCTGATCCTGAATGCGCGCGGCGCGAAGGGGCGCGGGATCGCGATCACGCTGTTCGTCGTCCAGTTCGGGCTGAACCTCGCGTGGACGCCGCTGTTCTTCGGGGCGCACATGGTGGATGCGGCGCTGTTGGTGATCGTCGCGATGCTGGCGCTGTCGATCGCGGCGACGGTGATGTTCGCGCGCGTCCGCACGCTGGCGGCGTGGCTGATGGTGCCGTACATGGTGTGGATCAGCTTCGCGGGCGTGCTGACGTGGAGCATCGGCCGGCTGAACCCCAACGCCGAAACCCTTGTGCCGGGGGCCAGAACAACCCAGATGATCGACTGACCGGCCCTGTCTCAAGGGCCCAGTACCGGGAATGTGTGACGATGCAGAGCGAAAATCGGCTGTTCGACGATCTGGTGAAGTTCGTGAACGGCGCCGCGGGCACCATCGCGGGCGTCGGGCGCGAGGCGGAAGCCGGCACGCGCGATCGTGCGCGCGAGTGGATCGGCGGCCTCGATTTCGTCGGCCGTGACGAGTTCGAGGCGGTGAAGGCGATGGCCGCCGCCGCGCGCGACGAAGCGGATGCGCTCAAGGCGCGGCTCGACGCGATCGAGGCGGCGCGGAAGGCCGCCGTCTGAGCGACCGTTCGGCAGCGACGGACACGGGGCGTCGACGCGACTTTGCGTCGACGCCCCCAGTCGTGCGATAGGGGCCGCCTGATGCTCGACCAAGCCGATTACGACCGCGAATCCGACGCTCCGATCGACATGCTCGAAAGCTACTATGCCGCGCATGGCTGGACGCACGAGCGCCACGACGACGAGATCGTCGCGACCGTCAAGGGCAGCTGGACCGAATATGAGCTGCGCGCGCTGTGGCGCGAAGACGACAGCGTGCTCCAGTTCCTGGCCTTTCCCGACGTGAAGGTGACCGAGGATCGCCGGGCTGCGATCTACGAGGCGATCGGGCTGGTCAACGAACAGCTGTGGGTCGGCCATTTCGAGCTGTGGTCGTCGAGCGGGATCCTGCTCTATCGCCATGCCGCGATGATCGATGGCGAGGAGGAGGGCACGATGTCGCTCGCCGCCGCCGAGCTGCTGGTGGAGTCCGCGATCGACGAGTGCGAGCGTTTCTATCCGGTGTTCCAGTTCGTGCTGTGGGGCGGCAAGACGCCGAAGGAGGCGCTCGCCGCGGCCCTGGTCGAGACGCAAGGCGAAGCCTGATCTGGGCCTGATCGGGGCGACCATCACCGGGGATTTTCGATGCGCATCTGGATGATCGGCTGCGGCAACATGGGCGGCGCGATGCTGCGGCGCTGGATATCGAGCGGCGTGGTCGCGGCGGCGGACGTCGATGTCGTCAATCGGAGCGACCGGGCGCTGCCCGAGGGCGTGCGGCAGGCGCGGACGTTGCCTGAGGGCACGGCGCCGGATGTCGTCGTGCTGGCAGTGAAGCCGCAGCAGCTGGCCGAGGTTGCGGCGCTCCATGCGGAGGGCGTGGCGGGCGCGCGGGTGATCGTGTCGATCCTCGCGGGTGTCGACGAGGCGGTGCTGTCGCGCGCGTTTCCGGGGCCGGTGCCGATTCCCTCGCTGCCCAACCTGCCGGTCGAGATCGGGCGCGGGGTCGTGGCGCTCCACGCACCATCGGCGGATGCGGCGGCGCGCTCGCTGGTCGATATGCTGATGGCGCCGCTGGGGCTGGTCGTGTGGCATGACGATGCGGCGCGGTACGAGGCGGTCAGCGCGCTGTCGGGGTGCGGGCCGGCGTTCGTGTTCCGCGTGATCGATGCGTTCGCGCAGGCGTCGGTCGCGGCGGGCCTGTCGCCCGACGAGGCGCGCGCGGTGGCAATGGCGACCGTCGCGGGCGCGACCGAGATGGCGGCGGCGAGCGACCGGACGCCTGCGGCGCTGGCCGATGCGGTCGCCAGCCCCGGGGGCATGACGCGCAGGGGGCTGGACGTGCTCGACGCAGACGGCGCACTCGCGGATCTGATGACGCGCACGCTGGCGGCGTCGATCGCGCGGGGGCGCGAGATGGCGGACGCGGCTCGGCAAGGATAGTCCGTCATGCCAGCGGAAGCTGGGATCTTTCGCCGTGAAGGCGCGCCCGTTGAGGCAGATCCCAGCTTTCGCTGGGGTGACGTTACCCCCGCAACGCCTCGAGCCGCGCGCGTTCCTCGGGCGGGATCAGCCCCTCGAGCACCGCCCAGAAGCCGCCGACCGCGCCTTGGCCTGCCTTGGAATAGGCGGCGGACAGCTTTTCGCGGAGTTTCTCGAACAGGTCCGATTCGAGCGCCTTGCCCTGCGCGGTCAGCCGCAGCAGGCGCTGGCGCCGGTCGCGTTCGCCGGGGCGCGTCTCGACGAGGTGGCGCTCGGCGAGCTCGTTGAGGACGCGGCCCAGCGACTGCTTGGTGATCGCCAGGATCGCGAGCAGCTCGCTGACCGTCATGTCGGGCTTGCGCGCGATGAAATAGAGCGCGCGGTGGTGCGCGCGGCCGAGCCCCTGATCCGCCAGCCCGCGATCGATCGATCGCGTGACGTGGCTGTTGCCGAAGTACAGCAGCTCCAGCCCGCGCCGGATCTCGGGCTCGCGCAGGAACAGCGGGGAGGCGGAGGGGGACGCCGAAAGCGCGGGGGGGGACTGGGGTGGGGCAGCCATGTTGACCGGCTTTGCCATCGGCCCTAGTCGTCCGCAACCCATCCCCGCGTGCTTTGGCCGCGTTTTTCCTGGAGGCCCCCCGCGTGTTCGTGTTCGAGCCCAATCCGTTGCCGATCCCCGCCAGCGACCGCGCGGCGCAGCTCGTCGATCCCGGGTTCGGGCGCGTCTTCACCGATCACATGGCGACGCTGCGCTGGAACGAGACGCAAGGCTGGCACGACGCGCGAATCCACGCGCGCAAGCCGATCTCGGTCGATCCCGCGACCGCGGTGCTCCATTACGCGCAGGAAATCTTCGAGGGGCTGAAAGCGTACCGGCTCGACGATGGCGGGGTGGCGCTGTTCCGGCCCGACGCCAATGCGCGGCGCTTCCAGGCATCGGCGCGCCGGCTGGCGATGCCCGAGCTGCCCGAGGCACTGTTCGTCGACTCGATCGAGGCGCTGGTCCGCGCCGAGGCGGACTGGATCCCCGCGATCGAGGGCGGCGCGCTGTACCTGCGCCCGTTCATGATCGCGAGCGAGGCATTCCTGGGCGTCAAGCCGTCGGGCGAGTATCTCTACATGGTGCTCGCATCGTCGGTCGGCGCGTACTGGAAGGGCGGCGCGCGCGCGATCTCGCTGTGGGTCAGCCACGATTACACGCGCGCGGCGCCCGGCGGCACCGGCGAGGCGAAGTGCGGCGGCAACTATGCGACGAGCCTCGTCGCGCAGCAGGAGGCGATCGCGCGCGGGCACGACCAGGTCGTGTTCCTGGATTCGTCCGAGCGGCGCTGGATCGAGGAGCTGGGGGGCATGAACATCTTCTTCGTGTTCGATGACGGCTCGCTCGTCACGCCGCCGCTGGGCGGCACGATCCTGCCCGGCATCACGCGCGATTCGATCATCGCGCTCGCTCGCGCCGATGGACTGACGGTCCGCGAGGAGCCCTATGCGATCGAGCAGTGGCGCGCGGATGCCGAAAGCGGCCGGCTGACCGAGAGCTTCGCGTGCGGCACCGCGGCGGTGGTGACGCCGATCGGCACGGTCGCGGGGCCGGACTATGCGTTCACCGTCGGCAGCGGCGCGACGGGGCAGACGACCGCGCGGATCCTCGAGCGGCTCGGTGCGATCCAGCGCGGCCGGGCTGCCGATCCGCATGGCTGGCTCCGTCGGCTGGACTGACCCTCTCGGGTCTGCGCGACCATGCGCGATCAGGGGTTTTCACGCGGGATCGGACAGCTATAAGCCCGCTTCCCGCATTGGGGCGTCGCCAAGTGGTAAGGCAGCGGCTTTTGATGCCGCCATTCGCAGGTTCGAATCCTGCCGCCCCAGCCAACCGCCCATTCGGCGGCTGATTTTCCGCAGAAATCCCTAGGTTCGCCCCGCCAGAATCTTGGCTGGGCCGGAACTGTAACAAGTCGCTGTAACAAGTGGGTGTTGCAGTTGGCCAATCCATCAAATCTGCTGAAACACAATTATGCCTATTATTGGCGCCGTTCGCTGCTGGTCACGGACGCTCCGATAACCCTTGTTCTGAGCCTTCGTACGAAGGCGCCGACCGTTGCCCGCCGCCGCTGCGCGCTGATGACGGTCAAGAGCGAGGATGTGAGAATGAGCCTGTATGCCCGCCTCCGGACCGAGGGCATTCCACCGGATCGCCGCTTGGCGATCTTCCGCGCGGAGATGACCGAATATCGTAACGCGCTCGACCATGAAGTGCTTCGCTGGGAGTCGGCTTCTGAGCCTGTAGATGCGTGCAGCACACAGTCCGGATTGCGCATCTTTCAGTCGCTATGGGGTCACATCGCCGAGCACGGCGTTCCGGCTGGCGCGATCGACGATCGATATCTGCGCGACCATCTCGCCGACCTCGAACCGATCGAGCGGCACGGTCTCGCAAGCGTCATGGCCGGACTACCGGATTTTCTCGGAACCCTCGCGGGTGAGGCGACCGAACGCTTGGCGAACCAAGGCTTAACGCTGACGCCGACCAACCGCGCACTCGCCATCCGGCTGGTGGCAGCCGCACGTGCGCAGGCCGCCCACGAGCTGCTGGTCGGTATCCCAGCCGATGCGGGTCTATCAGCGACCAAGGAACAGCTCGACAATCCCGCCACGCCTGCGCCGTTAGCGAAACCTATATCCGCGCCCCTGGCTGCGCACCCGGCGCCTGCCATTGACGTGCCGACCGACTGGATCGCCAAAAGCGCGCACGACATCGCCGAGTTGATCATCGCCACCAATCCGCAGCTGTTGGCGCATCGCGCCGACGGCAAGCGGGCGGTCAATCAGGTCGGCGAGCAGACAAAGCGCCAACTCAGATGGGCAGCGACTCTGCTCGACAAGTCGATGGGCGGTCGGCCGTTCTGGACGCGCACCCGTGCGGACATCGTCAATCTGGATAAGTGGTTCGAGCGCCTGCCGGACCACGCTCGCGCGCCCAGCGCGGTGCTGGCCTATGACATCGAAACCGTCGCACCGCCGATAGCGGACGGATCGTTTCCGCCCTGGCCGACCCACCGTCCCGTCGCCATCGGCTTCGCCACAGCTTGGCAGACCGCAAAAGGATGGTCGTTCGACGTCGCCGCCATGGTCGTTGCCGATGCTGTCGAAGAAGCGGATCTGGTGCGGGAAGCCAATCGCCGCATCGGTGCCGCCAGCGTCGTGACCGGCTATAACTCTCGCCAGTTCGATGCATTGGTCCTTCGCCTTGTCGCCCAGAAGATGCGGCTCTGGTCGCTTAAGGCGCTCGCTGATCATGTCGCCGCCAATCGATTTGGTGCCGAACACGCCGATCTGGCTTACCTGTACGCGAGTCATGGCTGCAAGGTCGGGCTGGCATCGCTCTGCAACGAGATCCGCATCCCGGTGGAGACCGACGTCTCCGGCGGTGACGTCGGCGCTCCGTGGGCAGCCGGCGAGACCGAGCGCATCCGGCACTACGTCATGGAAGATGCCGTGGCCACGCTGTGCCTGTTCTTCGCTTGGACCGCCGCGCGTGCCGGCAATGAGGCGCTGGTCACCCGGCCGATGGCCGCACTCGCCCGGCATCTTGAAGCGACACAAGACCTGGCGCATCTGTCCGCCTTCGTCGACTGCACGTCGATGCGCTGGTGCCGCCCGCGTGCGCTCAAGGCCGACGTCGCCGCCGCGCTCGAGCGCTTCACGGCGCGGTTGCGTCGAGAGGAGCACGAGCGAGCGTTCGTCGCGGCCTAATCCGCCACCACCATCAACGCCCCGTCGGCCCGGCCATCCTCGTGATGGTCGGGCTGCTTCCGTTCTGGAGAACTGTCATGACCACCGAAACGACCGCCCTTGCCACCGCTTGGGTCCGCCAGCCCGCATTTGCCGAACGACCCGCCCGCACACTGCTGATCGGCGCCTCAATCCTAAAGGTCTACTACAGGTTCGGCACGCTTGGGTTCGACGTCCAAGCGCATTCCACTACCGTGACCGACGATCCGGTCGAGACCATTTTATGTTTGGCCGACGCTCTCCATGTGCCGCCTGAGCGCCTGCTGCTGTGGCGGGCGGAAGACATCGTTGTCCCATCGCTGATCGCCGCCGCCGAGACGGCTCGCGACGACGTCGCCGGGGTCAGGCTACTGCGCGAGCTTGACCTGACCTTCGCGGGCGAAGTGGTCGATGTCGCTGAATCTTACGGCCGCTCGGCAGCCACTTCTTTCGATGCAATCGCGCACGTCGCGGGCATTCCGTTCATGCCGATGACGCGGGCAGATCTCGCCGAGGCGCACCGAATCGGCCACCACGGCGCTATCCGAGACCATCTCGCTGCGCGTGTGAAGGCCACGTGGCGGCTGTGGCTGGCCAGTCGCGAAGATTCCGAGTCGCCGATCGCCGCGACCGACGCCTGGGTCGCCACCCCGGACGCGCAGGTGCGGCTGTGATGGTTGTCACCGGCATGCCGCACGTCCGCCCGTGCGTGTCGATCCCCGCCGACGGCAACGAGGGCAACGACTGGATCGCGTCGAACTGCGATCTGTATGCGCCGCTGACGACGCCGCTGCCGCTGGCAGGAGCATCGGCGTTGTCGCGCATCCGCGGCAGAGCGGAGCCGCAACCCTGCGTTCAGGATCGCCGTGGATGACGGCGGCGATTGATCGGATCGTCGATCAGGCGGTCATGCAGCTCTGGGCGGGACGGCCATGGATTGCGTTCCGGCCGATGCTGCTCGTCGGTCCGCCGGGTTCGGGCAAGACCCATTTCGCACGGCGGCTCGCCGCGCTTTCCGGCTGCGGCGATGCGCTGCTGTCGATGGCTGGTGTCAGCAGCAACGCCGAACTGGCGGGGTCGCCGAGAGGGGTTTCGACATCCGCTTCCGGCCTTTCCCGCGATGGCGATGCTGCGCACCGGCACCGCCAATTCGGTCATCGTCATCGACGAGGTTGACAAGGCCGCCTGCAGCGATCTGGGCGATCCCATCGCGATGTTACTCGGGCTGACCGATCGATCGACCGCAGGGCGGTATTTCGATGGCTGCCTCGCCGCCGAAATCGACCTTTCCCACGTCAACTGGATCATGACTGCGAACAACATCAAGCGCTTACCGGCGCCGCTGCTGTCGCGTGTCGAGGTGATCGAGGTGGCGGGCCCCGAGCCGGAACACGCCGAACTAGTCCTCGCCAGCCTGTGGCGGGCGGTCGCCCGCGACGTCGGCCTCCCGCCATCGGCGCTGCCGCACATCGAGGCTGGCTCTAAAGCAGCGCTGCTGCGGCTGTTCCGCAACACGCGCTCCGTCCCCCGCCTGCGCCGCGCGATCGAGACGCTGGTGGCGGTATCCGCACGGCAACTTCCGCGGACGCTCAACTAAAGAAAGTAATTTCGGGAAGTCACGGTCGGGCACCGTGGAAGACGGAAAAAGCTCCGGCCTGCAGGCCGTCACCAAAGAGGAAACAACAGATGGCCATGATACTCCGCCACCAGAACCTGATGCTCGCGCTGCGGGTCGAAATGGGCTGGCCCCGCTTCAAGCCGAGCAACGACTGCTTGGCGTTCACGTCCGGCAAGGCGATGGATATCGAGACCGGCATGGAGATCGCGCGGATCGCGACCATGCTGGGCAAGGACGTGATCTACTCGGGCTGGGCCAGCACGAAGGCGACCAGGCCGACCGGGTTCACCGTCGGATATCGCATGATGTTCAGCGTCGACATCGTCGACAAGCTCGTACCTTATGCCGCTAACGATACGGCGCCGTTGACCCTCGTCAGCACCCGCGAAGACGAGCTCTTCGCCATCGACCAGCGCGGAAGCCTCGTCCGCATACGGAGCAAACCGAGAAACATCCGCAAGGCGCGCGAACTCGCGATGAAGCGGATCAATGTCACGGCCGCGGCGATGGATGACACGCTCCTACCCACCAACCGGTTCGTGCCGACCGGGCAGGACTGGGTCGAGCCGGACGCCGTGCCTGTCGAAACCGTGGTCCGCTGCGGTTGATCACCATGGCGGGCGCCATCCGGTGCCCGCCTATTACCGAGTTGGAGACAATCATGAAGATCGACACCCTCACCACCCCGCGCGGCCCGCGTTCCTAGATCGTGCTCGACATCGAATCCGCCGTGATCAACGACACCGCGCACAAGCGCTATCAGGCGATGGAGCGCTGGATTCCCTCCGACAACAAACCGATCCGGCGCGGCTACCAACGCAGCGAAGACCCGCTGACCTGCCCCCGGTGGATTTTCCAGACCATCACCACCGCCGCGATGATAGTGCTGGTCGAGGATGCGCAGGGCGGCATCGACGTACAGCGCTTCGTGACGCTGTCCGCGCCGGACCACAGCGAACGTGAGGTGGTCGCCGGTATTCTGCAGGTTCTGGCGGAAGCGCCGGCCGACGCCGAAATCTGCACGTGGATGGGCCTTGCTCATGACCTACGAGAACAAGCTGTTCATCGTGCCGAGCCCCTACACCGCCGAGGCCGGCATGGGCTGCGCTTCCATCATATTGCGAACGGCATCTTCGACACCGGCACGACGCGGACCAACATGGTCGAGGCGAAGATCGTCGCGCAGGCGATCATCGCGCATGCCCGCGACCATCCCGATCTGTCGCTCGGCGTCGCCGCCTTCTCGTCGGCGCAGCGCCGGGCGATCGTCGATCAGCTGGAGCTGCTTCGCCGCGCACTGCCGCCGGAGGTCGAAGGATTTTTCCAGGCGCATCATGCCGAGCCGTTCTTCGTCAAGAATCTGGAGAACGTTCAGGGCGACGAACGCGACGTCATCTTCATCTCGGTCGGCTACGGTCCGACCGTGCCGGGCGGGCGGGTGCCGATGCGGTTCGGACCACTCGGCACCGATGGTGGCGAGCGGCGTCTGAACGTGCTCATCAGCCGCGCCAAACAGCGGTGCGAGGTGTTCGCGTCGATGACCGACGAGGACATCGATCCTGACTTCGCTAGCACGCGCAAGGGCGTGTTCGCCTTCCGCCTGTTCCTCCATTTCGCTCGGACCGGCCGAATGACGCTCGCCGAAAGCACCGGTCGCGACCATGACAGCGTGTTCGAGGAACAGGTCGCCAATGCGCTGCAGGCCCGCGGCCTGCAGGTCCACCGCCAGGTCGGCCTAGCGGGTTTCTATATCGATCTCGCGGTGGCCGATCCGGATCGGCCCGGCCGCTATCTGCTCGGCATCGAATGCGACGGCGCATCCTATCATGGCGCGAAGTCGGCGCGCGACCGGGATAGGCTGCGCCAGTCGGTCCTCGAAAGCCACGGCTGGTCAATCCACCGGGTGTGGAGCACCGACTGGTTCCAGCGACCGGCGGAACAGCTCGACCTGATCCTCGCCCGCGTCGAAGCTGCCAAGGCCGAACATGACGCACAGGAGACGGGAGCCGCGGCCAGACGCGCGGTGCCCTTCGAGATCGTGACGATCGAGCGCGAAGACGTGACCGAGATCGGCCTCGTCGCCAGCGACGATGTGGCGGCGGGCGTGCTTCCTTACGTCGAGGCTGCAGTCACGCGCCCCGCGCATATCGTCAGCGAGCTCCACGACGCCCCACGGGGCATTCTTTCCGGGCTGGCTGAACAGGTCGTAGACGTCGAAGGCCCGGTCCACATCGACGAGATCGTCGCCAGGATCCGCAGCGCTTGGGGGCTTAGGCGGGCGGGCGGAAGGATCCAGACAGCGATCGAGCAAGCCGTGGACGTCTCGGCGCGGACGGGGCGTCTGGCACGTCACGGTGACTTTCTCTCGATCCCCGGGCGGGAGCCGAAGGTCCGGGATCGCAGCGACGTAATCTCGACCACCTTGCGCCGCTGCGAGGCGTTGCCGCCCGCCGAACTCGAACGTGGCGTGCTGGATATCGTCCGCACCCACTTCGGTGCAACCGACGACCAGATCGCTCTCGCCGTGTCGCGCGCGATCGGCTTTAAGTCGACCAGCAGCCAGCTGCGAACGCTCATCGCCGACGTCGTCACCGCGGCGATCGGCAAAGGGTGGATCGACCGCAAGAACGGCGTGCTGGTAACAGGGGCCGAGGCACCCGTCGCCCCGGCTCCTGCCATCGCTCCATCGCTACTGGTCGCGCTGATTGCCGAGGGCGAGCACGAGCGGCTGGAGTTCAAGGAGACGCTGCGGTGGGACGTGGTGGCCGCCACCCAGAACAAGAAGCTGGAGGATGTCGCAATCAAGACGCTCGCCGGATTCGCCAACCGTGTCGGTGGCACACTGCTGATTGGTGTCGCGGACGACGGCACTATCCGCGGGCTGGATCGCGACTATGGCTGCCTCGGGGGCAATCGCGACAGGATGCAACTCCACCTGACCAATCTGGTGACCAACCATTTCGGACAGGCCTATCGGGCCGCGCGCATACGGATCGTCTTTCCCGAGCATGAAGGCACCGACGTCTGCCGGATCGATATTGATCGATCACCATCGCCGGTTTTCGTGACGACCAAGGATGCCCGCGATGTGCCCGCCGAGCGATTCTTCGTGCGCTCGGGCAACTCCACGCAGGAATTAAGTCCCAGCCAGACCGCAGCCTATATCCGCGAGCATTTCGCAACATGATGCTTTCTAGTCGGCTCGCGTCACCGCCCCCTTACAAGAATTTCAAAATGAAAGAGTGCCCATCTTTTTCCCATGTGGGACACCACTCTCTAAAACCGCAGAAAAGCGCGATTCCCCGTCACCCCCATAGAGGACGGATAAGAAATGGATCTGGCCAAGGCGGTATAACGCTCCGCAAAAGATAGCGGCGCAACTATCTATTCGGTCACCTCGCGACACCGACGAAAAGCCCCGCCATCGGGCTATCAAGGCAGACACGGTTGGCTTGCCAGTCTAAACGACTGCGATCGGGCGAGTATGTGCGAGTAAGGTGGCATGGCGGGAGCGAGCGGTACGACGCAGGCGAGCAGGGACGAGGTGCTCGATCGCCTGAGCCGTCTGAAGCTGTATCGATGGTGGCGGCGGCGCGTTGTCGGGCAAGTCGATCACGCGGGTGTCGTCGCGCGGATCGCCGAGGATAGCGGCTGGTCGCCGCGATATGCCTTCATGATTATGATGTCGGCCGGTATCGCGGTGCTGGGTCTGCTGCTGTCGTCCCCCGCGGTCGTGATCGGCGCGATGCTGATCTCGCCGCTGATGAGTCCGATCCTCGGCTTCGGTTTCAGCCTGGCGCTGTTCGACTTTGCCGAGATGCGAAGGTCGCTGTTCGCGCTCGCCGCCGGGTCGGTGGCGGCGGTCGCCTTTACCGCGCTGATCGTTACCGTCTCTCCCCTGCAGGCACCGACCGCGGAAATCGTCGCGCGGACGCGGCCGAACCTGTTCGATCTCGGCGTCGCGCTGTTCGCGGCACTGGCCGGCAGCTTCGCCATCATCCGCGGACGGGGCGAGACGATTGTCGGTGTCGCCATCGCTACCGCGCTGATGCCGCCGCTCGCCGTCGTCGGCTATGGCTGCGCGACCGGGAACCTGCCGGTGCTGGGTGGCGCGCTGGCCCTGTTCATTACCAACTTCATTACCATCGCGCTCTCGGCCACCGTGATGGCGCGCTACTATGGATTCGGTCACCACCTTTCGAGCCGTCAGAGCTGGACCCAGACCATATTGCTGTTGCTGGTGTTCGCGGTGATGGCGGTGCCGCTCGGGCTGGCGCTCAATCGCATCGCGCGTGAGGCACTGACGGTATCGCAGGTACGCTCGCTGCTCAACGCGCGGTTCGGTGACGATGCGCGGGTGACGCAGCTCGAGGTGGCCTTCGACCGCGATCCGATCACGGTTCGGTCTGTCGTGATCGCACCGCGCGCACGGATGCAGAAGACCGCACCGCTGCAGAAGGCCATCGAGGCCTCGCTCGGCAGGCCCGTGCGGCTCGACATCGACCAGGTGCTGCTCGAAGCCGGCGCCGATGCACTCGACGCCCAGCGCGAGGAGCTGCGCCAGGCCGGCGCCGCTCCTGACTTGGAGGCGCAGCGCATGACCGCGCTCGCGCGAATGATCGCGCTCATCACCGGGGTTTCCAGCGATGACGTGACGATCGATCGCGACCACCGCCGGGCGACCGCCGCGGCGGTGCCGCTGCCCGGCGCAACGATCGCCACCTATCGCACGCTCGAAGCCCGCGCCGCCGCCGAGACGGACGGCTGGAGCGTGGCCGTCGTGCCGCCACAGGGGCCGCTTCCCGAAATCGCGTTCGCCGACAATGCGGACACGCTCGACGCGGCGGGCCGGGCCGCGGTGCTGACCTCCGCCTGGGCCGCACGGCGATGGAATGTGCCGGCGCTGGCGGTGCCGGGCCTGCCGCCGGGCGATCCGCCGCCGCGCCCGACCCTGACGCAGCGGCGCGCGCAGGCCGTGGCGGCGGCGTTGACGACCCAAGGCGTCGCCGCGGTCGCCGCGCCGGCAGCAGGACAGCGCTTCACGCTCATGATCGCCGCCGCGCAGTGATCGGCGGCCTTGCGCTCACCCCTTTCGATGCGGCCGCGATCCTGATCGCGCTCGCTGCCGTCCTCGGCTACGTCAACTATCGCTTCCTGAAGCTGCCGTCGTCGATCGGCCTCACCGTGATGGGAGCGATCGCGTCGCTGCTGGTCATCGCGATCGATCGCATCCTGCCCGGCGCCGACTTCGCGAACGATATCGTGCGATTCATCGCGGGGATCGATTTCCACACCACGCTGATGGACGGGATGCTGTCGTTCCTGCTGTTCGCCGGCGCGCTCCACGTCGACTGGCACGAGCTACGGCGCGGGCGCTGGCCGATCATCGTGCTGAGCACGATCGGCGTGGCGCTGTCGACCGCCTTGGTCGGTGGCGGGTTCCTGATGCTGTCGCACGCGATTGGCTTCGATCTGCCGCCGATCTGGTGCTTTGTATTTGGGGCGCTCATCAGCCCGACCGATCCTGTGTCGGTGATCGGCGTGCTGAAGCGCGCGCAGGTGTCGCCGGCGCTGGAGGCGACTGTCGCGGGCGAAAGCCTTTTCAACGATGGTGTCGGCGTCGTCATCTTCACGATCCTGCTGGCATCGGCGCTGTCGGGCGAGGCGTTCTCGGTCGGCCATGCCGCCGAGCTGTTCGCGGTGGAAGCGGGCGGCGGCGTGGTGCTAGGCCTCGTCATCGGCTGGATCGCGTTTCGGATGATGCGCTCGATCGACGACTATAAGGTCGAGGTGCTCATCAGTCTCGCGGTCGTGATGGGGGGCTATGCGATCGCGCGACCGCTCCATGCCAGCGGTCCCGTGGCGATGGCGGTCGCAGGCCTCATCATCGGCAACGCCGGGGTCGCGCATGCGATGAGCGAGACGACGCGCGACTATCTGCACAAATTCTGGGACCTGATCGACGATATCCTCAACACCGTGCTGTTCCTGCTGATCGGGCTGGAGGTGGTGACGATCCCCGGTGACCTGCGGCTGGTGCTGCTCGGCATCGGCGCGATCCCGCTGGCGCTCGCCGCGCGCGCGCTGTCGGTGCTGCTGCCGCTCCGGGCGATCCGGCCGACGCAACGCTATGGCCTGATCGCGCCGGTGACATTGATCTGGGGCGGGTTGCGCGGCGGCATCTCGATCGCGCTGGCGCTGGGCCTACCGGACGGTCCGGCGCGTTCGGTCATCCTGGCGGCGACCTATGTGGTCGTCCTGTTCTCGGTGATCGTGCAGGGCGGTACGATCAAGCGTGTGCTGGAACGACTGACCCCGGACAAGGCGGAGACCGACACATGAAAGCCCGCCTGCTGCGCCTGTCGAACGACCTGCGCGAAAGCTACTGGTTCGTGCCGACCGTGATGGCGGTGGCCGCGCTGCTCCTCGCGCTCGCGATGGTCTATGTCGACAGCCACGCCGGCTCGACCTGGATGGACGGGCTGCCGTGGCTCTATGCGGCCCGGCCGGATGGCGCGCGCAGCCTGTTGTCGTCGATCGGCGGCTCGATGATCGGCGTCGCTGGTACGACGTTTTCGGTGACGATCGCGGCGGTCGTCTATGCCTCCGGGCAATACGGCCCGCGCCTGCTGAGCAACTTCATGTCCGATCGCGGCAATCAGGTGACGCTCGGCACCTTCATCGCGACGTTCGTCTACTCGCTCATCGTCCTGCGTACGATCCGCTCGGCCGGCGAGAGCGGCGCCGGGACGCCGGCATTCGTACCGCAACTCGCGCTGCTCGTGGCGCTGATCCTCGTCCTCTGCTCGATCGCGGTGCTGATCTTCTTCATCCACCACGTGCCGATGCGGATCCACATCAATAATGTGATCGAGCGCATCGGCGACCGGCTGATCGAAGAGATCGACACCCGCTTCCCCGTGTTCGTCGGCGTTCCGCTCAAGGAGAACCCGGACGATCCGCGCATACCGATAGCCTTTCGCGACGATGCCGGCCACACGGAATACGAACGTCGTGCGCCCGTCCGCGCCAAGCACACCGGCTACATCCAGCTGATCGACGAAAACACCCTGCTGGAAGCCGCACGCGATCACGACCTCGTCATCCGCCTTCAATACCAATCGGGGGATTTCGCCCACAATGGCAGCGTGCTGCTGGAGGCGTGGCCCGCCGAACAGTGCGACGAGGATGCCGCCACGGCCCTGCGGGGCGCATTCGCGGTCGGGTCGCGGCGCACCGCGCTGCAGGACCTGCGCTTCCTGATCGATGAGCTGGTCGAGATCGCAGCGCGCGCGCTGTCGCCCGGCGTCAACGACCCCTTCACCGCCAACAGCTGCTTGGACTGGCTGGGCGCCGCGATGTCAGATCTCGCCCGGCGCGACCTGCCGTCGCGGTTGCGCGCCGACGGGGACGGCGCGCTGCGGGTCATCGCGCATCCGATGCGCTTCGACGGCTTCATCGACCGTGCGTTCGGCGCCCTGGCCCAATATGCCAGCGCGGATATGATCGCCGGCAAGCGGTTCCTGAACGCGCTGGGCGACGTGGCGCTCAGCTGCGACGATCCGGGCAGGATCGCCACGCTGGCACGGCAGACGCGCGATTTCCGCTCGCTCGCCGAGGGCGCGCTCGACGGCGCCTGCCGCGATGCGGTGCTGGTGCGCGCCGACGACCTGCTCCGTGCGCTCGCCGAGCCGGACTATAAGCGCCGTCTGCGCGACGGCAACGCCTGGCTCGGAGGAACCGCATGATCGTCGCCATCGCCTTGGTCGTCGCCGTCATCGTCGCGCTGGCGCTGACGTTCGGCAGGTTCGCCCGCTCGGACGGGTGGCGTGCTACAGTGACCCCGCTCGCCTCGATTATCGGGTCGGGCTTCCTGATCTGCGGGCCGCTGCTGGCACGCGAATTCGGTGGCGCCGCGCTGGGTGCGATGGCCGTGCTGCTGGCGATGGCCTATGCCGCCGGCTGGGTGATCCGGTTCAACATCGTAAATGTCGAGCCGCACCTCGCCGCGGCACGGTTCAACGATCCGGTCGCGTGGCTGGCGCGGGTCACGCAGGGGGTGCTGGCGCTCGCCTATGCGGTGTCGGTCGCCTACTATCTAAAACTGCTGGCCGAGTTCGCGCTGAAGCCGATCGCGATCGATGCCGGGTCGCAGCCTTTGGCCGCCAACGTCATCGTCACGGTCCTGATCGTGCTGATGACGCTGCTGGCGCTGGGCGGCAACCTGCGCAAGGTCGAGCATCTCGCGCACGGCACGGTATCGATCAAGATCGGGATCATCGCGGGCCTGCTCGCCGCGCTCGGTATCTCCTGGGCTCTAACCGGCGCAGGTGAGTCGCTGCCGCCCGCCCGGCTCTCGTTCGCCAGCGTGCCGATGCTGTTGGGCCTGCTCATCACGGTGCAGGGGTTCGAGACGTCGCGCTATCTGGGGCACGCCTATCCCGCCGAGTTGCGGGTCCGCACGATGCGCCACGCGCAATGGATCTCGTCGGCGATCTATCTCGCCTTCATTGCGCTGCTGACGCCGTTCCTGAGCCGCGCCGCCGAAACCGAGGGCGTTGCCGGTATCCTCGACATCATGGAGCTGATCGCGCCGGCGCTGGGCATTTTCGTGCTGGCCGGTGCGGTATCTAGTCAGCTGAGCGCGGCCGTCGCCGACTCGATCGGATCGGGCGGGCTGGTCAACGAGGTTTCGCGCCACAAGGTCAGCGTGCCGCTCGCGTTCGCGCTTGCGGGTGCGCTGGCCATCATTGTCGTCTGGCTCACCGACCCGTTCGAGGTGGTCGCTTTGTCGTCCCGCGCCTTCGCATTGTTCTATGCGTTGCAATGCGCGCTTGCCCTGATCGTCTCGGTCAAGGATGGAAAGGGTTCGGCGGCGCAGCGGGGCGGCTTCGTCGCGATCGGGCTAGTGTGCCTCGTCGCCACCGCGGTCGGCGCACCGGCGGAGGGATGATGGCGCCACGATTGCCAGAACAGGCGCGCGATCTGCTGCGTAAGCATGGTCCGACGGCGCCGGTGTGGCGGCGGCGCGTGGCGATCCTCGGCGGGGCGGTGACGATCGGTCTGGTCGCGCTTGCCTTCGCCCACCTCGCCGACTGGGCGGGGGAACGCTTCCTCTCACTCGTCGCCCGGTGGTGGTGGGCGCCGCTGATCGTCACACCGTTGGGCTATGCCGCCATCGCCTGGATCACCGCGCGTATCGCACCGGCCGCGCGAGGATCGGGCATCCCGCAGGTGATGGCGGCGACCCGCGACCCGGACCATGCGATGGGCGCGCTGGTGTCGGCGAGGACCGTCGTCGTCAAGCTCGTCCTCACGATCGGCACGCTGCTGGTCGGCGCGTCGACCGGCCGCGAGGGGCCGACCGTGCAGATCGCCGCGGCGATCATGGGTTATGCCCACCGGCTGATGGCGATCCCGCTGCGCGCATCGGTGTTCATCGCGGGTGGCGCCGCCGGCGTGGCGGGAGCCTTCAACACGCCGCTCGCCGGAGTCGCCTTCGCCATCGAGGAGCTGGCCGCTGCGTACGAGCAGCGCATGACGCTGCTGGTCATGACCGCGGTGCTGATCGCAGGCATGACCAGCCTCGGCCTGTCCGGCGACTATGTCTATTTCGGTATCATGCGGCAGACGCTGTCGGCCCGCGAGACGATGCTGGCCGCTCCCGTTGCAGGCGTGCTGGGGGGCCTGCTGGGTGCGTTCTTCTCGCGCGCGGTGCTGGCGACGGGCAGGACGCGCTGGGCGCCCGTCGCCCGGCTGCGCGCAAGGCCTGCGCTGTTCGCCGGATCGCTCGGTCTGATCGTGGCGATCATCGGCGTCGGCAGCGGGCTGACCTGGGGAACGGGTTACGGCACGGCGCGGGCGATCATCACGGGTGCCGATACGCCGCACTGGTTCGGGATCGCGAAGCTGGTGACGACGCTGGCGACGGCGGTGTCGGGCATGCCGGGCGGCATCTTCGCGCCCTCGCTCGCCGTAGGTGCCGGGATCGGCGATATGCTGAGCTGGCTGTTTCCGACCTATCCGGGCGGCGCGATCGTGCTGCTGGGCATGGTCGCCTATTTCACCGGGGTGGTCCGCGCACCGCTGACCGCGGTCATCATCATCTCCGAGACGACGGCGAGTCGCGGATTGATGATGCCGCTGCTCGCATCGGCGCTGATCGCCGACGTGGTGGCGCAGGCCGTGTCGAAGGAGCGGCTTTACCACGCGCTTTCGCAGGCGTTCCTCCCGTCGGACGATCAACGCGAGCATGATAGCGAGATCGATGACACCCCTGTCAGTTCAGCGTCGAAGGCCGGGAGTTGAACGTCCTGCTCGCCACGCCGTCCGCCCATGCCATCGGCGCGATGATGCTGACGGCGGCGATGTTCTACGGCTTCGTATCCGGCCGCGCGCGGGTGGAAATCATCTCGCTGTTGACGATCAGTGCGATCGCGCTTGGCCTCTACTGGTTTCCATTGCCTGGCCAATCGCCGACCGACGGGCTGAAGCTCGCGTTCGAGGGGTTCGGCCACTACGCGCTCATCACGATCTGCGCCTTGATGGTGCTGGGGCGCGGGCTGGTGACGACCGGCGCGCTCGAACCGGCGGCACGATTGCTGACGCGGGTCTGGCGCTTCAACCGGCAGGTCGGCCTGCTCGTCACGCTGCTGCTGGCATTCGGCATGAGCATGATGGTCAACGACACGCCGGTGCTCGTCCTGATGCTGCCGGTAATGGCGGCGATCGCGGCGAACGGCGGGATGCCCGCGTCCCGCACGCTGATCCCGGTGAACAGCGCGGTGCTGATCGGCGGCATGTCGACAACCATCGGCACCTCGACCAACCTGCTGGTCGTGTCGATCGCCGGCGATCTCGGCCTGCCGCCGATGTCGGTGTTCCACTTCACGCCGATCGTGCTGCTGGCGGCACTCGTGGCACTGCCGTTCATCTGGCTGGTCATGCCGCGCCTGCTGCCGGACAATTCCGTCGAAGCCGGTCACGAGCCCCGGCGGTTCGCCGCGATGCTGCGGCTGGGCGAGACGTCGGTCGCGCATGATCTGCCCCGGGAACAGGTCGCCGCCAGATTGCCGGCAGACGTCGAGATCCTCGCCGACATCTCCGCAGGCCGATTGCCGGTCCGCGCCTCGCACGCCGCACTGGAGGAGACGATGCGCATCCTCGGCGCGACCGCCGCGCCAGCCTGGCTGATGGAGCGGCTGGCCGGTGGCTATGCGAAGACCGGCGAGGATCTGATCGTTGCCGAGCTGGCGGTGACGAAGGACACGGGGTTGGTCGGAAAGGGCGTGGCGTCGGCCAACGTCGCCGAGTTGTACAACGTCGCGATCCTCGGCGTGCATCGCGCGCATCGCCCGTGGATCGCGCAGCCGCTGGTCGAGATCGCGACCGAAAGTCCCTTCGACGAGGGCGACATCCTGCTGGTCGCCGGCGCGCTAGGCAGTATCGAGCGGATGTCGCTGGCCGAGAACATGCTCGTTCTGGATGGCGCGAAGGAACTGCCGCGCACGGCTAAGGCGCCGCTGGCGCTGGCGATCATGGCCGCCGCGGTCGTGCCGGCCAGTCTCGGCATCGTCCCGATCGCGATCTCCGCACTGGGCGGGGCGATCGTCATGCTGGTCACCGGCTGCGTGCGTTTCGATCGTATCGGCCGCGCGCTGTCGGCCAAGGTCATCGTGCTGGTCGCGGCCAGCATCGCGATCGGTCGCGTGGTCCTCGAAACCGGCGCGGCGACGTGGCTCAGCGAATTGCTGGCGCTGGGATTGCAGTTCTTGCCCGCGGCCGGCGTGCTGGCGGCAGTGATGCTGTTCGTGACGGTGCTGACCAATTTCGCGTCGAACACCACCGCGGCGGCGGTCGGAACGCCGATCGCCTTCAGCCTCGGCCAGCAGCTGGGCATCCCGGTCGAACCACTTGTCCTGGCCGTGCTGTTCGGTTGCAACCTGTGCTACGCGACCCCGGTCGCCTACCAGACCAACATGCTCATCATGTCGGCTGGCGACTACGAGTTTTCCGACTATACGCGCACGGGATTGCCGCTGGTGGGGATCATGGTCGTGACTTTGTCGGGACTGCTGGTGCTTCGATACGGTCTGTATTGAGGTTCAAGCCCTACGCGGTTCGTACGTCGGGCCGATCCGCTCCAAACCCAGCAGATGGTCGAGCGACCACCGCCCCGGCCCGCGCGCGATCAGCGGGAGCAGGATCGCGGTCCAGCTGAGATGCATCGGCCATGCATCCGGATAGACGAAGATCTCGATCACCAGTGTCATGCCGAGCAAGGCAGCGGCAGCACCGCGCGTGAACAGCCCGAGCACGAGCAGTACCGGGAACAGATGCTCCGCATAGGTCGCGGCATGGACGGCGATGTTCGGTGGGATCAGTGGCAGGACATATTCCGTGTCGAACAGATCGCGCGCGGAATCGGTGATGGTCAGCAGTCCCTCGACCTTGGTGCGGCCCGACAGGAAGAAGATCGCGGCGATGCCCGTCCGCGCGACCGCGAGGAGCAGGTCGCGGGGGATGGCGTGGTCAAACCACGAAGCGGCGCGGCCATAGGCGTGTGTCATGATCTTCTCCGTCGGGCCGCGTGTCGGCTCAGGACTTGGCGGTGAGCGAGCCGAGGCCCTTGGGCGTCTTGATCTTCGTGCAGGCGCCGGCGGGTACGAGCTTCCACGCATCGCCCTGATAGGCGATCTTCGAGGTGCCGGCGCAGCTGGTGCCGGCGCCCGCCTTGCAGTCGTTCTTGCCGGCGAGGGACACGCCGTAGCATTTTTCCATCGGCTTCTTGGCGCCCTGGGCATTGGCGGCGCTGCCGAGGGCGATACTGAGCGCGAGGGCGGCGGCGATCGCGGCGGGGGTCTTAGTCATCGGATCGATCCTTCGAAACATCGGCCTCGTCGTGCGGCGGGCATCGAGGGTTCGATCCCGCCGCACGGTGACCCTGGGAGGCCTGTAGGGCGGGGTCACGATGGTGTTTCGCGCGGTCGCGACGATCGGTTACAGTCGTGTCGCGACCTTATGCGTCCGCGGTGACGTAACCTTTTGCCGCTTGCTGCGAATACCCGTTCGGGAGTGCATGTTGAGGGCGAGCGAAAACCAGCTCAGGATATGGATGATCGGGGGCCTCGATGGAGATCCGCGTGCCTATACCGCCCTGCTCGATGCGCTCGTGCCGATGCTGCGATCCTTCTTCGCGCGCCGCCTTCGCGGGGCCACCGAGGATGTCGAGGATCTGGTGCAGGACACGATGATAGCCATTCACACCCGCCGCGCGAGCTACGACCGGGACCGCCTGTTCACCGCCTGGGCCTATGCGATCGCGCGGTACAAGATGATCGACCATTTCCGCCGCCGCCGCGTTACCGTACCGATGGAAGGACTGGAGGACATCCTCGTCGCAGAAGGTTTCGAGGATGCGAGCTCGGCGCGCATGGACGTCGATCGGCTGCTCGGCGGCCTATCGCCAAAGCAGGCGCGCATCATTCGCCAGACCAGGATCGAGGGCCTGAGCACCGCGGAAGCCGCGAAGCGCGGCAACATTAGCGAGTCCGATGTGAAGGTGTCGGTGCATCGCGGGCTGCTGGCGATGGCGAAGCGCCTGGCGGGCGGTTCGTGATGCGGATCGAGGACCTGATCGCCTCGCTGGCCGGCAACGTGCGCGCAGTGCCGCGAGGCGCGGTGCCGCGTCGGATCGCGCTCGGCGTCGCCGGCGGCGGCGTCGTGACGATGGTGCTGGTGGCCGCGTGGCTCGGCGTGCGGCCCAATCTGGGCCAAGCAATGCTCGGCTTTCCGTTCTGGATGAAGTGGGGCTACACGATCTCGATCGCGGTCATCGCATTGCTGGCGACCATGCATCTTGCCCGGCCCGATTCCGATCGACCACGCTGGCTGGCGTGGCTGATCGTGCCCATCGGCATCCTCGTCCTGCTCGCCATCCTGCAACTGCTGACGACGCCGCCGGGCGACTGGGCCGCCCTGTGGCAGGGGCAGAGCTGGCGCATCTGCACGCGTAACGTCGCGATCCTGTCGCTGCCGATCTTCGCCGGCATGATGCTCGCCTTTCGCCGTTTCGCACCGACGCGGCTGCGGCTAACGGGCGCGGTGGCGGGGTTGGCAGCGGGAGCATGCGGCGCGGTGCTGTATTGCCTGCACTGCCCTGAAGTGTCGGCGCTGTTCATTCTCGTCTGGTATTCGCTCGGCATCCTCGCCGCCGCCGCGATCGGGGCGCTCACGGGTCCGAGATTGTTGCGCTGGTGATGTAACCGGGCGCGAGGCGCTCGCGAATGGATCGATAGCCGCTTCCGGCTACCATTCGGAGATCGACCCATGACTACCCGCATCCTCGGCGCCAGCTTCGCCGCCACCGCCGCCATCATCGCCGTCGCCGGCGTCACCACTGCGACGCCTGCCGCGGCCAAGGGTGCGGCGGTGCATTGCTACGGCATCAACAGCTGCAAGGGCACGTCGGACTGCAAGACCGCGGCGAACGAGTGCAAGGGCCAGAATGCGTGCAAGGGCCAAGGCTTCAAGGAGATGTCGACCAAGGCCTGCGCCAAGGCAGGCGGCAGCCTGACCGAAGCCAAGTGATCGCGCGTGGGCCCGCGCCGGCGACGGCCGGGTCCGCTTTTTCCCGGGAGCAGCGCATGACGATCCCCAATCCTCGCTTCCACGGTTTCGGCCTCGGCCTGCGTTCGGCGCATTATCCGGATTTCCTGGAAAATGCCGTGCCCGTCGATTTCGTCGAGGTGATCTCGGAGAACTTCATGATACACGGGGGCCGCCCCCTCGACATTCTCGACCGCATCCGCGCGCGGTATCCGGTGGCGCTACACGGCGTGTCGATGTCGATCGGATCGGCCGACGGGCTCGACCGCGATCACCTCGCGCGACTGAAGACGTTGGTCGATCGGATCGATCCGCTGTTCGTGTCCGATCATCTGTGCTGGACGCGGATTGACGGGTTCAATTCGCACGACCTGCTGCCGCTGCCCTACACGCAGGAGACGATGGACGTGGTCTGTGCCAACATATCGCAGGCGCAGGACGTGCTCGGCCGCGCGATGTTGATCGAGAATCCGTCCAGCTACGTGCAGTTCGTGGGTAGCGACGCGACCGAGTGGCAGTTCATCGCCGAGATGTGCGCACGGACCGGGTGCGACCTGCTGCTCGACGTCAACAACATCTTCGTCAGCGCGAGCAACCACGGCTTCGACGCGCTGGAATATATCGGCGGCGTCCCCGCCGAACGCGTCCGTCAGATCCATCTGGCCGGCCACAGCCAGAGCGAGCATCTGCTGATCGACACGCACGATCGCGCGGTGCCGGACCCCGTCTGGGCGCTGTACGAAGCCGCGTTTGCGCGGGTCGGCTCGGTCGCGACGATGATCGAGCGCGACGACGACATCCCGCCGCTTACCGAGCTGATCGCCGAACTCGATATTGCGCGCGGCATCGCGGCATCGCGCGATCGGCTGGCGGCGTGAGCCTGCTCGCGCTCCAACAGGATTTCCGGCGGCACCTGCTCGACGCGCCGGGTGCGATCGGCGATTGGGTCGATCACCGTGCACCGGGACTGGCGGTCTATCACAACGCTTATCGCGCGCAGCTGGTCGATTGCCTGACCGAAACCTATCCCCGGACGCACGCCTGGCTGGGCAGCGAGGCGTTCCTGGCCGCGATGCGCGCGCATATCGAGCATTCGTCGCCCAGCGGCTGGACGCTGGGGGCTTATGGCGGGGATTTCGAGAAAACTCTGGCGCGGGCGTATCCCGACGATCCCGAGGTCGCTGAACTCGCCGCGCTCGAATGGCGGCTATCGCGCACGTTCGAGGGCGAGAATGCCGCAGCGATGCCCGCCGACGCGATTACCGGGATCGATTGGGATGCGGCAGAAATCGTCTTCGTGCCGAGCCTCGACGTGGTTCCGGCAATGACCAATGCGGGCGCGATCTGGTCGGCGCTCGCCGCGGGCGAGGCGCCACCCGCCGCCGCCCTGCTGGCGGAACCTAGCATGATGCTGGTGTGGCGGAAGGATTTCACACCCTGTTTTCGCACCGCAAAAGCGGCCGAAGGTGACGCGATCGCGCTGGTAGGTGCGGGCACCGCGTTCGCCGATCTCTGCACAATACTGGTCAAGGGGCACGGCGAGGCCGAAGGATTGACGCTCGCCGGACAGATGCTCGGCCAATGGTTCGCCGATGGCATGATCCACACCGTCACCACTAAGGAGCCACCATGCGCCTGATCGCCCCGCTTTCGCTCTGCGCTCTCCTCCTCGCCGCCTCGGCATCGGTCGCCGCGCCGCCGACCGCGCTGCCTGCCCGCCAACCGGTCGTGGTCGAGCTCTACCAGAGCCAGGGCTGTTCCTCGTGCCCGCCCGCCAACGCCGTGCTCAACGCGCTCGCCGCGCGCGCCGACGTCATCGCGTTCAATTTCTCGGTGACCTATCGGGATCGGCTCGGATGGAAGGACACGTTCGCCAAGCCTGCCTATACCGCGCGGCAATGGGACTATGCCCGCGCCGCGGGCCGCGGCAACGTCGCGACGCCGCAGATGATCGTCGGCGGCCGCACCGCGGTCCTGGGCAGCCGCCCGGGCGAGGTCGATGCGGTCATCGCTCACGCCCGCACCGCGCAGACCGGACCTGCCATCCTCGTCAACGGGACCACCATCGGCATCCCTGAGAGCGCGACGCAGCGGCCCGCAACGCTGTGGCTGGTGCGCTACGATCCGCGCACGATCGAGGTGGCGATCAAGGCCGGCGAGAACGGCGGCAGAACGATCCCACATCGCAACATCGTCCGCGAACTCACCCCGCTCGGCACCTGGACCGGCGCGGCGAAGCGATTCACCTTGCCGGCCGCGGTGCCCGGCATGGCAACCGCGCTCATACTCCAGGCGGGAAAGGGCGGACCGATCATTGCTGCGCGGCGGGTAATCCAGTCGACGAGTTCCGCTTCGACCCTGTCCATGATGAAGTTTGGCGTCGCCTCCGCCACATCGGCGAGGTAGGCGGTGGCATCGCGGCAATAATGGATGATGTTCATGCTGGGGGGCAGCAGCTCACATTCTGCCAATAACTATGCACTGCTCTAATTTATCTAATTAATGGAAAATGAGGATGCCGTGGAGATCCTCAACACGGCATCCTCAAGCGTCGGGAAGGTTGCAGGCGCACTATCACTGATTGGCGAAACGCCGATCAGTGTGCGCGGGACCGCCACGGTGCGACGGTCCTGAGATCAGCTGCGGGCACAGCCGAGACGGCCTCAGGCACCGAGACCGGGGCGCGCAGCGTGACTACGCTTTAATTCAGAAATCAACAAAGAAGTGAATTGATGGCGGCGTTCGGCGCGCCAGCGACTGCCAACCTACAACCCTGTTCACGCCCGAACTTTCGGGTGGTGCGGGGATCAGGACGTGGCGAAGGAACTACCGGTCTACAAGCTGCGCGTCCGCGAACTGCGGGACGCAGTCGAGCGCCTGATGGACGGCGACGAGCCCGAAACGCTGTTCATCAGCCGGGTGCGTCCGGTACCCCGGTTAGAATGCTCCGCCAGCGTCGACGAGTTCCCCGAGCATGCATCGATCGACTTTCATAAGCCGGTGAGGCGCGCCCATCGGTTGGCGACGGCTGACGGCAGAACAAGTTTCCATTTCTCGCACCGGACCGTCGTGCGGCTGCGCTCGGGCAGCTTCTACGATGGCGTGCTGCTTCGCCCCGGCGCGGCGCGCGAACACTGCCGCTACGTCGAACGCGAGAGCGCCGTCGCCAACGTCGCGCTCGATCTGACCTCCTTCCCGAGCAGCCTGATCGTGGATCGGACGGACAACCTTCAGGCCTATGTGGAAACCGACGATGACCTTAGACCCTATATCCACCATCACGCCCCGGCTGACCACCCAGGACTTGTCTCGGAGCGACTATACAGCGCCAATCTTCGCCTTGCTGAGGCGCGATCCGCCGTCGACGGATTGCGCTCGGTGCCCAGCTTCGATGTGGCGGATGCGGCAGGGCAGGCTGCTGGCCTATTGTACCGCACTGCGGGAGGAGAGCTGGAACGAGCGATCGGCGACCGCGACGAAAGCCTGCGAGGGCCGGCTGATTGCTCTGGTACATTGGCGCAAGCATCAGCTCGAAGGATCAGCGGACGTGGCGCAAGGTCGGTAGCGGCGGGGCATCTGGCCTATCTCGAGCGCAACGCGGCTGTCGCCATCCAGCCGACCGCCGCAACCCTCGTCTGGTCGGCAAGGCGCGCGAGCAGCAGCGTCACGCGCGGGCCGTAATTCAACAGTTCGTCACGAAGTACCCCGGCTCCATCGTGAAGAGCGGAGACGTCTGCTCGCTGTCCGCCAAGGTCACGCCGGATGTACTGGCCTTCTTCGCGGATCATAACGATCCTTGGATACAGGTCATGCTGCGGCGCGCGCTCGACGTACATGAGGCGGCAAGAGGGGCAGCGGTCGCGACTGACCTCGCCGCTTCGCCGTCTGCCGTCGTGGAAAGCCGGGAGACGGTGTCGCCCTCGATGACGACGCTCAAGCGCGACCCGGCGATGATCGCTGCCGCCCAGGCGCGCCAGCGCGAACGCGCGGAGCGACAGGCACCGGTGCGCGAGGTCGCAAGCCAGCGCAGCAGCGCGCTGCCGCCGAGCGATAAAGATCATCAGGCCGGCTCGCCACTGCCCACGACACCGGGACCGCGCCGGCCGCCGCCGGGCCGGGACGGCGGTTTTGGGCGGTGACTTGTAGCTTGTGAGTGTACCGGGAATGTGTAACAGATTGCGCAGCGACGAGAGCCGTTCCCCTAGGGAATTCTGCTGCAAGAATCGGGTGTTAACCGTGGCTGGGCCTCCTGCCGCCCCAGCCAGGCATTGATTTCACGCATTGACGCGCTGAAAACGACCATGCTCGTCGTCGCAAGCTGACTGGACGGGCGGGCCGACGTCGATGTCGGCGAAGACCATGTGCCGCGCAGGATCGAGCAGCTTCGCGAAGGGCGCAGCGACGTGCCGGCATCGCGCGGTTCGTCCTTCGCGAGTCGCTCGCCGATCTGGATGCGGTTGCCAGGCGGCAGTTCATGGCCGTGCCGCAGCGACAGGCTTGGCCCGGGCGGCGCCGGTTCTCCGATGGGTCTGGGCGGGCGGGCGCCCGTGATGTGCTCGCGTTCGACGCTTGCGTACCGCGCCACGATGGCTCAAGTTTTTCTTACAAGAATTTGAAAACCATTGATCTGGCGGTGCTTTCATCGAAACGATGCGCTGCCATCGCACCAGATGCGAGGCGGTGGGGGGGCGATGAAGGGAACGAGCATATGCGGCGAGCCGCGCAACGACGTGGTGGCGCAGACCTGGCTCGAACTGGATCAGCGCGCCCGGTTGGTGCTCGATCCTGCAGGCCATCGCCTCTGGAGCAACATGTGCGCCGACGCGCTGCTGGGGGAGGGACGCGGGGTCAGTCTTCGCGATGGCGCGCTGCATTTCGCGACGCCGCAGACACAGCGCGATTTCGAACTTTTCCTGATGCGGCTGTCGACCGACACGGCGGCGATCATCCTGGAGCCGCATCCCGGGGAGGGGGCGCTGGTGATCCGCGGCTGGCGCGTTGGCGGTGATCGCCAAGGCCAGGCCTGGATCGAGATCACGCGAGACGATGTGGGCCGCCCGCTCCACTATGTCGATTTCGAACGCGTGTTCCGGCTGACTCCGGCAGAGCATCGCGCCGCGCTGGCCCTGCTCGACGGCAAGAGCGCCGCGGAAATCGCGACGGCTCATTCTGTGTCGCTCGAGACGGTGCGCACCCAGATCAAGAGCGTGTACGCCAAGGTGGGCGTCAGCCATCGCGACGGATTCCACAGCCGGATGCGACACTATCTGCTGCATTGATCGAGATCAGAATGCTGGTCACCCGGCTTTCGCGACAGTCGCTGAGCAATCCTTACAACGCTGCTATCGTACGATTTTGTGACAGTTTTTCACAACTGTGGTTAAAACGGCGCGTATCCCCAAAGTTGGTGATGAAGCGGTTTCGGCACGGCATTAACAAGCTGTTCATAACTGGACATCGACTCGTTGCCGGCCAGGCCGTGGCGCGACTTCGGATCCACAACACAACACGGGGGGAAGCCTTGGCCATGCCAAGTCGACTGATCGCATCGTCACGTCCGGGCAAGATCGCCCGACATCTGGGGGCCGCCTTGACCATCGCGGCGGCTGCGCTGTTTCCGGCGGGACCTGCGGCCGCGCAGGACATCACCTATCAGCCGATCAGTCCGACGTTCGGGGGCAACCCGTTCAACTCATCCCACCTGCTGGGTGTGGCGGGCGCGCAGAACAACTTCAAGGATCCGACCGCGACGACCAGCTCGTCGCAGGCAGATATCTTCGCCAGCCAGCTCCAGTCGCGACTGCTGTCGGCGCTGTCGTCGCAGATCGTCGACGCGATCTTCGGCGAGAACCCGCAGAACCAGGGCACGATCACGTTCGGCGGGCAGACGATCAACTTCGTCCGATCGCTGGAGAACGTGACGCTGACGATCACGAACGATGCCGGCGGCGCGACGACGACGATCGTCGTGCCGACCTTCGTCAAGGTCAACTGAGCCATGGCCCGGGGGGGATACAAGGCCGGCGTCGCCGGGCTGGCACTGATCGCGCTCAGCGGATGCGTGTCGCTGGGCAAGGACGGACGCTCGATGATCCCGAGCACGTCGAGCCTCGCGATCGTGCCCCAGAAGACCCAGACGCAGCGCATGCTGGAGGCGATTCCCGCCCCGACGCGCCCGGTGGCGATCGCGGTATACGGCTTCGGCGACCAGACCGGGCAGTTCAAGCCGAGCGAACAGGGCCAGACGCTGTCGCGCGCGGTGACGCAGGGCGGCGGATCGATCCTGGTCAAGGCGTTGCAGGACGCGGGCAACCGCGCCTGGTTCACGATCGTCGAGCGCGAGTCGTTGAAGAACCTGCTCAACGAGCGCCAGATCATCCGCGAGATGCGCGAACGTTATCTGGGCGAAACCTCGGTCAACCCGCAGGCGCTGCCCTCGATGCTGTTCGCGGGCGTGCTGCTGGAGGGCGGCATCGTCGGCTACGACACCAACACCGTCACCGGCGGCGCAGGGGCGGGGTTCCTGGGGATCAGCGGGAAGAGCGAGTACCGGCAGGATACCGTCACCGTCTATCTGCGTGCGGTTTCGGTGCGGACGGGCGAAGTTCTGACGTCGGTCACCGCTTCGAAGACGATCGCATCGACCGCGCTGAGCGCGAACGTGTTCAAGTTCGTCGCGTTCAAGCAGCTGCTCGAGGCCGAGGCCGGGATCACCACCAACGAACCCGACCAGATCGCGCTCCAGCAGGCGATCGAGAAGGCGGTGTACGCGCTGGTGATGGAAGGCGTCGACCTCAAGCTGTGGGACTTCGCCGACCGTCAGGCCGGCTGGCCGCTGCTCTGGCGCTATCGTCAGGAGCGCGCCGGCGTGTTCAGCGCCGAACAGGTTCGCGATGCCATGAAGGCGTCCGCAGGCTCTGCGCCGGTAAAGATCTCGCCGCGCAAGGTTCCGGAAGAGGAGAAGCCCGCACGGGAGATATCCTCGATCAGATAGGAGAGCTTGGCGCGTCGGCACCTCTTGCCGGCGCGTGACGAGACAAGCTGGCCGGCGACCTGGCGCCGAGCGAGCGGAGTAACAGGGCCAGGAAACTCGGGGATGCGGCGGTTGCAGTCGTCGCATCGGGGCCGAGAACGAAATCGCGCGCCGGAGTTGCAGCTCCGACGCGCGAGGTGAAGTCCGTTGGGTAAAAACTGGACCACGTGTGCCCTCTGAGGGGCGGCGTGGTTATCATCTCCAAACTAGGGATAGACAACCATGAAACTCTCTTTGTTCGCTTCGGTTTCCGCCGTTGCACTCTTTGCATCCGTACCTGCGTTCGCGCAGACCATCTATAGCAACACCTCGACGGTGACGCAGAACGGTTCGAGCAACAATGCCGCCGTGACCCAGTCGCGTACCGCGGGTGGCGACAGCTCGACGGTCGAGCAGAACGCCGCGACCTCGGGCGGCAACAACAAGGCGACCGTCACGCAGCGCGGCGTGGTCGCTTCCGGCTCGAGCAAGAGCGTGTCGGAGGTCTTCCAGAAGGGCTCCAAGGACATCGCGACGGTGACGCAGGAAGCCGCAGCGGGCGGTGGCACGGCCAAGTCGACGGTCGACCAGACCGGCACCGGCCTTGGCAGCACCGCCACGGTCGAGCAGAACGGCGCCAACACCTCGATGGTCAGCCAGGCCGGCGCGAACGCCGCCACCGTCAAGCAGGGCATCCTGGGTTCGCTCGCGGTGAAGGGCAACGCCTCGACTGTCGTGCAGAATGGTGACGACAAGGCGACCGTGCTGCAGAACAACAATGCGCCGACCGGCGCGACGGGCAACAACACGTCGTTCGTGACGCAGACCGCTGGCGCCAACGAGGCTTCGGTGACGCAGAACGGGTCGCTCGGCTATTCGAGCGTCATCCAGAGCGGCGGCGCGGTCGCGACCGTGGCCCAGAACGGTGACGGCCATCGCTCGACGGTCAGCCAGACCAACGGCGGCACCGCGACGGTGACGCAGTCCGGCATGGACAACGACTCGAGCGTGGAGCAGACCGCGAACGCCACCGCGACGGTGACCCAGAGCGGCGCGCGCGACGGTTTCGGCGGAACGTTCAACAACCACTCCTATGTCCTGCAGACCGCGGATAACGCCAAGGCGACCGTATCGCAGACCGGCGCGCTCAATGAATCGAGCGTCGAGCAACGCTCGGCGGCGACCGCTACCGTCACCCAGGCGGGCGTGTACAATCACTCCTTCGTCAGCCAGTCGGCGGCGGCAGCGGGCGCGACCGCAAAGGTCAAGCAGACCGGCACCCCCGGCACCGGTGGACCGGGCACCGCACAGGGCGATAACAAGTCGTCGGTGATCCAGTCGGCCAAGGCGTTCGCCGATGTCGAGCAACTCGCGAACGTGGCGACCAACGGCTATCCGAGCAACGAGTCGCAGGTAACTCAGACGGCAGCAAATGTGTCCGCCAAGATCCGCCAGACCGGGAATGACAATTTCTCGCGGGTGAATCAGGGTGGGACGTCGAACGTCGTCTATCCGGGCAGCAACAGCACCTATGCCGAGGTGACGCAGACCGGCCTGAACCAGCGCTCCGAGATCGACCAGATTGGTTCCAACCAGTGGGCGTTCGTTACACAGGCGGTGGCGAACAACGTCTCCACCATCGACCAGCGCGGCAACACGCATAACGCGTTCGTCAGCCAGACCGGCAGCGACAACAAGTCGACTTTCATCCAGTCTGGCACCAACAACAACCTCGCGAACGCGGCGTTCGGAGTGCGGCAGTCGGGTGACTTCAACACGTCGCTCATCAACCAGTCCGGCGTGACCGGATTGGTGAACCTGACCCAGTCGGGCGATCACAACGACTCGACCGTCATGCAGAGCGGCACCGGCAACAGCGCCACCGTCATGCAGACGTCCGACTACAATCTGTCGACGGTCACGCAGACGGGCACCAACGGCGTCGTCAACGTCCATCAGGGCAACTGATCCGAACCGGTCGGCCGGCGTCGCAAGTGACGCCGGCCGCCTTCGATCCGACGATTTTCAAGGATAACAGATCATGAAGACTCTTCTCCTCATCGGCGCCTCGGCGCTCGGCCTGATGGCCGCACCCGTGATGGCGCAGGTCACCAATACCTCGACCGTCAACCAGGGCGGCGACGCGAACAATGCGAGCGTCACCCAGTCGCGCACCACCAGCGCGGACGTCTCGACCGTCAAGCAGAACGAAGGTTCGACCGCGGGCGGCCATAACGTCGCGACCGTGATCCAGCGCGGCGTGAGCGCGGCGGCGACCAGCAAGAGCGTGTCGACCGTCACGCAGCTGGGCAAGTACGACACCGCCACCGTCACGCAGGAAGCCGCATCGGCGACCGGCAACCGGAAGAACGAGTCTACGATCACGCAGACCGGCACCGGGACGACGCTCGCGGATGGCAACACGGCCACCGTTCGCCAGAACGGCTACAACGCCTCGATCGTCACGCAGGCGGCGATGAAGAACAGCGCGACCGTGCAGCAGGGCGTATTAGGCGGGCAGGTCGCGCGCTCCAACACGTCGACGATCGGCCAGGACGGCAACGACACCGCCACCGTCAACCAGAACGCCCCCGGTTCGACCGGCGCATTCGGCCTCGCGGGCAGCAACGCATCGAGCGTGTCGCAGGGCGCGGGCAAGAATAGCGCCACCGTGAGCCAGACCGGCTATCTCGGCCAGTCGTTCGTCACCCAGGGCACCGCGGGCACCGCGACCGCCAGCGTGACGCAGAACGGCACCAGCCAGTATTCGTCGGTCAATCAGACGGGCGACGGATCGGACGCTATCGTCAGCCAGAGCGGTTCGTTCGGCACTTCGCAGGTGACCCAGGCCGGAACCAACGGAAAGGCCGATGTGACTCAGTCGGGCACGCTGCAGGACTCGACGATCACGCAGACCGCGTCGAGCAGCAACGCGTCCGCTAAGGTGACCCAGTCGGGCACCGGCAACGGCTCCACCGTCACCCAGCGCGGGAATGACGGCAAGGCGACGGTGACGCAGTCGGCCAGCGCCAATACCTCGGCGGTGACCCAGCGCGGTGGATACGAAACCGCGACCGTCACGCAGGGCGGCGGCACGCTGAACACGTCGACGGTGACGCAGAACACCACCGGCGGTACGGCGGGTGCCGGCAACGGCGCAGTCGTGCTAGTGGCACAGCAGGGCTCGCTCAACGGGTCGACGGTCAGCCAGACGGGCAACGTCTCGCGCGCCGAGGTCAACCAGAACGGCCTGGGCAACACCTCGGGCGTGACGCAGTCGGGCTACAAGGCGCTCGCGGTCGTCAAGCAGACGAACACCGGGCTGATCGGCAACCGCTCGACGATCGACCAGAGCGCTGGCCAGAGCGTGTACGGTGCGCAGTACCAGACGGCGAGCGCCTATGTGGAGCAGGTTGGCTCGAACAACGTGTCGAGGGTCACGCAGACCGGAACGTCCACCCCGCCGCACGGCACCGGCGCGCAGTACGCCGCGACCGTGTATCAGGGTGGCCGCAACAACCAGTCGACGATCACCCAGGCAGGCGGCAATCCGGGCGAGAACAGCGCATCGGTGATGCAGCGTGACGGGTCGAACGGCAACGTCTCGACGATCAACCAGACCGGCGTCGAAGGCGTCGCGAAGGTCGATCAGTACGGCGTGGGCAACGACTCGCTCATCCTTCAGGGCGGCATCCAGAACGTCGCCGATGTGGGTCAGGCCGGCAGCAGCCAGTCGACGGTCACCCAGGGTGGTGACCACAATGTCGCGACGGTCCGCCAGGGCGGGTTCTGAGGCGACGATCCCACCGGCGCCATCGTGGCGCCGGTGGGCTTTTTCCCGGTGGTCGCACGCGCGTGCGGCCGCAGGGCGAGTTTTGGAGGACGAGATGCGTCACGCGTTTGGAAAGACCGCGGCTATCCTGGGCGGACTGCTGCTCGCCTCCGCGGCACAGGCCGGCGGTGATGCGACGACCGAGAAGAAGCCGATCAAGCCGCCGCCGCCGTGCGCGCAATATGGCGTCTGCTCGTCGGTCGCGTCGGAAACGGTCAACGTCTGGACGGTCGGCAATCTGGGGCTCGGCCGGGCCTCCGCCACCGGGCGCAGCGTGTATGTGTCGCAGGTCGGCGACGCGAATGTCGCGACGGTGCGGCAGAGTGCGCCGGATGCGACCGCCTCCATCGCGCAATCGGGGGATCGCAACAGCGTCGGCCTCGTGCAGGGCGGCAACGCCATGAGCTATACCTCGGTGACGCAGACCGGCGATCGCAACGGCGTGTCGGTCAACCAGTCGGGCGTGGGCAATCTGTTGCTGACGACGGTCCAGCGCGGCAGCGGCAACCAGATGACCGCGAGCCAGACCGCGGCCGGCGGCGCTAACGCCGCGCTGATGGTCCAGAACGGCGGCGGCAATACCATGGCGCTGGCGCAGGGCGGCAACGACAATCAGGCCGCGCTCGTCCAGAACGGCAATGGCAATGCGATGTCTGCAGCCCAATATGGCGGCAACAACAATCTCGCCTGGACGCAGAACGGGGACAACCTGTCCAATCTGGGCGTGACGCAATATGGCAACCAGTCGATCCAGATCGTCCAGAGCCGTTGAGGCCGGAGATCGCGGGATCGGGGAGACGGGCATGACGATCGCACGATCGCTGGGATTGGCGCTGACGGCCGCTATGCTGTCGATGTCGTTCGCCGTACGCGCACAGGATGCGCGCGGCGCGGAAGTCGTACCACCGGGCGGCCAGATCGACGCGACGCGGCAGTCGGTGTCCGCGGGCCAGGTCGATGCGGCCGTCGCGGCGGATGTGCGCACCGGGCAACTCACCCAGCGCCGGACCGCGCGCGATCCGCAGGGGCAGCTCAACGTCGAGCGGCGCAGCGCGCAATCGGGGGGGCAGCTCTATCGTGGTGGCCGTACCGCACAGCCGACCGATCCGCTCTCGCGACCCAGCGACGGACGTCGCCAGACGGTGGTCCGCGTCGGCGGCAAGGATCGGTGCGACCCCGGCCATGCCGATGGCGCCGCGCCGAAGATCTGCGATCGCGTGATCGAGACGCGCGCGGCGGAATTCGCCACGCCGGCCCCCAATCCCCTGTCGCCGGAACAGCGGCTGCTCGTCGACAAGCGATTGCGCGACGCGCCCGCCACCGCGGAGAGCGCGGTCGCGCAGATCGGCCGCAACGCGATCGACCCGCAGGCGAGCGCGGCACAGACGGTCGCCTCGCTCGTGTTGGCGACGCCCGCCGCAGAGCCTCCGAAGACCGGGGCCGCGGGCGACCTGACGACCGCGGGTGCCGGGGTGACTGACGCGATCATCCAGGCGATCGTGACCGGCGGCGTGACGCCGCGATGACCGCGCGCACAGCAGGAGACGGACGATGACGAACGCATCCGGGGCAACGATCCTCGCCGCCGCGCTCGCGGCGCTGTCCGGCGGGGCCGGCGCGACGCCGCCCGCCCCGCGGCCGATCGTGCTCAACGTGGTCGATCAGGGCGCGACGGTGCGGATCACGGTGAAGGGCCTGTCGCCCAGCGCGGTCGACGCGCGGTACTCGCTGCATGTCGAGGGCGACGTCGCGACCGGGGGCAACCGGTCGACGCAGGGGGGATCGGTCCACCTGGAGCCGGGGCGGGAGGTAACGCTGATCTCGCTCGCATTGGGGACGCCGCGCCCGGGCAACTGGAGCGCGGTGCTCGACGTGCAGCCCGTGGGGGGCGCGCCGTACCAGGTCCGCCAGGGTATCGGCAGCCCCTGGGGCCGCGCGCCCGGCGATTGACGCCGATACCGGCGAAACCCCGACCATCTGCGGAGCGAGGTCGGCTCGATCCGGCGGCACCGCCCGCTCACGTGTTGCGGGATCGGCGCAGGCGAGCGGGCGACCGCGAAGCCGACTCGTACCGCTTAGCGGGTTCGTCGATGTGCGAACCGGATCGCGGTCGATTGTCGGTCGGCAACAGTCCGGCCGGGTCGTCGCATTGGTGCGTCCCCGCGCGACGGCAGCAGGCCGCGTCGCGGCGGAAACCCGGCCACATCTATCGCCGGGAGGCCGGCGCGCTCCCTTTCACGCAAGCGCAGCGATCAGTCGAGCTTGCGTGCCAGCTCGCGGTTGAGACCCAGTGCGACGAGCGTGGCGAGCGCCCCCGAAAGCAGGTAGCCGCCCGCCGCGAGCAGCCCGAACTCCCGCGTGAGCCAGAGCGCGGCAAGCGGTGCGAAGCCGGCGCCGAACAGCCAGGCGAGGTCCGACGTCAGCGCCGAGCCGGTATAGCGGGACTGCTTGGTGAAGTTTGCGGCGACGACGCCCGAGGACTGGCCGAACGACAGGCCCAGAAGGATGAAGCCGAGGATCATGAAGGTAAGCTCGCCCGCTTCACCGCCCTCGAGCAACTGGGGCGCGAAGCCGCTGAACGCCGCGATCGCCGCCGCGCAGCCGCCGAGCAGCGATCGCCGCCCGATCCGGTCCGCGAGGATGCCCGACAGCACCACCGCGCCGAGCCCGAAGACCGCCGCGACCGACTCGATCACCATGAACCGCGCCAGATCCTCCTGCGTGAACAGCGCGACCCACGAGAGCGGAAACACGGTGACCATGTGGAACAGCGCGAAGCTGGCGAGCGGGGCGAACGCGCCGATCACGATCGCACGCCATTCGCGGCGGATCGTGGGGATCATCGGCGAGGCCTTGAGCTCCTGCGTCGTGAACATCTCGACATACTCGTTCGTCACCACCATCCGCAGGCGGGCGAACAGCGCGACGACGTTGAGCGCGAACGCGACGAAGAAGGGATAGCGCCAGCCCCAGTCGAGGAAATCGGCGTCGCTGAGGAAGACGAGGAAGAAGGCGAACAGGCTGCTGGCGATGATGAGGCCGAGCGGCGCGCCCAGCTGCGGGATCATCGCATACCAGCCGCGCCTGTTCTCCGGCGCGTTGATCGCGAGCAGCGAGGCGAGACCGTCCCATGCGCCGCCCAGCGCGATACCCTGGCCGATGCGGAACACCGCCAGCAGGATCGGCGCCCAAGCGCCGATCTGCGCATAGCCGGGCAGGAACGCGACCGCGACGGTGGAGCTGCCGAGCAGGAACAGCGCGATCGTCAGCTTCGTCCCGCGGCCTTGCTCGCGATCGACCCACATGAAGATCGCCGAGCCGATCGGACGCGCGATGAACGCGAGCGGGAAGACCGCGAACGACGCGAGCGTGCCGCTCAGCCGGTCCATGTACGGAAAGATCACCGCCGGGAAGACGAGGACCGAAGCGATCGCGTAGACGAAGAAGTCGAAGAACTCGCTGGTGCGCCCGATGATGACGCCGATCGCGATCTCGCCCGGATGCACCGTCTTGCCCTCGGCATGGATCGCGCGGGCGTCCTGTTCGAGTTCGGACGAATGAGATGCGGCTTGCGCCATACCGGGTAAGCTCCTCGTGCGGATAGCCCGCCGGGCACCCTATCACCGGGCGCCGCGCGCAGGAAACGCATCGTTGTCGACACCGGCTCCATTACGGCGCTCGCGCGTTTCGCGGGATAGGACAAAATGTCCTATGTCGAGCGCGTCGCCATCCCTCTATCGGGGCCGTCATGCCAGCACGCACCCTTTTTCGAGCCGCCCCCGCCAAAGGCCGCGCCGCGCTCGCGCTTGCGCTCGCGGCGCTACTCGGCGGCTGCAACATGGTCGTCCTGTCGCCCTCGGGCGACGTTGCGCGCCAGCAGGCGAACCTGGTCCTGATCTCGACGGGGCTGATGCTGCTCATCATCGTGCCGGTGATCGTGCTGGTGGTGGTGTTCGCCTGGAAATACCGCCAGTCGAACGAGGCCGCGACCTACGAGCCCGAATGGGACCACTCGACGGGGCTGGAGCTGGTGATCTGGTCCGCGCCGCTGCTGATCGTCATCATGCTGGGCGCGCTGACGTGGACGAGCACGCACCTCCTCGATCCGTATCGCCCGCTGGGGCAGATCGCGCGGAACACGCCGATCCCGCAGAACCAGAAGCCGCTGGAGATCCAGGTCGTCGCGCTCGACTGGAAATGGCTGTTCATCTATCCCGAACAGGGCGTAGCGACCGTCAACGCGCTGGCGCTGCCGACCGACCGCCAAGTGCGGTTCCGGCTGACCTCGGCGAACGTGATGAACGCGTTCTACGTGCCCGCGATGGCGGGCATGATCTATACGATGCCGGGCATGGAAACGAAGCTCCACGCGGTGATGAACAAGGCGGGCACGTTCGAAGGCTTCTCCGCCAACTATAGTGGCGCGGGCTTCTCCGACATGCGCTTCCCGGTGACGACGACCGACACCGCCGGGTTCGAGCGCTGGGCCGCCGAGACGCGTGCGGTCGGGCGGACGCTGGACGCCGCGACCTACCAGCGGCTGGAGAAGCCGAGCGAGAAGGTGCCCGCGATGCGCTTCGCGGCGGTCGAGGCGGGGCTGTTCGACCGGGTCGTCAAGATGTGCGTGACGCCGGGGCAGGCGTGCCAGACGATGTCGCACGGCGGCGGGCATGGCGGCCCGGTCAACGATACCGCGCGCGAGAAGCCGGGTGCGCCCGAGGGCGCGCTGCTCAAGGATGCCGAGGACAAGGGATCGAGCCCGCACATGACCAAGGATACCGCGCCGGGCGCCGGCGGCGGACGATCGACCGAGCCGACCGCCGACCGCAACATGACGATGCTCCGCCAGCCCGCGCTTCCCGGCGCGGTGGTGCGGACGAAGGGCTGATATGATGTCCGACACCTTCTTCAAGACGATCTTCGGTCGGCTGACGATCGAGAGCTTCCCGATCCACGAACCGATCGTCGTCGCGACCTTCGTCGGCGTGATGATCGGCGGCCTCGCGCTCCTGGGCGCGCTGACGTATTTCAAGCTGTGGGGCTATCTGTACCGCGAGTGGTTCACGACCGTGGACCACAAGCGGATCGGCATCATGTACATGATCCTGGGGATCATCATGCTGCTGCGCGGGTTCGCCGACGCGATCATGATGCGCGGGCAACAGGCGATGGCGTTCGGCGCGAACGAGGGCTACCTCAACGCGCACCATTACGACCAGGTCTTCACCGCGCACGGCGTCATCATGATCTTCTTCGTGGCGATGCCGTTCGTGACCGGGTTGATGAACTATGTCGTCCCGCTCCAGATCGGCGCGCGCGACGTCAGCTTTCCGTTCCTCAACAATTTCAGCTTCTGGATGACCGCGGCAGGCGCCGCGATCGTGATGGTCAGCCTGTTCGTCGGCGAGTTCGCGCGGACCGGGTGGCTGGCGATGGCCCCCTTGTCGGGGCTCGATTACTCGCCCGATGTCGGCGTCGACTATTATATCTGGGCGTTGCAGGTCGCGGGCGTCGGCACGCTGCTGTCGGGCGTCAACCTGGTCGCGACGATCGTCAAGATGCGCGCGCCGGGGATGGGGCTGATGAAGATGCCGATCTTCACGTGGTCCGCGCTCGTGACCAACATCCTGATCGTCGCCGCCTTCCCGGTGCTGACCGCGGTGCTCGCGCTGCTGAGCCTCGACCGGTATATCGGCACGAACTTTTTCACGAACACGCTGGGCGGCAACCCGATGATGTACGTGAACATGATCTGGATCTGGGGGCACCCGGAGGTCTACATCCTGATCCTGCCCGCGTTCGGGGTGTTCAGCGAGGTCGTCTCGACGTTCAGTGGCAAGCGGATCTTCGGTTATACGTCGATGGTCTATGCGCTGCTGGTCATCACGATCCTGTCGTACCTCGTCTGGCTCCACCATTTCTTCACGATGGGATCGGGCGCGAGCGTCAATTCGTTCTTCGGCATAACGACGATGATTATCTCGATCCCGACCGGGGCGAAGATCTTCAACTGGCTGTTCACGATGTACAAGGGACGGATCCGGTTCGAGCTGCCGATGCTGTGGGCGCTGTCGTTCATGATAACGTTCACGATCGGGGGGATGACGGGCGTGCTGCTCGCGGTGCCGCCGGCGGATTTCGTGCTGCACAACTCGCTGTTTCTGGTCGCGCATTTCCACAACGTCATCATCGGCGGCGTCGTGTTCGGGGCGTTCGCGGGGATCAACTACTGGTTCCCCAAGGCGTTCGGGTTCAAGCTCGACAAATTCTGGGGGCTCGTCAGCTTCTGGTGCTGGTCGATCGGATTCTGGGTCGCGTTCGCGCCGCTCTACGTGCTCGGCCTGATGGGCGTAACGCGGCGGCTGCGGCACTTCGAAGATCCGAGCCTGCAGATCTGGTTCATCATCGCGGGGATCGGGGCCGCGATCATCGCGGTCGGGATCGGGGCGTTCCTGATGCAGATCTACGTCTCGATCCGCGATCGTCACAGCGACCGACTTCGCGATGTCACGGGGGATCCGTGGGGTGGGCGGACGCTGGAATGGGCGACCTCGTCGCCGCCGCCCGACTACAACTTCGCGTTCACGCCCGTCATCCACGATCTCGACGCTTGGTACGACATGAAGAACCAGAAGTACGAGCGGCCGACCAAGGGCTTCCGCGCAATCCACATGCCGTCGAACACCGGCACCGGGCTGATCCTGGCGGGGCTGAGCACCGTCTTCGGGCTGGCGATGATCTGGTACATCTGGTGGCTGGCGGCGATCGCGTTCGTCGGGATCCTGGCGGTCGCGATCGGGCACACGTTCAACTATCACCGCGACTTCCACATCCCGGTCGAGACCGTCGTCGCGACCGAGGGCAGGCGCACCGAGATGCTGGCCGCAGCGGCGGCGAAGGGCTGAGGCGATGGCACACGCAACGACCGTGACCGCGGACGCACCGCGCCTCTACCATCTGGAGGAGGAGCATGAGCATGAAGAGGGCGCGTCGACCGCGCTCGGCTTCTGGCTCTACCTGATGAGCGACTGCCTGATCTTCGCGATGCTGTTCGCGGCCTGGGGCGTCTATGGATCGAGCTATGCCGGCGGGCCCGATCCGAAGGAGCTGTTCGAGCTGCCGCTGGTCGCGGTCAACACCGCGATGCTGCTGTTCTCGTCGCTGACCTATGGGATGGCGATGATCGCGGCGCATGAGGGGCGGCAGCGCGCGGTGCTTGGCTGGCTGGCGGCGACCGGCGTGTTCGGGCTGTGCTTCCTGGGCATCGAGATGTACGAGTTCGCCACCCTGATCCACGAGAGCGCGGGGCCGCAGCGCAGCGCGTTCCTGTCGTCATTCTTCACGCTGGTGGGGACGCACGGGCTCCACGTCTCGGTCGGCATCGTCTGGCTCGTCACGCTGATGGTGCAGGTGAGCCGCAAGGGCCTGATCGCGGCGAACACGCGGCGGCTGATGTGCCTGTCGATGTTCTGGCACTTCCTCGACGTCGTGTGGATCGGCGTCTTCACCTTCGTCTACCTGCTCGGAGTCCTGCGATGAGCGCGCCACATCACGACAACGGCCATGTCCACACGCATGGCCATGACGACACCGCGCCCGCGCATGGCAGCCGCCGGGAGTACATGATCGGCTTCGTGCTGTCGGTGATCCTGACCGCGGTGCCGTTCGCACTGGTGATGACCGGGGTGATCGCGGACGCGCGCGTCACCGCGGGGCTGGTGATGGTCGCCGCGCTGATCCAGATCGTCGTCCACATGGTGTACTTCCTCCACATGAACACCAAGTCCGAGAATGGCTGGACGCTGATGGCGCTGGTCTTCACCGCGGTGCTGGTGGTGATCGCGCTCGCAGGCTCGCTGTGGGTGATGTACCACATGAACATCAACATGATGCCGCAGATGGACGGGATGGCGAGCGGCAGCGAGATGGGCGGGATGTGACCCGCTCCCGGCCCGCGCGCGTCCTGCTCGCGACGACAATCGTCGCGCTGGTCGCCGGGCTGGCCGCGCTCGGGATGTGGCAGCTCCAGCGGCGCGCGTGGAAGCTGTCGCTGGTCGCGCAGGTGGAGGCTCGGCTGGCTGCGGCGCCGGTCGCGGCGCCGGGGCCGGCGCGATGGCCGCGGATCGGGCGCGAGGATGCGTATACCCGGGTACGGCTGACGGGACGTTGGGGCGCGGCGCGGCCGGTGTTCGCGCAGGCGACGACGGCGATTGGCGCTGGATACTGGGTGGTCGCGCCGTTCGAGAGCGACCGCGGGTTCACGGTGCTGGTCGATCGGGGGTTCGTGCCCGCGGAGGCCGGGGAGGTGCTCGTCGCGCCGGCGGGGGGCGGGCGCGTCACCGGGCTGTTGCGGGTGAGCGAACCGGGCGGGGGTTTCCTGCGATCGAACGATCCGGTGGCCGATCGTTGGTATTCGCGCGATGTCGCCGCGATCGCGCGGGCGCGCGGGCTGCGGAATGTAGCGCCGTATTTCGTCGATGCGGATGCGGTGCCGGGTGTGCGCTGGCCGCGGGGCGGGATGACGGTGGTGCGGTTTCCCAACAGCCATTTGTCCTATGCGCTGACGTGGTTCGCGATGGCGGCGTTGCTGGCGGGGGCTTCGGTGGCGGTGTGGCGGCGGGGACGGAGCGACGGATGATCGATTTTCCGTTATCCCGGCGAAAGCTGTGATCCAGTTCCGCGTGAGACACTGACCGTGGTGTGCGTAGCAAGGTGGATCCCGGCCTTCGCCGGGATGACGATGAGAAGCAGGCGCAGCTTTCGCTGGGCCGAAATGCGTGTGTCGCCTAGGATGGTTGCATGCCGACCGGCCCCTTGATCGCGGGATCGCCCGACCAGGCGGGCAACCGCAATCTGTTGCTGTTGGCGCAGCTGCGGTGGCTCGCCGTCGCGGGACAGCTGGGGACGATCCTGCTCGTCCATTACGGGCTTGGTATCGCATTGCCGCTGGTGCCGATGATCGCGGTGGCGGGGGGGCTGGTGGCGCTCAACCTCGCGACGCCGGCGCTGATGCGGCGCGAGACGATCGGGAACCCGACGCTGTTCCTGGGGCTGCTCGTCGATTTCGCGGGGTTGACGCTGCAGCTCTACTTCAGCGGCGGCGCGGACAATCCGTTCGTGTCGCTGTACCTGTTGCAGGTGGTGCTCGGCGCGGTGCTGCTGGAGGCGTGGTCGAGCTGGGCGCTGGTCGCGCTGTCGGGCGCGGCGTTCGGGCTGCTGACGATCGTGTACCGGCCGCTGGCGCTGCCGCCCGCCTATCGCAGCGTGCTGGCGCCGAGCTACATGTTCGGGACGTGGCTGGCGTTCCTGCTGGTCGCGGTGCTGCTGGTGCTGTTCGTGACGCGGATCGCAGCGAACCTGCGCGCGCGCGACGAGCATCTCCACGCAATGCGCGAGCGCGCGGCGGAGGAGGAGCAGATCGTGCGGATGGGGCTGCTGGCGTCGGGCGCGGCGCACGAGCTGGGAACGCCGCTGGCATCGCTGGCGGTGATCGCGGCGGACCTGACGAACGATCGCGCATTCGCGGGCGACGAGCGGCTGAGCGCCGAACTGGCGGACATGCGCGCCGAGATCGCGCGGTGCAAGGAGATCGTCTCCGGCATCCTGTTCGCGGCGGGCGAGGTGACGGGGCAGGCGCCCGAACGGACGACGGTGCGCGCGTTCCTGTCCGGGCTGACCGAGGGATGGACGCATTCGCGCGCGAGCCTGTTGGTGTTCGACGACCGGCTGGACCACGACATCGCGATCGTCGCGGACCGCGCGCTGGCGCAGACGATCACCAGCCTGCTCGACAATGCCGCAGAGGCCGAGGCGTCGCGCGTGGTGCTGTCGGCGCGGATCGACGGCGACATGCTGGTGATCGCGGTGCGCGACAACGGCACCGGGTTCGCGCCCGCGATGCTGGCGGCGGTGGGGACGCCGTATCGCAGCAGCAAGGACCGGCGCGGGGCGGGGCTTGGATTGTTCCTCGCGGTCAACACGCTGCGGACGCTCGGCGGACGGGTGGAGGCATGCAACCGCGAGGGTGGCCCGGATTCGAGCGGCGGGGCGGAGGTGGCGCTGATGCTGCCGTTGGCGACACTGGCGCTGGAGGACGGGAGATGACCGGCACGGGGACCGGCCGCCGCCTGCTGATCGTCGAGGACGACGCGACCTTTTCGCGCACGCTGTCGCGGTCGTTCGAGCGGCGCGGGTACGAGGTGCGCGCGATCGCGAACGCGGAGGCGCTGGGCGCGGCGCTGGCGACGTTCGCGCCGCAATGCGCGGTGGTCGACCTGCGGCTGGGCGGCGCATCGGGGTTGGCGTGCGTCGAGGCGCTCCACGCGCGCGATGCGGAGATGCGGATCATCGTGCTGACCGGGTTCGCGAGCATCGCGACCGCGGTGGAGGCGGTGAAGCTGGGCGCGACCAATTACCTGACCAAGCCGTCGACGACCGACGACATCGAGGCGGCGTTCGGGCAGGTGGCGGGCAATGCGGAGGCCGCGATCTCGACCCGGCCGACCTCGATCAAGACGACCGAGTGGGAGCAGATCCATCAGGCGTTGGCGGAGACGGACTTCAACGTGTCCGAAGCGGCGCGGCGGCTGGGGATGCACCGGCGGACGCTGGCGCGGCGGCTGGCGAAGCAGCATGTGAAATAGGGGGGCAGCCGTGGGTATGCCACCTATGGTCCGTTCGCCCTGAACTTGTCGGAGGGCGTCCCTCGCGCGCGTCTTTGGCGAGCACCCTTGTCGAGGGCATGCCGCCCTTCGACAGGCTCAGGGCGAACGGGGGAAGCGCGTTTCTCGACTTCGCTCGAAACGAACGGGGGATGGTCGTCGCCTCCGAGAGCGACGACCGTATCGCTTACGCTTCCTTGGGTGCCGCCTTGCGGCCGCGCTTCGGGGCGGGGGCCTCTCCGGTGGGGGCGGCATCGGCTTCGACCGCGGCGGGACGCTTCATGCCGGGCTTGCGGCCGAGGCCGATCTTCTTCGCCATGTCGCGGCGGCTTTCCGAATAGGAGGGTGCGACCATCGGATAGTCGGCCTTGAGGCCATAGCGCTCGCGATACTGGTCCGGCGTCATGCCGTGGCCCGCGAGATGGCGGCGCAGCGTGCGATAGGGCTTGCCGTCGATCATGCTGATGATGTGATCGCGCGAGGCGATCGATTTGCGGACCGACACAGCGGCGGTGTATTCGGCCGGTGCCTCCACCGTGCTGTCGTCCGCCGCGGGCGACGAGAGCGACTGTACCGCATCGTTCATCGACTTGAGGAACGCCGGAACATCTTCCGCGCTCGCGCGGGTATTGGGGTTGGAGAGCCAGGCGATGGTCAATTCGGTCGCGAGTTCGATGCTGTTGGCGGCTTCGTCGGACATGGACGTTCCTTTGTGCTTTGAAATTGGTTCGGTTCCCGGATACGTGGTCAATGTCCGAACCGGATCGATGTTGCAAGACAGGTTTCGATTTTGTGGAAACAAACGTCTGAATTGTTTCGATCGTCGTGGTGCGGACTATGATCTGTATCGTGGAAGTCATCGGTTGCGCGACACTTCGTGCGGTCACCATGAGTATTCACGACGTATCTGACGCACGCGCTGTGGTTCGGTGGCGCGGACATGGCTGGACGGGCCGGCGTGGCGTTCGTACGACATGGTGCAAACGAGAACAGCGAAGAGGGTGGTCGTCGATGAAATCTGGTTCCTGGATCCGCGCGGGTACGGGTGTGATCGGCGCGCTGGCGCTGGTCGCCTGTTCGGGGGACGAGGCCCGGCCCCAGTCCGCGTCCGGAAACGTCTCGAAGGATGAGGGCGAGCGTGCCGCCAGGGGCAGCGGGCCGGGGCTGAACAGGGGCTATGCGCACGATCCCTTCCCGTCGACCTATCGCGCCTATCCGGGCGCGCCGACCGTCGTGCGGAACGTGACGATCTACGACGGCGAAGGCGGGCGGATCGAGCGCGGCGCGGTGCTGTTCGCTGACGGCAAGGTGGTGGCGCTGGGCGCGGACGTGGCGGTGCCGCAGGGCGCGACCGTCATCGACGGCACGGGCAAGTGGGTGACGCCCGGGATCATCGACATTCACAGCCATCTGGGCGACTATCCGACGCCGTCGGTGCAGGCCCATTCGGACGGCAACGAGGCGACCGACCCCGTCACCGCGGACGTGTGGGCGGAGCATAGCGTCTGGCCGCAGGACCCGGGGTTCGGGCGCGCGCTGACCAATGGCGGCGTCACCACATTGCAGATCCTGCCGGGCTCCGCGAACCTGTTCGGCGGGCGATCGGTGGTGCTGAAAAACGTCTATGCGCGCACGATGCAGGGGATGAAGTTCCCGCAGGCGCCCTATGGCCTGAAGATGGCGTGCGGCGAGAATCCCAAGCGCGTGTATGGCGGCAAGGGGCGCAAGCCGTCGACGCGGATGGGCAATGTCGCGGTCGATCGCGCGACCTGGGCGCGCGCGGCGGCGTACAAGCGCAAATGGGACAAGTACGAGGCGGACGGCGGGACCGCGCCCGATCGCGACATCGCGATGGACACGCTGCGCGGCGTGCTGGCGGGCGAGATCCGGGTGCAGAACCACTGCTACCGCGCCGACGAGATGGCCATCGTCATGGATATGGCGAAGGAGTTCGGATACAAGGTGACGGCGTTCCACCACGCGGTCGAGGCGTACAAGATCGCCGACCTGCTGAAGGCCAACGACACCTGCGCGGCGGTGTGGGCCGACTGGTACGGGTTCAAGATGGAAAGCTATGACGGGATCGGCGAGAATCTCGCGCTGCTCCAGAAGGCGGGCGCGTGCGCGATGATCCATTCGGACGACGAGAACGGGATCCAGCGGCTGAACCAGGAGGTCGCCAAGGCGCTGGCCTCTGGGCGGCGCGCGGGGATCGACGTGTCCGACGCGGCGGCGTGGGAATGGCTGAGCTACAATCCGGCCAAGGCGCTGGGGATCGCGGACCGGACGGGGAGCCTCAAGCCCGGCAAGATGGCGGACGTGGTGCTGTGGAACGGCGATCCGTTCAGCGTCTATACCCGGCCCGACAAGGTGTGGGTGGACGGCGCGCTGCTCTACGATGCGCAGAACCCGAAACTGAGACCGGTGAGCGATTTCGAACTCGGCCAGCCCGGACAGGAGACGTCCAAGTGAAGCGCGTCCTTCTTCTCGCCGCGACGATGCTCGCGACGCCGGCTGCGGCCCAAAGTGACAGGGGCCAGACGATCGCGATCACGGGCGGCACCGTCGCGATCGGCGACGGATCGCAGCCGATCGCGAACGGCACCGTCGTGATCCGCGACGGGCGCGTGGTGGCGGCGGGGGCCGGTGTCGCGGTGCCCGCGGGCGCGACCGTGGTCGATGCGACGGGAAAGTGGGTGGCGGCGGGGATCGTCGCGGGGTTCACGCATCTGGGGCTGTCGGACGCGGACGGCGTGTCCGAGAGCAACGATGTGTCCGCGCGCACCGCGCCGTTCAACGCGGCGATCGATGTCGCGGGGTCGATCAACCCGGATTCGGTGATGATCGGCGACGAGCGGGTGGCTGGCGTGACGCGCGCGATCGTGTCGCCGAGCGCGGCGGGATCGATCTTCGCGGGCGAGGGCGCGGTGATCGATCTGGGGGTCGACGCGCAGCCGGTGACGAAGGCGAAGGCGTTCCAGTATGTCGAACTGGGCGAGGATGGCGGGCGACTGGCAGGCGGCAGCCGGCCCGCGGCCTATGCGATGCTGCGCGACGCGCTGGCGCAGGCGCAGGACTATCGCCGCAACCCGGCGGCGTTCGACGGGCGCGGGCGCGACGCGCTGCTGAAGCGCGGCGATGCGGCGGCGCTGTTGCGCGTGCTCGACGGGACGGTGCCGCTGCTGGTGCATGTCGAGCGCGCGAGCGACATCCGCAGCGTGCTGGGGTTGAAGCGCGACTATCCGGCGGTGAAGCTGGTGTTGCTGGGCGTCGCCGAGGGCTGGATGGTGGCGGGCGAGATCGCGGCGGCGCGCGTGCCGGTGATCGCGGCGGCGCTGGCGGACCTGCCCGCGTCGTTCGAGATGGTGGCGGCGACCGAGTCCAATGTCGGGCGGATGCGCGCGGCGGGCGTCTCGGTCGGGTTGTCGACGATCAACGCGAACGACGCGCCGGGCGAGCATATCCTGAAGCAATATGCGGGCAATCTGGTCGGCATCGCGAAGGTGCCGGGGAAGACCGGGCTCGACTGGGGCGCGGCGTTCGCGACGATCACCTCGGGGCCGGCGGCGGCGCTGGGGGTGGACGGCGAGATCGGTTCGCTGCGCGCCGGGCGGCGCGCGGACGTGGTGGTATGGAGCGGCGATCCGCTCGAGCTGTCGTCGCTGCCGGTGGCGGTGTGGATCGACGGCAGGCCGCAGCCGATGGCGTCGCGGCAGACGAAGCTGCGCGACCGGTATCTGGTGCCGGGCGAGGGGGCGTTGCCCAAGGCGTACGAGCGGTAGTTCGGCACCCGTGCGCGCGGAGCAATCCTCCCTCCGTTCGTCCCGAGTAGTCATCGAGTAGCCCGTAGGGCGTATCGAGAGGGCATATCGAAGGACGGGTTCCGCGCGTGGGGCGGTGCTTCGATACGAGCCCTCGATACGCCGCTGCGCGGCTACTCGGTCTCTACTCAGTACGAACGGGTTGGGGGGGGGCTGGTGCGGCGCTTGGTTCTACGGACAGTTCGCGCGCAGTTCCTCCACCCATGGCGTCGCGACCGAGTCGCTCGGCGCGCGCCAGTCGCCGCGGGGGCTGAGCGCGCCGCCCGCCGACACCTTCGGGCCGTTGGGGAGGGCGGAGCGCTTGAACTGGCTGGTCTGGAAGAAGCGGACCAGGAACTTCTCGAGCCAGGCCTTGATCGTCGGCAGGTCGTAGGCGACACGGGCGCTTTCCGGCAGGTCCTTGGGCCAGCGGCCCGCGTCCGCGTCGCACCACGCGTGCCACGCGAGGAACGCGATCTTCGAGGGCGCGGCGCCGTGCCGGATGACGTAGTGCACGAAGAAATCGTTGAGCGCGTAGGGGCCGATCCGCGCCTCGGTGCTCTGGATCGCGCCGCCCGCGTCGGCGGGGACGAGCTCGGGCGAGATTTCGGTGGCGAGGACGCGTTCGAGGACCGCGTCGGTCGCGCCGTCATACTGGTCGGTCGCGATGCACCAGCGGATGAGGTGCTGGATCAGCGTCTTGGGGACCCCCGCGTTGACGGCATAGTGGCTCATCTGGTCGCCGACGCCATAGGTGCACCAGCCGAGCGCGAGTTCGGAGAGGTCGCCCGTGCCGACGACGAGCCCGCCGCGCTGGTTGGCGAGGCGGAAGAGATAGTCGGTGCGCAGGCCGGCCTGAACGTTCTCGAAGGTGACGTCGTACGCCGGTTCGCCGTTCGCGAAGGGATGCGCCATGTCGGCGAGCATCTGGCGCGCGGCGGGGCGGATGTCGATCTCCGCCGCGGTGACGCCGAGCGCGCGCATCAGGTCCCATGCGCTGGCCTTGGTCGCGTCGCTGGTCGCGAAACCGGGCATGGTGAAGGCGAGGATGTCGGTGCGCGGCTTGCCGAGCCGGTCGAGCGCCTTGGCCGCGACGATCAGCGCGTGGGTGGAGTCGAGCCCGCCCGATACGCCGATGACCAGCGTCTTCGCCTGCGCCGCGACCATGCGCTGCGCGATGCCCTGCACCTGGATCTCGAACGCCTCGTAGCAATCGGCGTCGAGCGTCGCGGGGGTGTTGGGGACGAAGGGAAAGCGGCGGATCGCGCGCTGGAGGCCGATGTCCGCATAGTCCGGTTCATGCGCGAATGCGATGCGGCGGACATGGGTTTCGGGGTGGCCGGCGAGGGCGGCGGCGTCGTTGAAGGTGCCGTTGCGGGTGCGCTCCTGGATCAGGCGGCCGCAGTCGATATCCGCGACGAGCAGACCGGGCGCGTCCGCGAAGCGCTCGGATTCGGCGATCAGTTCGCCGAGTTCGTGGATCATGCCCTGGCCGTCCCACGCCAGATCGGTCGTGCTCTCGCCCGGGCCGCTCGCGGAGAAGACATAGGCGCAGATCGCGCGGGCGGATTGCGACGCGCAGTAGAGCGCGCGCTCGCGCGCCTTGCCGATGACGATGTTGGACGCGGACAGGTTGCAGCACACCAGCGCGCCCGCGAGCGCACCCGTGGTGGAGGGCGGCGTGGGGGCCCAGAAGTCCTCGCAGATCTCTGCGTGGAAGACGAAGTGCGGCAAGTCCGACGCGGCGAAGATCAGGTCGTTGCCGAAGGGGGCGATCTGCCCGGCGACGTCGATCGTCAAGCCGGTGAGGCCGGCACCGCTCGCGAACCAGCGTTTCTCGTAATATTCGCGGTAGTTGGGGAGGAAGGTCTTGGGCACGACGCCGAGCACCACGCCGCGCGCGATCGCGAGCGCGCAATTGTAGAGGCGGCCGTTCCGTTCGAGCGCGGCGCCGACGAGAAGGACTGGCCGGAGCGTCGCGCTGGCCGCGACGATCGCGGCGAGCCCCTCGTGCGTCGTGCGCTGGAGCGCGGATTGCAGGTGGAGATCATCGATCGCGTAGCCGGTGACGTTCAGTTCGGGATAGACGATCAGGTCGCACCCGCGCGCATCGCCGTCCTGGGCGAGCGCGATCGCGGCGGCGGCGTTCGCGCGCGGATCGCCGACATGCGCGCGTGGTGTCGCGGCGGCGACGCGCAGCAGCTGGTGGGCGTGGATCGAGGCGAAGGTCGTGGCTGGGGACGCGGCTGGCATGTGCCGAGACCTACTCCGCTTTTTGGATCGATGCCACACGAGCGCTCTTGGCGGCGGCGGCGCGAGGCAATAGACCGGCGCGCGCATGATAGCGCGTCCCGATCCCGCCTCCTCGCGTCTCGCAGCGCATTTCGCGGGCGGTGGCGAGATGGGCGCGCGCATCCTGGCGAAGGACTGGTCGGGCACGCCGCTGGGGCCGATCGAGACATGGCCCGCCGCGCTGGTCGATGCCGCCAGCCTGTTGCTGCCCGCGGCGGCGGAGATCGTGCTGTTCTGGGGCGCGGACTATGTCGCGCTCTACAACGACGCCTATGCGCCCACGATCGGCGACAAGCATCCGGGCGCGCTGGGCTGCCCGGCCCGCGAATGCTGGGCGGAGCTGTGGGACGATCTGGAGCCGCTGCTGGCGCATGTCCGCACGACCGGCGAGACGTATTCGGCGAAGGATCGCCCGTTTCATATCGAACGTCACGGATACCGCGAGGAGGTGTATTTCGACATCTCCTATTCCGCGGTGCGGCTGGAGGACGGCAGCGTCGGCGGGGTGCTGTGCATCGTGTCCGAGACGACCGAGCGGGTGCGCGCGGCGCGCGCGATCGCGGAGGACCGCGCGCGGCTGGGCGAGATGTTCGACCAGGGGCCAAGCTTCATGGCGATGCTGCGCTCGCCCGGGCATGTGTTCGAACTCGCCAACGCCTCGTACATGCGGCTCGTGGGGCGGACGGACTCGCTGATCGGCGTGCCGCTGGCGGAGGCGATTCCCGAGGTGGTCGAGCAGGGCTTCGTCGCGATCCTCGATCGCGTGGTCGAGAGCGGTCAGCCGCACCGCGACACCGACGTGCGCGTCGAACTCCAGAGCCGGCCGGGCGGCGCGATCGAGCCGCGCTACGTCGATTTCGTGTTCCAGCCGATCCGGGATGCCGGCGGGCAGGTGACCGGAGTGTTCGTCGAGGGGTTCGACGTGACCGAACGGCATACCGCGGAGCGCGCGCTCGACGAATCGCGCGAATCGGTGGCGCTGGCGACCGAGGCGGCGGAGATCGGGACCTGGGATCTCGACGTGCGCGCGGGACGGCTGTTCTGGTCCGACGGCACCTATCGTCTGTTCGGGCTGACGCCGGGTACGCCGGTCGATTTCGGCGTATTCCGTGCGGCGTTGCACCCCGACGACCGTAGCCGGGTCGATGCGGCGTTCGCGCGGACGATCGATCCGGCGCAGCGTGCCGCCTACGACCACGAGTATCGCGTGGTGGGCCTGGAGGATGGCCTCGTCCGGTGGATCGGGGCGAGGGGGCGTGCCGAATTCGACGGCGACACCTGTACCCGCGCGATCGGGACGGTGATCGACATCACCGAGCGCAAGCGGCTCGACGCGGAACTGGCAGAGAGCGAGGCGCGGTTCCGGCAACTGGCGGATACCGTGCCCGCGCTGATCTGGATGACCGACGATGCGGGGCGCGTGATCTTCGCCAATCGCGGGTTCGAGGACCTGCTGGGATACGACGTGGAGACGGTGCGCGAACGTGGGTTCGGTGCCATGGTGCCGGCGCGCGACCGCCCCCGCATCGACGCGCTGCGCCGCACGCATTTCGAGCAGCGCGTGCCGTGGGGCGGGGACATGCGTGTCATCGCGAACGACGGCGCGATCCGCTGGATCCACGCCGAAGGGCGGCCCCGGTTGCTGGCGGGCGCGTTCGCGGGGTTCGTCGGCTGCGCGGTCGACGTGACCGACGCGCATCTGGCGGCCGAGGCGCTGGAGCGGCGGATCGACGAGCGGACGCGCGAGCTGGCGGCGGCGAACCGCGCGCTGACCGAGCAGATCGCGGAGCGCGAGCAGGTCGAGGCGACGCTGTCGCAGATGCAGAGGCTGGAGGCGGTGGGGCAGTTGACGTCGGGCGTCGCACATGACTTCAACAACCTGCTGACGGTGGTGCTCGGCAATGTCGGGATGGTCGCCCGCGCGGCGCAGCAGGCGGGGCTGGACGACCGGACGATGCGGCGGCTCGACCATGTCCGCACTGCCGCCGAGCGCGGCGCGACGCTGACCGCGCAGCTGCTGGCCTTTTCGCGGCGGCAGCGGCTGGAGGCGCGGCCGATCGACCTGAACGCGACGGTGGCGGGGATGCGCGACCTGCTCCAGAGCTCGCTGGGCGGGACGGTGGCGGTCGAGACCGATCTGGCGGACGGGCTGTGGCCAGGACTGGTCGATCCGACGCAGATCGAGCTCATCATCCTGAACCTCGCCATCAACGCGCGCGACGCGATGGAGGGCGGCGGCACGCTGACCGTCGCGACCGCCAACGCGACGATGGGGGAACCCGGGCGCGCGCAGGACCCGCCGGCGGGGGATCACGTCGTCGTCGCGGTGCGCGATACCGGCAGCGGGATGCTGGACGCCGTGCTGGCGCGCGCGTTCGAGCCATTCTTCACGACCAAGCCGGTGGGCAAGGGATCGGGACTGGGGCTCGCGCAGGTCTATGGATTCGCCAAGCAGTCTGGCGGCGGCGTGACGATCGAGACGGCGCAGGGGCAGGGCACGACGGTCCGCGTCTACCTGCCGCGCGCGGGCGACGTGGTGGCGGCCGCGGCGGCGGAGGACATGACCTCGGGCGATATCGCGGGGCGGACGATCCTGGTGCTCGACGACGAGGATGCGGTGCGCGCGGTGACCGCGGACCATCTGCGCGAGCGCGGGTGCCGCGTGATCGAGGCGGCTGACGGCGCCGCGGCGCTGGAAGCGCTGGCGGCGGAGAGCGGCGTCGACGTGGTCGTCGCCGATTTCGCGATGCCGGGGATGAACGGGGTGGAGTTCGCCGAGGCGGCGCGACGGCGCTGGCCGGCGCTCCCGGTGCTGTTCGTGACGGGGTTTGCCGAACTCTCCGTGATCGCCGACGTGCCCGAGGGGGCGGTGCTGCAGAAGCCGTACCGGGAGGAGGATCTGGCGCGGCGGATCCGGGGGATGCTGGGGTGAATGGTACGCGCTAACCTGACCCGTCACCCCGGATCAAGTCCGGGGTGACGACGTCTCTTCCGGGGTCTTTTCCTACGCCGAGCGGCGGACCACCAGCCTTGGCGGGAGGAGCATCACGCCGGTGGGCTTGTCCGCGATGCGGTCGATCAGCGTGTCGACCAGCGCTTCGCCTGCGCGGCGATAATCCTGCGCGATCGTGGTGAGCGGGGGATGGCTGAGGCTGGCGGCGGGGATGTCGTCGAAGCCGACGATCGCGACGTCCTCGGGCACGCGCAGCCCGGCTTCGTCGAGCGCGCGGATCGCGCCGATCGCGATCATGTCCGATGCGGCGAAGATCGCGTCGAAGGGCCCGCGGGCGAGCAGGTCGCGGGTCGCGTCGTAGCCCGAGGCCTCGATCGACTGCGCGTCGACCTGGAGTGCTGAGTCGAAGGCGAGCCCGGCCTGCTCCATCGCATCGACGAGGCCGCGGTGGCGCATCAGGAATTCGGGGCGGCCGCTCGACGCCTCGCCGAGGAACGCGATGCGGCGGCGACCCTGCTCCAGCAAGTGGCGGCCCGCGGCGCGGCCGCCCTCGCGATTGTCGCAGCCGATCGTCGCGCCGAGCCCCTGCGGATCGACCGAGCCCCAGCGGACGAAATGCGTCCCCTGCCGCATCAGCTGTTCGAGCCGGGGCAGGTAATCCTCATAGTCGCCATAGCCGAGCAGGATGATCCCGTCCGCCTTGCGGCTGTCCTCGAAATCGACGTGCCAGTCCGCGGACAGCTGCTGGAACGAGGTGAGCAGGTCGTACCCACGCGCGGCGCAGCGCCGGAGGATCGAGCCGAGCATCGAGAGGAAGAAGGGGTTGATGTAGCTCTCGTCGGGCAGCGGATCCTCGAAGAACAGCAGCGCGAGCGTGTTCGACTGGCCGCGGCGCAGCGAGGAGGCGTTCTTGTCGACCTTGTAGTTCAGCTGGCGCGCGATCGCCTCGATCCGGAGGCGCGTCGCCTCGCTGACGGTGCGGTCGCCGCGCAGCGCACGACTGACGGTGGGTTGCGAGACGCCCGCCAGCGCGGCGATGTCGAACGACGTCGGCTTCTCGGTGGTCGACATGACCGCAGGCGTCCTCTTCCCCGCGCCGCCGTTGCAGGCGCGCCACACTCGCTACGCCGCTTGAAGGCGGGAGGGAAGGCAGGGGCGTGAATACGTATGCCGTCGGCTTGGCTTTGTGACTGCGCGGCCACAATGACGGTTCCGTTACAGGCCCAGCGCACGGGAGACGGCGTAAGGGCTTCTCAGGGGAGGGATTCATGACGGTATTTCCGCGTCTTCGCACGCAGCTTCTGATCGGCGCCAGCACGGTCTGCGCGATCGCCACGCCCGCCTTCGCGCAGGCGACCGACCCGGCCATCCAGCCGACCGCGAACCCCACCGCCAAGGCGCAGATCGACGCGACCGATGCCGGCACGGTGCCGACGCCCGCGCCCGACGCGACCGAGCAAGGGGCGGCCGCGGCGACCGATACCGCCGCCGCGCCCGCCGACGACGGCGAGATCGTCGTGACCGGCATTCGCGCCTCGCTCGCCTCGTCCGCCAGGATCAAGCGCAACGCAACGCTGATCGTCGATTCGGTGTCCGCCGAGGACATCGGCAAGCTGCCCGACGTCTCGATCGCCGACTCGCTGGCGCGCCTGCCCGGCGTGACCGCGCAACGTCTGGAAGGGCGCGACCAGCGCCTGTCGATCCGCGGGCTCGGCCCCGATTTCTCGACCACGTTGCTGAACGGGCGCGAACAGGTGACCGTCGGCGACAATCGCGGCGTGGAATACGACCAGTATCCGAGCGAGTTCTTCAAGAACGTCAACGTCTACAAGTCCGCGGACGCGTCGCTGGTGGCGGCGGGCATCTCGGGCACGGTTGACCTGCGCATGCTGCGCCCGCTCGACCAGAAGGAGCGCACGCTGGTCGTCTCCGCGCGCGGGCAGATGAACGGGATCACGTCGCTGAACCCCGACGTCTCGCGCTATGGCTACCGGGCGACGGGCACCTATGTCGACAAGTTCGCGAACGACACGCTGGGAATCGCGATCGGCGTGTCCGCGACCGAGGCGCCGTCGCAGAACGAACGCTACAACGCGTGGGGCTATGCGACAGACGCGGCGGGCAACCTGATCCTGGGCGGCGCGAAGCCGTACGTCCAGTCGAACACGCTGAAGCGCTATGGTGCGGTCGGCACGATCGAGTTCGAGCCCAACGCGACGTTCCATTCGACCTTCGATGTGCTGTATTCGCATTTCGAGGAGAACCAGACGCTGCGCGGGATCGAGTTCCCGCTGGGCTTCAACGTCGCGCCGACCTCCGCCACGATCGTCAACGGCTTCGCGACGCGCGCGGTGTTCACGCCCGGCTACACGGTGCAGCGCAACGACACCAACCGGCGCAAGGCCGATACCTTCTCGCTGGGCTGGAACAACCAGATCAACTTCAGCGACACGCTACACCTGAACGTGGACGCGAGCTGGAGCCGGGCGAAGCGCAAGGACTTCCTGCTCGAAACCTATTCGGGCACCGGCTATAACGGCACCGGACGCAAGGACACGCTGACCGTCACGCAACAGGGCAACGGCACCTTCTCGATCGTGCCGACGCTCAACTATGCCGACACCAGCGTGTTCAAGCTGACCGATCCGGGCGGCTGGGGCTATAACGGCACCACTGCGGTCGTGCAGGCGGGCTTCCTCAACCAGCCCGATTTCGTCGACGACCTGAAGTCGCTGCGCGCGAATCTCGGCGGCGAGTTCGCGAATGCGGGCGTGCTGCGGGGCTGGGAAGTCGGCGGCAACTTCAGCCGCCGCCGCAAGACCAGCGCGTTCACCTCCTATTTCCTGTGCCCCAAGGGCGCGGGGACGAACTGCACCGTCTCCAGCGGCACGCCGACGTCGGCGGCGGTGCCGTCCGCGGCGATCCTCGATAGCCAAGTGAGCCTCGCCTATCTGGGCGTGCCGCAGATGCTGACGCTCGATCCGCTGTATCTCTACGAGAACACGCTGAACGCGGTGTACGACAACCGGCCGGTGTCGCTGGTGCGCGACAACCGCATCACCGAGAACGTGGCGACGGGCTATGCCAAGCTCAACATCGACGGCCTGGTCGGCGGCAAGGCGCTGAAGGGCGCGATCGGGGCGCAGGTGGTCCACACCGTGCAGGATTCGCGCGGCTCGGTTTCCAGCTTCACCGCGGCGAACGGCGTGATCGTGCTGCCGGCGGCGGGCAAGACGACCTATACCGACTTTCTCCCGAGCGCGACGATGTCGGTCGAGCTGTTGCCGTCGACCTTCGTGAAGCTGGGCGCATCGACCACGATGGTGCGCCCGCGGCTCGATCAGGAGCGGATCAACCAGGAGCTGCAGCTGAGCCCGCAGAATGTCGGCATCGGCGGGGGGCCGCAGTTCAGCCCGTTCAAGATCGTCGGCGGCAACATCACCCTGAAGCCGTACCGCTCGCGCAATGTCGACCTGTCGATCGAGAAGTATTTCGACGGCGGCGGCTACATCTCGCTGGCGGGCTATTACAAGGCGCTGAGCCGCTATGTCGACAGCGGCAACAGCGTGGCGTTCGACTTCAGCCAGTATCTGTCGCAATTCTCGGCCGCGGACCAGGCGCGGATCCGCGCGACGAACGGGCAGGTCGGTCTGGCGCAGCAGCCGTCGAACCGCGGCAAGGGCTATCTGGTCGGGCTGGAGGCGACCGCGTCGCTGCCGTTCAAGACGTTCACGTCCGCGCTCGACGGGTTCGGCGCGTTCGTCAGCGGATCGTACACCGAGAGCCAGATCAAGCTGGGAAGCAACCCCACGCAGGCGATCACGTTGCCCGGCGCGTCGACCTATGTCGCGAACGGCACGCTCTATTTCGAGAAATGGGGCTTCCAGGCGCGCGGCAGCTATCGCTATCGCTCGTCGTTCCTCGCCGAGGTCGCCGGGCTGTCGGCAAACCCCGACTACCGGACCGCGAAGGCGGAAGGGATCCTGGATGCGCAGATCGGGTATGAGTTCCAGGACGGGCCGCTTCGGGGGCTCGCGATCCTGGCGCAGGGCAAGAACCTGACCGACCGGCCGTTCGTGACGTACCAGAACAACGACGTGCGGCAGGTGATCGACTACCAGCGTTACGGGCGCGACTATTATGTCGGCGTGACGTACAAGTTCTGATCGATCGGCCCCCGCCGGGTTCCTGCCCGGCGGGGGCGACCAAGTGCCGAGTCCGGGAGCCGCGGGAATGGATCCGATCCGTATCGTGATCGCAGGGGGCGGGACTGCGGGCTGGATGACCGCGGCCGCGTTTGCGCACATCTTGGGCCGGCACGCGCGCATCCACCTCGTCGAGTCCGACGCGATCGGGACGATTGGGGTGGGCGAGGCGACGATCCCGCAGATCCGGCTGTTCAACCAGGCGCTGGGCATCGACGAGCGCGCGTTCATGACGGCCACGCAGGCGACGTTCAAGCTGGCGATCGAGTTCGTCGGCTGGGGACGTGTGGGCGATCGCTACATGCACGCCTTCGGCGATGTCGGGCGGCCGTCGGGGGTGCTGCCGTTCCACCAGCTGTGGCTGCGTGGAACGCGCGACGGCGTGGCGCGCGAGGTCGGGCGCTATGCGCTCAACCATGGTGCGGCGGTCGCGAACCGGATGCAGACGGGCGCGGCACGGACCGCGGCGGTGCTGCCCGAGATGCCCTATGCCTATCATTTCGATGCGGGGCTGTACGCCGCGTTCCTGCGCGACTTCGCGGAGGCGCGCGGGGTCGTGCGGTCGGAGGGGCGGATCGTCGAGGTCGAGCGCGGCGGGGACGGCGACGTTGCGGCGCTGCGCATCGAGGCCGGCACGCGGGTGGCGGGCGACCTGTTCATCGACTGCACCGGGTTTCGCGGGCTGCTGATCGAGGAGACGCTGGGCGCGGGCTATGAGGACTGGACGCACCTGTTGCCGTGCGACCGCGCGATCGCGGTGCCGTGCGCGCGGGGCGGGGCGTTCACGCCCTATACGCGCGCGACCGCGCACGGCGCGGGGTGGCAGTGGCGGATCCCGCTCCAGCACCGCACCGGCAACGGCATCGTCTATGCAAGCGACCACCTGAGCGAGGACGAGGCGACCGCGCGGCTGCTCGCCGGGCTCGACGCGCCCGCGCTGGCGGAGCCGCGTGCGATCCGGTTCACGACCGGCAGGCGCCGCGAGATGTGGCGGCGCAACGTGATCGCGGTGGGGCTGGCGAGCGGGTTCATGGAGCCGCTCGAATCGACCAGCATCCACCTGATCCAGACCGCGATCGAGCGAATCCTGAAGATGCTGCCCGGCAAGGCCGCGACGCAGGCGGATCGCGACGAATATAATCGGCAGGGCGACGTGGAATATGCGCGGATCCGCGACTTCCTCGTGCTGCATTATCACGCGAACGATCGCGACGAGCCGTTCTGGCGCAAGCGCCGCGCGGCGCCGCTGCCCGAGGAGCTGGCGCACAAGCTGGCCTTATGGCGCGGCAGCGGGCAGATCGTGCGCGGGGAGGGCGACCTGTTCAGCGAGGTGGCGTGGTTCCAGGTCCTGACGGGGCAGGGCGTGAGCGCGGCAGGCGGGCATCCGCTGGCCGACGCGCTGCCGCGCGATCATGTGGCGGAGTATCTCGACATCATCGACAAGCTCAACGCGCGCGAGGTCGCGCAGATGGCATCGCATGCGGACTTCGTGGCGCGGCATTGCGATGCGCGGGTGGCGGCGTGACGCGCTGGCTGCTTCTGCTGCTGGCGACTCCGGTCGCGGCTCAGGATTATCGCCAGCGGTTGCCGCAGGACGAAGTGATCTATTTCGTGCTGCCCGACCGGTTCGAGAATGGCGACACGGCGAACGATCGCGGCGGGCTGACGGGCGACCGGCTCGTGACCGGGTTCGATCCGACGGCCAAGGGCTTCTATCATGGCGGGGACCTGAAGGGGCTGACGAAGCGGCTCGACTATATCCAGGCGCTGGGCGCGACCGCGATCTGGGTGGGGCCGATCTTCCGCAACAATGCGGTGCAGGGCGCGCCCGGGCAGGAGAGCGCGGGCTATCACGGCTACTGGATCACCGACTTCACGCATGTCGACCCGCATCTGGGGACCGACGCGGACTTCAAGGCGCTGGTCGATGCGGCGCATGCGCGCGGCATGAAGGTCTATATGGACATCATCGCCAACCACACCGCCGACGTGATCCAGTACCGCGAATGTGTCGGCAAGCCCGAATGCCCGTATCGCAGCATCGCGGACTATCCGTTCCAGCGGCGCGGCGGGGTGGGCGGCAAGGCGATCAATCCGGGGTTCGCAGGGGAGGGCGTGCGGACCGCGGCCAACTTCGCGAAGCTGGTCGATCCGTCCTACGCCTATACACCCTACGTTCCGGCCGCGGAGAAGTCCGTGAAGGTGCCGGCATGGCTCAACGACGTGCGGCTCTATCATAATCGCGGCGACACGACCTATCGCAACGAAAGCTCGACCTATGGCGATTTCGTCGGGCTCGACGATCTGGATACCGAGAATCCGCGCGTGGTGGCGGGGATGATCGCCATCTTCGGCGGGTGGATCGACCGGTTCGGGGTCGACGGGTTCCGCATCGACACCGCGCGGCACGTGAACCCGGAATTCTGGCAGGCGTTCGTGCCCGCGATGCTGGCGCGCGCGGCGGCGAAGGGGATCCCGAACTTCCACATCTTCGGCGAGGTGTCGGACCATGACGTGCGTCCGGCGGTGCTGGCGGAACACACGATCGTCGATCGGTTGCCCGCGGTGCTCGACTTCTCGTTCCGGCAGGCGGTGATCGAGACGGTGGCGGGGACGCGCGGGACCGATGCGTTCGAGGCGCTGTTCGCGGGCGACGTGCTGTACGCGAAGGGCTTCGACACCGCGGTGACGCTGCCGACCTTCACCGGCAACCATGACGACGGGCGGTTCGCCACCTTCGTGCGCAAGGCGTTTCCGCGGGCAGACGATGCGGAGGTGCTGGCGCGGACGATGCTGGCGAACGCGATGCTGCTGACGCTGCGCGGGGTGCCGACGATCTATTCGGGCGACGAACAAGGCTTCGTCGGCGACGGCGGCGATCAGGATGCGCGTGAGGACCTGTTCGCGAGCAAGGTCGCGACGTACAACGACAACCGCCTGCTCGGCACGACGACGACGACCGCGATGCCGCATTTCGGGCGCGACAACCCGCTATACGTGCAGACCGCGATGCTGGCGAAGCTGCGCCTCGCGACCCCGGCGCTGACGCGCGGGCGGCAGGTGCTGCGCGCGCGCGAGGAGACGCCGGGGCTGCTCGCGATCTCGCGGTTCGATCCGGTGAGCGGCGCGGAGGTGCTGCTCGCGTTCAACACGTCGGCGCGCGCGATCACGCGGCAAGTGCAGGTGGAGACCGGATCTACCGCGTTTCGTGCGCTCGCCGGACGGTGCGCGCCGCGCGCCTCGGCCCCCGGCAGCGTCGCGATCACGCTGCCCCCCTTCGGCTATGCGGTGTGCGCCGCGGAGACAAACCGGTGAGTATCACGTCGAACGAACGCCCGTGGTGGAAGGGCGCGACCGTCTACCAGATCTATCCGCGCAGTTTCGCGGATTCGAATGGCGACGGGGTGGGCGACCTGCCCGGTATCACCGCGCATCTGGATCATGTCGCCGGGCTGGGCGTCGACGCGGTGTGGATCTCGCCGTTCTTCAAGAGCCCGCAGGCCGATTTCGGTTACGACGTGTCCGACTATCGCGACATCGATCCGCAATACGGCACGCTGGCGGATTTCGACGCACTGATCGCGCGCGCGCATGCGCTGGGGCTGCGCGTGCTGGTCGACATGGTGTGGGCGCATACCTCGGACCAGCATCCGTGGTTCGTCGAGAGCCGCGCCAGCCGCGACAACCCCAAGGCCGACTGGTATGTCTGGAAGGACGCCAAGCCCGAAGGCTCGCCGCCCAACAACTGGCAGTCGGTGTTCGGCGGGCCGGCCTGGACGTGGGACGCGCGGCGCGGCCAATATTACATGCACAATTTCCTGAAGGAGCAGCCGCAGCTCGACGGGCACAATCCGGCGGTGCAGGACGAACTGATCGCGATCACACGCTACTGGCTCGATCGCGGGGTCGACGGGTTCCGCGTCGATGCGATCAACTTCCTGATGTACGACCCCGCCTTCACCGACAATCCGCCTGCGCCCGACGACGGCACGCCGCGGACGCGGCCGTTCGACTTCCAGCTCCATGCGTACAACCAGAGCCACGCGGACATTCCGGTGTTCCTCGAAAAGGTGCGCGGCGCGTTCGACGCCTATGGCGACCGGTTCACCGTCGCCGAGGTGGGCGGGGCGGACAGCGACCGCGAGATGAAGCTGTTCACCGCCGACGACCGGCGGCTGAACAGCGCATACGGGTTCGACTTCCTCTATGCGCCCGCGCTGACGCCGCAGGTGGTGCGGGACGCGCTGGCGAACTGGCCCGATGCGCCGGGGGTGGGCTGGCCGAGCTGGGCGTTCGAGAACCACGATGCGCCGCGCGCGATCTCGCGCTGGGCACCCGAGGGGCATGAGGACGCGTTCGCGCGGATGAAGATGCTGCTGCTGGCGTCGCTCCGCGGCAACATCTTCCTCTATTATGGCGAGGAGCTGGGGCTGACGCAGGTCGATATCGCGTTCGAGGACCTGCGCGATCCCGAGGCGATCGCGAACTGGCCGCGCACGCTGTCGCGCGACGGGGCGCGGACGCCGATGCCCTGGGCGGCGGATGCGCCGGCGCTGGGATTCTCGAGCGCGAAGCCGTGGCTGCCGGTGGGGGCGGACCATGCCGCGCTGGCGGTCGACCGGCAGGCGGCGGACCCGGCGTCGCTGCTGGCGTTCACGAAGGCGGTGCTGGCGATGCGCAAGGCGAACCCCGCGCTGCTGGCGGGGACGCTGGCGTTCCGCGACGCGCCCGAAGGCCTGCTGGCGTTCGACCGCGAGGCCGAGGGCGAGCGGGTGTTCTGCGCGTTCAACATGACCGATGCGGCGGTGGCGTTTCCGGTGGCGGGCGAGATTCTGCTGTCGACCGGGGGCGTCGATGGTGGGGTGTTGCGCGCATTTGCCGCGGTGGTCGCGAGGATTTGAGAACGGTCTGCATCCATCCGTTCGTTTCGAGCGACGTCGAGAAACAGGCCACGAGCGCTACGCAGCGTCTCTCGACTTCGCTCGAAACGAACCGAGCAAGAACAGATCGAAATGACGCCATTTTCCGTTTCCAAGGAGTCGCTTTCCATGAAGACCATCACCCGCGGCGCGCTGTCGCTGCTCGCGCTCGTCGCCGCTACGCCGGCGCTGGCGGACCCCGTCGCGAAGGTCGCGTCGCCCGATGGGCGGACCGTCGTCAATGTCAGCCTCGATAATGACGGGCGGGCGCTCTATGCGATCGTCCGGGGCGGCAAGCCGCTGGTGAACGACAGCCGGCTGGGGTTCCTGTTCACCGACGCGCCCAAGATCGAGCGCGGGCTGACCTTCGTCGATGCGAAGCGCGACAGTGTCGACACGACGTGGCGCCAGCCGTTCGGCGAGTGGAGCACGATCCGCGACCGCCACAACGAGGTGACGGTGCGGTTTCGCGAGCGCGACCGGTTGAAGCGCGAGATGGCGGTGACGTTCCGCGTGTTCGACGACGGCGTGGGATTTCGCTACACGCTGCCCGACCAGCCCAACCTGCACCACGCCAACATCGCCGAGGAGCTGACGCAGTTCGCATTCGCCGAGCCCGGCACCGCGTGGTGGAAGCCCGCGTTCGAGTGGAACCGCGAAGAATATCTCTACAACAAGACCCCGCTCGATGCGGTGGGCACCGCGCAGACGGTGATGACGATCAAGCTGGCGTCGGGCACGCACGTCGCGGTGCACGAGGCGGCGCTGATCGACTATTCGGCGATGAACCTCGCGCGGGTCGAGGGGAATACGCTGAAGGCGGTGCTGACGCCGGGTTCGGGCGCGCCCAAGGTCAGCCGCGATGCGGGATTCTCGACGCCGTGGCGGACGCTGGCGATCGCGGACGATGCGGCGGGCTTGTACGCGGCGAGCCGGATGGAGCTGAACCTGAACGAGCCCAACACGCTGGGCGACGTCAGCTGGATCAGGCCGGGCAAGTTCGCGGGTGTGTGGTGGAACATGATAAAGGGCGAATGGAGCTGGGCGACCGGGCCCAAGCACGGCGCCACCACCGCGAACGTGCGCAAATATATCGACTTCGCCGCGGCCAACAACATCCAGGGCGTGCTGGTCGAGGGGTGGAACGTCGGCTGGGACGGCGACTGGTTCGGCAACGGCAACGCGATGAAGTTCGACACGCCGACGCCCGATTTCGACGCGGCGGCACTGGCGGCCTATGCCAAGTCGAAGGGCGTGTACCTGATCGGGCATCACGAAACCGGGGGCTCGGCGAGCCATTACGACGCGCAGCTCGACCGCGCGTTCAAGTTCGCTGCCGACCACGGCGAGCCGGTGGTGAAGACCGGCTATGTCACCGATGCGGGACAGATCGAGCGCGTCGACGCCGATGGGTCTCATCACCGCGAATGGCATGAGGGGCAGTGGATGGTGAACCACTATCTGCGCGTCGTGCAGGCGGCGGCGAAGTACAGGGTCGGGATCGACAGCCACGAGCCGGTCAAGGACACCGGGCTGCGGCGGACCTGGCCGAACTGGCTGGCGCGCGAGGGCGGGCGCGGGATGGAGTATAACAGCTGGCCGGGGAAGAACCCGCCGAACCACGAGGCGAACCTGGTGTTCACCCAGATGCTGGGCGGGCCGATGGACTTCACGCCGGGCGTGCTGAGCCTGACCGGCAGCGAAGGCAGTGCGATCCAGTCGACGATCGCCAAGCAGCTGGCGCTGTACGTCGTGCTCTATTCGCCGGTGGTGATGGCGGCGGACACGCCCGAGAATTACGCGAAGTATCCGGGGCCCATGCAGTTCATCCGCGACGTGCCGACCGACTGGTCCGACACGCGCGTGCTGAACGGCGAGGTGGGCGATTATGTGACGGTGGTGCGCAAGGATAAGCGGGGCGACGACTGGTTCCTGGGCGCGGTGGGCGACGAGGAGGCACGGTCTTCGGTCGTCACGCTCGACTTCCTCGACGCTGGCAAGACGTACACTGCGCAGGTCTATCGCGACGGCCCGGGGGCGGATTACCGGACGGATGCGCGGCACGCGATCACGATCGAGACCAAACAGGTGAAGAAGGGCGACACCCTGACGATCGCGCTGGCGCCGGGTGGCGGCGAGGCGATCCGGTTCGTCGCGCCGAAGGGGCGTGGGCGGCGGTGACCGTCGTGACGCCGTCCGTGCCGGGTCCTTCACGCAAGCGCCAGGGTTTCGCAGGGCTGTGGAACATCAGCTTCGGGTTCTTCGGGATCCAGATCGGGTTCGCGTTGCAGAACGCGAATGCCAGTCGGATCTTCCAGTCGCTGGGGACGCCGCTCGAATCGCTCGGGCTGATGTGGATCGCGGCGCCGCTGACGGGGCTGCTCGTCCAGCCGCTGGTGGGGCATTATAGCGACCGGACGTGGGGGCGACTGGGGCGGCGGCGGCCGTATTTCCTCGTCGGCGCGATCCTGTCGACGCTGGCGCTGTTCGTGATGCCGAATGCGCCCGCGATCTGGATCGCGGCGATCACCTTGTGGCTGCTCGACGCGTCGCTCAACATCTCGATGGAGCCGTTCCGCGCGTTCGTCGGCGACATGCTCGACAAGCCGCAGCGCCCGGCGGGCTATGCGTTCCAGACCGCGTTCATCGGCGCGGGCGCGGTGGTGGCGAGCCTTGCGCCCTGGGTGCTGGAGCATCGGTTCGGGGTGTCGAACGTCGCCGCGCCGGGAGAGGTGCCCGCGGCGGTGCGCTATGGCTTCTACCTCGGCGGGGCCGCGCTGCTCGGCGCGGTGGCGTGGACGGTGCTGACGACGCGTGAATATGCGCCCGACGAGATGGCGTCGTTCGAGGCGGAGGACGCGGACGCCCCGCACGAGGCTCCGCCGGCACCCGCCGGGGGCGGCGTCGCGTGGATCGCGGGGGGCGTCGCGCTGGCGGCGCTGATCTGGCTGGCGGAACGCGTGGCGTGGCTGGCATCGGCGCAGGAGGCGTATCTGGTCGCGGCAGGTGTCGCGGCGTTCGGTGTCGCGAAACTGGTGTCGCGCGCACTGGTCGCGCGCGGGCATGGCGACAACGTCCTGAGCCATATCGTCGGCGACCTTGCGACGATGCCCGCAACGATGAAGCGGCTGGCGCTGGTGCAGGTGTTCACCTGGGGCGCGCTCATCATCATGTGGGTGTATACCACGCCCGTCGTCGCCAGCCATGTGTACGGGACGATCGATCCGGCGTCGGCCGCGTATAACGACGCGGCGAGCTGGGTGGGCGTGCTGTTCGCGATCTATTCGGGTGTGGCGGCGCTCGGCGCGTTCGCGTTGCCGGTGCTGGCGCGCGCGATCGGCGCGGCGAGGACGCATGTCGTGGGGCTGCTGTTCGGCGCGGCGGGGTTCGCCGGCGTGTTCGTGGTTCGCGACGCCCATGCGCTGATCGTGCCGTTCGTGGCGATCGGGGTGGCGTGGGCGTCGATCCTGACGATGCCGTACGTGATCCTTGCCGACGCGCTGCCGCAGCGGAAGCTGGGGGTGTACATGGGCATCTTCAACTTCTTCGTCGTGCTGCCGCAGCTGATCGTCGCGACGATCATGGGCGGGGTGCTGAAGGCCTGGTTCCCGACCGAGCCGGTGTGGACGATGCTGATCGCGGCCGGGGTGATGGCGGCGGCGGCGGTGGCGATGCTGCGGGTGGAGGCGACGCGGTGACGCGCTGATCGGTTCGCCCCAGCTCGGTTCGCGCCGAGCTTGTCGAAGCCTGTCCTGAGCGACTGCCGCAGGCGGGCAGTCGAAGGGTGCCGTCCTTTGTATCAGCGGTCGAAAGAAGAGCAGTGTTCCGACAACTCGGCGCGAACGGTCAAGTGGCGTTTGTCACGCCGCCACCGCGACGCGTTCGCGGATCATGTCCGCCGCCTTTTCCGCGATCATGATCGTGGGCGCGTTGGTGTTCGAGCCGATGAGCGTGGGCATCACCGAGGCGTCGATCACGCGCAGCCCGTCCAGCCCGCGCACCTTGAGTCGCGCGTCGACCACCGCGCGGGCGTCGTCGTCGGCGCCCATGCGGCAGGTGCCGACGGGGTGGTAGATCGTCTCCGCATTGGCGCGGACCCAGGCGTCGATCTCGGCATCGGTCCGGACATCGCGGCCGGGGGCGAGTTCGTCGCCGCGATAGGGATCGAGCGCCGTCTGTGACGCGACGTCGCGCGCGATCTTCACGCATTCGCGCATCACGCGGCGATCCTCGGGGGTGGCGAGATAGTTGGCGAAGATCGTGGGGTCTGCGAACGGATCGGCCGACGCCAGCCCTATCCGGCCGCGGCTTTCGGGGCGGAGCTGGCAGAGGTGGAGCGAGAATCCGTCGCGCTTCACCTTCACCTTGCCATGGTCGCGCATGATCGCCAGCACGCCGTGGATCTGGACGTCGGGGCGCGACAGCCCCTCGCGCGAGCGGACGAACGCGCCGCTCTCCAGGAATTGCTGGCGGCCGAGCCCGGTGCCCTTGAAGAGATATTCGAGCCCGACCGCGAGCTGCCGCAGCCCCTTCGTCGCGGAATAGCCGGTGACGAGATCGTGGCACGACCAGTTCATGATGATGTCGAGATGGTCCTGGAGGTTCTCGCCGACGCCGGGCAGATCGTGGACCGGCGTGACGCCCGCCGCCGAGAGCCGCGCAGGATCGCCGATGCCCGAGAGCTGGAGGATCTGCGGCGACTGGACCGCGCCCGCCGACAGCAGCACCTCGCCCGCGACCTCGACGCGCGCGCGGCGGCGACCGACCGCGTATTCGACCGCGACCGCGCGGCCGCGCTCCAGGACGATGCGCGTGGTTCGCGCGCCGGTGACGACCGTCAGGTTCGCGCGCTCCAGCACCGGGCGGAGATAGGCGGCGGCGGTCGACCAGCGCTGGCCGCCGTTGATCGTCAGATCGTAGCGGCCGAAGCCCTCCTGCGCGTCGCCGTTGAAATCGGGGGTGACGGGGTAGCCTGCCTGCTGCCCGGCGGCGATCAGCGCGTCGTGGAACGGGCTGTCGCTTTCGCCGCCCGAGATGCGCAAGGGGCCGTCGCTGCCGTGCAGCTCGCCGCCGCGGTGATGCCCCTCGAGCCTGCGGAAATAGGGGAGGACGTCGTCGAATGCCCAGCCGGCGAGCCCCATCTGGCGCCACTCGTCATAATCCTGCGGGTGGCCGCGGGTGTAGACCATGCCGTTGATCGACGAGCTGCCGCCCAGCCCCCGGCCGCGCGGCCACCAGAGCCGGCGGTTGTCCATGTGCGGCTCGGGCTGGGTCCAGAAGCCCCAATTGTGCTTCGACTTCTTCTTGATGAGATTGCCGACGCCGGCGGGCATGCGGACGATCATCTCCATGTTCGTGCCGCCCGCCTCGAGCAGGCATACGGTGGCGGCGGGGTCTTCGCTCAGCCGTGCAGCGAGGGTGCAGCCGGCGCTGCCGCCGCCGATGATGACGTAATCGTAGCCGGTCATTCGCTCTCTCTCCTGCTTCCCCCATATTTCCGTTCGCCCTTCGACAGGCTCAGCCCGAACGGGGAGGGGGTTCTTCATTCTACGGCACCAGCACCAGCTTTCCGACCATGTCGCTTGCGCGCATCGCGTCGAAGGCGGCGCGCCAGTCGGACAGCGGATACTCGGCGTGGACGCGGGGGCGGATCGTGCCCGCCTCGGCCAGCGCCCAGATCGCGTCGAGATTTTCCGCGCCCTGCTCGGGAAAGCGTCGGCCATATTCGCCCGCGCGCACCCCGATCACCGAGAAGCCCTTGATGAGCGGGATGTTGGTGGCGACGTCCGCGATCCGGCCCGAGGCGAAGCCGACGACCAGCAGGCGCCCGCCGAACGCGACACAGCGGGTCGATTCGTCGAACACGTCACCGCCGACGGGATCGAACACCACATCCGCGCCGTCGCCGGTCAGATCCTTCACCGCATCGCGGAAGCCCGGCGAGGGGACGATCGCGGCGGGGGCATAATCCCCCATGACGGTCGCCAGCTTCTCCACCGAGCGCGAGGTGGCGATGACGCGGCAGCCGAGCGCGCCCGCGAGATCGACCGCGGCGAGCCCGACGCCCCCGGTCGCGCCGTGGACGAGAACCCACTCGCCGGGCTCGACCCGCGCGAGGCGGACGAGCGCGACATAGGCGGTGAGATAGGCGGTGCCGACGCTGGCGGCCTCGGCGAAGGAGAGGTGGGCGGGCTTGCGGCGGACCGCGGCGGCGTCGACGCGGACGATCTCGGCGAACCCGCCGAGCCGGGTGCCTGCGACGACCGCTTCACCGGGGGCGAACCCGTCTCCGGCGATCACCTCGCCCGCGACTTCCATGCCGGGGACGAAGGGGAGCGGTGGCTTCAACTGGTATTCGCCGCGCGTCATCAGCAGATCGGGATAGTTGAGCGACGCCGCGCGGACGCGGATCGTGACCGTCCCCGGCGCCGCGGCGGGCGCGGTGACGTCGGCGATCGCGGTGCCGGACAGATCCGGCGACAGCGCGGAGACGACGAGCGCCTTCACGCCTGTTCCGGCGGGACCGCGAGGATCGACAGCATGCGTTCGAACAACGTGTTCATGTCGAGATGCGGCGCGTGGAGCTTGCCGTGACCGAGCATCATCAGCGCATAGGCGCGTATGTCCGCCTCCTCGCGATCGAACCCGGCTTCCTCCAGGCAGGCGCCGATGAAGCGAAGCAACATCGCGTCGTGGCGCTCGACCGCGGCCTGCGCGCGGCTGTCGCTCTCCGCCCAGGCGCGCATCGCGATGCCGAGGCGCGATAGCCCGCGCCGCCGGACGGTCTGGCCCAGCAGGCGGATGCGATCGATCGGATCGGGCGCGGCGCGCTTGAGCGACTCCACCAGTTCCGCGATGTGCGCGTCGGAGAAATAGTCGGCCAGCCGGTCCTGGTACGCCGCGAAGTCCGCGAAATGATGGTAGAAGCTGCCGGTCGAGACGCGCAGTTCCTCCGCCAGCGGGCGCAGCTTGAGCGCGCGCAGCCCACCACGGCGAAGCAGCGACTGCCCGGCCTCCAGCCAGTCCTTCTGCGTCAGATCGGGGGCCCGCGCGGCAGCGGCGGGTGACCGGCTCGGACTTGACATCGCATCGACCATAACGAAGGTTATGCTGGAACGGCGCGGGCGTAAAGACGCCAGACGGTCGGAAAGTGGACGGAGAGCGATTTCATGCCAGACGCCTATATCATCGACGCGTGCCGTACACCCCGCGGGATCGGCAAGCAGGGCGCCAACGGGAAGATCGGGGGCGCGCTGGCGGACATGCATCCACAGCATCTGGCGGCGACGGTGCTGAAGGCGATCAGGGAGCGCAACGGGATCGACACCGCGGACGTCGATGACATCATCTGGTCGACCAGCACGCAGCGCGGGAAGCAGGGTGGCGACCTGGGGCGGATGGCGGCGCTCGACGCGGGATACGACGTCAAGGCCAGCGGCACGACGCTCGACCGGTTTTGCGGGGGCGGGATCACCGCGGTGAATTTCGCCGCGGCGCAGATCATGAGCGGCATGGAAGACCTCGTCATCGCCGGGGGGACCGAGATGATGTCGCTGACCGCGGCGATGTCCGTGGAGGACATGCAGGCGGGCAAGCCGCCGCAGCTGATGGGATCGGGCAATCCGCGGCTGAACCTGTCGCATCCGCAATCGCACCAGGGCGTGTGCGGCGACGCGATCGCGAGCATGGAAGGGATCGACCGCGAAGCGCTGGACGCGCTGGGGCTGGAAAGCCAGCGCAAGGCGAAGATCGCGATGGACGAGGGGCGATTCGACAAGTCGATCGTGCCCGTCGTCGACGATGCTGGAAACGTGGTTCTCGACCGTGACGAATATCCCCGGCCGCAGACGACCGCGGAAGGACTGGCCGCGCTGAAACCCTCGTTCACCGCGATCGCGGACATGCCGTACGACGCGAAGGGCAGCACCTTCCGCAAGCAGATCAACGCGAAATACCCCGACCTGACGATCGAGCATTTCCACCATGCGGGCAATTCGAGCGGCGTCGTCGACGGTGCGGCCGCGGTGCTGCTGGCGTCGAAGGCCTATGCCGACGCGCACGGGCTGAAGCCGCGTGCGAGGATCGTCGCGATGGCCAATATCGGCGACGATCCCACGCTGATGCTCAACGCGCCGGTCCCGGCGGCGCGCAAGGTGCTCGCGAAGGCGGGACTGTCGGTCGAGGATATCGACCTTTGGGAGATCAACGAGGCGTTCGCGGTGGTGGCGGAGAAGTTCATCCGCGACCTGGACCTCGATCGCGCGAAGGTGAATGTCAACGGCGGATCGATCGCGCTCGGGCATCCGATCGGCGCGACGGGCGCGATCCTGATCGGCACGGTGGTGGACGAACTGGAGCGGACCGGCGGGCGCTACGGCCTCGTCACGATGTGCGCGGCGGGCGGGATGGCGCCGGCAATCATCGTCGAGCGCGTCGACGGCTGACGCGAGAACGGACGGGGGCGGGGACTGTCCCCGCTTCCGTCGCCATAAGGCCGACCAGCGCAATCGCGGCGGCGACGAGAGGATATCATGCTCCATCCCCTGGCCCACGCCCGGAACACGCCCGACAAGCCCGCCTATATCATGGCGGCGTCCGGCGAGACCGTCACCTATGGCCAGCTCGACGCGCGCGCGGACCAGGGATCGCAGCTGATCCGGTCGCTGGGGCTGAAGCGCGGCGACGGGATGGCGGTGCTGATGGACAATTCGGCGCGGTATCTGGAAGTGATGTGGGCGGCGGAGCGCAGCGGCGTCTATTGCACCGCGATCTCGTCGAAGCTGACCGCGGCGGAAGCGGAATATATCCTGCGCGACGGCGATTGCCGCGTGCTGGTCGCGTCAAAGGGGGTGGCGGGGTGTGCGGAAGCGCTGCTGCCCGCGATCCCGGACGTGCGGCGCTTCATGGTCGACGGGACGATCCCCGGGTACGACAGCTTCGAGGATGCGCGCGCGGCGATGCCCGCGGAGGCGATCGCGGACCGCTCGCCGGGCGGGATCATGCTGTACTCGTCGGGGACGACGGGACAGCCCAAGGGGGTGAAGCACAAGCTGAGCGAACTGGGAATGGGCGAGGAGGTGACCCCGCTCGTCCGCCTGGGAGTGGGGCTGTACGCGTTCACGCCCGACATGATCTATCTCAGCCCCGCCCCGCTGTACCATGCGGCCCCGCTGCGCTGGTCGATGGCGGTGCAGTCACTGGGCGGCACCGTGGTGGTGATGGAGAAGTTCGATCCCGAGATGGCGCTCGAGTATATCGGGCGCTACCGCGTGACGCATGCGCAGTGGGTGCCGACGCACTTCATCCGCATGCTCAAGCTGCCCGACGACGTGCGCGCGACGTACGACGTCTCGTCCTTGCAGGCCGTGTGGCACGCCGCGGCGCCGTGCCCGATCCCGGTCAAACAGGCGATGATCGACTGGTGGGGGCCGATCGTCGGGGAATATTATGCGGGGACCGAGGGCAGCGGGTTCCACGCGATCTCCGCCGCGGAATGGCTGACGCACCGCGGATCGGTGGGGCGCAACCTGACGTCCGAGACGAAGATCTGCGACGACGAGGGCGATCCGATCGACGCGCCGCGGACCGAGGGGACCGTCTATTTCGCGAACGGGCCCGCCTACGAATATCACAACGACCCGGGCAAGACCGCGGAGTCCGCGAACCGGCATGGCTGGACGACGCTGGGCGATGTCGGCTGGATCGACGAGGAGGGGTATCTGTACCTTACCGATCGCAAGAGCTTCATGATTATCTCGGGCGGGGTGAACATCTATCCCGCCGAGATCGAGAACCTGCTGGTGACGCACCCGGAGGTGGCGGACGTCGCGGTGATCGGCGCGCCGCACGAGGAGATGGGCGAGGAGGTGATCGCGATCGTCCAGCCGCGCGACCTTGGCGCGGACCGCGCAGCGCTGGCGGATCGGCTCAACGCGTTCGCGCGTGCGAACCTGAGTCATGTGAAGGCGCCGCGCCGGTTCGACTTTCGCGACGAACTTCCGCGTGCGGAAACGGGCAAGCTCTACAAGCGGCTCTTGCGCGACGAGTACTGGAAAACGGGCACGCCGGCATGAGCTGGAACTTCGCGGACATGATCGAGGCGGTCGAGGCGGAGATCCCCGCCGACCGCGTCGCGCTGGCGCATGGCGACCAGGTGATCGACTGGGGCGAGCTGCGCCGGCGGTCGAACAATCTCGCGCAGGCGCTGGTGGCGCGGGCGTTCGTGCCGGGCGAGCGGCTGGCGTTCTATTGCCACAATTGCGCGGACTATCTCGTCGCGCTGGTGGCGTGCTGGAAGGCGCGGGGGACCCATGTCAACGTCAACTATCGCTATGTGGCGGACGAACTCGCGTACATCCTCGACGATTCGGATGCGACGGTACTGATCTACGGTACGCCATTGCGCGACGCGGTGGCCGCGGTGGTCGGGCGCGCCAGCAAGGTGCGGACCTATATCGAAATCGGCGAGGAGGCCGCGCCGTTCGCGGAGCGCTTCGCCGATCTGGCGGAGACGGGCGAGGGCGAACCGCTGACGATCGAACGCTCGCCCGACGACCAGCTGTTCCTCTATACCGGCGGCACCACCGGCATGCCCAAGGGCGTGGTGTGGGCGCACCGCGACCTGAACGCGATCGGCCTGGGAATCGCGGCGTCGCAGGGGCTGCCGGTGCCGCAGGATCTGGCGGAGGCGGCGACGTTCGCGGCCGCCAACCCGGATTACCCGAAGGTGGTGTGCGGGCCGCCGCTGATGCATGGGACGGGGCTGCTCAGCGCCTATGGCGCGCTGCTGGCGGGCGGGTTCGTCGCCACGCTGCCGAGCCTGCATTTTCATGCCGAGGAAGTCCTCGACGCGGTCGATCGCTGGCGCGCGACCCGTATCATCGTGGTGGGGGACGCATTCGCCCGGCCGGTACTCGACGCGCTCGATCGCGAGCCGGGCCGCTGGGACGTGTCGAGCGTACGGCTGATCGTGTCGTCGGGGGTGATGTGGACGCAGGGCGTCAAGGCCGGGCTGCTCGCGCACATGCCCGATGCGGTGTGCCAGGACAATTTCTCGTCGTCGGAGGCGCTGGGGATGGGCGCGTCGATGACGACGCGCGACGGCACCGTCGAAACTGCACGGTTCATGCTCGGCACGCGGTGCCGCGTGCTCGACGACGACGATGTCGACGTGGCGCCGGGATCGGGCGCGACCGGCAAGGTGGTGCTCGGCGCGCCGATGCCGGTCGGCTATCACAAGGACCCGGAGAAGAGCGCGCGGGTGTTCCGCGAGATCGGCGGCGCGCGCTACACCGTGTCGGGCGATTTCGCGCAGGTGTTGGCGGACGGCACGCTGGTGCTGCTCGGCCGCGGCTCGGCGTGCATCAATACCGCAGGCGAGAAGGTGTTTCCCGAGGAGGTCGAGGAGGCGCTGAAGACGCATGCCGCGGTCGACGACGCGCTGGTCTACGGCGTGCCCGACGAGCGATGGGGGCAGGCGGTCGCGGCGACGGTGCAGGCGACGGGCGGGGCCGACGAAGGCGAGTTGCGCGCGCATGTCCACGGCGTGCTTGCGGGATATAAATGCCCGAAGCGGATCGCGGTGACGGGGGAATCGCTGAGGGCTGCGAACGGGAAGGCGGATTACGCGAAGGCGAAGGCGATCGCGGGGATTTGAGTGTTCGTCACCCCGGATTTGATCCGGTGTGACGGTAGCTTCACAAGGGCGCGAGCGTGCGCTCCATCGCCGGCATGCCCGTCACCGCGGCCTCGTCGCGCAGCAGGGCCCAGCCGCTGGGGCCGAGCACCTCGATCGGGCGGTAGCGGACCTTGTAGGCCATCCGCGCGGAGCCCTTCACCCAATAGCCCAGATAGACATAGGGCAGCCCGGCGGCGCGCGCGCGCAGGATGTGATCGAGGATGATGAGCGTGCCGAGGCCGGGACGCGCCTCTTCGTCCGCGGCGAAGAAGCTGTAGATCATCGACAGGCCGTCCGCCTGCCGGTCCGTCAGGCACGCGCCGACGAGGCGGCCGCGCTCTCCGTTGGTGCCAGGCTCGCGATATTCGACGATGACGGAATTGACCGGCGACTGCTCGATCATGTCGGCATAGTCGTCCTCGTCCATCCCGGCCATCCCGCCGCCGGGGTGGCGCGCGCCGAGATAGCCGCGCAACAGCTGGTACTGCTCGTCGGTCGCCCAGGGGCGGCAGGCGTTGACTTCGAGATCGGCGTGGCGGCGGATCAGCTTGCGCTGCGTTGCATTCGCCTCGAAATCATGCGTGACGACGCGCACCGACACGCACGCGCTGCACCCCGCGCAGCTGGGGCGATAGGCGACGCCCTGGCTGCGGCGAAAGCCGATCCGGCCGAGCGCGTCGTTCAGCTCGGTAGCGTGCGGCCCGGTGAGTTCGGTGAACACCTTCCGTTCCTGCCGGTCGGGCAGGTACGGGCACGGCGCGGGGCTCGTCACGAAGAAACGCGGAAAACGGAAAGGCGCAGTCACCGCCGGCAAACCCCTTTTCGGCACGCGTCCGACGCGCCGTCGCCCCTGCTATGAATCGTCGGCGGGGCGCTGAAAAGCGGCTTTACCATGATAGAGGGTTAACGCGTGCGAAAGAGTCTTTCCAGCACGCGTTTGGCGGGGGCGGGGGCGGGGGCGGGGGCGGGGGCGGGGGCGGGGGAGGACCATCCGTTCGTCTCGAGTAGCCGTCGAGCCCTTCGGCTGGCTGGCAAGCCAGCCGCTCAGGATAAACTTCGGCGCAAGCGCCGAAGTCGAGACGGCGTATCGAGAGCTCGCCTCACAAGCAGGTCTCTCGATACGGCCTCTCGACTTCGCTCGATCCCTACTCGAGACGAACGGAGTGGGCGGGAATGGATGCGTCCTATGCCAGCTCCACCGTCGTCGTCTCGTATCCCGCCGCGATCAGCGCGGCGACGAGCCGGTCGAGATGCGCGCGGTCGCGGGCTTCGCACTCGATGTCGGTGATGAGGCCCTTGGCGGGAAGCGTCGTGAAGACGCGCTGGTGATACACCTCGATGATGTTGACGCGTTCCTGATCGAAGATCCGCGCGACGTTGTAGAGCGCGCCGGGCTGGTCCTGGAGCCGGATGCGCAGCCGCGCGAGCCGGCCCGAGCGCGCGAGATCGCGCAGCAGCACGTTGGCGAGCAGCCGGGTGTCGATGTTGCCGCCGCACAGCACGACGCCGACCGTCTTCCCCGCGAACCGTCCGGGATGCTGGAGCAGCGCGGCGAGGCCGGCGGCCCCCGCGCCCTCGACCACGGTCTTCTCGATCTGGAGCAGCAGGCTGACCGCCTGTTCGAGACTGCGCTCGCTGACCAGCACGATGTCGTCGACCAGCCGCGCGACCATCTTCGCGGTGATGCCGCCGGGTTCCTTGACCGCGATGCCTTCCGCCAGCGTGTCGCCCGCGCATGGCATCGTCGTGCCGTTGATGCGGTTGTACATCGACGGGAACAGCTCCGCCTCGACGCCGACCACATCGATATCGCGGCCCGCCGCCTTGGCGACGGTGGCCATGCCGGAGATCAGCCCGCCGCCGCCGATCGGCGTGACGATCGTGTCGATCGCGGGCACGTCCTCCAGCATCTCGAGCGCGACGGTGCCCTGTCCGGCGATGACGCGCGCGTCGTCGAACGGGTGGACGAAGGTGTAGCCCTGCCGCGCCTCGAGCACGCGCGCGTGCGCATAGGCGTCGTCGAAGGTGTCGCCCTCGAGGATCACGCTGGCGCCGTGGCTCTCGGTCTGCATCACCTTCACGGTCGGGGTGGTGCGCGGCATCACGATCGTGGCGGGGATGCCGAGCCGGTGGGCGTTGTAGGCGACGCCCTGCGCATGATTGCCTGCCGACGCCGCGATCACGCCCTTGGCGCGCGCCGCCGCGTCGAGCTGGAGCAGCGTGTTGAGCGCGCCGCGCTCCTTGAAGGCGGCGGTGAACTGGAGGTTCTCGAACTTCAGGTACACGGTCGCGCCGGTCAGCTGCGACAGCGTGCGGCTGATGAGCGTGGGGGTGCGCACGATCGAATCGCGAATACGATCATGCGCGGTGCGGACGTCCTCGATCGAGACGGGCAGGGTGTCTTCGGTCTTCAACACGGTCGCCACAAAACCTCCGTTCGCCCTGAGCTTGTCGAAGCCCGTCCTGAGCTTCGCCGAAGGGGGCTGTCCTTCTTCTCCGACCGGGAAAGAAAAGGGCAGGGCTTCGACAAGCTCAGCCCGAACGGTGGAGATGCGGGCGCACTAGACCATCTGGCGCGTGGGGGAAACACCGCCTATCGCGGGCGCCATGAGGATCGCATTCATCGGCACGGGCGTGATGGGCGCCCCGATCGCAGGGCATCTGGCGAAGGCCGGGCACGCCGTCATCGTCTACAACCGCACGCGCGCGAAGGCGGAGGCGACCGGGCTGGCGGTCGCGGACACGCCTGCGGCCGCCGCGAAGGACTGTGACGCGGTGTTCGCCTGCGTCGGCAACGATGCGGATCTGGAGAGCGTGACGCTGGGCACCGACGGCGCGTTCGCGGCGATGCGCGACGATGCGGTGTTCGTCGACCACACCACCGTCTCCGCCGATATCGCGCGACGGCTCGCCGGGGAACGCGCGCTGGTGGTCGACGCGCCGGTGTCGGGCGGGCAGGCGGGCGCGGAAGGCGGCACGCTGTCGATCATGTGCGGCGGCTCGGCGGAGGCGATGGCGAAGGCCGTGCCGCTGATGCAGGCCTATGCCGCGCGGATCGTCCATGTCGGCGCCGCGGGCGCGGGGCAGCAGACCAAGATGTGCAACCAGATCGCGATCGCGGGCGTGATCGAGGGCGTCGCGGAGGCATTGCGGTTCGCGCAGAAGAGCGGGCTGGACACGGCGAAGGTGCTGGAGGCGATCTCGGGCGGCGCGGCGCAGAGCTGGCAGATGGTCAACCGCTGGCAGTCGATGACCGAGGACCGGTTCGATTTCGGGTTCGCGATCGACTGGATGCGCAAGGACCTGGGGCTCGCGCTCGACGAGGCGAAGCGCAACGGCGCGGTGCTGCCGGTGACCGCGCTGGTCGACCAGTTCTATGCCGAGGTGCAGGGCATGGGCGGTGCGCGACAGGATACCAGCGCGATCGTGCGGAGGCTGCCGAAGTGAGGTGGGGGAACGTCTCCGTCATCCCGGCGAAAGCCGGGATCTCGTACCGCAGGGGCGACCGTGGTGGCACAGGAGAGCGATCCCAGCTTTCGCTGGGACGATGGCTAGCGTGCGCGCTCGTCGCTCTCGCGTTCCCAACACCCGCAATGGCGGACGCGCTGATCGACAATGTCGCGGGGATCACGCTCGACAAGGAGGGCCGCGTCGTGCGGTTCACCGGAATCCAGATGTCGCTCGACGGCAAGGTGACGAAGCTGTTGTCGGCCAGGGACAAGCGCCCCGAGCGGCCCGACTGGCGCGCTGACCTGAAGGGCAAGGTGCTGCTGCCCGGCTTCATCGACGCACACGGGCACGTCATCGGACAGGGATTCCGTGCGCTGTCGCTCGACCTGTCGACGACGACCTCGCTCGACGAGGCGAAGGCGCGGATCGCGGCCTATGCGGCGGCGAACCCCGATCGCAAGTGGATCGTCGGCGGCGGCTGGAACCAGGAGGCGTGGGGGCTTGGGCGGTTCCCGACCGCGGCGGATCTCGACGCGGTGGTGAGCGACCGGCCGGTGTGGCTGGCGCGCGCCGATGGGCATGCCAGCTGGGGCAATTCGATGGCGCTGCGCGAGGCGGGCGTGACCGCGAAGAGCGTCTCGCCGCCGGGCGGGCGGATCGAGAAGACCGGCGCGCAGCCGTCGGGCGTGTTCGTCGACGCGGCGCAGGCGCTGGTCGACAAGGCGGTGCCGCAACCGCTGCCAAAGGAGCGCGACGCCGCGTTCCTGCGCGCGCAGGCGATCCTGTTGAGCCACGGCGTGACCGCGGCGGCGGACATGGGCACTTCGCTCGACGACTGGCTGACCTATCGGCGGATGGGCGACATCGGCGCGCTGCGCCTGCGGGTGATGGCCTATGCCGGCGGGGTCGACACCGCGATCCGGATCGGCGGCAAGGGGCCGACGCCGTGGCTGTACGGCGACCGGCTTCAGCTGGGCGGGGTCAAGATCTATGCCGATGGCGCGCTCGGCTCGCGCGGGGCGTGGCTGAAGGCGCCCTATGCGGATGCGGCAGGGCAGACGGGGGCGGGGTTCCTCACCGACGCGCAGTTGCAGAACCAGATGAGCCGCGCGGCGATGGACGGCTATCAGGTCGCGGTCCACGCGATCGGCGACCGTGCGAACCGGCAGGCGCTCGACGCGATCGAGGTCCTGGGAGAGACGTACAAGGGCGACCGGCGCTGGCGCGTCGAGCATGCGCAGGTGATCGATCCCGCCGACTTGCCGCGGTTCGGGAAGTTCGGGACGATCGCGTCGATGCAGCCCGTCCACCAGACGAGCGACCGCGTGATGGCGGAGGCGCGGCTGGGTCCGGCGCGGCTGGCGGGGGCGTATGCCTGGGCGTCGATGCTGCGGAACGGCAGCAAGCTGGCGTTCGGGACCGACTTTCCGGTCGAGACGCCCGATCCCTTCGCGACCTGGGCGGCTGCGTTCACGCGGACCGGCGCGGACGGCCAGCCCTATGGCGGGTGGCAGCCGCAGGAGGCGGTGACGCGCGAGCAGGCATGGTGGGCGATGACGGGCGGCGCGGCCTATGCGGGGTTCGCGGAAGGCAAGTTCGGCTCGCTCCAGCCCGGTCAGCGCGCGGACTTCATCATCGTCGACCGCGACCCGACGCTGGCGAGCGCGAGCGAGCTGCGCGCGAGCAAGGTGGAGCAGACGTGGGTCGGCGGGGAGAAGGTGTTCGAGGCGAAGTAGGGGAATGGTGCGCGCGGCAACCGTGGCGCTTGCAGCGCGTCGGGTGCTGGCGTCTTGATCGTGGATGGATTGTGGCGGAAGATCGGACCGATGCGTGGCCATATTCTGGTCGTCACATGCGCAGCGGGACTTGAGGGGGAGCGCTAAATTCATATCGTCGCGGAGCCGGCTGTCGAAGTCCGACCACGGCAAGGTCATCTGCGTGGCGACGCGCTTGGCGTCGGGAACGTCGACCGGGACGGCGATCTGCGCGTCCGGTCGTGATCGGAAAAGGCATTGGCGAAAGCCGTATCGATCAGGGCCGTCGAATGGACATATGGCGGCTCCCCGAGCGCGGCCCATCTCGCATCGCGCACCGATCGCGTGCGGTAAGAGGGCTTATCGTACGAGTGCGATCATCGACTTCGCGGAGCGCCGTCTCGAGAACATCGAGTGCTCGCTGTTGTCGCGCACGACCTGAAGCGGGCTGATATCCTTGTGGAAGGTGGCTCCGAACAGATCGTTTCGCGACCACACGACCGTGGCGACCGCCCTGAGATTTTTCAGGCAGACCAGTATCTCTTCACCCGGCTGAATAGCCATCTCACCGAAAAAGCAGATGCCGAGGGCCGAGATATCCTTGATGTGGACCTCGTATGTCGTGCGATCCGCAATCACATTCGCTGCGAGACTGGTTGGAAAGCGTTGTGACTGGCGCAGGTCCCGTCTGGACTGCGCATCGTGCAATGAACCCATCGGAATCTCCCGGCTCGACGATGGCGCCTGGCACTATACCGCGCAGGTGATTTTTACGGGTCACCAAAGCATCGCCATGCCGTCCTATTGCATCCAGAACGGATCTTTCATGACGGGCGATAATGAATCGCGATTAACGGTGATTTTTTGTCAGTAATTCCGTTCATTTAGCGTCGACGGCAAGCCTAAGACTCCCGCAATGCAGGTTTCTCGTATCCGGCGCGCCGGTCGCTACGCCGCTGTATCCCGCCTGCAGGGCAAGTCGCTGACCGCGCAGGTCCGGTCGATGAGGATGGACGCGGGGTGGATTCGTCGCGACATCGTCGCGCGGATCCTGTCGCTCAGGCCACCGCCGCTTCCGTCACCGCCACACCCACTTCGTCGGGCTCGCGCAGAACGTAGCCGCGGCCCCAGACCGTTTCGATGTAGTTCTCGCCGTCGCAAGCCATGCTGAGCTTCTTGCGCAGCTTGCAGATGAAGACGTCGATGATCTTCAGCTCGGGCTCGTCCATGCCGCCATAGAGGTGGTTGAGGAACATTTCCTTGGTGAGCGTCGTGCCCTTGCGCAGGCTCAGCAGCTCGAGCATCGCATATTCCTTGCCGGTCAGGTGGACGCGGCTGCCATCGACCTCGACGGTCTTGGCATCGAGGTTCACCGCCAGCTTGCCGGTCCTGATGACACTTTGCGAATGACCCTTCGAGCGGCGGACGACGGCGTGGATGCGCGCGACCAGTTCCTCGCGATGGAACGGCTTCGTCACGTAATCGTCGGCGCCGAAGCCGAAGCTGCGGACCTTCGAATCCATCTCGTTCACGCCCGACAGGATCAGCACCGGCGTCTGCACCCGCGCCACGCGCAGCTTCTTGAGCACGTCGTAGCCGTGCATGTCGGGCAGGTTCAGGTCGAGCAGGATGATGTCGTAGTCATACAGCTTGCCCAGATCGAGGCCCTCTTCGCCCAGATCGGTCGTGTAGATGTTGAAGCCTTCGGTCGTGAGCATCAGCTCGATCGCCTTGGCCGTCGTGGGCTCGTCTTCGATCAGCAGTACGCGCATCAGGCAATCCCCCGTTCGGAAAGCCGCAGGATCACCCCTGATCCGGCCCCTGAGATTCATTAACCAAACGGGGTGTGAAGGCAAAAGGTTAATTTTCGGCTAAGCGCCTGATTCGCGAGGGTCGTTTTGCACGCGCGCGGCGAGCAGCGTCTGGTGCTCGGCCCTCGGTATATCCTCGCCAAGCGTTTCGCGCAGGTAAAGACTGCGTACGAGCGTGAAGATCACGACGAGCAGCGCGGCGGAGAAGAACAGCCCGAACACGCCGAAGACGGTCCCGATCGCCAGGATCGCGAACAGCGTGATCGCGGGCGGGATCGCGACGACGCGCGAGGTGACAAACGGGGTGATGATGTTCGTCTGGACGACGCGGACGACCGCATAGGTGACCAGCGTGCCGATGATCGCGCCGGTCCCCTGCGTCGCCGCGAGCCCGAGCGCGGGGAGCATCGCGGCGATCGGCCCGACATAGGGGACGAACTCGCTGAGCCCGGTGAGCAGCCCCAGCGCGGCGGCCGAGGGCACGCCCGCGATCCACAGGCCGACGCCGACGAGGACCCCCATCGTCGTCATCTGGATCAGCTGCGCGCGCAGCCACAACTTGAGCGTCGAGGCGACGTCGAACAGCGCATCCTCGATCGCGGCACGCTTCGACGGCGGCATCAGCAGGAGGAAACCGCGCTCGTACACCGTCGGATCGACCGCGAGGAAGATCGCGCCGACGAAGACGAGCAGTGCGTTGAGGATCATCTCGCCTGCGCCCCGCGCCAGTCCGCCGATGTCCTGCGCGACGCGGCTGCCCGCGAACGCGGCCTGCACCGCATCGACGATCTTCGCGCCGACGGGCGAGCGTGAGAGGTACGCCGCGAACTGGTCGAGGATCGCGGGGAGGCGGGTGACGAGGACGTTGACCTGCTGGCGGAACTCCACCCCGAACAGCCAGCCGAGGAACGAGACGATCGCGACGACGGTGAGGATCGCGAGCGCCAGCGCGGGCTTCGCGGGGAGGCGCGCGTGGGTGCGATACATGTCCGCGATCGCGTGGATGACGATCGCGCCGAGGATCGAGCCGAACGCGAGGATCAGCAGGTCACCCGCGAGATAGAGTGCGGCGGCGACCGCGCCGACGACGATCGTGAGGACGAGGCGGCGCAGGTAGCGTGCGTCGTCGGCGTCGGGGGCGAGGCGATTCATGGCGAGCGTGGTGGCAGCGGCGGTGCTGCGCCGCAAGGGCGGTGGCGGTCCGTGGGTGAATCGAGGCTCATGGTCGCCGGGGCGACGTGGCTGCAACTGATCCGCCCCTTGCGGGAGAGCCGCTCAATCCCGCAGCCGGTCCGCCAGGAACGCGATCAGCGCCTCGACGCGGGCGGGGCGCAGCGGGCTGGGGGGGGTGAGGAGATGGAGGCCGATCGGCGCAGGGGTCCAGGCGTGCAGGATCTCGACGACCGCGCCCGTCGCCAGCGTGTCGCCGAGGATGAAGGCGGGCAGCCGCGCGATGCCGAGCCCGGCGACGAGCGCGGGCATCAGCGCATCGCCGCTGTTCGCCGCGAGCGGCCCGGCGGGCCTGACCGACACCTCCGCGCCGCCGGGGCCGCGAAAGCGCCACGGGCCGACGATGTTGGTATAGCCGAGCAGCCGGTGTTCGCCGAGCTGGCCCGGGTGGGTCGGCGTGCCGTGTTTCGCCAGATAGGCGGGCGCGGCGACGATGTGCGCAGGGATGCTGCATAGCCGCCGCGCGCGTAGCGAGCTGTCGGGCAGGTCCGCGATCCGGAGTGCGACGTCGAACCCCTCGGCGATGATATCGACGCGCGCATCGGACAGGTGCAGGTCGATCTCGATGCCCGGATGCGCAACGAGGAAATCGGGGAGCAGCGGCGCGATGTTGCCGACGCCGAAGGTCATCGGCACCGCCAGGCGGATCCGGCCTGCGGGTGCGGTCGCGCCGTCGCACGCGGCCTCTTCGGCCGCGATCGCCTCCGCCAGGATGCGCCGCGCACGTTCGGCAAGCGGAATCCCCGCCTCGGTCAGCGCGATCCGGCGCGAGGTGCGGTGGAACAGCGACTGGCCGATATGCGCCTCGAGCCGGGTCACCGCCTTGGATACGGTCGCCTTGCTGACGCCGATCGCCTCGGCCGCGGCGCTGAACGAACGGTGCTCCGCTACTGCGGCGAAGATCGCCCAGGCTTCGAGATCGGGGAGTCGCATACGGCAATCCTTGAAACGATCGGTTTCCGACGTTTCCATTTTCTAGCTGTCAAGCAACCCCTATCTGGTGTTCGACGCTAAAGGAGGGTCCCATGACCACCACCACGACAACCGCCATCGACCGCCGCCCCTTCGCGACGCTGGGCCACGCCGACCATGGTTGGCTCGACGCGCGGCACCATTTCAGCTTCGCGAGCTATTACGATCCCGCCCGGATGGGCTGGGGCGCGATCCGCGTGTGGAACGACGACGCGATCGCGGCGCAGACCGGCTTCCCGCCGCACCCGCACAGCGACATGGAGATCATCACCTATGTCCGTTCGGGCGCGATCACGCACAAGGACTCGATGGGCAATGCGGGCCGCACCGGCGCGGGCGACGTCCAGGTGATGAGCGCGGGTTCGGGCGTCCGGCACGCCGAGTATAATCTCGAGGACGAGACGACGACGCTGTTCCAGATCTGGATCGAGCCGCGCACGAAGGGCGGATCGCCGAGCTGGGGCGCCAAGCCCTTTCCCAAGGGCGAGCGCTCGGGCCAGTTCGTCGCGCTGGCGAGCGGGTTCGCCGAGGATGCCGACGCGCTGCCGATCCGCGCCGATGCGCGCGTGCTGGGCGCGACCGTGAAGGCGGGCGACACCGTCGAGTACGCGATCGGCGAGGGGCGGCACGTGTATCTCGTTCCCGCGACCGGACGGATCACGATCGACGGCCAGCCGTTTGCGACGCGGGACGGTGCGGCGATCCTCGGTGGGCGGACGATCGCGATCGTCGCGCAGGAGGATGCCGAGATCGTGCTCGTCGATTCGGAGTGACCATCATGGCCCCCGGCGCGTGCCGGGGGCCGATCTTCAATCAGGGAAACGCTTCATGACCAAGGTTCTCGTCCTCTATTACTCGTCCTACGGCCACATCGAGGCGATGGCGGATGCCGTTGCCGAGGGCGCGCGCGCCGGCGGCGCCGAGGTGGACATCCGCCGCGTGGCCGAAACCGCACCCGATGCGGTGGTCGAATCGGCCGGTTTCAAGACCGACACCGCGCACCCCGAGATCGAGGGCCCCGATGCACTGGTGGCCTATGACGCGATCATCGTCGGCGCGCCGACGCGGTTCGGGCGGATGCCCAGCCAGATGGCGAGCTTCTGGGACACGACCGGTGGTCTATGGTTCGGCGGCAAGCTGATCGGCAAGGTCGGCGGCGCGTTCACCTCGACCGCGAGCCAGCATGGCGGGCAGGAGACGACGCTGATGTCGATCATCACCAACCTGCTCCACCACGGCATGACGATCGTCGGGCTCGATTACGGGTTCCAGGGGCAGATGGGCCTCGACGCGGTCAAGGGCGGGACGCCGTACGGCGCGTCGACGCTGGCGGACGGCGACGGCTCGCGGATGCCGAGCGCGGTCGAGCTCGACGGCGCTCGCTATCAGGGCAAGCGGATCGCGGAGACGGCGGCGAAGCTGGCTAGATAAGCCATTGCTCTAATCCCGTTCGTGCTGAGCATGTCGAAGCACCGTCCTTTTTTTCCCGGGTTGGAGAAAAAGTACAGCACTTCGACACGCTCAGTGCGAACGGGTTTGGGGATAGGGTGCGCACCGCAATTTCGCGAGCGCGGTGTCGAGCGCTTGCAGGAAGCGCGAGCGATCCACCTTCGAGAAGGGGGCGGGGCCTCCTAGCTGCTCGCCACCCGCGCGCAGATCCGCCATGATCGCGCGGGTGGCGATCGCGCCACCGATCGAGCTGGTGGTGAAGGGCCTGCCGGTGGGCGACAGAACGACCGCGCCCGCCTTCAGCGCGCGATCCGCGAGCAATATGTCTGCGGTCACCACAATCGTGCCGGGGGCTGCGGCCTCCGCGATCCAGTCGTCGGCGGCGTCGAAGCCGTCGCTCACCACGACGCGCGACACCAGCGGATGGTCGGGCACGCGCAGATGGCTGTTGCTGACGATCGTGACGGGCACGCCGACGCGCCACGCGACGCGGTAGATCTCGTCCTTCACCGGGCAGGCGTCGGCGTCGACGAGGATGCGGCGGGGGTCGGGTACGGTTGCCACTCGCGGTTACCCTACCCCGGCGCAGGCCGGGGGCCAGTCTCGGCGCGCAGCGCCGATCGCGCTGCCGCGCGAGGCCTTGCTCGGGGCTGGGCCCCGGCGTGCGCCGGGGTACGGCGGCATCCTGATACTACCCCCGACGCGGGCCGCCGGGACGGCCGCCCGGCCGCGGTGCGCCGCCGGTGGGGCGGGCGCGGTAGGGGGCGGGGCGTCCGCCGCCGGCGTTCGAGCGGTTCGCGCCGCCGCCCTGGCTGCGCTGTTCGGGCGGGGGCGGGCCGTCCATCGGGATAATCATCACGCCGTTCTCGTCCTCACCGTCCGCATTGGCGGTCGCCTTGATCGCCTGTGCGAAGCGGTCCGCGACACCGCGGGGGACCTGGAACTGCGTCTCGGTCTGGCCAATGCGGATCGCGCCGATCTCGGCCTTCGTCACATGGCCGCGGCGGCAGATCAGTGGCAGCACCCAGCGCGGATCGGCGTTCTGGCGGCGGCCGATGTTCATGCGGAACCACACGACGTCGTCGAACCCCGCGCGATGCGCTGCGCTGGCCTGCGGATCGGCGGTGGGCGAGCGGTCGATCAGCTCCTCGGGCTGCGGCATCGCGGCGCGGTGCGCATGGACCAGCGCGCCCGCGATCTCCTCGGGGGTGCGCTGCGCCATCAGCTGCTCGGCGAGCGCGCGGTCCTCGTCGTCAATCTCGACCGGGGCCATCAGCGTCTCGAGCAGGCGCTCGCGATCCTTGGCGCGGATATCCTCGGCGGTCGGGACGTTGCCCCACTCCGCCGCGATCCGCGCACCGCGCAGCATCCCCTCGACGCGACGCCGCCGCGGATACGGGACGATGATGACAGCGGTGCCCTTCTTGCCCGCGCGGCCGGTGCGGCCCGAGCGATGCTGGAGCACCTCCGCATCGCGCGGGATCTCGACATGGACGACCAGGCTGAGCGTCGGCAGGTCGATCCCACGCGCGGCGACGTCGGTCGCGACGCAGACGCGCGCGCGGCGGTCGCGCAACGCTTGGAGCGCAGCGTTGCGCTCGTTCTGGCTATGCTCGCCCGACAGCGCGACCGCGGCGAACCCGCGCTCGGCCAAGCTAGCGTGGAGGTGACGGACATTGTCGCGTGTCGCGCAGAACAGCATCGCCGTCTCCGCCTCGTAGAAGCGCAGCAGGTTGATGACGGCGTGCTCGATGTCCGACGGCGCGACCGTCACCGCGCGGTAGGCGATGTCGCCATGCCCGCGATCCTCGCCGACGGTCGAGATGCGCAGCGCGTCGCGCTGGTAGGTCTTGGCGAGCCGCACGATCGGCTGCGGCATCGTCGCGGAGAACAGCAGCGTGCGACGCTCCTTTGGGGTCGCGTCGAGCAGCGTCTCGAGATCCTCGCGGAAGCCCATGTCGAGCATCTCGTCCGCCTCGTCGAGAACCGCGACGCGAAGCATCGAGAGGTCGAGCGCGCCTCGCTCCAGATGGTCCTTCAGGCGGCCGGGCGTGCCGACGACGATGTGCGTGCCGTGGTTGAGCGCGCGGCGCTCGCGGCTGGCATCCATCCCGCCGACGCAGGTCGCGATGCGCGCATGCGTGCCAGCGTAGAGCCACGACAGTTCCTTGGCGACCTGCAACGCCAGTTCGCGCGTCGGTGCGATGACGAGCGCCATCGGCAACGCGGCCGACGGAAGAACCCCCTCGTTGAGCATCTGCCCGGCCATCGCGAGCCCGAAGGCGACGGTCTTGCCCGAGCCGGTCTGCGCGGAGACGAGCAGGTCGCGACCATCGGCCGCGGGCTCGATCACCGAGGCCTGAACGGGGGTGAGGGTTTCGTAGCCGCGCGCGGTCAGCGCCTCGGAAAGGGCGGGGGTGAGATCGGGAAAGGACATGAGGCTTTTCGATATGGGCCACGGCGCGGCCGATGCAACGGGCAGCGAGTATCGGGGCTGTGAACTGTGAGCGGCTGCGATAGCACGGATGGCGCGGTGTGGCCACCCGCTCCTCCCGGCCTGTGGGGAGGGGGACCATGCGAAGCATGGGGGAGGAGGGGGCGTGCCGCGCGCGAACCGCTTGTGGCGATCCCCCTCCACCATTCGTTGCGCGAACGGTCCCCAGTTCGAGGTCGTTCGTGCCGCCCAGCACGAACTTGGATTGCCTGGGGCAATCCAACCTCGAACTCCGCGGGCGGGGAGGATCTTTGGAGGATGCGAAAAAGGGCCGGGATCGCTCCCGGCCCTTTTCGTGTGGCGGCCGACACGGGAGCAAGTCCCGTGTCGTCGGTCGCTGCTGTGCCGCGCCGGCCGGCCTCGTGCCGTCTCGTCGTCAGCTTGCGCTGACGTCGTGCGGCGTCGCGGGCGCTCAGGCGCCGGCGACTTCGGCGGTGTCCACCTTGATGCCCGCGCCCATCGTCGACGAGATCGCGACCTTGCGGACATACTTGCCCTTCGCACCCGACGGCTTCGCCTTCACGATCGCGTCCACCAGCGCGTCGAAGTTCGCGCGCAGGTCTTCCGCCGGGAACGACGCCTTGCCGATGCCCGAATGGATGATGCCCGCCTTCTCGACGCGATACTCGACCTGGCCGCCCTTGGCCGCTTCCACGGCGGCAGCGACGTTCATCGTGACGGTGCCCAGCTTCGGGTTCGGCATCAGGCCCTTGGGGCCCAGCACCTTGCCGAGGCGACCGACGACGCCCATCATGTCCGGGGTCGCGATGCAGCGATCGAAGTCGATCTTGCCGCCCTGGACGATCTCCATCAGGTCCTCCGCGCCGACCACGTCGGCCCCGGCGGCGAGCGCCTCCTCGGCCTTCGCGCCGCGCGCGAACACGCCGACGCGCACCGTCTTGCCGGTGCCCTTGGGCAGCGTCACCACGCCGCGGACCATCTGGTCTGCGTGACGCGGATCGACGCCCAGGTTCAGCGCGACTTCGATCGTCTCGTCGAACTTCGAGGTGGCGCCGGTCTTGGCGAGGCCGATCGCCTCGTCAACGCCGTACAGCTTCTCGCGGTCGATCGTGATCGCCTTCTGCTTCTTGCTCACGAATGCCATGATCTCAGCCCTCCACCACTTCGAGGCCCATCGCGCGGGCGGAACCTTCGATGATCTTGGTCGCAGCCTCGATGTCGTTGGCGTTCAGGTCCTTCATCTTCATCTCGGCGATCTCGCTGAGCTTCGAGCGCGCGATCTTGCCCGCGGACACCTTGCCCGGCTCCTTCGAGCCCGACTTCAGGTTCGCCGCCTTCTTGATGAGGTAGGTGGCCGGCGCGGTCTTCGTCTCGAACGAGAACGAGCGATCGGCATAGACGGTGATGACGGTGGGCAGCGGCGTGCCCTTCTCGACTTCGCCGGTCGACGCGTTGAACTGCTTGCAGAATTCCATGATGTTCACGCCGCGCTGACCCAGCGCCGGCCCGATCGGCGGCGAGGGGTTTGCGGCGCCCGCGGGCACCTGCAGCTTGATATAGCCTGTGATCTTCTTTGCCATGTCACTCTCGTTTCAAGTTTAGCGGTTCAAGCGGACGCCTTCGCGCCCTCCCGCAGCATTCCAGCGATGGTACGGTGGAAGCGCGGGCGCATAGCGGATGTGGGGAGCGTTGGGAAGGGGTCGTCGAGCCACAATCGCGAATGGCACCGCGAGATGTGGATGGGGCGTACAGCGACCTTGGTTCCGCCCCATCCCGCCCGGGCTCGACCCAGGCATCGTCTTCCGGTTATGGGCCGGACGTCGCTGACCGATCTGTAGCAGGCTGACGCTGGATGGCAAAGAGAGGGACGACGCGGGAGTAAATCCCGCGTCTTCGTCGGACGGGTTCGCTCTGGGAGCGACCCGCCGGCCGGTCGAGCGTCGTCTCGACGATAGCTTCGCTATCGGCGTGCGACACTCGAAATGCGGTTTCGCCTTATTTCGAGCGCTCGACCTGCTCGAAGTCGAGCTCGACCGGGGTCGCGCGGCCGAAGATCGAGACGCTGACCTTGACCTTCGACTTGTCGAAGTCGAGCTCTTCCACGGTGCCGTTGAAGCTGGCGAAGGGGCCGTCGAGCACCTTGACCGCATCGCCGATCTCGTAATCGACCTTGACCTGCGTCTTGGGCGCGGCGGCGGCTTCTTCCTTGCTGTTCAGCATCCGCGCGGCCTCGGCCTCGCTGATCGCCTGGGGCTTGCCCATGCTGCCGAGGAAGCCGGTGACCTTGGGCGTGTTCTTGACGAGGTGATAGACCTGGTCGGTCATGTCGAGCTTGGCGAGGACATAGCCGGGCATGAACTTGCGCTCGACCGCGATCTTCTTGCCGCGGCGCGCCTCGGTGACGGTCTCGGTCGGCACCTCGATCTGCTCGACCAGCGTCTCGAGACCCATCCGGGTCGCCTCCGCCATGATCGAATCGCGGACCTTGCCCTCGAACCCGGAATAGGCGTGGATGATGTACCAGCGCGACATCGTATAGTCCTCGATCAGATCTGTTAGCGGGCGAGCGCGAGCAGCGCCTTGACGGTCGCGTCGAACACCGAATCGACCGCCAGGAAGAAGATCGCGAGGATCGTCGTCATGATGACGACCATCACCGCGGTCATCATCGTCTCGCGCCGCGTCGGCCAGACGATCTTGCGCGTCTCGGTCTGGACTTGGCGGAGGAACTCGATCGGGGTCGTCTTGGCCATGCGCGTTGCGCCTCGAAATGCATGCAGCGAGGCATAGGTCCGCTACCGCCGCCCCGGCGTTCGGGGCAGCGGCAAGGGTCCGTCCTCGCTATCGGATGGGCTGCGCATGTAATCCGATGCGACGGCGAGGGCAAGCCCGCGTGCCCCGGCGTGTCCGATGCGGCTTTTCCGGGCGACCGGCGTTATGCGGGACGACCAGGCAGAGGGGACGGGCATGATCGGCAGCAAGGCGGAACTCGACAGGGTGCGCGAGGAAATGCGCGCCTCGGTGACGAAGCGCGCGCTCGTCTCCGCAGGCGCGGCGGCGGTGCCGATCCCGGGCGCGGATCTGGTGGCGGACATCGGCCTGCTGACGAAGATGCTGCCCGACATCTCGAAGGCGTTCGAGCTGGATCACGACCAGGTGCAGAAGCTCGATCCCAAGATCGGGCAGCAGGTGCTGGTGATGGCGGCGAGCATGGGCAACACCGTGATCGGGCGGATGGTGACGAAGCGGATCGTGCTGATGCTGCTGCGCCGCGTCGGCGCACGCGTGGCGACCGCGTCGGTAGCGAAGTTCGTGCCGTTCGCAGGCACGGCGGTGGCGGCGGGAATCAGCTTTGGTGCGATGAAGCTGGTCGGCGATGCGCATATCGAGGACTGCTATCGCACCGCGCTGGCGCTGCTGCCGGGGGAGGGTGGCGCGTCGGTGGCTACGGTCTGATCGCGCGAAATTTTGGAGAAAATTCGCATGAAGTGTTTCGCTGTCGCCGCCGTCATGCTTGCGATCACTCCGGCCATCGCACCCGCGGCGGACATTTCCACCCACGTCCTCGATCTCGCGCGCGGCGTCGGCGGGCAGGGGGTGCCGGTCGTGCTGTTGCGGCAGGAGAAGGCGGGCTGGCGCGAGGTCGCGCGCGGCACCACCGATGCGGCGGGGCGCGTCCGCTCGTTCGGCGATAGCGCGACGTTCCCTGCGGGGGTCTACAAGCTGCAATTCGACATGACGCGCTATCCGAGTGCGGACGCGACGCCGTTCTTCCCGGAGATCGATCTGGTGTTCCGCGTCAGCGATGCGGGCGCGCATTATCACGTGCCCGTCGTCGTCAGCCCTTACGGCTATTCGACCTATCGCGGCAATTGATGCGGGAAGCGTGGCAGGGGAGCTCGGACTCGAACCGAGGGCCTTCGGTTTTGGAGACCGACGCTCTAACCAACTGAGCTACACCCCTGTGCGGTCGTCGCCATTAGCGAGGTCCGCGCGCCGGGGCAAGCGCCCCGGCATATCCATCCTCAATACGTGATCCGTGTCGCGACGATGCCGCGCGCGGCGAGCTGGCGCTGGACGCTGTCGGGGCCGGCGAGATGCCCCGCGCCGACCGCGATGAAGACGGTGCCCGGGCGTGCCATGCGCTGCTGGATCCACGTCGCCCATGCCTTGTTGCGATCGGTCAGCAGCAGCTTGCCGACCTCCGGCGAGTCCTTCAGATTGTCGTTCATCGCGGCGGCGAGTGCGTCGGGATCGCCCTTCGACCAGTCGGCGACCATCGTCCGCATCGTCTCCGCGCCCTTGGGCAGTTCGTCGATCGTGCTGTCGAGCAAGGCCTTCTGCGCCTTGGCGGAGAGCGAATCGAAGATACCGAGCTGGCCCTCGAACGTCTCCAGCCCAATCACCGGCTTCTTCGCCTGCTTGGCGGCGGCGGCCAGCACCGTCTCCGGGCCCTGCTGGGGATCGTAGCCGAGCTTCTGCAGCGGGATGATCGTGAGGCTCATCGCGGCGAACCACGGCCGCATGCGGTCGAACGCGCCGACGGGCAGGCCGTTGTCGGTCAGGACCTTGGCCATCGTCGCGCGGCGGGCGGGGGTGAGGGTGGTGCTGAGCGGGGTGGGATCGGGGTTCACCGCCTTGGTCGCGACGATGCCCGCGGCGGTCCTCTGGTCGGGCTGGACCATCTCGAGCACCAGTTCGCCCGAGCGATCGAACGCGGTCTTGACCGCTTCGTCGAACCAGGTGAGGCCGGGTTTCAGGACATGGATCGTCCCGAACAGGTAGATCGTCGTGTCCTTGTCCTTCACGACCCAAAGCGCAGGGTCGGCGTCCGCGGGCGCCGCCGCCTGCGGGGTGGGGCGGGCGCAGGCGGGGAGCGCGAACGCCAGCGCGATCGCGGACAGGGCGGTGCTGAACGGGCGGAATGTCACGGGCTGGCGATCCTCGATCTGAAACGTCGCATGGCTGTATCGCGCGGGGGCGCGGCATACCACTTCGATTCGGCGCTCTTGATCGTTCCGGCCCCATCCGCCAAAGCCCGCGGCGTGACCCAGACACCCGATCGCCCCTTAAGCTTCCAGCGCATGATCCTCACGCTCCACGATTACTGGAGCGAGCGGGGCTGCGCGATCCTGCAACCCTATGACATGGAAATGGGGGCAGGCACGTTCCACCCGGCGACGACGCTGCGCGCGCTGGGGCCGAAACCGTGGAACGCGGCGTTCGTCCAGCCGTGCCGCCGCCCGACCGACGGGCGCTATGGCGAGAACCCCAACCGGCTCCAGCATTATTACCAGTACCAAGTGATCCTGAAGCCCTCGCCGCCCGACCTGCAGGAGCTGTACCTCGGCTCGCTCGCCGCGATCGGGGTGGACATGTCGGTTCACGACATCCGCTTCGTCGAGGACGACTGGGAAAGCCCGACGCTGGGCGCGTGGGGGCTGGGCTGGGAGGTCTGGTGCGACGGGATGGAGGTGACGCAGTTCACCTATTTCCAGCAGATGGGCGGGTATGACTGCAAGCCCGTGGCGGGCGAGCTGACCTACGGGCTCGAGCGGCTGGCGATGTACATCCAGGACGTCGACAATGTCTACGACCTGGCGTTCAACGACGCCGGAGTGACGTATGGCGACGTGTTCCTCGAGAACGAGCGCCAGATGTCGACGTGGAACTTCGAGGTGGCGGATACCGACCGTCTGTTCGACCTGTTCCGCAAGGCGACCGCGGAGTGCGAAAACTGCCTCGAAGCGAAGCTGCCGATCCCCGCGTACGAGCAGGCGATCAAGGCCAGCCACATTTTCAACCTGTTGCAGGCGCGCGGGGTGATCTCGGTCGCGGAACGGCAGGCCTATATGGGGCGCGTGCGCGATCTGGCGAAGGCGAGCTGCGCGGCGTGGATGGAGAAGAACGGGTGGGCGGCGTGACCAGCGGTTTTGTAAACCGATGCGCGTCTTTTAGCCGTACCCCGGCGAAGGCAGGGGCCCAGCCCATATCAAACAATTCGCGCGGTAGTGCGATCGGCGCTTCGCGCCGAGTCTGGACCCCGGCCTGCGCCGGGGTACGAGGATGCCTGTGACCGACTTCCTTCTCGAACTCCGCTCCGAGGAAATCCCTGCGCGGATGCAGGCCAAGGCGCGCGAGGATCTGGCGAAGCTGTTCGCGGGCGAACTGGCCAAGGCCGGGATCGTGGCGGGCGAGACGGTGACCTATGCCACTCCGCGCCGCCTCGCGCTGATCGCGCGGGGGTTGCCCGAGGCGACCGAGGCGGTGTCCGAGGAGCTAAAGGGCCCCAAGGCGTCCGCGCCGCCGCAGGCGCTCGAGGGATTCCTGCGCAAGACCGGGCTGACGCGCGAGCAGCTGACCGAGCGCGACGGCGTGTTCTACGCGGTAACGGAGAAGCCCGGCCGCGCGACCGTCGAGGTGCTGGCGGAGGCGATCCCCGCGATCGTGCGCGCGTTCCCGTGGCCCAAGTCGATGCGCTGGGGCGCGGCGTCCACCTCGACCGAGTCGCTGCGTTGGGTGCGCCCCTTGCACGGCATCGTCGCGCTGTTCGGCGAGACGATCGTGCCGTGCGAGATCGCGGGCGTCGTCTCGGGCGCGGCGACGCTGGGGCACCGGTTCCGCCATCCGTCCGCGATCACGATCGGGTCGGCGGCGGACTATGTCGAGAAACTGCGCGCGTGCCATGTGCTGGTCGACCAGCGCGAGCGCGAGGCGATCGTGCGGGACCGCGCGTCCGCGCTTGCGGCGGAAGCCGGGCTGGTGCTGGTCGAGGACGAGGGGCTGGTCGCGGAGAATGCGGGGCTGACCGAATGGCCGGTGCCGCTGCTGGGACGGTTCGACGCGGCGTTCCTCGACGTGCCGCCCGAGGTGATCCAGCTGACCGCGCGGGTGAACCAGAAATATTTCGTCTGCCGTGATGCGGACGGCGCGCTGGCGAACGCGTTCGTCTGCACCGCCAACATCGCAGCGTCGGACGGCGGCGCGACGATCGTGGAGGGCAACCGCAAGGTGCTCGCCGCACGGCTGAGCGACGCGCGGTTCTTCTACGACACGGACTTGAAGGTGCCGCTGGCGGAGCAGGCGGGCAGGCTCGACCGGATCGTGTTCCACGAGAAGCTGGGCACGGTCGCGGACAAGGTGGAGCGGGTGGCGAAGCTCGCGCGGTGGCTTGTGGAAGAAGGGATCGTCACCCCGGCGAAGGCCGGGGTCCACGGTGCCGCAAGTGCCGGTGGAGCGGTGGATCCCGGCCTTCGCCGGGATGACGGCGATGTGGCGGTGCTCGCCGACATGGCGGAGCGTGCGGCGCGGCTGGCGAAGGCGGATCTCGTCACCGGGATGGTCGGCGAGTTCCCCGAATTGCAGGGCCTGATGGGCGGTTACTACGCCGCTGCGCAGGGCGAGCCGCGCGAAGTCTGGGACGCGGTGCGCGATCACTACAAGCCGGTCGGGCAGGGCGACGACGTGCCGACCGCGCCGGTGACGGTCGCGGTTTCGCTGGCGGACAAGCTGGATACGATCACGAGCCTGTTCGCGGCGGACCAGCAGCCGACCGGATCGAAGGACCCGTTCGCGCTCCGCCGTGCCGCGCTGGGCGGGCTGGCGCTGATCCTGCGCAACGGCCTGCGCATCCGGCTGGGCGAGGCGGTCGGCCGCGCGCTGTTCAATCTGGGCTATCAGCGGGGAAGCGCGGAGTTCCAGGGGGCGTTCGCGAACATCTCCTCGGCATTGCGCCAGAATTTCGACGGCGAGACGGCCGACAGGAAGATGCTCGAACTCGTCCGCGACGGGAAGACGTTCGAGGCGGTCAAGCCGCTGCTCGACGTGACCGACGCGCATCAGGCGGCCATCATCGCCTTCTTCGCCGACCGCCTGAAGGTCCAGCAGCGCGAAGCGGGGGTCCGGCACGACCTGATCGACGCGGTGTTCGCGCTCGGCGGCGAGGACGATCTCGTCCGCCTGCTTGCGCGGGTGCGGGCGTTGCAGGCGTTCGTCGGGACCGTGGACGGGGCGAACCTGCTCGCGGGGTACAAGCGCGCGGCGAATATCCTGAAGAAGGAGGGGGTTGCCGCCGATCTCGTCCCCGTCTCCGGCGGGGTGACGGACTTCGGTTACACCCCGGACCCCGCCGAAGGCGCGCTGTCCGGCGCACTCGACGCCGCCGAGCCCGCAGCCGCCGCGGCGGTCGCGCGCGAGGATTTCGAGGGGGCGATGACCGCTCTGGCCTCACTGCGCGCGCCGATCGACGCGTTCTTCGAACAGGTGATCGTCAACGATGCCGATCCGGTGAAGCGCGAACGCCGGCTGGCGCTGCTCGCGCGGGTGCGCGGGGCGGTGCACGGGGTGGCGGATTTCTCGCGAATCGAAGGCTGAACGCAACGCTATCGCGCTTGTAAGGATTGCTGTGTGGTGCCCGGCGCGACGCTCCGTCACTAGCCTTGCGGGACACTGTGTTGCAGTGCACAACATACGAATGCACCGGCAAAGCCGGGCATGCGGGGACGATTTTCGGGGACGAGGACCAGACGATGGCGAGTGCGGTAGTGAGCGAGAACGCGGCGACGGGATCGGCCTCCGGGGCGGACGAGCAGTACGTCTATCGCTTCGGCGGCGGCGTGTCCGACGGCGGCAAGGGCGACAAGACGCTGCTGGGCGGCAAGGGCGCGAACCTGGCGGAAATGGCGTCGATCGGGCTGCCGGTGCCGCCGGGGCTGACGATCTCCACCGCGATGTGCACGCGATACTATGACGAGGGCGAGCAGTTCCCACAGTCGGTGCGCGACGAGGTCGCGGCGGGAATCGCGCATATCGAAGCGGTTACGGGCAAGACCTTCGGCGACGCCGCAGATCCGCTGCTGGTGTCGGTACGCTCGGGCGCGCGGGTGTCGATGCCCGGGATGATGGACACCGTCCTGAACCTGGGGCTCAACGACGCGACGGTCGAGGGGCTTGCCGCCACCTCGGGCGACGCGCGGTTCGCGTGGGACAGCTATCGCCGATTCATCCAGATGTACGCCGACGTCGTCCTCGAACTCGATCATGGCGCGTTCGAGGAAGCGCTGGAGATCGCGAAGGAAGACAAGGGCTTTCACCTCGATACCGAGTTGTCGTCCGAGGATCTGAGGGCGCTGGTCGCGGAGTACAAGCGGCTCGTCGAGGCGGAGTGGGGCAAGCCGTTCCCGCAGGATGTGCATGACCAGTTGTGGGGTGCCGTCGGCGCGGTGTTCGGATCGTGGCAGTCGGAGCGCGCGAAGGTCTATCGCCGGCTGAACGATATTCCGGCCAGCTGGGGTACAGCGGTGAACGTGCAGGCGATGGTGTTCGGCAACATGGGCGAGACCTCGGCCACCGGCGTCGCCTTCACGCGCGATCCCGCGAAGGGCGACCGCGCCTATTACGGCGAGTTCCTCATCAACGCGCAGGGCGAGGACGTCGTCGCCGGCATCCGCACGCCGCAATATCTGACGAAGGCCGCGCGCGAGGAGGCGAATGCCAAGCCCGCATCGATGGAAGAGGCGATGCCCGAGGTCTATGCCGAGCTGGCCGCGGTGTTCGACCGGCTCGAGACGCACTACCGCGACATGCAGGACATCGAGTTCACCGTCGAGCGCGGGACGCTGTGGATGCTCCAGACGCGTGCCGGCAAGCGGACCGCCAAGGCCGCGCTCAAGATCGCGGTCGAGATGGCGAGCGAGGGGCTGATCTCCGAGGAGGAAGCGGTCGCGCGCGTCGATCCGGCCGCGCTCGATCAGCTGCTCCACCCGACGCTCGATCCCAATGCGGCGCGCGACGTGCTGACCAAGGGGCTGCCCGCATCGCCGGGCGCGGCGTCCGGCAAGGTGGTGTTCGACGCGGATACCGCGGAACGCTGGAACGCGGCGGGCGAGGCGGTGATCCTGGTCCGGACCGAGACGTCGCCCGAGGACATCCACGGGATGCACGCGGCCAAGGGCATCCTGACCGCGCGCGGCGGGATGACGAGCCACGCCGCGGTCGTCGCGCGCGGCATGGGGCGGCCGTGCGTGTCAGGCGCGGGGACGCTGTCGATCGATGCGAAGACGAAGATCTTCCGGGTGGCGGGACGCGAGGTGCGCGAGGGTGACATCCTGACGATCGACGGCGCGACCGGCGAAGTGATGGCGGGCGCGGTCGCGACGATCCAGCCCGAGCTGGCGGGCGATTTCGGGACGCTGATGGTGTGGGCCGACAAGGTCCGCCGGCTGAAGGTGCGCGCGAACGCGGAGACGCCCGACGACTGCCGCACCGCGCGGGAGTTCGGCGCGGAGGGTGTCGGGCTGTGCCGGACCGAGCACATGTTCTTCGACGCCGCGCGGATCACCGCGGTGCGCCAGATGATCCTGGCGGAGGACGAGGCCGGGCGTCGCGTCGCGCTCGAGCGGTTGCTGCCCGAACAGCGCAGCGACTTCGCGGAGATCTTCGAGGTGATGGCGGGGCTGCCGGTGACGGTCCGGCTGCTCGATCCGCCCTTGCACGAGTTCCTGCCGCACGAGGAGGCGGAGTTCGCCGAGGTCGCGGCAGCGGCAGGCGTCGAGGTCGAGGTGCTCAAGCGGCGCGCGGCCGAGCTGCACGAGTTCAACCCGATGCTGGGGCATCGCGGGTGCCGGCTGGGCGTGACCTATCCCGAGATCTACGAGATGCAAGCGCGTGCGATCTTCGAGGCGGCGATCGACGTCGCGGAGAAGTCGGGCGAGGCGCCGATCCCCGAGGTGATGATCCCGCTGGTCGCGACCAAGCGCGAGCTGGAGCTGATGAAGGCGGTGGTCGATGCACAGGCGAAGGCGGTGTTCGCGGAGCGTGGCAGGACCATCGAGTATCTGGTCGGCACGATGATCGAATTGCCGCGCGCCGCGCTGCGTGCTGGCGAGATCGCGGAGGCCGGGGAGTTCTTCTCGTTCGGCACAAACGACCTGACGCAGACGACGCTGGGCGTCAGCCGCGACGATGCGGCGCGGTTCCTGGGCGCGTATGTCGAGCAGGGGATCTATGCCAAGGATCCGTTCGTCAGCATCGACGTCGAGGGCGTGGGCGAGCTGATCGAACTGGCTGCCGAGCGCGGGCGGGCGACGCGACCCGGGATCAAGCTGGGCATCTGCGGCGAGCATGGCGGCGATCCGGCATCGATCGCGTTCTGCGAAAAAGTCGGGCTCGATTACGTCTCGGCGTCGCCGTACCGCGTGCCGATCGCACGGCTCGCGGCGGCGCAGGCGGCGTTGGCGGCGCGGTGATCTGGGTGGATGCGGTCGTGATACGCGGCACGTAGAAGGACGGCACTTCGACACGCTCGGTGCGAGCGGTTCGGGGTATTGGCTCGATCCCAAGGACGTGCCCCGGCGCAGGCCGGGGTCCAGTCTCGGTGCGGTGCGCCGAATGCGCTGCCGCGCCTGTCTTCAGAGGGGCTGGGCCCGGCCTTCACCGGGGGAAGGCTTCGCCCCCGCTGACGGCTAGACGTTGCTGCCGACGCGGTTCTTCCAGTCGAACCAGCCGGCGCTCGTGCCGGTGCGTGCGGCCGGCACTGCCGCATCCTGTGTACGGGGCGCAGCGCCAGCCACGGGGGCGGGCGCCGCGACGGGCACCGCCTTGGCGAGGCGTTCGTTCTCACGCTCCAGCTCCTTGATCCGCGTGTTCGCGGCGGTCAGCTTCGTCTCATACTCCTTGCGGACGCCGGCGTGGGCGTCGCGCTCGGTATGGTAGCGCGTCTTCCAGCGCTTGCCGCCCGGATGGCTCGCCAGCCCGAACAGCCAGCCCGCGACCATCGCGACCGCGAGCGCGACATACTGGGTGGTGGTGGTGAACAGCATCGACGGCCTCCTTGTTACGGGAGGATAACGACGACCGGGCGCAGGTGTTCCGGTCCGGTGCGCGCGCGGTCAGGCGGTCAGCGCTGGCTGCACGTCAGGTCGATCGCCCGGAGGTCGAGGTCACTCGGCGCACCACCGAGCCGCGCCAGCCCGGCATCGCGGCAGCGTTCGCGCGGGGTGCGCGGATCGCGCGGCTGCACCGGCACGACATAGAGCGGCGCGGGCGCGACGCGGGTCGGCGCGGGGGCGGGCATCGGGGTGACCGTCATCCCCTGCGCCCCGGCCGTCGCGGCGGTGCCGAGCGCGGCGAGCGCGAGCCCCTGATGGAGCACGAGGCGGATCATGCCGGCCCGCCGACGAAGGCGTCGTGGATCGAACAGGCCGCGGGGCCGAGGATGACGACGAACAGCACGGGCAGGATGAACAGGATCAGCGGGATCGTCATGATCGCGGGCAGCCGCGCGGCCTTTTCCTCGGCGCGCATCATGCGTTCGTTGCGGAATTCCGCGGACAGCACGCGCAACGCGGAGGCGAGCGGGGTGCCGTACTTCTCGGTCTGGATCATCGTGGTGACGACGCCCTTCACCGCATCGAGCGCGACGCGCATCGACAGGTTCTCGAACGCCTGCCGCCGGTCGGTCAGGAAGCCCAGCTCGATCGCGGTGAGCGTGAACTCCTCGCCCAGCTCGGGATAGGCGCGGCCCAGTTCCTTGGCGACGCGGTGGAACGCGGCGTCGACGGTCAGCCCCGCCTCCGCGCAGATCACCAGCAGGTCGAGCGCGTCGGGCAGGCCCTTGCGGATCGCGTCGGAGCGTTTGGCGATCTTGTTCTTCAGGAAGATGTCGGGCGCCTTGTAGCTCAGGATGAACGACAGTGCGACGATCCCGTATTTCTTGATCGGCGAGTAATCCGCAAAGCCGTCGGTGCCATAGACCCAGAACAGCACCGGCCCGCCGATCACGAACGGCAGGACGAGCCGCCCGAAGATCACCGCGACTGCCCATTCCTTCGAGCGGATGCCGGCCTGGAGCAGCTTGACCTGCGCCGCCTTCACCTGACTGTCCTGGAGCACCTTGAGGCTCGACAGCAGGTTGCGCATCCGGTCCGCGGTGTCGTTGCGCTGGACGAGCTTGGCGCGACGCTTGGTGGAGGCGGTGATCCCCGCCTTGAGCTGCTCGCGCCGGTCGTTGAGCGCCTTGACGCGCTTGGCCATCGGATCGCGGACCGACAGCGCGATATAGATCGCGAACATCACCGCGAACGCCCCGATCCCCGACAGGATCGTCGCCACCCACAGGACGTCGATGCCCAGCAGCGTGGGTCCCCCCGTCTGTGCCATGCCTGGACCGGTCATCGAACCCTAACCCCCAATCAGATTTCGAAGCTGACCATCTTGGCCATGATCCCGGCGCCGATCGCCATCCAGCACATGCCCCCGATGCCCGCGACGATCAGCCGCTGGTCGACGAAGAAGTTCTGCATGTACGATCCCGACACCACCCAGATCAGCGCGAAGACGATGAACGGCAACGAGCCGACGATATAGGCCGACGCCTTCGATTCGGACGACATCGCCTTGATCTTGAGCTTCATCTGGCCGCGCTGGCGCAGCACGGTGGCAAGGTTCTGGAGGGTTTCCGCCAGGTTGCCGCCGGTTTCGCGCTGGATCGCGATGGTGATGACGAAGAACTGGAACTCGGGCGTGCCGAGCCGGTCCGCGGTTTCCTGAAGCGCGGCGTCCATCGAGCGACCGATCTTCATCTTGTCCGCGACCGACCGGAACTCCTCGCCCACGGGGCCGGGCACCTCGACGCCGACGACCGCCATCGTCTCGGTGATCGGCAGGCCGGACCGCAGGCCGCGCACCAGCAGTTCGATCGCGTCGGGAAACTTCGCGGTGAACTGCGCGATGCGACGCTTGATGAAATAGCCGACGACGAAATGCGGGATGCCCGCCCCCATCGCCACGCCCAGGAACAGCGCGAGGAACAGGGGAAGGCCCTTGAGCGCGAGCAGCAGCATCACGACCGCGGCGATACCCAGCGTCGCGGTGCCGTACTGGCTGACGGTCCACGGCTTGCCCGTCATCGCGAGACGCTTGGCGAGCTGCGCGGTATTCGGGAGGAAGCGGGTGAAGGCGATGTCCGCCTTCGTCGCCTTCTTGCCGGTGATGCGCTTCATCTGCGCAGCGACCGCGCCGGCTTCGGACGTGGAGTGGCGCTCGCGCAGGCCGGCGAGCCGGCGCGTGCCCGCGCGCTGTGGCGAGGGGCCGGCAAGCGCGACGACGGCCAGCGCGATCATCACGATCACGCCGAACCCGATCCCGATGAGCGGCATCATCGTCATGGCGTCATTTCTTCTCGCGCTTGGCGAACATCGCCTTCAGGTCGAGCTTGCCGATCAGCGAGGTGCCCTTGGCGCCCTTCGCACTGGCGGCGCCCGCCACGGGAGCCGCGCTGTCGCCGATCGCGGCGAGCTGGCCTGCCAGTTCGACGATCGCCGTGACGGTCTTGGAGGTCTTGCCCGCCTCGGACAGGGGCTTGCCGAGCTTGGCGGCCTGCGCCGCCAGCTTCTGGTCGAACGGGACGACGTGATCGATCTTGCGTTCGATCGAGCCTTCGAAATCCTTGCGCGTGATCTCCAGCTGCGTGCCGGGATGGACGCGGTTGGCGAGCACGAAGACCTGCGTCTGCGGCGCGTTGGACTTCAGCCACGACAGGATGCGGATCGTGTCGCGCGCGGCGGCCAGCGTCAGCTCGGTGACGACCACCGCGACCTGCACGTCGCTGATGAGGCGCGGATGCTGGACCAGCATCGCGCGCGGCAGATCGACGACGGTGCACTCGAACGCGGCGCGCATCTCCTCCTGAAGCTGGTAGAACGCCGCGCCATCGGTCAGCACCGGCGAGTTGATCGGCGCCTCCGCGCTGAGCACCGCGAGCTTTTCGGATGCCTTGACCATCGCGCGCTCGATGAACAGCCCGTCGATGCGGCTGGGATTCTCGATCGCGTCGGTCAGCCCGCGGCCGGGTTCCAGATCGAGGCTCAGCGCCCCGGTGCCGAAATGGACGTCGAGGTCGAGCAGCGCGGTGGTGCGCCCGCGCTTCTCCGACATCAGCCACGCGAGCGAGGTCGCGACCACGGTCGCGCCGACGCCGCCGCGCGCGCCGATGATCGCGGTCGACAAATGCGGGCGTTCGACCGACGCCTCGGCGATCTTGGGCGCGTTGAGCATCGCCTGCGCGTGGCTGAACGCCTCGCGCAGCATGTCGGGCGACAGCGGCTTGAGCAGGTAATCCTGGATGCCGCTGGCGACGAGATCGCGGTAGAGGCGCACGTCGTTGACCTGCCCCGCCGCGATCACGACGGTGCCGGGCTCGCACACTTCGGCGAGGCCGTTGATGTCGTTGAGCGGATCGCCCGACTCGGCGAGGTCGACGAACAGGATCTGGGGCGAGGCGGAGACGGACAGCGTCTGCACCGCGTTGCGCAGGCCGCCCTTCGAGACCTTTTCCGGCGCCCAGCCGAGCTCGGCCGCGATCGGGCGGACGACTTCTGCGGTGGCCTCGTCGCAGACGAACGCGGCGAACGGATCGCGGTTCGTCAGCCCGGCGGGTTTCCACGGTGCGTTCATCACTTGCTCCCTGCCTTCTCGACCTTCAGGCCTGCGGCGCCGGTCGGGATCGCCTTGCGGTACGTCTCGATCGCCTTCGCACCGACCTGAGGATCGTTGACGTCGCTGCCCACCTGTCCGCGGACGAGATCGGTCGGATTGGCGATCATCGAGGCCAGGTTCGCGTTGCTCGCGCAGCCATGGTTGGAATTGGTGCTGCCCTCGAATTCGGGGCCGCGATAGCGGCTGAAGTCGGGGCAGTGGGGGACGGTGGCGACGGTGCGGCTGACGACGACGCGCAGCGTGCCGGGCGCGACCGGCGCGGCGGTGACGGGCGCATCGTCGGAGACGAGCAGGCCGTAGCGCGCGACGGTGCGCGCGACGTCCTCGCGCGCGGCCGCGCCGTTGCCTGCGGGATCGTCGATCGCGACATGGTCGCCATAGCCGAGGCGGAGCGATTCGAGCCAACCGGCGAGGCGGCGCGTCTCGCCCTCGGCGAGGCCCGCGCCGGTCGTGCCGACATCGAACACGTAATCGGTGCGCGAGACGACGGGCTGGTGGATCGATTCCATCCCGCGGTTCACGGTGCCGCACGCGCCCAGCAGGACGAGCGCGGGGAGGACGGAGAGCAGGAGCGGACGCTTCGACATAAGTGTGTCCTTCGCGCGGATCAGTTGAACGAGAAGCCGGGCGCGGCCGGGGCGGCGTCGCCCTTCTTGCGGTCCTTCGGCCTGATCGCCTTGCGATCGTCGCCGTCGCGGCGGGTGTCGGGCGTCGGCATCGGCGTGACGGGGGCGACCGCGCCGATCGCGGGCGCGGCGCCCGCGGTGGTCGGCGGCGCCATCGTCGGCTTGGGCCGGTCACCGCCGGTCTTGCCGTCGCCCAGCTGGCCCAGCAGCACGCGGCCCAGATCGGTCGGTGCCTTGTAGCCGTCGGTCGGCAGGACGATGTCGTTCGCGTTGACCGGCTTCACCAGATACGGGGTGATGACGATCACCAGCTCGGTCTCGTTGCGCTGGAACCCGTTCGACCGGAACAGCGCGCCCAGCACCGGCACGTCGCCGAGCCCCGGGGTCTTGTCGATCGAGTTGTTGTGTGTGTTCTGGAGGAGGCCCGCGATCATGAAGCTCTGGCCCGAGCCGAGCTCGACCGTCGTCTCCGCGCGCCTTGTGGTCAGCGCCGGGATCGTCGTGCCGTTGAGCGTCACCGCGCCTTCCGACGACAGCTGCGACACTTCGGGGCGGACGCGCAGCGAGATGCGACCATCGGACAGCACCGTCGGCGTATAGGCCAGGCTGACGCCATATTGTTTGTACTCGATCGAGACGACGCCCAGCGTCTGCGCGACGGGGATCGGGATCTCGCCGCCCGCCAAGAAGGTGCCGGTCTCGCCCGACAGCGCGGTCAGGTTCGGGTTGGCGAGGCTCGTCACCTGGCCGATGCGCTCGCCCAGATCGAGCGCGGTCAGCACGTCGAGCCCGAGCAGCTTGCCCGCGAGCCCCAGCGTGGTGCGCTCGGTGCCTTTGGTGAAGCTGTAGGCGGAGCCGGAATTGGGATAGACGAAGTCGCCGGTCTTCGGATCGAACGGCAGCTTGATCGAGCCGGACGGCAGCCCGAAGCGCGACGAGGCGTCGAGCTGGGGCAGCGCGGAGGTGTCGAAATTGCCGATCGTGCCAGCGGTGCGGCCCGAGGCGACGCCGAACTGGAAGCCGCCGGTGCCGTCGCGCGTCAGCAGGTTCGCGCCGATATTCTTCACGAAGCTGCGGCTGACCTCGGCGAACTTCACCTGGAGGTTGACCTGGAGCGGCGTGGCGGTGCGCAGGCGCGAGACGATCTTGGTGCCCTCGCCGACGAACGCCGCGACCAGCCGTTCGGCCTCCGACGCGTCCTCCGGCCCCGCGACCGTGCCGGTCAGCAGGACCAGGCCGTTCATCGGCGTCGTCACGATGTTCGCATCGGGCATCGCCAGGCGCAGCATGTGGCCGAGCGAATCGATGTTGTTGCCGACCCGGACGGTCGAGGCATAGACGACCGCGCCCGACTTCGTCGTCGCCGACACCGTCGTCTCGCCCGCCTTCTTGGCGAAGACGTAGAGTTGGCGCGGGCTGCGGACCTGGACGTCGGCGACGTTGGAGTCCGCGACGAACACGTCGCTCATCGGCTGGCTGAGCGTGATGAGCCGACCGCGGCCGAGCGACAGCTGGATCACCGACGTGCCGTCGGCGGCGGCCTGCTGAGCGGGCGCGGCGGCGGGCATCGCGCCCAGGGTTGCGGCCGAGAGGGCGACCGCGAGCGGCCAGCCGATCGGCGTCATCGAAATGCGCATCTCAATTCTTCCCCCCGACCGGAACCTCGGTCACAGTGTTGCCGCGCGCGATCCGGACGACCGGACCCTGGGCGGGCGCGACGCCGCCCGGAAAATTGCCCGTCGGTGCGGACGGTGCGGCGACGCCCATCGGGCTGCCGTTCGGCCCCGGGCCGCCCATGTCGCCACGGGCCTTGCCGGGGACGGTGCGACGCTGGAACCGCGAGATGTCGGCACCCGTCTCGAACGTGGCATTGCCGGCCTGCGGCTGCGACGCGACGCGCAGCAGCATCGCCTTTTCGGCCTTGGGATCGGTGCCGTCGGGCACCTTGACCTCGCCGGAGGCGATCGCCTGCTCCAGCTCCGCCTGATTGTCCGCGATCGAGCGCAGCGACAGCGAGAGCGCGCCGAGCGTCTGCGCGACCGCGATCTGCTCTGCCAGCTTCGGTGTCGCCTCGACGGTGACGGTCGAGAAGGCGCGAACGACGGTGTTGCCCTTGTCGTCCTTTTCGTCCGACGTGCGCTGGTCGGTCGCCAGCACGCGCAGGTTGCGCAGTACCGTCTCCGACACCTTGAGCGGCGGGCCGTCGCCGCCGCCGGGCACCGACTGCGTCAGCACCACGTCGATCCGGTCGCCGGGAAACACGAAGCCCGCTACCGAGGTCTGCGTCTGCACCGGGAAGGTGACGGCGCGCATGCCGGGTCCGAGCGCGGCGGCGAGGAATCCGCGGTCGCCAGGCTTGACGAGCGCGCCCTGCGTCACCGGCTGTCCCGCCGTGATCGGGTTGCGGACGACGGTGCCCATCAGCGACTTCAGGTCCGCCTTTTCCTTGATGAAATAGGCGCTCTCGACGAGTTCCTTGGGCCAGGGCTGGAACTTCAGCGCGGTGGCGTCGAGGATCGTGCCGACCGGCAGCGCGCGGGTGGCGACCAGAACCTCGGGCCCGTCGACGACGGGGGCTGCCGCGACTGCGGCGTTCGCCTGCGGCGCGGAGCTGCCCACGATCAGGGTGCGCGCGAAGAACGCGGTAATGGCGGCGACGATCAGCGCCCCCACCAGCAATACGACCTTGCGACTATCCATGACGTACTGAGCCTTTCGCCACATACGGGCCGGTTGAACCGACGTTAATCATCACGCGAACTGGTTAAGGAGTGGTTCGCGGATCGCGAGAAGACCGGCGATCGCGATCGCGACGCCGTAGGGAATCTCGGGATTGCCCGGCTTTTTCTTCCAACGATGCTCGAAAAGGATCGCCAGCGTGACGCCGCCGCCGACGATCGACATCACCAGCAGCATCCCCAGCAGCGGAGTCGGCGGCAACCACAGCGCAAGCGCGCCGATCAGCTTCACGTCCCCGCCGCCCATCTGGCCGAAATGGAACGCGACGCAGAACAGCGCGAACACCGCCAGCGCCACCCCCAGTCGGGCCGCGACATCGGGCCAGGGCGACAGGCCGTTCGTCCACCACCATGCCAGCGCGAGCAGCGCGATCGTCGCGTTCTTCCAGTTCGCGATCTCACGGGTGCGCGCGTCCTCGATGCCCGCGGAAACGAGCAGCAGGCCGAGCGCGGCCAGCAATGCCAAGGAAAAGTCCCACCCCATCGCATGTTCACCTAGACGCGATGGCTTTCGAAAACGTAACCACGCGGGCACGATGTTCGACACCACCCGCTTCCGCCGCGCGTTTCCCGACGACGCCATCGTCACCGACTGGCGCGCCGCCGACGGCTGGGCATTGCGCCGGATCGACTGGCCCGCGCCGTCGGGATCGGGCGCCGGGGACGTACGCGGCGCGATCCTGTTCCAGGGCGGGCGCGGGGACGTGCTGGAGAAGTATCTGGAAACACTGGCGCACTGGCATCTGCGCGGCTGGGCGGTCACCTCGTTCGACTGGCGCGGGCAGGGCGGATCGGGGCGGCTGAGCGCCAACCCCAATGTCGGGCATGCCGACAGCTTCGCCCCCTTCGTCGACGATTTGGCGCAGGTGTGGCGCGACTGGAGCGCGACCGTTTCGGGGCCGCGCGTCCTCATGGGGCACTCTATGGGCGGGCATCTCGCGCTCCAAGCGATGCTGGAGGGGGTGGTCGATCCGCAGGCGGCGGTGCTGGTCGCGCCGATGCTTGGGCTGAAGTCGCCGCTCGGCGCATGGGCAGGCGGGCATCTGGCGCGGTTCCTGCGCGATCGCGGCGACCCGGCGCGGCAGGCGTGGAAGGGGCATGAGCGCCCCGGCACGCGACTCGACCGGCAGAAGATGCTGACGGGCGACCGCTCGCGCTACGACGACGAGCAATGGTGGTATGCGCAGACGCCCGCGATCAAGCTCGGGCCGCCGAGCTGGGCGTGGCTGGCGGAGGCGTTCGCGCGGACGCAGGCGCAGCAGCACGACCCGCGCCTCGCGACGCTCGCGACACCGATCCTGATCGAGCTGGCCGAGCGCGACACGCTCGTCGATCCCGCCGCCGCGCGCGCGATCGCGGCGACGCTGCCCGCTGGCGAACTGCTCGCGTTCGGTGCCGAATCGGCGCACGAGATCCTGCGCGAGGCGGATCCTGTGCGGACCCGCGCGCTCGACGCGATCGATGCGTTTCTCGACCGGCACGCACCCGCGCTGTGAGCGAGTACGATCCGGGCGCTGGAGGCGCGTACGATCCCGGCGCTGGAGGCGCGTACGATCCAGGCGCTGGAGGCGCGCATGACATCGCGATCGTCGGCGCTGGGATCGCGGGGGCGAGTCTGGCCGCCGCGATCGGATCGCGCGCGCGCGTGCTGCTGCTCGAGGGCGAGGACATGCCCGGCTACCACGCGACCGGGCGGTCCGCGGCGTTCTGGTCCGAAACCTATGGCGGGCCTGCGATCCAGCCGCTGACGTCGGCGTCGGGCGCGGCGCTCGCGCCCTTCCTCCAGCCGCTGGGCTCGCTCCATATCGGGCGCGCGACGGATGCGCCGCTCGCCGACGCGTTCCTCGCCGAGTTCGCGGGCTCGGGCGTCGCGCTGGAGCGCGTCGATCCGCGGGCGATCGTGCCGGGGCTGCGCGACGACTGGGGCGTCGGCGTACTCGAGCCGAGCTGCGCCTATATCGACGTCGCCGCGCTGCATGCCGATTGCCTCGCGCGGGCACGGCGCGCGGGCGCGACGCTCGTCACCGCCGCGCCGCTGCGCTCGGCGGTGCGCGAGGGCGGGCGGTGGCGGATCGCGGCGGGCGGCGAGACCTATGCGGCGGACGTGCTGGTGAACGCCGCGGGCGCGTGGGTCGACGCGGTCGCTGATCTGGCGGGCGTCGCGCGGCTGGGCTTCCAGCCCTATCGCCGCACGATGGTGCAGCTGCGCAGCGATCCCCCCGCGCCCGATCACCTGCCGCACGTCGCCGCGCTCGACGGCAGCTTCTATTTCAAGCCCGAGGGCGGCGGCCGGCTATGGCTGAGCCCGCACGACGAGATCCCCGCCGACCCCGGCGACGCGCAGCCCGAGGAGCTCGACGTCGCGATCGCGATCGACCGGTTCGAACACGCGGTCGACTGGCGCGTCGCGCAGGTCGAGCGGCGCTGGGCGGGCCTGCGGACGTTCGCGCCCGACCGGCTGCCGGTCTACGGCTTCGACGCGCGTACGCCGGGCTTCTTCTGGTTCGGCGGGCAGGGCGGGTTCGGGATCCAGACCGCGCCCGCGGCGGCGGCGATCGGCGCAGGGTTGCTGTTGGGCGGGACGGTGGACGCAAGCGTCGCGGGGATCGATTTCGCGCGCTACGCGGCCGGGCGGTTCGGCGCGGGCGACTGAACGCGTTTGCCGTCTGCCCCGGCCAACCGCTTCGCAAGCCAGCGTTCCGCGTCGGCGATCGTCAGGAACACGCGCAGCCGCGGATGCACCAGCGTGCGTTCCGCCTGCAGCTTGTTGAGATGGCTGCCCACCACCACGGCGGCATGCCCGCCGGTCTGCGCCATCCCGCCGCGCATGATCGCGGCCAGCCTATCGGCGACATCGTTCGCCTGCACCGGAAAGTCGAGCGAATCGACGATCACGTTGAAGTCCGCGTCGACCGCCCGCGCCTCACGCGCGGCAGTGCCGATCGCGGCCGCCAGCATGGGCACCTCGTCGGGCGTCAGGAAGCCCTTCACCGTGATCGTGATCGCGTTCAGCCGTGGGTCGGTTCCGATCTGGAACATGCGTCGTCCTGTCTGGTGAGGGTGGTCCGGCAGAGGTGACGGGCAAGGGTGGCTACCCCCGCCGCCCCGCCAGCGTCGCGGCGTCGCTCGCCAGCTTGTCGGCGCGTTCGTTCTCGGGGTGGCCGGCATGGCCCTTCACCCATTGCCACTCGATGCGGTGCGGCTTCACCGCGGCGAGCAGCGCCTGCCAGAGTTCCGCGTTCTTCACGGGCTTCCTGTCCGCGGTCTTCCAGCCGTTCTTCTGCCAGCCCTTGATCCACTTGGTCAGGCCATCCATCACGTACCGGCTGTCGGTCATCAGCGTCACCTGGCATGGGCGCTTCAGTGCGTTGAGCGCCTCGATCGCGGCGGTCATCTCCATGCGGTTGTTCGTGGTCAGCGCCTCGCCGCCCGACAGCTCCCTCTCCGCATCGCCCATCCGCAGCACCGCGCCCCAGCCGCCGGGGCCCGGATTGCCCTTGCACGCGCCGTCGGTGAAGATCTCGACCTTCTGGAGTTCGCTCACGTAAACGCTTTCGGGTTGGCGTCGTACCAGTCGAGGCGACGAAGATAGGCGAGCGGGTCCTTGCGGACGACGAGCGCGTCGGCGGGCGTGTTGAGCCAGTCCCACGCACGCGTCAGCAGGAAGCGGAGGCACGCGCCCTTCGCGAGCACGGGCAGCGCGGCGCGCTCCGCATCGGTCAGCGCGTGCGCGGCGGCGTAGCCCGCGAGGATCGCCGTGCCGATCCCGGGGGCGAGCGCTTCGCCCTTCGCGTCGAACGTCCACGACGTGTGCATCACCGCGAGGTCGTAGGCGCGGATGTCGGTGCAGGCGAAATAGAAGTCTATGAGGCCCGTCACGCGGTCGCCCAGCATCAGGACGTTGTCAGGGAAGAGATCCGCATGGATCGCGCTGACCGGCAGGTCGCGCGGCCACGCCTGCTCGACCGCGGCGAGCGCGGCGTCGATCCGGTCGTGGAGCCCCGGCGCGATCTGGTCGAGCGAGCGGCCGCATCGGACGAACAGCGGGCGCCAGTCGTCGATGCCGAGCGAATTGGCGCGCGTCTGGGTGAAATCGGCGAGCGCGGTGTGCATTGCGCCCATCGACGCGGCGGCGGCGCGCGCCTGCGCAGGCGTGGGGTGCGACACCGACACGCCCGTCAGGAAGCGGATCAGGCACGCGGCGCGGCCCTCCAGCTGCTGGATCGCGATGCCGCCGCGGTCCTTGATCGCCGGCGGCACCGCGAGGCCCTTGGCGGCCAGGTGATCGAGCAGGGCCATGAAGAAGGGCAGGTCGTCCGCCGACACGCGCTTTTCGTAGAGCGTCAGGATGAACCGGTCCGCGGTGGTGTCGACGAGGTAGTTCGAGTTCTCGACGCCCTCCGCGATGCCCTTGGCGGAGACGAGGTCGCCGACGTCGTAGCGCCGGAGGAACGCGGACAGCGCTTCCGCCGAGACCTGGGTGTAGACTGCCACGTGCAAGAACCCCGTTCGCCCTGAGCCTGTCGAAGGGCCGTCCTTCTGCCTGGGCGCATGCCGCTTAGAAGAAACGGCAGGGCTTCGACAAGCTCAGCCCGAACGGGTCAGGGATGGTACGCCGTATCAGGGGTTCTGCCTGTTATCAGGCCGAGGTCGTCAAGCCGCCGCGTCGAGGCCCTTGGGCAGCTTGAACGCGATCGTCTCACGGGTCGTCTCCACCTCGCGCTCGGTCACGGCATAGCGCTCGCCGATCCGGGCGACGAGTTCGCGGACCAGCACTTCCGGGGCGGACGCCCCCGCGGTGATCCCCAGCGTGCCGACCCCGGCTAGGAAGCTCCAGTCGAGATCCGCGGCGCGCTGGATCAGCCGGGCGGGTACGCCCTCGCGCTCCGCCACTTCCACGAGGCGCAACGAGTTCGACGAATTGGGTGCGCCGATCACCAGCACCGCGTCGCAGCTGCCCGCGATCGCCTTCACGGCGGCCTGCCGGTTCGAGGTGGCGTAGCAGATGTCGTCCGCCTTGGGCGCGACGATCGAGGGGAACCGGCGCATCAGCACCGCCATCACCGCCGCGGTATCGTCGACCGACAGCGTCGTCTGCGTCAGGAAGGCGAGGTTGTCCGCATCGGCGGGCGCCAGGGCCTCGGCGTCGGCGGCGGTCTCGATCAGCGTGATCGTGCCGTCCGGCACCTGCCCGAACGTGCCGATCACCTCAGGGTGGCCGGCATGGCCGACGAACAGGATGTGGCGGCCCGCCGCGACGAGCCGTTCGGCCTGCCGGTGGACCTTCGAGACGAGCGGGCAGGTGGCGTCGAGATAGTCGAGCCCGCGGCTCTGCGCGTTCGCGGGCACCGACTTGGGTACGCCGTGCGCGGAAAAGACGACGGGTGCGCCGTCGGGCACCTCGTCCAGCTCCTCGACGAACACCGCGCCCTGCGCCTTCAGCGTATCGACGACGAATTTGTTGTGGACGATCTCGTGGCGGACGAAGACGGGCGCGCCGTGCTTCTCGATCGCGAGTTCGACGATGCGGATGGCGCGGTCGACGCCGGCGCAGAAGCCGCGCGGGGCGGCGATCATCAGCTCGATGACGGGCTTTTCGGACATGCGCGCGTGCTTACGCGATTGCCTGCGCGGGCGGAAGCCGGTTATGGCCCACCGTCGTCGTTCGGCTGCTTGCCGCGCGGCGCTTTGTTCGAGGACCCGCCCGTGACCCTTCGTAAAGCCGCCATTCTGCTCGTTGCCCCGCTCGTCATCGCCGGGTGCGCGAAGAGCGGCGAGATCGATCCGACCGGCGGGATCACCGCGGTGCGCTCCGCCTGCCCGGTCGTGGGCGTGCCCGCGGGCACCGGCGACGTCACGCTGTTCGATCCCGCGACCAGCCGCGACGCGACCGCGATCGACGTGGTCGCGACGATGTCCAACGTGCGCAACACCTGCGACGATACCGGCGCGGAGGTGGCGACGACGGTGACGTTCGACGTGCGCGCGCGGCGGACCCGTACGGATGCCGCCCGCGACGTGACCTTGCCCTATTTCATCACGATCGTCCGCGGCGGCAGCGCGGTGGTGGCCAAGCGCGTCGGCCGCGTCGGGCTGCACTTCGATGCGGGGCAGGCGGTCGCCGAGGTCAACGGGCAGGCGAGCGCGCAGATCCTGCGCAGCGCCGCGACGCTGCCCGACGAGGTCCGCGACACGCTGACCAAGAAGCGCAAGGCGGGCGAGCAGGACGCCGCGATGGATCCGCTCGCGCGGCCCGAAGTGCGTCAGGCGGTACTGCGCGCCAGCTTCGAGGCGCTGGTCGGGTTCCAGCTGACCGACGAGCAGCTGAAGTACAACGCGACGCGCTGACGCGCGCGTCCCGCTGTCATCTTCCCCGTCATCCCCGCGCAGGCGGGGATGACGGGGAAGATGGCGCAAACACGGTTTTCGCACCGCACCGCAGCATCCCCGATTGACTCGACTCCACCGCGCGGCCAAGGCTGACGGAGTCGATGCAGGGCAACCGGCATGGGCGCGCGGGAGAGTGCGGACGGCCTTTCAGGCTCCCTCCGCCGCCGAAGGAGCAACCACCCCGGAATCTCTCAGGCACCAGGGACCGCGCGGCTCAACGATACTCTGGAAAGCGCTCCCGCCCCATGGCGGTGGCCACCGAAGGGGTAAGCGCGGGTTCGATCGCGTGAAAGCTCTCAGGTTCCCGTGACAGAGGGGGTTCGGATCGCAGACCGGCCGTGACGGCCGGTGGCGGTACGCCCTTTCGCCACGGAGTGCTCCGCATGACCCAGACCCCGCTCCCCGCCGACGACGGTTATGTCGAACCCGAGACGCTGCCGCTGCCGCTCGATGCGTGGCATCGCGCGAAGGGCGGGCGGATGGTCGCGTTCGCGAGCTATCACATGCCCGTCCAGTACGAAGGCATCATGGCCGAGCATCTGTGGGTGCGCGAGGCGGCCGGGTTGTTCGACGTCAGCCACATGGGCCAGCTGACGATCACCGGCAACGGTGTCGAGGCGGCGCTCGAGGCGCTGCTCCCCGCCGACATTGCCGGGCTGAAGCTGAACCAGGCGCGCTATTCGCTGCTGCTCGACGATGCGGGCGGGATCCTCGACGACCTGATGCTGACGCGGCGTGCGTCGGCCGAGGAGGGCGCACGCGTCTACATGGTCGTCAACGGCGCGACCAAGTATGACGATGTCGCGCACATGGTCGGCGAACTGCCCGACGACGTGACGCTCAACCTGATGGAGGACCACGCGCTGCTCGCGTTGCAGGGGCCGAAGGCGGTCGATGCGATGGCGCGCGTGGTGCCCGGCGTCGAGGCGCTGGTCTTCATGCAGGCCGCCGCGTTCGACTGGCAGGGGCATGACCTGTGGATCAGCCGCTCGGGCTATACCGGCGAGGACGGGTTCGAGATTTCGGTGCCTGCCGAGGGGGGCGAGGCGCTGGCGGATGCGCTGTGCGCCCAGCCGGAGGTCAAGCCGATCGGCCTCGGTGCGCGCGATTCGCTGCGGCTGGAGGCTGGGCTCCCGCTCTACGGCCACGACCTCGATCCGCAGACGACGCCGGTGATGGCGGATCTGGGCTTCGCGCTGTCGAAGCGCCGGCGCGAGGCGGCAGACTTTCCCGGCGCGGCGCGGATTCTGGCGGAGCGGGCCGATGGCCCGGTCGTGAAGCGCGTCGGCCTGCTGGTCGAGGGTCGGCAGCCGGTCCGCGAGGGCGCGACCGTCGTCGATGCCGACGGCTCCGAGGTCGGTCGCGTCACCAGCGGCGGGTTCGCCCCCACCGTCGGGGCACCGATCGCGATGGCGTACGTTCCCGCCGCGATGGCGGTGCCCGGCACCGTCGTCACGCTGGCGCAGCGCGGCAAGGTCCACCGGGCGACCGTCGCCCCGATGCCCTTCGTCGCACACCGTTATTTTCGAGGAGTGAAGTAAATGAGCCGCTATTTCACCGAAGACCATGAGTGGATCGACGTCGACGGCGAGGTCGGCACCGTCGGCATCAGCGAGTATGCGCAGAGCCAGCTCGGCGACATCGTGTTCGTCGATGTGCCCGAAGAGGGTAAGCGGCTGGACAAGGGCGACGAGGCTGCGGTCGTCGAATCGGTCAAGGCCGCGTCGGACGTGTATTCGCCCGCCTCGGGCACCGTGATCGAGGGCAACGCCGCGCTCGCGGACGATTCGTCGCTGGTGAACAGCGATGCTGAAGGCGAGGGCTGGTTTTTCAAGATCACGCTCAGCGATACGTCCGAGCTGGAAGAGCTGATGGATGAGACCGCCTACGAGGCGTTCGTCGCGAAGCTGTAGGTTCTTCTCCCCCTCCCGCATGCGGGAGGGGGCCGGGGGGTGGGCTCGCGCTTACCGCCCGCGTTGCCGCCCGCGATCGGCCGGGCGCCCACCCCCCGACCCCCTCCCGCATGCGGGAGGGGGGGAGTGTTGCGAATGCGCTACCTGCCCCTTACCGATACCGATCGCGCCGCGATGCTCGCCGTCATCGGGGCCGCCTCGATCGACGACCTGTTCGTCGACGTGCCCGAAGCCGCGCGGCTCGACGGACCGATCCGCCACCTGCCGGGCCACGCCAGCGAATTGTCGGTCGAGCGCCACATGACGGCGCTGGCCCGCCGGAACATGGTCGCGGGCGAGGTGCCGTTCTTCCTCGGTTGCGGCGCGTACCGGCATCATGTGCCGGCCAGCGTCGATCACCTGATCCAGCGCGGCGAGTTCCTGACCGCCTACACGCCCTATCAGCCAGAGATCGCGCAGGGCACGCTCCAGATGCTGTTCGAGTTCCAGACGCAGGTCGCGCGGCTGCTCGGCACCGACGTCGCCAATGCGTCGATGTACGACGGATCGACCGCGTGCTGGGAAGCGATCGGCATGGCGCGGCGGATCACGAAGCGCGGCAAGGCGATCCTGTCGGGCGGACTCCATCCGCATTACGTCTCGGTCGCCAGAACGATGGCGAAATATACCGGCGACACGCTCGAGACCGCGCTGCCGGTGCTCGATGCCGCGACCGATCTCGACGCGCTGATCGCGGGCATCGACGACGAGACCTCGTGCGTCGTCGTCCAGTATCCCGACATCCTCGGCCGGATCGCGGACCTGCGCCCGCTGGCGGACGCCTGTCACGCCAGGAAGGCGCTGCTGATCGCGGTCGTCACCGAGCCGGTGGCGCTGGGCGCGATCGTCTCGCCGGGCGAAATGGACGCGGACATCGTCGTGGGCGAGGGGCAGTCGATCGGCGTCGGGCTTCAGTTCGGCGGGCCGTATGTCGGCCTGTTCGGATGCAAGGACAAATATGTCCGCCAGATGCCGGGTCGACTGTGCGGCGAGACGGTCGACGCGGACGGCAAGCGCGGCTTCGTGCTGACGCTGTCGACGCGCGAGCAGCATATCCGGCGCGAGAAGGCGACGTCGAACATCTGCACCAACTCCGGACTGTGCGCGCTGGCCTTCTCGGTCCACATGACGCTGCTCGGCGAGGCGGGGCTGCGTGCGCTGGCGGCGGCGAACCATGCCGGCGCGGTCGCGGCGGCGGAGCGGCTGGCGCAGGTGCCGGGCGTGCGCGTGGTGAACGACACGTTCTTCAACGAGTTCACGATCGACCTGGGGCGCGAGGCGCGGCCGGTCGTCCGTGCACTGGCGGATCGCGGGATACTGGCAGGCGTGTCGCTGGGGCGGCTGTACCCGGGCGAGGATGCGCTCGAGAATGGGCTCGTCGTCGCAGTGACCGAGACGACGACCGCGGACGATGTCGAGGCGCTGGCGACCGCGCTCGAGGAGATAGTGGCATGAGCATCAACGCATCCGGCTGGCGCCCGACCGCGCCCGAGCAGGGCGACGCCGTCGCCGCCACCTTCACCGGCAACAAGGCGTTGATGCTCGAGGAAAAACTGATCTTCGAGATCGGCGATACGCAGACCACCGGCGTCGAGGTCGCGGCCCCCGTCACCGCCACGTCGAAGCTCGGAAGCCTCGCCCGCACTGCGCCGATCGGCCTGCCCGGGCTGTCGGAGCCGGAGACGGTGCGCCACTATACCCGCCTCAGCCGCCAGAACTACGCGATCGACCTGGGACTGTTCCCGCTCGGATCGTGCACGATGAAGCACAATCCGCGGCTCAACGAGAAGATGGCGCGGCTGCCCGGGTTCGCGGACGTCCACCCGCTCCAGCCCGTCGACACGGTGCAGGGCGCGCTGGCGGTCATCAACGAGCTGGCCTTCTGGCTGATCGACCTGACGGGGATGCACGGCGTCGCGATGAGCCCGAAGGCCGGCGCGCACGGCGAGCTGTGCGGGATGCTGTGCATCAAGGCGGCGCTGGAGAAGCGCGGCGAGGGGCACCGCAAGGTCGTGCTCGTCCCCGAAAGCGCGCACGGCACCAATCCGGCGACCGCGGCGTTCGCGGGCTTCACCGTGGAGGATATTCCTGCCACCGCCGAGGGCCGCGTCGACACCGCCGCGCTCGAGGCACGACTTGGGCCGGACGTGGCCGCGGTGATGATTACCAATCCCAACACCTGCGGCCTGTTCGAGCGCGACTTGAAGGCGATCTCGGACGCGGTCCATGCGGCGGGCGGCTATGTCTATTGCGACGGCGCGAACTTCAACGCGATCGTCGGGCGGGTGCGTCCGGGCGACCTTGGCGTCGACGCGATGCACATCAACTTGCACAAGACCTTTTCCACCCCGCATGGTGGTGGCGGGCCGGGATCGGGGCCGGTGGTGCTGTCGGAGGCGCTGTCGCCGTTCGGCCCGTTGCCCTTCACCGCGCGGATGGCGGACGGCCACGTCCAGCTGATCGAGGAAGAGACCGCGGGCGAGGATCATCCCGACACGTTCGGGCGGATGACCGCGTTCCACGGCCAGATGGGGATGTTCACCCGCGCGCTCACCTACATTCTCAGCCACGGTGCGGACGGGTTGCGGCAGGTTGCGGAGGATGCGGTACTCAACGCCAACTACATCCTGCGCTCGCTGGAGGATACGCTCGACGCGCCGTTCGCGCATTCGGGGCCGTGCATGCACGAGGCGATCTTCTCCGATGCCGGGGTCGCGGACGGCTTCTCGACGATCGACATCGCCAAGGGACTGATCGACGAAGGCTTCCACCCGATGACGATGTACTTCCCGCTGGTCGTCCACGGCGCGATGCTGGTCGAGCCGACCGAAACCGAATCGAAGGCCGCGCTCGACGAGTTCATCGGCGCGCTGCGCTCGGTCGCGGAGCGTGCGAAGGCGGGCGACCCCGCGCTCAAGACCGCGCCGCACTTCGCGCCCAGGGCACGGCTCGACGAGACGCGCGCGGCGCGCAAGCCGGTGCTGGTGTGGAAGGATACGGTGGCGGGGTAAGGCGTCGTTCTCGTCGGCAAGGCCGGACGATATCAATACCGTCACCCCGGACTTGATCCGGGGTCCCGCTTCCTTTCGGACGGACGAAGAAAAGCGGGATCCCGGATCAAGTCCGGGGCGACGGATGAGGGAAATGCTCCGCTTCCGGCTGGACGAAGCCCTGCCCGCCCGGCAGATTGCGCCGCATGACCGCGCATTCCAGCCCGCTGCTGTCCTACCTGATCCCCGCGATCGTCATCGCGGTCGTCTTCGCGCTCCGGTGGCGGCGGATGACGCGGGTGTCGCCGCTCAAGCTGGAGCGGCTGTGGATCTTCCCCACGCTCTACGCGGTCGTCGCGGTGGCGATGTACGCGAAGTTCCCGCCGCAGGGCTGGGCGTGGGCGTTCTGCGCGCTGGCGATCGGCGCCGGTGCCTTGCTGGGATGGCAACGCGGCAAGCTGATGCGGATCACGATCGATCCCGTCACCCACGCGCTCAACCAGACCGCGTCGCCCGCCGCGATCCTGTTCCTCGTCCTGCTGGTCGCGGTGCGCACCGGCGCGCGCCAGCTGCCGCTCCACATGAATGCGATGGCGCTGACGGACATGCTGATCGCCTTCGCGCTCGGCCTGTTCGTCGCGACGCGGGTGGAGATGTATCTGCGCGGGAAGCGGATGCTGGCGACGGCGCGAAGCGTGTCGCTGGGCTAGCCCTGCAACACCGCCTGCCGCGTTTCCACCTGGCGGCGGACATGCTCGCGCCAAACGATGTACAGCCCGCTCGCGACGATCACCGGCGCGCCGATCCAGGTCGCGGGGGCGGGCAGGCGATCGAACACCAGCCAGCCGAGCAGCGTCGCCCAGATCAGCGACGTATAATCCATCGGCACCACGACCGAGACGGCACCGAGCGACAGCGACCGTGTCATCGCCAGCTGCGCGCCGCCGCCGAACAGCCCAAGCGCGAGCATGATCGCCCACACGTCCCACGCATGCGCTCGCACCGAAAGCGCCAGCGCGACCCCCAGCGGCAGCAGCGAGAGCGTCGAGAACCAGAAGACGGTCGTCAGCGGCGCTTCGGTCCGCCCGATCCGGCGGATCAGCACGGTGACGGTCGCGGTGCCCGCCGCCGCGGCCAGCCCGGTGAGCGCACCCCAGAACGGGAAATGCCCGTCGCCTGGCTGGACGACGATCAGCACGCCGGCAAAGCCCGTCAGCACCGCGGCCCAGCGCCGCCATCCCGTCGGCTCCTGCAGGAAGAGCGCGCCCAGGATCGTCGCGAAGATCGGCATCGAGAAGCCGATCGTCGTCGCCTCCGCCAGTGGCAGCACCATCAGCGTGGTGAAGGTCAGCGCCATCGCGGTCAGCCCGACGACACAGCGCACGACATGCGCGCCGAACCGCTGCGTCTTGAGCGAGGCGAAGCCCGGGCCGGTGGCGACGACGGAGGCAACGAGCAGCGTCGCGCCGAACTGGCGGAAGAACAGGATCTCGCCCAGCGCCGCGCCACGCTGCTCCGCCAGCTTGATGCCGACGTTCATCAGCGCGAACAGCGCGACCGAGGTGAGGCGCAGCGCGATGGCGGGGAGCAGGCGGTCTGTGTTGGGAGCTAAGGACACGGTCGCCCTATCCGTCATCCATCGTCCCGGCGAAAGCTTGGATTCGCCTCCTGATCTTCATCCCCGCGCAGGCGGGGATCCATCTCCCGACCTTCGTATCGACTGCGGCCGTCGAATAGGTCCAACCCGCCGGCGATGGATCCCCGCCTGCGCGGGGATGACGGGGCAAGTAGGCCCGAGGGGGTGACGGCCCCCGCACGCGGCGCTATCGACGCCCCCATGAAGCACGCACTCCCCGTCACGCGCGAGGCCGATTTCGCGGCCTGGTATCAGTCCGTCATCACCGAGGCCGACCTCGCCGAGGAATCCGGCGTGCGCGGCTGCATGGTCATCCGGCCATGGGGCTATGGAATCTGGGAGCGGATCCAGCGCCTGCTCGACGACCGGATCAAGGCGACGGGGCACGAGAACTGCTATTTCCCGCTCTTCATCCCGCTCTCCTATTTCGAGAAGGAGGCGGAGCATGTCGAGGGTTTCGCCAAGGAGATGGCGGTCGTCACCCACCACCGCCTCGTCAGCGACGGCAAGGGCGGGCTGACCCCGGATCCGACCGCGAAGCTGGAGGAGCCGCTGGTCGTGCGGCCGACATCGGAAACGGTGATCGGCACCGCGTTCGCGCGCTGGGTGCAGTCGTGGCGCGACCTGCCGGTGCTCATCAACCAGTGGGCGAACGTCGTCCGTTGGGAGATGCGCACGCGGATGTTCCTGCGCACGTCGGAGTTCCTGTGGCAGGAGGGGCATACCGCGCACGCCACCGCGGACGAGGCGCGCGAGGAGACGCTCAAGATGCTCGAGGTGTACCGCGAATTCGCGGAAAACTGCCTCGCGCTGCCCGTCGTCGCGGGCGAGAAGCCCGAGAACGAGCGCTTCCCCGGCGCGGTCGCGACCTACAGCATTGAGGCGATGATGCAGGACGGCAAGGCGCTCCAGGCGGGCACCTCGCACTTTCTTGGCACCAATTTCGCGCATGCGCAGAACATCCGGTTCCAGAACGCCGCGGGCGAGCTGGAATATGCGAACACGACCAGCTGGGGCGTGTCGACGCGGATGATCGGCGGCGTCATCATGGTCCACGGCGACGACGACGGGCTGCGCGTGCCCCCGCGCGTCGCGCCGTGGCAGGTGGTGATCGTGCCCATGCTGCGCGACCAGCCCGAGGACGCCGCGATCGTCGACTATTGCAAGGCGCTCCAGGCGGAGCTCGCCGCGCAGACCGCGCTGGGCGAGCCGGTGCGTGCGCTGCTCGACCTGAAACCCGCCAAGGCTGCGACGAAGCGCTGGGGCTGGGTGAAGAAGGGCGCGCCCGTCATCGTCGAGGTCGGCGGGCGTGACGTCGCGGGGGGCAACGTCTCGGTGATCCGCCGCGACCGGCTGTACCGCGAGGACGGCAAGCTCGACAGCACGGTGGTGCCGCGCGACGCGTTCGTCGGCGAGGTCGCGGCGACGCTCTCCGATGTCCAGCGCGTGCTGTTCGACGAGGCGCATGCGCGGCTGCGCGCGAACATCGCGCCGGTCGAGGACTGGGCGGGGGTCGAGGCGGCGTTCGCCGACGGGCGGAGGAATCCCGGCTGGGTCGACGTGCGCTGGTCGAAGCCGACCGGTGCTGCACTCGACGCGGTGGTCGAGCGGCTGAAGGCGCTGAAGCTCACGATCCGCAACGCGCCGATGGGGCAGTCGCACACCGATGCGGGCGCGTGCGTCTTCACCGGCGCGCCCGCGGTCGAGCGGGTGCTGATCGGGCGGAGCTACTGATGGCGATCTGGCATGGCGGATCGCTCGACCTGACCGCGCTGACCGCGCTCGGCGAGGGATCGATGCCGGGGCTGCTGGGCATCGTCTTCACCGATGTCGGCGACGACTGGCTTTCCGCGTCGATGCCGGTCGATCACCGGACGAAGCAGCCGTTCGGGCGGCTCCACGGCGGCGCGTCGGTGGTGCTGGCGGAGACGGTCGCGTCGGTCGGCGGCGGGATGACGGTCGATCCCGCGGCCAAGGCGGTCGTCGGCATGGAGATCAACGCGAATCACATCCGCGCGGCGACCGGCGGCCACGTCCATGCGGTCGCGAAGGCCGAGTCGGTCGGGCGCACGACGCAGGTGTGGACGATCCGCATCACCGACGATGCGGGCAAGCTGGTCTGCCTGTCGCGGATCACGCTCGCGGTGATCGCACGAGGCTGATTCTCGTCACCCCCGGCGAAAGCTGGGAACTCTATCGGTATCGCGGCGCCCCGGCCGCAAGAGACTCCAGCGTTCGCTGGGCTTACAATAGGCGCTTCGGATCGACGACGACATGCCGGATGCGCCGACGGTCCCACGTGTAGGTCACATGGACCAGCCCGTCGCGCGTCTGGATCACCGCGGGATAGGCATAGCCGTCGGGCACCGGCCTGCTCTCCAGCGTCAGCACATGGCGCCAGCGCACGCCATCGTCGGAGAGTGCGATGTCGAGCGGCCAGCGCGGGCCGTCGCCGGGGCGGTCCGCGAAATGCGCGGCGTGGTTGTAGACGATCAGCTGGCGTCCGTCCTTCAGCGTCACCGCATCGGTGCCGGCATTGGGATTGGGCAGGTCGATCGCGGCGAGCGGCGACCACGTCACCCCCGAATCGCGCGACCAGGTCGCCGCCAGCGCGCCCTGCCGCGTGCGCGCGACCATCTCCAGCCGCCCGTCGCGGTGGAACAGGATGCTCGGCTGGATCGCCTCGATATGCATCGGCGAGGCGATCGGCGCGCCGACCGTCCACGTCCGCCCGCGATCGGTGCTGCGCTCCACGCGGAGCGACCAGATATTGTTCTCGGCGCTGACTTCCTCGCGGCTCGACGGGGCCAGCCATGCGCCATCGGCGGCGACGACGGGCTTGTTCTTGATCGGGCCGAGCACGCCGGCCGGGAGTCGCTCGGGCCGGCTCCACGTCCGCCCGCCATCGGCGCTGGCGATCGCCATGCCCCACCAGTCGCGGGGGGAGGGGCCAACCTTGTAGAACAGCCGCAGGTCACCGCCCGGCGGCTGGAACAGTACCGGGTTCCACGTCGGATAGCGCGTGCCGCCAGGCATTACCCCGTCCGCGACCCGGGCGGGCGGCGACCAGCCGCTACGCGTGCGCCGCGCGAACCAGATCGACACGTCGGGCCGGCTCTCGCCCGTCCCCCCGAACCACGCGGCGGCGAGCGTGCCGTCGGGCAGCTCGACGATCGTCGAGGCATGCGCCTGCGGATAGGGGGCGTCGGCGTAGACGAATTCGGAGGATAGGATCGGTGAGCGCTCAGCCGCCTCGGCCTGCGCCATCACCGCGACCAGCGCGCACAGGCCCGCCGTCAATCCGCCCCGACCCATCTTCGCCCCCTTTGATATCCGTGGTCGCCTGTCGCGGGGGACGCCGTGCGGGTCAATCCGCAGCGTCGCACCAGGCTGCGACCCGCGCGCGCGCCGCCGCGTCGAGGTGGAGCCCGATCTTCGAGCGGCGATCGAGCATGTCGTCCGCCGACCGCGCCCATTCCTTGTCGCGCATCCAGCGCGCCTCGATCTCGGTCAGCCCGCCGCCAAGGTCGGCACCCATCCCGCCCTCGTCGGTCACGCCCGCCAGCATCTCGCCGAGCAGCGCGCCATAGGCGTGCGCCATCCGCGCCGACCGCGCCTCGCCCAGGAACGACCAGGTCGCGCGCACCTGCGCGAGGTACGTATCGAACCCCGCGATCGCGCCGCCAGGGAACACGCGCGCGCGGGTCACCGGATGCGCATCGATGCCGAGGGCGGGGGCGAGCTTGCCCATCGCCTCCTCCGCCAAATGGCGCGCGGTCGTGATCTTGCCGCCGAAGACGCTCAGCAGCGCGGGGCCGTTGGTATCGAGCTCCAGCACATAGTCGCGCGTCACCGCCCGCGCCTCGCTCGCGCCGTCGTCGTAGAGCGGGCGGACGCCGCTCCAGGTCGAGGTGACGTCGGCGGGCGCGATCTGCGCCTTGAAGTGCCGGTTCGCAGCCTCGCACAAATAGGCGATCTCGTCCGCGCTGATCCGCGCATCCTCGGGCGCGTCGACGGGGACGTCGGTGGTGCCGATCTCGGTCTGCCCATGATAGGGGATGGCGAAGACGATGCGGCGGTCGGGCTGTTGCAGGATATAGGCGTGGTCGCCCTCGAACAGCTTCGGCACGACGATATGGCTGCCCTTGACCAGCCGCACGCCCGCGCCCGCATTGACGCCCAGCATCCCGAGCGTCTGCGCTACCCAAGGCCCGCCCGCGTTGACGATCGCACGCGTGCGCACCTGTTCGCCGCCCGCAAGCGTCGCCAGCCAGCTGTCGCCGTCGCGCCGCGCGCCGGTGAAGGCGGTGCGGGTGCGAATCGTCGCGCCGCCCGCCGCCGCGTCGACCGCGTTCAGCACCGTCAGCCGCGAATCGTCGACAAACGCATCCGAATAGACGAACCCGCGCCCGTCGCCCTTCAGCGGCGCAGTATAGGCGGCATCCGTCTTGCGCAGCCCGCGCGAGCGCTTGAGCGTCATCCGCCCTCCGAGAAAGTCGTAGAGATACAGCCCGAGCCGCACGAGCCACCACGGCCGCACCGCATTCTCGTGCGGCAGCACGAAGCGCATCGGGCGGATGATGTGCGGCGCGGCCTTCACCAGCCGCTCGCGCTCCTTCAACGCCTCGCGGACGAGCGCGAAATCGTAATATTCCAGATAGCGGATGCCGCCATGGATCAGCTTCGACGACGCGGACGAGGTGTGGCTGGCGAGGTCGTCGCGCTCGACCAGCAGCACCCGCTTCCCCAGCAGCGCGGCTTCGCGCGCGATCGCGCAGCCGTTGATGCCGCCACCGATGACCAGAAGGTCGTATGTCAACGTTGTCATGGCATCCAGTCTTAACGGGTGACGATAGGCCTAGGAAACCCTATCTCGACATAATGCGAAAACCCAAGGTCGGGCTCCCGACGCGCCAGCAGATCCTCGATTTCATCGCGTCGTCCGCGGACCCGGCGGGCAAGCGCGAGATCGCGCGCGCCTTCGGCCTGACCGCGCAGGAAAAGATCGCGCTCAAGGCGCTGCTCAAGGACATGGGCGACGAGGGACTGATCGACAGCGCCCCCGGCCGCGCCTTCCATGCGATGGGCGGCCTGCCCAAGGTGACCGTGATCCGCGTCGCGGACGTCGACGACGGCGGCAACATCTGGGCGGTGCCCGAACGGTGGGACAGCGACGCGCCGGTCCCGCGGATCCGCGTGCGCGAGCGCAAGCGCGGCTCGCTCGGCGTCGGTGCGCGCGTGCTGGCGCGGACCGAGGAGGCGGGCAGCGGCTGGATCGCGCACCCGATGAAGGTGCTTCCCGCTTCGTCGGAGCAGATCATCGGCGTGCTGCGGCAGGAGGGGGATCGCCTCTGGCTGCAAGGCGTCGACAAGAAGGAGCGGCGCGACTATCTCGTCTCGGACGCGGGCGACGCCGAGGCGGGCGACCTGGTGCTCGCGGAGAAGGCCGGGCGGCCGCCGCGGATCACCGCCAAGGTGGTCGAGCGGCTGGGCGATCCGTTCGCGCCACGCAGTTTCTCGCTGATCGCGATCCACAAGCATGAGATTCCGCACGTGTTCGCGGCGGAGGCGCTGGAGGAAGCGGAGCGGGTCGCGCGCCTGCCGCTGGGTGACGCACGCGAGGACCTTCGCCACCTGCCGATCGTCGCGATCGACCCTGCGGACGCGCGCGACCATGACGACGCGGTCTGGGCCGCGCCCGACGACGATCCCGCCAATCCGGGCGGATGGAAGGCGCTGGTCGCGATCGCGGACGTGTCGTTCTACGTGCGCCCGGGTTCGGAGATCGATCGCGAGGCGCGGCGGCGGGGGAACTCGGTGTATTTCCCCGATCGCGTGGTGCCGATGCTGCCAGAGATCCTGTCTGCGGATGTGTGTTCGCTGAAAGAGGGCGAGGATCGCGCGGCGTTGGTGTGCCATCTCCAGGTGGAGAAGGGCGGCGCGCTCAAGACGTGGCGCTTCACCCGCGCGGTCGTGCGGATCGCGGCGAACATCGCGTACGAGGATGCGCAGGCGGCGATCGACGCGGCGACGTCACCCCGGCGAACGCCGGGGTCGCCCACCGAGAGCGAGCCCCCCGTGGCGGAAGATCCCGGCTTTCGCTGGGATGACGGTCTGGTCGAAACCGCGCTCCGTCCCCTCTGGGACTGCTGGCGCGCCCTCGGCAAGGCGCGCGACACGCGCCAGCCGCTCGAGCTCGACTTGCCTGAACGGCGCGTCGTGCTCGACGAGAAGGGCCGGATCATGTCGGTCGCGCCGCGCGAGCGGCTCGATTCGATGCGGCTGATCGAGGATTACATGATCGCCGCCAACGTCGCCGCCGCCAAGGCGCTGGAGGCGAAGAAGGCGCCGTGCATGTACCGCGTCCACGAACCGCCCAGCCGCGAGAAGCTGGTCGCGCTCAAGGACTATCTCGAGACGTTCGGGGTGAAGTTCGCGCTGGGGCAGGTCGTCACGCCGCAGACGTTCAATCACATCCTCGACCGCGTCGGAGACGCCGATTTCCGTCCGCAGGTGATGGAGCAGGTGCTGCGAACGCAGACCCAGGCCTATTACGCACCGCTCAACCACGGGCATTTCGGGCTGGGGCTCGGCAGCTATGGCCACTTCACCTCGCCGATCCGCCGCTATGCCGATCTGGTCGTCCACCGCGCGCTGGTCGCGGCCTACGGGCTGGGGGAGGGCGGTCTCGCGCCCGAGCCGGCGGAGATGGAACGGATCGGCGAGAGCATCAGCAAGCTCGAACGTCGCGCGATGGAGGCGGAGCGCGACACGATCGATCGCTATGTCGCCGCGTTCCTGGCGGAGCGGACCGGTGAGATCGTCGACGTGCGCATCACCGGCGTCACCAATTTCGGCTTCTTCGCCACCGTCGAGGGGATCGGCGGCGATGGGCTGATGCCGGTGCGCGATCTGGGCGGCGAGTATTTCAAGTTCGACGAGGGCGCGCGCACGCTGACCGGCGAGCATAGCGGCGAACAATATGCACTGGGGATGACGCTCAAGCTGCGGCTGGCGGAGGCGAACCCGGTGTCGGGCGCGCTGCGCTTCGAGATGCCGGAGGGCAAATACGCGGCCGGGGGCGAAACCCGAAAGGCGCCGCGCGTCATCAAGCATCGCGGGCGGCCCGCGAACATCCGCCATCAGGGGAAGAAGCGGCGATGAACGTCGAAACCATGACCGATGCAGAGATCGCGCTGCGCCCGCACCGGGTCCGCGGCGTCGTCGCGCCCGCGCTGCTGGAAGCGCGCGCGATCACGGAAGGGGAGGCGACGCGCTACGTCCCCGCCACGCCCAATGCGATCCGCGAGCTGGAGCGACTGCGCGCCGACGGAATCGTCCGCACGACGACCGACGGGCGCATCTGGTACGACCTGCGGCGGCATTATGCGGTCGCTGCGCAGCGCCGGGCGCGGCGGGTGCCGATCGTGATCGTCGTGTGCGTGATCGTGGCGGTGCTGGTGACGTTCCTGTATCAGGGCTGAAAGAGGAGTCCGCATCCATGTCCGGAGCCGCCATAGCCGTCCTCGTCGCCCGCGCCCGCGCGCGCATCATCGACCATTTCGTCGAGGCCGGCGCCACGTCCGCGCCCAAGGCGATCGCGTTCACCCCGCGCGACCACCGGATCGACCGCCGCATGTTCGCGCGGATGCTCGCGTTCGGCGCGGTGCGCGAGATCGAGAAGGGGCCGGGGAAGGGCACCTACTGGCTCGACGAGAAGCGCGTCGTCGACTTCCGCAAGGAGTCGCTAGCGCGGGTGCTGGGGATCCTTGCGATCGCGGGGTTCGCCGCGGCGGGCGCGATCGCGTTCGGGGGGTAGCTTCCACTTTTCGTCACCCCGGACTTGATCCGGGGTCCCGCTTCTTCTCGACGCCGGCGCAAAAGCGGGACCCCGGGTCAAGCCCGGGGTGACGGGGGGAAGCGAATTCACCCCACCGTAAACGTCAGCCCGGCCTTCGCCACCAGCCGCTCGCGCAACTGCGGGCCCATCAGCGCCCCCGGCGTCCAGATTCCGCCGTCGCCATCCACGTCCTGCACCAGGCACAGCGCGCTTTCCGCGAGCATCTTGGAGGTCGAGCCGTAGCCGGGATCGCGATCCCCGGTCACGACCGCGTCGATCCGCGTGCCGTCGGGCATCAGCCCCGCGAACAGCAGGTCGTAATGGCCCGCGTCGCGCTCTTCCTTCGACGGGCCCTCGCCGGGCTTCGGCCCCTTGTCGCCCGTGAGCGGGTTGAGCCTGGCGAGCGCCTCCGCCGCGGCGCGCCCGATGTCGCCGAGCCCGGCGACGACCATCTCGTCATAGACGAAGTCCGCGCCGTACCGCGCGCCGAGCAGGTGATTGGTACGGTGGACGTTCTTGGTGTTGATCGGCGCCATGATGAACGGTGCGACCCACGCCCCGATCGTCGAGTCGTACTCGGGGATCATCCCCATCGGCTGGTGCGGCCCGGTGAACCCCGGCGTCAGGGCGAACGGGCTGGTCAGCAGCTTGACGAGCGACGGATCGCGCGCCGCGGCGGCCAGCGTCGCCTTCAGGCTGGCGGCGGTCCCGCCTGAGAACCCGCCCTTCATCGTGCGCACCCGGCCTTTCACGCGCGGGCAGGGCACGCCGAACCGCGCGATCGCCGCCTCCTGCAACGTCAGCACGCCGAGGTCGAACGGGATCGAATCGAACCCGCAGCTGAAGACGATCCGCGCCCCGCTCGCCTTCGCCGCGCCCTCGTGCGCGTCGATCATCTGGCGCATCCAGGCAGGCTCGCCGCACAGGTCGACATAGCCGGTGCCGGTCGCCGCGCACGCGGCGACCAGGTCGCTGCCGTAGAGCTGGTATGGCCCCACCGTCGAGATCACGACGGTCGCGCGCTCGCACATCGTTCGCAGGCTCGCGGGATCGTCGGCGTCGGCGGTGACGAGTGGCACCTCGGCGGCGATTCCCATCGCGGCGCGAACCTCCTCCAGCTTCGACAGCGAGCGCCCCGCCATCGCCCCAGTCACCCCGGACGGATAGGTCGCGCCGAGATACTCCGCGACGAGCCGCCCGGTGAAGCCGGTCGCGCCATAGACGATGATGTCGAACTCGCGGGCCATGGGCGCTCTCCTCGTGTTTTGCGGGAGCCTAGCGCGGGGAAGGGAAACCGCCAAACCCTCCGTCATCCCTGCGCGCCCCGTTATCCCCGCGAAGGCGGGGATCCAGCTCTCACGGTTCGGTCACACGATCACGGCTGCGATCATCTGTACGGCAGGGGCTGGATCCCCGCCTTCTCGGGGATGACGGGTAGGACTGATGGACGTCAGGCGTCGTGGAACTGCAACCCCGCCAGCCGCGCGTACAGCCCGCCGGCCGCCATCAGCGTCGCATGCGTTCCCTGTTCGGCGATGCGACCCTGATCCATCACCACGATCCGCCCCGCCGCGCGGACGGTGGCGAGGCGGTGCGCGATGACGAGCGTGGTGCGTCCCGTCATCAGTCGCTCCAGCGCCTGCTGCACCAGCTGCTCGCTCTCCGCGTCGAGTGCGCTGGTCGCCTCGTCGAGCAGCAGGACGGGGGCGTCGCGCAGCAGTGCGCGCGCGATCGCGACGCGCTGGCGCTGCCCGCCCGACAGCCGCGCGCCCCCCTCGCCCAGATAGGTGTCGAGCCCGTCGGGCAGCGCGCGCAGGAAGGTCGCGGCATTGGCGGCTTCGGCTGCTGCCCACAAGTCGTCGTCATGCGCGTCCCACCGACCGTAACGCAGGTTGTCGCGCGCCGAGGCGCCGAAGATCACCGTATCCTGCGGCACCATCGCGATCCGCGCGCGCACCTCGGCCGGGTCCGCGCTGCGCAGGTCGACGCCGTCCATCGTCACGCGCCCGGCATCGGGATCGTAGAAGCGCTGGATCAGCTGGAACAGCGTCGTCTTGCCCGCACCCGACGGGCCGACGACCGCGACCGTCTCGCCCGGCGCGATCGACAGGTCGAAATCGTGGAGCGCGGCGACGTCGCGGCGGGTGGGATAGCGGAACTCGACCCCCTCGAACGCCAGCGCGCCGACCGCGGGTACGGGCAGAGCGGCGGCGCGCGCAGGCGCGGTGATCTCAGGCCGCTCGGCGAGCAGCTCCGCCAGCCGGCCCGCCGCGCCCGCGCCGCGGAGCAGGTCGCCATACACCTCGGTCAGCGATCCCGCCGCGCCCGCGACGATCCCGCCGGTCAGCACGAACGCCGCGATCGATCCGCCGCTGATCCTCCCCGCGGCGACGTCGATCGCGCCCTCCCACAGCACCAGCGTGATCGATCCGAAGACGAGGCCGATGACGATCGCGGTCATGATCGCGCGCAGCGCGATGCGGCGGCGCGCCGCGGCCATCGTCGCCTCGACCGCGCCGGCGAAGCGCTCGCCCTCGCGGCGTTCCTGCCCGAACGCCTGGACGATCTTCATCGCGCCCAGCGTTTCGGTCGCGATCGATCCGACATCGGCGATCCGGTCCTGCGAGGTGCGCGAATGCTGGCGGACGCGCCGTCCCAGCAGCGCGATCGGCAGGATGATCGCGGGGATGCCCAGCGTCAGCATCCCCGCCAGCTTGGGCGAGATCACGAAGAGATAGATCAGCCCGCCCACCGTCGTCAGCAGGCTGCGCAGCGCGACCGACACGGTCGAGCCCACCACCGTCTCGATCTGCGTCGTGTCCGACGTCAGCCGCGAGGCGATTTCGGACGGGCGGTTCTCCTCGAAGAAACGCGGGGTAAGCGTCATCAGGTGGCGCTGGACGCTGGTGCGGATGTCCGCGACGACCCGCTCGCCCAGCCATGAGACGAAGTAGAACCGCACCGCGGTGCCCAGCGCCAGTACGACGACGATCATCAGCATGTAGTGGAACGACGAGGCCACCGATCCCGCCGCGTCGCCGCCGCCCCCGGAGATCCCGCCGGTGAAGCCGCGATCGATCACGCGCTTGAAGCTGTAGGGGATCGCGATCGTCGCTGCGGACGTGACCGCGAGCGCGCTCCAAGCCGCGGCGATCTGCCACGGGTAGCGGCGCGCATGTCGCCAGACGAGCGCGAGGCTGCCAAGCTTGCGCGCGGGGGGCGTTTCCGGCTCGCCGGATACGGATGGGATCGAAACGGAAGCGGCCATGTCCGCGCCGCGTAGCAGCGCTGCGGGCGGCGCTCAACGGCGCGCGGGAAACCTGGGGTACGGGGCGTGCCCAAGCTCGTGCCCAAGCTCGTGCATTGTGCTATGCAGCAAATGCGTTAGAGTGTGTGCAACCTTGGCGTGGTACAGGATACCCGATGCTCTATAACGCATATGAATTCCAGCGCTCGATGCTCGCCAGCGCCAGTGCGATGGCCAATTTCGGCGTGGGCCTGCTGAACAATCCGGCAAACCCGTTCTCCTATTTCGGCGGCGGCAAGGTGATGGCCTCCGCGCTCGACGTGTTCGCGCACGCCGCCGCGCCGCGCGGCAAGCCTGCATTCGGCCTCGACACGACCGTGATCGACGGGCGCGAGGTGGCGGTGCGCGAGGAGATCGTGGTCCGCAAGCCGTTCGGCCAGCTCAAGCGCTTCGTGCGCGAGGGTGTCGAGGGCGGGCCGAAGCTGCTGATCGTCGCGCCGATGTCCGGGCATTACGCGACGCTGCTGCGCGGCACGGTCGAGCGGATGCTGCCGAGCTGCGACGTACACATTACCGACTGGCGCGATGCCAAGCTGGTCCCGACATCGGCCGGCAAGTTCGATCTCGACGACTATGTCGACTATCTGGTCGCGTTTCTGGAGGCGATGGGGCCGGGCAGCCACGTGCTCGCGGTATGCCAGCCCTCGGTGCCCGCCTATGCGATGGCGGCGCTGATGAGCGCGGACAGGCATCCGTGCAGGCCGAAGACGCTGACGATGATGGGCGGCCCGGTCGACACGCGCGAGGCGCCGACCGCGGTGAACCTGCTGGCGACGAAGCGCCCCTATGCGTGGTTCGAGCAGAACGTGATCGCGACCGTCCCGATGGTGCACCCGGGCGCGGGCCGCCGGGTCTATCCCGGCTTCCTCCAGCTTACCGGGTTCATGACGATGAACCTCGGCAACCACATGATGAGCCATTTCGAGATGTTCAAGCATCTCGTCGACGGCGACGGCCAGAGTGCGGACTCGACCAAGGAGTTCTACGACGAGTATCGATCGGTCTGCGACATGACCGCGGAATTCTATCTCCAGACGATCGACGTCGTCTTCCAGGCGCATGCGTTGCCCAACGGCACGATGACGCACCGGGGGCGGCCGGTCGATCCCGCCGCGATCACGGATATCGGCATCCTCGCGATCGAGGGGGAGCGCGACGACATCTCCGGGATCGGCCAGACGAAGGCGGCGCTGACGCTGGCGTCGTCGCTGGCAGAAGGAAAGAAGAAATACCTGATGGCCGAAGGGGTCGGCCATTACGGGATCTTCAACGGCTCGAAGTGGCGCGACCGGATAGCGCCGGTGCTCGAGGACTGGATCGCCGCGAACGCGTAGGCGGCGCGGTCGAACGCGGTTGCGCAGATCGTGATCGTTAATCCGGAGTCCCGCTTCTCGGGCACGCGTGTCTATCAAAGAAGGCAGCGGGATCCCGGATCAAGTCCGGAATGACGAAAAAGGGTGAGCCGGTATCACCGACCCACCCCTTGCACTTCAGGCGTCGTGTCGTCGAAACGATCAGGCCACGCTGTCGACCACCGCATGGCTGCCGGCCTCACTGCCCTTGATCGTCCCGCCGAACAGCATCTTGAGCTTACCCGTCAGCGACACGTCGCTCTCCCACATCTCCGCCGAATCGATGTCGAACCGCAGCAAGGCGAGGTTCGGATCGCTCTTGCCGCCGGGGAACCACGCCTCGACCTGATTGCTCCACAGCTTGTCGATCTGCGCGGGGTCATTGTCCTGGCTCAGTCCGCCCGACAGGCACGCGAAGAAGTCATGCCCCTTCGACACGAACTGGATCATGGCCGCGCCGCCGCCGGCCGCGCGATTGTCCTTGCCCGCGAAGAAATAGAGCGTGTTGGGGCGATCGTCGTCGATCTGCGCGGTCATCGGCTCGGAATGCTCGCCATTACCCTCGAGCCCGACCATCACGAACGGACTCGACTTCAGCTTCGACAGAAAGGTCTCGGCGATTTCCTGCGGGGAATCCTGGGCCATGCGCGCATCTCCTGTTTGCGTTGTCCGGGAGAACGAGTGCGCGGCGGGTTGGTTGCGCGAAGGTTTGAAGGGGGAAGGCATATCTCAACCGTCGGTTGCTTGTTCTTTGGCGTGACGTCGCCATGATCCGCGGTGACGGCAATCCTGCCGTCCTATCAAGGAGTAGAGCATGACACTTGCAAGCCTTTGCTCGATCCTTGGATTGCTCATCGCCTTCGCGATCTTGGTTCTCAAGATCGTCGAGGTGTCGCGGTCCAAATAGGGCAGACGGGAGGGGCTCGGCCTGCCAGCCGGGCCCCGAACGAAAATGGGCTCCGATCGCTGCCACGACCGAAGCCCACATATCAGGAGCGTTTCGCTACTGACACTTGCAGGACGTCATATACGCCGAGACGTCAGAATAATCAATCAACCTTACAGCACCTCGAACAACCCCGCTGCGCCCATGCCGCCGCCGATGCACATCGTGACGACGACATACTTGGCGCCGCGCCGCTTGCCTTCGATCAGCGCGTGGCCGGTCATACGCGCGCCCGACATGCCGTAAGGGTGGCCGATCGAGATCGCGCCGCCGTTGACGTTAAGGAGTTCGTCGGGGATGCCGAGTTTGTCGCGGCAGTACATCACCTGGACCGCGAACGCCTCGTTCAACTCCCACAAGCCGATGTCGTCCATCTTGAGGCCATTGCGCTCAAGCAGCTTGGGGATCGCGAAGACCGGGCCGATGCCCATCTCGTCGGGCGCGGTGCCCGCCACCGCCATGCCGACATAGCGGCCAAGCGGGGTCAGCCCCTTCGCCACCGCGACCTTCTCTTCCATCAGCACGCTCGCCGACGCGCCGTCGGACAGCTGCGAGGCGTTGCCCGCGGTGATCGTCATGTCCGGCCCCATCACGGCCTTCAGCGACTTCAGGCCCTCCAGCGTGGTGTCGGCGCGGTTGCCCTCGTCTTTGGCGAGCGTGACCTCCTTGTAGGAAACCTCCTTGGTTTCCTTGTTCACCACCGCCATCGTCGCGGTGACGGGCACGATCTCGTCGTCGAACTTGCCCGCGGCCTGCGCGGCGGCGGTGCGCATCTGCGACTGGTAGCCATATTCGTCCATCGCATCGCGCCCGATACCATAGCGCTTGGCGACCACCTCTGCGGTCTGGAGCATCGGCATGTAGATGTCCTTGTGCATCGCCAGCAGCTCCTTGTCGGGCGCGACGCGCATCTCGGGGGTCTGGACCAGGCTGATGCTCTCGACGCCGCCGCCGATCGTCACGTCCATCCCGTCGACCACGATCTGCTTGGCCGCGGTGGCGATCGCCATCAGCCCCGATGCGCACTGGCGGTCGAGCGACATGCCCGACACCGTCGTCGGCAGGCCGGCGCGCAGCAGCGACGTCCGCGCGATGTTGCCCGCCTGATGCCCCTGCTGGAGCGCGGATCCGAACACCACGTCGTCGACCGACGCGCCGTCGATCCCTGCGCGCTCGACCGCGGCCTTGATCGCGTGGCTGGCCAGCGTCGGCGAAGGGAGGTTGTTGAAAGCACCGCGATAGGCGCGGCCGATGGGGGTGCGGGCGGTGGAGACGATGACGGCGGAACGCATGGGATTTTTCTCCCCCCTCCCGCTTGCGGGAGGGGCTGGGGTGGGTGCCCGGCTGATTGCGGGCAGGATCCCGGGGCTGAGCGCGAGCCCGCTCCCGGCCCCTCCCGCAAGCGGGAGAGGGAAATTCACGTCAGACGAAGATCTGTGTGATCCATTCCGCGATCATGGCTGGCTTGTCCTGGCCTTCGATCTCGATCGAGAATTCGCTGGTCTGCTGGATCTGGCCGGCGCGCTTCTCGTCGAACTCGATCAGCTTCGAGCGGCCGCGCACCTTCGAGCCCGAGCGGACGGGGGTGAGGAAACGGACCTTGTTGCCTCCGTAATTCACGCCCATCTTCACACCGTCCAGATGCGGCATGTCCTGCATCTTCGACATGAGCACGGGCAGCAGCGACAGCGTCAGGAAGCCGTGCGCGATCGTGCCGCCGAACGGAGTCAGCTTCGCGCGCTCGGGATCGACATGGATGAACTGGTGATCGCCGGTCGCGTCGGCGAACTTGTCGATCATGTCCTGCGACACGACGATCCACTCGCTGACCCATTCCGAGCCCAGCTTGCCCTTCATCTCGTCGATGCTGACGGTGCCCACGCGCGTGCCTCCCGGTTGTTCGCAGCCCCTCTAGGCCGGACGCGGCACTTTACGCAAGGGTCAACCGACCTGAAACAGGAAAGCTCGTTCTTAACGAGGGATGCAAGCGAACCCGAACCTCGAAAACCGCTGGCCGGTCAGGCGAAGGGCCGGTCGTGCGACACGTCGTGCACCGGCTGCACTTCGGGATAGGGCATGATGAGCGTACCATCTGGCGCGGCGGTGTAGGCGGTCTGGATCGGGTAGGGCAGGCTGATCTTCTCGTCCGCGAACCGGCGCAGGATGGCCAGGCCCACCTTGTGGCGCGCGTCGTAGCTGTGCTGGAAATCGGGGTGAGGACTGTCGAACTCCAGCTCGAAATCTAGCGTCGACGCGCCGAAATTGACGAACCCCGCGCGAACATAGACCAGATCGCACCCGTTCACGACGTCGCGCAGCATCGCGGGAACCCGTTCCAGCGTGTCGACCGGCGTCTCGTACGCGATGCCGAGCGTGAACTTGGTCCGCCGCCGGTCGCGCTGCGTGTTGTTCTGGATCTCCTTGTTGAGGAGATTCTTGTTCGAGATGATCCGCTCCTCGCCGTTCACCCCGCGGATGCGCGTCGATTTCAGCCCGATCTCCTCGACCGTGCCCGACGACTGGTCGTACTGGATCGCGTCGCCGCGGCGGAAAGGCCGGTCGAATATGATCGCGAGCGCCGCGAATAGGTCCGCGAAGATCCCCTGTGCGGCGAGACCGATCGCGATGCCGCCGACGCCGAGACCCGCGACCAGACCGGTGACGTTCACCCCCAGATTGTCGAGCACCACGATCAGCGCGATCGCGAACACGACGAAGGTGACGAGAAGGCGGATCAGCCCCATCGCGTTCATCAGCGCCTCGCCGGAGTAATTCTCCGAGGCGGTCCGGTGCTCGATCGCGCCCAGGATCAGCTCGCGCGCCCAGACCGCGGCCTGGAACACCGCGGCGACGGTGAACAGGAAGGTGACGGTCTGGCGCACCGCCTCGGGCGCGCCCGCATAGCCGACGACGAGCTGCGCGGAGAGCATGACGATGAAGAAGCTGCCGGTCCGCTGGATCGCGCGGCCGAGGATCGCGGACCAGCCCTTGCCGCTGCGCGATCGCCGCGCCAGCTTCGGCCCCAGGTTGCGCAGCCAGAACAGCCCGAGCGCCAGCGCGGCGCCGACGCCGATCGCGATCAGGATGTTGAGCCAGTGCGTATGGATCCACACGCCCGAACTGCTCGCCAGCTCCTGCAACTGGTCCTGCACCTTGTCGGGATCGATCGCCGGCGGTTTCGCGGCGGCGCTGTTGTTGGTCGTCATGATACTCTTTTCGAAACGATCAGGCCGCCTTGGCGACCGGCGTCTCTGACTTGGCGACCTTGGCGGTCGCGGGGATGCCGGTGTCGAGGAACGCGATCAACCCGCGCTCGACCCGGCTGAGATACTGCGCCTTGCGCGGCAGGCGAAGCGCTTTTCGGAATGCGGACTGCCCGGTCTTCACCAGTGCGATCAGCATGGGGTGGACATAGGATTTGCGCGCGATCGTCGGTGTGTTGCCCAGCTTGGCGGTGACGGGCTCCAGCATCGCCTTCAGGCTCAGGTCGCGCTCCGCGCTCGCCAGCGCCTCGAACGCGACGACGCTCGCGCCCCAGGTACGGAAATGCTTGGCGGTGAAATCGCCGCCGGTCGCCTCGCGGATATAGGCGTTGACGTCGGTGGAGGTCACCGGCCGCGCCTCGCCGTCGTCGTCGATCCACGCGAACAGGTGCTGCTCGTCCAGCTCCGAACACGCGCGCACGAAGCGGCTGAGCGACCGGTCGGTCATCGTCAGCGTGCACAGCTTGCCCGACTTCGCCTTGAACTGGAGCCGGAGCGTCGAGCCCGCGATCTTCGCGTGCCGCTTGCGCAGCGTCGTCGCGCCGAAGCTCTTGTTCGACTGGGCGTAGGCTTCGTTGCCGACGCGGATGTGCCCGGTGTCGAGCAGTCGGACGACCGCCGCCACCGCACGCTCGCGTCCCATGCCGCGCCTGCGCAGATCCGCCTCGACCTGTTTGCGCAGCTTCGGGAGCGCGAGGCCGAACTCGCCGCACCGCTCGTATTTCGCGGCGTCCTGCGCCTCGCGGAAGCCGGTGTGATAGCGATATTGCTTTCGACCCTTTTCGTCCCAGCCGACCGCCTGGATATGCCCGCTGGCGCTCGGGCAGAACCACGCGTCGGTATAGGCGGGCGGCAGGCCGATCGCATTGAGCCGGTCGATCGCGTCGCGATCGGTGATCCGCTCGCCCCTGGCATCCCAATAGCTCCAGCCGTTTCGCATCTTCCGGCGCGTGATGCCGGGCTTGCTGTCGTCGCAATAGATGATCCTGGCCAAGCGCGACCTCCTTCGAACGCCTGAAAATGCGCAGGGGTATGGCTTCGTTCCGGGAACGTCGCGGCGTCGCGAGGGGTTGAGCGCGCGTAATTCTCCACAGGAGTTTCCGACATGGCCGACCTTTCCCCCGACCTTTCCAAGGCGCGCGTCCTCATCCTCGCGACCGACGGGTTCGAGGATTCGGAGCTGTTCGACCCGCGGCAGGCGCTGCTCGACGCGGGCGCGACCGTCTCGCTCGCCTCGATCGCCACCGATCCGATCCAGGGCGTGAAGAACGACAGCGAGCCTACCCGCACGATCACCCCGGACCTGACGATCGAGGACGTCGATACCGACGATTACGACATGCTGCTGCTGCCCGGCGGCCTGGGCAACCCCGACAAGATGCGGCTCGAGGATCGCGCGATCGACATCGTGCAGGAGTTCATGGAGGACGAGAAGATCGTCGCCGCGATCTGCCACGCGCCGTGGCTGCTGGTCGAGGCGGACGTGGTCGACGGCCGCCGCGTGACGAGCTGGCCCTCGGTCCGCACCGATCTGGAGAATGCGGGGGCCGAGGTGGTCGACGAGGAGGTCGTCGTCGACGAGCACCTCATCACCAGCCGCAAGCCCGACGACATCCCCGCGTTCAACAGGGCGATCCTCGCCGCGCTGGAAGCCGAACTCGCGGACGAGCCGGTCGGCTGATCCGCGACTATCCGTACGCGGCGCCGGTCCGGCGGGCACCCAGCCCGTTGAGCCAGCGCTGCGCCGGACGCTCGACGAGGTGATAGAGTCCGACCGAAGCGACCATCACGAGCGTCAGGTAGGCAGCAACCGCGGGCACGCCCAGCATCGGCGACGGCATCGCCAGCTTGAACGCGAAGAACAGTAGGAAATGCGACAGGTAGGTCGCGTAGCTGACCTCGCCCAGATACTGCACGGCGTGATATCCGAGCGGGCTGCCGCCATCGGTCAGCGTAAGCATCAGCAACAATGCGGCGAACGCGGCCGGCACCGCGAGTGTCTCGGGCAGCACGCCGCCCAGCCAAAGTCCGGCGGACACGGCAGCGAACACCGCGACCGGCAACGCCCGTGCCCGGCCTCCCGGTTCTCGCCACCGCATCCAAAGCGCGCAGACGATCGTCCCCGCGCCGAACTCGAACAGGCACCGTACCAGCCCGAACCGCGCGATCTCATGCCCCAGTGTCGGCGCGCCCCGCATCGCGAGGTGCAATGCCATGAGCAGCATGGCCAGCACCGCGATCAGCACCGGCGTCGCCACGCGTCGCCAGTCGACCGCGACTACCAGCAACGGAAACGCCAGATACGCCGCCAGCTCGCAGCTGATCGACCAGGCCGGGTCGTTCCACGCCAGCCCGTCGGTGAACCCCCAGTTCTGGATCAGCAGAAGGTGAAGCGGCAGTTGCGCGACATCGAACGTCACTGGCAGCGGTCGCCCCGTCGCCGCGAGCAGCCCCGCCAGCGCCACCGCGAACGCCAGCATCACGCCGTGCAGCGGCCAGATCCGCGCGATGCGCCGCCGCAGGAACCCCGGCACCCCGGCCAGCCCCTCGCGCCGCAACCGCGCGTTCCACGCCAGCCAGATCACGAACCCGCTGAGCAGAAAGAAGAAATCGACCGCCAGATACCCCTTGGCCAGCACCCGCTCCGCCCAGCCCGGCAACCCCGCGATGCTCCCGCGGATATGGTAGAGCACGACCAGCCACGCCGCGACGCCGCGCGCGCCGGTCAGCGAGCGCAGCTCGCTCACGCCGCCGCCGGGGCAGGGCGGGGGCGGCGCACGGAGCGGAAGGCCCCCCCCTTGGCGATACGCGCCAGATAGGTGTCGAGCCCGATCTGCGCGCCGATCAGCATGAAGATGAACGGCTGGAACGCGATCGCGATGAACGCGGCGCCGACCAAGTAGGTGAGGTGTCCCATCTGGAGCGCGCTGGCGAGCGGCGCGATCCACGCCTCGCCCGCATCCGCCGACTTGCGGTAGCGGCGGCGCAGCGCCTCCATCCGCCACAGGCCCGCGACGTTGATCCCAAGCCACAGCAGCAGCCCAGGATAGCCCTGTTCGCCCAGCATCTCGAAATAGGCGCTGTGATAGGCGCGCGCGGCGTCCACCTCGCGCGTCTTACCCGCGCCCGCCTTGCCGTCGAGATCGTAGCTGATCTTGTTCTGGCGATACGCCTCGAACCCGCCGCCGAACGGATGCTGCTTCGCATACGCCATCGTCCACTGCCACACCGCCAGCCGGGTCGAGGCGCTCTCGTCCGCCTTGTAGGTCTTGATCGTCGACATCCGGTCGGTGAAGGCGGACGGCAGGAACGGCACCGCCGCCACCCCCATCAGCGCCATCGCGCCCAGATACAGCATCGGCCGCTTCACCTCGCGCAGCATCAGCAGCGCGAGCAGCGCGATGCAGACGAGGCCGGTGCGCGTCGAGGTGCCGACGGGGATCAGCAGGCAGGCCAGCACCAGCGCATAGCCGAACCCCTTCACCTTCCAGTCGGGCACGAAGATCGTGCCGTGCCGCGTGAACCACAGGATCAGCGGGATGATCGCGATCGCGACGGTCGAGATCGTCGAGCCCTCGTACAGCCCGGTGTTCGAGTTCACCATCAGGTCGAGCGAGCCGTATCCGCCTCCCGACAGCGCGGTCTTGATCCCGCCGACGATGATGATCGAACTCGCCGACAGCACGAGGAACAGCAGCAGTGCCTCGATCCTCAGCTTCGTGCGCAGCGTCAGCGGCAGGAAGATCGCGAAGGCCAGCGCCTTCCACACCCAGTCCCACTTCTCCTTCGCCTCGACAGGGAAGTCCGCGGCCATCGTCGTCAGCCCGCAATAGATCAGCAGCACCAGCAGCGCGGCCTGCCGCGGCGCGAACCGGCTGTCCTGCTTCGCATCGAGAAACAGGTATCCGCCGACGCACGCCGCCGCCGCGATCATCGACACGGGCACGCTGTTGAGCAGATAGTAGGACAGCTGCTGCGGCGAGACGTTGTCGATATAGACGTACGTCAGCACCAGCAGGAACGGCCGCTTCAGCCCGCCCGCGAACATCGCGGCGAGGAAGGCGAGGAAGACGAGATCACGCACGGGGGCGCGGCTTTCGTGCCCGGTCGGGCGCCGGCCCCTCGCGGTCGAGATCGGGGCGGCGCAGCAGCAGGAACGCCGCGAGCAGCATCAGCCCGTGGCTGACGACCAGGCCGAACGTGTCGATCATCGTCCGTGCCCCATCACCGTTCGTGCTGAGCTTGTCGAAGCACTGCCCTTCTTCGCAACCGTCGAAAAGAAGGACAGCACCCTTCGACTGCATGCCTGCGGCAGGCGCTCAGGACAGGCTTCGACAAGCTCAGTGCCGACGGATCGGGGGCAGGGCGCATGCGAAGTCATCATCCCCCCGCGCTACACCCGCGCGGTTGACGCCGCGTTAAGCCCTGTCGTGGCAAGCAGCGCGGCAACGATGCGCATCCTCCACATCCTCGATCACGGGCTGCCGCTCCACAGCGGCTACACCTTCCGCACCCGCGCGATCCTCACCGCGCAGATGGCGCTGGGCTGGCAGGTCGCGGCGGTGACGGGGCCGCGGCAGGGCGCGACGGAGAACGCGTTCGAGACGGTCGACGGGATCGACTTCCACCGCACCGTGCCGCCGCGCGCGCTGCCAGCGCCGCTGGGCGAACTCGCCGAGATCCACGCCTTCGCGCGCCGGATCGACGCGGTGGTGGCGCGATTCCGCCCCGATATCCTCCACGCGCACTCGCCGGTGCTGGGTGCGCTCGCCGCGCTCCGGGTGGCGCGTGCGCGCAGGCTGCCGCTGGTCTACGAGATCCGCGCGTTCTGGGAGGATGCCGCGGTCGGCAACGGCACCGGGCGCGAGGGCTCGCTCCGCTACCGCGCCACCCGCGCGCTCGAAACCTGGGCGGTGCGCCGCGCCGATGCGGTCGCGGTGATCTGCGACGGGCTGAAGCGCGACCTCGTCGCACGCGGCATCGCGCCGGCCAAGATCATGGTGTCGCCCAACGGCGTCGACCTCACCCTGTTCGGCGACGCCCCGCCGCGCGACGTCGCGTTCGCCGAATCGCTCGGCGTCGCGGACGCGGACGTCGTCGGGTTCATCGGCAGCTTCTACGATTACGAAGGGCTCGACGATCTGATCGCCGCGATGCCCGCGCTGGTCGCCGCACGTCCGAAGGCGAAGCTGCTGCTGGTCGGCGGCGGCCCGATGGAGGCGGCACTGCGCGCGCAGGCCGCCGCCTCGCCGGTGGCCGGGCATATCGTCTTCGTCGGCCGCGTGCCGCATCACGCGGTCGAGCGCTATTACGGCATCGTCGACATTCTCGCCTATCCCCGCAAGGCGATGCGGCTGACCGATCTGGTCACGCCGCTCAAGCCGCTGGAGGCGATGGCGCAACGCCGGCTGGTCGCCGCGTCGGACGTCGGCGGGCATCGCGAGCTGATCCGCGACGGCGAGACGGGCACGCTCTTCACCCCCGATTCGCCGCCCGCGATCGCCGCCGCGCTGGCCGGACTGTTCGCGGATCGCACGATGTGGGATGCTCGCCGGGTGCGGGCGCGGGCGTTCGTCGAGGCAGAGCGTAACTGGTCGTCAAATGTTTCTCGCTATGCCCCGGTGTATCAACGGCTTGTACATGCCGCGGAAAGGGATCCTGGATGTTTGCGTTTCCCCGTATCCCACGCATGAGTCTGCGTGGCCTCACCCTCGTCTCCGCGGTGGCGGGAGTCGGCATCGGCGCGCTCGTCGCGATGCTGCCTGCGACGACGCTGGGCATGGCGATCGAATCGACCGGCTTGCCCCGTGTCTGGCACGCCGCCACCCCGCCGCTGGGCGATACCGCACGGATGCTGCTCGCGGCCGGCGGCGCGGTGGCGGGCGGGGCGGTGATCTGGGCGCTGCTCGTCCTGCTGATCGGCCCGCGCGAAACGGCGGCGGCGGAGCCCGGCGTCCCCGTCCTGCGCCGCGCGGACGCGCATCCCGATGCACCCGCGCGACGCCCGATCCTCGCCAGCCAGGATCTCGACGCCGCGGTGCCGCTGCCCCGGATCGCGCCCGAGCCCGGCCCGGAGCACCGGATCATCGAGCGCGAGGTGCCGGCCGATCTCGACCAGCCGCTCGCCGCGTTCGACGCATCCGCGATCCCCGAGGTCCCGCTCGCGCCCGTTCCCGCGGTCGAGCCGCTGGCGCGCCGCCCGCAGACGATCGATCCCGGCGAGCGGTTCGAGACGTTCGAGCTGACCCCCGTCATCCGCAAGGGCAATGACGAGGATACGCCGCCCCCGCCCCCTACACCGCCCGCGCCCAGCCTCACCTCGCTGATCGAGCGGCTGGAACGCGGCGCGCAGCGTCGCGAGCCGCCGTCGCGCGGGATGGAGGACATGCTCGGCCGGCTTCGCGGGCTTGCGGTCTGACGTCGGGCCGCTCGATCTTCGGCTATTGTTGCCGGCGACACCTGCCAAACCCGTCACCCCGGACCTGTATATCGGTTGCGGATACGTGGACCCCGGAACAGGTCCGGGGTGACGAACAGGACAGCGTACCATGCTGAATGTCGCTCTGCTCTACGCCACCTCAACCGTAAGCGCCGCGATCACCAGCGTGTCGCCGTCCGCCGCGACGCTGATGTCCGCGACCAGATGCCCCGCCAGCGTGAAGTCGACGCCGGGCAGTCGCCGCGCCCAGTCGGCATGCGCCGTATCGCACGGCATCCGCCATGCATGCCGCGCGCCCACGTACGTCGCGCTCGCCCAGGGCGTCGAGCCCGCTGGCTCCAGCGCCGCCATGATGCCGCAGGCCGCGGCATCGCGCACCAGCGCGCGTTCGAGCAGCGCGCCCGCGTCGCGCCTCACCGCGTCCGCTCGAAGAGCAGTGCCTCGACCCGCCGTCGCGTTGCCTCGCGCAGTTCGCGCCCGCGACGCAGGTCGCCGATCAGTCGCGGATCGTTGACGGCGCGGCGACCGAACGTGGTCGGCGCTTCCCCCGTACGGCGCAGATACCTCTCGATTTCGATCAACAGCGACATCCACGCTACCCTCCGTTCGCAACTCAATGTTCGCGATCTGTTCTCATATTTCCAACTTGTCTAGGAAATTTCCTGCGCGTACGAGGTCGGTCATGGATGCGGCGCGACGGACCCTGGAAGCGCTGGCGCTCGACGCCGGGCAGAGCCTTGCCCAGCTGTCGGTCGCGCTCGGGCGCAACTCCGCCTATCTGCAGCAATATCTTCGCCGCGGATCGCCGCGGACACTCGACGAACGCGACCGTCGCTTCCTCGCCGCGCATTTCGGGGTCGACGAGGCGATGCTGGGGGGCGAGCCGCGCGCACCGGCGGCGACGGTCGCGGTGCCGTGGCTCGATGTGTCCGCCTCTGCGGGCACGGGCACCGCGATCGGGCGCGAGGCGCGGTTGGGCGCGCTGGACCTGTCCGCCGCGCTGCTCCGCGAGGCGGGGGTGGCGCCGCGCGCCGCCTCGATCGTCGCGGCGCGCGGCGAGTCGATGGCGCCGACGGTCCTCGACGGCGACCGGCTGCTGGTCGATTCGGCGGACCGGCGCGTCACGCGCGACGGCGCGATATACGTCGCGCGGCGCGACGACATGGTGGTGGTGAAACGCCTGTCGCTCGCGCCTGCTGGCATCCGGGTCGTCAGCGACAACCCGCTATGGCCCGACGAGGTCCGCACCGACGTGATGGTGATCGGCCGCGTGAAGCTCCTGATCCGCACGCCGCGCTAGCAAGCTACCGTCGCCGGTCGATCGCCCAGATCGCCAGCGCCATCCCGATGCCCGACGCCATCCCGATCAGGAAGCCCGGCGTCGCCTGCCCGACCGCAAACCCGATCCCCGCTCCCACGAGCGGCGACAGGGCGAGGAGGAACCCGCCGGCTGCGGGCGACTTGGACGGCGGGCGGGTAGGGGGAAGCGTCATCGCCCGAAGCCCTGCCATGTCCCGCCGCGGGACGCCAGTGTCCCCCGCCGGGACGCGCGGGACGGTCCGGCGGGCATGGCGGAGGGGGCGTTTACCACCGTCATCGGCACGCATCGGTCGAAACCCGATCGTGGCACGCGATGTGGAAGAGATATCACGTCTTTTTCTCCAGGTCCGGAAACCGCCGCATGCTCCAGATGCCCTATCTCGCCGATCGCGGCGCGATCGCCGACGCCGATGCGCTGATCGCGACCTATGGCGACGATGCGGGGTTCGAGGCGGCGTCGCGCGCGGACCGCAGCCGCGATCTGGGCAACCACATCCATTTCTGCCGCTGGCGCCAGGTCGAGCGGCTGATCGTGCTGCTGTCGGTCGAGGAGGCGATCGGCACGGTGCACTGAGGCGCGGCAGCGCCGGTCTGCGCATTTGCCACTGTCGCTTCGCGCGGGGCGCGGCTAAGCCCTTGGCGATGATGGCGAGGCGGGTGTGGTTTGGCGCGGTGGTCGGCGTCGTCGCTGGCGTCGCCACAGCGCCGCTCGCCCGCGCCCAAAGCGCTCCCGACCAGGCCCAGCCGACGCTCGACCCCAACTCGCCGATGGCGGAGCTGCCGGGCATCGGCGTGGCCTGGCCGGATCTTGCGACCGCGCCCGACGCGCCCACCGCGGCCTCGATACCCCAGGTCGCGACCGAGACGCGCTACACCTACCGCGTCGACGGCATCGATGCGGTCGCGACTCCGCTGCTCCGCCAGCGCTTCGACGACCTGTCGGTCCTGAACCAGCATGACGGCGAACCCTCCAACGCCGCGCAGCTCGACCGGCGCGCCCGCGAGGATTCGGACCTGCTCGTCTCGCTGCTGCGCGGCGAGGGCTATTACGACGCGCAGGTCTCGACCGCGGTCGAGACCGGTACGGCGAAGCGCCCGGTCGTCGTCCTCACCGCGGAGCCCGGCGCGCTCTACCGCTTCGGCAGCGTCACGCTGGCGGGCGTCGCGGCGGCGGGGGACCGTGCGACGCCGCTGACCGAGGCGTTCGCGATCAAGCCCGAGGACGCGGTCAACGCCGATGCGATCGTCGCGGGCGAAGCGGCACTGCGCGCACGGATCGGCGAGGAGGGCTTCCCCTTTGCCAAGGTCGGCGAACCCGAGATCGTCGTAGACCGCGCCGCGCGCACCGCGACACTGACGGTCGCGGTCGATCCCGGCAGCCAGCGCCGCTTCGGCCGGATCACCGCCAATCCGGACAACCATGTTTTCGACGCGCGCCATGTGCAGGAAATCGCGCGCTTCGTCCCCGGGCAGGAGTATGACGCCTCCGCGCTCGACGACCTGCGCCGCGCGCTGATCCAGACCGGGCTCGTCTCGACCGCGGACGTCAAGCCGGTCGAGGGCGCCACCCCCGGCACCGTCGACGTCGCGGTCAATCTCGCGCCCGCGCCGCCGCGCACGATCGCGGGCGAGCTCGGCTACGGCACCGGCGAGGGCGCGCGCGCCGAGGTCAGCTGGACGCACCGCAACTTCCTGCCGCCGGAGGGGGCGCTGACGCTGCGCGGCGTCGCGGGCACGCAGGAACAGCTCGCCGCGATCGTCTTCCGCCGCAACAATTTCCGTGGCCGCGATCGGGTGCTGACGTTCCAGATGGCGGCGGCCAACCTCAACCGCACCGCCTATCAGGCCAAGACCTTCTCGCTGTCCGGCACGCTGGAGCGGCAGACCAACATCTTCTTCCAGAAGGCGTGGACCTGGTCGCTCGGCGCCGAGCTGCTCGCATCCGACGAGCGCGACGTGATCGTGTCGACCGGGGCCCCGCGCGAGCGCACCTTCCTGATCGCCGCGCTGCCGTCGAACCTGATCTACGACGGGTCGGACGACCTGCTCAACCCGACGCGGGGGTTCCGGCTCGGCGGGCGGCTGAGCCCGGAGCTGTCGTTGCAGGGCTCGGCGTTCGGCTATGCGCGGATCCAGGTCGACGCCAGCGGCTATTATCCCGTCAGCGACCGCGTGGTGATCGCGGGGCGCACCCGGCTCGGCACGATCGCGGGTGCGCCGCGAGACCAGATCGCGCCGTCGCGGCGCTTCTACGCGGGCGGCGGCGCGTCGGTGCGCGGCTACAGCTATCAGGCGATCGGCCCGCGCGACGCGAACAACGATCCGATCGGGGGACGCAGCCTTACCGAATTCTCGCTGGAGGCGCGGGTGCGCGCGTTCGGCAGTTTCGGCATCGTGCCGTTCTTCGATGCGGGCAACATCTACACCTCGCCGCTGCCGGGCTTCACCAAGTTCCAGTACGGCGCGGGCGTCGGCGTGCGCTATTACTCCAACTTCGGCCCGATCCGCATCGATGTCGGCACGCCGCTCAACCCTCAGCGGAACGATCCGAGGATCGGCGTCTACGTCTCGCTGGGACAGGCGTTTTGACGCGCGTCGCCCGGTGGATCGCGGCGGGGGTCATTGCGCTGCTGGCGATTTTCGGCGCGGCGATCCTGATCGTCGATACCGATCCCGGGCATCGCTGGGTCGCGGACCGGATCGCGGCGATCCGCACCGCCAACGGGCTGCGCTTCGCGATCGGGCGGATCGACGGCTCGCTCTACGGCAAGGCGGTGCTGGTCGACGTCCGCGTCTACGATCCGCAGGGGCTGGTCTTCTCCACCCCGCGCGCGGATCTCGACTGGTCGCCGATGCGCTGGTTCGCCAACCGGCTCGACATCACCGCGCTCCTCATGGCGCAGGCGACGCTCCATAAACTGCCCGAGACGACGCCGACCGCGACGCAGGGCCCGCTGCTCCCCGATTTCGACATCCGCATCGGTCGCCTTGCGGTCGACCGGTTGATCGTCGCATCGCCCGTTACCGGGACCGCGCGTACCGGCCGCATCGCCGCGCATGCCGACATCCGCAAGGGGCGTGCGCTGGTCGATCTCGCCGCGATCGTCGCTGGCACCGACAGGCTGGCGATGCGGATCGACGCCGAGCCCGATCGCGACCGCTTCGACCTGGGCGTCCGCGCGCACGGGGCCGCGAACGGCGTGCTCGCGAAGCTCACCGGGCTGAGCCGAGCGATCGATCTCGACGTCTCGGGGGACGGCCGCTGGGCGCAGTGGCGCGGGCATGCACGCGCACAGGTCGGCGGCGCGCGCGTCGCCGATCTCGCGCTGGCGGCGCGATCGGGCGCGTATACCCTCGCGGGCACGCTCGTCCCGTCCACGATCGCGCGCGGCAAACTCCAGCGGCTCACCGCCCCGCGCCTTCTCGTCAATGGCGCCGCGACCTATGCGAACCGCCGCGTCGCCGGCACGCTGTCGCTCCGCTCGCCCGCGCTCGCGATCGAGACGACGGGCGCGATCGATCTCGCCACCAGCGCCTACCGCAACGTCCGCATCAAGGCGCGGCTCCTGCGCCCGGGCGCGCTGTTCCCCGACATGAGCGGGCGCAACATCGAGCTCCGCGCGATCCTCGACGGCGCGTTCGCCACCGCACGGTTCGACTATCGCCTGTCCGCCGACCGGGTGGTGTTCGCCGACGATGGTCCCGGCGACGATACCGGGTTCGATCGCGTGCGGATCGCCGGGCGCGGGCGCGTGTCGAGAGGACCGCTGCTGCTGCCGATCCGCGTCACCGCGGACCGCGTCACCGGCGTCGGCGACGTCGCGGGTGGCATCCTGCGCAACCTGTCGGTCGACGGCGTGCTGCGCATCACCCCTGCGCTGCTGACCGGGGACGACCTGCGCGTCCGCTCGGACAAGCTTACGGGGCGCGTCAATCTCACGCTCGATCTCGATACCGGGCGCTACGACATCGGCGTCAACGGCGCGCTTGGGCGGTATCTGATCCCGGGGCTCGGCGTGGTCGACGTCAGGACGATGCTGCGCGTCGTCCCCGGCGCGGGCGGCAAGGGCACGCGCGTGGTGGGGCAGGGCAGCGCGAAGGTGCTGCGGCTAGACAACGCGTTCTTCCGCAGCCTCGCGGGCGGCCTCCCGCGGATCGCGACCGGGCTGGAGCGCGGCGTGGACGGCATCCTCTATTTCCGCAACCTCGTGCTCGTTGCGCCCGACATCCGGCTGGCGGGCAACGGCTTCCGCCGTCGCGACGGCACCTTCCATTTCGAGGGCGCGGGGCGGCAGGCGGATTACGGCGCGCTGACGCTCAGGCTCGACGGCGATATCGAGAGGCCGACGATCGACCTCGTCTTCGCCGCCCCCAACGCCGCGATGGGGCTGAGCGACGTGCGCGCGCATCTCGATCCGACGCCGCAGGGGTTCGCATTCACCGCCGCGGGCGGGTCGCGGCTGGGCGCGTTCTCCGCGGCGGGTGCGATCCTGCTCCCCGATGGCGGCACCGGGCAGGTCCGCATCGACCGCCTCGACGTGTCGGGCACCCGCGCGGCCGGCACGCTCGACATCGTCGATGGCGGGTTCGCGGGGCGGCTGGCGATCGCGGGCGGAGGCCTGGCCGGCGAACTGCTGCTGCGCCCGGTCGGCGAGGTCCAGCGGATCGAGGCGCATATCGACGCACGCGACGCGGCGCTGGCCGGCGCGACGCTGCGGCGCGGCCGCCTCGATCTCGTCGCGCTGCTCGATCCCGCGGGCACGTCGATCGACGCGACCGCGACCGGTGCCGGGCTCAAGCGCGGCGGGCTTATGCTCGCGCGGTTCGCGGGCAATGCGAAGCTGCGCGGCGGCGTGGGCGAGATCCGCGCCTCGATCTCCGGCGCACGCGGCCGCGCGTTCGACATCCAGACCGTCACGCAGGTGACCCCCGACAGCTACCGCATCGTCGCGCAGGGAAGCGTCGATCGCCGCCCGATCCGGCTCGAAACCCCCGCCTTCGTCACGCGCGACGGTGATGGCTGGCGGCTAGCGCCGACGACGCTCACCTTCGCGGGCGGAAGCGCCCGGATCGGCGCGCGCTATTCCAGCGCGGCCACCACGATCGATGCGACGCTGGCACGGATGCCGCTCGCGGTGCTCGATATCGCTTATCCCGGTCTCGGCCTCGCGGGCAGCACCTCGGGCACGGTCGCGTTCCAGACGACGTCGGGCAGCGCGCCGACCGGGCGCGTCGACCTCACGATCCGCGGGCTCTCGCGCTCCGGCCTCGTCCTCAGCTCGCGGCCGATCGACGTCGGCGTCGCAGGCGTGCTGTCCGCGGACAAGGCGGCGGTACGCGCGGTGATGGCCTCGGGCGGGCAGACGATCGGGCGCGCGCAGGCGCTGCTGTCGCCGCTTCCCGCGGGCGATCTCGTCACGCGGCTGTCGACCGCGCCGGTGTTCGGGCAGCTGCGCTATTCCGGCCCGGCGGACACGTTGTGGCGGCTCACCGGGGTCGAGCTGTTCGACCTGTCGGGGCCGGTCGCGATCGGCGCGGACGTCGGCGGACGGGTCAACGATCCCACCATCCGCGGCGTCGTCCAGGCCAATGGCGCGCGGATCGAGAGCGCGACGTCGGGCACCGTGCTGACGAACGTGCAGGCGACCGGGCGGTTCGGCGGCTCGCGGCTGGTGATCGACCGGTTCGGCGCGGACGCCGGCAAGGGCGGGCGGGTCACGGGCATCGGCCGGTTCGATTTCGCCGCGGTGCGCGGGTTCGGAATCGACCTGTCGCTCCAAGCCGCCAACGCCGCGCTCATCAACCGCGACGACATCGCCGCGACCGTCACCGGCCCCCTCACGATCCGCTCCGACGGCGCGGGCGGGACGATCGCGGGCGACGTCGTGCTGGACCGCAGCCGCTATCGCCTCGGCCAGGCGACCGCCGCCTCCGCGGTGCCCCAGCTCAACCTGCGCGAGATCAACGTCCCCGACGGCGGCGTCGAGGACGATGCGCCCGCCACCCCGTGGAAGCTCGACATTCGCGCCCGCGCGCCCGGGCAGCTGATGGTGTCCGGCCTCGGCCTGCGCAGCGAATGGTCGAGCGATCTCCGGATCGGCGGCGCGCCCGACAACCCCGCCATCACCGGCCGCGCGACGCTGATCCGCGGCGACTACGAGTTCGCGGGCCGCCAGTTCGATCTCGCGCGCGGCGTGATCCGCTTCGGCGGCGAGGTGCCCGCCAACCCCGCGCTGGATATCGAGGCGAACGCCAACGTCACCGGGCTGAACGCGACGATCCGCGTGACCGGCGTCGCGCTCAAGCCGGAGATCGCGTTCACCAGCGTCCCCGCGCTGCCGCAGGACGAGCTGCTCTCGCGGCTGCTGTTCGGCACCTCGATCACCAACCTGTCCGCGCCCGAAGCGCTCCAGCTCGCCGCCGCGGTCGCCGCGCTCCAGGGCGGCAAGGGCGGGCTCAACCCGATCAACGCGGTCCGCCGCGCCGCCGGGCTCGATCGCCTGCGCATCCTGCCCGCCGATCCGCAGACCGGGCAGGGCACCTCGGTCGCCGCCGGCAAGTACATCACGCGGCGCTTCTATGCGGAGATCGTCACCGACGGCCAGGGCTACAGCGCGACCCAGGTCGAGTTTCAGGTCACGCGCTGGCTGTCGCTGCTGTCGAGCATCTCGACGCTGGGGCGGCAGAGCGCCAACGTGCGGGTGTCGCGGGATTATTGAGGGGGAAAGCCCTTTGCTCGCTGTCTTTTCGTTCGCCTGGCCCCCGCCGAAGCGCCATCGCTCGTTCCGATACCGGAGCAACGGCAGGCGCTCCCGGACGTCCCGCGCGGTGCCGGTGCGGAAGGCCACGGCCGGACCCGCGGCGCTGCTGCCTTTGCCAGAATGGATCGAGTCGACGGTGCGATGACCGCCGACCATCTAAGGCCCGACCTACGCCGATCCAGCTTTCCCAAAAACGATCCAGAGCGGGAAGGTCGTGACGCTCGTTGCGCTCCGGGCCGTCTGCAACATCCTCTTTCCCGAAATCGTCACGCGGAGATGGAGGAAAGGCAACGATCACGCGGAACCAATGACTGCGTTTCAACGGTCCCGATCGCGCGTCCGCTATAGGGGCTTGGTCGTCGGGTCGATGGTTGGTCCAGCGGCCGTCCGTTGATACCGCAACTGTCCTACATCATACCGGCCGGTGTAGTCCTCAATGATGATGGCCAGAACAGGCACCCCTTCCTCATTGATCGACAGGGGCGATCACGTGCGATCGAATTGCCAACCCGGCGTAGCGGCACCTTTGACAACTTCCGCGCATCGCGCACGCGGAAATGGCGCGGCCTTCGCGACCTTCCGCGCACGAAAAAGGGGCCCGCGACGCCGCGAGCCCCATCCCGAATCACCCCCGGGTTCAGCCCGGCGCGCCGACCACCGTCTTCACTTCCATGAAATCGGTCAGCCCGTATTTCCCGTTCTCGCGCCCGTTGCCCGATTGCTTGTAGCCGCCGAAGGGGGCGGCGATGTCCGGGCTCCACGAATTGATCGTGACGAGCCCGGCGCGCAGCTTCGGCGCGACTTCCGCCGCCTTCGCCGGATCGCCCGAGATCGTCGCGGACAGGCCGTAGGGTGTGTCGTTGGCGATCCGCACTGCGTCTGCCTGGTCGGTGTAGGTGGTGATCGTCGCGACCGGCCCGAACGTCTCCTCCTGTGCGATCCGCATGTCGGGGGTCACGTCGGCGAACAGCGTCGGCTGGATGTAGAAGCCCGCATTGCGCCCGTCCGGCCGCCCGACCCCGCCGGTGACGAGCGTCGCGCCCTCGTCGATCGCGGACTGGATCAGCGCCTGGATCTTCTCGTACTGCGCCTTGTTGACCACGGGGCCGATATGTTGGCCGACCTCGGCGGGATCGCCGACCGTCGTCTGCTCCATCATCGACTTCACGATCGCGGTCGCCTCCGCGACCTGGCTCTCATGGACCAGCAGCCGCGTCGGCGCGATGCAGCTTTGCCCCGAATTCGCGAGCACGCCCGCCACCGTCGGCGGCAGCACCGCCTTCAGGTCCGCGCCCTCCAGCACCAGGTTCGCCGCCTTGCCGCCCAGTTCCTGATGGACGCGCTTGACCGTCGCCGCGGCGGCCTGCGCGATCGCGATCCCCGCGCGGGTCGATCCGGTGAAGCTGACCATGTCGACGTCGCGGTGCGCACTCAACGTCGCGCCGACCCCGGGCCCGTCGCCGTTGACGAGGTTGAAGACGCCTGCAGGCACCCCCGCCTTGTCGAGGATCTCGGCCAGGATCACCGCGCAGCCCGGCGCTTCCTCGCTGGGTTTCAGCACCATCGTGTCGCCCGCTGCCAGCGCGGGCGCGACCTTCGCGCAGATCTGGTTCAGCGGCCAGTTCCACGGCGTAATCATCGCGACGACGCCCAGCGGTTCGTGGACGACCTTGGCGCGGCCCACCGTCTCCTCGAACACGAACGCGTCGAGCGCTTTCAGCGTCGCGGCGAAATGCGCGAGCCCGGTGGGCGCCTGCGCGGCCGAGGCCAGCGCCATCGGTGCGCCCATCTCCACGCTCATCGCCTTGGCGAGATCCGGGATGCGCGTCTTGTACTCCTCGATGATGCGCGCGAGCAGCGCCTTGCGCTCGTCGAGGCTGGTCTGCGACCATGTCTCGAACGCGCGCCGCGCCGCCGCGACCGCCTTGTCGGCATCCGCCTTCGATCCCAGCGTGATCTCGGTGCAGGGCTGCTCGGTCGACGGGTCGATCACCTCGTGGCGCGTGCCGCCCTCGCTCTCGACCCAGGCGCCGTCGATATAGTGTTTCAGGTAGCTCTGCATCGTATCCACTCCGCTGGTTCGCACGCCACGATTCGAAGATCGGGTTCGGCCCGAACCTTGGGCGAGAAGGGGTGTGGGTTGCAAGGCGAAACGGGTCGGCTTGCCGGTGTCCCGCGGCGGGACGGTCGGCGTGCGCGTCAACGTCTGTACGGTGCGAAACCCGCGGTTAACCCCCTTTGCGGGTCGACGCACGCCTCGCGCGAGCGGCAGATGGCGGCATGCACCGCCTGATCCCCCTCGTCGCGCTCGTCGCTACGCTGCCCGCCGCGACCGCGCCCGCCCCGTTCACCGTCGTTGAGACGGGCCGCGGCTATCGCCACCTCCAGGAGGCGGTCGACGCGGTGCGCGACGGCGACGCGACGATCGCGATCGCGCCGGGCACCTACCGCGAATGCGCGGTGCAGGCGGGCGGGCGCATCACCTATCGCGCGGCGACGCCGGGCAGCGCGATCTTCGAACGCGCGGTGTGCGAGGACAAGGCCGCGCTGGTGCTGCGCGGGCGCGGGTCGATCGTCGACGGGCTGGTGTTCCGTGGCTACCGCGTCGCCGACGGCAACGGGGCGGGCATCCGCACCGAGATGGGCGACCTGAGCGTGACGCGCTCGATGTTCCTCGACAGCCAGGAAGGCATCATCGGCGGCGAGCCGAGCGGCCAGCGGATCGCGGTCGATCGCTCGACCTTCGCCGGGCTCGGCCAGTGCGACGAGGCGCCGAACTGCTCGCACGCGATCTACGTCGCCAACAAGGGCGTGGTCACCGTCACGAACTCGCGATTCGAGCGCGGAACGGGCGGCCATTACGTCAAGGTGCGCGCGCCCACTGTCGAGATCGCGGACAACAGCTTTGACGACACCGCGGGCCGCAAGACGAACTACATGATCGACCTGCCCGAAGGCGCGACCGGCACCGTGACCCGCAACACCTTCGTCCAGGGCAACGGCAAGGAGAATGGCGGCGCGCTGATCGTCGTGGGCGCGGAGGCGAAGACGTATCGCTCCGCCGGGCTCCGGATTGAGGGCAACACCGCTTCGCTCGCACCGGGGCAACGCGAAACCCCGGCGTTCGTCGCGGATTATTCGGGCGAGCGGCTGGCGATCGGCGCGAACACGCTGGGCAAGGGGATCAAGGCGTTCGAGGCGCGGTAAGTAGGGACGCTTGCCGGTCACCCCGGGACCTGATCCGGGGTCCGCCAACCTTGGCCTGCCCGCCCGGCAAGAAGCGGGACCCCGGATCGAGTCCGGGTGACGGGGGTGGTTGAGATCTAACGCCTTGACCGACTCACCCGCAGGTGTCGCCCGCGCCCAGATCCAGATCGAGGCATCGCCCGTCGAGCCCCTTGACCGGCAGCTTTAGCGTCGCCGCCAGCGTCGGCACGATGTCGACCGTCTCGATCGACAGCGGCTGTTCGAACCCGGTCATGCCCTTGCGCCAGAACAGGACCGGGACGCGCCGGTCGTAATCCCACGGGCTGCCGTGCGTCTCGACATAACCGATGCCGGGCTTGGCAATCGTCGTGATGCGCGGCTTGAGCAGGACCAGCAGGTCGCCTGATCGCTCGGGGTCGAACGAGGCGCGGGCGCGCTCCAGCAGCGTCCAGCTTTCGGGCGGGGTCGTCGCGAACGGGGTCGCCATGATCTGGTCGCGGGTCAGCGCGGCGGCGACCTGCGGCATCGCGGCATAGCGTTTCTGCGCCTCGGCGAGCACTGCCTTGCGCTTCGCCGCCGGCACCGTGTCGGCGATGTAGACGTCGCTCTCCGGCCCGAGCAGCACCGGCCCCGCGATTCCCAGCGCCGTGCCGATCGCCGCGCCGACCGCCCTGGCCTGTACCGTCGGGTCGACATGCGCCTCCATCGGCATCGCGCGCTGCTGCTGGCGCTCGGTCATGTCGTGCGCGCCGTGGTCCGCGGTCAACACCACCTCGTAATCGACGCCGGTCGCGTCGAGCACGTCGAAGAAGCCGGCGAGCGAGCGGTCGAGCTCGTTCATCTGGATGCACATCTCGGTGCCCTGCGTACCGGTCGCGTGGCCGATATAGTCGGTGGCCGACAGGCCGATCGCGATCAGGTCCGGCGCGGTGCCCTGGCCCAGCTTCATGTCCTGGACGAAGCCCGCGGCCATCGCAAGCACCGCGGCGTCGGCGGCGGGGGACGTGCGGAACGCCTTGGCGTCGCCCGCGGCGCGTTCGAACCGGCCGGTGCCGAGCACCTGTTCACCGATCTGGATCGGGCGGTCGAGCCCCTTGCACCAGCCCGGCAGCGGCATCGCGGCCTGTGGTGCCGCGAGCAGGTCCGTGACCGCCTTGCGGGTCCGCGCGACGACGCCCGGCACCGGGCGGTTGCCGAGCGTGACATAGGTCTTGCCGTCCCAGAACCAGATCTCGTCGGTCCTGTGCCCGCCCATCATGATCGCGGCGCGGTCCTTGCCGGCGACCGAGACGACGCGGGTGGCGGGGTTCGCGGCCTTCATCATCTCGCCCAGCGTCGGGACCTTCAGGTGCAGGTCGGAGGCGGTGTATTTGTCGTGCGTGCTGTCGGGCGCGCTCTCGTCCTCCGCGCAATAGACCAGCTTGTCGGGACGACCGACGCGCTGGTCGAGCCAGGTGTTGGCGACGATTCCGGTATGCGCGGGGCGCATCCCCGTCAGGATCGTCGAGTGGCCGGGGCAGGTCTCGGTCGCGGCGTGGCTTTGATAGCCGGACGGGAAGACCGCGCCGGTCAGCAGTCGCGCCATCCCGCCGGTGAAATGATTGCGATATTGCGCGAACAGGTCCGCGGAGAACTGGTCGACCGAGATCGCGACGACCAGCTTGGGCGGCGTGGCGAGGACGGCCGGGGCGGGCGCTGCGACCGGCGCGGGCGTTGTCTGGGCCATGAGCGGCGCGGCGGCGAGGGCTGCGGTGGCGGCGAGCAGGCGCTTCATGGACGTCCTTCGTGCATATCGGTTGCGCGCCAGCTATGGGACGGCGCGATGAGGCAGGCAAGGTCGGCGATGCGGGTGGTATTTTACTGGGTGATGACGGTGCTGGCGGCGATGTCGCTGGTGCCCGCGGCGTCGGCCGACTCGCTAGCGCCCGGCACGCAACATGTGGCGCTGGCGCTGGTGCCCGAAACCGCGACGCCACGCGCGGGCTCGACGATCGCGCTGGCGATCGCGGCGACACCCGAGGCGAAGTGGCACGGCTACTGGATCAACCCGGGCGATGCGGGGTTCGCCGATAAATTCATCTGGACGCTGCCGAAGGGCGTGGCGACCGGCGCGATCGCCTATCCGGTGCCGCAGCGGCTGCTGATCGCCGGATTGATGAATCATGTGTACGAGAAGCCCTATGCGCGGCTGACGACAGTGACGATTCCAGCGGGGCTGGCGGCGGGGACGATGCTGCCGATCGCGCTGAAGGCGGATTACCTGGTCTGTACCGATACGCTGTGCGTGCCCGAGACCGCGCAAGTGACGACGACGCTGACGATCGGCGACGGTGCTGTGTCGCCCGAGGCGAAGGCGAGGTTCGCCGCGTGGCGCGCGACGTTGCCGTCCGCGCCGGTCGCGGCGCGGTTCGCGCTGGCTGGCGAACGGATACGGATCGCGATCCCGGCGGGCGAGGCGGCGGACGCACATTTCTTCCCGCTGACCACCGGCGCGATCGACAACGCCGCGCCGCAGATCGTCACGCGCGCGGGCAACGACCTGATCGTCGAGACGAAGGCGACCGGCAAGCCCGAGGCGATCGAGGGCGTGCTGGCGACCGGCGACGGTCGCGGCATCGGCGTGCGTGCGACGCCGGGGACGGTGCCTAGCGCGCGGGATGCCGCCACCGGCGGCGCGAGCGCGGGCTGGTGGCCCGCGCTGCTGGCGTTCGCAGGCGCGGTGCTGGGCGGACTGATCCTGAACATCATGCCGTGCGTGTTTCCGATCCTGAGCCTGAAGGCGCTGAGCCTCGCCAAGAGCGGCGGGAGCGAACGTGCGGCGCGGGCGGAGGCGCTGGCGTATACCGCGGGGGTCGTGCTGGTGTGCCTGGCGCTCGGCGGGCTGTTGCTGGCGTTGCGCGCGGCGGGGAGCAGTGCAGGGTGGGCGTTCCAGTTGCAGGATCCGCGCGTCGTCGGCGTGCTGCTGGTGCTCGTCACCGGGATCGCGCTGAACCTCGCGGGACTGTTCGAACTGCCGACTCCGCAGTTCGCGGGGTCGACGGGAACGACGGGTGCGTTCGCGACCGGCGCGCTGGCGGCGTTCGTCGCGACGCCGTGCACGGGGCCGTTCATGGGGGCGGCACTGGGTGCGGCGCTCGTTCTGCCGACGGTCGCGGCGCTGCTGGTGTTCGCGGGACTGGGACTGGGGATCGCGCTGCCGTTCCTGCTGCTGGGATTCGTGCCCGCGCTGCGGCGGCGGTTGCCGAAACCGGGGATGTGGATGGCGACACTGCGCCGCATCCTGTCGCTGCCGATGTTCCTGACCGCGCTGGCGCTGGCGTGGGTGCTCGGGCGGCAGGCCGGGGTCGACGGGATGACGGTGGGGCTGTTCGCGGCGCTGGTCGCGGCGGCGGGGCTGTGGTGGACCGGGCGGCGGCAGCTGGCGGGCAAGGGGCGGGCGTGGTGGCCCGCGCTGGCCGCGATCGTGCTGGCGTGCGTCGCGGTCGTGATGGTCCGGCCCGCGACCGCGGCACCTGCGCAGGTCGCCGGGACCGAGCCGTTCTCCGAGAAGCGTCTCGCGGAGCTGCGTGCGGAGGGGCGGCCGGTGTTTGCCTATTTCACCGCCGACTGGTGCCTGACGTGCAAGGTCAACGAAAAGGCCGCGATCGAGACCGAAGCGGTCGCCGCCGCGTTCAAGGCGAAGAACGCCGCGGTGCTGCTGGGCGACTGGACCGATGGCGATCGCACGCTGGGCCGGTTCATCGAGGCGCACAACCGCGCGGGCGTACCGCTGTACCTGTGGTATCCCAAGGGCGCTGCCAGACCGCAGGTGCTGCCACAGGTGCTGACCAAGGCGACGTTGACCGAATTGCACTGATCCGATTGCGCGAACCCGTCACGCGCCCCTTGTGCAACGCAACAAAGCGTTGCAGCATGGAACCGTCAATGTTTGGGGGGCTTTAACGCTTAGATGGGGAATATGCCGGCGTTCGACGAAATCAGGGGCGCTGGAGGCGAGGCGGATGCCACGCGTCCCGAACTCGCGGCGCTCGGGCGCTGGCTGGAGGAAACCCCCGACGGGGAGCTTCGTCGTCGGCAACAGTCGGCCGAGACGACGTTCCGGCAACTCGGCATCACCTTTGCCGTCTATGGCGATAGCGATGCGAGCGAGCGGATCATTCCGTTCGACATCGTGCCCCGCGTCTTTCTTGCGGATGAATGGGCGCGGCTGTCCGAGGGGCTCGTACAGCGCGTACAAGCGATCAACGCCTTCCTGAACGACATCTATGGCGAGCGCCGGATCCTCGCTGAAGGCGTGCTGCCGCCCGACCTGATCCTGGGCAATGCGCAGTTCCGGCCCGAGATCGCGGGCATCCGCCCCCCGCATGACGTGTGGGCGCATATCTGCGGGATCGATCTGGTGCGCACCGGCCCCGACGAGTTCTTCGTGCTCGAGGACAATGCGCGGACGCCGTCGGGCGTCAGCTACATGCTCGAGAACCGCGAGGCGATGGTGCGGCTGTGCCCGGAGCTGTTCCGCGAGTTCCGCGTGGCGGCGGTCGACAGCTATCCTGATCGGCTGCTGCAAACGATGCAGTCGGTCGCCCCGCATAATTCGGGGCAGAGCCCGATCTGCGTCGTGCTGACGCCGGGGCACTTCAACTCCGCCTATTACGAGCACAGCTTCCTGGCCGATTCGATGGGGGTCGAGCTGGTCGAGGCGGCGGATCTGGTCGTCGATGACGATATCGTCTGGATGCGGACGATCGCGGGGCGGGTGAAGGTCGACGTGATCTATCGCCGGGTGGACGACGATTATCTCGATCCGCTGGTGTTCCGCGCGGATTCGATGCTGGGCGTGCCGGGGCTGATCGCGGCCTATGCCGCGGGCAATGTCGCGATCCTCAACGCGCCCGGGAACGGCATCGCCGACGACAAGGCGATCTACAGCTACATGCCCGAGATCGTGAAATTCTATTCGGGCGGCGAGGCGAAGCTGCCCAACGTCGAGACGTACCGATGTCGCGAGCCCCAAGCGCTGCAATACACGCTCGACAACCTCGAGAAACTCGTCGTGAAGCTGGTCGACGGATCGGGCGGCTATGGGATGCTGGTCGGTCCGACCGCCTCGCGGCAGGAGATCGAGGACTTCCGCGCCGCGCTGATCGCCGAGCCACAACGCTATATCGCGCAGCCGACATTGGCGCTGTCGACCGTGCCGACGCTGGCGGACAGCGGGCTGGCGCCACGGCATGTCGATTTCCGGCCGTTCGTGCTGACCGGATCGAAGGGGGTGCAAGTCGTGCCCGGCGGGTTGACGCGCGTCGCGTTGCGCGAGGGATCGCTGGTGGTGAATTCGTCGCAGGGCGGCGGGACGAAGGACAGTTTCGTGCTGCTCGACGGAGGCATGTCGCAGATGCAGGGATCGGGCGCGCAATCGCAGACGCTCGGCGGGATGACGCAGTCGCAGCGGGTGCCGGGCTGATGCTGTCGCGCACCGCCTCCTCGCTCTACTGGCTCGGCCGCTATGTCGAGCGCGCGGACTTCATCGCACGGCTGGTCGAGGCGACCGTGCGGCTCGACGTGCTGTCGTCCCGGCCGGCCGGGGAGGCCGCGTGGCAGTCCGCGCTGTCGGTGACCGAATCGGAAGAGGCCTATGCCGCGTCCGGTGCGGGAGTGACGCAGCAGGAGGTCGCGCGCTTCCTGACGCTCGACGGGTCGCACCCCGGATCGATCGTCCGGTGCCTGGACATGGCGCGGATGAACGCCAAGGCGGTTCGTACGGCGCTGACCCGCGAGGCATGGACCGCGATCAATCGCGCGTGGCTGATCTTCGACAATCGATCCAGTCCGGGCAACACGATGGCGACGTTGAGCCTTGTCGATTCGGTCAAGACCGAGACTCGCGGTTTCGAGGGTGCGGTGCACCGGATGCTACGCAACCAGACGACATGGTTCATCCGGTTGGGACAGGCGATCGAGCGGGCCGACAACACCGCGCGGCTGATCGACGTGAAATACCATATCCTGCTGCCAGAGGGCGAGACCGTCGGCGGTGTGGTCGATCGCGACCAGTGGACGACGATCCTGGCGACAGTGTCCGCAGTGACTGCGTATCGCTGGCTCTATTCCGAAGGGTTGCAGCCCGCCAACGTGATCGACCTGCTGATGGCGCGTGCGGAATTGCCGCGCAGCCTGGCGGCGTCGTCGGAAGAGGCGGTCGACGTGCTGAACCTGCTGGCCAAGCGCACCGGACATCACGGCGAGGCGGACCGGATGGCGCGGCAGCGGCATGCGCGGACCAGCCGGACCCGTTCGGGCGAAGTCATCGCGCAGGGGCTGCACCAGCATCTGCAAAGCTACATCGCCGAGAACGACCGGCTTCACGCCGCGATCGGCCGGCAGTTCAAGTTCGTCTGATGCGGCTGGTCGTAGAGCATCGCACGACCTACCGTTTCACCGCCCCGCAGGCACGCCTCGTCCAGATGCTCCGGGTGACGCCGGAGAATACGCACGACCAGACGGTAGCGTCATGGCGCGTCGACGTCGATTGCGACGCAAACATGCGCCGGCATCGCGACGGCTTCGGCAACTGCACGACGATGCTGTATGTCGAGGGCCCGATCGATTCGATCGAGATCGCGGTGTCCGGCGAGGTGTTGACCAGCCATTCGGACGGCGTGCTCCACGGCACGCACGAGCCGCTGCCGCCCGCGCTGTTCCTGCGGACAACGTCGCTGACCGAGGCCGACGAGGCGATCGCGACGTTCGCGCGCAAGGTCGGCGGGCCGGGGAGTGCGCTCGACCGGCTCCATCGGCTGAACGATGTGCTGAACACGCGCTTCCGCGTCGACCGCGGCGTGCCGGTGGCGGGGCGTACGGCGGCGGAGGCGTTCGCGCTGGAGAGCGCGACGCCGCGCGATCTGGCGCATGTGTTCGTGGCGGCGGCGCGGGCGCTGGGATCGCCCGCGCGCTATGTCAGCGGTTATTGCGGCGGGCTGTTCGCGGACGAGCATCGGCCGACCGCGCATGGCTGGGCGGACGCATGGGTCGAGGGGATCGGTTGGATCGGGTTCGATCCGAGCTTTGCGCTATGCCCGGAGGAGAATCATGTCCGGGTCGCGGTGGGCCTTGATTCCGCCGGGGCGGCGCCGGTCGCGGGATCGCGGCTGGGCGAAGGGCGCGAGATCATGGACGTCGACCTGACGGTGCAGCGCGAGGATTAACGCGCCGACCGAACCTCGATCCGTTGGCCCCGAGCCTGTCGAAGCCTGTCCTGAGCTTCGCAGAAGCGGGCTGTCTTGTCTTCGAGGCGGCAGAGAAGAAAGACAGTGCTTCGACAAGCTCGGTATAAGCGGTACTGATTATCGCGGCTTTACCCACAACCGGAGCCCGTCCTTGGGACGCAGTGTCAGTCGGCTGATCGGTTCGGGAATGTCGCCCTCGACGGGGGCAAGCGCGAAGGCGCGGACGACGCTGGCGATCACCACCATCGCTTCCTGTGTCGCGAAGCCCGCGCCGACGCAGATGCGCGGGCCTTGGCCGAACGGCAGCCACGCGTCGCGAATCATCGCGCGGTTGGCAGGGTCCTCGAACCGGTCGGGATCGAAGGCGTGGGGGCACACCCAATTGTCCTTGTTGCGCTGGATCAGCCATGGCGACACGACGAGCATCGCACCCTGGGGCAGGTGCTTGTCGCGCATCTGCGTGGGGCACAGCGTCTCGCGGGGCAGGAAGCTGACCGGCGGGTAGAGCCGCAGCGTCTCGCGGACGATGTTGCGGTCGAGCGTCATCTTCTTCAGCGCGTCGGGGGTGAACGGCGCATCGCCCGCCTGTTCGGCGATCTCGGCGAGCAAGTCGCGTTGCGTATCCGCGTCGGCGGCGACGCAGAACAGCGCCCAGCTCATCAGGCTCGCCGACGTCTCGTGGCCGGCGAGGAAGATCAGTGCGACCTGCTCCATCACGCCTTGGAAGGTGAAGGGCTCACCCGTTTCGGGGTGCTTCGCCTCGAGGAAGCCCTGGAGGATGTCGTCGTGGAGCGTCTCGCCCGCGCCGTGCCAGCGATCGTAGCGGTCGCGCACCAGCGGCTCGAACACCGCGTGGATCGCCTTGCCCGCGGTGCGCGCACGCGCCTCGTAGCCCAGCCCGGGGAGGCGGTAGAGCCGCAGCATCGAGGCGGAATGGGCGTAGCGCTGGAACCGGTTGAAGGTGCGGTGGATCACCGCGCTGCCGTCCTCGCTGAGCGGGACGGAGAAGATCGTACGGAAGATGATGTCCGCGGCGACATGCGTGGTCAGCGGATCGACGTCGATCGGCCTCGTCGTGTCCATGCCCGCGATCCGCGCGACGAGATCGTCGGCGGCCTCGCGCATCATCGCGAAGGTGCGGCCCAGCGCAGTGTGCTGGAACACCGGGTTTATCATTGCGCGCTGCGTCTGCCAGTCGTCGCCGTTCGCGTTGAACGTCGAGTGGCCGATCGCGGGTTCCAGCGTGCGGACCATCATCGCGTGCTTGGGGTAGGTCTTGGCGCCGTCCATGATCGTCTTCACGAGGCTGAGCTCGTTGGCGATATACATGTGGAGCCCGGGCGTCTTTATCTCGCCCATCTTCATCGTGTAGCTCTTGTCGAAGAGCACATGGATCCACGAATGCCAGCCGCGCAGGAAGCGAAAGAGCAGCGAAGATTTTTTCGGATACGGATCGGGATAGGGGGGGACGAGGTGGCCTTCCTCGCGCGGCAGATCGAGCATCAGATCGCCTTGAACGCGGCGACCGATGCCTCGATCGGGCGGTCACCCGCGATCAGGCTGGGATAGTCGATCGGGGAGACCCGGTCGCCCACGCGCAGGTAATCGAAGTGGATCTCGTACTTGTTGGCATAGCCCTTGTGATACGTCGCGGGGTCGTAGAACAGGTGGAAGCGCGGAGAGAGCAGCTCGATCCGCGGACGGCTTTCCTCACCGACGAGCAGCATCGGGTTGACGCCGAAAAACGCCGCGCCGTCGGGGGGCGAGCCGATGTCTATCCAGCGGAAATCGTGGCGTGCGACGTCGCGGAGCTGGTCGTGGAACCACGTCGCGTCGCGGCGCTTGCCGAACAGCGGGATGCAGTGGCCGAGCGTCACCAGCGCGAATTTTTCGGGCAGGACCCCGCCGCGCAGTGCGAGCAGCTTCACCATCAGCGGGATCGCAAGGATCGAGCCGTTCGAATGGGTGACGAGCAACACCTCGTCATGATCGCCGTCGAGCGCGGCGGCGATCTCGGCCGCGAACAGGTCGAGCCGCGCTTCGATCTCCTCGCGGCCGACGCCTTCGCTGAGTTCGGAATTGAATACGAAGAAGCGCAGCAGCCACGGCGCATGGATCTTCACCAGCAGCGGGCGCGCGGCGATCGCGGCGACGACGATGCCTGAGATCAAGGCCCCCCACCACGGCAGCAGGATCGCAGTCAGCCCGAACACCGCCAGCGCGATCAAGAGCGGGATCAGGATCGCGAGGATCGGCGGATAGAACAGCGTGATGAGAGGCCCTGTCGCGAGCGTCTTGATCGCGGCGATGTCGAGAAACTTGAGATAGTGGCTGTATGCGCGGGCGGCGCGCTTCGCGAGCGTCACCGGACTCTTGATCCAGGCGCGCTGGACGATGTCTTCCCAGCGCAGGAAGCTGAACTCGGTCGTCGTGCCGTTGCTGGCGTTGTCGATCATCCAGTCCGCGCGGATCGGCGAGACGCTGCGCCGCCGCGTCACCGCGATCGCGTCGCCCGTCTTGTCCGCATAGCGCGCGACCTCGTCGCGCATCATCTGGTGATAGTGCCGCACGCCGCGGGGATCGAACCCGCCGACATAGAACATCCTGCGCTTGAACCCCGCCATGCGGCAACGGGTAGGCGCTGGCGGCGGGCGAGGCAACGCGCGTTGTCAACAATCGGGTTCGTCGGCTAGGGAATCGCGATGCCCCAGCCCGCCCGCGACTATTGCCACTTCCTCGATCCGACGAAGTACAACCGCAACCGCGGATGCCGGCTGCACGACAACGCCTATGGCATCAACGGCGGCGGCGGCGAGCGTGATAGGTGGCGCGCGGATCGCGACTTCTATCGGCACATGCGCGGCGAGGGCGATCCTATGGCGATCCCGTCCTGGCTGGCCTGCACGCTGCTCGGCTGGTTCTTCTGGAACTATCATCCCGGGCGATGGCTGTGGCGCGGGCAACTGGTCCGCCGTTTCGCGAAGGCTCCCGAATGATCGATTCCAAGAGCGTGACCGTCGGTGACGTCACCTTCGCTGCTGACCGTCCGTTCGTGCTCATCAGCGGACCGTGCCAGATCGAATCGCGCGACCACGCCCTGATGATGGCGGAGCGCCTCGCCGCGATCGCGCGGGAGGCAGGCGTGCCGTTCGTGTTCAAGGCCTCGTACGACAAGGCGAACCGGACGTCGCTGGGCGGACGGCGCGGGGTAGGGATCGACGAGGGGTTGCGGGTCCTGTCGGATATTCGAGGCACGCTCGGATGCCCGGTCCTGACCGATATTCACAGCGCGGAGCAGGCGGCGGTGGCGGCGCAGGCGGTCGACATCCTCCAGATCCCCGCGTTCCTGTGCCGACAGACCGACCTGTTGCTGGCGGCAGGCGCGACGGGAGCGGCGATCAACGTGAAGAAGGGGCAGTTCCTGGCACCGTGGGACATGGCAGCGGTCGCCGCCAAGATCGCATCGACCGGCAACGAGCGCGTCATCCTGACCGATCGCGGGACGACGTTCGGCTACAACGCATTGGTCAGCGATTTCCGGGGTTTGCCGATCATGGCGGACACCGGATATCCGGTCGTGTTCGACGCGACGCACTCCACCCAGTCACCCGGCGGGCAGGGCGCCTCGTCCGGCGGGGACCGACGGTTCGGGCCGGTGCTTGCGCGCGCGGCGGTCGCGGTGGGGGTCGCAGGCGTGTTCGCGGAGGCGCACGACGATCCCGACAACGCGCCGTCCGACGGGCCGGTGATGCTGCCGATCGAATGGATGCCGGGGTTGCTGGATACGCTGAAGCGGATCGATGCGGTGGCGAAGGGGGAACGTACGGCTGGCCGTTCGGGCTGAGCTTGTCGAAGCCCTGTCCTTCTTTCCGGCGCCGCAAGAAGAAGAGCAGCACTTCGACAAGCTCAGTGCGAACGGTACTTGGTTCAACCGTACCGAGCCTGCAGCACCGCATAGGCCGCGCGCAGGCCGTATGCGTCGCCGCCCTTGGGACGCCCTGGCTTCGCCACTGGACGCCACGCGAAGGTGTCGAGATGCGCCCAGGCGATGTCGCCGGGCACGAAGCGGCGGAGGAACAGCGCCGCGGTGATCGCGCCTGCGAGGCCGCCCTCGGGCGCGTTGACCATGTCGGCGATGTCGGAGCGGAGCATCTCTTCATAGCCGTCCCACAAGGGCAACCGCCACAGCGGATCGTGCTCGGCGATGCCCGCGGCGAGCAGGTCCGTGGCGAGCGCTTCGTCGTTGGCGAAGGTGGCGGGCAGATCGGGGCCCAGCGCGACGCGCGCCGCGCCGGTCAGGGTCGCGAAATCGAGGATCAGCGCGGGTGCGCCTTCGACGGCCTTGGTCAGCGCATCGCCGAGGATCAGGCGGCCTTCGGCGTCGGTGTTGGTGTTCTCGACGGTCAGCCCCTTGCGCGTCGCCAGCACGTCGCCGGGGCGGAAGGCATTACCGGCGATCGCATTTTCCACCGCCGGCACAAGCAGATGCAGCCGGACCTTGAGACGCGCTGCCATCACCAGCCCGGCCAGCGCCAGCGCGTGCGCCGCGCCGCCCATGTCCTTCTTCATCAGCCGCATCCCCGCCGACGGCTTGATGTCCAGACCACCCGAATCGAAGCAGACGCCCTTGCCGACGATCGCGACGCGCGGGTGGGCGGCATCGCCCCATTCGAGCTCGATCAACCGCGGTGCGCGCTCGCGCGTGGCGGCCTGGCCGACCGCGTGGATCATCGGATAGCCGGTGGCGAGCGGGTCGCCGCGGGTGACCGCGAGCGTCGCGCCATGCGCCCTGGCGAGCGCCTCGGCTTCGGCTTCGAGTTCGGCGGGGCCGAGGTCGCTGGCGCCGGTGTCGACGAGGTCGCGCACCGTCGCGGTGGCGTGGGCGAGGCGCACGGTCTCGTCGATCCGCGCGGGCTCGGCGGTCAGGAGGATGCGGGGGCCGGTCGCGTCGCCCTTGCGGTAGCGGGTGAAGCGGTGCTGCGCGAGCATCCAGCCGAGCCCGGCGGCGCCGACCTCGCCGGACGCCAGTCGATAGGTTCCCTCGGGCAGCGACGCGCCGAGCGAGGCGATCCGCCACGGCGAGGTCGTCGCCTCGTTGCAGACGAGGAGCATCGCCCAGTCGTCCGCGCCGTCGCCGGGAAGGATCGCGCGGTCGCCGGGTTTGCCGGTCAGGCGGTGCGCGGCGACGGTTGTGCGGGTGCGCGCGGGCTGCGCGGCGAGCCAGGCGGGATAGTCGTCGGGGTGGACGACGTGGATCGTGCGCGCGGGCTGGCCGCGATCGGGGGCGAGGAGGGCGCGAAAATCGGTCATCGTGCCGTCAAAGCAGGTGTCGCCGGGCGGCGCAACGCGCGAGGCGGTTCCAAAATCGCGGCGTCACCCCTACATGACGGCTCGATTCCCCATCTCGCGGATATTGTCATGACCACCCACACCACCCGCATGCTCGTCCTCGGTTCCGGCCCGGCGGGGCTGTCCGCCGCGATCTATGGCGCGCGCGCGGGGATGGCGCCGATCGTGGTGCAGGGGATCCAGCCGGGCGGACAGCTGACGACGACGACCGATGTCGAGAATTATCCCGGTTTCGCGGACGTGATCCAGGGCCCTTGGCTGATGGAGCAGATGCAGAAGCAGGCCGAGCATGTCGGCACGCGGATGATGTGGGACACGATCGTCGAGGTCGACCTGTCGCGGCGGCCGTTCCGGCTGACCGGCGACGGCGGCGACGTGTACGAGGGTGAGGTGCTGGTGATCGCGACCGGCGCGCAGGCCAAGTGGCTGGGCATCGACAGCGAGGAGGCGATGAAGGGCAAGGGCGTGAGCGCGTGCGCGACGTGCGACGGATTCTTCTATCGCGGGAAGAAGGTCGCGGTGATCGGCGGGGGGAACACCGCGGTCGAGGAGGCGCTGTACCTGACGAACCATTCGGACGACGTGACGCTGATCCATCGGCGCGATTCGCTGCGTGCGGAGCGTATCCTGCAGGAGCGGCTGTTCGCGCATCCGAACGTCACGGTGCTGTGGAACAAGGAAGTGCGCGAGTTCGTGGATGGCGGCGGGGTGTCGGGATTGGTCGCGCTCGACCTGCTGGATACGGTGACCGGCGAGCATTCGCGACTCGATGTCGATGGCGGGTTCGTCGCGATCGGGCACCATCCGGCGACCGAGCTGTTCCGCGGGCATCTCGATCTCGACGACGACGGGTATCTGAAGGTGGAGGTCGGGTCGACGCGGACGTCGGTGCCCGGCGTGTTCGCGTGCGGGGATGTGCAGGACAAGATCTATCGGCAGGCGGTGACCGCGGCGGGGACGGGGTGCATGGCCGCGCTGGACGCCGAGCGGTTCCTGGCCGAGGCGGAGTTCGCCGAGATGCAGCAGGCGGCGGAGTGACGCGCGGCTAGAGGGCGGCGCGGATCGCGCGTTCGAGGGACTGCTGGTCCTCGGTTCGCGCAAAGCTGTGCGAGCCGGTGTCGATCGTGATCGTGCGGGTGGGAGCGCTGCGGGCGGCGACGGCGTAGGCGATTGCGGTGGCATCGTCGCGCGCGAGGATGACGGTGGCGGCTGCGCCCCATTGCGCGATCCCGGCGAGGGTTCTCGCTGCGAGATCATCGTCGCGTGTCGTGTGAGCGATGCGACGCAAACCTCTGACGAGCTTGAAGAGATCGACACCACCGCGCGCCAGTCGCCACCATGCGCGCGGATCGCGGAGGCGCGACAGGTAGCGTGCGCGGATCGCGGCGGGGGGCGGGAGGTCGTCGGGGGTTTCCACGACCCACGGGTTGGCGAGGATCAGCGCGTCGATCGCGCCGTACGGAGCGAAGAGCGCGAGTGTGGTCGCGGCGTCGCAATTACCGAAGGCGACGAGGCGGGTGAGCCCAGGCGCTGCCGCGCGGAACGCGGCGATCGCGGCGGCGAGATCGGGGGCGGCGCTGGCATAGCCGCGATTGTCGCCGCTCGAATCGCCGACACCGCGGCGGTCGTAGCGGAACACCGGAATGCCATCGGCGGCGAGACGGGCGGCGAGGAGCGCCATGCCGCGGTGCGCGCCGGCGCGGACTTCGTTGCCGCCGGAGACGATCAGCAGCCCGATGGAGCCCACGGCCTCGTCGAGCGTGCCGACCAGCGTCTCGCCCTCGCAGGGGAAGGCGATCAGGCGGCGCATCGGGCGATCCAGTCCGCGATATCGTCGGCGAGGAGCGCGGCGAGCGGGCGGTCGTCGGTCGGCTCGGCGGCGCGCCAGAGGGGGACGCCGGGGGCCTTGCGGTCGGCGGTGCGCGGGTCGCTGTCGAGGCGGACGGTGCGTGTCGGGCCGTTGGCGGGGGGCGCGGTGGCGAGGTCGGCAAGGAGGGCGCGGGAGATGCGGTTGCCCGCGATCTCGACCGGGTCGGTGTCGCCGGGAGCGCCGGAGAGCGCGGCGACGCGCATCAGGTCGCGGACGATCGCTGCGCCATCGGCGGGCGACAGCCGCCAGCTCGGGACGGCATGGCCGTCGAGCAGCGCGCCGCCGCGCAGCGATACGATCGCGACGGGGCTGACGAGGGCGACCACCGCGGCGACCGCGTCACGCCAGGCGGCGAGCGTCGCGCGTTCGGTCGGCCATTCGCTCTCGCCTTGCCCCGGAAGGTCGGGGATCGCGCTGGCGATGCCGTGCCCGGCAAGCGCGCGCGCGATCGAAAGGGTGAAGGCGCGGGTGCGGTTGGCTTCCTCGAACAGCGCGGGGAGGATGACGACGCGGCGATCGCCGTTGCCGACATGAAGCAGAGATTCGCGCCCGCCCGCCCAGTCGTACTGGTCGACGCGGAGCGCGGGGCCTGTCATCCCCGCGCGGCTGCTCAGGCCGCGACCTTGGACGTCGCGAAATCGACGAGCGCGCCGAACGTCTCGAGCATCTCGCCGTCGACCTCGTCGTCCTCGATCAGGATGCCGAGGCGATCCTCGACCTCGGTCAGCACGCCCGCGACCGCCATCGAATCGAGTTCGGGGAGTGCGCCGAACAGCGGCGTCGCGTCGTCGAACCCGGCGACCTGCGCCTCGCTCAACCCCAGCACGTCGCGCAATACCCCCCGTACCGTCGCGTCGATCTCGCTTCGTCCCGCCAAAGGCCTGTCCCCGTTTGGTCTTCCCGTTGGCATCTGCGGTAGAACGAGGGGATGAAATCCGCAACGTCTTGGGGCAAGGCCGTGTCCCGATGACGGATAGCGATCCCGTACCCGCGGCCCAGCCGATCGATCATGTCCTGTGCGGGCATGCGGACGCGGCTGCGTTGATCGACCGGGCGGGGATGATGACCGTCGCCGCGGTCGAGGCGGCGGTGGCGGGCTTGGCGGGGTGGCTTGCCGGGTTCGGGCTGGCGCCGGGATCGCGGGTGGCGTCATGGCTGCCCAAGACGCGCGAGGCGTGCCTGTTGCCGCTGGCGGCACCACGCGCGGGACTGGTGCATGCGCCGATCAACCCGGTGCTCAAGCGCGCGCAGGTCGCCCATATCCTGGCGGACAGCGGTGCGGCGGTGCTCGTCACGCAGCCGGGGCGGGCTGCGACACTGGAGGCGGGGGACGTGCCCGCCGGGTGTGTCGTGCACACGGGCGTCGATGTCGGAAGGCCTTTGCCGCGATCGTCGGCGGACCCCGACGGGCTGGCGGCGATCCTGTACACCTCGGGATCGACGGGGCGGCCCAAGGGAGTGATGCTGAGCCACGCCAATCTGTGGCTGGGGGCGGTATCGGTCGCGCGATATCTGAAGATCGTGCCGGAGGATCGCGTACTGGGCGTGCTGCCGTTGGCGTTCGATTACGGGCAGAACCAGCTGTTCTCGACCTGGATCGCGGGCGCGGCGGTCGCGCCGCTCGACTATCTGACGCCGCGCGACGTCATCAAGGCGGTGGAGCGCGTGGGGGCGACGTCGCTGGCGGGGGTGCCGCCCTTGTGGGTGCAGTTGCTGGAGGCGGAGTGGCCTGAGGAGACCGCGGCGCGGTTGCGGCGGCTGACCAATTCGGGGGGCGCGCTGACGCCGCGGCTGGTGCGGGGATTGCGCGAACGGTTCCCCGCGGCGGACCTGTATCCAATGTACGGGCTGACCGAGGCGTTCCGGTCGACCTACCTGCCGCCCGCGCTGGTCGATGCGAATCCCGAATCGATCGGCCGCGCGATCCCGTTCGCCGAAGTGATGGTGGTGCGCGCGGACGGCAGCGCGGCGGCGGCGGGGGAGGCGGGGGAACTCGTCCATGCGGGGCCGCTCGTCGCGCAGGGCTATTGGCGCGATGCGGAGCGGACCGCGCAGCGGTTTCGCCCGGCGCCGGCGTTCTCGCGTTATGGCGGCATGGCGGTGTGGTCCGGCGATACGGTGGTTGCGGATGCGGAGGGGCTGCTGCGGTTCGTGGGGCGCGACGATGCGATGATGAAGGTGGCGGGCAATCGGGTCAGCCCGACCGAGATCGAGGATGCGGTGACCGCGGGCGGCGAGGCGGCGGAAGCGGTGGCGATCGGGGTGCCCGACGCGCGGCTGGGTCAGGCGATCGTGGTGGTCGCGCGGGGGGATGCGTCGGCCGAGCCCGCGTTGCGCGCGCGGTTGCAGCGGGAACTGCCCAATTTCATGCAGCCTTCTCGGATCGAGTGGCGGGTGGAGCTGCCGCGCAATGCGAACGGGAAGCTGGATCGGGTGGCGGTGGCGCGGGCGCTCGTTTCCAACGGTGGTGGGTTGGTCGAAGCGCCTTCCGGGCTTCCGGAGGCGGGGCGGGCTTCGACAGGCTCAGCCCGAACGGATGAGGGGACTGTGACGCCATGAAGCCGTTCGGGCCGTTGCCTCCCGAGTTCGCCGGTCAGACCGGTGCGCTGACGATTGCAGGCCGCTCCGCTGCGGACTGGATGGCGGGGCGGGACGGGCCGGTCTTCGTCTACGATCCGGCGATCGTCGCGGCGCGGGTGGCGCGGTTCCGGGGGGCGTTTGCGGGCGTGGACCTGCACTATGCGATCAAGGCGAACCCGCTGCCCGCGTTCCTCGCGCGGGTCGCGCCGATGGTCGACGGGCTCGACGTCGCGTCGGGGGGAGAGCTGGCGACCGCGCTGGTCGAGAAGCCGGCTGGGGCGATCAGCTTCGCGGGGCCCGGCAAGCGCGATGCGGAATTGTGCGCGGCGATCGTCGCGGGGGCGACGATCAATGTCGAATCGGCGGGCGAAGCGGCGCGCGCGCTGGCGATCGGCGACGCGACGGGGGTGACGCCGCGGCTGGCGGTGCGGGTCAACCCCGATATCGAGCTGCGCGGATCGGGAATGAAGATGGGCGGGCGCGCCTCGCCGTTCGGCATCGATGCGGAGCATGCGGCGGACGTGGTGCGGACGATCGTGGCGGCGGGCGCGGACTGGCGGGGGTTCCATATCTTCGCAGGCTCGCAGGCGCTGGGCACCGACGCGGTGATCGAGACGCAGGCGGCGACGCTGGCGCTGGCGGCGCGGCTGGCGGATGCGGCGGGAGCGGTGCCGCCGCTGGTCAATCTGGGCGGCGGGTTCGGAATCCCGTATTTCGCGGGCGATACGCCGCTGGACGTGGCGGCGGTGGGAGTGGCGCTCGGCGACGCGCTGGCGGCACGTGCGGACGTGCTGGCGGGGTCGCGGTTCGCGATCGAGCTGGGGCGGTGGCTGGTCGGCGAATGCGGTGTGTATCTGACGCGTGTCGTCGATCGCAAGGCAAGTCGGGGCGAGGTGTTCCTCGTCGTCGATGGCGGGCTTCACCACCAGCTGGCGGCGAGCGGCAATTTCGGAACGGTGGTGAGGCGCAACTATCCGGTTGCGATCGCGCACCGGGTGGGGGCTGCGGCGGAGGAAACGGTGTCGGTGGTGGGGTGCCTGTGCACGCCGCTCGACCGGCTGGCGGACCGGGTGGCGCTGCCGCGTGCGGACGTGGGCGACGTGGTCGCGATCTTCCTGGCGGGGGCCTATGGGGCGAGCGCCAGCCCGACGCGGTTCCTGGGGCACCCGGCGCCGGTAGAGATCGTGGGTTGAGCTAAAATCTTCCGTTCGTGTTGAGCCTGTCGAAGCACCGTCCTTCTTTCGGCGTGCAAAAGAAGGACGGGCTTTCGACAAGCTCAGTGCAAAGGGTTTGAGAGGACGGTGATCGTTTCCGGGTTGCGCGCGCTTGAGGTAGCTGAACGACCACCCCCTTACGACGTTCCTAACGCTATCTTCACCTGTTGCCAGCATAGCCGACCCTGACTCGCGACCACAATTCCGGTCGCGCCGATGGAGGGTTAGCGCATGCGTTTCGGGCACGGATCCAGGGCAGTAGCGACTGCGGCGGTCGCGGCGATGCTCGCGGGGTGCGCCTCGGGCGGGGGTCGGCAGGACCTGCCGCCGGCGTCGTTCGTCGCCAGCAAGGAAGTGCCGGGTGAGGAATATGTGATCGGGCCGCTCGACCAGCTCAACATCTTTGTGTGGCGCAATCCCGAGCTGTCGTCGAAGGTGCAGGTGCGCCCCGACGGCCGGATCACCACGCCGCTCATCAACGACATGCCCGCGGTGGGCAAGACTCCGGCGATGCTGGCGGACGACATGAAGCTGGCGCTTGGGCAGTATATCAAGGACCCGATCGTGTCGGTGATCGTGGAGAATTTCTCCGGCACCTACAGCCAGCAGATCCGCATCGTCGGCGCGACCGCGAAGCCCGCGTCGCTGCCATATCGTGCGAACATGACGCTGCTCGACGCGATGATCGCGGTGGGGGGGCTGAGCGAATATGCCGCAGGCAACAAGGCGCGGCTGATCCGGTTCGACCGCGCGACGGGCAAGCAGCGCGAATACAATCTCCAGATCGGCAGGCTGCTGAAGAGCGGCGATCCGTCGGCGAACGTCCGGCTGGAGCCGGGCGACGTCATCATCATCCCGGAGAGCATGTTCTAGTGGGCAGCCTGTACGAAGAGGCGCGGATCGCGGTGCATGCGGTCTGGACGCGCCGCTGGCTCGCGCTGGCGGTGGCGTGGGGGGTGTGCGTGCTCGGCTGGCTGGTCGTGTCGCAGATCCCCAGCCGCTACGAGTCGCGCGCGCGCGTCTTCGTCCAGATGCAGCAGCTGATCGCGCCGACGCCGAACCAGCTGCCGGTCGACCGCGCGTCGCAGTCCGACACGATCCGGCAGACGCTGACCTCCGCGGTGAACCTCGAGAAGGTGGTCCGCGGGACCGATCTGGCGCAGACGGTGTCGAGCGACCGCGACGTCGCGGACCGGGTCGCGGGGCTCCAGCTGGCGATCAAGGTGACCGCGCAGCAGGATAATCTGTTCGAGATCGTGACGACGGGCGCGAGCCCCAAGCTGGCGCGGACGATCACGCAGAAGCTGATCGACGTGTTCGTCGAGCAGAACCTGTCGAAGGATCGCCGCAGCAGCCGGCAGACGCTGGCGTTCCTCGATGCGCAGCTCGAGACGCGGCAGAAGCAGTTGCAGGATGCCGAGGCGAAGCGCGCGGACTTCCAGAACCGCTATCTCGGCTCGCTGCCGGGAACGGGATCGGTCGCGGACCGGATCGGCGCGGCGCGCACCCAGATGAGCCAGGTCGACGGCGATCTGGCGGCGGCGCAGTCGAGCCTTGCGGCGGTGTCGGGGCAGATGGCGGGAACGCCCGCGACGGTATCGACCGGCGGCGGGGGAATCGCGCCCGGGATGGGGCCGGCGCGTGCGCGCGTCGTCGCGATCCAGGGGCAGCTCGCGGATGCGCGCGGGCGGGGCTATACCGAGGGGCATCCCGACGTGGTCGCGCTCAAGGCGCAGCTGACGCAGGCGATGGCGGCGGCGCGCGGCGAGCCCGCGGGCGCGGCCTCGGCGGCGGGAAGCTCGCCCAACCCGCTCTACCTGTCGCTCCAGTCGATGCAGGCGGACAAGCAGGCGCAGGTCGCCTCGCTCCAGATGCGCAAGCGCCAGCTGCAGGGCGACCTGGACCAGCTGAGCGAGAAGCTGGCGGGCGATCCGACGGTCGCGGCCGAGCAGGGGCAGATCGACCGCGACTATCAGGTGATGAAGGACTCGTACGACCAGCTGCTGGCGCAGCGCGAGCAGGCGAGCCTCCAGAGCCAGGCGCAGACGCAGACCGACGCGATCAAGTTCAGCGTGATCGATCCGCCGACCTCTCCGCGCGCGCCGATCGCGCCGAACCGGCCGCTGCTGCTGACGGGCGTGCTGCTCGTCGGACTGATCTCGGGCATCGGCGCGGCGTTCGCGTTGAGCAAGCTGCAGGGGACGTTCGCGACCGCGCAGCGGCTGGAGAGCGTGTCGGGCATGCCCGTGATCGGGCAGGTCGGCGAGATGCTGACGCAGTTCCAGGACGAACAGCGGCGGCGGCAGTTGAAGTGGCTGGCGGGAGGTGCCGGGGGACTGGTGGTCGCGTGGGTCGCGCTGCTCGGCGTCGAGATGCTCCAGCGGGGGATGGCGGCATGACGATATCGACCCGCAAGCCGGTGGCCGGGCGAGAGCCCTCGCTGATCGAGCGTGCCGCGCTGGTGTATGATTTCGACGCGCATCTGCGCGGGCGGGGGGCGGAGGCGCCGCTGCCGGTGTTCGTGGCGGAGGGGGCTCCGGCTCCGGCCCCGGCTCCGGCGCCGGCACTCGATCCGATCGTCGATGACGAAGCGTATCGCGACCGGCATCCGACGCGCGAGCGGACCGCGCTCGAGAAGCTGATGGATGCGCAACCGCGGATCCTGCCCGAGCCCGCCTTCGTCGCGACGCCCGCTGGCATGGCGGCGATCGACCGGGTGATGCTGGCGCAGAAGGGGATGCTCGTCCCCGGTGCGCCGATCGGGGCGCTGGCGGAGGAGTTCCGGCTCATCAAGCGCGCGCTGCTGTCGACCGCGAAGACGGTGCAGGCGGGGCCGCTGGGCGACCGATCGCGCACGATCCTCGTCGGCTCCGGCAAACCGGGCGACGGCAAGACCTTCTGCGCGATCAACCTCGCCATCTCGCTGGCGGCCGAGCGCGACGTCGAGGTGGTGCTGGTCGACGGCGATTTCGCCAAGCCCGACCTGATGGAGACGCTGGGACTCGAGGATTCGACGGGGATGCTCGACATCCTGGCCGACGACCGAATCGATCCCGAGACGTGCATCGTGCCGACCGACGTGCCGCAGCTGTCGCTGCTGCCCGCGGGCAAGCGCAGCCATTCGGATACCGAACTGCTCGCGAGCGCGCGGACGGGGATGGTGATCGACACGCTGCTGGCGGCGAACCCGAAGCGGCTGATCGTGTTCGACACGCCGCCGACGCTCGCCGCCTCGCCCGCATCGGTGCTGGCGACGCTGGTGGGGCAGGTGATGCTCGTCGTCCGCGCCGACCGCACGACCGAGGCGGACGTCCGCGAGTCGGTCGCGCTGCTCGACGGGTGCGAGCACATCCAGCTCGTGCTGAACGCGGTGTCCTACGAACCCGGTCGCGGCCGGTTCGGCAGCTATTATCGTCAGGAGAATTGACGTGAACCGGGCCCTTTTCGGGACTCTCGCCGCGGCCACGATGCTGGCCAGCCCCGCTGTCGCGCAATCGCGCCGCACATGGGTCGCGCCCTATATCGAGCTGGGGCAGACCGTGACCGCGGACCTGTCGCGCAGCGACGACGTGCTGACCTATTCGTCGGTCGCGGCGGGCATCGATGCGGGCATCAACACCGCACGCGCCGAAGGGCAGATCAGCTATCGCTACGAGCGGCGGATCGCGTGGGACGACCGCGTCGGCGACGACGACGTGCATTCGGGGCTGGCGCGCGGATCGTTCCAGGTCGCGCGCGGGGTGTCGATCGACGGCGGCGCGCTGGCGACGCGGACGCGCTCCGACATTCGCGGCTCCGCGCCGGGCGTGCTGGCGGGCAATGTCGACAACATCACGCAGGTCTACTCGGCCTATGTCGGGCCGAGCGTGTCGACCAATGCGGGCCCGGTGCAGATCAACGCGGGCTACCAGTTCGGCTATACCAAGGTGGAAGTGCCCAACGCGACCGGCGTGCCGGCAGGGCAGCAGCGGCTGGATTATTTCGACAGTTCGACCGGGCATGTCGCGACCGTCTCGGCGGGCGTGGCGGCGGGGACGGTGCTGCCGGTGGGCGTGACCGTCAGCGCGGCGTACGACCGCGAGGATGCGAGCCAGCTGAAGCAGCGCTACGAGGGCAAGTTCGTGCGTGGCGACGTGATGGCGCCGGTGACGCGGACGCTCGCGCTGCGCGGGGGCATCGGCTACGAGAAGATCACGACCAGCCAGAAGGACGCGGTGGTCGACGTGGTGGGCAACCCGGTGCTCGACGGCAATGGCCGCTTCGTCACCAACGAGGCCTCGCCGCGGCGGATCGCGTACAATACCGACGGGCTGATCTATGACGCGGGCGTCGTGTGGCGGCCCAACACGCGGCTGGAGGCGCAGGCGGGCGCGGGCTGGCGCTATGGCGGGCGGACCTATTTCGGATCGCTGGCGTACCGGATGTCGCGCGACGTGGGGCTAAACGTTCAGGTCTATGACGGCGTGCAGACGTTCGGGCGGCAGTTGCGGCAGGGCCTGCAGAACCTGCCGACCGGGTTCGTCGGCACCGCCGATCCGTTCGGGCAGCAGTTCAGCGGGTGCGTGTTCGGCAGCCAGCCGGGCGGATCGGGGACGGGCGCGGCGGGCGGATGCCTGAACGACGCGTTCCAGTCGGTGACGACCGCGAGCTATCGCGCGCGCGGGATCGACGGCGTCGTCACCGCGACGCGCGGGCGCACGACGTTCGGCGCGGGTGCGGGCTATGCCAACCGCAAGTTCTACGCGCCGCAGACGGTGTCCGGCGTGACGCTCTACGGCACCGAGGACGAGAGCTATTACGGCCAGCTCTTCTGGTCTCGCGCGCTGAGCCGGACCGCCAATCTCGACGCGAACGTCTATGCGCAATATTCCGAAAGCGGGGTGGCGAACGTGGCCGGATCGTCGGGCGGGGTGTTCGGCGCGGGGGCGACGACGTCGCTGACGAAGACGTTCGGGCGGCTGGGAACGCTGGCGTCGCTGGGCGTCTACATGTCGGACGTCGAGGGCGCGGACGAGGATTGGGTGGGGCAGGCGCTGATCGGCGCGCGCTACACCTTCTGACGGAACGGGAACGACAGGAATGTACGAGGATCATTTCGGGCTGACCGAGCGGCCGTTCCAGCTGACGCCGGACGCGCGCTACTGGTTCGACACCGTAACGCACAGGAAGGCGATGTCCTATCTGGGCTATGGCCTGGCGCAGGGCGAGGGCTTCATCGTCATCACCGGCGAGATCGGCGCGGGCAAGACGACGCTGGTCGGGCATGTGATGGGCAAGGTCGACCCCGCGCGGCTGCACGCGATCAAGATCGTGTCGAGCGCGATCCACGCCGACGACCTGCTGCGGATCGTCGCGGGCGGGCTGGGCCTCCCTTCCGAAGGGCTGAGCAAGGCCGAACTGCTGACGACGATCGAACGCGGGCTGCACGCGATCGCGCGGACCGGGCGGCGGACGCTGCTGGTGGTCGACGAGGCGCAGGCGTTGCCGATGTCCGCGCTGGAGGAGCTGCGGATGCTCTCCAACTTCCAGGCGGGGGGGCATGCGATGTTGCAGATCTTCCTGCTGGGCCAGCCCGAGTTCCGCGACCGGTTGCAGGGCACCGACGCGCTGGAGCAGCTCCGCCAGCGGGTGATCGCGACGCATCATCTCGATCCGATGGGCGCCGACGAGGTCGAGGCCTATGTTGCGCACCGGCTGTCGCTGGCGGGGTGGCAGGGGCAGCCCGACTTCGCGGATGACGCGTTCCCGTTGCTCCACGCCGCATCGGCGGGGATCCCTCGGCGGCTGAACCAGGTGATGAACCGCGTGATGCTCCACGCCGCCATCGCCGACGTGCGGCTGATCGACGCGGCGACGGTGGCGACCGTGCTGGCCGACGTCGCGAACGAGGGGGTGACGCCGGGGGCTGGCACCGCCGATCCGGTGGTTTTGGCTGCCGACACCGATCCCGCGATCGCGGAGCGATTCGCCGAGCTGGAAGCACGCGTCCAGGAGCAGGACGCCGCCCTGCGCCGCGTGCTGACGCTGCTGGTCGACTGGGTGGAAGGCGACCAGCGCTGGCCCGATGCGGACGACACGCGGGAGGCGGCGCGGAGCGCCGCGGCCTGAGGTGACGCTCAACGGCCTGTCGGTCGATGTCGAGGAATGGTTCCAGGTGGGGGCGTTCGAGACGACGATCGACCGGGGCGACTGGGACGGGCTGGGCAGCCGCGTCGAGGCGAATACCAGCGTGGTACTCGACCTGTTCGCGGAAAGCGGGGTGAAGGCGACGTTCTTTACGCTGGGCTGGGTGGCGCACCGGCATCCGGCGCTGATCCGGCGGATCGTCGACGAAGGCCATGAGATCGCGAGCCATGGCTGGGACCATGCGCGGGTGTTCACGATGGATGCGGCGACGTTTCGCGCCGATCTGGCGAAGACGCGTGCGGCGCTAGAGCATGCGGGCGGCACGGCGGTGACGGGGTATCGCGCGCCGAGCTTCTCGATCGATACGCGGACGCCCTGGGCGCACGCGGTGCTGGCGGAGGCGGGGTATCGCTATTCCTCGTCGGTCGCGCCGGTGCGGCACGATCATTATGGCTGGCGCGAGAGCCCGCGGTTCGCGTGGAAGCCGCTGGGGGACAGCGACCTGATCGAGCTGCCGGTGACGGTGGCGGAGGTCGCGGGGCGGCGGCTGGCGACGGGGGGCGGGTTCTTCCGCCTGCTGCCCGCCGCACTGACCGACTTCGCGGTGCGGCAGGTTAATGGGCAGGACGGGCGGCCGGCGGTGTTCTATTTCCATCCGTGGGAGGTCGATCCGGCGCAGCCGCGGGTTCGCGACGCGCCGTTGCGATCGAAGCTGCGGCATTATTCCAGGCTCGGGGCGATGGCGGGCAAGCTGCGTGGGCTGATCGCGCGTCACGATTGGGGACGCGTCGACGCGGTGGTCGCGAACGAGGCGGCGCGGGCGTGATGCCGCTGATCGCGATGCCGCTCGGGATCCGCGAGGCGGACCTGCGCGACGTACGGGAGGCGGCGCGGATCGACGCGTTCGTGCGCGAGACGGCGGAGGCGACGCCGTTCCACCTGACCGGATGGACGCGCGCGGTGGAGCGCGGGTGTGGGCAACGTGCGCGGTATCTGGTCGCGGAACGCGCAAACGGCGCGCTGGCGGGCGTGCTGCCGCTGACCGAGATGCGATCGCCGCTGTTCGGGGGTGCGCTGGTGTCGGCGGCGTTCGCGGTCGATGGCGGCGTGCTGGGCGAGGGCGTCGAGGCGCTGGCAGCGGGGGCGTGGGCGCTGGCGGAGCGCGTCGGATGCCCAGGCGTCGAACTGCGCGGGGGCGCGGTGCCGGAGGGCTGGGCGGTCGACGACGCGACCTATGTCGGGTTCGCGCGCGCTCTGGCGGCGGACGACGCGGCGGAGCTGGCAGCTGTGCCGCGCAAGCATCGCGCCGAGGTGCGCAAGGCACTGGCGGCGGATCTCTCGATCGAAACCGGGCGCGACGCGGCGATGCTGGCGGCGCACTATCGGCTCTATGGCGAATCGGTGCGCAACCTGGGGACGCCGGTGTTTCCGCGCGCGCTGTTCGCGGCGGCGATCGAGGAGCTCGATGCGGACGTGCTGACGGTGGCGGCCGGGGGGACGCCGGTCGCGGGAGTGTTGAGCTTGTATTTCGGCGGGACGGTCTATCCCTATTGGGGTGGTGGCGGGCGCGCGGCGCGGGGGCTGCGTGCGAACGAGGCGATGTACTTCGCGCTGATGCGGCATGCGCGCGAGCGGGGCTGCGTGCGGTTCGATTTCGGGCGGTCGAAGGCCGGGACCGGGGCGGCGGCGTACAAGAAGAACTGGGGCTTCGTCGCGCGGCCGCTGGTCTATGCGCGGCGGAGCGCGGGGGCGGGGCGCGTCGTCAATCCGCAGAGCGCGAAATATGCCGCGATGGTGGCGGCGTGGAAGCGGCTGCCGCTGCCCGTCGCGAACCTGATCGGGCCGTGGATCGCGCGCGGCGTCGGCTGATGGCGCTGCTGTTCCTGGCGCACCGCGTGCCGTTCCCGCCCGATCGCGGCGACAAGATCCGGAGCTATCACGCGCTGCGGCATCTGGCGGCGAGGATGCCGGTGCACCTGGTGGCGTTCGCGGAGGATCCGGCGGATCGCGATCCGCCCCCGGCGTTCGTCGATGGGCTGGCGAGCTGCACGATCGTGCCGCGGACGAAGTCGCGGGTGCGCGCGGGTGTCGAGGCGCTGGCGACGGGGCGGGCGATCTCACTGGCGGCGTTCGACGACCGGGCGATGCGGGCGGCGGTGGCGGAAACGATCGCGGCGCGCGGGATCACGACGGTGTACGCGTTTTCGGCGCAGATGGCGCAGTATGTCCCCGCGGGCGTGCGGTTCGTGATGGACTTCGTGGACGTCGATTCGGCGAAGTTCGCGCATTACGCCGACGATGCGCGTGGGCCGATGCGCCGGGTGATGCGGCGCGAGGCGCGGCTGTATGCGGCGTGGGAGCGGCAGGTCGCGGCGCGCGCGGACGCGAGCCTTTTCGTCAGCGAGGCGGAAGCGGCGCTGTTTGGCGGGGGCGCGCGGGTGCAGGCGGTGGCGAACGGGATCGATGCGGTGGCGTTCGATCCTACCGCGGGGTTCGCCAAGGTGGATGCGCCGACGCCGCTGATCGTGTTCACCGGGCAGATGGACTATCCGCCCAACATCGCGGCGGTGAGCTGGTTCGTGCGCGACGTGCTGCCGTGCGTGCCGGGCGCCGCGTTCGCGATCGTCGGGCGTGCGCCGACGCGCGAAGTGCGCGCGCTCGCGGGCGAACGGGTGATCGTGACGGGAGCGGTCGACGATGTGCGCGGATGGCTGGCGGCGGCGGATGCGTGCGTCGCGCCGCTGATGCTGGCGCGGGGTATCCAGAACAAGGTGCTGGAGGCGATGGCGATGGCGCGGCCGGTGGTCGCGAGCGCGGCGGCGGCGGAGGGGATCGATCATGGCGGGACGCTGATCGTCGCCGAGGGCGCGGCGGGGTTCGCGGATGCGATCGCGGGCGTGCTGGCGGACCCGATTTCGGCGGCGCGGCTGGGCGCGGCGGCGCGGGCGCGCGTGCTGGCGCGGTACGACTGGGAGGCGCGGCTGGCGCCGCTCGCCGGGCTGGTGGGCGCGTGACGGTCGCGATCCCGCCGGCGCAGTGCGTGCGCGCACGGTCGCGCTGGGCGCTGCATGGCGGCGTGCTGGCAGTGGTCGCGGTGGCGATCCTGCTGCTGTTCCGGCGCGACGTCGGCGACATGACGGCGATCTGGTGGACGAATACGACGTTCGGGCATTGCCTGTTCATCGCGCCCGTCTTGGCCTGGCTGGTGTGGACGCGGCGGGGCGAGCTGGCGCAGCTGACGCCGGTGGCGTGGTGGCCGGGCGTTGCGCTGGTCGCGGCGGGCGGGGCGGGATGGCTGCTCGGCGAGGCGGCAGGGGTGCATTTCGCGCGGCAGCTGGGCGTGGTGATGATGCTGCAGGGTGCGGCGGTAACGTTGCTGGGGCCGATGGTGACGCGGGGACTCGCGTTTCCACTAGGCTATGCGGTGTTCCTGGTGCCGTTCGGCGAGGCGCTGGAGCCGCCGTTGCAGGCGGTGACGGTCGCGCTCGTGATGCCGATGCTGCATGCGGCGGGGATCCATGCGGTGGTCGACGGGGTGCTGATCCACGCCGACCGCTACTGGTTCGAGGTGGCGGAGGCGTGTTCGGGGGCGAAGTTCGTCATCGCGATGCTCGCCTTCTCGGTGCTGGTCGCGAACACCTGCTTCGCATCGTGGCGGCGGCGCATCGCGTTCGTCGCGTTCGCGCTGGTGGTGCCGGTGCTGGCGAACGGCGTGCGCGCGGCGGCGACGATCTGGTACGCGGTGGAGACCAGCGTCGAGCGCGCGACGGGGTTCGACCATATCGTGTTCGGCTGGGTGTTCTTTGCGCTGGTGATGGCGCTGGTGATGGCGGCGGGGTGGCGCTGGTTCGATCGCGCGCCCGACGATGCGGCGTTCGATCCGGCGGGGTTGCAGGCGGTGCCGGGCCGGACGCTGGCGCTGGTGCCCGCGGCGGCGCTGGTGCTGGCGACCGCGGCGGCGTTTCCGTTGTGGAGCGCGGCGGTCGCGGAACGCGCTGCGGCGCTGCCCGGGCGGATCGACCTGCCCGAGGTGCCGGGCTGGCGACGTGCGCCGCTGAGCACGACCGCGGCGTGGACGCCGAACCATCCCGGCGCGGACCATCGGTTGATCGGGCGCTATGTCGATGCGCGGGGCGATGCGGTGGACATGGCGGTGGCGGTGTTCGCCAGCCAGTCCGAGACGCGCGAGCTGGTCGGGTTCGGGCTGGGCGTGCTGCGGGAGAACGACCGCTGGGTTCGGGTGCGCGACGAGGCGGATCTGGCGGGGGGCAGCGTGATGGCGATCGTCGCCCCGGGGCCGGTGGAGCGGACGGTCGCGACATGGTATCGCGTCGGCACCATGACGACAAACGACCCCGCCCGCGTGAAGATCGAAACCGCGCGGGTGCGCCTGCTGGGCGGCGCGCAGCGCGCGGTGGCGGTACACCTGTCGTCCGAGGGACCGCACGCGCGCGCGGCGATCGCGCGGTTTGCAGCGGCGATCGGGCCTGTCGGCGCGCTCGCGGATCGCATGGCCGGCGTACGCTGAGATGTGCGGGATCGCCGGGATCTTCTACCCGGCCACGCCCAAGCCCGTCGATCCCGCGCGCATTCGCGCGATGGCGGACGCGCAGGCGCATCGCGGGCCCGACGGCGCGGGCGTGTGGACCGCGCACGGCGTAGGGCTGGGGCACCGGCGGCTGTCGATCATCGACCTCGCGGGATCGCCGCAGCCGATGGCGGATGCCGAGGGCGAGATCACCGTCACCTACAATGGCGAGATCTATAATTTCGCGGCGTTGCGCGCGGAGCTGTCGGCGCGGGGGGCGGTGTTCCGGACCGCGGGCGATACCGAGGTGCTGGTGCATGGGTGGCGGCACTGGGGCCCGGCGATGCTCGACCGGCTGGTGGGCATGTTCGCGTTCGCGATCCATGATGCGCGGACGCAGACGCTGTTCCTCGCGCGCGACCGGCTGGGGGTGAAGCCGCTTCATTATGCCGAACTGTCGGATGGCGCGCTGGCGTTCGCGTCCGAGCTGAAGGGGCTGCTGGCGCATCCGATGCTGCGGCGTGTGCCCGACATCCGGGCGGTCGAGGATTATCTGGCGTACGGCTATGTTCCCGACGATGCCTGTCTGGTCGCGGGGGTGAGGAAGCTGCCGGCGGGGCATTTCCTGCTGGTCGAGCGCGGTCGGGGTGTCGGCCGGCCGCGCGAGTACTGGGATGTCGACTTCTCCGCGCGCGCGAGCGGGTCCGCGGCGGCGCTGGGCGAGGACCTTGTCGGGCTGATGCGCGAGGGGGTGCGATCGCGGATGGTGGCGGACGTGCCGCTGGGGGCGTTCCTGTCGGGCGGGGTCGACAGCTCGTCGGTGGTCGCGCTGATGGCGGAGGCGAGCCCGGACGCCGTCAGGACCTGCACGATCGGGTTCGACGAGGCGGGGCATGACGAGCGCGCGCATGCCGAGGCGGTGGCGCGGCGGTTCGCGACCGACCACCGGACGCGCGTGGTGCGCGCGGACGATGTGGGCGCGGTCGACACGCTGGTCGCGGCGTTCGACGAGCCGTTCGCGGATGCCTCCGCGCTGGCGACCTATCATGTGTGCGCGCTGGCGCGCGAGCAGGTGACGGTGGCGCTGTCGGGCGACGGCGCGGACGAGGCGCTGGCGGGGTATCGCCGCTATCGTTTCCAGGCGGCGGAGGAGCGGGTGCGCGGGGTGCTGCCCGCCGATCTGCGGCGGCGCGTGTTCGGGCGGCTGGGGGCGCTGTATCCCAAGGCGGACTGGGCGCCGCGGCCGCTGCGCGCGAAGGCGACGTTGCTGTCGCTCGCCGGGGATGGCGACGTCGCCTATGCGCGATCGGTGGGGGTGACGACGCCGGAGTTGCGGTCCACGCTGTTCTCCGAGGCGGCGAAGCGCGCGCTGGCGGGGCATCGCGCGGAGGACCGGTACGTCGCGGCGATGCGCGACGCGCCGGCGCGCGACGCGCTGGGGCGCGCGCAATATGCCGACATGAAGATCTGGCTGCCCGGCGACATCCTGACCAAGTCCGACCGGACGAGCATGGCGGTGGGGCTGGAGGTGCGCGAGCCGCTGCTCGACCACCGGCTGGTTTCGTTCTGCGCCAGCCTGCCGCCGTCGATGCGGCTGCGCGGGGGGGAGGGCAAGTGGCTGATGAAGCGGGCGATGGCGCCCTATCTGCCGGGCGAGATCCTGTACCGGCGCAAGATGGGGTTCGTGACCCCGGTGGGCGCCTGGTTCCGCGGGGCGCTGGCGGGCGAGGCGGCGGCGCTGGCGACCTCGCGCACGCTGGCGGCGACGGGATGGTTCGACATGGCCGCGATCGGGCAGGTGGCGGAGGCGCACCGATCCGGGCGGGCGGAGCATGGGCGGACCTTGTGGCAGTTTCTGATGCTGGAGCGGAGCCTGGTGCGGTTGTTCGGGTAGGGGGGCATTTCGCCTTTCGTTCGTCCCCCCGCCTTGAGCCGGGTCCCGCTTCCTATCGAGCGGCGGCAAAAGCGGGGCCCCGGATCAAGTCCGGGGTGACGGGAGGTGAATGTCCAGCGTGTCGCCGCCCTCCTACCGCAGCTTCGCGATACTCAGCCCGTCGGCCTTGGCGCGATCCTTGGTCGATTCCTCGCTGCGGGTGAGCGCCTTGGCGATCGCTTTCAGCGCCATGCCCTTCTTGGCCAGCGTGTGGAGTTTCTGCACCTCGTCCTGCGTCCAGGGCTGGCGGTGGCGTTCGAAGCCTTCTCCCTTCGCCATCAGAACACCTTCATCGAGGCGTGGAGCGTGAGCGCGATGAGCGCGAACGACGAGGAGAGGAAGAGCATGAGGCGGATCGATACCTTGTTGACGGTGACCTGGACGAGGCTGTGGAGGATGCGCAAGACGACATAGGCCCAGGCGATCGCGGCGTTGACGCCGTCGCCCGTGCCGGTGAACGCGATGACGAGGCAGACCGCGTAGAACAGCGTGGGCTGTTCCATCAGGTGGTTGTAGTTGTGCGCCTTCCACTGGATGTGCGGCGGCAGCGCGCGATCGGCGTCGGCCGCCTTCGAGCCGGTGAGCGTACGCATGTCGACGCCGAGCGCGCGCATTGCGGGGATGCGGGTGGCGAGCATCCAGACAAGCATGACCAGCGTCCATGCGATCAGGACGACGACGGGTCGCAGGATTTCGCTGTGCATCGCTTGGTCTCCCCCCGGTTCGTGGCGAACGTGGACCGGCGCGTGGGCGAAGGCAATGATGCGATGCCCGTTCCGCGGTGGGGGCCGGGGTTCCGGATGCCGACGTCGTGTTTCGATCGCGGGAGATCCCAGCTTTCGCCGGGATGATGGATGGGGCTTATCTTGCGCGTGCCGGCACGAACTGGTGGACCATGCGCACTTCGATCGCGGTGGCACCCTTCGCACGCGCGGCGGGGTCGGCGGGGGTGGTGCGGATGAGGTAGAAGGCCTCGGCCGAGCCGTCGGCGGCGAGCTTTTGTGCGCCGGTCGCCTGCATGCGCAGCCCGTTCATCGTGCGATCGAACGCGGGCATCGGGGCGAAGCCGCCGCCGGCGCGGGCCTTTGCAGCGTCGACCGCGGTAGCGAGGCGAGCGTCGTCGACGAGACCGTTCGAGGTCATGGTGCGCAGCGCGCAGGCGCGGATCGGCGCGGATTCGATCGTGAGCACGTAGGCGGCGGACCCTTTGGGCGAGCGCCAACCGCGGCCGGGATCGTCGCGGAGATAGACCTTCACCTCGTCCGGCGTGAGCGGCGTCCAGCCGGCCTTGCCGAGCGCCGCGGCGGCCTTGGCGTCGTCCGGGAAGATGTGCAGGCAGAGCGTGTCGAAGATCGCGACCATCGCGGGTGTGCGCGCGTCGGGGCGCGGGACGGGAGTGGCCGGGGCGGGCAGCGCCTGGGATGCGAGCGCCAGAATGACGTGGGAAATCATCGGGCTGTCTCCTTTGTAGGAGGGTATCGCATGGTGGCGGACCAAACGCCACCGTACTCCGGCGGAGGGTGGGGTCCAGTCTCGGCGCGCGACGCCGATCGCGCTGTCGCACGAGTCTTTGCGACGGGCTGGACCCCGGCCTCCGCCGGGGTACGGCTAGTCTCAGTCCTTGAACAGCGTCGCCCATTTGCGGACGGGCCGGTCCTTCCAGTGGCCGCGGTGATACGCGTCGCTGGCGAGGAGCGGCATGACCGAGCCGGCCTCCGCGAACACCATCTGCTCGATCCCGGTGTTGACCTTGCCCCAGCTTGCGGCCTCCTGCAGCGTCGAGGACGAGCAGGCGCCGTCGCGGACGTCGGCGACGGTGATCTGGACCGCGTACTTATGCACCTCGACATCCTCGTGGCCGAGGATCTCGGCGCACACGACAGTGTCCTGAATGAAGTTCTTCGGCACGCCGCCGCCGATCATCAGCAGACCGGTGGTGCCCGCCGCGATCTTGATGTCGGTCAGCTCGCGGAAGTCCGCGACCGCGTCGATCATCAGGTAGGGCTTGCCCGCCTTGGCATTGTCGACCTGGTGCTTGACCAGCCCGAACCCGGCCGAGGAGTCGACGAACGCGGGGCAGAAGATCGGCACGTCATGCTCGTAAGCGAGCTTGACGAGGCTGTTCTCCTTCTTGCCGTGCTCGGCGAGGTAGCGGCCCATTTCGCGAATGAAGGCGCGCGACGAATAGGCCTTGGGGGGCAGCTCGTTCGCGATCTTGTTGATCGTGAAGTCGCAGTCCTGCAGCTGCTGCTCGTCGATATAGGTGTCGTAGATGCGGTCGATGTAGAGCGAGCGCAGCGTGTCGTCGTCGGGCACCTCGAGGGCCTGATAATGCTTGTGGCCGAGCCCCTCGAAGAAATCCATGTCGACGATCGTCGCGCCGGTGGCGACGATGCAGTCGACCATGTTGGAGCGGACGAGCTCCGCATACAGGTCCATGCAGCCGCCCGCGCTGGTCGAGCCCGCGATGACGAGGACGACGGTGCAGTCCTTGTCGGCGAGCATGTCGTTGTAGATCTTCGTCGCGCGGCCGAGATCGCGGCTGGTGAAGCTCATGTCGGACATGGCGTCGACGATCGGGCGCGCGTCGAAGCTCTTGATGTCGATGTGCCTGACCTGCTTCGACAGAAGCTCCGCCTTGCGGGTATCGTTGATCGGCGCGTTGGCGCCGGCGGTCTTGGTGAGGGTGTCGGTCATGGGATACTCCGATAATCCCCCTCCCGCCTGCGGGAAGGGTTAGGGGAGGGAATGTCGGGTCGGCGAAGCGTGTGCTCCGACAACAGGCCCTCCCCCGACCCCTCCCGCAAGCGGGAGGGGGGAAGAAGGCGGCTATGCGATCAGGCTGTTACAGCTTGACGACGTTCGACGCGAGTTCCTGCGCGTCGTCGAGGTACAGCGACACCATCGGTTCGTCCGCGACGATGATCGTCTCGTCGGATCCGAAGCCGTTGAACGCGGTGCGCATCGCCGAGCCGTAGGCGCCGAGCATCCCGATCTCGATATAGTCGCCCGCCTGGACGTCGGCGGGCAGCTCGAACGGGCCGGCCATGTGATCCATGTCGTCGCAGGTCGGGCCGTAGAACGAGAAGGGGTGATCGCGGACGGTCGATTCCGGCTCGCGCAGCAGCGTGACGGGGAAGCGCCAGCCGATATGCGCCGCATCGAACAGCGCGCCGTATGCGCCATCGTTGATGTACAGCTCGTTGCCGCGCCGCCGCTCGACGCGCACGACGAGCGAGGCGTATTCGGCGCACAGCGCGCGGCCCGGCTCCGCCCACAGCTCCGCCGAATAGCTGATCGGCAGCGATTCGAACGCGCGGTGGATCGCGTCGAAATAGCGATCGAGCGGGGGCGGCTCCATGCCCGGATAGGACGACGGGAAGCCGCCGCCGACGTCGATGACGTCGACCGTGACTGCCGCTTCGACGATCGCGGCGCGCACGCGCTCCATCGCCTCGGTATAGGCCATCGGCGTCATCGCCTGCGAGCCGACATGGAAGCAGATGCCGAGCGCGTCCGCAGCCTGGCGCGCGGCGAACAGCAGCGGCTTGGCCTCGTGCGGGGCGACGCCGAACTTCGAGGCCAGGCTCAGCTTGGAGTGCTCCGATGACACGCGCATGCGGACGCACAGCGTGAGATCGGTCGCGTCGCCGGTGGCGCGCATGATCTTCTCGAGTTCTTCGAGGCAATCGAGCGAGAACACGCGGACGCCGTGCGTGGCATAGGCCTCGCGGATCGCCTCCTCGGCCTTGACCGGGTGCATGAAGCACAGCGTGGCCTGAGGCAGCGTGCGCGCGACGAGGCGCACCTCGGCGATCGAGGCGACGTCGTAATGCGTGATGCCGCTGTCCCAGAGCGTGCGGAGCAGCTCGGGGGAAGGGTTCGCCTTGACCGCATACATCGAGCGCCCCGGGAACCTCTCGACGAAGTACCGGGCAGCGCGCGCAGCGGCGTGCGGGCGAATCAGCGTCACCGGCTCGACCGGCTGGCGCTTGGCGATGTCGATGCCGCGAACCTCCGGGATGGAGGAGACGGCGGTCGAGAGGGGCGCTAACCCCAACGCGTTATGATGCTGGTGCAACTCAAGGGACCTCCAAGTGGCTTTCGCCGAACGGTTGAAACACTGCCTTGCGGTTGGAAGTCCCATGGGGCAGCGGAGGCGCGAAATATGGGCGGCGGACCGCGATGTAAAGCGGTTTACGCAAGCAGCACGGGTACGGGGGGACGGACTGTGACGATTTTGCGACAGCCGACACGCGCGGGCGTCCGCGACGCTGCCGCCAAGGTGGCGCAGATCCTGCCGCCGACGCCGCTTTTCGTCCACGAAATCAACGGGGTGCGCGTCGCCTTCAAGGCCGAGTCGCTGCAACCGGTGGGCGCGTTCAAGATCCGCGGGGCGTGGCATCGGCTGACCGCGCTGGATACCGAGGCGCGGGCGCGGGGCGTCGTGGCGTTCTCGAGCGGCAACCATGCGCAGGGCGTGGCGTGGGCGGCGAAGCGACTCGGCGTCGCAGCCACGATCGTGATGCCCGCGGACGCGCCGCGTGCGAAGGTGGAGGGGACACTGGCGCTGGGCGCGGAGGTGGTGAGCTACGACCGCGCGACCGAATCGCGCGAGGCGATCGCCGCGCGGCTGGCGGAAGCGCGCGGGGCGACGCTGGTGCCGAGCTTCGACGATGCGTGGGTGATCGAGGGGCAGGGGAGCGCCGGCGTCGAGGCGGCGGTGCAGATGGCGGCGGCGGGGCTGGGCGCGCCGCGGCATGTCGTGGTGCCGTGTGGCGGGGGCGGGCTGGCGGCGGGCCTCGCGCTGGCGCTGCCCGAGGCGCGGGTGACGGTGGTGGAGCCCGAAGGGTGGGACGACATGCGGCGCTCGCTGGAGGCCTCGTGGATCCTGCCGGTGGGCGACTCGCCCCCGGTGACGGCTTGCGATGCGTTGCAGACGAAGCTGGTATCGCCGCTGACGTTCGATGTGCTGTCGCGTCGGGATGCCGTCGGGGTGGCGGTGAGCGAGGCGCAGACCGCGGCGGCGCAGCGCTGGGCGGCGGAGCGGTTGCGGCTGGTGGTGGAGCCGGGCGGGGCGGTGGCGCTGGCGGCTCTGCTTGGCGGGTTGGTGGCGGTGGAGGACGGGATGCTGGTGGTGCTGTCCGGGGGGAATGTGGATCTGGCGGATTATGCGGGGATGTTGGCGGGATAAGTACTCATCCCCGGCACGGGGAGGGGGCAGCTTTGCGGATGGAGGGGGATTGCCGCATATGTCGGCGTCTGTGGAGCCTCCCCCTCCACCACGCTTTGCGCGGTCCCCCTCCCCGTGCCGGGGAGGATCATGTAGGGCTTTCGTATGAACCCCATCCTCGTCTCGATCGGCAATGCCGCGCCTGCGATCGCGATGGTCGCCGCGTTCGCGTGCGCGATCGGGGGCGGCGTGCTGATCGCCAAGCAACGGGACCGGCGCAAGGGCGTGCTGATGCTGGTGATGGCTGTGGTGCTGGTGGGGAATGTGGTGGTGTGGACGATCTGAGGGGATTGGAGGGGCGTGCCCCGTCCGCCCGAACATCCGCGATCGGTCCGGCATTGACAGCACCCTATCGTTCATGAAATGTTCCGATCGACAGGGAGAGTGTCGATGCGGGGAAGCTGCTGTTGTGGTGCCGTTCGGTTCGAACTGACGTCAGCGCCGGAGATGATGGGGACGTGCCATTGTTCGCGATGCCGAAAGGTCGGCGCGAGCACTTTTGTGTTCGTGAAGGCCGAGGATCTGCGGTGGCTGTCGGGGCGCGACCGGGTTCGGCGTTACGAGCCGTCCCCGCCTTACAAATACGCGCGGTGTTTCTGCGACACATGCGGAACCGCGCTGGGCGAGATCCTGTCCGACCAGCCGAGTTTCCCGATCGCGGCGAACGCGCTGGATGACGATCCCGGCGTACGGAATCGCTTTCACGAGTTCGTTGCGGAGAAGCCGGACTGGTACGGGATCTGCGACGGCGCGAAGCAGTTCGAGGGCCACCCGGTTCCGGGATGAGGGCGGAAGGGGCGGCGTTGGCTGGCTTTCGGAAAGGTTGATGGAATGCTGGATCCGGGCATGGGCGAAGCCCATGCCGTCGGCCGGCGCTTTTGGCGCCGCCGGCCGGGCTGGATCCTAAATCACCGTATCGGTGAGTTCGGATCCAGCCGCATATCCAGATACTTGTCCACGCTGCCCATCAGCTCGGGCATTTCATGCTCGAAGAAATGGTTCGCCTTCGGGATCGTGTCGTGGTGGATCGTGATGTGCTTTTGCGTGCGCAGCTTGTCGACCAGCTTCTGAATCGCGAGCGGGGTCGCGACCTCGTCGTTCTCGCCTGCCACGATGATGCCGCTGGCGGGGCAGGGCGCGAGGAAGGTGAAGTCGTACATGTTGGCGGGCGGCGCGACCGAGATGAAGCCGCGGATCTCCGGGCGGCGCATCAAGAGCTGCATGCCGATCCACGCGCCGAAGCTGACGCCCGCGATCCACGTCGTCGACGCCTCGGGATGGAAGCTCTGGACCCAGTCGAGCGCCGAGGCGGCGTCGGAGAGTTCGCCGATGCCGTTGTCGAACGTGCCCTGGCTCTTGCCGACGCCGCGGAAGTTGAAGCGCAGCGTGGCGAAGCCGCGGCGCTGGAACGTCTTGTAGAGATCCTGGACGATGCGGTTGTTCATCGTGCCCCCCGAGGCGGGGTGCGGATGGAGGATCATCGCGACGGGCGCGCGCGGCTTGGGACCGGGGATGAAACGCCCCTCGAGGCGGCCTTCGGGGCCGGGAAAGATGACTTCGGGCATGGCGGCCTGTTCTTGTCTGGTGCACGGGTGATCCGTGGCGGATGGCGCGCTATATAGGCGCTGATGCGGATTATGGAACGATTTTGACCGGACGTATCTATCTGGACCACGCGGCGACCACGCCGATGACCCCCGCGGCGCGCGCGGCGGTGGCGGAAGGGATGGCGCGCTGGGCGAATCCGTCGTCCCCGCATGCCGAGGGTCGTGCGGCGCGCGCGGCGCTGGAAGCGGCGCGCGCGGCGATCGGCGCGGCTTATGGCTGGCGGCACGAGGCGCTGCTGACGGGCGGGGCGAGCGAGTCGCTGGCGATCGCGCTGGGGCGGGCGCAGGTGGTAAACGTGGCGGTGTCGGCGGTCGAGCATGATGCGGCGCTGCGCGTGGCGGGGCCGGCGGCGACCATCCCGGTCGAGGCAGATGGCGTCGTGCGGTTGGGCGCGATCGCGGCGGGGACGCTGGTCGCGGTGCAATGGGCGAACAGCGAGACGGGCGTGCGCCAGCCGATCGCGGCGGTGGCGGAGGCGGTGCATGCGGCGGGCGCGCTGCTGCTGGTCGATGCGGCGCAGATGCCGGCGGGGGCGGATGCCGACGTCGCGGCGCATGCCGATTTCGTCGCGCTCTCGGCGCACAAGCGCGGTGGGCCGCCGGGCATCGGCGCGCTGCTGGTGCGCGATCTGGCGACGCTGATGCCGACGGGCGGGCAGGAGCGCGGCTATCGGCCGGGCACGGAGAATCTGCCCGGCGCGCTGGGCTATGCGGCGGCGCTGGCGGAGGCTGAGCCGGATCATGCGGGGCTGCGCGGGGTGCTCGACGATGCGATCCGGCGGTCTGGCGGTCAGGTGGTGGCGGACGGATCGGTGCGGCACGCGGCGATCGGGGCGTACCGGATGCCCGGCGTCGCGGCGACGACGCAGCTGATCCGGTTCGATATGGCCGGCATCGCGGTGTCGGCGGGGAGCGCGTGCGCGAGCGGGAGCATGAAGCCGAGCCACGTGCTGCGCGCGATGGGCTGGGGCGAGGAGCTGCGCGAAGTGGTGCGGGTGAGCTTCGGGCGGACGACGACCGCGGCGGAGGTGGAGGCGTTCGTCCGGCAGTGGCGCGACATCGGCCGCGCGGCACGGCGACTGACGTGACGGGGGCGACATGACGTATCTGGACTACCAGGCGACGACGCCGCTGGCTTCGCAAGCCTTCGAGGCGATGCTGCCGTGGCTGCGCGATCAACATGCCAATCCGCATTCGGCGCATCGCGCCGGGCGCGCGGCGAAGGCGGCGGTGGAGGTGGCGCGGGAGCAGGTGCTCGACATGATCGTACCGCCGGCATCGGGGCCTGCGCCGTCGACGGTGGGACTGCATCCGACGACGGCGGGATTGCTCGATCGGATCGAGACGGAGATCGCGGGGCGTCGCGATCACGGGCGGGATAGCGGTGCGCTGTATTTCACGAGCGGCGCGACGGAGGCGCTCAACTGGGCGATCCGCGGGACGTTCGAACGGGTCGGCACGACTCGACCGAAGGTCGTGACGATCGCGACCGAGCATGCCTGCGTGCTCGATAGCGTGCGCGATCTTGCGCGGTTCGGCGCGGACGTCGTGGTGCTGCCGGTCGAGGCGAACGGCTTCGTCGATCGAGACGCGGCGCGGTCTGCGATCGACGATCGGACGGCGCTGGTGGCGGCGATGCTGGTGAACAACGAGATCGGGACGATCCAGCGCATCGGTTTTCTGGGCGAACTGGCGCAGGCGAGCGGCGCGACGATGATCTGCGACGCGGTGCAGGGGGCGGGGCGGGTCGGGGTGCCGCTATGGGCCTGCGATCTGGTCGCCGTGTCCGGACACAAGATTCATGGCCCCAAGGGCGTGGGCGCGCTGTGGGTTCGCAAGGGATACGAACCGGCGCCGTTGCTGCTGGGCGGCGGGCAGGAGGGCGGCGTTCGATCGGGTACGCTCAGTCCCGCACTCTGCGCGGGCTTCGGGGTGGCGGCTGCGCTGATGCGAACCGAAGGCAATGGCGATCTCGAGGCCTTGTGGCGGATTGCGCGCGAGCGATTGCGCGGGCCGGACTGGCTTCTGAATGGCGACCGGGTGCAACGGTACAAGGGCAACCTCAACGTGCGGCGGGCGGGGCTCGACGTGAACCGGTTGATGTCGGATTGCCGCGATATCGCGTTCTCGGCGGGGTCGGCGTGCGCGAGCGGGTCGGGGCGGTCGAGCCATGTGCTGCGCGCGATCGGGCTGGGCGAGGCGGAGGCGCGGTCGTCGATCCGGATCGGGTTCGGGCGGTATACGACCGAGGCGGAACTGGCGGCGGCGCTCGACCGGATCATCGCGGCGGCGGATTCTCAGAGGATGACGGCATGAAGGTGCGGTTCGTCGCGCGCGACGGCGGCGTGATCGAGGCGGTGGCGGCGGCTGGTGAGGTGCTGCTGGCGGTGGCGCAGCGCGTCGACCAGCCGCTGGAGGGGACGTGCGAGGGCGAGATGGCGTGCGGGACGTGCCACGTGATCGTCGAGCCGCAAGATTTCGCGCGGCTGCCGCGCGCGGTCGAGGAGGAGGAGGACATGCTCGACCTGGCGTATGGCGCGACGCGGACGAGCCGGCTGGCGTGCCAGATCGTGCTGACCGAGACGCTCGACGGGCTGACTGTACGCTTACCGGGCGGTTCACGGAACATGCAGGGGCGCTGACCCATTATCCCCGACGTCCCGCGTATCGGGGCGAGTATCGGGAGTAGACGTCATGAAACTGATCGCATTGACCGCGGCGGGAATTCTGGCCGCGACCGCCGTGACGCCGGTGCCGGCGGAGGCGCAGCGCCACGGCTGGCATGGGGATCGCGGCTGGCATGGGGATCGCGGCTGGCACGGTGGCGGCCATGGCTGGCGCGGCGACCGGCGCTGGGACCGCGGCCGTGGCTGGCAACGCGGGCCGGGCTGGGACCGGGGCCCGCGCGGGCGCTATTTCCAGGGCGGCTATGGCTATGACCGCGGGCCGCGCTGGGCGGGCCGGACGGTGTGCCGGTGGGATCGCGGCTATTACGGGCGCGTCCGCAACTGTTATCGCGTCCGCTATTGACGGCACGCATGCGACGGGCGCGCGACCGATGGCCGCGCGCCCGCGTGTTGTAACGACGACCAGCGCCGCCGGGATCGTCCGGGGCGATAGAGGAGAATCTGCATGCTCAAGGCCCTGATGGCATTCGCGTTGATCGTCGGATCCGCGGTCGCCCCCGTCGTCGTCGCGCCGGCGGACGCGCAGCGGCGCGAGATCGTGCGCGAGCGGACAGTGGTGCGGACGGTGCCCGACCGGCGCTATCGCGACCGGCGCGTCTATCGGAACGACCGCGGGTTTCGGAACGACCGGCGCTTTCGTGGCGACCGCGGGTATCGCGGCCATCGCGGATGGGCGTCGCGGCGGGTGTGCGATCGCCAGTGGCGGGGTGGCCGGCGCGTCACTGTGTGCCGGACGGTCCGCTATCGGCGCTGAGACCACCCCAAAGCGGGGTTGAACACGCCGCCCGGCTCCGCCATAGGGCGCGCGGGAGTCGGGCGGACGTGGTCGTCGCCAACCTGGTCAGATCCGGAAGGAAGCAGCCACAACGATTCCGCCACGGGTCGTCCCGGCTCCCACCGCGAAGCGAGAAAGAGCGCTGCGACGCAGCCACATTCTCGCGAGCGCGGCCGGCGGTGCGCCAAGCACCGTTCGACGACGCGGCTTTGCCATGGCGCATCTTCGGTGTTTCTTTGATATGAGCGCAGCGCCTTAGCGCGCTGCTTCGATACGAGCCCTCGATACGCCGCTGCGCGGCTACTCGGTCTCTACTCAGCATGAACGGGGGGATGGGGAGCGTGGGCGAAGACAAGCAGGGTTGTCGATACCCCGCGCGTCCCCCTACATGGCGGGCGATGTCCGACTCCTTCGATCTCGGCGACGTGCCCCAGCCAAAGGCGACGGGTGCTGCCTATCGCGTGCTGGCGCGCAAGTACCGGCCGCAGACGTTCAGGGAACTGATCGGGCAGGATGCGATGGTGCAGACGCTGGGGAACGCGATCCGGCGCGACCGGCTGGCGCATGCGTTCCTGCTGACCGGGGTGCGCGGGGTGGGCAAGACCTCGACCGCGCGGCTGATCGCCAAGGCGCTCAACTGCATCGGCGCGGACGGCACCGGCGGGCCGACGATCGATCCGTGCGGGGTGTGCGAGCCGTGCCGCGCGATCGCGGAGGGGCGGCACATCGACGTGATCGAGATGGACGCGGCGAGCCATACCGGCGTCGACGACGTGCGCGAGATCATCGACGCGGCGCGCTATGCCGCCGTCACCGCGCGCTACAAGATCTACATCGTGGACGAGGTCCACATGCTGTCGAAGAACGCGTTCAACGCGTTGCTCAAGACGCTGGAAGAGCCGCCGGGGCATGTGAAGTTCCTGTTCGCGACGACCGAGGTGAACAAGGTGCCGGTGACGGTGCTGTCGCGGTGCCAGCGGTTCGACCTGCGGCGCATCCCGGCGGAGCTGCTTGCGGAGCATTTCGCGCGGGTCACCGAGGCGGAGCAGGTGCAGGCGGAGCCCGAGGCGCTGGCGCTGATCGCGCGCGCGGCGGAAGGGTCCGCACGCGACGGGCTGTCGATCCTCGACCAGGCGATCGCGCATGCCGATCTGGAAGGATCGGGGGTGACCGCGGCGGCGACGCGCGAGATGCTGGGACTGTCCGATCGCGGCGCGATGCGCGACCTGATGGCGCTGGTGCTGGCGGCGGATGCGCCGGGGGCGCTGGCGGCGCTGCGGCGGCAATATGACCATGGCGTCGATCCGCAGGCGGTGCTGCGCGCGCTGCTGGAGACGGTGCACGGGGTGACGCTGACGAAGGTCGGCGCCGCGCCCGATGCGGCGCAGCCGGCGGAGGAGCGCGCGGCCTATGCCGAGTGGGCGGGGGCGCTGTCGTTCCCGGCGCTCCACCGGCTGTGGCAGCTGTTCCTGAAGGGACACGACGAGGTTTCGAAGGCCGCGCTGCCGATCGAGGCGGCGGAGATGGCGCTGCTGCGCGCGATCCACGCGTCGACGCTGCCCGATCCGGGCGAACTGGCGCGGATGATCGCGGGCGGGCAGCCGATGCCGGCGGTCGCGGCGCCGGTTGCGGCGGCGGTCGCTCCGGCTCCGGTGGCGGACGCGCGCGGAGCGCTGCCGGGCGACTTCGCGGCGATGGTCGCGCTGCTAGAGGACAAGGGGCATCATGCGATCGCGGCGCGACTGCGCTATGGTGCGCGCGTCGTCGACTATGCGCCGCCCGAGGTGACCTTCAGCGGCGCGCGGCCGATCGCGGCGGACACGCTGACCGAACTGGCCGCGGCGCTGAAGGGCGCGACGCAGACGGTGTGGAAGATCGCGATGGTCGACGCGCCGGGCGCGCCGACGATGAAGGAGGCGATCGACGCCGCCGACGCGGCAGACCGGCAAGCGGTGCTGGATACGCGGATCGTCCAGGAAATCCTGTCGGCCTTTCCCGGCGCGGAACTGGAATGGCCCATGAAGAGGAACGTGTGATGAAGGACTTGAACGACATTCTGGCGATGGCGCAGAACGTCCAGGCCGAGCTGGAAAAGGCGCAGGCCAATCTCGACACGCTCGAGGTCGAGGGTGTCGCGGGCGGCGGGATCGTCAAGGTGAAGGCGTCGGCCAAGGGGCGCATCATCGGCGTGTCGATCGACGATTCGCTGATGCAGGTTTCCGAGAAGCAGATGCTGGAGGACCTGATCGCGGCGGCGCTGAACGATGCGCGCGCGAAGGCGGATGCGCTGTCGGGGCAGGAAATGGCGAAGATGACGAGCGGGATGCCGCTGCCGCCGGGGTTCAAGCTGCCGTTTTGAAGTATCTGGTTTCATGATAGGGTCGAACCATGAAATACTCGATCAAACACGACGGTCGTTCGGGTCGATACATGGCGGTGAAGATCACCGACAAGGGAACCGTCGTCACGAAGAGTGGCGACATGGACGTCCGTGTGACCAATGAATCTTTCAGTCGCGCCAAACGCGCGGCCAACACGTCGCTAGAAATGCTCGAGCGTAAGTAATAACTCACAACTCGCTGTTCGAGCGGTTTTACGACGACGATGAAGATCAGGTTCGCGGCCTGATCGCCTATGGTCTTTATAAAATCGCCAAGCGCGAGTGGGTTCAGCGGGATTCAAAAGGTGGCCAGCCGTCCACCTCCGACGAATTGGAAGCCTATCACGAAACGTGGACGCCGGCGAACGTCGCGAGCAAGCGAGCGGAAGCAAATGAGGTTCTGCGTGCCTATTCCGAAGCTATCATTGCGCAGGAGCGCCCTCGCATCATTGAGGAAGCGCTCAAAGGCAGTTTCTTGAAATCCGTTGTGACGAATGTCGTATCAGGTTTCATTTATACGTTGATCCTGATCGCGATCGTCGTTGTCCTGCGTTGGTCAGGGGTCGATCTTCTTTCGATCGCCGGGACGCCTTAAAGCAAGCACGCGTCCAGCCCGTCGCGGCGGACGATGCCGACGCGCCTGGCGATCGCGTTGCCGTGGCGGCGGGTGAAGCCGTGGGGAGCGACCGCCTCGCGCTTCTTGGGGAGCGGGAGGACGGCGGCGATGCGGCCGGCCTCGGCGGGGGTCAGATGGTCCGCGTCGTGGTTGAAATAGCGGATCGCGCCGGCCTGTGCGCCGTAGGTGCCGATCCCGGTTTCGGCGACGTTGAGATACACCTCCATGATGCGGCGCTTGCCCCAGATCGCCTCGATCAGGACGGTGAAATAGGCCTCGAACGCCTTGCGGACATAGCCGCCGCCCTGGAACAGGAACGCGTTCTTCGCGGTCTGCTGGCTGATGGTCGAGCCGCCGCGGATCCGGCCGCCCTTGGCGTTGCGTACCGCCGCGCCCGCGATCGCGCGGAAGTCGAAGCCGTGGTGAAGGCAGAAGCGCGAATCCTCGCCCGCGATCGCGGCCCGCGCCATGTTGGGGTCGATGTCGTCGAGCGGGGTCCAGTCCTTGGTGACCGAATGGCCCGAGAGCAGGTCGCCAAGCATCGTGAAGGTGAAGGGCGGGGGGACGAAACGGTAGACGCCGACCCACAGGACCGAGACGAGGACGAACCATGCGGCGACCTTGCCGACGATGCGGAGCGAGCGGAGGAGCATGTCCGTGCCGTAGCGGAGGGCGGGGGGCGCGGGCAATGCCCAGGACGCGCTAGATGCGCAGGGAAGCAGGACCCCGGATCAAGTCCGGGGTGACGGGGAACAGACCTTGGCGTACCCCGGCGCAGGCCGGGGTCCAGTCTCGGCGCGAAGCGCCAAATGCGCTGCCGCGCATGACTATGCCTTGGGCTGGACCCCGGCCTTCGCCGGGGTACGGCACGCGCGTAGTAGCTGCCGTGGCGGCCTAAGCCGTCAGCAACCGCTTTTCGCCGGCGATCTTCATCATCGCCTTTTGCAGCTTCTCGAACGCGCGGACCTCGATCTGGCGGACGCGTTCGCGCGAGACGCCATAGACCTGCGACAATTCCTCGAGCGTCTTCGGGTCATCGGTGAGGCGGCGCTCGGTGAGGATGTGCTTCTCGCGGTCGTTGAGGTCGTCCATCGCGTTGACGAGCATGTCGTGGCGGACGTCCGCCTCCTGCGCGTCGGCAACGACCTTGTCCTGCAAGGGCGCGTCATCCTGCAGCCAGTCCTGCCACTGGCCCTCGCCGTCCTCGCGCATCGGCACGTTGAGCGAGGTGTCGCCGCCCATCGCCATGCGACGGTTCATGCTGGTGACGTCCGCCTCCGACACGCCGAGATCGGTCGCGATCTTGGCAAGGTGCTCGGGGCGCAGATCGCCGTCCTCGAACGCGTCGAGGCGCGCCTTCATCCGGCGCAGGTTGAAGAACAGCTTCTTCTGCGCGGCGGTGGTGCCCATCTTCACGAGCGACCAGCTGCGCAGGATGAATTCCTGGATCGAGGCGCGGATCCACCACATCGCATAGGTGGCGAGACGGAAGCCGCGATCGGGCTCGAACTTCTTCACGCCCTGCATCAGCCCGATATTGCCCTCGCTGATGAGCTCGGACACGGGCAGCCCGTAGCCGCGATAGCCCATCGCGATCTTGGCGACGAGGCGCAGGTGCGAGGTGACGAGCTGTGCCGCCGCCTCGGTGTCGCCATGCTCCTGGAAACGCTTGGCAAGCATATACTCCTGCTCGGGCGCGAGGATCGGAAACTTCTTGATTTCCGACAGGTAGCGATTGAGGCTCTGCTCGCCGCCAAGCGCCGGAATCGTCGCGGGCAGGTTGCTGCGGGCTGCCATGATCCTGAAAACTCCCTTCTGGGACAACCGCGCGGCCCGCGATCGGGCGGTGCATCGGTTCTCCGAACCTATACGTGAAGCTGGCTGAACAGTTCCTGCATGTCCGCAGGCATATCGCTTTCGAACGCCAAAGCGGTGCTTTTCACCGGATGGATGAACCCGAGATGCGCGGCGTGCAAGGCCTGGCGCCGGAAACCGAGCGTTTCGAGCAGCGCCTTCTGCCCGGCCTTCGTCTTGCCGTAGACCGGATCGCCGAGCAGCGAATGCCCGATCGAGGCCATGTGGACGCGGACCTGGTGCGTGCGCCCCGTCTCGAGCCGGCATTCGACGAGCGCGGCGTCGCGCAGCCGCTCGATCGTCGCATAGTGCGTCACCGCGCGCTTGCCGCCCTGGACGATCGCGATCTTCTTGCGGTTCTGCGGGCTGCGCGCAAGCGGAGCGTCGACCTTGCCCGCAGGCGGCATCGGCTGGCCCGACGTGATCGCACGATAGCGGCGGTCGATGCTGTGATCGTGGAACTGGCGTGCGAGGCCTTCGTGCGCGCGATCGGTCTTGGCGGCGACCATCAGTCCGGAGGTGTCCTTGTCGATGCGGTGGACGATGCCGGGGCGCGCGACGCCGCCGATCCCGGAGAGCGAGCCGCGGCAATGGTGGAGCAGCGCGTTGACGAGCGTGCCGTCGAGATTGCCCGCGGCGGGATGGACGACGAGCCCGGCGGGCTTGTCGATCACGATCAGATGCTCGTCCTCGTATGCGATGACGAGGGGGATATCCTGCGCCTCGTTGTGCGGCGAGGTGGGGATCGGGACGGCGACCGCGAAGACGTCGCCGGCTGCGGCGCGCTTGGCGGGATCGCGCGTGAGGAGGCCGTCGCGCGAGACGTTGCCGGCGGCGATCAGCACCTTCAGCCGTTCGCGCGAGAGCGTCGGCACCGCGTCCGCCAAGGCACGATCGAGGCGCCAGCCATCGGCGCTGCCCGCGATCGTCGCTTCGAAGATGGAAACCCCCCGGTCCATGTCGTAGCGATGTGGCGATGGACTGTCGGATTTCAAGCGCGCTGTGCGACCGGATCCTGCGCGAGGCGACTGCGTCGCCGGGGCGGGAAGTCTGCGGGCTGCTGTTCGGCGCGGGGACGAGGGTGACCGAGATCGAGCCGTGCGCGAACGTCGCGGCGGACCCGGCGCAGGCGTTCGAGATCGATCCGGTCGCGCTGATCGCGGCGCACCGGCGTGCGCGGGCGGGCGGGCCGGCAATTATCGGCCATTATCATTCGCATCCGACGGGTGACGCCATGCCGTCGCCCCGCGATGCCGCCGCGTCTGCGGGGGACGGCGCGCTGTGGCTGATCGCGGGCGGCGGCGCGTTGCGCGCATGGCGGGCGGTTCGCGACGGAACGGTCCACGGTCGCTTCGATCCGGTCGCGATCCGCGATGCATCGCCTTGCGCGGATTCGCGCGAATCGCCAGAAGGAAGCGGTTGCGAGTAAGCGTGTTTTGTTTGGGGGAATGCCATGACGACCAGCCCGGTGGATTTCGCGAGCCTGTTGTGCTCGCGGCTGTGCCACGACCTGCTGTCGCCGGTCGGTGCGCTCAACAACGGGCTGGAGCTGCTCGCCGACGAGACCGATCCCGACATGCGCCAGCGCTGCCTCGACCTGCTGAGCGAGAGCGCGCGGACATCGGCCAGCAAGCTGAAATTCTTTCGGCTCGCGTTCGGCGCGGCGGGCGGGTTCGGCGATTCGATCGACACGCGCGAGATCCGCGCGGCGATCGAGGGGCTGATGGCGGAGGCGAAGCGGACGACATTGGGCTGGCACGTCGAAGGCGCGGCGCTGCCCAAGCCCGCGGCCAAGACGCTGCTCAATCTCGCGATGATCGCCAACGACGCGCTGGTGCGCGGCGGGACGCTCGACGTGGGCGCGGAAGAGAATGGCGGGCGGTACGAGATCGTGCTGCGCGCGGAAGGGCCGCGGACGGTGCTGGATCCCGAACTGCGCGCGACTTTGGTCGACGGCGAGCAGGCGGGCGGCGTCTCGGCGCGTGCGGCGGCGGCGTTCCTGGTGCACCAGCTGGTGGCCGACAGCGGCGGATCGGTGATGGTCGACGATGCGGCGGGCGCGGGGACGAACGGCGTGCTGATGTTCGGGGCGGTGTTGAACGCGGCGGATTAGCACCGCCTTAACCTCGTTCCGCGCAGGGTGACGTCAAGTCACTCTCGCTTGCGGAACCTCATGGACGACCTGCTGCAGGAATTCATCGCCGAAACGCGCGAGACGCTCGAGGCGCTCTCGGGCGAGATCGTGGCGTGGGAGGCGAACCCGACCGACCGGGCGCGGCTCGATTCGATCTTCCGCTTCGTCCACACGGTGAAAGGCAGCTGCGGGTTCGTCGACCTGCCGCGGCTGGAGCGGCTGAGCCATGCCGCCGAGGACGTGCTGGCCGCGGTCCGCTCCGGCGAGCGGGTGCCCGATACCGCGCTGGTCAACGCGGTGCTCGCGATCGTGGACCGGATCGGCGAGATCGTCGAGGCGATCGAAGCGGGCGTGGGGCTCGACGACTCGAGCGAGGACCTGCTGATCGCGGCGCTCGAAAAGGATGCCGCGGCCGCGGCCGTCGTCCATGGCGGCGCGGCGCAGCGTACCCCCACGCGCAGCGTCCGGCTGTCGGTGGACCTGCTCGACCGGATGATGAGTGGCATGTCCGACATGGTGTTGGCGCGCAACGAACTGGCGCGGACGATGCGCGACGATGCGATGGTGCCGCAGGTAGAGGCCGCGCTGGAGCGCCTGTCCGCGACGGTCGCGGAGATGCGCGACACGGTCACGCGGACGCGGATGCAGCGGATCGAGGCGCTGTTCTCGGCTGTCCCGCGGCTGGTGCGTGATACCGCGGCGGCGACCGGCAAGGCGGTGAACCTGAAGATCGACGGCGCGGACGTCGAGCTCGATCGCGAGATGATCGAGATGATGCGCGATCCGCTGGTCCACATGATCCGCAATTCGATCGACCACGGCATCGAGACGCCCGCGCAGCGCCGCGCGGCGGGCAAGCGCGAGACGGGGCAACTGACGCTGAGCGCCCGGCAATCGGGCAACCGGATCCTGATCGACATCGCCGACGACGGTCGCGGGATCGACGTCGCACGGCTGGTCGCCAAGGCGATCGCGCAGGCGCCGCACCGAGAGGCCGAGTTCGCCGACGCGACCGAGCGCGCCAAGCTCGACCTGATCTTCGAGGCGGGGCTTTCCGCCAACGATACCGTCACATCGTTGTCCGGCCGCGGCGTCGGGATGGATGTGGTTCGCGCCAATATCGAGCAGATCGGCGGGCGGATCGTGCTGGACAACCGGCCGGGCCGCGGCCTGACGGTGGCGATCCAGGTGCCGCTCACGCTGTCGATCCTGCCCGCGGTGACGGTAACGGTGGGCAAGGACCGGTTCGCGATCCCGCGCCAGGCGATCGAGGAGATCGTGTCGCTGGCGAGCGCGCAGACGCTGCGGATCGACGAGATCGGCGGCGCGCGCGTGCTGACGCTACGCGAGCGGCGGCTGCCGTTCGTCGACCTCGCGACGCTGATGGGAACGCGCTTCCCGGGCGACGAACCGCAGATGGCGATGATCGTCGACGTGCCCGATGGCGCGTTCGCGCTGGGGATCGATGCGGTGCACGATACCGAGGAACTGGTGGTGAAGCCGGCCGCACCCGCGGTGATGGCGGCGGGATTCTATGCAGGGCAGACCTTGCCCGACAGCGGGCTGCCAATGCTGCTGCTCGACTGTTCGGGGGTCGCGGCGCGCGCAGGGCTGCGGTTCGACCGCATGGTCGCGACCGACGAGGCCTGCGTCGCGCAGGCGGAGGCGGCGATCCCGGCGCTGCTGTTCGACGATCTGGACGGCGTGCGCCGCGCGATCGTGCTCGCCGCGATCGACCGGATCGAACAGGTGCCCGCCCATACCGTCCGCGCGAGCGGGGGGCGGCTGCGGCTGACGGTGGGCGACCGCGCGATCCCGCTGCTGGCGAGTGCGGCGGTGCCCGCAGGGGCGACGTGCGCCGTGCTGCGGCTGCACGACGACGACGTGGAACTGGGGTATGTCATCGCGGAGGCGATCAACATCGTCACGCTGCCTGTGGGGCTGGCGCCCGCGGTTGCGACGGGGCTGGTCGCGGGCGTGGCGGTGATCGACGGCGAGCCGGTCGAGCTGCTCGATCCGCTGCGGCTGTACGCCGCGGCGGCGGAGACGGGCGCGGCGTCGACCCAGGGCGCGCCGCTCTGCCTGCTTCAGGGCAGCGACACCGCCTGGATGGAGGCGTTCCTGAAGCCCGTCGTCGAGGCCGCGGGATACCGCGTCGCGACACGGCTGACCGACGGCAGCGTCCCGATGGTGGTGCTGGCGATGGATGACGACGCGCTGGTGCCGCGCGCGGGCGTGCCGACGGTGCGGCTGAGCCGGACGCGCGGGCAGGGGCTTCACCGGCTGGACCGGGTCGCGCTGCTCAAGGCTCTGAAGGATCCCGCCGGACTGGAGAGCGCAGCATGAGCGAACGCCTGTATCTCGTCGCGCACATCATGGGGCACGGCGTTGCGATCGATGCCGAGCAGGTCGCCTCCGTCGTCGACATCGGGCAGGTGGTGCCCGTACCCGGTGCGGGCAAGGCCGTGCGCGGGCTGGCGGCGCTGCGCAGCCGCGTCGTCACCGTGATCGACACCGCGGTGGTGCTGGGGCTGCCGCGCCACCGCGACGTATCGACGCGTGCGGTCATCACGTATCTCGACGGGCAGGCCTATGCGATCATGGTCGATACGCTGGAGGACATCGCGCCGTTCACGATGCAGTCGCTGTCCGCGGGCGTCGCGCTCGACGGTGGCTGGCGGGCGATCGGGCGCGGCGTGGTCGAGCGCGACGGCGAGCCGCTGCTCGTCATCGATCTGGCGGCGCTGCTGCCCGAGCATCAGGCGGCGGCGTGACGGTTCGGGCGATGTCGGCCCGACAAGCAGAAACCCGAGGATTAACCCGGCGCTTACAGGTGCTGGTGCAAAGCGGGTTTTACGAAACGATCCCAACGGGGTGTACCGCGTGATGAAGACCTGCCTGGTAGTCGACGATTCGAAGGTGATCCGAAAGGTCGCCCGCCATATCCTGGAGACGCTGGATTTCGCCGTCGCGGAAGCGGCGGACGGGCGCGAGGCGCTCGATGCGTGTCGCGCGTCGGTGCCCGACGTGATCCTGCTCGACTGGAACATGCCGGTTATGAGCGGGATGGATTTCCTTCGGGCGCTGCGCGAATCGGACGTGGCGCCGCGCCCCAAGGTGGTGTTCTGCACGACCGAGAACGGCATGGCCTATATCCGTGCGGCGATCGAGGCGGGGGCGGACGAATATGTCATGAAGCCGTTCGACCGCGAGACGCTGGAAAGCAAGCTCCAGATCGTCGGCGTGGCCTGAGGCCCAGCCCGTGACGCTCGCTCCCCTGCGCAGCATCGGCGAGAGCGACACCCGCGCAACGCCCACCCGCGTGCTGATCGTCGACGATTCGGCGGTCGCGCGGGCGGTGATCTCGCGGATCGTCGCGGCGGCGGACGGGTTCGTCGTCTCCGGTGCGGTGGCCAACGTCCGCGCCGCGCTGGCGACGCTGGAGCGCGACGCGGTCGACGTGATCCTGCTCGACCTGGAAATGCCCGACATCGACGGACTGACCGCGCTGCCCGACCTGATCGAGGCAGGGCGCGGCGCGCGCATCCTGGTGGTGTCGTCGAGCTGCGACGAGGGGGCCGCGGCGACGATCCAGGCACTGGCGCTGGGCGCCGCCGACACGCTGGTGAAGCCCGAGGCGGGTGCGCTGGCGGGGCGGTTCACCGACATCCTGATCGAGCGCCTTTCGCGGGTCGCGGGACCGCGCGTCGCGAAGTCCGACGTTGCGGCACGCACGATTCCGCCCCGATCCGATTTCGACGTCGTCGCGATCGGCGCGTCGACCGGTGGCATCCACGCGATGGGGCAGGTGCTGCGCGCGCTGCCCGCCGATTTCGACCTGCCGATCCTGGTGACGCAGCACCTGCCGGCGTCGTTCAGCCCCTATTTCGCGGCGCAGATCGCGTTGCTCGCCGGGCGCCCGTGCGACGTCGCGGTCGACCGGATGCGGATTCGTCGCGGTCGCGTGATCGTGGCGCCGGGCGACGCACATATGTCGATCGTCAGCCTCGGCGAAGGGGGCGCGGCGGTCCGGCTGACCCAGGAACCGATGCCCAGCGGCTGCATGCCGTCGGTCGACCCGATGCTGTCATCGCTCGCCACGGTGTACGGCGCGCGGGCGCTGGCCATCGTGCTGAGCGGGATGGGACGCGACGGCTTCGAAGGCGCGCGCGCGCTGTCCGCGGCCGGCGGCACGATCGTCGTGCAGGATCGGGGATCGTCCGTCGTCTGGGGCATGCCCGGCGTGATCGCGTCGGCGGGGCTGGCGAACGCGGTGATGACGCCCGACCGGATCGGCGCGTTCCTGGCGATCCGGCGGCGGGTGGCGGCGTGACCGGGGACCTGGCCGCAAGCGCGGCACCCACCGGCGCGATGGCGGTGATCGCGACCCTGTTCGAGGTCCGTACCGGCCAGCATCTGGCGGCGAACCGCAGCTGGCGGCTCGACACCGCGTTGAAGCCGCTGCTGCGCGATCGCGGACTGGAGACGATCGACGCGCTGGTCGTCCAGCTGCTCGACGGAAAGGATTCGAAGGTGGGCGACCGGATCGTCGAGGTGCTGCTGAACCAGGAAACCAGCTTCTTTCGGGACGGCCCGGTCGTCGATGCCGCAGTCGAGGCGATCGCGGCGCTCGAGCCATATCGTCCGGGGATGCGCCAGCGCATCTGGTCCGCGGGCTGTTCGTTCGGACAGGAGCCCCTGTCGCTCGCAATGGCGTTCGCCGAGCGCGATGGCGCGATGCCGGAAATCCTTGCGACCGACCTGTCCGACGGTGCGATCCAGCGCGCACGCAGCGGGCGGTTCACGCAGTTCGAGATCCAGCGCGGCCTGCCGATCCGCCGCATGATGCGCTGGTTCGACGGCGAGGGCGAGGAATGGACGGCCAAGGCCGAGCTGCTGCGCCACGTCTCGTTCCGACGGCAGAACCTGGTCGCGGATCGGCCGCCGGCCGGGCCGTTCGACGCGGTGTTCTGTCGCAACGTCCTGTTCTACCTGACGCCCACGCATCGGGCGCAGGTGCTGCGATCGATCGCATCGGTGCTGCGGCCCGGCGGTCTGCTGGTGCTGGGTGCGGGCGAGACGGTGCTTGGACAGACCGAGCTGTTCGAACCGAGCCGGCGCTTCCGCGGGTTGTACGAGACGATCGTTCCAGCCGCGGCGGTACGGCGGGCGGGCTGACGCCTGCACGCCGGACCGATGGCGGCATCCGCCGTTTCGAAACCATCACCGTGGCGACATTCGCCGCACCGTGGATCCCCGGACAAGCGCGGGATGACGACGTGTTCGTGGACCTGGTTTTCGAGAAGGCGAGATCGTCGGCCCGAAGCCTGACCGGCGCTGCGCGACGGACCGGCCGAGGTTTACTTTCGGTGCCCGCGCGGCCACGCAGGGCATGATGACGGCGGATGTCCCCAGGTTCGTGCGGTTCGGCGCGGTCGACCTTATGGTCGTGCTCGCGATGAACGTGCTGTGGGGACTCAACATCATCGCGGTGAAGATGGCGGTGACCGAGATCGCACCGCTGACCGCGGCCATGCTGCGGCAGGGGATCGTCTTCGCCGTGTGCGCGACCTGGTTGCGCGTGGTGCCCGGGCGGACGCTGCTGCTCGCCGCGCTGGGCGTGCTGATGGGCGGGCTGTTCTACGTCGCGATCAACCTGTCGCTGGCGGTATCCGACAATGTCGGCGCGCTGGCGATCGCGGGGCAGCTGGGCGTGCCGTTCTCGCTGATGCTCGCGATCCTGGTGTTCAAGGAGAAGATCCATGCGCCGCGGATGATCGGGATCGCGCTGGCGTTCGCGGGGGTCGCGCTGCTGGTGTTCGATCCGGCGGCGGCGCGCGAGGGGCCGGGGATCGCGCTGACCGCGGTGGCGAGCGCGATCTGGGCGATTGCCTCGCTGATCCAGCGCAAGCTGATCGGAACGCCGGTGCTGACGATCTATGCGTGGATCGGGCTGATGGGGACGCTGACGATGGTGCCGCTGGCCTGGGCGTTCGAACCGGCGGCGGTCCGCGCGATCCCGGCGCTGCCGCTGGGGACTCTCGGCTGGGTGGCGTTCTCCGCGATCGGATCGACGGTGCTGGGACAGGGCGCGATGTCGTGGCTGATCCAGCGGCATCCGATCTCCACCGTCACCCCGCTGACTTTGGCGGCGCCCGTGGTATCGGTGTTCGCGGCGTCGTGGTGGTTCGCCACGCCGCTGACGTGGCCGATGCTGGCGGGCGGCGGGGTGGCGATGCTGGGCGTCGCGATCGTGTCGGTCCGCACCGCGCAGGCGCGGGAGGTATCGGCGGGAACCGCGCACGCGCGGCCGGGTGCAGGGGAGGGGATCCGCAAGGCATGAGTTTCGTCGACACGCCATCACCCAATTGCGACGCGCGCACCCAGCCGGTCCAGGCGATCGTGCTCCATTATACCGGCATGGAAACCGCGCAGGCGGCGATCGACCGGCTGTGCGACCCGGCGGCCAAGGTATCGTGCCACTATCTGGTCGACGAGGATGGCACGGTGCACCGGATGGTCCCGGAGGCGCAGCGCGCGTGGCATGCGGGCGTGTCGCACTGGCGCGACTGGGATGCGCTGAACGACGTGAGCATCGGCATCGAGATCGTCAATCCGGGGCACGAGTTCGGCTATCGCCCGTTCCCCGATGCGCAGATCGACGCGGTGATCCGGCTGGTGTCGAAGGTGAAGGACGATCACGAGATCACGCGCGGCAACGTCGTGGGCCATTCGGACATCGCGCCGACGCGCAAGCGCGATCCGGGCGAGCTGTTCCCCTGGCATCGGTTGTCGCGGCTGCGCCTCGCGTTGCCGCGGCCGACCAAGAAGCTCGTAGACCCGTTCTGGAGCGAGGCGGGGTTCTGCCTGGCGCTCGAGCGGTTCGGCTATGACGTCAGCGACCGGATGGCGGCGATCATGGCGTTCCAGCGCCGCTTCCGCCCTGAGCTGATCGACGGCGAGATCGATGCGGAATGCCGGATGATCCTGCTCGCATTGCTGCTTCCCAAACCCCAAGGCGACGAGTAGGACCCCGCCCGCCAGAGGATCGGGCGGCCGCGTCGTGCAGCAATGCGCGCCGAGGAAAGTCCGGGCTCCAAGGAACGACGGTGCCGGGTAACGCCCGGCGGGGGCGACCCCAGGGAAAGTGCCACAGAGAGCAGACGGCGAAGGCTTCGGCCCCGCCACGGTGAAAGGGTGCGGCAAGAGCGCACCGCGCGCCCGGCAACGGGGGCGGCACGGCAAACCCCACCGGGAGCAAGACCAAATAGGGGCGGCGCACGGTGTGTTCCCACCAGTCGCCCGGGTTGGTTGCTAGAGCGCGTCGGCAACGGCGCGCGTAGAGGAATGGTCGCCTATCCTCCGCAAGGGGGTGGACAGAACCCGGCTTACAGATCCTCTGGCGAACTTCTGACGTCATTCCGGCGAAAGCCGGGATCGCGTCGAACGGGCGTCGCGCTTCCGGGCGGAGCGACCCCAGCGTTCGCTGGGGTGACGGGAGCGTTTTACACCAGCACCTTTTCCGGGCGGCCGACCTCGTCGAGCTTCGTCGTCGCGTCGATTTCCATCAGCGGCTTCAGCAGGCCGTCGCGAATGTCATAGACCCAGCCGTGGAGAATCAGCTCCTGCCCGCGCGCGAAGGCGCCCTGGACGGCTTCGGTGCGTGCGAGCTGGAGAAGCTGGTCCCGCACGTTGACCTCGACCAGGCGGTTGACGCGGGCCTCGCCCTCGGGCTGCGCGTCGATCTCTTCGCGGTGGTTCGCCAGCACATCGCGTGCGTTGTCGAGCCACTTGTCGACCGGACCGCTGACCCCGCCCGACAACGTCGCCTTGATCCCGCCACAGCCGTGATGGCCGCACACGACGATGTTGGGCACGCCCAGAACGTCGACCGCATATTGCAGGACCGACATCAGGTTGAGATCCTGCGGGTTCACCAGGTTCGCGATGTTGCGGTGGATGAACATGCCGCCGGGCTGAGACTGAGTCTTCTGTTCCGGGCTGACGCGGCTGTCGGAACAGCCGATCCACAGGAACATCGGCTTCTGGCCGACGACCTGACGGCTGAAGAAATCGGGATTCTCGTCGGTGAGTTCGGTCGCCCACGCCCGGTTGGAGAGCAGGAGCTGCTTGTCTTCCCTCATGCGTAACGGACCTCGGTGGTGGGGGCGTTGATGAGCGGGGTGGTGCGCTGCGCGACGTCCCCGCGGATGATGACGCTGATGTCGCGATACTCGGCGCCCTTGATGAAGGCGTTGATGACGTCGATGTTGTCGAGATCGACATAGTTGGTCGACGACAGGTCGATCATCAGGTTGGCGCCGTCGGGCACCAGCGCCAGATCCTTCTGCAGTTCGTACTTGTGGATGAAGTACAGGTTGCGGCGCGCGCGCAGCAGCCAGTCGTCACCGTCATGCGCCACCGTGATCGCCATGCGGAAGTTGCGCGCAATGACGAAGCCGAAGCCGACGACCATCCCGATCATGATCCCCTCGAGCAGATCGGTGAACAGGATCGCGACGACGGTGACGACGAGCGGCACGAACTGCGTGTAGCCCTGCTTCCACCGTTCGAGGAACATCTTGGGCTTGGCGAGCTTGTAGCCGGTCGCGATCAGGACCGCGGCCAGCGCGGAGAGCGGGATCAGGTTCAGCAGCGTGGGAATCAGCGCGACCGACAGCAGCAGCCACATCCCGTGGAGGATCGTCGACAGCTTGCTGTCCGCGCCCGAATCGACGTTCGCCGAGGAGCGGACGATCACCGACGTGACGGGCAGGCCGCCGATCAGCCCGGAGACGATATTGCCGCCGCCCTGCGCCATCAGTTCCCAGTTCTTGTCGGTGCGGCGACGCTTGGGATCGATCTCGTCGACCGCCTTGACGCTGAGCAGCGATTCGAGGCTGGCGACGATCGCAAGCGTGGCAGCGACCACCCACACCGTGCTGGTGCCGATCGCGGTGAAATCGGGCAAGGTGAACAGGTTGACGAATCCGGTGACGCTGTCCGCGATCGGGACCTGGACGAGGTGCGTGGTGCCGAGCTGCCATGCCGGCGCGACCGCACCGAGGATCATGTTGCCGACCACGCCGATCGCGACGACGACGAGCGGGCCGGGGACGAAGCGCAACGGCCCCGTCTTCGGCCGCGCCGCATCCCACCAGAACAGGAAGGCGAGACTGGCGAGCGCAATCACGACCGCGCCTGGGCGGATGTCGCTGGTGATGCTGGTGAACAGATCGGTGAAGGTGTTCCCGCCGTCGCGACGCGCGAACTCGAAGCTGCCCTCGAAATCGCCGTCATAGCCGACCGCATGCGGGATCTGCTTCAGGATCAGGATCAGGCCGATCGCCGCAAGCATCCCGGTGATGACCGAGGACGGCACGAATTCCGACAGGATGCCCGCCTTGGTGAACGAGAAGGCGAGCTGGAGCACGCCCGCCAGCATGACCGCGAGCGCGAACACCTGGAAGCTGGGCAGCGATTCGATCGCGCCGAGGACGATGACCGTGAGGCCCGCGGCAGGGCCGCTGACCGATAGCGGCGACTTGGACAGCGAACCGACGACGAGGCCGCCGACGATCCCCGCGATGACGCCCGCGAACAGCGGCGCGCCCGAGGCGAGCGCGACGCCGAGGCACAGCGGCAGCGCAACGAGGAAGACGACGATCGACGCCGGCAAATCGGTGCGCCAGCTCTTGAGAAGGGTTTGGGGAGAAAGCACCTCGGCTCCTGCGGTTCGGGGTCGGGGATTTGGATTCGGGGCCGGAACGGACCGAACTGATGTCTGCGTCTAATCGATTTCTAATGCGCGATCCATGCCACCCGCGGGAGAGAAAGCGACGAGCCGTTGTTCTCTTGCGTTATTGCGAGACAGTCTCACTGTCTCATGCGGGGCGGAGTGTTCGAAGCCGTTGCGAACTGCGGCGATCGGCCTATGTCGCACCGATGGCGCGCCCGACTTCCCGCAACAACGACTGGGGCTTTCCCCGCTGGCGCGGCTATGGATCGGGGCGCGCGGCGCAACAGGTACGGATCTGCGACCGCCATGGCTGTGACGAACCCGGCGACTGTCCCGCGCCGAAGTCGCCGAACAGCCCCGATCGCTGGTATTTCTGTCAGCCGCATGCCGCCGAATATAATCGCGGGTGGAACTACTTCGAGGGGCTGGACGCCGAGGAGGCCGCCGCGCGCGAGGCCGACGAGACGCGCGATGCGTCGGGTTTCACCCAGTCGAAGCATCACGCCTGGGCGGGGCCGGGCGACGGCACGCGATCGCGCGACGAGATGCGTGCGCTCGAGGTGCTCGATCTGGAGCCCGATATCGACTTCGACGGCGTGCGCGCGGCGTGGCGGCGGCTGGCCAAGGCGAACCATCCCGACGTGCGCCCCGGCGACAAGGATGCCGCGACGCGGTTCCAGGCGATCCAGGCGGCGTACGAGGTGTTGCGCACCGCCGAAGAGGCGCGCGAGTATCGCCCGAAGTGAAGGTCGCGACGTCGCAGTGGCAGGCCGCGATCCTGGTGTGCGGGAAATGCGGAAAGAAGGCGGGCGGCGGGTTCGACGCGGGCGGCAAGGTTCCGCTCGCCAAGGCGCTGCGCAGGCGCGACGGGTTCGGGAAGGGTCGCAAGGCCGCGATTGGGGTGATCGAGACGAAATGCCTGGGGCTCTGCCCGAAGAACGCGGTCGCGCTGGTGGACACCGCGCGGCCGGGGACGTGGCTGGTCGTGCCGGTGGGGACGGATGTCGATGCGCTGGCGGCGCGGTTGCGGGCGGAGGGCTCCTGATCGTTCGGGCTGAGACTATTCGCCGTCACCCCGGACTTGATCCGGGGCCCCCCTTGTTTCTGCGGTACGAGAAGTAGCGGGACCTGGATCGAGTCCGGGGTGACGAAGCGGGTGCTCGTCCCTCAGGCGTAGCGTGCGGCGGTCTCGCGGATCAGGGCGATCATGTTGGGAATGCCCTGCGTGCGGTTCGAGCTGAGCTGTGCCTTGAGGTCGAAGGGGGCGAGCGCGGCGTCGATCTCGGTCGCGCGGATGTCGGCGGGCTGGCGATCCTGGACCGTCGCGAGGACCAGCGCGATGATCCCCTTGGTGATCGCGGCGTTGCTGTCCGCCAGGAAGTGAAGCGTGCCGTCGTCGCGCCGCGTGGGATAGACCCATACCGAAGCGGAGCAGCCGCGGACGAGCGTGGCGTCGGTCTTGAGCGCGTCGGGCATCGGCTCCAGCGCGCGACCCAGTTCGATCAGCAGGCGATAGCGATCGTCGGCGTCGAGGAACTCGTATTCGTCGCGGATGTCGTCGAGGGTGGCCATGCGCGCGGCTATAGCGGGTCGGGCGGCGGTGTGAACCCGGGGCCTGATCCCGGCCCGCGCCGGGACGACGAGGGTCCTACAGATCGACCCCGGCGGCGATCGCCTCGAGCTTGCGAATGCGTTCCTTGAGATCGGCGATCTCGATCCGCGAGCCGGCGGAGGGCGGGGCGGGGGCCTGGAAATCATGCGCCATCGCCAGCTGCTGCTGCTTGAGCGAGAGCCAGCCGCGAAAGCCGGTGAGCGCGGCGAAGGTGGTCATGCCGAGGCCTGCCAGCGCGGTCGAGGCCATCACGAGGTAAAAATTGGGATCGGACATCGTATCCATCCTTCTCTTAGCGATCGCGCAGCTGTTCGATCTGGCGATCCAGATCGACGCTGCCGTGACTGTCGGTGATGACGCGCTCCAGCACCTGGACGGGCTCCTTGAGCTGGCGGATCTCGTCGCGGGCGCGCATCGTGTCGGCGCTGTCGACGGGGGGATGCGGAGCTTCGCGGCCCAGCGCGCGGTAGCGTTCCTGCAGGACCTTGCCGACCATCGCGATGAACACGATCGCGACGACCATCGAAAACGGACCCATCGATACTCTCCTGAAAACTTTGTGGTGCGCGGATCAGTCGGTGCGGTCGCGCAGCGCTTCGATCTCGGCGGCGGTGCGGGTGGCGGGGTCTGTGGCGATCCGCTCGAGCACCCTCAGGCGCTCCTCGAGCCGGCCGACCTGGCCCGTCAGCTTCTCGTTCTCGTTGCTGAGCAGCATGATCTTGCGCTCGGCTTCCAGCGTGTCTCCGCCATCGGCGGTGCCGGCGTCCCACCCGCTCCACTTGCGCATCCGGCGACGCATCTTGTCGGTGCGGTAGTCGTCGATCGGGTAGCCGTGCTTCGCGCGGACCCAGGTGGAGAAGGCCCAGCTGAGCGGCCCTGCCGTGATGGCCGCGATCGGGATGAGGAGTGCCCAGTTGTTCACGTGTCGTGTCCCCTGTTCGTCTGTCGAGGCGCGGGTCTAGCGCAGGCTCTCGATCTCATTGGCGAGCGCGCTGTTGCGGCTGGTGTAGTGCGTCTCGATATCGGCGAGGCGCCGGTCGAGCTCACGGAACTTGCTGCGGACCTCGGTGGTGGAGCGCTTCGGGTTCGAGCGCACGCCCTGCCAGAATTTGGCGTCCTCGGGCGTCTCGTACAGCCCGATCGGCTTGGCCTCCGCCATCCAGGCGACGAGGCCGTAGGCGATCAGCGTCCAGGGGAAGCCCCCGGCCAGCGTCAGCAGGATCATCGCGATGCGGACCCAGATGACCTCGATCCCCGTGTAGTCGGCGATCCCGGCGCATACGCCCTTCCACTTGGCGTCCTGCTTGTCGAGGTAGAATTTGGTGCGGCTGTCGGACATCAGTTCCTCCGCTCGTTATGGCGCTCACCAGGGGCGTCGAGGCGATAGTCGGGGGTCGAGCGATAGTCGGCCAGACCCGGCTTGAAATCGGGATTGTCGGCGGCGACGATGCGTTCGACGGTGTTGACGCGATCCTCGAGGCGGCGGGCGAGATTGAACATCTCGTCGAGCAGCCGCTCGTCTTCCGCGGTGATCTTGGGCGACTGCTTCCACTTGGTGACGTAGTGGAACACCAGCCAGGGAAGGCCGATGAACAGCATCCCGACGACGAAGATGGGGACCAGGATATCTTCCATCTCAATTGTCCTTTTTCAGGCGCGCTTTCAGCGCTTCGAGTTCGGCGTCGACCCGGTCGTTCGACCGCAGTTCCGAGATCTCCTCGTCGAGCGTCTTGGGGCTGGCGCCGAGGCCCAGCGCCTCCGCCCGGCCCTCGGCTTCGTCGACGCGGCGCTCGAGGATGTCGAACCGGCTGAACGCCTCGTGCGTCTTGGGGCCGTTCCACATCTCGCGCAGGCGGCTGCGGTTGTTCGCGCTTTCGAGCCGGGTGGCGATGTTGTTCTGCTTCGCCCGGGCCTCGCGCAGCTTGCCCTGCAGCTTGGCGATGTCCTCTTCCGACGCGCGGAGCGCATCGTCGAGCACCTTAACCTCGGCGCGGAGCTGATCGGCCATGTCGGTCGCCTTGCGGCGCTCCACCAGCGCGGCCTTGGCGAGATCCTCGCGGTCCTTCGACAGTGCCAACTCGGCCTTCTCCGTCCAATTGGCCTCGAGCCCTTCGAGCTTGGTGACGTGGCGGCGCATTTCCTTGCTGTCCGCGATCGTGCGGGCGGCGGATGCGCGAACCTCGACGAGCGTTTCCTCCATCTCGAGGATAATCATGCGGACCATCTTCGCGGGGTCTTCCGCCTTGTCGAGCAGCTCGGCCATGTTGGCGGCGACGATGTCTCGGGTTCGCGAGAAAATGCCCATTCAATGCACTCCTGAATATCGGGCCCTTTTAGATGGCGCAGCGCGGGGAGGGAATGACCCGCGCTGCGCCTGGCGCTCACGCTACGGTGCGAGCGATCTGCGTCGTGCCCAGCGCCTGGGCCGGACCGACCGCGCCGACGATCATCGTCGTCGAGAACAGGACGGCGCAGACGAGGGCGGCAGCGGTGCGAGCGATCTGGGCGGTGAACATGGAAACCTCCGTTGAAACCTTGTGATCCGCCATTGCAGCGGTATGCAAATAGCATTGCAGGCGTCGTGCCAGTTTAGAAATCTGTTTTATTACAAGGGCATGTGAGATCGTTTCGGGCGTATCGTCGAATCCGGGTTGCGAAGGGTTGGGATTTTCCGCCAAGGATTGGCAATGGAGCGCACGACGCAGGTCATCGGCCAGTCAGGGGCCTTTCTCGATGCGCTCGAACGCGCCAGTCGCGCGGCCCAGCTCGACCGCCCGGTCCTGGTGATCGGCGAGCGCGGGACGGGCAAGGAGCTGGTCGCCGAGCGTCTCCACCGGCTGTCGCAGCGGTGGGACCATGCGCTGGTGGTGATGAACTGCGCGGCGCTTCCCGAGACGCTGATCGAGGCGGAGCTGTTCGGGCACGAGGCGGGCGCATTCACCGGCGCGACCAAGGCGCGGGTGGGACGGTTCGAGGAGGCGGATGGCGGCACGCTGTTCCTCGACGAGCTGGGAACGCTGTCAATGGGCGCGCAGGAACGGCTGCTGCGCGCGGTGGAATATGGCGAGATCACGCGGATCGGCTCGTCGCGCCCGCTGCGCGTCGACGTGCGGATCGTCGCGGCGACCAACGAGCACCTGCCCGACAAGGTCGACCGCAACGAGTTCCGCGCCGACCTGCTCGACCGGCTGTCGTTCGAGGTGGTGACGCTGCCGCCGCTGCGCGCGAGGCGGAGCGACATCATGGTGCTGGCGGACCATTTCGGGCGGCGGATGGCGGCGGAACTGGGGTGGGAGCGCTTTCCTGGGTTCGGCGCGGGGGCGATCGACGCGCTGCGGGAGTATCGCTGGCCAGGCAACGTGCGCGAGCTGCGCAACGTCGTCGAGCGCGCGGTGTATCGCTGGGACGCGGACGACCCGATCGAGAATATCGAGTTCGATCCGTTCCAGTCGCCGTACCGGCCGGGGCGATCCGCGCCGAAGCCCGCGGGGGGGGCGGACGAGGCCGCGCCGGTCGAGCCGGAGGCGGACGACGAGGTGACCGCGTGCGAGGTGGGGCCGTCCGACTTCAAGTCGCGCGTCGCGCGGTTCGAGCGCGAACTGCTGGCCAAGGCGCTGGCTGACCACCGATTCAACCAGCGCGCGACCGCGGAGTCCTTGGGACTGAGCTACGACCAGCTGCGCCATGCGCTGCGGCGGCACGACCTGATCGGAGCGGTTGCGTAACGATCGCGTTGGAGCCATTTGGGCTGCCTGGCGTTAGCCCGACAGATCCAAAGGAGACTTCCCATGGCTTTCGAACTGCCCCCGCTGCCGTACGACTATGATGCGCTCGAGCCCGTGATCTCGAAGGACACGATGCACTTCCATCACGACAAGCATCATGCGGCCTACACCAACAAGCTCAACGAGTTCGTCGCGGCGGACGAAACGCTTCAGGGCAAGACGATCGAGGAGATCCTGGGCGTGATCTCGTCGCAGTCCGCAGGCGTCCGCAACAATGGCGGCGGCTACTGGAACCACGATTTCTTCTGGCAGATCATGGGGCCGAAGGGTTCGACCCAACCGTCGGGCAAGCTGAAGGAGGCGATCGACGCCTATGGCGGGCTCGACAAGCTGAAGGAGGACTTCAACGGCAAGGGCGCCGGGCAGTTCGGGTCGGGCTGGGCATGGGTGATCGCGGATTCGTCGGGCGCACTGAAGGTGACGTCGACGCCTAACCAGGACAACCCGTTGATGGACGACGCCAAGGAGCCGGGCACCCCGGTGCTGGGCAACGACGTGTGGGAGCACGCCTATTACCTGACCTACATGAACGACCGGCCGGGCTATCTGAAGGCGTGGTGGGACGTGGTCAACTGGGACGAGGCGGGCAAGCGCTACGAGGCGGCGTTGGGCTGAGGAACGACGAGCCGATAATCTGATCCGTTCGTCATTTCGGCCGTCATCCCGGCGAAGGCCGGGATCCAGAGGTCCCCAAGCTCGACATGCGTTGTGCGCGGGGAGGAATGGATATCGCCTGCGCCGGGATGACGGTTAGGTGGTGGTTGGCCCTTCTACTCCTCCGGCGGCACGGTCTTCGGCGCATCGGCGCTCTGGAGGCCGTGCCGCATCAGCATCGGCACGTTGGCGACCGCGAAGACGAGCGTCAGCGGGATCGCGCCCCAAAGCTTGAACGCGACCCAGACATCCCACGAGGTCGAGCGCCAGACCGCCTCGTTGAGCACCGCCATGAAGACGAAGAACAGCGCCCAGTTGCGCGTCAGCTTGAGCCACCCTTCCGCGGTCAGCCCCGGATAGGCGGTTTCCAGCAGCGACTGGAGCAGCGGTCGGCCGGTCGCGAGGCCGAAGGCGAGGATCGCGGCGAACATCGCATAGACGATCGTCGGCTTCATCTTCAGGAACGTCTCGTCGTGGAAATAGAGCGTCAGCCCGCCGAAGACGAGGACGAGCGCACCCGACATCCACAGCATCGGCGCGATCCGTCCGAGCTTCCACTTGCTGACGATCATCGCGATCACGGTCGCGACCATGAACGCGCTGGTCGCGGCGAGCACGCGGACGATCGGCACGCCCGGGGTGAGGAAGTTCGCAGCGAAGAACACCGCGAGCGGGCCGAAATCGATGCCGAGGCGGATCGCGGGGGAGGGGGGGGGACTGATAGCGTTCACACCATAACCGTTCGTCTCGAGTAGCCATCGAGCCTGTCGAGATGGCGTATCGAGAGGCCAGTACCTCGATACGAGCTCTCGACAAGCTCGGTCTCTACTCGGCACGAACGGAGTAGCGACCACAAAACAGGAAGCTCTCTACTTCCGCGTCTGTTCCACGCCGGCGATGATCCGGCTGACCTCGTTGGCGTCGAACGGGCGCAGGTCTGTCATGCCCTCGCCGACGCCGATCGCGTGGATCGGCAGGCCGTAGCGTTCGGCCGCCGCGACGAGAACACCGCCGCGCGCGGTGCCGTCCAGCTTGGTCATGACGAGCCCGGTGACGCCCGCGACTTCCTTGAAGACCTCGATCTGCTGAAGCGCGTTCTGCCCGGTCGTCGCGTCGAGGACGAGGACGACGTCGTGCGGGCTCTCCGGGTTGATCCGGCCGAGGACGCGGCGGATCTTGGCGAGCTCGTCCATCAGCTCGCGCTTGTTCTGGAGCCGGCCGGCGGTGTCGACGATGAGGACGTCGATGCCCGTCTCGGTCGCTGTCTTCACCGCGTCCCACACCACGCCCGCCGCGTCGCCGCCTTCGGGGCCGGTGACGATCGGGACGCCGACGCGCTCCGCCCAGGTGCGCAGCTGGCCGATCGCGGCGGCGCGGAAGGTGTCGCCGGCAGCGAGCATGACGCCGTAATCCTGTTCCATGAACAGATGCGCGAGCTTGGCGATCGTGGTGGTCTTGCCGCTGCCGTTGACGCCGATAACGAGGATCACCTGCGGGCGCGGAAAGGCGTCGATCTCGATCGGGCGCGCGACGGTGGCGAGGACCTTTTCGACCTCCTCGGCGACGACGATGCGGATGCCGAGTTCTTCCATGTTGCGCTCGAAGCTGCCGTCGGCGAGGCGGTCGCGGATCTTCCCCGCGGTCTGCGGGCCGAGATCGGACGCGATCAGCGCTTCCTCGATATCGTCGAGCGTCGCGTCGTCGAGCCGCGCGGTGCCGAGCCCGGCGAGGTTGCCGACGAGCCGGTCCGAGGTGCGCTTGAAACCGCCGAGCAGCTTGTCGTGCCAGGATGTGGGGGGATTAGCCATCAATGGACTCCGTCACCCCCGCGACGGCGGGGGTCCCGCTATGCGCAGTGGGTGGAAAGGCGGGATCCCCGCGTTCGCGGGGATGACGGGAAAAGAGGGTCGAGCCGTCGACATCGTTGATGTGGACCGGAGTTATCGATCCAACCTCGACCGGGGCGGGGAGGCGGACTTCGGCGAAGGTGGGGGTGTGGCCGCGGTCGCCGGGCTTCTCGACCAAGATGGATTGCGTGGTGCCAACCAACGTCTTGACCATGCCGCCTTGCGCGTCGCGGCGGCCTCGCGCAGCCGTGCGGCTCGGTCGCGGCGAACCTCGGGCGTGACCTGCGGCATCCGCGCGGCCGGCGTGTTCTCGCGCGGCGAGTAGGGAAAGATGTGCGCGTGGACGATGTCGCAGTCGTCGATCAGCGCGAGCGTGTTGGCGAAGGCGGCGGCGTCTTCGGTCGGGAAGCCTGCGATCAGGTCCGCGCCGATCGCAGTGTCCGGGCGGGCGGTCTTGAGACGTGCGACCATGCGGACCGCGTCGGCGCGCAGGTGCCGGCGCTTCATGCGCTTCAGGATCAGGTCGTCGCCTGCCTGGAACGAGAGGTGGAGGTGCGGCATCACGCGCGGCTCCTGCGTGACGAGCGCGAAGAGATGATCGTCGATCTCGATCGAATCGAGCGAGGACAGGCGGATGCGTTCGATCGCGGTGCGCGCGACGATCGCCTCGACCAGCGCGGCGAGCGAGGGGGTGTAGCTCGTCAGGTCGACCCCAGTCAGCACGATCTCGCGCCGGCCGGCGGCGACCAGCGCCTCGACCTCCGCGACCACCGCTTCGATGCCGGTCGAGCGACTGGCGCCCCGCCCCGCGGGGATCGTGCAGAAGGTGCAGCTATGGTCGCACCCGGTCTGCACCGCGACGAACGTGCGCGATTGGAGCGGGCGGGCGGGGAGCGGGGCGGCGGACCCCCAGTGCGACGGGGCGAGCTTCGTCAGGTTATCGACGACGCGATCAACCTCGGGCATCGCGGCGAAAGCGATGGGGTCGATCTGCAACGCGCAGCCGGTGACGACCAGTTCGGCCGAAGGGCGCAGGCGACGGGCGCGACGGATCGCGGCGCGGGTGTCCTTCACCGCCTGGTTCGTCACCGCGCAGCTGTTGACCACGACCATGTCTCGACCCGCCGCGAGCGCACGGATCGTTTCGCTTTCGGCGATGTTGAGTCGGCAGCCGAGGGTAAAGACCTCGGGCTGAGGAGATGACGACATGACGGGCGATCTAGGCACCGCGGGAGCGGAAGTCCACGCCGAGGCGACCGAGATCCTCGACTTCTGGTTCGCGATGACGACGCACGAGCATTTCGCCAGGGACGAGGCGGTCGATCGCGCAATTGCCGCGCGGTTCGGCGCGATGCGCGATGCGGCGCTGGCGACACGCGCGAAATACTGGCGCGAGTCGCCCGACACGCTGTTGGCGGCGATCATCCTGCTCGACCAGTTCTCGCGCAACATCCATCGCGGCGAGGCGGAGGCGTTCGCGGCGGACGATCTGGCGGCGGCGCTGACGCTCCACGCGATCGAGATGGGGTGGGAAATGCGCTATACGCCCGAGCGGCGAGTGTTCCTGTACATGCCGTTGATGCACGCCGAGGACCTGCCGCTCCAACGGTTGAGCGTCGAGAAGTTCGAGGAACTGGGGATCGCGGAGAACATCGCGTTCGCGCGCGACCATGCGGACGTGATCGCGCGCCATGGCCGGTTTCCGTCGCGCAACGCGGCGCTCGGGCGGACATCGACGCCCGAGGATGAGGCGTATCTCAGCCGGCCCGACGCAGGCTGGTGACGCCTGGGTCCGATGGCCCCGCGCCGCGGCTCGTCGTCAGCAGGCGGCGTTCGGCCAGGAGGCGACGGGCGTTGGCGACGCCGAGCGGCCGTCCGTAAAGATAGCCCTGCCCCTTGCCACAGCCCATCGCGCGGAGCCGGTCCTCGGTCGCGGCGTCCTCGATTCCCTCGGCGGTGACCGGGAGGTTGAGACTCTCGCCGAGGCGGACGATCGCGCCGACGATCGCGGCGCTGTCCGCGCTGTCCGCTATCGACATGACGAAGCTCTTGTCGATCTTGATCCGGTCGAACGGAAGCGCGCGCAGATGCGCGAGGCTGGAGTAGCCGGTGCCGAAATCGTCGAGCGCGAGCCGGACACCCTGATTCTTGAGGCTGCCGACGATCGACTGGGCAAGCGCCAGATTGTCGAACAGCGCGCTTTCGGTGATCTCGATCTCCAGCCGGCTGGCGGGGAAGCCCGTCTCGGTCAGCAGCTTGATGATCTTCTGCGCCAGCCACGGATCCCTGAGCTGGATCGGCGAGATGTTGACCGACAGCGTCAGCGATCCGTCCCAGTCGCGCGCGGCGGCGAACGCCTGGCGCATGATGGACAGCGACAGGTCCCCGATCATCCCGGTTTCCTCCGCCACGGGGATGAAGCGTTCGGGCCCGATCAGCCCGCGCAGCGGGTGTTCCCACCGCGCGAGGACCTCGAACCCGGCGAGGCGACCGGTGGCGAGATCGATCTGCTGTTCGAAATGGGGCACGATCTGTCCTGCGGGAATGGCGGCACGCAGCCCGTTCTCGATCTCGTTGCGCGCCTGCAACTCGCGCTCCATCGACGGATCGAACCAGGCGTGCCGGCCGCGACCGCCGTTCTTGGCGGCGTACATCGCGATGTCCGCGGCGCGGATCAGCGCGTCGATCGAGGCGCACGCGATGTCGGACCGCGCGACGCCGACCGAGGCATTGATGTGGAGCAGGAGCCCCTCGACCTGGAAGGGGGCGGCCATCCGCGCGACGAGGCGCTCCGCGATCCGGTCGACCACGTCGGGCGCGACCGCGTCGAACGGGAAGGCGCACGCGAATTCGTCACCGCCGAGGCGGGCGGTGAGTGCGGACGGGGGCATGATCGCGGCGATTTCGGTGGCGACGCGGCGGAGCAGCGCATCGCCGACGGCGTGGCCGTGCATGTCGTTGACGCTCTTGAAGTGATCGAGATCGAGCATCAGCAACGCCATCGCCTTGCGGCGGCGATGCGCGCCGACGAACATCGCCGCGCCGTCCTCCGCGAGTGCGCGGCGGTTGAGGAAGCCGGTGAGCGGATCGTGCGAGGCGAGCTGGTTCGCGCGCGCCTCCGCGGCGGTGCGCGACTGGACCTCTTCGGCGAGGCGGCGGTGGCGACGCCAGCCGATCAGGATGAGCGCGATGTTGAGCAGCAGCGCGACGAGCAGGATGCGGTCGAACGGCGTCGTCGAATCAAGCGGCGCGCGGACCGCGTTGCCCAGCACGGTCCCCGCGATCGCAACGAACAGCAGGATCGCCGCCGCGGTCACGCCGCCGGTCACCGAGATGCTGGCGACGCCGAAGTGGCGCGGCGTTGCGGGGGCCGTCGCGGCGGATGACTGTCCCGGCACTGGCACTCCTCTCACGCGCTCACAAGAAAGCGAGGATCCGGATCGCACGGCGCGCGTGTAGAAGATGTTAATGCGGGTGACCGGGGCGGGGAGAGGCGGGGTGGCTGCTTGCGTTTCGCCGCGCGCTGCGCTAACCGCCGCGCCACGTTCCGACGAGGAATGCGATCGACACGTACCCGCAGGCACTGTCCGGGGTGCACGCTGGCCGGCGAGGTTTCGCCCGCCGGCGCTTTTGCGTTTGGCGTGTCGGGGCCTTGGAGTGTGTCGATGTTCGAAAGCCTGAGCGATCGTCTTGGCGGTGTGTTCGACCGGTTGCGTGGCCGCGGCGCGCTGACCGAGGCGGACGTGCGCGCGGCGATGCGCGAGGTGCGGATCGCGCTGCTCGAGGCCGACGTCGCGCTGCCCGTTGCGCGCCAGTTCGTCGATGCGGCGACCGAGAAGGCGGTGGGCCAGAACGTGCTGCGCTCGGTCACGCCGGGGCAGCAGGTCGTCAAGATCGTCAACGACGCGCTGGTCGAGATGCTGGGCGGCGAGAATGCCGAAGCGGCGGAGCTGGAGCTGGGCGTCACGCCGCCTGCCGTCATCATGATGGTCGGCCTGCAAGGGTCGGGCAAGACGACGACGACCGCCAAGATCGCGAAGCGGCTGGCGGGCGGGCAGATGGGCCGCGACCGCAAGAAGGTGCTGATGGCGTCGCTCGACGTCAACCGCCCCAACGCGCAGGAACAGCTGGCGACGCTGGGCACGCAGGTCGAGGTGGCGACGCTGCCGATCGTGGCGGGGCAGCAGCCGGTCGACATCGCCCGGCGCGCGATGCAGGCGGCGAAGCTGCAGGGCTTCGACGTGCTGATGCTCGACACCGCGGGCCGGCTGCACGTCGACCAGGCGCTGATGGACGAGATGAAGGCGGTGGCCGAGGTCGCGCGCCCGCAGGAGATCCTGCTCGTCGTCGATGCGCTGACCGGGCAGGACGCGGTCAACGTCGCGGAGAGTTTCTCAGGCCAGGTGCCGCTGACCGGCGTGGTGCTGACGCGGATGGACGGCGATGCGCGCGGCGGCGCGGCGCTGTCGATGCGCGCCGTCACCGGCAAGCCGATCAAGTTCGCAGGGACCGGCGAGAAGCTGGATGCGCTGGAGGCGTTCCATCCGGGCCGCGTCGCGGGGCGGATCCTGGGAATGGGCGACGTCGTCTCGCTGGTCGAGCGCGCGGCGGAGTCGATCCAGCAGGAAGATGCCGAGCGGATGGCGGCGAAGCTGGCCAAGGGCCAGTTCGACATGGACGACCTGCGCGGGCAGCTGGCGCAGATGCGCCGGATGGGTGGTCTCGGCGCGCTGGCGGGCATGATCCCCGGCATGAAGAAGGCGCAGGCCGCGATGGCGACCGGGGCGGTCGACGAGCGCATCCTGCTGCGGATGGACGCGATGATTACGTCGATGACGCAGAAGGAGCGGACCAAGCCCGAGCTCATCAACGCCAAGCGCAAGATCCGCATCGCCAAGGGCTCCGGCACCACGGTGCAGGACGTCAACAAGCTGCTCAAGATGCATCTCGAAATGTCGACCGCGATGAAGAAGATCCGGAAGATGGGCGGCCTGAAGGGCATGATGGCGATGCTCGGCAAGGGCGGCCCCGGCGGCGGCATGGCGGGGCTGGGCAACGCGCTGGGCGGCGCGGACCTGGGCGACATGCTCGGCAAGGTCGGTGGCCCCGGCGGGGCGGGCGGACTGCCGGGATTGCCCGGCGGCGGACTACCCCCCGGGTTCAAGGGTTTCGGTAAGAAGTAATTCGTTTTCAAGCATCTGGAAGGAAGAGTTTACAATGGCACTCAGCATTCGTCTATCGCGTGGCGGCTCCAAGAAGCGTCCTTATTATCGCATCGTCGTCGCCGATGCGCGTAGCCCGCGCGATGGCAAGTTCATCGAGAAGATCGGCAATTACAACCCGCTGCTCGCCAAGGATGACGAGAAGCGCGTCATCCTCGACGGCGAGCGCGCGAAGCACTGGCTGAGCGTGGGTGCGCAGCCGACCGACCGCGTCGCGCGCTTCCTCGACGTCGCGGGCGTCAAGGAGCGTCCCGCACGCAACAACCCGAACAAGGGCAAGCCGGGCGAGAAGGCCGTCGAGCGCGCCGAGGAACGCGCCGCCGCCGCGACGGCCGCCGAGGAGGCCGAGGCCGCCAAGCGCGCAGAGGCCGAGGCCGTCGTCGCGACCGAGGTCGAGGCAGCCACCGAAGAGCCGACCGCGGAGGCCGAGCAGGTCGCCGAGGCGACGTCGGAAGAGACGCCCGCCGCCTGACGGCACTGGCGCGGGTCGTCATGCGTTTCCTTTCCCGCAATCGCAGGAGAGCTTCGCATGACGACCCCCGCTGTTATTTCCACGCCCGATCCGAGGACGGCGCCCGATGACAAGGCCACCGAGGACGCGGGACACACGCCCGCCAACCGCGGCGTCTCTGCAGAAGAGCCCGCCGAAGGCAGCGACGACGCCCCCGCCGGCGCCGAAGGCTCGCCCGCGGGCTGAGCCGGCGGCGGGCACGGTCGTGCTTGCCGCGGTGATCGGCGCGCACGGGATTGCGGGTGAGGTGCGGCTGAAGGTGTTCGCGGAAGACCTTTCGCCGCACACATCGTTCAACGACGGGGCGCTGACGCTGACGTCGCTGCGGGACGGTACGATCGCGCGCTTCGCGGAGGTGAAGGATCGCACCGCTGCGGAGGCGATGCGCGGGACCGCGCTGACCGTGCCGCGCTCGGCCCTGCCGCCGCTCAGCGACGGCGAATATTATCATGCGGACTTGCTGGGCCTGCCGGTGGTGTCGAGCGAGGGCGACGCGCTCGGGCGGGTCGTGGCGATCGACAATTTCGGCGCGGGGGACGTGATCGAGATCGAACGCGCCGCAGGCGAGGACGGGAAACCGGGCAAGCGATTCATGGTGCCGATGACGCCGGCGGCGGTGCCGGAGTGGGATGCGGTTCGAATGGTGGTAGACGCGGCGTTCGTGGAGTAATCACTGTCGTCGCCCCGGCCCTGTGCCGGGGGCTACGTCTGACCGGGCGATCCCGCCCATTACTTCATTGATGCCCGGCCTCGCGGTGGCCCCGGCACAAGGCCGGGGTGACGAGGAGGAAATGCTCCGGTATCGTAAGGCTCGGCTTTCGGAAGGGGGTAGGATGCGCAGGCTCTTTACGGTCGCGGCGGGCGTTTCGCTGCTGACGACTACCGTCGCAATCGGCCAGACCGTATCCGCGCCCACGCAGGCCGCTCCGCAATCGGTCGCCACGCTCACCCCGCAGATCGAGGCGCTGTTCGAAACCTGGGCGCGCGAGCAGCATGTGCCAGGACTAGTCTGGGGAATCGTGCGGGACGGGAAGCTGGCGGTGGTGCGCGGCATCGGGGTGAAGGACCCCGGAAGCGCGGCGACGACGCCGGTCGATGCGGACACGCTGTTCCGGATCGCGTCGATGTCGAAGGCGTTCACTGCGCTCGCGATCCTCTACCTGCGCGACCAGGGCAAGCTGTCGCTCGACGCGCCGGCCGAAACCTATGTGCCCGAGATGCGCGGCTGGACCTATCCAACGAAGGATTCGCCGAAGATCCGGGTGCGCGACCTGCTGAACCACGTGGCCGGGTTCGTCGACGACAATCCGTGGGGGGACCGGCAGCAGCCGATGCCGGAAGCAGAGTTCACCGCGCTGTTGAAGCAGGGCGTGCCGTTTTCGCGCGTGCCGCAGTCGGCGATGGAATATTCGAACTTCGGCTATGCGACGCTCGGGCGGATCGTCGCGAACGTGTCGGGCAAGCCGTATCAGGATTATATCCGCGCGCGCTTCATGGCGCCGCTGGGGATGGCGTCGACCGGATACGACATCGCCGCGGCCCCGGCGGAACGACGCGCGATCGGGTATCGCTGGGAGGGCGAGCGGTTCGTGCGCGAGCCGGACATGGCGGACGGCGCGTTCGGGGCGATGGGCGGGGTGCAGACCAGCGCGAACGACTATGCGAAGTACGTCGCGTGGCTGTTGTCGGCCTGGCCCGCGCGCGACGATGCGGAAGGCGGGCCGCTGAAGCGATCGACGATGCGCGAGATCGTGCAGGGATCGAACTTCACCGTCGTCGGCGCGCGGCGCGCGGGGCTGGGGGCGGCGTGCCCGTCGGCGAACAGCTATGCGATGGGGTGGCAGGTCGTCGCCGACTGCGACCTGTCCTACGTGACGCATACCGGGGGGTATCCGGGATACGGATCGGTGGTGATCCTGATGCCCGAGGCGGGGGTAGGCATCTTCGCGTTCGCGAGCAGGACCTATGCCTCGCCGGTGCCGCCCGCGTACAAGGCGCTGCTGGCGATGAAGGCGGCGGGCGTGCTGGCGCCGCGCGCGGTGCCGGTGAGCGCGCGTGTGCTCGACGGCTATGCCGCGGTGGGTGCGATGTGGAGGGCGGGCGACGTCATGGTGGCGAAGGACCGGCTGGCGATGAACGTCCTGATGGATCGCTCCGCCGAACTCCGCGCGCAGGACATGGCCGCGATGAAGGCGCAGACCGGCGCGTGCGACACCGCCGCGCCGATCGAGGCGACGACCGCGATGGCGGGGCGGTTCCGCTGGCGGTGCGAGAAGGCGGTGGTGGCGGGCAGCCTGCTGCTCGCGCCGACGCAGCGCACGACGCTGCAGGAATGGCGGCTGCGCGTCGAGCCGCCGACGCCGTGACCTTTGCCGCGACGGTCCTCACGCTCTACCCCGATGTGTTTCCGGGGCCGCTGGGGCACAGCCTGGCCGGGCGGGCGATGGCGGAGGGGCGGTGGTCGCTGGGTGCGGTCAACATTCGTGACTTCGCGGAGGACAGGCACCGGACGGTGGACGATACGCCGGCGGGGGGCGGCGCGGGGATGGTACTGCGCGCCGACGTGGTCGCGCGGGCGCTCGATGCGCAAGGTTCGGGACGACCGGTGCTGGCGATGACCCCGCGGGGGCGGCCGTTGACGCAGGCGCGGGTGCGCGGGCTGGCGACGGGGCCGGGCGCGGTGATTCTGTGCGGGCGGTTCGAGGGATTCGACGAGCGGTTGTTCGACGCGCGCGACATCGAGGAGGTGTCGATCGGCGACTATGTGCTGTCGGGCGGGGAGATGGGCGCGCTGGTGCTGCTCGACGCTTGCGTTCGGCTGCTTCCCGGCGTAATGGGCGCGGCTTCCAGCGGGGACGAGGAAAGCTTCGAAAGCGGCCTCCTCGAATATCCGCACTACACCCGCCCCAATGAATGGGAAGGGCGCACGATCCCGCAGGTGCTGCGATCGGGGGATCATGCGAGGATCGCGGCGTGGCGCAAGTCACAGGCCGAGACCGATACACGGCTAAGGCGGCCGGACCTTTGGGAGCGCCATGAGGGCGCTCGGGTCCAGTCGCCCTCTGGCGCGCGGCGCGAAGAAGGTACGAAGACATGAACCTGATCCAGCAGCTCGAAGCCGAGCAGATCGAAAAGCTGACCGCCAAGCGCGAGATCCCCGAATTCCGCCCCGGCGACACGCTGAAGGTGGGCGTGAAGGTGATCGAGGGCGAGCGCACCCGCGTCCAGAACTACGAAGGCGTGTGCATCGCGCGGTCGAACAAGGGCATGGGCTCGTCGTTCACCGTCCGCAAGATCTCGTTCGGCGAGGGCGTCGAGCGCGTCTTCCCGCTCTATTCGCCGAACATCGAGAGCATCGACGTGGTCCGCAAGGGCGCGGTGCGGCGTGCGAAACTGTATTACCTGCGTGGCCGCACCGGCAAGTCGGCGCGTATCGCCGAGCGTCGCGACACGCGTCCGGCGAAGGGCACCGTCGCCGCCGAGTGACCGGCGTTCGGGCCTGAGGCTTGAAAGAGGCCGCGGACGGGATGCCGTCCGCGGCCTTTTTTTCGTGTCTGGAGGATCTGCCTCGAGGTCGTCATCCCAGCGGAGGCCGGGATCTCTCGCGGAGGTGGGTAAGTCGGTTGCTGCGCGGGATCGACATACGGCGATGATGGTGGCCTCTCTCCTCTCCCGTCACCCCGGATCAAGGCCGGGATGACGGCAGTGGGGGCCTGCGAGCCCTATTTCAGCGCTGCCAGCTGCGTGACCAGGCGCGTGTTGGCGAGTGTCGCGGCCTTGATCGCGCCGTCGCGATAGGCGTCCTTCGCGGTGAAGGTGAACGTCTTGCTCTTGCCGAACTTCAGGCCGCCGAGGCCACCGAACGCGCCGATCACGCCGCCCGCGATGTTGCTCGCCTTCTGGAGCCCGGCGTCCTTGGTGGTGTCTTCGCGCGTCGCGAAATCGCCTTCGACCGCGACCGCCTGTTTCAAGGTGATCGTCGCGGTCTTGCCCTCGGCGGAGATCAGGGTGAGCCGGGAATAGTCATCGACCACCGCCATGCCGGAGTTCACCTCCAGCCCGCCGAAGCTGAACGCGCCGGGACGCTTCAACTGCGAGAAATCGATCAGATAGACGACATCGACCACAGCCTGCTTCGCCTGCGCGGCGTATTGCGACACCTTGTACGCGTTCTGCGCGACCGACATGTTCATCCCGATCCCGCCGAAGCCGTCGAGCGTGATGTCGCCCGGCAGGAACACCAGTCCGGGTATCGCGCTGGGCTTGTAGTAGGTCGCCTTGCCGCTGCTCTTCTTGTCCAGCGTCACCTTGGTTTCGTACGGCGCCGGAAAGGTCTTGGCGGCGAAGCCGGTATGGGAGAACATCGTGTCGGCGGGAACGATCGTGAAGCCGCCGGCCGCCATACGGGTGGCGAAATCGGCGTAGGCGGCGTCGGTGATCGCCTGCATCGTCGCGGGCGTGACGCCGGTCAGGACGCTCTTGGCCTTCGTCGTGCCGCCGAACGCGCCGATCATCCCGCCGGTGGCCTTGCCGTTGTCGACCGATTCGAAGATGAAGCCGACCGTGAAAGCGCCAACGACGACGCCCTGCGTGCCCTTGACGGCTTGCCCCGAGGCGACCTTGACCGGCGGATCCTCCGCCAGCGCGGGCGCGGGGATCGCGGCGCCTGCAATCAGCGCGGACAACAGCATGAATCGCATGGAAAATCCTCCCGGTCGTTCGAGACGACACCGAACCGGGGGCGCTACCTGGCTCATGATGGAAAGATCGACCCTCGTTGCCGGCCTGGTTCGCGCCCATGGCCGGCGCTTTTGCTTTACGCGATCGGGCGCGGCGGCGATACCGCGCGTTTGCGGCGCCCGCCGCGACCCTGTCGGAGATGTCGATGCCGAAGTTCTGGCTGCTCGCAAGCGCGGTCGCGCTCCTGTCGGGAGGGCCGTCGATGGCCGCTGATACGCCGGCCCAGGCGCCCCAGACGCTGACGCTGGAGCGGGTCTATGCGAGTCCGGACCTGAGCGGCGCGCAGCCGCAGTCGCTCAAGCTGTCGCCCGACGGCACGCTGCTGACGTCGGTGCGGCCGCGCACGGACGAGCGGACGCGGTTCGATCTGTGGGCGCTCGACACGCGGACCGGCCAGTCGCGGATGCTGGTCGATTCGAAGCGCGTCGGCAGCGGCGCGGACTTGTCCGAGGCCGAGAAGATGCAGCGCGAGCGCGATCGCTCGCTGACGGGCAAGACGGGGATCGTCGGATACGACTGGGCGCCCGACGGGCGGACTTTGCTGGTGCCGATCGACGGCGAGCTGTACCTCGCCAATGTCGATGGGACCACGCGCAGGCTGGAAGGGACGAAGGGTGCACTGAACCCGGTCGTGTCGCCGCGGGGCGGGTTCGTCACCTTCGTGCGCGACCAGAATCTGTGGACGCAGCCCTTGGCTGGTGGCGCTGCGGCGACCGCGGTGACGCGGAACGGCGGCGGAACGGTGCACTGGGGCGAGGCCGAGTTCGTCGCGCAGGAAGAAATGGATCGTCGCACCGGATACTGGTGGTCCCCCGACGAGCGCTACGTCGCGGTCGAGCGGTTCGACGAGGCGCCGGTGCGGGTGTTCACGCGCGCGGCGATCGGCGCGGCGGGGACGAGGACGTTCGAGCAGCGCTATCCCGCCGCGGGCACCCCCAACGTGCTGGTCGAGCTGCATGTGATGCGGCCCGACGGCAGCGGAGCCGTGAAGGTCGACCTGGGCAGCGACCCCGACATCTATCTGGCGCGGGTCAACTGGGCCCCGGACGGCTCCGCGCTGTACGTCCAGCGGCAGAACCGCGCGCAGACCGTGCTGGACCTGCTGCGCGTCGATCCCGCGACGGGCAAGGCGACGGTGGTGTTCACCGAGAAGGCGGCGGCGAAGAGCTGGGTGAACCTCTCCTCGTCGCTGCGCGTGATGCGCGACGGATCGCTGCTGTGGTGGTCCGAGCGCGACGGGCACGGGCATCTCTATCGCTGGGCAAAGGGCCGGTTCACCCAGTTGACGAAAGGCGACTGGGAGGTCGCGCGCATCGCGGGTGTCGACGAGGCGCGCGGGCGCGTCTATTTCGAGGGCAACAAGGACGGCGTGCTCGAACGCCACGTCTACCGCGTCGACCTGGCGAAGCCGGGGGTGGTCGAGCGGCTGACCGAGCCGGGGTGGTGGAACACCGCGTCGATGGACGGATCGGCAACGCGGATGATCGTGACGCGCTCCAACGAGACCCAGCCCGCGCAGGTCTATCTGGCGGACGAGACGGGCAGGCGGCTGTCGTGGATCAACGAGAATGCGGTGACGGGCGCGCACCCGTACGCGCCGTACATGGCCGCGCATCGCCCGACGCAGTTCGGGACGATCAAGGCCGACGACGGTACGCCGCTCCATTACGAGATGATTACGCCGGTGCTGGAACCGGGCAAGCGCTACCCCGTGTTCTTCCAGCATTATGGCGGGCCGCATGCGCAGACCGTCAGCAAGGCGTGGGGTGCGCCGCTCCAGCAATATCTGGCGTCGCGCGGGTGGATCGTGTTCCAGCTCGACAATCGCGGCTCCGCCAATCGCGGCGTCGATTTCGAGCGCGCGATCTGGCACGCGATGGGCAGCGTCGAGGTGAAGGACCAGCTGGCGGGCGCGAAGTATCTGAAGACGCTGCCCTTCGTCGATCCGGCGAAGATCGCGACCTATGGCTGGTCTTACGGCGGATACATGTCGCTCAAGATGCTCGAAGCCGATCCGGGGGTCTATGCCGCCGCGATCGCGGGCGCGCCGGTGACCGACTGGTCGCTGTACGACACGCATTATACCGAGCGGTACATGGGCGATCCGCGGACCGACGCGAAAGCCTATGCCGCGTCGGGTGCGGTGGCGGATGCGGCGAAGATCCACGATCCGCTGCTGCTGATGCACGGAATGGCGGACGACAACGTGTTCCTCGACAACTCGACGAAGGTCGCCGCCGAGATGCAGGCGAAGAACGTGCCGTTCGAGATGATGTTCTACCCCGGCAAGACGCACGGCGCGGTGCGCGACGTGCATGTGTGGACGACGATCGAGCGATTCCTCGACACGCACGTGAAGGCACGTACCGCGAAGTAAAGCATGCTGGCTTTTCGAAAGTTACGACGCTAACCCGCGCCGCGAACATAGCGTGCGCCGGATCGGCGCTTGAAGGGACGTAGCATGGGGTATCGGATCGTGGTCGCGGGCGCGACGGGCAATGTCGGGCGCGAGATGATCAACATCCTCGCCGAGCGCGAATTTCCCGCCGACGAGATCGCGGTGGTCGCCTCTTCGCGCTCGACGGGCGAGCATATCGAGTTCGGCGAGACGGGCCGCAAGCTGACCGTGAAGAACATCGAGCATTTCGATCCGACCGGCTACGACATGGCGCTGTTCGCGATCGGAAGCGAGGCGACCCAGGTCTATGCGCCCAGGTTCGCCGCGGCGGGCTGCACCGTGATCGACAATTCGTCGCTCTACCGGATGGAGCCCGACGTGCCGCTGATCGTGCCCGAGGTGAACCCGGAGGCGATCGACGGCTATCGCGCGCGCAACATCATCGCCAATCCCAATTGCTCGACCGCGCAGATGGTGGTCGCGCTCAAGCCGCTGCACGACGCGTTCGGGATCAGGCGCGTCGTCGTGTCGACCTATCAGTCGGTTTCCGGCGCGGGCAAGCAGGGGATGGACGAGCTGTTCGAGCAGACGCGGGCGATCTTCATGCCCGCGGGCGAGATGAACGACCCGCAAAAGTTCACCAAGCAGATCGCGTTCAACGTGATCCCGCACATCGACAGCTTCCTGGACGACGGATCGACCAAGGAAGAGTGGAAGATGGTGGTCGAGACGAAGAAGATCATGGACCCGAAGATCAAGGTGACCGCGACGTGCGTGCGCGTGCCCGTGTTCGTCGGGCACAGCGAATCGATCAACATCGAGTTCGAGCGCGAGGTGTCCGCCAAGGAGGCGCAGGATATCCTGCGCGAGGCGCCCGGCGTGATGCTCGTCGACAAGCGGGAGAACGGCGGATACGTGACGCCCATCGAATGCGTCGGTGAGTATGCCACCTTCGTCAGCCGCGTGCGTGAGGATTCGACCGTGGAGAACGGGCTGAACCTGTGGTGCGTGAGCGACAATCTGCGGAAAGGTGCGGCGCTGAACGCTGTGCAGATCGCCGAACTGCTCGGGCGGCGGCATCTGAAAAAGGCGGCGTGAGGTGACGATCGCGGGCGGGTGTCGATGCGGGGCGGTGCGTTACACCGTGGCGCGCGACACGCTGCCCGCGGCCTATGCGTGCCACTGCACCGATTGCCAGACCTGGTCGGGCAGCGCGTTCACGACGCAGTTCTTTATGTCGGCGGACGCGCTCTCGGTCGTCGGCGACGTGGTGGAGTATGCCTTCGTCAATCCGATGGGGCGGGTGTCGACGCAACGCTTCTGCCCGGTCTGCCATACCCGGCTGTACAACAGCAACGCGGTGCGGCCCGGGCTGGTGAACATCCGCGCCGGGACGCTCGACGACAGCGCGCGGCTCGACGTGCCGCTGCATATCTGGGTGCGGAGCAAGCAGCCGTGGCTGGCACTTCCCGAGGGGGCGGAGACCTATCCCGAGGCGGCGCCGATGGAGGCACTGGCGCGGCTGGCGGCGATGACCTCGAGCTGACCGCGCCGATCAGTGCGCGATGTAGAAGCCGGGGCGGTGCCAGGCGATCAGCATCAGGCTGATCGCGACGGTGCTGATCGCGGACCAGGCGAGCGCGCTCGCATCGAGCACCGTCGCGGCGACGCCGAGGATGACGACATCGAAGGCGACCTGTGTGAGGCCGGCGTTCCAGCCGCGGGTGCGTTGCAGCCATAGCGTCAGCACGCCGGTGCCGCCGATCCCGGCGTGATGGCGCGCGAGCGCGAGGATGCCCATCCCGATCACCGTGCCCCCGACGATCGCGGCGAAGGCGGGGTTCATCTCCGCGATCCGGATCGAGACGCGGCCGAGCGTCGACAGGGTCGCGATACCGATGTTGACGAGCATCGTCTTGATCGCGAACCGTCGCCCCATCGCGCGCCACGCGAACGCGAAGAACGGAATATTGACGATCGTGAACAACAGCCCCGCGGGCAGCGGCACGACATAGGACAGTAGTAGGGCAACGCCGGCGATCCCGCCGGTCGCCAGCCCCGCGGCCTTCAGGAACATCAGCCCGACGACGATCAGGACGCAGCCGATCGCGAGGCCGTAGGCGTCCTCGATCAGGCTGTGGGGTCGGCCGGTTCGGATCGGATTCTGGACGGTGGCGGTCAATTGGGGCTCCCGGGTGGGTGGCCCTTTCCGCATCCTCGCCGTCTTTCCGCCCGTTCGTGCCAAGCTTGTCGACGCATTGTCCTTCTTTGTGCCGGATGGAAAGAAGAACGGCACTTCGACATGCTCGGTGCGAACGGACCGGGGCTTTCTTGGCCATGCTGCCGGGCGATCCATCGTATTTCTACCCCATCCCGAAGGGCGGGCGTTACGGTGATGCGAGGCGCGGCTCGACACCGGGCCGCTTCCACGGCAACGCGGTCGGGACACCCGACCGGTGTCGATGCGATGGATGGACGCCCGTGGCCAGCACCCCGACCCAGACGAATTTCTTCGAGAGTTTCGACGGCACGCGGATCGCGTGGCGCGAGATGGGCGAGGGGCGCGCAGTAATGCTGATCCACGGCTATTTCTCCGACGCGCAAACCAACTGGATCAAGTACGGCCATGCGGCGGCGATCGCGGCGGCGGGCTTCCGCGTGATCCTGCCGGACCTTCGCGCGCATGGGGAGAGCGCGAAGCCGCACGAGGCGGAGGCCTATCCTCCCGACGCGCTGGCGAAGGACGGGCATGCGCTGATCGCGCATCTGCGGCTCGAGGACTATGATCTGGGCGGGTATTCGCTGGGCGCGCGGACGACGTCGCGGATGCTGGCGACGGGGGCGACGCCGCGGCGGATCGTGTTTTCGGGCATGGGGCTTGACGGGCTGACGCGCGCGGATCGACGCGGCGAGCATTTCCGCAACATCCTGACGAACCTGGGGCATCACGAGCGCGGATCGCCCGAGTGGATGGCGGAGGCGTTCCTGAAGACGACGGGGGGCGATCCGGTCGCGCTGCTGCATGTGATCGACACGTTCGTCAGCACGCCGCTGGAGACGGTGAAGGGGTTTTGCCAGCCTGCGCTGGTCGTCAATGGCGTGGACGATTTCGACAACGGATCGGCGAAGGATCTCGCCGCCGCGCTGCCAGACGCGCAGCTGGTCGAGACGCCGGGCAATCACATGAGCGCGGTCGTCGACAAGGCACTGGGGCAGGCGATCGCGAGGTTTCTGGCGGGTTGACCGGGGCTGGTGGCGCGACCACTCTGGCGGGGTAACTCGTTCAGATTTGAGGTCTCATGTCGCCTACCGCCATTTCGTCCGTCGCGCTCGCCGCGGCAATGGTGTCCATGCCCGTCGCCGCGCAGACCGCGCCGCCGGCCGTCACCGCGACTCAGGCCGATGCGTTCGTCGCGTCGGCGGAGAAAGAGTTGGCGGACAAGTCCGTCGATGTCGCGCGGATCGGCTGGGTCAATGCGACCTATCTGACCGACGACACCAACGCGCTGTCGGCGAAGGCGGGCGGGGCGTTCACCGAATTGCAGGTGCGGCTGGCGACAGAGGCGGCGCGCTATCGCAAGGCGAGCGGTCTGTCCGCGGACACCGCGCGCAAGCTCGATCTGCTGGTCGGATCGATCTCTCTGCCTGCGCCGTCGCGCAGCGGGGCGGCGGAGCAGCTGTCGACGCTGCTGACGAAGATGTCGTCAGCCTATGGCAAGGGGCGCGGGACGCTCGATGGCAAGCCGGTCAACGGATCGGACATTGAGGCGGCGATGGGCGAGGTGCGCGATCCGGCGAAGCTGAAGGAGATGTGGACCAGCTGGCACGACAGTGTCGGCGCACCGCTGCGCGGCGATTTCCAGCGCTCGGTCGGGCTGGAGAACGAGGGTGCGCGAGGGCTGGGGTTCAAGGATACCGGCGCGCTGTGGCGATCGGGCTACGACATGGCGCCCGACAGGTTCGCCGCGCTGACCGACCAGCTGTGGAAGGAGGTGGAGCCGCTCTATCTCTCGCTCCACACCTATGTCCGCTGGAAGCTGAACGAAAAGTATGGCGATGCGGTGCAGGCGAAGACCGGGCCGATCCGTGCGGACCTGCTGGGCAATATGTGGGCGCAGGAGTGGGGCAATATCTATGATGTCGTCGCGCCGAAGGGCGCGGGGGACCTGGGATATGATGTCGGCGCGTTGCTGAAGGCGAAGCAGTATGACGCGGTGAAGATGGTGAAGCAGGGCGAGGGGTTCTATTCGTCGCTGGGCTTCGCGCCGCTGCCATCGACGTTCTGGGAGCGATCGATGATCGTGAAGCCCGCGGATCGCGAAGTGGTGTGCCACGCCAGCGCGTGGGACGTCGACAATGTCGACGACCTGCGGATCAAGATGTGCACCAAGGTGAACGCGACCGACTTCGTGACGATCCATCACGAGCTGGGGCATAATTACTACCAGCGCGCCTATAACCGGCAGCCCTATCTCTACAAGGGCGGCGCGAACGACGGGTTCCACGAGGCGATCGGGGACTTCGTCGCGCTGTCGATCACGCCCGACTATCTGGTGAAGATCGGGCTGCTCGACCAGGCGAAGGTGCCGAGCGCGGACAAGGACATCGGGCTGCTGCTGCGGCAGGCGATGGACAAGGTGGCGTTCCTGCCGTTCGGGCTGATGGTCGATAAATATCGCTGGGGCGTCTATTCGGGCGCGATCCCGGCGAGCGGATACCAGGCGGGGTGGGACGCGCTGCGGTTGCAGTATCAGGGCATCGTCCCGCCGGTGAAGCGCGACGAGACGAAGTTCGATCCGGCGGCGAAATATCACGTCGCGGCGGGCGTGTCGTATACGCGGTATTTCCTCGCGCGGATCCTGCAGTTCCAGTTCTATCAGGCGGCCTGTGCGCAGGCGGGGTGGACGGGGCCGCTTCACCGCTGTTCGTTCTACGACGACAAGGCAGTGGGGGCGAAGCTGGATGCGATGCTGACGATGGGGCAGTCGAAGCCATGGCCCGACGCGCTGGCAGCGTTCACCGGATCGCGCGAGATGTCGGGGAAGGCGATGATCGCCTATTTCGCGCCGTTGAAGGCGTGGCTGGACGAGCAGAACGCGGGGAAGACGAGCGGGTGGTGAGGAGATGAAGCCACGATACGGTGGCCCTGCGTCTTGCATGACCCGCTAATAATGGTGCGCCCTGACCTCAGTCGCCGCCCCCGCCTTAAGCCGGCGTCTCGCGTCCAGCCATAGCCTGAGAAGAAGCAGGACCCCGGATCAAGTCCGGGGTGACGGTCTTCGGGTGCAATCAGCCGTTGTCGGGAATCGTGTTCTCATCCGCGATGCCGGCCGTGAACGACTTCGACGCGTCGGTGCCATCGGCGGTGTGCGCGCTCTTAGCGTCCTTTGGTGTCGAGCCGCGGAGCGACAGGAGGGCGGCGGTGGCGGCGGCGCCGATCGCAGCGAGACTGCCGACGACAGCGGCCTTGCCCCATTTTCCAGACGTCTTGTCGGCAGGCTTCGTCGCCTTGCCGGCGGACTTCGCCGCCGGCTTGCGCGCCGCGGGCTTCGGGGTGGCGCGCTTCGACGAGCGGGGCTTGGGCGTCGCCGCGCGCTTCGGCGCGGGCTTGGCTGCCGGCCTGGCGGCTTCGGGGTTCACCGCTGCCGGCTTCGGTGCCGCGGCCTTGGTGGCGCGTACGGGTGCCTTCGCCGTCGTGGAGGTGGCACGGGGCGCACGGCGCGGGGTGGCTTTCGCCGGCGTCTTGGCGGCGGGCTTGGGCGTTTCGGGCGTGTCGGCCATTCAGGGTTCCTCGACGTGTTCGCCGGATAACGCGCGGCGCGGGGATGGTTTCCTTACCGAAACGGTGGCTCGTTGAAGGCGCGCAGTTTTCGGCTGTGGAGCTTTGCGCCTTCGCGGCGGAGTTCCTCGCAGGTCTCGATACCGATCTTCATATGCTCGGCGATCGCGCGTTCGTAGAAGCGGTTCGCCTGGCCGGGCAGCTTGAGTTCGCCGTGGAGCGGCTTGTCCGACACGCACAGCAAGGTGCCGTACGGGACGCGGAAGCGATAACCCTGCGCTGCGATCGTCGCCGACTCCATGTCGATCCCGACCGCGCGCGAGAGCGAGAAGCGCAGCGCGGACTTCGAATAGCGCAGTTCCCAATTGCGATCGTCCGTGGTGACGATCGTGCCGGTGCGCAGCCGACGCTTGAGCTCGTCGCCATTCTGCCCCGACACCGTCTCGGCGGCGCGGGCCAGCGCCTGCTGGATCTCGGCGATGGCGGGGACCGGAATTTCAGGCGGCAGCACGTCGTCGAGGACATGGTCGTCGCGCAGATAGGCGTGCGCGAGGACATAGTCCCCGATCCGCTGCGAGGGGCGCAGGCCGCCGCAATGGCCGATCATCATCCATGCCTCCGGCCTCAGCACCGCGAGGTGATCGGTGATCGTCTTCGCGTTCGACGGGCCGACCCCGATGTTGACGAGCGTGATCCCGGTGCGGTCCTCCGCCATCAGGTGATAGGCGGGCATCTGGAGCCGGCGCCACGTCGTGTCCTCGAGCATCGCGGGATCGCTGCCAGGCTCGAACAGGATGCCGCCAGGGCCCGACAGCGCGGTGTAGCGCGACGCGGGGTCGCCGACCTGTTCTGCACCCCAGCGGACGAACTCGTCGACATAGCGATGATAGTTGGTGAACAGGACGTAGCGCTGGACATGCTCGGGCGGCGTGCCGGTATAGTGACGCAGCCGCGCCAGGCTGAAATCGGTGCGCAGCCCGTCGAACAGCGCGAGCGGGCGGATCGAATCGACCGAGGCCCAGATCCCGTCCGCAATCTCGTCGCCGATATGCGCCAGCTCTGTCGCGGGGAACCAGCGCGCAAGCTCTGCGGCGGATACCTCGTCGAGGCTGAGGGCGTGACCGGGATCGAGCACGTAGGGGAAGGGAATCTCGGTACGGCCTGGGACCGCCTCCACCTCGACATCGTAATCCTCGATCAGGAGAGTGAGCTGTTCGGTAAGATAGTCGGCGAAGATCGCGGGCTTGGTCACGCTGATCCGGTATTCGCCCGGCGCGGTCAGTCGGCCGAATGACCGGGTGGGCGCGGGACGACTCTCGCCACCACGGAAACGCAGGCGGATCTCGGGATAAGTGAAGAGGCCGTGGCGCCGTTCCTCGCGATCAGGCGTGGTGCCGTCGGAGAGGTAAAGCGTGAGCGCTGCCTGGAGCCGGGCGACAGCGGCGGCATAGAGGCGATCGAGTTCTGCGACGATGTCTGATGCGGTCATCGCAAAGGGGTAAGACGCGATCGTTACGCTGGCAAGACGTCGTTGCCACCCCCGTACTGGCGGGGATGGCGACGCAGGATCATTTCCCGGTTTTCGGCTTCGGCGTATCCTCGCGCAGCTTCGTCGCGGCGTAGGCGCCGCCCGCAACCGCGGCCGCGACTCCTGCCGCGATTCCTGCGGCGGCATAGGGGTGCTCCTTCGCTGCCTCGATCGTCGAGGTCGCCGCGGAAGATACCGCGTCGCGTGTCGTCGTCGCGGCGGAAGCGACCTTGTCCTTCGCGGTGGCGGCTGCGGCCTGGGCGCGTTCACCCAGCGTCTTGTCGGTGTCGGGAAGGGTGCCCAGCTTGGTATCGGTCATGACGCAACTCCTCTTCGAATGCTGCCGGATCAACGCGCCCTGCGCTGGACCGTTCCGCAACCGAACCGGTTCGCGGAACGGTCCACGGAAGCGTTACAGCGTCTCGAGCAGGTGATCCGCCGAGCTGACCTTGAACTCGCCGGGTGCCTCGACGTTGATCGATTCGACGACGCCGTCGTTGACGACCATGGAGTAGCGCTGGCTGCGCTGGCCCATGCCGAACTTCGACCCGTCCATCGTCAGCCCGACCGCCTGCGCGAAATCGCCGTTGCCGTCGGCGAGCATCGTCACCGCGGCTGCGTCGTTTGCCTTCGACCACGCGCCGAGGACGAACGCATCGTTGACCGAGGTGCAGACGATCTCGTCGATTCCCTTAGCCTTCAAGGCGTCGCCCTTTTCGATGAAGCCCGGCAGGTGCTTGGCCGAGCAGGTGGGCGTGAACGCGCCGGGCACTGCGAAGAGCGCGACCTTGCGCCCCGCAAAATAGCTTTCGCTGTCGACCTGCTCGGGGCCGTCCGCGGTGACCTTGACGAGGTTGGCCTGGGGCAGCTTGTCGCCGACGCTGATCGTCATGGAATTCTCCTGATGCATGCCGCGGTGCGCGGTCAGCAGGCTACGTCGCAAGCCCGGTCGCCGATTTCAAGCGTGGCGGCGGACGCGCTGAGCCTCTATCGTGTGACGCTTATGGAGACAGCCGCCTTCCTGACCGGACAATATCTGCTCGCAATGCCCGGCATCGGCGACGCGCGCTTCGACCATGCCGTGATCGCGATGTGCGCGCACGATGCGGACGGCGCGCTGGGCATCGGCATCGGCGCGACGATCGCCGGGCTGACGTTGCACGATGTGCTGGAGCAGTTCGAGATCGCGCCGGGCGACGCGCCCGACGCGCCCGTGCATTTCGGCGGACCGGTGGAGACGCGGCGCGGGTTCGTGCTGCACACGCTCGACTGGCAGGGGCAGGACACGATCGAGGTCGCCGGGCGCTGGGCACTGTCGGGAACGGTCGACATCCTGCGCGCGATCGCCGCGGGGCGGGGGCCGGCGCGGTGGCTGGTGGCGCTGGGCTATGCGGGGTGGTCGGCGGGGCAGCTGGACGGCGAGATGACGCGGCACGGATGGCTCAACGTGACCGACGACGCAGCGATGCTGTTCGATACGCCGGCTGCCGGGCGCTGGACGCGCGGGTTCGCCGCGGCGGGGGTCGACCCACGGTTGCTGGCGAGCGAAAGCGGAACGGCATGAGGATGGGAACGAGCCTCATATAAAGATTTCTTTATATTTGATCCGGAAGCGTCCAGCCGCTAAGGGCCGGAGCATGTCGATCGGCGCGGGTGCGCCTTGGTCGGCCAAACGTTCTGGAGATTGCCCGTGGCGACCGCCCCCGTTCTCGACACCAAAGACCATGTCATCAAGGACATCTCGCTCGCCGATTTCGGCCGCGCCGAGATCCGCATCGCCGAGACGGAGATGCCCGGCCTGATGGCGCTGCGCAGCGAGTTCGGCGCGTCGCAGCCGCTGAAGGGCGCGCGCATCACCGGATCGCTCCACATGACGATCCAGACCGCGGTGCTGATCGAGACGCTGACCGCACTGGGCGCCGATGTCCGCTGGGCGACGTGCAACATCTACTCGACGCAGGACCATGCGGCCGCGGCGATCGCGGCGACGGGCGTGCCGGTGTTCGCGGTGAAGGGCGAGACGCTCGCCGAGTATTGGGACTATGTCGGCGACATCTTCTCGTGGGACCATGACGTGGACGGCCAGACCGCCAACATCATCCTCGACGACGGCGGCGATGCGACGATGTTCGCGCTGTGGGGCGCCAAGCTGGAGGCGGGCGCGACCTTCGGCGAGCCCGAGAATGACGAGGAAGTCGAGTTCCAGCGCTCGGTGAAGGCGTTCATCGCGAAGAAGCCGGGTTACCTGACCGAGACGGTCAAGAACCTGAAGGGCGTCAGCGAAGAGACGACGACGGGCGTGCACCGCCTGTATGAGATCGCGAAGAAGGGCGAGCTGCCCTTCCCCGCGATCAACGTCAACGACTCGGTGACGAAGTCGAAGTTCGACAATCTGTACGGCTGCAAGGAATCGCTGGTCGACGCGATCCGTCGCGCGACCGACGTGATGCTGGCGGGCAAGGTCGCCTGCGTCGCGGGCTTCGGCGACGTCGGCAAGGGCTCGGCGCAGTCGCTGCGCAACGGCGGCGCGCGTGTGATGGTGACCGAGGTCGACCCGATCTGCGCGCTGCAGGCGGCGATGGAGGGCTTCGAGGTCGTGACGATGGAAGAGGCGGTGAAGCGCGCCGACATCTTCTGCACCGCGACCGGCAATGCCGACGTCATCACCGCCGATCACATGAAGGCGATGAAGCCGATGTCGATCGTCTGCAACATCGGGCACTTCGATTCGGAGATCCAGATCGCGGCGCTGAGCAATTATGCGTGGACCGAAGTGAAGCCGGGCACCGACCTGGTCGAGTTCCCGGACGGCAAGCAGATCATCGTGCTGGCCAAGGGGCGGCTGGTGAACCTGGGCTGCGCGACGGGGCATCCCTCGTTCGTGATGTCGGCGAGCTTCACCAACCAGACGCTGGCGCAGATCGAGCTGTGGACCAAGAGCGAGAACTACAAGAACGAGGTCTATGTCCTTCCCAAGCATCTCGACGAGAAGGTGGCGGCGCTGCATCTCGAAAAGCTTGGCGTGCAGCTGTCGACGCTGACGCCGAAGCAGGCGGGCTATATCGGCGTGCCCGTTGAGGGGCCGTTCAAGCCGGATCATTATCGCTACTGACGATCCCGGACGGATCACAAGCGAAAGGGGTGTCCGAGTTTTCGGACGCCCCTTTTTCTGTTTTGCGGCATGTCGTTGTACGCGTGAATGAACGGGACTGTTGCCGGCCCTCATGATCGCTTAGAGATCGGAACGAGCCGCGTTCGGGCTCTGGCGGGGACAGGGTGACGCGCGGATTTCCAGCCATCGATGACGTGGGGCGGCGGCGGTGATCTCGATCGGGACGCTGAGCGCGGTTCTGTGCGGCATCGTGCTGGCGGTGCTTGTCGGCGGCGCGGGCTATGCGCTGTGGAGCGGGCTGCGGATCCGCTTCGCCTCGACCGAATCGGATGTCGCGCGGGGGCGGCTGGAGGCGCTGCTCGCCTCGGCGCCCGCACAGGCGATGGTGGTGCGCGGCGACGGGCGACTGGAGATCACCGAACTGCTCGCGCGCTGGTTCGGGTTGGCGGTGACGCCGGGCTATGTCAGCGAACTGACCGCGCCCGATGGCGGGCTGGCCGCGGAGGACGTGCTGGCGCTGGGCGAGGCGGTGGCGGCGACGCAGCGATCGGGGCGTGGGTTCGCGCTGCCGGTGACGCCCAAGGGGTCCGCACGCGCGCTGATGCTGCGCGGAGAACGTGCGCCGGCGGGGCTGATGGCGCCGAACGGCGTCGTCGTGTGGGCGTTCGACGCGACCGAGGCGCAGGGACAGATCGTCGCGCTGAACGGCGAGGTTGCCGAATTGACCGCGGCGTTCGACGCGCTGACCGGGCTGATCGAGGCGGCGCCGCTGCCGATGTGGTATCGCGGCGCGGACCTGCGGCTGGCGATGGTGAATTCGGCCTATGTCGATGCCGTCGAAGGCGCGGATGCGTCCGATGCCATCCAGCGCGGGCTGGAACTGATCGAGGGCAGCGGCGCGGGCGGGCCGCTGGCGGGCGCGGCGGCGGCGCGCGACGCGAAGCGCCCGCACGACCAGACGGTGCCGGTGACGATCGGCGGCGCGCGACGGATGTTCCGTGTGATCGACGTACCGCTGCCGACCGGAGGCGTCGCGGGGTTCGCCCTCGATATCGAGGATGTCGACCAGGCGCGGGTGGGACTGAAGCGCTTCGGCGAGGCGCAGCGGACGATGCTCGACCGGCTGTCCGCGGGTGTCGCGCAATTCTCGAGCGACCGGGGCCTCGTCTTCTGCAACCAGCCGTTCCGGCGGATGTTCGCGATGCGCACCGAATGGCTCGCGGACCGCCCCGAGTTCGAACGCGTGCTGGAGCGGATGCGCGAGGCCAACCGGCTGCCCGAGGTGCGCGACTTTCCGGGCTGGAAGGCGGAGCGGCGCGACTGGTTCGTCGAGACCGGCGGCGCGGTGGAGGAGAACTGGCACTTGCCCGGCGGCGCGCATATCCGCGTGCTGGCGCAGCCGCTGCCCGACGGCGGGCTGCTGCTGATCTTCGAGGACCGGACCGAGCAGGTGCAGCTGGCGAGCGCGCGCGACACGCTGCTGCGCGTGCGGACCGCGACGTTCGACAATCTGTTCGAGGCGCTGGGGGTCTTCGCGGCGGACGGGCGGCTGCAGCTGTGGAACAACCGGTTCCGCGCGCTGTGGGGGTTTGAGGAGGAGTTCCTGTCGGGGCATCCGCGCGTCGATGTCTTCGGGGCCGAGGCGGCGGCCAAGCTGGCGAACCCGGCGCGCGCGAAGCTGATCGCGGATCTCGTCCGATCGGCGACGCTGGACCGGCAGCAGCGCGGAGGGCGGGTGGCGTTCGCGGACGGGCGGCATTTCGAGTTCGCCGCAGTGCCGCTGCCCGACGGCAACGCGCTGTTCACGATGCTGGACATCACCGACAGCCGGCGCGCGGAGCAGGCGCTGCGTGATCGCAACGAGGCGCTGGAGGCGAGCGACGCGGTGAAGACCGCGTTCGTCGCCAACATGAGCTACGAGTTGCGCACCCCGCTGACCTCGATCAGCGGATTCGCGGAGATGCTGCACGGCGGTTATGCGGGCAAGCTGACGAAGCAGGCGGACGGCTATGTCGAGGCGATCCTCGATTCGGTCGAGCGACTGGGGCTGCTGATCGACGACGTGCTCGACCTGACGCTGGGCGAGGGCGATTCGACGATCGAGCGCGGCGACGTCGATCTGGCGGCGGCGGGACGCGCGGCGGCGGAGACGGTGCTGCCGAGTGCGAAACGCAAGAAGCTCGACTTCGCGGTGGAGATCGATCGATCGGCCGGGCGCGTGAGCGGCGATGCGAAGCGGCTGCGCGAGGTGATGGAGCACCTGCTGCGCCACGCGGTGTCGACGACGGCGGAGGGCGGGCGGATCCTGCTCCACCTCGACGGGAATGCGACGCGCGCGCGGATCGTGGTGTCCGACGATGGCCACGGGATGGACGCGGCGGCCGCGGCGCATGCGTTCGACCGGTTCGCGCAGCCCGGTGCGACCGCGGGCGGGGAGCGTGCGCTGGGGCTGGGCCTGCCGCTCGCGCGCCAGTTCGTCGAGGCGCATGGCGGGACGATCGCGCTGGTGAGCGAGCCCGGGCAGGGGACCCTGGTGACGGTCGAGGTGCCGCGACGGTGAGGGTTTTTGTAGGCTTTCGGGGCTCGATCTGTCCCCTTCCGTTCGCACTGAGCTCGTCGAAGTGCTGCCTTTCTTCTGGCCTGGAAAGACGGGCAGAGCTTCGACGGGCTCACCCCGAACGGGGTGAGGTCTGGCGCTCCGAATATCGAGTGACGGATGCGGCTCGCTGATACCGACGCAACCGAGGCGATCGGGGCCTCGCTGGCCGCGGTCGCGCGGCCGGGCGACGTCATCGCGTTGACGGGCACGCTGGGCGCGGGGAAAACGAGTATCGCGCGCGGGTTCCTTGCCGCGCTGGGGCTCGAGGGGGAGGCGCCGAGCCCGTCCTTCGCGATCGTCCAGCCCTACGACCCGCCCGAGGTGCGCGTGAGCGTCGTGCATGTCGATCTGTATCGGATCGAGGATGCTGCGGAGATCGAGGAGCTGGGCCTCGACGATGCGCGATATGATTCCGTCCTGGTGGTCGAATGGCCCGAGCGTGCGGGAGCGGGCGCGTGGCCCGATGCGCTGCGGCTGCACCTGACGATCGAACCGGACGGCGCGCGCGGCTTGACTTGGGACGCCCCCCCGGCTTGGGAACGGCGATGGCGACCGACATGATTCCGCCCGCCGGGGCCGCGGCCTTCCTCCACCTGCATGGCTGGGGTGCCGCGCAGATCCTGCCGCTGGCGGGGGATGCGTCGTTCCGGCGCTATTTTCGCGTGGTGGACTCGTCGAGGGATGGGGCGGATCGCAGCGCGGTGTTGATGGATGCGCCCCCGCCGCACGAGGATCCGCGACCGTTCGTGTCGGTGGCGACGTGGTTGTCCGAACGCGGGTTCGCGGCACCCCGGATCCATGCGGCGGACCTGACGCAGGGCCTCGTCCTGCTCGAGGATTTCGGCGATGCGCGGATGCGTGAGGCGATCGATGCCGAGCCCGGCGACGCGATGGCGCTGTACGCACGCGCGGTCGACCTGCTGGTCGCGCTGCGGGCGCATCCGGCCGGCGAACTGCGCGCTTACGACCGGCCCGAGCTGCACCGCGAGGCGGACGTGCTGGTCGAATGGTATTGCCCGGCGGTGGGGCTGGCGGTCGACGCGGCGGGGTATCGCGACGCCTGGGCGACGGTGCTCCATTCGGGGCTGGCGGAGCGGCCGGTGACGGTGCTGCGCGACTATCATGCCGAGAACCTGATGCTGGTGGGCGAGGATCGCGCGCAGCTGGGACTGCTCGATTTCCAGGATGCGCTGGCGGGGCACCCCGCGTACGATCTCGTGTCGCTGTTGCAGGATGCGCGGCGCGAGGTCGATCCGTCGGTGGAGCAGGCGATGCTGGCGCGGTATCGCACGGCGACGGGCGAGGGCGAGGCGTTCATGGCGGCGTATCACGTGTTGGGTGCGCAGCGGAACGCCAAGATCCTGGGCGTGTTCGCGCGGCTGTGGCGGCGTGACGGCAAGCCGAAATATGCCGCCTTGTGCCCCCGCGTGTGGGGCTATCTGGAGCGCGACCTGTCGCAGCCCGCGCTGGCGCCGGTGGCGGCGTGGTTCGACGACAATATCCCGCCCGAATTGCGCGGCGACCCGCTGGTGATCGCGGGCGCGAAAGCGTGACGCGCGCGCTGGCGATCCGGCCCGATCCGGGTGGGCGCGTGCCGAAGACTGCGATGGTGATGGCCGCGGGGTTGGGCAAACGGATGCGGCCGCTGACCGCGACCCGGCCCAAGCCGCTGATCGAGGTGGCGGGCCGACCGCTGCTGGATCACGTCTTCACGCGGCTGCGCGCGGCGGGCGTCGAGCGGGTGATCGTCAACGTCCATTATTTCGCGGACGTGATCGAGGCGCATCTGGCGGGGCGCGACTGGGGGATGGAGGTGATCGTCTCCGACGAGCGCGGGGAGCTGCTCGAAACCGGTGGCGGGCTGGTCAAGGCGAAGGCGTTGCTGGGCGACGATCCGGTACTGGTCGTCAATGGCGACAGCCTGTGGATCGACGGGCCGGTCGACGCGATCAAGCTGCTCGCATCGCGCTGGGACGCCGCCGAAATGGACGCGCTTCTGCTGATGGTGCCGTTCGCGCGGGCGCATCATCTGGGCGGCATGGGGGACTTCCATCTGGGGCCCGACGGGCGGATCACGAGCCGGCGCAGGCGCGCGCGGGTGGCGCCGTTCGCGTATATCGGGGTGCAGATCCTGAACCCCGCGATCCTGGTCGACGCGCCGGCGGGGGCGTTCTCGACGAACCTGTTCTGGGACCGCGCGATCCTCGCCGGGCGGGCATACGGTCAGGTGCACCAGGGGCTGTGGTTCGAGATCGGGACGCCGGCCGCGATCCCGCGGACCGAGGCGATGCTGGCGGATGGGTGAGGCGCGCAAGCCACGCGTCTACACGATCCCCGCGCACCGGGCGTTCGCGGATGCGCTGGCGGCGGGGCTGATCCGGCGGTTCGGCGGCGGGGACGGGATGCGGCTGGCGCGCGGGCTGGTGCTGCTGCCCAACCAGCGATCGAAACGCGCGGTGACCGATGCGTTCGTGCGCGCGAGCGGCGGGGCGCTGTTGCTGCCGCGGATCGTCGCGATCGGGGATGCGGATCTTGGCGAAGGGGTGGATGCCGCGCTCGATCCTGCTGACGCGGCAGCGGTGCCGCCTGCGGTCGCCCCGCTTCAGCGGCGGATGATCCTCGCGCGGCTGGTGGGCGAGGCGCGGGCGGCAGCAGGGCGCGCGGTCGATGCGGCGGAGGCGGTGCGGCTGGCGGGGGATCTGGCGCGGACGCTCGACCAGCTGACGGTCGAGGGCATCGATGCCGCGGCGTTGCGCGCGCTGGATCTGGGGGCCGAGCTGTCGACGCATTGGGATCAGGCGCTCGAGCTGTTCGCGATCATGATCGATCGCTGGCCGGGCGCGCTGGCGCGTCTGGGGCGGATCGACGCGACCATGCGGCGGGCGATGCTGCTGGAGCGGCTGGATGCGCGCTGGCGCGTGGCGCCGCCGGGCGGATTCGTGTGCGCGGCGGGGGTGACCGATCCGGCGCCCGCGGTGGCACGGCTGCTGCGGTGCGTGTCGGAGCTGCCCGAGGGGATGATGGTGCTCGCGGGGCTGGCGACGACGATGCCCGACGAGGAGTGGGACGCGCTGGGGCCGCACGAACCCGATGCGGTGACCGGGCGGCGGCGGCGCGCGATCGAGACGCATCCCCAGTTCCACCTGAAGCTGCTGCTCGATCGGATGGGGGTCGCGCGCGGCGAGGTCGATCCGTGGCGCGGGGGGAGCGAGCATGACGCGACCGCCGCACGCGGGCGCGCGATCGCCAATGCGCTGGCACCGGCCGCGTTCACGGGCAAGTGGACGACGTTGGCGGCGGAGGACCGGCGCTTGGCGGGCGTGGCCGCGGCGGAGTTCGCGACGCCGGCGGACGAGGCGCAGGGGATCGCGCTGGCGCTGCGCGAGGCGCTGGAGACTCCGGGGCGGACCGCGGCGCTGGTGACGCCCGACCGCGGGCTGGCGCGGCGGGTGGCGGCGCATCTGGCGCGCTGGGATATCGCGGCGGACGACTCCGCGGGGCGGCCGCTGTCGATCCTGCCGCCCGGAACGCTGCTGCTCGCGATCGTGGAGGCGGCGGCGCAGGGGTTTGCGCCACTGGGGGTGATGACGCTGTTGAAGCATCCGCTGGTGCGGAGCGGTGCGGGGCGGCTGGCGTGGCTCGACGGGGTGCGGCTGCTCGACCGGGCGCTCCGGGGGCCGCGGCCGGCGCCGGGGCTGGCGGGCATCGACGCGCATCTCGCGGAGGGGCCGGAGCGCGAGCGGCGGGTTCGGGCGGCGGCTGCGGATTGGTGGGCCGGGATGCGGGACGTGCTGGAGCCGTTGGCGGACGGGCTGCGCGGCGAGGACCTGTCCGCGATGATCGCGTGCCTGCGCGAGACGGCGACCGCGCTGGCGGGGGATGCGGCGTGGAGCGGGCCGGCGGGACGCGCGGCGGCGGACCTGCTCGGCGAGCTGGAGAGGGAAGCGGGGAACGGGCCGCAGGCGGTGCCGCTCGCCGCGCTCGCGCCGTTGCTGCGGACGCTGATGGACGAGGTGGCGGTGCGGCCGCAGCAGGGCGGGCACCCGCGGGTCGCGATCTATGGGCAGATCGAGGCGCGGTTGCAGTCCGCGGACCTGATGATCCTGGGCGGATTGAACGAAGGGACGTGGCCGGGGACACCCGCGCCCGATCCGTGGCTGGCGCCGCGGATCCGCGCCGAGCTGGGGCTGCCGGGGCTGGAGCGGCGGATCGGCGTGGCGGCGCATGATTTCGGGCAGGCGCTGGGCGCGCCCGCGGCGCTGCTGACGCGGAGCCGGCGCGGGGCGAGTGGCCCGGCGCTGGCGTCGCGCTTCTGGCTGCGCCTGGAGGCGATGGCGGGGGACCGGTTCGAGCGGGCGCACGCGCTGGAGACATGGGTGCGCGCGGTCGACGATCCGGGCGAGCACGCGCCTGCCGACCGGCCCGCGCCGGTGCCGCGCGCGGACCTGCGGCCGACCGCGATCTCCGTGACCGAGGTCGATCGGCTGAAGGCGGATCCTTACGCCTTCTATGCGCGGCGCGTGCTGAAGCTGTCACCGCTCGACCCGGTCGATGCGGATCCGACCGCGGCGTGGCGGGGGACCGCGGTGCACGCGGTGCTGGAGGACTGGTGGAACGATCACCGGTGCGCGCCCGACGCTCTGATGCCGCTCGCGCTGGCGATGCTGGTGGATCCGGGGACGCATCCGCTGCTGCGCGCACTGTGGGAGCCGCGTCTGGTGAAGGCGATCGCGTGGATCGCGGAGACGACCGCGATGCACGCGGCGGCGGGGCGGCACGTGCTGGCGGCGGAGGGGCACGGCGCGATCGCGCTGTCGGGGGTGACACTGTCGGGGCGGTTCGACCGGGTCGACCGGCTGGCGGAGGGGGGGCTGGCGATCATCGACTACAAGACGGGCAAGCCGCCCTCGGTCGCGGCGGTGCGCGACGGGTTCAGCCTGCAGCTGGGGTTGCTGGGGGCGATCGCGGAGGGCGGCGGGTTCGATATTCCGGGGGGGGGACTGGAGGGCGCGGCGCGGGGGTTCGAATATTGGTCGCTGGCGAAGAAGGGCGATGCGTTCGGCCAGGTGGCGACGCCGGTCGCCGACGATGGCGGGCGCGGGCGGATCGTGACGGGGCGGTTCGTCGAACTGGCGCGCGAGAAGTTCGCGGAGGCGGCGGGGCGGTGGCTGACGGGGGACGAGGCGTTCACTGCCAAGCTGGTGCCGGAATATGCGCCGTACGCCGAGTATGACCAGCTGATGCGCAGGGACGAGTGGTATGGGCGCGATCGGTAGTTCGCCGTCATCCCCGCGGAGGCGGGGATCCATCTCCTGGGGTTGGGTTGGTCGCGGCGGTGGCGATCGGGACTGGCGATGGGAGATGGGTCCCCGCCTTCGCGGGGATGACGGCAAGGGGGGGCGTGATGTCGGCTTCTAATATCCTCCGCCCGCTGCCGCCGCTCAAGGATGCGCAGGCGCGCGCGTCCGATCCGTCAACGCATGTGTGGCTGTCCGCATCGGCGGGGACGGGGAAGACGCAGGTGCTGACCGCGCGGGTCTTCCGGCTGCTGTTGCAGGGGACCGATCCGGGGGCGATCCTGTGCCTGACATTCACCAAGGCGGGCGCGGCGGAGATGAATGCGCGGATCGCGCAGCGGCTGGCGGCGTGGGTGCGGATGCCCGATGCGGCGCTGTCCGCGGATCTCGTCGCGTTGGGCGAATTGCCGACGCCGCCCTTGCGTGAGCGGGCGCGGACGCTGTTCGCGCGGGTGCTCGACGCGCCTGGCGGGGGCCTGAGGATCCAGACGATCCACGGCTTCTGCCAGGCGCTGCTGGCGGCGTTCCCGGTCGAGGCGGGGCTGGTGCCGGGGTTCCGCCCGCTTGAGCCGCGCGAGGAGGCGCTGCTGGCCCGCGAGGCGCTGTCGGACCTGCTGGTCGCGGCGGATCGCGAGGGGCGGCGCGGCGTGATCGAGACGATCGGGCGGCTGAGCGTGCGGTTGGGCGAGGGCGGCGCGGAGGCGTTCCTGCGCGAATGCGCGCGCAAGGGCGATGCGCTGGAGGCGGTGCCGGCGGGGGTGCAGCCGTGGCTGCGGCGCGCGCTCGACCTGCCTGCGGGCGACGTCGACGCGGAAATCGCGGCGCGGTGTGCGGCGCTGGACGTGTCGGCGATCCGGCGGATCGGGGCGGCGAACGCGGCATGGGGGACCGCGACGGGGCTGGCGGCGGCGGATGTGGTGGCGGCGTGGCTGGCGGGCTCTCCCGAGGCGCGGGCGGCCGGGCTCGAGGACCTGTCGCTGGTGGTGCTGACGGGCAAGGGCGACGCGCGCAAGGTTTCGAAGAAGCTGGTCGATGCCGAGGCGGATTACGAGGATCTGGCGCGCGAGCTGGGGGCGGCGTGCCTCGATCTGGTGTCGATGCGCGGCCGGGCGGCCTATGCGGACCTGCTGGCGGCGGGTCTCGATGTCGGCCGTGATTATGCGCGCGCGGTGACGGCGGCGAAGCGGCGGGTGGGGGCGGTCGATTTCGACGACCTGATCGCGAAGACGGTCGACCTGCTCGAGCGGCCGGGGATCGGCGAATGGGTGCGCTTCAAGCTCGACCAGACGACCGAGCATGTCCTGATCGACGAGGCGCAGGATACCAACGCGGCGCAGTGGCGGATCGTGCGGGCGCTGGCGGACGAGTTCTTCGTCGGGCGTGGCGTCTATGCGCCGTCGGTGCGGACGCTGTTCACGGTGGGGGACTACAAGCAGGCGATCTTCGGGTTCCAGGGGACCGATCCGATCAACTTCGCGGCGGCCGAGCGCTATTTCTCCAGCCGCGCGGCGGAGGTGGCGGGGGACGACCTGATGCCGCCGGAGGAGCGCGGGCTGCCGTTCGACCGGCTGTCGCTGACGCATTCGTTCCGCTCGACGCGGCCGGTGCTGGAGTTCGTCGACGCGGCGATCGCGGATCTGGGCGCGGAGGGGCTGGGCGTCGTCGAGGAGGTGGGCGCGCATCGTTCGCTGGTGCCGGGGCCGGGGACAGTGATGCTGCTGCCGCCTGTGTGCGCGGGGACCGACGACGCGGACGGCGAAGGCGGCGAGGAAGGCTGGATCGAAGACGAGGTGCGCGAGAATGCGCGCCGGATCGCGGCGCTGGTGCGCGATTGGACCAATGGCGGGATGCGGCTGGAGACGCAGGACCGCGCGCTGGCGCCGGGGGATGTGATGATCCTCGTCAAGCGGCGCGGCGACCTCGCGCGGCTGCTGGTCGCGCGGCTGTATGCGGAAGGGGTGCCGGTCGCGGGGGTGGACCGGTTGCGGCTGAACGCGCCGCTGGCGGTGCAGGACCTGCTGGCGGCGATCCGGTTCGTGTTGCAGCCCGGCGACGACCTGAGCCTTGCCAGCCTGCTGGTGTCGCCGCTGATCGGGTGGACGCAGGACGACCTGCTCGCCGCCGCGGCGCCGCGCGACGGGAGCCTCTGGGCGCATCTCCAGCGGACGCAGCCGCCGGAGCGCCTCGCGCCGCTGGCGGCGATGCTGGCGGGGGCGGACCTGTCGACGCCGTACCGGTTCCTGGAGGACATGCTGTCGGGCGCGCTGGACGGGCGGCGCAAGCTGCTGTGGCGGCTGGGCGAGGAGGCGCGCGATCCGATCGACGAACTGCTCGCGGCCGCACTCGATTTCGAGACGGGGTCGACGCCGTCGCTGCAGCGCTTCCTCGACTGGTTCGATCGCGGCGAGGTGGAGATCGTGCGCGACGCCGCGCAGCCGCAGGATGCGGTGCGGGTAATGACCGCGCACGCCGCCAAGGGCTTGCAGGCGCCGCTGGTGATCCTGGCTGACGCGACGGTCGATCCCGATGCCGCGCCGCGATCGATGCTGGCGTGGACGCCCGAGGGGTTCGAGGGCCCGCTGCCGATCTTTCGCCCGCGCAAGGCCGAGGCGGGCGGCCCGCTCGCCGACGTGCTGGAGCTGGCGGCGGAGCGCGAGAAGGCGGAGCATTGGCGGCTGTTCTACGTCGCGGCGACGCGCGCGGAGGAGCGGCTGGTGATCGCGGGATCGCTGGGGCCGCGCGCGAAGGGCGTGCCGCCGGTGTCGAGCTGGTACGCGCTGGCGGCGCGCGCGCTGACGGCGCTGGGGAGCGAGGCGGTCGAGGGGATGCGGACCTTCGCGGGGACCGAGGTGACGGTCGCGACGAAGCGACGCGCGGTGCCGGCGGTGGCGACCGCGCCGGTCGCGCCGCTGCCGGTATGGGCGCACGCGGCGGCGCCGGTCGAGGCGCGGCCGCCGCGTCCGCTCGCGCCGTCGTCGCTGGGTGAGGATGCGGTGGTCGATCCGCCGCCCACGCCCGCGATGCGCGTCGCCGCGGAGCGCGGGCGGATGATGCATGCGCTGTTCGAGCGGCTGCCCGCGGTTGCGCCCGAGGCTCGCGCGGCGGCGGCGGATCGCTGGCTGGCGGGAGCCGGGGCGGTGACGGATTCGGGCGTCCGGGCGGCGATCGCGGCACCGGTGCTGGCGATCCTGGCGGACCCGCGCTTTGCGGACGTGTTCGCAGGCGACGCACTGACCGAGGCGCCGATCGCGGCGGTGCTGGGCGACGGGATCGTCGTGTCGGGAACGGTCGACCGGCTGCTGGTGACCGACACGCGGGTGCGGCTGGTCGACTTCAAGACGGGGCGAAGGGTGCCGGAGGACGTCGAGAACGTGCCGACCTATCACCTGCGGCAGATCGCGGCCTATGCCGCGGCGCTGGCGGCGATCTTCCCGGACCGGGCGGTGGAGGCGGCGCTGCTGTACACCGAAGGGCCGGTGCTGATCGCGCTGCCGCCCGGAATCCTGGCGCTGCACAAGCCGCGCTACGTCGCGACGGAGCAAAGCTTGCGCGATGGCGGTTGAGTGGGGCGGACCGGCTGCCTAGATTGGCGGTCAACAAGGAGACGACATCATGGCCACCAAGCAGATCACCGACGCCAGCTTCGCTACGGACGTCCTGGGCGCCGACAAGCCGGTTCTGGTCGATTTCTGGGCCGAATGGTGTGGCCCGTGCAAGATGATCGGACCGAGCCTGGAGGAGTTGAGCGAGGAGCTGGGCGAGCAGGTGACGATCGCCAAGCTGAACATCGACGAGAATCCCGATGCGCCGGGCAAGTACGGCGTGCGCGGAATTCCGACGATGATCCTGTTCAAGGGCGGCGCGCCCGCGGCGACCAAGGTGGGTGCGGCGCCGAAGGGGCAGATCAAGGGCTGGCTGGAGGGCGAGCTTGCCTGATCGGGACGTCGCCGGACGATAATCCGGCGCGATTAATCCGCGCTTAGCCATCCGGCTCTATAATGGCGGGATGCGATCGGAAAGACATTCGGCGAACGGGGGGGCGAGGCGGATCGGCGCGGCCGTATCGGCGTCGTCCGTTCATATGTTGCGGCTCGTCGGGTTGGCGCGCGGTGCGGACATGTTGCCCGACGACCTGATCGCCGCGCAATTGAAGGCGGCGCGCGAGGGGGTGCCGGGGACGCTGGTCGCGACCATGCTGGCGACATTCGTGTTGCTCGCGACGATGTACGGCGAGGCGCATTTCGGTGCCACCGTGCTGGCGGCGCTCGTCCTGCTGACCGTATCTTTCGGAAACTTCATGATGTTCTGGCGGCAGCGTGCCTCCGGCTGGCGATTTGCGAAGCCGCGGCGTGCGATCCTGGCCGCGGCGGCGATCGCTTTCGTGACCTCGCTGGCATGGGGGCTGATGCTGGGGACGGCGACGGCGGGGGCGGATACGAGCCGGCAGTTGCTGATCGTGTGCGTAATCCTGGGGGTGACCTGCGTCGGGGTGCTCAACGTCGCGACGGTGCCGCTCGCCAGCCTGGCGTTCCTGAGCGGATCGTTGATGACGGTGACCGTCGACATCGTCGCGCTGACGGACCTGCCGTATGAGGTCTTCGTCCTGATGAGCGTCTTTGTCGCGCTTCTGGCGCGATCGACGCTGCAGCAATCGGGATTGTTCGTTGCTCATTATCGTGCCGGTGCGGACCTGATCGATGCGTCGCGCGAGCGGGAGGTGGCGTCGCGCGAGCGCGACGAGCAGGTGGCGATCGCGGATACGGAGCGTCAGCGCGCGCTGCTGGCCGCGGAAAGCGCGCGGCAGGACGCGCGCGGGCGACTGGTGGAGGCGCGCCGCGCCGAGATGGTGGCGCTCGCGGAGCGCTTCCAGACGAGCGTCGGGGATGCGGTGGCGGCGCTGGCGAATGCGGCGGACACGACGCGGCAGACGGCGCGGACGCTGGCGCAGGTGGGCATCACCAACGCGCGCGACGCCGGGGAGAGCGCGTTGCAGGCGCAGGAAACCAGCGAGGCCGCGGACACGATGCGCGAGACGAGCGCGGCGCTGTCCTGTTCCGCGCGTGCGGTGGCGGCGCAGGTGGCGGAACAGGCGACGCTGACCGCCGCGGTCGAACGCCAGTCGCGCGACAGCGAGATCGCGATCGCGGCGCTGGTCGAGCATGCCGACGATATCGGCAAGGTCGTCGCGGTGATCGACAGCGTGGCGCAACAGACCAACCTGCTGGCGCTGAACGCGACGATCGAGGCGGCCCGCGCGGGGGATGCCGGGCGCGGCTTTGCGGTGGTGGCGGGCGAGGTCAAGTCGCTGGCGCAGCAGACGCAGCGCGCGACGCACGACATCGCGATGCGGATCGATTCGGTCCAGCGTGGCGTGGCCTCCGCGGTGGAGAGCATGCGCGAGGTGACCGTCCAGGTGCGGCAGGTCGCAGGGATCGCAGGCGCGATCAGCGCGGCGATGACCGCGCAGACCGCGATCACCGGATCGATCGGCGCGGATGCGGAGCGTGCCGCGCACGGCACCGCGGGACTGCGCGCGGGTGTCGAGGAAACCGCGCGGATGTCCGACCGGATGCGGGCGCTGACCGCCGAAGTGGCGGGCGCGACCGCGACGATCGACGAGCGGGTGGCGACGCTCGCGGAGGCGACGCTGACGCTGCTGGGGGATCTGCGCGCGGCCTGAGGGCTGGGTCTGCAGGCGAAGGCCGCGATCGCGCGTGCTTTTCAACACGATACAAGCGTCCGCCGGGGTGACGCTTCGACGGATCAGCTGCGATAGTCGGCGTTGATCGAGATGTAGCCGTGGGTGAGGTCGCAGGTCCACACCGTCGCGGTGCCGTCGCCGAGGCCGAGGTCGACGCCGATCTCCACCTCCTGCCCCTTCAGGTGCGCGGCGACGGGGGCCTCGTCATAGCCCTCGACCGCGAGGCCGGCTTCGGCGACCTGCGTGGTGCCGAAGCGGATCGCGAGCCGGTCGCGCTCGGCGGGTTCGCCCGCCTTGCCGACCGCCATGACGACGCGGCCCCAGTTCGCGTCCTCGCCGGCGATCGCGGTCTTGACCAGCGGCGAGTTGGCGATGCTCATCGCGATGCGGTGTGCGCTGTGGTCGCTCTCCGCGCCGGTCACCGCGATCTCGATCAGCTTGGTCGCGCCCTCTCCATCACGGACGACGAGGAGCGCGAGCTGGCGGCACAGGTCCGCGAGTGCGGCGCGGAACGCGTCGGCGCCCGCGCTGTCGTCGTCGGCGAGGACCGCGTTGCCCGCGGCGCCGGTCGCGAAGGCGAGGACGGTGTCGCTCGTCGAGGTGTCGCCGTCGACGGTGATGCACGAGAAGCTGGGCGCGTTGGCAGCGGTCAGCGCGCGTTGCAGGAACTCGGGCGCGACCGCTGCGTCGGTGAAGACGAAGCCGAGCATCGTCGCCATGTCGGGCGCGATCATCCCCGAGCCCTTGATGATCCCGGCGAGCGTGACGCTGCGCCCATCGACGATCGCGGTGGCGACCGCGCCCTTGGCGTAGGTGTCGGTGGTGCCGATCGTTTCGGCGGCGGCTTCCCAGTCGCAAAGGTCTGCGGTGAAGGCGGCGTCGAGCCCGGCTTCCGCCTTGTCGATCGGGAGCGGCACGCCGATCACGCCGGTGGAGGCGACGAAGACGTCGGAGGGGTTGCAGGCCAGCGCGGCGGAGGCGCGCGCGGCGATCGCCTCGACCGCGGCGCGGCCGCGATTGCCGGTGAAGGCGTTGGAATTGCCCGCATTGACGACGAGCGCGCGCGCCTGGCCGAGGACGAGCGCCTTGCGGCACCATTCGACCTCGGGGGAAGGGCATTTGCTGTTCGTCAGCACGCCCGCCACCGTCGTGCCTTCGGCGAAGGTGGCGAAGGTGAGGTCGCAGCGATCCCATGTCTTGTACCGCGCGCGGGCGACGCGCAGCTCGACGCCGGCGATCGGGGGGATGGCGGGGAAGGGGGTGGCGAGGGGGGATGTGGACGTGGTCATGTGACGTTGCCATAACTCCGTCGGGTTCGATCGTCATGGGGGTACGTGGAATGAAGGCCGGCTTGTGGTGGGCGTTTGTCCTGATCGCGGGCGGGGGCGTCGCGCCAGCATCTGCGAAGGATGCCATGCAAGCCATCCCGGTCGGCGATTCCGCATCGTGGTTTTCTTCAAACGATTATCCGGGCGAAGCGATCAGGGCCGGACGGCAGGGCAGGGTTTTAATTAACGTGGGCGTCGATTCGACGGGCAAAGTTGTTTCCTGTACCGTCGCGGAAACGAGCGGGACGACGGTTCTGGATGACGCGGCCTGCAGCTTGGCGATGTCCAAGGGCACATTCAATCCGGCGCGGGATTCGTCGGGTAGGCCGATCGCGAGCGTCGTACCCATGCCTGTCCGCTGGATATTGCCTTCCAGCCCCACGCCGCGCGCGATCGAAGGCTTTAAAGTGGACGAGACTTTAACGGTCGAGGTCCGTGTGAGTGAAGAAGGCCGGACCATCTCTTGTCGCGTCGTCGAGCAGCCGATCGAAAGTCGTAACCTGAACTTTTGCAAGCCGTATCCGGTTGGAGAGATGTTCGGAAATCGATGGACGAAAGCGGGCCAGCCCATCGCCGCCACAGTACGAATAACTCGCGCAACCCGGGTGAGCGTCGAGGAATGATCCGATGTTCGCGGCCTGCCAATGGCGACAGTCGCCCATAGCTGTTTTGATTCGACGATGGACGCTCGCCGCCGCACACCCTATGTCCCGCAGCGCATGAACCTGTTGCTGCTCCTCTCCGCGTTGCTGTCGGCCCTGACCGGGGTCGGGTCGGTGCGTGGGCCGCAGGCGGCGCGGACGGTGGCGGAGCGGGTGCAGGCGGTGTCTGCCGCCGCGACGCGGGTCGCTACAGTCACTACGCGTCCGGTGCAGGCGGTCGCTGCGTTGGCCGTGGTCGCGCCGATCGGTGTGCTAGCCGCCTCGCCCGTCGTGCGCGACGTTCCCGCATGGGCGTCTCGCCGGCGCGAATAGCGTGGCTGCCGGTGCGTCGTGCGCCGGCTATTTCGATCATCCCCGTTTTGGCGTGGCCCCGCGACGAGCGGCGCTGCGCACGCTTCAGTATCAGGAACCTCGCCCATGTTCGGTGGCATCGCCAAGTCGCTCTTCGGATCGTCCAACGACCGGTATGTAAAATCCCTCAACCCCATCATCGCGAAGATCGCGTCGTTCGAGCCGACGCTGCAGGCGATGGACGACCCGACGCTGTCGCACCAGACGGTGCTGTTCCGCGAGCGGCTGGCGGCGGGCGAGACGCTGGATGCGCTGCTGCCCGAGGCGTTCGCGACGGTGCGCGAGGCGGCGCGGCGCGTGCTGGGCCAGCGGCATTACGACGTGCAGATGGTAGGCGGCATCGTGCTCCACCGTGGCGAGATCGCGGAGATGCGGACCGGCGAGGGGAAGACGCTGGTCGCGACGCTGGCGACCTATCTCAACGCGCTGCCGGGCGACGGCGTCCACGTCATCACGGTCAACGACTATCTCGCGGCGCGCGACGCGGCGTGGATGGCGCAGGTCTATGGCTTCCTGGGCCTGACCACCGGCACGATCATCCCGAACCTGACCGACGAGCAGCGCCGCGACGCGTACAATGCCGACATCACCTATGGCACGAACAACGAGTTCGGGTTCGATTACCTGCGCGACAACATGAAGTACGAGCGCACGTCGATGGTGCAGCGCCCGTTCGCGATGGCGATCGTCGACGAGGTCGATTCGGTGCTGATCGACGAGGCGCGCACGCCGCTCATCATCTCGGGCCCGACCGACGACAAGTCCGACCTGTACCTTCAGGTCGATGCGGTGGTGAAGCAGTTCCTTCCCGAGGATTACGAGAAGGACGAGAAGCAGAAGTCGATCATCCTGACCGAGGACGGCACCGAGCGCGCCGAGCGGATGCTGGAGGCGGCGGGGCTGCTGGAGGGCGAGAATCTCTACGATTTCGAGAACACGCAGGTGGTGCATCACCTGAACCAGGCGCTGCGCGCGAACATGATGTTCAAGGCGGACACCGATTACATCGTGAAGGACGGCAAGGTCGTCATCATCGACGAGTTCACCGGGCGCATGATGGACGGGCGGCGCTGGTCCGACGGGCTCCATCAGGCGGTGGAGGCGAAGGAGGGCGTGACGATCGAGCCCGAGAACCAGACGATGGCGTCGATCACCTTCCAGAATTATTTTCGCATGTATCCCAAGCTGGCGGGGATGACCGGCACCGCGGCGACCGAGGCGGCGGAGTTCTTCGACATCTACAAGATGAACGTCGTCACGATCCCGACGAACGTGCCCGTCCAGCGCGTCGACGAGGAGGACGAATTCTACAAGGACACGCAGGACAAGTTCCGCGCGATCGCCAAGCGGATTCGCGAGCATGCCGAAAAGGGCCAGCCGGTGCTGGTCGGCACCGTCTCGATCGAGAAGAGCGAGCTGCTGAGCGAGTTCCTGAACCAGGAGGGGGTCGACCACTCGGTGCTGAATGCGCGGCACCACGAGATGGAGGCGCATATCGTCGCGCAGGCCGGGCGGCTGAGCGCGGTCACGATCGCGACCAACATGGCCGGGCGCGGGACCGACATCCAGCTGGGCGGCAATCTGGAATTCCGCACCAACGACGAGCTGGCGGGGATGCCCGAAGGCCCCGAGCGCGACGCCGCGATCGCGCAGATCAAGGCGGAGATCGCGGCCGAGAAGGCGCGCGTGCTGGAGGCGGGCGGCCTGTTCGTGCTGGGCACCGAACGGCACGAGAGCCGGCGGATCGACAACCAGCTGCGCGGGCGCTCCGGGCGGCAGGGCGATCCGGGGCTGAGCCGGTTCTACCTGTCGCTGGACGACGACCTGCTGCGAATCTTCGGGCCCGACACGCTGTTCGCCAAGATGATGCGCAACAACATCGGCGACGGCGAGGCGATCGGCAGCAAGTGGCTGTCGAAGGCGATCGAGACCGCGCAGAAGAAGGTCGAGGCGCGCAACTACGACATCCGCAAGCAGGTCGTCGAATATGACGACGTGATGAACGACCAGCGCAAGGTGATCTACGAGCAGCGCGCCGACATCATGGATGCCGAGACGGTCGGCGACGTGGTGGTCGACATGCGCGCGGAGACGGTGAACGCGGTGGTGGGCGCGGCGTGCCCGCCCAACAGCTATCCCGAGCAGTGGGATATCGCAGGGATGAAGGAGCAGTTGAACGAGCTGCTGAACCTGGCGCCGCCGATCGACGACTGGCTGACCGAGGAGGCGATCGATCCCGAGCTGGTGACCGAGCGCGTCCAGGCCGAGGCGGACCAGATGGTCGCGGAGAAATCGGGCGAGCTCGATCCCGAGACGTGGACGCAGGTGGAGAAGTCGATCCTGCTCCAGAGCCTCGACCATCACTGGAAGGAGCATCTGTCGACGCTCGATGCGCTGCGGCAGGTGGTGCACCTGCGCGCCTATGCGCAGAAGACGCCGATCAACGAGTACAAGCAGGAGGCGTTCAGCCTGTTCCAGCGGATGCTGGAGACGATCCGCGAGGACGTGACGCGCACGATCGCGCACGCGCAATTCCAGATGCAGGCGCTGCCCGAGCTTCCCGAACTGCCCGACTTCATCACGACGCATTTCGATCCGTTCTCGGGCGAGGACAATTCGAACGACGTGGATGCGGGCACGCTGGGACTGGTGACGAGCCAGCTGCCGCCGATGCAGATCCCGCAGCCCGATCTGGGCGACGATCCCGCGGCGTGGGAGGGCGTGGTGAGTCGCAACGCGCCGTGCCCGTGCGGGTCGGGGCGCAAGTACAAGCATTGCCATGGGGCGCTGGTTTGAAAGCTGGCCCTTCCTTCCGTTCGTGCTGAGCCTGTCGAAGCACTGCCCCTCTTTTTCGACGGTAGAGAAGAAGGGCAGCACTTCGACACGCTCAGTGCAAACGGGTTTGGGAAAGGGCCCTGGATAGAAAAGGCCCCGCCATCGCTGGCGGGGCCTTTTCCTGTCTCGGGTGATGCCGGGCCTTACGGCTTGGGCAGCACCACCGTCGGCCCGATCGAATCGGCGACCGCGCGGGCGTTGAACGCCTTGACGTTGCCGCGCTCGGGCGTGCCCTTGAACATCACGATCTCGGCAGAGGCTTCGTAGCGGTCGACGGTCTGGACGTCGGCGCCGCCGCCGCCCCAGCCCCACGGGCTGCCCCAGAACGGATCCCAGGCGCGATAGCCGAAGCCGCGGCCGTAGAACCCCCAGCGCGGGCCCCAATAGCCGCCACCCCCGAAGCCCAGGCCGCCACCGCCCCAGCCGCCGCCCCACGCGCCCGGCGTCGAATAGGTGCGCGCCTGGCGATCGGTGTCGCGATCCGCCATGACGAAATAGTCGTAGCCGTTCTGCAGCGTCAGTTCGGCCGAACGAAACAGGAGGTAGCGCTCGACCACGTCGCGATCGGTGATCGTGTTGCCCGCGAAGGTGACGCGGTAACGATTGGGCTCGATCCGCGTGTCGGTATAGCCGGTGCGATAGAAGCCCTGTCCGGTGGCGGGGCGATAGGTGGTTGGGGTCGCGCAGCCGGCGACCAGCAGTGTCGCCGATCCCAGCGCTGCCAGCAAGATGCCGCGACCCAGCCTTGGTACTGTCATGTCAGGTCTCCGTGTCCGCCCGGGCGGCGAAACGCTACCGCGTCTAGGCGCATAAGGTGGAACGGTCGATGAACAGCTTGGCTCCCGATCGCATCGGTCTGTCGCAAAGCCGTGGGAAAGGGCGGGCCGTGCCTGCCGCGTCGCTGGTGACCCCTACGAGAATCGAACTCGTGTTTTCGCCGTGAGAGGGCGACGTCCTAACCGCTAGACGAAGGGGCCGTTGAGCGGAAGCGCGCCTCTACGGGGCGGGGGGCTGGGCGTCAAGGGGGGTGTTGGGGTGGCGGACGAGAAGGGGGCTGGGCGCGCCGAAGACGGCGTTGCGCGCGCGCATCATATATTCGAGGAACGGCATGCGCATCGCGTGGACGCGGCGCGGCGTGAGCCCGAGGATCATCTGCGCGTCGCGCAGGAAATGCGACGCGTCGTGATACTCGTCGCCCATCCGCGAATAGTCCGCCGCGCCGCCGCCCGCATAGACGCGCGCAAAGGCGCGCAGGAAACGGGCGCGGATCAGCAGCGTCTTGGGCGGGAAGCCGAGATGGCGGATCGTGGTCCGTCGCAGGCGGGCGCTGTCGATGCCGAGCCGCGCCTCCACATCGGCGACGTCGATCAGATGTTCCTCCGCGGCGAGCGCGATGAAGGCGGCGATGATCGGCTCGTCGGGATGCGGCGGGCCCAGCGCGCGCGCCAGAAACGAATCGAAGATCGCCTTGACGTCATGGACGGTGGACTCGCGCAGCAGCGCGGCGGTCGCATCGATCGCCTCCGCGCCGATCCACATTTCGTCGCGCGCATGCGTGATGTGGTTGCGCAGCGTGTTGGCGGGGCGGCGGACCAATCGCGACCATGCCAGCGGCCCAAAAGTGATGCCGACCGAGTAACCGCCGTTCGACAGGATCTTCGTCGCGACGTTGCTGGGGCCGTACAGTCCGTCGACCGGGATACCGGGATAGCGACGCCGGCCGATCGTCATCGTGACCGGCGCATCGAACATGCGGAACCGCAGAAAGCCATTGTGCGGCAGGCCCCAGGTTTCGAGGCCCATCGCTTCCGGTCCTTCGGAATCGACCATGACATAGTCGCTGGCGACGCCGGCGAATGCCGGATCGGGACGCTCCAGCCGCATCGCGATGCCGGGCGGCATCACGAAGGCGGCCGGATCGACCCCTGGTGTGTCCGTCCCGCTCTCGATCACGCGGCCTTGCGCCGCTCTTTCAGTTCCTGATTGAGCATCTCGGCCAGCAGGAAGGCGAGTTCGAGGCTCTGGCTGGCGTTGAGGCGCGGGTCGCAGTGGGTGTGGTAGCGATCCGCCAGGCTCTGCTCGGTGACGTCGACCGCACCGCCGGTGCATTCCGTCACGTTCTGCCCCGTCATCTCGGCATGGATGCCCCCCGCGAAGCTGCCTTCCGCGCGGTGTACCGCGAAGAAGCCGCGGACCTCCGCGAGGATGCGATCGAACGGTCGCGTCTTGTAGCCGTTGGCGGCCTTGACGACGTTGCCGTGCATCGGATCGCACGACCAGACGACCGGATGCCCCTCGCGCTGCACCGCGCGGACGAGCCTGGGCAGTCCGGCCTCGATCTTGTCGTGGCCGTAGCGGGTGATGAGCGTCATCCGCCCCGGCACGCGCGCGGGGTTGAGCGTGTCGAGCATGCGCAACAGCGCGTCCGGCTCGAGGCTGGGGCCGCACTTCATGCCGATCGGGTTGCCGATGCCGCGCAGATACTCGACGTGCGACGAGCCCTCGAACCGGGTGCGGTCGCCGATCCACAGGAAGTGCGCGGAGGTGTCGTACCAGTCGCCGGTCAGCGAATCCTGGCGCGTCATCGCCTGTTCGTAGCGGAGCAGCAGCGCCTCGTGGCTGGTGTAGAAGCTGGTGCCGTTGAGCTGGGGTACGGTCTCGGGATCGATCCCGCACGCCGCCATGAAATCGAGCGCCTCGCCGATCCGGTCCGCGGTTTCGCTGTACTTCTTGGCCCACGGGCTGCGGCCCATGAAATCGTGCGTCCAGCGATGGACCTGATGGAGGTTCGCATACCCCCCTTGCGCGAACGCGCGGAGCAGGTTGAGCGTCGCCGCCGACTGCGAATAGGCGCGTACCATCCGCTGCGGATCGGGGATCCGCGATTCGGGGGTGAAGGCGATGTCGTTGACGTTGTCGCCGCGGTAGCTGGGCAGTTCGACGCCGTCGATCGTCTCGGTCGGGGTCGAGCGCGGCTTGGCGAACTGGCCCGCCATCCTTCCGAGCTTGACCACCGGCATCTTCGACCCGTGGGTGAGGACGACCGCCATCTGGAGGATGACGCGGAAGGTGTCGCGGATATTGTTCGCGCTGTGTTCGGCAAAGCTTTCCGCGCAGTCGCCGCCCTGGAGCAGGAACGCCTTGCCCTCCGCCACCTGCGCCAGATCGGTCGTCAGGTTGCGCGCCTCGCCCGCGAAGACGAGCGGGGGATAGCTTTCGAGCTGCGTCGTCGCGGCGTCGAGCGCGGCGGCGTCGGGATAATCGGGCATCTGGCGCGCCTCGTGGCGAGTCCAGCTATCGGGGGCCCAGTTGGCGGCCATGGTCACGGTGCTTTCGGTGGTCGGAAATGCGGCTGCCAATGCGCGAAAAGGGCGATGCGCGCAATAAACATCCGCTTTGGGGCGGGGCGGCGGATCGGGTGTGTCGCCGCTACAGGACGCCCGGATAGGCGCCGCCGTCCATCAGCAGGCTCTGGCCGGTGATGTAGCCGGCATGCGCGGAGCACAGGAAGGCGCAGGCGGCGCCGAATTCCTGTGGCTCGCCGAAGCGGCGCGCGGGGATGCGGTCGCGGTTCTTCGCTTCCGCTTCGTCGGGGGTTATCGACTGCGCCCTGGCGGCGAAGGCGTGGACGCCCTCCAATCGGCGCGTCGCGAACAAGCCGGGGAGGAGGAAGTTGATCGTCACGCCCGCATGCGCGACCTGCCGCGCGACCCCTGCGAGGAAGCCGGTGAGCCCGATCCGCGCGCCGCTCGACAGGTCGAGCCCGCCGGTGGGCGACTTCACCGAGGCGGAGGTGATGCAGACGACGCGGCCGAAACCGCGTTCGACCATGCCGTCGATCACGTGCTGCACCATCGCTATGGGCGTGACCATGTTGGCGTCGAGGCCGGCGTGGATCGCCGCCGAATCGAGCTGGCGGAAATCGCGCAGCGGGGGGCCGCCATTGTTGTTGACGAGGATGTCGACGACGCCGTCCGCCGCGTCGACCAGCGCCTGCTGGATCGCTGCGTCGCCGATGTCGCCGGCGACGGTGCGGACGTCGGCGCCGGTTTCCTCACGGATTGCGGCGGCGGTTGCGGCGAGCGCGTCGGCGTCGCGTCCGTTGAGCACGAGGCGGACGCCCGCGCGCGCGAGTTCGGTGGCGCAGGCGCGGCCTAGGCCGTGGCTCGATGCGCAGACGATGGCGGTGCGGCCGCTGAGTCCCAGATCCATGGCGGCGTCATGCACGCTCTGGCGGTGCGTTGCCAAGCGCGGTAGCGCGCGGGGATGTCGATGTTCCTTTTGTCGCTGGCGCTGGTCGCGCCCGATCCGCAGCTCGAGCTGCTGCGTTCGATCGACCTGCGGCTGGCGACGATCGGCGACCGGCTGGCGCGGGGGAACGTCGCGCTGTGTCGCGAACGGGCGCCCGCGGCGGGGATGATCGTGCAGTCGCTCGCGATGTATGCGCCGGAGCAGCGCACGGCGGCGCGCGCGACGTTCGGGTTCCCGGCGCCGGTGGCGGTCGAGGGCGTCGTGCCGGGCAGCGCTGCGGCGCTCGCGGGGGTGCGGGCGGACGATGGGCTCGTCGCAGTGGACGGCGTGGCGGTGGCGGCGACGGATCCGGGGGCGGGGGCGCCGTCCACCGTCGAGCGCGATGCGGCGGTGGCGTTGCTCGCGCGGCAACCTGGCGTGGCGCCGTTGCGGCTGACGCTGGTGCGGGACGGTGTGCGGCGCGAGGTGATGGTGGCGGCGCCGGCGGGATGCCGCGTAGGGTTCGAGACGGTGCTGGGCGAGGCGATGACCGCGCAGGCCGATGCGGGCGCGGTGCAGATCGGGGTGCGGTTCTTCGAGCGCTATCCCGACGAGATGACCGCGGCGGTGGTGGCGCACGAGTTCGCGCATGTGGTGCTGGCGCATCGCGCGCGGCTGGAGGCGGCGGGGGTCAAGGGCGGTCTGCTCGCGGAGATCGGGCGGAACGGGCGGATCGCGCGGACCGTGGAGACGCAGGCGGACCTGCTGTCGGTGCACCTGCTGCGCAATGCCGGGTATGATCCGCGCGTCGCGGTACGGTTCTGGCGCGAGCATGGCGGCGATGTGGACGGCGGCCTGTTCCGCAGCCGGACGCATCCGTCGTCCAGGGCGCGGGCGGCGGCGATAGCGGCGGAGATCGCAGGCATACCGGCGGGGGCGGGGGTGCCTTATGTGCCGGCGGTGCTGGCGACGCGGGATCTGCCGCTGGAGTGAGGCCGCCGATCGGGAGTGGTTTCAGGCTTTCCCGTTCGCTTCGAGCGTAGTCGACAAATGCCGCAGCGTTCGTGACACGTTTCTCGACTACGTTCGAAACGAACGGATTTTTTTGGGGGAGTCGCCCCGGCTTTCGCCGGGTGACGGGGTCGGCTCAGTACCCCGCGTCGAGGTCGGCGACGTTTTCCATCGGGCGGCCGGCGCGGAAGGCGTCGAGGTTGCGGAGGAACAGCGCGGCGCCGCGCTGGAACATCTTCGTCTGGCTGCGGCCCGACAGGTGCATCGAGATCATGCAGTTCGGCGCATCCCACAGCGGGTGATCGGCCGGGAGCGGTTCCGGGCTGGTGGGGTCGAGGAAGGCACCAGCGATCGTGCCCGATCCGAGCGCGGCGATCAGCGCATCGTCGTCGATCATGTCGCCGCGCGCGATATTGACGAGCCACGCGGAGGACTTCATCGCGGCGAGCTCGCGCGCGCCGATCATCGTCTTCGTCGCATCGGTCGAGGGGGCGGCGAGGATGACCCAGTCGAACTCGCCGAGCCGCGATGCCCAGGAATCGGGCGTGATCGTGCCGTCGCGGCCCGAGCGGGTGACGCCGGTGACGTCGACGCCGAACGCTTCCAGACGCTCCCCGATCAGCTTGCCGATCGCGCCATAGCCGATGACGAGCGCCTTGGTGCCGAACAGCTCGATCTTGCCGGGGGCGTCCTTTGGCCATTCATGCGCGTCGTGCGCGCGGACGACATGGTCGAAACGCTTGGCGGCGACGAGCACCGCCATCACCGCATATTCGGCGACCGCATAGGCGTTGATCCCGGCGCCGTTGGTGATCGTCGCCTGCTTCGCGCGGAGGACGTCGAGCGGGAAGGCGTCGAGCCCGGCATAGATGGTCGACACCCATTTCAGGGTCGCCCCGGCGTGGCGGATCGCCTCTGCGACGCGCTCGGTCGGCTGCATGTCGACCCAGGCGATGTCCGCGTCGGCGATCGCGGCGTTGGCCTCGGCAGGGGTCGCGAACCAGGTGACGTCGAGATCGACGGGGAGCTTCGGTTCGAGCAACGCGCGGGCGGCGGCGGGGAGGACGGCCTTCATAGTTTCCAGTCCCATCCCAGCGGATCGCCGTCCATCACCTCGACCCCGACCCCCGCGAGCGCGTCGCGGATCGCGTCGGAGCGGGGAAAGTCCTTCGCCAGCCGGGCCTCGCGGCGCTCGGCGAGCTGCGCGACGATCTCCGAGCCGTCGATCTGCGCGTTCGCCGGGCTGATGCGCAGGTCGGCGCGCTCGAGCGTGGCGAGCTGGAGGCCGAGGACCTCGTCGAAATCCTTGAGCGCGGCGAGGCGATCGGCGGGGGAGACGCGCTTGTCCGCCAGCATCGCGTCGAGCGCGATCAGCGCCTTGGGCGTATTGAGATCCTCGCCCATCGCGGCTTCGAGCTGGTCGCGATACGCCGCGGCGGAGCCGGTAGGGGGGGCCTCGGGACGTTCGCGCAGCGCGACGACGGCCTGGAGCGTGCGCTTCAGGCGGGTCGAGGCGGCGGCGAGCGTCTCCCACGAGAATTCGAGCTCCGACCGGTAATGCGCCTGCAGGCACAGCATCCGGTAGGCGAGCGGATGATAGCCGCGATCGACGACCGCCTGGAGCGTCAGGAACTCGCCCGAAGATTTCGACATCTTTCCCGCGCGTTCGACAAGGAAGTTGTTGTGCATCCACAGGTTCGCGCCGGTATCGGCACACTCGCAATGCGCCTGGTTCTGCGCGATCTCGTTGGGGTGGTGGATCTCGCGGTGATCGATCCCGCCGGTGTGGATGTCGAACTGCGCGCCGAGATATTGCTTGCTCATCACCGAACATTCGAGATGCCAGCCCGGCGCGCCGCGGCCCCACGGCGAATCCCACTCCATCTGGCGATGCTCGCCGGGAGCGGAGGTGCGCCAGATCGCGAAATCCTGCGGATTGCGCTTGCCCGCGACGGGATCGATCCGGCTCTCGCCCGCATCGTCCCGCGCGCGTGCGAGGCGGCCGTAATCGGGGACGGTCGACACGTCGAAATAGAGCCCGCTGTCGAGCCGGTAGCAATGGCGCTCCGCGATCGCCTCGCCAAACGCGATCATGCCCGCGATGTGATCGGTCGCGAGCGGCATGTGCGTGGGCGTGCGGATGCCGAGATCGGCGAGGTTACGCCTGAACGCATCGGTATAGTGGCGCGCGATCGCCCAGATGTCCTGCCCGGCAGCCTTCGCGGCGGCCTCCATCTTGTCGTCGCCCGCGTCGGCGTCGGAGGTCAGGTGGCCGACATCGGTGATGTTGAGGACATGGGTGACGTCATGCCCGGTCCAAGTGAGGGTGCGCGACAGCGTGTCGGTGAAGACATAGGCGCGCAGGTTCCCGACATGGGGGTAGTTGTAGACCGTCGGCCCGCACGAATAGATGCCGACCGCGGGCGGCGCGATCGGGCGGAAGGGTTCGAGCGAGCGGGTCAGGCTGTTGTAGAGCGTCAGCATCGCGGGGGTCTTTAGACCTGCATGCCGGCCGGATCAAAGAAGTTCGCGTGCGGGGAAAGGGTGCCCCGACCGGCCTGGGCAAACCGGCCGGGGCGGCGCGAGCGACAGGGTAGCGCCGCGCCATCTCGGGAAAGGGGTTCGGATCGCAGGAGTCCATCTTTCCGTCGTCGTGCCGGACTCGTTCCGGCATCCATGGCTCCGCAAATTCGAGAGAATTTTTCTCGCGGAACGGTGGGCCCCGGAACACGTCCGGGGTGACGGAGCGGGTTGTACGTCCGTTGCGACCCTAAAAGCGCTAAATGGCGATCATTCCTAGCGCGCCACGCCGATCAGCGCGGTGGCGGTGTAGCCGGCCGCGACGCTGCCGGTGACGGCGGGGGTCTGCTGCGCGATCTGGGCGGAGCTGTTGTCCGCGAAGACATTGTCGCTCGCCAGCGAGATGCGCGCGTAGTTGGTCGCGCTGGAGGGATAGAGCGCGGTCTGCGCGTAGACGGTGCTGTTCGCGGACGTGGGCATCGCGAGCTGCGAGGTGAGGATCGCGTAGCGGCCGCCCAGCGCGTTGGCGAGGCTGGAGAAGACCTCGAAATGCATGTGTGGCCAGCGGCCATCGTAGCAGCCGGGATAGATCGTGGTGAAGGTGACCTGCCCGTTGGCGTCGGTGACCTGGACGCCGCGCAGATAGCTCTCCGCCGATGCGGTGTAGAGCGAATAGTTGCCGAGCCGGTCGCAGTGCCAGAGATAGACCGCATAGCCCGCGAGCGGCGCGCAGGCTGCGTTGACGTTCACCACCGTCAGCGTGATCTTGAGCAACACGCCGGTGGCGACCGTCGTCGAGGCGATGAAGCTGGGGCGGATGTCCGAGCGAAAGATGCCGGTCGCGGTCAGCACGTTCGAGGTCGAGCCGCTGGCGCTGTTCGTGCCGTCGGCGGGGTAGGGGCCTGCGGTTTCGGTCGGGTCGACGAGGCAGCCGGTCGCGGTCGATGTCGCCGCGGGGGTCGGGGTCGCGGTGGCCGTTGGGGTCGGGGTAGGCGTCGCGGTGGCGTTGCTGCCGGTGACGACCGACACGCCCGAGGACGCGCTCTCGCCGCCGCAGCCCGCGATCATCGCGGCTGTGCCGGCCCCGGCGAACCATTTCAGCGCGCGGCGGCGGGCGACGAGGCGCTCCATCGCGACGAGGTCCTCGGCCAGGCTGTGGCCGTGGTTCCCGGCATGGGGATCCTCGGCGTGGGTGTCGTGATGGTGCGGCATGCGGGGCTCCCGGTGGTCTCGGGAGCCTGTCTGGCGGTGGCGAATCACCGGCGTATGTCGCGACGTGAATGCTGTGTGTCGGAATGTTTCAGCGCGCGAGCGGGAGCCGGACGGTGGCGATCGCTCCGGGCTGGTCGCCGCGATTGGCGAGCGTGGCGGTGCCGCCGTGGCGCGTCGCGATCGAGCGGACGATCGCGAGGCCTAGCCCGGTGCCCCCGGTGGCGCGGTTGCGCGAGGGGTCGCCGCGGACGAAGGGCTCGAACAGGCGCTCGGCCTGGGCGGGATCGATGCCGGGACCCGCGTCGCTTATGGTGACGATCGCGTGGGTGCCGTCGGTCGCGCAGCGGACCTGCGCGCGGTCGCCGTAACGAACCGCGTTGCCGACGAGGTTGGCGAACAGGCGGCGCAGCGCGCGTGGATCGCCGCGCACGACGGTGCGTGTGCTCGCCTCGATCGCGATGGCCGCGCCGCCGACCGCCATGTCCTCGACCAGGCTGTCGAGGAGCGACGACAACTCGACCAGCGTGGCGTCGCGCTCGCCCGCCTCGTCGCGCGCGAATCGCAGCGTGTCGGCGATCATCGCGCGCATCTCGTCGATGTCGGCGGCGGCGCGGTCGCGCGCGGGGTCGGGGAGCTGCTCGACCCGGAAGGCGAGGCGCGACAGCGGGGTGCCGAGATCGTGCGCGATCGCAGCGAGCATGCCGGTGCGCGCCTCGGCATGATGCGCCAGCCGGTCGTGCATCGCGCCGACCGCGACGGAGAGTGCGCGGACCTCCGCCGCGCCGCCCCCGGGGAAGCGCGGGCGGGTCGCGCCGGCGCGTGCCTGTTCGGCGGCGCGCGCGAGCTGGCGGAGCGGGCGCGCGATCGCGCGGGCGAGCGCCCAGGCGACGAGCGAGAGCGCGGCGATCGTCGCGAGCATCGCGGCCAGCGTCGTCATGTGCCACGCGGTGAAGAAGGGCAGGCGTGGGCTGGCGACGACTCGCCATGCGGTGCCGTCGCGCCACGCGAACGCGAACCGGCCGATGAAGACGGTTTCGAGATCGGGCCGGCGAAAGTCGGGGGGCGCGTCGAATCCCTGCGGGAGCGGCATCGGTCGCAGGCCGCGGGGGGACAGGCGGCGGTCGGTCAGCGCGACGATGTCGGTAGCGGGTACGCCGAGCCGGGCGGCGAGCGCGGCGGCGGCGGCGGGGTTGGCGCGCAAATCGTCGTCCGCGACCGGCGGTGCCTTCCCGACCGACAGGATCAGCGCGCGGTCGCGCGCGTCGGGCTGGCGGAGCGTACGGAGCGCATAGGCGATGCTCTCGACGCGACGCGGGCGCTCCATCGGCGGCGGGCCGTTGAAGGTGACGAGGAAATACACCGCGGTCGACACCAGCACGGTGCCGACGACGAGCGCGACGATGGAAGCCGCGAGCGGGCGGCCCCGCGAGGCGGCGGAGCGGGGCATGTCAGCGCCGCTGACGGAGCGGGGCATGTCAGCGCCGCTGACGGAGCGGGGCATGTCAGCGCCGCTGACGGAGCGGGGCATGTCAGCGCCGCTCCACATCGGCGGCGAACATATAGCCTTCGTTGCGGACGGTGCGGATCAGCTCCCCCGTTTCGGCCCGACCGTCGTCGCGGGTGAGCTTGCGGCGCAGGCGGCTGATCTGGACGTCGATCGCGCGATCGAAATGCTCCGCGTTGGTGCCGCGCGAAAGGTCGAGCAGCTGGTCGCGCGTCAGCACGCGGCGCGGATGTTCGACGAGCGCCAGGAGCAGGCGGAACTCGCCGTCGGACAGGTTGATGACGACGTCGTCGGGATCGAACAGCTGGCGCCCGGTCGCGTCGAGTCGCCAGCCGACGAAGCGGAGATAGTCGCGGTGGCCGGGACGCGGCGGTGCGCCGGCGGCGGTGTTTCGGCGCAGGACCGAGCGCACGCGGGCGAGCAGCTCGCGCGGGTTGGCGGGCTTTGCGACATAATCGTCCGCACCCATCTCCAGCCCGACGATCCGGTCGACCTCCTCGCCGATCACCGACAGGATGATGACCGCCGGGCTGGTGGCGCGATCGAGCGTGCGCAGGATCGTCAGCCCGTCCTCGCCGGGCATCATCACGTCGAGGACGATCAGCGCATAGTCGTGGCGCGCGAGTGCGGCGCGCATCGTGGCGCCGTCCTGCGCCGTGTCGACGACATAGCCGTGCGCGGCCAGGAACGCGGCGGTCAACTCGCGGATACCGGGATCATCGTCGACGATCAGGAGGCGGGTGGCGAGGTCCACGGATTCGGCGAGCTGAAGCATGTCCCTGATCGTGGTGATCCCACGTATCGCGCAGGTTTCACCGCTGCAACATGCGTCGAATATGGCGCGGTGTGTCACTTCGGCAACGGTGTGGAGGAGGACGGCCGGGGGGTGGCTGTCGGGTTGCAATGGGGTTTGGGCGCTGCTAGGGGCGGCGGGTTCACGGCGCGGACCATCGGTTCGCGGCCGCAATAGCCATTAGACCCAAATCTGGCCGGAGCCATTCGAGTTTATGCAGATCATCGTCCGCGACAACAACGTCGATCAGGCCCTTCGCGCGCTCAAGAAGAAGCTGCAGCGCGAAGGCGTGTACCGCGAGATGAAGCTGCGCCGGCACTACGAGAAGCCGTCGGAGAAGCGCGCGCGCGAGCGTGCTGCGGCGGTTCGTCGTGCCCGCAAGCTCGAGCGCAAGCGCGCCGAGCGCGACGGCGCACGGTAACATTCAAGCGACGCGCCGGTAGCGGGACGTGATCCCGGTGCCGGTGCGCGTGTTTCTCTTGCGCGGCGGTCACGCGTCTGCCGGCGGCCCCGTGCGAACAGGTTCTTGCAAGGGGTTGCCATGTCGACCGTGACCGCCGTTCCGATTCCGCCCACCCGTCGCCGCTATCTCGTCTGGCTGTGGGCCGGGATCGCCGCCGCCTTCGTGGCGGCCGCCGCGCTCGCCTTCCAGGGCGACGACTTCCTGGCGCGCAACGCGCGCGCCAAGGGCGTGGTGACGACGCCGTCGGGGCTGCAGTACAAGGTGATCGCGCCGGGTGCCGGCGCGAAGCCGACCGACACCGACGTGGCGCTGGTGAACTATGAGGGCAGGTTGCTCGACGGCACCACCTTCGACAAATCGCAGCAGCCGACGCCCTTCCCGATTTCCAGCGTGGTCAAGGGCTTCTCCGAAGGCCTGAAGCTGATGCCCAAGGGCGCGAAGTACCGGTTCTGGATCAAGCCCGAGCTCGGCTATGGTGCGAAGGCGGCCGGACCGATCCCCGCGAACTCGATCCTGGTGTTCGATGTCGAACTGCTCGATTTCATTCCGGAGACCGTGCTGCGCCAGATGCAGATGCAGCAGCAGATGATGGGGCAGGGCGCCGGTGGCCCAGGCGGCGCGCCGGGGGCCGGGATTCCGGGCGGTGCGACGAACGGTGGGAACCCATCGCCACGTTGATCGTCATGACCGTAGCGCCCGCCGTAATCGGCGGCAAAACGGGTTGCCTGGCTGATTTCGCTGTGCAATAGGCTTGCAAGCTCTTCGAGTTTCTAAAGGGAGTATTTTTGATGGGCGTTTTCAAGAACGCGGTAGTTTCGGCGATCGCGCTGTCGCTCACGGCGGTCCCCGCCGTGGCGTCGGCCGATGCGGCCAAGCTGTCGCTCGCGAAGTCGGCACGCGTTGCCGCTCCGCAGGCGAAGAAGGAAAAGCTGTCGGGCGGTGGCGTTATCGTCGCGATCCTCGCAGCGGCTGCGGTTGTTGCCGGCATCGTGATCGTCGCCGACAACAACGACAAGCCGAACAGCCCGTAAGTCTCTTTTTCAAGAGCTTGATGTTCAAGACGGGGCGTCTTCCTTCCGGGGAAGGCGCCCCTTCTACGTGTGCGCTGCAGCTGGGTGGATGTTGGCGGGTCGGATTTCCGCACGATCGGCAAGAAGGTTCCATGCCTTGGGGTCGGCCCGGACATGTTTGGATTGGAGTCGAGGTTCGTTTCGGCCGTCCCTTCGATAAGAGGCTGGCCCCGGATCAAGTCGAGGCCTCTGCGACGTGGCGGTGTCTGGGTGTGCACCGTCGAGTGGCCTGTCGGGAGGGGCGGGTGTGTGGCCCTACGGCCGGCACACAGCCTGCACGATGCGGTTTGGCACGTGGGCCTCAGCGCGCGGGCGTGGCTGCGGCGCGGTTGAAATTGTAGGCGATTGAGGCAAGGTCAACGCCGCGATCCGCTCCGGATGCGCATTGCGTCCCAAATCCGCGGGCAAGAACGACTCTCCACCAAACCAAGCTGCTCCGACATCACACGATCCGCTTTCCAACAGAGAATCATATCTCGACTGTCCGAGTACCCACTTTCGCAGAGGCCTCGATCAAGTCCGGGGCGATGACACAGTGGCAGGCCCCGGCGTCGGACGCCCGGCGCTTTTCTCGATCGCGCAGAACGGGTAGGGCGCGTCATCGTCGTTCCGTGCGGCGGTGCACTAGCGAGCTAACCCCCTGTCGGTGAGTAAAATGGCGTTGGCATTCGACCTGTCGCGATCGGGCGGCTTCGCGGCGTTGCGCAGGCAGCCGCTGGTGTTGCTGGCGCTGATCGCGGTGGTGGCACTGGCGGGGGGGAGCGCGCGCGCGGATTCGTTCGGGCAGATCGTCGTCCGCGTGGCGAGCGTGCTGGCGATGGCCGCGTGGCTACTCGATCCGCACGCGGCCGGACCGGCGCGGGCGTTGCGGCCGGGGTTCGTCTTCCTGGGGCTGTGCGCGGCGGTGATCGCGATCCAGCTGGTGCCGTTGCCGCCCGCCATGTGGGGAGCGATGCCGGGGCGCGCGGTGCTTCTCGACAGTGCGACGATCGCCGGCATCGCGCAGCCGTGGCGACCGATCGCGATGGTGCCCGACCGGGCGTACAGCGCGCTGTTCTCGCTGCTGGTGCCGCTCGCGATGCTCGTCGGGATGTCGCGGGTGTCGTCCGCGCGGCGGGCGCAGTTGGTGCCGATCGCGATCGTGCTGGTGTTCGCGAGCGGGTTCGTCGGGCTGGCGCAGGTGTCCGGGGGAACGGACAGCGTGTTGCGGTGGTACGCGTTCACCAACGAGGGATCGGCGACGGGCTTCCTGGCGAACCGCAACCATCAGGCGCTGCTGCTGGCGGCGGGCATGCCGATGCTGGCGGCATGGGCGTCGATGCCGGGGCTGCGGACCGACCAGCGACGGTTCCGCGGCTGGGCGGCACTGGCGCTGGGCGGGTTCCTGATCCTGATGCTGCCCACGACCGGATCGCGCGCGGGGATCGTCCTGGGCATCGTCGGTGCGGCGGCCGCGCTGGCGATCGCGATGCCCGCGCTGCGCGACCGCTATCGCGGGGCGCCGCGGCGCGACCGGTGGCGGATGCTGGGCATCGGCGCGGCGGCGACGGTGGGGCTTGCGGTGGTGCTGGTGCTGTTCGGGCGCAACGAATCGTTCCGCCGGCTCTCGACGCTCGACGCGACGCAGGACCTGCGTGCACAGACGCTGCCGACCGTGGTCGACATGACCGCAAGCGTGTTTCCGGTCGGCTCGGGGTTCGGATCGTTCGACGCGCTGTACCGCCGGTTCGAGCCGTTCGACATGCTGTCGACGCAATATTTCAACCAGGCTCACAACGACCTGCTCCAGCTGGTGCTGGAGGGCGGGGTGTCGGCAGGGCTGCTGCTGGTCGCGTTCGTCGTCTGGTGGGGAATCGCCAGCGTGCGCGCGTGGCGCGCGCCGGTTTCGGCGCAGGCGCTGGCGGCGCGCGCGGGATCGGTCATCCTGTTCATGGTGCTGGGGGCCAGCGCGGTCGACTATCCGGCGCGTACGCCGCTGATCCTGGTGCTCACCACGATCGCGGCGTGCTGGTTGCTGACGCCCGCCTCGTCGGAGGCTCCATCGGAGTCCGGGCGCGACGACTGATCGTCGCTTTACGCTGTTCGCCCATCCCGGTATGCGCGTCGGGGAGGGCATTAGTCATAATCTGGAAGGCTTGGATGATCCGACCGTTGTTGCCGGTCCTGTGCGGCATTCTCCTGCTGGGGGCATGCGGCAAGCGCGAGCCGCTGGTATCCACGCCGACCCTGCAGGTGATCGAGGCCGCCGAGCTGCCGACGCCGTCGCGGACCGATCTCGTTTATCCCGACCGGCCGAGCTATATCGGCCCGCTCGACACGATCAACGTCGAGGTGTTCGGCGTGCCCGAGCTGACGCGCGACGTGACCGTCGACAGCGGCGGGCGCGTGGCGATGCCGCTGGTCGGGACGATCGATGCGAACGGCATGACCGCCACCGAGCTGTCGCAGAAGATCGACGCGACGCTGCGCGGCAAATATGTCCGCAACCCGCAGGTGACGGTGACGATCAAGGGATCCGTCAGCCAGACCGTGACGATCGACGGATCGGTATCGAAGCCCGGCCAGTATCCCGTCACCAACGGCACCACGCTGATGCGCGCGATCGCGGCGAGCGGCGGGCTGGGCGAGTTCGCCAAGCTGGACGACGTCGTCATCCTGCGCACCGTCAACAACAAGAAGATCGCGGGGCTCTACAACCTGGGCCAGATCCGGCGCGGCGCCTATGTCGATCCGATGATCTATCCCAACGACATCGTCGTCGTCGGGGACTCGCCGGCCCGCCGCATGTTCAAGGACTTCGTCTCGGTCGCCCCGGTGCTCGCCGCACCGCTGGTCGCGATCATCCAGTAAGGCGCGCGCACGATCATGACCACCGACACCATCGTCCGCCGCAACCCGGTCCCCGCAGGCGGCGCGCCCCGCCCCGGCGAGGCCGAGCCGACGCCGTTCCTGCGCTATGTCCTGCGCCTCGCCTTCCGCTGGAAGAAGGTGCTGGGCGCGATCATCGGCACGTGCCTGCTGATCGGGCTGGTCATCACGCTGTTGATGACGCCGCAATATACCGCGACGACGACGGTCGAGATCGCGCGCGAGAGCGACAAGATCGTCAATATCCAAGGCGTGCAGGCCGAAGCGAGCGACGCCGACCAGGAATTCTACCAGACGCAGTACGGCCTGCTGAAGTCGCGCTCGCTCGCCGAGCAAGTGGCGACACAGCTCAAGCTGGTCGACGACCCCAAGTTCTTCGAGATGTTCAAGCTGTCGAACGACAGCCCCATCTTCATCCCCGATCGCAGCGGGCGCCTGCCCGCCGCGGGCCGCGACGTGCGGCTGCGGATCGCGGGGGCGACGCTGCTCAAGAATGTCGACGTGTCGCCGTTGCGGTCGTCGCGGCTGGTCGACGTCAGCTTCGAGAGCCCCGATCCGGCGCTGTCGCAGAAGGTGGCCAATTCCTGGTCGCAGAGCTTCATCGAGGTGACGCTGGCGCGGCGCTATCAGGCGAATTCCTATGCGCGCGACTTCCTCGAGAAGCGGCTGGTGCAGCTGCGCCAGCGGCTGGAGACGTCCGAGCGCGACCTCGTCAACTACGCGTCGAGCCAGCGCATCATCAACCTGCCCAATGCGGGCGGGGCGGGTGAGCGATCGATCGTGTCGGACGACCTGAACGCGTTGAACGTCGCGCTGGGACAGGCGACCGCGGACCGGGTGCAGGCGGAGGCGCGGTATCGCGCGACGACCGGGCGCGGCGGGCAGGCGACCGAGGCGCTGGGCAACAGCGCGATCAACTCGCTGCGCGGCAAGCGGGCCGAGCTGGCGGCGGACTATCAAAAGCTGATGACGCAGTTCGAGCCGGATTATCCGCCGGCCAAGGCGCTGAAATCGCAGATCGACCAGATCGACCGCAGCCTGTCGGGCGAGGAAGGCCGGATCTCCGGCGCGCTCGAACTGGCCTATCGCGAGGCGGCGGGGCGCGAGGAAGGGCTGAAGTCGCGCGTCGAGGGGCTGAAGGGCAGCATGCTCGACCTGCGGCGGCGCAACATCCAGTACGCGATCTACCAGCGCGAGGCGGACACGAACCGCCAGCTGTATGACGCGCTGTTGCAGCGCTACAAGGAGATCGGCGTCGCGGGCGGCGTGGGCGTGAACAACGTCGCGATCGTCGATCCGGCGGACATGCCATCGCGCCCGTCGAGCCCGCGGCTGGTGCTCAACATGCTGCTCGCGCTGGTCGCTGGCTGCGCGCTGGGCGGCATCGCGGCGTTCCTGCTGGAACAGGCGGACGAGGCGATCGCGGACCCGACCGAGGTGGAGCGAATGACCGGCCTGCCGCTGCTGGGCAGCGTGCCCAAGCTGCTCAACCGGACGCCGGTGGAGGCGCTGGCGGATCGCAAGTCCGACATGGTCGACGCGTATCTGGCGGTACAGACGAACCTGTCCTTCTCGACTGAGCATGGCGTGCCCGATTCGATCGCGGTGACGTCGACGCGGCCGGCGGAGGGCAAGTCGACGACGTCGCTGGCGCTGGCGACCTCGCTGGCGCGCGCGCAGAAGCGCGTCGTGCTGGTCGACGGCGACATGCGATCGCCTTCGGTCCACCAGCTGATCGGGACGGATCACCAGCGGGGGCTCAGCAACTTCCTGGCGGGCGACGACGAAATCGACGCGCTGTTGCATGTCGTGCCCGAGTTCGGCTTCTCGGCGATCACCTCCGGCCCGATCCCGCCCAATGCAGCGGAGCTGCTGACGAGCGACCGGCTGCGCGTGCTGATCGCGCAGCTGCTGACGCGGTTCGACCATGTCGTGATCGATTCGCCGCCGGTGATGGGTCTGGCCGACGCGCCGCTGATCGGGAGCCAGGTGGAGGGCGTGATCTATGCGGTCGAGTCGCACGGCATTCGGTCGAGCCTGGTGCGGACCGCGCTCAACCGGCTGGGCAGCGCCAATGCGCGCGTGCTGGGCGCGGTGCTGACGAAGTTCGAATCGCGGCGCGGGACGAGCGGCTATGGCTATGAATATGGCTATAGCTACGGGCGCGAGAAAAAGGCGCGGACGTGATCGCGGGCGTCGCGGCGCGCCTGCGCCGGCCCGCGGTGGCGGCGGCGCTGATCGTGCTGCTGGTGACCGGGGTGTGTGCGGCGCGCAACGGCGCGGGGCTCGCGCTGGCGACACGGCAGCCCGACGCGGCGCTGCGCGCGAATGGCGAGAACGCGATCGCGCAGGCGCAGATGGCGCTGGTCAAGGTGCAGGCGGAGGATGCGTCGGGCGCGGCGCGGGGTGAGGCGCTGGCGCTTGCGAAGGCGTCGATCGCGCGCGATGCGCTGAACCCGACAGCGCTTGCCGTCGTCGGGCTCGCGAGCGGGGAGGACCGCGCGGCGTTGCGCGCGTTCACCGCGTCGCAGGCGCTGTCGCGGCGATCGCTGCCCGCGCAGCTGGGTCTGATCGAGTATTCGGTCGCGCGGGGCGATGTCGCGGAGGCGCTGCGGCACTATGACATCGCGCTGAGGACCTCGGGCACCGCACCGTCGCTGCTGTTCCCGGTGCTGGTCGAGGCGGCGACCGATGCGACGCTGCGCCCCGAACTGGCGCGGACGCTGGCGCGGCGACCGGCCTGGGGCGGGCTGTATCTCCAGCAGCTGGCGCAGAGCGGGCGTGATCCGGCGTCGACTGCGGCGCTCTATGTCGACCTGCTGCGCTATGGCGTCGATCCCGGATCGGCGGCGACGGGCGCGCTCTATACGCGGCTGGTGGCGGCGGGGGCGTACGACACCGCGTGGTCGGTCTATGCCGCGGGTAATCCCAAGGCGGTTCGCGGCGGGGTGCGCGACGGCGCGTTCGCGGCGGCGCCCGACGCGCCGACACCGTTCGACTGGGTGCCGAGCGATGCGGCGACCGCCTCGGCGCGGATCGAGCGCGAGGATGGCGGCGGGCGGCTGGTCTTCACCGCGGCGGCGGGCGAGGGAGGCGAGGTGGCGCGGCAGCTGCTGGTGCTGGCGCCGGGCGTGCACCGGGTGGCGGTGGCGAGCGAGCGGGTCGATGCGCCCGCGGAGGCGCGGCCGTATCTGCGGGTGACGTGCGCGGCGGGCGGTGCGGAGCTGGGGCGGGTGACGCTGGCGGGCGATGCGGATCGGGGCGGACGCTCTGCAGGATCGGTGACGGTGCCGTCGGGATGCGGGGCGCAGTGGCTGACGCTGGTGGTGCCGGCGCCGCCTTCGATGGAGGCGATCGGGGGGACGGTGACGCGGGTGACCGTGGGGTAGGGACGGGAACCCGGCGACCATTCGCCCGGAGCTTGTCGAAGGGCGTTCGACTTCATGGCAACGCGTACGGGTCGAGGCGGCGGGCCGCCCTTCGACAAGCTCAGGGCGAACGGATGGGATGTGCCGCTTGCCGCACGATCCGCTCCTCCAAGGCAAGAGGATGCTTCAGTCCGCCCCGCTCTGCAGGAACCAGCGGTCCTCGCCTTCCAGTCCGATCGCGGTGAGGATGCCGTGGACATAGGCGCCGGTGTCGATGCCGATGCGGTTGGGGTGGACATCGACGTCGCGGGTGATGGTGTGGCCGTGGACGATCATCGCGCCGTGATCGGCACGCGACTGGAGGAAGGTCTGGCGGATCCAGCGCAGGTCTTCGGGCTTCTGCGCGTCGAGGGGGATGCCGGGGCGGATGCCCGCGTGTACGAACGCGTAACCGCCGACGCGGTGGCAATCGATGCCGGACGCCATCAATGCGAGGTGCTCCTCGGGCACCGTCTCGCGGATCAGCGCGCCGACCTGGTCGAGCGCGGCGTGATCGTACGCCGCCGCATCGACGCCGTAGCTGAGCAGCGTCTCGCGCCCGCCGACCTTGTCGAACAGCGACAGCGCCTGGCGCTCGCCGCGCGCGGCGGTGAGGAGGATCTCCTCGTGATTGCCCATCAGCAGGACGGTGCCGGGGCGATCGCGCATCATCTCGCCGACGCGCGCGACGACGCCCGCGGAGTCGGGGCCGCGATCGACGAGGTCGCCGAGCAGGACCAGCGAGGTCTCCGCGGGGCCACGCGCGGCATCGTCGGCGTCGATCGCGGCGAGCAGCGCGTCGAGCCGGTCGAGACGGCCGTGCACGTCGCCGATCGCGTAGACGCGTCGCCCGGGCGGAATCATCGGCACTGCGAGAGGCTTCTTGCGGAAAAGGGTTCTGAGCACTGTGTGTTACCGGCGGGAGCGCGGCGCTATATCGTGGGGCGCGCTCCCGCTCAACCGTGGCGAGGGCGCCCCGCGAATTGCCTCGCGCCGCGCGCGCGCCTATGACGCCATCGGCGGCGGGCGTTCCGGCCGCGGCGTACACCGCAACTGGCGATCCACAAGACACGCATCATGGCAACGAGTTCGGGCGACCTCCCGCAGCGTGGGCATCTCCACCGGCTGCGCTTCCAGCTTGGCGGCTGCCTGCTGTTCGCGGCGTTCCTGCCCTATGTGATCCGCGCGGCGACGCTGCCCGATACGATGCAGCTCCAGCCGATGACGAACGGCCTGTACGGCAGCGTGATCGCGATCTTCGTCGGCACGTGGCTGTTCCGCAACGTCAGCACCTATCCGGGGATCGAGAAGACCGCGTACGTCCTGCCCGCGTTCACGCTGTCGTACACGCTGCTGCTGCTGTTCTTCATCGTGAGCCGGCTGGATTACAACCGCACGATCCTGCTCGCGGGATACATGGTGAGCGTGGTGTGGTTCCTGGCGATCCACTCGCGGCTCCAGCGGCGATCCGAGCTGCGCGTCGGGGTGCTGCCGTTCGGCGACGACGCGCCGTTGTTGCAGCTGCCGGGGGTGACGTGGGTCCGGCTGGGCGATGCCTCGGAATGGCCGACGGGGCTCGACGCGGTGGCAGCCGATCTCAGGATCGACCTGCCGAGCGACTGGGACCGGCGGCTCGCCGACTTCGCGCTGGCGGGGCTGCCCGTCTATCATACAAAGCACCTGATCGAATCGCTGACAGGGCGCGTCGCGCTGGAGCATCTGTCGGAGAACAGCTTCGGTTCGCTCGCGCCCGTTTCCGCGTTCATGTCGATCAAGCGCGCGGTCGACTGGGTGACCGCGCTGGCGGCGGGCGTCGTGCTGCTGCCGGTGCTGCTGGGAATCGGGCTGGCGATCCGGCTGACCTCGCCGGGCCCGGCGCTGTTCCGGCAGCAGCGCGTCGGGTACAAGGGCGTGCCCTTCATGGTGTACAAGTTCCGCACGATGACGGTCGCGTCGCACGCGTCCGACGCGGCGCGCGATCATGCGATGACGCAGCCCGACGACGTGCGCGTGACGCGGCTGGGGCGGTTCCTGCGGACGACGCGGATCGACGAGCTGCCGCAGATCGTCAACATCCTGAAGGGCGAGATGAGCTGGATCGGCCCGCGCCCGGAGGCGGAGGTGCTGTCGCGCTGGTACGAGGCGGAGATCCCCTTCTATCGCTATCGCCACATCGTCCGGCCGGGGATCGCGGGATGGGCGCAGGTCTGCCAGGGACACGTCACCGCGATCGAGGACGTGCAGAGCAAGCTCAACTACGACTTCTACTACATCAAGAATTATTCGGCGTGGATCGACCTGCTCATCATCGTGCGGACGGTGCGGACGGTGTTGACGGGATATGGGTCTCGGTAACGAGGGTGGGACGTGTGTCGCCTCAGGCGATGCCTTTTCCTCACCCGTCACCCCGCTCGATCCGGGGTCCAGCTTTTGGCCGGCGCTCAGAGAAAAGAAGAAGCGGGACCCCGGATCAAGTCCGGGGTGACGGGGGGATTTTCTCTTTGAGCAACGCCGCGACCGCCTCGGTGAGGCGGGCGTGGAAGGCGGCGGGGGAGAAGTGGGTGTCGAATGCGCGGCGGGCGGCGGTGCCGATGGCGACGGCGTCGGGCTGGCGGGCGAGGGCGGTTCGGAACAGCGTGGCGATGCCCTCCGCCGACGTGGTGTCCGCGACGAGCGAGTCGGTGTCGGGGGTGAGCCAGGCCTTCGTGCCCACGCTGGGGACGAGGAGAAGCATCCGCCCGAGCCCGAGCGCATCGATCGAGACGATCGGCAGCGTGTCGTCGCGCGAGCTGACGAGGACGGCGTCGGTGGCGCGCATGGCGGCTTCGTAACCGTCGCGGTCGAGCTCGCCCGCGAGCGTGACGCCGAGGGCGGCGGCGTCGCGCGCCACGGTGGCGGCGAAATCGGGGACGAGCGTGCGGCCGTAGAGGGTGAGCGCGATGCGGGCACGGTCTTCGGCGGAGAGCAGCGCGTAGCCGGCGACGGCGAGGTCCTGCCCCTTGCGGGGTTCGATCGAGCCGAAGACGCCGACGCGTAGCGGCGCGGCGGGCGTGGCCGTCGGGGGATCGCCGAGCGGGGTGACGCCGTAGGGGACGATCGTGACGTCGGCGCGGACGGGGGCGAGCAGGTCCGCGCACATCGCGCTGCCGGCCCAGACCTGCGCGACTGCGGCGATCGCGGCGCGGACCACTGGATCGGGCAGGCGGGCCTCGAGCAGCGAGACTTCGTGGAGATACCACAAGGTCGGCACGCGCAGGGCGAGCGCGGCGGCGACCGCGGCGGTCTCGATCGTGTTGCACAGCGCCAGCGTGGCGAGGTCGGCGAGCGTGCGCAGCCAGGCGGGCGCGGTGGCGATGGCGGGGTCGACCAGCACCGGGACGCCGATGGCGCGTAATTCGCCGCCGAACGGGCCTTCCGTCGGGGAGACGACGATGGGGGCATAGCCGTCCTCCCGGAGCAGGCGTGCAATCTCGAAGACGAGGAGCGGCGCGCCGCTGCGGCTGAGATCGTGCGTGGCGAGCAGCGCGATCGGGCGCGTCTCGTGGGCGATGCGGGCGAGCGCGGCGCGCCGGAGCGCGGCGTGGCCGTGGCGTGCGATGCGGCCGGGCAGACGCGAAAGGACGGCGTCGCGGAGCCAGCGGGCGGCGGTGGGTTCGATCGGGGCGGTCATCGCGCCGCCTTGGCGAAGACGGTGCGCGTTTTGAAGCCCGGTCTTCGCCTTGCGGTCATGCGCGACGCCGCCTACCGCCGCGGGTGATGACGACGGGGCCTCACTAGATGTCGGTACGCAGGGCGTTCGCGTGGTCGCTGGCGGGACAGTTGCTGTCGTTCGTCGCGACGTTCGGGACGACGGTGGCGCTGGCGCGGATCCTGTCGCCGCGCGAGGTGGGGATCTATGCCGCCGGCCTTGCGGTGGTCGGGATGCTCCAGGCGATTTCGGCATTCGGGGTGGGCACCTTCATCGTCCGCGACCGCGACCTGCATGCGGGCACGCTGGCGACCGCGTTCACGATCAACGCGGGCGTCTGCGCGCTGCTGGCGGCGATCGTGTTCGCGGCGAGCTGGTCGCCATGGGTGACCGCAGGGGAGCCGGCGGTGGGGCAGGTGCTGCGGCTGCTGGCGCTGATCCCGCTGCTGGGCGCGCTCGAGTTCCGGCCGGCGACGATGCTCCAGCGCGAGATGGGGTTCCGCGCGATCTCGCTGGTGACGATCGCGCGGACCGTGGCGAGCGCGGTCGTCAGCGTCGCCGCCGCGCTGATGGGGGCGAGCGCGCTGAGCGCGGCCTATGGGGGGCTGGCCTATGCGATCGTCGGCGTCGTCGGGTTCGGCGTCGCCGCGCGCGGGCATGTGTCGCTGGCGATGTCGGTGCGCGGGTGGCGGACGATGGTGGCGTTCGGGCTGAAGACGCTGGCGATCGGGGGTGTCTCCGTCCTGACGATGCGGCTGTCGGATTTCCTGCTGGGGCGGATCCTGGGATTCGCGCCGCTGGGCTATTATTCGCGCGCGAGCGGGCTTTCCAACACGGTGTTCCAGAACCTGTACGGCAGCGCGGCGCGGGTGCTGTTCGCCAAGCTGGCGGACGACGACCGGGCGGGCGCGGGGCTGCGGACCGCATATCTGCGCGGGCTGGACGTGATCCTGGCGCTGATGTGGCCCCTGCTCGCCGGGATCGCGGTGCTGGCGGGGCCGGTGACGCTGGTGCTGTTTGGCGAGCGGTGGCTGCCCGCCGCCGCGCCGCTGGCGATCCTGATGGTGGCGCAGATGCTGGCGCTGGCGTTCGCGATGAACCACGAGCTGTTCGTGCTGCGCGACCAGGTGGGGCGGCAGGGCAGGCTGGAGGCGATCCGATCGGTGATCGGGCTGGCGGCGTTCGCCTATGGCTGCACGTACGGACTGGCGGGCGCGGCGGCGGGGCGGGTGATCGATTCGCTCGTCGGGGTAGCGCTATACGTACCGATGCTCTCCGGCCTGTCGGGGGTGCGCAAGCGCGAGCTGCTGGTGGTGTATGCGCGTGCGGGGTTGCTGACGGTCGCGGCGGTGGCGCCTGCGGCGGCGCTGATGCTGCATTTCGACTGGGCGGCGGCGGTGCCGTTTCGCGCGATCGCGGTATCGGTGGCGATGGGCGTCGCGCTGTGGGCGGCGCTGCTGCGGCTGACGCGGCACCCGCTGGTCGATGAGATCGCACGGGTGGTGGGGGCGACGCGGATGCGCGCGCTGTGGACGCCGCTCTCGACACCTCCGTCATGATCGCATAGCCCGCCGCTTATAGGTATCGAGATCCAGTCGCTGAGGCTGTTGTTGCGCGTGCGCCGGACGGGCGTCGATTTTTCGAACACGCTGACGATCGGGCGGCAGGACCTGCTGGTCACGCCCGAGCAGGTTTCCGACGTCTTCGCGCGCTTCGGCGAGACGATCGATCCGGCGGAGGCGGGGACGATCGCGGGCACGGCCGACGGATTCGGCAACGCGCTGTTCGCGCGACTGGGCGCGGCGACGGTCGACGCGATGGACATATCGGACTTCGAAGGCGCGACCGTGATCCACGACCTGAACCAGCCGCTGCCGGCGGGGGCGGGCGGACGCTTCTCGCTGGTGTTCGACGGCGGGACGCTGGAGCATGTGTTCTCGTGCCAGACCGCGCTGGCGACCTATATGGCGCTGCCGAAGGTCGGCGGGCACCTGATCGTCGCGGTGCCGTCGAACAACGAGAACGGTCACGGCTTCTATCAGTTCAGCCCGGAGTTCTTCTTCCGCACGCTGACCCCCGCGAACGGCTATGCGATCGAGGGCGTGTATCTGGTGCCGATGTTCGTCGACGCGGACTGGCTGGCGGTGCGCGATCCGGCGGAGGTGGGCGGCCGCGTGGGGCATAACGCCTCGCGGCGATCGACCTATATCTTCGTCGTGGCGAAGCGGATCTCTGACGTGGTGCCGTTCGCGCGGATGCCGCAGCAGAGCGATTACGTCGTGGACTGGGAAGCGGGCACCGCGCGGCAGACGGGGCCGCACCGGTTGCGTGGCGGGATGGCCGCGCGCGTGGCGCGATTGCTGCCCGCCGGGATCGTCGAGACGCTGCTCCAGCTGCGCGCGGCGCGGGCGCGCCCGGATGCGCGGATGCTGACGCGGTTCGTGCCCGAGCGGGGCTGACGGCTACAGCGCCTTCACCGGATAGTCTCGGGACTCGAGCAGCGCGACGATCTCGTCCCGGTCATATTCCTGCGCGAACTTGCCCAGGAGCGAACGCTTGAGGAACGGGAAGCCGGCGGCGACCATCGGCACCGGAAGCTGGAGCGTGGGATCGACCGCGGCCTTCGCATCGACATAGGCGAGTGCGCCGACCGACATCGTCGCGCTGGCGATGCGGGCGAAGCGCGTTTCCTGGTTCACCACCACCTGCCAGAACCTGTCGTAGGCGAAATCGCGGGGGAGGATCTCGGCGAGCGCCTCCATCCGTGCCTGGGTGACCGCCTTCAGGTGGAAGGCGTAGCTCTGGATGTGGTTTTCAAGGTTCGAGGTGGCGGTGAAGCCGGTGAGGTCCCAGCGCATCCGCCGGAGCCACGACGTCAGGTCGCCGAACGGGCCGTAGATCGAATCGTTGAGGACGAGCGCGTCGCTGCCCGGCGCGTGCTCGGCGAGCGTCCAGAGCCCGGCGGCATAGGCGGAGAAGTCGAAACCGGGCAGATCCTTCCAGACCAGCGCGTCGGCGGCGGCGATGACTTCGGCCGGGATCGCTTCGGGCGAAGGCGCCGCGCAGACGACGAGGAGCGGGCGGCCAAGCGCGCGCAGCCGGGCGAGCGTCTCGCGCTGCGGCGGGGCGAGCGTGCCGTCAGGGCTGAAGGCGAACCAGAGCGTCCAGGCGGCGACCGTCGCGGGGGCCTTCAGCACAAGCTGCGCGGGCGGCGGGGCGCGGCGCAGGAGCCGGTCGCGGATGCGGAACAGACGCGCGGGGAGCGGCGGTGCGCTGGGGCGGTAGGTCCAGTCGTGCTGGATCAGGTCGAGGCCGGGCGTGGCGGGTGTCGGCATGGCGTCCGGTCATAGAGGCCATGCGGGCGGTGTCGAGCCGCGGTGTTTTGCGGGTGGCGCAAACCCGCCCCGGAAGGCATATCGCCGCGGATGGCCGAGATGATTTCCGACGCTGGCACCGGGGCGCCACCGACCATGGCCGTGCGTGCGCGTGCCGACGTGATCGTCGTCAACTGGAACGCGGGCGTGCAACTGGCGGACTGCCTGCGCTCGGTCGCCGCGCATGACGCGGGCGAGGTCGATCGGGTGATCGTGGTCGACAACGGATCGACCGACGGGTCTGCCGACGTGACGGTGCCAGGCATCGCGCTGGAGGTGATCCGGGCGGGGCGCAACCTGGGATTCGGGCGTGCGTGCAACCTGGCGGCGAAGGGCGCGCGGGCGCCCTTCCTGCTGTTCCTCAACCCGGATGCAGAAGTGGGCGAAGGGACGATCGCGCAGGCGCTGGCGGCGATCGCCGCGCCGGGCAACGAACGCGTCGGCGTGGTCGGGATCCGGCTGGCGGGGCGCGACGGCGTGGCGCACCGGCATACCGCGCGGTTCCCGACATGGCGCAGCTTCATCGGCAACTCGCTGGGGCTGACGCGGATCGCGCGGGCGTGGTTTCCGCCGATCCTGATGCTGGAGTTCGACCATGCGACGTCGCGCGAGGTGGCGCATGTGATGGGCGCCTTCTACCTCGTCCGCCGCGCGGTGTTCGAGGCGGTGGGCGGGTTCGACGAGGATTTCTTCGTGTACCTTGAGGATCTGGACCTGTCGCGGCGGATCGTGAAGTCCGGCTGGACGATCCGCTACGAGGCGGGGCCGGTCGCGTATCACGCGCAGGGGGGCACCTCCGATCAGGTGAAGGCGCACCGGCTTTGGTATGCGCTCCAGAGCAACATCATCTACGCGTTCAAGCACCTGCCGCGGGCGCAGGCGTACGGGATCGCGGGGGTGACGCTGCTGGTCGAGCCGGTGTCGCGGATGGGGCGGGCGCTGTTCCGGCGATCGGCGACCGAATTCCGCTTCACCGTCGAGGGGTTCGCGATGCTGTACCGCGCGCTGCCGACGATCCTGGCGACCGTCCGGCGGACGATCGCGACCGGCCGGGGGCACCGCTGACATGGCGTTCGCCCGTCCCGCCCCGGTGATCCGCCATGAGGCTGAGGATGCGCTGGCGTCGCTCGTGCGCTTCTTCCTGTTCGTGTCGCTGGGGTTCGCGGCGGTGCTGCCGCACACCTTCCAGGCGCTGGAGGCGGGGCTGTTCGTCCTCACGTCGCTGTTGTGCCTGACGCTGATCCGGCGCGACCCGTATCTCGACAAGGTGATGGTAACGTACTTCGCAGGCGTGGTGCTGACCGCGATCTATGTGTGGGTCGGCTATGTCAACGGCGCGCCCAAGCCTGCGTCGAACCAGATCCTGTTCGTCTATGTCGTCTCGCCGTTGATGTGGATCGCGATGTCGACCGCGCTGTTCCAGTATGTCGGGTTGGCGAGGGTGACGCAGTGGCTGATCCTGCTGACCGGCGTCTCGGTCGTCTCGGTCGCGCTGTTCTTCTATGCGTTCCTGAGCTTCGGGGCGAGCGCGGTGTCGTTCCTGTCGTCGGACGTGAACGTGAACGTCGCGGACGGCTATGCGGGCGCGAACTTCCTCGTCTACGGATCGATGATCTTCCTCGCGGGCGGGCTGTTCGCGCAGCCGACGCTGGTGCGGAACCGGTGGCTGCGGTTCGCGCTGCCGATCGTCGTCCTGCTGGCGGCGATCACCTCCGGGCGGTCGGCGCTGATCCTGTCGATCCCGATGGGGGTGTTCGTCGGCGCGCTGCTGCGAAGCCGGCTGGGAATCGCGGACCGATCGAGCCGATCGATCCTGCTGCCGACGATCCTGCTGGGGGTGGCGGGGCTGATCGTGATCGTCGTGCTGACGACGGTGTTCTCCACGGTCGACGTCAACGTGATCTACAAACGGTTCATGGAGAAGCTGACGAGCGGGGGCGGATCGGAGCGCAGCGAGCAGACGGTGGCGCTGTGGAACGGGTTCCTCGACAGCTATGGCATCGGCGTGGGCCACGGCGTGGGCGTGCCCTATATCCGCAACATGCTGTTCCCTTGGCGGTACGAGGTGATGCCGCTGGCGACGCTGTTGCGCGTCGGGGTGATCGGCACGCTCGTCTATATGTCGACCTTCTTCCTGTATGGCGGCGCACTGATCTCGCGGCTGTCGCGGCGGGAGATGGCGCCGGAGGACATCTACATGGCCGGCGGGTTCGCCTCGGTCGCGCTGGCGGTGTGGACGAACCCGTATATCGAGTCGTTCGTGTTCCAGTGGATGTATTTCCTGCCGGTGATGAGCATCGGGATCGCGATGCGGCGGCGGGGGGCGTAACCGCGGCTGGCGGATGAATAAGCGGGACCTCGGATCAAGTCCGGGGTGACGGGGATTACTTAGCCGCCGTGCCGAGCACGTCCGCCAGCGTTGGTGCTGGGAAGGCGATGTCGTTCTGTGTCAGGCTGAGCCCGGCGCGGTCGATGCGGGCACCGTCGAATACGGTCGCGGCCTGCGCCATGCGCCCGGTTGGAGAGGCGAAGCGGTTGGCCGTGAGCGTCAGGCGGCGGGCGGTGCCGGCGACGAAGGCGATGGCGGTGCCCTTGCGCTGGCCGGGGGTGCCGATGTCGATGAAGCTGTTGCGCGCGACCGTGAGGCCGACGCTGTCGCGGACCCACAGCGCGAACCATGAGGCGGCGCTGCCGCTGCGGGTGAAGACGTTGTCGGCGAGCGTGACATCGGCGATCGTGGCGGCATAGCCGAGCTCGGCATGCCCCGCGCAGTCGGTGAAGCGATTGCGCGCGATCGTCGTACCGCGGATGCCGTCGATCAACAGCGGCTTGTCGACGCGGGTCAGCGTGTTGCCGCGGATTTCGATATCATAGGGCAGCGCGACGGTGGCAGCGCGATCACCCTTCTGCCCGAACGCCTGTATGCCGCCGACGCGGTCCTCGACGATGTTGTCGAGGATGCGGATGCCGCGGTGCGGGGTGGTGACGCGGCCGTTCTGTCCGAGCATCAGCGCGACCGCATAGCCGCCGCCGCCGGTGAAGCGGTTGCCCCGGATCGTGATGTCGCGGACGATCGCGAAGCCGTCGCCATTGGGCTCGATATCGATCGCGCCGGGCGCGCCGAGCCCGGTGCGCGGGTTCATCGGGTCGCCGGCACCTGCGCTGCCGTCGCCGTAGCGGGTGACGTTCAGGAAGTGGCTGCGCTCGATCACGATGCCGTCGCCGTCGATGATCGAGATCGCGTTGCGGTTGTTGGCGTTCACCCCGTCGAACACGCAGTCACGGACGGTGACGCGCTGGTTGTGGCGCTCGGCGCCGAGCGTGGTGCCGCTGCCCAGGTGGAGCCCGTCGCCACGGAAGCCGCGGAATGCGACGCGTTCGAACAGCGCGTCGGTGACGCCGTTGAGCATCACCAGATAGGCGAACTCCTCGAACCCGCGTTTGGCGACTTCGTCCTCGAAGGTGAGGTCGCGGATGACGAGGCCGGTGAGGTTCTTCGCGACGTCGGCGCTGCCGCTGTCATGGAACAGGATGAAGGGTTTGGGCGCGCGGTACGAGCGGGCGAAGACGGTGCGGCCGATGCCGTCTCCCGTCAGTGTTGCGCGCGGGGGGAGCGAGGCGGTGCCGTCGTTGCCAACGAGGTAGCGGCCCGCAGGCGCGTGGACCGGGCGGCCGGTCGCAAAGGCGCGGGCGAGCGCGGCGGTGTCGTCGAGGTCGCCCGGGCGGCGATAGTCGGGGAGCGACACCGCGCCCGCCGCCTGCGCCGCGCATCCGGGCGCTGCGACCAGCGCGGGGGCGAGGGCCGCGATCCGCAACAGGTCGCGGCGGGAGGGGCGGGGCAGCGTCACCGCTCGCGGAAGGCGGTTTCCGACAGGCGCGAGATCGGGGTGAGGAGGTAGCTCATGATCGTACGCTTGTCGCCGATCAGGTTGACGTCGGCGATCATGCCCGGGCCGATCGGCAGGCGCTGGCCGTTGTTCTGATCGGTCAGCGCATCGCCCTGCGTGCGGACGCGGACGGTATAATAGCTCTCGCCCGTCTTCTCCTCGAGCACCGAATCGGGGGAGATGCCGATCACCTTGCCCTCGAGCCCGCCATAGATCGAATAGTCGTAGGCGGTGATCTTCACGAGCGCGCGCTGGTTCATGCGGACGAAGGCGATGTCGGACGGCTTGACGCGCGTCTCGATCGTCAGCCCGCGTTCGGCGGGGACGATCTCCGCGATCGGCTCGCCGGGGCGGATCGTGCCGCCGACGGTCGAGGTCATCACGCGGTTGATCCGGCCGGCGAGCGGCGCGCGGACGATGGTGCGGTCGACGCGGCTTTCGAGCGCGGGCATCGTGCGCTGCTTGGCGGCGACCTCGGCCTGCGCGGCGGCGAGTTCCTGTGCGGCCTTGGCGCGCCAGTCCTGCCGGATCTGGCTGAGGCTGGAGCGCGCTTCGACCACCGCGGCGCGGGCGCGCGAGATCGCCTCGCTCGCGCCGATCGCCTGGCTGGCGGCGACCGAGGCCTGGCGATCGGCCTGGATCAGCGACACGCGCGGTTCGATGCCGTTGGTGACGAGCGGGCGGAGCATGTCCGCCTGCTGCTTGGCCGAATCGCGCGAAGTGATCGCGGCGGCGCGGTTCGCCTCGGCCTCCGCGACCGCGCGTTCGGCCTGCGACAGGCGTGCGCTGGCGGCGCCGGTGAGCCCGATCAGCTCGGACTGGCGCGAGGCGTAGACCGAGCTTTCGATCGCGATCTGCGAGGCGAGCGCGGCATCGCTGGCGGCGGGAAAGTTCGGCGCGCGACCCGCGAGCTCGGCCTCGAGCCGGGCGATCTTCACCTGGAGGCTGGCGGTGGCGGACTGGCTGCTGCCGAACTCGGCGCCGAGCAGCGTCTGGTCGAGCCGGACGAGCGGATCGCCCGCCTTCACGACGTCGCCGGGGCGGACGAGGATCTGCTTGACGATCCCACCCTCGAGATTGGACACGACCTGCAACTGCGCGGTCGGCACGACGCGGCCCGCGCCGTGGACGGTCCGGTCGAGCTCGGTGAACAGCGCCCAGACCAGGAACAGCGCAAAGAAACCGACGATCGCCCACAGCAGCAGGTTCGATGCGTCGCGTGGCTTCACGCGTCCGGCGAAATCCTCGATCGCGGCGTGCGACATGTCAGGCGGCCTTGGGCTGGTTGGTCATGCGGCGCAGGACCTCGTCGCGCGGGCCGTCGGCGATGATCCGGCCTTCGCGGATCAGGACGATGCGGGTCACGAGCTGGAGCAGCGACATGCGGTGCGTGATGAGGAGCAGCGTGCGATCGGCGAGTTCGGGGGCGAGGCGCTGCATCAGCCCCGCCTCGTTCTCCGAATCCATCGCGCTGGTGGGTTCGTCGAACACGACGAGCTTCGGCTTGCCGGCGAGCGCGCGGGCGAGCGCGATCGTCTGGCGCTGGCCGCCCGACAGGCTTTCGCCGCGATCGGCGAGCGTCAGGTCGTAGCCGTTGGCGATCCGGCCCATGAAATCATGCGCGCCGGTGAGACGGCTTACGCGCAGCATCTCCTCGTCGTCGACGGTGTCGCGCGCGAGCGTGATGTTGTCGCGGACGGTGCCGGTGAGCAGCACGCTGTCCTGCAACGCCACGCCGATCTTGTCGCGGACGGTGGGCAGGTCGACCTGGCGCAGGTCCGTCCCGTCGAGCAGGACGAGGCCGTCGGCGGGCTGGTAGAGCCCGAGCGCAAGGCGCGCGATCGTCGACTTGCCCGAACCGACCTTGCCGAGCAGCGCGACGCGTTCGCCGGGATTGATCGTCAGGTTGATCGCGTGGAGCGCGTTCTCGGTCGCGCCCGGATAGCGGAAGCTGACGTTGCGGAATTCGATATGGCCGTCGACGCGCGCGGGCTTGAGGGGCACGCCCTGCGGCACCTCGCTCGACTGCGTCATGAACCCGTCGAGCTGGCGATAGGCGGTGCGCGTGCTGGTGAGCCGCGACAGCAGCTGCGCGATCTGCGCGAGCGGCGCGACCGCGCGGCCACCGAGCAGCGAGCAGGCGATGAGGCCGCCCATCGTCAACTCGCGCGCCTCGATCATGTATACGCCGAGCACGATCGTGCCCGCGTAGGACAAGGTCTGCGCGGTGTTCGCGATGTTCATGCTGATCGTGCTGATGAGCCGCTGGCGCATCGCACCGTCCGAATGGAGATCGATCGCGTCGAGCCAGCGGCGGCGCAGCAGGTTGCCCGCGCCGGACGTCTTGACCATCTCGATCCCGCCGATCGTCTCGACCAGCACCGACTGCTTCGTCAGGCCGTGCTTCATCGCATCGGTCGAGAGGCGGTCCATCGCGGGATAGGTGAGCACCGCGCCGAGGACGACGACCGGGATCATCGCGAGTGGCACGAGCACCAGCTTGCCGCCGATCGCGGCGATCACCGCGAGGGTCACGAAGATGAACGGAACGTCGATCATCGCGGTGAGCGTGGCGGAGGCGAGGAACTCGCGGATCGTCTCGAGCTCGCGCATGATCGCGGCGAGCGAGCCCGTCGAGCTGCGCTTCATGTCGAGGCGGAGCGCCAGCAACTGCGAGAACGCGCTGCCGCCGATCGCGCGATCGACGTTCGCGCCCGCGATATCGACGAAATAGGCGCGTAACGTCCGCAGGATGAAATCGAAGACGAGGACGATCATCAACCCGATCGTCAGCCCGACGAGCGAGGCGATCGCGTTGTTCGGCAGCACGCGATCATACACCGTCATCGAGAACAGCGACGAGACGAGCCCGAAGACGTTGATGAGCGCGGCGGCGACCGCGACCTTGGTATAGGTCGCGCGGTTGCGGCGCATCGGCTCCATCAGCCATTCGGCGAACCGCGGCTTGGCGCCGTGGATGATATCAGTCATTGGCGGACCCGATCATAGGCGCTCTCGATCCGGAGTGCGGGCAACAGCCGGCCGGTGCGCGCGAGCACGACATAATGCGCGGCATCGCGATCGGCGAGGCTTTCGACATAGGCGGTAGCGGCGCCGAAATAGGCATCGTTGGCGTCGATGACGTCGAACAACGTGCCGCGCGAGACGCGGAAGCGCTCCTCGATCGTGTCGCGCGAGAGGCGCGCGGCGATGTAGCTCTGTTCCAGCGCCTTCGTCTGTTCGTTGAGCGCCTCGAGATCGGTCCAGGCGATCGCGGCGTCGCGCGCGGCCTCCTCGGTCACGCGGGCGGAGCGGGCGCCGGCGCCGGCTGCGCGTGCGCGGACCTGGTCGAGCCGCGCGTCGAGTCCGCCGAAAAGGCGCTTGCGGATCGTGAGGCGCGCGCGGATGTCGTAATCCGGGCGGTCCTGGAGCACGCCGTAACGGCCGGCATCGATCCCGGCGCTGAAATTGGGGAAGGTGTCCGCCTTCGCGGCCTGAGCGTCGCGGCGCGCCGCGTCGGCCTGTTCGGCGACCGCGCGGACGGCCGGAACCGATCCCGCCGCGACGCGGGCGTCGTCGAGCGAGCGCGGCAGGTTGCCCAGATAGGGTGCGCGCGACAGGTTGGCGGGGACCGGACGGCCGGTGAGCTGGACGAACCGCGCCTCCGCATTCGCGACCTCGCGGGTGAAGCGCGCGAGGCGGGTGTTGAGGCTGGCGACGCTGCTGTCGAGCCGCGCGACGTCGACCGAGGCGTTGTACCCCTGGGCCACGCGCTGCGCGAACTCGTCGCGGCGCTGCCCCTGGGCGGCGAGATAGGTGCGGCCGATCGCGATGAGCGTGCGATAGGTGAAGACGTCGTACCACGCGCCGATCGTCCGGAGCGCGACCTGTGCGGCGGTGTCGTCGAGCCCCGCCGAGGCGGCACGCAGGCGTGCGCCGGCGGCGGCGATCCGATCGGTGGTGGCACCGAAATCGAGAAGCGTCTGGCTGACCGAGGCCTGCGCGTCGATGCGCTGGCGCGGGCGCGAGCGCTCGATGATGTTGTCGGGGTCGTTGCCGAACTCGCGCGACACCGTCTTGAAGCCGGTGGCATTGAGATCGACCGTCGGGAACAGCCCGGCGCGCGCCTCGCGCCGCTGGCCCCGGGCCTCGTCCGCCTGCGCTTCCGCCTCGGCGAGCGAGGGATTGCGATCGACGGCGGCGACGATCGCGTCGCGGAACACCGGCCCGGAGCCGGCCTCGCGACCGAGCGCGAGGACCGGGTCATTGCCGATGTCGACCGAGAGCGGGCGTTCGACGGGGGCGGGTAGCGCGCCGGGGCCGGCGGGCGGTGCGCTTCGACGGGTCGACGGCATCGGACCGCCGCGCGCGGTCGAAGGCAGCGGCAGGGGGCGTGCCTCGATCGATGGAATTGCCGGAGCCGATGGCGACCGATCCGCGATCGGACGGTCGAGCGGGTTAACGGCGGTGACCGGACCGGGCTGCGGCGCGAACGCGGAAGAGGGTGCGGACGTGACGGGGCCTGGAACCTGTGCCTGTGGCGGCGTGGCGACGGTCTGCGCCTGCACCGGGATCGCGGGCGCAAGGGATGCGATCGACGCGAGGAGGGTCCGAAAGTGGTTCTGCATCGTATGCGGGGCCTGCCGGGTTGTCGCCCCTGCCTGCGGCGCGGGCTTAATCGACGCCACCATCATCGTCCACTCAATCTTGGTGACAATTTGTTCATCGGTTTCCGGCGGGGCGGGGGTAGCGATCCTGGGAGTGGTGCCGCGATCGGCGGGGTCGGTCGAAGTTCCGGCCAAGGCATCGACGGACCGTCGGGGCATGCGGTGTCCGGGTTCATGCTTGCAATCCCACTCGCACGGTTCCGGGCTGCCTGATGGCGAGGCGGTGGCCGGGGAGGGGGCTCCCCGAGAGCCGCGATGCCTGCGCAAAAGGAAAGGGCCCCCGTCTTGCGACGGAGGCCCCGGCCTTTCGATCCGTGGATCGCGAAGAGCTGCTTACGCAGCTGCGATCGCGGTCGTCGGGGTCGTGTTGATCGTGAAGTCGTTGAACCCGAGCACGGTGCCCGCCCCGACGTTCGCGAAGAGGACCGCCGCACCCGAACCGGTGCCGTCCGCATCGTAGAACACGTTACCGGTCGCCTGGTCGTACAGGACCTGGGCGTTGGCAGCCGTGGCGGTCGTGCCGGCGACGAACTCGTTCGAGTCGAAGGTCGCGCCGAGCGCTGCGAACGGCGTACCGCCGAGCGAGAGACGGTCACCAGCCGCGAAGTCGGTGATCGTATCGACGTTGGTCGTGGCGTTCAGCGCGGTGTCGAAACCGAAGATGTCGTTGCCGCCACCACCGGTCAGCGTGTCGTTGCCTTCGCGGCCGGAGATGATGTTGTCTCCAGCGTTGCCGACGATCGTCTGCGCAAGGTCGTTGCCGGTCAGGCGATGCGGCGCCGTCGAGGTGTTGCCTTCGGCAACCAGGAACTCGACCGAGGTGCCGTTACGCAGCTGGTACGAACCCGGCGTCGCGCTGTTGAACAGCACGGTGTCGGTGCCCTCGCCAGCATTCTCGCGAACGACGTCGGCCTGGCTGTACACGCGGTAGCTGTCGTTGCCGAGCAGACCGATGAGCGTATCGCCAGCGACGGTGCCGCTGAGATTGCCGCCGGTGCGCGTGTCGTTGTCGCCGTCGAGAACGTTGTTGCCGTAGTTGCCGACGATCGTCTGGGCATATCCGTTACCGGTCAGATTCAGGTTCTCGGTGCCCTGGCCATTGGCCGCGGCGAGAACTTCGATCTGGGTGCCGCCGGTGATCGCCGCCGCACCCGGAGCCGCCACGTAGGAAGCCGAAGCCGCCAGGTCGTAGCTTACCGTGGTGAAGACCGAGTCGTTGTTCGTGGCCGTGCCGCTGCCTGCAAGCGCGTCCTCGACGACGACCTGGTTCTGCGCGGTGACGAGGTACGAATCCGAACCCGCGCCGCCGACGAGCGTGTCGGCACCGCCGCCGCCGTTCAGCGTATTGGCTGCCGCGTTGCCCGAGATGAGCTGCGCGAACTCGTTGCCGGTGATGCTGATCGCGTTGTTGCCGGTGGCGTAGATGAACTCGACTTCCGACAGGGCATTGATCCCCCAGAAGCTGTCGCCCGATCCGTCGAGGTTGACGTTCACCTGATCGGTGCCCTCGCCGACATTCTCGTTCACCGTCGTGTTACGCGAGTTGACGTTGTACGTGTCGTTCCCGCGCAGACCGGTCAGCTGGTCGAACTGACCACCCGCCGAGGTGCCGCCACCCGTCAGGATGTTGGCGCCGTAATCGCCGATCAGGATGTTGCCATAGGCGTTGCCCGTGAGGTCGATACCGCGCGCACCGGCGTTCGACGCCTGATCCGCCGCCGAGACGATCTCGATCTGGCTGGCGCCAGTCAGGAAGGTCGCGCCGTTGGTGCCGGTGCCGTTGAGCGTCGCGCCCAAGGCGTTCGTGTCATTGACCGTCAGGTCGTAGCTCGCACTGGTGTAGATGAAGTCGATGCCACCGTTCGAATCCTCAACCACGACGTCGGTCTGGTTGTAGACACGATAGGTGTCATTGCCTGCGCCACCGACCAGCGTGTCGGCATTGGCACCGGTGCCGTCACCATTGACGCCACGGAACCCGTTCAGGATGTTGCCGCCCGCATCGCCGTACAGCGTCTGCGAGAAGTTGTTGCCGACGATGAAGTTCGACGTCGCCGTCGTGTTCAGCGCGTTCAGATCGAACGTGCCGTCACCCTGCTGGGTACGCGTGCCGAGCGCAGCGCCACCGGTCGCAGTGCCCAGAGCGAGAATCTCGATCTCGGCATTCGGCCCGATGTAGAAGCTGGTGCCGACTGCGTTGACGCGATCCACACCCTCGCCAGCGTTCTCGACCACCTGGGTCGAACCGGTCGAGACGTTGTACGTGTCGCCACCAAGGCCGCCGACAAGCGTATCGACGCCGCCGCCACCGGTGATGGTGTTGGCCTGGTCGTTACCGATGATCGTCTGATCGATCGAGCCACCAACAATGTTGATGCCTGCCACGCCAGTCGATGCTGCCGCGGTGATCGTCTCGATCGGCGCGGTGACCGTGTAGGTGCCCGCGGTGCCCGCAGCCGCCGCATAGCCGGGGCCGGCCGCATAGCCGATGTTGACGGTATCGGTGCCGGTCGTGTCGTTGATGACGGCGGTGTTGGCCGTGATGTTGTACACGTCGTTGCCGCCGAGGCCGCTCAGCGTGTCAGCGCCGCCATTGCCGACGAGCACATTCGCGCCCGCGTTGCCGGCGATCGACTGCGCATAGCTGTTGCCGATCAGGGTCAGCGCCTGCGTCGAGGTCGCGTCCGAAGCGAGAAGGTTCTCGACGTCGGCGTTGGCGGCCTGCAGCGCATAGCTGGTGAAGGTCGAGCTCGCGACGACGAGGACGGTGTCGACGCCGAGCGCGGTTCCCTCAGTCACGACGTCCGAAGCGTTGCGCACGATATACGTGTCGTCGCCGCCCAGACCGACCAGCGTGTCGGATGCCGCCGTCGTCTCCACGCCGCCGTCGAGGACGTTGGCGAAGCCATTGCCGTCGATTTCCTGCGCGAACTCGTTGCCGGTAAGGTTGATCGCGCCGCCGCCGAACTGCTGCGTGAAGGCGTTGAAGCTGCCTGCGCCGCCAGCCGCCAGGAACTCGATCTCCGAGCCGCCTGCGAGCGTGTAGGAAATGGTCGAGACGACCTGATCCGCGGTGCCTTCGCCAACACTCTCGATGACCTGGTCACCAGCGTCGTCGACGATGTAATTGTCGTTGCCGGTGCCGCCGATCAGAAGATCCGCGCCCGCCAGGCCGTTGATGGTGTCGTCGCCCGCGAGACCGAAGATCGTGTCCGGCGATGTCGTGCCCGAAAGGCTGTCGTTGCCTGTCGTACCCTGAATTACAGCCATGAATTTACTCCCTTACCGTGCATATCGATCGAGGCCCGGGCGGTGCCGGAGGCCCCAGTTTGTAACCAATTCTAACGGGTGCTGCGTGGACGCAAGCCTTGGCCCCCCGTTTTACGTCCACCCGCTCCAACCTCCCGGGCCTAGAATCCTCCCTCTAGAGCTGCGCTTTTCACTTAGCGCGACCTCCGATCCATTGGCAAGCCTTCGTGGCTGGCGGAATAACCATGTAGGTCGTTATTTTATCCACTGGGCCGGTCGGTTTTCGAAATGCTTGTGTCCTTATGGCCGCAAGTCGTTCCGTTTCGGCCTGAAGTCGGTGTCATCGACGCGTGGCCAGAAGTGTCAGCGCGGGGCCGCTGGGGTGGTCCGGCTGGGCCTCGCCGAGCTCGACCGCGTAGCCGTGGCGTTCGAGGAGCGCGATGACCTCGGCGCTTTCCATCCACACCGCCGCGGACTCTCGCCCGCCACAGAACTTGCCGATGCGGTGCGTGCCCAGATAGCTGCGGACATGGTAGGTCAGCCGCTCGCCGGCGCGCTTTGCGACGCGCACCTCGCCAGTCATCGGGCGGCGTCGCGGATCGCCCGCGGGCATCGCGTCGGCGTCCGCGAAATGGCTCCAGATGAAGATCCGGTCCGACACGCGGATCATGTTGAGCAGCGTAGCGAGCGGATCGGCGAGGTGATAGAGGACGCCGCTTGCTACCAGCAGGTCGTAGCGCGCGTCGGTGGTCGCGAGCACCGCGTCGAAATCGCCGAGGCGGAAATCGACGCGTTCGAGCTTGAGCAGCTGCTGGACGACGAGGCATTTCAGATAGCCCGATTTGTTGCCCTCGATCGCGGTGATCGAGGCGACCCCGGCGCGTTCCAGCATCGCGGTGTGGCCACCCTCGAGCGGCCCGAGTTCCAGCACGTCGAACCCCGCGACCGAGCCGACGCGGTCGAGCAGCCACGCGATGCGGCTGTCCTCGAACAATCCGGCCTCGCCCGATACGACGCCGTCGATCGGCAGCCGCGAGGCCCAGTCGCCCTTGAAGATATCCACGGTCTGTTGCGCCGAGGGGGCGGCGGAGACGTAGGTGTCGTTGGCCTCCCACCGCGCGCCGCGGCCGAGGCCAAGGCGGAGCGCGACCTTGCGCGCGACGGTGGTGGCCTTTTCGGCGAGGGGCATCGGGACTCCGGGGAACAGCTTCGTGGTTGCCGCGCGGTGTGCCGGGCGCTCGCGACAAGTCAAGCCGCGCGCGCATCCGGCCGCCTGGAGATTTGACAAACCGGTCGTGCGCTGGCTGTGAGCGCGACATGCGCATCCTCTTCGTGCACCAGAACTTCCCTGGCCAGTTCAAGCATCTCGCCCCGGCGCTCGCAGCGCGGGGCGACGAGGTGGTCGCCACGTGCATGCGCGAGCCCGTGCAGATGCCCGGCGTCCGCATCGTCCGCGCGAAGGGCGCGTGCAGCACCGCGACCGACGGGCACCCGTGGTCGCGCGACTTCGATTCCAAGGTGATCCGCGGCGAGGCGACGCTGCGCGCGGCGATCGCGCTGCGCGACGAGGGGTTTTTGCCGGACGTGATCGTCGCGCACCCGGCCTGGGGCGAACCGCTGTTCCTGAAGCGGGTCTGGCCGCAGGCGAAGCTCGCGCTGTATTGCGAGATGCTCTATGTCGAGAAGGGCGGCGACGGCGATTTCGATCCGGAGTTCCTGACCCCGGTGGAAGAGGCGACCGAGCGTGCACGGCTGTGGCTGCGGTGCATGCCGCAGGCGCTGCTGTTCGACCAGGCGGCTGCGGGCATCTCGCCGACCGCGTTCCAGGCGGCGACTTTTCCCGAGCCGATGGCATCGAAGATCAGCGTGATCCACGACGGCATCGACACCTCGGTGGTCCATCCGGCGCGCGCGCAGCCGATGAAATCGGGCAACGGCACGATCTTCGCGCCCGGCGACGAGATCATCACCTTCGTCAACCGGAACCTCGAGCCGATGCGCGGCTATCACCGTTTCATGCGCGCGCTGCCCGAACTGCTGCTGCGGCGGCCGAACGCGCAGGTCATCATCATCGGCGGCGACGGGGTGAGCTATGGCGCGGCGCCGCCGTCGGGGGCGTCGTGGAAGCAGGTGTTCCTCGACGAGGTGCAGGACCGGATCGACATGCGCCGCGTCCATTTCGTCGGGCAGGTGCCGTACAATGTCTATCTCAACATTCTGCGGCTCTCGCGGCTGCACGTCTACCTGACCTATCCGTTCGTCGCGTCGTGGAGCCTTGCCGAGGCGATGGGGGTGGGCGCGCCGATCCTGGGCAGCCGCACCCCGCCGGTGACCGAATTCGTCGCGGAGGGCGAGACGGGGCTGACCTTCGACTTCTTCGACGCCGACGAGATGGTCGGGAACGCCTGCAGGTTGCTCGACGATACCGGGCTGGCGGCGCGGCTGGGGGCGAACGCGGCGGCGCTGATCCGCGAACGCTACGACTTGAAGACGGTGTGCCTGCCCGCGCAACTGGCGTGGCTCGACCGGGTGGCGGCGGGTGGCTGAACCTGCAAGGCGAGACCTGGAGGGCAAGCGCATCCTGATGCTCCCGCGCTATACGATGCGCGGACCGAGCAGCCGGGTGCGGATGGGGGCGTTCGTGCCGATGCTGGAGGCGGCGGGCGCGTCGGTGCGGGTGGAGCCGTTCTTCGACGACGCGTATCTCGATGCGTATTTCATGCGGGGCGAGAAGCCGCTGTCGAGCGCGCTGTCGGCATACGCGCGGCGGGCGGGGGTGCTGGCGACAGCGCGCGCCGATCTGGTGTGGGTGGAGAAGGAGCTGTTCCCGTTCCTGCCTGCGCCGATGGAGCGCGTGCTGACGCTGCGGGGGCTGCGGTACGTCGTCGATTACGACGATGCGGTGTTCCATAGCTATGACCGGCATCCGCGCGCCCTGGTGCGCCGGGCGTTGTCGGCGAAGTTCGATCCGTTGCTGCGCGGGTCGGCGGCGGTGACGGCGGGCAATCCGTATCTCGCGGCCTATGCGCGCGAGCATGGTGCGCGGCGGGTGGTGCAGGTGCCGACCGTCGTCGATCCGGCGCGCTATCCGGTGGTGCCGGCGCCGGCGGGCGACCGGCTGCGGATCGGGTGGATCGGGACGCCAGCGAATGCGCGCTATCTGGCGCCGGTGATCGCGGCGCTTCGGAAACTCGGCGACCGGGTGCCGGCGACGCTGGTCACCGTGGGGGCGGACGCGATCGCCGACCTGCCGGTTCCGCAGGAAATCCATGCGTGGAGCGAGGCGAGCGAAGGCGCGCTGATGGCGAGGATCGACGTGGGGGTGATGCCGCTGGTCGACAGCGATTTCGAGCGCGGCAAGTGCGGATACAAGCTGATCCAGTACATGGCGGCGGGGCGACCGGTGATCGCGTCGCCGGTGGGGGTGAACGCCGATATCGTGACGCCCGAGGTGGGGATGCTGGCGTCGTCGGTGGAGGACTGGGCGGCGGCGATCGTGCGGCTCGCGGACGATGCGGGATCGCGCGCGCGGATGGGCGCGGCGGCGCGGGCGCGGGTGGAGGCGGACTATTCGACCGAGAGCGCGGGGCGGACGCTGCTGGCGCTGTTCGCGGAGGTGCTGGCGTGACGCGGGTGGCGATCGTCACCAATGACGGATTCACGGTGGCGAACTTCCGCCGAGATCTGGTGCGCGAACTGGTGGGGCGGGGCGTCGAGGTGGTCGCGCTGGCGCCGAACTGGACTGCGGAGACGCGGGCGCGGGCGGAGGCGATCGGGGCGGGGACGGTCGACATCTCGCTGAGCCGGACGGGGATGAACCCGGTGCGCGATCTGCGCGACGTCGCCGCGCTGATCGCGACGCTGCGGCGGGTGAGGCCGGACGCGGTGCTGACCTATTTCGTCAAACCCAACATCTATGGCAGCATTGCTGCGCGGCTTGCGGGGGTGCCGAGGCGCGTCGCGATGGTCGAGGGGCTGGGGTTCGTGTTCGACGCGGGCGAGGGGGGCTCTTTCAAGGGCCGGGCGCTGCGGGCGGTGACGAAGGCGCTGTATCGCATCGCGTTCGCAGGCGTCGACCGGGTGCTGTTCCTCAACCGCGACGACGAGGCGGTGTTCCGAGACCAGGGGATGGTCGCGGCGGACAAGGCGGTGAACATCGGCGGGATTGGCGTCGACCTCGAGGCCTTCGCGCCCGCGCCGCCGGTGACCGATCCGGTGACCTTCCTGCTGATGGCGCGATTACTGCGCGGCAAGGGGATCGTGGAATATGCCGAGGCTGCGGCGAGGGTGAAGGCGGCGCATCCGCGCGCGCGTTTCGTGTTGCTGGGCGATATCGACGCCAACCCCGAGTCCCTGCGCGCGGCGGATATCGCGCCGTGGGTGGAGCGCGGGGTGATCGAGTGGCCGGGGCATGTCGACGACGTGCGCGGCGCGATCGCGGGGTGCAGCGTGTTCGTCCTTCCTGCCTGGGCGCGCGAGGGGCTGCCGCGGAGCACGCAGGAGGCCTGCGCGATGGCGAAGCCCGTCATCACCACCGACGGCGTGGGATGTCGCGATACCGTCGAGCATGGGGTGAACGGGCTGATGATCCCGCGACGCGACGTGGATGCGCTGGCGGCGGCGATGACGTGGTTCGTCGAGCATCCGGAGGCGATCGCGACGATGGGCGCGGCGAGCCGGCGGATCGCGGAGGCGCGGTATGACGGGGCGGCGAAGAGTCGGGTGGTGGCGGATCTGTTGTTGGGGTGATCCGAGCGCTGGGTTGCCGGTTGGGGGGTGTTCAGCTCGCCAGTCGCAACCCGGTCGCCGGCGTAGTACGCGGCTGGTCGGGCCAGAGGCCGCGGGTGTCGAGGACGGCCTTGCCGGCGCGTTCCTCGAGCGGGATCGAGCGGAAGACGTCGTGGTCGACCAGGACGATCATGATGCCGCACGTCTCGATCGCGGTGTCGACATCGATCAGCGTCGCGCCGGTGCCCGAGAAATCCTGCGGCAGCGCGTGAGCATAGGGCTCGACGATGTTGATCCGGTTGCCGAATTTCGTCGCCAGTTGAGACGCGACCTTAAGAGCGGGGCTTTCGCGGAAATCGTCGATATTCGCCTTGAAGGCGAGCCCCATGCACGCGACCGCGACGCCGGGCATCGCCTCGATCAGCGCGCTCGCCCTGGCGATGACGTGATCGGTCTTGCCGTCGTTCACTTCACGCGCGGTGCGGATCAAGGGGGTCTGGTCGGGTGCGGCGTGGACGAGGAACCAGGGGTCGACGGCGATGCAGTGGCCGCCGACGCCGGGGCCGGGGGACAGGATATTGACGCGCGGATGGCGGTTGGCGAGGCGGATGACCTCCCACACATCGACCCCCATCGTATCCGCGACGAGGCTCAGTTCGTTGGCGAAGGCGATGTTGACGTCGCGGAACGCGTTCTCCGTCAGCTTCGTCATTTCCGCGGCGCGCGCGGTGGTGGTGACGCAGGCCCCGCGCACGAAGCGGCGATAGAAGGCGAGCGCCTTGCGTGCGCAGCGCGGGGTGATGCCGCCGATGACGCGATCATTGTCGATCAACTCGACGAGGATGCGGCCGGGCAGGACTCGCTCCGGGCAATAGGCGATCGCGATATCGGCCTGCTCGCCGGTCCTGCCGGGGACGCGCAGGTCGGGGCGAAGCTTTGCCAGCAGGTCGCGGACCTGTTCGGTGGTGCCGACGGGCGAGGTCGATTCGAGGATGATCGTATCGCCCGCCTTCAGGACGGTCGCGATCGTCGTCGCGGCCTGGAGGACGTAGCCGATATTGGGGGCGTGGCCTTCGGAGAAGGGCGTGGGCACCGCGATCACGAAAACGTCGGCGGTCTCGATCGTGGTGGAGGCGCGCAGCGTGCCGCGTGCGACGACGCCCGAGACGAGGCCGTCGAGATCGACCTCCTCGATATGCACCTTGCCCGAATTGACCGTCTCGACGACCGAGGGCGTGACGTCGACGCCGAGCACGCGTGCGCCCGTCCGCGCGATCACCGCGGCGGTGGGCAGGCCGATATAGCCCAGTCCCAGGACGACGACGCTCAGATCAGTTTCGGAAGCCATCGGCGATTACCTTCGCAATGCGTGTCGAGGCGTGGCCGTCGCCGAACGGATTGTGGGCGCGGGCCATCGCGGCATGCGCGGCCTTGTCGTCGAGAAGCGTGAAGACTTCGGAAACGATGCGGTCTTTGTCCGTCCCGACGAGCCTTGCGGTGCCGGCCTCGACGCCTTCGGGGCGCTCCGTCGTGTCGCGCATCACCAGGACGGGCTTGCCGAGCGAGGGCGCTTCCTCCTGCACGCCGCCCGAATCGGTGAGGACGAGGGTGGAGAGGTCGAGCGCGCGGATGAAGTGGGGATAGTCGAGCGGATCGATGCGCGCGACGTTGGCGCGGTCGCCGAGGATCCGGTCCATCACCGCGCCGACATTGGGGTTGGGGTGGACGGGGAAGAGGACCGCGACGTCCGCGCGCGCGGCGACGCGCGCGATGGCGCGCGCGATCGCTGCCATCCCGTCGCCGAAATTCTCGCGGCGATGGGTGGTGACGAGGATCAGGCGCTTGCCCGCGAAGCGAGCGGCGATTCCGTCGAGGCCCGAGGCGAGCGTTGGGTCGGCGGCGATGCGGTCGCGCGTCCAGTGGAGCGCGTCGATCACGGTGTTGCCGGTGACGTGGACGCCCGTGGTGACGGTTTCGCGCGCGAGTGCGTCGGCGGCGGTCTGCGTCGGGGCGAAGTGGAGATCGGCGATCGGGGCGACGATGCGTCGGTTCACCTCCTCGGGCCAGGGGTGGTAGATGTCGCCCGAGCGCAGCCCCGCCTCGACATGCGCGACGGGGATCCGGCGGTAATAGGCGGCGAGCGCGCCGGCCATCGCGGTGGCGGTGTCCCCCTGGACGACGACGCGGTCGGGACGTTCGGCGTCCATCACCTCGCCGAGCCCGGTGAGCAGGCGCGCGGTGAGCCGGTCGAGCGTCTGGCCCGGCTCCATCAGGTCGAGGTCGATGTCGGGGGCGATGCCTGCGATCGCGAGGACTTGGTCGAGCAGCCCGCGATGCTGCGCGGTGACGCAGGTGCGTACCGTAAGCCCCGGCGCATCGGCGAGCGCGCGGATGACGGGGAAGAGCTTGATCGCCTCGGGCCGGGTGCCGAAGATGACGAGAATCTTTGCCATATCGGATGCGATAGCGCGGGGCATCTTTAGGAGGCGCTAACGCCGGACGGGCGATTGCTCGACCGGGGCGAGGTGGGTAAGCCGCGCTGTCTGTTCAGGAGTAGCTCGATGACGTTCAAGCCGGTGCGCAAGGCCGTGTTCCCCGTGGCAGGCCTCGGCACGCGCTTCCTGCCTGCGACCAAGGCGATGCCCAAGGAGATGCTGACCGTGGTCGACAAGCCGCTGATCCAGTACGCGGTGGAGGAGGCGCTGGAGGCGGGGATCGAGCAGATCATCTTCGTGACCGGCCGCGGCAAGGGCGCGCTCGAGGATCATTTCGACATCTCGTACGAACTGGAGGCGGTGATGACCGCGCGCGGCAAGTCGCTGTCCGCGATCGAGGGGATCCGCCAGCGGCCGGGCAGCCCGGTCTATATCCGCCAGCAGGAGCCGCTGGGGCTGGGCCACGCGGTGTGGTGCGCGCGCGATATCGTCGGGGACGAGCCGTTCGCGGTGCTGCTGCCCGACGAGCTGATGGTGGGGACGCCGGGGTTCCTGACGCAGATGGTCGCGGCGTACGAACGCGTCGGCGGCAACGTGATCGGCGCGCTGGAGATCGACGCGGGCGAGACGGACAAATACGGGATCATCACGCCCGGCAAGGTGGACGGTGCGCTGACGGAGGTGATCGCGGTAACGGAAAAGCCCGCGAAGGGCACCGCTGCGTCCAACCTGATGACGCCGGGGCGCTACATCCTCCAGCCTGAGGTGATGCGGATCCTCGACGCGCCGGTGAAGGGCGCGGGCGGCGAGATCCAGCTGACCGATGCGATGGCACAACTGATCGGGAAGCAGGCGTTCCACGGCTATACCTTCGACGGTCAGCGCTACGATTGCGGCGACAAGGCCGGGTATATCCAGGCGAACCTCGCGCTGGCGCTGGCGCGCGACGATATCGGGCCGCAGGTGCGCGCGTTCGCGGCGGCGTTGCTGGGGTGACGATCCTCGTGACCGGTATCGCCGGGTTCATCGGGCATCATGTCGCGATGCGGCTGGCGGGGCGCGGCGAGCCCGTGATCGGGGTCGACGACCTCAACGCCTATTACCCGCCGGCGCTGAAGCGCGCGCGGCTGGCGGAGCAGGCGCGGGTACATGGCGACCGGGTGCGGTTCGTCGAGTGCGATTTCGCGGACGGGGCGGCGCTGGCGGCGGCGGTCGCGGGGGCGGACGTCGACCGCATCGTCCATCTGGGCGCGCAGGCGGGGGTGCGCTATTCGATCGAGAATCCGCGCGCCTATGTGCGCGCGAACGTGGCGGGGCATCTGGAGATCCTCGAACTCGCCCGCGCACGGGGCGTGGGGCATGTCGTCTATGCCTCGTCGTCGTCGGTCTATGGCGGGAACGATGCGATGCCGTTCGCGGTGGGGGACAGGGTGGATCACCCGGTGTCGCTGTATGCCGCGACCAAGAAGACCGACGAGTTGATGAGCGAGACCTATGCGCATCTCTACCGGACGCCGCTGACGGGGCTGCGTTTCTTTACCGTCTACGGCCCGTGGGGGCGGCCCGACATGGCGGCGTGGCTGTTCGCCAGCGCGATCCTGGAGGGGCGCCCGATCAAGGTGTTCAACGAGGGGCGGATGCGGCGCGACTTCACCTATATCGACGACATCGTCGACGGGGTGGTGGCTGCGCTCGATCGACCGCCTTCCGACGACGGCGCGGAGAAGCCGGGGGGGAGCCGGGCGCCGCACGCGGTCTACAATCTGGGCAACAACCGGCCCGAGGAGCTGGGGCACCTGATCGACGTGATCGAGACGGCATGCGGGCGGCGTGCGATCCGCGAGATGCACCCGATGCAGCCGGGCGACGTGCCCGCGACCTATGCCGACATCGCCGCGACGACGCGCGACCTGGGGTATCGGCCGAAGGTTTCGATCGAGGCGGGGATCCCCCGGTTCGTCGACTGGTATCGGCGCTATACCGGGGCCTGAGCGCCGCAGGACCGGCAGCCGGGATCCTTGGGGAGCGTCAACGTGCGGAAGCGCATCGCGAGCAGGTCCGCGATCATCACCCGCCCGGCCATCGGCTCGCCGAACGGGGTGATGCAACGCAGCGCCTCGAGCGCGGCCATGCTGCCGAGCACGCCGGTGACGGGACCGAGCACGCCGTCCTCCGCGCACGTTCCGCCGTCGCGCGCGGGGGCGTCGCCGACGAAGCAGCGATAGCAGGGCTGGTCCGCCTCCCAGCCGCGGAACACGCCGAGCTGGCCCTCGAACTGGCCGACCGCGGCGGAGACGAGCGGGATGCGGAGCGCGAGCGCGGCGTCGGCGACGGTCAGCCGCGTGGCGAAGCTGTCGCTACCGTCGATCACCACGTCGGCGCCTGCGAGGAGGATCGGGGCATTGGCGGCGTCGAGGCGGACGGGCTGGACGGTGACCGCGACGTGCGGGTTGAGCGCGGCGACGGCCGCGGCGCTGGCATCGACCTTCGCGCGGCCGATATCGGCGGTGGCGAACAGGATCTGGCGCTGGAGGTTCGAGGCGTCGACGGTGTCGTCGTCGATCAGGATCAGGCGGCCGACGCCAGCGCCCGCCAGATACTGGATCGCGGGCGCGCCGATGCCTCCCGCGCCGACGAGCGCGACGGCGGCGCGTGCGATCCGGCGCTGCCCCGCGCCGCCGACATCGCGCAGCACGATCTGCCGCGCATAGCGCGCGAGTTCGTCGGCGGAGAGCGCGGTCATTTCAGCGCGAAGGTGAAGGCGGCGTGATACCAGGCGTCGACCGGGACGGCGGGCGCGATCAGGTTGTCGCGCGCATAGCGCAGGACGAGGCCCGAGGCATATTGCTCGACCGTGGGGCAGCCGATCGCGCGCGGCGCGATGCGGCGGATCGTGCCGGCGCGATCGATGAAGACCGCGAGTTCGATCGGCAGGGTCACGGCCTCGACCGCGACCGCGCAGCGCCCGGCGGCGATCTCCGCGCGAACGAAGACCGACAGCGTATCGGGAGTCGCGAACCGGCGCAGATACGGGACGTCGGGCAGCCCCGCCCAGGCCGCGACGGGGGGCGGAGCGGGCACAGCGGTGGTGACCGTGGCTGGGACGCCCGCCTGTGCCGAGAGCGCAGCGAGGAAGACGGTGACGCTCATCGTCCGGTCGACCCGAACCCGCCCGCGCCGCGAACGGTGTCGTCGAGCGTGTCGACGAGATCGAAGGTCGCGCGAAGGACGGGTGCCGGGACGAGCTGCGCGATGCGCTCGCCACGGACGATCGCGAACGGTTCGGTGCCGAGATTGGCGAGGATCACCTTCACCTCGCCGCGATAGTCGCTGTCGATCGTGCCGGGGGTGTTGAGGCAGGTGACGCCATGCTTGAGCGCGAGGCCCGAGCGCGGACGGACCTGAACCTCGTAGCCGGCGGGAATCGCGATCGTGTAGCCGGTGGCGACCGCGGCGCGCGCGCCGGGGGCGAGCGTCAGCGTCTCTGCGGCGACGACGTCCATGCCGGCGGCGCCTGCGGTGGCATAGGCGGGGAGCGGGAGCCCCTCGCCGTGCGGAAGGCGGCGCAGGCGGATGGCGATGCTGTCGGTCATATACGCTGTCATAACGGGTGGTGCGGCGAGTGCGAAGGGGGGATGGGCCTGGGCGGGGGAAAGCCGGGGTGGAGTGGGCCGGTCCTGCGACCACCGCCGCCTTTCGATCGGCATGGCGATGTACCGGATTGGTAAATGGATACCATGCCCGCTGATTGGATCGTCCGCAGCTGGGACGGGCGTCGATCCGCAAGCGCCATGGACGCATGTGGTGTCGCTGTATTGTTTCGTGCGCGTTGCAACCAGCATTTGGAGCGAAGTTTACTCGGGTGACCCATTTCGGCGACTAGTTGCGTTGTGGCAGGGTAACCGTCGCACTAACCCTTCGGTTCGTCGCCTCGGCGCGCGTGTCCTGCTGGCCCGTTGGCCGGCCGTTTCAAACCAAAAGGGTTCATCCATGCTCAGAGCAGCGGCACGTCTCGGTGCCATCGGTTGTCTTGCGTTCGGCACAACCGTTCCTGCGGTCGCGGCACCGCAGTGGAATCCGTTTGCGGCCAAGCCCGCTCCCGCCCCCGTGGGACCCGAATATCAGGTGCAGCTGAGCCGGATCTACGCGGTCATGCCGTCGCAGGGCGATGTGATGAACGTCAAGGGTGCGATCGCCGCGGCGATCCCGATCCCGGTGGTGGGCTATATCGACGAGCAGCTCGGCAAATCCGTCGCGCTGACGTCCGACCAGGTGGCGGGAAAGCTCAAGACCTACAAGAACGACCCCTCCGCGAATGGCGGTTCGGTGCGCCTGCTGGACTTCATCAAATGGGCGCATCTGGACCGACCGAAGACGCTGGAGCAGGAGCTCTCGTCGCGGCTGAAAAACATGGCACGCGGCGATATCGTCACGAACATGGTCTACGGCGGCAATCGTCCGCCCGACCAAGTGTACCTCAGCTATGACGGCCCCAAGGCGCGGACCTACTGCTCGATGCCGGATCAGAACTGCGGCGACAAATATTACAGCATGAGCGAGGGCACGCTGAAGGATCTGAAGAGCCTGCCGGGCTCGCTCGGGCCGACGAACCGGGCGCTGACCTATTATCTGTGGGATGCGAACCCCTGGCCCATTCCCGACAAGCAGCTCGGCAAGTTCGAGATGGATCCGGCCGCGGAAGCCGGCAAGGGATGGAACGTGGTCGCGATCGACGGCGGCACCGAGACGGGCAGCTCGCTGTATCTGATCGAGTATTGCGTGGTGAAGAAGGGCGATCCGATCCCGCCGCAGTAGTTTACGTCCAGTGATCCCGGTTCAGTGATGGGCTGACCATCGATGGGAGGCGCAGGCCCGGCGATACCATGGCGTATCGTCGGGCCGTGTCGTCGCAGGGCGATGGGGGTCGTCGGTATCGTCGGGGCGTTCGAAGAAGCGGGACCCCGGATCACGTCCGGGGTGACGAAGCGGGGTCGGATCGATCGTCGGCTGGCGAAGCCAGCGCGGCCGCGATCCGGTGCGCGAGGCGTTCGGCGACCGCGTCTTTCGGCAGCGTTTCCCAGCTCTCGACGCCGGCGTCGGTGACGAGGTGGACGGTGTTGGCGGTGCCGCCCATGACGTCGCCCGAGACGTCGTTGGCGACGATCCAGTCGGCGTTCTTGCGAAGGCGCTTGGCGGTGGCGTGCTCGATCACGCGCTCGGTCTCCGCGGCGAAGCCGACGAGGAGCGCGGGGCGGCGGGGGTCGCGGGCGAGGGTGGCGAGGATGTCGGGGTTCTCGACCAGCGCGAGCGCGGGGGCTGCACCGGATTTCTTGATCTTCTGCGCGCCCGAGGACTCGACGCGCCAGTCGGCGACCGCGGCGACCATGATCGCGGCGTCGGCGGGGAGGGCACGGCCGACGGCGTCGGCCATCTGCTGCGCGGTTTCGACGTCGATGCGATCGACGTTCGCGGGGGTGTCGAGCGCGACCGGGCCGGCGATCAGCGTGACGCGGGCGCCGAGCGTCGCGAGCGCGGCGGCGATCGCGAAACCCTGTCTGCCCGACGAGCGGTTGGCGATGTAGCGGACGGGGTCGATCGGTTCGTGGGTGGGGCCGGCGGTGACGAGGATGTGCCTGCCGGTCAAACGGCCCGTTTGCCCTGAGCTTGTCGAAGGGCTGTTCTTCTTGGGTGTTGGAGAAGAGAAGAACGGGGCTTCGACAAGCTCAGCCCGAACGGTGTTGGGGCGGTCCAAAAACGTCTTGATCGCGCGCATGATCGCGGCCGGCTCGGGCAGGCGGCCGGGGCCGTATTCGCCGCAGGCCATCGCACCTTCGTCGGGAGCCATCACGGTGATCCCATCGGCGCGCAACTGTGCGATGTTGCGCTGCGTCGCGGGGTGGAGCCACATGCGGACGTTCATCGCGGGCGCCGCGAGGACAGGGGTGTCGGTGGCGAGCAAGAGCGTCGTCGCGAGATCGTCGGCGAGGCCGGCGGCCATCCTCGCCAGCAGGTCCGCGGTGGCGGGGGCGACGACGATCAGGTCAGCCTCGCGGCTCAGCTGGATATGACCCATCTCGGCCTCGTCCTTCAGGTCCCACAGCGTGGTGTAGACCTTGTCCTCGCTGAGCGCGGCGAGCGTCATCGGGGTGACGAAGTGCGATGCCCCCTCCGTCATCACGCATCGGACATGGTGGCCCGCCTTGCGGATCAGGCGGACGAGCTCGCAGGCCTTGTACGCGGCAATGCCGCCGCCGACGATCAGGAGGACGCGTTTCATCGCGCCACCCTTGTCACGGTGATGCGCCGCCTGTCGAGCGCACGCAGCGTCAGGTCGCGGATGGCGTCGGGCGCGAAGACGAGGCCGATGGGCAGGATCGGCGCGATCAGCAGCGCCCAGTAATAGGTGTCGGTGCGGCAGAAGAGGGCGAGGAGGAGCGCGTAGCCGATCAGTACGGCAAGCGCGCGGGTGGCGAGCGGGTCGTCCCACGCGGCCCAGCCGATCAGCGCGACGCCGACGAGCGGGGCGGCGATCCACAGCGGGATCTGCGAAAGCGCGGTGGCGAGCGTCATCACCTTCACGAAGAAGCCGAAGCCGAGCAGACCGGTCCACCCCTGCGACGCATCGTCGAGCGGGCGGACGACCTGCGCGACCGCGTGCGCGTGGAAGCCGACGACGATGAGGAACAGCGCGAGCGCGGCGGCCCAGCCGACCGTCTCGCGGCGGCGGCCCTCGATCAGCGCGATCGCGGCCATGATCGCGCAGTAGAGCGCGGCGGTTTCGCGGATCAGCATCGCGCTGAGGCCGATCGCGATCGCGGCGGTGGCGTTGCCCGGGCGCCAGAGCGCGAGCGAGAGCGCGATGAGCGGGCCGGCCCACACCTCGTGGAAGGTGACGAGATCGCCGCGGACGAAGGACGACATGCCGCCGACGAGCAGGATCACCGCGACGAGACGCGGCGCCGGGCGGTCGAAGGCGGGGCTCAACCGGCGGAACCAGGCCCAGAGCGTGCCGAGCGCGAGCGCGTAGAGCAGCCCGACGGTGACGAGATCGGGCAATGCCGCCTCGACCATCGCGAGCGTGGGCAGGCGGAAGGTGACGAAGGGCTTGAGCGGGTAGGGCCCCTGGCGCAGCGCGTCGGCGGCGGTGGGATAATAGGCGGCGCCGTGGCGGACGCCCGCGATGATCGTTTCGTAGAGGATCACGTCGGCTCGGTCGCTGGCGCGCTCCGAGGTGTCGTGGGAGGCGGGCGGCGGGCCGGGCGCGGGGAGCGCTGCGAAGCAGGCGACGACCAGAGCGACCGCGAGCGTGACCGCGGCGAGCGCGTTGCGGTGCGAGAGGGTCGCGAAGCGGGTGGGGCTGGTGAGCCAGAGGCGGGACTGCATCAGGAGCTGCCGGCGAGATATACTTCCGTTCGTGTCGAGTAGCCGTCGAGCGAAGTCGGGACGGCGTGTCGAGATACGCGACCGCACGCTGGTCTCTCGATACGGGCTCTCGGCTTCGCTCGATCCCTACTCGAGACGAACGGGGGTGGGGGCGTGGGACAGTTCATGCCCTAGCCCCAGACCACCGCGAGCGTCGCGGCGATACCGCCCGCCGCGGCGAGCAGCGCGACCGCGGCGTAGCGCCAGCCGCCGCCGAGGCGGACGACCTCGATTTCCCTGAGCGGGGGCGCGGGCGGGGCGCCGCCGGGGGCTGGGTAGCGCGCCTCGATGCGGCGGACGAGATCGGGAAGCCGCGCGAGCGTGCGGAAATCGAGGACGAGGCGATCGGCCAGCGCCGCCTCCGGCCCGAGCTCGGTGCGGATCCACTCCTCGACGACGGGTTGCGCGGTGTCCCACAGGTTGATGTCGGGATCGAGCGTGGTCGCGACGCCCTCGACCATCACCATCGTCTTCTGGAGGAGGAGCAGGTGCGGCTGCGTCTGCATCTCGAAATCGCGGGTGATCGTGAAGAGCGAATCGAGCATCATGCCGATCGACATTTCCTTGACGGGCAACCCGCGCATCGGCTCGCCGACCGCGCGCAGGGCGGTCGCGAATTCGGCGACGTCGTGGTGCGCGGGGACGTAGCCCGCCTCGAAATGGATCTCGGCGACGCGTTTGTAGTTGCCGGTGATGAGCCCGTAGAGGATTTCCGCGAGCCAGACGCGCGCGCGGCGATCGATCCGGCCCATGATCCCGAAATCGATCGCGGCGATCTGCCCCTGCCCGTTGGCGCCCGGGAGGACGAAGAGGTTCCCCTGGTGCATGTCGGCGTGGAAAAAGCCTTCCGCGATCGCCTGGCGGAGGAAGGCGTGGACGAGCGTCTGCGCGAGCGCGGGAAGATCGTGGCCCGCGGCAACGAGCGCGTCGCGGTTCGACATCTTGATGCCGTCGATCCATTCGAGCGTCAGCACCTTGCCGGTGGTGCGCGGCCAGTCGATCGCGGGGACCTGGAAATTGGGCTCGGCGGCCATCGATTCGGCGAGTTCGGACGCCGATGCCGCTTCGCGGCGCAGGTCGAGCTCGCGCGCGGTCCAGCGCTTGAAGGTGGCGATGACGAGGCGGGGGCGGAGGCGCGCGAGCTCGCCGCCACGGGCCTCGATCTGCGCGGCGGCCCATTCGTACGTGTCGATCGCGCGCGCGAAATCCTCCTCGACGCCGGGGCGCAGGACCTTGACCGCGACGGGGACGCCCTCGGTCGTGATCGCGCGGTGGACCTGCGCGATCGAGGCGGCGCCGACGGGGACGGGATCGATGCTCGCGAACAGATCGCTGACGGGGCGGCCGTAGCTGGCGGTCATCGCCGCCTCGATCACCGCGAAGGGGACGGGGGGAAGCTGGTCCTGGAGGCGGAGCAGATCGGTCGCGGCGGCGTCGCCGACGATGTCGGGACGGGTGGCGAGCGTCTGGCCGAGCTTGATCGCGGCGGGGCCGATCGCCTGGAACGCGTCGGCATAGCGCGGGATGGCGGGGACGCGCGCGCCGATGCGGGCGATGCGGCAGAGGCGGCGGACCGCGGGCGGCGCGTTGGGATCGCGCTCGATCCCCTTGAGCGCGCCGTGGCGGGCAAGGATGCGGCCCCAGCGCAGGAGCCGCCAGAGATGCGTGGCGGGCTGGGTCACAAGGTCCTCCCCGGCGCGGTGAGGGGGGCCAGCGCAGGCGGCGGAGGGGGCAGGCCACGGGTGAGGCGCTGGCGGCGCTCCCCCTCCACCAGCTGCGCTGGTCCCCCTCCCCGTGCCGGGGAGGATCCGGTCCGGAGCATCAGATCTTCCAGCCCGAGTGGATCGCGACGAGGCCGCCGAGCATCGGCTCGACCTTCGTGCGGACGAAGCCGGCGTCGCCGATCATGCGTTCGAACGTCGGCATGTCGGGGAAGCGGCGGATCGATTCGATCAGGTAGCGATAGCTGTCGGCGTCCTGCGCGAGGAGCTGGCCGAGCTTGGGGACCAGCTTGTGCGAATAGCTGTCGTACACCTCGGCGAAACCGGGCCACAGCGTGGTCGAGAATTCGAGGCAGAAGAAGCGCCCGCCGCGGCGCAGCGTGCGATGCGCCTCGCGGAGCGCCTTGGGGATGTCCGTCACGTTGCGGATGCCGAACGCGATCGTGTACGCGTCGAAGAACCGGTCGGGGAAGGTGAGCGTCTCGGCGTTCGCCTCGGTCCAGACCAGGCCGTCTATCCCGCGCTTGGCGGCGCGTTCGATGCCGACTTCGAGCATCTGCGGATTGATGTCCGCGACCGTCACGCTCGCGCCCGATTCGGCGAGGCGGAACGCGATGTCGCCGGTGCCGCCCGCCATGTCGAGGATCTGCTCGCCCGCGCGCGGCTTCACGCGGCGGACGAAGCGGTCCTTCCAAAGGCGGTGCATGCCCCCCGACATCGCGTCGTTCATGATGTCGTAGCGGGACGCCACGCTGCTGAAGACCCCGCCGACGCGGCGCGTCTTCTCGTCGGGGGCGACCTCTTCGTAGCCGAAGGAAACGGTTTCGCTCATGGTCGCGAGCCCTGCCTTGTGGACGGGGCAAACGCAACCTAGCTCGGTGCGTGCCCGGCCCGAACCGGGTGAGGCACGCCCAACGATAAAGGACCCTTCGTGCCCGAACTCCCCGAAGTCGAGACGACCGTGCGCGGGCTGGCGCCCGTGCTGGAGGGCACGCGGCTGGTGCGGGTGGAGGCGCGGCGGGCGGACCTGCGGCATGCGTTTCCGGTCGACCTGCGGCAGCGGCTGACCGGGGCGGTGGTGACCGGGCTCGGGCGGCGCGCGAAATACGGGCTGATCGACACCGATCGCGGCGACACGATGATCTTCCATCTGGGCATGTCGGGGCGGTGGCGGGTCGATCCGTCCGACGTGATGACGCACGATCACCTGCTGCTGGAGACCGATGCGGGGCGGACGCTGGCGCTGAACGATGCGCGGCGATTCGGGTTCGTCGATCTCGTCGCGACGACTGGACTTGCCGCGTATGCACCGTTCGTCGCGATGGGGCCGGAGCCACTAGGGTCGGAGTTCACCGCGGAGCATCTGTACGCGGCGCTGGCGGGGCGGGCGGCGCCGATCAAGGCGATGCTGCTCGACCAGCGAATCGTCGCGGGGCTGGGCAACATCTATGTGTGCGAGGCGCTGCATCTGGCGCGGATCGCGCCGTCGCGCGTGGCGGGGCGGATCTCGCTGTATCGGCTCGAGCGGCTGATCGCGGCGGTGCGGACGGTGCTGACGGCGGCAATCGCGGCGGGCGGGTCGACGCTGCGCGATTATGCGCGGCCCGATGGCGAGCTGGGCTATTTCTCGAAGCAATGGCGCGTTTATGGGCGCGAGGGCGAGCGTTGCGACTGCGGCGCGATCGTGCGGCGGCGGACCGAGCATGGCCGGTCGACCTTCTGGTGCGCGGCGTGCCAGAGGAGTTGATGGCCAGAGGAGTTGATGGCCAGAGGAGTTGATGACCAGAGGAGTTGACCTGAACCCCCGCCGTCGTTAAGGGGCGCACCTTCGAAAGGACGCACGGGGTGAGCCCGGTGGCCTTTTTCCACAGATCCAGACAAGTTCGAGGGCATACATGGCGAATACGCCTCAGGCAAAGAAGCGCATCCGTCGCAACGCGCGTCGGGCGGAAGTGAATGGCAACCGCGTCGGCCGCATCCGTACCTTCGTCAAGAAGGTCGAGGCCGCGCTGGCTTCGGGCGACAAGACCGCGGCGGCTTCCGCGCTGGCGCAGGTGCAGCCCGAGCTGCAGCGTGGCGTCGCCAAGGGCGTGCTCCACAAGAACACCGCGAGCCGCAAGTTCTCGCGCCTGACCAAGGCCGTGACCGGGCTCGCCTGAGCCCGTCGACGCGGCCCCTGTCGGGGCAGGTCTATGAAAGCCCGTCGGGATTTCCCGGCGGGTTTTTTGCTGTCCGCAGGGGAACCGCGGGGCGGTTTCGGCAAACCCAGCTTTGACCACGATTCGGGATCGCGGGCTCGGATAAGATGAACGGCTCTCTCGAGTAAAAACCATATAATTCAGAGACTTGTAAGTTTTTCGACGCATTTGCGTGGCTGGCTGGGTGTCAACCCGCTTTATTTCAAAAATGCGACACGCACCGGACTTGATCGACTCGCGGGCTTCTTCATAACTGCCCGACGTCGCAGCGGCGTCCGCCGGTTGCGCCCATGATATAGCGTTGGCCGATTTGCGGCGGGGGCCGCATCGGGGGAATGTTTTTGTCGTCGTAAGACTGCGCCCGCGACCGTGTCGCCGGGCATCGGAGAGGTGTGCGTGGCGTTGATGCAGGGTCGGTTCGTGGGGGAGGGGAGCGACGTGGCACGGGCCTGGGCCCGCGTCCGCACCAACCTGCGCGAATCGGCCGGGGCGCGACTGTTCGACCAGTGGCTCAAGCCGATGGAACTGGTGGAGACGGGCGAGGACGAATCCATCCGCCTCGCGCTGCCTTCCGCGTTCATGACCAACTGGGTCCGCAGCCATTATGCCGACCGGCTGGTCCACGAGTTTCGCGCGATCCTGCCGCACACCCGCAGCGTGACGATCGAGACGCGGGTCGCGGGACCCGCACCGGTCGTGCTGAGCGCGGTGCCTGCGCCGGTCGCGGTTCCGGTCACGGCGGCGGCACCGATCGCTCCCGCGCCGGTTGCCGCGGTGCCGGCGTTCGAGGTCGAGCAGCCGGTGCTCGAGGCGCGCTACACCTTCGACCGGTTCGTCGTGGACGCGTCGAACAAGGTCGCGTTCAACGCGGCCAAGGCGCTGGCGGAGCCGGGGCCGGTGCGGTTCAGCCCGCTGTTCCTCCATTCGGGAACGGGACAGGGCAAGACGCACCTGATGCACGCGATCGGGCACGCGTTCCTGGCAGCGGTGCCCGGCGCGCGCGTGCTGTGCATGTCGGCCGAGCGGTTCATGTTCGAGTTCGTGACCGCGCTGCGCGCGCGCGACACGCATGCGTTCAAGGCGCGGCTGCGCTCGGCGGATCTGCTGCTGATCGACGACCTCCAGTTCATCGCGGGCAAGGATTCGACGCAGGAGGAATTCTTCCACACGATCAACGAGGTGATGGCGGCGGGCAAGCGGCTGGTGATCTCGGCGGATCGCTGCCCGCAGGCGCTCGACGGGGTCGATTCGCGGATCCTGGGGCGGATGTCGGTAGGGCTGGTCGCTGACATCAAGGCACCCGACATGGCGCTGCGGCGGACGATCCTCGACCGCAAGCTGGCCGACTTGACTGATACGCGCGTGCCGGCGGATGTGCTCGACCTGCTGGCGGCGCGGATCCATGCGAATATCCGCGAGCTGGAAGGCGCGCTGAACCGCGTCGTCGCCTATGCGCAGCTGACCGGCGACACGCTCGATCTCGACTTCGCGGTGGCGACGCTGGGCGACGTGCTGCGCGGCGGACAGCGGCGGGTGACGATCGACGAGATCCAGAAGCGCGTCTGCGCGCATTTCGAGGTCAAGCCGGTCGATCTCGTCTCCGAACGCCGCGCGCGCGCGATCGCGCGACCGCGGCAGATCGCGATGTATTTGGCCAAGCAGCTGACGACGCGCTCGCTGCCCGAAATCGGCCGCAAGTTCGGCGGGCGGGATCACTCGACGGTGATCCACGCGGTGCGGCGGATCGAGGAGCTGCGCGACACGGACCGCGATGTGGACTCGGCGGTGCGGATGCTGATGCGGGAATTGGAGGGGTAGGGCTGTGGCCCTTGCAAGGTAGCGCTACGCACCAACCTGCTCGTCACCCCGGACTTGATCCGGGGTCCCGCTGACTTTCCGGCCGTTTGTTCAGAAGAAGCTGGACCCCGGATCAAGTCCGGGGTGACGATGATGGTAAGTGCGGTTGAGCGGCCTGTAACGGGGCTATCAGACCTGCAACCCCATCGCCTTTTGCGCTGCCAGCAGCGTCGGGGCGGCCATCTCGCGCGCTTTTTCCGCGCCGCGGTTCAGGATCGCGCCGACTTCGGTACGGTCGTCGAGGAGGCGGGTGAGGCGGTCGCGGATCGGGGAAAGGGTGGCGACCGCGAGATCGGCGAGCGCGGGCTTGAAGTCGCCGAAGCCCTTGCCCGCGAACTCGGTCAGCACGTCCTGCGGGGTGCGATCGGACAGCGCGGCGAAGATGGTGACGAGGTTGCGCGCCTCGGGACGATCCGCCAGCTCCGCGACGGTGGCGGGGAGCGCGTCCGGATCGGTCTTCGCCTTGCGGAACTTGTCCGCGATCGTGTCGTCGCTGTCGATCAGCTTGACGAGCGAGGCCTCGGACGGGTTCGACTTCGACATCTTCGCCGAGGCGTCGCGCAGGCTCATGATCCGCGGCGCGGCGGCGCTGACGAGCGGTTCGGGGAGCGTGAACAACTCCGTGGCATAGTCGGCGTTGAACTTCGTCGCGATGTCGCGCGCGAGCTCCAGATGCTGTTTCTGGTCGTCGCCGACGGGGACGTGGGTGGCGTTGTAGAGCAGCACGTCGGCGGCCATCAGGACGGGATAGTCGTAGAGCCCGACGCTGGCGCCCTCGCGATTCTTGCCCGCCTTGTCCTTGAACTGCGTCATCCGGTTGAGCCAGCCGACGCGCGCGACGTTGTTGAGGAGCCAGGACAGCTCGCTGTGCGCGGGGACGCGCGTCTGGTTGAACAGCGTCGAGCGCGCAGGGTCGATCCCGGCGGCGACGAGCGTCGCGGTCATCTCGATCGTGTTGGCGGCGAGGTCGGCGGGCGCGATCCATTCGGTGAGGCCGTGGAGATCCGCGATGAAATAGAGCGTCTCGCCGCCTGCGCCCAGGACCTGATCCTGCATCGCGACCCACTGCTTCACCGCGCCGAGATAGTTGCCGAGATGGAGGTTGCCGGTGGGCTTGATCCCGGAGACTACCCGCTGAAAGGGGGGGCGCATTCTTGGTTTCCTATCGACGGACGCCTAACGACGAACAAGGGCCTTCACGTCGGACAGGCGGAACGCGCCGAACAGGAAGGTGGCGGCGAGATAGACGACCCCGCCCGCAGCCACCAGCACGAACATCGCGAGCCAGCGGGTGAGGCTGGCGCCGGTCGTGTAGGGGGTGAACAGGTCGTTCGCGAACCATAGCGCGACCCCCATCAGCAGCGCGGCGAGGAGGAGCCGCCACGCGCGACGCTTCAGCCGCGCGTCGGGGACGAAGTGCCCGCGCTTCACCAGCGTGCGCCAAAGCATCGCGACGTTGATCGTCGAGGCGATCGCGGTGGCGAGCGGGGGCCCCATGTGCTTCAGCGGCGCGATCAGCGCGAGGTTGAGGACGAGGTTCACGACGATCGATATCGTTGCGTAGCGCACCGGCGTCTTCGTATCGTGCCGCGCGTAATAGCCGGGCGTCAGGACCTTGACGAGGATGTAGGAGGGCAGCCCGATCGAGAAGGCGGCGAGCGCCTGCGCGGTGGCGACCGTCGCGTCGGCGGTGAACTTGCCGTGCTGGAACAAGGCGGCGACGATCGGGACGCCGCACACCACGAGCGCGACGGTGGCGGGGAGGGTGAGGAACAGCGCGAGCTCGAGCCCGCGGTTCTGCGTCGCCATCGCGTCCGCCTCGTCGCCCCGGCCGAGTTGGGCGGAGATGGTGGGGAGCAGGACGGTGCCGAGGCCGATGCCGATGAGGCCGAGGGGGAGCTGGTTCAGGCGGTCCGCGAAATAGATGTAGCTGACCGAGCCCGCGCTGAGCAGGCTGGCGGCGAGCGCGGTAGAGACGACGAGGTTGATCTGCACCGCGCCCGCGCCCGCGGCGGCGGGCCAGATCAGCGACAGCAGGCGGCGGACGTCGGGGCCGAGCGTCGGGCGCGTGAGCTTCAGCGACACGCCCGCGCGGCGGCAGGCGTACCAGAGCCACGCGAACTGGAGCACGCCCGAGACGGTGACCGCGATCGCCTGGTTGCGCGCGGTGAACAGCGGTTCGTGATCGTGGAACAGCAGGAGCGCGGCGATCAGCGTCGCGTTGAGGAGGATCGGCGCGGCGGCGTTGACCCAGAATTTGTGCATCGAATTGAGGATGCCGCCGAGCAGCGAGACGAGGCTGATGAAGAGCAGGTAGGGGAAGGTGAGCCGCGCGAGGTGGACGGTGAACGCGAACTGGTCCGCGGTCGCCTCCTTGAAACCGAGCGTCATGATCCAGGTGACGGGCCATGCCGCGAGCTCGAGCAGGACGGTCATCCCGATCAGGACGGGCAGGAGCACCGACAGCGCGTCCTGCGCGAAGGACAGGCCGTCGGGCAGGCCCTTGCCTTGCGAGTCCGCGACCTTCCGGTTGAACATCGGGATGAAGGCGGCGCTGAACGCCCCTTCGGCGAACAGCGCGCGGAACATGTTGGGCAGGCGGAACGCGATCAGGAACGCGTCGGAGGCGAACCCCGCGCCGACGAACCGCGCGAACAGCGAATCGCGGACGAGCCCGAGCATGCGGCTGGCGAGCGTCAGCCCGCCGACCGAGCCGAGCGCGCGGGCGAGGTTCATGCGTCGATCGCCGGCGCGCTACGTCGGGTCACGCCTGGCCGAACGTTCCGAAATCCTGCACGCCCTGCTGCGCCGACTGCTGCTGGTAGAGTGCGGTGAAGTCGATCGGATCGAGCAGGAGCGGCGGGAAGCCGCCGTCACGGATCGCGTCCGCCACGACTCGGCGCGCGAACGGGAAGAGGAGGCGCGGCGCTTCGCCGAGCAGGAAGGGTTGGACATGCTCCTCGGGGATGTTGCGGAGGCCGAACAGCCCTGCGAACGACAGCTCGACGGCGAACGCGGTCTGCCCCTCGGCCTGCGCGCGGACCTCGATCTTGAGGACGACCTCATGGACCTCGTCGCCGACCTTGAACGCGCCGATATCGAACTGGACGTTGATTTCCGGTGCGGTCTGGCTCTGGAAGATGCCGGGTGCGTTCGGGTTCTCGAACGACAGGTCCTTCACATATTGCGAGATGAGCCCGGCGGCGGGCGACGTGTCCGCACCGTTGGCGAGCGGCTGGGTCGCGGGGGTGTCGTTCTCGGCCATGATCGAAACATCCTGTCGGCGAAATGGGGCGGGGCGCGTGCCCCGGATCTGAAATTAAGGGCTTGCGCCTAGCAGGGCGAACCGGGGGTTTCAACGCCGAGGCGGCGCGCGCCTCACCCGCATGCATGCTGCGGATTTGTATCCCGGAACCTTAACGCCTATGTCGGGCGTTAAGCGCAGTCGGAGGCAACGTGTTCTATCTGGTCCTACTTGCGATGGTCGCCGGGTTTCTGGCGTTGCGTCTGTATTCGGTGCTCGGCAAGCGGACGGGGCATGAACAGCCCTTGCCGAAGCCGGCGGAGGAGCGTGCGGTCGCGACGCCGATTCAGCGTACGGTCGACACGCCCGCCGAGGCGCGAACGATCGCGCTGCCCGGGCTGGAGCCCAAGGCCGAACAGGGGCTGCGTGCGATCATCGCGGCTGAGCCCGGGTTCGATACCGCGCAGTTCATCGAAGGCGCGAAATCCGCCTATCGGATGACGCTGGAGGCGTTCTGGCGCGGCGACGAGGATGCTCTGGCGTGGCTGGTCGAAGACGATGTGCGCGCGACGTTCGTCGAGGCGATCGAGGCGCGGCGCGAGGCAGGTCATGTGCTGGAGAACCGGCTAGTGACGATCGACCGCGCGTTGATTGCGGATGCGGCTGTGATCGGGCGTGATGCGCGGATTACGGTTCGGTTCGATGCGGATATCGCCGCGGTCACGCGCGATGCGGAGGGTAATCTGGTGGCCGGCTCGACCAGCGATGCTGTAGAGACGCACGATGTCTGGACGTTTGCGCGGACGCTCAAGAGCAGCGATCCCAACTGGAAGCTCTCGGACACCGACGAAGCCTGATGGGTCGCAAGGGGGGAGTTTTCGCCGCAGCGCTCGCGCTGTCCCTGTCGGCCTGCGTCGGAGGCGTGGCGCCACCCGAGCGGCCTGTGGTTTCCGTCGCGCCGAATGGATCGGGTGCGGTGCGTCAGCCGGTCGCGTCGGTGCCGATTGCGCCGGTGGCCGCGGTTGCGCTGACCGGTGCGACGACGGCGGCGACGACCGGGCTGGTCGCGGGGCCGCCGATCCAGTCGTTACCGTTCACGGCTGACGGTGCCGCGCGTGCGCTGGCGGCGTTTCGTACGAGCTGTGCGACGCTGGTGCGGCGGACCGATCTTTCCGGGCTGACGACCGGTGCGGACTGGCAGCCGGCGTGCTCGGCGGCGTCGACCGATGCGCGCGACGCGGTCGGGTTCTTCCGGCGCTGGTTCGAGACGGTGCAGGTTGGCGACGGGCGCGCGTTCGCTACCGGATACTATATTCCCGAGATCGCGGGATCACGCGAGCGGCGCGATGGCGCCGCGCCGATCTATGCACGTCCGGCCGATCTGGTCGAGGTGGACCTGGGGACATTCTCGGCGGAGTTGCAGGGCAAGAAGATCCGCGGGCGCGTCGATGCGGGCAAGCTGGTGCCGTATTTCGATCGCGCGGCGATCGATGCGGGCGCGATCGACGGGCGTGCGCGGGTGCTGGGCTGGGCGGCGGACCCGGTCGAACTGTTCTTCCTCCAGATCCAGGGATCGGGGCTGGTGCGGCTGCGCGACGGATCGATCCTGCGGATCGGCTACGACACGCAGAACGGCCGCGACTATACCGGGATCGGCGCGCTGATGAAGGCGCGCGGACTGCTGGCGCCGGGGCAAACCTCGATGCAGGGTCTCGTCGCGTGGCTGCACGCGCACCCGAAAGAGGGGCGTGCAATCATGCACGAGAACAAGAGCTATGTGTTCTTCCGCGAGCTGTCCGGCCCGCCGCTCGGCGCGCTGGGGCTGCCGGTCGCGGACGGCGCGACGGTGGCGGCGGATCCGAAATTCATTCCGCTGGGTGCGCCCGTCTTCCTGTCGATGGACCGAACCGACGCGACGGGCCTGTGGGTGGCGCAGGACACCGGTGGTGCGATCCGTGGGGCGAACCGCTTCGATACCTTCTGGGGTGCGGGGGACGAGGCACGCGCGATCGCGGGCGGGATGAGCGCGCGCGGGACAGCGTTCCTGTTGCTGCCGATGGGGACGTTGGAGCGAATCACCGGGGCGCGATCCATCGGGGCGCGGGCGAGCGGTGCGGCGCCGCGGCGCTGACGCCGACGCCGAGGGCGCGGCGCTCTGGGCCCGGGTGAAGGCGACCGTCCGGCCGATGATGGGGGGTGGTCCGGTCGCGCCGCTGTCGCGCCAGCCGGTTCGGCTCGGGGCGCCTGCCACCCCAGCCGCACCCGCATTCAAGCCCGGCGCCAGGCCGGGCGATACGCTGGACGGCGGCTGGGACAAGCGGCTGACCCGCGGGGTCGTTCAACCCGACCGGACGATCGACCTTCACGGCCATACACTGCGGACCGCGCACGCCGTGCTCGACCGGATGCTGGGCGAGAGCATTGCGCGAGGCGACCGGGTGATCCTGCTGGTGACGGGCAAGCCGCCGCGTGCGGAGAGCGAGCGGCCCCACGCGCGCGGCGCGATTCGGGCGGCGGTGCCCGACTGGATCGGCGCGTCGCGCCACGCGAGCGCGATCGCGGCGGTGCGGGGCGCGCATCCACGGCACGGGGGCGTGGGGGCACTCTACATCATCCTACGGCGCCCCCGTGGCGAGACCGGACGGGGCGGGGGTTTGTAAGGATAGACCGCCAAGCGGTCGGCAAAGTCTTAACCCATGATGCGGCATGGTTCCGGCTGGATCGCGGCCCTTGGCGCCGCCCATCTGGAGGCTGCTCACGCGATGAACGGTGCGACGCTCAGGAGCCGTGCGATCGCGTTCGCGCTCGCGGCCGGGCTGGTCGCGTTCGTGCTCGCCTTGCTCGTCACCGGGCCGTCGAGCTTCGGTGCGGGCCTCTATGCGCGCGCGCTGATTCCGGCGATCGTGTGCGCCGTTCTGTGCTGGGCATCGGCGCAGCGCGCGCTGGGCGATACCGCAGATGCGATCGACCGTGCGGTCGAGCGGTTGGCGCAGGGCGCCGGGGGCGACCTGTCGAGCCCGATCGCGCGCGAAGTCCATGCGACGGTGCCGCGACTGGCGAACGCGATGGACACGCTGTTCGCGCAGTTGGCGGAGAGTTTCGAGAGCGTCCAGCGGCTGGCGCTGTTCGACCCGGTCACCGGACTGCCCAACCGCACGCATTTCCGCCGCGGGACCGAGGCGATGCTGGCGACGATGCAGGGGGGCGCGAAGGGCGCGCTGTTCTTCGTCGACCTCGACCGGTTCAAGGCGGTGAACGACACCAGGGGCCATGCGATCGGCGACATGCTGCTCGCGATGGTCGCGAACCGGCTTCGCGCGGTCGGGGAGCGGATCGTGGCGCGTACGCGGCTGGCGCCGCCGCTGATCGGGCGGCTGGCGGGCGACGAGTTCACGCTGTTCTTCCCTGAGATCGCTAGCACCGAGGATGCAGCGCAGATCGGCCGCGCGATCCTGTTCGCGCTGGGCGAGCCGTTCGAGCTGGGCGGGGGCGAGATTCAGATCGGCGCGTCGGTGGGCATCGCGCTGCGCCCGGTGCACGGCACGACGCTGACCGACCTGATGCGCGCGGCAGATACCGCGATGTATCACGCCAAGGAGAACGGCCGGGGACGTGCCGAACCGTTCAGCGACCTGCTGGCGGCGCGGATGGCGGAGCGAATCCAGCTGGAGGCGGAACTGCGCGAGGCGATCGACCGCGACCAGTTCGCGCTGGTGTTCCAGCCACAATATCACGTCGGGCGCGGTACGGTGGTCGCGGCCGAGGCCTTACTGCGCTGGAACCATCCGACACGCGGGCTGACGCTGCCCGCGCATTTCCTGGCGCGGGCGGAGGAAAGCGGACTGATCGTCGAGATCGGCGAGTGGGTGGTCGAGCGCGTGGCGGAGACGATCCGGCGCTGGGAAATGCTGGGCGTCGAGCGGCGGCTGGCGATCAACGTGAGCGAGCGGCAGATCAACCAGGCGGGATTTTTCCGCAGGCTGCGTGCGGCGATGCGCGCAGCGGGCGCACCCGCGCGCCTCCTCGAGCTGGAGGTAAGCGAGACGCTGGCGATGCACTGCAGCGACGACGTGCTCGCCGCGATCGAGGACCTGCGCAGCGACGGCGCGACGCTGGCGATCGACGATTTCGGCACGGGCTATTCGAGCCTGCCCCGGTTGCGCGCGTTCCCGGTCGACCGCATCAAGCTCGACCGCAGCATCATCGCGGGCGTTGCCGACAGCAGCGAGACGCGCGCGATCGCGCAGGCGCTGGTCGGGCTGATCCAGGGGCTGGGTTGCGAGGCGGTGGGCGCGGGGATCGAGACCGCGGCGCAGGCCGAAGTGCTGCGCGTGATCGGATGCGACGTGATCCAGGGCTATGCGGTGGCCGAGCCGATGGACGAGGCGGCGTTCCTGGCGTGGGCGTTCGAGCCCCCTGCGGGCAGCGCGCGGGCGATCACGTCCGCATAGATGTCCGTCAGCGCGGTCAGGTCCGCGACCGCGACGGCCTCGTCGAGCTTGTGCATCGTCGCGTTGAGCAGGCCGAACTCGACCACGGGGCACAGCCGCGAGAGGAAGCGCGCGTCGGACGTGCCGCCGGTGGTCGAGAGCTCCGGCGTGATGGCGGTGCGCGCGTGGATCGCGTCCGCGACCAGCGTCGAGAGCGCGCCGGGTTCGGTGAGGAACGCCTCGCCCGAAATTTTCGCGGTGGTGGTCGCGCCGTGGCGTCGGGCCAGGTCCGCGATGCGGGTGGCGAGGCTGGCGCCGGTGTGGCGATCGTTGAAGCGGATGCTGATGCGTGCGGTAGCGCGCGCGGGGATGACGTTGGTCGCGCCGTTGCCGACATGCAGGTCGGTGATCTCGATGTTCGAGGGCTGAAACCAGTCGGTCCCCTCGTCGAGCACGATCGCGTCGATCTCCGCCAGCAGCGCGACGAGGCGGGGGATGGGGTTTTCGGCGAGGTGGGGATAGGCGACATGGCCCTGCCGGCCCGCGACTTCGATCCAGATGTTGACCGAGCCGCGCCGCCCGATTTTGATCGTGTCGCCGAGGCGGGCGGCGGAGGTCGGCTCGCCGACGAGGCAGAGGTCCGGCAGCAGTCCGCGCGCGCGCATCCGTTCGATCAGGACGGGGGTGCCGAAGGTGGCAGGGCCTTCCTCGTCGCCGGTGATGACGAAGCTGAGCGTGCCCGCATGGGGTGCGCGCGACGCGGCGGCGGCGAAGGCGGCGATCGCGCCCTTCATGTCGACCGCGCCGCGACCGTGGAGCAGGCCGCCGCGAACCTCGGGGGCGAACGCGCCGCTCGTCCAGCCGTCGCCGGGGGGGACGACGTCGAGATGACCCGCGAAGGCGAGGTGCGGCGCGCCCGCCCCACGCACCGCGAGCAGGTTCTCGACCGGGCCGTCGGGGGCGTCGCCGGTGACGAAGCGATCGACGGCGAAGCCGATCGAGGACAGGGCTGTGTCAAGAACGTCGAACACGCTCCCGCGCGCCGGGGTGACGCTTTCGCAGGCGAGCAGGTCGTGCGCGAGCTGGACGGGGTCGATCATCGCGTCATCGGGCCTTGGCGGGCTGTTCGAACCGTTCGATGATCCAGTCCTCGCCCTGCGCGCCCGCGATCCAGTCCTGCATGAACGGGTGGGTCAGCACCGCGTCGATATAGGGCGCGGCGAACCGAGCGATCGGGAGCGACCAGGTGACGATTCGGGTGCAGACCGGCGCGAACATGATGTCCGCCGCACCGAACTCGCCGAACAGGAAGTCGCCGCCGCCCCCATAACGCGCGCGGGCCTGCGCCCACAGCTCCATGATGCGCGCCATCTCGATCATCACGTCGTCGTCGGGCTGCGCGGGGGGGAAGATCTGGCGGATGTTCATGCCGTGCTTGCGACGCAGGTTCGGAAAGCCCGCGTGCATCTCGGCCGCCATCGATCGCGCCATCGCGCGTGCACCCTCGTCCGCGGGCCAGAACCGGTCGCGGCCGACGCGGTCGGCGAGGAAATCGACGATGGCGAGACTGTCCCACACGACGACGTCGCCGTCCCACAGGATCGGGACCTTGCCCGAGGAGGGGGCGAACTCGTCGCCCTCGCGTCGCCGGTCCCAGTCGTCGTCATAGAGGGGCACGACGACCTCCTCGAATGCGAGACCGGACTGTTTGCACGCCAGCCAGCCGCGCAGCGACCAGGAGGAATAGGCCTTGTTGCCGATGATGAGCTTCATGCCCGCGGACCTACGCGACGTGCGCGCGCCGGGCAACTCGGGGGGGCCAGTCAGGCGGCCAGGCGATCGCGGCCGGCGGCCTTGGCGCGGTAGAGCATCACGTCGGCGCGGGCGAGCGCCGGGGCGGGCGACGCCTCGCCCGGCTGGACGTGCGCGAGCCCGAGGCTGAGCGTTGCGGGCGGCGTCGCGGCGATGCGCAGCGACTCGGCGATCGCCCGGAGCGCGACGGGATCGGCGAGACCCGGCAGCATCGCGACGAACTCGTCACCGCCGAGACGGACGACGTGCGCGCCATCGGGCAGGCGCTCGCGCGCGATGCGGCACAGCGCCACGAGGATCGCGTCGCCCGCGGCGTGGCCGAACTGGTCGTTGATCCGTTTGAAGTGATCGACGTCGAACAGGATCACGCCGGTGCCGGCGCAGACACGCAGCGCATCGAGCCCGGCGCGATTCCATGCGCCGGTCAGCGGATCGCGCAAGGCGGCGTCGCGCAGCGCGATCTCCGCGCGTTCCCCGGTCATCGCGAGCAACGCGATATTGAGGACGCCGAGCAAAAGCTGGTCGCTGAGCATCGGCACCAGCGCGAGCCAGTCGACCTGCGCTTCGGCAAGCTCGAGCCCGACCGAGGCGACGTAGCTGGGGACGTAGGCCAACTGGACCCAGGCGAGGATCCGGCGGCTGCGCGGTGCGCGTGACCCGCGCGTCCGCAACAGGAGCAAGCCGACCGCCAGCGTGCCGAGGCCGAGCATGACCGAATTGATCGTCCGCGCCGCATCGACCGGTGACCAGCCGGCGACCGGGACGGGCAGGAGCATCACCGCGACGTAGGCCAGCCCGGTCGCGACCGGCGGTGCCACCGTCCATGCATCGAGCAGGCGCTGCCCCTCGAAACTGCGCACCGCGGCGAGGAGGAGGCTGTTGTACATGGCGAGCCCGACGCACAGCAGCGCGCGCATCCCGAGGCCCAACTGCGCATCGAGCGCGCCCAGCCCGAGGAGCGTCGCGGCATAGTTCAGCGCGCCGAGGCTTGCGAGCGCGTAGAAGGCGGAGCGGTCGCGGGCGAACCACAGGACCGCGAACATGATGCCGAACGCGGTGCTCGAAAGCACGCTGCAGAGGTGGACGGTGGCGACATCGGGAAGCGGCACGCGATACAGTCCGGCAACGGGGGCGACCGGAGGAAGACTAGCAGGCGAGGGTTAACGAAAGCGCGTTCAGCCGATCGATTCGATCACCGCGGCGCGCAGTTCGGGAATGCCGAGGCCGGTGTCGCTGGAGGTGACGAGGATGTCGGGATGCGCGGCGGCGCGCTTGCGAGCTTCGTCGGCGGTGCGCTGCGTCACCTCGGCGAGGTCGGTCGCCTTGATCTTGTCGACCTTGGTCAGGACGAGACGGTAGCTGACCGCGGCCTTGTCGAGCATCTCGAGGATCTCGCGGTCGACGTCCTTGATGCCGTGGCGGCTGTCGATCAGGACGAGCGCGCGCTTGAGCGCCTGGCGCCCGCGCAGGAAGTCGTTGACCAGGAAGCGCCACTTGCGGACGATGTCCTTCGGCGCCTTGGCGAAGCCGTAGCCGGGCATGTCGACGAGCCGGAAGACGAGCGGATCGCCGACGTCGAAGAAGTTCAGCTCCTGTGTGCGCCCCGGCGTGACCGAGGTGCGCGCGAGCGCCTTGCGGCCGGCGAGCGCGTTGAGCAGCGACGACTTGCCGACGTTCGAGCGGCCCGCGAACGCCACCTCGTTCACCACCGGATCGGGGATGTATTCGAGCGTTGGCGCGGATTTCAGGAACGCGATCGGCCCGGCGAAGAGCTTGCGCGCCGCCTCGACCTGCTCGCCAGAGAACAGGGGGGTGAAGGCCGCGGTTTCTTCGGTCACTTTACGGGAGCCTCCTTAAGGCCGGGATGGCGCGCGTAGAGCAGCCGCTGCTGGAGGATCGAGATGCAGTTGGTGGTGATCCAGTAGACCTGGAGACCGACCGCGAACGGCGCCATCACGAACATCAGCACCCACGGCATCAGCGCGAAGATCTGTTTCTGCGTATCGTCCATCGGCGCGGGGTTCAGCTTGAACTGGAAGTACATGCTGATGCCCAGCAGGATCGGGACGACGCCGATCGCGATCCAGTGCGGCGGTACGAAATCGAGCAGGCCGAACAGGTTGACGGGCGTGAGCGGATCGGGCGCGGACAGATCCTTGATCCACGCGACGAACGGCTGGTGCCGCATCTCGATCGTCAGCATCAGCACCTTGTAGAGCGCGTAGAAGATCGGGATCTGGATGAAGGTGGGCAGGCAGCCGGCAAGCGGGTTGACCTTCTCCGCCTTGTACAGCGCCATGATCTCCTGCTGCATCCGCGGCTTGTCGTCCTTGTGGCGTTCCTGGAGCGCCTTCATCTTGGGCTGGATCGCGCGCATCGCGGCCATCGACGCGAACTGGCGCTGCGCTACGGGGAAGACGAGGATGCGGATCGTGATCGTCAGCAGGATGATCGCAACGCCGAAATTGCCCACGAGTTTGAACAGCCAGTCGAGATAATAGAAGATCGGCTTCTCTACGATGCGGAACCAGCCCCAGTCGATCGCGTAGTCGAGCTGCGCGATCTTCTCCTTGTCGGTGTAGCGATCGAGCAGGCTGACTTCCTTGGCGCCCGCGAAGAAGCGCGTCGTCTGCGTCACCTGCTTGCCGGGCGGGAGGAGCTGCGCGGTGGTGGAGTAATCGGCTTGGTACGCCTTGTTCGCGCCGGCGCGGAACTGTCCGTCGAACGCGCGCGCCTGGTCGGGGATCAGCGCGGTGAGCCAGTATTTGTCGGTGAAGCCCAGCCAGCCGCCGGTCGTCGTGAATTTCGTCGGCGCGGCGTCGACATCCTTGAAATTGGGGCCGTAATGCGCGGCGCCCGCATTGACCGACATCGGGCCGGTGTGGATCGTCCAGCTGTCCGGGTCCTTCGACACGCCGGTGCGGTTGACGAGGCCGTAGGCGGCGACGGGGACGGGGCGGGTGCCCGCGTTCGCGACCGTCTGGCGGACGGTGAACATGTAGCCGTCGTCGACCGACAGCTGGATCGCGAAGCGCTGGCCGCTGGCGTTGGCGGCGGTGAGCGTCACCGGCTTGCCGGGCGCGAGCAGCGGGGCGGACGCGGTCCACACCGCATCGGCGGCAGGCGGGGCGAGGCCGTCGTCGCGCCAGCCGAACCCGGCGAAATACGCCTCCGGCGCGCCGGCGGGGGAGAGCAGGCGGATCGGCGCGGAGTCCTTCGCGATCGTCTCGTCGTAGCGGGTGAGCACCAGATCGTCGATCCGCGCACCCTTGAGGTTGAGCGAACCCTGGAGCGTCGGCGTCTGGATGCGGACGCGCGGCGTCTCGGCGAGCACCAGCTTGCGATCGCGGATCGCGGCGGGGCCGTCGGCGGTCGGGTCCGCTCCCGGCTTGGGCAGCACGACCTGCTTGCCGTCGACGATCTTCGTCGCGGGCGGGTTGGCGGTGGGGAAGAAGCGGTTCTGGATCAGCGGCCAGCCGAACAGGATCAGCGCCGCGACCACCGCGAACAGCACGAAGTTCTTCGATTCGTCCTTCACCACTTACCCCAGTTCAAATCGATCGCGCTCGGATCGGCATCGAGCGTGTTCACGGTACAGGATCATAGCCGTGCCCACCCCAGGGATGGCACCGCGCGATACGCTTCGCGGCCAGCCAGCCCCCCTTGAGCGCCCCATAGCGGCGAAGCGCGGTGATTGCATAGGCGGAACAGGACGGCGCATAGCGACAGGTGGGCGGCAATACGACCGACGGCCCCAGCTGCCAGCCGCGCGCGAGCAGGATCAGGAGCCGCGCGATCACCGTTTCGGTCGTTCGCGGGGCGGGCGGGGCGGTGCGCCCTTGCCGCTGGCGATTCGCGCCAGCGCCTGGCCGAGTTCGTCGCGGAGGAGCGCGAAATCGCGCTCCACGCCGCCGTCGCGCCCGATCAGGACATGGTCCGCACCCGCGATGCCGCGCTTCGGCAACAGCTCGCGCGCCAACGCGCGCAAGCGCCGCTTCATCCGGTTGCGGACGACGGCGTTGCCGATCTTCTTGGTGACGGTGTAGCCGATGCGGATCGTGGAATCGTCATCGGCGCGGGGGCGGACCAGCAGCACGAAGCCCGGCATCGGCGCGCGGCGCCCATTGTTCGCCGCGAGGAAATCCCGGCGGCGCGTCAAGGTCTGCATACGGTGCGAGACCGGGGTGGCCGGATCGGCCACCCGATCGTCGCCGGCCGTCGTTACGCCGACAGCTTCTTGCGGCCACGCGCGCGACGCGCCCGGATCACCGCACGACCGCCGACCGTCGCCATCCGCGCGCGAAAGCCGTGACGGCGCGCACGCACCAGGTTGCTCGGCTGAAAGGTCCGCTTCATCGTTCATTCCCGTGTCGAAACTGAGAAAGGCCGCCACAGGGACGGCCTCGTTGGGGGCGCGCTTAGCCAAGGGTGGCGCGCAAGTCAACGTGCACGCGCCTTGTTCCGGGCGTGGCGGCGCAGCGCGGAGGGGCGGCGCATCGCGCGATCGACGAAGTGGCCGGTGCGCGGCCAGCGGCGCTTCAGTCGCGCGAACGTCACCTGCGCGCGGCGCGAGTTGCGCAGGATCAGCACCAGCCCACCCGCGAACAGGAACACGCCGCCCGGCCCCGGCAGCGGCGCGACCACCGCCGCGCCCACGATCAGCACGCCGCCCGCGACGAGCTGTACGATTCGCAGCGCCGGGTGGCGGGGGGGATGGCTGGGAGCGACGGACACGGCTGACATGTGGCCTCGGTGTGTTGGGTTGGCAAGACGGCGATCGCGACTGTTCCCAGGGCTTGCAAAGCCGGTATGAATGCGCGCTGACGGGGCGGGGGTGCGGATGGTTTCGATCGTGTCGACGGTGGCGTATCTGGGGCTGGAAGCGCGCGCGGTCGAGGTGCAGGTGCAGCTGATCCCCGGCGTGCCCGCGTTCAACGTCGTAGGGCTGGCGGACAAGGCGGTCGGCGAAAGTCGCGAGCGCGTTCGCGGGGCGATCGCGGCGATGGGGCTGGCGATGCCGCCCAAGCGGATCACCGTGAACCTGTCGCCGGCGGACCTGCCCAAGGAAGGTTCGCATTTCGACCTGCCGATCGCGCTGGGGCTGCTGGCGGCGATGGGGGTCGTCGATGCGGAGACGCTGAGCGATTACGTGGTGGTCGGCGAGCTGAGCCTCGACGGGCGGCTGGCGCCGTCGCCGGGGGTGCTGCTCGCCGCGCTCCACGCGGCGGAGGAGGGGAAGGGGCTGGTGTGCCCCGCTGCGCAAGGGTCCGAAGCGGCGTGGAGCGGATCGATCGAGGTGTTGGCGGCGCCCGATCTGCTGGCGCTCATCAACCATTTCAAGGGGCACGGGCTGCTCGCGCCGCCCGCCGCGGGCGAGGTGGAGGCGGCGGCGCACGGGCCGGACCTCGCCCAGGTGAAGGGGCAGGAAACCGCCAAACGCGCGCTGGAGATCGCCGCGGCGGGCGGGCACAACCTCGTGCGTTTGTATATGGCTACACTTCGCTCGCGAGTTTCAGCCTCGCCTTGGGGTGGACTTGGTCAGTCCGTGCCTGACCGGCCTAAAGTGGATTCCGCGTCATTGCCTTTGCGTGCTTTGTCAGTAGCATAATTGAATGATCGGAGCTGATGGTATGGACGAAGCGATTTCCCCTCTTGAGCTAGCCTGTGAAGCAGTGGTCTCAGGGGGAGCCGTTTGTCTGCTCGGAGCTGGCTTCTCGACAGCGGGTCAGGATTATTCCGGGGAGGGACTTCCCAGCACGACAGATTTGATAAGAGAGATAAAGGTTGCGATTGGGCTGGAGCACGAGGACGTAGGTGGTCTCGCCGACATAACTGATTACTGTGAAGATCGTCCCGAATTGCAGCTGATCTTGCGTAAGCTGCTGCTAGCCAGACTTACTTTGTCTAGACCCAGCCCTGATCAGCAAGAAATGCTGAAGCAGCCGTGGCGGTCAGTGTTCACGACAAACTTCGATGATATTGTCGAGAATGCCTTGCCGAGCGGCATGGCGCAAATTATAACTCCAAACTCCAGTGAAACAATCCGCTCCTCGGGCGAAGTCCCAGTATACTACATGCATGGTCGAGCGAAAGACCTCGTTGATAAGGGGGCCGATCCACGCCTCGTCCTTTCCGAACGAAACTATCTTAGGCTTCATGACGATAATAGGGAGCTATACGCCCAACTGCAGAACGAGTTATTTGCAGCAAAGTTTATTGTCTTGGTCGGGTATTCATTGCGCGATCTCGAAGTGGCTCGGATATTTATCGAGGCGGGTCAGGCATTCCGAAGCAAAACCATCATAATCACGAGCGAGAAAGACTCGTCATATACGATATCTCGCTTGTCGAAATTTGGCAGCGTCTTTCCCATAGGGTTGACTGGGTTTGTCGAAGCACTCGCGCAGGTATCGTTGCAGGTCGCTGGCTCCGAGTCCTTTAACTTTGTTGATGTTCGTCATGGAACTTCACCAGTTACGGAGATTGGCTCTGATGACTTTACCCGCCTTATACTCACCGGGCGTTTCGAACCTGAACAGTATCAGCGTCAGCTAATCGACGGACCCACGTCCGAGAATGTATACTCTATTCGACGTGAATCAACTTTATCGGAGATCGTAGATCGTCCGAAGAGTGGAGCCAATCGATTCATTGTTTCGTCTGATCTTGGCAATGGAAAATCTGTTTTTCTGGGGCAGCTGTCTGCTGAGCTACAGTCAAAGGGCTATACGGTTGTCGACATATCGTCCGGCTTGCAGGACGTTTACGGTGAGCTTGACCGCTTGCTCGGCGATGGACGGCCGACCGCTTACCTCATTGATGATGTAATCCGCTACCGCGCAGTTGCAGAATATATCGGTAAGCGGTTAAATTCTATCTCGTTAATCGTGTGCTGTCTGCGTGGCGATCCTGGAGAAGTAACTTATCGCGATCTAACCAAAAGGCTTGGTGGGGCTGCGAGGCAGATCGACATCAATAAGCTTGGCTTGAGCGAAATAGAGCAATGGGATTCGGCGCTTGAGCGTTGGGGCCTTTGGGAGGAACGAATAGCGTTGTCTCCCGAAGACAGGATCAAGTTCTTAACGGTTCAATGTGGTAGCGAAAACCGCTCTATTATTTTATCTCTATTCAGAGACTCTCGAATCGCAGAAACAATCAACTCAATTGTTTCTTTTTTCCTTAAATCCGGCAATCATCAGCGCACGTTTGCCGCCCTGCTGATTGCAGCCCTGTGTCAGCAACATGTGTCATGGGAATCCCTCGTTGCGTGGCTAGATATCGATGAGCAGAAACTAAAAGAGGATTTGCAAAGGAGCGAGCTCTCCGAGCTGTTTTTTGACGGAAGAGCATGGAACATCATCACGTCAACGCAGCTTGCTGATTATATTTTGCGCGCCAAATACGTGGCTGAGGAAAAGGATGTTCTCGTCGACGTTTACTCGATTGTTGTCCAGCGGACTGCCGATAGTGCGGGGGATGAACGCCTTGGCTACATTTTCCGTGAGAACCTGAAGGAGCTGATGAAGTTCAGATTCCTGACGAGACTATTTGGCGACAATGAAGACGGTGTTCGCCTGATCTCGCGCGTCTACAAAAAGCTGTCTGGTGCCCGATATATTCGGAACAATCCTCAGTTTTGGTTACAGTATGCGATGTCTAGGATGCAGGTAGATGATCTAGAGAACGCTGAGACTTATCTCAACACGGCACTGGGTCATGCTAAATCTCGGGGAATGACCTATTCGCCGTTTCAAATCCTCGATCAGCGAGCTAGGCTTTACTTCCGAAAGAACTCAAGAGAGGGCAGTCGGCTTAGCCTAAATGAGGTCAGGCAAGCGTTGAGAGACCTGGATAGCCTTTTGTCAAACCCAGAAAGCGAAGTAATCTATCTGTATCGATCTGTGCCACTGATTGGGGAATTTCTAGAAACGCGGATAGAGGAGATTGATGATTCCATACGCACCGCCATTCGGGATCTGCTGACTGGTATCAAAGAAGCAGGAGACAATTTCAACAGTCTACCCCGTGCCCAAAAAGGTGAAACAAATGTGTTGAAGAAATCACTATTTTCCGCATTGTTAGTCCTTAACAATGCGTGACGCGTTATAGCGAATTGGTAATTTCGTTTTACTCGTCCGGCGAAGCGTCTGGACGGTAGACCTGCTGGCGAACGGCAAAGGTGCGGTGGGGGCGAGATTTATGCATCGTCTCTGGCGCCAACTTTAGGCCATTTAGCTCAGAGTGCGTCTCAGGTGCGCTCAAATAGCTGCGTTACGATACCCCTACACATGGTGTAGGAACGATAAAATGGATTGTGTCATCTACATCCGCTGGTCGTCGGCGGAACAGTCGCGAGGCAGCTCGCTTGAGCGCCAGCGTTCCGATTGTCGCGCACATGCGGAGCGTCATGGATGGAACGTCGTTAGCGAGCTGATCGACGACGGCGTATCCGCATTCAAAGGGCGGCACGCTTCGGTCGGAATGCTAGGCGGATTCGTCGACGCGGTGGAATGCGGCGAGTATCCGGAGGGCGTCACCCTCCTCGTCGAAAAGCTGGATCGCCTTTCGCGTGAGAAGCCCAAGCGGGTGTTCTCGTGGATGGTCGCCCTTACGGACATGGACGTGACAATCGCTACGGTCGACGGTGATCGACGGTATACCAGCGGCACCCTCGACATGGCAGCGATCATCGAGGTCATAGTCAAAGCGCAGTTGTCGCACGAAGAGTCGGACAAGAAGTCGACGCGGTTGGCGGCAGCCTGGGCGAAGAAGCGTGATAAGGTCATGCAAGGTCAGCGCATCGTGATGACAAAGCGCGCGCCGGGATGGCTGGCCGTCGAAGGCTGGCCCCCGCAATTCGTCCTGATCGAGGATCGCGCGGCGGTCGTCCGGCGCATATATCAAGAGACGGTCGCGGGCATGGGAAAGCACACGATCGCTCGCCGGCTCAACGAGGAGGGTGTGCCGACGTTCGGTCGCGCATCCGGCTGGCATTCCAGCTACATCCAAAAAATTCTGACGACGACCACCGTCCTCGGCGCCATGCAGCCAGGGAGCAAAGCGCGCGGGGAGGCCCGCACGCTCATCGGTGATCCGATCGAGGGATATTACCCGGCGGTCATCGACGCCGATCTGCACGCCAGCGCCGTAGCGGCAATGGCCGGACGGTCACGTCGCGTAGCAGGAAAAGGGCGCAGACTGGTCAATCTGTTCAGCGGCCTCGGACACTGCGGAGGCTGCGGAAGCAAAATGACCTTCCGCGGCAAGGGACTAAAGCAACGTGCAAATGGTGCTTGGGTCCAAGAGGACTATCTCATTTGCGACAGCTATCAGCGGGGGCGCGGCTGCGTCGTAGGTCATCATTTCAACTACGCGGTGTGGCAGAGCGGCATCCTAGATGCGATCCTGCACGACGCCATGCAGGATCGCCACTTTGCGTCCCGGGGCGAGGTCAGGCCGCTGGAGGTCGAACTTGCGGAACGGATGCGCCAACGGGCGGCCTCGGCGGCCAAGCAGGAAACGGCTTTGAAGCTGCTCGTCGAGACGGATAGGCCTGAAGTGAAGGCGATGTGGCTCGGGCTGGTTGGTGAGGTAGACGCGCACGACGCAGCGATCCTCGGCCTGCGCGATAAGCTGGTAGCGGCGCGTGGCACGGTTTCCCCGGAGGAACATCGTAGACGCATTCGTGCGCTGCGCAGCAAGCTGGACGATCCGGACGAACAGGTCCGGTTCGCCACGCGATCGGCGATCATGGCGGCGGTTCACGAGCTGGTGGTCAGCATCGAGTTTTCGGTCGATCCTGTTGGTGTCGAAATCCGAACCAAAGAGGACGTGCTCGTCGTCGTTGGATGGGAGGAACATGCCGATGAGCAGGCCGGCTTGGGGTCGGTGAAGGTGACGCAGCCGCCGGCCTGATGCTCGCTTGGTGGTCAGCGCCCCCAGGTAGCCGGTGGCCCGTCATTCCGGCTCGGGCGGCCCAAACACGGCGCGATAGATCGACGGCTCGTAATGCGCGTCGATGATCGCCTCGCTGCGGTCATAGTCGGAACCCTGGGCCGCATCGATGTTGGTCTTAGTCGTGACGAAGTGGCCGGCGGAGACGAGTTCGAGGCGGAAGCCCTGGGCCTGCATCGCCTCGACGAGCGTCAGCACCTTGTGCAGCTCCACGTCGTGTCGAACCTGCTCCAGCCACAACGGCTTGCAGACGTGCGCGGCGCCCTGGCTCTCGCGGTCGATCAGCACGCGCTCGATGACGATGTTCGACTGGTCACCGTCCGGCTTCAGTTCGTCAGCGAACACGAAGTCCGGGTCGTCCAACACGATCTGATCGTCGGTCCCAATGGACACGTCCAGGGACGCGAGCAGCTCCTTCAGCGGGCGGCTGGTCTGGAACTGCGTGCGGTTCCAAACGGCCTGCGCGTATTCCACGAACAGCGCCACGTCGGCCTCGTTGCCGGCGTAGCAACCGTCGAGAATGTCCCAGGGTGTGCGGCCTCCCTTGTCCGCCTTCTTAACGTGCGCCTTGGTCAACTCGGCCTGCACGCCCCACTCGGGCTTCCCCTTGGCAGCCTCGACCTTCTCGGCCGCGACGGCGGCTTCCGGGGTCTTGGCGATGTAGGGGTTGTTTGACCACACCGCGTCGACCTTGAAGCCGTGCTTGTCGCTCGCCCGCTGCCCGCCGGTGACCTGCATGATGATGCGGTTCCAGAGCTTGAACACGTCCTTCTGCATGTCGGCCGCCCACTGCTCGGCCTCCTCCTTGGTGATCTTCCTGCCGGGTCCCTTGTAGGCCATCAGTTCGTGCGAGTGGACGTGCCAGCCACTGGCACCGTGGGTGATCTCGATCACGCGGATGCGGCCGATGTAGCCCCGCTTCACGAGCTTCGCACGATACGAGCCATCGGAGTCCAGCGCCGCATGCGCCGCCTTCAAGCGATCGAAGACGGCGTCGCACGTCTCGCCGAGCTGATGCGGCACGGTCATGGTCGTCATGACGAGGCGATAGCCCTTGTTCTCCAGCGCGGTGATCGCCTTCTCGACGTAGGTGCCGCGGGTGATGCCGATGTGCTGTGCGCAATCGCTACACGTCCACGCGGAAGCGCAGAACTGGGCGTTGCCCAGGTTCGTCTTGCCGGCGGCGGTGGACTCGACGACGAGGTCGCCGCCCCGGTCCTTCCGGGAGAACTTGCCGCAGATGCAGACGGTGAAGCTCCGGCCGCGCTTGCCGTTGCCAGCGGCGGCCTTCATGCCCCGGAGAACCATGGCCGCCGCCAGCTTGCGCTTGCGATTGCGCTGGCGCGACGAATCCGGCGGCGACAGCATGTCGAGGATGAGGTCGTCGAACAGCGACGCATCGCCCACGAACGACGTTTTGACAGAATCTTCCCTCTGTGCATCTACCAAGGGCGGCTGCGCCGCCTGGATGGAGAGGGAGGGCGTGCAGCAGCCGGCGCTCACAGCCCGGCCCCGACGTGCCACGCGCCGCAACGCGGGCAGCGATACGGCTCGCACAGGCCGCGCGAGAGGTGACGCTGGATGTGGCGACCGGGACGGCGGATCGACTTGTCGGCATCGTGCCGGGTCCTGAACACCTGTTTCGACTGGCGGCCCCAATCGGCGAGCGTCCAGTGAGACATGCCGCCGCCCTTCGGGCCGGGGACGAGATGCGCGGCCATCACGACACCCCCAGCATATCGGCGACGAAATACGCCGCGAGGAGGATGAGCAACCAAGCGAAGAGGACGACGAACTGCGCCTCCCCGTCGATCTTGAACCGCCTGGTGATGAGGATGGGCGGCCCGACAAAAAGGGCCAGCGCCAGGAGGTCGGACAACAAGCCCGGCATCACTGCACCTCCGGCAAATCGTGCGCGGCGCGCATGTGCTCGGCGATGCCGTCGACCATGTTGGTGAGGTCGATGATCGAGGGGTTGAGCTGACGCGCGGCAAGCCGGCGCGTCGCCTGGGCGAGATGGTTGAACGCCTCCAGCATGGCGTCCAGGTCGTCCGCGGAGAGGACGACCTTGCGCTCGTGGAGCAGGGACTTGGGGGTCTTGGTCATGATTGCCTCGCTGGGCGAGGCGGGGGCCTTGGAACCGAAGCGTCGATGGTGTATTATTGGTTCAGCACAGTTCGACGACGCTCGGCAGCAGGTGGCCTCCGCCTGCTGCCGTTTTTTATGCCCGGATGGATGCGAGCGCGGCCCGCTTGGACGGATGCGCGCTGACGATCGCGCCGCTGGGGTCGATGACGACCGCGCCAGCGTTGCGGTTGGCGACGCCTGCGACGATCCAGTGACCGGTCGAGCGGACGAAGTAGGCCGGCACCACATCGCGGTGCTGACAGACGGATTCGAGAATGGTCGAGATAGGCATGGGTCGAACCCCCCCCCAGATTGAGGAAACAAAAGGGGGTTTGATCCCCCGCCGATTTCCTCGGTCTGATGGGTGACGACGGGAGGGTCCTTGTGCCCCGGGCGCTCACCGCGTGTCGGGAGGGTTGTCCTCTATGGCGATCCGCCGTTCCGGTCCTGCCGGTGGCCCCACGCTTTTCGTTCACAGCCGAGATAGCTGTCGTGGCTCAAAGCCTCGAACACGATCAATATACCATTGACATGGCGGGTTGACAACGGGGGAATAGCCGTCGCGACGGCGAATCGTTCGTCACGTGATGGGGTGGAGTGAAGTCGACCCGATTGGGCGCCGAATGGTGCGTCAACGGCGCCGAAGCGTTGCGATCGACCCTCGACGTTCCACTCCCGTTCCGCGATAGTGCATCGCTATGACGGGACGATTCTACGAGTTCTTCGCGGGTGCCGGGATGGCGCGCGCTGGCCTGGGCGACGGTTGGCAGTGCCTGTTCGCCAACGATATCGACCTGAAGAAGGCAGCGACCTACGACGACAACTGGGGCAAAGGGGTGATGAAGCCCGCCGACGTGAAGACGTTGTCACCGGCCGATCTGCCGGACACGGCGGATCTCGTCTGGGCGTCGTTCCCCTGTCAGGACCTGTCACTGGCCGGTGGTGGAGCCGGGTTGCGCGGCGAACGATCCGGCGTCTTCTGGCCCTTCTGGCGCCTGATGGAGCGGCTTGGCGAAGAAGACCGGGCACCGACGATCGTCGCGCTGGAGAACGTGGCGGCGACGCTGACTTCGCATGGCGGCAAGGACTTCGAGGCATTGAGCCTGGCGCTGGTCGATGCCGGCTATCGCGTCGGCGCGCGCGTCATCGACGCCGTGCTGTTCGTTCCGCAGTCGCGACCCCGCATGTTCCTGATTGCGGTTCGGAACGACGTGGAGGTTCCAGCCGCCCTCGTGGAGCCGTCCGGCTCGTTGGCGGGCGTGGACACGCGCGTGTCGGCGACCTTCGACCGGATGGTCGAGCGCGCCGTGGACGAACCCGATCTGCAACGTGTCGTCGACGCATGGATCAACTGGTCGGTGCCACTGCCGACCGCGCCGCGCACGTCGCTCGACGACGTGATCGAGGACGAGCCGGTCGGCGTCGAGTGGCACAGCGAGTTCGAGACGGCGACGCTGATCGACCGGATGAGCGAGCTGAACCGCCAGAAGGTGGCGAAAGCGCGGAAGGCGGGCACCAAGATGTATGGCACCGCCTATCGCCGCACCCGCGTCCAGAAGGGCGTGAAGACGGTGCGCACGGAAGTGCGCTTCGACGGGATCGCCGGCTGCCTCCGCACGCCCTCCGGCGGATCGAGCCGCCAGATCGTCATCGAGGTGAAGGGCCGCCGCACCCGTTCGCGGCTGATGACGCCGCGCGAAGCGGCCCGGCTGATGGGCCTGCCGGAGGAATACCGGCTGCCCGACGCATACAACGAGGCGTATCACCTCATCGGCGATGGCGTGGCGGTCAGCGTCGTCGACCATCTGGCGCGCGCAATTTTCGATCCGCTCTTGGATTCGATGGAGGGTCGGGCGAAGAAGGCTGCATGAGCATCATTCCATGCAGCGCCAATGACGAGCTTCGACAACGCATCCTCGACTTCGCGGAGGTCTTGAAGACGCAGGCGCACCTGCTGGGCGACCACGGACTGGATGAGCAGGAGTTCTACGACTCCGGTCTTTTCAGGGGCGCGGTCGAGCGCATCCGCGGGCAGTTTTCCGCGACGATGCGCGAGAAGCGGGACTTCGCGTCGCGCGTGCTCAACTGGTTGCAGGAGCGCGGCGCGATCCGCGAATGGGAGTCGGCCGGCGAGGCGAACCGACACGACTATTCGGTCGAGCTGCGATCAGGCCGCGTCTGCGCGATCGAACTGAAGGGCTGCCTCGACGGCAACAACACCAACATCTTCGAGCGGCCGCCGCACTGCCACGAATTCGTCATCTGGTCGGTATGCACCAATCCGGGCGCGAACCCGCGGCACAACGTCTGGTCCGGCATCCACACGCGGCTGTCGGCGGAGATCATCTCCCGCAACCAGCGGGTCGACGGACTGATCGTCTGGGACATGGTCTGTGGCACGATCGGCCGCCCCTGTCCGAAGGTCGAGGTCGATCCGACCCGCCTGACGGTGGTCGGTCCCTACCAGCTCCCGCCACCCTGTATCTACGTGATGCCGTCGACGATCCCGTCGCCTCGGAACAATCCAGCTCCGGTCCCGCAGACGATCGATCAGGTCGAGTTCTTGGCGATCCTGCATGGGGCGTTCGGGGGTCATCCGCAGGAAGTGAACCGCGTTGGATTCGAGGTCGGCTACGAGGGTGTCGATACCGTGCGGAAGACGATCGTCGAGCGCGGCGGGGCAACTGTAGCGGAGAGCAATCCTACGGCGATCCGGCGCTCGTAGAAGCCGTCGCAGCATATTGGCTGCTTAGGGCGCTGCGCGCCCGATGAGGACGACCGTTGCGGTGGTGTTGTCAGCGTAGCACGCTGCATCATCGTCATAGCCCGACGTTGATGCCGAAGGTCATGCGGAGGCGGTGCGCTCCTTGAGCCCGCCGTATGCCGCGAGCGCGCCGACGATGACGGCCGGCACCAGATAGACGCCCCAGGCGTGCCACGCATACGGTCCGCCGTCCGCCATGCCGAAGCCGGCGAGCGTGCTGGCGGTCGCCCAGGCCGCGGCGACTGACGCGACGTTCCGCTTCACCGGATCAGCGATCAGCCTGCGCATCAGCGCCCAGCGCCAGAGCAGCGCGACGAGCGCGATGGCAATGGCCCCGCCGATGATCGACCCGAAGCTGAACGCGTATGGATGCACCGTCTTTTCCCCCCTCGAAGCAACTCAACCTATCGCATTTTCGCGAGGGGGCAATTGACGATGGAACCTATTACTAGTAAGATCATCATATCAGGACAGGAGGACGACATGACGAAGATGGAGAAGTTCGAAGCGGAGATGAACGACGGCTCGCTGTGGCTCATCAAGCGGGGTTCGACGACCACCCATCACAGCCCGGCCACGCGCTACGAGGTCCGCGTGCGCGTCGGCGAGAACGGTGAGGAGCACTCGGTCGAAGGGCGCATCCTGCTCACGGTGCGGGCGGGGGAAAAGTGGGCGACGACGACGCACGAGTCGAAGGTGGTCCAATGCTCGACGTTCGCGGACATGGAGAGGGAGGCGATCAGGCTCACGAAATGGGGTCTGAACTGGAAGGACAAGAAGATGAACAAGGCGTTCATGGTGAGGTGGGAACAGGACGGGAAGAACGGGAAGGTGACGACCCTGTGAGCTCGCACCCGAAGAACGCCGATTATCAGGCGGAACTCCGCCGCCGTCGCAAGGAAGCCGGCCTCGTCCAGGTGCAGGTCTACGTCCACGAGAGCCGCCGCGACGACATTCGCGCCGCCGCGGCGACGATGCAGGAGCCAAAGTGATGAACGACGAAGCCATCCTCGCCAACGCAGTCAACGAGGGCCTTGTCGCGTTCCACACGGTGGGAGCTCGGATGCGCCCCGAGAGGATCGGCGAGCTCGCGGCCCGCATGGTGGAGGCGGGTGCGATGAACGGGATGGAGGCGATGCGCTGGACCGCCCGCATGTTGCAGGAGACCGCCGACTCCTGACGCATCCCGACCGGAGACGTCGCCCCGCAAATGGCTGGGCGTCGTAGGTCGGGATGCTCGCGCAACAGCGCGATGGCTGGGGTCGAGGGGGCGCAGCGCCCTTCGCCCGCCTTTTTCACGAAGACCCCAAGAGGGGGGGATTTCGGGAAAAAGAATAGCGGGTTATCCTTTTCCTCCTGACGGTTGAAAAGGGGTTGCCCCGTGTCCCTCTACTGTATGGCCCGAGTAAGACGCCTCACCGCGCTGGAGTTGCGCCACAGCGAGAAGCATGGTCGTCGTGAGGACGATCGCGCCCGCGACCGAAAGGTGCGCGACGAGCCGTCGATCACCTGGGTTCCCGCCGGCGTGGAGGGCGATGCGCTGGCGCTGTCCGATCGACTCGCCGATCACGTGCGCGACGCGTTTGTCCCCAAAGGGACGGGCAAGGCGCTGCACCTGCTGGTCAAGCTGCCCGAGTCCGTGCCCGTCGAGACGCGCGAGGATGCGGAACACGCCCTCGATCTGGTCGTCCGGTTCGCCCAGGCGGAGTTCGGCGGGCGGGCGGTGTTCTCCGCGCGGATGGATCGGGACGAACGCGCGCTCAACAACTGCGACATCTTCCTGGCTCCAATCTACGACAAGGTCACGAAGCGGGCTTCGAAGCCGGCGGTCAGCCTGTCGCGACACCTCAAGCTGATCGCATCGCGGCGCGGCTACAAGGTGGACGGGGCGGACACGCTGCGGATGCAGGGACGCGCCCTGCAGGACGCCTTTTCCGAATGGCTGACGGCGGCCGGATACGAGGCGCTGCGCGGCAAGCCGAAGGAGTCGAAGGGCGACGATTGGGTCCAGTCCGAAGTCGCCGGTGCGCGCCTCGATCGCGAGGCGGCGGAGCGGGTGAGGGCTGAGACGGTGGAGATGGTCGAGGGCGTGCGCGCGGAGCGCCACCGGCTGAACGATGACGCGCGCAAGCTGGGAGTTGCGATCATGGAACAGGACGAGAAGACGAAGAGGGCGGCGGCGGAGGCGGAACGCGTCGTCACGGACGCGAAGCGGCAGGCGGCGTCGATCCTCGAAGCGGCGCAGAAGCGCGCGCGCGAGTTCGCGGAGCTGGAAGCCGTCGCGGAGGTCGAGCGTCGTCGCAAGGCGGACGAGACGGCGGAGCGGTCGCGCCGCGTAGAGGCGGCGGAGCGTGCGATCGAGGATCGGGCGAAGGCCATCGATGCCGAGCGTGCGATCGTCGCCGCGGAGCGGGTCGAGGTCGGGGCGATGCGCGCCGGCCTGGAGAAGCTGATCGGCACGTTCGAGAAGCTGATGAAGCCGATCTGCGCGATGGCGCTGGAGTGGAGCAAGGCGAGCCCCCTGGTGCGGGCGGCGATGGGGACGCAGGGTCCGGCGGCGAAGAAGATCGTCGACAGCTCCGAGGTCGCGACGCTGGCTCACATCGCCCAGCGGATGAGCGGAACGGGACGGTGAGGTTGCGGACCCGCGCCCGGTCCGTGCGTCCGGGCGGTGCGGTCCTCGCTTCGCTGCGGTCCGCTCCGTCCGGGCGCGCGGGCCGTTCGCGGGGGCCGCTACCGCGCCGGGCCTTCGACCCGGTCGCGAGCGGCCTCGATCACGTTGCGTTGCGCTAGGCGCTTGTCGAGGGGCCGGCGGGTGCCACGGTAGCATGACGCCTGCGATCGGTCGCCGGGAGCGAGGACAGATGTGATGTAGGCGGTGCAGTCGGCGCGATCCTCCAGGCGGTCCTCGAAGTTGCGGCGGATCGGTCCAAGCTCGATCTTGCCCATGACGCGCTCGCGCGGACGCGGGCGGTCGACGGCGGGTTCCGTTCGGTCGGCGGCCGGTGCATCCTGTATCTCGATCGACTCCGGGACGGGGCAGATCATCGTCACGCCGTTCTCGACCGTGGCGACGTAGCCCAGGCGCTTGAGGGTCGGCGACAGCGCCATGGCGAAGCCCTTCTTGTTCCGGCCGTTGCGATCCTGATAGTGACGGACGTAGGTCGCGCTCGGATGGACGACGTAATCGTCCGCGGGCTTGTAGAGCGGGCTCTTCGCGTCCACGCGAACGTCGACGATCTCGACGGTTTCGAGGCCACGGCGATCCACCTCGGTGTATCGCGCCGCCCGAATGTAATAGTGATAGTCGTCGCCCTTCACCTCGCGGGCTTCAACGTCCAGAACCTCGATCATCGGTCGCTCGGTGCTGCTTGAACTTGCCTGCGGAACTACGATGGTTCGGATCGCGGTGTTTGGAGAACACCATGAAAATATTGTTTTTTACGGGAATTTTGCGTTATCGAGAGCAACGACTTCGGTCGTGCCGGTGGCTGGCTCGTGACGGCCGTTCCCGGCGAGGACGCGCGTCGCCCAGGCGATCAGCGCGGTGCGCGCCCAGGTCGGCGTCGCCCGGCGGACGAACACGCGGCCGTGCGACACGTTTTCGCACGTCTCGGCGCATGGCAGTGCGACGATAGCGGCGGAGACGATCGATCCGTCCGGCGACAGGATCGCCGCGGCCTTGGTCGGGCAGTCATGCGCGCGGCATCCTGCGACGAAGCGGAAGCCACGTGTCAGAGGCCGGTCCTGCTGGGTGGGGATACTGGCCTCGATCCATTCGCGCGAGAGGGCCAGACGGTCGAAGAAGCGGCGAGCGGTCGCCTCGGAGACGCGCGGCGACGGATCGACGGGCTTGGCATGGGCGGCGAAGGCCGAAGAGGTGGCGAGTATCGTGCAGGAAGAGAGAAGTATCAGGCGGATCATGGTATCAACTCCACAGCATTTTAACACGGTGTAGCTATACACAACCTGCTGATGGTAGGGCCGCCGGGATCGGGCAAATCGCTGATGGCGGCGTGCCTGCCGGGGATATTGCCGCCGCTCGACGCGTCCGAGGCGCTCGAGGTGTCGATGGTCCAGTCGGTCGCGGGGACGCTGACGGGCGGGCGGCTGACGCGGACGCGTCCGTTCAGGGCGCCGCATCATTCGGCGTCGATGGCGGCGCTGACGGGGGGCGGGCTGAAGGTGAAGCCGGGGGAGGTGAGCCTCGCGCATCTGGGGGTGCTTTTCCTCGACGAGCTGCCCGAGTTCCAGCGCGCGGTGCTCGATTCGCTGCGGCAGCCGCTGGAGACGGGGACGGTGAGCGTCGCGCGGGCCAATGCGCATGTGACGTTTCCGGCGCGGGTTCAGCTGGTCGCGGCGATGAACCCGTGCCGGTGCGGGCATCTGGGCGACGCGTCGCTCGCCTGCGCGCGCGCGCCGCGGTGCGCGGCGGACTATCAGGCGAAGGTCTCCGGCCCGCTGCTCGACCGGATCGACCTGCATGTCGAGGTGGCGGCGGTGAGCGCGGCGGACCTCGTGCTGCCGCCGCCTGCCGAAGGATCGCGCGAGGTCGCGGCGCGGGTGGCGGCGGCACGCGCGGTGCAGGCGGCGCGGTACGCGGGCGAGACGGCGCGGACCAATGCGGAGGCGGACGGCGCGCTGCTGGACCGGGTGGCGACGCCCGACGAGGCGGGCCGCGCACTGCTTGCGCAGGCGGCGGAGGCGATGCGGCTGTCGGCGCGCGGCTATACGCGGATCCTGCGCGTGGCGCGGACGATCGCGGACCTAGCGGGGGCGGAGACGGTCGGGCGGGTGCAGGTCGCCGAAGCGCTGAGCTATCGGCGGCGGGCGGCGGTGAGTTGAGGGGGCGAATACGTTACCGTGGAGCGATCATGCCTGATATGTCCCGCCAGCCATACGCGACCTCGATCAGGGTGGCATCGGGTTGTATGTCGGCACGTTCGTCGACGATCGAGCCGCCCAGCCTTTCGTAGAACCCGCGCGCCGACACATTCTCACGCAACACCCATAGAGCGGCGGCGATATGGCCTGCCGATGCGAGCGCTTGCGACATCGCAGCCATGATCGACCGACCTGCACCAGCAGCCTAATGCGAACGGAGGACGTAGAGCGCACCGATTTCGCCGGTGTAGCCTGAGAGGACAAGCGCATCGTCGCGCTGTCGCCCGCAGGATCCGAAGCCGATCATCCGATCGCCGGCCTCCGCGGCGAACACCCCGACACAGCCGTGCGATTGGGGATTGCCGAGGATATCGCTCCACATCGTGGCGCGTGCTTGCGGGGACAAGCCCGCCAGCATCTGATCGGGCACGATGCCATCATAGGTTTCGCGCCATGATGCTACATGCAGGTTCCCCAGCCTGACGGCGTCGTCCTGTATCGCCTTGCGGATCGTTATCGAATCCATGTTGCCTCTCAGGCATCCTCGTCGACCGCGTCCTGGCGGACGAAGCGGAGCTTCTGTTCGGCATGAATCTCCGAGGACATTCCTTAGGTCAAGGGGAGCGATTGACGCGCCTGCCCGTGCTGGTCTAGCGGCATCCGCTGCGCGGGCGTGGTGGAATTGGTAGACGCGCCGGACTCAAAATCCGGTTCCGCAAGGAGTGTGGGTTCGATTCCCACCGCCCGCACCATTTGTTTTTGTCCGGTCGCTGACGAAGAATGAGATTTCTCGTCCGTGATGCCGGGACAAGCGCGGCGTGACGAGGGGCGGGCGTGATGCTATCGTCCGGTTTTCAACACATTATAGAGCGGGAGTTGGGGAAGCGCCGCGGCGAAGCCGCCCTTCGACTATCTGCCAAGGCAGGCGCTCAGGACATGCTAAGTCGGTCTGTGCTTTCCACACCGCCGGCCGGCGCGCCGCGGTTGCTTGCTGTGGCTTTGCCACATCTCGCGCGGCGCGCTTTGGTCGGGGAAAGAGGATTCGAACCTCCGGCCCCTGCCTCCCGAAGGCAGTGCTCTACCAGGCTGAGCTATTCCCCGACCCAAGGTGCATGCGATCCCGTTAGGGACCGGCTGGCAGGCGGCGGCTTATATCAGCGAAAACCGGGCGGGCAAGCGTCCATTCGCGCGTTATTTTCGCGCGCCCAGCATCGCGTCGATCGCGGTGAATTTCTCGCGCGGGGCGCCGTCGCGCGCTGCGGCGACCTCGGCCTGGTCGATCGTCTGCCAGTCGCGGAAGGTGACGACGTCGGTCCCGCGCGATGCCAGCAGCGAATCGAGCGCGGGGCGGCCGGGCTTGCCGCTGTCGGCGGCGGTGTCCGCGGCGATGTGGTCCGCGATCAGGAAGCCGTCGGGACGGTTGGTGCCGATCGTGCCCGTCGGCCCGCGCCGCGCCCAGCCGACCGCATAGAGCCCGGGCATGATCCGCCCCTCGTCATTGGCAAAGCGGCCGAGCTTGGCGTCGTAGGGCACGCCCTCGATCGGCGGGGTGCGATAGCCGATGCAGCTGACGACGAGGCTGGCGGGGACGATGTAGGTTTCGCCGGTCAGGACCGAGCGGCCGGCATGGTCGAGCTTCGTGCGTTCGACCACGACTCGCTGGACGCCTCCGTCACCCTCAATCGCGACGGGGACCGCGAAGAAATCGAAGACGATTTCGATCGGCCTGTCGTGCGCGGCGGCAGCGAACGCGCGGAGGTGCGACACCGCCTTGCGCTGGCCGGGATCCAGCGCGGCATCGTCGGCGACGGGGGGCAGGTCCGACGGCGCGACGATGGTGGAGGCGCGCGTGAGCATGCCGAGTTCGCCGAGTTCCTTCGGGGTCATCGCGATCTGGTGCGGCCCACGACGCGCGAGGATCGTCACGCGCTTGATCCGGTGCGCCGCGAGCGCGCCGAGCGCGTGGCCGGCGATGTCCGACCCGGCGAATTCCTCACCCGTCTTGGCGAGGATCCGCGCGACGTCGAGCGCGACGTTGCCTGCGCCGACGACGACCGCATCGGCGCCGTCGAGCGGCGGCGCAAGGCGCGCGAAATCCGGATGGCCGTTGTACCAGCCGACGAACGCCGCCGAGCCGATCACGCCGGGCAGGTCGTCGCCGGGCACGCCGAGCGCGCGATCGGCGGGGGCGCCGGTTGCGAGGACGACCGCGTCGTAAAGGTCGATCAGCTCGGGGATCGTCACGTCCGTCCCCACCGTCACGTTGCCGACGAAGCGGACATTGTCGCTGAGCGCGGTCGCCTCGTAGCGGCGGCTGACGCCCTTGATCGACTGATGATCGGGTGCGACGCCGCTGCGGATCAGGCCGTAGGGCACCGGCATCCTGTCGATGATGTCGACGCGGACGTCGTCGCCGAACGCCTTCTGGCACCCCTCGGCGGTGTAATAGCCCGCCGGCCCCGATCCGATCACCGCGACGTGACGCATGTCTGGCTCTCCTGTCGTCCCTCCCGATCAACGGGACTGGCGCGTTTTCTTTCCAAGCCGATGCTAGTCGCTTGGCGGGGGAGGGCAAGCGGCGCTAGCGTTCCCGGCCATGTCGTCGATCGAGATCATCGCGTTCCTCCTGGGCATCGTCAACGTCACGTTGGTGGTGCGGCGGAGCGTGTGGAACTACCCTGTCGGTGTCATCATGGTGGTGCTGTACGGCGTGATCTTCACCGAGGCGAAGCTGTACAGCGACGCGCTGCTCCAGATCTTCTTCGTCGTCGTCAACGTCTATGGCTGGGTCCACTGGTCCGGGATCGCGGCGCGGGCGGGCGAGATCGCGGTGGAGCGGATGACGTGGCGCGGGCGGACCGAGTGGGCGCTGGGCGCGATGGCGGCCGCGGTCGCCTGGGGCGCGGTGATGCGCCACGGCACCGATACGAGCTATCCGTGGTGGGACGCGATCAACGTCGCGGGCAGCATCGTCGCGCAGATCCTGATGACGCGTCGAAAGCTGGAGAACTGGGTTGCATGGATCGCAGTCGACATCTCGTCGATCGGCCTTTACGCGATCAAGGGACTTTGGCTGACGGCGATACTCTACGTGATCTTTCTTGCGCTTGCGACCTGGGGGCTGATCGACTGGCGACTGGCGGAACGCCGGGCCGGCGACGACGGCGTTCGCCCGGCGACCGCCTGATGATCCGCACCATCTGTCTCCACGGCCCCGAAAGTACCGGAAAGTCGTCGATGGCGCCGCGGCTGGCCGCGCATTTCGACGGCGTATGGGTGCCCGAGTTCGGGCGCACCTATTGCGAGCGGTTCGGCACAGACCTGACGATGGCGGACCTCATCATGATCGCGCACGGGCACGACGCGAAGACGCGGGCGGCGGTGGCGCATGGCAGCTTCCCCGTGATCGTCGATACCGATCCGCTGATGACCGCAGTGTGGGCCGACATGCTGTACGGCCACCGCGACCCGTGGTTCGACCGGTGGGACAATCTCGCCGACCTGTACCTGCTGTTCGATATCGACCTGCCCTGGGAAGAGGACGGCACGCGGATGTTCGGGACCGAGGCGCTGCGGCAGCGCTTCTTCGAACGATCCAAGGCCGAACTCGACCGGCGCGGCGTTCGCTATGCGCTGATCGGCGGGCAGGGGTCGCGCCGGTATCTCAATGCGCTCGACGCGATCCGCGACGCGGAGCGCGCCAGCGTCGCCGCCTGATACCCTGATACCCTGATGCGTTGCGGGTGACGGGCGCGTGCGCTAGGCGCTCGGGCCATGTCCACGCCGCTCGACCGAATCCGTAATTTCAGCATCATCGCGCATATCGACCACGGGAAGTCGACGCTGGCCGACCGCCTGATCCAGGCGACCGGCGGGCTGACCGACCGCGAGATGTCCGAGCAGGTGCTCGACAACATGGACATCGAGAAAGAGCGCGGGATCACGATCAAGGCGCAGACGGTGCGCCTGGCCTATAAGGCCAAGGACGGACTCGACTATGTCCTGAACCTGATGGACACGCCGGGGCATGTCGACTTCGCCTATGAGGTGTCGCGCAGCCTGGCGGCGTGCGAGGGGGCGCTGCTGGTGGTCGATGCGGCGCAGGGCGTCGAGGCGCAGACGCTGGCCAACGTCTACCAGTCGATCGAGCACGATCACGAGATCGTCCCCGTCATCAACAAGATCGATCTGCCCGCCGCCGAGCCCGAGCAGGTGCGCAAGGAAATCGAGGACGTGATCGGGATCGACGCGTCCGAGGCCGTGCTCGCGTCCGCGAAGTCGGGGATCGGCATCCCCGAGATCCTCGAGGCGATCGTCACCAGGATCCCGCACCCCAGGGGCGACGCGTCCGCGCCGCTCAAGGCGATGCTGGTCGACAGCTGGTACGATCCGTATCTGGGCGTGGTGATCCTGATCCGGGTGATCGACGGGGTGCTCAAGAAGGGCCAGCAGATCAAGTTCATGCAGGCGGGCACGCTGCACCTGGTCGACCGCGTCGGCTGCTTCCGGCCGAAGATCGAGCAACTGAGCGAACTGGGCACCGGCGAGATCGGCTTCATCACCGCGCAGATCAAGGACGTGGCGCAGGCGCGCGTCGGCGATACGCTGACCGATGCGAAGCGGCCCGCGGCGGAGGCGCTGGAGGGGTTCAAGGAAGTCCAGCCGGTGGTGTTCTGCGGGCTGTTCCCGGTCGACGCCGCGGACTTCGAGAAGCTGCGCGAATCGATCTCCAGGCTGCGGCTGAACGATGCGTCGTTCAGTTTCGAGATGGAGACGTCCGCCGCGCTGGGCTTCGGGTTCCGCTGCGGGTTCCTGGGACTGCTGCATCTGGAGATCATCCAGGAGCGTCTGACGCGCGAATACGACCTCGACCTCATCACGACCGCGCCGTCGGTGGTGTACGAGATCGAGCTGTCGCACGGTGCCGGGCAGCTGGAGCTGCACAATCCCGCCGACATGCCCGATCCCAACAAGATCGAAAGCATTTCCGAGCCCTGGATCAACGCCACGATCTATGTGCCCGACGAGTATCTCGGCTCGGTCCTGAAACTGTGCCAGGACCGGCGCGGTATCCAGAAGAACCTGACCTATGTGGGTGGTCGCGCGCAGGCGACGTACGAACTGCCGCTCAACGAGGTGGTGTTCGATTTCTACGACCGGCTGAAGTCGCTGTCGAAGGGCTATGCCAGCTTCGACTATGCGCAGATCGGGTATCGCGACGGCGATCTCGTGAAGATGAGCATCCTCGTCAACGAGGAGCCGGTCGACGCGCTGAGCATGATCGTCCATCGCGGCACCGCCGAAGTGCGCGGGCGCGGGATGGTCGAACGGCTGAAGGAACTGATCCCGCGGCACCTGTTCAAGATCCCGATCCAGGCGGCGATCGGCGGCAAGGTGATCGCGCGCGAGACGATCAGCGCGATGCGCAAGGACGTGACCGCCAAATGCTATGGCGGCGACGCAAGTCGCAAGAAGAAGCTGTTGGAAAAGCAGAAGAAGGGCAAGGCGAAGATGCGCGAGTATGGCTCGGTCAGCATCCCGCAGGAGGCGTTCATCGCGGCGCTTCGGATGGGCGACGAGGGCTGACGCAGCGCCAGCCCCCGGTCTCTGTTCCTTGGCGCGGATCCGCGGGCGCGTTACCGGTCCTGCGCGAAGACGACTCGGCGCATCTTCCACTGCGCCTGCGTCAGGCACTGGCGGTTCTTCGCCCAGTCGCGGTCGAGCCCGACGACGGGACCCATGCAGACGCGGTTCGGGCCGAGCCCGCCGGAGCGCAGCGTCGCGGTCGCGCCGAGCGCGGAGCCCGCGTCGGTCGTCGAAGGCACCGGAGCGGGGGCGGGGGCGGGGGCGTTGGGCGCGAGGAGCATGGCGGCGAGGGGGGTGAGGATGGTGGCGATCATGGTGGGGTCTCCCTTGGTATCGGCGCCAGGCCGGCGCACGTCCGGAGCTTTGCATCTGGCATGCCAGTTTTGGAAAAACCTGTCATATCAACAGTTTGACTGCGGTCCTTTGCAGCTCCAAGTGTGTTGCATGAGTAATACGCGCCAATATCCGGCGGATCACGCCGAACATTCGTGGGGAGCTGCCGCATGACGCGATCAGTGCGTACGATCATGGGACTGTTGGCGACATTGATGTGGGGCGGGGCTGCCTCTGCGCAGCTGCGGGCACCGGTCGTGCTGGCGGCGGCGAGCTTGCAGGGATCGCTCGACGAGGCTGCGACCGCCTGGGCGCGGCGGGGGCACGCACGGCCGGTGGTGTCCTATGCCGCGTCGTCGGCGCTGGCGCGTCAGGCGCTGGCTGGGGCACCGGCGGACCTGTTCGTGTCGGCGGACGAGGACTGGATGGACGCGCTGGCGGCGAAATCGCTGCTGGCTGCGGGCACGCGTGCGGACTTGCTGGGGAACCGGCTGGTGATCGTTGGCGGCATGGGCGCGCGGCCGATCGCGATGCGCGGCGCCGCGCTTGCGAAGGCGTTGACCCGTGGGCCGCTGGCGATGGCGGACCCGTCCGCAGTGCCGGCGGGAAAATACGGACAGGCGGCGTTGACGCGGCTGGGGGCATGGCCGGCGGTCGCGCCGAAGGTGGTGCGCGCGGAGAATGTGCGCGCGGCGCTGGCGCTGGTCGAGCGCGGGGTCGCGCCATACGGGATCGTCTATGCGACCGATGCGAAGGCATCCGGCAAGGTGCGTGTCGTGGGCGTGTTTCCGGCAGCGAGCCACCCCCCGATCGTCTACCCGATCGCGCGACTGGCGGCGTCGCGCAACGCAGAGGGTGAGGGGTTCCGGCGCTTCCTGCTGTCGCGCGCGGGGCGGGTGATCTTCGCGCGCTATGGGTTCAGCGCGCCGTAATGGACGAGGCGGGAAGCTGGGCGGCGATCCTGGGGGTGGTGAAGCTGTCGCTGCTCGTCGGCGGGGTGTCGACCGCGGCGACGCTGCCGGTGGCGTTCGCGCTGGCCTACTGCCTCGCCCGTGCGCGGTTTCCGGGAAAGGTGATCGTCGATGCGATCGTCCACCTGCCGCTGGTGGTGCCGCCGGTGGTGACGGGATGGGTGCTGCTGCTCGCCTTCGCGCCGACGGGGCCGCTGGGCGCGCCGCTGGAGCGATGGCTGGGGGTGAGCGTGCTGTTCCGCTGGACCGGTGCGGCGATCGCGGCCGGCGTCATGGCGCTGCCGCTGATGGTGCGCGCGATGCGACTGTCGATCGAGGGGGTCGACCGGCGGCTGGAACAGGCGGCGCGGACGCTGGGGGCCGGGCGGTGGCGCACCTTCCGCACGATCACGCTGCCGCTCGCCGCGCCGGGGGTGCTGGCGGGCGTCGTGCTGGGGTTCGCGCGGTCGATCGGTGAGTTCGGGGCGACGATCACCTTCGTGTCGAACGTGCCGGGCGAGACCGAGACGCTGCCGCTGGCGATCTATTCCGCGCTCCAGCGGCCGGGAGGCGAGGCGCTGGTGTGGAAGCTGGCGGCGGTGTCGGTGGCGCTGAGCCTCGTCGCGCTGGTCGCATCGGAGATGCTGGCGCGGCGCAGCGGGCGGGGCGTGCATGTCCTTTGAGGTGCCCGCCTTCGATATCGACGTGACCGTCCGGCGCGGGGACGCGATCGTCGCGGCGGCGTTCGCGGGCGGGGATGGCGTGACGGTGCTTTTCGGGCCGTCAGGGGTCGGCAAGACGAGCGTGCTGCTGATGGTCGCGGGGTTGCTGCGGCCCGATCGCGGGGCCGTGCGGGTCGGCGGGCGGACGCTGTTCGATGCGGAGGCGCGGGTGGACGTGGCACCCGAGCGGCGCGGGTGCGGGTTCGTGTTCCAGGAGGCGCGGCTGTTCCCGCATCTGAGCGTGCGCGCGAATCTGCTGTATGGCGCACCGGACGCGGGGCGGCTGGAGGAGATCGCGGGCGTGCTCGATATCGCGCACCTGATGGCGCGCTGGCCGCGGGCGCTGTCGGGCGGCGAGGCGCGGCGGGTGGCGATCGGGCGGGCGTTGCTGCGCGCGCCGGCGTTCCTGCTGCTCGACGAGCCACTGGCGTCGCTCGATCGCGCGCGGCGGGAAGAGGCGATGCGCGCGATCGAGCGGGTGCGCGACGTGGCGCGGGTGCCGATGCTGCTGGTGACGCACGATCCCGAGGAGGCGGAGCGGCTGGGGGATCGGGTGGTGCGGGTTTAGATTGCGGTTGTACCCCGGCGAAGGCCGGGGTCCAGGCTCGGCGCGGCGCGCCGATCGCGCTGCCGCGCGAGTGTTTTGATGGGGCTGGGCCCCGGCTTTCGCCGGGGTACAGTGGTGCCAACTAGACCAGCGTGAACTCGCCTTTCAGGCCACCGACCGAGGACTGGCTGACCCAGACGTCGAACAGGCCGGGTTCGGTGACCCATTTGCCGTCCATCCAGAAGCGCAGGTCGTCACGGGTTATGGTGAAGGTGACGGTCTTCGCCTGACCCGGCGCGAGCGAGACGCGCCGGAAGCCCTTCAGTTCGCGGACCGGACGGGTGAGGCTGGCGACGCGGTCGTGGATGTAGAGCTGGACGACCTCGTCGCCGCGGCGCTTGCCGGTGTTGGTGACGGTCGCCGAGACGGTGATCGGGCCGCTCGCCTGCGCGGGGACCTTGAGGTCGGACAGCGCGAACGTCGTGTAGGACAGGCCGTGGCCGAAGGGGAAGGCGGCCTCGTTCTTCGTCTCGCGGTAACGCGACTTGTATTCCTGCGATCCCGTGTCGGGGGCGGGGCGGCCCGACGAGCGGTGGTTGTAGAAATAGGGTTCCTGCCCGCTTTCGTTGGGAAAGCTGGCGGAGAGCTTGGCGGAAGGGGCGACGTCGCCGAACAGGACGTCGGCGATCGCGTTGCCCGCCTCCGAGCCGAGGAACCACGTCGCGAGGATCGCGGGCGCGGCCTTCACCGCACCGTGGAGGGCTAGCGCGCGGCCGTGGCGGAGCAGGACGACGACGGGCTTGCCGGTCTTCGCGATGGCCTCGGCGAGGTCCATCTGGGCTGCGGGCACGACGATGTCGGTACGCGACTGCGCCTCGCCCGACATGATCTGCGTCTCGCCGATCGCGAGCAGGACGATATCGGCGGCGTTGGCGGCGGCGACCGCGGCCTCGATCCCGCCGGGGATCGCGGCCTCGACGTCGGAACCCTTGACGGTGGTGAAGGTCGCCTTGCGCGCGGCCAACCCTTGCGCGATCGAGACGTTGAGGTCCTTGTCCGACATGAAGGCCCAGGTGCCGACGACATTGTCGCGGTCCTCGCCGAACGGGCCGATCAGCGCGATCTTCGCCGATTTCGCGAGCGGCAGGAGGTCGCCCTCGTTCTTGAGGAGGACGATCGAGCGTGCGCCCGCCTCGCGGCTCAGCGCCTTCATCGCAGGGGTGGAGACGCTGGTACGTTCGGCTTTCTGGCTGACCGAGCGATAGGGATTGTCGAAAAGGCCGACCGCCTCCTTGAGCTGGAGCACGCGGCGGACGGCCTCGTCGAGGCGCGCCATCGGCACTTCGCCCTTCGCGACGAGGTCGGGCAGGTGTTTGTTGAACAGGTCGCTGGCCATGGCCATGTCCATGCCCGCGAGGAACGCCTTCTTCGCGGCGTCGCGGCCATCGGCGGCGTAGCCGTGTGCGACGAGTTCCTCGTCGGCGGTGTAGTCACCCACCACCATTCCCTTGAAGCCCCATTCGGTGTGGAGCAGATCGGTCATCAGCCATTTCGAGCCGCTGGCAGGAACGCCGTTGATGTCGTTGAACGCGCTCATCAATGTCGCGACCCCGGCATCGACGCAGGCCTTGAAGGGGGCGAGGTGGACCTCGTGGAGCGTGCCGGGCGCGATCTCCGTCGTGTTATAGTCCATCCCGCCCATCACCGCGCCATAGGCGGCGAAATGCTTGGCGCAGGCGGCGACGCGGGTGGGATCCTTGAGGTTCGTGCCCTGGAAGCCGCGGACGCGCGCGACGCCCAGCGCGATGCCGAGATACGGATCCTCGCCCGAGCCTTCGGCGACGCGGCCCCAGCGCTGGTCGCGCGCGACGTCGACCATCGGTGCGAAGGTCCAGTGGATACCCAGCGCAGTCGATTCGAGCGCGGCGGCGCGCGCGGTGCGCTCGCACAGATCGGGATCGAAGCTGCACGCCTCCGCGATCGGCAGCGGGTAGGCGGTGCGTAGGCCGTGGATGACGTCGCCCGCGAAGATGAGCGGGATCTTCAGCCGCGTCTGCATCGCGGCGTCCTGCGCGGCCTTGGCGCCCGCATAGCCGACGCCGTTGAAGAGCATGCCGATCGTGCCGGTCCTGATCCGCTCGATCTGCGCGGTGGCGTCGTTGCGCGCGGGGAGGCCGGGGTTGAAGGGCAGGCCGATCGGGCGGATCTGGTCCGAGAAGCAGGAGAGCTGGCCGGCTTTCTCTGCGGGCGTCATCTGCGCGATCAGCGCCTCGATCCGCGCGGAGGCGGGGGCGGCGGATTGCGCGAAGGCAGGGCCGGCGAGCGACAGGCCGGCTAGGGTCGCGCCGCCTTTGAGGAGCTGGCGGCGATCGACGGTGGCGTGCATTTCGGATCCTCGCATATTGTGTTTGCCCGTGGGCTACCCCCCCGGAACACGCGTCGCAAGCGAGGATGTAACCGGTTACTTGTGTGCGGGGTGGTGCGCCGTCTCGACGAAGTGCGCGAGCCACAACAGCGCGGGCACGCCGCCCCGCATCCGGAGGCCGTCCGCGCGGCCGTCCGACATCGCGTGGCGGACCGGGGCGGACGCGGTGTGGCGGCGCAGGTCGGCCAGCGCATCCTGCGCTTCGTGCGTCGCGATCGCGAAGGCGTTGGTGGTGACGCTGACGAAGCCGCTGTCGACGAGCCCGGCGAGGATGTCGTCGCGCTGCTCCTCGATCGGGCGACCGTGGAGGACGCGATCCTCGAGCAGCGATTCGAGCGCACCGAGGATATAGGCGCGCGAGTAGACCGCGCTCCACTGGATCGCGGGCGGGACGGCGAGATGCCGGCTGGCGAATTGCGACTGCGCCGCCAGATGTTCGCGGATGCGCCTGGCGTCGCTCTGGATCGTCGCGATCAGCCGCTGCGTTTCCTTGCGCTTCTTTCCCAACCCCAGCATCGTCCGGCCCCTCGATTGCGTCGCGCCGCAGTGCCGCCCCGCCTTCGCGACCGCAAGGGGGAGCGCACACCCCGTCATGCGGACGTCACGATCGCGTCATGCGGCGATGGGCAGCATCGACCGATGCTCATGCTTCTTCTGGCGCAGGCCGCCACGCCGCCGGCAACATTGCCTCCCGAAACCCGCGCCCAGGCGGAAGCGCACGCCATCGCGCTACATCACCGGCTCGACGCGGATCACGACGGCTTCGTCACGTACGACGAGGTGATGCGCGCGGCGATGGCCTGGGTCACGCCCCGCGGGCGGACGATCGATCCGAAGGCGGCGGACACGGACGCATCGCGCGCTGCGTTCGCCGCGGCGGATCTCGACCATGACGGGCGGATTTCGCTGGCGGAGGCGGTTGCAGGCGCCGATGCGGCGTTCGATGCGCAGGACACCGATCACGACGGTGTGCTGAGCACGGAGGAGCGCGATGCCGCGCTCGGCGCGATGGTGGCGAAGATACAGCGCGACCTGGCCACCCGGGCGAACACGCGCTGAATGTCGCCCACGAAAAAGGGCGGACCGTTGCCGGACCGCCCCTCTCGTATCCCTGGCCGGGCTCCGGACTGTCACGCAATCCAGAGCTGCCGGTACATCAGCGCTTCGAGAACTGGAAGCTGCGGCGTGCCTTGGCGCGGCCGTACTTCTTGCGCTCGACGGTGCGGCTGTCGCGGGTCAGGAAGCCGGCGGCCTTGACGGGCGCGCGCAGCACCGGCTCGAACCGCGTGATCGCCTGGCTGATGCCGTGCTTGACCGCGCCGGCCTGGCCCGAGAGGCCACCGCCCTTGACGGTGCAGACGACGTCGTACTGGCCCTCGCGCTCGGTGATCCCGAACACCTGGTTGATGACGAGACGCAGCGTCGGACGCGCGAAATAGACTTCCTGATCGCGACCGTTGATCGTGATCTTGCCCGAACCCGGCTTCAGCCAGACGCGGGCGACCGCGTCCTTGCGCTTGCCGGTGGCATAGGCGCGGCCCTGCTTGTCGAGGATCTGCTCGCGCAGCGGCATCGTCGAAACGGGCGGCTGCGGGGCGGCGGGAGCCTCACCCTCGGCCCCATCGGTCTGCGGCGCGGGATCCTGGGCGGCCTGCGACGTCAGGTTCGCGAGGTCGGAAAGCGACTGGCGGTTGTCGGTCATGTCTTACGCGCCCACCTTGTTCTTGCGGCTCATGCCGGCGATGTCGAGGACTTCGGGGTTCTGGGCTTCGTGCGGATGCTCGGTGCCGGCGAAGATGCGCAGGTTGCGCATCTGCTCGCGGCCCAGCGGGCCACGCGGGATCATCCGCTCGACGGCCTTCTCGAGCACGCGCTCCGGAAAGCGACCCTCGAGGACCTTGGCGGCGGTGACGCCCTTGATGCCGCCGGCATAGCCGGTGTGCTTGTAATAGATCTTCTTCGACGCCTTGTTCGACGTGAAGCGAATCTTGTCCGCGTTGATGACGATGACGTTGTCACCGCAATCGACGTGCGGGGTGAACGACGTCTTGTGCTTGCCGCGCAGGACGTTGGCGATCACCACCGCGGCGCGACCGACGACGAGGTTCTCCGCGTCGACGATATGCCACTTCTTCTCCACCTCGTGCGGCTTGGCCGACTTGGTGGTCTTCATCAGAGCCTTCATGGCTGTGCAGACCTTATGCTGGTTGCGTAAACGCGCTGCGCCGCCCGATTGGGGGCGGCGCCGTTGGATGGGCCAATGTCGCAAGCCTGCGCGCAAGTCAAGCAAAGCGCGGCTTTGCTGACGGGTAACGGGTTACCGGGTTACGCGCACCACGGTGGAAAGCGCGACGCTCTGGATCGGCGCGGCGCGGTCGGCGCGCTGGATGCGACGTTCGCGCGCGGAGATCAGCAGGCCGGTGACGAGGTCCTGCTCGCGAGTGCGTTCGATCCGGGCGGTGTCCCCCTCCGCATCGACGGTGACGCGGGCGCGGGCGCCGAAGATCGAGACGGTTTCCTGCCCCGCGAGCGACTGCGCCGAACCGGCGGGGAGCGTGACCGCGCGGGTGCCTGCATCGACCGCGGGCGCGATGAGTTGCGTGACGGGGGAGGCGAGGAGCGCGATCTGGCGCGCGGCCGGCGCGGTCGCGATCCGCGTGGCGATCACGGGTGAAAGGCGTGCGGCGGCAGCGACGTAGCGCGCCCAGGCGGCGGTGAGGTCGTCGATCGCGGTCGGGGCGCCGCGGCGATCGAGCCGGATCCGCAGCACCTGCCCGGCGAACGCGGCGGTCGCAGCGGTGAGCATCGCGCCGACGCGGTCGGGTGACGTCGCCGCGACGGGGCCGGTCGCGAGATCCGCGACATAGCCGTCGCCGTCGCGGTGGAAAACGATCGTGCGGGTGACGGTGAAGCGGCGGGTGACGTCGCCGATCGTGCGCTCGTCGGTCTGGCGATAGACGAGGGGGCGATCGAGCGGGGGCGCGAACGTAGCCGCCGCGGCGGCGACCGCGATCGCCGCGATCACGCGCGGCGGCCGAGCGCGTGCGCGCTGCCGACCGCGGCGATCAGCAGCAGCGCGGCATTCGCCTGATGCGCGACCGCGACGACGATTTCGACCCCGGACAGGAGAGTCGCGATGCCGAGGGCGATCTGGAGCGTGACGAGCAGGTGGACCGCCAGCCCCGCGCGGCGGGCGCCGGTGCGCATCGCCCTGACGCCGAGCAGGATCAGCCCGGCGGCGGCTACGAACGCGAACCAGCGGTGGATGAACTGGACGACGACCGGGTTGTCGATCGCGTTGCGCCAGCCGGGATCGACCATCGGAGTGCTTGCGGGGAACCACGCATCGCCCATCAGCGGCCAGCTGGCAAAGGCGTAGCCTGCGTCGAGCCCCGCGGTGAACGCGCCGAACGCGAGCTGGACGAACAGCAGCGCGAGTGCCGTGGCGCCCAGCGGGCGGAGCTTGGCTGGCCGGGCCATCGGGTTCCGGGCGACCGCCTTGAGATCGAGCGCGGTCCAGACGATCCCCGAGAGGATGACGAGCGCGGTAAGGAGATGGACCGCGAGGCGGATATGACTGACGTCGGTACGCACCGACAGCCCGGAGGCGACCATCCACCAGCCGATCGCGCCCTGGAACCCGCCGAGCGCGAGCAGCGCGACAAGGCGGAGCCCGTAACCATGCGGGATCGCCTTGCGGAGCCAGAACCACAGCAGGGGCAGCGCGAAGGCGAGGCCGATGACGCGGCCGAGGAGGCGGTGCGCATATTCCCAGAAGAAGATCGCCTTGAACCCGGCGAGCGTCATGCCCGCGTTGAAGGCGGCATATTCGGGGATGCGTCTGTAGTTGGCGAACTCGGCCTGCCACTGCGCGTCGTTGAGCGGGGGGACGATGCCGCTGACCGGTTTCCACTGGGTGATCGACAGCCCCGATTCGGTCAGCCGCGTGATCCCGCCGACGATCACCATCGCGACGATCAGTGCGGCGACCGCGAACAGCCAGCGGGCGAGGGCGGCGGGGCGGGTGGTGGCGCGGAACGCCGGGCTGGCCTGGAGCATGACGGACGCGATTACGCCGATCGGGGGGCGAGGCCAAGCGTTCGGTGGTATGGGCGGACGATGTTCGTCGAAGACGGCGCCTTCCAGCCCTCCGTCATGCCGGACCTGGTCCGGCACCCACCTTGCCGGGAAACCGGAAACTCTTCGTTGTGCGGCACGGTGGATCCCGGCCTCTGCCGGGATGACGAAAGAGTAAGGCGGGGTCGGACAAAAGCGCGCTTTGCAAACACCGCGATCCCGGTGCTAGGCGGGTGGCTCCATGCCTGCACTCGTCCTCGACAAGTTCCTGCCGTTCCGCCTGTCGATCACCTCCAACCTGGTGAGCGACCGGATCGCGGTGGCGTATGAGGCGCTGTTCGGGCTCTCGATCCCCGAATGGCGGCTGATCGCGGTGATCGCGGAGCATGCGCGCGGGATCACGCAGCAGGCGATCGGCGAGCGGACGCGAATGGACAAGGTGACGGTCAGCCGCGCGGCGATCGCGCTGGTGGGACGCGGGCTGCTCGAGCGTGCGCCCAATCCGGGCGACCGGCGCTCGCACCTGCTGACGCTGAGCGATGCGGGGCGCGCTCTCCACGCCGACGTGGCGCCCAAGGCCCTAGAACTCGAGGCGCGGATCTTCGCGCGTTTCACCCCAGCCGAACTCGAAGGATTCGTCGACATGCTCCACCGGATCGATGCCGCCACGCTGGACGGCGCGGCATGAGCGACATGCAGCAGCCGCCGCTGATCGCGGGCATCGAACTGGGCGGCACCAAGTGCATCGCGATCCTGGCGAGCGGTCCCGATGCGATCCACGACGAGGTGTCGATCCCGACGACGCGCCCCGAGGAGACACTGACCGCGCTGGAGGCGACGCTCGACAGATGGCAGGGGTTCGCCGCGATCGGGATCGCCAGCTTCGGGCCGGTCTCGATCGATCGCGCCTCGGGCGACTATGGCCATATCACCGCGACGCCCAAGCCGCACTGGGCGGGCGTCGATATCGCGGGCCGGATCGGCAAGCGCTACAACGTGCCGACGGGGTTCCATACCGACGTGGTCGGCGCGGCGCTGGCGGAGGCGCGCTGGGGCGCCGGGCGCGGGCTGCAGGACCTGGCGTACATCACCGTGGGCACCGGCGTGGGCGTGGGGATGATCGCGCACGGCGTGCCGGTCGACGGGCTGACGCATGCGGAGCTGGGGCATGTGCGCCCGGTGCGCCTGCCCGGCGACGACTTCGTCGGCGCGTGCCCGTTTCACGGGGCGTGCATCGAGGGGCTGGCGGCGGGGCCCGCGATCGCGGCGCGGACGGGCATCAAGGGGCAGGACCTGCCCGCCGATCACGCGGCGTGGGAACCCATCGCGCACGCGATCGGGCAGCTGCTCGGCACGCTGGTGCTGACAGGGGTGCCGCGGCGGATCGTAATGGGTGGAGGCGTGATGGTGGGGAACCCGCATCTGTTCCCGCGGGTGCGCGGCGTGCTGAAGGCGTCGTTGAACGGCTATGTGCCGATCCCCGCGGTCGAGGAGGTCGATACCTATGTGGTGCCCGCCGCGCTGGGCAACCGGGCGGGGCCGCTGGGCGCAGTGGTGCTGGGCGCGCAGGCGCTGGGCGAGCGGCTGGAAACGTCCTTTACGGCCGGTTAACCCTGCCCGGCGTAGGCGTGCCTCCGACCTCGGGGGAAAGACGACGTGGGACGCTGGATCACTGGCTGGATGGCGTTCGGGACGGCGGTGGCGTTTGCCACGCCTGCCTGCGCGCAGGATAGCGGACTGAGCGTCTCCGCGAACGTCGCCAGCGATTATCGCTTCCGCGGGATCAGCCTGTCGGATCGCGACCCGGTGATCCAGGCCGCGGTCGAATACGAGACGCACGGCATCCGCGTCGGCATCTGGGGATCGACGCTGGGGGGCAATACCCGGCTGAAGGACAGCGAGGTCGATCTCTATGCGGGCTATACGCACCGCAGCGGCGGGTGGCGCTACACCGCGACCGCCTATGCCTATCAATATCCTGGCGCCAGCGGTTTCAGCTATGCCGAGGTGCAGGGCGAGATCGGCTATGCGATCGGCCCCGCCGAGGCCCGCGCCTTCGCTGCCTATTCCCCCGACCAGTTCGGCGTGGGGAGCGACAACCTGTATGTCGGCGCCGGGCTGAACACCGGCGTGCCGGGCACGCCCTTCTCGCTTTCCGCCAAGGGGGGCTACGAGGACGGGTTCTACGAGAAGAAGATCGACTGGCAGGTCGAGCTGGGCTGGACGACCGGGCCGTTCAACGCCGGGCTGGCCTATGTCGACACCAGCAAGCGCACGCACGACCGGTACGGCCGGCTGGGCGCGGCGAGTGTCGTGGCGTCGGCGGGGATCACGTTCTGACCCGCGCTACATCCTTTGATAACCACATCGCGCGCAACGTACCGCGCGAACCACAGGCGACGGCTCCATGCGCATCCTGATAGTCGACGACGAACCCGCGATGCACGAGTCGTATCGCCTGAGCTTCGAGCCAATCGGCGGCGGCAAGGGTGAGGCTGCGCTGTCGGCGATGGCGGCCGAACTGTTCGGCGACGACGAGGCGGACTCCTCGGATGACGCCGCGCCGGTGTTCGAGCGGATGCATTGCGCGCAAGGGCTCGACGCGGTCGCCGCGGTCGAGGCTGCGCTGGCGGCGGGGTTGCCCTATGCGGTGGCGTTCATCGACGTACGGATGCCGCCGGGGATCGACGGCAAGGAGACCGCGCGGCGGATCCGCGCGCTCGACGCCGACATCAACATCGTGATCGTCACGGGCTATTCGGACTTCTCGCCGATCGAGATCACGAAGGTGGCGGGGCCGGCCGACAAGATCTTCTATATCGCCAAGCCGTTCGAGGTCGCCGAGATCGTCCAGGCCGCGACCGCGCTGACGCAACGCTGGGCGAACGACCGCGAACTGGCGCAGGCGCGCGCGCAGCTGCGGATGCAGGTGCTCCAGCTGGAGGAGCAGGGGCTGGAGCTGGCCGCCAACGAAAGCCGCGCGATCCACATCGCGAACCATGATTCGCTGACCGAGGCGCCCAACCGGCTCGCGTTCCTGCGTGCGCTGGCGGAGCGGGCGAAGGCGCCGGGAATGTTCGCGGTCGCGATGGTCGATCTCGACCGGTTCAAGCTGGTGAACGACACGCTGGGCCATCTGGCGGGCGACGAGCTGATCCGCGCGACCTGTGCGATCCTGAACGGCGCGGTGCCTGAGGGCGGGATGGTCGCGCGGCTGGGCGGCGACGAGTTCGGGCTGATGTTCGACACGCCGGGCGACACCGCGGCGGTGATGGCGTGCGACCGCGTGGTGAACGCGGTGAGCGTGACGATGAGCGTGTTCGGCCATTCGGTGCAGGGATCCGCCTCGATCGGCGTGGTCACCGCGGGCGACGAAGGACCGCGCGATCCGATCGACCTGATGCGCCGGTCCGACCTGGCGCTGAACGACGCCAAGCGATCGGGGCGCGGCACCGCGCGGCTGTTCGACGAGAGCATGGACGAGGGCATCCGCGTCCGCCGCCGGATCGAGGACGGGCTGAGCCGCGCGATCGCGAACGGCGAGCTGAGCATCGCATACCAGCCGATCGTGTCGGGCAGCCATATCGAGGTGGTCGGCTTCGAGGCGCTGCTACGCTGGAACACCGAGGAATATGGCCCGATCAGCCCGGCGACGTTCATCCCGATCGCGGAGGAGTCCAACCTGATCCACGAGCTGGGCGACTGGGTGCTCGAACAGTCGCTGGCGGTGCTGGGCGCATGGCCGGGTCAATATGTGTCGGTGAACTTCAGCCCGCGACAGTTCCGGCGGCACAATTTCGTCGGGCATATCATGCAGAGCGTCCAGCGCGCGGGCATCGAACCGCACCGGTTGCAGATCGAGATCACCGAGACCGCGATCTTCGACGATGCCGAGCGCGCCGCCGAGACGCTCTACAAGCTGCGCCAGATGGGGTTCCGCATCGCGCTCGACGATTTCGGGACGGGCTATTCGTCGCTCTACAACATCCGCAAGTTCGCGCTGGATTCGCTGAAGATCGACAAGAGCTTCATCGACGGGATGGGACGCGAGCGCGAGAGCGCGGCGATCGTCCATTCGATCATCCATCTCGGCCGCTCGCTGGGACTGGGGATCATCGCGGAGGGCGTCGAGACCGAGGCGCAGGTGCAGGCGCTGCGGCTGGCGGGGGCGAGCCACCTCCAAGGCTATTTCTTCTCGCGGCCCACCACCGCGGAGCGCGCGCGAGAGATGGCGCACCGGCGGTTCCTCGCCGATGAGGACGAGGGGATCGACCCCGTGGCGGGCGACGGGACGCACGGATGATGCGACGGCGCGTCCGGCGCGGCGTATCCCTGCGCATGGAGGCATGGCGCAACCCGAAGTCGCTGGGCGGGAAGCTGCTGCTGATCCTGACCGGGGTGGGGGTCGCCGGCGCGCTGGCGATCACGCTGTTGCTGGCGGCGATCATCACGCCGAGCTTCAACACGCTGGAGGACAAGTCGGTCGACGCGCAGGTGGAGCGGACGCGGGCGGCGCTGGGCGAGTACGCGTCCAAGGTCGGCAACGCGGTGCGCGACTATGGCGACTGGAACAACAGCTACGACTATATGGAAACCCCGACGCGCGCGTTCGAGGAGGAGAGCTTCTCGACGCTGGCGATGGCCAATCTCGACGTGAACGGCATGGCCTATGTCGGCGACGACCGGCGCGTGGTGATCGCGCGGTGGATCGACGCGCAGGAGCGCGACCGGCCCGCGATGCGCGAGCTGCTGCTGCGAGAGATCGCGCGGACCGACCTGGGAAGCGCGATCGGGACCGGCACGTCGGCGAGCTACTATGCGCGACTGGGCGGCGAGGTGGCGGCGATCGGGGTGGCGCGGGTGCGGCGCAGCGACGGGACGGGCGCCCCGCGCGGCTATGTGATGATGGCGCGGCAGATCACGTCGGACCAGCTCTCCGCGCTGCTGAGCATCCATGCGCGCGTCGATACCGACACGACGCTGGCGGGCAAGGTGCAGCGCAGCGCGACGCGGATGGCGATCGCGGTGCCGATCGCGGGCGTCGACAATCGCCCGGTCGCGACCGCGCGGTTCACGGTGCCGCGCGACGTGTCGGTGCTGGGGCGGCGGATGCTGCTGCTGGCGGTGGCGGGATCGACGCTGCTGCTGCTGATCGTGCTGGCGGTGCTGCGGCGGCAGATCGCGCGGCTGGTGCTGGCCCCGCTCCACCGCGTGGAGACGCACATGCAGGTGGTGCGCGCGTCGGGCTCGCTCGGCGTGCTGGCGGAGGACGGCCGGCAGGACGAGATCGGGTCGTTGGGGCGCAGCTTCAATTCTATGCTGCGCCAGTTGAAGGACCTGCGCGAGCAGATCGAGGTGCAGTCGTTCGCGCTCGGCCGCTCCGAAAGCGCGGTCGCGGTGATGCACAATGTGCGCAACGCGCTGAACCCGATCAGCACGATCCTGAGCCAGGGCGTGGCGCAGCGCCCGCCGGTCGACGGCGCGATGCTGGACCGCGCGATCGGCGAGCTGGCGCGCGAGGATATTCCCGTGGCGCGGCGGCAGAAGCTGGCGGCGTTCGTCGCGGCGGCGCTGGCGGCGGATGCCGAGTCGCGCGACGTGCATCGCAGCCAGCTCCAGATCGGACGCGAGGCGATGGCGCACGTGCTGGAGATCATCGGCCAGCAACAGGCGAACGCGCACGAGCGGCCCGCGCTGGCACGCTGCGACGTGACCGACATCGTCGCGCAGAATGCGACGATCGCGCGGTTCGCAGGCGAGACGTCGATCGCGTTCAGCTTCCCCGCGCATCCCGCGCCCGTGCTGGCGAACCGCGTGATCCTGAGCCAGGTGATCGGCAACCTGTTCGCCAACGCCACCGAATCGATCGCGGCGCGCGGCACGGGGAGCGGATCGATCGCGGTGACCGTCGAGCAGGCGGGCGACGTGGTCGCGGTGCGGATCCGCGACGATGGCGAGGGTTTTTCGGGCGAGGTCGGCGCGACGCTGTTCCAGCGCGGATTCTCGACGCGGGCGCACAAGTCCGGCGGGTTGGGGCTCCACTGGTGCGCGAACTCGATGACCGCGATGGAGGGCGCGTTGCGGCTGGAGAGCGAGGGCGCGGGGATGGGCGCGGTCGCGGTGCTGACGCTGCGCGCGGCGGAGGTGGAGACGCGGGCGGAGGCGGCTTAGGCGCGCGCGCAGCTTTCCTCGTCCATGCTGAGGAGCGGCTGAGCGAAGTCGAAGACGCGTCTCGAAGTATCGGTCCTTCGAGACGGGCCTTCGACTTCGCTCAGTCCCTCCTCAGGATGCGCGGGGAGGGAGTGGTCACCGCGCCTTGCGGCAGCTGTCCGAGCAATAAATCACGCTGTCCCAGTCGCGCGCCCATTTCTTGCGCCACGTGAAGGGGCGACCGCAGGCCGGGCAGGTCTTGGTCGGCAGGTTCTGTTTCGCGACGCCGTTGGGCATGGTGCTCAGCGCGGCTGTTCGTCGAGGAAGCGTTCGACGTCGGCGAGATCGACCGTCCTGTCGAGATAGGTCTGGCCGATGCCGCGGGCGAGGAGGAAGGGCAGCGTGCCCGCCGCCATCTTCTTGTCGTGGCGCATGTGATCGACGAGGACCGCGCCCGACGCGACGATTCCCGAGGCGGCAAGGCCATCGGGAAGGCCCGAGGCGCGCCAGTGCGCGGCGACGCGGTCGGCGTCCTCGGCGGAGCACAGGCCGCGGCGCGCGGAATAGGCGAAGGCAAGCGCGCAGCCCGCCGCGACGCCCTCGCCGTGGAGCAGGCGATCGGAGAAGCCGGCTTCCGCCTCCAGCGCGTGGCCGAAGGTGTGGCCGAGGTTGAGGAGTGCGCGGCGACCCTTCGTCTCGAACTCGTCCTCTCCGACGATGCGCGCCTTGGCGGCGACCGAGTGCGCGATCGCGTATTCGCGCGCGGCGGGGTCGCCGGCGAGGAGCGCGGGGCCGTTCGCCTCGCACCAGTCGAAGAAGGCGGGATCGTCGATCAGTGCGTATTTGATGACCTCGGCATAGCCCGCGCGGACCTGGCGCAAGGGCAGCGTGTCGAGCACCTGCGGATCGATCAGGACGATCGCAGGCTGATGGAACGCGCCGACGAGGTTCTTGCCCGCGCGCGCGTTGATCCCGGTCTTGCCGCCGACCGACGAATCGACCTGCGCGAGCAACGTCGTCGGGATCTGGACGAAGTGGCAGCCGCGCTTGAGGATGCTGCACGCGAACCCGACGAGATCGCCGATCACCCCGCCGCCGAGCGCGATGACGTGGTCGCCGCGCTCGATGCCGAGCGCCAGGAGATCGTCGACGACGCGTTCTAGCGTTGCCCAGTTCTTGCTCTTCTCGCCCGAGGCGACCGCGATCGTCGCGGTGGCGATGCCGGCGGCGTCGAGCGAGGCGACGAGGGTGGCGAGGTGCTGCGCGACGCTTTCGTCGTGGACGATCGCCATGCGGCGGCCGTGGGCGAGCGGGGCGCAATGCTCGGCTGCGCGCGCGAGCAGGCCCGCCTCGATCACGACGGAATAGCTGCGGTCGCCGAGCGCGACGGGGACGGTAGTCATGGGTGGCCGATCGCCTTGAGGATGGTACGGACGGTGGCGTCGTGCGGCGCCTGGTTGCTGGCGATGTGGAGGTGTGCCAGCGCGTAGAGCGGATCGCGCTTCGCGGCGAGATCGGTGAGGACCTCGAGCGGATCGCGGTCGCGCAGCAGCGGGCGGTGGTTGCGACGGCGGACGCGCTCGACCAGCACGTTCGGCGCGGCGTTGAGCCAGATCGCGAGCGCCTGGGCAAGGATCAGCGTGCGCGTGCCCTCGTCGACGAACGCGCCGCCGCCGGTCGCGATCACCTTGGGCGTGCCGTCCATCAGCCGCGCGATCACGCGGCGCTCGCCGTCGCGGAAATGCGCCTCGCCGAATCGTTCGAAGATGTCGGCGATCGCCATGCCGGCCGCGGTCTCGATCTCGTCGTCGGCATCGGCGAAGGGCAGGTTGAGGCGTGCGGCGAGGCGGCGGCCGACGGTGGACTTGCCCACCCCCATCAGTCCGACGAGGACGATCGGCTGGCCCGTCCAGGGGCGTGTCTCGGCTTGGCTTTGCAACATCGGTCCGGGCGCTATACAGCGCGTGTGGCCGCGATGCCTAGCATCGTGCGCCCGAGTTTTCGTTGCAACGTGCAGAGTATTTCGCGATGTCCCGCCTGATCGTATCGCTTGTCGTCATCCTGGTCGTGGTCGTCGGCGGGTTGTTCCTGCTCGCCGGCCGCTCGACCGAGCGCCCGCAGACCCGTGTCGAGAAGGTGGTCGAGCTTGGCAATCTCGCGGGCTAGGCTGGCCGCGGTCGCGGCGGGCGCGATCGCGCTGACCGCCGTCGCGGTGTCCGCACAGCAGCGGCAGGACCGCCCCGAATCGCTGCTGCCCCCCGGGTTCGGCGATGCTCCCGCACCCGCGCCGACGCCCACTGCGGCACCGCGATCAGTGCCGGTTCCGGCTGCGACCGCGACCGGTTCGACCGAAGCGCTGGCGTTGCCGCTGCCGTCGCCATCGGTTTCGCCCAGCGCGTCGCCGACGCCGGTCGATCCCGCGACGCTGGCGCAGTACGAGATGCCGCCGTTCGCGCGGCGCAGCCTCGCGGTGGTCGGCGCGGCGGGGCCGGCGGATGGCGGGGTGCGCCCCGATGCGTTCGGCGCGGCGGACGGGCGGTATCTGGAGACGCTGATGCGGCGGCTGTCCGCCCCGCTGCCCTCGCGCTGGCTGTCGATCGCGCTGCGCCGGACGCTCGCGTCGCGCGTCGCGACCCCGGCGCGGATGAACGGCGCGGACTTCGCGGCCGAGCGCGCATGGCTGCTGCTGCGGATGGGCGAGGCGAACGCCGCGCGCGGCGTCGTCCAGAATGTCGACAATGCGAACTATACGGCCAAGCTGTACCAGGTCGCGATGCAGGTGGCGCTGGCGACGGGCGATCCCGCCGCGCTGTGTCCGATCGCGGATGGCGGCCGGGCGCGAGACTGGGCGACCGCCGGGTGGACGATGGCGCAGGCGATGTGCGCTGGCCTCGGCAACGCGCCCGACACCGGACGCGCGCTGTTCGCGGCGGCGCGGCGGCAGCGCGTGGCGGGCGGCGTCGACCTGCAACTGGCGCAGAAGGTGCTGGGCGCGGGCTCCGGCCGGCAGGCGGTGACGATCGAGTGGGACGGGGTCGACCGGCTGAACGCGTGGCGGTTCGGACTGGCGACCGCGACCGGGGTGGCGATTCCCGAGACACTGTACGCCGGGGTCGGCCCGCAGGTGACCGGATGGCGCGCGCTGGCACCGTCGATCGCGCCCGCCGACCGTGCCGCACCCGCCGAGGCGGCGGCGGCGATGGGGGTGCTTTCCAACCTCGCGCTGGTCGACCTGTACGGGGCGATCGCGGAAAGCGACGATACGCCCGCACCGCTGGCGGCGGTCGCGAGCGACCTGACCGCGGCCTATGTCGGCGCGGACGTGCCGACGCGGCTGGCGGCGTTGAAGCAGCTTTGGGACGGAGGGACGGGCGCGCAGGCGCGCTATGCCCGGCTGGTGCTGACCGCGCGCGCGGCGGCGCGGATCCGCCCGGGCGACGGTGCGGCGGAGGCCGACCGGTTCGTCGCGGCGATGCTGGCGGCCGGGCTCGATCGCAGCGCGCAGCGCTGGCGCGGGACGGCGCCGACCGGGGGCGACGCGTGGGCGATGCTGACGCTGGCGGATCCCGATCTGCGCGGAACGATCCCGTATCGCGATCTGGCGGGCTATGCGGGGACGGGCGATTCGGCGCTGAAGCAGCGATTGCTGTTCGCGGGTCTGGCGGGGCTGGGCCGGCTCGACGCGACCGACATCGAGCGCGCGGCGGAGGCGCTGGACGTCAAGATCGGGACGCGGACGCCGTGGACGGTCGCGATCGACCGCGCGGTGCGCGAGCGCCAGCCCGCGACGGTCGTGCTGCTGGCGGCGACGGGGATGCAGACCAGCGCGTGGAACGGCGTGCCCCCCGCGATGCTCTATCACATCGTCGCGTCGCTGCGCGCCGTCGGGATGGACGGCTATGCGCGGATGATCGCCGCCGAGGCGATCGCACGGGCGTGACGCAGTTATCCGATCGGGGGCTGATCGACCGGTTCCTCGAGATGATGGCGGCGGAGGTGGGCGCGGCGGCGAACACGCTGGCGGCGTATCGCAGCGACCTTGCACTGGCGTCGGTGGAACTGGGCGGCGCGCTGGCGGCGGCGGATGCGGCGGCGCTGGCCCGGCTGGCGGAGAGCTGGCGCGACCTGGCGCGCGGGACGGTAGCGCGCAAGTCCGCGGCGCTGCGGCGGTTCTTCGCCTTCCTGTTCGAAGAGGGGCACCGGGCGGACGATCCGGGTGCCGCGCTGCCGCGGCCGGGGAGCGCGCGGGGGCTGCCGAAGACGCTGGATCACGGCGATGTCGACCGGCTGTTCGCGGCGATCGCGGCGCGGGTGGCGCGCGATCCGCTCGATCCGCGCGACCTGCGGCTGTCCGCGCTGGTCGAGCTGTTGTACGGATCGGGGCTGCGCGCGACCGAGCTGGTGTCGCTGCCGCGAAACGCGGTCGCGCCCGACCGGCCGTTCCTGATCCTGAAGGGCAAGGGCGGGCGCGAGCGGCTGGTGCCGATCTCAGACCGCGCGCGCGCGGCGGTGGCGGCGTGGCGCGCGCATGTCGCGGCGGACCGGGCGTGGCTGTTCCCGTCCGGCAAGAGCGCGCACCTGTCGCGGATTCGGCTGTACCAGCTGGTCAAAGGGCTGGCGGCGGAGGCGGGGATCGCGCCCGATCGGGTCAGCCCGCACGTCCTGCGGCACGCGTTCGCGACGCACCTGCTGGAGGGCGGGGCGGACCTGCGCGCGCTCCAGACGATGCTGGGGCACGCGGATATCGCGACGACCGAGATCTACACGCATGTCGACGCCAGCCGGCTGGTCGCGCTGGTGAACGAGCGGCATCCGCTGGGGGATGCGGGGCGGGGGAATCGGCCCGCGCGTTGACGCGTGGGCGCTGTGGCCGTAACCGCTCTCGTCAATCCGTTTGCCCGATGCCGTGGGCAGCATTTCTTATGGCCGTTGAAAAGAAGGGCAGGGCCCATCGGCGAAGCTCAGGACAGGCTTCGACAGGCTCAACCCGAACGGTGACAGGGATTTCGATCGTATCATGCCGACCTTCCTCGATTTCGAGAAACCGATCGCCGAACTCCAGTCGCGGATCGACGAACTGCGTGAAACCGCGAGCGACGGCAGTGTCGACATCGGCGCCGAGATCGCCAAGCTCCAGGCCAAGTCGGACCGGATGCTCAAGGATACCTTCGCGAGCCTGACGCCGTGGCAGAAGACGCAGGTGGCGCGGCATCCCGAGCGGCCGCATTTCAAGCATTATGTCGCCGCGCTGTTCGACGAGTTCGTGCCGCTGGCGGGCGATCGCGCTTTCGCGGACGACCAGGCGATCATCGGCGGGTTCGCGATGTTTCGCGGGCGGCGCGTGATGGTGCTGGGCCACGAGAAGGGCGACGACACCGCGACGCGGCTCCGGCACAATTTCGGGATGGGCAAGCCCGAGGGGTATCGCAAGGCGATCCGGCTGGTCGAGTTGGCGGACCGGTTCGGGCTGCCCGTCGTCACGCTGGTCGACACCTCGGGCGCGTTCCCGGGCATCCAGGCCGAGGAGCGCGGGCAGGCGGAGGCGATCGCACGGTCGACCGCGGCATGCCTGGCGCTGGGCGTGCCGATGATCGCCTCGGTGGTGGGCGAGGGCGGCTCCGGCGGCGCGGTGGCGCTGGCGGCGGGCAACCGGATCCTGATGTTCGAGCACGCGGTGTATTCGGTGATCTCGCCTGAGGGCTGCGCCTCGATCCTGTGGCGTACCGCGGACAAGGCGGCGGAGGCGGCGGAGGCGATGAAGGTGACCGCGCAGGACCTGAAAAGCCTGGGCGTGATCGATACGATCGTGAAGGAGCCGATGGGTGGCGCGCACCGCGATCCCGCGGCGGCGATGGTCGCGCTGGGCGATGCGATCGAGAAGGCGCTGGCGGGGCTCGACGGGCAGTCGGCGGAGGCGCTGCGCCGGGGGCGGCGGGAGAAGTTCCTGGCGATGGGGCGGATCGGGTAGGCTTGGTGCCACTATTGCTCAGTGCGAACGGAAGCTCCTGGCGGGGCGGCACGTACGAAAAAGGGCGGCGGAACCTGCGTTCCGCCGCCCTCTTCGTAACAGACGTCCAGAAGGCTCAGGTGGCCTTCATGTTGGTCTGCACGTTCGAGAAGGTCGTCTTGAGCTGGTTGCCCAGGCCCTGCATCGCAGCGATCGCGGCGACGGCGATGAGCGCGGCGATGAGGCCGTACTCGATAGCGGTCGCGCCCTTGCTGTTCTTCAGGAAAGTGCGGATCTTCTGCATGTTCCGGTCTCCGATGTATCTAGAGAAGCTTCATATCACCCGGCTGAACCGGGGAACCGGGCCAGCAAGCGAATCACTAGCCATGGGAGGTTGAGAAACGTTTAAGGCGGATCCTTACCCAAAGATGTCAGCGCGCCGCGGCGACCTTGTTGCTGACATTGCCCCACAGCGCGACGCTGGTGTCCGCAACGCCCTGGAATGCGGCGAGCATGGTCAGCGTTACAAGGGCGAGGATCAGGCCATATTCGATTGCGGTGCCTCCCCGCCGGTCGCGGAGCAGGCGCCCGGCCCTGCGGCGCAGGCGGGCGAACGACGATGGCGCGGGATCGCTCATGCTGCCACTCGTTGCACGACGAGGTTAAGGAAAGGCTGACGCGTTGACCGATACGCCCATGATTCGCACGATCCTCGTCGCCGCGGCGGCGTTGATCGACGATGCGGGCCACGTGCTCGTCCAGCGCCGGCCCGAGGGCAAGGCGCATGGCGGGCTTTGGGAATTCCCCGGCGGCAAGGTCGAGCCAGGCGAGACGTGCGAGCAGGCGCTGGTCCGCGAACTGGTGGAGGAACTCGCGATCAGGGTCGACGCGGCGGACGCGGTGCCGGTGACATTCGCGACGACGGGCGCGGACGGCGTCCATCTGATCCTGCTGCTCTACGCGGTGCGGCGCTGGCGGGGCGTACCCGAGGCGCTGGAGGCTAGCGCGCTGGCCTGGCATGCGCCGGATGCGCTGGGGCGCCTCGCGATGCCGCCCGCGGACGAGCCGCTGGTGACGGCGCTTGCGGCTTACATGGGATAGGTTGGAGGCCCGACCGGGAATCGAACCCGGGTGCAAGGATTTGCAGTCCTCTGCGTCACCACTCCGCCATCGGGCCGCCGATGCGAGGGCGCGCCATTGCGGCGGCGGCGCTGGCGTGTCAACCCCGCGGCAGATGTGCGGACGCTTGGCGTGCTTCCCCCGACGCGATAGAGGACGGGGATCGAGCAAAGTGTATTGCATCACTAAAACAGTTGTGCGACAGGATACCCCATGATGACGACCGCGATCCCGATGTCCGCCGGCGAGGCGCCCAGCCTCGAGACTCCGAGCTTCGAGACCCCGAGTTTCGAAACGATGCGCAAGGCGATGGTATCGAGCCAGCTGCGGACCAACGCGGTGAACGATCCGCGCGTCGTGACCGCGATGGCGACGGTGGCGCGCGAGGATTTCCTGCCCGCCGACCTGGCGCCGCTGGCGTATCGCGACGGGATGCTGCCGCTGGCGGGGGGACGTGTCGCCAACCTGCCGATGGCGACGGGACGGTTGCTGACCGAGGCGTATCTGCAGGCGACCGACCGGGTGCTGCTGATCGGTGCGGCGACGGGCTATGCCGCGGCGGTGCTGTCGCGGATCGTCGCGTCGGTGGTCGCGGTGGAGAGCGAGCCCGCGCTGGTCGCGCACGCGCGGACCGCGCTGGCGGGCGTCGGCAATGTCGAGCTGGTCGAGGGCGCGCTGGGCGTCGGGCACGATGCGGGCGGGCCGTACGACGTGCTGATCGTCGACGGCGCGGTCGAGACGTTGCCGCATACGCTGGTGTCGCAGGTGCGCGAGGGCGGGCGGATCGCGACCGGGCTGGTCGACCGCGGCGTCACGCGGCTGGCGGCGGGGCGACGGACCGCGGGCGGCTCCGGCCTGGTGGATTTCGTCGATGTCGACTGTGCGGTGCTGCCCGGGTTCGCGGCGCCGCGCGGGTTCAGTTTCTAGGGACAGTCATGCGCCTTTCGCGATCGATCCTTCTCGCCGGCGCGGTCGCAGCGACGGCGGTGCCGGCTGCTGCCGAGACGCTGCGCGATGCGCTGCTCAAGGCATATGAAAGCAACCCGACGCTGACCGCGAGCCGGGCGCAGCAGCGCGCGACCGACGAGAACGTGCCGATCGCGCGCGCGGCTGGCCGGCCGACCTTCGGGGTGACCAGCACCATCGACGACAACCTGGTCCGCAGCGGCAATTCGTTCACCACCCCCGAGCGCGTGGCGCGGGCGGGCGCGACGGTGTCGGTGCCGATCTATAATGGCGGCGGGGTCCGCAATGCGGTGCGCGCGGCGGAAACGCGGGTCGAGGCGGGACAGGCGAACCTGCGCGGGACCGAGGCGTCGCTGTTCACCGAGGTGGTGTCGGCCTACAACAACGTGATCCGCGACGAGGCGATCGTCGCGTTGAACACGCAGAACGTCCGCGTGCTCGACACCAACCTGAACGCGAGCCGCGACCGCTTCCAGGTCGGCGACCTGACGCGCACCGACGTGGCGCAGTCCGAGGCGCGGCTGAGCCTGGCGCGCGCGCAGTTGCAGACCGCGCAGGCGACGCTGATCGGCAGCCGCGAGAATTACGTGCGGCTGGTCGGCACGGTGCCGGGGGTGCTCGACGCGCCGCCGGTGCTGCCGAACCTGCCCGTATCGCCCGATGCTGCGGTGGAGGTGGCGATCCGCAACAATCCGTCGCTGCTGGCGGCGCAACGGCTGCGCGAGGCGACGCGCTACGACATCAGCGTGGCGCGCGCCGGTCGGTTGCCGCAGCTCGCGGTGAATGCAGGCGCGAACTACGTCAATTACCTCGGCTCGCTGGGGCAGGGCACCGGGCTGGGCGCCGGGCAGAGCGGGACCGCGGCGAGCCTCGGCCTCGGGTTGCGACTGCCGATCCTGCAGGGCGGGCGCGTGTCGGCACAGATCCGGCAGGCGCAGGCGCTGCGCGGGCAGGCGATCGAGCAGGCGACCGCGACCGAGCGGCAGATCGTCGCCTCGACGCGCTCGGCCTATGCCTCGTGGCGCTCGTCACGCGAGGTGATCCAGTCGGCGGAGGCGGCGGTCGCGGCGAACAAGCTGAGCCTGGAGGGCGTGCGCGCCGAGAACAGCGTCGGCAACCGCACGATCCTCGACATCCTGAACGCGGAGCAGGAGCTGCTCAATAGCCAGGTGACGCTGGTGACCGCGCGGCGCGACGCCTATGTCGCAGGCTTCGCGCTGCTGGCGGCGATGGGCGAGGCGGAGGCGCGCGACCTGAACCTGGAGGGCGGCGCGCTCTACAACCCGGTGACGAACTACGAGCGGGTGCGCGGGCGGTTCAACGACTTTTCGAGCGACAAGGACGCGCAGCCCGTCGCGCCGACCACCGCGACGACGCCCGCGCAGACCGCGATCGTGACGCGTCCGCTCGATCCTGCGCTCAAGGACGAGGTTGACAGGAACCCGGCGTTGACGACAGGCTCCAACGCGCCGAACCGGTGACGTCATGATCCGGTTCGCGAGCGAATTGAGGGAAGCGGACGCAATGGGGGATCTGAGCGCCGAGCCGTCGATGGAGGACATTCTTTCGTCGATCAAGCGCATCATCGCGGAGGAAGGCGACACGCCGCAACGGCCGCGCCGTACGCCGTCGCCGCGGTCCGTGGCGGTCGCGCCGGTCGAGGACGACGATGACGGCGACACGATCGACGAGGTGCTGGAATTGAGCGACCCGATGCCGCCGCGCGCGCCCAAGGCGCAGGCGCTCCCTCCGCGCGTGGCGCCGACGCCCCCCGCGCCACCCCCTGCAGTCGAGGAGCCGAGGGCGCGGATCGCGTCGGAGCAGGCGGCGCAAGCGACGCGCGGCGCGTTCGACACGCTGTCGCGGCTGATGGTGAAGCCCGAACCGTCGGGCGACGGGACGCTGGAAGGGCTGGTTCGCGAGATGCTCCGCCCGATGCTGGCGGAGTGGATCGACGCCAACCTGCCCGCGATGGTGGAGACGATGGTGGCGCGCGAGATCGCACGGATCACCGGCGAGGCGGGCTGAGGGCATCGCTTGGGTCATTGTGTCCCCGCGAAGGGTGAGGCAATCTGGACCCCTCCCTTCGAGCGGGTACGAAAGCGCTGTGGTGCACGGTGCCACAACCCGCGGTTCCTGTCGCTCGAGGCGATGGCGTAACGTCGCTGGTTCTTGCCTCCTCCATCGACGGATTGTCGCGCGCGATACGATCTGCTTAATATCGCGGCCATGAAGCATCTGATCTGCGCGAGCCTGCTCGCGATCGCCGCCGCGTCCGCTACGCCTGCGGCCGCACGCCAGTTGACCATCGACGACGTCGTCGGGCTCAGCCGGGTAGCGGGGCCCGTGGTGTCGGCAGACGGACACTGGCTGGTGTGGCAGCAGCGCGAGACCGATCTGGCGGCGGACAAGGGCCGGTTCGACCTGTGGCGGCTCGACCTGTCGAAGCGCGGAGCAAAGCCCGAAAAGCTGGTCGCCGAGGCGGACGTCAACGAAACGAGCCCGCAGATCGTGGGGCAGACGGTCTATTTCCAGTCCGACAAGGGCGGCGACGATGCGGTGTGGTCGATCGCGCTCGACGGGACGGGCGCGCGCAAGCTGACGGGATTCCAGGGCGGGTTCGGCGGGTTCAAGGTCGCGCCGACCGGGGACCGCATCGTCGTGTGGGCGGATCGCAAGCCCGGCGCGCCGACGCTGGCGCCCGCGATGGAAAAGAAGGACCCGGCGGCCGGGCAGGCGCGGACCTATGACCAGCTGTTCGTGCGGCATTGGGATACATGGGCGGACGGGACGCGCTCGCAGCTTTTCGTGCTGCCTTCGGGCGCGGACGGCGCGCCGGGCGACGGGGTGGCGATCGGCGGAAAGCTGATCGGCGACGCGCCGTCGAAGCCGTTCGGCGGGGCGGAGGAAGTGTCGTGGAGCGCGGACGGGAAGACCGTGTACTTCGCGCTGCGCGAGGCGGGGCGGATCGAGGCGACCTCGACCAATCTCGACATATTCTCCGCGCCCGCGGACGGATCGGCACCGCCGATGAACCTGACCGACGCCAACGACGCGACCGACAATCTGCCGACGGTGTCGCCGGACGGGAAATCGCTCGCCTATTTCGCGATGAAGCGGCCGGGGTTCGAAGCCGACCGGCAGGTGCTGATGCTGCGCGATCTCGCGAGCGGGCAGGTGCGCGCGGTGACGGAAAGCTGGGACCGTTCGGTCGGGTCGATCGCGTGGAGCCCCGATTCGAAGCGGATCTACGTGACCGCCGACGACACGCAGGAGACGCCGGTGTTCGCGGTCGATCCCGCGAGCGGGAAGGTGACGCGCCTGACGCAGGAGGGGCATGTCGCGGCGGTCGCGCCGACCGCGAAGGGCGTCGTCGTTGCGATGAGCAGCCTGACCGCGCCCGACGATTTCTATGCGGTGGCCGGCAAGGGCAAGCCCGTCCGACTGACGAGCGTCAATGCGAGCAAGCTGGCGGGCGTCGACATGCCGACCGTCACGCGGTTCAACTTCAAGGGCGCGAACGGCGATACCGTATGGGGCTATGCGGTGAAGCCCTATGGCAGCGCGGGCAAGGTGCCGGTCGCGTACATGGTCCACGGGGGCCCGCAGGGATCGAGCAACAACAGCTGGTCGTATCGCTGGAACCCGGCGGTGTTCGCGGGCGCGGGATACGGGCTGGTCGCGGTCGATTTCCACGGATCGACCGGATACGGGCAGGCGTTCACCGATTCGATCAGCAACAACTGGGGTGGGTGGCCGCTCGAGGACCTGAAGGCCGGGCTGTCGGCGGCGACCGCGAAATTCGCGTGGCTCGACGGTGGCAATGCCTGCGCGCTGGGCGCGTCCTATGGCGGCTACATGATGAACTGGATCGAGGGGCAGTGGCCCGACCGGTTCAAGTGCATCGTCCAGCATGACGGCGTCTTCGACGCACGCGCGATGGCGTACGAAACCGAGGAGCTGTGGTTCGACGAGTGGGAGCATGGCGGCAAGACCTATTACGAAGACCCCGCCGCGTTCGAAAAATGGAACCCGGTCAACTACGTGACCAACTGGAAGACTCCGATGCTCGTCATCACCGGCGAGAAGGATTATCGCATCCCGTACACGCAGGGGCTGGCGACGTTCACCGCGCTCCAGCGGCGCGGGATCCCGTCGCGGCTGGTGGTGAATCCGAACGAGAACCATTGGGTGCTGAAGCCCAACAACTCGCGGCAATGGTATCGCGAGGTGCTCGGCTGGATGGATCGGTGGACCGGGACGCCCGCGGGCTGAGGGCCTAGGCGGCGGAGCGCTGGACTGGGGCGAGGAGCGGGAGGAGGCTCTGTTCCTGCCGGTCGAACAACGTGAGCAATCCGGTCTGGAGGCCACGTACCGCGGCGCAATAGGCGGGCCAGTCTGCGGTGATCTCGCGCGGGGTCCAGTGCTGGAGATGCGCGCTGTAATCGCACAGCAACAGACGTGAGGCCGACGAGAATTCGCGTGCGGCCCGGATGAGCGAAAGCTCGGCGGCGTCGGGCTGCGCCGCCTTCACCAGCGTGTCGAGCGCGGCGAGATAGGCGTGGAACTTGCGCGAGAAATCGATGCGGCGATCCAGCAATTCGGTGCGCTCGTAGGGGACGCCGCTGTCCATCTGTTCCACGAACTGGCGGATCAGTTCGCGCAATACGCGGTTTTGCGTGTGGATGATGGTGTGCATGGATCGTCCCGTTCTAGCCGTAACGGTATGACGCAAGAAGATTAATTACCGGTTCCCGCCGATTCCGGGGTGTGTCCCTGCCGGCTTTGCAGGTGCGGCGCGCATGGCTAAAGGCGGGAGCATGACCGAACTCGCCAAGACCTTCGACCCCGCCGATATTGAACGCCGCTGGTACGCGCATTGGGAGACGACCGGGCAGTTCCGCCCGGAGCGCGCCGGCGCGGAGCCGTGGACGATCGTGAATCCGCCGCCCAACGTGACGGGGTCGCTCCACATCGGCCATGCGCTGGACAACACGCTGCAGGACATCCTGACGCGGCATGCGCGGCTGAAGGGCAAGGACGCGCTGTGGGTGGTCGGCACCGACCATGCCGGAATCGCGACGCAGATGGTGGTCGAGCGCAACATGGCGCTCCAGCAGCAGAAGCGCACCGACTTCACGCGCGACGAGTTCGTCGCGAAGGTGTGGGACTGGAAGGCGGAGAGCGGGGGCGAGATCACGCGCCAGCTGCGCCGGCTGGGTTGCTCGATGGACTGGGCCAACGAGCGGTTCACGATGGACGAGGGCTTCTCGAAGGCGGTCCTCAAGGTGTTCGTCGACCTGCATGCCGAGGGGCTGCTGTACCGCGACAAGAGACTGGTGAACTGGGATCCGGGTCTCGGCACCGCGATCAGCGACCTGGAGGTAGAGACGCGCGAGATCCGGGGGTCGTTCTGGCACCTGCGCTATCCGCTGGAAGACGGCAGCGGGCATATCGAGGTCGCGACGACGCGGCCCGAGACGCTGCTGGCGGACATGGCGGTGGCGGTGAACGCGAGCGACGCGCGCTACACGCATCTGGTGGGAAAGAACGTGCGGTTGCCGATCACGGGGCGGCTGGTGCCGATCGTAACCGACGACCATGCCGACCCCGAACTGGGATCGGGCGCGGTGAAGATCACGCCGGGGCACGACTTCAACGATTTCGAGGTGGGCAAGCGCGCGGGGATCGAGGCGCGCGACATGCTCAACATGCTCGATGCGAAGGCGCGCGTGATCCAGACCGCGGACGGGCTGATCCCGGACGACCTGCTTGGGCTCTCGACCGCGGAGGCGCGCACGGCGGTGGTCGCGCGGCTGAAGGCGGAGGGCCTGCTGATCCCGCATGTCGACAAGGACGGTGTCGAGCATGATGCCGAGCCGCGCACGATCCAGACGCCCTATGGCGACCGGTCGGGCGTGGTGATCGAGCCGTGGCTGACCGACCAATGGTATGTCGACGCCGCGACGCTGGCGAAGCCCGCGATCGAGGCGGTGCGATCGGGCGCGATCCGCATCGTGCCGAAGACGTGGGAGAAGACGTTCTTCAACTGGATGGAGAATATCCAGCCCTGGTGCGTCTCGCGGCAACTGTGGTGGGGGCACCGGATTCCGGCGTGGTTCGGCGCTAAGCGAGATGTTTACGAGACCGAGAATGAACGCGTTGGCTATCACAGCAGTCCGCTATTTACATTTGCAGACGGTCATATCGTCGTTGGTAGCGATGAGTTTAGTGTTAAAAAACAGTTTGCTGAATATTACAACGTTGACCCGAGTGATGTAAATCTTGTCGCCGAAAAGCACGGTGTAGGAAGTACGAGTTACAGCGGTAAGTCGGGGGGCAATCGTCGTAATGTGTATCAAGATCCCGACGTGCTCGATACGTGGTTCTCCTCCGCCTTGTGGCCGTTCGCGACGATGGGGTGGCCGAGCGATCCTCCCCGGGACGGGGAGGGGGACCATGCGCAGCATGGTGGAGGGGGTGCGCCGCACGCGATGCCGCCCGTGGACGCCCCCCTCCACCATCCGGCTTCGCCGGACGGTCCCCCTCCCCGTGCCGGGGAGGATCTGACGCTCGGCGGGCGTTATCCCAACGACGTGTTGATCTCTGGCTTCGACATCCTGTTCTTCTGGAACGCGCGGATGATGATGCAGGGCTTGCATTTCATGGGAGATGTGCCGTTCAAGACGCTGTATCTCCATGGCCTTGTCCGCGCGGCGGATGGCGCGAAGATGTCGAAGTCGAAGGGCAATACGGTCGATCCGCTGGGGCTGATCGACACCTATGGCGCGGATGCGCTGCGCTTCTTCATGGCGGCGATGGAGAGCCAGGGGCGCGACATCAAGATGGATGAGAAGCGCGTCGAGGGGTATCGCAACTTCGCGACGAAGCTGTGGAACGCCAGCCGCTTCTGCCAGGCGAACGGGATCGGCGGCTCGACCACGCAGGACGCGCCCGAGGCGACGCTTGCGGTCAACACGTGGGTGATCGGCGAGACGATCCGCACGGTGCAGGCGGTCGATCTAGCGCTGGGCGAATATCGCTTCGATGCGGCGGCGAACGCGATCTACCAGTTCGTGTGGAGCCAGTTCTGCGACTGGTATCTGGAACTCATCAAGCCGGTGTCGGTGGGCGACGTCCGCGGGACGATCGACGACGAGACGAAGGCGGTGGCGGGCTGGGTGCTCGACCGGATCCTGGTGCTGCTCCATCCCTTCATGCCGTTCATCACCGAGGAGCTTTGGCATGCGCTCGGTGAGCGTGACCACGACCTGATCGTGGCGCAGTGGCCGATGCCCGATGCGCGTTCGATCGATCCGGCGGCGGCGGCGGAGATCGACTGGGTGATCCGGCTGGTCGGCGAGGTGCGCACCGCGCGGACCGAGCTGAACGTGCCGCCGGGCGCGCGGCTGCCGATGCACGTCCGCGACGCGGGCGGGGCGACGATCGAGCGGCTGGAGCGGCAGCGCGCGGTGCTGGCGCGACTGGCGCGGGTCGAGATCGCGGAGGGCGATGCGTCTGGCGGAGCGGCGCAGGTCGTCGTCGACGAGGCGACGTTCGTGCTGCCGCTGGAGGGCGTGATCGACCTCGATGCGGAGCGTGCGCGGCTGGGCAAGGCGATCGCTGCGGCGGAGAAGGAGCGTGATGCGCTGAACGGGCGGTTGTCCAATCCGAGCTTCGTCGAGCGCGCGAAGCCCGAGGCGGTCGAGAAGGCCAAGGCGGATCATGCCGAGAAGGCGACCGAGGCGGCGCGGCTGCACGCGGCGCTGGGGCGGCTGGGGTGAATCGGCGTTTCAGGCGTCATTCCCGCGCAGGCGGGGATCCATCTCCTGCAGGTCTGATCGATGCGACGGATTTGCGGTATCGGAGCGTAGGAGATGGATCCCGGCCTTCGCGTGGATGACGGGGGGCGGGGATGACGGGATTGGGGGCGAACGTGAGCGACCAGAGACAGACCCGTGCGGGGCCCCGCGACCTGACCTCAGGGCCGATCGCGTCGACGCTGTTCGCGTTCGCGCTGCCGACGCTGGGATCGAGCATCCTCCAGTCGCTCAACGGATCGATCAACGCGATCTGGATCGGGCAGTTTCTGGGCGAGCGCGCGCTGGCGGCGACGACCAATGCGAACATCATCATGTTCCTGCTGATCGCCGCGGTCTTCGGGTTCGGGATGGCGGCGACGATCCTGATCGGCCAGCAGATGGGCCGGCGCGACATCGATGCGGTGCGGCGCGTGCTGGGATCGGCGCTGGGGCTGTTCAGCGTGATTTCGGTCGCGACCGTCGTGGTCGGCTGGATCGCGGCGCCCGCGATCCTGCGGGTGCTGGCGACGCCGGCGGAGGTGTATCCGCTGGCACTGGCGTATCTGCGCGTGATCTTCGTGGCGATGCCGCCGGGGTTCGTCGCGGTGCTGCTGACGATGGCGCTGCGCGGCACGGGCGATTCGATGACGCCGCTGAAGTTCATGGCGCTGGGATCGGTGATCGACGTGGCGCTGAACCCGCTGTTCATCCGCGGCTGGGGGCCGATCCCGGCGATGGGGATCGAGGGATCGGCGGTGGCGACGCTGATCGCCAACAGCGTGTCGCTGTTCGCGCTGATCGCGTTCATCCATTTTCGCGACCTGACGATCCGTTTGAAAGGCGCCGAGTTGCGCTATCTGCTGCCGTCGCGGGACCTGTTGAAGACGATCGTCGTCAAGGGCTTCCCGATGGGGTTGCAGATGCTGGTGGTGTCGACGTCGGCGCTGGCGATGGTGGGGCTGGTCAATCGGCACGGCACGTCGACCACCGCGGCGTACGGCGCGACGAACCAGCTGTGGACCTATATCCAGATGCCCGCGATGTCGGTGGGGGCGGCGGTGAGCGCGATGGCGGCGCAGAATATCGGCGCGGGGCACTGGGACCGGGTCGACCGGATCACGCGCGCGGGGCTTGTCATGAACCTCGCGCTGACGGGGGCGCTGGTGCTGCTGCTGACCTTGCTCGATCGGCACGTGCTGTGGCTGTTCCTGGGCGACGATGCGGGGTCGATCGCGATCGCGACGCGCATCAACCTGCTGGTGAGCTGGAGCTTCGTGCTGTTCGGGGTGTCGATGGTGCTATCGGCGACGGTACGCGCGAACGGCGCGGTGATGGGGCCGCTGGCGATCCTGGCGATCGCGATGTTTCCGGTGCGGTTCGGGATGGCGGCGTGGTTTGATCCGGCGTGGGGATCGGATGCGATCTGGTGGAGCTTTCCGGCGGGGTTCCTGGCGTCGATGCTGATGACCATCGCCTATTACCGGCATGGCGGGTGGCGGCGGACGCGGCTGGTCGCGCCGACGGATCCGCGTGAGGCGGGGGAGCAGGCGAAGGCGGAGTGCGAGCCAGCGGGGAAGGCGATGCCGGTGGGGTGATCTTCCGCGTCATCCCCCCTTACGTCATCCCCGCGCGGGCGGGGATCCATCTTCGCAAGTCAACCACATGCGCGCCGGCTCTGCTTGATAGAGCATCGGGAGATCGATCCCCGCCTGCGCGGGGATGACGGGTGTCGGGAACGGAGAGCTAGGGCCGCGGCGCCATCACCTCGATCACGCCGGCCGCGATTTTCGCGGTCACCGGGGTGCGGGCGAGGACCTCTCCGTCGATCGAGATCGGCAGCGGGGGTTCGGTCGAAACCTTCAGCGACTTGCCCGAGAAGCTGACGGTGTCCTCGTGCCGGGCGTCGTGGCGCAGGACGCTGGCGAGCCAGTTCTTGACGAGCGTCCGCTTCACATGGCCGCGCACCGCCTGGACGACGATCTCGCCCGAATCGACCGAGGCCTCGTCCACCAGCTCGGTGCCGCCGTGATAGGGGCCGTTGGAGATGCGGACCTCGACGACGCGCATCCGGTGAACCTGCGTGCCGTCGTCAACGATCAGCGTGAACGGCTCGAACTTCAGGAACTGCACCGCGGCCCAGCCGAGATAGCCGATGCGGCCGAGATATTTCTTGAGACCGTGCGGCACGGTCTCCGCGATCTTGGGGCTGATCCCCATCGCGGCGCAGTTGGCGAAATAGTCCTTGTCGATCATCCCCAGATCGATCCGCCGCGGCGCACCGTGAGCGAGGACGTCGATCGCGCCGTCGAGATCGAGCGGGATGCCCAGCGTGCGCGCGAAGCTGTTCGCGGTGCCGAGCGGCAGGACGCCGAGCAGCACGCCCTTCCCGACGAGCAGGTCCACGAGCCCGCTGACGGTGCCGTCGCCGCCGCCGAGAATGACGAGATCGGGGTTCCTGTCGAGCGCCTTGTGGACGGTCGCCTCGAGCTGCCTGGGGTTCTTCACCGCATAGGGGGTGACCGGATAGGGCAGGTCGCCGAGCCGCTTGCAGGCGCGCTTGAAGAGCTTGCGGCCCTTGCGCGACATGGCGTTGACGATCAGCGCGGCGGTCTTGATCTCGGTCATGGTGCGCGCAACGCACGATCGGCGGTTATGGGCGCGCGGTTTCGCCCCCGTAACGCTTGCGATCATTCGCGCGGGGGATCAGAAGCCGCGGCATGCATGCTTCCTACCCCGCGCTTCGCCTGCGTCGCACCCGCTCCGCCGACTGGACGCGGCGGCTCCATGCCGAAACGGTGCTGACCGCGGCCGACCTGATCTGGCCGATGTTCATCGCCGAGGGGGAGGGCGTGGAGGAGCCGATCGCGTCGCTGCCCGGCGTCTCGCGCTGGTCGGTCGACGGGATCGTCGCGCGTGCGCTGGAGGCGCGCGATCTGGGCATTCCGTGCATCGCGCTGTTCCCCAATACGCCTGCGCACCTGCGCAGCGACGACGGGGCGGAGGCGTTCAATGCGGACAACCTGATGTGCCGCGCGATCCGCGCCGTGAAGGAGGCGGTGCCCGAGGTGGGCGTGCTGACCGACGTCGCGCTCGATCCCTATACCAGCCATGGGCACGACGGGCTGGTCGATGCGGCAGGCTATGTGATGAACGACGCGACCGCCGAGGTGCTGGTGCGGCAGGCGATCGTCCAGGCCGAGGCGGGGGCGGACATCATCGCGCCATCGGACATGATGGACGGGCGCGTCGCATCGATCCGCACCGCGCTGGAGGCGGGCGGGCACCATAACGTGCAGATCATGGCCTATGCGGCGAAGTATGCGTCGGCCTTCTACGGGCCGTTCCGCGATGCGGTGGGCTCGCGCGGGCTGCTCAAGGGCGACAAGCGGACATACCAGATGGACTCGGCCAATGCCGAGGAAGCGCTGCGCGAGGTCGCGCTCGACCTGGCGGAGGGGGCGGACAGCGTGATGGTGAAGCCGGGGCTGCCCTATTTGGACATCGTCGCGCGGGTGAAGGCGCGGTTCGAGGTGCCGGTGTTCGCCTATCAGGTATCCGGCGAGTATGCGATGATCGAGGCGGCGGTCGCGGCGGGCGCGGCGGAGCGCGACGCGATGGTGCTGGAGACGCTGATGGCGTTCAAGCGCGCGGGGTGTTCGGGCGTGCTGACCTATCATGCGGCGCATGCGGCGCGGTTGCTGGGGGCGTGATCGAGACCGAACGCCTGGTTCTGCGCGCATGGCGCGAGGACGATCGCGCGCCGTTCGCGGCGATGAGCCGCGACCCAGAGGTGATGCGCCATCTCGGCGGCGTCGCGGACCGGGCGGCGAGCGACGCGATGATCGATCGGCAGGTCGCGATGCAGCGCGACCACGGCATGGGCTTCTGGGCGATCGAAGCGCGGACGGATGGCGCGCTGCTCGGCTTTTGCGGACTGCGGATCGGCGGGCATGCCGGGACCGGCGTTGCGGACGAACTCGAGATCGGATGGCGGCTGGCGCGCGACGCGTGGGGGCAGGGTTATGCCCGCGACGCCGCGACGGCGAGCATCGCGTGGGGTTGGGCGAACACCCGGCGGGATCGGATCGCGGCGTGGACGGTTCCGGCCAACACTGCTTCCTGGGGGCTGATGCGCCGGCTGGGCATGACCGCGCGGGCCGACCTCGATTTCGATCATCCCGCGTTCGCGAAGGACCACCCGCTCTGCCGGCATATCGTCTACACGATCGACCGTCCCGCCGATGACACCTGACGCCGTGGCCCCGCTGCGCCGCGCCGGGCGGGTGCTGTTCATCGTCACGATCCTGACCGGATCGTTCCTGCTGTTCCTGGTCCAGCCGATGATCGCGCGGATGGCGTTGCCGCGGCTGGGCGGGGCACCGGCGGTGTGGAACTCGGCGATGCTCGTCTATCAGGCGCTGCTGCTGGGCGGGTACGCCTATGCGCATACGTTGGGGCGGTTTGCGCCGCGGGTGCAGGCGGCGATCCACCTGACGGTGCTGGCGGTGGCGGCGCTGTGGTTGCCGATCGGGCTGATCGCGACCGAGCTTCCTGCGTCCGCGACGCCCGCCCTTTGGGTGCCATGGCTGCTGGGGCTGTCGATCGGACCGTTGTTCTTCGCAGTGTCGGCGCAGGCGCCGCTGGTCCAGCGTTGGTTCGCGGCGGCGAGCGGGGGGCAGGATCCGTACCGGCTGTACGCCGCGTCGAACCTGGGCAGCTTCGCCGGGCTGATCGCGTATCCGCTGGTGTTCGAGCCCGCCTTCGCGCTCCACGCCCAGAGCCTGATCTGGAGCGCGGGATACGCGCTTCTCGTGATACTGGTCGCGGCGTGCCTGTGGCGGGTGCCGCCCGGCGCATCCAGGACGCCGGTCGCGGAAGAGGTCGCGGGCGAGGCGCCGTCGATCGGGCGGGTGGCGCACTGGATCGCGCTGGCGTTCGTGCCGTCGGGGCTGATGCTCGCGACGTCGACCTATATCACGACCGACATCGTCGCGATGCCGCTGCTGTGGGTGATCCCGCTCGGGCTCTACCTGTTGAGCTTCTCGGTCGCGTTCGCCGGCGCGCGCGACGCGGCGGACCTGCTGACGCGGATCGCGCCGATCACGATCCTGCTGTTCGGCGGCGTGATGATGAGCGGTCATCAGGAACTGCCCTATACCAACGTCGCGGTGTCGCTGCTGCTGCTTTTCATGACGTCGGTGGCGCTGCACACGCAGATGTACCGGTTGCGGCCCGCGCCCGAGCGGCTGACGGGATTTTATCTCGCGATGTCGGTCGGCGGGGCGCTGGGTGGGGTGTTCGCGGCGCTGGTGGCGCCGGTGGTGTTCGACTGGACGTACGAATATCCGATCCTGATCCTGCTGGCGGGGCTGCTGGTGCCGCAGATCTTCCTGACCCATGGACTGCGCGGAGTCTGGCTGGGTGCGACGCGGCGGGTGGCGCTGGCGGGCGTGGTGCTGGTGGCGGCGGGGCTGATCGTGCTGCGGTTTCATGGGCCTGCGACCTTGTTCGGCGAGGACCGGTACGGGGTGGCGTTCGTCGTGCTGGCCGCGATCGGCGTCGCGTCGGTCGGCGCGCGCGTGCCGTACATGATCGTGCTGGCGACCGCGCTGTTCCTGTTCGGCGGCTATGGATCGCTGGCGCTGTCGCTCGACGGGGAGGCGCGGACGCGGAGCTATTTCGGCGTCTACACCGTGACGCAGCGCGCGGGCGAGCGGATGCTGGCGCACGGCACGACGATCCACGGCGTCCAGCTGACCGGAACGCCGGAACGCGAGCGGATTCCGACGACCTACTACGCCCCCGGCTCGGGCGTCGGCGATGCGATCGGGCAGGCGGACATTCTATACGGCCCGGGCGCGCGGATCGGTGTCGTCGGGCTGGGGACGGGAACGCTCGCCTGCTATGCCAAGCCGGGGCAGGCGTGGCGCTTCTACGAGATCGACCCCGCGATGGTGCGGATCGCGCGGACGCAGTTCAGCTTCCTGCGGCGATGCCTGCCGGACCCGCGGATCGAGATCGGTGATGCGCGGGTGAGCCTGACGGGGGACGCGCCCGACTCGCTCGACATGCTGGCGCTCGACGCGTTCTCGTCCGATGCGGTGCCGATGCACCTGCTCACGCGCGAAGCGTTCGCGACCTATGAGCGGGTGCTGGCGCCGGGCGGCGTGCTGCTGGTGCACATCTCCAACCGGTTCCTCGATCTCCAGCCGGTGGTGTCGGCGGCGGCGCGGGAGGGGGGATGGCACGCGTTGCGGCTGGCCTATCGCCCGTCGACGCTGGAGCCCGGCGCGACGCTGTCGGTGTGGATCGCGCTGTCGCGCGAGAAGGCGCCGCTGGCGGTGCTGCATACGCTCGATCCGGCATGGCGCGCGGTGCCGCGCTATCCCGAGTTCGCGGCGTGGACCGACGATTATTCGACGATCCTGCCATTGTTGCGGTGACGGCGGTGCCTCACCGTGCCCACACCCTGTGATCGCAGGCTACTTCCCCCCCTGAGAGTCACGCGCGCGGCAAGGTGGCCTGGAGGGCGTCGATCCGGACCGTCTGGCGCGTGACTTCGGCGGTGGCGGCGGCGCTGGCGGTTTCGAGCGCGGGGTAGGGGGCAGCGAGCGTGGCGGCGCGGGCGATGGCGAGGTCCTCAAGCGTCGAGAGGACGTCCTGCGTCTGGGCGCGCCAGCCGTCGAGTTCGGCAAGCAGCGTCTGCGCGGCGATCCACGCCTCGGTGCCGACCGCTGCGCCGCGCGCCGCGGCGGTGGCGCGAGCGGCACGGGTGGCGGCTTCCTCGAACCCGGCCTTTGCCTTTGCGAGATCCGCGGTCGCGGTCGCGACCGCCGCGTCGAGCACGGGATCGGGGCGTACGGGTGCCGGGGTGGGCTGATCGGGCTCGCCGAGGCCCTGCGTCTCGACTGCGCGGGGCGCGAGCGAGGGATAGCCGGTGCGGTCGCGCGCCGCGCACCCCGCGACGATCGGTACGAGGGCGAGGAGGACGAGCGGGCGCGGGATGAAGAATTTCATGGTCCATGCGACTAAGTGAGCAATTCGGTGCACGCAACGGGTTGCGCGATCCGAAACACCTGCTATCAGCGCGCCTCCAGTGCACCCATAGCTCAGCTGGATAGAGCATCAGACTACGAATCTGAGGGTCGGGCGTTCGAATCGCTCTGGGTGCACCAACCATCCCCCGCTTGGCCAACGGCCCGGCGGGGGTTGTTTTTTCTGGGGTCGCGCATCCGCCATCCAGCCGATGGCCCCGGACGATATTCGTGTCGCAGCGGCGCCGATCAGGCCTGCGTGGCGGGCAGTCGAGCACGCATCGCGACGACGTTGCCGCTATCTTCTGTCACGCCTGCGCGATCGACGATCCGGTCGCGGCCCGCGCGCTTGGCGAAATAGGCGGCCTGGTCGGCGCGACGCATCATCTCGCCCAGCGACTCGCCATCGATGCGTTCGGCGACCCCTCCCGAGACGGTGACGCACGGCAGGCCCTCCGTCTCCAGTCGCGCGAGCGCCAGCGCGATCGTCTCGCCGTGCAGCCGGGCAGCGTGCGCGCCGGCGCCGGGGAGAAGCAGCGCGAACTCCTCGCCGCCCATCCGTCCGAGGATCGCGCTCGCGGGCGCGACGTCGGCGAGGACGCGGCCGAACGCGGCGATCACCTGATCGCCGGTCGCATGGCCGTATGTGTCGTTGACCGCCTTGAAGTGATCGAGATCGAGCATCAGCGCGGCGATGGGCCTCCCGTGCTGCATGGCGGCTGCAAGCGCGCGTTCGGCGGCGCGATCGAACCCGCGACGGTTGAGCAGCCCCGACAGCGGATCGACCTCGGCCGAGCGACGCGCGTCGGTCATCGCGGCGCCGACCAGCGTCAGCAGCAGGAGCAGCCCGGTCGCGACGAGAAGCACGCCCGACGTCGCCTGCGAATAGAGCGCATAGGCGCTGGTCGCATAGTCGACCGCGTTCGTGCCCGAACCGAAGGCGGCAGCGAACAGCGGCTTCACGACGAAGTGGATGGCGGTGAGCCCGAGGATGGTCGCCAGCGCGAAATCGGTCGGCGCGGGGCGTTCGACGCGGATCGCGGCAATGAACATCGCGGTGCAGGCGAGCGCGTAGGGAAGCTGGTAGGTCAGTTCGTATAGCAGCCCGTTGCGCGGGCCGCCCCAGATCAGCGCGCGGGTGACGACGCCGAGCAGGACGATCGCAGCGGCCACGCGGACATTCGGGTCGCGCCCGCGCATCCTGTCGATGCCGGCGGTCGCGACGACGAAGCTGAGCAGGAACGCCCCGTAGCTGGTCCACATGAAGACGGCGGGCAGGATTCGGGCGTGGACCAGGAGTTCGCTGAACGGGGTGAGCATCCCGATCAGATAGCTCACGCAGAACCAGCGCGCGGCGCGCACCGTCGGCTGCGTCGCGGCGATCATGCCGAAGCTGGTCGCGAACAACAGCGCGATGCAGGCATTGACGATCAATGCAAAGACCGCGCCGTTCACTCGGTTTCCCCCGGAATTGAGCGGGTCGGGATAGCGGAGCGAGTGCGAAGGCGGGGTTAATTCGGGCGCATGCGATGTATCAGTCGCGATCACGCTCCACCGCTTCGAGGATGCGTGCGCCAGCCATGAACACCGCGATCGGGCAGACCGCGAAGAGCATCCAGCCGCCGACGCCGGGATACTGCATCAGATAGTGCGTGCCCCGTTCGACCGCGCCGACCCCCAGGCCATAGATGACCATGAACGCCTCGAACTTCGTCTTGATCGTAAACAGGCGCGCGAGCTTGATCCACATGCCCGCGTCACTAGCAAATTCCGCACCAGTCGCGGACTTGCGGGGGTTTCGGTGCGGCGACTATGGTTGACTGTAAGTTAATTCGACAAGGTCCAGCGTTTCGAGCAGCGCGATGCGCGCGCGTTCGATCCTGGTGACGAGCGCGGGATCGGCGATCGCGGCGGGATCGACCGCATCGGGCCACTCGGCGGCGACCACCGCGGCGATGCTGTCGAGCCGGCGTTCGTCGACAAGAAAGCGGGGATCGACGTCGGCGGGATCGGCGACGACGCGCAGCCGCAGGCAGGCGGGGCCACCGCCATTGGCCATCGATTCACGGACGTCGACCGTCTCCACCCGGCGGATCGGACCGTTGCCGGCAACGTGCGAATCAAGCCAGGCGGACACCGCCGCGTTGGCGCGCGACTCGCTGGGGACGATCAGCGTCGGTTGGCCGTCCGGGGGCGTGACGAGCTGGGCATTGAACAGGTAGGAGGCGATCGCGTCGGCGAGCGAAACCGCGGCGGCGGGAACCTCGACGATCTCCACCTCGGGCATCGCGGCGCTGATCGCGTCATAGGTGGCGTCGCGATCCTCGAAGGCGTGCTCGTGCGCGAACAAGACGCGTTCGTTGGCGACCGCGACGACGTCGTTGTGGAATGCGCCTGCTGCGATCGCACGCTCGGACTGGCGGATGAAGAGCGTGCGGGCGGGATCGAGCGCGTGGCGCCGGGCGATCGCCTCGCTGGCGGTGCGGTGCTGGCGTGCGGGGAAGGGGCCGCCGCGATCGCCGTAGACGAAGAGCTCCAGGCCGGGGGCGTCGTGCGCGGGGGCGAGGCGCATGTGATTGGCGGCGCCCTCGTCGCCGAACGGCGCGGGGACGGGGGCATGGACGCGAAATGCGTCGCTCGCGAAGGCGAGGCGGAGTTGCGCGAGCGTCGCGGGCCATTCGTAGCTGCGATGCGGCATCGTGACGAGATTGGCGACGGTCAGGTGGCAGCGCGCGTCGCGCGTGTCGGGGGCGGGCGAGACGGTCGCGGCGTTGGCGGCCCACATCGCCGACGCGGACAGCGCCTGAGCCTTCAGGTGCGGGGCGGCGCCGGCATAGTCGGTCGCGAGGGTGGCGAGCCAGCCATGGTCGGGGCGTGGATGCGGGACGAAGATTCCCTGCCGCAAGCCGAGCGCGAGGTTCGCGCGCATCTTGGCGATGCCCTGCAACGCGGCGGCGCGCGGGTTGGAGACCGCGCCCGCGTTCTTCGTCGCGGCGAGGTTGCCGGGGGATAGCCCTGCGAAATTGTGGCTGGGGCCGACGATGCCGTCGAAGTTGATCTCGGCGAGCATCTAGAGTCGACCGATCAGGCTGACGGCGGCGTCCTCGCCGATACCGAGCGCGGTGGCGCAGGCGGGATCGATCACGACGACCGCGTCGTCACCGATCGGGCGGACCTGGCCATAGGCGCAGCGGAAGTCGGCGAGGCGACCGGTCGCGACCAGCATCTGCTCGCCGCTGTCACCATCGATCGCGCGGACGGTGGCGTCGCGTGCCTCGCGGATCGAGCGGACCTGATCGGTCTTCGCGGTCATCGTCGGGCCGCCGTCGAAGATGTCGACATAGTTCTCGAACGCGAAACCTTCGTTCTCGAGCATGCGCATCGCGGCGCGGCCGGAGGGGTGGGGCAGGCCGATCGCGGCACGCGCGCCCTCGGTCAGCATCGCGGTGTAGATCGGGTGCTTGGGCATCAGGTCCGCGATGAACTGGTGGCCGTTGATGGCGTTGAACTGGTCCGCATCCTGGAAATTCATCCCGAAGAAGCGCCCCGCCAGCCCGTCCCAGAAGGGCGAGCCGCCGCCCTCGTCGATCACCCCGCGCAATTCGGCGAGGATGCGGTCGGCGAAGCGTTTGCGGTGGGCGCGGATGAAGAGATAGCGCGCGCGGGCGAGGAGGAGGCCCAGCCCGCCGGCGCGCTCGCCGGGATGGAGGAACAGGCCGCCGACTTCGCTCGACCCTTCGAGATCGGTGGCGAGCGACAGCATCTCGGCGCGGAAGGTGCGGCCGAGCTCGCGGCTGTGCTGGGTCAGCGTGCCGATCCGGTAGCTGTAGAAGGGGTGCTGCTGGCCGACATGCGTGAAGAGCTGGCAGGTGCCGCGGACCTCGCGCGTGCGGGTGTTCTCGAGGACGAGGACGAAGGCCTCGTCGCCGAACGCGGTGTCGTCGCGCGCGAACGCGTCCGCGCTGCGCTGGAGCTTGGCGGCGAGCGACTTGCGATCGGGGGGCAGGTTGGTGAAGCCGCCGCCGGTCAGCTTGGCCATTTCGTAGAGGTGCGCGAGGTCGCTTTCGCGCGCGGGGCGGATCACGAAGGGGGACGCGTCGCTCACAGGCCATACTCCGCGATTCGCAGCAAGGTCAGCGCGGAGAGCGCGGCGCGTTCGGGGAGGCTGTCGATGATGCAATACTCCTCGGGGGAATGGATCGCACCGCCGCGCGCTCCCATCGTGTCGACGACGGGGACGCCGCAGGCGGCGATGTTGTTGCCGTCGCACACGCCGCCGGTCGCGCGCCAGGCGATGTCGAGGCCGAGGATGGTGCCGGCGTCCCTGACCAGCGCGAAGAGCTTGGCGGCGCCGGGGTCGATGGGTTTGGGCGGGCGGTTGAAGCTGCCATGGACTTCGATGTGGACGTCGCGGGCGGCGGCAACGGTGGCGACGGTTTCGTCGATATGGGCGCGGGCGCGGGCGATCTCGTCGAGGCTGGCGGGGCGGAAGTTGACGCGCAGGACGGCGAGGTCGGGGACGACGTTGTTGGGGCCGCCGCCGTCGATGCGGGCCGGGTTGACCGACAGCGCGGGCGAGGTGGCCTCCGTCAGGCGGACCGCGATCTCCGCGGCTGCGACGATCGCGTTGCGGCCCTCGTTCGGGTTGCGGCCCGCATGGGCGGCGCGGCCGCGGACGACGATCGAGAAGTTGCCGGTGCCGCCGCGCGCGCCCGCGAGCGTGCCGTCGGGGAGCGCGGGTTCGTAAGTGAACGCGGCGACCTTGCGGCGCGCGGCCTGGGCGATCAGCGCCGCGGAGGAGAAGGAGCCGGTTTCCTCGTCCGAATTGATGACGACGTCGTAGCCGATGCGGGGCGCGAGCGGGGACGCCTCGACCGCTTCGAGCGCGGCGAGCATGATCGCGAGGCCGCCTTTCATGTCCGCGGTGCCGGGGCCGTTGATCGTGCCGTCGTCGCGCATGGCGAGCGTCTGGAACGCGTGGTCGGCGGGGTAGACGGTGTCCATGTGGCCGGTGAGCAGGACGCGGATCGGGGCGTCGGGGCGAACCGAAAGGTGGAGGTGGCGGCCGTGATCGAGCGGCTCGACGGTGCCTGTGGGGGTGACGCGTTCGGCGGGGGCGGGGTCGACGAGGCGGAGGTCGCCGGGGAGTGTGGCGAAGGCGTCGGCGAGGTGCGACGCGACGGTGGCGAGACCGGGCAGGTTGGCGGTGCCGCTGTTGATCTTCGCCCATTCGGTCATGCGGGCCAGGGTGGGGGCGTTGGCGGCTCTCTCTATCGCAGCGTGTTCGGTGGGGGTGGGCATGGCGGGGAGACTAGGCGGAGCGGGTGGGGGTGGGAACCCCCTTGGGATCCGGTGGACTTCCCCCAATTGTGTTTGCGCTGAGCTTGTCGACGGGCTGTTCTTTTTTTGCTGGCGGCGAAAAAGGACGGTGCTTCGACAGGCTCAGCACGAACGGGTTTGGGGCGCGGGACAATAGCGCGAACCGTACCCCGGCGCAGGCCGGGGCCCAGGCTCGGCGCAACGCGCCGAATGCGCTGCCGCGCATATCTTTGTCGGGGACTGGGCCCCGGCCTGCGCCGGGGTACGACGTCGTCAGGCTCTGTTCGCTGCCGACAGGACCGCGCGGACGGAGGCGGTGGCGATGTCGGTGTCGATGCCGACGCCCCAGACGGTGCGGCCGTCGGGGGTGCGGCATTCGAGGTACGTCGCGGCCTGGGCGTCGCTGCCGTGGCCGATCGCGTGTTCGCTATAGTCGACCACGTCGAGGCTCGGCCCGGTTGTGTCGGCGAGCGCGGCGATGATGCCGGAGATCAGGCCGTTGCCGCGGCCCGAGATCGAGCGCTCCTCGCCGTCGATCGCGACGCGGCCGACGAAGACGCGGCTGCCCGAGGCGCCGGTTTCCTCATAGTCGCGCAGTTCGAACCGGTCGCCGACGGCGGGCAGGTAGGCGCGCTCGAACGCGCCCCAGATGTCGGCGGCGTTGAGTTCGCGGCTGCTCTCGTCCGCCAGCGCCTGGACGTGGCGACTGAAATCGGCCTGGAGGCGCTTGGGGAGTTTCAGCCCCTTGTCCTGCTCGATCACCCAGGCGACGCCGCCCTTGCCCGATTGCGAATTGACGCGGATCACCGCTTCGTAGCTGCGGCCGAGATCGGCGGGATCGATCGGGAGATAGGGAACCTCCCACAGCGCGTCGTTCTTCGCTTCCTGCGCGGCGAACCCCTTCTTGATCGCGTCCTGGTGCGAGCCCGAGAAGGCGGTGAAGACGAGATCGCCGGCATAGGGCGTGCGCGGATGGACGGGGATGTTGGTGCAATAGTTCACGGTGTTCACGACGCCGTCGATGTCCGACAGGTCGAGCCCCGGGTTCACCCCTTGCGTGTACATGTTGAGCGCGACCGTCACGAGATCGCAGTTGCCGGTGCGCTCGCCATTGCCGAGCAGGCAACCCTCGACGCGGTCCGCACCCGCCATCATGCCGAGTTCGGCGGCGGCGACGCCCGTACCGCGGTCGTTATGCGTGTGGAGCGAGATCGCGCATGCCTCGCGGTTGCGGATGTGGCGCGCGAACCATTCGATCTGGTCCGCATAGACGTTGGGGGTCGCGCACTCGACGGTGGCGGGCAGGTTGAAGATGATCGGGTTTTCGGGCGTGGGCCGGAGCACGTCCATCACCGCCTCGCAGACCTCGACCGAGAAATCGAGTTCGGCGGTGGAGAAGGTTTCGGGGCTATATTCGAACTGCCACTTCGTGTCCGGCTGCTTCGCCGCCTCGTCGCGCAGGACCTTGGCGCCGGCGACCGCGATCGCCTTCACCTCGGCGCGCGACATGCCGAAGACGATCTTGCGCCACGCCGGGCTGACCGCGTTGTAGAGGTGGACGATCGCCTGCTTCGCGCCCTTGAGGCTCTGGAAGCTCGTCTCGATCAGGTCGCGGCGCGATTGCGTCAAGACCTGGATCCAGACGTCGTCGGGCACCTTGTCGCCGGTGACGAGGCCGGAAATGAAGTCGAACTCGGTCGCGCCCGCGCTGGGGAAGCCGACCTCGATCTCCTTCAGGCCGACCTTGAGCAGCAGCTCGAAGAAGCGCGTCTTCTTCTCCGCGTCCATCGGATCGATCAGCGCCTGGTTGCCGTCGCGCAGGTCGGTCGAGAGCCAGCGGGGGGGGCGGGTGATCGTCTTGGACGGCCAGGTGCGGTCGGGGATGTCGATCTGCGGGAAGGGGCGGTATTTGGTCGAGGGATCGCGCAACATGAGTGAAGCTCCGAGGGGCGGCCACAGGCGGGCCGCGAGGATCGGCAGTGTCGAGGTCAGTCCTCTGGAATCAGCCCTCAGGGGCGCGCAGCCGTTCGATGCACCCCTAAGGGCGGATAAGTCGAAGCAGGGCGGCGGGGTGCGTCATCGTGCGCGGTCTTGGCGCGGCGTCGCGGAAAAGTCCAGCGCGGACGCGGGCCGCCTTGATCGACGTTAATTACAGTTTCAACCAATCCGTCCTAATCGGGCGGTCGATGCGTCAAATCCTCTATATCAGTTCGAGCACGGTGCGGAACGCCGAAGCCGATGTCGACACGATCCTGCGCCAGTCGCGGAACAACAACGCGATCGAGGGCGTGACCGGACTGCTCTACACCGACGGCAAACGGTTCCTGCAGGTGCTGGAAGGCCCCGAGGAGAGCGTGGCGTCGACCTATGCGCGGATCGCGGCGGATCCGCGGCACCGCGCGATCGTGATGCTGAGCGACCGGACGATCGAGGATCGCGAATTCGGCAGCTGGTCGATGGCGCACCGCGTCGCGGGGGAAGAGGACCGCGCGGACGAAACGATCCGGCGCGCGCTGGAGAACGCTGCGCCCGAGGTACGCGGAACGTTCCTGGGGCTGGTCACCGTCCGGCGGTGATTCCGCCCCGGCGCGGGCCGGGGCGGGATATGGCTTACTTCTGGAACGCGGCGGTGATGTCGAGCTTCACCTCATCCGACACGATCGGCACGAGGAAGCCGATACCGAAATCGCTGCGCTTGATGACGCCGGTCGCGGTGAAGCCGACATTCTCCTTGCCGCCCATCATCGCGGGCGCCTTGCCCGCACCGTAGAATTTGGCGTCGAGCGTGACGGGCTTCGTGACGCCGTTGAGCGTCAGGTTGCCGGTGACCTTCGCGGTCTGACCGGTGGCGACGATACGGGTCGAGACGAACTTCGCGTCCGCGGCACCGGCGCCGAAGAAATCGGGCTTGCCACCGTCCTTGCCAGCGCGCGTCAGGTGGCCGGTGAGCCCGGCGCTGGCGGTCGTCACCTTCGAGACGGGGATCGTGATGTCGACCTTGGCATTGGCGGGCGCCTTAGGATCGAGCGTCAGCGTGCCGGTGACATCGCCGAAGATGCCGAAATAAGGCGAGAAGCCGAGATGGTCGACCGTCCAGCTGACCAAGGTGTGGTTCGGATCGGCGGTGTAGGTGCCGCCGGTGACCGCCGCGAGCGACTTCGAGCCGGGCGGGGTGGTGGGCATCTGCGCGACCGCGGCGGTCGAGGCGAGGGCGAGGAGGGCGGCATAGGCTAGAGGCATGGGAGCGATGCGCATGGGTCGGGCTTCCTGTTGTTTGATGTCTATCCAACCACAACGCGCCACCGCGCGGAAGTTCCGATCGCGAAACGACCCGTTTCCGTGTTCGCTACTTCACCGCACCCTGGACGAGATCGAACTTGATCCTGACCCATACGCCGATCTGTGCGGTGCCGTTGATCCGCGGCGGACGGACGAGGAACTGCCACGCGGCCTCCGACACGCCGCGCGCGATGCCCGAGCCAGGGGTCTCGCCCAGCACGCGGCAATCCTCGACGCGGTTGCGCGGTGCGGTGCGGCACGCGATCAGCCCCCAGCCGACCTGCGAACGCTTGGGCATGTAGAACGCCATTTCCGTGCGCGTCGGCTCGCGCACCCATTCGGCGTCGTAGAGGCGCTCGCCGCCCGGCGCGCCGCCTTCGGTGAATTTCGAATCGCTGTTGCCGCCGCCGCTGGATGCGCTCGCGACCTCGCGGCTTTCGCCCTTGTCGTGGCGGGCCCGGCCGACGTCGGAGGCGGCGAACTGTTCGTGGGTGAGGACGATCATGTTGGGGGGCCATTCGACCGGCGGGGTCGGTGGCACGGGCGTCGGTGGCGGCGCGGCGGCGGGGGCGCGGGCGGTTTCCCTGCGCGCGACCGCCTTGCGTGCAGGCGCGCGGGTCTGCTCGGTTTCCGCCTTGCCGCTGGCGAGGACATCGAAGGTGGTGAGCGTGCGGCCGTCGCCGGGCACACCGAACGAGCGCCCGCCCAGGAACCAGAGCGCGAGCACGATCGCGACCATCGCAGCCAGCGCGAGCAGCAGCGAGATCGCGCGCGCGCGGGGGGATGCGCCGCCGCGATACGAGGATTGGTTGGACGCGGGACCCATGGGTGCGGCGCGCCTACTCCCGCGGGGGGACGACGGCAATCGCTGACGGCGTGGGTGGGTCAGAATTCATGAAGCCGTCATGCCCGGCTTGAGGCGGGATGATGGTGCGCGCTTATCGTCACCCCGGCCTAGAGCCGGGATCCCGCTTCTGCTCTGTTGGCGAGGAAGAAGCGGGACCCCGGACCAAGTCCGGGGTGACGGTTATGGTCTGGCCGTCAGTTCTTCGCCTTGTCGACCAGCTTGTTCGCGCCGATCCACGGCATCATCGCGCGCAGTTCCGCACCCGTCTTCTCGATCGGATGGGCCTCGGCCTGCTTGCGCGCGGCCTTCAGCTCGGGCTGGCCGGCGCGGTTGTCGAGGACGAAGTTCTTGACGAAGCGGCCCGACTGGATGTCCGCCAGTACGCGCTTCATCTCCTTCTTGGTTTCCTCGGTGATGATCCGCGGGCCGGTGGTGATGTCGCCATATTCGGCGGTGTTCGAGATCGAGTAGCGCATGTTGGCGATGCCGCCCTCATACAGCAGGTCGACGATCAGCTTCGTCTCGTGGAGGCACTCGAAATACGCCATTTCGGGGGCGTAGCCAGCTTCCGTCAGCGTCTCGAACCCGGCCTGGATCAGGTGGGTGATGCCGCCGCAGAGCACGGCCTGCTCGCCGAACAGGTCGGTTTCGCATTCCTCGCGGAAGTTCGTCTCGATGATCCCCGAGCGGCCGCCGCCGACGCCGGACGCATAGGCGAGTGCGACGTCATGCGCGTTGCCGCTCGCGTCCTGGTGGATCGCGATCAGGCAGGGCACGCCGCCGCCCTTCACATATTCGCTGCGCACGGTGTGGCCGGGGCCCTTGGGCGCGATCATGATGACGTCGATGTCCTTGGGCGGCTCGATCAGGCCGAAATGGACGTTGAGGCCGTGCGCGAAGGCGAGCGCGCTGCCGGGCTTCATGTTGCCCTTGAGGTCGTTTTCCCAGATCGCGGCCTGATGCTCGTCGGGGGCGAGGATCATCAGGATGTCCGCCCACTGTGCGGCCTCCTTGTTCGACAGCACCTTGAAGCCGGCACCTTCCGCCTTCTGCGCGGTGGCCGAGCCTTCGCGCAGCGCGATCGCGACCTCGGCGACGCCCGAGTCGCGCAGGTTTTGCGCATGGGCGTGGCCCTGCGAGCCGTAGCCGACGATGGCGATCTTCTTGTTCGAGATCAGGTTCAGATCGGCGTCGCGATCGTAATAGACACGCATGGTATTCCCCTTCTTGTCGTCACCCCGGGCTTGATCCGGGGTCCCGCTTTCTCCCGCGGCTCGAAAAAGAAGCGGGACCCCGGATCAAGTCCGGGGTAACGGGAGGTGGTTGATTGAAACTGTTACGCCGCCTCGCGGCCGCGGGCGATCGCGACGATGCCGGTGCGGGCGACCTCGATCAGGCCGACCTCCGCCATCAGCTCGACGAACTTGTCGATCTTGGCGATGCCGCCGGTGACCTCGAACACGAAGCTCGACGTGGTCGCGTCGACGACGCGGGCGCGGTAGACCTCGGCGAGGCGGAGCGCTTCGATCCGCTGGTCGCCGACGCCCTTGACCTTGATGAGCGCGAGTTCGCGTTCGACATGATCGCCCTCCGCAGTCAGGTCGCGGACCTTGTGAACGGGGACGAGGCGATCGAGCTGCGCCACGATCTGCTCGAGCGTCGCGGGGCTGGCGCTGGTGACGATCGTGATCCGGCTGACCGACTTGTCCGCGGTGATCTCGCTGACCGTCAGGCTCTCGATATTATAGCCGCGCGCGGTGAACAGGCCGGCGATCCGGGCGAGGATGCCGGGCTCGTTGTCGACGATGACCGCGAGCGTGTGGCGCTCGGCCTTTTCCTGGGTGATGTGCATCTTTAAAAACCGTTCGTTTCGAGCGAAGTCGAGAAACCCTATGTCTGCGCAACGCTTCTCGACTTCGCTCGAAGCGAACGGAGAAGGGGTGCGTCAGTCCGGCGTCAGACCAGTGCTTTCGCCTCGTCGTCCATCGTCCCCGAAACCTCGTTGGCCTGCAGAATCATGTCGGTGTGCGCGGCTCCGCTCGGGATCATCGGGAAGCAGTTCGCCAGCTGTGACACCATGCAGTCGACGATGACCGGGCCGTCATGTGCGAGCATGTCCGCGATGCCGCCGTCGAGCTGGTCGGGCCGCTCGATACGGATGCCCTTCCAGCCATAGGCCTCGCCCAGCTTCACGAAATCGGGAAGGCTGTCCGAATAGCTTTCCGCATAGCGGCTCTCGTAGGTCAGCTCCTGCCACTGGCGGACCATCCCCATATACTGGTTGTTGAGGATGAAGATCTTGACCGGCAGGCGATACTGGGTCGCGGTCGCCAGTTCCTGGATGTTCATCTGGATCGACGCCTCGCCCGCGATGTCGATGACGAGCGCGTTGGGATTGCCCAGCTGCGCGCCGATCGCGGCGGGCAGGCCGTAGCCCATCGTGCCGAGCCCGCCCGACGTCAGCCACTTGTTGGGCAGCTCGAAATCGAAATGCTGCGCGGCCCACATCTGGTGCTGGCCGACCTCGGTCGTGATGATCGGCGAGCGTGCGTGCGTCGCCTCCCACAGCGCGCGGATCGCGCGTTGCGGCATGATCTCGGTCGCGCTCTCGGGGAAGCTCAGGCACTTCTTCGCGCGCCAGCCCTCGATCCGCTTCCACCAGTCGGTGGTATCGGGCTTCGGATGCTGGCGGCTCTTCCAGACGCGGACCATGTCCTCGAGCGCGTGGCCGACGTCCGCCACGATCGGCAGGTCGATCCGCACCGTCTTGTTGATGCTCGACCGGTCGATATCGACATGGACCTTGCGGCTGTTCGGGCTGAACGCGTCGAGCCGGCCGGTGACGCGATCGTCGAACCGGCTGCCGAGCGCGATCACCAGATCGGCCTGGTTCATCGCATAGTTCGCCTCGTAGGTGCCGTGCATCCCGAGCATCCCGAGCCATTGCGGCGAGGAGGCGGGGAACGCGCCGAGGCCCATCAGCGTCGAGGTGACCGGCGCGCCCGAGATCCGCGCGAGCTCGCGGAGCAACTGGCTGGCGCCGGGGCCCGAATTGATGATGCCGCCGCCGGTGTAGAGCACCGGGCGCTCGGCGGCGGCGAGCATGTCGACGACCTGCTCGATCGCGGCCTTGTCCGCCTTCACCTGCGGGCGATAGGTCTTGTGCTGGATCGGGCCGGGCTTCGCGTATTTCGCGGTCGCGACCTGGACGTCCTTGGGAATGTCGACCACGACCGGGCCGGGGCGGCCGTGCGTGGCGATATGGAACGCCTCGTGGATCACCGCGCCGAGACGAGCGGGGTCCTTCACCAGATAATTGTGCTTGGTGCAGTGGCGCGTGATGCCGACGGTGTCGGCTTCCTGGAACGCGTCGGTGCCGATCAGCGCGGTCGGGACCTGCCCGGTGATGACGACCATCGGGATCGAATCCATCAGCGCGTCGGTGATGCCCGTCACCGCGTTGGTCGCGCCGGGGCCCGAGGTAACGAGCACGACGCCGGGCTTGCCGGTGGAGCGCGCATAGCCCTCCGCGGCGTGGGTCGCGGCCTGTTCGTGGCGGACGAGGATGTGCTTGATCCGCGCACCGTTCGCATTGGCGCGGAACAGCGCGTCGTAGATCGGCAGCACCGCACCGCCGGGATAGCCGAAGACCACCTCGACCCCCAGGTCGCACAGCGCTTCGACGAGGATGTCGGCTCCGCTCTTCTCGATCACGTCACTTGGCCTTTTCGCTTCGAACGGCGCGCAGCTACCGCCCGTTGTGCGCTGCGTCAACCGGGAAATAAGAAAATGTCTTTTAGTGGCACATCGTCGTAATTTTGTGTCGTGAGGTGTGGCCAGTCGGCGGGCGGCTGATTTCGGAACCACGTATATTGACGCTTGGCGTACTGGCGCGTCGCGAGGCGGGCGGCGTCGAGCGCGGCGTCGCGGTCGAGTACCCCTGAGAGATACGCTGCGATCTCCGGCACGCCGATCGCGCGGCGGATCGGGGCGTCGGCGGGCAGGTCCGGGCGGGCGAGGAGCGCTTCGACCTCGTCGAGCGCGCCGCCGTCGAACATCGCGGCTAGGCGGGCGTCGCAGCGAGCGAACAATGTGTCGCGATCGGGGAGGAGGATGAGGGGGGCAAGATCGATCTGGTCGCGGATGCCGCCCACGCGCCCGGCCTGCCAATGCGCAAGGGGGCGACCGGTCGAGCGGATCACCTCAAGTGCGCGGGCGACGCGGGTGGTGTCGGCGGGCGCGAGGCGGGCTGCGGCGGTGGGGTCCTCGCGGGTGAGCGCGTCGTGCGCGTCGGCGACCGGGAGCGCGCGGACCTCGGCGCGGATGCCGGGGGCGATCTCGGGGACGGGGGCGATGCCGTCGAGCAGGGTGCGGATGTAGAGCCCGGTGCCGCCGACGAGGATGGGGAGGCGGGCGTCGCTTTGTCCCCCCGCGAGGGCGGGGGTCCAGTCTGGGCCCGCGCCTTCGCGAAGGCACAATAGTTTGCAGAGCTGGTATTTCGCATCGGAGGCCCAACGGGCGGCTGAGCAGGCTTCTGCACCGTTGATATAGCCGAACAGGCGGTGGTCGGCCTGTGCCTCTTCCTCGACCGACGGCCGTGCGGTGACGACGCGCAGGTCGCGGTATACCTGTGCGGAGTCGGCGTTGATTATGACCCCGCCCACCATACGCGCGAGGCGGATCGCCAGCGCGGACTTGCCGCTGGCGGTCGGCCCTGCGATGAGCGCGACCCGCGGACGGTATTCGGGCTTTGGAGACACCATGTTCACGGCGACGCTGATAGCATCGGGGCGGCTGACGCCAACCATCCTGTCGGAGGCGAACGAGCGGCTGGCGGCGGCGGGGTGCGTGCCGACCACGCTGGGCTGGCTCGACGAGGGCGATGCGGCGGACGTGCATTTCGGGCTGGCGCCGGATGCCGCGCGCGCGGCGCTGGAGGGGGCGTTCGATGCGGTCGACGTGGTGGTCCAGCCGATGGCGGGGCGGGAGAAGCGGCTGCTGGTCGCGGACATGGATTCGACGATGATTACCGTCGAGTGCATCGACGAGCTGGCCGACTATGCCGGAATCAAGCCGCAGGTGGCCGCGATCACCGAAGCGGCGATGCGCGGCGAGCTGGATTTCGAAGGCGCGCTCGATGCGCGAGTCGCGTTGCTCAAGGGGCTCGACGCGGCGGTGATCGACACCTGCCTCACCGAGCGCGTGCAGATCATGCCGGGCGCCAGGGCGCTGGTGCGGACGATGCGCGCGCGGGGCGGGACCGCGATCCTCGTGTCGGGCGGGTTCACGCGGTTCGCCGAGCCTGTCGCGGCCGAGATAGGGTTCGATCGCGCGATCGCGAACGTGCTGGAATTCGCGGGCGACGTGTTCTCCGGCACCGTCGCGCGGCCGATCGTCGGTGCCGCGACCAAAGAGGCGACGCTGCTGGAGGCGCGCGCGACGCTGGGGCTGGCGGACTCGGCGACGCTAGCGGTGGGCGACGGCGCGAACGACCTGAGGATGATCGCGGTCGCCGGGCTGGGGGTGGCCTATCACGCCAAGCCCGTCGTCGCGGCGGCGGCGGGCGCGCGCGTCGATCACGGCGACCTGACCGCGCTGCTATGGGCGCAGGGGATCGCGCGGAAGGACTGGGTCATTTCGGCTTGAAGCGCAGGGCATCCGGATGACCTGACCTAGTCCGCCACCTCTCTGCTCCGCCACCTCTCTGCTATCACGCTGAGAAGAAGGAAAGCGGGGCCCCGGATCAAGTCCGGGGTGACGGGCTTCTTGCCTTAGGGCGCCACCACCACGCAGGCCGCACCGCCTGCCTTCGCCGCGCCGCAGGCGCGGGTGGCGTCGGCCTTGGAGGCGAACCCGGTGGCCTGCAGGCGGGTGACCGCCCCGGCCTTCACATAGGCGGGGCTGCCGCCGACGCGCGCGCCGATGCGGCTCCACAGCGCCTGCGCGGCGCCGGGTTCGCGGAACGCGCCAAGCTGGACGCGCCATGCGCCGGCGGTCGTGCGGGCGGGTTTGGGCTCGCGGACTTCGGCTTTCGGTTCGGGGCGCGCGGGTTCGACGCGGACGACCTTGGGAGCGATCGTCTTTGCAGGCGGCGTCTTTTCGGGCGGGGCGCTGCCGAGGCGGGTCGGCGGGACCTTCGCGGGCTCGAGCGCGGTGGCGGGGATCACCTGTTGCGTCTTGGCGGTGCTCGCGATCTGTTGCGCGAGGACGAGGCCCTGCTGGCGCTGCTCGGGGGGAACGTACTGGTCGAGCTGCGCGAGCGTGGTCGAGGCTTGCGCGAGGCCCTGCTGCGACGAGCGGGTGACGAGCGCATAGGCGCGGACCCAGTCCTTGGGCACGCCGTCGCCGTTGAACAGCATCGTGCCCAGGACGAGCTCCGCGCGCTTCTCGTCGCGCGCGACCGACTTTTCGAGCCACGGTGCGGCCTCGCCCTTCTTGCCGTCCTGAAACAGCGAGAGGCCGTAATTGTCGGTGGCCTGCGCATGGCCCCTGGCGGCGGCCTTGGCGAACCAGGACTGCGCCATCGCCGGATCGACGGGGACGCCGCGACCGAGCTTGTAGGCCTGGCCGAGGTTGAACTGCGCATCGGCGTCGCCCGCGATCGCGGGGCCGCGCCATTCGGCGACCGCCCTGGGATAGTCGCCGCGGCTCCACGCATCGACGCCCGCCTTGACGTCCGCCGCGGCGGGGGTCGCCGCCAGCAGCGCGACCAGAGCCAGTCCCGGAAAAACCTTCATCGCCACGTCCCCGCTTCGTTTCGCGCATTCGTCTACTGGCTATCATGCCCCAGATCGCTGCCCGTGGCCAAGCCCGGTCGTTTCGATCCCGCATGTTTACCACTTCTTATGAACCCTCATGCCACTTGCCACACAGGACCAGTGGATTTCGAGGGGCAGCATGCGCGTTCTGGCGATGGCATCGCAGAAGGGAGGATCGGGGAAGACGACCCTGTCCGGGCACCTCGCGGTGCAGGCACAGCTGGCGGGCGCCGGCCCGGTCGTGCTGATCGACATCGATCCGCAGGGGTCGCTGTCCGACTGGTGGAACGAACGATCGGCGGAATATCCGGCTTTCGCGCAGACCACCGTCGCGCGGCTGGCCTCCGATCTGGAGATCCTGCGGCAGCAGGGCTTCAAGCTGGCGATGATCGACACTCCGCCTGCGATCACGATGGCGATCCAGAGCGTGATCCAGGTCGCCGAGCTGATCGTGATCCCGACGCGGCCGAGCCCGCACGACCTGCGCGCCGTGGGCGCCACCGTCGACCTGTGCGACCGCGCGGGCAAGCCGCTGATCTTCGTCGTCAACGCCGCCACGCCCAAGGCGCGGATCACCAGCGAGGCCGCGGTGGCGCTGTCGCAGCACGGCACGGTCGCGCCGATCACGATCCACCAGCGCACCGATTTCGCGGCCTCGATGATCGACGGCCGCACGGTGATGGAGTGCGATCCCAAGGGCAAGTCGGCTGCCGAGGTCGAGGCGCTGTGGACCTATATCTCCGACCGGCTCGAGAAGAATTTCCGCCGCACCGTGTTCGCGGTGCCGCAGGTGAACGGCGCGATCGGCGCGCGGCCGGCTGCGGGCGGCTTCGGCCGCCGCGTGGTGGGGTGAGCGCGATGTTCGGCAAATCGCACAAGAAGGCGCCTGTCGCGGTGAATCAGGGGGGGGCACCGGAGACGGTCAAGCCGCTCGCGTCGCTGTCGTCCGGTCTGCTGGCGCGCAAGGGCGGGGCACGCCCCGCGATGCGGCCGCAGGGCTATGGCAGTCTCGCCTCGCTGGCGACCGCGGGCGACGCGCTGGGCTGGAACGACATGGGTGCGGCCGAAGAGATTACCGCCCCGGTCGAAGCCCCGGTCCAGACTGCGCCGATCCCGCCGGTGCTGATCGAGCGCGAGGCGCTGAAGGAAGAGATCGAGGCCCCGGTGCCCGAGCCTGTCGCCGTACTCGACGATGCACGCTCGGTGTCACTGGCGACCGCGACGCGGCTCCAGCGCGAGACGGCGCTGGTGACCAAGAAGGGGAGCAAGGCGGCGTTCACGCTGCGGCTCGACGCGGATCGCCATCTTCGGCTGCGGCTGGCGAGCGCCACGCGCAACCGTTCCGCACAACACATCGTCACGCAGGCGCTCGACGCCTTTCTCGAATCGCTCCCGGAGGTCGAGGCGCTTGCGCGCCAGCTGCCGCCGGCCAAGCGTCGTTGATTGATCGGGGGATCCATCATGAAGACACAGACCCTTCTCAGCCTCAGCCTGTCGGCGCTGGTTCTCGGTGGCGGCATGGTCGGCTGCACCGCCAACGGCGGCGGCATCGCCTCCGCCTCGTCGAAGGCGGTCGGCGGCAAACAGGCGGCGGCGCAGGCGAACAAGGCGGCGAAGTGGCTCGCCAAGGGCGATGCGCGCGCGGTGGCGCCGGCGGAAGCCGCGGTCGCGGGCGATCCGCAGAACGCGTCGTACCGCGTGCTGCTGGGGCAGGCCTATCTGAAGGCGGGGCGGTTCACCTCGGCGCATGCGGCGTTCGCGGATGCGCTGTCGCTGTCGCCCGCGAACGGCAAGGCGGCGATCAACCTGGTGCTGACGCAGATCGCGGAAGGCCAGTGGGACGCGGCGCGCCGGACGCTCGACGAGCATGCCTCGACGATCCCGGCGAGCGACCGCGGCCTCGCGATGGCGCTGGCGGGCGATCCCGCGGGTGGCGTCGAGGTGCTCGTCGCGGCGACGCGTTCGCCCGATGCGGACATGAAGACCCGGCAGAACCTGGCGCTCGCGATGGCGCTGGCCGGGCGTTGGAAGGAAGCCAAGACGATCGCGGCGACCGACCTGCCGCCCGAGCAGGTCGATGCGCGGATCATGGAATGGGCGGCGTTCGCCAAGCCGAACTCGGCATCGGATCAGGTCGCGTCGCTGCTGGGCGTGGTCCCGGTGAAGGATCCGGGGCAGCCGGTCGCGCTGGCGCTGGTCGCGCCCGCTTCGGTGGGCGTGGCCAAGGCGGAAGCGCCGGTCGAGTCGTTCGCGCCCGGGCCGTCGGCGGCGGAGCAGGTTGCGGTGGCGGAACCGGCGCCCGCGCCTTCGCCGGTCGCCGAGCCCGCACCTGTCGTGATCGCGGCGCAGATGCGCGCGGATGCGCCGGTCGCGAAGGTGCCGGTGACGCTGCGTGCGACGAGCTACAAGACCAAGCTGGCGGCAGGCCCCGTCGCGGCGGCGGCACCGGCGCGGGTGGCGGCGAAGGGCAATTTCTACGTCCAGCTCGGTGCGTTCGACACCGCCGCGGTGGCCAAGGACGCGTGGGGGCGGGCGCAGCGCCGCTATGCCGCGTTCGCGACGCACACGCCGGCCGGGATGGCGTTCCAGTCGAAGGCGGGCAGCTTCTACCGGCTGTCGCTGGGCGGGTTCGCGCGCGGGGACGCGGATGCGATGTGCCGGAGCTATCGGGCGAAGGGCGGGACGTGCTTCGTGCGCGCCGGTGCCGGCGACCGGGTGGCGCAGTGGGTGAAGCCCGGGGTCCAGCTCGCGTTGCGGTGAGGCGGGACGTCATTCCAGCGGAAGCTGGGACCGCTTTGGATTGAGAGCCCGCCCGGAAATCGATCGACCCCGGCTTTCGCTGGGGTGACGGAGATCAGGCGATCTCGCGGCCGCCCTTGAAGACTCGCAGGACCTTGCCCTGGACGGGCAGGCCGTCGAACGGGGTGTTGCCCGCGCGGCCGGGGAGCGCGTCCGCGACGATCTGCCACGGGGCGTCGGGATCGACGAGGATCAGGTCCGCCGGCGCGCCCGGCTCCAGCGTGCCGCCGTCGAGGCCGAGCAGGCGGGCAGGGTTGCGCGCGAGCAGCGCGAACAGCCTGGCAAGATCCATGTCCGCATCGCGGGCGAGGCCGAGTGCGAGCGGCAGCAGCGTCGCCGCGCCTGCCGCGCCCGCGGCCGAATCGACGAAGGGCAGGCGTTTCTCCTCCGCATCGCGCGGATCGTGGCCCGAGCACAGGACGTCGATCGTGCCGTCCGCGAACGCCGCGAGCGCGGCGCGACGGTCCGATTCGCTGCGCAAGGGCGGCGACAGATGCGCGAAGGTGCGGAAGTCGCTGGTGGCGATGTCCGACAGGAGCAGGTGCGCGGGCGTGATGCCGCACGTCACCGCGACGCCGCGGCGCTTCGCGGCGCGGACGAGATCGAAGCCGGTGGCGGTCGTCACCTGGCGCAGGTGGACGCGCGCGCCGATCTCCTCCGCCAGCATCAGGTCGCGCGCGATCGCGAGCGGCTCGGCGATCGCGGGGGCGGAGGGGAGGCCGAGTCGGGTCGCGGTCTCGCCATCGGTCGCGACCGCGCCGGCGGTCAGCCCGCTGTCCTCGGCATGGACGACGACCGTGACGCCGAGGTCGCGCGCATAGGTGAGGACGCGCGCCATGACCCCCGAATCGGCGATCCAGCGCGCGCCGGTGCCGACCGCGCGTGCGCCTGCCGACGCGCAGATCGCCATCTCGGCAAGCTCGCGTCCCTCGAGCCCGCGGGTCGCGGCGGCGATCGGGTGGATCCACAGATCGGGCTTGCCGACGAGGCTGGCGCGCTGGACGATGCCGGGCTCGTCGAGGACGGGGGACTGGTCCGGCAGCAGCGCGACGCGGACGATGCCGCCCGCACGGAATGCGGCGCGATCGATCGCGCGGACGCCGAGATCGACGATGCCGGGGGCGAGCAGCTTCCCGGAGCAATCGATGACGGTCGCGTCGGCGGGAGCGTCCGTGGCGATGACGCCATCGACGACCGCGAGATCGCCGCGATGTTCGCCGTTGGTGGGGCAGACGATCCGGGCGTTTCGGAAGACGATCGCGGTCATGCCCAGCCCTCCACGCCGCGCGCTCGCCTGGTCAGTACGTCCATACAAGCCATGCGAACCGCGACGCCGGTCGCGACCTGTTCGGTGATCGCGGAGCGCTCGACATGGTCGGCGACCGCCGAATCGATCTCGACGCCGCGGTTCATCGGGCCGGGATGCATGACGAGCGCGTCGGGGGCGGCGCGCTTCAGGCGCTCGAGCGTGAGGCCGTAGCGCAGGTGATATTCACGCAGCGAGGGGACGTAGCCGCCCGCCATCCGCTCGGTCTGGAGGCGGAGCATCATGACGACGTCGGCACCCTCCAGCGCGGCGTCGAAATCGGTGAAGGGCCGGACGTACATCGCCTCGATCGCAGGCGGCATCAGCGTGGAAGGCGCGCAGACGCGGACCTCCGCGGCGAGCGAAGTGAGCGCGAGGATGTTGGAACGCGCGACGCGGCTGTGGAGCAGATCCCCGCAGATCACGATACGCTTGCCCGCGACCGATCCGCAGCGGCGGCGGATCGTCAGCGCGTCGAGCAGCGCCTGCGTCGGATGTTCGTGGCGGCCGTCGCCGGCGTTGAGGACGGGGCAGTCGACCTTGTCCGCGATCAGCGCGACCGCTCCGCTCGCCATGTGACGAATCACGATCAGGTCCGCGCGCATCGCGTTCAGCGTCATCGCGGTATCGATCAGCGTCTCGCCCTTCTTCACGCTCGACTGCGCGGCGTGCATGTTGACGACGTCGGCACCAAGGCGTTTTCCGGCGATCTCGAACGACAGCAATGTGCGCGTCGAGTTCTCGAAGAAGGCGTTGATCTGGGTAAGGCCGGCGAGGCGCTTGTCGGGCTCTGCATGGCGGGCGTTGGCGTCGATCCACGCCTCCGCCTCGTCGAGCAGGAACGCGATCTCGTGCGGCTGAAGTCCCTCGATCCCGAGGAGGTGGCGATGCGGGAAGACGGCGCCGCCGTCGATCATCGTGGCGGGGCGGTGGTCCGAGGCATGCATCGAGGGCGCGTGCTAGTCGGGCGGGGGCACAGGCGCAAGGGTAGCGGCGTCAGGCGCTGGCCGGATCGGTGTCGAGCAGCGGATAGAGATCGCGGTTCTCCCGCACGATGCGCTGGCGCAGCAGCGTCATCACCTGCCGCGTATCCTGCGCGAAGCCGGGCCAGTCGGCCGCCATCGCGGCGGCGGACCATTTGCCGACATAGGCGGTATGCGCGGCGGCGAGCCCGCCCATCTCGTCGGCGAACCGCGTGGCTGTTTCGCGGGCGCGTGAAGAGCCGGCGCTCGCAAGCCGGGGGTAGAGATGCTTGTCCTCCTTCGCCAGATGGACGCTGAGGACGTGGTTGAGCCGCCAGCGGGTCGAGGCGAAATCGTCGGGCGGGCCTGCGCCATCGGCGATCGCATCGAGCATGCGCTGCGCGAGCGTATCGAGTTCGTCATGTTCGGCGACGAGCTGCGCAATCAGTGACATGGCGGTTTCCCGACGCCGCGCGTCCGGCAGGTGGTGCAAGGCGTTGAGCCGGGACTATGACGGCCCCCTTTCCGTAGAGTTAAGACGGAACCGGCGCGGGTGGTTGCTTCGACCTTTGTCTGACGATTCGGGCGCTTTGACCTGCTTGCTCTTCGGGACCCCGGATCAAGTCCGGAGTGACGGGAGTGGGATGGGCGGTCCGTCAGACCGAGGTCGATTACGCCTCGTCTTGCGTGGAAACCGGAAGCCCGGCGAGCGCGTCGATCGCGGCCTGGAGGATATGCGCGGCGGCGAGGTTGTCGATCCGCTCGGCGCGTTTCGCGCGGCTCATGTCCTGCTCGATCATCGTGCGTTCGACCGCGACGGTCGACCAGCGCTCGTCCCACAGCAGGATGGGGCCGAGATCGGTGCAGTTGCGCGCGAAGGCCCGGGTCGATTGCGAGCGCGGGCTCTCGGTGCCGTCGAGGTTGAGCGGCAGGCCGAGGACAAGGCCCTGCACCGCCTGCGCCGCGATCAGGTCGACCAGCGCGGCCTTGTCCTTCATGAACTTCGTGCGGCGGACGAGCGTGGCGGGGCTCGCGAAGCTCCAGCCCGCGTCGCACAGCGCGGTGCCGATCGTCTTGGTGCCGAGATCGAGCCCGATCAGGCGACCCCCGGCGGGGAGCGCGGCGCGGAACTCGGCGGCGGCGGTGGTTATCATGGTTCGAAGTTCCAAAGACCGTTGGCCCTGAGCCTGTCGAAGGGCTGCCTCCCTCCTTCGCTGCAGAAGAAGGACCCCGCTTCGACAGGCTCAGCCCGAACGGATGTCAGCGTTGCGTCGTCAGCCGGCGTGCCGCATCGGCGCGGACATTGGCCCAGAACAGGCTGTAGTCGTAGACGTGATAGTTGTTGCCGGGGAGCACATAGCTGCCGACGTCGGGCGCGTCGCCGATCAGCAGGAAGCCGCGGCCTTCGCAGCGCGCGGGAACCTTGCCCGCGGCGATCGTGGCGGAGGCCATGTCGCTGCTGGGGAAGATGGTTCCGAGATTGGCGCTGGCGGGTGCCGAAGCGTCGGCGGTGCCGGTCAGTGGATTGGTGCAGACCATCGGGGTGCCGCGGCGCGGGCGGCCGTCGAACCCGGTGGTGGCGTCGTAGGTGTCGACGATCAGCGCTGGGTCGGCGGGTTCGGCGAAGGTTTCCCATGACAGGATGCAGCCGCGCTGGTCGGCGCGGGTGCATTGGGGCAGGCCGAGCGCGGCGAGATCGGTCGTCTTTGAGATCGGCCAGCCGACGACGTACGCCGCGACGATTCGCCGCGCGATCGGGCGCCCGGCGATGCGGTCCCGTAGCAGGCGGGTCAGGTGGAGCGCGCCCTGGCTGTGGCCGGCGAGGATGATCGGGCGAGTAGGGCCGGCCTGGCGCAGGAACGCGTCGAACGCGGCGAGGACGTCGCCATAGGCGAGATCGAGCGCGCGCTGCGCATCCGCCTCGCTTGTCAGGAACGCGCCGAAGGTGGCCTGGCGATAGCGCGGCGCCCAGACGTCGCCGACGCCGTTGAAGGCGCTCGCCTGCCCGCGCAGGAACAGCGCAGCGCGATCGTTGGCCTCGGCGTCGTCGAGCGGGGCGTTCCAGTGCGCGCGATTGAGGTAGGAGGTCGGGTGGATGAAGAAGACCGCGGCGTTTCCCTTCGTGCCTTCGGCGGTGAAGCCGGTGGGCGTCCACAGCGTCGGGTTGCCGGGGATGTCGGGGCGGGCAAGCCACATCGCCGTGTCGTCGTAGCGGGCATCCACGATTTTCGGCTGCGCGCGGAACGTCTCGCCCGGCACCATCGCGAGGCGGATCAGGTCGGTGCCCCAGATCCGGTACGCGAACGCGCCCGCGATCACGAGCGCGATGAGCGCGGCGAAGACATAGAGGAACTTGCGGGCCAAACGGGAACTCCAGCGGGATCTATGTGCCGCTGTGCCCGGCGCGGTCGGGGCGCGCAACATCTTGCGTCGCGGCGATGCGGGATGGTAGCGGCACCGGCATGTCCGTAGACACAGCCACCGTAAAGCGCGTTGCCGGCCTCGCCCGCATCGCGATCACCGACGACGATGCCGCGCGCATCGCGCCCGAACTCGACAACATCCTCGGCTGGATCGAGATGCTGGGCGAGGTCGACACGTCGCAGGTCGAGCCGATGACCGCGGTCATCCCCAACCATCTGCGGCTGCGCGACGACGTCGTCACCGATGGCGGCATCCGCGATCAGGTACTGGCGAACGCGCCGCAGGGCGAACACGGGTTCTTCACGGTGCCGAAGGTGATCGAATAGTGGTTTCTTCTCTAAGCACGGGCAACCTCACCGACCTGGGCATCCGCGCGATCCGCGACGGCGTGCGCGCGGGAACCTTCTCCGCACGCGAGGTCGCGGATGCGTTCATCGTCGCGGTCAGCAAGGCCAAGGCGCTCAACGCGTTCCTCGTCGAGACGCCCGATCATGCGATCGCAGCCGCCACTGCTGCCGACCAGGCGCGCGCGGCGGGCGAGACGCTGAAACCTATGGCAGGCGTGCCGATCGGGATGAAGGACCTGTTCTGCACGAAGGGCGTCCCGACCACCGCGGCGAGCCACATCCTAGAAGGCTTCACGCCGACGTACGAATCGACGGTCAGCCAGAAATTGTGGGACGCGGGCGCGGGGATGCTGGGCAAGCTGAACCTCGACCAGTTCGCTATGGGATCGTCGAACGAGACGTCCGCGTTCGGCAACGTGATCTCGCCGTGGCGGCGCAGCGACGGCGGGACCGCGCCGCTGGCGCCCGGTGGCTCGTCGGGGGGCTCGTCCGCGGCGGTCGCGGCGCGGATCGCGCCGGGCGCGACGGGCACCGATACCGGCGGGTCGATTCGCCAGCCCGCGGCGTTCGTCGGGATCTCGGGAATCAAGCCGACCTATGGCCGTTGCTCGCGCTGGGGGACGATCGCGTTCGCCTCCTCGCTCGATCAGGCGGGCGCGATGGCGCGCGACGTGCGCGATTGCACGATCATGCTGGAGGCGATGGCGGGGTATGACGCCAAGGACGCGACCTCGCTCAAACTCGACGTGCCGGAGTGGGAGGCGGGGCTCAACGCGTCGATGGCGGGCGTGCGCGTCGGCATCCCGAAGGAATATCGCGTCGACGGGATGCCGCAAGAGATCGAGGCGCTGTGGCAGCGGGGCATCGACTGGATGCGCGATGCGGGTGCGGAGATCGTCGAAGTCTCGCTGCCGCACACCAAGTACGCGCTGCCCGCCTATTACATCATCGCGCCCGCGGAAGCGTCGTCCAACCTCGCGCGCTATGACGGCGTGCGCTATGGCCAGCGCGACCTGCCGGACGGGGCGGGGTTGCAGGACATGTATGCCGCGACACGCGCGGCCGGGTTCGGCGACGAGGTGCGGCGGCGGATCCTGATCGGGACGTACGTGCTGTCGGCGGGCTTCTACGACGCCTATTATACGCAGGCGCAGAAGGTCCGCACGCTGATCGCGCGCGATTTCGAGCGCGCGTTCGAGCGATGCGACGTGCTGCTGACGCCGACCGCGCCGTCGGCGGCGTTCGCGCTGGGCGAGAAGTCCGCGGACCCGATCGCGATGTATCTGAACGACGTGTTCACGGTGCCGTCGTCGCTGGCGGGGCTGCCCGCGATGAGCGTGCCGGGTGGGCTCGACTCGGCGGGGTTGCCGCTGGGGTTGCAGATCATCGGCAAGCCGCTCGACGAGCAGGGCGTGTTGAACGCCGCGCTGGCGATCGAGGAGCGGGCCGGGTTCACGGCGCGGCCCGAGGCCTGGTGGTAACGCCATGGCGATAAGCGACCGCGCGTTCGCGGCGCGCAACGTCGCGGTTCTGCGGGAAGCGCATGGCGCGCTAAACGTGGCGTTCGGCGCGATCCTCAGCGCCTATGTCGGCGTGTCGATGGCCGAGATCGACAACCATCCGTTCGACCAGCAGTTGCTGGCGCGGTTCTTCCTCTCGCTGGCGATCTTCATCCTGTGCCTGTCGGTCGGCAACGGCGTGATCCTGCGTGGGGAGTACAGGCTCGGTGCAATCCTGCTTGCGGCGGGCGGCGTGGTTGCGATCGCGGCGCATCATCAGGCGGTCATGCTGGGCTTTCGCGGCGCGATCCTGCGCATCATCAGCGGATGCTGGGTCGTCGGACTGCTCGGGAGCAACGCGGTGCTGACCGCGATCAACTATCTGCATCATCGGAGCCGGACATGAGCGACTACCGAATCCAGGGCGAAACCGGCGAGTGGGAGGTCGTGATCGGCCTCGAGGTCCATGCGCAGGTGACGTCGAACGCCAAGCTGTTCTCTGGCGCGGCCACCGCATTCGGGGCGGAGCCGAACACGCAGGTGTCGCTGGTCGACGCGGCGATGCCGGGAATGCTGCCGGTGCCCAACCGAGAATGCATCCGGCAGGCGGTGCGCACCGGCATGGCGATCGACGCGCAGATCAATCGCTGGTCGCGGTTCGACCGGAAGAATTATTTCTACGCCGATCTGCCGCAGGGCTACCAGATCAGCCAGCTCTACCATCCGCTGGTCGGCGAGGGTGCGATCGAGATCAGCCTCGACGATAAGAACCCTGACGCCGCGGGAAAGACGATCGGCGTCGAGCGGATCCATGTCGAGCAGGATGCGGGCAAGCTGATGCACGACCAGCATCCGACGCGCTCGTACGTCGATCTCAACCGCTCGGGCGTCGCGCTGATGGAAATCGTGTCGAAGCCGGACATGCGATCGCCGCAGGAAGCGGGCGCGTACTTAAGCAAGTTGCGGTCGATCCTGCGCTATGTCGGGTCGTGCGACGGCAACATGGACCAGGGGTCGATGCGCGCCGACGTCAACGTCAGCGTGCGCAAGCCCGGCGATGAGTACGGCACGCGGACCGAGACGAAGAACGTCAATTCGGTGCGCTTCGTGATGGCGGTCGTCGAGCAGGAGGCGAAACGCCAGGTCGAGGTCATCGAGGGCGGCGGGCGGATCGTGCAGGAGACGCGGCTCTACGACCCCGACCGCAACGAGACGCGGTCGATGCGGTCGAAGGAAGACGCGCATGATTACCGCTACTTCCCCGATCCCGACCTGTTGCCGCTCGAGCTGGACGAGGCGTTCCTCGCGGACTGTCGCGCGAGCCTGCCCGAGCTGCCCGATGCCAAGCGTGCGCGGTACGAGGGGGCGGGGATCACGCGGTACAATGCGGCGGTGATGACCGCCGACGTCGACACCGCGCGCTGGTTCGACGCGCTGCTCGAGGCGGGCGCGGCGCCGGTGGCGGCGGCGAACTGGGTGACGTCGGAGCTGTTCGGCGCGCTCAACCGGCTGGGCAAGGACATCGCGTTGTCGCCGGTGTCGCCGGGGCAGGCGGCCGAACTGCTGGCGCTGGTCGCGGACGGGACGCTGTCGGGGAGTCTCGCCAAGCAGGTGTTCGAGGTGATGCTCGAGACGGGCGACGCACCGGGCCGGATCGTCGAGGACCGCGGGCTCAAGCAGACCAGTGATACCGGCGCGATCGAGGCGGTGATCGCCGAGGTGATGGCGCGCAGCCCGAACCAGCTGGAGCAGTATCGCGGCGGCAAGGAGACGCTGTTCGGCTATTTCGTCGGGCAGACGATGAAGGCGATGGGCGGCAAGGCGAACCCGGCGGTGGTGAACGAACTGCTCAGGAAGGCGCTGGGGTAAACTCGCGTCGAATCCACTTGCGGACCGGTACAGCGACATAATAGCCTTTCGCGAACACCGCCTTCGGGCATCGTGTGACCGGGGGGCTCATGATCCGTTTCGTCGCTGCGCTGGCGTTGGCGCTGCTCGTCGTGCCGATGTCGGCCGACGCGCGGATCAAGCTCGATCGCGACTTCCGTTTTCCGGCGGGCAAGCCGGTGCGGATCGTGGTGCTGCGCCCCGACGTGAAGGTGGGGACTATGGGCGCGGGCGGCGTCGAGGAGGCAAATGCCGACTGGACCGCGACCGCGCGCGGCAAGCTGACCGCGCAGCTGGAGGCGAATCGCAAGGGTAGCGGGCAGGTGGTGGTGTTCCTGCCCGACCAGGACGGCGAGCGGGGGCAGCTAGTCGCGGACTATCAGGCGCTGTTCCGCCTCGTTGCGGGGGCGGTGGTGTCGCACACGATGACGCCGGGGGCGTCGCTGCCGACGAAGAAGGACCGGTTCGACTGGACGCTGGGCGGCGGAGCGACGCGGCTGGAAGAGATCGGCGGGGGTGACTATGCGCTCTTCCTGTCGACGCGCGACGCCTACGGGACTGCGGGGCGCAAGGCGATGCAGGTGTTCGCGGCGCTGATGTTCGGCGCGCCGATGCAGGCCGGGATCCACCAGAGCTATGCCGCGCTGGTCGACCTGAAGACGGGGCGGCTGGTGTGGATCAACGTCGATCCGGGATCGGGCGGCGACGTGCGCACCGACGAGGGCGCGACGAAGCGGATCGGGCAGTTGATGAACGACTTCCCGCTGGTCGAGGGTGCGGTGGAGCCCGCGAAGGTCGCGGCGCAGTGATCGCGCGCCTCGCGCTGGCGATCGGGACGGCGGCGCTCGTCGCGGCGGCGCCGGTCCAGACCGATTTCAGGACGCCGGTCGGGGCCGGCTACCAGCCCGCGGACAAGGACGAGCGCGGACTGTGGATGCAGGTCGAGGAAGCGGAACGGCTGGTGAAGACCAGCGCGTTCACGATCCACGACGCCGCGCTGGAGGGCTATGTCCGCGGGGTGTTCTGCCGGGCCGTCGGCGCCGGGCGATGTGCGGGGGTGCGGATCTATCTAGTGCGCACGCCGGTGTTCAACGCCAGCATGGCGCCGACGGGGATGATGATCTTCAATTCGGGGCTGCTGCTGCGGCTGCGCAACGAGGCCCAGCTGGCGGCGATCCTGGGGCATGAATATACGCATTATGCGAACCGGCATTCGCTCCAGGGGTTTCGTGACGTCAAAACGAAATCGACCGCGATGGCGTGGATCGCGATGATCCCGGTCGGCGGCTATGCGGCCGCGGCGGCGATGACCGCGGTACAGATCGGGATGCTGTCCAGCTTCTACCGCTTCTCGCGGTCGATGGAGGCGGAGGCGGATGCGGGGTCGATTCCGCTGATGGTGCAGGGCGGGTACGACCCCGCGCAGGCGTCGCGGGTGTGGGAGCAGCTCCGCGCCGAGATGGATGCGACCGCTACGGCGCGCGGCAGGCGCAGCCGCAAGGACGACGATCGCGGCCTGCTGGCCACGCACCCGCCGACTGCGGACCGGCTGGCCGCGCTGAAGCTGATGGCGGAAAATGTCCCGGTCGATGCCGCGCGGACCGACGGGCGGGCGGCGTATCGCGCGGCGGTGGCGCCGTGGTGGCCGCGGCTGGTCGACGACCAGATCAAGCTCAACGACTTCGGCGCGACCGACTTCCTGCTCGGCACGCTGGCGGAGGACGGCTGGACCACGGACCTGCTCTATGCGCGCGGCGAACTGTATCGGACGCGCGGGAAGCCCGACGATCTGGTCGCGGCGGCGGGGTTCTACGCCCAGGCGATCGCGTTGCCGGGGGCGGTGGCGGAGTGCTGGCGCGGGCTGGGGCTGGTGCAGGTGCGCGGCGGGGACGAGACGGCGGGACGCGCGGCGCTGGCGCGGTATCTTGAGAAGAAGCCCGAGGCGCCGGACCGGTCGATGATCGCGATGATCGCGGGGGAGGAAAATTGAGGCGCAGGATCGTGGTCATGGCGCTGGCGTTGGTCGCCACGCCGGCACTGGCGTACAAGCTGGTGCCGCACGGGCAGCGGGTGGCGGTGGCGAAGTCGATCCTGACGGTCGAGCCGCCGATCGACTGGAACCGGATGCAGTTCCGGCCGGGCCGCTACGCCGAATCGTGGACGTTGGACGGGATCCCGCTCAACGAGGTGACCTTCTATGGTGGCGTCGAGAGCGGGCGGACGCTGTTTCGCGAGATCGACCGGAAGAACCGGCCGCTGCCGCATTTCTCCACCTCAATGCTCGCGACCGACGTCGTCCAGTATTTCGAGGCGAGCTACCGGATCGCGGGCGGATCGGCGTTGTTCGAGGTCGGCCACGTCGAGCCGGCGACGTTCGCCGGGCTGAAGGGGTTCCGGTTCGAATACAGCTTCACGCTCGAGGGCGAGGAGGTGAAGCGGCGCGGGGAGGGCACCGGTGCGATCGCAGGGAGCCGGTTGTACCTGATTACGTACGAGGCTCCGGCCTTGCATTACTACGAGCGAAACCTGGCGGATTACCGGGCGGTGGTGGCTTCGGCGAAGCTGTCGGTGCCTTCGGTACAGGTACGGTAGGTTTGTCATCCCCGCGGAAGGGGGTATCCATCTCGTACCGTTTAGGCCCGTCGCGGCTTTGATCGTTCGTCCGACGTTCGGGAGATGGATCCCCGGTTTCGCGGGAATGACGCTTTCGCGGGAATGACGGGGTGGGCTTACTGCGCATCTTCGTTCTGGTTGCGCACTTCGCCTTCGGTCAACGCATCGGGCTCGCCGCCAACTTCGCCGCGTTTTACCGCGTCGGCTCGAGCCTCGACCGCCTGCTCGATGTCGGAGCGGGGGTCCTCGTTCGCATCGGGAAGGCTGTCGACGGGGTCGGGATTGCGTGTGTCGGTCATGGCGTCAGATCTCCGCGGGTTGCTGCGTGCCGGGATCGCCGGCGGGCGTGCCGGGGGATGGCTGGTCGAAATCGGGGGCGGGCACGTCGATCTCCGGCGGCGGTGCGTCGGGCTGGACGGGCTGCGAGGCGGGGACGGGGCTTTCGGGGGGGGGCTGGGTAGCCATCGGGCATCTCCTTCGCCGGGCTCAACGCCCCGTGGGCGCAAGCGGTTGCGGCAGACTTGCTCCTTTGCGCCGGGACGTATAGGAGCCCGCGACCGGCGGTGTCCGACGAGCGGGCGTGGCGGAACTGGTAGACGCAGCAGGTTTAGGTCCTGCCATCGCAAGATGTGGGGGTTCGAGTCCCTTCGCCCGCACCAGTCCCCGCGCAAGCGCGAAGCGGGGAACACCACCAAACGACATTCCAGACGAAGGCTGAGCATGCAGACTGTCGAGACGCTGAACGAGGGGCTGAAGCGGGCCTATACTCTCACGATCGCCGCCAAGGACATCGAGAGCCGGGTCGATGCCGAGATCAAGCGCGTCGCGCCGCAGGTCAGCCTGCCCGGCTTCCGCCCCGGCAAGGTGCCCGCGAACTTGGTCCGCAAGCGGTTCGGCGATTCGATCCTTCAGGACGCGTTGAACACCGCGATTCAGGAAAGCATCCAGACGCTGATGGCCGAGCAGCAGCTTCGTCCCGCGACGCAGCCCTCGGTCGAGCTGGCGGACGGCTATGCGCCCGGCAAGGACGCCGAGCTGAAGGTGGCGCTCGAGGTGCTGCCGCAGGTGCCCGCGCCCGCGATCGACGCGTTGAAGCTCGAGCGGCTGACGGTCGCGGTGGACGAGGCGGCGGTCGACGCGCAGCTCCAGAAGTTCGCGGACCAGTCGAAGGCGTGGGACGACGCCGAGGCGGCCTATGAAGCGAAGACGGGCGACCTCGTCACCGTCGACTTCGTCGGCAAGACCGCCGACGGCGTCGCGTTCGAGGGCGGCACCGGCGAGGACATGGCGGTCGAGCTGGGCTCGGGTCGCCTGATCCCGGGGTTCGAGGACCAGCTGGTCGGGATCAAGACCGGCGAGGACCGCGTGCTGAACGTGACCTTCCCCGAGGATTATCCTGCCAAGGAGCTGGCCGGCCAGCCGGCCACGTTCGACATCACCGTCAAGTCGGTGAAGACCGCGGGCGAGAGCAAGATCGACGACCAGCTCGCCAAGAATCTCGGGCTCGAGAGCCTGGAGCAGCTGCGTGGTCTGCTGAAGGGGCAGATCGAGCAGGAGCATAACGGCCTGACGCGCACGCACATGAAGCGCAAGCTGCTCGACCAGCTGGCTGACGGCCACGACTTCGAGGTGCCGCCTTCGATGGTCGAGGCGGAGTTCGCGCAGATCTGGCAGCAGCTGGAGCATGAGGCGACGCACGAGCCCGATCCCAAGGCCGCGATGGAAGAGATGGAGGCCGAGCGCGACGACTATCGCAAGATCGCCGAGCGTCGCGTCCGCCTGGGCCTGTTGCTGTCCGAGATCGGGCAGGCCAACGGCGTCGAGGTGACCGCGCAGGAAATGAACCGGCTGATCGCGCAGGCCGCGCAGCAGTACGGTGCGGACGATCGCCAGCGCTTCATCCAGTATATCCAGCAGGAGCCAATGGCGGCCGCCCAGCTGCGCGCGCCGCTGTACGAGGACAAGGTCGTCGACTTCCTGTTCGACAAGGCCGAGGTGACCGACCGCGAGACGACCCGCGAGGAGCTGGAAGCCGCGATCGAGAGCGAGGACGGTTTCGCAACCGGCACGCACACCCACGATCACGACAATCACAAGCCCAAGGCCGCCAAGAAGGCGTCGACGAAGAAGGCTGCCAAGCCGGTCGCCGAGGGTGACGATGCGGCTGTCGAGGCTCCCGCGGGCGAGGAGGCTCCGGCCAAGAAGCCGCGCGCCAAGAAGGCGGCGGCGCCCGTCGAGGCGGAGACTGCGGTCGTGACGAGTTCGCCCGACGCCGCGGAAGCGGCCGAAGGCACCGAGGCTGCGGATGCGCCGGTGAAGAAGCCGCGCGCGAAGAAGGCGACGGCGAAGACCGAGGCGTAGGCCTTTCCATATCCGGGTTGGCACCTTCGGGATCTGACGAGGGTCGTACCCCGGCGCAGGCCGGGGTCCAGTTGCACGGCAGTGGTGCTTATTCACTGCTGACACCGCAACTGGGCCCCGGCCTGCGCCGGGGTATCTCATGATGGAGGCGATCAGCTATGCGTGAACCGGCTGGCTTGGTCGATGAAGGGGGGATCGTGTTTCGCGCATCGCAGATCGCAGTCCTGCTGCCCTGCTATAACGAGGAAGCCGCGATCGCGCAGACGGTCGCGGGGTTCCGCGCCGCGCTGCCGGGGGCGGCGATCTACGTCTACGACAACAACTCGTCCGACCGGACCGTCGAGGTCGCAGCCGCAGCGGGTGCGATCGTCCGGCGCGAGCGGATCCAGGGCAAGGGCGCGGTAGTGCGGCGGATGTTCGCCGATGTCGACGCCGACATCTATGTGATGGCCGATGGCGACGCGACCTATGACGCGAGCGCCGCGCCTGCGCTGGTCGACCTGTTGACGTCCGAGCAACTCGACATGGTCGTCGGCAGCCGGGTCGCGGATGCGACGCTGGCGTATCGGCGCGGGCATCGGTTCGGCAACGCGCTGCTGACGGGGATGCTCGCGCGGCTGTTCGGGCGGAGTTTCACCGATATCCTGTCGGGTTACCGGGTGTTCTCCAGGCGTTTCGTGAAGAGTTTCCCGTCGCTGAGCGCGGGGTTCGAGATCGAGACCGAGATCAGCGTCCATGCGCTGGAACTCAAGATGCCGATCGCGGAGATCGAGACCGCGTATTTCGCGCGGCCCGAGGGGTCGGCATCGAAGCTGAGCACCTATGGCGACGGGTGGCGGATCCTGCGGACGATCGCGACCCTGTACCGGATCGAGCGGCCCTTGTGGTTCTTCGGCGCGGCGGGCGTGGCGGTCGCGGCGCTGGCGGTGCTGCTGGCGATCCCGCTGGTGCTGACGTATCTCGATACGGGACTGGTGCCGCGGTTCCCGACCGCGATTCTTGCGACGGGCCTGATGATTCTGGCGTTTCTCAACGGTTTCGCAGGGCTTATCCTCGATACCGTCGTGCGCGGGCGGCGCGAGGTGCGGCGACTGGCGTATCTGCAGCACCGGGCGCCGGGTTCGCCCACTTGAAGTCCTATAAAGAAGCGCCGATGTTGTCGGTTCTGAGGGCATAAGAGAGATTTTCATGCACAATCCGTTCGACACCGGGCCGTTCGAGACCGGCGACTTCGCGCAACCGTTGATGAATGCCGGCGTCGGCCTCCGCCGGACCGAGGCGGGTCTGGTGCCGATCGTGATCGAGCAGTCGAATCGCGGCGAGCGCAGCTTCGACATCTTTTCGCGCCTGCTGCGCGAGCGCATCATCTTCGTGACCGGCGGGGTCGAGGACGGCATGGCGTCGCTGATCTGCGCGCAGCTGCTCTTCCTCGAGTCCGAGAACCCGAAGAAGGACATCTTCATGTACATCAACTCGCCGGGCGGTGTCGTCACGGCGGGCATGGCGATCCACGACACGATGCAATATATCCGTCCGCGCGTCGGCACGCTGTGCATCGGGCAGGCGGCGTCGATGGGCAGCTTCCTGCTGTCGGCGGGCGAGCCCGGCATGCGCGTCGCGACGACGAATAGCCGGATCATGATCCACCAGCCTTCGGGCGGTGCGCAGGGCATGGCGGCGGACATCGAGATCCAGGCGCGCGAGATCCTGCGGATGCGGCACGACCTGAACGTGCTGTATTCGAAGTATACCGGCAAGCCGCTGGCGGAAATCGAGCACGCGATGGACCGCGACAAGTTCATGTCGGCGGAGGACGCCAAGGCGTTCGGGCTGATCGACGAGGTGTTCGACAAGCGTCCGCAGCCGTCCGACGATACGGCGCTGGCGGCCTGAGACGGCCCGAACCCGTCTCGCGATATTACGGCATTGCCGTTTCGCGTCCGGCCGGGCTACCATGCCCGGCCAACAACCACGCGCGCCCTTGCCGGTGCGCGAAGAGGTGATTGAATGACCAAGCTCTCCGGCGGTGACTCCAAGAGCACGCTCTACTGCTCGTTCTGCGGCAAGTCGCAGCACGAGGTCCGCAAGCTGATCGCCGGGCCGACGGTGTTCATCTGCGACGAGTGCGTCGAGCTGTGCAACGACATCATCCGCGAGGAAACCAAGTCCGCGCTGGTGAGCAAGAAGGACGGTGGCGTGCCGACGCCGCAGGAAATCTGCGACGTGCTCGACGACTATGTCATCGGCCAGAAGCAGGCCAAGCGCGTGCTGTCGGTGGCGGTTCACAACCATTACAAGCGGCTGAACCATGGCGCGAAGGGCGCCGATGTCGAGCTCGCCAAGTCGAACATCCTGCTCGTCGGGCCGACCGGGTGCGGCAAGACGCTGCTGGCGCAGACTCTGGCGCGCATCCTCGACGTGCCGTTCACGATGGCGGATGCGACGACGCTGACCGAGGCGGGCTATGTCGGCGAGGATGTGGAGAACATCATCCTCAAGCTGCTCCAGGCGTCCGACTACAATGTCGAGCGGGCACAGCGCGGGATCGTCTATATCGACGAGATCGACAAGATCAGCCGCAAGGCGGAGAACCCCTCGATCACGCGCGACGTGTCGGGCGAGGGCGTGCAGCAGGCGCTACTCAAGCTGATGGAGGGCACCACCGCGTCAGTGCCGCCGCAGGGCGGGCGCAAGCATCCGCAGCAGGAGTTCCTGCAGGTCGATACGACGAACATCCTGTTCATCTGCGGCGGTGCGTTTTCGGGCCTCGAGAAGATCATCGGCGACCGATTGCAGGGCAAGTCGATCGGGTTCGGCGCGTATGTCGCCAGCCCCGAGGAGCGCCGCACCGGTGAAGTGCTGCGCTCGACCGAGCCCGAGGATCTGCTGAAGTTCGGGCTGATCCCCGAATTCGTCGGCCGCCTGCCGGTGATCGCGACGCTGGAGGATCTCGATATCCCGGCACTCGTGAAGATCCTGAGCGAGCCGAAGAACGCGCTGGTGAAACAGTATCAGAAGCTGTTCGAGATGGAGCAGGTGGGGCTCGGCTTCACCGACGAGGCGCTGGTGTCGGTCGCCAAGAAGGCGATCGAGCGCAAGACCGGTGCGCGCGGCCTCCGGTCGATCCTGGAGGCGATTCTGCTCGACACGATGTTCGACCTGCCCGGCATGGACGGCGTCGACGAGGTGATGATCGACAAGGACGTGATCGACGGCCGCAAGGAGCCGGTCCGCGTCTATGCCGAAAAGAAGAAGGCGGGCGACGCCGCCTGACCGGCGGGGTCGCGGAGAGATGGGCGGGCGTCGGGAAACCGGCGCCCGTTTTGCGTCGTCGCCGAGTCGTTTCGTTACCGGTTCGGGGCTGGGCGTGCTATAGGATGCCCATCGCGTCCCTCCGTCTGGCACGGACGTGACTGAGAGAGGCTTGTGCTCCCGCTTCACGATGGGGAGCCTGGCGATGATCGTCGAGGATATCAGATATTTCGGCGCGCGGGCGCGGCAGTCCGGCGTGGCGCGTGATGCCGCGAAGAGCAGCGGTGCCCGTCATATCCATGCCGAACTGGCGACGCGATACCAGCGGATGGCGAACGTCCGCCTGGCGACCGGTCGCGGCGACGATGCCGAGATGCGCGTGAACGGGGATCGCGTTTGATGGATGCGACGACGCCCGCGGCCACCGATACGGCCATTTCCACCTCGCGTGCGATCAACATCGATGCGTCGCGCACGCACGTAACCGCGATGTGCGCGAAGCATGATGCGACGATCACCGCGATCGAGGATCTCATCTCGGGCGGCACCCGCGTGGTGCTGATGAACGGCGAGTCGGCGGCACGTGTCCGCGCCGCTTATGGCGCGAAGGTGATGACGGGTGCGGTGGTGCGAACCCGGTGGGTTCGCAACGTCTGAGGGTCCGTCGGATCTTTTGCCCCGGGGATTGAACCTTCGGGAATGCCGTGCATTCGTTGAGGTAACGAAACGTACGGGAAATCCATGGCCAACGACGACGCGATAGTTCCGCAGTCCGCCAAGCGCGCGCTGCTCAACCGGCTGGTCCTGCCATGGTGGACGATCGCGTTCCCGGTACTGGGGCTGGTCGCGGTGATCGCCAACCTCGTGAAGATGGGAACGCCCGGGACGATCGCCGCGGCTGCGATCCTGATCGGCAGCGTGCTGGCCGCGGTCCATCATGCCGAGGTGGTCGCACACAGGGTCGGCGAGCCGTTCGGGACGCTGGTTCTGGCGGTCGCGGTCACGGTGATCGAGGTGTCCCTGATCGTGTCGCTGATGCTGTCCGATTCGGGCGATGCGTCGAGCCTCGCGCGTGACACCGTGTTCGCCGCGATCATGATCATCATCAACGGCATCGTCGGACTGTGCCTGCTGGCGGGGGGCTTGCAGCATGGCGAACAGCGGTTCACGCTCCGTGGCGTGAGCGCGGCGCTGTGCGTGCTGGCGGCGATGGCGGTGCTGTCGCTGGTGCTGCCCAATTACGTGTCGAGCGCGCCCGGGCCGACCTATGCGCCATCGCAGTTGATCTTCGTCGCGGTCGTTTCGTTGATTCTCTACATGACGTTCGTGCTGGTCCAGACGGTGCGGCACCGCGAGTATTTCCTGCCAGACGAAGACATGCCGAAGGACGCGCATGCCGAACCGCCGTCGGACGTGACCGCATGGACCGCGTTCGGGGTGCTGCTGGTGGCGCTGGTATCGGTCGTACTGCTCGCCAAGGACCTGTCGGCGACGGTCGAGCGCGCGATCCTGAACGCGGGGCTGCCGCTGGCGATCGTTGGCGTGGTGATCGCGGCGCTGGTGCTGGCGCCGGAGAGTCTGGCGGCGTATCGCGCGGCCAGGCGCAACCGGTTGCAGACGAGCCTGAACCTCGCGCTCGGCTCGGCGCTGGCGACGATCGGTCTGACTATCCCGTCGGTCGCGATCGTGTCGCTGGTGCTGGACCTGCCGCTGTCGCTGGGGATCGATGCGAAGAGCATTACGTTGCTGGTCCTGTCGCTGTTCACGATCACGCTGTCGCTGGGGACCGGACGCACGACGATCCTTGGGGGTGCGGTGCATCTCGTGATCTTCGCGGCATATCTGTTCATCACGGTCATCCCCTGACCGACATGCGTCTGGCCGTCCGATCGGACCGCAACGCGGTCGCCGCGATGCTGGCTCGGGCGTTCGCGGACGATCCGGCGATGGCCTATATCTTCCCCGACCCTGCCGATCGCGCTCGCCGGTTGCCGCGGTTGTTCGCGCTGCTGTTCGACAGCGACGGGCAGGCGGGGATGCGGCTGTCGAGTGCGGCGGGCGAGGCGGCGACGCTGTGGCGCGGGCCGGGGCAGGCGGATACGGGCATGTGGGAGATGATCGTGCATGCGTGGCCGCTATGGCGGGCGCTGGGGGGATCGGTGCGGCGGGCGCTTGCGGTGTCCGACGCGATCGCGCGCCACATGCCGCGCGAGCCGGTGTGGTATCTGCACGTCGCGGGAGTCGACCCGGCGGCGCAGGGGCGTGGGCTGGGCGGGGACCTGATCCGCGAGGGGTTGCGGCGGGTAGCCGGGAGGATGCCGGCGTATCTGGAAACCGCGACCGAGCGGAATCTGGGCTTCTATCGGTCGCTGGGGTTCGTGCTCGTCGACGAGTGGCAGGTGCCGCGCGGGGGGCCGCGATTCTGGTCGATGCTGCGCGCGGCCGGGTAGGGGGCCTGACGCCGAGGGCTTGCGTGGCTGGAGGGAGATCCCGGCTTTCGCCGGGATGACGGGTGTCGCTAGAACAGTCTTGGAACGAACCGGGCGACGCGGGTGGCGTAGTCGTCATAGGCGGAACCGAACTTCTCGCGCAGTAGGCGTTCTTCCTCTGCGACGCGGAGCCCTGTGCCGAGCGCGTAGAGCGGGATCGCGAGCAGCAGGCGCGGTGCGAGGCCGAGCGCGACCGTGGTGGCGGCCATCAGCAGGAACAGCGCGACGTAGATCGGGTGGCGGACATAAGCGAACGGGCCGCCGGTGACGAGCGCATGATCGTCGCGGGTGCGCGCGACGACGCTCCAGTTGCGGCCCATCGTCCGTGTCGCGGCGGCGAACAGCCAGATCGCGGCGATCATCGCGATCGCCACCCCGACGGCCAGCGCGAGCGCGGGGACGCCGAGGGGATCGAGCGCGACGCGCCCCACGCCGGTGCAGGCGTACGCGAACGCGGCGCCCTGGATCGCGATGCCCGCGATCGAGCCACGCGAGCGGATGGCGCCGGCTTCGGTGGTCCGCCGCGTCCGGGCGACGAGATAAGCGACGAAGAAGCCCAGCAGGCCAAGCGCGGCGACCGCGATCACGGGAAGCGCGGTCATCCGCGAGGACTCTGCGCGGCGGCGAGCGCGAGCCCGGCAGCGATCTGGACGAGCGCGTAGAGGCGGCGGCGGGCGGGGCGGCCGACGAAGGGGGCAACGGTGCGTTCGGCGCCGAGCGCGTCGTCCTTCCACAGATCGACATGGCGCGTCGGCTGGACGAGCGCGACGAGGCCGTCGCCGACCATGAAGATCGCCGCCATCTCGGCGATGCGCGGCGGCAGGTTGGAGCGTGCGGTCATGGCTTCGGCCTCGGGGTGTCGCGCCACGCCTGGAACTGCTCGACCGCGATGCTGCGGCGGAGGATGCGGGCTTGCGGATCGATCACGACATGCGCGTCGGGGGCGAGCGCGATCGTCGCGCGGCCGGCGGGCATCTCGACGCGGCGGACGACGCCGTCGACCGCGATCTCGACGGGCATCGGGAACGCGCCGCCGGCCTTCCATTCGAGCGTCAGCGCGGCGGGGGTGCGGGCCTGGACCAGATCGGGCAGCGGGGCACGGCGCAGATAGGCGTCGAAGAACCAGCGCAGGTCGCTGCCCGTCGCGGCGTCGACGAGGCGCTGGAAGTCCGCGGTCGAGGCATAGCGGGGGGCGAAGTTGCCGGGTTTCGGATCGGGGCGGCCGTAGACGAGGCGGCGGGTGGCATCGAAGAAGGCGGTGTCGCCGATCAGCCAGCGCAACGTGTGGAGCATCCACGACGCCTTGTAGTAGATGTCGGTGCCCGCGCCGCCGAGCGAGGGTTCGTACACCTCCTCCTCGGTCATCATTCTGCCGCGGACGATCGGGGCCTTGTTCGCGATCAGGTTGCGCTCGGTATCGAGCATCACCGCGTAGCGCGCGTCGCCCTCGCGCCAGCGCGCGTAGAGCGGCTGCATGTAGGTCGCGAAGCCCTCGTGGAGCCAGTAATCGTCCCAGTTCGCCGCGGTCAGCTGGTTGCCGAACCATTCGTGGCTGAACTCGTGATGGAACAGCCAGTCGAACCCCTCGGGGGCCTTGGCATAGGCGTTGCCGTAGGCGTTGATCGTCTGGTGCTCCATGCCCTTGTGCGGGGTCTCGACGACGCCGACCTTCTCGTCGCCGAAGGGATAGGGGCCGATCGTGCGTTCGAAAAAGTCGAGCGCGGGGGCGAATTCGGCGAACAGCGCCTCGGCCTTCGCCTTCTCGCCGGGCAGATACCAATAGTGCATCGGGATCGTGTTGCCGAAGCGGCTGCGATAGGTGCCGGCAACCTCCTCGTACGGGCCGACATTGAGCGCGATCGCGTAGGTGTTGGGTTGCCTGGCGCGCCAGTGCCACGTCGTGCGTCCGTCGGGAAACGTGTCGACGCCAAGCAGCGTGCCGTTCGAAGGGGCCTTGAGCCCTTTCGGCACGGTGACGTGGAGCGTGGCGAGCGCTGGCTCGCCGGTCGGGTGATCGAGGCAGGGCCAGAAGAGGTCGCAGCCATAGCCCTCCGCGGTGGTCGCGAACCAGGTGCGGCCGTCGGGGGTCTTCGACCAGACCATGCCGTCGTCCCAGGGCGGGTTGACCGCGACGTGCGGCGTGCCGCCATAGGCGATCCGCGCGGTGACCGTGGCGCCCGCGGGGATGCGCGACGGCAGCGTGATCGTGAGCTTGCCCTCGGGATTGCGCCACGCGGTGCGCGCGAGCGGGGCGCCGTCGATCGCAATCGCGGTGACGGGCAGGTTGCGATCGAGATCGAGGACGAGGCGGTCGAGCGGCGCCTTCGCGGCGAAGGCGAGCGTGGCGATGCCGTTGAGCGTCCGGGTGTCGGGCAGCACCTTGAAGGCGAGGTCTGCCGAATCAAACCGCACGCGCGTCTGGTCGGGGTCGATCGCGCCGCCCGATCGCTGGGTCTGCGCGGTGAGCGGGGGCTCGCCCTTCTTCGGGAGCGTAGCGGCGGCGGCGAGCGCGAGGAGGAGAGACAGCATCGCTGACACTGTCGCCGCCATGGAGGCCGATCGCAAGCGAAGTTGCGGAACGCGGGCGTAACGAGGGGAACCGCTGCACTGCATCATGATTTGGATCAGGGCTTTCCCAAGCGTCCCAGCCATTCTTTCAATCGAAGGACAACCGCCATGAAGACGATCCTCGTTCCCGTGCTCCTCCTTGCCGCAGCGACCTCGATGTCCGCCTGCTCGACGCTGCGCGGGGCGGCGATCGGTGGCGCGGGGGGTGCGGGCGTCGCCGCTGCTACGGGCGGTGACGTCAAGAAGGGTGCCGCGGTGGGCGGCGTCGGCGGTGCGGTGGTGGGCACCGTGGTCGACTGACGTCCGGAGAGCCGGCGGCGCGACCGCGGCGGCGCCCCGCCGGCGATCGTTTCGACGCCCGATTGATGGATGCTCCGAATACCCCATATAAGGGGATGACAGTCCGTCCGATCGAGACGGCGCCGGAGCATCCATGACCCAGACCTATCCCGTTCTTCCGTTGCGCGACATCGTGGTCTTCCCGCACATGATCGTGCCGCTGTTCGTCGGCCGCGACAAATCCGTCGCCGCGCTCGAGGCGGCGATGGCGGCCGACAAGGAGATCTTCCTCGTCGCGCAGCTTGACCCCGCGAACGACGATCCGGTGCGCGACGACCTGTATACCATGGGCGTCACCGCCACCGTGTTGCAGCTTCTCAAGCTGCCCGACGGCACCGTCCGCGTGCTGGTCGAGGGCAAGCAGCGTGCGACGATGGAAACGCTGGAGGAGACGGACGGCTATCTCGTCTCGACGATCGCACCGATCGAGGATCGCGTGGTCGAGGGCCCCGAGGTCGCGGCGCTGATGCGTTCGGTCGTCGACCAGTTCGAGAATTACGCCAAGCTCAACCGCAAGCTGCCCGCCGAGACCGCGGTGCAGCTGTCCGAGATCGTCGAGGCGGCGAAGCTGTCCGACGCGATCATGGCCAACATCTCGGTCAAGGTCGCGGAGAAGCAGGGGCTGCTGATGGAGGCCGATCCGGTCAAGCGGCTGGAGATGGCGTATGCGCTGATGGAGGGCGAGCTGGGCGTCCTGCAGGTCGAGAAGAAGATCAAGTCGCGGGTCAAGCGGCAGATGGAGAAGACCCAGCGCGAATATTATCTCAACGAGCAGTTGAAGGCGATCCAGCGCGAGCTGGGCAACGAGGGCGAGGAAGGGGACGGCGACGAGATCGCCGAGCTGACGCAGAAGATCGCGACGCTCAAGCTGTCGAAAGAGGCGCGGACCAAGGCGACCGCCGAGCTGAAGAAGCTCAAGACGATGGCGCCGATGAGCGCCGAGGCGACCGTCGTGCGCAACTATCTCGACGTGCTGCTGGGGCTGCCCTGGGGCAAGAAGACCAAGGTGAAGAAGGATATCGCCGCCGCGCAGGCGATCCTCGACGAGGATCACTATGCGCTGGAGAAGGTGAAGGACCGGATCATCGAGTATCTGGCGGTGCAGGCGCGGACGAACAAGCTGAAGGGGCCGATCCTGTGCCTCGTCGGTCCGCCGGGCGTCGGCAAGACCTCGCTGGGCAAGAGCATCGCCAAGGCGACGGGGCGCGAGTTCATCCGCCAGTCGCTGGGCGGGGTGCGCGACGAGGCGGAGATCCGCGGGCACAGGCGGACCTATATCGGCTCGCTGCCGGGCAAGATCGTGACGAACCTGAAGAAGGCGGGCGCGAGCAACCCGCTGTTCCTGCTCGACGAGATCGACAAGCTGGGCCAGGATTTCCGCGGTGATCCGGCGTCCGCGCTGCTCGAGGTGCTCGATCCCGAGCAGAACGGGAAGTTCAACGATCACTATCTGGAGATCGACATCGATCTGTCGGACGTGATGTTCGTGACGACCGCGAACACGCTGAACCTGCCGCAGCCGCTGCTCGACCGGATGGAGATCATCCGGCTGGAGGGCTATACCGAGGACGAGAAGGTCGAGATCGCGGAGCGGCACCTGATCGCCAAACAGATCGAGGCGCACGGACTGAAGGACGGCGAGTTCGTGCTGACGAACGCGGGTCTGCGCGCGCTGATCCAGAAATACACGCGCGAGGCCGGCGTGCGCACGCTGGAGCGCGAGATCGCGCGGCTGGCGCGCAAGGCGCTGCGCCAGATCCTGGAGGGCAAGGCGACGAGCGTGACGATCACGCCCGACAACCTGGCCGACTATGCCGGCGTGCAGAAATACCGCCACGGGCTGAGCGAAACCGAGGACCAGATCGGCGCGGTCACCGGGCTCGCCTGGACCGAGGTGGGCGGCGAGCTGCTGACGATCGAGAGCGTGACGGTGCCCGGCAAGGGCGCGGCGAAGGTGACGGGCAAGCTGGGCGACGTGATGAAGGAGTCGATCGAGACCGCGTTCAGCTTCGTCAAGGCGCGCGCGCCGAGCTATGGCATCAAGCCGAGCCTGTTCAACCGCAAGGACGTGCATATCCATCTGCCCGAGGGCGCGGTGCCCAAGGACGGGCCGTCGGCGGGAATCGGGATGGTGACCTCGATCGTGTCGACGCTGACGGGCACGCCGATCCGTCGCGAGATCGCGATGACCGGCGAGGTGACGCTGCGCGGGCGCGTGCTGCCGATCGGCGGGTTGAAGGAGAAGCTGCTGGCGGCGCTGCGCGGGGGCATCGAGACGGTGCTGATCCCGGCGGAGAACGAGAAGGACCTCGCTGAGATTCCGCAGAACATCAAGGACGGGCTGAAGATCGTCCCGGTCAGCCATGTCGACGAGGTGCTGCGGCTGGCGCTGACCGAGCCGCTGGAAGCGATCGAGTGGACCGAGGCGGACGAGCTGGCGGCGCTGCCGCCCGCGCCGATCCCGCCGGTGGGCGCGCAGCTGCACCATTGACGACGATACCGTCCGATCCGATCCGCATCGGATCGGGCGGATTCGTTTGACAGGCACGGGGCAGTCGATCTTATTGGGCGCTTGGGATTCGCCGTGCGAATCCTTCCAATTCGTAGCGTCAGAAGTAAACGGGGGTTTGTACGCATGAACAAGCAGGAGCTGATCGCGACCGTCGCCGATCGTTCGGGCCTGGCCAAGGGCGATGCCGGTCGCGCGGTGGAAGCGGTGTTCGACACCATCTCCGCCTCGCTCAAGAAGGGCGACGAGGTGCGGTTGGTCGGCTTCGGCACGTTCTCGATCTCGAAGCGCAAGGCCTCGACGGGGCGCAACCCGCGCACCGGCGAGCCGATGACGATCAAGGCCTCCACCCAGCCCAAGTTCAAGGCGGGCAAGGGGCTGAAGGATTCGGTGAACTGAGACTGGACAGACGGGAAGGCCGGTTATAGAGGCCGCCTTCCGGTTTTATCCGGCCGGTTTTTCCGGCCAGTTTTTCCGGGGCGCGTAGCTCAGCGGTAGAGCACACCCTTCACACGGGTGGGGTCACAGGTTCAATCCCTGTCGCGCCCACCAGATTCAGGCCCGTCACTCCATCAGGAGCGGCGGGCCTTTCTGGTTTCTGGCGGGCGTCGATCGGGCACTTCCCTCCGTCATCCCGGCCTTGAGCCGGGATCCCGCTTCTGGCGCGACGGTCAAAGAAGCGGGACCCCGGATCAAGTCCGGGGCGACGAGGGGGGACAACGTCCGTCACGAAACCGCAACATCATCGTCACGCAAACGTCTCCCAAATCGCACGCAGCTGTCATCGGGCACCCCTAGCGGGAGCGGCAGAAGCCGACCGGCAGTCCTTGCCGAGTCGGGCCCGGACCGGGGGGTCCGGCACCGCAACCGGGAGTCTCGCATGTCCAGCCTCAAGCGTATCAGCCGCCTCAGCCGTCTCCTCCTCGCAGGGAGCGCGTGCGCCGTCCTAGCGTCGTGCGGCGGCGCCGACGGGGTCGCCTCGCCGGGTGAAGGCGTCCTGGTCGTGCCGTCGACCCCGACTCCGTCGCCGACCCCGTCGACTCCGACGCCGACCCCCGGCACGCCGGCGACCAGCTGCCCGACGGGGACGACCGACGTCGGCGTGATCGGCGCGTTCCGGTCTTGCCGGATCCCGTCGCTCATCACCTCGGCGCTGTCGCTGCCGAAGGTCGCGGGCGTCGCGTACGAGATGAACGGCCGCGTCGACGTGGGCGTCGACATCGGCGGCGCGGGGACGACCGCGGGCGGCGTCTCGACGACGCTGACGATCGCGGCGGGCAGCATCGTCTATGCGAACACGACGAATTCGGACAACGACTTCCTCGTCGTCAACCGCGGCTCGCGGCTTATCGCGGAAGGCACCGAGACCCAGCCGATCATCTTCACCGCGCAGGCGAACCTGACCGGCGGCGTGACCGACGAATCGCAGGGCCTGTGGGGCGGGATCATCCTGGCCGGGCGCGCGCCGATCTCGAACTGCAACGCGACCGTCGCGGGCGGATCGGCGACGTGCGAGAACGTCGTCGAGGGCACCTCGACCGCGCTGTACGGCGGCGCGACGCCGACCGACAATTCGGGCACCGTCCGTTATGTCCAGATCCGCTATTCGGGCACGATCATCAGCCCGAACAACGAGCTGCAGGGCCTGACGCTGGGCGGCACCGGCTCCGGCACCACCGTCGACCACGTCCAGATCCACAATTCGTCGGACGACGGCATCGAGGTGTTCGGCGGGCGCACGAACATGCGGTATCTGGTGATGACCGGCGCGGACGACGACGGGCTGGATACCGATGTGGGCTGGCAGGGCTTCGTCCAGTTCGTGCTGGCGATCCAGAAGCCGACCAATACGCAGACCGACAATTATTCGACCGAGATCGACTCGAACGGCAACGAGGACGCGCTGCCGCGGCAGAAGTACACGCTGGCGAATTTCACCTTCGTGTCCACCTCCTCGGCGACGAACGCCGCGATCCGGCTGCGCGGCGGGGCCGATGCGCGCTTCGTCAACGGCATCGTGACGGGCCCGACCGCCTGCCTCAACATCGTCGCGGGCGATGCGAGCAACGGCGGCAAGTCGACGATCCGCGCCGCCAATGCGGCGATCGACGACAACGGCCCGCCGGTGTTCAACTCGGTGCTGTTCGGCTGCGCGACGCCCTATGCGGAAACCGCGGTGAACGGCGTGACGGTGACGACCGCCGAGCAGCGCGCGATCTTTACCGCAGCGGGCGGCAACAATGTCGAGAGTGCGACCGGGCTGCTGACGGGCACGTACCTGCCCGCCGGCGCAGCGACGACGAACGCTGCGTTCAACGCCTCGACGCTCAACCCCTCGGGCACGTCCTTCCTCGTCAACACCAGCTATGTCGGCGCGGTCAGCGGCCCCAACGACACCTGGTACACGCGCTGGACCTGCAACTCGAACCGCGCGAGCTTCGGCTCGGCGAGCAGCGCCTGCACGACCGTCCCGACCACGTGACGATACGCACCGGGGGGCGGAAGGCCCGCCCCCCGGTCACCTGACGACGTTCCGGGGGGACCCATGAAGACCTACGCTGCCATTCTGCTCGCGAGCACTTCACTCGCCTTTGGCCTCGCACCCGCCGCCGCGCTGGCGCAGGCGAACCCGGCGCCGGCCGCGCCGCCGTCCGGGTCGGTCGTCCAGCCCGGCGCGGGGACGCCGGCCGCCCCGGAGGCGCAGGCCGACGAGGCGCAGGAGCAGGTCGAGGTGTCGACCCCGGGCTCGTCCGCAGTCGAGGGCGATATCGTCGTCGTCGGGCGCAACATTCCCAATGTCGTCCGCGCGACCGCCGCGGTGGTCAACGTGCTGTCGAGCGCCGACATCGCGCGCACCGGCGAGGGCGATATCGCGGGCGCGCTGAGCCGCGTCACCGGCCTGTCGGTCGTCGGCAACGGCTTCGTCTATGTCCGGGGCCTCGGCGATCGCTATTCGTCGTCGCTGCTCAACGGATCGCCGCTGCCGTCGCCGGAGCCGCTGCGCCGCGTCGTGCCGCTCGACATCTTCCCGACCAACGTGATCGCGTCGTCGCTCGTCCAGAAGAGCTATTCGGTCAACTACCCGGCCGAGTTCGGCGGCGGCGTCATCAACCTGACGACGCGCGCGGTGCCCAAGGAGACGTTCCTGCAGGTGGGCGGCAGCGTGGCCGCGGATACCGTCACGACGAGCGAGCTGGGCTATACCTATTATGGCAGCCGGTCCGACTGGACCGGGTTCGACAATGGCGAGCGTACCGTGCCGGGGTTCATCAAGGACGCGGGGCGCAACGGAACGTCGCCGACCTCCGCGCAGATCACCGCGCTGTCGAACGCGCCGACGACCTTGCTCCAGACCAACAACCAGCTGCCGGCCAACTGGTCCGGCGAGTTCAGCGGCGGCACCTCGATCGACATCGGCGCGACGCGCGTCGGCGTGATCGCGAGCGGCGGGATCAGCAATTCGTGGCGCACCCGCGGCATCCGCCAGCAGGTGACCGACGATCCCGGCGGTGTGCTGAGCCGCGATTTTCGCACCGTGCTGACCGACAACCGCTCGATCGTGAACGGACTGCTGGGCTTCGGCGCGGAGTTCGGCGAGAACAAGATCCGCTGGACCAACCTGTACATCCACGACACGTTGAAGCAGGGGCGCCTGTCGCGCGGATCGACCGCCAATATCGGCACGCTGCCGGGCGGGATCGATCCGTTCATCAACCAGAACACCAACTGGTTCGAACGCGAGCTGATCGACACGCAGCTGGTCGGCGAATACAAGCTGTCCGACCAGTTCTCGCTCGACGCGCGCGGCAGCTACGCCAAGACGCGCCGCGACAGCCCGTACGAGCGCGCCTTCACCTATCAGTACAACCAGGCGATCCGCGACTATACGAACAACCTGTCGGGGCTCCAGTCCGCCAGCGTCGCGTTCAGCGCGCTCGAGGAGGACCTGTGGTCGGGCCAGGCGAACCTGACCTGGACCGCGCCGACCGATCGCCAGCTCGCGCTGTCGGTGGGCTATGCCTACAGCGATACCGACCGGACCTCGAGCCGCTATACCTTCCAGTATTCGGGTCCGAACAACGGGCCCGTCAACGACGCGGTGGCGCAGCTGCGGCCGGATTACCTGCTGAGCGACTATACGATCCAGCAATACGGCATCTACCTGCGCAACACGTCGACCGGGCAGGGCGCCGCGGCCTATGACGCGTCGCTCAGGATCCATGCGGGGTACGGGCAGGTCGAGGCGGAGCTGCTCGACGGGCTGCGCGCGACGGCGGGCGTGCGGTACGAGAACGCGAACGAGCGGGTGATCCCGACCGGCGGCGCGCGGACGAGCCTGAAGAACGATTACTGGCTGCCCGCCGTCACGCTGACGTACAATTTCGCGGCGGACATGCAGCTGCGCGGACACTTCTCGAAGACGCTGGCCCGCCCGCAGTTCCGCGAGCTGGCGCCGCAGCTGTACCAGGATTTCGAGAGCGACCGGCTGTTCTTCGGCAACCCGTTCCTGAAGGATTCGAAGCTGACGAACGCCGAGGGGCGGTTCGAATGGTATTTCGCGCGCGACCAGCGGCTGAGCTTCGCTGGCTTCTACAAGAAGATCGACGATCCGATCGAGGCGGTGGCGTTCTTCCCCGCCGGTTCGGACAATCTCCAGACCGGGTTCGCCAACGCGCCGAGCGCGCAGCTGTACGGCGGTGAGGTGGAGATGGTGAAGTATCTGCCGCTCGATGTCCTGGGCGACGGGTTCTTTGCGACCCGGCGCGCGATCGTGATCGCGAACTACACCTATACCAAGTCGAAGCTGAAGGTGGGCGACGAGCTGATCGCGAGCCCGTTGCAGTCGGGCAGCCAAGCGGTGCTGCGCCCGGCCAACGTGTTGTTCCAGGACGGCGGCTCGCTGGTCGGACAGTCCGACCACCTGGTCAACGTGCAGTTGGGCATCGAGGACAAGGAGAGCTTGAGCCAGGTGACCCTGCTGTTCAACTATGCGAGCAACCGCGTGACGAACCGCGGGCCCGTGGCGGGCGGCGGCGGCGTCCGGCTGCCCGACCTGATCGAGAAGCCGGGCCTGCGGCTCGACCTGGTCGCGCGGCAGGGCGTAGAGCTGATGGGGACGAAGCTGGAGGTGAAGGCCGAGGCGCGCAACCTGACCGGCACGGGCTATCGCGAGTTCCAGACGTTTTCGAACGGCGTGCAGGTGGATATCAACCGGTATCGGCTCGGTCGGGTGTTCTCGCTGGGGGTGAGCGCGACGTTCTGACGGGGTTTGCGTCATCCCAGCCGGGGCGGTCACCCCCAGGGTCGCACCCGGAACCACTTGGTGATGACGTACTTCTTGCCAGCTCGCACCTTCATCCCGTGGTGGATCGTCGAGGGGTTGGGCGTGCCGTCGGCGCGCAGGTTGCTCCAGCAGACGAGCTTGCCGGTTTCGGGCTGGACGATCTTGTCGACCGCCTTGAAGCGGGTCGCGCCGCCGGCTTCGGGTTCGTTGAGATAGACCATCGCGGTCCAGGTGCGATTGCCCGCGACGCTGCAGTATCTGGCGAAATCCGTGCCCTGCGGCTCGAAATAGTCGGTGTGCGCCTTGAACTCCTGCCCGACCGCGTAGCGTTGGCCCTGCAACGGTTCGCCGTGCGCGGGGGCGACACCGAGCAGCGCGCAGATCGCGGCATCGACGTCCGCCACGAGCGAATCGGTGCCGTCGAGATCGCAGGTCTCGCTGGTGCGGAACGCGGCGTCGCCATTATAGTCGGAGACGGTGGAGGGGCGGCGCCTCGCGTCGATGCGGTCGACCAGCGCGGCGCAGGTCGATGCGTCGAGGAACGCGCGTCGGAGGAACAGCGTGAGCTTCGGGCTGGGGACGCGCTGGATTCCGGGCTGGGCGGTCAGGTGCGCGACGACGGGTTCGATCGGATAGCCCGACGGGGCGATCGCGGCGGAAGCGGAGGTGGCCATGCGCGCGGGAGTATCAGCCCGAAATGCGTGGCGCCAGCGGGGCAAATGTTTCAGAACGTTGACATGCGGATGTAATATCGCGCCCCTAGCGGGGAATCTTGTGGGCGGGGCCGGATGCGACTGACTTTCGATGCGCGGGCACGCGCGATCCTGCGGCGGATACCCGTCGTCAACGTCTATTCGGTGCTCGAGCTGGTGCTGCTCGCGGGGCTGGCGACGCAGTGCGCCCGGCTGGCCTGGGCGATCGCGACGCCGATCGCGCCGCTGGGCGAATGGCGGCCGGCGGAACCGGTGGTGCCGGGATCGGTGCAGGGGATCTTGAGCGGGTTCGACCCCTTCTATCGGTTGGGCGGCGGTGCGCAGGCGGGGCCGGCGGTGGTCACCTCGCTCCAGCTGACATTGTTCGGCACGCGCGTGAACGAGGCGACGGGCAAGGGATCTGCGATCCTTGCGGGCGCGGACGGCATCCAGAAGAGCATATCGGTGGGGGAAGAGATCATTCCGGGCGTTTCGCTGAAGGCCGTCGCCTTCGACCATGTCACGATCGACCGCAGCGGCGTGGCCGAGGACCTGTTCCTCGACCAGTCGGGGGCCGCCCCTGCGTCCCCGGTTCCGGGCGCGCCGCCGGCATCGGGCGGTGCGGCGCCGACTCCGGCAGGGGCGGTCGACGTGTCGCAGCTCAAGACCGATATCGGCTTCGTGCCGCGGATCGATGGCGGGCGGCTGAGCGGGCTGGTGGTGCGCGCGCAGGGGTCTGGCGCGGCGTTCCGCGCGGCAGGGCTGCGCGACGGCGACGTGGTGACCGCGATCGGCGGGCGACCGGTGACGGGGCAGGGCGACCTGGAGCGGGTCGCGGGCGATTTCGCGCGGGGCGGGTCGCTGCCGCTGACGGTCGAGCGCGGGGGGCAGGCGATGCCTCTGTCGGTGCCGCTGTCGGCGGGGGCGCCGCGATGAGGCGCTTCGTTCTTGCGGGCGTGGCCGCGCTGGCACTGGCCGCGCAGGCGCACGCGCAGCTGACGCTCAACGTCCGCGACGCCGACATTCGTGCGTTCATCGCCGACGCCGCGAAGGTGACCGGGCGGACGTTCATCATCGACGGGCGGGTGCAGGGCAAGGTGACGGTCGTCACCGACCGGCCGCTGTCGCGCTCCGAATATCTCGAGGTGTTCCTCTCCACGCTGCGCGCCAACGGGCTGGTCGCGGTGCCGACCGCGAACGGCGCGTTCCGGGTGCAGCCGATCGACGGCGCGGCGGCGCAGCCGGGGCGGGTGGGCGTCGGCGGGGCGGCGCGCAACAGCTTCGTGACCGAGATCGTCCGGCTGCGATCGATCGACGCGCAGTCGGCGGTCGACACCGTCCGGCCGCTCGTCAGCCAGCAGGGATCGGTGAGCGCGAACCGGGGGGCGAACAGCCTCGTCATCGCCGATTTCGCGGACAATATCCGTCGAATCCGCGAGGTGCTGCGCCAGGTCGACGCCGATACCGCGGCGACGCGCGTGGTGGCGCTGCGCAACGCCAACGCCAAAGAGGTCGCGACCGCGCTGACCGCGCTCATCACGACGGGCGGGCAGGGGCAGGCGGGTGCGGCGGCGACCTCGGTCGTGGCGATCGACAGCTCGAACTCGATCGCGTTGCGCGGCGACGCGCGATCGGTCGCGCGGCTGGCGGCGGTGGCGAGCGAGCTGGACCTGAAGGCGAAGAGCGGGACCGAGATCAAGGTGGTTTTCCTCGAGAATGCGGATGCCGAGCAGCTGCTGCCGGTGCTCCAGCAACTCGTCGGGCAGACGCCGACGCAGCCGCAGGCGACGCAGCTGACGTCGTCGACGTTCGGCCAGACCGGCGGATCGGGCGGCCAGACGCAGCAGGCCCAACCCGTCCAGCAGCAGCAGCAGTCGCAGCCGATGTCGGCTGGATCGAGCGGCGGGCAGGCGGCGCTGACGACGCAGGGCGGGCGCACCGCGGCGGTCGTCACGCGGTTCGCGGGCGCGAACGCGATCGTGATCGCTGCCCCGGCGGAGATCCAGCGGCAGCTGGCGGACGTGGTGCGCCAGCTCGATACGCGGCGCGAACAGGTGATGATCGAGGCGATCGTCGCCGAGGTGTCCGACGCGACCGCGAACCGGCTGGGGTTCCAGTTCCTGCTCGGCAACCTGAAGGGCGGCGCGTTCGGCGCGTCGAGCTTCTCCAACTCCGCGCCCAATCTGCTGACGATCGCAGGCGCGATCGGCGCGCGCAGCCTGGCCACCAGCACGACGACGGTGAACGGCACGACGACCGTCACCACCACCGACAATTCGATCAGCGACACGCTGGCGCAGTCCGCGATCCAGTCGATCCTGGGCGCGGGGGGCGGGTTCGGCGGGTTCGGCGGGACGATCGGCGACACGATCTTCGGCACGATCGTCAACGCGGTGAAGAGCGACACGACGTCGAACCTGTTGCAGGTGCCGCATCTCGTGACGCTCGACAACCAGCCCGCGCGCACGCTGGTGGGGCAGGAGATCCCGATCACGACGGGGCAGGCGCTGTCGAACAATTTCGACAACGCGTTCCGCACCGTCCAGCGCGAGAATGTGGGCATCCAGCTGGAGGCGCGGCCGCAGGTCAATTCGTCGGGCACGATCAAGCTGAACCTGAAGCTGGGCGTCAGCTCGATCGCCGGGCCGGTGTCGAGCGACAATTCGGAGCTGATCCTCAACAAGCGCGAGGTGGAGACGACGCTGACGGTCGACGACGGGCAGATCGCGATCATCGGCGGGCTGCTCGACGACAACGAGCGGCGGACGATCGAGAAGATCCCGTTCCTGGGCGACATCCCGGTGCTGGGCAACCTGTTCAAGTCGCGCGCGAAATCGCGGACGAAGACGAACCTGATGATCTTCATCCGTCCGTCGATCCTGCGCACCTCGGCGGACAGCCGGCGGGTGACCGAGCAGCGTTACGGCTATCTGCGGTTGCAGCAGGGGCTGGCATCGCCGGGACAGGAGCCGTCGATCGACCAGCTGGTGCGCGATTACATGGGCGCTGCGCCGCCGATCCCGTCCGCGCCGGTGCCGGGCAACATCGAGGATCCGCGGATCATGGCGCCGGTGGTGCGCAACTCGTCGACGACGATCAAGCCGGCGAAGGACCGGTGATGGAGGGGCGGCCTTCTCCCCTCCCGCATGCGGGAGGGGTCGGGGGTGGGCTCCCGCTCAATTCCCACGGTCCGCTCGTGGCGGAGCGGGAGCCCACCCCCATCCCCTCCCGCGAGCGGGAGGGGGGCAGTGTTTCGCTCATACCCTATGCCTTCGCGCGCAAGTTCGGGGTCGTGATCGACGGCGAGCGGGTCGCGATGCGGGAGGGGGCGGATCCGAAGGCACTGCTGGAGCTGCGGCGGTTCCTCGGGCGGGCGTTCGATGTGGCGTTCGTCGAGGCGCCCGCGTTCGATCGGTTGCTGAGCGACGCCTATGCGATGGACGGGCAGGCCAACGCGCTTGCCGCGGTCGGGATGGGGAACGATCTCGACCTGCTGGCAGGCGACCTGCCGACCGCGGAGGACCTGCTCGACACCGCGGACGACGCGCCCGCGATCCGGCTCATCAACGGGGTGATCGCGGATGCGGCGCGCAACGGCGTGTCGGACATCCATATCGAGCCTTACGAGAGCGGGCTGGTCGTACGGATGCGGATCGATGGGGTGCTGCGCGAGACGCTGAGAATGCCGCCGCACGTCGCGCCCGTCGTCGTCAGCCGCGTGAAGGTGATGGCGCGGCTCGACATCGCGGAGCGGCGGGTGCCGCAGGACGGGCGGATGGGGCTGACGCTGGGCGGCAAGCTGCTCGACGTGCGCGTCTCGACGCTGCCCAGCCGCGCGGGGGAGCGCGTGGTGCTGCGTATCCTCGATAAGGACAATGCCGGGATCGACCTCGACGCGCTGGGCATGGGGCCGGCGATGTTCGCGCTATTGAAGGGCGCGATCGCGGAGCCCAACGGGATCGTGCTGGTGACCGGGCCGACGGGCAGCGGCAAGACGACGTCGCTCTACGCGGCGCTGCGGCTGCTCAACGACGGATCGCGTAACATCCTGACGGTCGAGGACCCGGTCGAATATGCGGTCGACGGGGTCGGGCAGACGCAGGTGAATCCCAAGGTGGGGCTGACCTTCGCGGCGGGACTGCGCGCGATCCTGCGGCAGGATCCCGACGTGGTGATGGTGGGCGAGATCCGCGACCGCGAGACCGCGGAGATCGCGGTGCAGGCATCGCTGACCGGGCATCTGGTGCTCTCGACGGTCCACACCAACGACGCGGTCGGTGCGATCACGCGGATGCGCGACATGAAGGTGGAGCCGTTCCTGCTCGCCTCGACGCTGCGCGCTGTGATCGCGCAGCGGCTGGTGCGGCGGCTGTGCCCGGTGTGTCGACGCGCGGTGAAGGCGGACGGCGCGGTTGCGGCGATGGTGGGCGCGACGCCGGGCGAGACGGTGTACGAGGCGGCGGGCTGCGACGCGTGCGGGCAGAGCGGGTTCAAGGGGCGCGTCGGCGTGTTCGAAGGGGTGCGGGTCGACGAGACGATCCGTCGGCTCATCAACGACGGCGGTGACGAGGCGGCGATCGCGCGGCACGCGTTCGCGCGCAGCGACACGCTGGCGGACTCGGCGCGCGCGCTGGTGCGGCAGGGGCTGACGACGCCGCAGGAGGCGGTGCGGGTGTCGCGGCAGGATGCGGTGGAGGTGGCGGATGTCTGATCCGCTTCATCTCCGCTCGCTCGAGACAAACGGTTTCTGGTTGTCCGGCGCACGCGCGCATGGCTGATTTCGACTATCTGGCGATCGATGCGCGGGGGCGCGAGGTGCGGGGGCATGTCGCGGCCAACGATACCGACGCGGCGCGCGCCACGCTCGACCGGCGGCGCTTATACGTCGTGCGGATCGAGCCGGGGAGCGCGCCCGCCACGAAGGGCCGCCCGTTGTTCGGCATCAAGCTCGGCGCCCCCAAGATGTCGGGCAAGCAGCTGACGCTGTTCACGCGCCAGCTGGCGACGCTAAACCGGGTGTCGCCGCTGGAGGAATCGCTGCGCACGATCACGCGGCAGACCGAACAGGAAAGCGTGCGCGCGATCGTCGCGGAGGTGCATGCGGGCGTGGTCGAGGGGCGGCGGCTGGCGGATGCGATGGGGCGCGCGCCGAAGAGCTTTCCGCCGCTGTACCGCGCGATGGTGGCCGCGGGCGAGAGTTCGGGATCGCTGCCGACGATCCTCGAGCGTCTGTCGTCGCTGCTCGAGCGGCAGGCGGAGATTCGGGGGAAGCTCATCACCGCGATGGCGTATCCCGCGGTGCTCGCGCTGGTGGCGATGGGGGTCGTGACCGCGCTGATGATGTTCGTGGTGCCGCAGGTGGTGGAGCAGTTCGACACCGTCGGGCAGGAACTGCCGCTGCTGACGCGGATGGTGATCGCGCTGTCGGCGTTCCTGGTCGGATACTGGTGGGCGATCCTGCTGGCGGTGGCGCTGGCCGCGTTCGGCGGGTGGCGCGCGCTGAAGGATCCGGGCTTCCGGCTGGCGTTCGATACATGGCTGCTGAAGGTGCCGCTGCTCGGGCGGCTGCTGCGCGACCTGCATGCGGCGCGGATGGCGCGGACGCTGGGGACGATGGTGGCGAGCCGGCTGCCGCTGCTGGAGGGGCTGACGCTGACGGGGGGGACGATCCACAACCGTCGGCTGCGCGTGGCGTCGGATGCGATCATCGACGACATCCGCGGCGGCGGGAGCCTGTCGACCGCGATGCGGCGCGCGGGCGTCTTCCCGCCGCTGCTGACGTACCTGGCGGCGAGCGGCGAGGCGGCGGGGCGGCTGGACGAGATGCTGGAACGTGCGGCGGACTATCTGGAGAAGGAGTTCGACCGCTTCACCGCGACCGCGCTGTCGCTGCTCGAACCGCTCATCATCGTCGTGATGGGCGGCATCGTCGCGACGATCGTGCTATCGATCCTGTTGCCGATCCTCCAGCTCAACACGCTGGCGGGGGGCTGAGACTCATGAGGTTGCGTATGTCCGAGTGCAGCGTCCGTCATCCCCGCCGTCGCGCGGGCGGTAAGCGAAAGAACGGTTTCACGCTCGTCGAGCTGATGGTCGTCATCGTCATCATCGGGCTGCTGGCGACCATCGTCGCGCTCAACGTGCTGCCGTCGGGCGACCGGGCGCGGACCGAGAAGGCGAAGGCGGACATCGCGACGATCGAGCAGGGGCTGGAGATGTTCAAGCTCCAGAACTTCAACTATCCGACGACCGCGCAGGGGCTGGCTGCGCTGACGTCCGCGCCTGCAGGGCTGGCGGAGCCGTCGCGCTATCAGGCGGGCGGGTATCTCAAGAAGCTGCCCAAGGATCCGTGGGGCCGCGAGTATCTCTACGCGTCGCCCGGGCAGCATGGCGCCGCCGACGTCTGGACCTATGGGGCCGACGGCAAGGAGGGGGGCGAGGGAGTCGATGCCGATATCGGCAGCTGGCAATAGACTCCGGTCGACACGCGAACACGGCTTCACGCCCGTTCGGCGTTTCGCCGAACACGGCTTCACGCCCGTTCGGCGTTTCGCCGAACACGGCTTCACGCTCGTCGAGCTGATGGTCGTCATCACCGTGATCGCGCTGGCGAGTGCGGCGGCGGTGATGGCGATGCCCGATCCGCGCGGGCGGCTGGTCGACGAGGCGACGCGTTTTGCGGGGCGGGTGCGTGCGGCGCAGGCGCAGGCGATCGTCGGCGCGCGGCCGGTGAGCGTGTGGGTGACCGCGGGCGGATACGGGTTCGACGAACGCCGCGCGGGGCGCTGGGTGCCGATGGGCGAGAAGCCGCTGCTGGTGTCGCAGTGGACCGAGGGGACGAGTGTGACCGCGACGGCACGCGAGCGCGTGGTGTTCGACGAGACCGGGCTGGCGGACCAGCCGCTGAGCGTGCCGCTGCGGCGCGGCTCGGCTGCGGTATCGGTGCGGATCGATGGCGACGGGCGCGTCCGTGTCGAGGCGTAGCGCCGGCACCGAGGGGGGCTTCACCCTCATAGAGATCATGGTCGCGCTGGCGGTGTTCAGCCTGGCCGCGCTTGCGCTGATCCGGCTGGAGGGGGAGACGATCCGCGGGACCGGGCGGCTCGACGCGATCTTCCTGGCGCAGACGGTGGCGCGCAACGTCGCGATCGAGGCGATGACCGATGCGCGACCGCCCGCGCTCGGGCAATCGGCCGGCACCGAGCGCAACGGCGGGCGCGACTGGGCGTGGGCGCGCAGCGTGCGGGCGACGGGGGATGCGCGGATCCTGCGGATCGACGTATCGGTGAGCGATGCCTCGGGCGTGGTGCTCGGGCGGATGACGATGGTGCGGCCGCCGCAGGCGGCGACGGCGGTGGCGTCGTGACCCATATGGCTTTGCTCTCCCGCCATGCCGGGCTTGGCCTCGCCTCCACGGCCTTGCGTGAACCACGATCGATGCGTGCGCGCCACGACGGATGCCGGGCCAGGCCCGGCATGACGGCCGACGCCGGCTTCACGCTGATCGAGGTGATGATCGCGCTGCTGATCTTCGGGATGATCGCGGCGGCCGGGGTGGCGCTGCTGTCGTTCAGCGTGCGTGCGCAGGGGGTGACGGCGGCGCGGCTCGACGATGTGTCCGCGCTCCAGCGGCTGTCGTCGGTGATGGCGGCGGATCTCGCGCAGGCGCTCGACCGGACGACGCGCGACGAGGGCGGCGCGCTGGCTCCGGCGTTCGTCGGGGGGGCGGGATCGTCGGTAATGCCGATGCTGCGCGTAGTGCGCGGCGGATGGAGCAACGTCGACGGCGCGCCGCGGCCCAACGCGCAGAAGGTGGCGTATCGCTGGACCGCGGGCGCGATCGAGCGGGTGGCGTATCCCGAGCTCGACGGCGCCGCGCCGCTCGCGCCGGTGGTGCTGGTCGACAAGGTGCGGCAGGCGACTTTGCGCTATCGCATCGGCGGGGCGTGGAGCGACGTCTGGGCCGGGACGGGGCCGGTCGCGCTGCCGCAGGCGGTGGAATTGACGATCGTTCGCGACGACGGCACGACCTTGCGGCAGGTTTTCCTCGTCGCGTCACCCGCATCGAACCCGACGCCCATGCCTTCCCCGAGCCCGACCAATGCTTCCTGAACGCGAGCGCGGGGCGGCGCTTTTGACCGTGCTGATGCTGGTCGCGGTGATCGCGGTGATGGCGGCGACCGCGCTGGAGAAGCTGCGCGTCACCACGACGCTGGCGGCGAATGCGGGGGCGATCGATCAGGCGCGCGCCTATGCCTATGCGGCCGAGACGCTGGCGGTGACGCGGGTGACCGACATCGTCGCGCGCGATCCCGAGCGGATGACGCTGGCGGACGGCTGGAGCGGCCGGCCGTTCGCGCTGCCTGTGCCCGGCGGCGTCGCGACCGCGCGGGTGTATGACGGCGCAAACTGCTTCAATCTCAACGGGCTGGTCCAGCAGACCGGGCCGGAGACCTATGCCGAACGGCCCGCGGCGACCGCGCAGTTCGTGCGGCTGATGCGGCTGGTGGGCGTGCCGGGGCGGTTGCCGGAGACGATCGCGGCGGCGACGGTCGACTGGATCGACACCGACAATGCGCCGTTGAGCGGGGGCGCGGAGGATTCGGTCTATGCGACGAAGCCGGTGCCGTACCGCACCCCCAACGCGATGATGGCGGATGCGAGCGAGCTGCGCGCGGTCGACGGGCTGACCGCGGATGTGTGGGACCGGGTGAAGCCTTGGGTCTGCGCGCTGCCGGTCGCGCAGCCGTCGGTGCTCAACGTCAACACGCTGACGCCCGAGCAGGCGCCGCTGTTCGCGATGCTGCTGCCCGAGACGGTCGGCGTCGATGCGGCGCGCGCGATGCTCTTGCGCCGTCCGCCGCAGGGCTACAAGACGACGGACGCGTTCTGGGCGGCGCCCGCGCTGGCGGGGCAGGTCGCGTCGGGCGAGGCGAAGGCGCAGACCGGGGTCGTCACGCGGTGGTTCGCGCTGAGGGTCGACGTGGCGCTGGGGCGTGCGGAAATCCGCGAGACGGCGCTGATCGATGCGCGCAGGGCGCCGGCACGGCTGGTGTCGCGAAGCTGGGGGGAAGGCGCGTGAGCGCGACGGTGATGTTCCTGCCGGGCGACACGCTCGGCTGGCGATGGCTGCGGATCGATGGCGACGGCGTGGTGGCGCGCGGCGAGGGCGTGCCTGCGCTCGATGCGTCTCCGGTGACCGCGGTGGCGCCGGCGGGGGACGTGACCCTGCACTGGGCGACGCTGCCCGATCGCTCCGCGGCGCAATCGGTGGCGGCGGCGCGGATCCTGGTGGCGGAGGCGAGCGCGTCGCCGCTGGCGGATCTACACGTCGCGGTCGGGCGCGAGGACGCGGCGGCGGAGCGGCCGATCGGGGTGGTGGCGGTGGCGGATGTGGCGCGCTGGCTGGCGATGCTGGCGGAGGCGGGGGTCGATCCGGTCGCGATCGTGCCTGCGCCGATGCTGCTGCCGCGCCCGGACGAGGGCTATGTCCGCGCCGACCTGGCGGGCGAGGGCGTGGTGCGCGGCGGCACGAGCGGGTTCGCGGACGAGGCGCGGCTGACCGAGCTGGTGACCGGCGGCGTGGCGCCCGAGACGCTGGCGCGGGGCGAGAGCGATGCGGCGATCGTCGCGGCGGTGGCGGCGCCCGCGCTCGACTTGCGGCAAGGGGCTTTCGCGCGGCGTCGGCGGCGCGCGATCGACTGGCGGCTTGTGCGCCGGATGGCGGTGCTGGGGCTCGCGATCCTTGGCGTGACGCTGGCGATCGATCTGGTGCGGATCGGGAAGTACAGTTTCGGCGCGGATACGGTCGAGGCGCGCGCGGACGAGCTGGCGCGGCGGGGCCTGCCACGCGGCGAGACGGTGAACGATGCGGGGCGGCAGCTGGAGGCGCGGGTCGCGGGGGTTCGTGGACCCGGGCTGGGGTTCAGCCGGACCGCGGCGGCGGCGTATGCGGCGGTGCGCAGCGTGCCGGGGAGCGAGGTGACCGCGATGACGTTCGAACCCAATGGATCGCTGCGCCTGAGTGTCGCGACGCAGGGCGAGGGGCAGGCGAACGACCTGAAGCGCGCGATGGAGGCGGCCGGGTTCGCGACGACCGCCAGTGTGTTCGCCTCCGCGGGCGGGCGCGTGACCGGCGAGCTGACGGTGTCGCCGCGATGAGATCGCTGGCGGCATGGTTCGAGGGGCGGTCGCTGCGCGAGAAGCGGTTGCTGCTGGTGATGGCGGCGCTGGCCGTCGTCGTGCTGCTGTGGGCGGGCATCGTCCGGCCGGTGAGCGACGGGCTGGCCTCGTCGCGTGAGCGCTATGCGGGCGCGGTGATCCGGCTGGGGCGGACGCAGGCGGCGATCGACGCGATCGAGCGCGCGCGCCGCGATCGCGCGCCGCCGCTGGTCGCGCCGCTGGCGGATACGGTGCGGATGCAGGCGGACCAGGCCGGGTTCACGATCGGGACGCTCGATGCCGAGGGCGCAGACCGCGTGCGGATCGCGATTCCCTCCGCGCGGCCCGGCGTGCTGGTCCAGTGGGTCAACCGGCTGGAGCGTGGCGGCGTGCTGGTCGACCAGTTGGCGATCACGAGCAACAATGATGGCAGCGTTTCGGCGACGATGACGCTGCGGGTGCGCGGCGCATGAGGCGGATACGGTTGCGGACGGGGCCGGCGGCGCTTTTCGGCGCGATGCTGGCGATCGCGATGGTGGTGTTCCTGCCGATGCGGCTGGCGCTGGCCTGGACCGGGCTGGGCGACGCCGGACTGAGCGCGCGGGCGGCGCGGGGAACGGTGTGGTCGGGGTCGCTGGCGGAGGCGCGGTTCGGCGATCTGGCGCTGGGCGATCTGCGCGCGGGGGTGTCGCCGCTGGCGCTGCTGGTCGGGCGCGCGCGGGTCGATCTGGCGACGCGGGTGCCGGGGGCGGCGCCCTCGGTCGATGGGGCGGTGTCGATCGGGCGGCATGTATTCGCGATCGACGACATGACCGCGACGCTTCCGACGGGGGCGATCTTCGCGCCGTTGCCGGTGACGACGGTGGGCCTGGAGGCGTTCAGCGTGCGGTTCCGCGACGATGTGTGCGAGGAGGCGCAGGGGCGCGTACGGCTGACGCTGGCGGGCGACGTCGCGGGGGTGCCGATCGCGCAGGCGATGACGGGCACCGCGCGGTGCGACGCTGGCGCGCTGCTGGTGGCGTTGCAGGGGCAGGCGGGGACCGAGCGCGCGACGCTGCGGGTGACGGGTGCGGGGCGGTATACGGGCGAGCTGTTCGTGACACCGGGGGATCCGGTGTTGGGGCAGAAGCTGGAACTGGCGGGGTTCGTGGCGACCGCGAACGGGTATCGACTGGCGGTGGAGGGGCGGTTCTAGGGCCAATCGACATTCGGCTATGGTGCGCAGATACGTGCCGAAATCCGTCACCCCTGACCCTTCGACAAGCTCAGGAGTGCCCTGTTCCGGGGAGACGCACAGGACGATGCACCAAGCTGAATGTCGATCGACCCTGGGTACGACGACCGTTCGGCGCTCCTCATCCTCCTTGCCGAGGCGGGAGGAAGGCGTCAGGCCAGCAGCGATCCTGCCAGGACGATCATCAGTTTCGTATCGATGACGACGCCTTCGCCGCGTCTCGCCGCGACGAAGGCGGGGATGTCCGCAAGGGCGACGCGGTGGACGGTGATGTCCTCGCCGTCATGGCCGCCGCCGTCTCCGGTGCGGACGAGATCGTGCGCGCGGACGAGAGTGAAGGTTTCGGACGTCATGCCGGGGGATGAGGCGAATTCGCCGAGCGTTTCGATGCGGGCGGGACGGTAGCCGGTTTCCTCTTCCAGCTCGCGGGTGGCCGCGGACTCGACGCTTTCGCCCTCGGTGTCGTCGCCGACGAGGCCGGCGGGGAGTTCGAGGCAGGGCTTTGCGAAGGGGCGGCGATATTGTTCGACGAGGAGGATGTGGCCGTCGTCGATCGCGACGATCACCGCGGCGCCGAGGCTGCCGGTGCGCGCGGCATATTCCCAGGTGCCGGTTTTCAGGACCTTGAGATAGCGGCCCTCCCACATCGTCTGCGTGGCGTCGCTCACAACTCGATCAGCCGATCGGGGAGTTCGTTGACGTCGTCGTCGCGGCGCGGGAAATGCTCCGAGAGGATCGCGCCGATCTGCCCCACGGCATCCGTCATGCCGTCGGCGGGGCGGCCGTCCTTGATCGCGAGGATGAGCGCTGCCATCGCGTCGCCCCAGCGTTCGGGCGGGACCTTCGAATGGATCGCGGCGTCGGCGATGATCTCGGCGCGGTGCTCGGCGATGCTAAGATAGAGCAGGACGCCGGTCGCGCCGGTGGTGCGCTTCTCCGCGCTGGTGCGGAACAGCGCGAGCGCGCGGGCGTGGACGCGGCGCGCCTTGGTGCGCGCAGGCGTCAGGCGCATACGCAACGCCGGCACCGAGAGCAGCCAGCGGACGAGCAGGAACGCGATGCTGGCGACCGCGAGCGCGATCGTGAGCACGGCGGACGGCGGAATCCCCTGTGCCCAAGGATCGAACAGGCGATCATGGACCGCCTCGATCGCGGACGGGAACGCGGCGAGTAGCGCGATCGACAGCAGCATGGCGAGGATGCCCCAGTGCGCGGCGACGTCGTGATACGCGTCCGACCGGCGTGCGATCACCGTGACGATCTCGCCCGAGGTCCGGAGTTCGGCCTGCGTGACGGCGTCGGTCACCTTCGCGCGATCGGCATCGGTCAGGCGCATCACCAGTCTCCCGAGGCGCCACCGCCTCCGAACGAGCCACCGCCGCCGCCGGTGAATCCGCCACCGCCCCAGCCGCCGTCGGAGCCGCCACCACCGCCGCCGCTCCCCCAGCCGCCACCGCCGCCGCCTCCGGCGCTGCGCCCGATCTCGTTGGCGATGCTCCACAGCACGATCGGGAGGACCCCGCCGCCGTCGCCCCGATAGCGCGAGCCGCGCACCCCGCGGCCGATCATCGAGCCGAAGACGACGACCATCACGATACCCCAGAAGACGAGCCCGATCGGGAAGCCGCCGGACTTGCCCGATCGCTTGTGCGTCTTGTCGAACGCGGCGACCGCGGCGTCGGTACGCGCCTTCGCCTCGTCGGGGCTGGCGCGGAGCTGCGCGACCAGCGCGTCGGCGCCCGCGACCATCGCACCGGGGGTGTCGCCGGCGCGCAGTTTCGGGAGCATCTGCTGGTTGATGATGACGCTGGAAAGCGCATCGGTAAGGACGGGTTCGAGGCCGTAGCCGACCTCGATCCGGGGGCCGCGCTGGCCGGCGGGGTTGTTGGGCGCGATGAAGAGGATCGCGCCGTTGTTGACGTCCTTGAGCCCGACGCCCCAGGCGCGGCCGAGGCGGTAGCCGTAATCCTCGATCGGATAGCCTTGCAGGTCCGCGATCGTGGCGACGACGAGCTGGCGGTTGGTATCCTTCTGGAGCGCCTCCAGCTTCGTCTGGAGTTGCGCCTTCACGTCGGCGGGCAGGACGTTCGCGTCGTCGACGACGAGGCCGGTGAATTTGGGGAAGGTCTGCGCGGTCGCGGGGCTGGTGAGGAGTGGGATCGCGCAGAGCAGGGCAAGGACGGCCATCGCCATCCTCCACCCGTTTGTCCTGAGCGTGTCGAAGGACTGCACGTCTTTTCTACCTTGCGAAGAAGGAGGGCAGGGCTTCGACAAGCTCAGCCCGAACGGGACGGGGGGTGTTCAACCCCGAGAACGAACCCGATGGTGAAGCGGGTCCGGCGCTCGATCAGCTCGCATTCCCGAAATTGACGGTCGGAGCGGCTTCCGCGCCCGGCGTCGTAGCCTGGAACGGCACCATCGGCTTCGCGCCGTAGAACACCTTCGCGCCGATCGCGTCGGGGAAGGTGCGGATTTTCGTGTTATAGTCCTGTACGGCGGCGTTGTAGTCGCGGCGCGCGATCGCGATGCGGTTCTCGGTGCCTTCGAGCTGGCTCATCAGCGTGGTGTAGTTGCCCTGCGACTTGAGCTCGGGATAGGCCTCCTGCAGTCGCTGGAGCGACAGGCTGACGCTGTTCTGCGCGCGCTCGAACTGCGCGAGCTTGGCGGGATCGGACAGATCGTCGCCCGAGACGCGGACCGCGTTGGCGCCGGCGCGCGCCTGCGTCACCTCGACGAGGATGCTCTTTTCCTGCGCGCCCGCGGCCTTCACGGTGCTGACGAGATTGGGGATCAGGTCCGCGCGGCGCTGGTAGTCGTTCTGGACGTCGGCCCAGCGCGCCTTGGCGGTTTCCTCGGCAGTCGGCACGCTGTTGAGCCCGCAGCCCGCGAGCAGCACGGGGGCGAGCAGGGCGATAGGGGCAATCCGGCGATACGACATGGGAAGGTGTCTCCGTTGGTCTGTCCTACGCATATAGGACACTCGATGCGCTTGGCGAAGGGGCAATCGACGGATAGGCTGGCGATGGACGGCAAAAGGGGACGGCGATGCTGAAAGAGTTCAAGGCGTTCATCATGCGCGGCAACGTGCTCGACCTGGCGGTGGCGGTCATCATCGGTGCGGCGTTCGGCAAGATCGTGACGTCGCTGACCGAGGACGTATTGATGCCGATCATCGCAAAGATCTTCGGCGGGCTCGATTTCTCGAGCTATTTCGTCACGCTGGGACCGGTGCCCGCAGCGTTGGCGGGATCGACCGACTACGCGGCGCTCAAGAAAGCGGGCGTGCCGCTGCTGGGGTACGGCGCGTTCATCACGCAGGCGGTGAACTTCCTGATCGTGGCGTTCATCATCTTCCTCCTCATCCGAGCGATCAACCGCGCGACCGCGTTGTTCGAGCACAAGGAAGCGGAAGTGGCGGCGGTGCCCGCGCCCGAGCCGGTCGAGATCGCGCTGTTGCGTGAGATTCGGGACGAGCTGAAGGCGCGGCCGTAAGTCGTTACCTCGGCGAGCGCCGGGGTCTTTTCGACGCGGGACGTTCCTGCCGAGGGAGATTCCAGCTTTCGCCGGGATGACGGTTGGGCTTTACGCCGCGACGAGCGCGCGCGCCGTCGCGTCGGCGAGGCTGGTGCCGTCGAGGATGCGTGCGGTTTCGTCGCGGACGCGCATCATCGCGATGCGGATCGCGCAATCCGCTTCGCTCTTGCAGTCGGCGCATTTGCGATAGGCGGTGCGGCTGACGCAGGGGACCAATGCGAGCGGCCCCTCGATCACGCGAATGATCTCGCCCATCGAGATGAGGTGGCTGGGGCGCGACAGGCAATAGCCACCCATCTTGCCGCGGTGGCTGTGGAGGAGCCCCGCGTCGCGCAGGTCCGCGAGGATGAGCTCGAGGAACTTGCGCGGCACGGTCGCGGCGGCAGCGATGCGGTTCATCGGGATCGGTGGGCTGCCGGCGGGCGCCTCTGCCAGGAACAGCATCGAGCGAAGCGCGTAGCGGGAACGCTGGGTCAACATAGGCCGTCTATGCACCCGCTTTATGGCGAGCGAAAGGCGGGCTTTTCACAACGGGATACTATGCCTATATCGGGGTCGCCGATGGGGGATCTTCCCTCGCCGGCTATGGCGATAAACGGTGGTGTCAAATAGACACAACGGACCCGGGGGCGGTACCCGGCGGCTCCACCATCACCCGTCTTGCTCCTTTCAGGAGAATGGGCGGGTGTTGACGGGGCCGAACTAGGATCGACGTGTGTTGAAAAGCGCTGTCTTTCGCCCGGAATGGGACCACCGAAACGGCCCATTACACAAGTGCCAACGATAACGAAGCACTCGCGATTGCAGCGTAACTAAGGGCCTAACGGCCTGAAGTTATTCTAAAAGAGCGCGGTTGGACCGCACCGGGCAACAGAAGCGGATTCCAGCGGTACGGGGGGCACCGGGCAACAGAAGCTCCCCACTTTCCTACAGGCGATGTTCGGCGTACACTCCATTGCAAAGAGCAACTGGAGAGAGCCGATGGCCACGCTGGCATCCGTCGAAACCGAAGCACGCTATGCCCCGGGCGAGTGGGAGGTGCGGGTCGATCTGGCTGCAGCGTACCGGCTGGTCGCGCATTATGGCTGGGACGACCTGATCTTCACGCATCTGTCTGCGCGGGTGCCGGGCCCCGAGCACCATTTCCTCATCAACCCGTACGACATGATGTTCGACGAGATCACCGCATCGTCGCTGGTGAAGATCGACGTCGCGGGCAATCCCGTCGGTACGACGACGCACCCGGTGAACCCGGCGGGGTTCACGATCCACTCCGCGATCCACATGGCGCGTGAGGATGCGGCGGCGGTGATGCATCTGCACACGCCGCACGGGCAGGCGGTGTCCGCGATGGAGTTCGGGTTGCTGCCGCACACCCAGACGTCGATGATCGCGGGCCACGACGTGGCGTATCACGACTATGAAGGCGTCGCGACCGATCTCGACGAGCGCGAGCGGCTGGTGGCGGACATCGGCGACAAGAACGCGATGATCCTGCGCAACCACGGCACGCTGGCGGTGGGCGATTCGGTCGCGTCGTGCTTCCTGCGACTCTATTTTCTCGAGCGCGCGTGCGAGGCGCAGGTGCTGATGCTCTCGGCGGGGCGCGAGAACCTCAACAACCCGCCGCAGGGCGTGGCGGAGAAGGTGAAGGGCCAGTCCAATCCCAAGGGGATGGGCGGGCTGGCGCAGAAGCTGGCGTGGCCGGCGTTGCTGCGGAAGCTGGACCGGATCGATCCGGGATTCCGGGACTGACGGGATCGCGCGGCGCGCGCGTCCGGCACGACGTCGACGCCGGGCCGACACAGGTACGATCGGCGTCTACGATCGGCGTCAGCGCGTCAGCGTGGCGACCATCGCGAGGACGGGCGGGCTGAACCCCAGCGGGCCGATCGACAGCTGGAACGCGGTGATGACGCCGGTGCCCCACCAATAAGCGGGGTGGACGCGACCGCGGGTCAGCACGTCGTACGCGATCGCGACGACGAGATAGAGCATCAGCGCGGCGAACACCGCGAGCGGGGCGAATGCGCCGAGCAGCGGCATCGGCAGCAGCCGGCCGAGCGCGGGCGACATGACGAGGACGTTGGCGCACAGCATCAGCCGCTTGTGCCAGTCGTGCCGCCGCCGCATCGCGATCGACGCCGCGACCAGCCCGCCGAAGACGAGGATGCCGAGCACGTCGAGGACGAGGAACACGCCGGGCGGGAAGAAGGGCGGCACGCCGCCGCGCTGGATCGCCATCAGCGTGGCGGCGATGCCGAGCGGGACCATGATGGTGGCGTGGACCGCGCCCCATATGCCGAGCGAGCGGTGGAGCCGGGTTCGGCCTGCGACGACGAGCCAGGACTGGACGACGTAGAGGACGATCCAAGACGCGAAGACGATCGCATGCGCATGGACCTGCCACGGGAACTCCGCGAAGGTGGCGCGGCCGGCGGCAAGGTCCAGCGTGAACCCGGCGATCGTGGTGGCCGCGATCGCGAGCGCCATGACGAGGAAGACGCGGCGCTCTCGCTGGAGTGCCGAGGGATATCCTGCGATCGTTGCCATGCCCGCCCCCGCGTTGCCTTGGTGAGGAGGATGCGCTTTTCGTTGCGGGAGCGCAATGGGTGGGGGTCGGGTTGTATCGCCATCGCGAGGGGAGATTTGGAAGGTTGGTTCAGGCGGAGGCGCGGAGGCGCGGAGGAGTTGTGCTCGTTGCGCCGGCGGCTTCGCCTGCCGAGCCATGATATGACAGGGCCGCGCCGACCTACGCGATACGCCTCCGCGCCTCCGCATGACTACGAGGTGTCACCCCGGCCTTGAGCCGGGGTCCCGCTTCCTTTTCTGCGTCGGGCAAGAAGCGGGACCCTGGATCAAGGCTCTCCTGAGCTTGTCGAAGGGTCCGGGGTGACGGGAGGGGTGTTGGGCGTCCTGCGCCACCGAAAAGGGCCCCGGCATCGCTGCCGGGGCCCTTTCCGTTCGTCCTTGCGGACCGGTCGATCAGTCGCGGTCGCCGGTCAGGAAGGCGGGAGCGAACTCGGGCGCAGGGCCGTTATCGTCCTTGCGATCCGAGCGCGGGGCGCGATCGCCGCCGCTGCCACCGTCGCGGCGGGGGCCGCGACCACCGTCGCCGTCACGACGCGGACCGCGGGGGCCACGGTCGCCGCCGCCTTCGCCACGGGGGCCACGATCGCCGCCGCGACCGCCGTCGCCGTCACGACGCGGGCCGCGCGGGCCACGGTCGCCGCCTTCACGCGGTTCGCGTGCGGGACGGGTGTCCTCCAGCTCGGCGCCGGTTTCCTGATCGACGACGCGCATCGACAGGCGGACCTTGCCGCGCGGATCGATCTCGAGGACCTTGACCTTCACGGCCTGCCCCTCGGAGACGACGTCCGACACCTTCTCGACGCGCTCGTTGCGCATCTCGGAGACGTGAACGAGCCCGTCCTTGCCGCCCATGAAGTTCACGAACGCACCGAAATCGACGATGTTGACGACCTTGCCGTCATACACCTTGCCGACCTCGGCCTCCTCGACGAGGCCCTTGATCCATGCGATCGCGGCGTCGATCTGCGCGGGGTCGGACGACGACACCTTGATGACGCCCTCGTCGTCGATGTCGACCTTCGCCCCGGTCTGCGCGACGATCTCGCGGATCACCTTGCCGCCGGTGCCGATGACTTCGCGGATCTTCGACTTGTCGATCGAGAAGGTCTCGATCCGCGGCGCGTGCGCCGACAGCTCGTTACGCGTGCTCGAGAGCGCCTTGGCCATCTCGCCCAGGATGTGCGCGCGGCCCTCGTTGGCCTGCGCCAGCGCGACCTTCATGATCTCCTCGGTGATGCCCGCGATCTTGATGTCCATCTGCAAGGACGTGATGCCCTCCGACGTGCCGGCCACCTTGAAGTCCATGTCGCCGAGGTGATCCTCGTCGCCGAGGATGTCCGACAGGACCGCGAAGTCCTTGCCCTCGAGGATCAGGCCCATCGCGATGCCCGAGACGGGGCGCTTGATCGGCACGCCCGCATCCATCAGCGCGAGGCTGCCGCCGCAGACGGTGGCCATCGACGAGGAGCCGTTGCTCTCCGTGATGTCCGAGGTGACGCGGATGGTGTACGGGAACTCCTCCTTCGAGGGGAGCACCGCGTGGAGCGCGCGCCAGGCGAGCTTGCCATGGCCGATGTCGCGACGCGACGGCGCCCCGAAGCGACCGACTTCGCCGACCGAATAGGGCGGGAAGTTATAGTGCAGCATGAAGTGCTGGTAGCTGAGGCCGCCCAGACCGTCGATCATCTGCTCCGCATCGCGGGTGCCGAGCGTGGTGGTGGCGATCGTCTGCGTCTCGCCGCGGGTGAACAGCGCCGAGCCGTGCGCGCGCGGCAGGAAGTGGACTTCCGCCTCGATCGGACGGACCGTCGTGGTGTCGCGGCCGTCGATGCGCTTGCCGGTCTTGAGGATCGCGGTGCGGACGATCTCCGCCTCCAGCTTCTTCACCAGCTTGAGGCTGGCAAGATAGGCCTGCGGATCGCTGTCCTTCAGGTCCGCCATGCCGTCGCGGGCCTTGGTGCGGGCCTCGTTGATCGCGGTCTGGCGCTGCTGCTTGTCGGTGAGCTTGTAGGCCTTCTCCAGGTCCTTGCCGATCAGCTTCTTGAGCGTGGCCTTGACCGCGGAGCTGTCGGCCTGGACCTTGAGCTCCCACGGGTCCTTCGCGGCCTGCTCCGCGAGATCGATGATCGCGTCGATCACCTGCTGCGAGGCGCGGTGCGCGAACATGACGGCGCCGAGCATGACCTCCTCGGACAGCTCCTTGGCTTCCGATTCGACCATCATGACGGCGTCGTGGGTGGCGGCGACCATCAGATCGAGCTCGCCCGCGGCGACCTGCGCGTCCGACGGGTTGAGGATGTACTCGCCATCCTGATAGCCGACGCGCGCGGCGCCGATCGGCCCCATAAAGGGCACGCCCGACAGCGTCATCGCGGCCGAGGCGGCGATCATCGCGAGCAGGTCGGGCTCGTTCTCGCCGTCATAGCTCATCACCTGCGCGATGCAGTTGATCTCGTTGTAGAAGCCTTCGGGGAACAGCGGGCGCAGCGGGCGATCGATCAGCCGGCTGACCAGCGTCTCGCGCTCGGTCGCGCCGCGCTCGCGCTTGAAGAAGCCACCGGGGATGCGACCGCTGGAGGAGAACTTCTCCTGATAATGGACGGTGAGCGGGAAGAAATCCTGCCCTTCCTTGACGCTCTTGGCGGCGGTCACCGCGCAGAGGACGACGGTTTCGCCGAGCGTCGCGATGACGGCGCCATCGGCCTGCCGCGCGACCTTGCCGGTTTCGAGGGTGAGGGTCTGTCCGCCCCACTCGATGCTGACGGTCTTGGTATCGAACATGTGGTTTCCTTCACTCCGGCGGGCCAATCCCGTCGGGGCCTATGAGCGAGCCATCATCGGCTCTTTCGATGCCCTCCCAGCCCGTTCGGGCTGAGCCTGTCGAAGCCCTGTCCTTCTTGTCTTCCTTCGCAAGAAGGAAGTGCAGCCCTTCGACAAGCTCAGGGCGAACGGGAGAGCTTTGGGTCAAACGAAACGCCGAATTGCATTTCGCCCGGATACGACAAGGGCGCCGCTGGGGCGCCCTTGGTGTTACTTGCGCAGGCCGAGCTTCGCGATCAGGGCCAGATACCGGTCGCCGTCCTTGTGGCGGAGATAGTCGAGCAGCGAGCGCCGCTTGTTGACCATCATCAGCAGCCCGCGGCGCGAATGGTTGTCCTTCTTATGGCCCTTGAAATGCTCGGTCAGGTTGCGGATCCGCTCCGTGAGGATCGCGACCTGGACCTCTGGGGATCCGGTGTCGCCCTCGATACGGGCATGTTCCTTGACCAGCTCGGTCTTGCGTTCTGCGGTGATCGTCATGGTTCGTCCTCGAACATCTTACAGGTTGAAGCCGCGGACGACGGCGACGTTTCCGTCGCGGACCTCGACCAGCGCGATGGGCGTATCGCCCAGCGTCGCGAAATGGAGGCCGTCGTCTTCGGCATGTCCCGCCAGTACGCGCCCCTGACGGAGCGCCCCTGCCTGGTCGGGATCGAGATGCAGAGCCGGGATGTCGTCCAGCCCCGCCCTCAGCGGCAGGAGTATGTCTTCAAGGGTGCGCGCCTTAGCGACTTCATCCAGTTTGTCCAGCGATATCGCGCCAGACAGGTCGAACGGGCCGGCCTTCGTGCGGCGGAGCATCGTGACGTGGCCGACCGTGCCGAGCGCCAGCGCGATGTCGCGCGCGAGGCTGCGGATATAGGTGCCCTTCGAGACGTGGGCGGTGAGGGTGACGGCGGTTTCGTCCGCGGCGACGAGGGCGAGCGCGTGGATCGTGACGTCGCGGCTGGCGAGGACGACCTCTTCGCCGGCGCGGGCGAGATCATAGGCGCGTTCGCCGTCGATCTTGAGCGCGCTGTAGGCAGGGGGGACCTGCGCGATCGGGCCGGTGAAGCGGGGCAGGACCGCTGCGACCTGTGCGGGGGTGGGGCGGACGTCGCTCGTCGCGATCGCCGTGCCTTCCGCGTCGAGCGTGTCGGTCTGCTCGCCGAAGCGAATCGTGAAGTCGTAGATCTTGTCGCTGTCGAGCATGCGTCCGGCGAGTTTCGTCGCCTCGCCGATCGCGATCGGCAGGACGCCGGTGGCGAGCGGATCGAGCGTGCCGCCATGGCCGACCTTGGCCTTGCCGTAGCCGCCCTGGCGGAGCGCGCGCTTGATCGCGGAGACGCCCTGCGTCGAGCCGAGCCCGAGGGGTTTGTCGAGGATGATCCAGCCGTGCATGGCGCCGGGCTCTAGCGTGGTCAGGCGGTCAAGGCTTCCACGAAATGGCGGCGGCACAGTGCCACATAGCGATCGTTGCCGCCGATATCGGTCTGCGCGCCGTGCGCGACCGCCGTGCCGTTCGCGTCGACGCGCAGGTTCATCGTCGCCTTGCGCCCGCACTCGCAGACCGACTTGATCTCGACGAGCGTGTCGGCGAGCGCGAGGAGGCGCGCCGATCCCTCGAACAGCGCGCCGACGAAATCGGTGCGCAGGCCGTAGGTGAGCACGGGGATGCCGAGCGTGTCGGCGACGTGCGCGAGCTGGTCGACCTGTCTGGCGGTCAGGAATTGCGCCTCGTCGACGAGGACGCACGATAGCGGCGCGCGGGCGTGGTCGGTGGCGACCAAGGCGGCGATGTCTGTGCTGCCGTCAAACATGGTCGCAGGCGCGGTGAGCCCGATCCGCGAGGCGATCGTGCCCGCCGCGAACCGGTTGTCGATCGCGGCGGTGAACAGCATCGTGCGCATGCCGCGCTCGCGATAGTTGAAATCGGCCTGGAGCAGGTTCGTCGACTTCCCCGCGTTCATCGAGGCATAGTAGAAATAGAGCTTGGCCATCAGGCGAGCGTCTCGATGGGGAGGGGTGCGTCGGGGCCGGCATGGACGGCAAGCTTGCGGTCGAAGGTTGCGAAGGCTTGCGCGGATTTGGCGGAGATCAGATGCACCGCGTCGGCGAAGTCCGCGCCGGCGCCATAGCGTTCGACGGCCCAGCCGATATCCGATGGCGCGCCATCGATGGCGGGAAGGTCAAGCAGGCCCGTGAGCGCGGCCGCGATCGCCAATCGCGGCCAGCGATAGGATGATCGCAAGACCCACTCGACTTCGACCAGCACCGATGCCGACACCGAAAAGCCGCGTGCGAGAGTTTCGCGCGCGATGGTCGCCTGCCGCGGATTATCGCCGACGACTGCGCGCAGGATGACATTGGTATCGACCGCGATACTCAATACTCAGATGCCATCTTTCCCGCGTGCCGCGAACATCTCGTCCACAGCCCGGTTCATGTCCTCGATCGAGACGGGCGGGCCGTGCCAGGGCGGCGCGATTTCGCGAATATGCGCAAAAATCTCCTCCGCAGTCCGTCCGCTCTTCCGGGGGGCAGGCTTGCGCAGCAGAATTCCATCGGGCTGCTCGATCACATCGAGCGCATCCCCGGCACGCAGGTGCAGGCGATCGCGCACATCCTTCGGGATGACGACCTGACCCTTGCCCGACATCTTCGTTTGCGCGCCCATCCCGGTAAGATGCGTCTTACCCGATGGCGAGTCAATCGTCGAACAGCATCACCACTGCGGGGCGCTTGGCGGCACCGGCCACGATGCGCTCGCGCGAAAAGCCGGCGCGGGCGTAGGCCCGCCGCGCGCGGTGGTTGCGGATGTCGGGATCGATCGCGACCTTCGGGACGCCGTGTCGGCGGAGATGTTGCGCCAGCACGCGCAGAAACGCGGTGCCGTGTCCTTGCCCGAGCATCGCAGGCTTGCCGATGAAGGTGTCGATCGCACGGGTGCCGCTGGGCAGGTGCGCGAACTGGGGGGAGGGCCAGGCGTGGACCGGGTAATGCTGCGCATAGGCGAAGGGCTCGCCGGCGTGGCTGACGATCAGCATCGACATCGCGGGTTCGTCGAGATCGTCGCGCAGCAGCGCCTCCTCGCGCGCCGGATCGCCCCACCAGCGCCGCGCGGCGGGCGTATCGAGCCAGCGGCGCACCATCGGCAGATCCGCGCGGGTCATCGCGCGAAAAGCGTACGCCTCAGTCGAGATCGCGTGCGACCTCGGGCGCGCGGAGCAGCGTGTCGATATGGCTGCCCTCGTCGAAGCTCTCGTCCGCGAGGAACTTCAATTTCGCGGCGTATTTCGTCTGAATCCGCGCCGCGACCTCGCGTTGCAGATAGGCGGTGTTGGTGCGCAGCGCCTTGAGCACCGCCGCCTCGTCCTTGCCGAGCAGCGGCTTCACGAAGACGGTGGCGTGGCGCAGATCGGGCGACATGCGGACCTCGGTGATCGAGATGACATGCTTCGAGAGCGTGACGTCGTGGACGTCGCCGCGCTGGAGGATCTCGGACAGGACGTGGCGCACCTGTTCGCCGACACGCAGCGTGCGGACCGACTTTTCCTGGGGCTCTTTGTTCATGACTTCTCCCCTCCCGCTTGCAGGAGGGGCCGGGGGTGAGCACCCGGCCGACAATGTTGCGCCAAGGATCGTACCGGGAGCCCACCCCCCGGCCCCCTCCCGCAGACGGGAGGGGGAGTAGAGCTTAAAGCGTCCGTTCGCGCATCTCGACTTCGAACGTCTCGAGATAGTCGCCCGCCTTGATGTCGGTGAAGTTCTGCGTGAACGTGACACCGCATTCGAGGCCTGCGCGCACCTCGGGAACATCGTCCTTGAAGCGGCGCAGCGAGGCGATCTCGCCCTGATAGATGATGACGTCGTTGCGCGTGATGCGTGCCTTGAGCGCCTTGCGGATGACGCCCTCGACCACGAGCAGGCCGGCGGCCTTGCCGGTCTTGCCCGCCGAGAACACGTCGCGGATTTCCGCGCGGCCGACGACCGTCTCAAACGCCTCCGGCCCGAGCTCGCCCGCCATGCCCGCACGAATCTCGTCCGTCAGCGTGTAGATCACGTCGTAATATTTGAACGCGACCTTCTGGCGCTCCGCGATCTCGCGCGCCTTGGCGTTCGGACGCACGTTGAAGCCGATGATCGGCGCGCCGCTGGCCGCGGCCAGCGTCACGTCGCTCTCGGTGATTCCGCCGACGCCCGAATGGAGCACGCGCGCCTTGATGAGATCGGTGCTGATCTTGTTGATCGCGCCGACGATCGCCTCGACCGTGCCCTGCGTGTCCGCCTTGACGACGAGCGGATACTCGATCGCCTGCTTCTCCTTCAATGCGGAGAACATCGAATCGAGCGACGCGGGCGCCGACGTCGTCCGCTTCTGGTTCAACACGCCCTGGCGATACTCCGCGACTTCGCGTGCACGCGCCTCGTTCTCGACGACCTGAAGCGGATCGCCCGCCGACGGCGTGCCCGAGAGGCCGAGAACCTCAACCGGCATCGAGGGGCCGGCTTCCTTGAGCTGGCGCCCCTTGTCGTCCATCAGCGCGCGCACCTTGCCGCTTTCCGCGCCGACGACGAACACGTCGCCGACCTTGAGCGTGCCGCGATTGACGAGGATCGTCGCGACGGGGCCGCGGCCCTTGTCGAGCTTCGCCTCGATCACGGTGCCTTCGGCCTCGCGATCGGGGTTGGCGCGCAGATCGAGCAGTTCGGCCTGGAGCTGGATCTTCTCGATGAGATCGTCGAGCCCGAGCTTCTTGGTCGCGGAGACCTCGACGTCCTGCGTCTCGCCGCCCATCGCCTCGACCTGGATGTCGTGCTCGAGCAGACGCTCGCGCACGCGCTGGGCGTTGGCCTCCGGCTTGTCGATCTTGTTGATCGCGACGATCATCGGGACGCCGGCGGCCTTGGTGTGATTGATCGCCTCGATCGTCTGCGGCATCAGCCCGTCGTCGGCGGCGACCACCAGCACCACGATGTCGGTGACGTCCGCACCACGCGCGCGCATCTGCGTGAATGCCTCATGGCCCGGCGTGTCGAGGAAGGTGATCCGCGACTTGTCCTTGAGCGTCACCTGATACGCGCCGATATGCTGGGTGATGCCACCCGCCTCGCCGCGGACGACATCGGTGCCGCGCAGTGCGTCGAGCAGCGACGTCTTGCCGTGATCGACATGGCCCATGATCGTGACGACCGGGGGACGCGGCTGGAGCTGCTCTTCGGTGTCCTCGGTCGTGTCGAGCGCGAGATCGATGTCGCTGTCGGACACGCGGACGATGTTGTGGCCGAACTCGGTCACCAGCAGCTCGGCGGTGTCCTGGTCGATCGTCTGCGTCATCGTGACGGGCATGCCCATCTTGAACAGCGTCTTGACGAGATCCGCGCCCTTTTCCGCCATGCGGTTGGCGAGTTCCTGGACGGTGATCGCCTCGGGAACCTGAACGTCGCGGACCTGCTTGGCCTGCTGCTCGCGCGGGCCGCCGAAGTGGCGCTTTTCCTTTTCGCGCGCCCGCTTGAGTGCGGCGAGGCTGCGCGAGCGCGCACCATCGTCGCCAAGCGCGCGGTTGACGGTCAGCTTGCCGCCACGACGCTCGTCGCCTTTGCGGTCGCGCTGCTGCGGGCGGCCCGGGGTGCCGGTGTTGCGCGGTGTCGCCTGACCGCTGGGAAGCGGACGCGAGGCGCCGCCGGCTGCCGCCGGCGCGGACGCCGTCGTCTGCGCGGGTTCGGCCTTCGGCTCGGGCTTTGGCTGCGGCTTCGGGATCTCGGGACGCGCGACCGGCGAGAAACGACGCGGCGCGGGCATCGAGGGATCGCGGCCGAGCTCGAGCGTGGGGGCGGGAGCGGGTGTCGGCGCCGGCGTGGGGGCCGGGGCGGGCGTGGCCGCGACCGGCGCGGGGGTCGGCTCCGGCGCAGGCGCGGGTGCCGGGGCGGCCTCCGCAACCGGCTCGGGTTCGGGCGCGCGCTCGGGCGGCTTGACCGGGCTGAACATGCGCGGCGGGGTCGGCGTGTCGATCACGACCGGGGCCGGGGCCGCTTCGGGCTGTGCGGCGGCCACGGGGGCGGGCTCCGGTGCGGGATCGGCAACGGGGGCGGGCGCTTCCGCCTCGACGCGCTTCTCCTCGGCGCGGCGACGCTCGGCATCGGCCGCGGTCTGGCGACCGGTGTCCTCGCGGCGACGCGCGTCCTCCAGCGCGTGCATGCGCTGCTCCTCGGCCTCGCGGAGCAGCATCGTCTGGCGCTCCTGCGCCGACAGATTGTCACGCGCCGGTGCCGGCGCGGCGCGCGGCGGCTCGGGCGCGCGTGCGACCGGTGCGGCGGGGGCCGGCGTAGGCTCGGGCGTCGTCTCGGGCGCGGCACCTTGCGGACCGAGCACGCGGCGCCGCTTCACCTCGACCACGACCGTGTTCGAACGGCCATGGCTGAAGCTCTGCTTTACCTTGCCGGTCTCGACGGTGCGCTTGAGCCCCAGCGGCGCACGCATCCCGAGCTTCGGCTTGTCGTTGTCGGTCTCGCTCACTCAAATTCCTCGTCGTGGTCTACGGCCGGGTTGCCGTTGGTCGTGCCGGACCCGGATAATCCGGGCGCCGATGCGCCCTGCGAGGCCGTTTCGCAAGGCTCTGATATGGGTTCGGGTCCGATAAAGTGCAGCCACCGGTCGAGCGCTTCGCCCAACCTCGCAGCCGCCATGCGGTCGATGACGCCGATATGTACCACATTCTCGCGGCCCAGCGCCAACGACAATATGGGGCGTGCGATCGGCAGCGCCAACCCCTTGAGATCGGAACCCTCGCGATCCTCGCCGACTCGCCAGGCCTGGGCGAGCTTGCGCGCGCCGTCGTCGCTGGCGTCGGCGGCGTGATAGAGCGCGTGGAGCTGGCCCGAGCGGGCGGCGGCGGCGATCTTGTCGCTGCCCGTCAGGACGGTGCCAGCGCGCGCTTCCAGCCCGAGGCGGTCGAGCGCGTTGCGGCGGAGGGCATCGTCGATCGAATCGGGAAGCGCGGGATCGAGCGTGAACTCGCCGGTCTTGAACGCGCGAGCGAGGGCGCCGCGCAGCTTGCCCTTCGCGAGTGCGGTCTCGAGTTCCGTCTTGGTGACCCCGATCCATGCGCCGCGGCCCGGCGCCTTGGCGCGGACATCGGGGTGGATGCGACCGTCGGGAGCGAGCGCGAGCCGCACGAGCGCCGACGGCGACGCACGGTCGCGGGTGAGGATGCAGGAGCGGATGGGGCCTGTATCGTCCCCGTCCCGGTCCGGATGGCTGGCCGTCAGCGTCTCATTGCGAGAGGTCCGCATGCGCGTCCTCCCCGGAACGAGGGGCGACTGCTGGGGCGGGCGCGTCGCGGTCGACGATCAGCTGGCCCCCGGCGCCGTAGTTTTCGGTGGAGACTTCCTCGATCACGACCTGGACCGCGGCCGGATTCTTGCCCAGCCGCGCCACCAGCGAGGCGGTGACGTCCGCCACCAGCCCCGCCTTCTGGCCCTTCGTGGCGGAGCCCGCCAGCCTGATCGAGACGAACGGCATCAGGCGTTCTCGTCCTTCGACTCGGTATCTTCGGCTTCGGCTTCGGGGGCTTCCGCCTCGGCCGCTGGCGCTTCGTCCTCGAACCAGTGCGCGCGGGCGGCCATGATCATCTCATTGCCCTGCTCTTCGTTCAGGCCGTATTCCGCGAGCACGCCGCCCTTGTGCTCGGGGCGCTTGGGGGCGTCCTCGTTGCGGCGGCGCGGCTCGACGCGCTTCTTCTCGATCAGCTCGTCGGTCGCCAGATCGGCGAGGTCGTCAAGCGTCGTGATCCCGGCCTTGCCGAGCGTGACCAGCATCGCCTCGGTCATGTAGGGCAGCGCGGCCAGCGCATCCTCGACGCCGAGCGCGGTGCGCTCCTCGCGGTTCGCCTGCTCGCGGCGCTCGAGGCCCTCGGCGGCGCGGTTCTGGAGCTCGGCGGCCAGATCCTCGTCGAAGCCCTCGATCCCGGCGAGCTCGTCGAGCTCGACATAGGCGACCTCTTCGAGCGCGCCGAAGCCCTCGGCGACCAGCAGCTGCGCCAGCGTCTCGTCGACGTCCAGCTCGTTCTGGAACATCTCGGACCGCTCGACGAATTCCTTCTGGCGCTTTTCGGACGCGTCCTGCTCGGTCAGGATGTCAATCGCTTTGGCGGTGAGCTGCGAGGCGAGGCGGACGTTCTGGCCGCGACGGCCGATCGCGAGGCTGAGCTGGTCGTCGGGGACGACGACCTCGATCCGGTCCTCCTCCTCGTCGATTACGACGCGGCTGACATTCGCGGGCTGGAGCGCGTTGACGACGAAGGTGGCGGTGTCGGGCGACCAGGGGATGATGTCGATCTTCTCGCCCTGCATCTCCTGCACGACGGCCTGGACGCGGCTGCCCTTCATGCCGACGCAGGCGCCGACGGGGTCGATCGAGCTGTCATGGCTGATGACGCCGATCTTGGCGCGCGAGCCGGGATCGCGCGCGGCCGCCTTGATCTCGATGATGCCGTCGTAGATCTCGGGAACTTCCTGCGCGAACAGCTTCTTCATGAAGTCCGGATGCGCGCGGCTGAGGAAGATCTGGGGCCCGCGGTTCTCGCGACGGACGTTGAGGATCAGCGAGCGGATGCGATCGTTGACGCGCACGACTTCGCGCGGGATCTGCGCGTCGCGGCGGATGACGCCTTCGGCGCGGCCCAGGTCGACGACGACATGGCCGAACTCGACGCGCTTGACGACGCCGGTGATGATCTCGCCCTGGCGATCCTTGAACTCTTCATACTGGCGCTCGCGCTCCGCATCGCGGACCTTCTGGAAGATCACCTGCTTGGCGGCCTGCGCGGCGATGCGGCCGAACTCGATCGGGGGCAGCGGATCGACGATATAGTCGCCGACGGCCGCGCCCTTCTGGAGCTTCTCGGCGCCCTTGAGATCCACCTGCTTGAAATAGTCGTCGACCGCCTCGACCACCTCGACGACGCGCCACAGGCGAAGATCGCCGGTGTTGGGATCGAGCTTCGCGCGGATGTCGTTCTCGGCGCCGTAGCGGGCCTTGGCGGCGCGCTGGATCGCGTCCTCCATCGCCTCGATGACGATGCCCTTGTCGATCATCTTCTCCGACGCGACCGAATTGGCGATCGCGATCAGTTCGGCGCGGTTGGCGGTGGCTACGCTGGCCATCTTACTTCTGTCCTTCCGTCTCGGCATCGTCGTCGGACGCGCCGTGGTCGTTGGTGTCGTCCCCGTCGGCGACTGCCGACTCGTCGTCTTCGAATTCTTCCTCGTCCGCGCCGGCCGTCGAAAGCGGCGCGGTGGCGGCGAGGAGGCGATCGGTGATCGTCAGCTTGGCGTCGGCGATGTCCGCCATTGTGACGGTCATCGGGTGGAACCCGCGCACGTCGATCGAGACATGCTCGCCTTCCGCGCCGATCAGATCGCCGGTCAGGATCTTGCGGCCCTCGATCTTTTCGAGGAGCGTGATCCGCGCCTCGTGCCCGGCCCAGTCGGCGAAATCCTTCGCACGGGTGAGCGGGCGATCGATGCCGGGGCTCGAGACTTCGAGGCGATAGGCTTCCTCGATCGGATCCTTCTCGTCGAACAGGTCCGAGATGCGGCGCGAGAGTTCGGCGCAATCGTCGATCAGGAGCTGGCGGGTTTCGGGGCGCTCCGCCATGATCTGGAGCGTGCGATCCTCGCGACCGCCGAACATCTTCACGCGGACGAGGTCGAAGCCGAGCGCCTTCGCTTCGGGTTCGATCAGGGCGGTGAGGACGGCGATGTCGGCCAAGCGCAGGTGTTCCGGGACATGAGTGAGTGCCGCCGCGGAGCCGGGCCCCGCAGCCTCTTCATCTGACGATGTCGAGAAAGCGCCTGCGATATAGATGAGGTCGGGGCGGGGGGCAATCCCCTTCCGGCAAGCTCTGAAAGGGAACAAGTGGCCAGTGTCCGCGCTATCCGGGCATCATCGTATCCGGGAGTCTCGCATGATCCGTCGCAGCCTGTTCGCAGCCGCCCTTCTTACGTCCGCCGCGTGTTCCGCCGAGCCGCAGGCGGGCGCATCCGCCGGTGCGGGTGCAAAGCCGTTCACCCAGACCGTCGTCGCGGACTTCGCCGCGCCGTGGGCGATGACGTTCCTGCCCGACGGCCGGATGCTCGTGACCGAGAAGGCGGGCGAGATGCTGCTGGTGTCCGCGGACGGCAAGGCGCGGCAGACGGTGGCCACGATTACCGTCGACTCGGCGGGCCAGGGCGGGCTGATGGACGTGGTGCTCGCCCCCGATTTCGCGACGAGCAAGCGCGTGTATTTCAGCTATTCCGCGGCGGGCGAGGGCGGCAAGGGCGTGATCCTCGCGCGCGGGCGGTTGCGGGCCGATGGCGGTGGGTCCGGTGGCGAGCGACTGGGCGAGATCGAGGCGCTGTACCGCGGCACGCCGTTCGTGGAGGGCAACGGGCATTATTCGGGGCGGATCGCCTTCTCGCCCGACGGCAAATATCTGTTCTTCACCAATGGCGACCGCCAGAAGTTCACGCCGGCACAGGATCCCAAAGCGTCGCTCGGCAAGGTCCTGCGACTGACGCCAGAGGGTAAGCCCGCGCCGGGCAATCCGCTCGCAGCGAAGGGGTTCCTGCCCGAGGTGTGGAGCTTTGGTCACCGCAACCTGCTGGGCATCGCGTTCGATGCGCGGGGCAATCTCTGGGAGCAGGAGATGGGGCCGAAGGGGGGCGACGAGGTGAACCTCGTCCTGCCGGGGCGCAACTATGGCTGGCCCAATGCTTCGAATGGATCGCATTATGACGGGCGCGACATTCCCGATCACCAGCCCGGCGACGGGTATGAGGCGCCGAAGGTTTCGTGGAACCCGGTGATCTCGCCGGGCGGGCTGATGATCTATTCGGGCAGCATGTTCCCGCAGTGGAAGGGCGATGCGTTCATCGGCGGGCTGTCGTCGCAGTCGCTGGTGCGGGTGGACCTGAACGGCACCTCTGCGGCGAAGGGCGACCAATGGGACATGGGCGCGAGAATCCGCGAGGTGGAGCAGGGGCCGGACGGCGCGATCTGGGTGCTGGAGGACGGTGCGCAGGGGTCGCAGGGGCGGTTGCTGAAGCTGACCGCGCCGCGGCGATGACCTATCGCACGATCAGGTAATTCATCCGGGCGGCGGCGATCGGCCTGGCGGGATCGTCCTGCCAGGCGGTCGCCTCGACATTGGCGACGCGGGTGCCGAGGCGGGTGACGATGCCGCGCGCGCGGGTGAGCTTGTCGCGGCCGCCGCGCATGAAATCGACGGTGACGTTGATCGGCTTGATCTCGCCGCCGCCCTCGCCCTCCAGCGCATGCATCAGCGCAGCGATCGCGGCGACCTCGAGCAGGCCCGAGATCGCGCCGCCGTGGAGGAAGCCGGGGCGGCCGATCACGTCGGGGCCGAACGGCATCGCGAGCACCGGGGGCGCGCCGTCCTCGCCGGGGTCGATCGTCGCGCCGAGCGTGTCGGCATAGGGGGGCAGCTTCATCGATAGCCCTCCGGCGCCATGTAGGTTCCCGCGACGTGCGCGATCGGATCGTCGGGATCGCCGTCGTGCGCCTGCCCGCGGACGAACGCGATCGAGCGCGTGATCCGGTAACATTCGCCCCGACCGATCACGGTTTTACCGGGGCGCGCTGGGCGCAGATAATCGACGCGCAGATCTAACGTGGCGTGTGCGACGAAGTTGCCGTGCTTTGCCCAGATCGACAGGCTGGTCGCCATGTCCATCAGCGACACGATGGGTCCGGACGCGATCACGCCGCTGCCGATGTTGCCGACGAGGTGCGGGCCGTAGGGGAGCGCGAGTTCGCACCAGTCGTCACCATGCGCGCGATACGCGATGCCGAGCTTGCGGCCATGCCCGTCGAGGCGGCTGCCGACGAACCGGCCGAGATCGAAATCGGGAAACATCGCGCCGGTCTACACGCGAAGTGCCGCAGCGCAACATTGCACCGATGTAACTACGCCGGACCCGGACCGCGCCCTAGCCTGCGGACCTCAACCAACGGGGGGCGACCATGGATATCTTCGGCATCGACATCACGCATATCATCGACCTGACGACGCAGGTCGCGACGACGGGGGCTATGCGCGCGCTCGAATCGGGGGGCGACGAGGTATTCGAATCGCTCATCAACATCGCGATCCTCGTCTACGAACAAAATCCGCGCTGAGCCGGTGACTCTCGATGGAGCGGCGATCCGTGCATCGCGGGTGCGATCGCAGGCGTTCGCGCGCGACTGGCTTTCGGGCGCGAATCATCGGGCTCTGGCGGCGCGGTTCGCCGCGTTGCCGCCGGGTGACGTCGTGGCGGCTACGGAGGCCGCCGCGGCGGTGCTGGCGGACGGACCGGCGATCGAAGCGCTGCTGACGCCGATGATCGACCGGCTTCGCGAGGACGCGTGGTTCGAGCCGCCGCTGCGCGCGAGCCGCGACGCGCTGAAGACCGGGGCGGTGCTGTTCGACGCGTCCGGGGTCTCGATCGCGCTGACCGTCGTGTCGGCGGAGACGCTCCGGGCGCAGGGCGAGGCGGTGTCGGCGATCGTGCCCGGGCGGATGTCGGTGGTGCGCTACGTCCGCAGCGGCGGGGCGCGGGTGCGGCGGTGGACGGTCGAGCCGGCGACCGCGGACTTTTCGGCGGCGACCGCGGGGCGGTGCGTCGCGCTCCCCGATCTAACGATCGCGGACGGCATGGTGGTGCGGATGGACGGGCGGACGCACGCGCATCTGCTCGCCGACGCGCGCGATGACGTGGTGACGGTGACCGCGACGCTGCGCGCGGGGCAGGGGCCGCTGATGCGCGAATACCGGATCACGGACGGGGCGTTGCTGCGCAGCGCGATGCTGGACGAGGACGCCGCGCGCACGACGATGCTGCTGACGCTGTTGCGGACCGGCGCGCGGGCGGACGCGGGCGCGTGCTTCGCCGCGGCGACGCGGGGGGACGCGTTCTTCCTGCGCTGGGCCGCGATGCGCGAATGGCTGGCGACCGACGTGCGCGCCGCACTGCCCCGTCTGGCCGAGATGGCGGCGGAGGATCCGCACAACGAGGTCCGCGTGGCGGCGGGTGCGACGCTGGTGCAGGTCGAAACCATGATGGCGGAAGCGGACTGATGCCGATCGACATCGATGGTGGCGCAGAGAACGCGATCGCGCTGGAGGAACTGATCGACGCGCTGGAGGCGAGCGACGCGGATCTCGGCGACCTCGATGCGTTCGCGGCGTTCGGGCCGGTGTTGGCGCGGCTGGCGCGGAACCGGACGTTCCTGGCGGACCTGGCGGTGCGCGAGCTGGAGCAGCGTTTCGCGGGGCAGGCGCTCAACGCCTATGGTGCGCAGGTGCTGATGCTGCGGCCACCCAACGGGCGCTATATGCTGCGCGCGAACTTCTGGCCCGCGCCGGACGATGCCGTGGTGAAGGCGTCGGGGACCGCGCCGTTCTTCTACGACCTGCCGCACGACCATAATTTCTCGTTCCTGACCGTCGGGTATCTGGGGCCGGGATACTGGAGCGATTATTACCGGTTCGATGGCGCGACCGGGTTGCCCGGCGAGGCGGCAGGGCTGGTGTTCGAGGAGCGGTCGCGGCTCGCGGAGGGGCGGGTGCTGCTGTACCGGGCGCACCGCGACGTCCATGTCCAGCTGCCGCCCGATGCGTTCTCGGTGTCGCTCAACATCCTGGCGTACGAACCCGCGCAGCAATGGCGGACGCAGTACCGGTTCGACACCGGCGCGAATCGGATCGTCGAGGCGCTGACTGTGACCCCGGCGGAGACGCTGGTCGCGCTCGCGGTCCATTTCGGAGGCGATGGCGGGGTGGCGCTGGCCCGCGAGATGGCGGCGCGGCATCCGGTGGCGCGGATGCGCGCGACCGCGATCGGGGCGCTCGCATCCGCGGCGCGCTCGGCCGACGAACGGGTGGCGGTGCTGGCGGCGGCGGTGGACGATGCCGACGCGCTGGTCGCGGGACACGCGCGCGCGGGGCTGGTGGCGATCGATCGATCCGCATCGGCGGGGCCGGGGCGCGGCTGAGCCCGGCCGTCCGTACGTCGCGACCGTGGTGCCCGTCGTCAGCCTTCTCGATCGTCCGGCGCTGGCAGGGTTTCTCGCCGGGCGAGGGATGCGGCTGGCGGAAGCGGGCGCGGCAGTGGTGCTGCGCGCACGGGCGCCGGTGACGATCGAGGCGGTGCGCGCGGAGTATCCGGGCGCGGCGATCCTGGCGCTGGGACGGGGCGACGCGCAGCAGGTCGCGCTGCTCGATGCGGGGGCGGACGATGTCGCGGACGACGCGGCCTGCGACGCGCTGGTCGCGGCGCGGATGGGGGCGCTGGTCCGGCGCGCGGGGTCGCGGGTACAGGTGGGGGACCTGTCGATCGATACCGTCGAGCGCGTCGCGGCACGGGCCGGGCGGCGGCTGACGCTGCGCGCGCGCGAATACGCACTGCTTCTGCACCTGGCGCGGCGCGCGGGGACGACGGTGCCGCGCGCCGCGCTGCTCGCGGATATATGGGGGCTGGGGTTCGACCCGGGGACCAATGTGGTGGAGGTCCATGTCTCGCGGTTGCGCGCCGAGCTCGATGGCGGAGGGCGTCGGCCGATGCTGCACACCCGTAAGGGACGGGGCTATACGCTCGTCCCCGCGGCAGGTAGCGTCGCGGGTATAACGAGAGAGGATCGAGCATGACCGCCGACAGCGCCCCCCGGGTCTCCATCACCGTCGCGGACGGCATCGCCGACGTGCGGCTGACCCGCGCCGACAAGATGAACGCGCTCGATCCCGCGATGTTCGCGGGCATCAACGACGCGATCGCGACGCTCGGCGGGCGGCGCGACGTGCGTGTCGTGGTGCTGTCGGGCGAGGGGCGGGCCTTTTGTGCGGGGCTCGACATGGCGTCGATGGCGGGGGGCGGATCGGGGACCGACCTGGCGACGCGCAGCCACGGCGCGGCGAACGCGGCGCAGAACCTTGCCTGGGGCTGGCGGCAGCTGCCGATGCCGGTGATCGCTGCGGTGCACGGCGTGGCGATGGGGGGCGGGTTCCAGCTGCTGTCGGGCGCGGACATCCGCATCGCGCGCGCGGACACGCGGATGTCGATCCGCGAGACCTTCTGGGGCCTGGTGCCCGACATGGCGGGGGTGGCGCTGTGGCGGACGCTGGCGCGCGACGACGTGCTGCGCGAGCTGACCTATACCGCGCGCGAATTCTCGGGCGAGGAGGCGCTGGGGTTCGGACTGATCACGCGGCTGGCGGAGGATCCGGTCGCCGAGGCGATGACGCTGGCGCGCGCGATCGCGGGGCGCAGCCCGGATGCGGTGCGCGCATCGAAGCGGCTGTTCAACATCGCCGCCGACGCCGACGGCGACACGATCCTGGCAGAGGAAAGCCGCGAACAGATCGCGCTGATGCGATCCCCCAACCAGATCGAGGCGGTGCGCGCGAACATGGAAAAGCGCGCGGCGACGTTCGTCGACTGATTTCGCGGATGCTGCACGGCACAAAAGCGACGCTGGATGGTTTCGCTGCCGTTCCCAGTTCTAGCAAAGGATCCGTATCATGACCGACAAGCTGACCGGCGAGGCCAATTCCGTGACCGGCTCCGTGAAGGAAACCCTGGGCGCGGCGACGGGCGACCGTTCGTTGCAGGCAGACGGCGTGTTCGATCAGGTGAAGGGCGCGGTGCAGAAGCAGCTGGCGCCAGGGGTCGACGGACAGCCCGAGATCGTCGGCAAGGCCAAGGCGTTCGCCAAGGATCGTCCGTGGACGGCGGCGGCGCTGATCGGCGTCGTCGGACTGGCGGTGCTCAACACGCTGCGCGGAAAGCGCTGAAGACTTGCGTCACCCTCGCCGGTGCGGGGGTGACGCATTTCGAGCGTCACTCGCCCCGGACGCGTAGCGCCTCTAGCCGTGCGCGAAAGTCCGGGGGCAGGCGATCGCCGCTCGACGCATTCATCACCAGAACGGTGTCCGAGGTCGCGATCGGACGGCCCGACTGCAGCATCACCTCCAGGATTTCCCAGCTGCGGTTGCCGATATGGCCGACGCCAGAGGCGATCTCTACCGGCTCGGGATAGCTGCCCTCGACCAGATAGTTGATCGTGTTGCTCGCGAGCACGCCCCGGAACCCGCCGTCGGTCCCGTCATATCCCTGCCCGCCGAACCGGCCCGCGCGGGCGTTGAAGCCGACGCGCGCCGTCTCGAACAGCGCAGCGAACGCCACGTTGTTGAGATGACCCAGCGGGTCCAGATCCTGGAAACGGGTCTGGACCGTTTCGGTGACGGGGTAACGGGCGGGATCGAGGCGCCAGGGAGCAGGGCGGGACATCGTCGCCTTTCGGGGTTCCGGACTTGACGCGGTCTTGTCCATCCGCGCCTTCCCTCGTTCCCGTCTTCGCGGGGATGACGGAAGGCGGGGATGACGGAGGAAGGGTGGGGACGACGCTGGAGTCAGCGCGGGGCCATGCGGATCGCGCCGTCGAGGCGGACGTCCTCGCCATTGAAATAGCCGCATTCGATCATCGTCATCGCGAGCTGGGCATATTCCTCCGGCTTGCCGAGGCGCTTGGGGAAGGGGACCGAGGCGGCGAGCGCGTCCTTCACCGGCTGCGGCGCGCCGTTCATCAGCGGCGTCTCGAAAATGCCGGGCAGGATCGTGTTGACGCGGATGCCCTCGCTCATCAAATCGCGCGCGATCGGCAGCGTCATGCCGACGACGCCGCCCTTCGACGCGGAATAGGCGGCCTGGCCCATCTGGCCGTCCTCCGCCGCGACGCTGGCGGTGTTGACGATCGCGCCGCGCTCGCCGTCCTCCTGCGGATCGAGCGTCAGCATGCCCGCGGCCGACTTGGCGATGCAGCGGAAGGTGCCGACGAGGTTGATTTGGATGATCCAGTTGAACGCGTCGAGCGGGAAGTGCTTGATCGAGCCATCGGTCTTGCTGCGGCTTGCGGTCTTGATCGCGTTGCCGGTGCCCGCGCAGTTGACGAGGATGCGCTCCTGACCGTGCGCGGCGCGCGCCTTTTCGAAGCCGGCGTCCACGCTCGCGTCGTCGGTGACGTTCACCTTGCAGAAAGTGCCGCCGATCTCGGCGGCGACGGCCTCGCCCTTCTCCTCCTGGAGATCGAAGATCGCGACCTTGACGCCCTTGGCGGCGAGCGCGCGCGCGGTGGCGGCGCCGAGGCCGGAGGCGCCGCCGGTGACGACGGCGGCGGTGGTGGTGTCGAGTTTCATGGATTCATCTCCTCCCAGATCCGTCATACCGAGAAGCGGCGGAGCGAAGCCGAAGACGCGTCTCGAAGCACGCGCGCGCGGCATGTCCTTCGAGAGGGGCCTTCGACTTCGCTCAGTCCCTCCTCAGGATGAGCGGGGGTTGTTAAGTCTCAGGCGTCGCAATTCTCGATGATGGTCACGTTGGCGATCCCGCCGCCCTCACACATCGTCTGCAGGCCGTAGCGGCCGCCGCGACGGCGCAGTTCGTGGACGAGGGTGGCCATCAGCTTGGTGCCCGATGCGCCGAGCGGGTGGCCGAGCGCGATCGCGCCGCCGTTGACGTTGAGCTTCTCCGGATCCGCGCCGGTATGCTTGAGCCAGGCGAGGGGGACGGGAGCGAACGCCTCGTTCACCTCGTACAGGTCGATCTCGTCGATCGTGAGGCCGGCCTTCTTCAGCGCCTTGTCGGTGGCGTAGAGCGGCTCCTCGAGCATCACGACGGGATCGCCCGCGGTGACGGTAAGCTGCTTGATCCGGGCGAGCGGCTTCAGGCCATACCGCTTGAGCGCCGCCTCGCTGACGATCAGGACCGCGCTGGCGCCGTCGCAGATCTGGCTGGAGGAGGCGGCGGTGATGACGCCGTTCTCGTCGAGCAGCTTCACGCCGCCGATCGACTCGAGCGTCGAATCGGCGCGGATGCCTTCGTCGCGGTCGTGCGCGACGGTGCCCTCCGGCGTCTCGACGTCGAGCACGACGATCTCGTCGGCGAAGGCGCCGCGTTCTGTCGCGGCGGCGGCCTTCTGGTGGCTCTTCAGCGCGAAGGCGTCGAGATCGGCACGGGAGAAGCCGAACTTCTTCGCGATCATCTCCGCGCCGGTGAACTGGCTGAACTGGATGTCGGGATAGCGTTCCTCGACCTGCGGCGACTTCGACTTGCCGAGCCCGGCCTTGGCGAAGAGCACGCCGGTGGAGCCCATCGGCACGCGCGTCATGCTCTCGACCCCGGCGGCGATCACGACGTCCTGCGTGCCCGACATGACCGCCTGCGCGGCGAACTGGATCGCCTGCTGCGAGGAGCCGCACTGGCGATCGATCGTGACCGCGGGGACGCTCTCGGGGAGTTTCGAGGCGAGGACGGCGTTGCGCCCGACCTGGAACGACTGCTCGCCGCCCTGGCTGACGCAGCCCATGATGACGTCCTCGACCGCTTCGGGCGGGATACCCGAGCGTTCGACGACTGCGTCGAGCACCTTGCCCGCCATGTCGGCGGGGTGCCAGCCGGCGAGCCTGCCGCCGCGCCGGCCGCCGGCCGTGCGCACCGCTTCGACGATATAGGCTTCGGGCATCTTTCCGCTCTCCATAACAACTGTTATCCCGCACTCTCTCGCGCAAATTGACGCGCACGGCAAGAGGGTGACGGCATGGATGTGAGCGAGGCAGTCGCGGCGCGGCGATCGGTGCGGGGGTTTCTCGACCGCGCGGTGGAGGTGGAGGTCCTGCGCGACCTTGCGGTGAAGAGCGCGCGCGCGGCGACCGGGGGCAACATCCAGCCCTGGCATGTCGATATCGTCCACGGCGCGGCGATGGACGAGCTGAAGGCGATCATGCGCGGCAAGCTGGAGCGCGGCGAAACCGAAGAGCCGGGCTACCAGATCTATCCGGCCGAGATGACCGCGCAGACGAAGGCGCGGATCTTCGGCGTGGGCGAGGAACTGTACGGACATCTGGGGATCCCGCGCGAGGACAAGGCGGCCCGCAAGCGCTGGTTCGCGCGCAACTTCCAGTTCTTCGGCGCGCCCGCGGCCTATTTCGTGACGGTCGACCGGCGGATGGGGCCGCCGCAATGGGGCGACCTGGGCATGTATCTCCAGACGCTGATGCTGCTGGCGGTGGAAGCCGGGCTGGCGACGTGCCCGCAGGAATGCTGGGCGGTATATCCGGATACGATCGAAGGATTCCTTGGGACGCCGGCGGAGCGGATGCTGTTCTGCGGCGTCGCGATCGGCGTCGAGGACGCTGACGATCCGGCGAACCGGACGCGCGCGGCGCGGGCGCCCGAGGCGGAGTGGCTGACGGTTCTGGGGTGAGGCTTTGTCTTCCCCGTCATCCCGGATCAGGTCCGGGATGACGGTTTGAGCGGGTTGACGCTGCACCGCAGCATGACCATCTTCCCCGCTTCCGTTCACTGCTGGATGATCCTCATGGCCGACGCCGATACCACCGGCGCGCCCGCGCGTGTCGGGCTCGTGCACCTCGCGCTCGCGGTGGGCGGGTTCGCGATCGGGACGACCGAGTTCGCGACGATGAGCCTGCTCCCCGACATGGCGCGCGACCTTGGCGTCGATGCGCCGACCGCGGGGCATGTCATCAGCGCCTATGCGCTGGGCGTCGTCGTCGGTGCGCCGTTGCTGGCGGTGCTGGGCGCGAAGCTGGCGCGGCGGACGCTGCTGATCGCGCTGATGGCGATGTTCGCGGTGGCGAACGCGCTGTCCGCACTGGCGCCGACCTATGGATGGATGCTGGCGTTCCGCTTCCTGAGCGGGTTGCCGCATGGCGCGTATTTCGGGATCGCGACGCTGGTCGCGGCCAGCCTCGTGCCGCATGACCGGCGGACGTCGGCGGTGGCGCGGGTGCTGCTGGGGCTGACGGTGGCGACGATCGTGGGCGTGCCCGTCGCGAACTGGCTGGGGCAGAGCGTGGGGTGGCGGTGGTCGTTCGCGATCGTCGCCGGGCTGGCGATGACGACGGTCGCGCTCGTCGCGTGGCTGGCGCCGCGCGACCGGGCGGATCGCGATGCGAGCCCGCTGCGCGAGCTGAGCGCGCTGGCGCGGCCGCAGGTGTGGCTGACGCTGGGCATCGGCGCGATCGGGTTCGGCGGGCTGTTCGCGGTCTATACCTATCTGGCGGATACGATGGTCGCGGTAACGGGCGTCGCGCCGAAGGCGGTGCCGATCGCGCTGGTGGCGTTCGGCATCGGGATGACTGCGGGCAACCTGATCGTGCCTCGCTTCGCGGACCGTGCGCTGATGCCGACCGCGGCGGGAGTCCTGATCTTTTCCGCGGTCGCGCTGCTATTGTGGCCGCTGGCCGCGCTGCATTTTCCGACCCTGCTGGTCGGCGTGCTGGCGGTCGGTCTGGGCGGGAGCCTGGGGACGGTGTTGCAGACGCGGCTGATGGATGTCGCGGGCGATGCGCAGGGGCTGGCGGCGGCGCTCAATCACTCCGCGTTCAACACCGCCAATGCGCTGGGGCCGTGGCTGGGCGGGCTGGCGATCGCTGGTGGGTACGGGTGGACGTCGACCGGATATGTCGGCGCGGCGCTGGCGATCGGGGGGCTGGTGGTGCTGGTGGTGTCGGTTCTGGTGGAGCGGGGCGGGCGACGGGCGGCGATCGCCTGATGCCGTAGATCGTCATTCCGGCGAAGGCTGGGATCTTTCCGTGCCGAGGGCGGGGCTCGACCGGCGAGAGATCCCAGCTTTCGTTGTGATGCGGCCGCGAATCGAAAGGCCCGCCATCCCGGATGGGATGGCGGGCCTTTTCGGTGCCGGGATCAGCGCGCCGGGATCAGCGCGCCGGGATCAGCGCGCCGGGATCAGCGCGCCGGGATCAGCGCGCCGGGATCAGCGCGCCGGGATCAGCGCGCCGGGATCAGCGCGCCGGGATCAGCGCGCCGGGATCAGCGCGCCGGGATCAGCGCGCCGGGATCAGCGCGCCGGGGCGGGGCCGCCGGGGCGACCGCCGCCGCCGCCGCGACCGCGGCCGCCGCGGTTGCCGCCGCCACCGCCCTGGCCACCGCCACCCTGACCACCGCCGCCGGGACGACGGCTGGCGCCCGCATAGTTGCGGCCGCCGGTGTTGGCGCCGCCGCCGGTCGCGGTGGGGGCGTGGGTGGCGCGGGGACGCGCGGGGCCGCGCTGCTGGCGGGGGCGATCCTCACGCGGGGCGGGATCGGCGCCGATCGCCTTGACGCGGGCGGCCTTCAATTCGTTGGCCTGGCGCATGAAATCGTCGGGCAGCGCGCGGACGGGCACCTTCTGGCGCGTCGTCTTCTCGATGTCCTTCAGGTACGGCTTCTCGTCGTCGGCGCAGAACGAGATCGCGATCCCGCTGGCGCCGGCGCGCGCGGTGCGGCCGATGCGGTGGACATACTGCTCGGGCACGTTGGGCAGCTCGAAGTTGAAGACGTGGCTGACCCCCGACACGTCGATCCCGCGCGCGGCGATGTCGGTCGCGACGAGGATGGGCACGTCACCGGACTTGAACGCGGCGAGCGCACGTTCGCGCTGCGGCTGGCTCTTGTTGCCGTGGATCGCGTTGGCGGCGATGCCGTTGCCCGCGAGCAGCTTCACGACGCGATCCGCGCCATGCTTGGTGCGCGTGAAGACGAGCGATCGATCGACGCCCTCGCCCTTGAGCAGCAGCGTCAGCAGCGCCTGCTTCTCGGATTGGTTGACGAAGACGACCTCCTGGTCGACGCGCTCAGCGGTGGTGGCGGCGGGCTTGACCGTGACGGTGGCGGGATCGTTCAGGAACTGGTTCGACAGCTCGCGGATCGACACGGGCATCGTCGCCGAGAAGAACAGCGTCTGGCGCTTGCGCGGGACCATCCGCACGATCTTCTTGAGCGCGTGGATGAAGCCGAGGTCCATCATCTGGTCCGCCTCGTCGAGGACGAGGATCTCGACCATCGAGAGATTGAGGAAGCCCTGCTCGACGCAGTCGATCAACCGGCCCGGGGTGGCGACGAGGATGTCGACGCCGTTCTTCACGTCGTTGCGGTTCTTGGCGATGCTGGTGCCGCCGAAGATCGTCGCGACGCTGAGTTTCGAGAACTGGCCGTAACCGCGCGCATTGTCCGCGATCTGGCTGACGAGCTCGCGCGTCGGGGCGAGGACGAGCATGCGGCAATGCGTCGGCAGGACGCGCTTCTGCGCCTCCGCCATGCGCTGGATCGAGGGGAGGACGAACGCGGCTGTCTTGCCGGTGCCGGTCTGCGCGATGCCGAGCAGGTCGCGGCCTTCGAGGACGGTCGGGATGCTGTCGCGCTGGATCGGCGTCGGCTCGGTATAGCCCTTGGCTTCGAGCGCGCGGACGAGCGGCTCGGACAGGCCGAGATGCGAAAAGGACATGGGAATACTTTCAATAGCGCCGGGCCCGCGACGCGACGATGGCGTGCGAGGGGCGGGGGGAGAATGACACCCCGCGTGATCTGGGAAGCCCGTTACATCGACCGAGGCGGAGCTTGAGCGCGCGGGGCTGGCCCGATCGCTCCATCACGCTGCATGACGCCTCGATGGCCGTGCAAATGTGCGCATGATGGGAGAAAGTCAAGATCAGGGGCGTTACGGCTTGATACTGCAAAGCAAACCCCCGATTAGCGCACCTCTTCGATATGCCCCACGAAAGCGAAGTGATGGACGAAACGACGGACGGCGGCGACGCCACGCCGCGGACCCCGGGAACTCCGCACCGCATCGGAAGCTGGGACTGGGATATTCCGGCCGACCGGGTGACCGCGGATGCGAATTTCGCGACGTTGTACGGCGTCGATCCCGATGTGGCGACCGGCGGGGCATCGATCGGGACGTTCTTTCACGGGATCGATCCGCGCGACCTTCCCCGCGTGCAGGACGAGATCGACGCCGCGATCCGCACGGGCGAGGATTTCGAGAGCGAGTACCGGATCGTCGGGAACGACGGCAGCGTCCGCTGGGTGATGGCACAGGGGCGCTGCACCTACGCCGCCGACGGCGCGCCGTCGCGCTTTCCCGGCGTCAGCTTCGATATCGATGCGCGCAAGCGGGCGGCGCTGCGGCTGCAGGCGATCATCGCGCTGAACGACCGGTTCCGGGAAGAGGGCGATCCGGGCGACCTGGCGCTGGCGGCGGCGGAGATCCTGGGGGCGACGCTGGACGTCAGCCGTGCGGGCTATGGCATCGTCGATCCGGTTGCGGAGACGATCGTGACCGAGCGCGCCTATTGCGCCGACGGGATCGTGCCGCTGCCGGGCATCCTGCATTTTCGGGACTATGGCAGCTATATCGAGGACCTGAAGCACGGTGTGACCGTGGCGATTCCCGACGTGTACGAAGACGATCGGACGCGCGACACCGCGGACGCGCTGCGCGGGCTGTCGGCCGTGTCGTTCATCAACATGCCCGTCACCGAACAGGGCGGGTTCGTCGCGCTGCTGTACCTCAATCATGCGGCGCCGCGCCGCTGGTCCGACGAGGAGATCGCGTTCGTCCGCGATGTGGCGGAACGGACGCGCGACGCGACCGAGCGGCGGCGCGTGGAGCAGGAACTGGCCACGCTCAACGCCTCGCTCGAGCAGCAGGTGGAGGCGCGCACGCGCGAGCTGATGGTCGCCGAGGAGCATCTGCGGCAGGCGCAGAAGATGGAGGCGGTGGGGCAGCTGACAGGCGGGCTGGCGCACGACTTCAACAACCTGCTGACCGGAATCTCGGGCGCGATCGAGATGATGCAGGTGCGGATCGCGCAGGGGCGGACGGGGGACCTCGACCGCTATATCGGCGCGGCGCAGGGCGCGACGCGGCGCGCGGCGGCGCTGACGCACCGTCTGCTCGCCTTCTCGCGGCGGCAGACGCTCGATCCCAAGCCGACCGACGTCAACCGGCTGATCGCGGGGATCGAGGATCTGGTGCGGCGTACCGTGGGGCCGTCGATCCATGTCGAGGTGGTGGGCGCTGCGGGGCTGTGGGCGGCGATGGTCGATCCCAACCAGCTGGAGAACGCGCTGCTGAACCTTTGCATCAACGCGCGCGACGCGATGCCCGACGGCGGGCGGATCACGATCGAGACCGCGAACAAGTGGCTCGACGAGCGTGCCGGGGCGCATCGCGACCTGGACGCGGGGCAATATCTGTCGCTGTGCGTGACCGACACGGGCACGGGCATGACGCCCGAGGTGCAGGCGCGCGCGTTCGACCCGTTCTACACGACCAAGCCGCTGGGCGAGGGGACTGGCCTCGGGCTGTCGATGATCTACGGCTTCGCGCGGCAGTCTGGCGGGCAGGTGCGGATCTATACCGAGATCGACGTGGGCACGACGGTGTGCGTCTATCTGCCGCGACATTATGGCGAAAGCGGCGAGGTGGAAGCCCCCGAGAGCCCGCTCGACGAGGCGCCCCGTGCGGAGGGTGCGCATACCGTCCTGGTGGTCGACGACGAGCCGACGATCCGCATGCTGGTGATCGAGGTGCTGGAAGGGCTGGGCTATACCGCGCTGGAAGCGGGGGACGGCGCGGCGGCGATGCGCGTGCTGCAGACCGGCGCGCGGATCGACCTGCTCGTCACCGATGTGGGGCTGCCCGGGCAGATGAACGGGCGGCAGGTGGCGGATGCGGCGCTGGTGCGGATTCCCGAGCTGAAGGTGCTGTTCATCACCGGCTATGCCGAAAATGCGGTGATCGGCAACGGCCAGCTGGCGCCCAACATGGCGCTGCTGACGAAGCCGTTCGCGATGGACGCGCTGGCGGGCAAGGTCGCGGGGATGCTGGGAGGCTGAGCGGTGGGAACGAGGGCCGGGGCCCGCTTCCTGCGATCGCTCGGAAGGAATCGGGACCCTGGATCAAGCCCGGGGTGACGGTTCGTGCGAAACCCGCACGCCCTACAGCTTGCGGCCGATCACTTCCTTCATGATCTCGTTCGTGCCGCCATAGATGCGGCTGACTCGGGCGGCGCGCCAGCTGCGGGCGATGGGATATTCGTTCATGTAGCCCGCGCCGCCGTGGAGCTGGAGGCACTTGTCCATCACCTCCCATTGCAGATCGGTGTGCCACAGCTTGGCGGCGGCGCCTTCCTCGTTGGTGAGTTCGCCCGCGAGGTGGCGCTTGATCGCCCAGTCGAGATGCGCCCAGCCGACCTGGAGCTTGGCCTTCAGGTCCGCGAGGACGAAGCGGGTGTTCTGGAAATCGAACACCACGCCCGCGAACGCCTTGCGCTCCTTGGTGAAGGCGACCGTCTCGTCGAAGGCCTTCTGCGCGGAGGCCTGGACCGACACCGCGATCGAAAGGCGTTCCTGCGGGAGCTGGCTCATCAGGTAGATGAAGCCCATGCCCTCCTCGCCGAGGCAGTTGGTGATGGGGACACGGACATCCTCGAAGAACAGCTCGCTGGTGTCGGCGGCGTCCTGCCCGATCTTGTCGAGCTTGCGACCCTTGGCATAGCCCTCGCGGTCCGCCTCCACGAGGATGATCGACATGCCCTTGTACGCGGGCTTCGCGTCGGGATCGGTCTTGGCGACGACCAGCGTCAGGTCGGCGTTCTGGCCGTTGGTGATGTATGTCTTGGAGCCGTTGATGACGTAGTGGTTGCCGTCCTTCTTCGCGGTGGTGCGGATCGACTGGAGGTCGGATCCGGTGCCCGGCTCGGTCATCGCGATCGCAGTGACGATCTCGCCCGACACCATCTTCGGGAGCCATTCGGCCTTCTGCTCGGGGCTGCCGTAATGCTCGATATAGCCAGCCACGATATCCGACTGGAGCGAGAAGCCCGCCGGCACGCCCGCATAGGCCATCTCCTCGTCGACGATCGCGTTGTAGCCGAAATCGAGGCCGAGCCCGCCAAACTCCTCGGGCACCGTCGGGCACAGCATGCCGACCTCGCCCGCCTGCCGCCAGAAGGCTTTCGGGACGAGACGGTTCTTCTCCCACTCGTCGACATGCGGGACGCCATCCTTCGCCAGGAAGCTGCGGACCGTCTGGCGGAACGCCTCGTGATCTTCGTTATAGGCGAAGCGGCCGGGCAAGGTATCGAGCGACATGGCGTTCCTCTCGGGGAGATGGTTTTGCCGCAGTCTCGCGAGGGGCAGGCATCGGGTCAAGTAACTTTTGTTATGGAAGCCGGGGCGGGTTCCCCCATGCGTTCGGGGCGGCTAGTCTCGGACAAAACCACGAGAGGACCCTGCATGAAACTCGCCAGCCTGAAGCACGGACGCGACGGCAAGCTCGTCGTCGTGTCGAACGATCTCGCCTGGTACGCGGACGCCGGGCATATCGTGCCGACGCTGCAGGCCGCGCTCGACGACTGGGACCGGGTCGCGCCGCAGCTCGAACTGCTGGCGACCGACCTGGAGCACGAGACGATCCCGCGCGGCCGCTTCCACGAGCACGATGCCGCGGCGCCACTGCCGCGCGCGTACCAGTGGGCGGACGGCTCCGCCTATGTGAACCATGTCGCGCTGGTGCGGCAGGCGCGCGCGTCGGAGATGCCCGAGACGTTCTGGCACGATCCGCTGATGTACCAGGGCGGCTCCGACGGGTTCCTCGGCGCGCGCGACCCGATCCCGCTCGCCGACGAGGCGTGGGGCTGCGACATGGAGGCCGAAGTGGTCGTCGTCACCGGCGACGTGCCGCTGGGCGCGACGCGCGAGCAGGCGCTGGACGCGATCCGGCTGGTCGGGCTGACCAACGACGTGTCCTTGCGCAACCTGATCCCGGACGAACTGGCCAAGGGGTTCGGCTTCTTCCAGTCGAAGCCCGCCAGCGCGTTCTCGCCGGTGTTCGTGACGCCGGCGGCGCTCGGCGACTGGTGGCAGGACGGCAAGCTGCACCGGATCCTGAGCGTCGACCTGAACGACAAACCGCTGGGCCGCGCGGATGCGGGCGAGGACATGACGTTCGATTTCGGCACGCTGATCGCGCATGCCGCCAAGACGCGCGCGCTGGGCGCGGGGACGATCGTGGGATCGGGCACCGTCTCCAATCGCGGGCCGGACGGCGGGCCGGGCAAGCCGGTGTCGGCGGGGGGCGTCGGCTATTCCTGCCTCGCCGAGGTGCGCACGATCGAGACGATCGAGGGCGGCAAGCCGGTGACGCCGTTCCTGAAGACGGGCGACACCGTGCGGATCTGGGCGGAGGACGAGCGGCACCACCCGATCTTCGGAACGATCGAGCAGGTGGTGGGGTAGGGGGGCCGGGGGCCGGACAGGCTTGAGCCAGCACCGTCATCCCCGGCGAAGGCCGGGATCCACCGGGCCGCATGAGTCGAAGCGTTCGGACTCTTGGTGATGTGGATCCCGGCCTGCGCCGGGATGACGATTGGGGGCGGGAATCCCGCGTCGCGTCAGTGGAAATCGTGGCTCCTGATCGGGATGATGTCGGCCTTCCCGCGGTCGCGATAGTGATAGTCGGTGCGGGGTTTCCAGCCGCTCTCCTTATATCCCGCATCGCCGCGATCGGGGGCGCCGGGATAGGTGGCGCCGTCGCCGCGCGAGACCATGCGCGGGAGGTCGATCTCGCCGACCTGGCGGAGCATCGGCGTCAGGTCGGTGACGCGGTCCGCGATGACGTGGATGACGAGGCCTTCCTTCTGGACGCGGCCCCTGATCGACACCATCGCGGAGGACATCACGGTGCGGCGCTGCGCTTCGAACCGGTCGGGCCAGAGGATGCCGTTCGCGATCCCGGTCTCGTCCTCCAGCGTGATGAACAGCACGCCCTTCGCGCTGCCGGGGCGCTGGCGGACGAGGATGATGCCCGCGACCTCGACCGCGCGGCCGTCCTTCAGCCCGGCGAGGCTGTCGCACGGGACCATGCCCCGGCGGGCCAGTTCGGCGCGCAGGAAGCTCAGGGGATGCGCGCGTAGCGACAGCTGGGTCGCGCGGTAATCCTCGACGACCTCGCGGCCGGCGGTGAGCGCGCGCAGGATCGTCGGCGGCTCGTGCGTCTGCGCGAGCGCCAGGAGCGGGGGGAGCCGTTCGCCCAAGCCCCGAATCGCCCACAGCGCCTGCCGGCGATCGAGGCCGAGCGCGTGGAAGGCATCGGCCTGTGCAAGTGTCTCCAGCGCGGCGGCGGCGACGCCCGAGCGGCGCGACAGGTCCTCGATCGAGGTGAAGGCGCGTTCGGCGCGGGCGACGAAGATGCGGCCGGCGTCGTCGGCGGAGAGGCCGGTGACGAGGCGGAGACCGAGGCGGAGGGGGAACAGGCCCTTTCCGTTCGTTTCGAGCGAAGTCGAGAAACCATCACGCGCGCCCGGTCCACGTTTCTCGACTTCGCTCGAAACGAACGGGGGGGCGAGGATCGTATCCCACTCGCTCTCCATCACGCAGACCGGGCGCATCGTGACGCCGTGCGCGCGCGCGTCGCGGACGATCTGGGCGGGGGCGTAGAAGCCCATCGGTTGCGCGTTGAGCAGCGCGGCGCAGAAGACGTCGGGGTGGTGGCACTTCATCCAGGACGAGGCGTAGGCGATCTTGGCGAAGCTGGCGGCGTGGCTTTCGGGAAAGCCGTAGCTGCCGAACCCCTCGATCTGCTTGACGAGGCGCTCCGCGAACTCCTGCGTGATGCCGTTGGCGAGCATTCCCGCGATCAGCTTGTCGCGGAAGATGCCGACGCCGCCGGTCGCCTTGAAGGTGGCCATCGCGCGGCGCAGATTGTCCGCCTCTCCGGGTGTGAAGCCGGCGCCGATGATCGCGACCTGCATCGCCTGTTCCTGGAACAGCGGAACGCCGAGCGTCTTCTTCAGCACCTTTTCCAGTTCGGGGCTGGGATATTCGACCGCGGCGCGGTTCTCGCGGCGTTTCAGATAGGGGTGGACCATGTCGCCCTGGATCGGGCCGGGGCGGACGATCGCGACCTGGATCGCGATGTCGTAGAAGCAGGTGGGCTTCATCCGCGGGAGCATCGACATCTGCGCGCGGCTCTCGATCTGGAACACGCCGAGCGTATCGGCACGCGCCATCATCGCGAAGGTCGCGTCGTCCTCGGCCTGGAGGATGGGGGCGTCCATCGTGATCGCGAGGCCCTTGTGCGCCTCCAGCAGCTCGAACGCGCGGCGCATGCAGCCGAGCATGCCGAGCCCGAGGATGTCGACCTTCATGAAGCCGAGTTCCTCGATATCGAGCTTCTCCCATTCGACGACGCGGCGGTCGATCATCGCGGCGGGCTCGATGGGCACCAGATCGTGGAGCGCATCGCGCGTCAGGACGAAGCCGCCGGGATGCTGCGACAGATGGCGCGGGGTGCCGTTGAGCTGTGCCGCGAGATCGAGCGTCAGCGCGAGGCGCGGCTCGTCCTTGTCGAGGTTGAGCGCGGCGACGTGCGCGTCGGGGACGCGCTCGCTCGACCAGCCCCAGACCTGGCCCGCGAGCGCGGCGGTAACGTCCTCGCTGAGCCCCATCACCTTGCCGACCTCGCGCACCGCGCCGCGGGTGCGGAAGCGGCTGACGACCGCGGTGAGCGCGGCGTGATCGTGGCCGTAGGTCTCGTAGATCCACTGGATCACTTCCTCGCGGCGCTCATGTTCGAAATCGATGTCGATGTCGGGGGGCTCGTGGCGCTCCTCCGAGACGAAGCGTTCGAACAGCAGCTGGTGCTCGACCGGATCGATCGAGGTGATGCCGAGCACGAAGCAGATCACCGAATTGGCCGCCGATCCGCGCCCCTGGCACAAGATGCCGACCGAGCGCGCGAAGCTGACGATCGAGTTCACGGTGAGGAAATAGGGCGCGTAGTCCATCTTCCCCACAAGCGCGAGTTCGTGCTCGAGCAGCTCGGCATAGGCTGTCGGCACCGGGCCGACGAAGCGGCGGGCGAGCGCGTCGCGGGCGAGCTTTTCGAGCGCCTGCAGGGGCGTGCGACGGTTCATCACGCGCTCGTCGGGATATTGATAGTCGAGGGAGCGCAAGGAGAAGCGGCAGCGCTCGACGATCGCCTCCACCGCCGCGAGCGCGCGCGGGTGGTGGCGGAAGCGGCGCGCCATCTCGTGCGCGGCGTGGAGGTGGCGGCCGGCGTGCCGCTCGCGGCGCAGACCGAGGTCGTCGATCGTGCATTTCTCGCGGATCGCGGTGACGACGTCCTGGAGCATGCGGCGCCCGGGTTCGTGGAACAGCACGTCGCCGGTCGCGAGCGACGTCAGGCCGTGCGCGTCGGCGGCGGCTTCGGTGTCGGCTAGGCGCGCGGCGTCGCCGGGGCGGCGGTGGTGGGTGAGGCAGACATGGCCTCGCCCCGAGCCCTGCCCCGCGAAGACGTCCGCCATCCAGCGCAGCGCGTTCGGGTCCGCACCGTCGCGGTCGGGGACGAGCGCGGCGACGAGGCCGTCGGCATGGGCGGCGACGTCCTCCCAGTGGAGAAAGCACCGGCCCTTCTCGCCGCGTTGCGGATCGGCGCGCGCCTTGCCGAGCGTGAGCAGGCGGGTGAGGCGGCTCCACGCGGCGCGGTCCTCGGGCCAGACGAGGAGGGACGTGCCGCAGGCGAGGTCGAGGCGGCAGCCCGCGATCATGCGGACCGGGCGGATGTCGCGCGTCACCTGCTCCGCGGCGACGAGGCTGCGCACGACGCCTGCGACCGAGTTGCGGTCGCAGATGCCGAGCGCGGGGAGGCCGAGTGCGGCGGCGGCGAGGAACAGGTCCTCGGGCGAGGACGCGCCGCGGAGGAACGAGAAGTGGGTGGTGACCTGGAGTTCGCTGTAGGTCATCGGGCTACCTTGATCCTCCCCTGCAAAGGGAGGTGTCGCGAAGCGACGGAGGGGTATCGCGCGTGGCGATGGTGCGCCCGGACCGGACCGGGGAATACCCCTCCGTCAGGCTTCGCCTGCCACCTCCCCTTGCAGGGGACGAACTGAGATACCTTCATCCGAAGCTTCCGTGGATGAACCATGCCAGGTCGCCCGTCTCGGCGCGGACGCCGTCGCCGCGACGGAAGAGCCAGAAGCGGTGGCCCGCCTCGTCCTCGACCTGGAAATAGTCGCGTACCGCGTGGCGCTCGCTGCCGCGCTTCCACCATTCGCCCTCGATCCGCTCGGGGCCGTCGGCGCGGACCACGACGTGGCGATCGCCGCGCCAGGTGAAGCGGCGCGGGGGCAGGTCGGGCAGTTCGGCGACGACATGGTCGAGCGGCTCGGGACGGCGGAGCAGGCGGACCGGGCGCGGCCAGCGTGGATGCCACGGGTGGTCCGCGCCGCGCCGGTCGAGCCGGCGGATGTCGTCGGGCCGGAGCGTGGGGGCGTCGCGTGCCGGGGGATCGAGCGGGGCGGTGGTGGCGGTGGAGCGTTCGGGGACGTCGCTCTCGACCGGGGTGGCGCGCCAGAGCCGTGCCGTGCCGACGCGGTTGGCGAGCGTGTCGATCAGCGGCGCGAGATCGGCGGTGCGCTCGACAAGGTCGTCGTCGAAGGGTTGCGCGTCGAGCGGATCGGAACGGCGGACGTGGAGCGCGAGCGCCTCGATCCCGAAACCGGGGTCGATCGTGTCGATCCGGCGCACGAGGAGGCGCAGCATGTGCGTCGGATCGCGGGTGGCGCGGGCGAGACCGATGCGCAAAACCTGCCGGTGGTCGTCGACGCGCGTCGCGACGAAGGCGAGCATCCGCGCGCCGAGGCCCGCCTTGGCAAGGTCGATCGCGAGGCGTGCGACGAGCGGGGCGAGCCAGTGCGCGATCGCCTCTGCGGTGGCGATGGGCTCGGCGAAGCGCTGCTCGACCGCGATCCGCTCGGGGGGGATGACCGGGACGAGCGGTTCGGGCGCGCGGCCGAGCGCCTGGTCGAGACGCAGCGCGACCTGCGTGCCGAACCGGCGGATCAGCGGCGCGCGGGGCATCGCGGCGAGATCGCCGATCGTATCGACACCGAGGCGTGCGAGGAGGTCGATCGCGGTCGGATCGAGGCGGAGCGCGGCGGTGGGGAGCGGGGCGAGGGTTTCGGTATTCCGGGTGGGGGGGATGTGAAGGGTGTTGGTGATCGGTCGAGGGCTCCACCCCGGCGAAGGCCGAGGCCCAGTCGCAATGACCGTCGTTTTCAGGTCAGCCCTGTCCTTGCCGTTGTTGCGCGACTGGGCCCCGGCCTTCGCCGGGGTAGTGCGTTGGCGTCGAGCCTGCGTTTCGGGGACGTGGGACACGAACCGCGCGATCGCCCAGGCGGCGCCGGCGGTGTCGGCGATCGCGATACGGGCGGTTATGCCGGCGCGGGCGAGGAGGCGTGTGAGCGCGCGCGCCATGCGGGCCTCGCCGCCGTGGAGGTGGGAGACGCCGGTGAGGTCGATCAGCAGGCCGTCGGTGCCGTCGATCGCGACGATCGGGCTCCAGCGGCGGGCGAGCAGGGTGGCGAGCGCGGCGAGGTCGGCAGCGTCGCCGGCTGGATCGGCGTCGCGGACGACGAGCGCGGGGACGCTGGCGCGTGCCTGCGTCAACGCCATGCCGGGGACGATGCCGAGCGCGCGCGCCTCGGGCGAGGCGCCGACGATCTCGACGCGGCTGCCCGTCTTGTGGACGGTGACGAGCGCCCCGACCGCAGGCGGGGGAAGCGCAGGCGCGACGGTTCGAACGGCGCGGCGGACGGTGCCGGGCGCATCCGGTACGAGGCGTGCGCCCTCGTCGGGCGGCATCGGGCGGAAGGGATGCGCGCGTGCGCCGGTGACGGCACCACCATCGTCGCCGGGGAGGCGGGGATAGGCGGTCGCCTCGTCACGGGCCCAGCGGGCGCCGGGACGCCAGCCGCGGGTGCCGAGCGCGAGATCGGCATGCGTCGGCGCGCGCTCAGGCGGCGGCGCGAGTGTCGGCTCTGCCCGCCGGACGCGGTCGATCGACCAGTCGGGCAGGTAGAGCGAGGCGACCCGTTTCATCGCTGGCCTCCACCGTGAGTTCGAAGGGATCGCCGCCGCGCTGGCGGACGCAGGACAGGTGCCAGCGGGGGCGGCCGACGCCGGCGGTCCGCAAGGCGCGCGAGGGCGCGCTGGCGACGCGCCAGCGGGTGAGCGCGGCGGAGGGGACGCCGAGCGGATCGACGCCGTCGCGGGCGTGGCGCTTCATCAGCAGCGCGATCGTGCGGCCCCCTTCCGCGGCCAGCTGGAGCCGGCGGGTGGCGGGCATCGCGACGCGCTTGGCCTCGCCGATCACCGCGCCGAGCCCACGGTGGCGCAGCCCCTCTTCCATGAGGGCCAGGAGCTCGGCATCGTCGGCGGCTTCGGCATAGATCACGCGTTCGGGGGCGAGACCGGACTGGTAGAGGCCGGGCGCGAACAGGTCGCGGCGGCGCACCACCCACAGCACCGGGCCCCACGCACGCGCGGCGACCCCGGCGACGAACAACGTGGCCGAGGCGTCGTCGCCCATTGCGGGGGTGGCGGCGGCCACCTCGTGAAGCGCGTCGAGCCGGAGACCGGCGGCGGCCAATCGCGAATCGAGTGCGTCGATCCCGAACGGGAGCGCCTCGCGCCGACGGTGTCCGTCGCCCTCGATGGCGCGGAGCGTTTCGCGCAGGGTGATGAGGACGCTCGACTGGGGCACGATGGGCACGACTCGGGTTGCGGCTGATCGTTCTTATTTTGTTCTTTATTCTCAGCGAGTCAATCCGGCTCGAACGCTGTGCCGGTCGGACGAACGGTCTTGAAATTATATTTCAATGGCGCGAAAGGAATACCCGAGCGTTCCAACCGACGCCAAGACACTGGAGAGAGACGTGGGAGAGCCGATGCCGGATCCCGTACGCCCGAATTTGCCGCCCCCGAACCTGCCGGCGTTGTCGCTGCACGTGCCGGAGCCGAAGTTCCGCCCGGGCGATACGGTGGACTTCACCGAAGTGCCGATCCCTCCCGCGGGCGAGACGCGCCGCCCCGACACCGCCGACCGCGCCGATACGTTCACCGACCTGGCCTATGGTCTGGTGCGCGTGCTCGACGATGCGGGGCAGGCGGTGGGGCCGTGGGACCCGCGGCTCGATCCCGATATGCTGCGGCGGATGCTGCGCAGCATGGCGCTGGTCCGCGCGTTCGACGAGCGGATGTTCCGCGCGCAGCGGCAGGGCAAGACGAGCTTCTACATGAAGTGCACCGGCGAGGAGGCGGTGTCCGTCGCGGCGGCGCATGCGCTCGATTACGAGGACATGTGCTTCCCGTCCTATCGCCAGCAGGGGCTGCTGATCGCGCGCGGCTGGTCGATGGTCGACATGATGAACCAGATCTATTCGAACCGCGGCGACCGGTTGCAGGGCAAGCAGCTGCCGATCATGTATTCGGTGAAGGAGGCGGGGTTCTTCTCGATCTCCGGCAACCTGACGACGCAATATCCGCAGGCGGTGGGCTGGGCGATGGCCAGCGCGGCGAAGGGCGATACGCGGATCGCGGCGACGTGGTGCGGGGAAGGGTCGACCGCGGAGGGCGACTTCCACTCCGCGCTGACCTTCGCGACGGTGTACCGCGCACCGGTGATCTTCAACGTGGTCAACAACCAGTGGGCGATTTCGAGCTTTTCCGGGTTCGCGGGTGCGGAGGCGACGACGTTCGCGGCGCGTGCGGTGGGGTATGGGATCGCGGGCCTCAGGGTCGACGGGAATGACGCGCTGGCGGTCTATGCCGCGACGATGTGGGCGGCGGAGCGTGCGCGGACCAATCAGGGCCCGACGCTGATCGAGCACTTCACCTATCGTGCCGAGGGGCATTCGACGTCGGACGATCCGGGGCAGTATCGCTCCGCGGGCGAGCCGACCGCGTGGCCGCTGGGGGACCCGGTGCGGCGGCTGAAGGATCACCTGATCGCGATCGGCGAATGGGACGAGGAGCGCCACGCCGCGCAGGACCGCGAGCTGGCCGAACAGGTGAAGGCCGCGCAGAAGGAGGCCGAGAAGAACGGCATCCTGGGGCATGGCCTCCACCAGCCGCTCGATACGCTGTTCGACGGGGTGTTCGAGGAGATGCCTTGGCACCTGCGCGAGCAGCAGGCGCAGATGATGGCGGAAGAGACGGAAAGCGGGCGGCCATGGGATCGGTGATGGCGTTGCGTCCCGCCCACGGAGGCGGGAATCCCGCTTGCGACCATAGCCTGTGCGGCATCTGCACGAGATGGATCCCCGCCTGCGCGGGGATGACGGAGTGTGTGTGGTGAGTGATGTGATCGAAACTCCGGACACCGGCACCACCGAGGCGGAGTCCGCAGACACCGCGCGGATGAACATGATCCAGGCGATCAACTCCGCGATGGACGTGGTGATGGATCGCGATCCGGACGTGATCGTGATGGGCGAGGATGTCGGCTATTTCGGTGGCGTGTTCCGCGCGACCGCGGGGTTGCAGGCGAAATACGGCAAGCGTCGCGTGTTCGACACGCCGATCACCGAATGCGGGATCATCGGCGTCGCGGTGGGGATGGGAGCCTATGGCCTGCGTCCCGTGCCCGAGATCCAGTTCGCGGATTACATCTATCCTGCGCTCGATCAGCTGGTGAGCGAGGCGGCGCGGTTGCGCTATCGTTCCGACGGCGAGTTCACCGCGCCGATCACGGTGCGCTCGCCGTTCGGCGGCGGGATCTTCGGGGGGCAGACGCATTCGCAGTCGCCGGAGGGGATCTTCACGCATGTGTCGGGGCTGAAGACGGTGATTCCGTCGACGCCGTACGACGCAAAGGGGCTGCTGATCTCCGCGATCGAGGACAATGATCCGACGATCTTCTTCGAGCCCAAGCGGATCTACAACGGCCCGTTCAACGGCCATTGGGATCGCCCCGCGGAGAACTGGTCGAAGCATCCCGCGGGCGACGTGCCGACGGGCTATTACAAGATCCCGCTGGGCAAGGCGAACGTCGTCCGCGCGGGCGAGGCGGTGACGATCCTGGCGTACGGAACGATGGTGCATGTGTGCCTGTCGGTGGTCGCGGATGCGGGGATCGATGCCGAGGTGATCGACCTGCGCACGCTGGTGCCGCTCGACATCGAGACGATCGAGGCGTCGGTGACGAAGACCGGGCGGTGCCTGATCGTCCACGAGGCGACACGGACCGGCGGGTTCGGTGCGGAGTTGTCCGCGCTGGTGCAGGAGCGGTGCTTCCACCATCTGGAGGCGCCGATCGAGCGGGTGACGGGGTTCGACACGCCATATCCGCACAGCCTGGAATGGGCGTATTTCCCGGGACCGGTGCGGATCGGCATGGCCCTCAAGAAAATCCTGAAGGACTAAGGCGATGGCGCGCTTCACGTTCAAACTGCCGGACATCGGCGAGGGCATCTCCGAGGCCGAGATCGTCGCGTGGCACGTGGCGGTCGGCGACCGGGTGGAGGAAGACCAGCAGATCGCGGACATGATGACCGACAAGGCGACGGTCGAGATGGAGTCGCCGGTGTCGGGCACGGTCGTCGAACTGGCGGGCGAGGTGGGCGACCAGGTGTCGATCGGCGCCGCGCTGGTGGTGATCGAGACGGATGCGGCGGACGTGTCCGCGGAGGAAGCGCCCGCGCTTGGGGGCGTGCCGCATGACTTGAAGGCGGCACCGGCCAGTGCTGCGCAGGCAGAGACGGCGGAGCAGTATGAGGCGGAGAATCCCGGGGTGGAGGAGGTGGCCGAAACACCTCTCCCTCTCCCTCTCGCGGAAGGGGCTAGGGGTGAGTCCTCGAGCAACCCGCCCGCACCGCCTGCTGAAAGCGCGAGCTCGCGCTCGGCCCCTCCGGCAAGCGGGAGGGGAGACGAGAAGGTGCTCGCATCCCCCGCCGTGCGGGCGCGCGCGAAGGATCTGGGCGTCGATCTCGCGACCGTGAAGTCGGACAGCGACCGGGTTCGTCATGCCGATCTCGACGCGTATCTGCGCTATGGTTCGGGACAGGGCTATCATGCGCCCGGGGCGAGCCGGGCGCGTGAGGACGAGGCGGTGAAGGTCATCGGGATGCGGCGGCGCATCGCGGAGAACATGGCGGCGTCGAAGCGCAACATCCCGCACTTCACCTATGTCGACGAGATCGACGTGACCGCGCTGGAGGCGATGCGCGGCGACCTGAACGCCAATCGCGGGAGCCGTCCGAAGCTGACGATGCTGCCGCTGATGATCGTCGCGATCTGTCGCACGCTCCCGGAGTTTCCGATGCTCAATGCGCGCTATGACGACGAGGCGGGCGTCGTGACGCGGTCGGGCCGGGTGCATCTGGGCATGGCGACGCAGACCGACGCTGGGCTGACGGTGCCCGTCATCCGCGACGCGCAGGATCGCAACGTCTGGCAGCTGGCGACGGAGATCACCCGGCTGGCCGAGGCGGCGCGCGCGAACAAGCTGGCGCCGTCCGAGATGGGCGGGGGGACGATCACCATCACGTCGCTCGGGCCGCTGGGCGGGATCGCGACGACGCCGGTCATCAACCGGCCCGAGGTGGCGATCATCGGGCCGAACAGGATCGTCGAGCGGCCGGTGTTCGTTGATAATGGCAGGGGGGGCGACGACATCCGGCGTGCCAAGCTGATGAACCTGTCGATCAGTTGCGACCACCGCGTCGTGGATGGCTGGGATGCGGCCAGCTATGTCCAGGCGCTGAAACGCTTGCTGGAGACGCCGGTGCTGCTGTTCGCGGAGTAGCTGCCTTGCAATAACCTGCGCTTGATCGCGGAATAGGTTCCGACGGGTTGCGGTCGGGTGCCACAGCGTCGAGAGGGCGGGGCATGGCATCATCCGACACGACGCGAAACGGCCTGATCCTGGGCGTCGGCGCCTACACGCTGTGGGGCATCCTGCCGCTGTACCTCCGGCTATTGCGCGGCGTGCCGGCGCTGCAGGTGGTGGCGCACCGGGTGGTGTGGTCGCTGTTGCTTCTGCTGGTGATCGTGGTGGTCCTGCGACGGACGCGCGCGATCGCGCAGGCGGCGCGAGGGCGCACGTTGTTGCTGCTGTTCGGCAGCGCCGTGCTGATCGCGATCAACTGGCTGGTCTATATCTGGGCCGTCCAGCACGCGCATGTGCTGGAGGCGAGCCTGGGCTATTTCATCAACCCGCTGGTCAACGTCGCGCTGGGCGCGGCAATACTGGGCGAGCGGGTGCGGCGCGTGCAGCTGGTGGCGGTGGCGATCGCGGCGGCGGGCGTGGCGGTGATGGCGGCGTCCGGCGGCGGGGCGTTGTGGATATCGCTGGCGCTGGCGTCGAGTTTCGGCGTCTACGGGCTGATCCGCAAGGTCGCGGCGATCGACGCGCTGGGCGGGCTGACGGTGGAGACGTTGCTGCTGGCGCCCCTATGCCTGGCGATCATCCTGTTCGCCGGCGCGACCGGCGAGGGCGCGTTCGGGCGGACGGATTCGACCGATGCGCTGCTGGTGCTGGCGGGCGCGGTGACCGCGGCGCCGCTGCTGATGTTCGCCGCAGCGGCGCGCAAGCTGCGCTACGCGACGATGGGATTGCTGCAATATATCGCGCCGACGCTTCAGTTCTTCGAGGCGGTGCTGCTGTTCGGCGAACGGGTGCGCCCGGCGCATGTCGTGACGTTCGTGCTGATCTGGACGGGATGCGCGCTGTATGCGTGGGACAGCCTTCGTGCGACGAGGGCGGAGCGCGGATAGCGGCAACGGTCGTCGCGGCTACTCCCGCGTCTTCTGGAGCGCGCCGACCAGTCGGCGCGCCAGGCCTCGCGTCATGAAGCGGGTCGACGCAGCGGCGACCGCGTTCGTCCTGCCTGAGACGCGGACCGCGCGGTTGGCCTCGAGCGCCGCGATGCCGTCGCGCACCACGGTGTCTGTGTCGCTGGCGAAGCGTTCCAGCACCGCGCTGTTGCCCATGCCCGCGACCTGGGCGAACTCGGTGCGGGTGGGGCCGGGGCACAGCGCGGCAATATGGACGCCGCCAGCTTTCACTTCCTCGTGGAGCGCTTCGGAGAAGCTGAGGACGAACGCCTTGGTGGCGTAATAGGTCGCCATCCACGGGCCGGGTTGAAACGCGGCGGTGGAGGCAATGTTGAGGATGCCGCCCTTGCCCGCCGCGATCATCCCCGGCAGCACCGCATGTGCCAACGCAGCCAGCGCGCGGCAATTGACGTCGATCTGGCCGAGATGGGTCTCGATCGGTGCGTCGGCGAAGGCGCCGCTGGTGCCGAAGCCCGCATTGTTGACAAGCGTGTCGATCGTCATGCCGGCGGCGGCGATCTCCGCGATCAACCGCGCGGGGGCGGCATGGTCGGCGAGATCGGCCGCGACCACATGGATCGCGACGTCGTGCTTCGCCCGCAGTTCAGCGGCGAGCGTTTCGAGGCGACCGGCGCGTCGTGCGGTGAGTATCAGGTCGCGGCCCTCGGCAGCATAGGCGCGCGCAAACCCTTCGCCGAGCCCGGCGGACGCGCCCGTAATCAGTGTCGCCATGATGCGCTCCCGCGAAGGCGTGACCCGGACCGGACCGCAGCCTTCGCCGGGGTACAGGACTCACACGATCTCGAACAGCCCGGCCGCGCCCATGCCGCCCGCGGTGCACATCGAGACGACGACGTAGCGCACGCCGCGCTTGCGGCCCTCGATCAGCGCGTGGCCGACGAGGCGGCTGCCGGTCATGCCGAAGGGATGGCCGACCGCGATCGCGCCGCCGTTGACGTTGTACTTGTCGGGATCGATGCCGAGATGATCGCGGCAATAGAGGCATTGCGACGCGAACGCCTCGTTGAGTTCCCACAGGCCGATGTCCGACACCGACAGTCCGGCGCGGTCGAGCAGCTTGGGGATCGCGAAGACGGGGCCGATCCCCATCTCGTCGGGCTCGCAGCCCGCCGCCTGGAAGCCGCGATAGAGGCCGAGGATGGTCTTGCCCTCCGCCTTCGCCGTCGCGTGGTCCATCACGATCTGCGCCGCGGCGCCGTCGGAGAGCTGGCTGGCGTTGCCCGCGGTGACGTTGCTGCCGGGGCCGGTGAAATCGCCGCCGGCCCAGACGGTCTTGAGGCCCTGCAGCCCTTCGAGCGTGGTGCCCGCGCGGATGCCCTCGTCCTGCGCGATCGTGACGGTTTCGGTGCCGGTCTGGGTGCCCGCCTTGTCGAACAGCGCCTTCTCGACGGTGATGGGGACGATCTCCTCGGCGAACGCGCCGCTTGCGATGCCGGCGGCGGCGCGCTGCTGGCTCTGCGCGGCATAGGCGTCCTGCGCGGCGCGGGTGATGCCGTAGCGATCGGCGACGATCTCCGCCGTCTCGATCATCGGGATATAGGCGGCGGGCACCTTGTCGGTGACGCTGGTGTTGACGTAGCGCGGGGCGTCCTTCGTCACCGTGTAGCTGATCGATTCCATTCCGCCTGCGAGCGCGACGTCGATATCGCCCGCGATGATCGAGCGCGCGGCGAGCGCAACCGCGGTGAGGCCCGAACCGCATTTGCGATCGAGCGTGAAGGCGGGGACGGAGTGCGGCAGCGCGCCCGCGAAGATCGCCATGCGGCCGGCATTGCCGCCCTGCGTGCCCCACTGGTTGCCGATGCCCCAGAACACGTCGTCGATCCGCGCGGCGTCGATCCCGGCACGTTCGACCGCGGCGTTCATGACATGGCCCGCGAGGACCGGCGCCTCGGTCGCGTTGAACGCGCCGCGATAGGCCTTGCCGATGGCGGTGCGGGCGGTGGCGACGATCGCGGCTTCGCGCATTGGGTATCCTCTCCGAGAAATTACCGGGGCGGGATAGCGCGCCTTTGCTCGAGGAACCAGCGATAGAGTATGTCCTCGCCATACGCCTGGTCCCAGCTGTTGTGGTTGGTGGCCGGGTAGACGGTGAGGCGCGGCTGGACGGCGGGGGCGGGGCACTGGCGGATCGCCTCGACCATCGCGAAGCTGCCGACCGGGCGGACGATGTCGTCATTGTCGCCGTGGAACGCCCAGACGGGCAGATCCTTGAGGTTGCACGCGACCGCAGGGTCGCCGCGCCCGGCGACGGGGGCGATCGCGGCGAAGAGGTCGGGGCGTTCGGCAGCCCAGCGCCAGGTCGCATGGCCGCCGCGCGACAGGCCGGTGAGGTAGATTCGGGTAGCGTCGGTCCGGTACGTCTTGCGGAGGCTGGCGACGAGCGCGTTCAGCTTGGCGGTATCCCAATCGCCGTCCGCCTCGAGCAGCGGCGAGGCGAGGAGCATCGGGAAGCCGGGGTGCGTCGCGACCATCTGCGGCGGGCCGTGGGCCTTCACCTTCTCGATATCGGCGCCGCGCTCGCCCGAGCCGTGGAGGAAGATCATCAGCGGCCATTGCTGCCGGCCCGACGCGTCGTAGCCACGGGGGACGAAGAGTTGATAGGAATAGCCGGCGGGGGAGACGGCGGGTTGCGGCGTCTGTTGGCCTTCGGGCGCGCGGGCCTGGGCGAACGCGGGCGTGGAGGCGAGGAGGAGTGCGAGGGCGATGCTCAGGCGTTTCATCGTTTGTCTTCCCTTGAACCGTTCGTTTCGAGCGACGTCGAGAAACGCGATGCGGGTGGCTGGCAACGTGTCTCGACTTCGCTCGACACGAACGGACGTTGGAGGATTCCTTACCCTTACCCCAGCCATCCGCCGGTGAAGCCCGCCACCTTAAGTCCGCGGCGGATCGCGGGGTTGCGGCGCATCACCTGCCAGATCAGGCCGGTCCGCCAGTTTTCGATCATCGCGACGATCGGGCCCTGGTCGATGCCGAGATAGTCGTCGTCGAACCAGCCGAGGCCCTCGACGATCCGCCCCTTGTCGACGACGCCTTCGGTGAGCGTCGGGTTGAACGAATCGAGGAAGCCGTATTTGCCGTACAGCGCGTCGCCGTAGCGCGCGCGCATCGCGGCGATCGCGGGGCGGACGATCTCGGGCGCGAATGCGATCGAGGCGGCGGCGGCGGTGGGGGCGAGCGTGCCGTCGTCGAAGCCGTCGGGCAGGCCGACCGGGCCGCGCGCGGAATAGCCGGTGAAGCCGCGTTCGCGACCGTCATAGGTGCGCTTGATCCCGCCGGGGCCATCGCACGCGGTGAGGCCCCAGATGTCGGGGCCATAGCCTGCGAACCCGCCGGGGTTGGTCGTCGCGTAGCCGCGCTGCCAATGGGTCGCGCGTCGGCTGTTCTCGAAATAGTCGAACCCTTCTGCACGCATCGTCGCATCACGGATGCCGCGGAAATCGACCCAGACATGGCTGTACTGGTGGCCGAAATGCGGGGCGAAGGCGAGGTGGCGGGTGTCGCCCTCGCCGCGCCAGCTTTCGCCATAGGTGCTGGACCAGCCGGCCCAGGCGTCCGCGCCGAGCGCGAAATCGGGGTTCGGTGCGCCCGTCGCGAGGAGGTAGACGAGCATGGCTTCGGTATAGCCGTACCATTTGCGCTTGATGAACCCGCCCTCGGGGTCCCAGCCCATCGAGACGCGTTTGTCACCGGCGTCGCGCTCGTTCTGGAACCAGCGCCAGTCGCAGCGGGCGTAGAGCCTGTCGGCGAGGTCGCGGATTTCAGCCTCGGCAGGGTCGGCTCGGTCGAACCAGCCCGCGGCGAACAGGACGCCGCCAAGCAGCAATGTGGTGTCGACCGATGACAGCTCGGTCTTGCGGAAGCGCAGCCCGGTCTTCGTGTCGAGGAAATGGTAGAAGAACCCCTTGTAGCCGGCGACGCCACTGGCCTGCGGACCCTGCGGCAGGTTCCAGAGGAAACGCAGCGTGGCGAGCGTGCGGTCGCGCGCCTCGGTGCGGGTGATCCAGCCGTTGACGACGCCGACCGGATAGGCGGTGAGCGCGTAGCCGATCGCGGCGATCGAGGAGAAGGAGGGCGTAGGCCAGCGATCGAGCGCGAGCCCGGTCTTCGCATCTGTGGTGTCGAGAAAGAAGCGGAAGGTTCGCTCCTGCAGGTCGCGGAGCAGCGGATCGTTGCGGTCGACCTGCGTCGCACGCGGCGTGGCGCACGCGGTGGCGAGGCCGGCGAGCCCGAGGCCTCCGCTCGCGAGCAGCCGGCGGCGGTCGAGGGCGGGCAGGGGCATGACAGGGCCTTTCGTCTGGATACGCGAAGGTAAAAAAACGGGCGAGCGATGCCGGAGCACCGCCCGCCCGCCAAGGGGGACGTTAGAAGCGGTAGCCGGCGCGCAGCTGGATCCGGCGCGGCAGGGTGATCGTGCTGGTGCCGACGGAGTTGCGGATCAGCGGATCGGTGACCTGCCCGGTGGCGGGGTTGATCGTGCTGTTGAAGAACCCGTCGAAGCCCGAGAAGTTCTTGTTGTTGAACGCGTTGAGCACGTCCACCGCGAATTCGATCTCGTGGTTGCCGAACAGCTTCTGCTTGTTCGCCAGCGTCAGGTTGACCTCGCAGAACGCGAAGACGCCCTTGATGCAGTTCTTGACCGGATAGGCTGCGGTGAAGCGGTTGAAGCCCGAGTTCGCACCATTGGTGCCATCGGTGACCTGATAGGCCTGGCCGCTGCCGAGCGTGGTGATCGACGAGAACTGGAAGCCCAGCGGCAGATCGGCGATACCCGAAAGGACGACGCGGTGGCGCTCGTCGCCCGGGCTGGGGCGCCAGCCATAGGCGTCGGGCGTCAGCGCATCGAGGCTGAACAGGTCGCCGCCATTCTTCTCCGCCTTGCCGTAGGTGTAGGCGAGGTTGAAGCCCCAGCCGCTCGACTGCGTGTAGTTCTTGTCGAGCGTGAAGTAGAGCGCCTTGTAGCGGGTATCGAGCCCGTCGAACCCGACTATGACGTTCGAATAGCCGTTGGCGACCGCGGTGGCGGTGGCGCAGCAGCCGCCGAGCCCGTTGTTCTGGCGGGTGGCGAACAGGTTCGTATAGCCGTTGCGCCCGCGCTGGTACGAGGCGGTGAGTGCGGCCTGGAACACGCCGACCTTCTGGCGGATGCCGAGGCTGACCTGGTCGTTGACCGGCGGCTTCGCGTCGTTCTTCACCGCGAACAGCTCGGGCAGGCCCTGCGTCGACGTGCGGGCAAGCGCGAGCAGGCCGTCGCGCGTCAGGTAGGAGTTGTTCCACTGCACCGTCGGCAGGCCGTTGCGCGGCTGACCGTTGGCGGAGAAGCGGAACACGCCGATCGGGTTGATCGTGCGGCTGAGCTCATCGACCGTGTTGTTGAAGTTGTTGCGATCGTAATAGCGCCCGAGCCCGCCGAAGATCACCGTCCGCTGATCGTCGTTCACGTCGTAGGAGAAGCCGAAGCGCGGCGCGAACGCATAGGCGAACGGCTTACGCTGTGTGCCGTTGGTGATGTAGTCGTTGGGGTTGTAGTAGGACGTCGTCGGCAATGAACGCAACGCGCGCTCCGCGGCGGGCGGCGTGACATAATAGTTGTTGAAGCCGTTGAACTCGTAATCGTAGCGCAGGCCGATGTTGAGCTGCAGCTTGTCGGTGACGTCCCAGTCGTCCTGCGCATAGAAGCCGAGCTGCGTGTTCGAGCCAAAGATGCGGCCATTGCCGAGGCCGAGGCGCGCCTCCGCCGGGAAGGCGATCGTCAGGGCGTTCTGCGGCTCGGTGCGGAAGGTGTAGCGCGGCTGGATGAACGACTGGTTGTTGAACTCGATGTCGGTCACCTCGACGCGCGCACCCACCTTGATCGCGTGACGGTCGATCGCGGTCCACGTCACGTCGTCGCGGATCGTCCAGCCCTGCTGCTCCTCGCGCCGCGTCGAGTCCTTGCCGCCGAAGGTGATGATCCCCTCATATTGGAACTGCGGCAGGTTGGGGTTGAGCGACGAGGGATTGAACTTGTAGTTCAGGTAGTTGGCGTTGAATTCGTTGATGAACCCCTCGCCGGTGTAGGTCCATTTGAAGAGATAGGTGTCAACCGTGTTGATCTTGTTCTCGGCCGCCGAGAACGCCGTCTCGCCGCCGAAGCCCTGGATGTCCGTCTCGGTGCGCTTGCTGTACGACAGATCGAACACCTGGTTCGAATCGGGCGTGAACGTCAGCTTGCCGAAGTAGAAGTCGCCGCGGAACGGGCTGACGAACGATCCTTCGAACTCGCCGACCTGACGGCCGGTGACTGCGGCGAAGTTCGCGCGCTGCGCCGCCGAGGCGTTCGAGGCGACGTTGAACGCGCGATCCTGATCGTTGCCCTCATAGGTGCCGAAGAAGAACAGCTTGTCCTTGATGATCGGGCCGCCCAGCGCGATGCCGTACTGCTTGCGCTCGAATGCGGGCTCCGGCCGGTTGTTGACCTTGTCGAGATACGCCTTCTGCGTCAGGCTCTTGTCGGTATACTGTCCGAAGACCTCGCCATGGAACTCGTTGGTGCCCGACTTCGTCACCGAGGTGATGATGGCGGAACCGGCCTGCTCGTACTCGGCCTTGTAGTTCTGCGTCAGGACGCGGAATTCCTGCACCGCGAGCTGGCCGAACGGGTTGCCGCGGCTGTTCTGCTGGCCGGCGACGCCGCCCTCGCGCAGCTTGTTCTTCAGGCTGACACCGTCGACGAAGACATTGACCTGGCTGGCGGACGAGGCGCCGGCGGAGAAGCCCTTGTCGGTCTCGCTGTCGTTGTAGCGGACGCCGGGGGCAAGCGCTGCAAACGACAGGAAGTTGCGGTCGGTCTGCGGCAGCGTACGGATCTGCTGCTGGCTGACGTTGGTCGCGGTCTCGCTGGTCTTGGTCTCGACCAGGCGGCTGCCGGTGACGACAATGTCGTCGCCCGAGGCGGCGACGGTTTCGCCCGCGGCCGGCTCGGGGGCCGCGGCCTCCAGCGTGGCGTCGAGCGAGGCGGCCTGGCCGATCGAGGCGATGATCTCGCGCGCGAAGACGGTGCCGTCGGTGCCGGTGATCGTGATCGAATACGTCGCGGGACGCAGGCCGTTGAGCGAATAGCGGCCCTGCGCGTCGGTGACGGTGCGCAGCGTCTGGTTGGTGCCGGCGTTGACCGCGACGACGGTCGCGCCCGCGGCGGGCGCACCGGCGGCGCTGCGCACGGTGCCGCGCAGCGAGGCGGTGGTGGTCTGCGCCGTGGCAGGCGCGACGAGGACCGCGGCGGTGCCGAGGATCGTCGTGGTGGCGAGCGTGGCGCGGAGCGCGGACGTCATCAGTCTGGTCATGCTGGAGTTCCCCTGCTGCCCGTCGTTGCGGGCGGTTCGTTGTCGTGGTGGCGAAGGCTGGAAGCGCGGACGACGAGTGTCGGCGTCACGCGTTCGGGTGGCGGTGCGGGCAGATCGGGCGCGGCGATCGCGGCGACGAGCCGGTCGAGTGCGCGCTCCCCCATCGCGGAGATGCCGGCGCCGATCGTGCTGAGCGCAGGGCTGATGTAGCGGGCGAGCGGGACGTCGTCGAAGCCGACGATCGCGACGTCCTGCGGCACGGCGCGGCCACCCGCGACGAGCGCGCCCATGCAGGCGAGTGCCATCATGTCGTTGGCGGCGAACACGCCGTCGACGTCGCCCATGGCGAGGACCGCGGCACCGGCGGCGGCGCCGCTTTCCTCGTGGAAGTCACCGGGCAGGATGGCGGGATCGACGCCGGGGAGGAGACGGGCCATCGCGGCGCGATAGCCTTCGGCACGTTCCGCGGCGTCGGCATTTCCGGTCGGGCCGGCGATATGGACGATGCGGCGGCAGCCCTGCGCGACGAGGTGCGCGACCGCGGCGTCGGCGCCCGCGCGATTGTCGATCCCGATCGCGGCGTGCCGCGCATCGGGGCTTCGGCCGTTGAGCAGCACCGCGGGGATGCCCTTGGGCAGGCTGTCGACGACCAGCGCACCGTCGATCTCGGGCGCCATCACGACGATGCCGTCGACCCGGCCGCGCATCGCGCGGAGCGCGTCGGCAGTCTCGGTCGCGTCGCCGTGCATGTTGGTGAGCAGCAGCTGGAGCCCGCGACGGTGCGCGGCGAAATCGATCCCGCGGATCAGCTCGGAAAAGAACTCGCCGAACAGGTCGGGCAGGACGACGCCGATCGTGTTGGAGCGGCGCGTAGACAGGCTGCGCGCGCCGAGATGCGGCGAATAATCGAGCTTGCGCGCGGCGGCGATGACTCGATCGCGGGTGCCGGGGGTGACGTTGGCATGGCCGTTCAGCGCGCGCGACGCCGACGCGATCGAGACCGCGGCCTCGCGGGCGACATCCCTGATCGTGGCGCTTGCCATCGCGTGCGTTCCCGGATCCTCTGCCTTGGGTATCGATGCGTTCTTGGGCGCATGTAACCGCTTCCACGCCTGTGTAACCGCTTACATCCGGGTGCAAGAGGTTTGTTGGGGCGGGGGTGGATTGGGCGGGGGGCGTTGCATCGATGCAACGGGAGTGCGCTCACAACCGAGGGCGGCATGCAAAATCCCGGCGTCGTGCCCGGACGAGAGATGGATCCCGGATCAAGTCCGGGATGACGGAAGGTGAAGACGGGCTTCAGCCGAGCGCGGCTTCGGCCTGGGCGAAGGCGGTGGCGTCGTCGACGTCGAGCCACCAGCGGGCGCCGATGTCGATCACGCGCGCGCCGCCGGTCGCGGCGAGCGCCTCGACGCCGGCGGAGATCGAGCCGGTGCCGCCCGCGGCAACCGACGCGGCGAGCGCGTCGTGGAAGCGGCCGTCGACCGCGAATACGCCGCAATCGAACGCGTCGTAATCGGGCAGGTGCTTGCCGATCGCGACGATCGTGCCGTCGCGGGTGCGGACGCGGGTGACGTCGTCGAGGTCGACGAAGGGATTGTCTAGACGGCGGTCGACCGCGAGGGTCAGCGCCGCGTCGGGCGCGGCGATGACGGTGGCGACGATCGCGGGATCGAACAGGTGGTCCGCCATCATCAGCAGATGACGGTCGCGGCCGATCACCGCCGCGCCGGTGAGCACCGAATGGCCGTTGGCAAGGTTCCAGTCCGCAGTGCGGACGCAGCGGATCGCAGGGTCGAGCGCGGCGAGATGCGCTTCGACGCGCGCGCCCTCATGCCCGGTGACGACGACGAACCCCGTCGCGCCGCCGGCGCGTGCCGCAGCGATGACGCGATCGATGATCGCGATGCCGGCGACCGGGGTCAGCGGCTTGGACGGGGAAATCGATCGCAGCCGGCTGCCATAGCCGGCTGCGACGATCAGGGCCTGCATACGCGGCTTATTCGGCGGCGAGTCGTGCGTCGGCGTGGATGAACTCGTCTGTCATCTGCGCGGCGATGTCGTCGGTGAACTGCTCGGGCGGATGCTTGCAGAAGAACGCCGACGGGCCGGTGAGCGCGCCGGAGACGCCGCGATCGAGCGCGACCTTCACGCAGCGGATCGCATCGACGACGACGGCGGCCGAGTTCGGGCTGTCCTCGACCGACAGGCGCAGTTCGAGGTTCATCGGTACGTCGCCGAACAGGTTGCCTTCGAGTCGCAGGAAGCACAGCTTGTTGTCGTGCAGCCACGGGATGTAGTCCGACGGGCCGACATGGATGTTCTCGTCGGCGAGGCGCTCGGCGATCACTGCCTGCACCGCCTCGGTCTTCGACTCCTTCTTGCTCGCCAGCCGCTTGCGGTCGAGCATGTTCATGAAGTCGGTGTTGCCGCCGGTATTGAGCTGATAGGTGTGATCGATCGTCACGCCGCGCTGGCCGAACAGGTTCGACAGCACGCGGTGGACGATCGTCGCGCCGACCTGAGCCTTCACGTCGTCACCGACAATCGGGAGCCCTGCGTCCGCGAATCGCTTTTCCCACTCCGGACGGCTGGCAATGAACACCGGCATGCAGTTGACGACGCCGACGCCCGCCTCGAGCGCGCACTCCATGTAGAACTCGGTCGCCTCCTGGCTGCCGACGGGCAGGAAGTTGACGAGGATCTCGGCGCCCGAATCCTTGATGGCGGCGATGATCTCCGCCTTCGTCGCGTCGCGCGTGTCGTCGATCTCGAACCCGCGATCGTTGGCTGCGGTCAGCATGTGCTCCGCGACGCCATCGAGCTTGGCGCCCATCTTCACGATCGTGCCGGTCTTCGGCACGTCCGCGTGGAACACCTTCGTGCAGTTCGGCTTGGCGAAGATCGCCTCGCCCAGATCGAGCCCGACCTTGCGCGAATCGACGTCGAACGCCGCGACAAACTCGAGATCCGATACCTTGTAACCGCCGATATCCTCATGGATGAGGCCCTGCGCCGTATTGCTTCCAGTATAATGATACTTGCCCTGAACCAGGCTGCTCGCGCAGTTTCCGATTCCGATTACCGCTACCTTGATCGTCGTCATTCGACCCCCGTGCGCGGGGTACAATGCGCCCGCGATGACAAAGTGATGACGGACAGGTGACAGATGCGGGTCATCTGTTCAAGCGAAGGGCGACGGATCGAGCGCGAATATTGCGCTTGGCCGGCAGGGGCGGGGAATGCGACAAGCATCGCCGCAAAGGGGTAAGGCAAAGTGGCGACGACGTTTTCCGTGCTGGAGCGCCCGACGGGCAAGCCGCGCGAGCTTCAGGGATTTTCGAATCGCGCGATCTTCCATCCCGCCGCGCGGCGGCTGGCGATGGCGCTGGTGCCGACCGGGGTGACGCCCAACGCCGTATCGGTGACGGGCGCGGCGATGGTGGTGGCGACCGCGTTCCTCTACACCGACGGCGGCTGGCCGCTGGCCGCGATCGTCGGGCTGGCGTTGCATCTGGCGTGGCACGTCGTCGACGGCGCGGACGGCGATCTGGCGCGGCTGACGGGCAAGGCCTCGGCGAACGGCGAACTGATCGACGGGCTGTGCGACTATGGCGGGCATATCGTGCTGTACCTGATGCTGGGTGCGATGCTGGACGACGTTATCGGGGGGTGGGCGTGGGTCTGGGCGGTGGCCGCGGGGCTGTCTCGGGTGGCGCAGTCGATCTATGCGGAAAGCCAGCGGCGGACGTATCTGTGGTGGGCTTACGGCGTGCCGTGGATGCAGACCGCGAAGCCGAGCGCGGGCGGCGCGATGGGCGCGGCCGGCCGGCTGTACCTGTGGCTGTCCGATGCACTGACCGGGCCGACGCGTTCGGTGGGCGCACTCGTCGCGGCAGCGGAGGCGGATCCGGCTGAGCGGCAGCGTATCGCGGGGCTGGCGCGTCAGGCCGGCCGGCGAACGCTGCCCTGGCAGATCGCGCTGGGTGCCAATCCCCGGACGGTGTTGCTGGGGATGAGCATGATCGCGACGCGCTCGCCCCTCTGGTTCTTCGTGATCGAGGCGACGGTGCTCAATGTGTTGCTGGTAGCCTCGTGGGTGCAGCAGTCGCGGAGCTGCCGGCGTCTGGTCGACCTGATCGCGCGCGGACGCCATTAGGAACCGCGGCGCGACCCCGGGGGTTGCGGGTCGGTATCAACATGGGAGACAGGCGATGCGGTTGGCGATGATGACGATAACGGCGGGGGCCATGCTGCTCGCGGGCTGCAACGAGGGCAAGGTCGAGACGGGGTTGCCGGTGGCAGGCGGCGCGACCGCGGTGGCGATGCTGCGGACCGCGACCGGGGCGGACGTGGGCAAGGTAACCGCGACCGAGGTGGCCGGCGGGCTGCGCGTTGCGCTCGACGGGATGGCGATGCCGCCGGGGACGCACGGGGTCCACATCCACACCACCGGTCGCTGCGATGCGCCGGACTTCACGACCGCGGGCGGCCACTGGAACCCGACGATGAAGAAGCACGGAACGATGAACCCGCAGGGGCCGCACGAGGGCGACCTGCCCAATTTGACGGTCGGTGCGGACGGGCGCGGGACGCTGGCTGCGACGATCGCGGGCGCGACGATGGCGGGTCTGATGGACGCCGACGGATCGGCGTTCGTGGTGCATGCGGGGCCGGACGACCTGATGACCGACCCTGCCGGGAATAGCGGCGGACGGATCGCGTGCGGGGTGTTCGTGGCAAGTTAGGCGGTCGCCACCCGACGTCACCCCGGCGAAAGCTGGGGTGACGTGCTGGGGCTGGGGAAATCTAGATCGCCTCCCCCGCAGCCCGGGCGCGTGCTTCGCGAGAGGCTTCGACGGCGGGGACGAGCCGGTAGGCGGCGATCGCCGCCGCCAGCGTGATCGGCACCGACAGCAGCAGCGACAGCATCCCGAACGACAGGCTGCCCGACAGCGTCGACACGCGCCCTGCGAGATATGGCCCGAGCGCAAGGCCGAGCAGCGTGGTCCCGATGAAGAACGTCGCGGTCGCGGTGCCGCGCATTCGTGGCAGGACGAGATCCTGCGTCGTCGCGGCGGCTGCGGCGAGGCCGCAGGCCGCCGTGACCTGCGCGAGGAATAACCCGGCATAGAGCACCGGCAGTGACGAGGCGGTGAAGGCCATCGCGAGGAACGGCGCGGGGACGATCGCGGCGAAGATCACGACGCGCAAGCGCCCGTCGGGATGCTTCGCGCGCAACCGGTCCGCGATCACGCCGCCCAGCGTGACCCCCAGAAACCCCGAGATCGCGCCGAAGCTGCCGATGAAGAACCCGGCATCGGCGGGCGCGGCGCCCAGCACGCGCAGTGCATAGGGTGCGGCCCAGAAGCCGGCGGCGTAGCTGAGGAACGCGTTGAGGCCATAGGCGACGACGGTGCACAGGAACGCCGGGGTGCCGACGATCAGCGCGAAGGTGGGATAGTCGCGCCGCTTGAGCGCATTCGCCCAGGAGAAAACCGCGTAGACGCCGATCCCGATCGCGACCCATTGCGGCCAGGGCTCGCCCGCCGCGACCAGCGCGACGACGGTCGCGACGACGATCGCGAGCGCGACCACGTTGACGACGAACGCGCGCACGCCGCCGGCCGCGGCGCCGATCAGCGTGAGCGGGGGCAGGATCGTAACGAGTTCGGCAGCGAAGGCGCGGAACGGCGCGGGGTGTTTCTCGGGCTCGGGCAGGCCCTCGACCGCGCCGCGGATCGGCTCGCGCAGCGTCGCGATCCACAGCGCGACGAGGAGGCCGGGAATGCCGACACCAAGGAAGGCGGCCTGCCAGCCGACGAGGCCGAGCGGGCCGCCGCCAGGGAAGGCCGTGTTCCAGCCCTGGACGATCAGCCCGCCGAGGAACAGCGAGATACCGCCGCCGACGTAGAGCCCGGCGGAATAGATGGCGAGCGCGGTGGCGCGCAGTCGCTTCGGGAAATAATCCGAGATCAGCGAATAGGCGGCAGGACTGGCGGTCGCCTCGCCGACGCCGACGCCGATCCGCGCGGCGGCGAGGTGTCCGCCGGTCTTCGACAGGCCCGACAGCGCGGTCATCGTCGACCAGAGCGCGAGGCCGACCGTCATCAGCCGGACGCGGTGCCAGTTGTCCGCCAGCCGGCCGAGCGGGATGCCGAACAGTGAGTAGAAAACGCCGAACGCGGTGCCGTAGAGGAAGCCGAGATCTTCGTCCTTCAGATGGAGATCGCGCTTGATGTCCTCCGCCAGGATCGAGATGATCTGGCGATCGACGAAATTGAGGATGTAGACGAGAAAAAGGATGCCGAGGACGTACCAGGCATAGGGTTTCGCCTGCTGCTGGACGTCTGGGGTGGTGGCCATCCGGTGCTCTCCCTTTGCCCCGTGCTTCGGGGCGCTTTTGTCGGGGCGTAACAGACGCTCATGCCAGGGGCCAGCGGGCTATGGCCTCGTATTGCGCACCATCGGGGGCGAGGTGGCTTTCGAACAGTGTGAGGTGGGGCAGCGCGAACGGGGCGCTTGCGAGCGCGGCGTGGGTGGCGAGCCAGCGCTCGATCTCTGGCGCGGCGCCCGCACTGCGGGGCAGGCGGGCGAGCGTGACGTGGGGGCGGTAGCCGCCGCGATCGGCGGCGATGCCGACGCGTGCGAGCGCCTGGTCGACCTTGCGGTGGAGTGCGGAAAGCGCGTCTTGCGGCGCGACGGCGGCCCAGAGCGTATCGGTGCGCCCGCGGGTCTCGAACCGGCCGACGCCGGCGAGCGCGACGACGGGTGCGGGGGCATGGACCGAGGCGAGCGCGGCGGCGATATCCTCCGCGACCGGACGCTCGACCGGTCCCACGAAACGCACGGTGAGGTGGAGCTGTCCGTCGTCCTGCCACCGCGCATGCGGCACATCCTCCATCGTTGCGGACAGGCGGCGTCGTATCTCCGGCGGGGGACGCAGGGCTACAAAGATACGATGCATGACGAACCGACTATTAACCGTTGCTGAGCGTGCCTGGATATAATGATGCAACCGGATTTGCTTGAAAAGCGTAGTGTTCGGGACGATATTCACCGTATCCGGCACGGGGCATTCGGCACCGGTCCGGGCAAAGGAGCGATTTTCGAGATGGCAAACTGGTCTGACCCCCGCGCGAATGCCGCGCCGTTCGGCAACACCGCCGCCGGTGCGCGCGATACCGCGACCGATGCGGGTCTGCGGTCGTACATGCTGTCGGTCTACAACTACATGACCTCGGGCATCCTGCTGACGGGCATCGTCGCGCTGGGCTTCGCGCTGTCGGGCATGGCGGCGCAGGTGTTCACGCAGGGCGGTCCGCTCAAGTGGATCATCACGCTGGCGCCGCTGGGCTTCGTGTTCGGCATGAGCTTCGGACAGGGCAAGATGTCCACCACGACGCTCAAGGCGATGTTCTGGGGCTTCGCGCTGACGATGGGGCTGTCGCTGTCGACGATCTTCCTCGTCTATTCGCCGATCGCGATCGCGCAGGCGTTCTTCGCGACGGCGGCGGGGTTCGCGGCGCTGAGCCTCTATGGGTACACCACCAAGCGTGACCTGTCGGCGTTCGGCACCTTCCTCATCATCGGCGTCGTCGGGCTGCTGGTGGCGAGCGTCATCAATATCTTCGTCCAGTCGGGTCCGCTCGGCATGGTGATTTCGGGCGTCGGCGTGCTGCTGTTCGCGGGACTGACCGCGTACGACACGCAGCGTACGAAGAGCCTGTATTTCCAGGTCGCGGGCTATCCCGAACTGGTGTCGAAGGCGGTCGTGATGTCGGCGCTGAGCCTGTACCTCGACTTCATCAACATGTTCCTGTTCATTCTCCGCCTGTTCGGCTCCAGCCGCAACTAAGCGCGACGATAACGGTTCAAGGCGAAGGCCCGGCGGGACATCCTGCCGGGCCTTTTCTTTTGGGAGATGACGGGCGCCATGCAGCTTTCGATCGACGTACGGCTCGATTATGCGTTTCCCGAGCCCGCCGACACGCTGCTGCAGATCGAGGTCGCGCGCCTGCCCGACCAGCGGCTGATCAAGCAGGGGCTGACGGTGTGGTCCGACAACCCGATCGCCGCGGTAACGGGCGAGGAAGGGGTCGGCCAACGCTGCTGGGCACGCGGGCAGGGGCGACTGGTGGCGGAGTATCGCGCGATCGTCGCGATCGAACGCGCGACGATCGACCTGGCGGCGCTGCCCGCGACACCGGTGCGCGCGTTGCCGGGGCATGTCGTGCAGTATCTGCTGCCCAGCCGCTATTGCCAGAGCGATCGGTTCGAGCCGTTCGTGCGGCGGCAGTTCGCGGGACTGGAAGGCGGCGCGCTGGCGACCGCACTGGTGCGCTGGGTCCACGAGAACCTCGTCTACGATATGGCCGCGAGCACGGGGGATACGACCGCGCTGGATACCTTCGCGAGCCGGTGGGGGGTGTGCCGCGACTATGCGCACCTGCTGGTCGCGCTGGCGCGGGCGGCGGAGATTCCCGCGCGGTGCGTGTCGGCCTATGCGCCGGGCGTCGAGCCGGCCGATTTCCATGCGGTGGCGGAGTTATGGATCGACGGGAGCTGGCATCTGGTCGACGCGACGGGGATGGCGTCGTGTGCGGACATTGCGCGGGTGTGCGTTGGGCGCGACGCGACCGATATCGCGTTCATGACGGTGTTCGGGCGCGCGGACCTGATCGAACAGCGCGTCTCGGTGACCCGGATCGACTGACCGGGTCGGAACGGGGCGGCAACGAAACCGTTGAGCATTCACGCTATCCTTGGAGAGAGATCATGTCCGACGACACCCCGATCGACGACCGCGCGCTCGACAGCCTCTCGGTCGCGCCCGCCGACGATGCGCGCAAGACCGGTGATGCGGGCGGCGACGCGTCGATTGCCAAGCGCCTTGCGCGGGATCCGGAAAATTCGGACGCGCGGCTGGACGCGGGGCTCGACGAATCGATGGACGCGTCCGACCCGCCGTCGTCGACGCAGCCGGTGCACAACCACAAGCTGCCGGACTCGTCGGGGTACGATGCCGAGGCGGAAGCCGAGCGTGCGAAGGCGAAGTAGAGCGTCGATCCCGAAATGTTGCAGGAAGGCCGCAGTTTTGCGGCCTTTTTGTTACTTGGTCGCTCGGTTCGTCGCATCTGATGTTGCGGTGCGGAATCATTCATGGTCGTTTCCTGAATACGGGACGACGGCACGGTAAGGGCGGCGTTAACCATCCTGGGTGCATGATCGGGCTTGCGGTCCAACACTTGCGGTGGGGTGACGACATGGGTGCCAGGATGAAGCCGGCGGAAGGGGCGATGACCCTTGCTGAGATGAAGGAATTCGCCGGGTTCGCATCGTCGACGCAGCGCTATATCCGCCGCAGTCTCGACATCGGGCTGGACCGTGACGACGCGATGCAGCGCTGGTCGCGCGATATCGTCGAGGCGGCGAGCATCCGCGCGCAGGCGCGGCACTATGCACGGCTGGCGGACATTCGCGCGATCGTCCCCGACGACAGTGGGCTCGACGCGATCGAGCCGTTCCTGGCGCCGCTGGTCACCGTCAGCGCATTCGACCTGGGGCAGGGGCGGCTGACGCACTTCTCCGCCTACCGGTTCCTGTACGAGCGGCTGATCGGCGCATCGGTGCGGCCGTGGCTGCCGGGGGCGTTCTGTGCGGCGGCGGCCTTGCCGCATCTGCACCCGGAATTGCGGCGCAAGTTGCTCCAGTCGATCAGCGAGGCGGCGGCGACGGCGTCGGGCTGGTCGTCGCGGCAGCCGAGCTTCTATCCCTATTGGGTCGAGAAGGTGGAAGGGGCGGCGCTGCCGAACTGAGGAGCGCTGTCGCGCGCGATCTTGTTCAGGACTGGACCTCGGCCCCTTCGACTGCCTGCCAAGGCAGGCGCTCGGGACAGGCTTCGCCGGGGTACGGTTCGCCCGGGATCAGCGGCAGGCGCGCCAGCCCATCGGGCCGCGGTTCGCCTGGTCGAGGTGGAAGTGGTCGCGGTGGGCGGCGTTATAGTCGGGAGACAGGGTCGTCGCGAAGAGGCGGCAGGCGCCGTCCCGGGCCCTGCGGAGGAACGCGGCCTTCTTGCTGCCCTCGTCCCAGTCGTTCACCACGCTGATGCGAGTGCCGCCGGACAGACGGAAGGCGGCAATGTCGAGCGCGTCGGCGGTGGCGTGCTCGCTCCAGCTGCCGCCGTCGCGCCCGTACATGCGGCGGCAATTGTAGCTGCCGAAATGCTCGATCTGCACGACACGTGCGCCGTAGAGCGATTGCGCGGCGGGCTGGAGGACATCCCATTCCCACATCGCGAGCGCGGCGGCGACGGGGCAGGCCATGCCGACGTCCCGTGGCGCAAGCGTGACGCGGCGCGCGCCGCCGGGGGTGAGGCGGACGCCATCCGGATAGCCGCAGGTCCCCGGCCCCTCGACCGGGGCGAGCGCGGTGTAGCGGATGCCGGCGCGGTCCATCAGCGCGCGGCACTGTGCGAAGTCTTCGGTGAGCGCGGTCAGCTTGCGGCCGGTAAACAGGCCGATCGGCTGGCCGAGATCGAGCGGCGTCCAGGGAAGATCCTGCGGGCGACCGCGCAGCATCGCGAAGGCGACGAGTGCCAGCGCCGCGACCAGCGCGAGCGCCGCGATCCACGCGATCGTGCGGCGCAGGCACCTCACCCGCGCATCGCGCTCGCCAGCACCTCCGAGGTGACCGGGTAGCCCACGTCCGTGGGGATACACAGGTGCGCCGCACCGTCGCGGATTTCCTGCCACGGCGTGATCGTCGTCACCGGAATGCTCGCTGCGTGCGCGGCCGCTTCGTCATGGCTGCCGAACTGCGCGAGGCGTTCGAGGTTGCGCCGGGTGGGAAAAATGATCTGCATCCGGCCCGCATCGGCCTCTTCGAGCACATGTTGCGCGGTGGCCCAGACGAGACGGACATTCTCGGTCTGGTCGACCTCGGCACAGGGAGCGCCGACGGGCAGGCGGGCGAGGTAGAAGCGCGTGTCGAAGATCCGCATGTGACGGTGCGCGGGGCGCCAGCGGGCGAAGGGGACGAGCGCGTCGAGATCGAGCGCGAGGTTGGCCTCGGCGAGCGCCACCCCGAACGCAGTTCCGGCGTGGAGCGCGGCGCGCAGCCGTGCCAGCGTCGCGAAATCGGGGAGCGGCGTTACCCCGATGGGCAGGCCGGCTTCCTCGATCGTCTCGCGGATCGCACCAATCCGGGCGGCGGTTTCGTCCGGTTCGCCGGGGAACGTCGCGGCGAGGACATGGTCGCCCGGGTCGATCCGGCCACCCGGGAACACCATCGCGCCGCCCGCGAACACCATGGCCTTCGCACGCTCGACCAGCAGAAGCTCGGGTGGCCCGGCTTCGCTGTCGCGCAGCACGACGAGCGTGGCGGCGGGGATGGCTTCGGGGAGGGCGTCGTCGGTCATGGCGACCGATGTAGCGCGGCGATGCGCGCGCGCCACCCCATTGCGACCCGCCGAGCTTGACAGCATCGCCATGACCGTGTTGGTAGCGCTATCAGCGGCGAATTGCGACCGAGGGGAGAGCGATGACGGGGGTGCACGACGGGGCGGCCATGCTGCCGGCCGATTGGCGGACGGGGCGATTTGTCGGCCGGATCATGACCGACGAGGGTCCCAGCCCGATCCTGATCGTCGCGGGCGAACTTTACGACATGGCACGGGTGACCCCGACGGTCGCGGACCTTGTGGCGCGAGGCGACTTTTCCGGCGCGGGCGGGCGCTCGCTCGGTGCGTTCGATCCGGCGACGGTGACCCTGCTGACGCCGGTCGACCTGCAATGCGTGAAGGCGTGCGGGGTGACCTTCGCGGTCTCCGCGCTGGAGCGGGTGATCGAGGAGCGGGCGCGGGGGGACTGGTCCGCGGCAGCGGCGATTCGTGAGGGGCTCGAGGCGCGGATGGGGGGATCGATCCGATCGATCGTGCCGGGTACGCCCGAGGCGGCGGCGCTGAAGGCGGCGTTGATCGAGGACGGGCTGTGGTCGCAGTATCTGGAGGTCGCGATCGGCCCCGATGCAGAGGTGTTCACCAAGGCGCCGGTATTGGCGACGGTGGGCGCGGGCGCGGAGATCGGCGTGCGATCCGACTCGACGTGGAACAACCCGGAGCCCGAGATCGCGCTGCTGGTGAATGCGGAGGGCAACGCGGTCGGCGCGACGCTGGGCAACGACGTGAACCTGCGCGATTTCGAGGGTCGCTCGGCGCTGCTGCTCGGCAAGGCGAAGGACAACAACGCGTCGTGCTCGCTGGGGCCTCTCGTGCGGCTGTTCGACGAGGGCTTCACGATCGACGACGTCCGGGGCGCCGACGTGTCGCTGCGCGTCGAGGGTGCGGACGGCTATGTGCTGGAAGGTGCGAGCACCATGCGCGAGATCAGCCGCGATCCGCTCGACCTGGTCAGGCAGACGCTGAGCGAGCATCAGTACCCGGACGGATTCGTGCTGTTCCTGGGGACGCTGTTCGCGCCGGTACAGGATCGCGACGAGGTGGGGCGCGGCTTCACGCACAAGGTGGGCGACACGGTGACGATCGCGAGTGCGCGGCTAGGCCAACTGGTCAACCCGGTGGTGACGTCGAGGGACGCGGCGCCGTGGACGGTCGGGATCGGCGCGTTCATGGCCAATCTGGCGCAGCGCGGCCTGCTCGGGGGCGCAAAGTGACCGACATGACCGCGGTGAAGGGAGCCTCTCAGGGGGCGATCTATCCGAGCCTTGCGGGCAAGCGCGTGCTGGTGACCGGCGGTGCGAGCGGGATCGGCGCGGGGATGGTCGAGGCGTTCGTCGCGCAGGGCGCGCGTGTGGCGTTCGTCGATCTCGATGCGACGGCGGGTGCGGCGCTGGCGGCACGGCTCGATCCCGCGCCGGCATTCCGTGCGTGCGACCTGCGCGATCTCGATGCGCTGGCGGGCGCGATCGCGGGGTTCGTCGAGGACTTGGGCGGGATCGACGTGCTCATCAACAACGCCGCCAACGACGACCGGCACACGATCGCGGAGGTCACGCCCGCCTATTGGGACGACCGGATGGCGACGAACCTGCGCCACCTGTTCTTCGCCGCGCAGGCGGTGATCCCGGGGATGCGCAAGGCCGGGGGCGGCGCGATCATCAACTTCGGATCGATCAGCTGGCATCTGGGGCTGCCCGACCTGATCCTGTACCAGACCGCGAAGGCCGCGATCGAGGGTATGACGCGCAGCATGGCGCGCGACCTGGGCCGCGACAACATCCGCGTGACGACGATCGTGCCGGGCAACGTTCAGACCCCGCGGCAGGAGAAATGGTACACCCCCGAGGGCGAGGCGGAGATCGTCTCCGCGCAATGCCTCGACGGGCGGATCCAGCCGGTCGACGTCGCCGCGCTGGCGATGTTCCTCGCGTCCGACGATGCGCGGATGTGCACGGGGCATGATTATTTCGTCGATGCGGGCTGGCGCTGAGATGGCGGACGCGGTGCGATCGGTCGTTTCGGTCGGCGCGATGCTGGGCGAGGGGCCGGTGTGGGTCGGCGCGCAGCAGGCGCTGTGGTTCGTCGATATCAAGAGGAAGCGGATCTATCGGTTTCGCCCCGCGACGCGCGCGCTCGACCACTGGGATGCCCCCGAGCAGGTCGGGTGGGTGCTGCCGTCGGCCGACGGGCGGATGGTCGCCGGGCTGAAGACGGGGCTGCACCGGTTCGATCCGGTCAGCGGGACGTTCGGGCTGCTCCACGATCCCGAGCGCGCACTGCCCGGCAACCGGCTGAACGACGCCGCGACCGACGCCGCGGGGCGCGTCTGGTTCGGGAGCATGGACGATGGCGAAAAGGCCGCGACCGGGCGGCTGTACCGGCTGGCGGACGGACATTGCGCGGACAGCGGCCTGCCGCCGGTGGTCATCACCAACGGTCCTGCGATCACCGGCGACGGGCGGACGCTGTATCACACCGACACGCTGGGGCGGACGCTGTGGCGCGCGGACATCGGCGCGGACGGGACGCTGGGCGCGCCGACGCGGTTCGTGACGATCGAGGACGGCGCGGGCTATCCCGACGGATCGGTCGTCGATGCCGAGGGCTGCGTATGGGTGTCGCTCTATGGCGGCTGGGGCGTGCGGCGCTATGATCCGGCGGGCGTGCTGATGCGGACGGTGGCGTTTCCCGTCGCCAACGTGACGAAGATCGCGTTCGGCGGCGCGGATCTGCGCACCGCCTATGCGACGACCGCGCGCAAGGGGCTCGACGCGGCGGCGCTGGTGGCGCAACCCCTGGCGGGGAACCTGTTCGCGTTCGACGCGGGCGTGGCCGGCGTGCCGGTGGTGCCCGCAAAGGTTTGAGATAGAAAAAATCGGGTGAGGGAAGGATCGAGGATGGCGACACGAGCGGAGGGCGGCGACCAGACCGTCAACATGAAGTTCATCGCTGCGATCGTCGCGGTGGCGACGATCGGCGGCTTCATGTTCGGCTATGATTCGGGGGTCATCAACGGCACCCAGAAGGGGCTGGAGGCGGCGTTCGACCTGGGCAAGCTGGGGATCGGCGTCAACGTGGGTGCCATCCTCGTCGGCTCGGCGATCGGTGCGTTCGGTGCGGGGCGGCTGGCCGACGCGATGGGGCGGCGCGGCGTGATGCTGCTGGCGGCGGCGCTGTTCCTGTTCAGCGCGCTGCTGGCGGGCGCGGCGGATTCGTCGATCGTGTTCATCTTCGCGCGCATCATCGGCGGACTGGGCGTCGGCGCGGCGAGCGTGACGTCCCCGGTCTATATCTCCGAGGTGACGCCCGCGAACATCCGCGGGCGGCTGTCGAGCGTGCAGCAGGTGATGATCATCACCGGGCTGACCGGCGCATTCGTCGCGAATTTCGCGCTGGCGCGCTATGCCGGCGGATCGACCGCGGAGTTCTGGATGGGCTATCCGGCGTGGCGCTGGATGTTCTGGCTGCAGGCGATCCCCGCGGCGATCTACCTCGTCGCGCTGCTCTTCATCCCGGAGAGCCCGCGCTACCTGGTGGTGAAGGGACATGACGAGCGCGCGCGCGCGGTGCTGACGCGGCTGTTCGGATCGAACGAGGCGGACCGCAAGGTCGCGGAGATCCGCGCGAGCCTGGCCGCCGACCACCACAAGCCCAAGCTGTCCGACCTGATCGACAAGACCACCGGCAAGATCCGCCCGATCCTGTGGGCGGGTATCGGCCTGGCGATCTTCCAGCAGCTCGTCGGGATCAACGTGGTGTTCTATTACGGCGCGACCTTGTGGGAGGCGGTGGGCTTCTCCGAGGATTATGCGCTCCAGACCAACATCCTGTCGGGCGTGCTGTCGATCGGCGCGTGCCTGGGCGCGATCGCGCTGGTCGACCGCATCGGGCGCAAGCCGCTGCTGCTGATCGGATCGGCGGGGATGGCGGTGACGCTGGCGGTGGTCGCCTATGCGTTCTCCACCGCGGTGACCGATGCGGCGGGCGCGGTCTCGCTGCCGGGCAGCAACGGGATCGTCGCGCTGGTCGCGGCGAACCTGTATGTCATCTTCTTCAACATGAGCTGGGGCCCCGTGATGTGGGTGATGCTCGGCGAGATGTTCCCCAACCAGATCCGCGGATCGGGGCTGGCGGTGTCGGGGTTCGCGCAGTGGATCGCGAACGCGGCGATCTCGGTGAGCTTCCCCGCGCTCGTCGTGTCGCCGGGGCTTGCGATCACCTATACCGGCTATGCGGTGTTCGCGGCGATCTCGTTCTTCTTCGTGAAGGCGATGGTCAACGAGACGCGCGGTCGCGAGCTGGAGGATATGGAGGGGTGAGACGCTCTTCCCTCCCGCGTACGGGAGGGACGTTTCAGCGTTGTACCCGGTCCCGCCGCGCGGTCGGGCGTTGCCGGGGGGCGGCGTCGGACTGGCGGCGGATCAGGGTATAGTCGGCGATCATGTGCTGGACGATCGGCGGCGCATCGGTACGCCCGGCCTTGCGGGCGCGGATCGCGCGGACGAGCAGGTCGACCGCGGTGCGCGACATGTCGGTGACGGGCTGGCGGATCGTCGTCAGCTCGGGCCAGATCGTCGTCGCGAGCGCGGTATCGTCGAACCCGCAGACGGTGATGTCCCCCGGCACGTCGAGCCCGCGGCGGTGCGCGATCGCGACGGTGGCGGCGGCCATGTCGTCGTTCGACGCGAAGATCGCCGTGGGCGGCTCGTCGAGATCGAGCAGCTGGTCCGCCGCGTCGAGGCCCGAGCGGTAGGTGAACAGCCCCTCCACCACCAGTTCGGCGACGTCGGGCAGCTTCAGGTCGGCGAGCGCGGCGCGATAGCCGTCGAGGCGTTCTGCGCTGGCGGTCTGGTTGGGGTTGCCGGTGATGAAGCCGATCCGGCGATGGCCCAGTGCGCCCAGGTGGCGCGTCATGTCGTAGGCGGCGCGGCGATCGTCGATGCTGACCGCGAGCGCCCAGTCCGGCGCGCGCCCGGTCGCGACCGCGACGGTCAGGATCCCGCGCTTTTCCAGCGCGGCGAGGATCGCGGGCGAATCGGACAGCGGCGGCGGCAGGACGACGCCATCGATCCGGCCGCGGATCAGATGCTCGATCGCGCTTTCGTCGACACCCGCATCGTCGCACTTCTCGACGATCAGCTGGACGTTGCTGCGGCTGGCCTGGTCGAGGCTGCCGACGAGGAACTCGCTGAGATAGGCGAAGCTGGGGTTCGAGTGGAGCAGGCCGATGCGGATCTCCTCGCCGCCCGCCAGCGCGCGCGCGGCGGCGCTGGGCGCGTAGTTGAGCGCGGCGATCGCCGCGCGGACGAGATCGCGCGTCTCCTCGCGGACATTGCCTTCGCCGTTGATGACGCGCGAGACCGTCATCGGCGAGACGCCCGCCTTCGTCGCGACGTCGCTGATCGTGGGCGCATTGCGCTGACGGCGCGAAGCGCGGGGTTCCTTCATGATGGTCCTTCCCTGTGTTATGCGATGGTAACGCTCGCGCAGGCGACGGCAAGGGTGGGAGAGCGACGATGCGGCTGATGATGGCGATGACGGCACTCGCGATGGCCGCGTCCGCGCCGGCCCAGCAGCCGCCCCCGGCGCCCGCGCCTTATGTGAAGAATCCGCTCTACTGGCCCGTGCCGGTGATCGACCGGGTCGCGCCGACGCTGCCGAGGCTGCGCCGCGGCGCGGTGCTCATCCTGTCGAAGACCAACGGCTATCGCGATTCGCCGCAGATCGCGGCGGCGACCGCGGCGTTGCAGCGTATCGTTCGCGCGCAGGGGCGCGACGCGTTCGCGACCGAGAATGCCGCGGTGATGAACCCGCGCGACCTGGCGCGATTCCGCGTGGTGGTGCTCAACAGCATCAGCGGCGACGTGTTCGCGCCCGACCAGCGCGCCGCGTTCCGCGACTGGATCGAGCGCGGGGGCGGGGTCGTCCTTCTCCATGGATCGGGGGGCGACCATCATTACGACTGGAACTGGTATCGCGATGCGCTGCTGGGCGTGACGTTCATCGGGCACACGTCGAAGCCCGAGCAGTTTCAGCAGGGGACGATCCGGGTGGTCGACCGCACGCACCCCGCGATGCGCGGACTGCCCGAAGCGTGGTCGCGGGTCGAGGAGTGGTATGCGTTCGACCAGGTGCCGGCGGGGGCGGGGACGCGCATCCTCGCGACGCTCGACGAGGCGACGTACCGCCCGGCGGCGGAGCAGCGGATGGGGGCGGTGCATCCGATCGTGTGGACGCGCTGCGTCGGCAAGGGGCGCGCGATCTTCTCCGCGCTGGGGCATCGGGCGGAGAGTTATGCGGAGCCGTTGCATCTTGGGCTGATCGACGGGGCGATCCGGTGGGCCGGAGGGCGGGGGTGCTGACCGCTCAGGGCCGATCGACATTTAGCAAAAGCGACCTGCTTTACCCTTGCCCGTTCGTCTCGCGTAGGGATCGAGCGAAGTCGAGAGCCCGTATCGAGAGACTTGGCCGCCGGGCATCGCCGCTCGATACGCCGTCGCGACTTCGCTCGACGGCTACTCGAGACGAACGGCAAAAGGCGGAATGTCGATCGGCGCTACCGCGTCATCCCGGCGGAGGCCGGGATGACAGGTCAGGTGGGGGCAAGGCGTAATCGGTCTATTGCGGGTTGCCGGGCGCGTACGGGAAGCGCTGCGCCTTGTACCAGGCGAGGTCGTGCTCGGGCGCGGCGGCGCCGACGGGCAGAGGCAGGCCGTTGACCGACATCCAGTAGGCGAGGCTGGCGTCACGCCACCAGCGGGCCTCGCGTTCCTGCACGGCGAGCATTTCGGCGGTCTTCGTCCAGCGTTCGGCATCGATGCGCGGCTTGAGCGCGTCCCAGGTCGCGCGCATGCCCGCGACATAGGCGACGCCCGCGTCGTAATCATGGACCATCTCGGCCCAGAGCGTGCGGCCCGAGGCCATCTTGCGGTCCCACGCGACGTGCTGGAACCAGAGGAGATCGCGTTCGGGGATGCGCTTCGGGTCGGCGAACGTGCGCGCGACGGGTGGGGCGTATTGCGCGATGGCGTTGCTGCCGGTCCTGGTGCGGTCGAAGCCGATGCCGGCCTTGTCGGCGCGGTGATAATAGACCGGGTTCCATTCGGGGCGCTTGAGGTCCGCGACCCACGGGCCGGGGCCATAATGGTGGCCGGTCGCCATGACGTGCGCCAGGCCGAGCGGGGTCATGTAATCGACCACCGCTTCGCGCGAGCCCATCATCATCCGCACGACGGGGTCGACGATCGCGGGGTCCGCGCCGAAGGTCTGCGCGGCCCATTCGCGCGCGATCGCCTGCGGGTCGGCCTCGGGATCCCAGGCGAGGCGGCCGAACGCGTACCAGTTGGCCTGGTTGAACGGCGAGCCCGCCCAGTCGCGGTCGCGGCCGATATTGGCGACGCCCGCGATGCCGGTGAGGCGGTGGCCCTCGAGCGAGCCGTCGACGACCTTCGCGACGGTTGAGCCCTTGCCCTTTGCGAACGTGTCGGCATCGAGCGTCTCGGCGAAGAGCGTGCCGAGATAGGCGAGGTGGGTCGCGAAGCCGAGATATTCCTTGGTGATCTGGAACTCGATCATCAGCGGGGTCTTGGGCATCGCGCCGAACAGGGGGTGGAAGGGCTCGCGCGGCTGGAAGTCGATCGCGCCGTTCTTGACCTGGACGATGACGTTGTCCGCGAACGTGCCGTCGAGCGGCTTGAACTCGCTATAGGCCTGTTTCGCGCGATCGTCGGGATCGGTGTCCGCATAGACGAAGGCGCGCCACATCACGATGCCGCCATGCGGCCTGACCGCGGCGGCGAGCATGTTGGCGCCATCGGCGTGGGTGCGGTGGTAGTCGCGGGGGCCGGGCTGGCCCTCGCTGTTGGCCTTGACGAGGAAGCCGCCGAAATCGGGGATCGCACGGTAGATCTCGTCGGCCTTCGCCTTCCACCAGGCCGCGACCTCGGGGTCGAGCGGATCGGCGGTCTTCAATCCGCCGATCTCGATCGGGGCGGAGAAGCGCGCGGAGAGATAGACCTTGATGCCGTAGGGGCGGAACACGTCGGCGAGCGCAGCCGCCTTGGCGATGTAGCGCGGCGTCAGGCTATCGGCCTTGGCGTTGACGTTATTGAGGACGGTTCCGTTGATGCCGATCGAGGCATTGGCGCGCGCGTAGTCCGCGTAGCGCGGGTCCTTCACGTCGGGGAGCGTCCACCAGTCCCACAGCGACGCGCCGGCATAGCCGCGCTCGACGACGCCATCGAGATTGTCCCAGTGGTTGAGGACGCGCAAGCGCACCTTGGGCGCGGAGGTGAGATCGGTGCGGTCGAGCGTGCCGCCGGTGTCGACGTGTCGGATCAGCGCGAACGCGCCGTAGAGGACGCCGCGATCGGTGTTGGCGCTGACGAGCACGGTGCGGCGGCCGTCGAGCGTGACGGTGCGGATCGCATAGCCTTCGTCGCCGAGCGCGGCGGTGGGGACCGCGACGCCGGCGTCCCGCGCGGTGGCGAGGACGATCGGGAGCGTGGTGCCCGACAGGTCGCGGCGGAGTTCGGCGGCGGCGATCGCGAGCGTGGGGGAGGCGCCGCGTACGATAACCTCGGGCGCGGCGGCGCGCGGTGCGGCGGGGCGGAGCCATAGGTCGTAGCCGTCCTCGGCGAAGGCGGGAGCGGCGCAGGTAACCGCGAGGGTGGTGCAGGCCAGCAGCAGACGCGTAGTCACTTTCATCATTCTCTCCCGGGGCGCGGCGTGTCGCGCTGGCCGCGCGGCATTGACAAGCCGCTGCGGTGCCGTGCATGTTAGCGGTATCACGGCGACGACATCAACAGCAATGTCGCGTCCGGTTGCGGATTTGCACGGGAGAGGCGCGATCATGGCCAACGCTAGAGGAAAAGTCGGGACGACGACGCGTCGCGACCTGCTGCGCTGGGGCGGATCGGCCTCCATGCTCGCCTTCCTGCCCGTCACTGCGCGCGCCGCGGCGGCGACCCCGGTCTACAAGGATTCGCGCGCGCCCGTCGACCTGCGCGTGCGCGACCTGATGGCGCGCATGACCCTGGACGAAAAGGTGGCGCAGCTCATCACGCTGTCGACGAGCAAGAAGGACGTGATGGACGCCGAGCGGCGGTTCGACCCCGCCAAGGCGAGCGGTGCCTATCCCAACGGCATCGGCCAGATCGCGCGCCCGTCCGATCGCGGCGGGGCGGCGACCGCGAACAATACCGGCGCCGACGTGACCGGGCGGTGGCGCGCGCCCGCGGACACGATCGCGTTCGTCAACGCGGCGCAGGGCTGGGCGCGGACCACGCGGCTGGGGATACCGGTGCTGTTCCACGAGGAATCGCTCCACGGCTACATGGCGCCCGAGGCGACGAGCTTTCCGCAGGCGATCGCGATGGCGGGCAGCTTCGACCGCGGGCTGGTCGAGCGCGTGCAGTCGGTGATCGCGCGCGAGGTGCGCGCGCACGGCACCGTGCTGGCGCTGAGCCCCGTGGTCGACATCGCGCGCGATCCGCGCTGGGGGCGGATCGAGGAGACGTTCGGCGAGGACGCGTATCTGTGCGGCGAGATGGGGGTCGCCTCCGTGCTGGGGCTGCAGGGGCCGGGCAAGGCGCTGGCGCCGGGCAAGGTCTTCGCGACGCTGAAGCACATGACCGGGCACGGCCAGCCCGAGAGCGGCGAGAATGTCGCGCCCGCGCCGATCGCGGAGCGCGAGCTGCGCGAACGCTTCTTCCCGCCGTTCCGCAAGGTGGTGGCGAAGACCGGGATCGGCGCGGTGATGCCGTCGTACAACGAGATCGACGGCGTGCCGAGCCACGCGAACCGCTGGCTGCTCCACGACGTGCTGCGCGGCGAATGGCATTTCGACGGCGCGATCGTGAGCGACTATGCCGCGATCCAGGAGCTGGCGACGCTGCACCATGTCGCGCCCGATCTGGACGGCGCGGCGCGGCTGGCGCTGCGCGCGGGCGTCGATAGCGACCTGCCCGACGGGAAGGCGTATCGATCGCTGGCGGACCAGGTCCGCGCGGGCACGGTGGCGCTGGCAGACGTCGATGCCGCGTGCGCGCGGATGCTGACGATGAAGTTTCGCGCGGGGCTGTTCGAGGCGGGGCCGGTCGATGTGCGCGCGGCGGCGAAGCTGACCGCGAACGCGGAGGCGCGCGCGCTGGCGCTGGAGGCGGCGCGCAGAGGCGTGACGCTGCTGACCAACGACGGGACGCTGCCCTTGTCGGCGGGCGCGCACCGGCGGGTGGCGGTGATCGGGCCGAACGCGGCGGTGGCGCGGCTGGGCGGCTATTCCTCGATCCCGAAGACGACGGTGTCGCTGCTGGAAGGCGTGACCGCGCGGTTGAAGGGCAAGGCGGCGGTGGTCCATGCACAGGGCGTGTTCATCACGCAAAGCGAGGACCGCTCCGCGAACGAGGTGCTGCTGGCGGACCCGGCGAAGAACCGCGCGCTGATCGCCGAGGCGGTCGAGGTCGCGAAGACCGCGGACGTGATCCTGCTGGCGATCGGCGATACCGAGCAGACCAGCCGCGAGGGCTATGCGAAGGGGCATCTGGGCGACCGCACGACGCTGGACCTGCTGGGCGAGCAGAATGCTCTGTTTGAAGCGATGAAGGCGACGGGCAAGCCGGTCGTGGTGGTCGCGATCAACGGGCGGCCGCCGTCGTGGCCGACCGTGGCGGCGGGCGCTAATGCAATGCTGGAATGCTGGTATGCGGGGCAGGAGGGCGGCACCGCGATCGCGGAGGCGCTGTTCGGCGACGTCAATCCGGGCGGCAAGCTGCCGGTGACGGTGGCGCGGCATGTCGGGCAGCTGCCGGTGTTCTACGACGCCAAGCCCTCGGCACGGCGCGGCTATCTGTTCGATACCACCGACCCGCTGTTCCCGTTCGGGTTCGGGCTCAGCTACACGAAGTTCGAGGTCGGTGCGCCGCAGCTGTCGGCGCCGAAGATCGGGGTGGCGGGGCGCGTGACCGTCTCGGTCGATGTCGCCAATGTCGGCGACCGGGCGGGGGACGAGGTCGTCCAGCTCTATGTCCACGACAAGGTCGCGTCGGTGACGCAGCCGATCAAGGCGCTGAAAGGCTTCGAGCGGGTGACGCTGGCGGCAGGCGAGCGCCGGACCGTGACGTTCGAGCTGGGGCCGGACGCGTTCGCGCTGTGGAACCTCGAGATGGAGGAAGTGGTCGAGCCCGGCCAGTTCGACATCATGGCAGGCGCCAACAGCCGCGACCTGAAGACCGTCACTCTCGAAATCGCCTGAGGTCATCATGCCGAAGATCGTCGATGCGCGCGTCATCATCACGTCGCCGGGGCGCAATTTCGTCACGCTCAAGATCACCTGCGACGATGGGAGTTCGGGGGGCACGACCGGCGTCGGCGACGCGACGCTCAACGGGCGCGAGCTTTCGGTGGCGAGCTATCTGGCGGACCATGTCGTGCCGTGCCTGATCGGGCGCGACGCGCACCGGATCGAAGATATCTGGCAGTATCTCTACAAGGGCGCGTACTGGCGGCGCGGGCCGGTGACGATGACCGCGATCGCCGCGGTCGACATGGCGCTGTGGGATATCAAGGGGAAGATCGCGGGGCTGCCGGTCTACCAGCTGCTGGGCGGGGCGAGCCGGGAGGCGTGCATGGTCTATTGCCACGCCAACGGCACGACGATCGAGGACACGATCGAGGTCGCGCTGGCGGAACAGCGCAAGGGCTACAAGGCGATCCGGCTGCAATGCGGCGTGCCGGGGCTGGCCAGCACTTACGGCGTCGCCAAGCATGGCGCGCGCTACGAACCCGCGGACGGCGACCTGCCGACCGAGGCGGTGTGGTCGACCGAGAAGTACCTGCGCGTCGTGCCCGAGCTGTTCAAGGCGGCGCGCGAGGCGCTGGGGTGGGACGTCCACCTGCTCCACGACGTCCACCACCGGCTGACGCCGATCGAGGCGGGGCGGCTGGGCAAGTCGCTCGAGCCGTACAATCTCTTCTGGATCGAGGACCCGACCCCGGCGGAAAACCAGGAGGCGTTCCGGCTGATCCGCCAGCACACCACGACACCGATCGCGGTGGGCGAGGTGTTCAACTCGATCTGGGACTGCAAGGACCTGATCCAGAACCAGTTGATCGACTATATCCGCGCGACCGTGGTGCATGCGGGCGGGATCACGCACCTGCGCCGTGTCGCCGCGCTGGCGGACCTGTATCAGATCCGCACCGGCTGCCATGGCGCGACCGACCTGTCGCCGGTGGCGATGGCGGCGGCGCTGCACTTCGGCCTGTCGGTGCCCAATTTCGGGGTGCAGGAGCATATGCCGCACACCGACGAGACCGACGCGGTGTTCCCGCATGCCTATCGGTTCGAGGACGGGATGATGCACCCGGGCGACGCGCCGGGGCTGGGGGTGGAGATCGACGAGGATCTGGCCGCCGGATATGATTACAAGCGGGCGTTCCTGCCGGTCAACCGGCTGGAAGACGGTACGTTGGTGAGCTGGTAGGGGTGAGCCGGTGAGCCTCTTCACGACGGCAGCCGCCGAGGCTCCGGCCGCCGCCGCGGTCGCGGTGGCCAAGCCGCGCGGCCGCGTCCGGTGGGTGATCTGCGGGCTGCTGTTCGCGGCGGTGGTGCTGTCGTACATCGACCGGCTGGTGCTGGGCGTGCTCAAGCCGCAGCTGACCGCGCTCTATGGATGGAGCAATACCGGTTACGGGGATATCGCGGGGTATTTCCAGGTCTTCTACGGTTTCGGGTTCCTTGCGTTCGGGTGGCTGATCGACCGGATCGGCGCGCGCAAGGGATACCTGCTCGCGATGGGGACGTGGACCGTCGGGCATTTCGCGCAGGTGTTCGCGACGACGACGAGCGGGTTCGTGATCGCGCGCATCCCGCTCGCACTGGGCGAGGCGGGGACCTATCCGTCTGCGCTGGCGGCGGTGTCGCAGTGGTTTCCCAAGACCGAGCGCGCGCTGGCGATCGGGATCTTCAACGCGGGCGCGAACGTCGGCGCGATCGTGACGCCGGTGCTGGTGTCGTTCCTTGTGGCGACGATGCTGCTCGACTGGCGCTGGGCGTTCATCGCGACGGGGCTGCTCAACCTCGTCTGGCTGGTGGTGTGGTTCCGTGTCTACCGCGCGCCAGCGGATCACCCGAAGGTGACGGTGGAGGAGCGCGCCTATATCGAGGCGGAGCCAGCGGACGACAGCGGCCGCGCGGGTTTCGCGAAGGTGCTGCGACACCGGCAGACCTGGGCGTACATGGCGGGGCGGTTCCTGATCGATCCGGTGTGGTGGACGTTCCTGTTCTGGCTGCCGGACTTCTTCAGCAAGCAATATGGCTATGACCTCAAGAGCTTCGGTCCGCCGCTGGTCGCGATCTATATCCTCGCGGATTTCGGCGCGATCGCGGGCGGGTGGTATTCGTCGAAGCTGCTGAAGCGGGGCGTGGCGCCGGGTGCGGCGCGCAAGCGGGCGATGTTCGCGTGCGCCGTGTTCGCGCTGCCCGTCATGTTCGCGGCGAATGCGGCGAACATCTGGATCGCGGTGCTGTTCATCGGGCTGGCCTGTGCGGCGCACCAGGGATTCTCGACCAACCTGTTCGCGCTGCCCGGCGACCTGTTCCCGCGCTATGCGCAGGGGACGCTGATCGGGCTGGGCGGGTTCGCGGGCGCGGCGGGGGGCTTCATCGCGTCCAAGTCGCTCGGCTGGCTGCTCGATACCGTGGGCAGCTATCGCCCCTTCTTCATCGCGTGCGGGCTCGCGTATCTGATCGCACTCCTCGTCACCCACCTCATCAATCCGCGCTATGCGCAAGTCCGGATACAGACCACGCCATGAGCAAGCCGCTTCGCCTCCACGCCGACCGCCTGTTGCCGGCAGACCACCGCACCCGCGACATCGCGCGCGCGCTGTATTTCGAGATCCGCGATCTACCGATCGTCAGCCCGCACGGGCACACCGATCCGGCGTGGTTCGCGTACGACCAGCCGTTCAGCGACCCGGCGAACCTGCTGATCGTCCCCGACCATTACGTGTTCCGCATGCTCTATTCGCAGGGCGTGCCGCTCGAGACGCTGGGCGTGCCGACGATCGACGGCGCGCCGGTAGAGCAGGATCCGCGCAAGATCTGGCGGACGTTCGCGGACAACTATCACCTGTTCCGCGGCACGCCGTCGCGGATGTGGCTCGACTGGGTGTTCGAGAAGGCGTTCAAGCTGGACGTTCGGCTGGAGAGCGCGACGGCGGATCATTATTACGACACGATCGACGCGGCGCTGAAGACCGACGCGTTCCGCCCGCGTGCGCTGTTCGAGCGGTTCGGGATCGAACTGATCGCGACCACGGAGAGCCCGCTCGACCCGCTGGTCCACCACAAGGCGATCCGCGAGAGTGGGTGGGGCGGGCGCGTCGTCACCGCCTATCGCCCCGATCCGGTCGTCGATCCCGACACGCCGGGGTTCGCGGACAATGTCCGTGCGTTCGGGGCGAGTGCGGGGGAGGACGTGTCGACCTTCGCGGGCTATCTGCGCGCGCATGTGTTCCACCGCGCGCGGTTCCGCGCGGCGGGCGCGACCTCGACCGATCACGGCCATCCGACCGCGGCGACCGCGGACCTGGCGCCCGCCGATGCGGAGGCGCTGTATGCGCGTGTACTGGGGCAACCCGGCGCGGCGGACGCGGAGCTGTTCCGCGCGCAGATGCTGACCGAGATGGCGCGGATGAGCATCGACGACGGCATGGTGATGCAGCTGCATCCGGGCGCGAGCCGCGGGCACAACGCGCAGGTGAAGGCGCGCTTCGGCAACGACAAGGGCGCCGACATCCCGACGCAGACCGAATATGTCCGCGCGCTCAAGCCGCTGCTCGACCGGTATGGGAACGACACCCGGCTGACGCTGATCCTCTTCACGCTCGACGAGGATGTCTACAGCCGCGAGCTGGCGCCGCTGGCGGGGCATTATCCGGTGCTGCGGCTGGGCCCGCCCTGGTGGTTCCACGACAGCCCGGAAGGGATGCGCCGGTTCCGCGAGGCGGCGACCGAGACGGGCGGGTTCTACAACACCGTCGGGTTCAACGACGACACGCGGGCGTTCCTGTCGATCCCGGCGCGGCACGACGTCGCGCGGCGGATGGACTGCGGCTTCCTCGCCCGGCTGGTCGCGGAACACCGGATGGAAGAGGACGAGGCGCACGAGGTGGCGCACGCGCTGACCTATGGCCTCGTCAAGGCGGCGTACAAGCTGTGAACGCGATGGGGAGGCTGTCGGACGCCACGCTCGCGACGCTGCCTGTCGAGGTGGCGCGGCCGGATTACGACCGTGCGCAGGTGACGGGTGGCGTGGTCCATCTGGGGATCGGCGCGTTCCATCGGGCGCATCAGGCAGCGGTGTTCGAGGCGGCGCTGGCGGCGGGGGACCTGCGCTGGGGCATCACCGGCGTGTCGCTGCGATCGGCGGGCGTGCGCGACCAGATGGCGCCGCAGGACGGATTGTACACACTCGTCGTGCGCGAGGGCGCGGAGGAGCGCTTGCAGGTGATCGGCGCGGTCCAGCGCGTGCTGGTCGCGCCCGAGGACCCGGCGGCGGTGGTGGACGCGATCGCGTCGCCGGACGCGCATCTGGTGACGCTGACGATCACCGAGAAGGGCTACAAGCTCGACCGCGCCACCGGACGGCTTCACGGCGACGATGCCGACGTGACGGCGGATCTGGCGTCGCTGGAGGCCCCGCGGACCGCGCCGGGGTTCCTCGCGGCGGGGCTGGCGAAGCGCCGCGCGGCGGGGCTTGGCGGGCTGAGCGTGATCTCGTGCGACAATCTGCCGCACAATGGTGCATTGCTGCGTGCGTCGGTGCTGGCGATGGCGGGTGCGCACGACGCGGGATTGCGCGACTGGATCGCCGAAGCCTGTGCTTTTCCGCAGACGATGGTCGACCGGATCGTGCCGGCGACGACCGACGCGGACATCGCGGCGCTGGCCGCGCGGCTGGGCGTCGAGGACCGGGCGATGGTGAAGGCCGAGCCGTTCCTGCAATGGGTGATCGAGGATTCGTTCGCGGGTGCGCGGCCGGACTTCGCGAGGCTGGGCGTACAGCTGACCGACGCGGTCGCGCCATGGGAGGACGCCAAGCTGCGGCTGCTGAACGGCGCGCATTCGGGGATCGCGTATCTGGGCGGACTGGCGGGACTGGACTTCGTGCACGACGTCGTCGCGCTGCCCGAGGGGCGCGCGTTCGTCGCGGCGCTGTGGGACGAGGCGGCGGCGACGCTCGATCCGCCCGCTGGGCTCGACGTGCCGGCGTATCGCGAGGAGTTGATGGCGCGGTTCGCGAACTCCGCGCTCCAGCACCGGACGCGGCAGATCGCGATGGACGGGTCCCAGAAGCTGCCGCAGCGACTGCTCGCACCGATCGCGGAGCGCCGCGCGAAGGGGCTGGAGGTCGAGGCGCTGGCGCTGGCGGTGGCGGCGTGGATCCGGTGGCAGGGCGGGCGCGACGATGCGGGCGCGACGTTCGCGGTCGACGATCCGCTGGCGGCGGTGACCGCGGCGGCCGTTCGCGACGACCCGGCGGACACGGTTACGGCGATGCTGGCGATCGCGGCGATCGTGCCGCCCGCGCTGGCGGCGGATACGGGGTTTGCCGCGGTGCTGACGCGGCATCTGACGGTGCTGGAGCAAGGCGGCGCTCGCGCGGCGCTGGCGACGTGCCGGTGACGTCGATGCCTCTCGTGGCCGCCGATCCCCCCGCCTGTGCGGACCGTATGGCGCTTCGACAGGCGGAGCGCGAACGGGGTCTCAAGGCGACGATTTTCGTGACTTTCGAACGAGGATGCAATTCATGATCCGCAAGACCATCGCCGCCATGGCGCTTCTGGGAACCGCCAGCGCCGCGCTTGCCGATGCGCCGTCGTTGCGCCGGCAGGGCGACGCGACGCAGCTGATCGTCAACGGCAGGCCGATGCTGCTGATCGCGGGCGAGCTGAGCAACTCGGCTGCGTCGAGCGCGACCTACATGGCCCCGCACTGGGCGAAGCTGCGCGCGATGCACCTGAACACGGTGCTGGCGCCGGTGGCGTGGGAACTGATCGAACCCGAGGAGGGGCGATTCGACTGGTCGTCGGTCGACAGCATGATCCGGGCGGCGCGGGCGAACGATCTGAAGATCGTGATCCTGTGGTTCGGCGCGTGGAAGAACTCGATGTCGACCTATGTGCCGGCGTGGGTGAAACGGGACCAGGCGCGGTTCCCGCGCGCGCAGACGCCGAACGGGCAATCGGTGGAGATCCTGTCGACCTTCGGCGGGGACACGCTGAAGGCGGACCAGCGCGCCTATGCGGCGCTGATGGCGCACATCAAGGCCATCGACGACGCGCAGAACACCGTCGTGATGATGCAGGTGGAGAACGAGATCGGCATGCTGCCGGTCGCGCGCGACTACAGCCCCGCGGCGACGGCGGCGTTCCGCCAGCCGGTGCCCGCCGAACTGGTGTCGTACCTCACCGCGCACAAGGCCGACCTGGTGCCCGAGATGCAGCGGATGTGGGTGGCGCGCGGCGCGAAGACGGCGGGCACGTGGGAGGATCTGTTCGGCCCCGGCGACGCTTCCGCGGAGGTGTTCACCGCGTGGCATTATGCGCGGTTCGCGAACGACCTGACCGCGGCGGGCAAAGCGGCGTATCCGATGCCGATGTACGTCAACGTCGCGCTCAACCGCCCCGGCCGCGCGCCGGGCGAATATCCGAGCGGGGGGCCGCTGCCACACCTGATCGACGTGTGGAAGGCGGGCGCGCCGACGATCGACTTCCTGGCACCAGACATCTATTTTCCGAACTATGTCGATCTGGTGAACCGCTACAAGCGCAGCGACAACCTGCTGTTCATCCCCGAGGCGAACAACGCGGACAACCCGACGGTGCCGGCCAACGCCTTCTATGCGTTCGGCGAACTCGATGCGCTGGGCTTCGGACCGTTCTCGATCGATTCGGTCGACGACAAGCCCGGCAAGCTGGGCGAGGCCTATGCGGTGCTGTCGCAGATGGCGCCGCACATCCTGGCGGCGCAGGGCAGCGACCGGATGGCGGGGTTCAAGCCGCGCCAGCTGTACGACGAGACGGTGGTGTACGAGCCGCAGGTGCGCGACATCGGCGACTATCGCTTCACCGTGGCGTACAGCGACATCCAGCGGCCCACCGCGACGCCCGAGACCGCAGGCTATGGCGGGATGATCGTCCAGATCGGGCCGGAGGAGTATCTGATCGCGGGGCAGGGAACCACGGTGACCTTCGCGGGCAAGGGCGACGGCCCGCCGCTTGCCGGAATCGACAGCGCGTATGAGGGGGAGTTCGACCCGGCCGGGCGATGGGTGCCGGGGCGGCTGCTCAACGGCGACCAGACGCATCAGGGGCGGCACATCCGGTTGCCCGCCGGCGCGTGGCAGATCCAGCGCGTAAAGCTGTACCGCTATCGCTGATCGGCGTGACACGATTGTCACACCCCGTCTGACATCGCTGACAATGCCCTTGACGATCAAAACTCAGACAAGTAGTTCTCGGTTGATAGCGCTATCATGCGCGTCGGCTGCCTGCCGAGAGAAGCGGGCGCCTTGCACTGGAGGAGGGGATCAAAATGGCTTTCGCACGTACCCGCTGGACTCGCGTCGCCCTGATGGGCGCAACCGGACTCGGCCTCGTCACCGCCGCGACCGCATCCGCACAGACCACGCCCGCGACCGGACAGGTTTCGCCCGCGCAGGGCGGCATCACCGGCACCACCGCGCAGCCCGACACGAGCGCGACGCCGCAGGAGGCGCCCTCGACCGTGCCGGGGAACGCGAATGACGCGGCCGGCGGGGTCGGCGACGCCGATATCGTCGTCACCGGCATCCGCGGCTCGCTCCAGAGCGCGACCAACGCCAAGCGCGATTCGGTCGCGTTCGGCGACTCCATCTTCGCCGAGGACATCGGCAAGCTGCCCGCGACCAACCTGGCGGAAACGCTGAACCGCATCCCCGGCGTGAAGCTGAACCGCGACATCAGCGGCGAGGGCGTTCAGGTCGCGATTCGCGGCCTTGGCCCCAGTTTCTCGAAGGTGCTGCTCAACAACACGCAGATCGCGATCGCATCCGACGGCGGCACCAACGGCAATGGCGGCGGCAACCGCGAGGTCGATCTCGACTTCTTCCCGTCGGAGCTGTTCACCCGGCTGGACGTGCTGAAGTCGCCGGTCGCGTCGACGCTGGAAGGCGGGATCGCGGGCACCGTGAACCTGCGCAACGCGCGCCCGTTCGACAACCCCGGCACCCACGTCACCGTCGTCGGGCAGGGCCAGTATACCGACAGCAACAACCGGTTCGGCCCGCGCGGCGCGCTGGTGATGAGCAAGACCTGGGACAAGTTCGGCATCCTCGTCGGCTTGCAGGGCGTCGACCAGAAGACGCGGATCGACGGGTTCGAGACGGTGGGCTGGACCGACGGCAACCTGGGCGCGGGCGATCCGGGCGGTAACGGCTTCGCCTATGCCAGTGTCGTGCCGCGCAACACCGGCTTCGGGCTGGTTGCGGGCGCACCGGTGAACCTGGCGGCGACGTCCGGGCTGACGACCGCGCAGGTCGGCACCGCGCTGATCCCGCGTCTGGGCCGCAACAACGTGACACAGGGCACCCGCTCGCGTTATTCGGGCCTGCTGTCGCTCGAGTTCCGGCCGAGCGACAAGCTGAGCTTCGCGTTCGACGGGATCTACGCCAAGTCCAAGCGCGACTACGTCAAGTCGAACATGAACTGGTACGTCCGCAACTCGGGCCCGGGGACCGCGCCGACCGCGACGGGCGGGATGGTGCCGATCGGCCTGACGGTCGATTCGAACAACGTCGTCACCAAGGGCACGTTCGCGAACTCGGTGTTCTTCCTGGAGGAGAGCATCTTCCGCCAGACGACCGAGTTCTACAACCTGAACCCCAGCCTGACCTGGCAGCCGAGCGAGACCTTCAAGGTCGAGGCGCAGGCCAATTACGGCAAGAGCACCTTCTTCCGCGAGCAGCCCAGCTTCCTGGTGCAGTCGACGCGCGAGACCGGGGTCAACGCATTCTTTGACAATACCGTCGGCAACCCGCAGCCGATCATCACCTCCAACATCGATCTGGGCGATCCCAATGCCGGATGGAAATGGTATCGCCTGAACGTCCAGAGCGTGCGCCGCGAAACCGAGACCAAGGGCGCGCATATCGACGCGACGCTGGGCGACAAGCTGAACAACCTCAAGTTCGGCGCGGCCTATGACAGCGCGCTGCGCAACGTGCGCGCATTCGACAACTCGACCGCGTACCAGACCGCGGTGTGCGGCGCGACGTGCGACGGGCTGACGGGCAGCGTACCGAACACGCAGCTGGCGCAGTATCTCCAGCGTCTGAACGTGACCGACATGGGCAAGCTGTCCGGCGCGAACGTGGGTTACACCAGCATCATCTCGACGCGACTGGCAGCGCTGCAGCAGGCGACCAACTACCAGTCGTTCCTGGACAGCGCGCCCGAGGCACGCGGATCGGTGACCGGCGGGACGACGGGCGACATCCTCGAGAAGACCTATGGCTTCTATGCCGAGGGCAACGGCACGACCGAGATCTTCGGGCGCGAGCTGCGCGCGAATGCGGGCGTGCGCTACGTCCACACCGACCAGCGCGTGGCAGGACCGGTGCAGGTCGCGGCGGGGCTGACCGATGTGGTGCTCGATTCGAGCTACGAAAAGGTGCTGCCGTCGGCCAACTTCTCGTACGACCTCGCAAACCGGCTGAAGATCCGTGCCGCCGTCTCGATCAGCATGACGCGTGCCGATGCGGGCTCGCTGCTGCCGGGGCTGACCTTCTCGGACCAGGGCGCACAGGTGGCCACCGCCGGCAATCCGAACCTGAAGCCGTACACCTCGGAGAACCTGGACCTGGGCGGTGAATATTACACCGGCGGGATCGGCTATGTCGGCGTGTCGTATTTCCGCAAGAACATCGACGGCTTCACCGCGAACATCCAGAACACGGTGCCGTTCACGTCGCTGGGCATCGACTTCTCGACGCTGACGACCACGCAGCAGCAGGCGCTGAACCTGCGCGGCGGGCCGAACGCGGCGCTGATCGTGGTGACGCAGCCGGTGAACCTGAACCAGCTGCTGGTGCAGGGCGTCGAGGCGACCTGGGTGCAGCCGCTCGACTTCGTCGTGAAGGGGCTGGGCTTCTCAGCCAACGGCACGCACATCACGCAGAAGTCCGAGAGCGGGCTCGTGGCGACCGGCATCTCGCCGTACAGCTATAACGTGCAGGGCTTCTATGAGGGCTACGGCCTCTCGCTGAGCCTGAACTATGTGTGGAACGACAAGTCGATCGCGGCGAACGCGCCGCAGAACAACGTCAACGTGCCGCTGCGCGCCGATGCGCGTGGGCAGTTCGACCTTTCGGCAGGCTATCAGCTGCCGTTCCTGAACAATGCGCTCCGCCTGACGCTCGACGTGCTGAACATCACGAACGAGCCGATCCGCACCACCTTCGGTTACGACAATGCGGCGTACTCGGTCTATTATCCGGGCCGGCAGTATCTCGCCGGGATTCGCGCCAAGTTCTAAGGTTCCTCGTCCCCGAGGTACACCTGTCGGCCGGCTCTTCCTTTGGAAGGGCCGGCCTTTTTTTGCGTTCCGAGCTTTATCTGGACGTTTTGGGAGAAGGGCGTTGCTTCGGCCTGCTCCAGCACGGACGGGTGCGCCTATTTGCAGATGTCGCCAGTCGGCAGCGGCGCGCCGGGAGGCACCGCCATACCCCGGGCGCGTGCGGCGGCGGGCAGGGTCGGGGAGGGGCCGGGCGTCGTCAGGTCGGTTGCACGCGCATAGAACGGGTCGCGCTGGGCGGCGTCGAGCGTGGTGAACGCGAAGCCCATGTCGCGATATTGCGCGAGCAGGCGCGGGAGCATCCGGGCGTCGAACGCGCCCAGGTGCATCAGGAGGACATAGGGGATGTCGCGACCATAGAGCGCCCGCGAGAGCGCGCGCATCCGCGTGGCCTCTACGCGCGCGGCGTCGAGATAGCTGCGTTCGAGGCCGGCGATCGCGACCGTGTCGCCCTTCGCCATGCAGCGGGCATAGGGGGCATTCCACGCATAGTCGCCGAACGACATGGTGACCGCGGCGACCTTGTAGCGGTTGGTGGCCAGCATGGCGCGGACGGTGTCGCGCGTTGCGGCATCGCGGCCCTCGGCGAGGAAGGGATAGCGGAACCAGCGCGCGGTGCCAGGCGCGGTCAGCGGGGCGAGCGTCGCTTCGTTCTTCGCGACGTCGGCGGCGAACGCCTGCGTACCAAGCGTGTCCAGTCCGGCGTGGGAGAAACTGTGGTTGCCGACGGGCAGGCCTGCCGTGCGCCAATGGGCAAGGACCTGCGGCGAGGTCGGATCGTCCGCGCCGAACCCGCCGTTGACGAAGCCGGTCGCGGGGGAATTCTCCGCCTTCAGCGCGGCGATCGTCCTGTCGACTATGGCGAGGCGCGTGGTGCCCGTCGGCAGGGGGCCGTGCGCGGGGAGATCGTCGAAGGTAAGCGCCAGCAGCGGCTTTGCGGGCGGTGCGGTAGCGGCGTGCGCGGCGAACAGCGTCAGTGGCACTGCCTCGCCCATCGCGCGATAGCCGGCGAGCGAGGGGTGGAGATGGTCGCCCGAATCATACGCGGGCGCGAGGCGATCGGGGTGGGCGGGATCGCGCATGAGCGCATCGAAATCGATCACCGAATCGAAGTTTCCGGGCGCGCGGATGAAGGCGTTTATCGCCTGTCGGTCGGCTTCGGTTTCCGGGCCGGGATGGTAATAGTCGTTGCCGCCGAAGGGCATGATCGTGCCGCCGGTGACGCGGATTCCCTTCGCGTGCGCCCTTGCGACGAGCGTACGGTAGGCGGCCAGGATGTCGGCGACGAGCGCGGCATGCGCTGCGCGAGGCTGCGCGCTCTCGCGGGTGAAGACGCCGAGATCGTTGATGCCCTCGAGCAGGACGACGTGGCGGACGCCGCTGCGTAACAGCACGTCGCGCTCGAACCGGGTGACGAGGCTGGGGCCGAGGCCGTCGCGCAGGATACGATTGCCCCCGATCCCGGCGTTCACGATGCCAAGCGCGCGGGTAGCGGGATCCGCGGCGAGGCGCTGCGCAAGGACGTCCGGCCAGCGCGCGTTGGTGTCGGGGGGGACGCCATAGCCATCGGTGATCGAATCGCCGATCGCGACGATCGCGGCGCCGCCGGGTGCGGCTTCCACGTCGATGTCGGCGATCTGATACCAGTGCTCGACGACGGTGGAGGCGGCGAGATCGGGCGCGGCGACGTGGTTGCCGGTGAGGACGAAGCTGCGTGCGCGGGCACCGGGATGGCTGGTCTGGGGCGTGGGGGCATCTGGGAGATGGAGCGTGACCGCGACGTCGGCACGCGAATCGATCGCGAGGTCGACGGGATCGGACCAGCGCTCCTCGCCGGCGGGGATGCTGACGGTCGGGCGGCCGGCGAAGCGAAGCGGGCGGGGGTCGGCGATCGCGGCGGGGGCGGTCGCACGCGCGACGGTGGCGGCGTCGACGACGAGCGGGGTCTTGCCGAAAGCGTTGCTGAGGCGGATGCGCAGGCGCCTGCTGCCTGCGGAGACGCGGACGACCTGGCGAAGCGTGACGTCGCGGGCGAGCGCGGGCGGCAGCGCGTTCTTGTCCTCAGGCACCATCTGCGCCGAGCCCCAGGTCGCGATCCAGCGGCGGTCGGCGGCATCGGCGGCAAGCGTCTGGAACGCGGCGATCGTCGCGATGGCGGTCAGTGTCCGGCGCAAGGCCATGCCCCTCTGATTGCTGACGGCGCTGCCAGCGGATGCGCTCTATCGACCCGGGGCCTACCGCGGAAGGCGCCCCTTCGCGGCCCGTGCACGCCGACTTGCATCGGGAGAGCGGACCGCGAAGGGGGGAGGTCAGATGAAGCGGTTGACGATGTTCTCGATCCGCTCCTGGCGGCCCGAACGCGGCTTGGGATCGAACGCCTTCTCGACGGCGAGGTCGGCGATGCCGGCGAGGTCGAGGCCGCCGATCTGCTGGCCGAGCGCCGCATCCCAGCCCGCATAGCGCTCTGCCTTGATCGCATCGAGGCGGCCGTCCTCGATCAGCGCGGCGGCGTTGAGCAGGCCCTTGGCGACGACGTCGATCCCGCCGACATGGCCGTGGAACAGGTCGACCGCGTCCATCGACTGGCGACGGACCTTGGCGTCGAAGTTGAACCCGCCGGTGGTGAAGCCGCCCGCGCGGACGATCTCCAGCACCGCCAGCGTCAGCTCCTCGACCGAGTTGGGGAATTGATCGGTGTCCCAGCCATTCTGGTGATCGCCGCGATTGGCGTCGATCGACCCGAAGAGGCCGAGCGCACCGGCGGTGGCGATCTCGTGTTCGAAGGTGTGGCCCGCCAGCGTCGCGTGGTTCGCCTCGATGTTGACCTTCACGTCGTTCTCGAGGCCGTACGTCTTGAGGAAGCCGTACACCGTGGCGGTGTCGAAATCATACTGATGCTTGGTCGGCTCGTGCGGCTTCGGCTCGATCAGGATCGTGCCGTCGAAGCCGATCTTGTGCTTGTGCTCGACGACGAGGCTCAGGAAGCGGCCGAAATTGTCGAGTTCGCGCTTCATGTCGGTGTTCTGGAGCGTCTCGTAACCCTCGCGACCGCCCCACAGGACGTAGTTCGCGCCGCCGAGACGATGCGTCGCCTCGAGCGCGTCGCGGACCTGCATCGCGGCGAAGGCATAGACCTCGGGATCGGGGTTGGTCGCGGCGCCGGCAGCGAAGCGCGGGTGGCTGAACGCGTTGGCGGTGCCCCACAGCAGCTTGCGGCCCGACGACGCCTGGAGCTTTTCGAGATGATCGACGGCCTCCGCGAAATACTTGCGATGCTCGGCGACGCTGGTGGCGTCGGCCATCACGTCGACGTCGTGGAAGCAGTAATAGGGGATGTCGAGCTTCGTGAAGAAGTCGAACGCGACCTCGCGCTTGGTCGCGGCGGCGGCGCTGTCGTTGGCGCCGGCGTGCCACGGGCGGTTGAAGGTGCCGCCGCCGAACACGTCGCTGCCCGGCCAGCAGAAGGTGTGCCAGAAGCATGCGGCGAAGCGGAGGTGCTCCTCCATCGTCTTGCCGAGAACGACGCGGGTCTTGTCGTAATAGCGGTAGGCGAGTTCGTTCGTGGTTTCGGGACCCTCGAACTGGATCGTGGGAATGTCGGCGAAGAAGTCGTTGGCCATCATGCGTTTCCTGCTGAGCGAGTGTGTGGCGTGATCTTGGGATAGGCGGCGCGGAAGGCGGCGCGCTTGGGAGCGAGACGGTCGACCAGCGCGGCGTCGGGCGTGACGACGTGCGCGACCGGGGGGGCGACGCACACCTCGGCCGGGGTGCCGCCGTCGACCGCGAGCTGCGCGAGGCGCGCGGCGCCGAGCGCGGGGCCGACCTCGCCGCCGTGGAGATAGACGAGCTCCGCACCGAGCGCGGCGGCGAGCGTCTGGCCCCAGTAACGCGAGCGCGCACCGCCGCCGATCACCGACAGGCGGTCGACCGTCGTGCCCGCGTCGCGCAGCGCATCGACGCCGTCGGCAAGCGCGAAGGCGACGCCCTCGAGCACCGCCTGCGCGAGGCGCTCGGGGGTGGTGTCGTTGTCGAGATGCAGGAAGCCGGCGCGAACCTGCGCGTCGTTGTGCGGAGTGCGCTCACCCGAGAGATAGGGAAGGAAAATCTCCGGGCCATTGCCGGGGCCGGCTGCCTCGGCGCGCGCGAACAGGTCGGCTGCACCGGCCGCGCCGGTGAGGCGCGCGACCCAGTCGATGCACGATGCGGCGGACAGGTGGACCGCCATCTGGTGCCACAGGCCGGGCAGCGCGTGGCAGAAGGCATGGACCGCGCCCGCGACATTGGGGCGAAACGCGTCGGTCGCGACGAAGATGACGCCCGAGGTGCCGAGCGAGAGCAACGCGTCGCCGTCCTGCACCACGCCGACGCCGACCGCGCCCGCGGCATTGTCGCCGCCGCCGCCCGCGACGGGAACTTCGCCCATGCCCCAGAGTTCGGCGACCTCGGCACGCAGCCGGCCGGTGATCTCGGTGCCCTCGACGAGGCGGGGCATCTGCTCGGTGGTCAGGCCGGTGGCGGCGAGGAGCCGGTCGCTCCAGCGGCGGCCGGCGACGTCGAGCCAGAGCGTGCCTGCGCTGTCGGACAGGTCGGACGCCTTGTCGCCGGTCATGCGCAGGCGGACATGGTCCTTGGGGAGCAGGACGGTGCGGATCTTCGCGAAGGTTTCCGGCTCGTGCCGGCGCACCCAGGCGAGCTTGGGTGCGGTGAAGCCGGGCATGACGAGGTTGCCGCCGAGCGTGTGGAACGCGGGTTCGGCGGCCTCCAGCTCGGCGCATTCGGCCTCGCTGCGGCCGTCGTTCCAAAGGATCGCGGGGCGCAGGGGCTTGTCGTCCGCGCCGAGCAAGGTCGCGCCGTGCATCTGACCGGCGAGGCCGACGCCGCGGACCGCGCGGCGAACGGCGGGGTCGATCGCCTGCACTGCGGCGGTGGTCGCGGCCCACCAGTCGTCCGGGTCCTGTTCGGACCAGAGCGCGTGCGGGCGCTGGACGGTGAGCGCTGCGGTGCCCTGTGCGACGACCGCGCCGTGCGTGTCGAGGACGACGGCCTTTACGCCCGAGGTGCCGATATCGATGCCGAGGAACATGGTGACTTAGCCTAGCTTCTACCCCGGCGGAGGCCGGGACCCGGTTGCGAGCGGCCCGATGCTGGGCCCCGGCCTCCGCCGGGGTAGCAAAGGGCAGGAGGTGCTACTTCACGAACGGATCGATCGTCCTGATCGTGCCGTCTGGGTTGTAGAACAATTCGGTCACCTTGACGTTGCGCAGGCGGGTGTTGCCCTTCGACAGCTGGCTGTCGGCGTAGAACAGCCACCAGCGGCCCTGATGCTCGACGATCGAGTGGTGCGACGTCCAGCCCTGCACGGGCAACAGGATGTGGCCCTGATAGGTGAAGGGGCCGTAGGGCGTGGTGCCCGTCGCGTAGTTCAGGAAATGCGTGTCGCCGGTCGAATAGGAGAAATAGTATTTCCCCTTGTACTTGTGCATCCACGACGCCTCGAAGAAGCGGCGATCATGGTCGCCGCCGAGCAACGGCTTGCCCGTCTTGTCGAGGATGACGACGTCGCGCGGCTTTTCCGCGAACTCGGTCATGCCCGGGGTGAGCATCGCGACCTTCGCGGTCAGCGCGGGCTTGTCGTCGGCGCCCAGATCGGTCTTCGAGCCATTGGGGTCATACACGCCCGTCGTATTGCGCTGGAGCTGGCCGCCCCAGATGCCGCCGAAATACATGTACGCCTTGCCATCGGTGTCGGTGAAGACGGCGGGGTCGATCGAGAAGCTGCCCTTGATCGGCTGCGGCAGCGCCTTGAACGGGCCGACCGGCGACTTCGAGGTGGCGACGCCGATCCGGAACGCGCCTGCCTTGTCCTTGGCGGGGAAGTACAGATAGTAAGTGCCGTTCTTGTACGCGGCATCGGGCGCCCACATCTGCTTGTCCGCCCAGGGGACGTCCTTCACGTCGAGCGCGACGGGGTGGACCGTCACCTTCGCACCGACCTTGTCCATGCTGAGGATGCGATAGTCGCGCATCTCGAAATGCGCGCCGAGATCGTCCTCGGGCGTCGGGCCGTCGATGTCGTGGCTGGGATAGACGTAGATGCGGCCGCCGAAGACGTGCGCGGACGGGTCCGCGGTGTAGATCTCCGTCACCAGCGGCTGCGAGAGGTAGCGGCGGCCGTCGGGCGCACGGGGCTCGGCTCTGGGCGTGGTCTGCGCGAGGAGCGGGGCGGCGCCGAGGAGCAGTGCGCAACCGGCCAGCAGGCCCGTGGAAAGCCGGGATACCATCATCGTCCTGCTCCTGTATGCGGGCCTTCTGATGAGGCCGTCCAATGCGTGCGGTAGCGCTAACACGAACGGGCCGACAGGTGCAAAGACTTTCCGTCGTCGACATGCCTGTCATCCCGGCGCAGGCCGGGATCCATCGTGCCGCAGGCGATGCCTTTCGATCGTCGGGCGAAGGCGCAGGGTGAGGCGTGGATCCCGGCCTTCACCGGGATGACAGGGGTTGGGGATGACGGCCGGTTGCGGCTGGTCAGTCCGCTCCGAAAACCCGTGCGAAGATCGTGTCGACGTGTTTCAGGTGATAGTCGAGATCGAATTTCGCCTCGATTTCCGCGACCGGCAAGGCGGCGGTGACCTCGGGATCGGCCTTGAGCAGCTCGAGCAGCGACAGCTCGCCGTCCGACTCCCAGACCTTCATCGCGTTGCGCTGGACGAGGCGGTAGGAATCCTCGCGGCTGACTCCGGCCTGCGTGAGCGCGAGGAGGACGCGCTGCGAATGGACGAGGCCGCCCATCTTGTTGAGGTTCTTCTCCATCCGCGCCGGGTAGACGACGAGCTTGTCCATCACGCCCGTCAGCCGCGCGAGCGCGAAATCGAGCGTGATCGTCGCATCGGGGCCGATGTAGCGCTCGACCGAGGAGTGCGAGATGTCGCGCTCGTGCCACAGTGCGACGTTCTCGAGCGCGGGGGTGACGTAGCCGCGGACCATGCGCGCGAGACCGGTCAGGTTCTCGGTCAGCACCGGGTTGCGCTTGTGCGGCATCGCCGACGAGCCCTTCTGGCCGGGGGCGAAATACTCCTCCGCCTCGAGCACTTCGGTGCGCTGGAGATGGCGGACCTCGGTCGCGAGGCGCTCGACCGAGCTGGCGATGACGCCGAGCGTGGCGAAGAACATCGCGTGGCGATCGCGCGGGATGACCTGCGTCGAGACGGGCTCGACGGTGAGCCCCATCTTCGCGGCGACATGCGCCTCGACCGCGGGATCGATATTGGCGAAGGTGCCGACCGCCCCCGAGATCGCGCAGGTGGCGACGTCCGCGCGCGCGGCGACGAGGCGCGCGCGGTTGCGATCGAACTCGGCATAGGCCTGCGCGAGCTTGAGGCCGAAGGTGACGGGTTCGGCGTGAATGCCGTGGCTGCGGCCGATCGTGGGGGTGAGCCTGTGCTCGAGCGCGCGGCGCTTGAGGACGGCGAGCAGCGCGTCGATGTCCGCGATCAGGATGTCGCTGGCGCGCGCGAGCTGGACCGCGAGCGCGGTGTCGAGCACGTCGGACGAGGTCATGCCCTGGTGCAGGAAACGCGCCTCCGGGCCGGTGCGTTCGGAGACGTGGGTGAGGAAGGCGATGACGTCGTGCTTCGTCTCCGCCTCGATCGCGTCGATGCGGGCGACGTCGAAATCGCCCGCCGCGGCATCCGCCTCCCAGATGCGTGCGGCGGCCTCCTTCGGAACGACGCCCAGTTCGGCCAGCGCATCCGTCGCGTGCGCCTCGATCTCGAACCAGATGCGGAAGCGCGCCTCGGGGGTCCACAGCGCGGCCATGGCGGGGCGGGAATATCGAGGGATCATCGCGAGGCATCCTTGGTGGCGACAGGGTGTCGCGGGCTTTGTGGCGACATTTTCGTCGCAGGCGAAACGGTTCGTCGCCGAATCGTGTCCGAACGAAGACGAGCCGGGCGGTAGCAGGGGTGAGCCGAACCTTCAAATCCAAGATCAGGAACCTATATCGACAGTCACGGGTTAAGCCTGTCAAGTTTCTTGCCGGCATCGCGTTCCTGATGTCGCGCTTCACACCAGAGATACCAACGGAGAGAAAACATGCTGAAATATGTTCTTCTTGCGACTGCAATGACCGTTTCTGCCCCGCTGCTTGCGCAGCAGGCTCAGACGGCGCCGCAGACAGCGCCAGCGCAGCCTTCGACCACCCCGGTCGAGCCATCGACTGCGGCACCGACGGATACGACTGTCGATCCGACGCCGCAGGCCGATTCGGCGGCACCAGCGACGACCGCGCAGGCCACGACCACGCAGCCGGCAACCCCGGCGGATCCGGCTGCACCCGCGCAGACCGCGAGCCAGCCGACCGCGGGCGGCGATCAGGTCGCACAGGTCGTGGAGAGCGAGTTCCCGACCTATGACAAGGATTCGAGCGGCTCGCTGAACAAGACCGAGTTCGCCTCGTGGATGGACAAGCTCAAGGCGAGTGATCCGGCCGCGCCGACCAAGGCGGCAGACGCGAAGAAGTGGAATAACGCGGCCTTCGCTCAGGCCGATTCCGACAAGTCGAAGTCGGTGACGAAGGACGAACTGACGACCTTCCTGAGCGCCGGCACCAAGGCGTCGTAACGACGCCGACCCCGTAACGGGTAGCGAGACGGCCGCGGGAGCGATCCCGCGGCCGTTTTCGTGTTCGGGCAATGCCGCTATTTTGTGTGGTAGAAGTCGTGCACCTGCTGCGCGACCGCTGCCGAGACGCCGGGGGCCTTCTGGAGATCCTCCAGGCTGGCGTTGCGCACCGCGCGGCCGGTGCCGAAGTGCATCAGCAGCGCCTTCTTTCGCGCGGGGCCAATGCCGGGGACGTCGTCGAGCGGGCTCGCGCCGATCGCCTTGGCACGCTTCGCCCGGTGAGCGCCGATCGCGAAACGGTGCACCTCGTCGCGAAGCCGCTGCAGGTAGAACAGCACCGGCGCGTTGACGGGCAACTGGAACTCGCGGCCGTCGAGCATGTGGAATACCTCTCGCCCGTCCCGACCATGGTGGGGGCCCTTGGCGATGCCTACGAGGCAGACGTCCTCGATCCCGAGATCTTCCAGGATCGTCTTCGCGGCATTGAGCTGGCCGCGGCCGCCGTCGATCAGGACCAGATCGGGCCATGTCTCGTCGTCGCGGTCGGGCGCTTCCTCGAGCTGGCGCGCGAAGCGGCGGCGGAACACCTCGCGCATCATCCCGAAATCGTCGTTCGTCGCGGCCTCGTTGCCCTTGATATTGAACTTGCGATACTGGCCCTTGCGGAATCCCTCCGGCCCCGCGACGACCATCGCCCCGAGTGCGTTGGTGCCCTGGATATGGCTGTTGTCGTAGACTTCGATCCGGTCGGGGGGCTCGGGCAGGTCAAACAGGTCGGCCACTTCGCGCAACAGTTTCGCCTGCGTCGTCGATTCGGCGAGGCGGCGTTCCAGCGCCTCGGTCGCGTTGCGCGTCGCCTGGTCGAGAAGGCGACGACGGGTGCCGCGCTGCGGGACCGACAGCTCGACCTTGCGGCCGGCCTGCTGCGCGAACGCCTCGGCGAGCAGCGCGGCCTCGGGCAGCTCGCGATCGACGAAGACGGTGCGCGCAGGCGGCACCTCCTCGTAGAACTGCATTAGGAATTGCGACAGGACCTCATCCTCCGGCACGTCGGCGGTGTGCTGCGGGAAGAAGCTGCGATGGCCCCAGTTCTGGCCGCCGCGGATGAAGAAGGCCTGGATGCCGATCACGCCCTCATGGCTGGCCATCGCGAAGATATCCGCATCGCCGACGCCTTCCGCATTGATGAACTGCGTGCCCTGGATGAAGGTGAGCGCCTTCAGCCGGTCGCGGATCACCGCTGCCAGCTCGAAGTCCATAGCCTCCGCCGCCGCCTCCATCTGCGCGCCGAGCTTGGCCTGGACGTCGGTCGCCTTGCCGGCGAGGAACTTCTTCGAATCGTCGACCAGCTCGGCATAGCCCGCGGCGTCGATCCGGTCGACGCAGGGCGCGGAGCAGCGCTTGATCTGGTAGAGCAGGCACGGGCGGTCGCGCGCCTTGAAGAAGCCATCGGTGCAGCTGCGGAGCAGAAACAGCTTCTGGAGTGCGTTGAGCGTGTTGTTGACGCTGCCCGCGCTGGCGAAGGGGCCGTAATAGTCGCCCTTGGCCCGCCTAGCGCCGCGATGCTTCTGGATGCGCGGGAACGCGTGATCGGCGCGGATCAGGATGAAGGGGAAGCTCTTGTCGTCGCGCAGCAGCACATTGTAGGCGGGGCGATAGCGCTTGATGAGCTGCGCCTCGAGCAGCAGCGCCTCCGCCTCGTTGTTGGTCGTGACGATCGTCATCGAGCGGGTCTGCGCGACCATCCGCTGGAGCCGGCGGGAGAGGCGTTCGACCTGGGTGTAGTTGCTCACGCGGTTCTTGAGCGCGCGCGCCTTGCCGACATAGAGGACGTCGCCCTTCGCGTCGTGCATCCGGTACACGCCGGGCTTGAGCGGAAGCGTCTGGACGACGTTGCGGATCGCGGCGACGCCTGCCTCCAGATCGGGCACGTCGCTGCCGCGGACGGTGTAGGTCGATTTCTCTTCGTTGAACCGGTCGGGGGTGTTGGGCGACGACATCGGGGCCGATGTAGGCGCGGGGGCATTTCGGGGCTAGGGCCGGATGACATCGGGTCGGCAGGAAGCCCGCTTTTCCGTTCGTTTCGAGCGGATAACATCGACGGCATCCGGCTTTTTGGCCTTAGGCGGTGGCAAAGACCTTCGTGCCGATCACGCCGATGATGGTCAGCGCCATGAAGGCGCCCTGCGCAGGCGGTACGCGCTCGCCGAACAAAATGACGCCGCCGACGATCACGCCCACCGCGCCGAGCCCGCTCCAAATCGCATAAGCGGTGCCGGCGGGAAGCCCGCGCATCGCGAGCGCGAGCATGCCCATCGTCGCGAAGCTGAGGACGATCGGAACCGCGGACGCCTGCCATGTGCCGATCGTGGTCGCCCATTTGAGGCTGAGCGCCCAGCAGATCTCGGTCAGGACGGCGGCGGCGAGGATCAGCCAGGGCATTGGGTGTGCTCTCTTTGGTTCGGTGTCGTATCCACCCGACGGCAGGGATCGAGGCTCGGCGCGTTGCGCCGAATGCGCTGTCGCGCATGTTCTTGTTGGGGGGCTGGGCCCCGGCCTTCGCCGGGGTACGAAGGGGAATACCGGGCAGAAACGAAAGCGGCCGCGGTCGCCTTTCAGCGATCGCGGCCGTTCCTGAAACGCTTCGATCTCAGTTCGGGCGGCCAAGCCCCGCGATCGTGCGGTCGATCAGGGCGCGGTCGGCGTCGGCGCCGTGGCGCTGGCCGATCAACGTCGCGGCGGCGGCGGCGGCGGCCTGTGCGGTCCTGGCGCGGACCTCGGCGATCGCGGCGCGCTCGGCGGCGGCGATCTTGTCCTCGGCCATCTTGCCGCGACGCTCGACGAGTTCGGCGGCGTCGACATGCGCCTGCGCGACGATCGCCTCGGCCTCGGCCTGCGCGTGCGTGGCCATGTCGGCGGCGCTCTTCTCGGCGTCCGCGATCTTGCGGGCATATTCGTCGCGCAGCGCTTCGGCTTCGGCACGGAGCGCCTTCGCCTCGTCGAGCTGACGGCGGATGCCTGCGATCTGGCGATCGAGACCGCCGACGATCGCCTTCACGCCGCCCTTCCAGATGACGATCGCGAGGAACACGATCATCGCGATCGACACCCAGACGGTGCCGTTAAGCACGCCGAACAGCGCGGGATCGGCATGGTTGGTCTCGCCGACGCCGCCCGCGGCGGTGGTCAGCGCGTGACCGCCCTCATGCGGGACGCCCTCGAGCTTGTCGGCGTTGGCGAGGTTGTGCGCCACGTCGGCGGAGCCGGGAGCGACCGCGGTCAGGATAGAGAGATCAGCCATGCGCCATCGCCGCCTGGACGGCGCTCCTTGCGTCTTCGGTCGAAACCTGGGTGCCGGAGACGCGTGCGACGATCTCCTGCGTCGCTTCGGCGGCGACCGTCTCGATCTCGCCGAGCGCGCGGGTGGTCGCCTCGCGGATCGCGGCCTCGCCCGCGGCGATCTTCGCCGACTGCTCGGCATTGGCGGCGGCGAGCGTCGCCTCGGACGCCTTGGTCGCACGCGCGCGCGCTTCTGCGACGAGCGCCTGCGCGTTCTCGCGGTTGGTCTGGTCGCGGAGGCGCCAGGCCTCCTCGGCCGTGTCCGCCGCGTCGCGCGCGCGGCTGGCCGCGGCGAGATCGGCGGCGATCGACTGATCGCGCGAGTCTATCGTCTTCTGCACCTTGGGCATCATGCCCCGGCCGACGACGAGGAAGACGATGCCGAACGTCAGCAGCAGCCAGAAGATCTGGGATGCGTACGTCGCGGCGAGCTGGGAAATCTGAGGCATCTTTGTCCCCGAACCTCGCGCCGCCCGCCCCAGACCGTTACAGGAACGGAACCGGGGCGGGCGGGCAAGGGGTGTCGTGGTTACGCGACGAAGATCAGGATCATCGCGACGACGAAGGCCAGCAGGCCCAGAAGCTCGGCGGCGGCGAAGCCGATGAACAGGCGGCCCTGCTGGCCGTCCGCGGCGCCCGGATTGCGGAGCGCGCCTTCGAGGAACGAGCCGAACACGTTACCCACGCCGATCGCGGCCATGCCCGCGCCGATCGCTGCCAGGCCGGCGCCGACGAGCTTTGCTGCTTCTGCGTCCATTATCGTAACTCCCTAGTTCAAATCGTTGGAAATGTTGAGAAAACTTAGTGCAAATTGACCGCGTCGTTGATGTACAGCGAGGTCAACAGCGCGAAGACATAGGCCTGGATCCCGGCCACCAGCAGCTCGAGCGCGGAGATGCCGATCATCAGGATGAAGCTGGGGCCGCCGACGAGTACGCCGGTCAGCGCGCCGGCGTGGCCGGCGTTGATGACGAACCCGGCAAGCACCTTGAGCAAGACGTGCCCCGCGGTCATCGCGACAAACAGTCGCAGGCCGAGCGAGAAGGGGCGGACCATGAACGATACCAGCTCGATCACCGGGATCAGCCACATCAGCCACAGCGGCGTACCATGCGGCACGAACAGCGAGAAGAAGTGGAAGCCGTGACGCCAGAAGCCGACGACCAGCACGATCGAGAACGACATGATCGCGAGCACGCCGGTGATCGTGAAGTGGCTGGTGAAGGTGAACGGATGGACGCCGAAGATGCCGAGCGGCAGCAGGCCCAGGATGTTGGCGAACAGGATGAACATGAACAGCGAGAAGACGTAGGGGACGTAGCGCTTGCCCTCCGGCCCCACATTCGCGCTGAGCATGTTGTCGATGAAGCGGACCATGCTCTCGACCATCATCTGGCCGCGATTGGGGATCAGCTTCCCCTTGGTGCCCATCGCCATGAACGCGATCAGCGCGACGACGGTCACCACCATCCACGCCGCCGAATTGGTGAAGGCGATCTGATGCCCACCGATGGTGAAGCCGTCCCAGATCGTCTGCACCTCGAACTGGTGCATCGGATCGATCTTGCCGCCGCCTGCCGCCACTGTTCATCAACCCCTGGAAAGACCGTGTTCGAAGGTCTTCGAAACACGCCATTTTGACAAACGCCCGAATCACTTCGGGCGTTGAGAAATCCGTATGATGTTCCTGAACGCGACGATGATCCCGAGGAACAGCATCACGAGCAGGGCCCAGGGGGACGTGCCGGCGAATCGGTCGATGACCCAGCCGATCAGCGCGCCGCCCACCATGCCGCCGATGAGTTCGGCAAGAACGCGGTTGCCGAGACGATAGCCGTCGTCGGTTCCCGCCTTGCCCGCTCCCGTGCGGTTCGCCTCGTCGCTGTGTGCGGCTTTCAGTCGCGCATCAAGCGACGTCAGGCGTGCATCCTCGCCGAGGGTGTCTGGTCCAGGCTCGTTTCCGGCCATCTTCGCGCTCTCCCAGCCGTAAGGCGGGCAAGCGCAACGATTGCCAAGTGGCGAGCCCGCCAAGGCACCGGCCGTTTAGGAACAGGGGTGGGGGGTGTCAACCGTCGTGACGGGCGGGCAGTTCGCTAGCTTGCACACAGCCCCCCGCCGTTCGTGCTGAGCTTTTGGAAGCACCGTACTTCTTCATGCTAGGCTTCAAGAAAGGCAGCACTTCGACAAGCTCAGTGCAAACGGGTCAATATCTGGCGCCCAGACACTAAACGCAGCGCGGATCGCGGTCCGGCGTGCCGGCGGTCCGGGTCTTCCAGACGCCGTCGGGGCCTTTGTACTTCTCTCCCGCAGCGGTCTGCGCGATCAGGTTGCAGCCGCTGGTGAACGCCATCTGCTCGACGGTCGCGCCGCTGGCCTGCGCCTTTTGCGTGTAAGCGGACTTGCGCTGGATGTTGATGTTGCTGACCAGCGCGCGCAGGTCCGCGGAGCCCGCGCCGACGATGCCGAGATAGCCATCCGGCTGCTCGCCGACCTGCCCCGAGGAGCGCGCGGCGGCGTAGGCGGGATCGCGCTGCGCATAGCCGGCGGCGGACAGGCTCCCGATCAGCGCGGCTCCGGCGATCATCATCACGACCCTGGTCGTCTTGGCGGTCTTCATGGCTTAGAAAATCCCCGGATTCTGCTGGATCAGCGACTTGGCGTCGCCGTCGAGGCGATAGACCACTTCCTGCGTGACGTTGATGTTCAGGTTGATCTGGATCGGCTTGTCGGGCGCGGTGATGTTGATGCATCCCGCGAGCGTCCCCGCCAGCACGATCGCCGTCGTCCATCTCATCCGCGCCAAGGTCGTGGCTGCTGTCCTCTTCGTCAATCCTGTTACGGTCATGGCACGGTCTCGCTTGCGGGAGGCTGAACGGGAGGGGCGGGCTGGCCCGCGCGCCGCTGTTGCTCGCGCAGCAGCGGCTGGAGGTTGCGCTGGATGAGCAGCGTCGGGTCGTAGAAGGAGCGCGCCGAATCGAGGAGCCCGCGGAAGGGCGCACGGATCGTGACGTTGAACACGAAGGGCAGCCGCTGGAGCCGGCGGACCAGGAAGTTGGATTTCGCGCCCGCGCCCTGGTTGATCCCGGCGAAGCGGACGCCCGTCACCATCTCGCCCGCGAGCGGCCCGTTCATCTCGATGCCGAGGCTGCGATAGCGCAGAGACTTGAGCGCCTGGAATGCGAGATTGCCCCAGATGCCGAGGTCTTTTTGCGTCAGGTCGCCGACATAGGCGAGCGTGCCGCCGCCGTCCCGGACGGTGAGCGTGCCGCCCTCGATCCGCCCGCCGCTCTCGTCGAACAGCATCGGGAGGACGCCATCGAAGGTGCCGGTGGCGGTGAGATTGTCGAAATCGAACTGTTGCAGGAACTTGCCGGCGTCCATGCCCTCGACGCGGAAGGTCATGCGGCGGACCTTGGGGGAAGAGAAGTCGAGCAGCGTCGGGTCGAGCGTCAGCGCGCCGCCCGCGAACGGCCAGCGTCCGCCGTTCACCAGGACGCGGGCGCCGGCATAGGTCTGGTAGACGATGCGGCCGTCGCTGACCGGGATGCCCGGGTTGAGCGTACGGATCGTCGCGACCTGCGCGGGCGCGCTTTCCAGCGCAAGGAGATCGGTGAACGCGATCTCGCCCGCGATGCCGGTGACCGGGCCGAACGCTGCGGCGAGATCGGTGCCCGCCGTCGCGAACCGGCCGGTGCTGGTGACGCCCCGCGGCGTCCAGTCGATCCGGCCGCGGCCGTGGACCTCGCCCTTCACGTCGGCGATCACGCCGAAGGTGACGGGGGTGAGCGCATCGGGTTGGAGCGTGTCGTCGAAGGTGATGCCGGGGACGACGAGGTCGGCCGAGCCGGTGCCCGTCGACAGGCGGTGCGCGATCGCGATGTCGGCGACCTTGCGGGTGCTTTTGGGCTCGACCAGCGTGCCGGTCGCGGCGATCTGGCCGTTCTCGAGCGTGAGCGCGACGTCGCGCGCGGCGAGCGAACGGAAGCGCGGGGCATCGGTCTGCGCGTCGGACACGCCGAGCGTGCCGGTGAGCGCCAGCCGGCCATCGACGAAGCCCCATGTGCCGGTCGCGTCTGCGAGGAGGAGAGGCACCGCGCCGATCCGGCCGGCGGCGTTCGCGAAGGTTCCCGTCATGCCGGCAGCGTCGAGCCGCCCGGCGAGGGTCGTGACATCGAGGCGGGTCTGGCGGTCTTCGGGGCCCAGACGGACGGCGAGGCCCTCGATCGTGAAGCCGCGCGCGCCCAGCCTCAGCGTCGCACCGGTGGCGGCGAGCGTGACCGGGCTGCCGCCAAGCGTCCCCGCCATCCGGGGCGCGGCGATGCGCGTGCCGCCGGCGATCGTGCCGTTCGCGAGCCGGACGAGTGCGCCGTCGACCGGGCAGAGGGCGAGACGGGTGTCGCGCAGGTCGAGCCCCGAGATCGCGAGGCGGTCGAACGCCAGCGGGGCGCAGGCCGGGTTGATCGTGAGGGCACCGCCGCGTGCGAGCCGGGCGTCGATCGGGAGCGACAGGGCGTCGACGCGGCCGTCGCCGAGAGGGCCGGAAAGTGTCGCGGTCGTCACGATCCGGGTCGTCGCGCCATCGCCGATCGTGAAGCGGACGGGGGTCAGCGCAAGGCGCGCACCGTTTGCTGCGTAGGGGTCCACGATCGCGGTGCCGCTGAGCGGCGCGCCGGAGCGGGGTTGGGTCAGCGTGACGCGCGCGCTCGGGAGACCGCCGCCTCCGAGCGTGGCGGTCGTATCGAGGCGGAGGCCATCGTCGGCGAGCGTCAGGCCGGTGCCGCCAGCGAGTGCCGCCCTGGCGCCGCTGGTCGAGGCCAGCGTCGCGCGCGGGATCGTGAGCGTTCCGGCCTGCCACGCGAGGTCGGCATCGAAACCGAACCGGCGAGCGGCGGTGGCCAGCGCCGTGGTGGCGCGGGCTGCGAGCGGGGCGATCGGGGTGCCGACGCCGGTGTCGCGCAGTCGGGCGGCATAGGCTGCGAGCGTGGGAGTGGTCGCGCCGGTCGCGCGGACATGGCCGGCGAAGGCGGTCTGCTTGCCGATCCGGTAGTCGCCGGCGATCGCGACGCGGTCGGCATGGCCCTGCGCGGCGCGGGCTTCGCTGGCGCTGAGATTGACGCTACCCCGCGTGTCGCCGGTCGATCCAGCGAAGGTCAGCGTGCCGGCGAGCGCGCGTGCGCTGGCCGCGGCGGTGCGCGCGCGCGAGATGCCGAGGCGGGCGGAGCCGCGCCACCGGTCGAGCGCTTCCCCGAGCGTCGCGTCGATCGTCGCGGTGGCGTCCGCGAGCGTCGTCCCGCCGCACCGGGCAGTGTTGACGTGAAGCGGTCCGGCGAGCGTGGGGCGCTTCGCGTCGATCGCGATTCGCAGCGTCGCGGTGGTGCCCGACAGCGTGCAGCCGCCTGCCGCGAGTGTCGGCGCGACCGCGGCGAGGCGGCCGCGAAAGCCGCCGTCGAGCTTGCCGTTGCCGGCCAGCTTGATGCCGACGATGCCGGCCGGGGTCTCGAGCCGGATCCGCGCATCCGCGACCGACGCGAACAGCGCGGGGAGCGCGAAGGGCTTGCCCGAGGGCGGCGGGAGCAGCCGGTCGATCGCGCCCAGCGATACGCGCCCGTCGATCAGTCGCGCGCGCAGGCGGACATGACCGGCACGGACCCCTGCGAGCGAGGCGCCCGACAGGCCGAGATCGGTCTGCGTCTCGACCCAGTCCGCGACCACATCGGGGTCCTTCGGGTCGCCCAGCACGACGTTCGTCAGCCGCTGCCGGCCGAAGCCCAGGTCCGCGACGGTGTAGCGCGCGGCGACGCCCCTCGCGGCCAGTTCGCGATCGATGAACCCGGTCGCGATCGGGACGCGGGCCAGCCAGGTGCCGACGAGCGCCGCCGCGCCGAGCCCGCCGAACGCGATCGCGACGCGCCGCCGCGCGCTGCGGCGGCGGGAGGAGGGGGCTGCCCCGTCGGTGTCTGGCGCCGCGCTCACCGCGCCGTCCTAACCGCGGCGACCGCATCGTGGCAATTGCGCAACGCCCGGCGATGCGGTTAGCGTCGCGCGCATCATGGCCGACAGCGACCCGCCCGCCGACCACGGCAACCACGGCCACCGCGCGCGGTTGCGCGGGCGGCTGCTGGACGGCGGGGGCGACGCGCTGCTCGATCACGAGCTGATCGAGTATCTGCTGATGCTGGCGATCCCGCGAAAGGATACCAAGCCGCTCGCCAAGGCGCTGCTGAAGGAGTTTGGGGGGATCGGCGGCCTGCTGACCGCAGATGCCGAAGCGCTGCGGCGCGTCGACGGGATGGGCGAAACCTCGGCCGCGGCGATCCGCATCGCGCACGCCGCGGCGATCCGGCTGCTCAAGAGCCAGGTGGCGGAGCGTCCGGTGCTGGCGAACTGGCAGGCGCTGGCGGACTATCTGCGTGCGGACATGGCGCACCATGCGATCGAGCGGTTCCGGGTGCTCCACCTCAATACCCGCAACATGCTCGTGCGCGACGAGGTGATGAGCCAGGGATCGATCGACCAGGCGAGCGTCCATGTCCGCGAGGTGATCCGGCGCGCGATCGACATCGGATCGGCGGCGATCATTCTGGTCCACAACCATCCCTCTGGCGATCCGTCGCCGAGCCATGCCGATATCGAGGTAACGCGCTCGATCATCGAGGCGGGCAAGCGGCTGGGGATCGCGGTGCACGATCATATCATCGTGGGGCTGAACGGGCAGGTGAGTTTGCGGGCGAAGGGGTTGATCTAGGTCCGATCGGCATTCCGCCTGGTACGCTATCATGTTCGTCACCCCGGAACAGGTCCGGGGTGACGGTTTTGGCGAGCGGCGCCGGCAATAATAACTGAATGCCGATTGGACCTAGGGTGGGCAGGAGCCTCCGTATTCCGGCAGGCGCCGGGATCCAGTCTCGGCGCGATGCGCCGATCACGCTACCGCGCGAGTCTTTGATCGGGGCTGGGCCCCGGCCTGCACCGGGATACGGTCGGTAGTGAAGCCGTGGGCGTTACCCGAATCTTCACCGGCGCTGGCTTATCCGCGAAGCATGCCGGCCGTGTTCCTGACCATCGATACCGAGTTCGCCTGGCGGCACCATGCCGCGGGGCATGATCGTGCGACGATCCATGCGCTGTCGCTCGAGCCAGCGGGCGTCGGGCTCGCGTGGCAACTCGACGTGCTCGCGCGGCATGGACTGAAGGCGACGTTCTTCGTCGATCCGATGCCCGCGCTCGTCTATGGGCTGGAGCCGTTCAAGCGCATCGTGGGCGCGATCCTCGACGCCGGACAGGAGGTGCAGCTCCACCTCCATCCCAACTGGACGGGGGCGGTCGCGGGGGATCGTGGGGCGTCCCATGCGCGATTCGAGATGATCGAATATTCCCGAAGCGAGCAGCGCGACCTGATCGAGGGCGCGACCGGTTTGCTGGTCGCGGCGGGCGCGCCCGCGCCGGTCGCGTTCCGGGCGGGGAGCTATGCCGCCAACGACGACACGCTCGCGGCGCTGGCGTCGCTGGGGTTCGCGTATGACAGCAGCCATAACGGGGCGGAGCATCCCTGGCCGAGCGGGGTCGGGCTGCCGCCGCGGCAAATCGCGCCGGTCGCGCACCATGGCGTCGTCGAGGTGCCGGTGACGGTGATCGAGGACCAGCCCGGAAACCTGCGCACCTTCCAGATCTGCGCGCTGTCGGCGGGCGAGATGCGCGCGGCGATCGAGCACGCGATCGCGTTCGATCATGTCGCGACGACGATCGTCGGGCACAGCTTCGAGCTGGCGAACCGATTGGGGACGCGCGCGAACGGCGTCCATGTCCGCCGGTTCGAGGCGCTGGCGGCGATGCTCGAGGTGATGCGCGACGTCGCGCCGACGACGCATTTCGCGGACGCGCCCGTACTGGCGCTCGACCGCGACGACGCGCCGCTGGCGCCGAGTGCGCTGCGGTTGCGATGGCGGCAGGCGGAACAGCTCTGGTCCAACCTGGTCGAGGAACGCGCGGCGTGACGGCTGTTGCGCTGAAGTTCCAGATCGGCGCGCGGACGCTGGCGGCGATCCCGAAGCGGCTCAACAGGGTCGGGTTTTCGCTGGCGGATGCGCTGGCGGGCAGGGCACCAGCGTTGCCGCCGCTGGGGGCGGCGGACGACGGACATCTGGTGACGTCGCTGCCCGAGGGCATCGCGCTCGACTGGAGCGGGATCGTGTTCGAGCGGCAGCGCTACACGCGGTGGTTCGTCGATCTGGCGGCGGGGGAGGCGGCGTGGCTGGCGGGACTGTCCGGGCAGGCGCGGTCGGGGTTGAAGCGCAAGGCGAAGAGGCTGGCGCAGGCGGATGGCGGTACGCTCGACGTGCGGCGTTACCGGACCGCGGGGGAGTTGGCCGCGTTCCATCCGCTGGCGCGCGCGGTGTCGGCGACGACGTATCAGGAGCGGCTGATGCAGTCCGGCCTGCCCGGCGATGCGGGGTTCGTGCGGCATATGGTGGCGCTGGCGGGCGAGGACCGGGTGCGGGCGTGGCTGTTGTGCCTCGCCGGCGTGCCGATCGCGTATCTGTGGTGCTCGGCGGACGGCGACACGCTGCGCTACGATTATGTCGGGCATGATCCGGCGCACGCCGTGCTGTCGCCGGGATCGGTGCTGATGGGCGTCGCGCTTGCAGACCTGTTTGGCGACCGGTTCGCGAAGTTCGACTTCACCGAGGGCGAGGGGCAGCACAAGCGCGGGCTGGCATCGAACGGGGTCGCGTGTCGCGATGTGCTGCTGCTGCGCGCGACGATGGCGAACCGCGCGACGGTGGCGGCGTTGCGCGGATTCGACGGCGCGATGCGGGTGGCGAAACGGTGGGCGGCTTCGCCTGCGCTGTCGGCGTTGGCGAAGCGGGTGCGGCGGGCGTAGCGGGCGCTATCCGATGCCGAGATCGGCCGGGCCGAACGCGGCGGGCAACAGCTCCGACAGGCGATAGCTGGCGATCGCGTCCCCCTCCGCCGCGCCGCAATGCACCGGCAGGTCACGACCGCCCATCTGCGCGGCTTCGTTGATGACCTGCCGGCAGCGGCCGCACGGGCTGACCGGGGTGAGCCCCGTTGCGCGGCCGGCGGCGTTCATCGCGCCGCCGATGACGCCGATCGCGACGATCTCGCGCAGGCGGCCCTGCGCGCTGGCGGTGGCGATCGCGACCGTTTCCGCGCACAGCGACAGGCCGTAGCTGGCATTCTCGACATTGGCGCCGGTGACGATCGAACCGTCCGTCATCAGCAGCGCGGCGCCGACCGCGAAGCGCGAATAGGGGGCGTGCGCATGCAGCGCGGCCTCTCGCGCGGCGGCGATCAGGCGGGCGGCGGTATCGACCGCTGTATCGGTCCCGGTATCAGTCATGGTGCGGCAACGTCCCAGTTCACGGGTCCTTCGATCCCTTCGATCCGGCGCATGTCGCTGGCCTGCCACATCCGCCATCCCCGCGCGGTGTAATCGGGCGGGAAGACGTTGCCGATCGCCCAGATCGATCGCGGCAGCGCCTCGCCGAGGCGATAGTCGCGTTCCACACCGCGCGAAACCTTGACGAGCATCGGCTTGCCCAGATGCGTCTCGACCCCGGTGAGGAAGCGCTTGAGCTCGCCGACCAGTACCTCGCGGTCGGGGCGGGCGTCGCAATCGGGCTGGTAGGCGACGAGGACGGCGGCGGGCAGCGCGGCGGGATCCCTGGGGACGATCGTGTTGAACGCATCGGCTTGGTCGGTCGCGAGGCGGCACAGCGAGTAGACGTGGATCGCGCCGCGGCGGAGCCCGGCCGCCTCGATCTCACGCCAGTTGGCCTCGAACCGCTGGTCGCGCCCGCTGGCGCCGTGCGTCGCGACCGCATAGGCGAAATCGGCGCCCGCGCCCGCAACGGTGTTCCAGTCGACCGCGCCGTTCGCCTCCGACACGTCGATGCCCTGGACCGGGTAGGTCTTCGTCGCCGGATGCCAGCGGATCGCGGCGATCCATGCCGCGGCGACCGCGACGATGACGACGATCAGGATGACGAGCGCGCGCCCGAGGCCCCACATCGCGCGTCAGGCCTTGATGTGAAGCACGCAGATCAGCGTGAACAGCCGGCGTGCGGTGTCGAAATCGATGTCGATCTTGCCCTCCAGCCGCTCCTTGAGCAGCGTGGCGGCATCGTTGTGAACGCCGCGGCGGGCCATGTCGACGGTCTCGATCTGCGCGGGCGTCGACTGGCGGATCGCCTGGTAATAGCTGTCGCAGATCGCGAAATAGTCGCGGATCGGGCGGCGGAAGCGTCCGAGGCCGAGCACGTAGGTTTCGAGATCGGAGCCATCCTCGCGCCGGATCATGATCGCGAGGCGGCCTTCCTCGACCGACAGCGCGATCCGGTAGGGGCCGGCATAGCCGTCGGCATGGTCGCGCTGCGGCGCGAAATGATTGCCTTCGATCAGGTCGAAGATCGCGATCCGGCGTTCCTGCTCGATGTCCGCGGAGCGCCACAGGATGGTGCGCTCGTCGAGCTCGACATCGATGATCCGCGGATCGGCCATTCCTTGCCGATAGCGTCAAGCCGGGCGCGTGTCACTTGTCCGACGTACGCACTTATCCACGGCATTCTCGCTGCACCGTTGTTGGAGCCGCGGGGCAGGCGGGGTAATGGCACGCCCATGGCAACGCTCGCATTCCCCGCCCCGGCCTCCCCCCCCGAGGCGGTCCAGCTACCGCGCAACGTCGAGGCGGAGGCCGCGATGCTGGGCGCGATGATGATCGACAACCGGCTGGCCGACGACATCGTCGACCGGCTGGAACCCGATCATTTCTACGAACCCGTCCACGGCCGCGTGTTCGCCGCGATCAAGACGCTGCGCTCCAACGACATGCTCGCGACCCCGGTGACGCTGCGCCCGATGTTCGAGGCGGACGAGGGGATGCGCGAGCTGGGCGGGCCGGCGTATCTGGCGGGGCTGACAGGCTCCGGCGCGGGCCTGATCGGCGCGCGGCAGTTCGCCACGCAGATCTATGATCTCGCGATGCTGCGCGCGCTGGTGAGCGTGGGGCGGACGCTGGTGGAGCGCGCGGTCGATACGTCCGAGGAGGTCAACCCGCGCGCGCAGATCGAGCTGGCGGAGGAGGAGCTGTTCCGCGTCGCGGGTGACGGCGGCGCGGAGAATTCGGTCAAGTCGTTCGCGCAGGCGACGACCGCGGCGGTGCGGATGGCGGAGCGCGCGCTCAATTCCGGCGGCAATTTGTCGGGCGTGACGACCGGGATCGACAGCATCAACGCCAAGATCGGCGGCATGCATCATTCGGACCTGATGATCCTGGCGGGTCGTCCGGGCATGGGCAAGACGTCGCTCGCCACCAACATCGCGTTCAACGCCGCGCGACGCTGGATGCAGGACATGCGCGACGGGATCGCGCCGAAGGATTCGGTGGGCGCGAAGGTGGCGTTCTTCAGCCTGGAAATGTCCGCGGACCAGCTGGCGACGCGTATCCTTGCGGAACAGTCGGGCATCTCGTCCGAGAGCCTGCGCATGGGCAAGATCAGCCGTGCCGAGTTCGGGCAGCTCGCCGCCGCCGCGGCGGAGCTGGAGAGCCTGCCGCTGTTCATCGACGATACCGGCGGGCTTTCGATCGGTGCGCTGCACACGCGCGTGCGGCGGCTCCAGCGGCGGCACAATAACGAGATCGGGCTGGTGGTGGTCGACTATCTCCAGCTGCTGACGGGCTCGGGCAAGAGCAAGGACGGCAACCGCGTGCAGGAAATCTCCGAGATCAGCCGCGGATTGAAGACGCTGGCCAAGGATCTCGACGTGCCGGTGCTGGCGCTGTCGCAGCTGAGCCGCGCGGTGGAGACGCGCGAGGACAAGACGCCGATGCTGTCGGACCTGCGCGAATCGGGATCGATCGAGCAGGACGCGGACATGGTGTGGTTCGTGTACCGCGAGGATTACTACGTCGCGGCGAAGGAGCCCAAGCGCCCGACCGAGGGCGACAGCGCGAAGATCCATGAGGACCACGCATTGTGGATGACCGAGATGGAGCGGTGCTTCGGGCTGGCCGAGCTGATCGTGGCGAAGCAACGGCACGGTGCCACGGGCAAGGTGCGGATGAAGTTCGATCCGACGATCACGAAGTTCAGCGACTACGCGGGGTATTGAGATGCGGGTTATGACACGGGGTTCGGCGAAGGTGCGCGTCATGGGCGCGATTCTCACGATCGGCACGATCGGTTGCGGGGGATGCGTGGAGGCGACGAAGCGAAGCGCGGTCGCGACCGCCGAGAAGGAATGCCGCAAGGACGGCGGCACGTTCGTGATGACGGGCGAGCCGCAGGTCCGGGGCGGGCTGATGGGCAACGTGGTGGTACGCGGCCAGTGCCACCAGCCGGGCGATCCGGGATATGTGGCGCCGAAACCCGGCGGCTGAGAACGATCAGAAGACCGGATCTTCCCCCGGCGCGGTGGGCACGTGGATGCCGCATTCGACCTTGTCCCAGCCGCGCCAGCGGCCCGCGCGCGGGTCTTCGCCGGGCTTGACCTTCGAGGTGCACGGCGCGCAGCCGATCGAGAGATAGCCCTCGGCCTCGAGCGGATGGCGGGGCAGTTCGTGCTCGGCGAAATAGGCGTCGAGCTTTGCCTTGTCCCAGTCGGCGAGCGGGTTGATCTTGAGGCGGCCCTCGTCCTCCTCGAAGCGGGGAAGTGCGGTTCGGGTGCCCGACTGGAACCCCTTGCGGCCCGAGATCCACGCGTCGAACGGCGCGAGTGCGCGGCGCAGCGGCTCGACCTTGCGCAGGTCGCAGCAGCCATCGGGATCGTAGGACCAGCGCAGCCCGGTCGCGTCCTTCGCGGCGAGCAGGCGCGGATCGGGGCGGTAGACGCGCAGGTCGGTGAAACCGAGGCGTTCGGACAGCTCGTCGCGATAGGCAAGCGTTGCGCCGAACATCTTCTGGGTGTTGGTGAAGATGACCGGCACGTCGCGGTCGACCGCGGCGATCATGTGCAGCAGCACCGCGGACTCCGCCCCGAACGACGACACCGCGGCGATGCGCCCGCGCAGTTCGCCTTCGAGAAGCTCGGCGAGCATGTCCTGCGCGGACACGCCGGCGAAACGCGCCTGGTATGCGGCGGCGTCGGCGGGGGTGAAGGCGGGGGCGACGTCGATCGTGTCGAGCACGCGGGCGGCGTTACCCATGACGCAGCTTCCATACCGGGACCCCGCCGTCGGCGGCTTTCTGGTAGGGCGTGTCGTAGCGATCGAGGCTGCGCTGGAGCGTGGCGGGATCGATCGGGGCTTCGGGAGCGAAGCTGTCGAACCCGCAGCGGCGCATCAGCGGGACCTGATCGACGAGCACGTCGCCAGCAGCACGCAGTTCGCCTGCATAGCCCGCCTCGCGGAGCACGCGCGCAGAGGAATAGCCGCGGCCGTCGCGAAAGGTAGGGAAGCTGACCTCGACCAGTGCGAGCTGGCCTAGATGCGGGAGCAGCGCGCGCGCGTCGTCGCCCGCCTCGAGCCGGACCGCGCCCGCGTTGGTCTGGCCCGCGAGGAAGGAATCGAGCGTGACCGCTGGCTCGTCATGCGCATCGTCCTCGCGAAAACGGAGCAGGCTGTCGGCAGTGTCGCGAAGGTCACCCATAGATCGCCTCCTTGAACGTGTCGAAGCCGACACGGCGATAGGTGTCGAGGAAACGCTCGCCGGGTTCGCGGACCTGGACGTAGCGATCGGTGACGCGCTCGATCGCGTCGACGACACCGTCCTCGGAAAAGCCGGGGCCGGTGATCTTGCCGAGCGACACATCCTCCGCGCCCGATCCGCCGAGCAGGAGCTGGTAGTTCTCGGTGCCCTTCTTGTCCACGCCGAGGATGCCGATATGGCCGGCATGGTGGTGGCCGCACGCGTTGATGCAGCCGCTGATCTTGAGCTTGAGTTCGCCGAGATCGCGCTGGCGTTCGGCATCGGCGAAGCGCGTCGCGATCTTCTGCGCGAGCGGGATCGAGCGCGCGTTGGCGAGCGAGCAATAGTCGAGCCCGGGGCAGGCGATGATGTCGCTGATGAGATCGAGGTTGGCCTCCGCCAGCCCGGCTTCCGCCAAAGCCTGCCAGACGGCGTGGAGATCGGCCTTGCGGACGTGCGGCAGCACGATGTTCTGCGCGTGGGTGACGCGCAGTTCGTCGAACGCATAGCGCTCGGCGAGATCGGCCATGACGTCGATCTGGTCGGCCGACGCATCGCCGGGGATGCCGCCGATCGGCTTCAGGCTGATGTTGACGATTGCGTAGCCCGCGCGCTTGTGCGGCTTGACGTTCTGGTCGAGCCAGACCGCGAAGTCCGGATCGGTGCGATCGAGCGTGTCAGGTGCATCGGTGGCGAAGGCGGGCTCGCCGAAAAAGGCGGTGATCCGCGCGAGCTCGGCCGCGGGGGGATCGATCCCCTGCAGCTTCACCTGCGCCCATTCCTCCTCGACCTGGCGGGCATAGTCTGCCGCGCCGATCTCGTGGATCAGGATCTTGATCCGCGCCTTGTAGATATTGTCGCGGCGGCCGTAGCGATTGTAGACGCGCAGGCACGCCTCGAGATAGCTCATCAGTTCGTCCGCGGTGACGAAGTCCTTGATCTTGGGCGCGATCATCGGGGTGCGGCCCATGCCGCCGCCGACGAAGATCTTCGCACCGAGAACGCCGTCCCGCTCAAGCAGCTGGATGCCGATGTCGTGGAGGCGCATCGCGGCGCGATCCTCGTCCGCGGCGATCACCGCGATCTTGAACTTGCGCGGCAGATAGGTGAATTCGGGATGGAAGGTGCTCCACTGGCGGATCAGTTCGGCCCAGGGGCGCGGATCCGTCACCTCGTCCGCGGCGGCACCCGCATACTGGTCCGACGAGATGTTGCGGATGCAGTTGCCGCTGGTCTGGATCGCATGCATCTCGACCGTCGCCAGCTCGGCGAGGATGTCCGGCGCGTCATCGAGCTTGATCCAGTTGTACTGGATGTTCTGGCGCGTGGTGAAGTGGCCGTAGCCGCGATCGTACTTGCGCGCGATGTGCCCGAGCATCCGCATCTGGCGCGCGTCGAGCGTGCCATAGGGCACCGCGACGCGCAGCATATACGCGTGGAGCTGGAGATACAGGCCGTTCATCAGCCGGAGCGGCTTGAACTGGTCCTCGGTGATCTGGCCAGCAAGGCGGCGCTTCACCTGATCGCGGAACTCGTCGACGCGGGCGTCGACGATCGCCTGGTCGTACTGGTCGTATTTGTACATCAGATCACCCAGTTGCCGGCGGCGGGGTCGGCGGGTTTCAAGGTCAGGTCGGGGCGCACCGTGGGGCCCAGGGCACGGATGCGGTCCTTGATGTGGGCGGGGCGGGGGCCGTCGGGGGTCGCGGTCGCGTCGATGACATAGGGGCCGTTGACGCGGCGCGCGCCCTCTTCGGCGCGCGCGATCGAGTCGCCCTGATCGGCGGCATCGGCGGCGTCCTCGACGCGGCGCGACCAGCCGTTGCCGGTCCACCAGATCACATCACCGGTCGGCAGATCGTTGCCCGTCAGCAGCTTCATGCGCTCATGCTCTCCACCGCGCGCGCCCAGCGGGCGAGCTTGTCCTCAGCGTCCGACAGCTCGACGACTTCGCCGACGACGATGATCGCGGGGCTCTGGACCGCCTCGCGTGTCACCATCGCGCCCAAGTCCGCGAGCAGGGTCTTGAGCGCACGATGCCCGACGAGCGTGCCCTTTTCCAGTACCGCGACGGGCATGTCGGGGGCGACGCCATCCGCCATCAGCTTGTCCGCGATGTCGGCGGCGGTCGCGACGCCCATGTAGATCACGAGCGTGCGGCCCTGCCCGGCGAGCCCGGACCAGTCCTGATCGGCGAGCCCCTTGCACTGGCCCGCGACGAAGCTGACCGCGCTGCTGTGGTCGCGGTGGGTGAGCGGGAGCATCGCCTCCGCCGCGCAGCCGAGCGCCGCGGAGACGCCGGGAATGACCTCGACGGGGAGGCCGGCAGCGCGGACCGCCTCGACCTCCTCGCCGCCGCGGCCGAAGATGAAGGGGTCGCCACCCTTGAGCCGGACGACGATCGCGCCGGTGCGGACGTGCGCGACGATCAGCGCGTTGATCGCTTCCTGCGGCAGGGTGTGGCGCGCGCGCTGCTTGGCGACCGAAATACGCTGCGCCGACGCAGGGGCGAGATCGAGGACGCGCGGGTCGATCAGCCCGTCATGGACGACGACGTCGGCCGCGGCGAGCGCCTCGACGGCACGGACGGTCAGGAGGCCGGGGTCGCCCGGGCCTGCGCCGACGAGGATCACGCGGCCACGCGCGGACGGATCGAGTAGGGTCGCCATGGGACGGGAAATGGTGCGGCTGGCGGGACTTGGCAATCGAGCGATGCTTGGCCGCGGCCTAGCTGGGCTTTGGGGTTGCTCTTCCCAAGACCGCTCGTGCCGAGCCTGTCGAAGCACTGCCCTTCTTTTCCGACGTTGAGTAAGAAGGGCAGCACTTCGACAAGCTCAGTGCCGGCGGAGTTGGGAAGGGGGGCTTACGGCCGGATCTGGAACGTCAGCGCGGCGATGTGGCGAACGCGCGCGCGGCCTTGCGTCTGGTTGACGATCTGCGCCTGGTAGCCCGCCTCGAGCGTCGACTTGCCGAACAGCGGGATTTCGGCGCCGCCGAATAGGCGAACCTGATCGACGCCCGCGACGGCGCCCCAATCGGTGTCGTCGAGCGCGAGGAACCCCTCGACCGACGTCAATGCCGCGATCGCGCGGTCGCGTTTCTGCAAGGGGAGTTCCCAGCGGGCCATCTGGCGGACGCGAAGCCCCAAGTCGCCGCTACCGACCATCCAGCGCTGTTCGAGGCGGGTGCGCGACTGGAGCTCGCCGAGGCGGCCCTTGGCGACGTTCCACGTCACCTGCTGGAAGCTGCGATTCTCGATGCCGTCGCGGACCGCGGCATAGTCGATGACGCGGGCATAGCCCTGGTACAGCGTGACCGTGTCGGTCAGCTTCCAGCCGAGCGCGCCGCGCGCGATGAGCTGGCCGAGCCGCGAGACACCGTCGTGGAGACGCGGCTGGACCTCGGCGAAATAGACGACGCGGTCCTTGACCGGGCCCTGGACCGTGACGTTGATCCACGCCGCCTCGTCCTTCGTGACTTGTGCGGCTGCCGGAGTCGCGACCAGCAACAGGGGCAGGACGATATGCTTCACGAGTCGCGCAGTCCAAGGCCGATCGACGCGCGTGCAGCCTCCGCCTCGTTCGAGGCGACCGGATAGGCGCAGTAATCCGCGGCATAATAGGCGCTGGGGCGGTGGTTGCCCGACCAGCCGATGCCGCCGAATGGCGCGCCCGAGGAGGCGCCGTTGGTCGGCTTGTTCCAGTTGACGATGCCCGCGCGGATGTTCGCCCAGAAACGGTCGTAGAGCGACGGCGTCTGGCTGATGAGGCTGGCGGACAGCCCGTAGCGGGTGTTGTTCGCCTCCGCGATCGCGGCGTCGAAATCGGCGACGCGGATGACCTGGAGGATCGGGCCGAACAGCTCGACATCGGGGCGATCCGCGACGTCGGTGGTGTCGATGATGCCGGGGGTGAGAAACGGCCGGCCCTCGATCGGGCGGCCGAGATGGCGCAGCGGGCGGCCGCCGCGCATCAGCAGCGTCAGGAAGCTTTCACCGAGTTCGTCCGCCGCCTCGTTGTCGATCACCGGGCCCATGAAGGGGGCGGGATCGGCGTGGGGCTCGCCGACGATGATCCGCGCGACGATCTTGTCGAGCTCGACCATCAACGGTTCGTAGATCGACTCGCCGACGATCAGACGGCGCGCGGCGGTGCAGCGCTGCCCCGCCGAGGTGAAGGCGGACTGCACGATGAGGACCGCGGCGGAATAGAGATCGGGCGTGTCCCAGACGACGATCGGGTTGTTGCCGCCCATTTCCAGCGCCAACATCTTCTCGGGCTTTTCGGCGAAGGCGCGGTTGAGCGCGAGGCCGGTGCGCGCGGAGCCGGTGAAGAGCAGCCCGTCGATCCCGGCATGCGCGGCGAGCGCCTTGCCCTCCGCAGGGCCGCCGACGACGAGGCGGACGCAGGCTTCGGGCACGCCGGCGGCGTGATAGCAGTCGACGAGGAACTTGCCCGCTGCGGGGGTCTTTTCCGACGGCTTGAAGACGACCGCGTTGCCCGCGATCAGCGCAGGCACGATGTGTCCGTTGGGGAGATGCGCGGGGAAGTTGTAGGGGCCGAGCACCGCGAGCACGCCGTGCGGCTTGTGGCGCACCGCCATGCGGCTGCCCATCGGCGCGTCGAGCCGGCGCTGCGCGGTGCGATCGGCATAGGCACTGACGGAGATGTCGACCTTGGCGACGACGCTCTCGACTTCGGTCCGGGCTTCCCACAGCGGCTTGCCCGTCTCGCGTGCGATCAGGTCCGCGAAGGCGTCGGCACGCTGGCGGACGATGTTGGCGAAGCGGCGCAGCGTCTCGACCCGGTTGGTCAGCGGGCGCGCGGCCCAGGCGGCCCAGCCCGAGCGCGCGGTCGCGACCTCTTGGTCGACGTCGCTGATCGCGCCGCGCCACAGCGTGGCACCGGTCGCCGGCTCGGTCGAGACGAGTTCGATCGCGCTCATGCTGGTTCCGTGCTCCATGTGCGACCGTTACGCATCCGGCGGCTCTTGCCGCAACGCGCGCGGGATTTCTACCCGTCTCTCAGGGCGGCGCCCATCGCGCGGATCGCGGCGACCTTGGCGTGGAAGGGGGACCAGTCGTCGTCGGCGTCGATCGCGCGCCAGATCGCCTCGACCTCCTCGATCGGCATGCCGCAGGGGGTTTCCTGCCAATAGGCTTGGCCACGGGCGGCGCGCGGGGTGTAGCCGGCAAGGGCGGCGCGGACGGCGTCCCATTCCGTGCCGTAGCTGGCGGGCAGGGTGCCGGGAAAGGCGTCGAAGAAGACGTTGTCGATATTCGCGCCGGTTTCGCGGAGCGCGCGTTCGAGATGCTGGACGAGCGCCGTATCGTCGGCGGTGCCGTGGGGCGTGACGCCGAGACGCCAGAGGATCGCGTCGGCGACGGCGGGCTGATAGCGGTCGGCGAAGGTTTCGAGCGTGGCGATCAACGGCTCGGCGTCGCAGATGGGGCGGAGCGAGACCGCGAGTTGCATCGCGTTCCAGTGGATCGCCTCGGGCTGGCGGCCAAAGGCGTAGAGACCGGCATGGTCGAAATAGGCGGCGGTAAAGGTAGGGTCCCAAGTCTGCGCGAACCGCCATGGGCCGTAGTCGAAGCTCTCGCCGGTGACGTTGATGTTGTCGGTGTTGAGTACGCCGTGAACGAATCCGGCGGCCATGTAGCGCGCGGCCAGCGTCGCGGTGCGCGCGACGACGAGGTCGAGGAGGCGGATGGGATCGTCGGACTCCTCGCCGTAGAGATTGCGCAGAACATAGGCGGTGAGGCGGCGCAGCCCGTCGTCATCGCGGAGGTAAGCCAGCCGCTGGAAGGTGCCGATGCGGATATGGCCGTGGCTGAGCCGGACGAGGACGGCGGAGCGGGTGGGGGAGGGCTCGTCGCCGCGATCGAGTGCCTCGCCCGTCTCGATCAGCGACAGCGAGCGCGAGGTGGTGACGCCGAGCGCCTCGAGCATCTCGCTCGCCAGCACCTCGCGGACGCCGCCCTTGAGCGTCAGCCGGCCGTCGCCGAACCGGCTCCACGGCGTGGTGCCCGAGCCCTTGGTGCCGAGGTCCATCAGCCGTCCCCCGACATCGCGCATCTGCGCGAAGGTGAAGCCGCGGCCGTCGCCGATCTCGGGGTTGTAGGTGCGGAACTGGTGGCCGTGATAGCGCAGCGCCAGCGGGTGCGGGAGCGTGCCCGGAAGCGGCACGAACCGACCGAAATGCCCGGTCCATTCGGCGTCGTCGAGTGTGTCGACGCCGATCCCGGCGGCGGCGCGATCGTTGCGGAAACGCAGGCGCGTCTCGGGAAAGTCGGCGGCGACGACGGGGTCGTAGAAGTCGTCGCCGAGGGACAGGATCGCGGTTTCGGGACGCCAGGCTTGCGGGTGTACGGGCATCCGGCGATATGGGGCATCGCCAACGCGGGACGCAACCATGCCAGCTTACGAAAATCGGTACTGGTGGTCGAACGACGGCCTGCGCCTTCATGCGCGCGACTATCCCGGCGGCGCGGACGGGCGGCCGCCGATCCTGTGCATGGCCGGGCTGACGCGCAACGCGCGCGACTTCGCCGACCTGGCCGAGCGGCTGGCGGGGCAATGGCGCGTCATCGCGATCGATTTCCGTGGACGCGGCGAAAGCGCCTATTCGAAGGATCCGATGACGTACGTCCCGCTCACATACGTGCAGGATGTCGAGGCGCTGCTGGGGGAGCTGGCGATCGATCGCTACATCGCGTTCGGGACGTCGCTGGGCGGGATCGTGACGATGCTGCTCGCGGGGACGGCACAGGCGCGGCTTGCGGGCGCGCTGCTCAACGATGTGGGGCCGGAGATCGAGGCGGCGGGGCTGTCGCGGATCCGCGGCTATGTCGGCAAGTCGAGCGTCTGGCCGACCTGGATGCACGCGGCGCGCGCGGTGCAGGATGCGAACCGGGACGTGTATCCCGACTGGGGCGTCGAGGCGTGGCTGGCGATGGCGAAGCGGCTGTACCGGCTCAACAGCTCGGGGCGGATCGTGCTCGACTACGACCTGAAGATCGCGGAGCCGTTCCGGGTTCCGGGCAACGAGGCGGGGCCGGATATGTGGAAGGCGCTGGCTTCGCTGAAGCAGGTGCCGACTCTGGTGGTGCGCGGGGCGCGGTCCGACGTGCTGTCGGCGCGGGTCGCGGAGCGGATGGTGGGCGCGCTCGACCGTGCCGAGCTGGTGACGGTGCCGGGGGTTGGGCATACTCCGACGCTGGTCGAGCCCGCACTCCACGCGCCCATCGAGCGGCTGCTGGCACGCGCGACGGAACCCGCCCCCGCCTGACGCGCTTGTCGGCGACACCCCAAACGCCGGAGCCGCCATGATCGATCTAGCCGACGCGCATACCCATGTCGTACCCCTCAAGGGAAAACGCGTGCTCGTTACCGGGGGCACGACCGGGATCGGGCGCGCGATCGCGGTGCTGCTGGCGAGCGAGGGGGCCAAGGTCTTCATCTGCGGGCGCGACCAGCAGCATCTCGCCGACGCGCTGGCGCGGATCCGGGAGGTGGGCGAGGGCAACGGCATCGCGATCGACCTGGCCGAGGCGGACAATGTCGGTGCGTTCTTCGAGGCGGGGCTTGCCTATCTGGGCGGGCTCGACGTGGCGGTGGTCAACGCGGCGAAGCATGCCGAGGGGCTGACCGAGATGAGCGAGGAGGATCTTCGCTATACGATCGGCAGCAACTTTACCGCCTATCTGCTGAGCGCGCAGCGCGCTGCGGGGGCGATGGAGGGTGAAGGCGACATCGTCCTGATCGGATCGATGAGCGCCTATGTTCTGGGGCCGGGCTCGACCGTCTATGCGGGGATCAAGTACGGCATCCAGGGGTTCGCGATCGCGCTGCGGCGCGAACTGGGGACGCAGGGGATCAAGGTGTCGCTGGTCGAGCCGGGGCTGACCGGGAGCGACATGCAGACCGACCCGCCCGAAAAGCAGCGCGAGAAGATCGCGAAGGACGAATCGCTGCGCGCCGAGGATATCGCGGTGGGCGTCCACTATCTGCTGACCCAGCCGCGCCGTGCGGTCGTCCAGCAGCTGACCATTTCGCCACGGATGCAGGATCAGGAATGACCTACCCCCTCGACCATCTCGTCTTCGCACCCGACGATATCGACCTGTCGCGCTCCCCGCTGGCGGGGAAGATCGACGCGGAAACCTACATTCTCGGCGCGTTCAATCCCGGCATGACGCGGCTGCCGAATGGCAACCTGTTGCTGATGGTGCGCGTGGCGGAAGCATTGCGGACGCCGGTGTTCGACGGCAATGTCAATGCGATCCGCTGGGACGATAGTGGCTATGCGCTCGATCCGTGGCCCCTCCAGCTGGTCGACACCGCCGATCCGCGCAAGTTCATGATGCGCGGCGGCGGGTGGAAGGTGATGGCGCTGACGTCGCTGTCGTGGCTGTTGCCGATCGAGCTCGACGTCGAGGGGCGCCGCGTCGAGGCGGTACATTACGATCGCGCGATCGTGCCGCGCGCGTCTTACCAGTGCTATGGCGTCGAGGATGCGCGGATCAGCCGGGTGGGCGAGCGGTACTTCATGACGTCATGCTCAGTGAGCCCGGAGCGGCATGCGACGGCGCTCTACACCTCGGACGATGCGGTCGACTGGCGGCTCGACGGGATCGTGCTCGACCACCAGAACAAGGACATGCTGATCTTCGAGGGGCTGATCGGCGGGAAATACTGGGCGCAGACAAGGCCGCTGGGCGACCTGTATTTCGCCTATCCGCCGGGGAGCGACTATCGCGCCGGGCCGTCGATCAACCTCGCCTCTTCGCCCGACGCGCTGCACTGGAAGCCGTGCGACAAGCCGGGCATCCGTCCACACGCGGATACGGTGGCGACCGCGCGGATGGGCGGCGGCGCGCAGCCGGTACTGACCGACCGGGGCTGGCTGACGCTGTGGCACGGGGTGGAACCGTCGGGGATGGTGGGCATCTACCGCACCTACTGGACGCTGCTCGACCGCGACGATCCGAGCGTGACGATCGCGACGGGGCATGCCCCGCTGTTGGAGCCCGCGCCGACGCTGACCGAGCCGATCGCGCACCAGATGTATCTCGATAACGTCGTCTTCACGACGGGGTTGGTCGATGGCGGTGACGTGTGGATCGTCGCGAGCGGAGAGGCGGACCTGGCGTGCCGGATCACGCATATTCCCAAGGATGCGATCGGGTAACGAATGGCGTCATGCCGGGCTCGTCCCGGCAGGCGTGTTCGGCTATCGGATGCGGACCGTCCCGCGCGCGCGTGGTGGATGTCGGGAAGAGCCCGGCATGACGGGTGCTACGGAGTTCACGGGTTGTCCGTACCGCATATCCTTCACCTCCATTCCAGTTTCGATCTTGGCGGCAAGGAGGCGCGCGCGGTCCGGCTGATGAACGCGTTCGGAGACCGGGCGCGGCACACGATCGTGTCGGGCGTACCCGAGGCGCTGGGCGCCCGCGCGGCGATCGACAAACGCGTGAAGTACGAGATCGCGCAGGATCCGCCGCCGCTCAAGGGGCGGCTGTCGGTGGCGCGATTCCAGGCGGTCGCGCGGTACATGCAGCGGTTCGATCTGGTGCTGACGTACAACTGGGGCGCGATCGACGGGGTGATGGCGCGGCAGGTGTTCGCGAAGGGCGCGCCGCCGCTGGTGCACCACGAGGACGGGTTCAACGAGGACGAGGCCAACGGGCTGAAGCGAGAGCGGAATTACTACCGCCGCATCGCGCTGGGCGCGGCGCATGCGCTGGTGGTGCCGAGCCGGACGCTCGAGATGATCGCGCTGGAAACGTGGAAGCAGCCGCGCGCGCGGGTCCACCGGATCGTCAACGGTATCCTAACGATGCAGTACGCGAATGCACCCGATCCCAAGGCGATACCGGGGTTCGTTCGCAACGAACGCGAAGTCGTGATCGGGACGGTCGCGGGGTTGCGCGCGGTGAAGGACCTGCCTGCGCTGGTGCGCGCGGCGGGTGGGCTGTCGGGGCAGTTCCGGCTTGTGATCGTCGGCGAGGGGCCGGAGCGGCAGGCGATCCTCGATGCGGCGGAGGCGATGGGGATCGAGGACCGGGTGGTGTTGCCGGGATTCCTCGACCGACCCTATCGCTATTTCGGGCATTTCGACCTTTTGGCGATGTCGTCCCGCTCCGAGCAGTTCCCGATCGCGATCGTCGAGGCGATGGCGGCGGGGCTGCCGGTGGTCGCGCCGCCGGTGGGCGACATCGCCGCCATGGTCGCGGCGGAGAACGCGCCATTCATCACGAAGCATGGCGGCGAAGTGCGGCTGCGCGACGCCATGCAGGCGCTGATCGACGATCCCGCGATGCGCGCGTCGATCGGCGCGGCGAACCGGGAGAAGGCGCGCGCGGAGTATGACGAGGGGGTGATGATCGCGCGCTATGCCGCGCTCTATGCTGAGGCGATGGGGCGGCCGGGCATCCTCGGCTAGGCCCTAAGCGTATTTCCTCGCGTCGCGGCGGCGTTTCGCTATATGGGGCCGCGAAAATTGTGTTCGAAAGGTGTCGTTCCGTCGTGTTCAAGGGCCTGAAGCCGATCGTCTATGGAGGCCGCGAGGTCTGGCCGCTCGTCGAGGGCGGGAAGGGCGTCGCCGCGACCAACCACGCGTCCGCGGGCGCCTGGGCGGCGGCGGGCGGGATCGGGACGGTCAGCGCGGTCAATGCCGACAGCTATGACCCCGACGGCAAGATCATCCCCCAGATCTACAGCGCGCTGACCCGGCGTGCGCGCCACGAGGAACTCGTGGAGTACGCGATCGAGGGCGCGGTCCAGCAGGTCGAGCGCGCGCACGACATCGCGGGCGGCAAGGGCGCGATCAACATCAACGTGCTGTGGGAAATGGGCGGCGCGGAGCGGATCCTCCATGGCGTGCTCGAACGCACGCGCGGATTGGTGGCGGGGGTGACGTGCGGCGCGGGTATGCCGTACAAGCTGTCGGCGATCACCGCATCCTACGGCGTCAGCTATCTGCCGATCGTCAGTTCGGGACGGGCGTTCAGCGCGCTGTGGAAGCGCGCCTATTCCAAGGCCGCGGAGTGGCTGTCGGCGGTGGTCTATGAAGATCCGTGGCTGGCGGGCGGGCATAACGGGCTGTCGAACGCGGAAAATCCGTTGCAGCCGCAGGATCCGTACCCGCGCGTGAAGATACTGCGCGAGACGATGCGCGCGGGCGGGATTCCCGACAGCACCCCGATCGTGATGGCGGGGGGCGTCTGGTATCTGCGCGACTGGAACGACTGGATCGACAATCCGGAACTGGGATCGATCATGTTCCAGTACGGCACGCGCCCGCTGCTGACGCGGGAGAGCCCGATCCCCGAGGGATGGAAGGCGAAGCTGACGCAGATCGAGGAGGGTGAGGTGCTGCTCCACCGCTTCTCGCCGACCGGCTTCTATTCGTCGGCGGTGCGCAACCCGTTCCTGCGCGCATTGGAAGCGCGCAGCGAGCGGCAGATCGCGTTTTCCACGCAGGAGGCAGGGGACCATGTCTTCCAGCTCGACGTGGGGGTGAAGGGCAAGAATTTCTGGGTGACGAAGGGCGACCTGCTGCGCGCGCGCGAGTGGTTCGGTCATGGCTTCACCGATGCGCTGAAGACCCCGGACAACACGCTGGTGTTCGTGTCGCCGGGCGAAAAACAGGACATCCGCAAGGATCAGGCGGATTGCATGGGCTGTCTGTCGCAGTGCCTGTTCTCGAGCTGGGCGGATACCGAGACGAACTCGACCGGACGGCTGGCGGATCCGCGCAGCTTCTGCATCCAGAAGACGCTGCAGGATATCGCGCATGGCGGCGATATCGAACAGAACCTGATGTTCGCCGGGCATGCGGCGTACAACTTCAAGCGCGATCCCTTCTATTCGAACGGGTTCGTGCCGACGGTGAAGCAGTTGGTGGACCGGATCCTGACGGGCGATTGAGAACGCGTCATCCCGGCGAACGCTGGGATCTGTTTTTGCACGCGCCGTCCTTGCTGCACGAGATCCCAGCTTTCGCTGGAATGACAGTTTTGGCCGTGGTGACGGCCGCTCAATCTTTCGGGAAGAACCGTTCCACCACGTTCGCCGCGAGCCTGGCCGGGCGCAGCGTCTCCGCATCGAGGCAGCACCAGCTCGACTTCACTTCCGCGAGAACCTCTTCACCGCGGCGTATGATCGTCTCGTAGAAGGCGCGTGCGCCGTGGACCTTTTCGAGGAGGACGGTGGCAATCACCTCGTCGTCGAGAAAGGCGGGCTTGCGGTAGGTGATCTCGTGCTTGAGCGCCACCCATGCATGGGTGGCGACGGCTTCTGCCGGCGCCAGCCGCTGCCAGTGGCTGATGACCGCGTCCTGCACCCACTTCAGGTAGCTGGCGTTGTTGACGTGCCCCATGAAATCGATATCGGCCGGATCGATGCCGATCGGGAAGTGATGGGGGGCGGGCGCTGTAGTCACCCGGACGATATAGCAGGTCACGGAGGCGTTTGCGACGGCCCTCGTGAAATTCAGGCCCAGCCTTCGAGCACCTGGTCGGGCGGGCGGTGGCCGTCGGCCCACATACGGATATTCTGGATCACCTTGTCCCCGGTCGCGAGACGGCCTTCATAGGTGGCCGACCCCATGTGCGGCGTCATGACGACGTTGGAGAGTGCGAGCAGGCGCGGATCGATCGCGGGTTCATGGCACCACACGTCGAGCCCGGCGCCGGCGAGGCGACCGGCTTCCAGTGCCTCGACCATCGCATCCTCGTCGACGATGCCGCCGCGGCTGGCGTTGATGAGGTAGACGTGGGGGCGGAGCAGCGCGATCCGCGCGCGGTCGATCAGGTTCTCGCTGTCCGCGTTGCGTGGAGTGTGGATCGTCAGAATGTCGATCGCGGCGAGCATCTCGTCGAGATGGGGGTGCCACTGCGCGCCGAGTTCGGCCTCGACCATCTTGGGCAGGCGGTGGCGGTTGTGATAGTGAATCGTGAGCCCGAAGGCGCGCGCGCGGCGGGCGACCGCCTGGCCGATGCGGCCCATCCCGACGATGCCCAGCGCCTTGCCGCCGATCCGGTGGCCGAGCATCCCGCCGGGGCTCCACCCGGTCCACTCGCCCGAGCGGACGAGCTTCTCGCCCTCCGCCAGGCGCCGGGGGACCGAGACGATCAGCGCCATCGTCATGTCCGCAGTATCCTCGGTCAGGACGCCGGGGGTGTTGGTGACGATGATCCCGCGGGCGCGGGCGGCCTTGAGATCAATATGATTCACACCCGCGCCGAAATTGGCGATCAGCTTCAGCCGCTCGCCCGCGCCCGCGATCAGGCCCGCATCGATCGTGTCGGTGACGGTGGGGACGAGGACCTCGCACTCCGCCATCGCCGCAGCGAGCGCGGCGCGGTCCATCACAGCGTCGGCGCGGTTGTTGCGTGCGTCGAACAGCGCCTCGAGCCGGTCCATCACCGTATCCGGCAACTCGCGGGTGACGATCACGCGAGGAGTGGTCCGAGGATTCACGGGGCGGTTCGGCTCGACCATGCGAGTTGGATTGGCGAAGCGCGTGCCGGGCGTCAACCGGTGGTTGCTGCAAGGGGGCGCCGGGCGCTACAGGAGGACGGCGCAGGCAGACGCGACAGGGGTGAAGAAGATGCGGCGAAACAGGGGCTTGATGGCGGCGGCGCTCGCGCTGGGCGCGGCGGCGCTGGTATCGGACGGAGCCGGCGCGGCGGACGCGAAGCGCAAGACGCCGTATTTCGCCTCGATCAGCGCGGGCAAGGCGCGGATGCGCACCGGGCCGGGCCGCACCTATCCCGCAAGCTGGCTTTACGTACGCCCCGACCTGCCGGTGAAGGTGGTCGACGTGTTCAAGGAGTGGCGCAAGGTCGAGGACCCGGGCGGCACGCAGGGCTGGATGCTTGCCGCGCTGGTCAGCGAGACGCGCACCGCGATGGTTCAGGGCGGCGTGGTCGAACTGCGCGAAGGGCCGAACGGCAGCGCCAAGGTGGCATGGCGCGCGGAGCCCGGCGTGGTCGGACGGGTGACGCAGTGCACCGGCGGCTGGTGCCGGCTCGACGTGCGCGGGCAGGCGGGGTTCGTCGAGGCTGCGCGGCTGTGGGGCGTGGGGGCGGACGAGGCGTTGCCTTGATCGGGTTGGTTTTGCGTCTGCGCTGAGCTTGTCGGAAGGACGTCTTTCCTTTTGCCGTCCGACGAGAGAAGGACGGTGCCCTTCGACTGCCTGCCAAGGCAGGCGCTCAGGACAGGCTTCGACAAGCTCGGCACGAACGGATATGGGCCGTGCCATGACCTTCTCGCTCTCCGGTTTCAATCTCGACGCCTTCGTTGCCGCCACGCTCGCCGAGGATCTGGGCGAGGGCGGAGACGTGACGTCCGACGCCGTCATACCCGCCGACGCGCGGTTCGATGGCGTCATGGACTCGCGCGATGCGATCGTCGTGGCGGGGCTGGGGATCGCGGAGGCGTTCTTCCGGGCGCTCGACCCCGCTGTGCGCGTCGAGATGCTCGCGGTGGACGGCGACCGGGTGGCGAAGGGCAGCGACGTGATGCGGATCGCGGGCAATGCGCGCGCGCTGCTGACTGCGGAGCGGTCCGCGCTCAACACCGTCCAGCATCTGTCCGGGATTGCGACGATGACGCGGGCCTATGTCGACGCGATGCGGGGCACGGGCGCGACGCTGCTCGATACGCGCAAGACGATCCCCGGGCTTCGCGTGCTCGAGAAGTACGCGACGCGGATGGGCGGCGCGAAGAACCACCGCATGGGGCTGTGGGATGCGGCGATGATAAAGGACAATCACGTCGCGGTGGCGGGCGATGTGGGCGAGGCGGTGCGGCGCGCGAAGGCGGCCGGCATCGCGCAGATCATCGTCGAGGTCGACCGCGTCGACCAGATCGAGCCTGCGCTGGCCGCGGGCGCGACGCACCTGCTGCTCGACAACATGCCGCCGCCGGTGTTGCGCGGCGCGGTGACGCTGGTCGGCGGGCGCGTGCCGACCGAGGCGTCGGGCGGCGTGACGCTGGAGACGATCCGCGCGATCGCGGAAACGGGGGTGACCTATGTGTCGGTCGGGCGGCTGACGCAGTCGGCGCCGGCGGCGGACCTGGGGCTCGACTTCGCAGCGGCGTGACCGGCTTGGCGCGGCGCGCTGCGCGGGTTAGCCTTGGGCGGCATGACAGGGGGACATGATTCGATGCGGCCAAGGGCGATCGTCACCTACGAGCGGCTCTATTGGGCGGCCTATGCTCTGCTGTTCGTCGGCACCGCGATGAGCTGGAAGGCCGGGCAGGCGGCGCTGGCGGCCAATCCGATGATGTCCGACATGGCTTGGGTGATGCCGATGACGCAGGTGCTGCGGATCGCGATCGCTGTACTGCTGTGGTATTTCACCGCGCGGGTGCCGAACGTGGTGACCAAGTGGATCGTGGCGGTGTTCGCCGCGTTGGCCGCGATCGGCGTCCTGCTGGGCGGGTTCGGGCTGCTGACCGGGACGACTCCGGCGCCGCTCGGTACGATCTTCGGGATCGTGGCGAATATCGTCTACGCAGTGGCGGCATCGTTGCTGTTCAAACCCGAGGCGAAGGCTTGGTTCGGCGAGGATCGTGACGAGGGCGGGGTGACGACATGAAGGCGGTTCTGCTCGGATTGGCGGCGGTATTCGCCCCCGCGGTCGCGTCGGCGCAGGCCTACAGTTGCGCGGTGCCATCGACGATCCCGCGACCGCGGCCCGACCTGCCCTCGGCGAACCAGCCCGAGCGGCGGTTGCCGATCGGGAGCTATACGCTCGCGATCAGCTGGGCACCGCAATATTGCCACGAGGTGTCGCGGCGCGAAACGGCGCAATTCCAGTGCGGAAGCGGCAACCGATTCGGGTTCGTACTGCATGGCCTGTGGCCCGATGGCGTGGGCAAGGACTGGCCGCAATATTGTCGCGCGACTCCGCTGCTGTCGCGGCAGGTGATCGCGGCGAACCTGTGCTCGACGCCGTCGGCGCAGTTGCTCCAGCACGAATGGGCCAAGCACGGGACGTGCATGCCTGGGCTGGCGCCGGCGGACTATTTCGCGCGATCGACCGGGCTGTACGCGCGGCTGCGCTATCCCGACATGGACGCGCTGTCGCGTGCGCCGCTGACCGCAGGCGGGTTCGCGCAGGCGATGGCGCGCGCGAATCCGGGGCTTGGGGCGGACATGATGCGCGTCACCGCGAACCGGCGCGGCTGGCTCGACGAGGTTTGGATCTGCCTCGACAAGCGCTTCGCCTATATGCGGTGCTCGGCGGACAAGGGTGGGCTCGCACCGGGGGCGACGTTGAAGATCTGGCGTGGTGCGCGGTAACGACCGGACTCAGCGGTCGATCGTCACCGTGGCGGGGTGATGCTTGTCGAGGTGGCGCTTGATCGTCTTCAGGTTGCGGGTGTTCGAGCGGTAGAAGAAGTCCGCGGCGTCGCCGACGAACGGGATGATGCCGATCGCCGCGTCGAACGCGACGCGACCGAACATCCGCGTCATCTGGAAGCGGCTCATGCCCAGGTTGCGCGCTTCCCAGACCAGCCATGCGCCGAGCGCCGCGGCGGCGAGATCGCCGATGACAGGCACGAGGCCGAGGATCGCGTCGAGCCCGACCCGGCGGTTGATCCCCGGGATGACGAACATCCCCTCGAGCAGCTTCTCCATCGCCTCGACCCGCAGCCGGACCGAGGCGGGATCGTTGCCGAGCGGCAGGAGGCTGCCGATCGTGGCGGCGTCGAACGGGCGGGCGCGAGTTTCCATCGCGTTCACTTGGGGTCGGGACGCACCCGGTTCAACGGGTGCCACGCGCGCGGATTGGGCTGCCACGCGCGAAGACGGAGCGCGACGAGCGACCAGCGGAACGGGCGTGCGATGGGAATGAACGCCGAGTCCTCGGTCAGCGCCGCGTCCGCGGTCGCGATCGCGGCGGCGCGCGCGGGCAGCGTGGTCGCGAGGCGAGCGGCTTCCAGCGCGTCCTGCGCCTGGTCGCTGCACGCGATGCAGGCGGTGGCGAGATACCAGCGCGCGCTGTCATAGGGGGCGACCGCATCGATCAGGCGCAGGTCCGCCGCGGCGTCGTCGAGCGCGACACGGCGCGGCGTCACGCCGATCGCGATCAGCGACGCGGCGAGGCGGCCCCAGATCTGGGTCGCGCCCGGCCCGGCCGGCAGCGCGATCGCGAGCGTCGGGGCGCCCTGGCCCGGGTTGGCGGTTCGCCATGTCGCGACGCGCCGTACCGCGCCCGCTCGCCTCGCGTCGGAGGGCAGAGCGCTCCATGCAGGTGTGGCGGGGGCGTTGGCCGAATCGAGCTGTTCGGGCAGGATCTGTTCGGTCGGCTGCCATTCCGCAGCGATCGTGCCGGTGAGCGTCGCCCGATCGATCGTGGCGGCGATCGCGGCGCGCCCCGCGACATCGGCCAGCAGCCCCTCGCGACGGACGACCGCGAGGCCGAACAGCCCGGCTGCCGGATCGATGCGCCGGTTGGCGGGCGGCACCTCCGCGGCGGCGACGAGCGGCCAGTCGACGACCGTGCCGCCCGATACCAGATCCGAATCCTTCGCCACGAACCGCGCGATCGCCCGCGCGGGACGCTCGCCGATGAGGCGGACACGGTCCTCGGGGCGCGAGGGGCGGATTTCGTCCTCCGCGCGGTCGGGATCGATCACGGGGGCGAGCATCACCGCATCGCGTTGGGCGGTGGCGCGAAACGGGCCGCTGCCGCCGGGGGGGCGCAGCCGCAAAATCGCGAGTTCGGGCTGGGCGAACAGCTTGAGCAGATCGGGGCGCGGGCGCGACAGCTGGATCTCGATGACCTGCGGCGTCATCTCGACGATCGAATCGATCGCGGTGAGAAACGGCTTGAGCGGATTGCGCGAGGCGGGTGCGATCTGGCGGCGGAGAATCGCGACCACGTCGCGCGCGGTCACCGCGGACCCGTCGGGCCAAGTCGCGGCGCGCAGGCGGAAGATATAACTCATGCCGTCGTCGATGACGATCCAGCGCTCCGCGATGCCGGGCTCGATCTGGCCGCTGGCGTCGAACGCGACGAGACCCTGCGCGGTGGCGCCGGAAAGGGTGCGTTCGGCGGTGGTGAGCGGCCGCCGGCTGGCCTCCGCGAGCGCGGGACGGACGCCTATCACGCTGACGACGACCGGGCCGACATCGGGGCGACGATCGCACCCGGCGGTCGCGAGCAGCGCCGCGATCATTGCGGCGGTGGCAATGGTGCGGACGGCGGGGCTCGAACCCGCATACCCGTGAGGGCGGGGGATTTTAAGTCCCATGCGTCTACCAATTTCGCCACGTCCGCACATCGAGCGCCACGAAGCCGCTGGCGGTGGCGGCGTCAAGCCGGATGCGGCATTTCAGACGTTCAGGCGGACGCGCATTTCCTTGCCGGGCTTGAAATACGGCACACGCTTGGCCTCGACCGCGACGAGTTCGCCGGTGCGGGGATTGCGGCCAGTGCGGGCATCGCGGGGGCGGGTCGAAAAGGCGCCGAAGCCGCGCAGTTCCACCCGGCCGTCGGAAGCGAGACGACGGCTGATCTCGTCGAAGAAGGTGGTCACGATCGCCTCGATATCGCGCACGGCGAGACCGGGATTGTCGGCGACAAGTTTCTGCACCAGTTCCGAACGGATCATTGTCTTCACCCCATCACACAGGACCGGTCCGGCCGGATGTGTGTCGTCGGACTGATACAGGTTTATGGGTGCGGCGATAGGAGCGAAACGACATCGCCGCGCCGACCTGTGCAAAAAAATGGCCGGGAGCGAAGATTTTCGCGCCCGGCCAATAACTTGCCTACGTATTTCTACCTAGTCTCACTTCGTGTTGCGGGCTTTCAGCGCCTCGCCGAGGATGTCGCCCAGCGATGCACCCGAATCGGATGAACCGTACTGCGCCACGGCCTGCTTCTCTTCGGCGATCTGCATCGCCTTGATCGAGAAGGTGGGCTTCTTCGAACGATCGAAGCCGGTGACCATCGCGTCGAACTTCTGCCCGACCTGGAACCGCTCCGGGCGCTGCTCGTCACGGTCGCGGCCGAGATCGGTGCGCTTGATGAAGCCGGTCGCGCCATCGTCACCCTGCTGGACTTCGAGGCCCGCGTCGCGGACTTCGAGGACGGTGACGGTGACGATCGCGTTCTTGTTGAGGCGATCGCCCGCCGCTGCCGTGCCGCCGGCCGCCGGGCCGCCGCGCTCGAGCTGCTTCATGCCGAGCGAGATGCGCTCCTTCTCGGCATCGATGTCGAGCACCACGGCCTGGACGGTCTCGCCCTTGCGATGGAGGTTGAGCGCGTCTTCACCCGACACGCCCCAGGCGATGTCCGACATGTGGACCATGCCGTCGACGTCGTTGTCGAGCCCGATGAACAGGCCGAACTCGGTCGCGTTCTTGACTTCGCCCTCGACGGTCGAACCGACGGGATGCGCGGCCAGGAAGGCCTCCCACGGATTCGCCTGCGCCTGCTTGAGGCCGAGCGAGATGCGGCGCTTGTCCTGATCGACCTCGAGCACGACGACATCGACTTCCTGCGAGGTCGAGACGATCTTGCCCGGATGGACGTTCTTCTTGGTCCACGACATTTCGGACACGTGGACGAGGCCCTCGATACCGGCTTCCAGCTCGACGAACGCACCGTATTCGGTGATGTTCGTGACGCGGCCCGAGAGCTTGGCGCCGACCGGATACTTCGCACCCGCGCCATCCCAGGGATCGCTCTCCAGCTGCTTCATGCCGAGGCTGATGCGCTGGGTGTCCTTGTTGATGCGGATGATCTGCACCTTGACGGTGTCGCCGATGTTCAGGACTTCCGACGGATGCCCGACGCGCTTGTACGACAGGTCGGTGACGTGGAGCAGGCCGTCGATGCCGCCGAGGTCTACGAACGCACCGTAATCGGTGATGTTCTTGACGACGCCCTCGATGATCTGGCCCTCGGCCAGGCTCTGGATGAGGCCCGAGCGCTGCTCGGCGCGGGTTTCCTCGAGCACCGCGCGACGCGACACGACGATGTTGCCGCGCTTGCGGTCCATCTTCAGGATCTGGAACGGCTGCGGGATGTCCATCAACGGGGTGACGTCACGCACCGGACGAATATCGACCTGCGAACCGGGAAGGAACGCCACCGCGCCCGACAGGTCGACGGTGAAGCCGCCCTTGACGCGACCGAAGATCACGCCTTCGACGCGGGCCGACTTGCTGAACTCGAGCTCGAGCTTGTCCCAGGCGGCTTCGCGGCGTGCGCGATCGCGCGACAGCATCGCTTCGCCATGCATGTTCTCGACGCGGTCGACATAGACTTCGACTTCGTCGCCGACCTTCAGCTCGGCCTTCTGGCCCGGCGCTGCGAACTCGCGCAGCGGCACGCGGCCCTCGCTCTTGAGGCCGACGTCGATGACGGCCATGTCGTTCTCGATGCCGGTCACGGTGCCATGGACCACGCGGCCCTCGAAGCTGTCCGCGCCGCCGAACATCTCGTCGAGCATCGCCGAGAAGTCGTCGCGGGTCGGCATTACCTGGGTTGCCATAAAGATCTGTATTCCTAAGACTATTTCGGGCCAGCCGGTTGGGTCCGGCGGTCTTGGCCATCACGCCGTCGCGCACCGGACGTGCACGCGGCATCCCACGGATCGGGGACATGAAGACGACGTTCCCGCGAATGCGAAAAGGGCGCGTGAAGAGATCTTCCGCGCCACGCCTCCGCGAGCCCCAGCCCGCCGGACGGGGCGCGCTTAGCGCAGGAGCGGGCGAAAGGCAAGGTTGGGGCGGGGTGGCTTCCGTTTGCCCTAAGCCTGTCGAGGACCGGTCCTATCTCTTCAGCTCAGAGAAGAAGGACGGTGCTTCGACAGGCTGGGCACGAACGGCATTGGGAGGGCTGCGCGGTCAGGTCAGGTTCCGGCGGTCACCAGGCGCCCGGCGACGCGGGCGTCGACCAGCGCGATCGCCTTCTGGACCGAAGCTTCGATCGACAGGAAGCTGGTGTCGAGCGAGGCGGCGTCGGCGGCCGCGGTCAGCGGAGCGGCGGCGCGGGTGCTGTCGCGCAGATCGCGCGCGCGAATATCGGACAGGACCTTGTCGAAGGTCGCGTCGGCGCCGTGCGAGAGAAGCTCGGCGTGGCGACGCTTGGCGCGGATCGTGGGGGTGGCGCGGACGAAGAGCTTCGCATCGGCGTCCGGCGCGATCACGGTGCCGATGTCGCGCCCGTCGAGGACCGCGCCGCCCGGCTGGTGCGCGAACCGCTTCTGCCGCGACAGCAGTGCGGAGCGGACGAGCGGGTGCGCGGAGACGATCGAGGCGAGCTTGCCGATATGATCCTCGCGCAGCAGTGGCTCTGCGAGCACGCTGTCGTCGAAATCGCACGCGGCGACCGCGTCCGCCTCGATCGCGGGATCGAGCTCGAGCCGCAGCACCGTAGCGGCGACCGCGCGGTAGAGCAGCCCGGTGTCGAGGTGCGGGAGGCCATAGTGCCGGGCCAGCGCCTTGGCGATCGTGCCCTTGCCCGACGCCGCCGGGCCATCCACCGCGATAATCATTCAGTCCCCCCGGACAACAGGCCAAGCGTCTGGAAGAACGACGGATAACTCGTCGCGACCGGGCCGGCATCGTCGATGGTGACGGCGTCGCGCGCGTGAAGTCCAGCGACGACCATGCTCATTGCGATACGATGATCGAGTTTCGAGGCGACCCGTGCGCCACCCGCGATCGCGGCACCGGCCGAGCCGTCGATCGACAGCCCGTCCTCATGCTCGACGAGCGAGACGCCGTTGGCGGAGAGCGCGTCGCGCATCGCCGCGATCCGGTCCGATTCCTTGACGCGCAGTTCGTCGGCGCCGCGCGCGATCGTGCGGCCGTCGGCGAAGGCGGCGGCGACGAACAGGATGGGGTATTCGTCTATCATCGACGGGGCGAGATCGTGCGGGACCTCGATGCCCTTCAGTGCGGCGTGGCGGACGCGCAGGTCCGCGACGGGCTCGCCGCCGACGGTGCGCGGGTCGAGCTCGGTGATGTCCGCGCCCATCAGGCGCAGCGCGGTGACGAGGCCGGTGCGGGTGGGGTTCATGCCCACATTCTCGACGACGATGTCGCTGCCCGGTACGATCGACGCGGCGACGAGCCAGAAGGCGGCGGACGAGGGGTCGCCGGGAACGATGATCTGCTGCGGCTTCAGCTCGGCCTCTCCGCGGATCGAGATGACGCGGCCCTGCTGGGTGTGCTCGACGGTCAGGTCCGCGCCGAAGCCGGCCAGCATCCGCTCGCTGTGGTCGCGCGTGGCGACGGGTTCGATCACGCGGGTAATGCCCGGCGTGTTGAGCCCGGCGAGAAGGATCGCGGACTTCACCTGCGCGGAGGCGACGGGAAGCGTGTAGTCGATCGGCACCGCTGGGCACAGGCCGCGCAGCATCAGCGGCAACTTGCCGCCGGGCGACGCGGTGACGTCCGCCCCCATCCGCGACAGCGGCTCGATCACGCGACCCATTGGCCGCGCGGAGAGCGAGGCGTCGCCCACGAAGGTGGCGGTGATCGGGTGCGACGCGACGAGGCCCATCAGCAGCCGGGTCGAGGTGCCCGAATTGCCCATGTCGAGCGCGGTCGCGGGCTGGAGCAGGCCGCCGACGCCGACGCCCTGGATCGTCCAGACCGCGTCCGCGCTCCGCTCGATCGTCGCGCCCATCGCGCGCATCGCGGCGGCGGTGGCGAGCACATCCTCGCCCTCCAGCAGCCCTTCTACGCGCGTCTCGCCGACCGCGAGCGCGCCGAGCATCAGCGAGCGGTGGCTGATCGACTTGTCGCCGGGGACACGGACGCGTCCCGACAGGCGGGCGGCGGGACGGACGACATGGGGAACGGGGAGGGGGTGTTGCATCGCGGCGGCGCTTTGACAGCCGGGTTGCGCTATGGCAAGGCGCGCACCACTTCGCGGGGGCTGTCCCCCGGGACACACCCATCCGAAAGGCCGACACGGCATGATCAAGCCGGAATGGGGCACGAAGCGTACGTGCCCGAAATGCGCGACGCGTTTCTATGACCTCGAAAAGAACCACCCCGTCACCTGCATCGAATGCGGGAACACGTGGGAGCCCGAACCCATCCTGAAGTCGAAGCAGCCGCTGCCCTTCGAGGCGCAGAAGGTCGACAAGGAAAAGGCCGACAACGACCTGGCCGGCGATGACGAGGATCTGGACATCGACACCGGCGAGGACGAGGAGCCCTCGGCCGACGACGAAGTCGATCTGGGCGGCGACGACGACCTGGGCGTCGAGACGACCAAGGAAGACGACGAGCATTGAGTTCGTGAGGATCGGGCCGGGTTCGCGAGAGCGACCGGCCCGATCGAAACCGGGTCGGAAGAGGGTTGCGAGATTTCTTGCGAACCGGCTTGCCAACCCCGGAGCGCCCGGCTAGTGGGCGCTTCCCGGACGAATTGGCCGGACGGAAATTGGGGCCGTAGCTCAGCTGGGAGAGCGCTGCAATGGCATTGCAGAGGTCAGGGGTTCGATCCCCCTCGGCTCCACCATTCCCGTTCCCGTCCGTGATCGTCGCCTGTTTGGGCGACAGCTTTCCCCGATAATCAGACGTCGATCGGCTCGACCGACAGCAGTTCGATCGCGTCCTCGCGGCCGTTGAACGCGACGCGTTCGCCGGGCTCCGCGCCGGAAATCGCGCGAGCGAGCGGGGCGGACCAGGCGATCGATCCATTCGCAGGATCCGCCTCGTCGTCGCCGACGATCGCGATCGTTCGCGTGGTTCCCGCCATCCGGATCGCGACGCGGGTGCCGAAGCCAGCACTGCCGTCGGGCGGGGGCAGCGTGGGCTCCGTGGTGGTGCGTCGCGTCTGCCAGTAGCGCAGCGTGCGTTTCAGGTCGGCAAGCACTTCGTCGTCGGACGCCGCCGCGATCGCGGCCTCCGTGTCGGCGAGCCGTGTCTCGATCAGCGCCAGGCCTGCGCGGGTGACGCGATTGGGCCCCGCAGGCAGCGGCAGTTCGAACCGGGGTTCCTTGTGTTCCTCGTCGCTCTCACGGCGGAATGCCACGCTCACCTTGGTATCTCTCCGATAGGGAGCGACTGTCCCATCGTCGGACGGTCGCGCGTTAACCTTCAATGCCGCTGGGCGAAATCGTAAACATCGCGTTAACGTTTCGCCATGAAGAGACAGCTAGTCCTGACCAACGAAGCCGCGGGCCATCCGCTCCGCCGCTCGCTGCCGCCACCCGCCGTCGCGCCGCGCGGTGACGATCACGACCTCAAGCTGTTCGTGCTGAGCTTCACCGCGTTCTTCATCTGCTTCTATACATTCATCTTCTGAGCCGGGTCATGCGCATCCGGGCACACCATCGCAGGCACGGTGAAGCTTCTGCGCGAGCCATGCCGAGACGCCGCACATCGCAACCACGAGCAGCAGCAGTTCGCCCGCGGTGACGCCGAGCGCGGTGACGCCCGCGACCGCAGCCGATCCGATCGTCATCGCGCCCGCGTTCACCACGTTGTTGGCGGCGACGGTGCGCGCGGTCTGGTCCTTGGCGACCGTCGTCGTCAGGAACGCGTAGAGCGGCACGACGAACATTCCGCCGAATACTGCGACCCCAAGCAGCGTGACGAGCACGAGCGGCGCGCCGGGATGCGTGACGAAGGCAGCGATGTCGTAGAGGTGCCCGGCAGGCGCAGGGGTCCACATCCGCACGACTGCCCAGAAGGCGAGCACCGCGCCGCCCATCGCGATGACCGACGCGGGGGAGAAGCGCGCCGAGATCCGTCCCTTGAGCATCAGGTTGATGACGACCGATCCGATCGCGACGCCGACCGAGAAGATCGCGAGGACGAGGCTGGCGACCGAGGCGTCCGCGGTCAGCACGTTCTTCACCAGCGGCGGGAAGACGATCACCAGCACCGAGCCGATCGTCCAGAAGAAGCTGATCGCGCAGATCGCGAGGAACAGCCGCGGAATGTGCATCGTCGCGGAGATGAGCCGCCAGGAGGCGCGGAACGGGTTGAGATCGAGCACGAGCTTCGGCCCCAGCCGCGGCGCAGGTGGCACCTGGCGCGCGGTGAGCAGTCCCGCGATCGCGACCGCGAAGGTCAGCGCCATCACCAGCAGCGTCGATTCGTAGATGAAGCCAGCGACGATCGTGCCGAGCAGGATCGCCAGATAGGTGCCCGCCTCGACCAGTCCGGTGCCGCCCAGCACGTCCTCCTGCTCCAGATGCTGCGGTAGGATCGCGTACTTGATCGGGCCGAAGAAGGTGGAGTGGACGCCCAGCCCCGTCACCGCGGCCAGCATCAGCCCGACCGGCAGCGCGATCGCGCCGGTCTTCGCGAGCAGCAGGCCGGAGCAGCCGACCGCCATGATCCCGATCTCGACGATCTTCACGACGCGGATGATCCGCGCCTTGTCCATCGAATCGGCGATCTGGCCGGCCAGTGCCGAAAACAGAAAGAAGGGCAGGATGAAGAGCGCGGCGGCAAGCGCGTTGAAGAAGCTTTCCTGCGCCTCGTCCGCGAAGATCTGGTAGGTGGCGAACAGGACCATCGCGGTCTTGAACAGATTGTCGTTGAACGCGCCGAGAAACTGGGTGGTGAACAGCGGCAGGAACCTGCGCCGCTTGAGGAGCCCGAGGGCATTTATCATGACGGGAAAGTGCCCCGATTGTGGCTGTTATCGGGCGGGCATAGCGGTTCGCGCGGCCGCACGCCAACGCCAAAAGCATCGCGGGCTACCTCGGAGCGAAGCGGGGTTGCGCCGCGCGCCGCCGGGACTAGACCGGGCGCATGTGGTCCGTCCCCAACCTTTTGACATTGTCGCGGATCGTCGCGATCCCCCTGCTGGTCGCGTGCCTGTGGTGGCCGGGATGGCCCGCAGGGTACGGGATCGCATTCGCGCTGTACTGCCTGATGGGCATCACCGACTATTTCGACGGCTATCTGGCGCGCGCGCAGGGGACGGTATCGAAGCTGGGCATCTTCCTCGATCCGATCGCGGACAAGATCATGATCGCCGCGGTGATCCTGATCCTGGTGCGGACGCAGGACATCGCCGGGTTTCACGTGATTGCCGCATTGGTGATCCTGTTGCGCGAGATCGCGGTGAGCGGGCTGCGGGAGTTCCTCGCGCAGCTGCAGGTGTCGGTGCCGGTGTCGCGGCTGGCGAAGTGGAAGACGACGTTGCAGCTCGTCGCATTCGGCGCGCTGATCCTCGCGGGTGCGCTACCCGCATGGGGGTGGATCAAGGATGTCGGGCTGGTCACGCTCTGGGGGGCGGCGGTGCTGACGATGGTGACGGGGTGGGATTATCTGCGCGTCGGCCTGAAGCACATGGATTGAGGCGGGTGGCGATCGAAATCCTGTATTTCGCATGGGTGCGCGAGCGGGTGGGCGTCGCGTCCGAGCGGGTCGATCCGCCAGCGACCGTGGTCGACGTCGTGGGGCTGGTCGCGTGGCTGGCGGGGCGGAGCGTGGCGCATGCGGCGGCGTTCGCGCAACCGGAGCGGCTGCGCGCGGCGGTCGACCAGCGCTTCGTCGCGATGGACGCGCCGATCGCGGGTGCGCGCGAGATCGCGCTGTTCCCGCCGGTGACGGGCGGATGATCCGCATCCACGTCTCGACCGATCCTATCGAGGTCGCCGCGGAACATGCCCTGATCGAGCATGAGGCGGGCGCGGTCGCGACCTTCGTCGGGTTGGTGCGCGCGGACGACGGCGTATCGGTGCTGGAGCTGGAGCATTATCCGGGCGCGACCGAGGCGGCGCTGGAGGGCGTGGCGCGCGAGGCGGTCGCGCGGTGGTCGCTGTCGGCGGCGACGATCGTCCACCGCGTGGGGCCGATGGCGCCGGGGGAGCGGATCGTGTTCGCCGCCGCCGCTGCGCCGCATCGCGGGGCGGCGCTGGAGGCATGTGCGTATCTGATCGACCGGTTGAAGACCGATGCGCCGTTCTGGAAGCGCGAGACGCGCGGCGAGCGGAGCGACTGGGTCGAGGCGCGCGAGGGAGATGCGGCGCGAGCGGAGCGGTGGGGCTGAGCGGCGGCTCCGCTTCGAAAACCGGTATCCGTTCGCACTGAGCTTGTCGAAGTGCTGCCCTTCGTCCACTTTATGGAGGAAAGAAGGACAGTGCTTCGACAAGCTCAGCACGAACGGGGTAGGGGTTGCGTCCGGACCGTGGAGGACCGTGCCGTCGCGCTGTCCCAAGTTAGCCCAGCTTCGGCACCACCACGCCGTTGACGACATGGACCACGCCGTTCGACTGACGGACGTCGGGCGTCTCGATATAGCTCTTGTTGCCGTTGACGTCGGTCAGGACGAAAGCCTGCCCCTCGGCGTTGACCTTGAGCGGTTCGCCCTCGACCGTCGTCAGCGTCGCGGTGCCGCCGCCGGCGGTGACCTGCGTGCGGATCTGGTCGAGCGTGAGGCTGCCGGGGACGACGTGATAGGTCAGCAACTTGACGAGCGACGCCTTGTTCTCGGGTTTCAGCAGGGTGTCGAGCGTGCCCGGGGCGAGGCGGCCGAAGGCGTCGTTGGTGGGGGCGAAGACGGTGAACGGGCCCGGACCGGACAACGTCTGGGCGAGCCCGGCGGCCTGTACCGCGCGGACGAGCGTCGTGAGGTTAGGCGCAGCGGCGGCGTTGTCGACGATCGACCTGGTCGAGAGCATCGCGGCGCCGCCGACGGTGGGGTTGGCTATGGCGGGTTGGGCAGCCGGGGCGGGGCCTGCAGGGGCTGCGGCGGGTGCGGCGGGCGCAGGCTCGGCCTTGTCGGATCGGCCGACGCACGCGGCCAGCGCGAGCGCGGCGGTGAGGGCCAGCAGGGGAAGCGTGATCGTCCGCATCGGTGTCTCCGTCGAAAGGGGTCGCGGGGTGATACGGTCGACCAGCGTCAAGGTTGCACTGCGCCCGCCTGAGCCGCGCCGGCGAAGACGTCGGCGAGCAGCCGGAAGTCGCGTTCGCGCGGGGAGGCGGGTCGCCAGGCGAGCGCGATGGTGCGCGCGGGATTCTCGGCGGACAACGCGCGCGCGACCAGCCCGGTATGGTCGAGGATGCCGGCGTCGATCGCCATTTCGGGCAGCATCGTGACGCCGAGGCCGCTGTCGACCATCTGGACGATCGTGTGGAGCGAGGTGCCCATCATCGTCGCCTCGCCGCGCATCTCGGGCCGGTTGCATGCCGCCAGCGCGTGATCGGTGAGGCAGTGGCCGTCCTCGAGCAGCAGCAGCTGGGTGGGATCGATGTCCGCCGCGGTGATCGCGCGATCGGGGGCGTCGGCGGGGAGCGCGAGGAACAGGCGGTCCTCGAACAGCTTGACCGTCGTCACGTCGCCACACGCGTAGGGGAGTGCGAGCAGGACGCAGTCCGCACGGCCGTTCTGGAGCGCCTCGCATGCCGCCGCGCTCGGCTCCTCGCGCAGGAACAGCTTCAGGTCGGGATAGTCCGCGCGCAACGTGGGCAGGATGCGCGGAAGCATGAACGGCGCGATCGTGGGGATCACGCTGAGCCGCAGCTCGCCCGACAGCGGACGCCCCGCGGCGCGCGCGAGATCGCCCAGCTCGTCCGCCTCGCGCAGCACCTTGCGCGCCTTCGCGGCGATCTGGTCCCCCAGCGGCGTGAAGCGGACGACGCGGCGGGTGCGCTCGACCAAGGTTACGCCGATCAGCGTTTCCAGCTCCCGGATGCCGGCCGACAGCGTCGACTGGGTGACGAAACACGCCTCCGCCGAGCGGCCGAAATGACCATGGTCCTTTAGCGCCACCAGATATTGCAGCTGCTTGAGCGTCGGTAGATAGGTCGCGGCCATGCGTAATCGTCTTTCTCGATCGTCACGTGTCAGATAGACGGTTGGATCGATTACGCGAACCCCTATATCGCGGTGGCAAGAGGCGGGATCACCGTCCGCCAGCATCGGTCGAGAGGATGCGAGAGGCCTGCGATTTCACACAGGAGGCCAATCCCATGCTCACCGTCGGCGACATCTTCCCCGCCATCACCGTTCCCGTCCAGCAGGGCACCGCCGCGCTGCCCGCGGGCGAGACGCTCGACCTGACCAGCGCCTATCCGGGCAAGTGGAAGGTACTGTTCTACTGGCCGAAGGACTTCACCTTCGTGTGCCCGACCGAGATCGTCGGCTATGCCGCGCTGGGCGAGGATTTCGCGGATCGCGACGCGGTGCTGATCGGCGCCTCGACCGATACCGCGCACGTCCATCTCGCGTGGCGCAAGTCGGACGCGGACCTGGCGGCTGCGGACTTCCCCTGGCTGGCGGACAATGGCGCGAAGCTGGCCGACGCGCTCGGCATCCTCGACAAGAACGAGCATGTCGCGTTCCGCGCGACGTTCATCGTCGATCCCGACAACGTGATCCAGGCGGTGCAGGTCAACGGGCTGAACGTCGGCCGCAACCCGGCGGAGACGCTGCGCGTGCTCGACGCGCTCCAGACCGACGAGCTGTGCCCGTGCAACTGGAACAAGGGCGACGACGTGCTGCAGCTGGCAGCGTGATCCGACCGGGGCGGGGGCGGTCGGCCTCCGCTCCATCCCGTCATCCCCGCGCAGGCGGGGATCCCTCTCCCGACACGCGCCCGGTCACGACCGTCCGGATGCGCGCGATCGTCATGGAGGGATCCCCGCCTGCGCGGGGATGACGACTCATGGAGTTCAAGAATGTCGCTCAAGGATTTCGCCGGGGGGCTCCCCGATTACGCCAAGGACATCCGCCTCAACGTCGGCTCGCTGCTGAACGAGACGGTGCTGAACGACCAGCGCAAATACGGCACGCTGCTCGCCTGCGCGCACGGATCGGGGCACAAGCCGCTGGTCGAGGCCGCCGAGGCGGAGTGTGCGTCCAAATTGTCGCCCGAGGCGGCGACTGCGGCGCGGGCGGCGGCGGCGGTGATGGCGATGAACAACGTCTATTACCGGTTCACGCACCTCGCCGGAAATCAGGAATATCGCAACCTGCCCGCCAAGCTCAGGATGAACGTGATCGGCGCGCCCGGGATCGACAAGGTCGATTTCGAGCTGTTCAGCCTCGCGGTCAGCGCGATGAACGGGTGCGGCATGTGCATCGACGCACACGAGGCGGTGCTGAAGAAGGCGGGCGTCTCCGCCGAGCAGATCCAGGCATCGGTGCGGATCGCGGCGGTGATGACCGCGGTGGCGACGATCGACGCGACGGTGCGGTGAAACGATGGGGTAGGGCGAGCCCTACCCCTTGATCGCGCGATAGAGGCCGAACAGGCTGGTGATCGTCAGGATCGTGCCGACGAGGAACAGCAGCTTCTGCGCAGGCACGCGCTTGGCGAGCAGCGCGCCGAACGGGGCCGCGATCACGCCGCCGATCAGCAGCCCGACGGTGGCGATCGTGAACGCCGACAAGCCGAGCTGGGTGATGAAGGTGGCGGAGATCGTCGCGGTCAGGAAGAACTCGGCGGTGTTGACGGTGCCGATCGTGGTGCGCGGGCTGGCGCCCTGGACGAGCAGGTTCGAGGTGACCACCGGCCCCCAGCCGCCGCCGCCCGCCGCGTCGAGAAACCCGCCGACGAGGCCGAGCGGCTCGACGATCTTCGGCTCCTTCTGCGTCGGCGGATAGCGCAGGCCGCGATAGAGCAGATAGGCGCCGATCGCGGCGAGATAGGCGAGAATGAACGGCTTGGCGACCGCGGCGTCGATGTTCGACAGGACGTACGCGCCGAGCACCCCGCCGATTACGCCAGGGATCATCAGCCGCAGGAACAGCCGCCAGTTGACGTTGCGGTGGAGCACGTGACTGACGCCAGACACCGCTGTGGTGAACGTCTCGACCATGTGGACGCCAGCGGACGCGGCGGCGGGCGGCACCCCGATCCACAGCAGCAGCGTGTTCGAGATCACCCCGAACGCCATCCCCAGCGCGCCATCGACGATCTGCGCGGCGAAACCGATGGCGATGAACGGCAGCAGCGCGCTCCATTCGAAACTGGCGAGAAAGTCCGGCATGCGCGCTCCCGTGCGATTGGGCTCCGTGGGTGGCGGGTCCCATGAAATCCTACAATCAAGATAGAGTTTGGGCCAGACAAGCCTGTATGCGAGCGACTGGAAACTTCGCCGCCGCCTTCCTAGATAAGCCACTTCCGCGTGAAGGGGACCACGCCCGACCATGTCGATTGCCAGCTATCTCGATTCGATCCGCGCGCGCGATCCGGCCCCGCATTCGCGGCTGGAGGTGCTGACCTATCCCGGCGTGTGGGCGCTGGGCTATCACCGCGTCGCGCACCGGCTGTACAAGGCCCGGCTGTTCTTCCTGGCGCGGCTGGTCAACCACTGGTCGCGGATGCTGACCGCGATCGACATCCATCCGGGCGCGACGATCGGGCGCAACTTCTTCATCGACCACGGCTTCGTCGTGATCGGCGAAACCGCGGAGATCGGCGACGACGTGACGATCTACCAGTGCGTGACGCTGGGCGGGACGAGCCCCGACAACGGGGTGGCGGGCAAGCGCCACCCGACGATCGCGGACGGCGCGATCATCGGATCGGGCGCACAGGTGCTCGGGCCGATCCTGGTCGGCAAGCGCTCTCGCGTGGGCGCGAATGCGGTGGTGACGCGGGACGTGCCCGAGGGCGCGGTGATGGTCGGCATCCCTGCGCGCGCGACGATGGTCGAGGGCGGGCAGGCGGAGACGAAGCGATTCGTCCCCTATGGTACGCCGTGCAGCGAAACGTTCGATCCGCAGACTCAGAAGGTGGAGCTGCTGCGCTGCGAACTGGAGACGATGCGCAAGCGGCTCGATGCGCTGATCGAGGAGCAAGCGCAGGGCGAGGGACGGCGCGACCGCGCCTGATGGGGACGGTTACGCCCTTTCCACTGCCCGCCGGTCGTGCGACGCAGATCGGGTTCGAGCGGCTGGAACTGACACGGATCCTCGATCTCTATGGCCGGATGGTCGCGGCGGGGCACTGGCGCGACTATGCGATCGAGCTAGGTCGCGATGCCGCGATCTTCGCTGCATTCCGCCGCGCGGCCGAGCGGCCCGAGTTTCGAATCGAGAAGCGGCCCGCGCTGCGCAATCGGCAGGGGATGTGGGCGCTGGTCAACGAACAGGGTGCGGTGCTGAAGCGCGGGCATGAGCTCGCGCCGGTGCTGGCACCGGTCGAGCGGCGGCTGATGAAGCTGGTCGAGGAATAGGGCGCACTTTTCGAGGAGGCGGTTATCGTACTTTCGTCATGCCGGCTTGGTCCGGCATCCACCGCCCCCCGATCGATCACGCCCTTTCTTTCGCGGCACCGTGGACCCCGGGACAAGCCCGCGGTGAGGAGATTTTCGGAGTAAGCTCGTTCCAGACGGCCGCTGCGTCGCCCCGCATTGTGGGACGACGCCCGAACCTCAGTAGATCACGTCAGTGATCGGATCGACAGGGCCGCGGACCTGGAGCACCAGATCGGCAATCCGGTCGCCATTGCCGTCGAGGCTGACGGTCGTGGTGTTGCTGGCCGAATCGAACGCGAAGACCGCCTGTCCGGCCGCGCCGGTGAAACCGGTGACCTGGGCGAACGCCTGGTCACCGCTCGCGGACGGATTGGCGTCGATCGCGGAGAAGTCGATCCGGTCGCTGCCCGAGACGAAGTCGAGCAGCCGGTCGATCGCGTTGGGCGCCGAGTCGGCGAGCGCGTCGTAGACGAACACGTCCGCGCCGGTGCCGCCGTAGAGGATGTCCGCGCCGCCACCGCCATCGATCGTGTCGTTGCCCGCATTGCCGCGGATCGTGTTCGCCACCTCGTTGCCGATGATCCGGTCCGCGCCCGATCCGCCGACCGCGTTCTCTACCGTCACGCCCACCGCGATCGCGACATTGCCGACGAGCCCGCCGACGTTCGAGAAATGGCCGTCATTGAGGTCGATCAGTTGCGCCTGCGTGAAGCCCGAGAAGTCGAGCGTGTCGTTGCCGCCGCCGTCCCAAACCGCGAAGATGACGGGCGAACTGCCGCTCGTCGCAGTGTAGTAATCGCGCCCGGTGTTCGAGTTGAAGCCGTAGGTGGTGTCGCCCGCGCGTGTCGCGGTGTTGGCACCGTAGAGGCGCTGTGCGGCGGCGATGTCGTCGAGCAGCGGCGCGGCGGCGTAATACCCGCCATTGTTGCCGCCGGTGTTCGTTTCCGACCAGTAGCTCATGACGGTGTACTGGCGCGTATCCTCGTAATATTGCGCACTGTTGGCGTAGGTGGGGGAGCCGTTGCCGGCATTGTAGTCGCCCGGATGGCCCAGCCCGATCGCGTGGCCGATCTCGTGGATCAGCACCTGCCCGCCATAGTTGAGATTGTCGGGCGCGCGATTGTAGCTGAGCGAACTGTTGTACCAGCTGTCGCCGCCGACGCCGCTGCCGGGATGATAGGCGAACGCCGCCGCGCCCGAGGCACCGGTCGAATAGTTGCCGAAGAGCATCTGCGCGCTGTTCGAATAACCGTTGGAGCCCGTGACGCGGGTGAAGCGGATCTGCGCGACGTCGGCCCAGGCCTGGAGCGCGATCTGCGTCTGTTCGATCTGCGCGGCGTTGAAGACCGAGAAGCCGCTGGTGCCGTTGGGCATCGAGGCCGGGGCGGACGCGCGGAAGGCATAGCTGACGTCGGCGGGCTGGCCGAGCGCGGATCCATTCCACGTCGTGTTGGCGCGCCCGATCTGCGCGGCGGCCTCTCCGCTCGTCAGCGAGGGCTTGCCGTTGGGGCCGCTGTCGCCGCGATCCTCGACGTTGAGTGCGCCGTAGGGGGCGGGGGTGTGGCCCTGATCGGGGGTCGCGCCGCCGCTCTGGCACGCCCAGCAGTGGCACATTTGCGGGTCGTTGGTCGTTAAGGCTCCGTCGAACACGTCGGAGCGCAGTTCCATGTCGAAACCGGTTGCGACCCCGGTCGCTTCGTCCCCAAGCTCTTGCGCTGCGGCGAAGTTTCTTTCCCAAATCATGGCATTCTCCCGGTGAACGGCCGGGCGCATCCCTCCTGCCGGGTGGCTGACGCCCGGCCCCCTGCGCGGCGCCGGCTTTCCCGTCCGGCGTTCGCGATACTGGTCTCCGCGCTAGTCGGCTGTACGGCAAGCCCGGCGGCGGATCGAACCGCGAAAGGACGCATAATGACGGTCGAACCGGGCGAAATGCGAGACAGCTTGAGACTGCGCGAGGCTGGAGAACTAGTGGGCCGCTGGTCTGTCAGCGCTGTCAACCTACGGTGCGGACTGGATTTTCTCGCCGGGCGTATCGAATCGGCGAACGCATGGGCGCTGTCCGATCCGGGGCGATGCCTTGCCATGATCGTACCGGGCGCGGTCGGGTGGCGGCCCGCCCCCGACGGCATCGAACTGGTCGGCGCGGATCGTCTGACGCTGATCCTGTTCGATGCCGAGGGCCACGCGACCACGCGCGACGGAACCGCGCTGAGGCTCGCGCGCGATCAGGCGGGCTGAGCGACCGGCGGCAGGCGAAGCCGCGCACCGTCGGGGAGGAACGACACCGCGCGGGCGCGCATCGGCTGCCAGAAGGCGGACAGCGTCAGCAGCGCGGAGCCGATCACCATCGCGGTGAACGCGGTCGATAGCTCGACCGCGCCGGCCGAGCGGAAGAGCGCGTACATCGCGTAGAGTACGTAGACGAGGCTCGACACCAGCAGCGCACGCCGATCGACCGCGAGCGCGACGAACGCGAAGGCGACATAGAGCGTGAGGACGACGATCGCGGTGGGGACGCCGACATCGTCGAACACGCCGAGCATCTGGAACACCGGATGCGCGATCAGCGGCGCGGCGGCGAGGTGGAGCCAGAAGGCGACGTCCGCCTTGCGCGTGCGGCGCTCGCGATCCGACAGGTCCCACCGCATCGCCAGCGCGAAGACTGCCACGCCCGCGACGAGCAGGAGCGGATAGATCGCGTCCTTCACCCCCGGAAACGCGGCGACCACCAGCCCGACGACGACCGCGACGACCGCGCACGCGCCCGCTGCGACGGTGATCGGGACCATGAAGCGGCGCCAGTGGATCCATGTGGCGGCGGCAGTCAGCGCCGCGACTCCGGCCGCGATCAGCCCGCCGACGCGTGGCGAGGGATCGGGGAGGACCAGCGCGAGCGTCCACACCTGCGTCCAGGCGATGCCGCCGACGAAGGCGAGCAGCAGCAGGATGCTGGGCAGCGCCATCCGGCGGCGGCGCGTGAAATATTCGGCGAGGCCCCAGGCGGTCGCGGCGACGAACGCGCCCGCAACCGGGTTCGCGATCGTCGCGCCGATCTGCCCGACCGCGGCGAGCAGCAGCGCGATCGCGATCGAGACGAAGATGTCGTTGAAGCCGGTGAGGAGGCGGAAATGCTCCTCGTCGACCGCGGGCGTCTCGCGCTGGGTGGCGATGTAGCCGCGGAACGCCGACGCGGCGTCCTGGGTGAGTGCGCCGGCGGTCACCGCGCCGTCGATATCGCTTTCGCTGTACATTCGCGTCCTCCTGTCGGGCGGAGGATGGCAGAGGTGTATTGATTGTGCAATACACGCCGGTAGGGACGAGCCCTGGGGCGGATCGATAGCCAGCGGCGGTGGTAGATCTGGCCACGGCTTCAAACCGGCGAGACGCATTTAAACCGCCGTTCGAGAGGAAGCGGGACCCCGGATCACGTTCGGGGTGCCGGTGTCCTCCGGGCGGATCTCGTCGCGCGAACGCGAACGTCGATCCGCCCGGACCCGTCGTCAGCCCTGCAGCTTCTGCGCGATCAGCATCGATTGACCCGCGCCCGAATCGGGGACGATCTCGCCGGTGCGGTCGATGATCTCGGCCCAGTGCGCCGCGACGCCCTCGACCGACAGGTCGGTGCCGGTCAGCAGCTTGCCGGGGGTGAGCGTGACGTAGCTGGCCTGGAACACGCCCGCGCCCGCGCCGACGATCTGGTTGGTGGGCGCGTCCTCCGACACGAGGAACAGCGCGGCGGGGACGACCTTTTCGGGCGCGAACGCCTTGAACGCCTCGGCGGGGAACAGGTCTTCGGTCATCCGCGTGCCCGCGACGGGGGCGATCGTGTTGACCTTGATGTTGTTCTTCGCTCCCTCGAGATAGAGCGTCTTGGTAAGGCCCGCGAGCCCCAGCTTGGCGGCGCCGTAGTTCGCCTGGCCGAAATTGCCGAACAGCCCGGTCGACGACGCGGTCATCAGGATGCGGCCGTAATTCTGGTCGCGCATCGTCTGCCATGCCGCCTTGGTGGCGTTGGCGGAGCCGACGAGATGGACCTTCACGACGAAGTCGAAATCGCCCGGCTCCATCTTCGCGAAGGTCTTGTCGCGGAGCACGCCGGCGTTGTTGATGAGAATGTGGACGCCGCCCCATTTCTCCTTGGCCTTGGCGACCATCTCGACCATCTGGTCATATTCGGTGACGCTGCCGCCGTTCGAGATGGCCTCGCCGCCCAGCGCCTCGATTTCCTCGACGACCTTCAGCGCAGCGTCGGAATGCCCGGTGCCGTCGCGCGTGCCACCGAGATCGTTGACGACGACCTTCGCGCCGCGCCGCGCGAGTTCGAGCGCATATTCGCGACCGAGCCCGCCGCCGGCCCCGGTGACGATCGCGACCTTATTGTCGAAGCGGATGGAATGATCGGCCATGGGAAAAGGCGCTCCTCTCATGTGAGTGAAGCGCCTTCCCTTAACGTCAACGGTGCCGGGCGCAATGCCCTACGTAACACGCGTTATGCGTGGCGCTTACTTGCCGCCGCGCTGCATGCAGTTGTCGTACTGACCCTTCTTGCAGATGGGGTATTTCGCCATCGGGGCCGGGGCGGGATAGGCCTGGTCCGGGGTCGGCGCCTGCTGGAAGCGGACGGTCGCGCCGGGGGCTGGTGCGCCCTGCGTCGCGGGGCCTGCGGGCTGATAGCCGCCAGCCGGATCGGCGCCGTCCGCCGCGGGGGCCGGGGCGGGGGTCTGTGCGACCGGGGCGGGGGGCGCGGCGGGTTCGGCGGCCGGCGGGGTCGCCGGCGCTGCGGGATCGGCCGGAGCCGCCGCGTCTGCAGGCGCGGCGGCCTGATCGGCGGGGGCGGTCGCCGGCGCAGTCTGGTCGGCGGGCGGGGTCGTCGGCGCGGTCTGCGCGATCAGCGGGGTGGCGATGAACGCGGCGGCTGCCAGAAGCATGGTCTTCATATCGGATCTCTCCTCGAACTGGGCACGAACCGACTGCGTCGATCCGGTGCACGGGAGAGGCAGCGCTTCACGGCTGCGAAGGTTCCTTCGTTTCGTTTGCGACTCGAGGATGTGCCCAGCGTTGCAAAGCAAAATCCCGTTCGTTTCGAGCGAAAATCCCGTTCGTTTCGAGCGAAGTCGAGAAACGCGTTTCGTCGGTTGCGCGATGTTTCACGACTTCGCTCGAAACGAACGGCCGGGTCTTCGCGCGTCGCGCTGGCGTCTCTAGGCTCCCGAATCGAGCGCGTACCCCGCGGAGCGCACGGTGCGGATGATGTCCGGGCGGCCGCCGTCGTTGATCGCCTTGCGCAGGCGGCGGATATGGACGTCGACGGTGCGGCTCTCGATGTCGCTGTCATGGCCCCAGACCGCGTCGAGCAGGCGCTCGCGCGAGAAGACCCAGCCGGGATGCTCGAGGAAATGCTTGAGCAGGCGGAATTCGGTCGGCCCGAGGGGCACGATCTCGCCGCCGCGGCGAACCTTGTGGCCGACGGTGTCCATCTCGAGATCGCCATAGGTCATCATCTCGCCCGCCAGCGCAGGGCGGACGCGGCGCAGCACCGCGCCGACGCGCGCGACCAGCTCGCGCGGGGAGAAGGGCTTGGTGACGTAGTCGTCCGCGCCCGTCTCGAGCCCGCGGACCCGGTCCTCCTCCTCGCCACGCGCGGTGAGCATGATGATGGGGACGTTCTGCGTTTCGGGCGCGCGGCGCAGGCGTCGGCAGACCTCGAGCCCGGACAGCCCCTCGACCATCCAGTCGAGCAGCACGATGTCGGGCACGTGCTCGCGCGCGAGGAGCAGCGCTTCCTCGCCGTCGATCGTGTGCGCGACGTCGAAGTCCTCGCGCTTGAAATGCCAGATCAGGAGTTCGGCGAGGCTGGCATCGTCCTCGACCAGCAGCATGCGTGCGCGCGGCATCTTCAGTCTCCCAACGCCCGCGAGAGCGTCTCACGATCCGCCATCCGGGTGCCGGTGGCGGCAAAATACACCATTTCCGCGACGTTGGTCGCGTGATCCCCGATCCGCTCGAGGTTCTTCGCGACGAACAGCAGGTGCGCGACCTGGCTGATCGTCTTGGGATTCTCGACCATGTGGGTGACGAGGGTGCGGAAGATGCTGTCGTAGAAATCGTCGAGCGCAGTATCGCGGTCGACGATCTCGATCGCGGCCTCCGCATCGCGCGCGGCGAACGCGTTCAGCGCGTCGTGGACCATCTCGGCGGCCATCCGCCCCATCGCGGGCAGGATCGAGATCGGCTCGATCCGGTGCTCGCTCTCGATCATCGGCACCCGCTTGGCGATGTTCTTGGCATAGTCGCCGATCCGCTCCACCACCGCGGCGATCTTCATCGCGGCGACCACTTCGCGCAGGTCGTTCGCCATCGGCGCGCGCAGCGCGATGATGCGGACCGCCATCTTCTCGACCTCGGTCTCGATCGCGTCGATCCGGCGATCGTCGGCGCGCAGCATGCTCGCCAGCGCGAGGTCGCCGCGCTGGAGCGCCTTCATCGCGTCCGCGATCTGCTGTTCCGCCAGCCCGCCCATCTGCGAGATCAGCCCGCGCAGCTGGCCGATGTCCTGGTCGAACGCCTTGACGGTATGGTCCTGTCCGGTCGGCATGCCTGGTCCCCTCAGCCGTACCGGCCGGTGATGTAGTCGCGCGTGCGGTCCTGCCGCGGGTTCGTGAAGATGTCCGACGTGTCGCCATATTCGACGAGCGTGCCGAGGTGGAAGAACGCGGTCTTCTGGCTGACGCGCGCGGCCTGCTGCATGTTGTGCGTGACGATGACGATCGCATAGCGGCCGCGCAGCTCGTGGATCAGCTCCTCGATCCGCGCGGTGGCGATCGGATCGAGCGCGCTGCACGGCTCGTCCATCAGGATCACTTCGGGATCGACCGCGATCGCGCGCGCGATGCACAGCCGCTGCTGCTGCCCGCCCGACAGCGCGGTGCCGCTGTCGGTGAGGCGGTCCTTCACTTCGTCCCAAAGCCCTGCGCGGCGCAGCGACTGCTCGACGACGCGGTCCATCTCCGCTTTGCCCGCCGCGAGGCCATGGATGCGCGGGCCGTAGGCGACGTTCTCGTAGATCGACTTGGGGAAGGGATTGGGCTTCTGGAACACCATGCCGACGCGCGCGCGCAGCTGCACCACGTCCATGTCCGGCGAATAGATGTCCTCGCCGTCGAGCCGGATGTCGCCCTCGACGCGTGCGGAGGCGACGGTGTCGTTCATGCGGTTGAGCGTGCGCAGGAAGGTGGACTTGCCGCACCCCGACGGGCCGATGAACGCGACGACATTGTCCATGTCGACGTCGATCGACGCGCCGCGGATCGCGTGGTTCGCCCCGTACCAGACGTTGACGTCGTGCGCGGTTATCTTGTGCTTCGGGGTCACCAGCGGGTCTCGAATCGGTTGCGGAGATAGATGGCGAGGCCGTTCATCGCGAGCAGGAAGACGAGCAGGACGATGATCGCCGCCGACGTCTTCTCGACGAAGCCGCGGCTGACCTCGTCGGACCACAGGAAGATCTGGACGGGGAGGACGGTGGCGGGATCGGTCAGCCCGTCGGGCGGCGCGGCGATGAAGGCGCGCATCCCGATCATCAGCAGCGGCGCGGTCTCGCCCAGCGCGCGCGCCATGCCGATGATCGTCCCCGTCAGGATGCCGGGCAGCGCGAGCGGGAGGACGTGGTGGAACACGACCTGCACCGGCGACGCGCCGACGCCGAGCGCGGCGTCGCGGATCGAGGGGGGCACCGCCTTGATCGCGTTGCGCCCCGCGATGACGATGACGGGCATCGTCATCAGCGCCAGCGTCAACCCGCCGACGATCGCGGCGGAGCGCGGCAGGTGGAAGGTGCCGAGGAACACCGCGAGCCCGAGCAGCCCGAAGATGATCGAGGGCACCGCGGCCAGGTTGTTGATCGACACCTCGATCAGGTCGGTCCAGCGGTTCCGGGGTGCATATTCCTCGAGATAGAGCGCGGCGAGCACGCCGACCGGGAAGGCGAGCCCGAGCGTGACGACCATCGTCAGCAACGAACCCTTGAGCGCGCCCCAGATGCCGACGCGGGTCGGATCGGTCGCATCGGCGGTGGCGAAGAACGACGTGTTGAGCGCGGCCGAGAGCTTGCCACCCAGCGCCTTGACGGTCGCCTCCGCTTCGGGTGTGCCGTCGCCCTTCCACGCGGTGTCGATCGGGCTGGCGACGGGGACGTCGAGCACGACGCGGCGCGCGAGCAGCGACGGGTCGCGCTCGATCGCGTCGCGGACGGCGAGCCAGGCGCCGTCGGAGAGAAGTTCGGCGCCACCCTGCCGGGGATAGGCGGAGTCGGCGGCTGCGTCGACCGCGCCTTCGAGGCCTGCGCCCGCGAGCGCGAGATCGGCGCCGGGACCGCGCAGCCGGGCGGGATCGAGCGCGATCTTCCCCGACAGGTCGACCGGCAGCGCGATGCGCGTCTCGAGGAAGCCGCCCGCGCCCTGCACGACCATCGTGACGAGCAGGAAGGCGAGGAACGCCGCGGACAGCGCGACCGCGGCGAGCCCAGTCAGCCGGAAGCGGCGTTCGGCGGCATAGCGCTGGCGGATCCGGCGCCGCATCGCGGGCGTCGTCCAGTCGGTCGGCGCGCGATCGGGGGCGGGCGCGCTATTCATACGCCTCCCGATAGCGCTTCACGACGATCAGCGCGACGATGTTGAGGATCAGGGTGACGACGAAGAGCGTGAGCCCGAGCGCGAAGGCGGCGAGCGTCTTGGCGCTGTCGAACTCGGCCTCGCCGGTCAGCAGGTCGACGATCTGCTTGGTGACGGTCGTCGTACTGGCGAACGGGTTGGCGGTGAGCGTCGCGACGCCCGACGCCGCCATGACGACGATCATCGTCTCGCCGATCGCGCGGCTGACCGCGAGGAGGACGCCGCCGACGACGCCGGGAAGCGCGGCGGGGACGAGGACCTTGCGGATCGTCTCGGACGGGGTCGCGCCCATCGCCAGGCTGCCGTCGCGCATCGAGGCGGGCACCGCGGACAGCGAATCGTCCGCCATCGACGAGACGAAGGGGATTATCATGATCCCCATCACCAGCCCGGCCGCCAGCGCGCTTTCCGACGAGGCGTCCGCGATGCCGAGCGTGACGCCGAGGCTGCGGACGGCGGGTGCGACCGTCAGCGCGGCGAAATAGCCGTAGACGACGGTGGGGACGCCCGCGAGGATCTCCAGCAGCGGCTTCATCCAGCGCCGGGTCGATGCGGCGGCGTATTGGGTGAGATAGATCGCGCTCATCAGCCCGAACGGGATCGCGACCGCCATCGCGATGACCGCGCCGATGAAGAAGGTGCCCCAGAACAGCGGCACCGCGCCGAGACTGGCGCCGGGATCGCGCGCGTCGATCACCTGCGGGCTCCAGTGCGTGCCGAACAGGAAATCGGTGAAGGGTACGAGCCGGAAGAAGCGGATGCTTTCGAACACCAGCGAGGCGACGATCCCGATCGTCGTCAGAATCGCGATCAGCGAGGCGGCGAGCAGCAGCCCCATGACGACGCGCTCGACCTGGGTGCGTGCCGAGAAGCCCGGCTTCGAGCGGAGGAAGGCGAGCGCACCGCCCGCGAAGGCGAGCAGGATCGCGGCACCGGTCGCGAGCCAGTCGTAGCGGGACTGGGCTTCGGCATAGGCGGGGGCGAGTGGCGCGGCGAGCGGGTTGAGCGCGCCGTAGTTGCGGCCGTCCGCCAGCGCGCGCGCCTCTGTGAGGATCGCGGCGCGTTCGAAGGCGGAGGCCGGGAGCCGCGCCGCGGCCGGGGACGCGAGGACCGCATCGGTGACGAGCGCGGGGGCAGTGAAGCTCCACACCGCGAGGAAGACGAGCGGGGGCAGGACGGTCCACAACGCGGTGAACCATCCGAAATGGCCGGGCAGCGAGCTGAACCGCCGCCCCGACTGCCGGAACCGCGTCGCGCGGACGCGCGCGGCGAGCCACCCGATGAGGCCGAGCCCGAGGACGACGAGGGTGAGCGCGACGGGGCTCATTTGAGCGCCGCCGCGTCGAGCGGGGTCTCGTTCGCGACGATCGCGGCGGAGCGCGTCTGCACGGCGGCGGGCGCCGCGATCAGCCCGCGGCGGACGAGCGGCCCGTCCTTGCCCCACAGCGTCGTGTAGAGGCGCACGAACGCGCGCAGCCCGGGGATCGCGGCGAGGTGCGCCTTCTTGACGTAGATGTAGAGCGGTCGAGAACCCGGATACGCGCCCGATGCGATCGCGGCATAGGTGGGCGCAACCCCGTTCAGCGCGACGCCGTTCACGGTCGCGAGATTCTCTTCGAGATAGCTGTAGCCGAACACGCCGATCGCGTTGGGGTTGGTCGACAGCTTCTGGACGATCAGGTTGTCGTTCTCGCCCGCATCGACATAGGCGCCGTCCTCGCGAACGCGGGTGCAGCGCGCCGCGAAGGCGTCGGGCTGCGCATCCTTCATCGCCTTCGCGGCGGGATCGAACGCCTCGCAGCCCTTGGCGAGGATCAGCTCGGCCAGCGCGTCGCGGGTGCCGCTGGTCGAGGGCGGGCCATAGACTTGGATCGCGGTGGCGGGGAGCGCGGGGTTCACGTCGCGCCACGTCCGTGCCGCGTTGGGCTTTCCGCCCGGATTGGCTGCGAGCGCACGGTAGAGGTCGACCGGGGTAAGCTGCATGCCCGGGCCGGCCTTGGCCTCCGCGAAGGCGATGCCATCGATCCCGACCTGCACCTCGAGGATCGCGCCGACGCCATTCCTTTCGCAGGCGGCGTATTCGGCGCGCTTCATCCGGCGCGAGGCGTCCTCGATATCGGGATGCTGCGCGCCGAGCCCGGCGCAGAACAGCTTCATCCCCGCGCCGGTGCCCGTCGATTCGATCACCGGCGGCCGCGCGTCGGCGTTGGCGGCGAGATATTGTTCCGCGACGATCGTCGTGAACGGATAGACCGTCGACGAGCCGACCGCCTTGATCTGCCGCCGCGATCCCGCGCCGCCCGCATCCGCCTGATCGCGCCACGCGCCGGTCGAGATCGCGGGCGCGACCCCGATCAGCGCCGCGAGCGCGAGGAGCCCGGGAAGGGCCCAGGAAAAGGCGGCATTGCGGGGCATCATGGTCCTTGGGTGCGCCGTCGACCCCCCGGCCGCCCTGTCGCCAGCGCGCTGTGTGACACCGACGTTACGGCTTGATGACAGCGTCCGCGGCAGGGAGCGACACGGTGACGCGCGTGCCGACGCCGACCGTGCTCGCGATATCGAGCCGGCCGCGGTGACGCTCGACGATATGCTTGACGATCGCGAGGCCGAGCCCGGTGCCGCCGAGCGACCGGCTGCGCCCCGAATCGACGCGGTAGAAGCGCTCGGTGAGGCGCGGCAGGTGATCGGCGGCGATGCCGTCGCCCTCGTCCGCCACGGTCAGCCGGATCGTCCGCGCGGAGTCGCTCGCCAGCGCGATCGTCACCGGGGTGCCCGCGCGACCGTATTTCATCGCGTTGCCGACGAGGTTGTGGAGCATCTGCGACAGCTGCGTCCGGTCTGCAAGGACGGGGGCGATCCCGGCATCGAGCGATAGCGCGATGTCCGCGCCGCGGCGGCCATGCGTGTCGAGCAGCTCGCCGCGCACCTCCTCGATCAGCCGCGCGAGATCGACCGGGGTGGCGGGGACGCGGTATTTCTCCGATTCGATCCGGCTGAGCGAGATGAGATCCTCGACCAGCCGTTCCATCCGGCGCGCTTCGTCGTCGATGATCTTGAGGAAGCGGTCACGCGTCTCCGCATCGTCACCCGCGGCGTCGCGCAGCGTTTCGACATAGCCCAGGATCGAGGCGAGCGGGGTGCGCAGTTCGTGGCTGGCGTTGGCGACGAAATCGACGCGCATCCGTTCCGCGGTGTAGCTGCCGCTCTGGTCGATGAGGTGGACGACGCGCGCGCCAGCAGGCGTCTCGGCGACGCGCATCTCCCAGCGCTGGTCGCGGGTGCCGAGCCCGGCGAGGTGGACCGGGGCGGCGTCCGCATCGACCTGCGCGGCGGCGAGGCGTTCGGTCGCGGCGGGGTGGCGGATCGCGACGCGAACGTCCTCGCCGACGATGTGCGCGCCCAGCAGCGTGCGCGCGGCGCGGTTGGCGAGCGCGACGCGGCCCGCGCGGACGAGGATGACGGGTTCGACGATCGCGTCGAGCAGTTCGGCCTCCGCGACGCCCGCGGTATCGGGCGCGGCGGCGTCGGGCGCGGCCTCCGCCTCGCCGGTGCCCGCCGCCACCAGCACCGCGGCGGCACCCAGGACGAGGACGAGCACCGCATGCTGGGCCTGCGAGTCGATCGCGAACGCCGCGATCGCGGCGACCGCGACCAGCGCGAGCGCGATCATCGTGCGGAGGGCGAATCCCTGCATGAGGCGAGGTCCTGACGTTGGGTCTGTCCGCGACCCGGTTCGTACTGAGCTTGTCGAACCACTGTCCTTCCCTGCAACGGCGCAGAAGAAAAGCAGCAGTTCGACCAGCTCGGTGCAAACGGAGCGGTGGGGGCGGGTCTAGGCGCACCGGCCGATCTTGTCATCACGCCCGGGGGGACAGGTCAATGCGACCGCCTCTCGTCCCGCGGTGGTACGGCGCGGGGGCGTGGCTTGTGTCGCGTCAACGGATATGAAAGGGCGGCGGGTGCAGGATATCCAAGATGACAGACCCGATCGATCCATCCAACACCTCAGAGACGCGACCCGCGGAGACGCCGCCCGTGGGCGCGACTCGTCGCCGTGCGCTGATGCTCGGCGCGGCGGGGGCGGTGTCGGTGGTGACGATCCGGCCGGCGCTCGCGCAGACCGCGGGATCGGTGCTGAACTGCGAGATCCCGGTGCCCGATGCCGGGCATGCGGGGCGCTATATCGCCGCGGACGGCTCGCTCGTCGCGCCGGGCACCGCGGGCGCTTTTCCGCCGCCGGTCCGTCCGCTCAAGGGCGAGGAGGTGCGCCGCGCACTGGCCAACGGCTATACGCTGCCGGGCGTCGATAACGAGCGCAGCCGCGCTTATCTGAAATACGTCTCGCGACTCCAGCGCGGGACGAGCGGGTTCACCTGCTTCGCCTCGCTGCAGATGCCGCGCGCCTGAGCGCGATGGCGCTCCGCTATCGCGCGCCGGACGCCGACGCGCTGCGTGTCGTCGATCTGGGCGACATCGTCGCGATCCTCCACCGTCGATCCGGGATGACTCATCTGGTCGCGTCACCTGCGCCGGAGATCCTGGCGATGTTGTCAGGCGATGGGATGACGCTCGATGCGCTTTCGTCCGCGCTCGCGGCGGCGTATGACATGGTCGCCGATGGGGCGGCGTTGCGCGCGCGGGTCGACGAGCTGGTCGAGGCCGGGCTGGTCGAGGCGGGGCTGGTCGAGGCGCGATGAGGCATTCCACGACGGTGCGGATCGGGCCGGTCGGGTTTCGCGTCGGCAGCGACTGGCGCGCGCCGATCGCTGCGCTTCGCGACCTGTATCGCGACTACCCGCGGCCCGAGGTCGCCGACTTCACCGTGCGGCTGTTCGCGGCGCGTCCGTGGCGGCGTGTGGTGCGGCCGTCGGTGACGATCGGGGGCGATTACATTTTGCCCGATGCGCTGCCGTTGCCGTTGCGCCAGGGGGTGCTCGCGGCGGAGATGGGGATGAACCTCCAGATGGCGCTGGGTCAGCGGCGCTACCTGCTGCTCCACGCGTCGAGCGTCGAGCGCGACGGGCGCGCGATCGTCATGACGGGCGAATCGGGGGCGGGGAAGTCGACGCTGGCGGCGCTGCTGATGACGCGCGGATGGCGGCTGATGGGCGACGAGTTCGCGCTGCTCGATCCCGAGACCGGGCTGCTCCACGCCTTCCCTCGCGCGATCAGCCTTAAGAACGCGGCGATCGGGGTGATGGAACGCGCGGCGGCGGGCGCGCGGTTCGGCGCGCTGCTGGCGGGGACGCCCAAGGGGGACATCCGCCATCTCGTCCCCGATGCGCGCGCGATCGCGGCGATGGCGGAGCCCGCGACGCCGGCGCTGATCCTGTTTCCGCGGTTCGGGGAAGCGCCCGATGCGCGTGAAGTTGGCGCGGGCGAGGCGTTCGTGCGGCTGACGCAGGCGTCGACCAACTACACCGCGCTGGGAGAGCGCGGGTTCGATGCGCTGACCCGGCTGGTGACGACGGTGCCTGCGCGGGCGATCGACTATCCCGATACGCAGGGCGCGATCGATGCTGTGGAGGCCGCGTGGCGCGCGCTGTGATTCGGGACGCTTCGGTGCTCGCGCAGGTGCTGGCCGAGCCCGGGCGTGCGCTGGCGCTGGATGCGGACGCTTGGACCGCACTGATCGCGATCGCGCGCGCGGAGCAGCTGGCGGGGACGCTGGCGATGCGGCTCGACGGCGTCGCGGTGCCGGCAGCGGTGGCGGGGATGCTCGAGGAGGCGCGGTGGGGGGCGGAGGAGCAGCGGCGGCAGGCCCTGTGGGAGGCGGAGATGGCGCGGCGTGCGCTGGCGCCGCTCGGGGCGCCCGTCGTACTGCTGAAAGGCACCGCGTTCGTGGCCACCGGGCTCGATGCGGGGCGGGGGCGGTCGATCGGGGATCTCGACATCCTCGTGCGGCGCGTGGATCTTGATGCGGTCGAGGCGGCGCTGCTGGCGGCGGGGTGGGAGTGGGTGAAGCCCGATCCCTATGACGACGCCTATTATCGCCGCTGGATGCACGAGTTGCCGCCGCTGATCCACCGGACCCGCGACCGGATGATCGACGTCCACCACACGATCCTGCCGCCGACCGCCCGCGGCGCGCCGGATGCGGCGGCGCTGGTGGCGGATGCGGTGCCGCTGGGGAACGGTCTGGCGGTGCTGTCTGCGGAGGACATGGTGGTCCATGCAGCGATCCACCTGTTCGCGGACGGCGATCTGGCGGGGGCCCTGCGCAACCTGTGGGACGTCGACCGGCTGGCGCGCGAGTTCGCGGACGAGGCCGGGTTCTGGGACCGGTTGCGTGCGCGCGCGGCGCGGCATCGGGCGGAGGGTGCGGTCGGGCTGACGTTGCGGCAGGCGCGGGCGCTGTTCGGGACGCCGGTGCCGGACGACTCGGGCGCGGACGGCTGGTTCGACCGGGTCGCGCGGCGGCGGGTGCTGGCGCGTGACGGCTGGGGACGGGCGACGCGGCCGGTGACGCGGCTGGCCTTCTATGTTCGCTCGCACCGGCTCAGGATGCCGCCTGCGATGCTCGCGCGGCACCTGTGGATCAAATGGCGCCGCGCCTGAGGTTGCGCCCGATCGCGACGACGACAAGGACGCCGATGATGACCGTTGTGTCCGCCAGCCAGTCGTGGATGTCGCAGTCGCGGTGGAGCGCGGGGATCGACTGGAGCACCTCGATCATCGCGCCGAGGAACGACAGCCGCTCGCCGACGAGGTGGAGCGGCATCTTCGGATAGGCGAGCACCGTCAGCAGCGTCAGCGTGCCGAAGGCCAGCATGTGCTCCGCCTTGTCGCCGAACCGGTCGATCGGCAGGAGCGGCGGCTGCGGGAGCAGCGCCATCAGGATCGCGAAGGTGAGCGCGAGGGCGAGCATCAGCCGCCACATCGTCCGCCGCTGAGATTCGATCATAGCCGCGCGAGCGTGGGCAGGAGATCGTCGAAATGATCGATGATCGCGTCGGCGTCCAGATCCTCGACCGGCTGCATCAGGAAGCCGAAGCGGCAGGCGATCGCGGGGATCCCCGCCGCATGCGCCGCGCCGACGTCGAAGATCGAATCGCCGACGAACGCGGCGCGCCCGCCGCCGCAGCGCGCGATCATTTCATGGATCGGGACGGGGGAGGGCTTCGACGTGCCCGGCCCCATCGTGTCGCCCCCGATGACGCAGGCGAACCGCGGAGTCAGCGTGAGGTCGTCGAGCACCGCGCGCGCGAACCGTTCGAGCTTGTTGGTGACGATCGCGGCCTTCACGCCGAGCGCATCGAGCGCGTCGAGAACCGCGAGCGCGCCGGGATAGGGCACGGTCTCGACCGAGATGTTCGCTTCGTAATGGTCGAGCAGGCGGCGGTGGAGGATGTCGAGCGTCTGCTCGTCGCATCCGCCCGTCGCAGCCATGCCCTGTGCCAGCATGTGGCGCGCACCGCCGCCGATCATCGGCTTGACGTCGGCCACCCCCAGCAGCGGTCGCCCGATCGAGGCGAGCGCGTGGTTGACCGCCGCCGTCAGGTCCCCCGAGGTGTCGAGAAACGTGCCGTCGAGATCGAACCCGACGATGTCGAAGGGGATCGATGCGGGATGAAGGGGAGATAAATTCGGCGTCATGGAAGGTGCGCAAGACAGCACCGCTATGGAAATGGCAAGCATTGGCTGGCAGGGCGGCGGGACGAAACCCGATGAGGTCCCGATGTCGTCGCTCCCAAATCCCGTCGCCGCGATCGTCCTTGCCGCGGGCAAGGGGACGCGGATGAAATCCGATCTCCACAAGGTGCTGCACCCGATCGCGGGGCGCGCGATGCTGCTGCATCTGGTCGACAGCGTCGCGCAGCTGGCGCCGGCGCGGACCGCAGTGGTGGTAGGCGCGGGGCGCGAGCAGGTCGAGGCGGCGGTGGCGCCGCTGGGGATCGCGGTGGTGGTGCAGGCGGAGCAGCTGGGGACGGGGCATGCGGTGGCGCAGGCGGCGGTCGCGCTCGACGGGTTCGAGGGCGACGTGCTGGTGCTGTACGGCGACGTCCCGCTGGTGAGCGCGGGGACGATGCGGCGGATGCTAGAGCGGTTGAACGCGGGGGATGCGCCGACGGTGGTGGTGCTCGGGTTCCGGCCCGACGATGCCGCCGCCTATGGCCGGGTGATCCTGGACGGCGGGAGCGACCGAATCGCCAAGATGGTCGAGTTCAAGGATGCGACCGACGCCGAGCGCGCGGAAACGCTGTGCAATTCGGGGCTGATGGCGGTGCGTTCGGGCGATCTGTTCCGGCTGCTCGCGCAGGTCGGCAACGACAATGCGGCGGGGGAATACTACCTGCCCGACATCGTGATGCTGGCGCGCGAAGAGGGCGGGAGCGCGGCGGTGGTCGAGACGGCGGCGGACGAGGTCGCGGGGGTCAACAGCCGAGGCGAACTGGCGGTGGTCGAGCTGGCATGGCAGCGCGAGCGGCGCGCGCGCGCAATGGCTGAGGGCGTGTCGCTGGTCGCGCCCGACACCGTGTGGTTCGCGCACGATACCGTCGTCGGGCGCGACGTGACGATCGAGCCCAACGTGGTGTTCGGCCCCGGCGTGACGATCGCGGACCGCGCGACGATCCATGCGTTCAGTCACCTCGAAGGCGCGAACGTCGGCGAGGGAGCGGAGGTCGGCCCCTATGCGCGGTTGCGGCCGGGCGCGGTGATGGAGCGCGACAGCAAGGTCGGCAATTTCGTCGAGATGAAGAAGGCGGTGCTGGGCGTCGGCGCGAAGGCGAGCCACCTGACCTATCTGGGCGACGCCGATGTCGGCGCGGGCGCGAACATCGGCGCGGGAACGATCACCTGCAATTACGACGGGTTCTTCAAATACCGTACCAGGATCGGCGCGGGGGCGTTCGTCGGCTCCAATTCCGCTCTGGTGGCGCCGGTGTCGATCGGGGATGGCGCGATCGTGGCGGCGGGATCGGTGGTAACCAGAGACGTCGAAGCGGATGCGCTCGTCCTCGTCCGGCCCCCGCAGGAGTCGAAGCCTGGATGGGCGGCCAAGTTTCGTGATCGCATGCGTGCCAAGAAGGAAGCCCGGTAAATGTGTGGAATCGTTGGGATCGTCGGTGCCGAGGATGTCGCGGATCGCCTGCTCGACGGGTTGAAGCGGCTGGAATATCGCGGATACGACTCGGCGGGAATCGCGACGGATCATGACGGTGCGATCGAGCGGCGGCGCGCGTCGGGCAAGCTGGTGAACCTGGCGAAGGAACTCGCCGCGCATCCGCTGCCGGGCCGGACGGGGATCGCCCACACCCGCTGGGCGACGCATGGCGGGCCGACGACGAACAACGCGCATCCCCATGCGACCGACGAGGTCGCGGTGGTGCACAACGGGATCATCGAGAATTTCAAGCCGCTGCGCGACGAACTGATCGCGCGCGGACGGGTGTTCACGAGCGAGACCGATACCGAAGTGGTCGCGCATCTGGTGAGCGAGCAGGTCGAGGCGGGGCTGGCGCCGGCGGATGCGGTGCGCGTGGTGCTGCCGCGATTGCATGGCGCGTTCGCGCTGGCGATCCTGTTTCGCCAGCACCCCGATCTGCTGATCGGGGCGCGGCTAGGGTCGCCGCTCGTCGTCGGGCATGGCGAGGGCGAGACGTATCTGGGGTCGGACGCGCTGGCGCTGGCGCCGCTGACGCAGCGGATCGCGTATCTGGACGAGGGCGACTGGGTCATCTGTACGAAGGATGGCGCACAAGTCTTTGATCGGGATAACAATTCGGTCGAGCGCGCGATCACGATCTCGGGCGTGACGGGCGATCTGGTGTCGAAGGGCAACCATCGGCACTACATGCTGAAAGAGATCTACGAGCAGCCGATCGTCGTCGCGCAGACGTTGCGATCGTATCTCCACCGGATGGAGGGGACGGTATCGCTGCCGATCCCGGAATTCGACCTGTCGGGGATCAAGCGCGCGACGATCGTGGCGTGCGGGACCAGCTTCTACGCCGGAATGGTCGCGAAATACTGGTTCGAGCAGTTCGCGCGGGTGCCCGTCGATCTCGATGTGGCGAGCGAATTCCGCTATCGCGCGCCGGTGATGGAAGAGGGCGGGCTGGCGCTGTTCATCTCGCAATCGGGGGAGACGGCGGACACGCTGGCGGCGCTGCGGCATGCGCGCAGCGAGGGGCAGACGATCGCGGTCGTCTGCAACGTGCCGACCAGCTCGATGGCGCGCGAGGCGGACCTGCTGCTGCCGACGCATGCGGGGCCGGAGATCGGCGTCGCCTCGACCAAGGCGTTCACCTGCCAGCTGGCGGTGCTGGCGGCGCTGGCGGCGAACCTCGCCAAGGCGAAGGGGCGGCTAAGCGAGGCGGACGAGCGCGGGATCGTCAAGCATCTGGCGGAGGCCCCCGCCGCGCTGAACGGTGCGCTGGCGTATGACGAGGCGATCGAGGCGATGGCGGGCGCGGTCGCGAGTGCGCGCGACGTGCTGTATCTGGGGCGCGGCACGGACTATCCGCTGGCACTGGAAGGTGCGCTGAAACTCAAGGAAATCAGCTACATCCATGCCGAAGGTTATGCGGCGGGCGAAATGAAGCACGGGCCGATCGCGCTGATCGACGAGAACGTGCCCGTGATCGTCATCGCGCCGTCGGGACCGCTGTTCGACAAGACCGTGAGCAATATGCAGGAAGTGCAGGCGCGCGGCGGCAAGGTGATCCTCATCAGCGACTATGACGGGATCCAGGCGGCGGGCGAGGGGTGCATCGCGACGATCACGATGCCCAAGGTCCATCCGCTGATCGCGCCGCTGGTGTATGCCGTGCCGGTGCAGCTGCTGGCGTACCATGTCGCGGTGCTGAAGGGGACTGATGTGGACCAGCCGCGCAATCTTGCGAAATCGGTGACGGTCGAGTGAGGATTTGAGGGATTCGGGACGGTAACAATCGACACCGCCCCGAGCGTGGGCTAAACCCCCGGAAATGTCCGATCTTCCCGCGACGCCGTTGCTCGACACGGTCGCCACGCCCGCCGACCTCCGCACGCTCAAGCCCGAGCAGCTCCGCCAACTCGCCGACGAACTGCGCGCGGAGGTGATCTCCGCGGTGGGGACGACCGGGGGGCATCTGGGCTCCGGCCTCGGCGTCGTCGAGCTGACGACCGCGATCCATTATGTGTTCGATACGCCGGCGGACAAGCTGGTGTGGGACGTCGGCCACCAATGCTATCCGCACAAGATCCTGACCGGGCGGCGCGACCGGATTCGCACGCTGCGGCAGGGCGGGGGACTGAGCGGCTTCACCAAACGCTCCGAAAGCGAGTATGACCCGTTCGGCGCGGCGCATTCGTCGACCTCGATCTCCGCCGCGCTGGGCTTCGCGACCGCGAACAAGCTCGCCGGTACGCCCGGCAAGGGGATCGCGGTGATCGGCGACGGCGCGATGTCCGCGGGCATGGCGTACGAGGCGATGAACAACGCCGAGGCTGCGGGCAACCGGCTGGTCGTGATCCTGAACGACAACGACATGTCGATCGCGCCGCCGGTCGGGGGCCTGAGCGCATATCTGAGTCGGATGGTGTCGAGCTCCGAATATCTGGGGCTGCGCGGGCTGGCCAAGAAGATCGCGCGGCGGCTTCCCAGGCGCGTGCAGAGCGCGGCCGAGAAGGCCGAGGAGTTCGCGCGCGGGATGGCGACCGGCGGCACGCTGTTCGAGGAACTGGGCTTCTATTATGTCGGGCCTATCGACGGGCATAACCTCGATCACCTGATCCCGGTGCTCGAGAATGTGCGCGACGCGAAGGAGGGCCCGATCCTCGTCCATGTCGTGACGAAGAAGGGCAAGGGCTATGCGCCCGCCGAGGCGTCGGCGGACAAGTATCACGGGGTGCAGAAGTTCGACGTCATCACCGGCGCGCAGGCGAAGGCGCCGCCGGGGCCGCCACAGTACCAGAACGTGTTCGGCAAGGCGCTGGCGGACGCCGCGGCGACCGACGACCGGATCTGCGCGATCACCGCGGCGATGCCGTCGGGCACCGGGCTCGACGCGTTCGCGAAGGCGCATCCCGACCGGTTCTTCGACGTGGGCATCGCCGAGCAGCACGCGGTGACGTTCGCGGCCGGGCTGGCGGCGCAGGGGATGCGGCCGTTCTGCGCGATCTATTCGACGTTCCTCCAGCGCGCGTACGACCAGGTCGTCCACGACGTCGCGATCCAGAACCTGCCGGTCCGCTTCGCGATCGACCGCGCCGGGCTGGTCGGTGCGGACGGCGCGACGCATGCGGGATCGTTCGACGTCACCTATCTGGCGACGCTCCCCAATTTCGTCGTGATGGCGCCCGCCGACGAGGCGGAGCTGGTGCACATGACGCACACCTGCGTGCTCCACGATTCGGGGCCGATCGCGGTGCGCTATCCGCGCGGCAACGGCACGGGCGTGGCGCTGCCCGCGGTGCCGGAGCGGCTGGAGATCGGGAAAGGCCGGATCGTCCGCGAGGGCAAGACGGTGGCGATCCTGTCGCTCGGCACGCGGCTGGCGGAGGCGCTCAAGGCCGCCGAGCAGCTGGAGGCGAAGGGGCTGTCGACGACGGTGGCCGACCTGCGCTTCGCCAAGCCGCTCGACGAGGCGATGATCCGGCGGCTGCTGACCACGCACGAGGTCGCGGTGACGATCGAGGAAGGTGCGGTCGGCGGGCTGGGCGCGCATGTGCTGACGCTGGCGAGTGACGAGGGGCTGATCGACGGCGGGTTGAAGCTGCGGACGATGCGGCTGCCCGACCTGTTCCAGGACCAGGACAAGCCCGAGGTGCAATATGCGCAGGCGGGGCTCGACGCGGATCATATCGTGTCCACGGTGCTGAAGGCGCTGCGGCATAACGCGCTCGAGGTGGAAGGCGCGCGGGCGTGACGGGCTGGCCCGCGGTCGCGACGACGACGGGGCTGATGGTGGTCGCGCTCACGGGGTTCAACGTGCGGCTGTATCGTCGGATGAAGGCGGCGAGCGCGGCGGCGAAGGCGCGTGCCGAGACGGGCGATGCCGGGCGGGATTGACGCGCTGAACGAGAGCGAGCGCTGCATCCTGCGACTGCTGGCACAGGGGCGCACCGCCAAGACGATCGCGGCGACGCTCGACCTGAGCGTCGGCGCCGTGAACGAGCGGCTCCGCGAGGCCCGGCGCAAGACGGGCGCGGCGAGCAGCCGGGACCTGGCGCGAACGTTGAGCGCCCAGGAAAATCGTGACGAGCGAATCCGGGTGGCGGAATCCACCGCGAACCCGGATCGGTCCGGGCGACCGGCACTGGCGCCGATCGTACGCAGGAGCCTGATCGCGATGGGCTTTTGATGACGGGCGGCGCGATGGCCGCGGTGATGCTTGGGCAGGCAGGGGCGGGCAAGGCGGATGCCGTCGATGCCACCGCGCCGAAGGTGGAGGCGACGTCGCCGCGCGACGGGGCGACGATTGCGCCGGGGCCGTTCGCGCTGACGGTGACGTTCGATCGCGCGATGCGCCCCGACGGCTATTCGTTCGTGACGATCGACGGTGCGGCGTTCCCGTCCTGCGCGGCCGGCGTGACCGCGCTGCCAGACGGGCGGAGCTTTGCGATGACGTGTACGGCTGCGGCGCGCGCGCGCTATGGCGTCGGATTGAACCATGGGCGGTTCCGCAACTTTCTCGGGCGCGACGGCACGGTCGCTTCGGGTCGCGTGATCCGTTTTTCGGTGCGGTGACCGGGGTTTCGTTGCGCGGGGGAAACAAGCGCGCGCTGGGCCGTTGATCGTGGGTCCTCGAACAGGAGACCTGTGTGCGTATCGTCCTTCTCGCGGCGCTTGCCGCTTCGGCCCTTGCCCCCGCCGTTCGCGCGCAGACCGCGCCGCCGCCGATCGACCGCAACGTGATGCATGTGCAGGTGATCCTCGACAAGCTGGGGTTCGGCCCCGGCGTGATCGACGGGCGCGGCGGGCAGTCGCTGGTCGCCGCGCTCAAGGGGTTCCAGGAGAGCCGGGGGTTGCCGGAGACGGGCAAGGCGGATGCGGCCACGCTGCGTGCGCTCTATCCCTATCGTACGGCGCGACCCACGGTGACGATCGCGCTGACGCCGGACATGCTGGCGGGGCCGTTCCAGTCGATCCCGAAGGACTATGTGCTTCAGTCGAAGCTGCCCGCGATGGGGTACACGTCGGCGATGGAGAAGGTGGCGGAGATGTTCCACACCACGCCCGCGGTCTTGCTAGCGCTGAACTCGCCGCAGACGCGGCTGGAGCCGGGATCGAAGGTCATCTTCCCCAACGCGCTGCCGACCAGCCGCGATTATGACGCCAAGCTGCCGGCGACGTGGCGTGCGACGCTGTCGTCGCTCAACGTCGATGCGAACCAGCCGGCCGGGGCGAAGGTGGTGGTCGACAAGTCGGACGGGGTGCTGCGCGTGCTCGACAAGGCGGGCAAGCTGGTCGCGCAATTCTCCGCGACGATGGGATCGAGCCACGATCCGCTGCCGATCGGAACGTGGAAGATCCTGGGCCCGGCGTACAATCCCGACTGGAAGATGAATCCGAAGATCCTGCGCAACGTCAACGACTCGAAGCCCGCGCAGATCATCCCGCCGGGGCCGAACAATCCGGTGGGCGTGGTGTGGATCGACCTGAGCAAGGAGCATTACGGCATCCACGGCACGAGTGCGCCCGAACAGATCGGGCGCGCGGAAAGCAACGGGTGCATCCGCCTGACCAACTGGGACGCGGCGCGGGTGGCGCTGATGGTCAAGGCCGGGATGCCGGCGGTATTCCAGAACTGACCCGGGGACTGGCGGCGTGACGAAGCTGGGCTGGGGAATCCTTGGCGTCATCCTTCTGTCGGTGCTGGCGTTCGCGTCGATGCTGTCGATCGGCGACGGGACGCGGCCGTCGCCGATCGCGCGCGTGAAGGCGCGGATCGAGCCGGTGGTGCGCGATGGCGACCGGCTGACGGTGCCCGTCGCAGGCGTCGCGCGAACGGCGTTGACGGACAGCTGGGGCGACGCGCGCGGCGGCGGGGCGCGGCATCATCAGGCGATCGACATCATGGCGGCAGGCGGCACGCCGGTGGTCGCCGCAGCGCCGGGGACGGTGGAGAAGCTCTTCCAGAGCGCGGCAGGCGGCATCACCGCCTATGTCCGCTCGCCCTACCGCGGCTGGATCTATTATTACGCGCATCTGCAAGGCTATGCGCCCGGGCTGCGCGAGGGCGCGAGGGTCGCGGCGGGCGCGCCGATCGGCTATGTCGGCGACACCGGCAATGCGGGGGCGGGGAACACCCACCTGCATTTCGGGGTGTCGCGGATGCGCGCGGGGGACGGGTGGTGGCAGGGGGAGCCGATCGATCCCTATCCGCTGCTTGCCGAAAAGGGGGCGGATCGCTAACAGGCGCGCCTTCGCTCTTTTCCCATCTGCAGGTCACGCCCATGAAGATCAACGCGGTCGAAATCCGTCCCGGCAACATCCTGGAATATGAAGGCGGCATCTGGCGCGCGGTGAAGATCCAGCACACCCAGCCCGGCAAGGGCGGCGCGTACATGCAGGTCGAGATGAAGAACCTGATCGACGGGCGCAAGAACAACGTCCGATTCCGCTCCGCCGAGAGCCTGGAAAAGGTGCGGCTCGACACCGTCGACTTCCAGTTCCTGTTCCGCGAGGGCGACACGCTGACCTTCATGGACAAGGTGAACTACGAGCAGATCACGCTCGACGCCGACATCCTGGGCGACGCCGCCGCATTCCTGCAGGACGGGATGGACGTGGTGATGGAGCTCTGGGAGGAGCGTCCGATCTCGGTCCAGCTGCCCGACACGATCGAGGCGCTGATCGTCGAGGCCGACGCGGTGGTGAAGGGGCAGACCGCCTCGTCGAGCTACAAGCCCGCGATCCTCGAGAACGGCGTGCGCGTTATGGTGCCGCCGCATATCGGCGCGGGGACGCGGATCGTCGTCGACGTGTACGAGCAGACGTACGTACGGCGCGCGGACTAAGTTTAACTCCCCTCCCGCGTGCGGGAGGGGCTGGGGGTGGGCTCGCGCTCAGCCTCGAACGTACCGGCTGGTATTGGCCGGGAGCCCACCCCCCGGCCCCTCCCGCACGCGGGAGGGGAGTGAGAAGAACCATGGTATCCCATTCCGGCCTGATGACCGTCATCGATCGCGCCGCGCGCAAGGCGGCGCCGCGGTTGCGTCGCGACTTCAACGAGGTGCAGAACCTGCAGGTCAGCCGCAAGGGCCCCGCCGACTTCGTGTCGATGGCGGACCAGCGCGCCGAGCAGACGATCTATGAGGAACTGTCGAAGGGGCGGCCCGACTGGGGCTTCGTGATGGAGGAGCGCGGCGAGGTCGCGGGTGATCCGAACAAGCCGCGGTTCATCGTCGATCCGCTCGACGGCACGTCGAACTTCCTCCACGGCATCCCGCACTTCTCGATCTCGATCGCGGTCGAGGAGCCGATGCCCAACGGCAAGCGCGAGATCACCTCCGCGCTCGTGTATCAGCCGCTGACCGACGAGAGCTTCTGGGCGGAGAAGGGGCGCGGCGCGTGGGTCCAGTCCGAGCGGCTGCGCGTGTCGGGCCGGCGCGAGCTGTCCGATGCGCTGATCGCGACGGGAATCCCGTTCATGGGGCATGGCGACTTCGTCCAGTGGAGCCGCATCTTCGGCGCGGTCGCGCCGCAGGTGGCGGGGATCCGGCGGCTGGGGTCGGCCGCGCTCGATCTCGCCTGGGTCGCGGCGGGACGGTTCGACGGATATTGGGAGAGCGATCTCAAGATCTGGGACGTCGCGGCGGGGCTGTTGCTGGTCAAGGAAGCGGGCGGGTTCGTCACCGATTTCCGCGGGAGCGACCGTCCGCTGGACCGCAACGAGTTCCTTGCGGGGAACGACGTGCTGCATTCGAAGCTGCACAAGCTGGTGGCAGGGGCATTGCGGTGAGAGCCTGATTCCTCCCCGGGACGGGGAGGGGGATCATCCGCAGGATGGCGGAGGGGGGGGCTTCCTCCCACGATACCGTTTGGGGCGATTCCCCTCCACCCCGCTTCGCGCGGTCCCCCTCCCCGTACCGGGGAGGAGTGGCATGTTGCGATTCATTCTCATGGCTCGACGCCTTGCCCCCCTTGGCCCATCCGCCTAAAGCCTCCCCACGTTTTGTTCGCACCTGCGAGAACCGACTTGGTAGACCTTTCGCAATATCTGCCGATCCTCCTGTTCCTGGGGGTCGCGCTGGCGCTGTCGACGGCGTTCGTGTTCCTGCCGATGGCGGTCGCTCGCCTGACCGGCGCGCACAAGCCGACGCCTGAAAAGCTCAGCGAATATGAGTGCGGCTTCCCCGCGTTCGAGGACAGTCGTGCGCAGTTCGACGTGCGATTCTACCTCGTCGCGATCCTGTTCATCATCTTCGATCTGGAAGCCGCCTTCCTGTATCCGTGGGCGGTGAGCGTGTTCAATCTGGGCTGGACCGCATGGTTCTCGATGATGATCTTCATCGGCGAGCTTGCGCTCGGCCTCGTCTATGCATGGAAGAAGGGAGCACTCGATTGGGAGTAGAGCTCACGCCCAATATCGGTGGCGCATCCTCGCTGGTGCAGCCCGACCAGGGGTTCTTCGACAGCCTGAACGGCGAACTGACCGACAAGGGCTTCCTCGTCACCTCGACCGAGGACCTGTTCCAGTGGGCGCGGACCGGCTCGCTGTGGTGGATGACGTTCGGGCTCGCGTGCTGCGCGGTCGAGATGATCCACGTCAACATGCCGCGCTACGACATGGAGCGGTTCGGCGCGGCGCCGCGCGCCTCTCCGCGCCAGTCCGACGTGATGATCGTCGCGGGCACGCTGTGCAACAAGATGGCCCCCGCGCTGCGTCGCGTCTACGACCAGATGTCCGAGCCGAAATACGTGATCTCGATGGGATCGTGCGCGAACGGCGGCGGCTATTATCACTATAGTTATAGCGTCGTGCGCGGGTGCGACCGGATCGTGCCGGTCGACATCTACGTTCCCGGCTGCCCGCCGACCGCCGAAGCCCTGCTGTACGGCGTGATGCAGTTGCAGCGGAAGATCCGCCGCGCCGGGAGCATCGAACGGTGAGGGCGCCGGCCCCGGCCTACGCCGCCAATGACGGCGTGATCGACGCGGCGCGGCTTGCGCTCGGCGACCGGCTGACCGATGCGGTCGACCGCGTCGGCGAGGTCGCGCTCCACGTCCGGCGCGCGGCGCTGGTCGAGACGATGACGCTGCTGCGCGATACGCCGGGGCTGGAATACCAGCAGCTGATGGAGATCGCGGGGGTCGACTATCCCGAGCGGGGGCCCGAGCGGTTCGAAATCGTCTATTGCCTGTTGTCGCTGACGCGCAACCACCGGCTTCGCGTGCACGTGCAGGCGGACGAGGTGACGCCGGTGCCGTCGGTGACGGGGCTGTGGCCGGTCGCCGGCTGGCTGGAGCGCGAGGTGTACGACATGTACGGCGTGCTGTTCAGCGGCAACGCCGATCTGCGCCGGATCCTGACCGACTATGGCTTTCGCGGACATCCGCAACGCAAGGACTTCCCGCTGACGGGCTATGTCGAGCTGCGCTATTCGGAAGAGGCCAAGCGCGTGGTGTACGAGCCCGTCCAGCTCGCGCAGGATTTCCGCACGTTCGATTTCGAGAGCCCGTGGGAGGGCGCGGTCTACACGCTGCCCGGCGACGAGAAGGCTGCGCTGCCCGAGGCCAAGGGTGCGCCGACGCCGTTGAAGGCTGACACGATCGTGAAGGCGGACGCCGCGCAGACGCCGACCTCGCCCAAGCCGGTCGGCGCCAAGACCAGCGAGTCGACCGCCAAGACCGGCGCGGGCGAGCCCGATCCGGGCAACGAGGCGAAGGACAAGCCGGTCGATCCGGACGTCGTTCCCACGAAGGATGGAGGTCAGAACGCATGACCGACACGCTGCACGACACGATCGACCCCGCGCTGGAGAAGATGCTCCACGCGACCGACGCGGCGCACCCCGAGACGGGCGACGTCACGATCCAGAACTACACGATCAACTTCGGCCCGCAGCATCCGGCCGCGCACGGCGTGCTGCGGCTGGTGATGGAGCTGGACGGCGAGATCGTCGAGCGCGTCGATCCGCATATCGGCTTGCTCCACCGCGGCACCGAGAAGCTGATCGAGTACAAGACGTACACGCAGGCGCTGCCCTATTTCGATCGGCTCGATTACTGTTCGCCGCTGTGCATGGAGCATAGCTATGTGCTGGCGGTCGAGAAGCTGCTCGATCTCGAGGTGCCGATCCGTGCGCAGTATCTGCGGGTGTTCTTCGCCGAGCTGACGCGCATCTCGAACCACATGCTCAACCTCGGGTCGCACGTCATGGACGTCGGCGCGATGACGCCGAACCTGTGGATGTTCGAAGTGCGCGAGGACTGCCTCAACTTCTTCGAGCGCGCGTCGGGTGCGCGGATGCACTCGAACTATTTCCGCGTCGGCGGGGTCCATCAGGACGTGCCGCTCAAGCTGCTGACCGATATCGCGGACTGGCTCGATACGCGGCTGCCGCGGCTGTTCGAGGATGCGATCTCGCTGGTGGCGGACAACCGCATCTTCAAGCAGCGCAACGTCGACATCGCAACGGTGAGCCGCGACGACGCGATCCGCTGGGGCTTTTCGGGGCCGATGATCCGCGGGTCGGGGATCGCGTGGGACCTGCGCAAGTCGCAGCCCTATGACGTGTACGACCGGATGGATTTCGAGGTGCCGGTGGGCACGCGCGGCGACTGCTACGACCGGTTCATGGTCCGTGTCGAAGAGGTTCGCCAGTCGGCGAAGATCATGAAGCAGTGCCTGGCCGAGATGCCCGAAGGCCCGATCATGACGACAGACCGCAAGGTGGGTCCGCCCAAGCGCGGCGAGATGAAGCAGTCGATGGAAGCGCTGATCCATCACTTCAAGCTGTTCACCGAGGGCTATCACGTCCCTGCGGGCGACGTGTATGTCGCGACGGAGAGCCCGAAGGGCGAGTTCGGCGTGTATCTGGTCGCGGACGGCAGCAACAAGCCGTATCGCTGCAAGATCCGCCCGACGGCGTTTTCGCACCTCCAGGCGATGGATTTCATGGCGAAGGGCCACATGCTCGCTGACACGACCGCGATCCTGGGTGCGATGGATATCGTGTTCGGGGAGTGCGACCGGTGACGCGTGCGCTCGATCGTATCATGACGGGCGCGATGGCCGTCATCGGGACCATGTCGCTCGTACGTTTCGGCGGCTGGTCCGCGCGCGGCGTGCAGATCGCCGCGATGATTATCGCTGTTGCCGCTGTGCTGCTTTCGATTGCATTGGCGGCCTTCCAGAAGAAGTCGGTACATGGCTGAAGCACCCCAGATCCCTGATGAAGCCGAGACGCGCGCCCGCTGGGGTGGCTTCGCGTGGAGCGAAGAGAACCAGCGCAAGGCGAACGAGATTCTCGCGCGCTATCCCAAGGGCCGCGAGCAGTCGGCGTCGATCCCGTTCCTCGATCTGGCGCAGCGCCAGGTCGGTGCGGAGACGCAGACGCAGGGCTGGCTGCCCGTGCCGGTGATCGAGTTCGTCGCGCGGGCGATCGGCGTGCCGTACATGCGCGTGTACGAGGTCGCGACCTTCTACACGATGTTCAATCTCGCGCCGGTCGGGCGCTATCATGTCCAGGTCTGCGGGACGACGCCGTGTATGTTGCGCGGATCGGACGACGTGCTGGCGGCGTGCAAGAACCACGGTCTGGTGAAGGGGCGGACAACGCCCGACGGCCTGTTCACGCTGACCGAGGTCGAGTGTCTCGGCACCTGCGCCAATGCGCCGATGGTCCAGATCAACGACGACAATTTCGAGGATCTCGATTACGACCGGACGGTCGCGATTCTCGAGGCGCTGGCCAAGGGCGAGGCGCCCGAGCCGGGGCCGCAGACCGGCCGCCGCGCGAGCTGCCCCGAGGGCGGGCCGACCTCGCTCAAGGCGATGGTCGACGCGAACCACGATTATCGGGGGGAGTGGGCGTGAAACCTGCTGTTTGGATAGCCTTGCTGGCGGTCTTCATGGGCGCTGCTCTGACGATGATTCCCGCCCTGATGGCGGCGCGGAAGGGCAAGAAGTGATGCTCGCCGGAGATTTTTATGCTTGAAGATTGGGATCGCATCTTCACCAACGTCTACGGGTTCCAGCCGTGGAACCTCGAGGCGGCGCGTGCGCGTGGCGACTGGGACAACACCAGGGACCTGATGGCGAAGGGCCAGGACGCGATCATCGACGTGATGAAGGCGTCCGGCTTGCGCGGGCGTGGCGGCGCGGGGTTCCCCACCGGCACGAAATGGTCGTTCATGCCCAAGGAACCCAAGCCCGACCGGCCGAACTTCCTCGTCATCAACGCCGACGAGAGCGAGCCGGGCAGCTGCAAGGATCGAGAGATCATCCGCCACGATCCGCACAAGCTGATCGAGGGCGCGCTGATCGCGGGGTTCGCGATGCGCGCGCGGGCGGCGTATATCTACATCCGCGGCGAGTATATCCGCGAGGCCGAGGTGCTGTTTGCGGCGGTTGCCGAGGCGTACGACGCCGGTCTGGTCGGCAAGAACGCATGCGGATCGGGCTATGATTTCGACGTGTTCGTCCACCGCGGTGCGGGGGCGTATATCTGCGGCGAAGAGACCGCGATGCTCGAAAGCCTCGAGGGCAAGAAGGGCCAGCCGCGCCTGAAGCCGCCATTCCCGGCGGGCGCGGGGCTCTATGGTTGCCCGACGACGGTCAACAACGTCGAATCGATCGCGGTCGCGCCGACGATCCTGCGGCGCGGGGCGGCGTGGTTCTCCAGCTTCGGCGCGGAGAACAACAAGGGCACGAAGCTCTTCCAGATCTCTGGCCATGTCGAGAAGCCGTGCGTCGTCGAGGAATCGATGAGCATCAGCTTCCGCGAGCTGATCGAGACGCATTGCGGCGGGATTCGGGGCGGGTGGGACAATCTGCTCGCGGTGATCCCGGGCGGGTCGTCGGTGCCGCTGGTGCCCGCCGCGCAGATCATCGACTGCGCGATGGATTTCGACGGGTTGAAGGCGGTCGGCTCGGGCCTCGGCACCGCAGCGATCATCGTCATGGACAAGTCGACCGACATCGTCCGCGCGATCAGCCGCATCTCGTATTTCTACAAGCATGAGAGCTGCGGCCAGTGCACGCCGTGCCGCGAGGGCACCGGCTGGATGTGGCGCGTGATGGAGCGGCTGCGGACGGGCGATGCGGACCTGTCCGAGATCGACATGCTCCAGCAGGTGACCAAGCAGGTCGAGGGCCACTCGATCTGCGCGCTGGGCGACGCCGCGGCATGGCCGATCCAGGGGCTCATCAAGCATTTCCGGCCCGAGCTGGAGCGGCGGATCGTCGAGCGTGGCGGCGGGATGCTGGAGGCGGCGGAATAGTGTTGGTGTCGGCTCACTTTCGCGCGGTGCTCATCGCAATGGTTATGATGACGGCCGGAGTCGGCGGCGATGCCGTGCACGCTGGGCAGCGGCGGGGTGTAGGCACCGGGTCTCTCATTCCGGGGCACAGTTCAGGCTTGGTCACTTCGGGGATGTCGGAAACGGCTGAACTGGATTTGCGCAATCTACCCGATGCGGGGAAACTGAGCATGTATCGCGGTGCCGCATCCTGTGCGGTCAAAGCTGATGCGGCCAAGGCGAAGCGTTATCTTGACTCCGTACTGGGGGGCCAATCCAGTACGCGCTCGTGGATTGCGTTTCGATCGATCTACGAGCGCTGCCTTGACCTCACGAAGCAGGTGGAGAATTTCGCGATCTATGGTGACGGCCGGCATTTGTGGTTGGCGTCGGTGACCGCGGAGGCATATTTGCGCACGCACCCTGGGGCGTCCACGAAGCCTGTACCTATCGCCGCCTTTTACGACGATGCCGCCTTTCAGCGGCTGCCATCGAGCGACACCAAGACGGTTCACTGTCTTGTCCGCACGGAACCGGCAAAGTCGCTGGCGCTGATCGCCGCGGAGGCGGGTTCGACCGAGGAGCGCAAGGCGATCGCGGGGATTGCGCCGGCGATTGGTCAATGTACCGACAGCGGCGCTGTCGTATCGATGAAGGCAGCGTTGCTGCGACTGAATATTGCGCCGGCTTATTATGTTTTGGCCGCGCAGCATGCTGAGAATTCAACGGCAGAAAAGAACTAACATGCCCAAGGTCAAAGTCGACGGCGTAGAGATCGAGGTGCCGCAGGGCGCCACCGTGCTGCAGGCTTGCGAGCTTGCGGGCAAGGAGATTCCGCGCTTCTGCTATCACGAGCGGCTGTCCATCGCGGGCAATTGCCGGATGTGCCTGGTCGAGGTGAAGCCGGGTCCGCCCAAGCCGCAGGCGTCGTGCGCGCTGCCGGCGGCTGACAACCAGGAGATCTTCACGACCACGCCGATGGTGAAGCATGCCCGCGAGGGCATCATGGAATTCCTGCTCATCAACCATCCGCTCGACTGCCCGATCTGCGACCAGGGCGGCGAGTGCGACCTGCAGGACCAGTCGATGGCCTATGGCCGCGGCCACTCGCGCTATGGCGAGAACAAGCGCGCGGTGACCGAGAAATATATGGGTCCGATCGTCAAGACGGTCATGACCCGGTGCATCCAGTGCACGCGCTGCGTCCGGTTCGCGGAAGAAGTTTCGGGCGTCGAGGAGATCGGCGCGATCTTCCGCGGCGAGGACATGCAGATCACCTCGTATCTGGAAAATGCGGTCAAGAGCGAGTTGAGCGGCAATGTCGTCGATCTGTGCCCGGTCGGTGCGCTGACGTCGAAGCCGTATTCGTTCGAGGCACGTCCGTGGGAGCTCAAGAAGACGTTGACGATCGACGTGATGGACGCGGTCGGCACCAACATCCGGCTCGACAGCCGCGGGCGGCAGGTGCTGCGTTGCGTCCCGCGCGTGAACGACGACGTCAACGAGGAGTGGGCGACCGACAAGACGCGCCATGCGGTCGACGGCTTGGTGCGCAAGCGGCTCGACAAGCCCTATGTGCGGCGCGGCGGCAAGCTGGTGCCGGTGACGTGGGACGAGGCGTTCGCGGCGATCGCGGCGGTCGATGCAGGCAGCAGCGTCGCGGCGGTCGCGGGCGATCTGGTCGATTGCGAGACGATGTATGCCGCCAAGGCGCTGCTGAAGGCATGCGGGTCGTCGCTGCTCGAGGGGCGGCAGACGGGCATGGACTATGACACGTCGAGCCTGGCCGCGGTCAATTTCAACACGACGATCGCGGGCACCGAGGACGCGGACGCGATCCTGCTGGTGGGCACCAACCTGCGCTGGGAAGCGCCGCTGGTGAACACGCGGATCCGCAAGGCGATCAAGAAGGGCGCGAAGGTCTTCGCGATCGGGCCGGAGACCGAGCTGACGTACAAGGTCGAGTGGCTGGGTGCGGATCTGGGCGCGCTCGGCGCGCTTTCCGAGGCGGTGACAGACGCGTTCGCAGCGGCGAAGAAGCCGATGGTGATCGTCGGTGGTGCCGCGCTCAAGGGTGCGCATGGCGCGGCGATCGGGCTGGTCGAGACGCTGGGTCTGGTCCGCGAGGGCTGGAACGGGTTCAACGTCGTCCATATGGCGGCGGCGCGGATGGGCGGGCTGATGCTCGGCTATGCGCAGGCGGGCGGCGTGGCCGATACGTACGGCGCCAAGCTTGTCTATTTCCTCGGCGCTGACGAGTGCGACTTCACGAAGTTCACCGGGTTCAAGGTATATGTCGGGCATCACGGCGACCGCGGCGCGCATCATGCCGACGTCGTCCTGCCGGGCGCGAGCTATGCCGAGAAGTCGGGCACCTGGGTCAATCTCGAGGGACGCGTCCAGCGCGGCAACCGCGCGGTATTCCCGCCGGGCGATGCGCGCGAGGACTGGACGATTTTCCGCGCGCTGTCCGAGACGCTCGGTAAGACGCTGGGGTTCGATACGATCGAGCAGCTGCGGGCGGACATGGCGCTCGATCAGCCGTTGCTCGCGGAAGAGGGACTGGTGACGTTCCCGTGGTCCGCGCCGTCGCTGAGTACGACCGCATCCGGGGAGCTCGAGGGGTATCCGATCAAGGACTTCTACCTGACCAACGCGATCTGTCGTGCGTCGCCGACGATGCAGCGCTGCTCGGCGGAGCTGGTGCATGGCGAAGCGTTCGCGGAGGCGGCGGAGTGATGGGCCTTGGAGCAAATCTTCGAAGGTCTTCTGGAATGGGCGGCACGGTTCGGGCCGCGCTGGTTGCGGATGATCGTGGCGGGACTATTAATTGCTTGCGCGGTCGCGCTGCTGACAGTCGGATTATGGTGGCCGAGGTGACGAAGTGACCGCACTCTTCACATCCTGGGGCATGGATTACGGTTGGGCGTGGTTCGCCGCGACCATGATCGGGATCCTCGTCATCGCGCTGCCGCTGATGCTGGCGGTGGCGATGATCATCTATGCTGATCGCAAGATCTGGGCGGCGATGGCGCTGCGGCGCGGGCCGAACGTGGTCGGGCCGTTCGGATTGCTCCAGTCGTTCGCGGACGGCCTGAAGGTGTTCCTTCAGGAGACGATCATCCCCGCCGCGGCGAACCGCGGGCTGTTCCTGCTGGCGCCGATCATCACGTTCACGGTCGCGCTGATCGTGTGGGCGGTGGTGCCGTTCTCGCCGGGCGTGCTGGTGTCGGACATCAATGTCGGGCTGCTCTACGTCCTCGCGGCGTCGTCGCTGGGCGTGTACGGGATCATCCTGGCAGGCTGGTCGTCCAACTCCAAATATCCGTTCTTCTCCGCGATCCGCGCGGCCGCGCAGATGGTGAGCTACGAAGTCGCGATCGGGTTCATCCTGATCTCGGTCGTGCTGTGGGCTGGCAGCTTCAACCTGACCGCGATCGTCGAGGCGCAACGCGCGATCTATGCGCTCGTGCCCGTCAACGGGTTCGGGTTCAACCCGCTGCTGTTTCCGATGGCGGTGATGTTCTTCATCTCGTCGCTCGCGGAGACGCAGCGCGCGCCGTTCGACCTGACCGAGGCGGAGTCGGAGCTGGTCGCGGGCTATCAGACCGAATATTCGTCGATGGCGTTCGCGCTCTACTGGCTCGGCGAATATGCCAACGTGCTGCTGATGTGCACGCTGAACGCCACGCTGTTCTGGGGCGGATACCTGCCGCCGTTCGACTGGGCGCCGCTGTACATGGTGCCGGGAATCCTCTGGCTGTTCGCCAAGATCCTGTTCTTTTTCTTCCTGTTCAGCTGGGTGAAGGCGACCGTCCCGCGCTATCGCTACGACCAGCTGATGCGGCTGGGCTGGAAGATCTTCCTGCCGGTGTCGCTGTTCTGGGTCTTCCTCGTCTCCGGTGTGCTGATGTATATGCGGGTAGGGTTCTGAAAAATGTCGATCGCACAGCATATCAAGGCGTTCACCCTGTGGGAGTTCGTCAAGGCGCACGCGCTGACGCTGAAGTATTTCTTCAAGGCGAAGGCGACGATCAACTATCCGTTCGAGAAGAACCCGCAGAGCCCGCGCTTCCGCGGCGAGCATGCGCTGCGCCGTTATCCCAACGGGGAAGAGCGCTGCATCGCGTGCAAGCTGTGCGAGGCGGTGTGCCCGGCGCAGGCGATCACGATCGAGGCGGAGCCGCGCGACGACGGTTCGCGCCGCACGACGCGCTACGACATCGACATGACGAAGTGCATCTATTGCGGTCTGTGCCAGGAAGCGTGCCCGGTCGACGCGATCGTCGAGGGGCCGAATATCGAGTTCGCGACCGAGACGCGCGAGGAGCTGATCTACGACAAGTCCAAGCTGCTCGACAATGGCGACCGGTGGGAGCGGGCGATCGCCGCGAACCTTGCCGCCGATGCGCCGTACCGTTAATGCGCGCCCATATCGATTCAGACCCGTTCGTTGCGGGGCAGGCTAGGGGGCCGGCTTTCTTGTGATCCAGGCTATCGCCTTCTATCTTTTCGCGGCCATCGTGATCCTGTCGGGCGCGATGACCATCGCATCGCGCAATCCGGTCCATTCGGTGCTGTGGCTGATCCTGGCGTTCTTCAACGCCGCGGGCCTCATGGTGCTGGTGGGCGCGGAGTTCATCGCGATGCTGCTCGTCATCGTCTATGTCGGTGCGGTCGCGGTGCTGTTCCTGTTCGTCGTGATGATGCTCGACATCGACTTTGCGTCGTTGCGCGCTGGGTTCGTCCGGTATTTCGGCGTCGGGCTGGCGCTGGCGGTCGGGCTGGCGTGCGAGATCCTGATCGGGGTCGGCGCATGGTCGTCGGGCGGGATTGAACTGTCGCGCCGCGCCGCGCCGACGGACGCCGCGGTGCCCAACATCCAGGCGATCGGCAACCTGCTCTACACGCGCTACCTGTTCATCTTCGAGGCGGCGGGCTTCGTCCTGCTGGTCGCGATGATCGGCGCGATTGTGCTGACGCACCGCGAGCGCAGCGGCGTGCGGATTCAGAACGTCAATCGCCAAAACGCGCGCCGTCCGCAGGACGCCACGCGCAACACGCGGCCCGTCAGCGGGCAGGGGATTCAATTGTGAGCGGCTCGATCGGACTGATCCACTATCTGGTCGTCGCGGCGATCCTGTTCACGATGGGGGTGCTGGGCATCTTCCTCAATCGCAAGAACATCATCGTCATCCTGATGGCGATCGAGCTGATCCTGCTGGCGGTGAACATTAATCTCGTCGCGTTCTCCGCGGCGCTGAACGATCTCGTGGGTCAGGTCTTTGCGATGTTCGTGCTGACGGTGGCGGCGGGCGAGGCCGCGATCGGTCTTGCGATCCTCGTCATCTATTTCCGCGGACGCGGGACGATCTCGGTCGACGACGTCAACCGGATGAAGGGGTGATCCGGTGATCCAGCTTATCGTCTTCCTGCCGCTGATCGCGGCGATCGTCGCGGGCTTCGGCAACCGTGCCATCGGCAACGTGCCCGCCAAGGCGATCACGACCGCGGGGCTGTTCGCCGCCTGTGCGCTGTCGTGGCCGATCTTCATCGGCTTCCTGACCGGCGCGAACACGGCATCGGTGACGCCGGTGCTGCACTTCATCACATCGGGCAGTTTCAGCGTCGACTGGGCGCTGCGCGTCGATGCGCTGACGTCGGTGATGCTCGTCGTCATCACGTCGGTGTCCGCGCTCGTCCACCTGTATAGCTGGGGCTATATGGCGGAGGACCCGGACCAGCCGCGCTTCTTCGCGTATCTGTCGCTGTTCACCTTCGCGATGCTGATGCTCGTGACCGCGGACAACCTGATCCAGATGTTCTTCGGCTGGGAGGGCGTGGGCCTTGCCTCGTATCTGCTGATCGGGTTTTGGTTCAGGAAGCCGTCGGCCAATGCGGCGGCCATCAAGGCGTTCGTCGTCAATCGCGTCGGCGACCTGGGCTTCATGCTCGGCATCTTCGGGACGTATCTGGTGTTCGGGACGGTCTCGATCCCCGAGATCCTGGCCGCCGCGCCGGGGATGGCGGGATCGACGATCGGGTTCCTAGGGCACCGGTTCGATACGATGACGGTGCTGTGCCTGCTGCTGTTCGTCGGTGCGATGGGCAAGTCCGCGCAGCTCGGGCTCCACACATGGCTTCCCGACGCGATGGAGGGGCCGACGCCGGTGTCGGCACTGATCCACGCGGCGACGATGGTCACCGCGGGCGTGTTCATGGTGTGCCGCCTGTCGCCGATGTTCGAGACGTCGCCGACCGCGCTGGGCTTCATCACCTTCATCGGCGCAGCGACCTGCCTGTTCGCCGCGACCGTCGGGACGACGCAGACCGACATCAAGCGCGTGATCGCCTATTCGACCTGTTCGCAGCTGGGCTACATGTTCTTTGCGGCCGGGTGTGGCGCGTATGGCGCGGCGATGTTCCACCTGTTCACGCACGCGTTCTTCAAGGCGCTGCTGTTCCTGGGCGCAGGCTCGGTGATCCATGCGATGCACCACGAGCAGGACATGCGCTATTACGGCGCGCTGCGTAAGGAGATTCCGGTGACGTTCTGGGCGATGCTGCTCGGCACGCTCGCGATCACCGGCGTCGGCATCTACGAGGTCGGCGGGTTCGCAGGGTATCATTCGAAGGACGCGATCCTCGAGGCGGCGTACGCTTCGGGCGGCGGGGGCCAGGTGGCGTTCTTCGTCGGGGTGTTCGCGGCGCTGCTGACCAGCTTCTATTCGTGGCGGCTGATGTTCCTGACCTTCTGGGGCAAGCCGCGCTGGGCCGCGTCGGAGCATATCCAGCACGCGATCCACGACGCGCACGCGCATGGTCACGACGATCACGCGCATGCCGCGGACGAGGATGCCGGGCATGCGCCGCATGTCGAGACGCGTGGGTTCAACGAGATGCCGGTCGGAACGGGTGGCTATCACCCGCATGAAAGCCCGATCTCGATGCTGATCCCCCTGGTCGTGCTGTCGATCGGTGCGGTGGCGGCGGGCTTCGTGTTCAACCACTGGTTCATCCAGCCCGAGGGAGGGCCGGGGTTCTGGCGCGGTAGCCTCGCGTTCAACGAGCATCTGATGCACGCGATGCACGAGGTTCCGCTGTGGGTGAAGCTGTCCGCGACCGCAGTGATGTTGACCGGACTGCTGATCGCATGGCTGAGCTATATCCGTCACCCGTCGTTCCCGGCGAAGTTCGCGGACGTGTTCCAGCCGCTGTACCAATTCTTCCTGCGCAAATGGTACTTCGACGAACTGTACCATTTCCTGTTCGTGAAGCCGGCCTTCGCGATCGGGCGCTTGCTTTGGCACAAGGGTGACGAAGGCATGATCGACCGGTTCGGGCCAAACGGCTCGGCCTGGGTGGTCCAACTGGGTTCGCGCGCGGCGGGAAAACTGCAAACCGGCTATGTCTACACCTATGCGTTCGTGATGCTGATCGGGCTGACCGCCGCTGTGACGTGGGCGATCGCAGGATGATGTCGCACAGCATAAATTCCGTTCGCACTGAGCTTGGCCAAGCTTGTCCTGAGCGCCTGCTGCAGGCAGGCAGCCGAAAGGTGCTGTACTTTCTTCTGACCGTTCAAGGGGCAGGGCAGGGCTTCGACAAGCTCAGCCCGAACGGTAATGGGGCGATCGGCTCGTGAACAACCTCGGTTTTCCCATCCTTTCCGTGATGCTCGCGGTCCCGGCGATCGCGGCGGTCGCGTGTCTGTTCCTGTCGGCGAGCGCGGCGCGCTGGCTCGCGCTGGGGGCGACGCTGGTCGATCTCGCGCTCGGGGTCCTGTTGTGGACCAGCTACGACATCGGCGGCGCGCAGTGGCAGTTCGTCGAGAATGCCGGTTCGTTCGGCATGTTCAGCTGGGCGCTGGGCATCGACGGCTATGCGCTGCTGCTCATCATGCTCAGCGTGTTCCTGATGCCGATCTGCATCGGCGCGTCGTGGGAGGCGGTGAAGAAGCGGGTGCCCGAATACGTGGCGGCGTTCCTGCTGACCGAGGTGCTGATGATCGGCACCTTTGCGGCGCAGGACCTGTTCCTGTTCTACATCTTCTTCGAGGCCGGGCTGATCCCGATGTTCCTCATCATCGGCATCTGGGGCGGCGCGAATCGGATCTACGCGTCGTACAAGTTCTTCCTCTATACGCTGCTCGGCTCGCTGCTGATGTTCGTGGCGATGCTGTACATGGCGATCACCGCGGGGACGACTAGCATCCCGGTGCTGATGGCGTACGACTTCCCCGCCAGCGTCCAGACATGGCTGTGGCTCGCCTTCTTCGCATCCTTCGCGGTGAAGATGCCGATGTGGCCGGTGCACACCTGGCTGCCCGATGCGCACGTCCAGGCGCCGACCGCGGGATCCGTCATCCTGGCGGGCGTGCTGCTGAAACTGGGCGGTTACGGCTTCCTGCGCTTCTCGCTGCCGATGTTCCCGGAGGCGTCCGCGCAGTTCGTGTGGCTTGTGTTCGCGCTGTCGGCGGTGGCGGTGATCTACACGTCGCTGGTCGCGCTGGTGCAATCCGACATGAAGAAGCTGATCGCGTACTCCTCGGTCGCGCACATGGCGATCGTGACGATCGGGCTGTTCGCCTTTAACCAGCAGGGGATCGAAGGGGCGATGCTCGTGATGCTGGGCCATGGGCTCGTCTCGGGTGCGCTGTTCCTGTGCGTGGGCGTGATCTATGACCGGCTCCATACGCGCGAGATCTCGCGGTACGGCGGGCTTGCGATCAACATGCCGCGCTATGCGATCCTGTTCCTGTTCTTCACCATGGCCTCGATCGGCCTGCCGGGAACGAGCAATTTTGTCGGCGAGCTGCTCAGCCTGATGGGCACGTATCAGGTGTCGACCACGATCACGCTACTGTGCACGACCGGGATCATCCTGGGCGCGGGGTACATGCTGTATCTCTATCGCCGCGTCGTGTTCGGCGAGATCACCTCCGACGAGGTGCGCGCGATGACGGACCTGTCCGCGCGTGAGATGTGGCTGCTCGCGCCGATCGCGGCCGCTGCGCTTTGGATGGGCGTGTATCCGGAAAGCTTCCTCGCGCCGATGCGCAAGGATACGCAGGTGCTGCTGGCACGGCTGGATCGCGCCAAGCCTGCGGGTGACTCCTTGCCGACGCCTGGAAAACCGGGGGGCACGGGCGTCGCGCCCGCCGCCCATCATGCCGAAACGACGACGACCGCCCATGGGGGGGCGCACTGATGGATTACGCGTCCCAGATCGCGATGACGCTGCCCGAGGTCGTCCTGACGCTCGGTGCGCTCGCGCTGATGCTCGTTGCCGCATGGGGCGGGACGAAATCGACCGGTGCCGTGTCGTGGACCGCGATCGCGGTGCTGGCCGGCGCTGGTATCGCGCTCGTCGGCCCGGCCTCGTCGGGCGGGGAGGCATTCTACGGGCTATACCGTGCCGATGCATTTGCAGCGTTTGCCAAGGTGCTGATCTTCGTCGCGGCGGCGGTCGCCATCCTGATGGCGCCGGGATTCTTCAGGAAGACTGCGGGCGATGATTTGCGTCCCGAATATCCGGTGCTGATCCTGCTGTCCGCGGCCGGCATGGGGATCATGGTGTCGGCGGCGGACATGCTGACGCTGTATGTCGGGCTCGAGCTTCAGAGCCTTGCGGCCTATGTCCTGGCCAGCTTCATGCGGCGCGATACGCGATCGGCGGAGGCCGGCCTGAAGTACTTCGTCCTCGGTGCACTGGCGAGCGGGATCCTGCTGTACGGCATCAGCCTGGTCTATGGGTTCACCGGTTCGACGATGTTCACCGAGATCGCGGGTGCCTATGCGGCGACGCCGGTGTCGGGCGAAGGCAAGTCGCTCGGATTGATCTTCGGCCTGGTGTTCGTATTTGCGGGGCTGGCGTTCAAGATCTCGGCGGTGCCGTTCCACATGTGGACGCCCGACGTGTACGAAGGTGCGCCGACGCCGGTCACCGCGTTCTTCGCCTCCGCACCCAAGGTCGCGGCGATGGCGCTCGCGGTGCGCGTGGCGGTGGAGGCGATGGGGCCGGCGACGGACCAGTGGCGCCAGATCGTGATCTTCGCCGCACTCGCGTCGATCGTGCTCGGTGCGGTCGGTGCGATCGGGCAGACCAACGTCAAGCGGCTGCTCGCCTATTCGAGCATCAACAACGTCGGCTTCGCGCTGATCGGGCTTGCCGCGGGCACGCCCGAGGGCGTCGCGGCAGTGATGACGTACATGGCGATCTATGTCGTTATGACGCTGGGGTCGTTCCTGGTCGTGCTCCAGATGCGTGGAGAGGACGGTCAGCCGATCGAGACGCTGGCGAGCCTCGCGGGGCTGTCGCGGCACCGGCCCGGGCTGGCGGCGGCGCTGGCGATCTTCATGTTCTCGCTCGCGGGCATTCCGCCGCTGTTCGGCTTCTACGCCAAGTTCGCGGTATTCTACGCGGCGGTCGGCGCGGGGCTGTTCCCGCTGGCGGCGGTCGGTGCGGCGGCGTCGGTGATCGGGGCCTATTATTACCTGCGCGTCGTCAAGACGATGTACTTCGACGAACCCGCGGCGGCGTTCGCGCCGGGCGACCCAATCGAGGGCGGGCTGATCGCGGTGGCCGCGGTCATCATCTCGCCGGTGGGTTATCTCGCGATCCCGCTGCTGGCGGGGTGGACGACGGCGGCGGCGCAGTCGCTGTTCTAGGATCGATGCGCTGACGACGATCCGCACCGTCGCGGAGACGGGGTCGACCAACGTCGACATGCTTGCGCTGGCACGGGACGCCGTGACTGAGGGTGTATGGCTCCGCGCCGAGCGGCAGATCGCCGGGCGCGGGCGCGAGGGGCGGCCCTGGATATCCGAGGCAGGCAATCTCTATGCCAGCACGATCGTGCGGTTGCAGGCGGGAGATCCGTCCGCGGCGACGCTGGCGCTGGTCGCTGCGGTGGCGCTTGACGAAGTGGTGGCGCAACTGCTGCCGGCGCCGGCCGTGCGGGCGCTCGCGATCAAGTGGCCGAACGACCTGTTGCTGGGCGGTGCCAAGCTGTCCGGGATCCTGCTCGAGCGCGTCGAGGATGCGGTGGTGATCGGCGTCGGGGTCAACATCGCGCATCATCCCGCGCTTCCCGGTCGACGGACGACATGCCTTGCGGAGCATGGCGCGGCGATTGACCCGGCGGCGTTCGTCGAGCGACTGGCAGCGATGATGGCGGCCTGGGTGCATCACTGGCATGTCGATGGCGTCGCGCCGGTCGTGGCGCGGTGGAACGAAAGGGCGCATCCGCCGGGCACCCCGCTCGTCGTCCGGGTGCCCGACGGTCTGGCCCTGGAAGGCACGTTCGACCGGCTGACGTCAGACGGCGCACTCGTGCTGCGCTTGGCGGGGGGCGAAGAGCGTGTCATTCACACCGCTGACGTCTTCCTGGTCTGAACGTCGGTAACGAGGGAACCACGCGATGCTGCTGGCGATCGATGCCGGGAACACCAATATCGTCTTCGCGCTGCTGGATGGCCGCGAGATCAGGGCGCGCTGGCGGATCGCGACCGATCCACGGCGCACCGCGGACGAATATGCGGTATGGCTCAGTCAGTTGCTGGCGCTCGAAGGCCATGACCGCAGCGACGTGAGCGGCGTGATCGTCTCGACCGTCGTGCCACGCGCGCTCCACAATCTGGAAGTGCTGGCGAGCAAATATTTCAGGGTCGACGCACTGATCGCAGGCCGCGGCGCGCTCGAATGGGGGATAGCGATCGACGTCGACGAGCCCGCATCGCTGGGCGCGGACCGCGCGGTGAACACGATCGCGGCGCATGCGCTCCACCCCGGCGACCTGATCGTGATCGATTTCGGCACCGCGACGACGCTCGACGTGTCGGACTTCACCGGCGCGTACAAGGGCGGGATCATCGCGCCGGGTATCAACCTGTCGCTGGATGCGCTGGTCGGCGCGGCGGCCAAGCTGCCGCGGATCGCGATCGAGGCCCCCGCCACCGCCTCCGTCATCGGGCGCAACACCGTCGACCAGATGAACATCGGCATCTATTGGGGCTATATCGCGATGATCGAGGGGCTGGTCGCGCGGATGAAGGCGGAGGTGGCACGCCCCGTCACGGTGATCGCCACCGGTGGCCTCGCGACGCTGTTCGAGCGGCATACCGACATATTCGATGTGATCGAGCCCGATCTGACGATCCAGGGGCTGGCGATCATGTGGGAACGCGCCCATATACCGAAGTGAACGCCGCCCCGGCGCACAGGGGATTTCTTCTACCGGCACGATCGCATCGCGGCATGAAAGTCCGCGCATCGCCGGCACCATTCAGTTAGGATTTTAATGACTCCCAAGACCAACGAACTTCTCTTCTGTGCCCTTGGTGGTTCGGGCGAGATCGGCATGAACGTCAATCTCTACGGCACCGGCGGCAAATGGCTGATGGTCGATTGCGGCATCACCTTCGCCGATCCGGCCTATCCGGGCATCGACGTGATCCTGCCGGACCTGCAGTTCATCGAGGAGCGGCGCGAGCAGCTCGTCGGCATCGTGCTGACGCACGGGCATGAGGACCATATCGGCGCGCTACCGTATCTGGCGCAGGACCTGGGCGTGCCGCTCTATGCGACGCCGTTCACCGCCGGACTGATCCGCGGCAAGCTCGACGAGGAGCGGATCACCGACCGCATCGCGCTGAAGGTGATCCAGCCGGGCGAGGCTTTCAAGGTCGGCCCGTTCGGCGTCGAGTTCGTGCCGCTGTCGCACTCGATCCCCGAGGCGAACGCGCTGCTGATCGATACGCCGCATGGCCGTGTGTTCCACACCGGCGACTGGAAACTCGACCCGACCCCGGTGATCGGGACGCCCGCCTCGCCCGAGCAGCTCGCCGCGATCGGCGACGAGGGCGTCGACGTGCTGGTGTGCGATTCGACCAACGTGTTCAACGCCGAGGCCTCGGGCTCCGAAGCGACGGTGCGGCAGGGGCTGATCGACAGCGTCGCCAAGGCGCGCGGGCGCGTGCTGGTGACGAGCTTCGCCTCCAACGCGGCACGGCTGCACACGCTGGGCGAGGTCGCGCGCGAGACGGGGCGCAAGCTGTGCGTGACGGGGCGTTCGCTCGACCGGATCATCCGCGTCGCCAAGGCGTGCGGCTATCTGAAGGACTTCCCCGATACGGTCGACGCCGATGCGGCGATGCGCTTACCAAAGAACAAGATCCTCATCGTCGCGACCGGCGGGCAGGGCGAGGCGCGCGCGGCGCTGGCGCGCGTGGCCGAGGGCACGCACCCGATTTCGCTGGATGCGGACGACACCGTGATCTTCTCGTCCAAGCAGATCCCGGGCAACGAGGTCGCGATCGGGCGAATCCAGAACATCCTCGCCGGGCGTGGGGTGAAGATGGTCACCGAGAAGCAGGCGCACGTCCATGTATCCGGGCATCCGGGCCGGCCCGAGCTCGCCAAGATGTACAAGTGGATCCGCCCGCGCGTGCTGATCCCGGTCCATGGCGAGATGCGCCATTTGATGGAGCAGGCACGGTTCGGCCTGTCCGAGGGGATTCCGAGCGCGCTGGTTCAGGTCGACGGCGATATCGTGCGGCTAGGGCCGGGCGAGCCCAAGAAGATCGGGCACGCGCATATCGGGCGGCTGGTGCTCGACGGCGACGTGATCCTGCCTGCCGACGGCACGACGATCAATGAGCGGCGGCGGATCTCGGTCAACGGCCAGATCTCGGTCGCGGTGGCGATCACCAACAACGGCCGGCTCGCGGGCACGCCGCAGGTGCGGATCCAGGGCGTGCCGGTCGAGGAGGATCGTATCCCCTTCATTGAGGAGGCCGAGGATGCCGCGGCGGAGGCGGTCAAGGGCGGGCGCCGCGAGCGCGACCGGGTCCGCGAGGATATCCGGCTGGCGGTACGCAAGGTCGCGACGCGGTGGACGGGCAAGAAGCCCGTCGTCGACGTGCTGATGATCGAAGTTTGAGGGCGCGCCCGTGCGGTGGACGTCGATCCTTGCGATCTACACGCTGTTCTGGGCGTTCTCGGTCTTTCTCGTCCTGCCGTTCGGGGTGCGGACGACGCGCGAGGCCGGGGGCGAGATCGTCCCCGGCCAAGCGGAAAGCGCGCCGCACGAGTTCCGCCCCGGGCGGATCGCGCTGCGCGTGACGGTAGTGGCGACGGTGCTGTTCGCGCTGTTCTATCTCAACTACGCGATGGGATGGATCACGCCCCAGATGTTCGACTTCGACGCCGGCACCTGAGCGGCGCTACCGCAGTCGCTCGATCGCCTGTGCGAGCGCAACGTAGAGCTTGCCCATGTCCGACGACAGCAACGTCACTCCCAGCGGCGAGCCGTCGCGCTGGGCTAGGATCGTGCGCAGCATCGATTCGAAATCGTGGATGTAGCGGTTGACCTGATCGCGGAACGCCGTGTCGTCGTCGTACAGCCGGACGATGTCGCGTTGCTCCACGCTGTCGAGCAGCCGCACCGCGCGGCGGGTGAAGACGCCGCGGTCACCCTTGAGATACGCGGCCCAGGCGCTGTCGGCGACATCGGGCGCGAACGTCTTGGTAATGTCGATCGCGGACGAATTGAGCGATTCGATTAGCAGCGAGGCGCGGCGCGCGAAGCTGTCGCGGTCGGCGGCTTCGCGATCGGTGCGTGCGTTCTCGATCCGCGTCTCGACCAGCGCGGTGGTGTCCGCGATCGCCTGCATCTGGCGATCGAGCCGGTCCGACGCGCGGCTGGCGGCGGCGACGGCTTCCTCCGCGACCTGCGCGATCTGGCGGACCCGTTCCTCGACTCCGCTGCCCGCGGCCCGGCGCATCGCGTCGGCGCTCGCGGCCTCGATCGCGGCGGCGGCTTCGGGGATGACGGTGGCGAGGGTCTCGCGCGCACGGTCGGCGGCGGTGCTGGCAGTGTCGCGGACGCGGAGCAGCGCGTCGAGCAGTCGAGGCGCCGCCTCGTCGGCGAAGCGGTTCGCCTGTCCGATCGTCTCGTCGACCATCTGGCCGAGCGCATCGGCCTTGGCGCGCCCGCCGGTCAGCGTTTCCAGCAGCGTGCCCGACAGCTGGTCGACGACGCGCCGCTGGTCGGCGATGACCTGCGCGATCGCCTCTATCGCGTCGTGCGTACTTTCCGCGGCCGTGACGAGCGCGAGGAGTTCGGGCTTGGTCGCGGCGACGATGCCCTTCGACGCGGCGATGCGGGCGTCGAGCCGGTCGAGCGCGTCGGGCAGCGTCTCGTCGATCTCGCGCGCGGAGGCGTCGAGCGCGATCAGCAGCGATTCGGCGGTGCCGATCGCACGGGTGGCCATTGAATCGCCGGCCTTCAGCGCCTCGGTCATCGCGTCTGCCGAGCCGCCGAGCGCGCTGATCGATGCGGCGAGCATCGACGTGCGTTCGACGCCCTGCGCGTGAAGCGAATCGAGCTGCGTCTCGACGCGGGCGACGCCGGTCTCGAGATCGTGGACCATGCCGTCGCCGACGTTGCGCTGATGCTCGAGCCGGGTGGCGACGCGTTCGATCACCTGCTCGACGATCGCGATCCGCTCGCCTAGCGCCTCCGCGCTGTCGCGCGCGGCCGAATCGAGCGCGGCCTGGTTGGCGCCGAGCATCGCGAGCATCGCCTCGCCCTGCGCGGCGATGCCCTTGCGCGCCTCGTCGACCGCATCGGCGGTGCGGCCGAGCAGCGCGTCGACCTGATCCGAAAGATCCTCGGTGACCGCCTCCAGCCGCGCGCCCGCGGTCTCGCTGGTCGCTTCCATCCGCGCGATGTGCGCGGCGAGTTTCTGCGCCGCGCCGCCGGCGACATGCTCGGCCTCGCGCCCGCGATCGGCGAGCGCGACCAGCTGCACGTCGAGCGCTGCGGCCTGTTCGCCGGCAGCCAGCCCGGTGCGCTCGATCCGATTGGCGAGCGCATCGGTCTCGGCATGCGCGCGGGGCATCGAGGCGAGCAGGATCTGGAGCTTGGTCTGCGCGGTGTCGGTCGCGTCGGACAGCGAGCGGGCATGGATGTCCGCCTGATCGATCTCCTCCGACAGCCCGCGGCCGATCGCGGCGAGCTTCTCGGTCGCGGCGTCGCCGAGCATCGTCAGCGCACGGATCTGGTCCCCCAGCTTCTCACGATTCGAATCGATCGCGTCGCCGAGCACCGCGACCGTCCGCTCCAGCATTTCCGCCTCCCGACGCATCGCGCGTGCGCTTGCGCCGAAGCGCTGCGCCTCCGCGGTGCTGGTCCGGAGCGTCAGCAGCCAGACGATCCCGGCGAGCGCGGGCACCGCACACAGGGCCGCGACGAACTGAGCGAGACCGATCCAGTCCTGCCCCGCGAGTGCGTCACGGGCGAGCCAGAGCGCACCCCCTACCCATGCGACCGACGCCAGCGCTAGCGACACCGGGCCGAGCATGCGGAACGGAGAGGGCGTCCGGTAGCCGTCCCGTTCGCCATAGCCAGCCTCGAGCATCATCGGCTCTTCCACGCCCTCGTCGAGCGTCTCGTCGTCGCGCGCGCGCATTCCGATTATCATGGGCCCCCCGGTCATGACCTGTGTTTACCACGTTTCGCGCATCCGCAATATGCTGCTGCGGTAACCTGCGCTTAACCCTGTGGCCGTAGCGTCGACGACATGGCGTATGATCCCGGAGCAATCGATGCGACGCTGGCGGCGGCGGTGGGCGACGAGCCCGGGCTGATCGCGGAGTTGCGCGAAGCATTCCTCGACAGTGTCCGGCGCGGCGTCGCCACGCTTGAGGCGGCGCGCGACGCGGCCGAATGGCACGACGCGGCGATGCGGCTGAAGGGGCTTGCCGCCAGTTTCGGCGCGATCCGGCTGATGGCGCTGGCGGGCGAGGTCGCGGCGGCGCGACCGCTCGACGCGGACGTGCTGCGCAAGGTCCGCCGCGCGGTCGCCCGACTCTGAGATAGCGGCCCCGCAATCGGGGCTTTGCCATATCGCGCGTCAGCGATTACCAGCCGGCGATGCTTGCCGGTCTGATCTTTGCCGTACGCGATGCCGACGACGCGCCCGGCGTGCTCGCGGCGACGCTTCCCTTCGCCGGTCTGACGCTGATCGAATATCAGGCACGGCTGCTCCAGCAGGCCGGCGCGACGCAGCTCGTGGTCGTGGTGACGCGGCTGACACCCGAACTGCTCGGCGCGGTGGCTAGGATCCAGCGGCGTGGCCTCGTCGTCGACGCGGTGCGGACCGCGGGCGAGGCGGCGGCGAAGCTTCACCCGCTGGCGCGCGTGCTGATGCTCGCGGACGGGCTGGTGACGACGCCCGCGACGGTCGCGACGTTGGCGGGGGAGGGCGGCGATGCGTTGCTGACCGTCGACGATCGCAGTGCCCCGCCGGGGTTCGAGCGTGTCGGCGGGCAGGCGGCGTGGGCGGGCGTTGCCCGGCTGGCGCCACAGCGCGTCGCGGAAGTCGGCGCGATGCCGCGCGATTACGACGTGCAATCGACCTTGATCCGGGTCGCCGCACAGGCCTCGGCGATGCATGTTCCGCTCGATGTCGCGCGGACGGGCGCGGGGCACGGAATCGAGCGCAGCCGCGGCGGGCTGGCGGAGCGGGGTGATGCGATCCTGTCCGCGACCGTTTCATCGCGGCGAGGGTGGTTCGACCGCTGGGTGGTCGCGCCCATCGCGCGGCGTGTGCTGCCGGTAGTGATGAAGCGCGGCGTGGCGACGACCGGGCCGATGGTGGCGGCTGGGCTGACCGGGTTGCTGGGTCTCGCGCTGACCGCGACCGGATATTTCGCGAGCGGACTGGTGATTGCCCTGGTCGCGACGATCGCGACCGCGGTGATCGCGACGCTGGCATGGATGCGCGACGAGGTATCGCTGGAACGCGGGCTGACGATCGCGACGGGCGCAATCCCCGCGGTCGCGGTGCTGCTGATGGCGCGTGGGGTCGATTCGATCACCGCGGACATGGTCGCGACGGTGATCGCGCTGGCGCTGGTCGCGGCAGGCGCACTCGGCGAGCGGGCGGCGAGCGAATCGCGGCGCGCGCGCTGGTGGGGATCGCCGGCGGCGTATCTCGCGGCCGTGGCGCTGGCGACTTTGGTCGGGTTTCCGGTCGCCGGGCTCGCGGTGGCGGCGCTCTATGCGACGGCGACGCTTGCGATGGCGATCGAGACGTTGCGGTACGACGCTTAGCAGCGCTTTAACGACATCGGCGCTACCAGCATGGACATGTCGTTCGATCCCCCCCGCACGCCCGAAGACGCTGCGCCGATTCTCGCGCGCGCCGGCGGCGCCGAGATGCGCGAGCGCGACAGGCTCGCGGCGGGGATCGACGATTTCTTCCTGCCCGAGGACGCGCGGCTCGACGATCGCACGCGCGCGGCGATGGCGGCGGTGGTCGCGATGACGATCGGCGCGGTCGAGCGCGAGGTGGCGGGGCATGCCGCGCGCCTTTTGTCACAGCGCGGCGCGGCGAAACTGGCGGACCGGCTGGCACGGCGCGACGCGAGCGTCCTGCCGCGGCTGACCACGGCGGGGCTGTTGCGCGACCCGGAGTTGATGGCTGAGCTGATCGGCCGCGTCCGGCAGGACCTGATGGCGGAGGGGTTGACGCCGGTGCCGGGACGTGTCGACCGACCAAGCCTGCTCGCGCGGCTGGCGGATTGCCCCGACGGGGTCGTTGCGTCGGCGGCGTCGGCCTTGCTCGTCGCGGACAGCAGGCGTCGTAGCGGGACCGCAGCATCGACCGAACTGCCCGCCGAATTGCATCACCGGCTCGTCTGGTGGGTCGCGGCGGCGCTCCGCGAGGCGTATCCGGGCGAGGGTGACGCGCTCGACCGTGCGCTGGCGGAGGCGGCGCAGCGCAGTCTGGCGGCGCACGACGAGGGCGAGCGACCCGAGGCGGTGGCGATGCGCCTCGCCGCGGCGATCGATGCGCGGCCGGGGGAGCTCGGTGAGTTGCTGGTCGATTCGCTCGGCGATGCGCGGGTGACGTTGTTCGTCGCCGCGATCGCACATGCCGCAGGGCTCGACTATGCCGAGGCGCGCGCGATCGCGCTCGATCCCGAAGGGGACCGGTTGTGGCTGATGCTGCGCGCGCACGACCTCGATCGGGCGGGCATCGCGCGGATCGGGCTGATGCTGGCGGAGGCGGACCGGCGGCGTGATCTCGACGCGTTTGCGGACCAGCTCGACGCGATCGCCGCGATCGCGCCGGAAAGCGCGCGCGAGGCGCTCGCGCCGCTTCGCCTCCATCCCGATTTCCGAGCGGCGCTGCGCACGCTCGCGCGGTCGGCCCAGCGATGATCGCGCGCGCGGCCCAGGCCCGGATCGACCGTGACGGTCGGCTCGTCGAGGCGGACGCGGCGTTCGCCGCGCTCAATACGCGCGCAGGGGGCGCGGTTGGCCGCCCCGTCGCGGTGCCGCAGATCGCGACGATCGCGCGTCTGGCGCGGCGGCTGGGCATCATCGTTTCGCGTCCGGCGACGGTGGCCGATGGCGATGTCGACCGCGACCTGTGGGTCCGCGCCGAACCGGAGGGCGAGAGCGTCCGCGTGTCGATCGCGACGACCGGCGAGCGGACGAGCGCGCGCGCGCAGCCGCAGCCCGAGGCGACGCGCGATTTCCTGCTGAGCGGGGCGGACTGGCATTGGGAGACGGACGCCACGTTGCGGCTGACGCATGTCACCGTCGGCGCGGGTGCGCGCTATGGGTTCGATTCTGTGGCTATGCTGGGGCAGCCGATTACGCGGCTGTTCGCGCTCGATCGCGGCGACGCAGGGATGCTGCCGATCCTCGAAGCGCTGGCGACGCGGCATGATTTCGACGACCAGCAGGCGTTGCTGCGCGATTCGTCGCGCGCGGTCCGGCTGGCGGCGATCGCGCGGCGCGATTCGGAGGGCGGATTCGCGGGGTTCCTCGGTGGCGCGTTCATGGCGGTGCCGGCGGACGTGGCCGTCGTGACGCCTGCGCTGGGGAGAGCCTTCAGCGGTCGTCTCGACGTCGCGCTGCGGACGCCGCTCGCGCGGATCATCGCGACCGCGGACAGCATGAACGCGCAGGCCGAGGGCCCGCTGCGGCAGGACTATGTCGACTATGCCGCTGACATCGCGAGCGCGGGGCGGCATCTGATGGGGCTGATCGACGATCTCGCCGACCTGGAGGCGATCGAACGCGACGACTTCACCGTGGCGGCGGAGGCGATCGACCTTGCCGACATGGCGCGGCGCGCGGCGGGCCTGCTGACGGTGCGCGCGAGCGATGCCGGCGTGACGATCGAGCGCCCTGCTCCCGGCGAGCATGTCGCCGCCACCGGTGAGTTCCGGCGCGCGCTGCAGGTGTTGGTCAATCTGATCGGCAATGCGGTCCGCTATGCGCCCGAGGGGTCGCGCGTCCATGTCGTCGCGGAGCGGGACGGCGACCGGGCGGTGGTGATCGTCGCGGATCACGGCAAGGGCATCGCGCCCGAGGACCACGACCGCGTGTTCGAGAAGTTCGCGCGGGTCGATCCGGCGGAGCAGGGCGGAAGTGGCCTCGGCCTCTATATCGCGCGGCGGCTGGCGCGCGCGATGGGTGGGGAACTGAGCCTCGACAGCGCGCCGGGCGAGGGCGCGCGATTCGTATTCACGCTGCCGGCGGGGTGAGACGAGAGGCTTTTGAGAACGGAGGACGGTAGGAAGGGGGCCGTAATGCCCGATATTACCGCCTCAACGACGCGGCATCCGCCGCGCGATCAGAACCAGCAGCAAGCCGACCACCGCGAGCCCCGCGCCGCGATCCGCCCATGGACGCTGGTCGAGCATGAAGCTCGACTGGGGCCAGTGGACGTAACCAAGCCCCTGGCCGATCCACAACAGCCCTATCAGCGCCGCAAGGACGCCGAGGATCATCAGGATCGGCCGGAGTTTCATCGCCTCAGCGCGCGCCGATGGCGACGTAATCGCGCTCGGTCGGGCCGGTGTAGAGCTGGCGGGGCCGTCCGATCTTCTGGTCCGGATCGGTAATCATCTCGTTCCACTGTGCGACCCAGCCGACGGTGCGCGCCAGCGCGAACAGCGCGGTGAACATGCTGGTGGGGAAGCCGATCGCGGACAGGATGACGCCCGAATAGAAATCGACGTTCGGGAACAGCTTCTTCTCGACGAAATACGGATCGTTGAGCGCCATTTCCTCGAGCTTGAGCGCCACGTCGAACACCGGATTGGAGACGTTCAGCGCCTCGAACACCTCGCGCACGGTCTTCTGCATGACGGTCGCGCGCGGATCGTAGTTCTTGTAGACGCGGTGGCCGAAGCCCATCAGGCGGAACGGATCGTTCTTGTCCTTGGCGCGCGCGATGAACTCGGGGATGCGGTCGACCGAACCGATCTCGTGGAGCATGTTGAGCGCGGCCTCGTTCGCGCCGCCATGCGCGGGTCCCCACAGGCAGGCGATGCCCGCCGCGATGCACGCGAACGGGTTCGCGCCCGATGAGCCCGCGAGGCGGACCGTCGAGGTCGACGCGTTCTGTTCGTGATCGGCGTGGAGGATGAAGATCCGGTCCATCGCCTTCTCGACGACGGGGTTCACGACATAGGGCTCGGCGGGGACGCCGAACGTCATGCGCAGGAAATTGCCGGTGTAGCTCAGCGAGTTGTCCGGATAGACGAACGGCTGGCCGACGCTATACTTGTACGCCATCGCCGCGATCGTCGGCATCTTGGCGATCAGCCGATGCGACGCGATCATCCGCTGCGTCGGATCGTGAATGTCGGTCGAGTCGTGATAGAAGGCGCTGAGCGCGCCGACGACGCCGCACATGATCGCCATCGGATGCGCATCGCGCCGGAACCCGCGGAAGAACTGCGCCAGCTGCTCGTGGAGCATCGTGTGGCGCGTGATCGTGCCGGTGAAGGCGTCGAGATCGTCCTTGCCCGGCAGCTCGCCGTTGAGCAGCAGGTAGGCGACCTCCATGAAGCTCGACTGTTCGGCCAGCTGCCCGATCGGATAGCCGCGGTGGAGCAGCACGCCCTTGTCGCCGTCGATATAGGTCAGGTTCGACTGGCACGACGCGGTCGAGGTGAAGCCGGGATCGTAGGTGAACGCGTCGGTCTGCGCATACAGCTTGCGGATGTCGACCACGTCGGGGCCGACGCTGCCGGACATGACCGGATATTCGAATTCCTTGCCCGCGATCGCGAATTTTGCGGTGTCGGTCATGGTCTCAGTCCTCTCGGTCAGGCGGTGTGGTCCGCAATCCGTGCCAGGCTCTCGTCGCGCCCGAGCAGGTCGAGGACGTCGAAGATTCCGGGCGACGTCTTGCGTCCGGTGAGTGCGACGCGGAGCGGCTGCGCGACCTGGCCGAGCTTGACACCCGCCGTCTCGGCCACGCGGCGTACCGCGTCTTCGAGCGTCTCCGTATCCCAGTTGTGCACTGCGTCAAGAGCGGCGTGCAGCTGCGCCAGCAGCGCGGGCGCCTCGCCCGCGAGAAGCGGTGCCGCGGCGTCGTCGATCGCGAGCGGGCGGTTGGCGAACAGGAATGCGCTGCCATCCGCCAGTTCGTTCAGGTTCGCGGCGCGCGGCTTGAGCGACGGCATCGCGCGGACCAGCAGGTCGCGGCGGGTATCGTCATGAGCGAATTCGAGACGTTCGGCGACCAGATCGGCAAGCCGGGCGTCGCTCGCCTCGCGAATATAATGACCGTTGAGGTTCTCGAGCTTCTTCAAATCGAACCGCGACGGGCTCTTGCCGACATGCGCGAGATCGAACCATTCTATCGCCTGCTCGCGGCTGATGATCTCGTCGTCGCCATGCCCCCAGCCGAGGCGGAGGAGATAATTGTCGAGCGCCTCGGGCAGGATGCCGAGCTCGTCGCGATAGGTCTCCACCCCGACCGCGCCGTGGCGCTTCGAGAGCTTGCCGCCGTCCGAACCGTGAATCATCGGGATATGCGCGTAGACCGGCTCGGGCCACGCATTGGCGCGGTAGATCGGCAGCTGGCGGAACGCATTGTTGAGATGGTCGTCGCCGCGGATGACGTGGGTGACGCCCATGTCGTGGTCATCGACCACCACCGCGAGCATGTAGGTGGGCGTACCATCCGAGCGGAGCAGGACGAGGTCGTCGAGCTCGCCGTTCTGGACGGTGACGCTGCCCTGCACCTTGTCGTCGATCGTCGTTGCGCCCTCGGTCGGGGCCTTGAGGCGCACCACGAACGGCTGGTCGGCGAGGCCGTCGGTGCGGTCGCGCCAGGGCGAGCGGATGCGGAGCGGCGTCTTCGCCGCCTGTGCCTCGGCGCGCATCGCGTCGATCTCGGCCGGGGTCAGCCAGCAGCGATAGGCATGGCCGGCGGCGACCATCTGGTGCGCCACCTCCGCATGCCGCGCGGCGCGTTCGAACTGATAGACCTCCTCGCCGTCCCAATCGAGTCCGAGCCAGCGCATCGACGACAGGATCGCGTCGATCGCGGGCTGGGTGGAGCGCGCGCGATCGGTATCCTCGATCCGCAGCAGGAACTTGCCGCCATGCGCCCGTGCGAACAGCAGGTTGAACAGCGCCGTCCGCGCGCCGCCGATGTGGAGGAACCCGGTGGGCGAGGGCGCGAAACGCGTGACGATGCTCTCGCCCGCAACGGTCGCGGTATCGGTGGTTGCGCTCAAGCGCACATGCTCCCAAAGTTGAGGACAGTCTGGAAAATCTGATGGCCGGTTCAGCCGCCGACGCCCCTAGCATGCGCACCCGGCCGCTTCAAATCGCGGGAGCCCGGCGCGTGCGCGACGCGCTGGAGTGCTGGCTGGAGGCTGAGCGGGACCATCTGCTGCTGTGGGTGCCGGTGATGCTGGGGGCCGGCGTCGCGGCGTGGTTCGTGTTGCCGGTGCGGAACCAGTGGATCGCGGCGATGTTGGCGGCGACTGCGATCGCGGCGCTGGCGCTCGCGATCGGGCGTGGTGGACGGGCCGGGCGCGCGGTCGCGGTCGCGGCGGTGCTGGTCGCGTGCGGGATGGCGTCGATCTGGTGGCGGGCCGAGCGGTTGGCCGGGCCCGTCCTGGGTCGGCCGGCAATCGTGCGGTTCGAAGCGAAGGTGGAGCGGGTCGACCTGCTGCCGGCGCGCGAATTGGTGCGGGTGCGGCTTGCGCCGGTGCGGGTGATCGCGGAGGAGGCGCGCGACACGGTGGCGCTGCCGCCGCACCTGCGCGTCAACATCGCGGAGGCCGATGCGCCGGAGGGGCTTGCGCCGGGGATGACGCTGCGGCTGGGCGCGCGACTGATGCCGCCGCCCGGTGCCGCAGTGCCGGGGGCGTACGACTATTCGCGCGCGGCGTGGTTCGACTCGATCGGCGCGACCGGGCGCGCACATGCGCCGGTCGAGATGATCGCGGGTCAGGCGTCGCAGCCCGGGGTTCGCCAGCGCCTGTCGCGGCATATCCATGCGAGACTGCCCGGCAGCGAGGGCGGGGTCGCGTCCGCGCTGGCGACCGGCGACGTGGGTGCGATCGCGGAGGCCGATGCCGAGGCGATGCGCCGCGCGGGGCTCGCGCACCTGTTGTCGGTCAGCGGGCTGCACATCACCGCAGTTGTCGGGATGACGATGCTGCTGGCGTTGCGGTTGCTGGCGTTGAGCCCGTGGCTGGCACTGCACTGGCGGCTGCCGCTGGTCGCGGCGGGTGCGGGCGCGGGCGCAGCGATCGGCTATACGCTGCTGACCGGGAGCGAAGTCCCGACGATCCGGTCGTGCGTCGCAGCGCTGATGGTGCTCGCCGCACTGGCGGCGGGGCGCGAGGCGGTGACGCTGCGGCTGGTCGCAGTCGGCGCGCTGGTGGTGATCGTGGCTTGGCCGGAGAGCGTGATGGGGGCGAGCTTCCAGCTGTCCTTCGCCGCGGTGACCGCGATCGTGGCGCTGCACGAGCATCCGCGGGTGCGGGCGTGGTTCGCGGCGGACGGGGCGGGGTGGCTGGAACGCGCAGCCCGGGGGCTCGCGTCGCTGCTAGTGACCGGGGTGGTCGTCGAGCTGGCGCTGATGCCGATCGCGGTGTTTCATTTCCACAAGGCGGGGGTCTATGGCGCGCTCGCCAATATCGTCGCGATCCCGCTGACGACCTTCGTCGTGATGCCGCTGGAGGCGATCGCGTTGCTGCTGGATATCGGCGGACTGGGCGCACCGCTGTGGTGGATGGCGGGCAAGGCGCTGTCGCTGCTGCTGTGGATCGCTCGGAGCGTCGCCGCGGCGCCGGGATCGGTGACCGCGCTGCCCGCGATGCCGGCGGGCGCGTTCGCGGCGATGCTGGCGGGCGGACTGTGGATCGCGCTGTGGCGGACACGCTGGCGGCGGCTGGGCGCGGTGCCGGTCGCGATCGGCGCGGTCTGGGTGCTGGCGACCCCCGCGCCCGACCTGCTCGTGACCGGCGACGGGCGTCATGTCGCAGTGCGGACCGCGGGAGGATCGGTGGCGCTGCTCCGCGACCGGGCGGGCGACTATATGCGCGACGTTCTCGCGGTGAACGGCGGGGTCGACGGCGAACCGCTGTTACTGTCGGAGCAGGGGAACGCGCGGTGCAGCCGCGACCTGTGCCTCGCGACTCGAACGGTGGCCGGACGGCGCTGGCGCATCCTCGCGACCCGCAGCCTCTATCTCGTCCCGGCCGCGGAGCTGATCGCGGCGTGCGCGAGCGCGGATGTCGTCGTCAGCGAACGCCGGCTGCCCTATGCTTGCAAGCCGCGCTGGCTGAGGCTCGATCGCCCGGTGCTGGCCCGGACGGGCGGGATCGCCACGACATTCGCGACCGGGCACATCGCGACGACGCGCGTGCCCGGCGACGATCACCCTTGGGCACAGGCGCTCAATCGTAGCGGCGCAGGATTCCCGAAAGCTTACCCTGGACGCGGACCTGCGCGGGGGCATAGCGCTGCGGATCATAGGCGCGGTTCGCGGGATCGAGCCGGACCATCGCACCCTCGCGACGGAAATATTTGAGCGTCGCCTCGCTGTCTTCAATCAGCGCGACCACGATCTCGCCGTCGCGTGCAACCTCCTGCCGCCGGATCAGCGCGTAGTCACCGTCGAGAATTCCCGCCTCGACCATCGAATCGCCCGACACTTCCAGCGCATAATGCTCGCCAGACCCGAGCAGCGCCGCGGGCACCGCGAGCATCGACGATCCCTCGAACGCCTCGATCGGGACACCCGCCGCGATGCGGCCGTGGAGCGGGATCTCGATCACGTCGTTGGCGGGTTCGGGGGCGGGCTTCACGTTGCCGCCCCGCTTCGCCTCGGGCTTTTTCGCCTCGACGCGCTCGGGCATCTTGAGCACTTCGAGCGCCCGCGCGCGATTGGGCAGGCGGCGGAGGAAGCCGCGCTCCTCGAGCGCGCTGATAAGGCGATGGACCCCGGATTTTGACTTGAGGTCGAGCGCGTCCTTCATCTCCTCGAACGAGGGCGAAACGCCGCTTTCGGTCAGCGAGTCGTTGATGAAGCAGATCAGCTCATGCTGTTTCTTGGTAAGCATCGCGGTCCTCCGCTGGCGAACAGACGGCGAACCTTTACGGAACACAATGGTTGTCGTCAAGCGATGTCGAGGATTTCCGCCGATTCGCCCGCCATCGCCGCAGGGGCGTGCGGCGCGCGGATGACGAGGCAGTTCGCACGGGCGAGCGTGGCGAGCATCGAACTGTCTTGGATCGCCGCGACGAACACTTTGCCGTCCCGTAGCTGCGCGCGCATGTAGTCGGTGCGCGGGCCATTCGCGGGCAGGTCTTCGCCGAGCGACACCAGACGCGGGCGGGGCAGCGCTTCGCGCGCACCGGCGAGTGCGGCGACGACGGGCTTCACGAACAGCAGCGCCGTCACGAAGGCCGACACCGGATTGCCGGGCAGCCCCAGGACCTGCATCGCCCCGCGCCGCCCCGCGAGCATCGGCTTGCCGGGCCGCAGCGCGATCCGCCAGAAATCGATGACGCCGCCCGCCGCCTCGAGCGCAGGACGGACGAGATCGTGATCGCCGACCGACGCGCCGCCGGTGGTGACGAGCAGATCGGCATCGACCTCGACGAAGGCGCGGGTGAGAGTGTCGAGCCGATCGGGCAGAATGCCGAGATCGACGATCTCGACCGGCAGGTCGGCGAGCAGCGCGCGGAGCAGCAACCGGTTCGATTCGGGAAGCTGGACGCCGCTTGCGGCGATGGACGGGTCGACGAGTTCGTCCCCGGTCGCGACGATCGCGACGCGGACCCTGCGATGCACCGCGATCGCCGTCGCCCCGCCGGTGGCGACCAGTGCGAGGCGGGCGGGGGTGAGGCGCTGCCCGGCCTCGACGAGGGTATCTTCCGCGAGGAAGTCCAGTCCGCGGCGGCGGGTGTTGCGGCCGTGCGCGAGCGGCCCTTCGCCGACCAGTGCGACGTGGTCGGCGTCGCGCTCGACTTCCTCCTGGATCATCACCGTGTCGGTGCCCGCAGGCATCGCGGCCCCGGTGAAGATGCGGACGGCCTCGCCAGCCGCTGCGATGCCGGCGAACGGTCGACCGGCGGCGCTTTCGCCCACGACGTGCCATGGCCCCGGCATGTCAGCGAAGCGGATCGCATAGCCGTCCATTGCGGACAGGTCGGCGGCGGGCTGGGTCCGCGTCGCGCGGACCGGCCCGGCGGCCCAGCGCCCGATCGCGTCGATCGGGGCGACGTGTTCGACGTCGACCGCGTGGGCCGAGCCAATGAGCCGGCGCTGCGCTTCGTCCACGGGAAGCAGCGGCGTGCTCACGCCTGCCAGTCGCCCGACCGGCCGCCGCGCTTGGCGACGACGCGGATGCCCTCGATCGTCATGCGATTGTCGAGCGCTTTCGCCATGTCGTAGATCGTCAGCAGTGCGGCGGTGGTGGCGGTGAGCGCTTCCATCTCGACGCCGGTCTTCCCGTCGGTCGCGACGGTCGCGGTCGCGGTGATGCCATCGTCGGCGAGTGCCAGGTCGATCGCGACGCGGGTGAGCGGCAGGGGATGGCACAGCGGGATGATGTCCGCGGTGCGCTTGGCCGCCATGATTCCGGCGACGCGCGCGACCGCGAGGACGTCGCCCTTCGCCACCGCGCCGTCGCGGATCGCGCGCGCTGCCTCGGGGGACATGACGATCCGACCGGTCGCGGTGGCCTCACGCGCGGTGACGGACTTGTTCGCGACGTCGACCATGTGCGCGGCGCCGGCCGCGTCGAGATGCGTGAGGCGCGTCATCCGACGAGCGCGCGCGTCGCCGCCTCGACGTCAGCCTGGCGCATCAGCGCCTCGCCGACGAGGAAGCAGCGGATGCCGTGCGCCGCCATCGCGTCGAGATCGGTGCGGGTGTTGAGCCCGCTCTCTGCCACGAAGGTGCAGCCTTCGGGGGCCTTGCCGACGAGATCGTAGGTCCGCTGGAAATCGACCGAGAAATCGCGCAGGTCGCGGTTGTTGACGCCGATCAGCCGCGACTTGAGCTTCAGCGCGCGTTCGAACTCGTCCTCGTCATGGACCTCGACGAGCACGTCCATGCCGCAATCGATCGCGGCGGACTCGATCTCGGCGGCGCGCGCGTCGTCGAGTGCGGCCATGATGACGAGGATCGCGTCGGCGCCGAGGCTGCGCGATTCCATCACCTGCCACGGGCTGACCATGAAGTCCTTGCGGATCACCGGGAGCGCGCAGGCTTCGCGCGCGGCCAGCAGGTACGCATCCGCGCCCTGGAACCAGCGCTCGTCGGTGAGCACCGAGAGACAGGCCGCACCGCCGGCTTCATAGGCGCGGGCGTGCGCGGGGGGATCGAAATCCTCTCGGATCACGCCCTTGGAGGGGCTGGCCTTCTTGATCTCCGCGATCAGCGCGTGCCCGGTCGCAGCCTTCGCATCGAGCGCGGCGCGGAAGCCGCGGGGCGCGCCGACTTCGGCGATCCGCGCTTCCAGGTCGGAGACGGGGATGGTCGAGCGGCGGGCGGCGACTTCGGCGCGCTTGGTTTCGAGGATGCGGTCGAGGATGTTGGTCATGGATAGGCGATCCAGCGGGCGAGCAGATCGGCGGCGGCGCCGGCGTCGATCGTGCGCGCGGCGCGGGCGGCGCCGTCGGCGAGCGTCGCGTCGGTGCCGGCGAGGACGAAGGCAGCGGCGGCATTGAGCAGGACCGCATCGCGGTACGCGCCGCGCTCGCCCGTGAGCAACCGCTGGAGCGCGGCGGCGTTGTGTTCGGGATCGCCGCCGTGGATCGCGGCAATCGGATGGCGCATCAGGCCCGCGTCCTCGGGCGCGATACGGTCAGGCAGCGCGACCGCGCCGATCGACACCGCGATCGTCGGCCCCGCGCCAGAAACCTCGTCGAGGCCCTCTTCACCCGAGACGACGAGCGCCGCCTCGGTGCCGAGCTGGTCGAGTGCGCCGGCATAGACGGGCGCGTAGTCGGGGCGGGCGATGCCGATCAACTGGCGGGTGACGCCGGCCGGGTTTGCCAGCGGGCCCATCAGGTTGAAGATCGTCCGTCGCCCGATGCGCTGGCGGATCGGGGTAATCCGCTTCATCGCGGGATGGTGGTTGCCCGCGAACAGGAAGCAGATGCCCAGATCGGCCAGCGTCCGCTCCGCCAGCGCCCCTGCGCGTGCCATGTCGACGCCAAGCGCCTCGAGCGTATCCGCCGCGCCCGCCTTCGACGAGGCGGCGCGGTTGCCGTGCTTGGCGACGGGAATGCCCGCGCTCGCGACGACCAGGCTGACCGCGGTGGAGACGTTGAGCGTGTGGTGCCCGTCGCCGCCGGTGCCACAGACGTCGATCGCACCGGTTGGAGCCTCGATCGGGATCAGCCGTGCACGCATCGCGCGGGCGGCTTCCGCGATCTCGATTGCCGTCTCGCCGCGCTCGGTCATGCCGACGAGGAAGGTGGCGATCGCGTCTTCGGAGGGCTTGCCGTCGAGAAGGTCGGCGAACGCCTGTGCGGCGGTTTCGCGCGACAGCGGCGACGCGGTGTCGGGGAGCGTCATGCGGGGGTGTCGATGCCGGCGTCGCGCAGGAAGTTGGCGAGCAGCGCGTGGCCGTGCTCGGTCGCGATGCTCTCCGGGTGGAACTGGACGCCGTGGATCGGCAGCTCGCGGTGGCGGACGCCCATCACGGAGCCGTCGCTCGCGGTGGCGTTGACGACGAGGGCGTCGGGAATGTCCTCCACGATCAGCGAATGATAGCGCGTCGCGGTGAAGGGGGAGGGGACGCCGGCGAAGACGCCGGTGCCGTCGTGCGTCACCGGGCTGGTCTTGCCGTGCATCAGTCCGCCGCGAACCACGCGCCCGCCGAACGCCTGCCCGATCGCCTGGTGCCCGAGGCAGACGCCGAGCAACGGCCGCCGGTTCGCCGCGGCGGCTGCGACCAGATCGAGCGAGATGCCCGCTTCGTTCGGAGTGCACGGGCCGGGGGAGATCAGGAAGCCGGCCGCGTTCGACGCGATCGCGTCCGCCGCGGTCAGCGCATCGTTGCGTACCACCGTCACCTCCGCGCCCAGCTCCATCAGGTAATGGACGAGGTTCCAGGTGAAGCTGTCGTAATTGTCGACGACCAGGATCATGCCGCACGCCATAGCCGATGCGCGGAGGCACGCAACGCCTGTCGGCGGCATGTTGCAATCGCGACACGCATCGGCAATCCGGCGGAGACGTTCAGGCTGGAGCAAAGCGGCCGGGGGAACGTTGATAGCGCAACCCAGGAGACCTCGAATGATCCGCCCGCTCATCCTTGCCGCCATTCTCGTTTCCGCCCCGGTCGCCGCTCTCGCGCAGCAGGCGGAAACCGGGACGGTGCCCCAGCGGGTCCGCAGCGTGAACCTGACCGGCGCCGAGCAGTGTCCGAAGGCGACCGGCGACGAGATCGTCGTCTGCAACCGGATCGACGAACCCTACCGCATCCCCAAGGCACTGCGCGAGGACAAGCCGATCGCGGCACAGAACCAGAGCTGGGTCAATCGCGCCGCGGTCGCGGACCAGGTCGGGCGCGTGGCGGGCGGACTGCCCGATACGTGTTCGCCGGTCGGCTCGGGCGGGCAGACCGGGTGCGCGCTGACGTGGAACCGGGCGTTCGCGGCGGAGAAGCGCGCGAACAAGACGGCGGCGGAGGCGGTGCCGGGGAACGATCAGGAATAGCGCTATCACCCGTCATCCCGGTGAAAGCTGGAATTTCTTTGAAGGGGCCGCGCGCGCTCCTGCAAGAGATCCCAGCTTTCGCTGGGATGACGGTATTTTTCAGCCGTTACTGCCCGAAACCTGAACCGCTCGCCTGTGCGATCGCTTCTCGCGCAGCCGCGAACAACGCACCCGCCTTCGCTTCGCATTCTCGCTGCTCTGAAGCCGGATCGCTGTCTGCAACGATACCGGCTCCCGCTTGCACATGGATCATCCCGTCCTTCACCACCGCGGTACGCAGGACGATGCAGGAATCCATCGATCCATCGGGCGAGACGTAGCCGACGCCGCCGGCATAGGCGCCGCGGCGTTCCTGTTCGAGCTCGGCGATGATCTGGCATGCGCGGACCTTGGGCGCGCCGCTGACGGTGCCCGCGGGGAAGCCGGCGAACATCGCGTCGATCGCGTCGTGCCCGGCGGCGAGCCGGCCGACTACGTTCGACACGATGTGCATGACGTGACTGTAGAATTCGACGGTGTAGCTGTCGGTGACCCTGACGCTGCCCGCCTCCGCGACGCGACCGACATCGTTGCGGCCGAGATCGAGCAGCATCAGGTGTTCGGCACGCTCCTTGGGATCGGCGAGCAGGCTGGTGCGGTTCGCCTCGTCCTCCGCTGCAGTGGCCCCGCGCGGACGCGTGCCCGCGATCGGGCGGATCGTCACTTCACCGTCGCGGACACGGACGAGAATCTCGGGGCTCGATCCGGTCAGCGCGAAGCCGGGCAGGTCGAGATGATAGAGAAACGGCGACGGATTGATCCGGCGCAGCGCGCGGTAGAGCTCGAACGCGGGGAGCGGGAAGGGCGCGGTGAAGCGCTGCGCGAGGACGACCTGGAAGATATCGCCCGCGACGATATAGTCCTTCGCGGCGGCGACCATCTCGCCGTATCGGCCCGCGGGCAGCACCGGCGTCGGCTCGATCGCGGTCGCGTCGCCGCGGACCGGCACGGGAAGCGGCGCGGTCGCCAACCGGGCCTCGATCGCATCGAGCCGTTCTTCGGCGTCCGCGACGATCGCATCCGGCGTGCGCGCGGCGTCGGGCCAGGCGGGCGCGACGAGGAACAACGCATCGGCGAGGCGATCGAACACCGCGATCACCGTCGGCCGCACGAACATCATGTCGGGCAGCGCGAGCGGATCGGCGGTGGGCTGCGCGAGCGTCTCTACCAGTCCGATCGTCTCGTAGCCGAAATAGCCGACGAGGCAGGCCAGTGCCCGCGGCAGCTCGGCGGGCACGTCCATCCGGCACTGCGCGACCAGCGCCCGGAATGCGTCGAGCGTCGGCATCTCGCACGCGACGAACGCCTCGCGATCGTGCAGCCAGTCGGCGTTGATCGCGGCGCTGTTGCCGTGCGCGCGGAACACCAGATCGGGAGCGAGCCCGATCAGGCTGTGCCGCCCGCGCACCGCGCCACCCTCGACCGATTCGAGCAGGAAGTCGCCGCGGCCGGGCTCGATCAGCTTGAGCGCGACCGCGACGGGGGTGTCGGTATCGGCGATCCGCCGCCGCCAGACGAGCGCGGGGCGCCCGTCGGCCAGCGCGCGCGATGCCGCCTGGTTTGCTTCAGGGCTGATTGGAACCCCCCTGGCCGAGCAGGTCGCGGCGAACGCCCGCCACCGCGGCGTCGTTGCGCTTCGCCCCGACGCTGTTGCGGACTGCGGTGGTGAACTGCTCGACATATTCACGGCCGATCACGCGGCCCAGATCCGCTCGGGTCGCGCCGACGACGCCCGCCTGCTTGCCTGCATCGCCCGGAATGATCCGGTCGAGCCTGATGACGAACCAGCCGCCCTGTTCGGGCGCCTCGAGCAGCTTGGCGGTGCCCTGCGCCATGCTGAACAGCAGGACGAGGGGGGGTGGGGCGCCGCGGGGGTTCTGTGCCAGTTGGGCGCGGGGCGCGGCGAGGGGTTGGACGGGGGGGAGCGACAGCTTCGTCTCCGCCAGCGCCTGCGAGAGCGGTGTGCCCTTGTTGACCTTCGCGTTGACCGCGCTGGCGACCTGACGCGCCGCAGAGCGCGCGCGATCGATGCTGAAGTCGCGGACCACCGCCTCGCGGACCTGCGCCAGCGGACGCGGGGCGGCGCGGACGATGCGATCGAGCCCGACGACCGCGAAGCTGCCATCGGTGCCGGCCTGGACCAGCGTGGGCGTGTCGCCCTCCTCCGCCGCGAAGCCGGCTGCGACGACCGGGGCGAGCGCGGGATCGGGCTTCAATGCCGCGTCTTCGGGGCTCAGACCTGCCGAGGTCAGCGGCGGCGTGGTCTGTGCGGTCAGTTTCTGGTCGGCGACGAGTTCGTTGAAGTTCGCGTTGTTGCCGATCGCGTCGTCAAGGCCGTCGCGGATCCTGCCGAGTGCGTCCTGCGTCTTGCTCGCGGTCAGCGCCGCGACGATCTCGCCGCGCGCCTCGGCGAGCGACTTGCCGGGCACCTGCTGGATGCCCTCGACCCGCGCGACGACGAAGCCGATCGCGCCGCGGACCGGCCCGACGACCGACCCCTGCGCGGCGGCGAAGACCGCGTCGGCAGCGGCGCCACCGGCCTGCTGTGCGTAGCCGGCCTTGTCGACGCTGGTGATCGTCCGCGCCTCGAGCCCCGCCGCGCGGGCGGCATCGGCGAGCGCGGTGCCCGCCTTGACCTTCGCAGCGAGCGCATTGGCGGCGGCCTGATCGAGCACGGTCGCCTGGACGATCGTGCGCTTCTGGGTGGGCGCATATTTCGCGCGATCGGTGGCATAGGCCTTCGCGACCTCCGCGTCGGTCGGCACCGCCTGCGCCTTCACCGCGGCGGGAGTGACCAGCGCGTAGCGCATCACGCGGCGCTCGGGCGTGGTGTAGCGCTGGATATTGCGCTGGTAGAAGGTCTGGAGCTGCTGGTCGGTCGGCGCGGCGCCCGCGCCCATCGCGCGCGTCGGGATGAACGCGATCTGTCCTTCGCGCTTCTCGAGCAGAAGCGACGCATAGGGGAGCGCCATCGTCTGCGGGATCTGGCTGGCGCCGATCGTCGGCACCATCAGCAGCCGCGAATAGAGATCGCGGACGAGGTCGCCGCGGATCTGCGCGTCGGTGAGCCCGCGCTGCGCGAGGATGCGCTCGTACAGAGCCTGGTCGAACTTGCCGGTCGGCCCCTGGAGCGCGGGAATGCTCGCGAGTTCGCCGTCGGCGAGGCGCTTGCTGACGACGATGCCCTGGTCCTTCGCGAACGCCTCGAGCGCGAGGCCGTTCATCATCCGCTGGAGCGTGCCGTCGAGCCCGCCGCCCGCGACGAACTGCGCCATGTCGAGCGTCGGCTGGTTCTGGCGGAACCCCTCCATCTCGGTCTGCGCAGCCTTGCGGAACTCGCCCGCGCCGACGCTCTTGCCCGCGACGGTCGCGACCGAGGTGCCGGTGATCCCGCCTTTGCCGGTGAAGCCGGTGATATCGCTCGCCGCGAACGCGAGCGCGATGATGCCGAGCACCCCGAAGGTGACGATCATCCCCACACGGGAATGGATGATCCGCCGAAAGAAACCGAGCATGGACTAAATCGCCTCGTTGAAGCGGTCGCTTTAGGGGCGTGTCCCGGTGGCATCAAGCGATCGGTGCGGCTATCGACCTTGCAACGGCGAAGATCGAGCGAAGGGGACGGGGACATGCGGCGCAAGCTGGTGGCGGGAAACTGGAAGATGAACGGCTCGCGGGCGGCGCTGGTGGAGCTGGACGCGATCGCGGAGGCGGCGCGCGTGGCGGGGCCCGCGGTCGACGTCGCGATCGCGGTGCCCGCCACCTTGATCGCGCCGGCAGTCGATCGGGCGCCGGGGTTCGCGATCGGGGCGCAGGACGTCCATGCGGCGGACAAGGGCGCGCATACCGGATGCATTTCGGCGACGATGGCCCGGGAGGCTGGCGCGCGCTTTTCGATCGTCGGGCATTCGGAGCGCCGCGCGGACCAGTGCGAGCGCGACGCCGATGTGAAGGGCAAGGCGGAGGCGCTGCGCCGCGCGGGGCTCGACGCGATCGTCTGCGTCGGCGAGACGCTGGCGCAGCGCGAGGCGGGCGAGGCGGAGGCGGTGGTGACCGCGCAGGTTGCGGGATCGTTGCCCGAGGGGGCGTCGTCAGCGTGGCTGTCCTTGGCGTACGAGCCGGTGTGGGCGATCGGGACGGGGCGGACGCCGACGGTCGACGACGTGGCGGCGATGCACGGCGCGATCCGTGGCAAGTTGCGTGAGTTGATCGGGGCGGAGGCGGAGAAGATCCTGCTGCTCTATGGCGGATCGGTGGCCGCGGAGAATGCGCGTGAATTGCTCCATGCCGGCGATGTCGACGGCGCGCTGGTGGGGGGCGCAAGCCTGACCGCGGCGAAGTTCGTGCCGATCATCGAGGCGGCGCGGGGCTGAGGCGTCAGTCCGGGCGGACGTCCCACGCGGCGAGGCGTGGGACGTCGCCGTCCCACCGGATTTCTGCAAATGCACCGGTGCGCAGTTTCGCGGCGGGCAGGCCGAGCGCGATGCGCGCGAATCGGGCCGCGCCGTTGCTGGTGACGAGCAGGGTCGTGCCGCGCGCGTCTGCAAGCCAAGCGCGCCATGCCGCGATGCGGGCGTCGGCATCGACCTGCCAGCCGGGCGGGGGGGTGGCGTCGCGGTCCCAGGCCTCCAGCGCGGCGGTGCCGATCCGGGCGATCACCGCGGATTCGGGCTGATCTTCGTCGGGGCCGTGATCGATCTCGCGTAGCCAGTCGGTGGGCTCGGCTGGCAGGGCGGGCAAGATGCGGGCGGCGGTCTCGCGCGTGCGCAACAGGGGGCTGGTCAGGACGCGGTCGAAGGCGATGCCGTCGCGCGCGAACATCACGCCGAGCGCGTCGGCCTGCGCGCGGCCGCTGTCGACGAGCGGCAGATCGGTGCGTGCGCCGACGCGGCGCGGGGGCTCGCCGGGCACGAAGGTGTTCCCGTGGCGAACGATGAACGCGCGGGTGTTCACGCCGGGGTCGGGTCGCCGTGCGCGGCGATGAGCGCTTCGGCGCGAGCGATATCGGCTTCGGTGTCGATTCCCGAGATGTCGAAGGTGGCGGGTGCGACCGCGACCGCGGCGATCGTCAGACCGAGTTCGAGCAGGCGGAGTTGCTCGAGTCCCTCGAGCCGTTCGAGCGCGGTCTGCGGCGCGGCTTCGTACGCCTCGAGCGCAGTGATCCGGTAGGCATAGAGCCCGATATGTCTCCACACCGGCGAGGTCGGGCCCGCGGCGCGGAGGCGGTCCTCGTCGCGGATGGCGGGAATGATCGCCTTCGAGAACCACAGCGCGTGGCCATCGGCGCCGCGCGCGCAGGTCGTGCCGCTGAACGGCGAGGTCTGCTTGTGTACGCGCAGCGCATCGAGCGACGCCCAGTCGAGCGCGACGACCGGGGTCGCGACCGCGGCGTCGCCCGAGGCCAGTGCGGCGACCACGGCCGCGAGCGCGTGCGGCGGCTGGAAGGGGGCGTCGCCCTGGAGGTTGACGACGATGTCGGGGCGGTAGGGGAGCGTCCGCGCGGCAGCGAGCGCGCGGCCCGAGCCGCTGGCGATCGCGCTGTCGGTCATCGTCGCGTCGCATCCGGCGGCGCGCGCATGTTCGGCGATCCCCTCGTCATCGGTGGCGACCATCAAGGTAACGTCGGCGACGCCCGCAAGCGCCTGCCGCGCGAGCGCGATCGTGCGATGGAGGAGCGAGCGGCCCGCGATCAGGCGCAGCGGCTTCATCGGCAACCGCGTGGAACCGCCACGCGCCGGGATCGCGACGAGCGTGCGGGGCATCGTCGCGGCGGTCAGATCACGCCGGCGCGGAGCAGGTCGTGCATGTGGATCGCGCCGACCAGACGGTCGCCCTCGCACACGAACAGCAGCAGGACATTCTTCTCCTGCATGATCCTGAGTGCGGAGGAGGCGAGCTCGTCGGGCTTGATGCGGATCGGCGCGGCGCTCATGTGATCGCCCACCGTCCCGGTCAGCGCGTCGCCGCCCGTCACCGTCCGGCGCAGATCGCCATCGGTGAATGCGCCGACCAGCGTGCCGCGCGCGTCGACCACCGCCGTGCCGCCGAGGCGCGCGCGCGTCATCTCGATCGTCACGTCGATCAGCGGGGTATCGAGCATCACCTTGGGCACGTCACGCCCCGCCGCCATCACCTCGCGCACGCGGAGCAGCTGCGCCCCGAGCCGCCCTGCGGGGTGATAGGTGTGGAAATCCTCCGCCGAGAAGCCGCGCCACTGCATCAGCGCGATCGCCAGCGCATCGCCGAAGACGAGCTGGACCGTCGTCGACGTCGTCGGCGCGAGATCGATCGGGCACGCCTCGCGGACGGTCGGCAGTTGCAGGCAGACGTCGGCGGCGCGCGCCGCAGTCGAATGGCCGTTCGCGGTGACGACGCAATTGGGAATGCGGAATCGCTTGCAGTAGCGGAAGATCGAACCCAGCTCGGTCGTCTCGCCAGACTGGGTGAACAGCAGGACGAAGTCGTCGCTGGTAATCATGCCCAGATCGCCATGCCCCGCCTCGGCCGGGTGGAGATAGGAGGCCGGCGTGCCACTGGACGTCAGCGTCGCGACGATCTTGCGCGCGATGATCCCGCTCTTGCCCATGCCCGCGATGATGACGCGCCCGCGCACGCCGAGGATCCGGCCGACGAGATCGTCGAACGCGCGTGCGAAATCGTCATTCTCGAACCGTTCGCGCAGCGCGGTCACGCCCTCGATCGCCGAGGTGGCGACGCCGGACGCGGACCGGGATGCCCCGATCCCCGCACCGCGGGTCAAGGCGACCAGATTGCTGTACGCGTGTCCCACGGTACGTTCGTGGCCCATAGCGATCTCCCCGCGCGCCGCCTGTCCCCATCCGGCATCGTCGCCGGTCCTGTCCGCACCGGCGGCGACCGATCTGATCCCATGCCGGGGAAAGGAATTACTATCACCGCTGGTCACAAACCAGAAGCATCAAACAAGCGCTTGTAAGGAAACGGTTTACGCGGTTGCGGCGAGAATGGCACGTCCGTATGCGGTCTTCTTCAACGACTCACCGCGCGCGCGCGCCTGTTCGCGGGAGATGTAGCCCATTTCGAACGCGATCTCTTCGAGGCACGCGATCTGGATCCCCTGGCGATGCTGGACGACGCGGACGAACTCACCCGCCTCGAGCAGGCTGTCATGGGTGCCGGTGTCGAGCCAGGCATAGCCGCGGCCCATCTTTTCGACGAAGAGCGCGCCGTCGTCCATGTAGATGCGGTTGAGATCGGTGATCTCATACTCGCCGCGCGCCGACGGCTTCAGGTTGCGCGCATAGTCGACGACCTTGTTGTCGTAGAAATAGAGGCCGGTCACCGCCATGTTCGATTTCGGCTTTTCCGGCTTCTCCTCGAGGCTCAGCGCGCGCCCTGTGGTGTCGAGTTCCACCACGCCGTACCGTTCGGGATCCTCGACCTGGTACGCGAACACCGTCGCGCCCTCGGTCCGCTCGGTCGCGTTGCGGCACAGATCGACAAGGCCGGCGCCGTAGAAGATATTGTCGCCCAGGATCAGCGCGACATTGTCGTCGCCGATGAAGTCCGCGCCCAGCGTGAACGCCTGCGCCAGCCCATCGGGGCTCGGCTGCTCGACATAGGAAATCCGGATCCCCAGCGCCGATCCGTCGCCGAACAGGTGCTTGTACGAGGGCAGGAACTCAGGGTTCGAGATGATGAGCACGTCGCGGATACCGGCGAGCATCAGCACCGACAGCGGATAATAGATCATCGGCTTGTCGTAGACCGGCAGAAGCTGCTTGTTGACCGCCAGCGTCGCCGGATGAAGCCGGGTGCCGGAGCCGCCGGCGAGGATGATGCCCTTCATTTCGTTGTCCCGATAAGCTCGTCGAGGATGTCGCTCAACGCCGCCTGCCAGGCGCGGGGGCGGATGCCGTAGTCGCGCTCGATCGCGGCGTGGCTGAGCATGGAGTTGGGCGGGCGGGTCGCGGGTGTCGGATACTCGCTGGTCGCGATCCCTGTCACGCTGGCGGTCGCACCGCCGCGCGCCGTGGACTGCGCGAAGATCTCGCGCGCGAACCCGGCCCATGTGGTGGGGCCGGCGTTGCTGAAGTGATACGCCCCCACGGGAGCGTCCGCGTCCTCGACCAGCCGGATCGCGATCGTCGCGAGCGCGGCGGCGAGATCGGCCGCCGAGGTCGGGCTGCCATGCTGGTCCTCGACCACGCGCAACTCGTCGCGATCGGCGCCGACACGCAGCATCGTCTTGATGAAGTTGTTGCCATGCGCGCTGACGACCCACGCGGTGCGCACGATCGCATAGCGCTTGCAGCCGGTCGCGACCGCGAGCTCGCCGCCCAGCTTCGACGCGCCATAGACGCCGAGCGGACCCACGGGGTCGGCCGGCTCCCACGCGCCCTCGCGCGCGCCATTGAAGACGTAATCGGTCGACACCTGGACGAGCGGGATGTCCGCCGCGGCGCATGCCTCGGCGAACGCGGCCGGCGCGATCGCGTTGACCTGCCACGCGGTGACGACGTCGCTCTCGGCCTTGTCGACCGCGGTGTAGGCGCCGCCGCTGATGACGGCGGCGAACGGCTTGCCATCGTGCCCGGCGGCAACGACCGCCTTGATCGCGGCGGGATCGCGCAGGTCGACCTCGTCGATATCGATCGCGTGGACCGCCCATCCATCGGGCCAGGCGTGGCGCCGCAGTTCGGTGCCGAGCTGGCCATTGCCGCCGGTCACGAGGATGGTGCGAACGCTCATGCGTTCAGTCCACGGCGCTGGTCGGCAGCGTGCTTCTCGACGATCGACTGCCACCAGTCCTGATTGTCGAGATACCACGCGACGGTCTTCTCGATCCCGCTCTCGAAGGTCTCGGCGGGCTCCCAGCCCAGCTCGTCCCTGATGCGCGACGCGTCGATCGCATAGCGCTTGTCGTGACCTGGGCGGTCGGCGACATAGGTGATCTGATCGGCGTAGGACTTGCCGTTCTCACGCGGACGCAGGCGATCCAGGATCGCGCACACGGTCTTCACGACCTCGAGGTTCTGCTTCTCGTTGTTGCCGCCGACATTGTAGGTGCGGCCGACCTCGCCCTTCTCGAACACCGCCTGCAACGCGCGGACGTGATCCTCGACGAACAGCCAGTCGCGGACCTGGTCGCCCTTGCCGTAGACGGGCAGGTCGGCACCCGCGAGCGCCTTGACGATCATCAGCGGAATCAGCTTTTCGGGGAAGTGATACGGGCCGTAATTGTTCGAGCAGTTGGTGATGAGCACCGGCAGCCCGAAGGTGTGGCCCCACGCGCTGACCAGATGGTCGCTGCCCGCCTTCGACGCCGAATAGGGCGACCGCGGATCATAGGGCGTCTCCTCGGTGAAGAGCCCGGTGTCGTCGAGCGAACCGTAGACCTCGTCCGTTGAGATATGGTGGAAGCGGAAGTTCGCCTTCGCGTCGCCCTCGAGCGTGTTCCAGTAGGCGCGCGCCGCGGTCAGCATCTGGAAGGTGCCGACGATGTTGGTCTGGATGAACGCGTCCGGTCCGTCGATCGAGCGATCGACATGGCTCTCGGCCGCCAGATGCGTGATGATCTCCGGCTTGAACTCCGCGATCGCCGCGGCGACCGCGTCGCCGTCGCAGATGTCGCCCTGGACGAAGCGGTAGCGGTTGCTGTCGGCAACGCTCTCGACCGTGGTCAGCGTGCCCGCATAGGTCAGCTTGTCGAAGTTCAGCACTTCGTGCTCGCTGTTCGCGATCAGGTTGCGGACGAGCGCCGAGCCGATGAAGCCGGCGCCGCCGGTGACGAAGATACGCATGGGGTGGTGGACCTCAATCGATCGGAAGGAGAGGGTTGCCGTCATAGACGAACGGCGAGTCGAAATCCGCAAGCGCCTGGAGCTTCGTGTCCTTCTCGGACAGCTCGGGCGTGGTGCCCGCTGGCATCGGCCAGTCGATCCCGACGCTGTCCCAGCGGATGCCGCCGTCGCACTGCGGCGCATAGACGTCGGACACCTTGTAGGTGACCTCGCAATCGTCCTCCAGCGTCAGGAACGCGTGCGCGAAGCCGATGGGGACGAACAGCTGGTGGCCGTTCTCCGCGGTCAGTTCGGCACCGACCCACTGGCCGAACGTCGGCGATTCGCGCCGGATGTCGACCGCGACATCGTAGATCCGGCCGCGGATGCAGCGAACGAGCTTGTCCTGCCCGTGCGGCGGCGTCTGGTAATGCATCCCGCGCAACGTAAAGCGCGGAACCGACAGCGAATGATTATCCTGCACGAACCGGCAGGTAATGCCAAGGTCCGCGAATTTGGCTTCCGAATAGACCTCGGTGAACCAGCCGCGACTATCGCCGAACCGCTTTGGCTTCACGAGTTTGACCGGGTTGGCGGATTGAATCATGCTTTCGGTCCTTGATCAAGCGTCTCAAGAATTTGGTTTGCCTGCCTCGCGGCGCGGGAGCCCTCTAGTGGATCGATGGCGTGATATCGCTGCAATTTCCTTGCAACTCCCACTCTACGACAGGTGCAGGTGCTTCCGGGTGAGCGACATCGAAGCGAACCCAAGCAACAATGCCAATGCGCTCACGATCATCAGGAAGGGTACACTGAAATATTGATCGGTCGACGCTTCGAACATGCCAAAGCGCATCATCTCGAAAAACTGCGGGAGAGGAAAGACGCGCGTATAGGCCTGTATCGATGGGGAAAGCCATGAGATAGAATAGAACGCGCCGCTGATCGGGATGATGAGATAGCTGAACGGATGGACCAAGCGCTTTGCAACCTGACTGAATTCGCACAAGGCCGTCGTAATCATGCTGACGCCAGTCATGAAAACAAATAGTATGAGGAATGCGAACGCCGCCCATTCGGGGCGCGGGGGGGGGGCGGTCCATCCGAGAAGCAACGCGACCGATGCGATCACGAAGAATGTGACGACGACGGAAATAAATTCCAGAATCGCACGGGAAAGACAAATGTCCGCAAGCGTCACCTGGGCATGATATAACAGGGGGGCATTGCCTTCCAGCGCGGCCTCCGCGCGCGTAATCATGAGTCGCACCAACATGAACATCGTGTAGCCGAAGCTGAAGAACGCGGCGGGGTTCGTTTCACCGACCGTGTGCGTGCCACCGGTCGCACTGTGGATTGCCGCGATCGCGCCTGCGAAAAGCAGCGGTTCGCCCAAGATCCACGCATAGCCGATATTATCGCGGCCATAACGCGTATGGACCTCACGGCGCAGCAAGGCGCCGATGACGCGCAACTGAACGCTTGCCCCGCGCCATGTCCGCCCGGCATCTACGTTTTCGGTGAAATTCACGCGTTTGGTCCTTCAGTTGCCCGCCGAGCCTGCAAGGACATCGGGTGATCGGGTCACAAGCCGGCCTCTTGCAACATGTCCTCGCGGCTCAAGCTAAGCTCCGGGATCATAGCGACCATTCCCGACAATTCGTTGATAACCGAAATGTCTCCGGTTTTGGCGGCAATCATGAAGACCTGACGCGCTTCTTCCGTACGACCGGTCGCCGCAAGCACCTTTCCCAGCGGCAGGAACTTGTCGCTTCGTTCCGGCGTGCGTTCCAAATAGTCACGGGCGTAAACCTCCGCATCGGCGTTACGGCCCATACGCAGGTAAATAAATGCCATCAACTGACTAAAACTGCGCTGTCCTTCATAGAACTGTTTCGCTTGTTCCACCCTTTGAAGCGCAAGATCGACTTCGTTCAAATCGAGATGAAAGGTAATGGCAGTCAGCCAGTTATGCATGAAGCCAGGAGATAAGGCGACGAGCCTATCAATCGAGTGGATCGCTAGTTCCCGAGATTGCGCACGGACGAAAGCCGATGTCGCTGCACGCCAGAACTGCGAGTCTCCCGAAAACATCTCCGAATAACGATCGAACCGGGTGGTTATCGCGGCCCAGTTCTGATCGGCCGCAAATACCAAAAGTTTGCGAAACGTGCGATATCTTTCGCCCCAGTCAAAGCCCAGTTCGTCAAGTACCGCCTGATCGATCGGGTGATACGTGACGTGATTGATGCCCTCCGTTCGACGCAAGTGGTTGGCCGCAATATCGATCAATTCCATGTCGAGGCCGGGAATGCGCTCGGCAACATCGGTCAATAACTCAGCGGTCAAAGCGCCCGCAGGGTGGGTTTCGGTATGAAACACCGGCTGGGTCTGCGCCATCTGCGACACCATCTCTGCAAAGTCGCGGTTGGATCCGGCTCGCTTCTGGCATACCGCGATGGTGCGAAGATCAAGGTCATACATCCTCCGCACAGCCGGCCGTGCCCTGAACGCCGCGGCGAAATGATCCGGCTTGACGCAGTAAAACTGTGTGTGCGGAAATCGGATGATATCGTCGACGAGCGACGTATAGGCGGTCGCACTGGAATCGCTTCGCGGGGACGACTGGCTGACTTGGAAAGCGGCACGCCCATTTGCGCGCGCCGCCTTGATAAGCCCTACCGCTTCAGGCTCGTCGATATAGCGGCAGGATACGCCCTTGTAGCTCGGCACGAAGCCGAGATCGCCGCCCGCCGAGTACGCATCCGCCGCGCCCGATCCACGAAGGATCGCCGCAAGATGGTGCCCCTGGCAGTTGCCGTCAAACACCACCAACGGGCGTTCGTGCAGGCGGCTTTCATCATTCAAGTCGCTGACCCTTCGAGCATTTTTATAAGCTGGCCGACATTCTCACATTCGAACGTGCGGTCAATCTCCATTGTGATACCCGTCGCATCCTCGATTGCGAATATCAATTCCACGTGGGCGAACGAATCCCAGCCGGGAACGTCCGACGCCATGGTAGATTCCGTCACCTCGCCTTCGAAATTGGGGAATACGCGATGGATCGTGTCGGAGACAATGGCCTGAATGTCCAAAAGTAATTCCTATCACGGATTGTCGGAGGTCGGTTTCACGAACGCGGCCTTGTTACTCGACCGGGAGATCTTGCCGCTGCTCGTCTTCACCAGACTGTTAAGAGACACTACGCGTGTGGTGGTCGGGGATACGCCATAGGCCGCTGTCACGACCTCGCGTATCGATCGCTCGATCGTGGCCGAAGCATCGGGATTTTCGCTTTCGGCGATAATGACGAGTTCCTGCGTTCCGGTTCGGTCGTTGTCGACGCCGAACGCGACGCTGCGACCGTCCTTCACGCCATCAATCTGCGAGACAAGCATTTCGATATCATGGGCATACATATTGCGGCCACGTACGATGATGAGATCGTCCGATCGTCCAGTTATGTACAATTGCCCCTGATGCAGGAACCCCAGGTCACCGGTGTGATACCAGCCATCGACGAACTTCTTTGCGCTCAGTTCCGGATTTCGGTAGTAGCCGTTGCACAGCGCAGGACCGCGGACACAAACCCCGCCGACATCTTCGTTGTCCGAGGCAGAGATATGAATTTCAACATCTTCCACCGGGAAGCCGACAGAAACGATCTTTTGCGCCCTGAAGGTTCCCGGAGCAACCGGATCGATCCGGCGCTGTGTTTCGAACGCCTCGCGATCAAGCCAGAGGACCGGAGGCTTGCCTTCCCTCGTCTGGGTCACGGCAAAGACATATTCTGCCATGGCATAACATACGCGCACCGCATCCCTGCTGAGGCCGGCTGGCGAAAACTTGGCGTAGAAGGCCTCCATACCTTCCTGCTTGCAAGGCTCCGAACAATTAATGACCGCGCGGACGCCGGCGAGGGCCTCCGCGCTTGCCGGAACCTTGCCCCGCTGCGCTAGATAGGGAAAAGCAAAATTCGGGATCCAGCAGAACGCATTCTCGGTATCGGCCAACAGCTCGATCAGGCTGTTGGGGTTGGAAAGCCACGCAAAGGTCGCGATCACGCGCATCCGCGATCCAAGCGAGAACGGCATCAGTGTGGCTGCGATCAGCCCCATGTCATGATACAGGGGCAACCAGCTGACAAGGACGTCGCGTCCGCCTACGAATCCGATCGACCGAGAGTAGCTGGTAACCTGTGCCAACAGTTGCCTGTAGGTGACGATCACTCCCTTCTTGAGACCGGTAGTGCCTGAGGAATGCTGCAGAAACGCAGGCTCGTCGATGTCTGCGACGGGAACCAGCTTCGTCGCAGCAGCAGGCGCCGCCTCGACCATCTCCGTGCTGATGACGTCGTCCGCGCCGAGCGACCGTACTTCCGCGATGCACGAGGGCTCCGATACGACACAGGCAGGCGTCAATCGCGCTATCAGCGCCAGATGGCTGGCGCGCCATGAGGCGAGGTCGGTCTTTGGTGTTGGCGGAGGCATGAACGACGGGATCGCGCCAAGCAGTTGTGCCCCGAAAAAAGCCTGCAGCATGCCGACACTGTGCTGAGCGAAGATCAGCACAGTGTCGCCACGACCAACGCCGCGGTCCGCGATCAGGGAGGCGGCGTTCGCAATCCCATCCATCATTTCCTGGTACGTGACATCACGATATTCGCCGGCGCCGGCAAACATGTCCAGAAACGGTGCATGCGGGGTAAGTGTCGCCTGACGGTTCATCGATGCAAAATATTCGGTCGCCATGCTCGTCTCGTTCTCGAGTGAGTAACAGTCGTCAATTCGATCGGAGCAGGCGTCAGATCACGGTCGGATACGCGTAGCTATGCGCAACCGGCGCGCTTCCCAAGCCCTTGAAGAACTGGTCCATTCCGGTGCCACGATCATATATGTTAACCACCTTCGGTGCCGACCCCAAAAGTTCGGATAGTGCGGTCACGCTTTCCGTTACGTCCAGCGGATAGCCTTTTTGGAACCCGCGGTAGGAAACCACCGCCTCGATCTGATCAAGCCCGGGCTTGACGTCGACCTGCACGATCGACGCATCTCGTTCAGCGCGTGGCATCCAGCCATAATTGATGACGTATCCATGTTCCGAGGCGGCTTGACGCAAAATCCGGTCAAGCCCGTCGCCGACCAGCGCCGGCATGATGCCGTTCTCGAAGAAGGCCTGCACCTGGTTGCGGAATTCGGGATAGCGGTGGTCGATGATGACCTCGTTCTCTGGGACCGTGGTGTGGTGCGAGCTGACCAGCCCGGCATCGAGATTCGAGCCGCGGCCCATGTGATAGACGAACGTGCCGACCGCCAGACCCAAGCGATAGCCCATTGCCAAGCTGCGCAGGCTCCAGTCGGTTTCCTCGCAATAGCCACGCCCGAACACCGGATCCATCAGCCCGACATCCTTGACCACCGATACCGGCATCATGATCGCGAACGAGATTCCAGCCGGGATGTCCACGACGCGAGTGCCATGGTGATTCGCCATCGTTTCCGACAGCCAGTCGACCATCGCCTGATCCGCGATGTGCAGATCGGGATCTTCGTTGGGCAGCGTATAGATCGACACGTTGTTCGACCAGGCGGTGACCGACCCGACATCGGGCGCGGCCTGCAACGTGCGGACCATCTGGCTGATGAGGTTGCGCGGGAAGATCACGTCGGAATTGTTGATCGTGACATAGTCGTAGTCGAGCTCGATCGACGTACGCAGCCCCAGGCTGACGTTGCGGGGAATCCCCAAGTTGCGCGGCGTGCAATAGTATTTCGCGCCGACCTTTTCGCAGAACGCCTTCAGCCGCTCGCTCCACCCCGGCGCGGTACTGGCATCGTCGAGGATCAGGACGTCGGTGTCCGCGACGTCGTCGTCGAACCGCATCGCGCTTTCGATGCAGCACGGCACGAACGCTTCGCCGTTGTAGACGGTGATGCAGTGAAGGACACGGGGCTTGGTCATTACGATCTCGCTATCAAGGTACGGAAAACGCCGGGATGCCGTTCAGGCGTCCGTGGTCGCGTCCGTCTGGCGCAGCTTTGCCAATTCGCGCTGGAGCATGCCCAGTTCGGCTGCGTGCTGCGAACGCAGGGCGGCGTTCTCGGCGCGCAGGTCGAAGATCGTCGCGGCCATCTCGGTGCTGTTGCCCGATGTGCTGGTCGACAGGCGCTTGCGGGCCTCGACCACTTCGAGCTGAAGCCCCATCACGCGTTTCGTCAGGTCCATGACACGCGCGTTGGCGATCTCGAAATCCAGCAGGGCCTGCTTCAGGCTGATCTCGTCAATATTCATCGTCTTCCCCAAGGTCTTTGATGCAACGTCGCGGTGATCGGCGACGCCGTCAGTGCGGGCGTCGCGGTTTGGACAGGCAGGCGAGATACGCCGCGACCACCTTGTCGGCGGTCCCGTCCCACGTCAGTTCAAGTTCGCGCGAGCGTGCTGCCCGAATTGCGCGATCGGCTGCCAACCGATCGGTCAGCAAGGTCGCGGCATAGTCTCCCAGGACGGTCGGATCCCACGTCTGCGGCGTGTCGCACTCGCCGATGAGTTCGCGCAGCGGGCCGAACGATACGTGGACCGTCGCCTTGCCGAACATCGCGGCCTCGAACGGAATGAAGCCGAATCCTTCTGCGGACGTCGGGTACAGGACCAGCGAAGTGTTCGCCATCAGCCAATTGCGGTTTTCTGCGCTGACGTCGGGCAGGATCAGGATCCCGCTGTCGTCCACGCCGATCGCCAGCGCCTCCTCGATCCGCGTCGATCCCAGCGGGACTTCGGACCCCGCCAGGATCAGCTTGTGCGGGAAGCCGAGGCTGCGAAGCCGCTGCCAAGTACGGATCGCGATGTCGCGGTTCTTGTGCGAGTAGCTCGCTCCCAGCGCCAGGATGTAGGGCTCCGCCGCCCAGCCGCGATCGAGCAGGCCCTGCGGAATCCGCTGGGTATCGCCTGGGCCCTGATGATCGATGCCGTTCTCGGCAATGAACAGCCGGTCGGGGGGGATCGACAGCCCGTCTTCCTCGAGCACCTGCTTGACGTCGTGCGAGATCGTGACGACCCCGTCCACGAGCGCGGAGGCCAGCATCATCGCGACGCGATAGCGATGCCAGTCCTCCCACTGCGCGAAATACGCACCGTTGCGATACGCGATCAGGTCCTGGATCGTCAGCAGCATCCGCTTGCCGAAATTGTACCAGTCGCGCATGCCTTCCTGGTTGCCGTCGACTTGGAACGGGCGGTGGACGATATCGACATGGGGCGGATCGAAGAACCGCGTGCCGTCGATCCTCAGCGTATGGACGTTGTTTCTCGCAAACGCCTCCGCGGCATAGTCCGGCGCCCGATCATGCGGGACGCCAACGCCCAGCCACGCGACGCCCGGATGACGCGCCAGCGCGCAGGCGAGTGCCACCGTCTGCACCTGCGTTCCCATCTCTCGCGGGCCGAGGCAGGAGCCGTCGATCAGCACGCGCAGACCCTGGGTCTTGGCACGCGCCAGGTCGAGCGCGACCGCAACGGGTTCGCTACCCGAGTTCTTCTGGTAATCGTGAAGCCCGGGGAAGAAGCGATGGCCGAGATAGAGCTTGTGCGCGAGTTCGGAGACTGCAAGGGCGGTGCCGTCGGGATGCTCGACATCGAACCGGCGCTGCACGAACGTGCTGGCGTCGAGATAGGACGGAAAGCCGCGCCGCGAGGCGCGCAGGGCGAACTCGGTAACCGCCAGCTGCGGTTGCGAATCATGCTCCGCGTTCAGTCCGCCGACCGCGGTCAGCGCACCGACGTTGAGCAGCACCGCGCATCCCTCGGGCACCGCGATCGGAACCCGCCCGGAATCGGGCTTGGTCACTCGCAGATGCCGGGTGAGGGTCGCGGCGTTGAAGCCCTCGGGGCAGAAGGGTTGCTCGGTATTGCGGTGGGGAAAGCTGAGATAGCCCGCCGCGTTGGAGAGAAACGAGACGCACGCGACGCGCGGATCGTCGACAATCCACTGTGAGGCACGCTCAAGCGCGTCCTCGCCCAACACGATCGGTTCACGCACGATCAGCAGCTGGTCGACGCCATCCGCAACCAAGTCCCGCGCCGCACCGGACAGGGTATGGAATTCGCGCACCGTCACCGGCGGATGGGGATATTGCGCCCGCGCGGCATCCATCTGCGAGGGCGCGAGGGCCAGGATGACCTCGTCGAGGCCGGCCACCCGGCTGAGCGAAATCACGGTTTCGTGCCAGGGGTGCAGGCGGTCACGCGCCCACACCAGCGCCACGACCCTCGGCCCTGTCGGCGTGGGCAACGCAACGTCCACAGCAGCCGGCGCAGCCGGAGCCTTCGTCACGGATGCGGCCGGACGACCCGCGTCGGCGCCCCGCGGGGGGGGGGCGGGTTTGCCGGGCTTGGGCGGGGGGGTGCGCACGGGGGGCTTACTCATAATTGTTCTGGACTAGCCATTCGCCGACCAGCCGCGATCCGGTCGCGAAATCGACCTTCGGGATGACCCCGAGATCGGCGTTCAGCAGCGTCGGATCGGCAACCGCCCAACGGACGTCCCCGTCGCGGAATTTGCCCGACACGACCGGGGCCGGTGCACCGTTCGCGGTGGCGATCATCTGCGCGGCCTGTTCGATCGTGGTGGCGACACCGGAGCCCACATCGACCTTGCGGACGATGTGCGGCGGCGATCGCAAGGCGGCCACGAATGCATCGACCACATCGTCGATATACACGAAGTCGCGGCCGATCTGGCCATCCTCGTAGATATCCAGCGTCGCGCCCTTGCGGGCGTGCCGATGGAACAGCGTGATGATCCCGGTGTACGAGTTGAACGGCGACTGGCCGGGGCCGTAGACGTTCTGGAGGCGCAGGATCGACAGCGGCACGTTGAACGCGCCCGCCCAGGCGCGCAGCACGTGCTCCTGCGCCAGCTTGGTCGCGCCATAGACGCTTGTGGGCGCGGGCTGGTGCAGCGCGGCGTCGTGCGCGCGCGGCCGCGCCGGCTTGCCGTCAGGCGACGAGAAGTCCCAGTCCGAGGCGAGCAGCTGCGCGTTGGTGCGCTGCCCCGGATAGAACAGCGCGCCGTCCTCGTCCGCCCAGGCCCCTTCGCCATAGACCGCGCGGCTGGATGCTAGCACGATATGGTCCGGGACGAACCCGATCGCGGCCATCGCATCGAGCATGGCGGTGGTGCCGACGACGTTCGTCCGCGCGTGCAGCGACGCTGCGGTCAACGACTGCCCGGTGCCCGTCTCGGCCGCCAGATGGACGATGACGCGCGGACGCCACTTTTCCAGGAAGCCCGGCCAGTATTCCGTGTCGCAGACGTCTGCGACCTCGAGCACGACGTCGTCCGCAAGCGCGGCCGGACGAACGGGCTCCGGGTGAACCTGCGAGTGCAGCATGTCCACCGCCACGACGGGGAGGGGCTTGTCCATCGCCTGGCTGAGGCGGCACCCGATGAAACCGGCGCCGCCCGTGATCAGAATACAGTCTTGCAAATCGCTGTTCCTAGCTGGGAATGACGGTCGAACCGACCGGCGGGATCAGGGGAGGACGAGATCGGGCTGCGGGCGCGGGACCTTGTGGCCCTTGCCGATGCCGTACGCGATGAAATACGCCAGCGGCGCCATTTGCGACTGTCCGACCTCCGGATAATTGTCGTAATACCATTTCGCGTCGAAATAGGGGGACGGTAGCACACGCCCGTCCCGGCCCGCGGCAAGATAGTGCACCAGCGGGTTCCGCTCGGTCGCGATGCTGGTATCGTTCATCGCACGATAGTCGCGCAGGCTGAATGCGGGGCTGGGATCGCGATCCTCGCGATGGCCCTGCATCAGGAAGTGGGTCAGCGGTTCGGTGCCGCGCTCCCGCACATCGGGGTTGTTGTCGAGATACCACCGGCTGTCGAACAGCGGATTCGGCCAGCGTCCCTTGCGCCAGCCGCCGTCCAGATATTCGATCAGCGGGCTGACCCCGTTCGGCAGGGCATAGGCATGCCGCTCCAGATACCAGTCGGTATCGAAGACCGGTGCGGGATCACGACGTTCCCACTGGCCGTGCCGCAAGTAATGCTGAAGTGGATCGACCCCGGCTGCTCGCACATCCGGATATACCGAAAGATACCATTCTCGACTGAACAAAGGCGACGGGTCGAGCCCCTTGCGCCAGCCGGTGTTCAGAAAATGATCCAGCGCATCGATATTCGGCGGCACATCGGTCATCTGGGTCAGGCGATACCAATCGCGGTCGACCAAAACCGCGACCTGATCCTGCAATTCGCGATCCACCATAAGCATACCTCAACTGCGTCAATCGAACGTCGTGCGAACATCGCCGGGAACGGTCATTCGCAAGTGCGTCACACCGTCGCAAGTCAACTTCCTTGCAATTCCGGCATGGTTCCGCTCGGTTCGCCGGTTTCCGGTCGATCGGGCAGAAGGTCCTCTCTAGGGTTGCGGTTACTGCGCGACCACGCGGGCGGTATAGATCGGCGAGAACAGCAGGTTCACGATCTCTACGAGTTTGCGCGTCTGGGTAAATCGCGCATTCGCGACATAGATGACGTCCTTGTCCCGCATCTGGAACCGCTGGGCCAGAAAGAAGCTCGACGGCTTCGACATATCCAGCCGGTAGATGGTCGGTGCCGGCATCGGCGCGGTTGCCCCCGCCGCTGCCGTGCCCGCGTTGCGAAACACGAAGACGGCCGACGGATCGGCCCGGACATCGGACGGCCCGCCGGCGCGGGCGATGGCCTCATCCAGCGTCAGATACCGGCTGTCGAATGCGAACTGCTGGACGCGATCGACCGCGCCGAACACCGAATAGGTCCGCGGGCGCCGCAACAGGTCGATGCGGTCTCCAGGCAACAGGATCAGATCGCCCGCCGACCCGCTGTCGATCGCCTCGAGATAGACCTCGGCGGTCTGCCCTCCGCGGGTGAAGCGGACGAGCGTGCTTTGCGGGCCATCCTGCGTTCCGGTCCCGCCCGCCGCCGCGACGGCATCGAGCAATCGTTCGCGCCCCAGCGTCAACTGCTGGCGACCCGGCCGAGCGACCGCGCCACTGACCAGCACGGTGTTGGTGATGTTGTTGCGGAGTTCGACCAGCACCTGCGGCATCTGCGACTTGCCGGCCAGCCCGCGTTCGATCATCCGCCCGATCTCGGCCGTCGTCTTGCCCGACACGTTGAGCACGCCAACATAGGGCAGCTTGATCTGCCCGTTCTCGTTCACCACGACACCGGGCAGCGCCTGCGAGCGGGCGGACGGATCGAAGCTGGTGACGGACGGGGTGGTGCCCGAGCCGCCCAGCGTCGTCGTCCCGCTGCCGAACAGCGTCGTCCCGACCTCGAAGATGGAGATCGACAGGACATCGCCGGGCCCCACCTGATCGACCCGGCCGGTCCGCGCGAGCGCGCGCAGCGACGCGGTGTCGAGTGTCGCCGGCTGGCTGACCGCGGGGATGTCCTGCGCGGTCAGATTGACGATCCTGAAGCCGAGCTGGCTCGCAGCGTCGCGCTCTTCCTTCAGGACGTCGTTGGTCGTCGGGCCGCTGGAGGGAAGCGAAGCACAGCCCGCCAGCACGAGCGCGATCGTCGCAACCGGGGCTGTCACGAGAACCGAGGAGCGCGTGCGATGATTCATAAGATACTCGATGGAAATACGGCCGTCATCTACACGCCTGTGGCGGGGTTTGACCAGTGGAATGCGCCGGGCGCGGCACGCTTGTAAATTTCCGCCAGTGCGCGCCGGTGCGCCTCGGCCGAGAAGCGCCGCATCCCGACCCGTCCGGCCTGTCCGAGCCGCGCCCTGAGATCTGTGTCGCTGTCCAGCATCGCCAGGCCATCGGCGATCGCGGCGACGTCATAGGGGTCGACGGTGATTGCGGTGTCGCCGGCGATCTCGGGGCTGGCGCCCGCGTTCGACGTCAGCACCGGCACGCCCAGCGCCATCGCCTCCGCGGCCGGCAGCCCGAACCCTTCGTAGATCGACGGAAAGACCACCGTCCGCGCACCCGCGACCAGCCGCATCAGCATGGCTCGGGGCAGATAGTCGATCCGCCGGATCGATCGTGTCCCGCTCAACTGGGTGCCGTGCGCGCCCGCTAGCAGTGCCAGTTCGCAATCGGCGTGCCAGCCCTCGCGGCCCACGATCACCAGCGGCGTCTCGATACCCGACTGGAGATATGCCTCGATCAGTCGGCCGACATTCTTCTTGGGTTCGATCGCGCCGAAGAACAACAGATAGCCGTCCCGTCGCAGGTCGAACAGGCGGGACAGCCACCGGTCGAGCGTGGCGTCGTCCCACACCGATGCCTCACCCGCGTCTACCCGCTGATAGGTGTTGACCACACGGTCCGCCGGTGCATCGATCCAGTCGATCAGGTCGCGCCGCGACGTCTCAGACACGGTCGCGAGCAGCGCGCCTTCGACCAGGCATCGACGCAGCATGCGTTCGTGATACGCCTTGTCCTCCAAGCTGGTATGGGGAAGCCGCAGCGGCACCAGATCATGGACGGTGTAGATGTTGGCCGCGCCCTCCAGCCGGACCGGCACCGGATAGGTCCAGTGCATCACCGCCGGGGGGGCAGGCATCCGGACCGGCAGAAATCGGCCGTAGCGACGGAAATATGTCGCCGAAATCGTGAACAGAGACCGCGCGGTGAACAGGCGATCGGACGCGGGCACCCGCTCCGCGAGTTCGGGCGCGATCACCCGGCCCCGCCGTTCGATCTCGACAAGATCACGCGCGCCCGGCAGCGTCAGGAACCGCCGCATCCTGGCCTTCATGGTGGTGCGCGGTGGCATCGGCGGATCGCTCAGCCGTCCGTAGAACAACGTCTCGCGATTGGCGGCGGGCACCTTCTCGGTCACGTCCACCCCGTAGACGAGGTCGAGCCCCCAGCCTGATCCCACGATATCGTCACAGACGCCGCGGGCGTAGGTCGCGACCCCCGTTCCGCCCGGGAGCGCCAGATTATAGCCGTCGACCCCGATCCGCAGCGATGAGGACATGGTCATTCCGGGGTGCGTCCAAGCACTGCGGCATACAGGGCGATCAGGCGCTGGGCGTAGGGCAGGGTGCGGAACTCCAACGATCGCCGAAGCCCGGCCGTGCCCAACCTATCGCACAGCGCATCGTCTTCATCCAGTCGCCGGATGCACGCTGCCATCGCGTCGATGTCGTACGGGTCCACCAGCAGGGCGGCTTCCCCCGCGACCTCCGCGGTCGCACCGCCCGCCGAAGTCATCACCGGGGTTCCCAGCGTCATGGCCTCGGCGACGGGCAGTCCGAAGCCTTCGGACAGGCTGGGAAACAACAGCGCGCGCGCATGCTTCATCAGCCCCGCCAATCGCTCTCGCGGCTGGTAGGGAAGGACGGTGATCGTGTCGTGCGCCAGCATCCGGCGAACCGACTCCGCCCGCCAGCCATCCGGGCCGACGATGACGAGCGGACGCGTGACCCCGCTCTGTCGATAGGCCTCGGCCAGCCGGGCGAGATTCTTGCGTGGCTCGATGGATCCGCAGAACAGGAAATAGTCGCGCGTGTCGCCGACTTCGGGCACTTCGGCTTCCTCGCCCGGTATCGATACGGCCTGGGACGTGTTTACTACGAAGTCAGGATCGCACCGCAATGTCGCCACGATCTCCGTGCGCGCCGCTTCCGATACCGTCAGCAAGCGGTCGGCGCGCGCGGCGATCCGGTGAAGCAGGCGACGATGGCGGGTGCCGCGAATCGGCGAGAGCGAGCGGTCGGCCAGCGGGATGACGTCATGGACCGTATACACGTTGCGCCATCCCGCCATCACGACGGGGACGGGGTAGGTCCAGTGCATCACGCCGGGCGGTCCGTCACACCGGACCGGCAGCAATCGACCGTAGAGGTTGAAATGGATCTGTGCTTCCCGGAACACGTCACGCGCGGCGATCGACCGGTCTGCCGAGGTCAGCACGCAGCCCTCGCGCGTCTGCGCGATGCGCTCGCGTATACGCGTCGAGGCGAACCAGCGCTTGATCCGGCTGGTCCCGTCGAGATCGGCGTGGAGCAGGAGCGGCCGGACCCCCGCTTCCTCCAAAGCCTGGACCAGGGTTCGTGCATAGCGCGCGACGCCCGTCCCGTCCGCACCGAGCATGCGCGCATCGATACACACCCGCATCGGATCGTCCGCCCTAGCTGCGAGCGCGAACGGCGGCAGCTCGGGCGGCGCCGGTTGCGGATCGCCGTCGCCGCTTCCGTCCTCGTCCGGCCCGGTGGTTGGACCCCCCGCTCCAGACATGTCTTGCACCTTTACACCACGGCTGTTCATACGCTGGCGGATACGATACCGCGTTGTTCGGACCGGGCCAATGCGCCACTCCAGGAACATCGGCAATGGATATGGTAAGACCCGGATGATCGAATTCGAAGGGGTCTGGAAGGAATACAAGGTCCGCGCCTTCCGCAAGCTGGTGCTGCGGGACCTCAACTTCCAGATCATGCCGGGCGAGAGCCTGGGCATATGCGGCGCGAACGGGGCCGGCAAATCGACCCTGATGCGGCTGATCTCCGGGGTCGAGCAACCGACCGTCGGCAAGATCCGGCGGTCGATGTCGGTGTCGTGGCCGCTCGGCTATGCCAGTGCGTTCCAGGCGAGCCTGACCGGATCGGACAATGCACGCTTCATCGCGCGGATCTACGACCGTGACGAGCAGGAACTGCTCGATTTCGTCGAGCGCTTCGCAGAGCTCGGACCGTTCCTGACCCAGCCAGTCCACACCTATTCCGCCGGCATGCACGCGCGCTTGGCGTTCGCGGTTTCGCTCGCGATCGATTTCGATTGCTATCTGATCGACGAGATCACGAGCGCGGGCGATGTCAGGTTCCAAGCGCGCGCGGAGGAAGCGTTGCAGCATCGTCGCGCGAACGCGACCCTCATTATGGTCAGTCACGCAACCGGCACGCTCGAGGCCTATTGCAAGCGCGGTGCGGTGCTCAACTCCGGGCAACTGACCTTCTACGACACCATTGAGGAAGCGATTTCAGTGCACGAGGACAATCAACGATCGATGGCGACCCGCAATGGCTGACACGATGCTTCCAGACGCCGCGCCGTCGGTGCGCAGCGCCGCGATCGCGGGACGCTTTCTCGAGGACGAGGGCGGCACCGCGTTCGAACTCTTCGCTGGCGATGTTCCTGCGGACCGGCTGGTGGTGATCTTCGCATCCGCCGGCGCTTTCGATCTGCGGGAACCGCTGACCGCGCAGGCCGCGCTCTTGGACGCCGGGTTCGACGTCCTGGCGGTGCGGCCGCGCGAGAACCGCTGGTATCAGGATCTCAGCGAAGTAGCGATGGCAGCCCGGATCGGCGCGCTGGCGGATTATCGCGAACGCTTTTCGGTCGGCTCCGATATCGGGGGCTATGCCGCCTTGTACTTCGCGGCCGCGATCGGGGCGACGCGCGTGCTGGCCTTCTCTCCGGTGTTTGCGATGACGGCGGACACCGTGCCTTGGGAGGATCGCTGGGCGCTGCCGGCACGCCACGACTGGCATCACCGTCCGATGGATCAGGCGTTGGCCGAAAGTGATGCCGCGCTCGGGATCGCCCATGATCCGCACACCCTCGACAAGCGCCATGTCGCGCTGTTCGTCGAGGCGCGGCCGGATATAGCGCTCAACGCGATCCCCTATGCCGATTCCCCGGTGACGACGATGCTGGTCGAGGTCGGGCTGCTCGCCGACTATGTTCTCGATGCACTGAGCGGGCAGGGGTATCCGAGCCATCTGACGATCAAGGGCGTGCGTCGGCGCTCCGCGATCTATCTGAAGGCGATGGCGCTGGCCTGCGTGCGGCACGGCCATACCGAGGTCGCGGAACGCCTCTTCGAGATGAGCCTCGAGCGACGCCGGGGGATCGACACGTTGTTGTCCTACGGCCGGTATCTCGCCGACGCCCGCCGCCCAGCGGCGGCGCTTCCCTATATCGAGGAGGCGATCCGGCAGATGCCGCCGCACGCGCACTGGATGGCGTTCCAAGCCTATCTGCAGGAGATGGTCGGGGACTTGGCGGGGGCGGTGGAGTCCTATGCGACCGCGGCACGCTACGATCCGTCGGTCGTCGAATTCGCGCAGAGCGAAACCCGCGCGCTCCGCGCCATCATCGCGCTTAATCAGGGGGCGACGCAGCCGACCGGCAACGTACGAACCGCGCTGGCGCAGCTCGATCAGCTCAAGGCCGACGCCTCCGGTCGCGAATTCGGCCTGCGTACGATCGCGACGGGGATCGGCGTGTCGCTGGTGATCGTGATCATCTTCTGGGTCGTCGGCGGCATCTTCGAGTTTCGCTGACGATCTCGTCAACCGCTGCCGCGGTATCCGCGGCAGCGGTTCCCGTCACGCCTGCGCGTTGATGTGCCCCGGCATGGCCGGCCAGCCGCTTCCGTGCCAGTCGTCGCCGTCCTTCGTCCAGCCGATCCGCTCGAACAGGTCGCGTGACAGGCGGTTCGCTGCGGTTTCGGCAGCGGCCGCGCGCCAGATCGCGTCGGCGGTGTCGCCGAGCATGTCGCCGATCATCGCCAGCGCGGCGATCTCCACTTCCAGCCCGACCACGCGACAGCTCATCACGAACTGGTCGATCACCGTGTCGGCTACCAGCACGACGGCAATCAGCCCGTAGCCGACAAACGAATCCTTTGCCTCGACAGCGAACCAGATCCCGCTGTCTGCCAGATATCCGGTCGCCTCGGCCAGCGACCATCGCCGGCCAGTCGTGTTGAACTGGTTCGTCTTGTTGACCAGTTCGAACGCGCGCGCGAACCGCGGATCGTCGGTCGAGCGGATCGCATGCGTCGCAACCTTCAGCCCCAGCGAGCCGAGGAACACGGCGCGGGACAGGGTGGTCCTGGCGGTGTCGCGGGCGACCTGCGCGCCGATCATCGCATTGCGGTTCGCCGATTCGGCGGTGATCGTCGGAACTTGCGTCTCCGAACTCCAAAGCAGGATCCGACGCCAGTAATAATGGGAGGGGCCAAGGGTACGGATACCGGAGATCGCCGCTTCGACCGAGGCACGCTCGATCGGATTGTCGTCCACGAACAGGACGGATTCGGGAAGGATGTTCGCCTCGGCGATCGCCTCGCGGATCGTGTCCGCCTTGGGCGTCCAGCCAACCTTTCGCAGCGCGAAATCGTTGAGACTGAAGCGCGAGCCGATCTGCATTCCCCAGAGGTGTGCGATGCGGTCGGGATCGTTCTTGCTGACGATCGTCAGGATGATCCCGCGCTTCTTCAGGTACGAAAGCGCCTCGACCATCCCCAGCGGCCAGCCCTCGACAAGGCTGCCATCGAACTCGGTGCGTTCCGCCGCGATTCCGCGCCACAAGGTATCGTCGAGATCGACGCAGACCATCTTGACCGCATCGACCCCGCGAAGCGTTCGCCACATCGCCGCAGCCTCGCCCCAGACCATGTCTATGAACCCTGCGATATCATAGTGATGGTGTTCAGACAGCGCCGGCACGGGCTCCATCCGCTCGCGATCGAGATCCGCATCGAAATCGCTGATCGTCCCGCCATGGTTGAATAGCCATACGGCATCATCCTGAACCAGCCGGCGTCCGAACGTCCCGGCGATATGATCGAGATCGAGCAGGTGGCAGTTCGCGCGGGCGCGGATCATGTCATCGAGGGCACGGTTCAGCTCTTCGATGAAATAGACCGGGTTGTGCAGATCGTATCGCGGCGCGAACCGACCGATCATCGATGCCTGCGGGCGCTGATAATTCATCACGAAGGTGATGACCTCGCCGCTCCACGCGCTGGCCTCGTCGAGGAACAGCGACAACCGCCCGACGCATGTGTCGAACAGCGCCTGATGCGCGACCACATCATCATAGGCTAGGCGCATATAGTCGCCTTCGGGCAGGATCGACCGAAGCGGCACTTGGATCAGCTGGAAATCGCAACTCTCTAGATAGCCGGGCTCGGCGCGCGGCAATGTCGCGGTATTATTGATCAGGACACGGTCCACCGCGACGCCGGTGTGCCGCGTACTCAACACCTCGCCCCACTTGTCGAACACGCAACCGCCGATCAGGATGACGTGCGTGGGATCGAGGTCCGACACGCCAAGGTCGCGTGGGGCGAGATACTCGCTCTCGCGGTGGCGTTCGAGGGTTCCCAGCCGGCGTCGACGACGATCGTTCGTGCGCGGCAACACCGACTGGACGCTCGCCACCCCGGTCCGGTTCTCGAGCATTCGCATAAGCCACGACCGATGCGACAACGCGCGCGCGGCTGTTTCGCGAAGCTCCTCGGACGGTAGTTCGCCGGTTAGCAGCACCGCGGCCAGTTCGACTTCCCGATCGCTGGGCCCGATCCGGTCGTTTTCGGCGCGCTCGGGAACTCGCACCCGCAGATACTCGTCGGATGCCATCATCGCGGCGACGAGATCGCGGACCGAACTGGCCTCCATATGCCCCTCGATCACGACCTCGCTTTCGGGCGGGCGGCTGAGCACGAGTTCGTAGGACAGGGTAACCTGGTCACGGGTCAGCATTGAGGTCTCGATTCTAGCGCGCCGGGGACGCGGCAGGCGGCATGGCAGCGACTGGTCCGATATCGACCGGTCCAGCGCCTTCGCGGTTGAACGCGGTCGCCATCTCATCGTTCAACGCAATCGCCTCCGCGATCTCGGCGCGGTACATGTAGTCATCCGCCGCGCATGCGAAGAACCCGGCGACGCCCAATGCGATCTCGCGCTGGTCAAGCCCGTCGGTCCGGTCGGACAGGGCGAGCGCGTGGCTGCCCTTGATGCGGATCGCGAACTCCGCCGGCGCCCCGCGCGGACGCACCAGATCCAGCGCGATCCAGCGCGCGGCGCCGGCTGCGAGCGTTCCGGTGCGCAAGGCCTCGCCCTGCTCGACATACAGCTCGAACTGGGTGACCCCGTCGTCGGGCGCGACCAGCTTGAGATACGCGCGGAAGCGGTATCCGTCGCCCGGTATCGAGAAGCGAAGCGTGCCGCCTCGCGGCTTCGTCCAGCATCCCCACGCATCGGGCCACCACCATCCGGTGTCGCCGCGATAGATTTCGCCTGCGGCCATGCCACGCCAGATCCGTCGTTCGAAGTTGCGCTGGATCGGATGATACGCGCCGGGAACCACCGCCGGTGCGGTCGTGTCGACCGGGGCTGCACGTTTGCCGAACGCCACGATCGAGCTCTCGATCTGGTCGGCGATGTCGATCCACCGGCGTGGCTCGAACCCCTCGGCGATGTCCCGTTCGCGCGCTTCGCGGTGCGTCGAATCGAGGATCAGCTTGCGCAGTCCCGCCTCCAGCGAGGCAAGGTCGTCGTTGCGAAAATACTCCGCAAAGCGGCCGCCCGCCTCGGGCAGCGACGACGAGTCTGCCAGCAGCGGAACCTTGCCGTAGCACAGCGACTCGGTGACCGGCAGTCCCCAGCCTTCATACGTGCTGGGATAGAGCGTGAAGAGGCACTCGCGGTACAGCAGTGCCAGTTCCTCGTCCGACAGCTGGGACAGCATCACGACGCGCTGGCGCAGCAGGGTACTGTCCTCCAGCCGCTGATAGACCTGATCGTTCAGCCAGCCGCGGTTCCCGACACATACCAGCTTGGGCACCGTGTCGGCACCATGGGTGCGCGTCAGGTTCGCCCAGGCGTCGAAGGCCAGCGCATGGTTCTTGCGCGATTCGATGGTCGAGACGAACAGGACGAACTCGCCGGGCTTCAGATACCAGCGCGACAGATAGTCCGGCGCCAGCGGCGTTTCCGCGGTTCGTCGGAAATCGGCGTCGAGGGGGATCACCGCGACGTCGTCCGGTGCGACCGTATGGCCGAGCATATCGGCGACCTTGATGAGATCCCGCTTGGTCGACGCCGAGTTCGCCAGGAAGAAATCGGCATGCTGGAACACGCCTAGCGCCCATGTGATGAAATCCTGCGTCAGTTCCTTCACACAGTGCTGCGGCGTCATCACCGGGATCAGGTCGTGCACGAACGGCACGTAGCGGATCTTCCTGGTCCGCTTCGCCTCGCGGACGTACAGGAAATAATTCTGGAGCCACCACGAAGTGCCCAGGTTCACGAGGCACGCGCCCTCGGGAAACTCGAACGGCGGCGAGACGCTGAGATGAAGGTAGAGCCGGTTCAAGGCGGCCAGCCAGTCCGGCGCGGTGCGGTCCCCGCTGACGACGGACAAGGCGCGCAGTTCGAGGAAGTTCTCGGCCGGGATCTCGACCCAGTCGTCGTCGCCCTCGGTGAAGCAGCAGATCTGGACCGGCGGGCGGCTGCCCCGCATCAGCGCGTTGCCGATCGTCTCGATCTGAACGCGCTGGATCCCGGTCGGCAGCCGAGCATTGCGAAAATAGGAGATCAGATCGGACGCGTCGAAGACGATCGCGACACCCTCCGGTACGCGTCCGTCGCGACCATGGAGGCTCGTTTCCTGCGACGTCACGTCATTCCCCTGTTCCAGCGTCTCCAGCAGCGCGCGTGCCGCCTCCAGCTTTCCGCGCTCCTCGGGTGACAGCGCCTCGGCCCCGGCAAGAAGGCGGTCGATGGACGCGCCGATCGGCGGCGGTGGGGGAGGGGCCGGCACCCGCGCCGCGCCTATCACCATCCGCATCGTCTCCTCGTCGATGCCCGCCTTGCGGTCGATCATCGCGCGGAACTCGCCGAACGCGTCGGCATGGCGCGGATTGCTCTGTACTGCCCGCAGCAGATGGCGGCGCGCGGCGCGCCGGTCACCGTTCATCCGCGACAGCCGGCCCAGATTGAAGGCCGCGTCGCCATCCGCGTCGCCCAGCGCCTCGGCGCGGGCATAGGCCGCCGCGGCGCCCGCGGCGTTGCCCATCTCCTTCTGGGCGTGGCCGTACTGGATCCAGACGTGACGAAGATCGGGCTCCAGTTCGAGCGCCCTGGAAAAGCGATCGACCGCCCGTGGCCAGTCCCGGTCGTCGCGCGCCGCATTGCCGGCCGCGATCAGCGCGTGCGCCACGGCGCCGACGCGGATCCCGTTGGACTTGTATGCGATGAGCCCGAGTTTCCGGCCCCAACCGGCAAGCGACAATGCCATGTGACCAAGATGCCTTTAGTTCGCGTGCTCGCGCATGCCCGCCGCGATCAGCCAGCCAAGCGTGTACAGCACCAGAAGCGCACCGAACACGGTCAGGATCGTCTTGAACGGCTTGGGATAGAGCGACTTGACCGGCAGGTTGGGCTCGACGACGCGAACGATGAACAGTTGCTGGCGCCGTGCCTCCTCGCGCGATTTCTCGAGCGCGGCGGCTGCCGTCTCGTAGCGGGTCGCGGCAAACTTCTGACGCAGCAGCAGCCCCTGATATTCACCCAAGCCGGAGGCGATCGACGACGTGCCCGAGGTCAACCGGGCATCCTCGCGCGCGACCTGCGTCTCGAGCGAGGTGACGCGGTTGCGCAGCGCGACCACCTGCGGCGCTGTCTGCGAGATGTTCATGCTGGAAAGCTGCGCGCGCGCCTGCGCCAGCTGCCCGCGCAACGTGGTCACCAGCGTGGTCTGCGCTTCGCCGGTGCCCTGCGGATCGATGTCGCGACGGCCCTGCCGGAACGCGGTCACCTGGCGTTCTGCCTGGGCCAGCTGGGATTCGCTGTCGGCGAGCAGGCGACGCGATTCCCGGAGCGAATCCTCATAGGCGCGGCGATTGAGCTGGTTCACGCGCTTCTCACCCAGATCGAGGAGTGCGCGCGCGACGGTCAGCGAATCGTCCGGCCGGAACGTCCGCACCGTCATCGTGACGATGCCATCCTCCCCCGGGATCGCGATCTTCACCTGCTTGCGGTAGTATTTCAGCAGCGCTTCGGGGGTGGGATTGTCGTAGTTCAGCTTGCTCAGCACATCCGCCTCGGGCCGGCGGAAGATGTCGACCATCCCGACGTCGCGCCGCAGCGTCGCCACCGCATCGTGCGAATCGAGATAGTCGGACACGCTGCGCGTTTCGGTCGCGGTCGTGGTGCCGCCCACCGCCTGGCTCAACACCGCGCCAAGCCCGGTCGGCGCGACGGCCGCCTGTGCGTTCGAGCGGACGAGGAAATGCGCCTCCGAGATATACTGGTTCGACGCGAACAGGAGATAATAGGCGGCTACGAAAAGCGTCGGCAGGATCACGACGACGACGACACCGCGCCAGCGTACCGCGAGGTCGCGCAGCCTCCGGGAGGTTGCGACGACCTCGGTATTTTCCTGCCGCGGAGACGTGATGGTCCCGTGCATCATCCCGAACTCCTGAGCTTGGTAATCGATCGTTCGACGCTAGGCCGCAAGACCATGAGGCGACGCTTATATTAGCGTCCCACGGTACGCACAAGGTTGCGGACGAGGTGGATATGTCCAACCCAGTCCGGCGCCTGCCACGCAGCGATGCGCGCACGCGCCTGTGCTCGCCGCGGCGAGCCCGGGGCGGCATAGTCGAGGATGGCGGAACGCCACGCCGGTCCGTCGAGCGGATCGAGATATTCCGCGGCATCGCCACCCGCCTCACGCAACGCGGGCAGGTCGCTGCAGATGACGGGGGTTCCCATCGCCAGCGCCTCCGCCACCGGCATGCCGAAGCCTTCGGCGAACGACGGCATCAGCAGCGCGCGTGCCGAGCGCAGTAGGACGGCCACATCCGCGTCGGCCATGTCGTTCAGTTCGTCCACCCGCTCCACGACCGCGGGACAGCGCTCCAGCATGTCGACGATGTTCTCGTTCTCCCAGCCGCGCTTGCCAATCACCAGCAGTTGCGGTGCCCGCCCGCCTTGGGTCGCCAAGTGACGCCAGACGTTCAGGAGCAGAAGGTGATTTTTTCGCGGCTCGATGGTGCCGAGGCATATGAAATACGGCTCGTCGGGGATGGCCGGCGGTGACGCGCTGGCCTCCGCGCGGTGCGTGCCCAGCGGAGCAACCTGGATTAGCGGACCGTGCGCGCCCGCCATCAGCGGTGCCAGCGCCACGGCGGTGGCGTGAGAGTTCGTGACCAGCCCGTCGGCGAGCCGGGCCAGGGTCGAGATGCGAACGCGGTGCAACGCCTCGCCGCCGGGTCGGGCATATTCGGGATATTCGATCGGGATCAGATCATGCACCATCGCCACGAACGCGCCGCCTTCGCGCGCCACGATGCGCGCCATCAGCGCGGGTCGATCGAGTTGATCCGGCGAGGGTTGCAGCAGCGTGCGGCGTTGCCCGCGCGCCTTGCGTGGCACCGGCAGCGGGAACAGCATCACCATCCACCAGAACGCGTCGATGTTGCGGCGCGTCCTGCTGCGTCGCGTTCCGCGCGCCCAGCGCGCCTCGAGCCGATTAACGTAGCGGATTGCCCACCGCGTCGAGAGCCGGCCATAGCGCTTAAACATCGGGTTCCACGCGGAAAATCGCAGTTTGCCCGGAAGCTGCCGCATCAGCTCACGCGCATACGCCAGTTCGACGCGGTCGACGCCACTCGGCTGGTTGACCAGCACGCGCGACAGCAGTCGCGACAGGCTGAGGACGATTTCGGGATCGTCGTCGCGGGCTTCGCTCACTCGGCGGCCGCCGACAGCTCGATCACGTTGCGCGTCGCCGCGGTCAGCCGCGCGGCGGATCCGGTGATCAGAAGGTCGAGCCCGGCCGCGCTGCTCAGCCCGCCATGCACCAGGCAGCGATCACGCAGGACCAGCTTGAACGCATCCCACAGCGCCGGGTCCGGCGCGGCGGGCGCGCGCCAGAACCCGTCGAGCGATCCGGTGTGGACGATGCCGGTAATGCCGTAGACCGCCTTGCCCAGCACGTAAGTCGGGATGCCGGCGTCCAGCGAAAGCGTCCCGACCGTGCTGTTGATAGTGACCACCCCCAGTGCGCCGTCGATGATGGCGGCGATGTCACCGCCCTCCAGGTAGAGCACGCGATCGCCGACGCCGTGCGCATCCGCCTGGCCGCGCACGATCCGCCGCCAGTCGATCACGCCGGTGTCGAGGGGATGCTGTTTCACCACCAGTACGCTGTCGGGCGGCGCAGCGCGCGCGAAGCTCTCGATCGTCGAGAATGTCGCGGAGGACATGCCCGGATAGTGCGAATGGACGCGTAGCTGATAATCGGAGTTCAGCTGAAGCGGCAGCACGAAGTGCCGTCCGCGGCCCACCGCCTCGAAATGATCGAGCTGGTCCGCGATCCGCCGCTGTCGCCGTCCGCGCTCCAGATAGCGCCACAGATACGCCCAGGCCTCCGCATAGGCCGGCTCGGTGCGATGCGTCCGGTAGCCGGGGAAGCGCCACTGATGGATCTGGGACTGGAGGTAATAGACGATCGTGGTCCGGACACGGCTGGCGAAATCGCTCGGCACCTGCGGGAGCGTCGCCGGTGGCGACAGGCGCCGCACCTGCGCCAGATACCACGCGGGATCGGACGACAGCGCGGAGTGGCCGTTCACGCCCCCCTGTTCGAGAGTCATGAAATCCGGCCGTATATACCCCTCCTCGAAAACCCACACCCGCACCCCCCGCATCGACGCCACGATATGCGCCGACCGGTGATGCGGGCGGCAATCTCCGTAGAGGACCACATCCGTGATGCCGTGCCGATGGACGAATCGCCCGAAGAACTCGGGCCAGTCGACCAGCGAGCCGTGATAGTCGGTCGCAGCAGTGCCCCAGTCATGCCGGTCGCCGCCGTTCAGGTTGATGCGCTGGATGTCGTGACCGAGCTTCCACAGGCGCTCGCCCAGCATCCGAAAGAACGCCCCATGAGGACCCTGCAGGAACGCAAAGACTTGTGATGTCACCATACTCAGACCGTCACGCGCCCATCGCCTCGTCCCTCAACCGTGCCAGTTCGATCGGCTCGGTCGCACCTGCATGCGTCGGCGGCGCGCGGCAGGCAAGGGTTACAAATTGCCGGAAGATATGGTTCAGCACGATTATTCTGCACTCGTGGCTAAACACAACGGCTCGTCGATCAACTGGTTAGCTGGCGAATGTAACGATTGACCGCCCCCTGCCAGCGCCGGAACCGCATGACGTTGGTCAAGGGTGGGCGATAATCGGGTGATGTGAATCGATCGATCAAGGTTTCCGGACTGCAAGCTGATCCCGTTATCGGATCGAGGTAAAGTGGATACAGGATTAACGTCGCGGCGACCAGTTCGGCAAGCGTGGCGTGGCGCGTCCGTCGCGCGACCGGCCCTGCCAAATCGCGGGTGAGGCTCCACCCGGCGTAGAAGGGAAGGCCGTGCGTCGTCACCGACTTGCCCCGCATCAGGGCTTCGAAACCGGCAAGCGACGTGAGCACATGAACCGCGTGGACAGTGTCTATCAAACCCGCCATCGTTCCGTCGCGCACGACCCTGTCGGCATATCGGCGGGCCACGTCATCGGCGATGCGGCCGCAACGGTGCCCCTGATCGACGTCCGGATGCGGTCGAAAGATCAGCATGGCATCTGGTTCTGCGGCGCGCGCGCGCCGCAGCAGATCCAGGTTGCCCTCGACCCCTTGCCCCGATTTCAGCACCGAGAGATCGTCCTCGACCTGGCCGACAACAAGAACCCTGCGTCGGCCATCGTCGGAGAAAACAGCGGTCTGCCCGCCGACCGCGTACTTGCTGATACCATCGCGAACGAGTCTCACGCACAGCCGTTCCGCGCGTTCCAAGAGGGAGGGTGCAAAACCGCCATTCTCGATCAGTGTTTCAAGATCGCTGGGACGGGTCGCATCATAATACATGCCCTGTTTGTCGATGACGATCGAGGACGGCGGCGTGCAGTCGCTACCCAAACCTACCGATCGGATGAAGCCATCCTCGATGCGCCAGACTTCGACCCCTTCGCCCACTGCAATGGACTCGAAGTCGGCGGGGACGCGGGACGGCCAGACCGCAACCGCCCCGCCGCTGCGCTTCGCGACCGCGAGGGGTCTGCGCCAGCCCGATTCGACCGGCACGTCGTTCATGCCCAGCCCTTCGCGTACGAAATTCCTGATCGCGGTTCGTTTCCATCCGGCAATGCCGGCGACGGCGGCGAGGCCGATATCGCCGCCCTGACGATCGGAAGAGGTGTTGTCGATCATCATAAGGGCCCGCGTCCGAAAGCAAATTGTCGAGGCGCGCTGGCCGTTCTATCTGGCTCGGGTCCTTCCCCTGTCGCGACGGAGCGACTATCCCGATCGCAGAATTTCAAGTCAATGCTGTCGTTGCGGCCAAGATCGTGAACCGGAGCACAAGGTCGTGAAATTTCACCTGATCGTCCTATTCCAGCAAGGCCCCGTCCATTGACCCTCGACGATGTGATGGCTGCATACACCGTGTTCCTCGGTCGCCCAGTCGAGCGCGGATGGGACGGCACCGGATGGCTCGCGCTGTCACCGGACGATGTCGTTCGCAATCTGCTACGATCCACCGAATTCCGCGACGGGGTTGCCCGTCCGCTGATCGAGCACGGCACCACGCCCGCGCGCTTCCGCGACGTGTTTTCGGGGAAGACGGCCGAATGGCTCGCGGGTTTCGTGCGGATGAGCGACGCCGGGCGGGAGGCCGTATCGCGTTCGCGCGACTGGTTGAGCCTGCTCGCAGCGTTCCTTAGCGATCCCCACGTCCTCGAGATGCTGGGAAATCCCGACGATTGGGGATGGCATCGGATTGCTCGCAGCGCGGCTTTTGCGGCGGGTCAACGCACTCCGCTGTTGTGTGCCGCGATGGCAATCGACGCTCGGGTTTCGGGGGCGCGGCAGACCGTATTGGACCAATCTCCGGACGGCGCCGAATTAATGGTTCACCTCGCGCTTGACCCGACACTCCATTGTGTGGCGAGCATATGGCTGAGCGTGGAGGCGCGAAACGCGGGGCGGGCTTATTTGACCTTCCTTGACGTCGATGGAGTACCGCGGGCGGTCGCCGTATCGATCGGCGACCCGATCCGGATCGATGCGCCCAGTTCGTCCATCGTGCTCAGCTTGACGCGTAATGCGACCGCGGTGCAGCACCCGATCGATTCGATCCGCCTCACTGCCGAGCGGCCTGCGCGTCAAGACGCGGCGCGCCTTGCGACAGTCGAGTCGAATGCTGAACGTGTTGCAACATCGAAGATCATCAACAGGACTGCGCTGGGCGGGGGCACCGACGACGTTATCAGTCGTCTTGCCGCCATCGCCGCGACCGATCGCGAACAGGGCGCACAAATGTTGCCGCTGTTCGATGGCGGCTGGTACGCGGCGCAGGCGGGACTTCACGCCGACGCCTCGCTGCTCGACGCGATTGTTGATTACGTGGCGCGAGGAGAGACGCGAGGCCTGACTCCCAATCCGTTCTTCGTTCCGTCTCGTTACCTCGCTCGTACCCCGGGGGCTGTCGAAGCGCTGCGCCTGGGTGTCTTCGGCACCGCGCTGGAGCACATGGCGGCATTTGACGGTACCGTGCATGGCCATGCCGCGGGCACCGAGTTCGATGCGGATTTCTATCGGTCCGGGGAAGCGCTGTCGATCGACGGCGTCGATCCGAGCGAGCTTGGGATCGGTCCGTTCGGGCACTATGTAATCATCGGCTGGCAGGAGGGGCGGCGTCCGAACAGGGTGTTCGATGCCGACTGGTATGATCGCCATGCGCCGGCGCCGGCCGAGGGCGCGGCCTTTCCCAACGCGTTCTCACGTTATCTGCACGGTAATCGTGCGGCAGACATGCGTGCGGCGTCGCCTTTCTATGACGAGCGCTGTTATCTGGCGGCCAATCCCGATCTGGCGGCGATCGTCCGGAGGGGCGATCCCGGGTTCGAGCCCCTGGCCCACTTCATCGCCCATGGACGTTTCGACCGTCGACGTGCGGATCCAGCTAATCTGGCGCGGCGGATCGCGCCCTATTTTCCGCGGGCGCTGCCAGACGCGACCATGCGTGTGGGAGACTCGAACGCACGCGATGCGGTCCTGACCCTGTCGGACGCAGCCCCGAACCATGACGGAGTCAGCGAGGCCGTATGGCGGCACGGCGAGGCGATCCGTACCGTTTCGCATGGCGGTGAGATCGTAGCGTTCGCCGGGCAACGCTGTCGGTTTCACATCAGCGGCGCAGCATCGATGCCCGGCGCAAGACTTGCCGACATCTGGCTGCGCGACACACCGTTCGAAACCGCGCGTGGGTTTGTAACGCTACCGCTGATCCACGAGGAGATTGCGCTGTCGTCGTTGTCCGGCGAAGCGCCGGTGAATGCCGGCTATTGTGCATGGTTCTCGGTGGATCTCGCGGAGGTGGGGCTCGGCCTGTACCGCTTGCCGGTCGTCTTCGCCTTCGAGCGAGACAATGTGTGGCGAACTTTCGACGGGCCGTCCGTCACTCTTCGCGTGGCGGAGACACCAGAGCCTGTGGCGGTCGATGCCGATATCGCTGTCCTGATGGCCAGTTACGAACCGCCGGCCGGTGCGTTCGAACGTCAGGTTTCGACGATCGCGGACCAGAGGCTGGCTGGAAGTCGTCGACTTGCGCTGGTCGTTTCCGACGATGCATCGGTCGCGCCACCGTTCGAGGTAGGCAAGGGAACTGCGTTGGCGGGCATGGTCGAGCTGTCCTGCGCGCCGGCCAATTTGGGGTTCGTCCAGAACTTCGAGCGGACGCTGTTGATGCGGCCCGCGACGTCCGGAATTTTCGTGTTCGCCGATCAGGACGACGCCTGGTTTCCGGACAAGGTCGCCCGACTTGCCGCCGCTCTGGACGATGGCGCGGTCTGCGCATTTTCGGACATGCGGGTGGTGCGTCCGGACGGTGAGGTGATCGCACCGACGTTCTGGGACTCGCGTGAAGCTCATCACAATGACCCGTTGACCCTTGCGGTTGCCAACGCGATCACGGGCGCCGCATCGGCGTTCACCGCCCCGCTGGCTGATCTGATGGTGCCGTTCCCGCGCTATGTCGGTCTGTATCACGACCAGTGGCTGGCGGTGCTGGCGGCGGCGCTTGGGCCGATCACATACGTGGCCGAGCCGCTCTACGATTACATCCAGCATGGCCAGAACGTGCTGGGCTTCTCGGGATCGCGGGAGACGCATGTCGGCAAGTGGCGCGAGATTCGCGACCGCCTGCGGGCGGCAGCACGCCGGCCAAACACTGCCGGGTGGAGCGCACGCGACGTTGCCGCGCTTCGCGCTGCGGACGAGGCGCTGCCCGAACTCCTCCAGAGGTTCGTTCTGGTGCGAGAGGCGTTGGATAGGGTGCCCATATGGCATGACCCGCTCGCCCAAGGCTTAGCGAACGCACTGTGCAGGTTCGTCGAAGGGGCATGCATCGATATCCCGTCCGCGATCCGGATCTGGCGTCGTCTGAAGCGACGCGCCGGCGGGGATCCCGCAACGATCGGTATCGACTATCGTCTTGAGGCCACCATCATCTCGATGCATTGCCTGCGCACCATGCCCGGTTTGCTGACACGCGTGGCCAACGACACGATCGACACTCTCGACGCCCGCGCTGCACTCACCGGCAGGCTGGGTGACGAGAGTGTCACGAACTACGCAAAGAAGATCGCACCGATCCCGATACGGCTGGAGAGCGAGTGCGCTTTTCGCATCAACCTATTCCTGCCCGAGATCAACCCGAAGACGTTCTTCGGTGGATATCACAGCAAGATGTCACTGGTCGCGCGTCTGATCGAACGGGGATATCGCGTCCGGCTGATCCTGGTGGATGAACCCTGTGTTGATTATCGCGCCATCGCCGATGTCGGGCAGGCCTTTCCGGAACTGATCCCCGCGTTTGAGGCTGCCGACATCGTGGCCGCCGGCACCCGGGCGGACCCTATCGGGTTCCACGCCTACGATGCCCTGATCGCGACGACATGGTGGTCTGCGCATATCGTCGACGATATCCGGGCGCAGCTTGGCCAGTCGCGGTTTACCTATCTGGTCCAGGAATACGAACCGTTCACGTTCAACCTCGGCACCTGGTATCGCGGCGCGGAGGCAACCTATGCATTGCCGTACGCGGGGGTGTATTCGACCGAGATCCTGCGCAGTTATTTCATCAAGGAACGGGTGGGGCAGTTCGCGGACGGAGCGGTGTCCTCAATCCCTTGGCTAACCTTCGACAACCCGATCACGCGCGCGCCGCGCAGATTACCCGGGGCAACCGGGCGTCCGCGGCGGATCCTGTTCTATGCCCGCCCGCAACCGCATGCTGCGCGCAACATGTACGAGTTCGGGGTCGAGGCGCTGCGTATCGCAGTGGCATCCTTGGGGCGGCTGGTTGATGGGTGGGACATCGTCGGGGTCGGCGCGGACGCGGCCGGCACCGTGGATCTGGGCGACGGGCGTCTCCTGCGGCTGATCGGCAAGCAGGATGCCGACGGCTACCGGCGTCTGCTGGCGTCGTCGGACGTCGGCTTGGCGCTGATGTACACGCCGCACCCCAGCCTTGTTCCGATCGAGATGGCGGCGGCCGGGCTGGTGACCATCACCAACAGCTGCATGACGAAGACCCCGGCACGGATGGCACCGGTTTCCGCGGACCTGATCGTCGCCGAACCGGACGTGATCGCGATAGCGCATGCGGTCGAGGCGGCCGTCCGTCGTGTCGCATCAGGCGCCGCCGCGACGACCCCGGTCCGGTGGCCGACCAGCGCGAACGAGGCGTTTCCCGACGAATGGATCGATCGCCTAGCCGCCCTGATGCAAGGTTCGCTTGCAGAGGCGTCGAAATCCCCCGAACAGCCGATCAGAGGGTCGCAACCTACGGGCTGGCGCAATCGGTTCTTCAGAGGCAGGGATCGTCGTGGCGGCGCCCTGTAAGGAATTGTTTGGCTGCCTAGATTTCGTGCGGCGCTTCCACCGACTAGTGATCGTATTTTGAACGAAGGAAAGTTTCAGATGCCAAGCCACCCGGTCATCGTTCCCGTCATCCTTTCGGGCGGATCGGGCACGCGTCTGTGGCCGATGTCGCGGCCCGAACGCCCCAAGCAGCTGCTTGCGCTGACCGCGGAACAGACGATGCTTCAGCTGACGGCCAAGCGCGCGGCCGGAACGCGTTTCTCGGCGCCGATCGTCGTGGCCAATGCGCGCCATGCCGATGAAGTGGAGGCGCAGCTGACCGCGGCAGATGCAAGCGCCGCCGCGCTGATCCTGGAGCCCGCAGGACGCAATACCGCTCCCGCGATCGCACTGGCCGCGCTGTGCGCCGATCCGTCGTCGCCCTTGCTCGTGATGCCGTCCGACCATGTCATCGCCGACATCGAGGCGTTTCATGCCGCGATCGAGGCGGCGTTGCCGCTGGTCGAGAAGGGCTGGCTGGTCACGTTCGGGATCGATCCCGAGGCGCCCGAAACCGGCTATGGCTATATCGCGATCGGCGAAGCGGTGGCCGAAGGGGTTCACCGCGTCGCGCGCTTCATCGAGAAGCCGTCGCGCGCCATCGCGGAGGCGATGCTCAGCGATGGCGGGTACGCCTGGAATGCCGGCATCTTCCTGTTCCGCGCCGATGCGTATCTGTCCGCGCTCGAAAAGCATGCGCCAGCGATGGTCGAGGCGACGCGTGCCGCGATGGACGGTGCCCGTCGCGACGGCGTGCGAGTCTATCCCGACGCCGAGTCGTTCGCGCGTTCACCCGACGATTCGATCGACTATGCGGTTATGGAAAAGGCCGCGCAGGTGGCGGTCGTTCCAGTCAGCATGGGGTGGAACGACGTCGGCAGCTGGGACTCGCTTCACCAGATCAGCGACCGGGACGCCGACGGCAACGCACATGGCGGCGTCGGCGGCGGGGAAGTGATCGCGATCGATATCAAGGACTGCCTCGTCCGAAGCGATGGCGCGCGGATCGCGATGGTCGGCGTGCGTGACCTCATCGTCGTCGCCTCGGGCAACGATATCCTGATCCTGCCGCGAGGACGGAGCCAGGACGTCAAGAAGCTGATCGAGGCAATGAAGCGCTGATCGCGACGCCGCGATTGCGATCGAGCGGCACGTGGCCTAGCGCTTCGTGCCAGCAGAGAGGCGAGCGTTGTGCAGGCTGACGACAAGACATCCGCTCCGGCGGCGGACTCCGGATCCGACCCCGTCGTGATCGACCAGCTCGTCGCGCAGGCGGAGGCCGCGCGCGACCGACACGACTGGGCACTGGCCGAGGCCCTGTACCGCAAGCTGCTGATCGCCGATCCAACGCTGTACGGGCATCAGGTGCAGCATGGGCATACGCTGCGGATCCTCGATCGCCATGGCGATGCCGAGGTCGCGTATCGTGCTGCGACGAGGGGTGACGCCGTCGCGGCGGACGCGTTCCTTCACCTCGGTCATTCGCTGCGTCTACAGGGGCGGCGTGACGACGCGACAGAAGCCTATGCTCGATCGCTGGCGCTCGATCCGTCGATCGAGTCCGCGCGTATCGAGCTGGTCAACAGCGGCAACCGGCATCGCTTGCCACGCAACTTCTTCGGTCGCACGACGTGGCGGGACGAGATCGCGCAGGTCGTTCGCAAGAGCCACGACAGCGTCGAGGCGGTGCGGGCATGGGCTGGGGTGCTCGCCTATCCGGTCGACGCCTGGGACGCGTTTCGCAACACCTTCCCGATCCGGCCGCCGCATGCGCCGCGCGGGACCGACCAGCGGGTGCGCGTGATCGTCGATTGCGGCGATGCGTCTCCTGCGCGGATGCGGGCGACGCTGATGTCGCTTGCAGACCAGACACATCGCGACTGGCGATGCACCGTTTTGGCGACACCAGCGATCGCGAAGCATTCGGTGGCGAGCTTTTCGAACGTCGACGATCGGGTGACGTTCGTTGCCGCCGCGTCGCCGCCCGAGGAGCTGGTCGAGTGTGACGAGGACTGGCTTTTGTCGCTGACGGGCGACGGTACGCTGCATCCGCTGGCATTGACCTGGCTGCTGCACGCGGCGTGCGCGACCGATGCGGTCGGTGCCTATGTCGACGAGGACGAGGCGGTGCTCCGTCCGGGGGGCGGACGCTATCATACCGGTGCCTACCTTCGCGAGGCGTTCGACATTGATTCTGCGGCGGCCCAGCCGCTGCCGCCAAGGTGCCTGATGGTTCGCGCCGATCTGTCCCGGAGCGCACATCATCTCCTGCCGTTGATGGGCGAACACGGCGCGGGCGAATGGCGGCGCGCGCTCTCGCTCGCCGCCGCGTCACATGGCGGCATCGCGCATGTGCCGCGGGTGCTCCACACGACGATGCGGCCGGGCACGAACCCCGACCGCGTCGCGGCGCGCGAGGCTGGGCGCGCGCCGGTATCGGCCGACATCCTGGCGGAGAGCTGCGCTCAGGGCTATGCGGTCGCGCAGGCGCTGACCAAGCTGACGACGGACCCGGACGATCGCGTCATCAGCGTCGTCATCCCCACCCGGGACGAGGCGGACGCGCTACGGACGTGCATCGAAAGCCTGCTTGCCACCGCGCAGCACCCCGGGGCGCTCGACATCCTCGTCGTCGATAATCGCAGCCATCTGCCCGAGACTGCCGACCTGCTCGAACGTCTGGTCGCCGATGGCGTGATCCGCATGGTGACGATGGACGAGCCGTTCAACTGGTCGCGCGCCAACAATATCGCCGCCGGGCTCGCGCATGGCGACCATCTGCTGTTCATGAACAACGACATGGAGATGATGACGCAAGGGTGGGACGACCGCCTGCGGGTGATGCTGTCGCGCGACGATGTTGGGGTGGTCGGCGCGAAGCTGCTCTATTCGGACATGACGGTGCAGCATGCCGGCGTCGTGTTGGGCGTCGATCGCCAAGGACCGGTGCATGAGGGACTGCTGGCGCCGCGAAGTGATCCAGGCCCCAGCGGCAGATGGTCGACGACACGGGCGGCGGCGGCGGTGACGGGGGCCTTCATGGCGGTGCGGCGTGACCGATTCGAGGCAATGAAGGGGTTCGACGAGCGCAATTTCTTCGTTGTCTACAACGATATAGACTTCTGCCTTCGCGTGCGCGAAGCGGGGTTCACCGTGATCTACGATTCCGCCATCGAGGTGATACACTACGAGTCAAAGACCCGCGGTAACACGATCGGCGATGAGGCGATCGAGTGGGATGCGGCGGAGCTCGATGCGCTTCATCGACGCTGGGGGCAGGGCCTTGAACGCAACATGGGATACAACCCGCAGTGGAGCCTGTGGAGCATTCCGTTCGACGGGTATCGCGAACCCACCGACAGCGAGATCGAGGGCTATATCGCCAAGGCGGCGCGGGTGAACCCGTGGGTCGCCGAGCGCGATGGTGGGTAGCATTCGGGATGGGGCGACGCTCATCATCGGGGCGGCGGGGTATGTCGGAACCGCGGTCGCGCGTCGCCTGAGCCTGGCGGGTATTCCGATCCACGGGCTGGCGAGCCGCCGGCCCGAGGGCGTATCGTTCGTGCGCTTTCATCATGGCCGTAGCGAGTTGCGTTCTCTGCTGACCGACGCCTTACGGGGTGTCGCGAACGTCATCTGGCTTGGCGGGACGACGCGGCCGGGATCGTCGATGGCATCGCTGGGCGACGAGATCGGGGCGGAGGCGCTGCATGTGATCGACGTCGCCGAACTGGCGGCAAGCATGGGCGTGGCGTGCTTCGCGTTCATCTCGTCAGGCGGCGCGATCTATGGGGCGACCGCGGCGGACCGGATCGCGGAGGCGCACCCGACCTTGCCGATCAATTCCTATGGGCTGGCCAAGCTGGTCGCCGAGCAGGGCCTGCGGCTGGTGTCGCGGCGGACGGGGATGCGGACGGTGTCGCTGCGGGTCGCCAATCCCTATGGCCCGGGACAGGCGGTGAAGGGCAACCAGGGGTTCGTCGCGGCGCTGGCAGGCTCGGTACGCGACGGACGCGCGATCGAGATCTGGGGCGACGGATCGGTGGTGCGCGACTTCGTGTTCATCGACGACGTCGCAGCGGCGTTCGAGCGCGCGCTGCGCGTCGAAACCGCGATTGGTGCGATCAACATCGGATCGGGCGCAGGCCATTCGCTTGCGCAGGTGATCGCGGCGTACGAGCGCGCGAGCGGTCGTTCGGTCGCAGTGACCTATCGGCCGGCGCGCAGCGTCGATGTCGAGCGCTGCGTGCTGGACGTGTCGCTCGCCGACACGGTGCTCGGCTGGCGTCCGACGACCGGGCTCGATGAGGGACTGGCCCGGATGATCGCAGCGCTGGATTGAAGGGCGCGGCGCGACCGCCGCGCCCCTCGTCTCAAAGTGCGGTGGTCGGCGCGACCACCTGGAAGTCGCCGGTGCCCAGCACCGTGCCCGGCGTCACCTGCGCGAACAGGATCGCCGCGCTGCTGCCGGTGCCGTCCGCGTCGTATAACAGCCGGCCGCTCGCCTGATCGTAGACGATGCGATCGTCGGCGTCGGTCGCCGCGGTGCCGATGACGAACGCGCCCGCCGCCAGCGTCGAGCCGACCGCGAAGATGCCGCTCGACAGCGCGATCTTGTCGGTACCGGCGAGGAAGTCCGTGATCGTGTCGACATTGGATGTGCCGAGCGCGGTGGTGAATGCGAAAACGTCCGCACCGCCGCCGCCGTAGAGCGTGTCGTTGCCGAGCCCGCCGTCGATCCGGTTCGCGCCGGCATTGCCCGCGACGAACTGCGAGACCTCGTTGCCGGAGAGTGACAGCGCGGCGGTGCCGCCGACATCCTGCGTCGAGAGCGTTTCGATGCTGACGCCTGCTGCCAAGGCGTAGCTGGTGGTCGCGAGGACGGTGTCGTTGCCCTCGCCGCCACGCTCGACGATCGCAGTGCGCGCGTCGGAGACGACGTAGAGGTCGTCGCCCAGCAGCCCGATCAGCGTATCGGCCCCGCCGTTGCCGTTCAGGATGTTGCGGCCGTAATTGCCGACGATCGCCTGGTCGAAGATGTTGCCCGTCAGGTCGATCGCCTCCGTCCCGGCGTTGTTCGCGGTGGAGAGGATCTCGACCTGCGCGTCGCCCAGTGCGAAGCCGCCCGTAGTGTAGACGGTGTCGCGCCCCCCGGCGCTGCCTTCGACGACGATCTCGCCGCGCCCGGTGACGAGATAGACGTCGTCACCGCCGAGCCCGACGAGCGTGTCCGCTCCGCCGCCGCCGACGATCGTGTTGGCGCCGTTGTTGCCTGCGATCAACTGCGCGAACGCGTTGCCGGTCAGGTCGATCGCGGCGGTTCCCTGCTGGTCCTGCACGGAGAGGATTTCGACGCTCGCATCGGGCGACAGCGCAAGGCTGACGCTGGTCAGCACCGTGTCGGTGCCTTCGCCCGCCGCCTCGACGATCACCGTGCGGCTGTCGGCGACGATATAGGTGTCGTTGCCGCGCAGCCCGATCAGCGTATCCGCGCCGGAGCCACCGATCAGGACGTTGTCGCCGTAGTTTCCTGCGATCACCTGATCGAGATAGTTGCCGGTCAGCGTCAGCGGCGTGGTGGCCGCCTGGTCGGTGGCGGACAGATACTCGATCGACGCGGTGCCGATCGCAAAGCTCCCCGCGCTGTAGACCGTGTCGAACCCTTCGCCGGGCAGTTCGACGACGACGGTGCCTGGAACGACCGAGTAGATGTCAGAGCCGGCGCCGCCCGCCAGCGTGTCGCCCGCCTTGCCGATCAGGATGTCGGCGCCGGGCGTGCCTGTCGTCGGCGTCGGCGTTGGCGTCGGTGTCGGCGTGGGGCTTGGCGTCGGAGTGGGGGTGGGCACCGGGGTCGTCGTCGGGAACTGGAAGCGCGCAACGGCGGGGTCGTGATCCGACAGGCGGGTATCGCCCGAATTGTAGAGCGTGTTGATATGGACGACATCGTAGGTCGCGATCGCGCTCATCGAGCCCGAAGCGAGGATGTGATCGATCGCCTGGCTGCGGCCGTCGAAATTATAGGTGTAGCGCTCGGCCTCAGGCAGCGAGAGGATCAGGTTGTCGAACCGCGCGCCGCCGGTCCGTTGCGTGCCATCGGCGAGCTGGTAGCCGGTCGCCACCTGCAAGGGGCGGTAGAAGTAGAAGTCATTGAAATCGCCCGCCGACACGATGTTCGCGTTGCGTGTGCCCGCCGCGATCGTATTCATCATCGCATAGACGTCCTGCGCGATGTCGGCGCGCTTCTGGAAGCCGGCGTTATCCGGTGCGCCCGCGTCGATATTCTGGTTGAACTGGTAGAATTCACCCGATCCGCCCTTCGAGGGCAGGTGGTTCGCCATCACGTAGACGGTTTCGCCCTTGAAGGTGAACTGGCCGAGGAGCGAACGGCGCGAGCCGCTCCAGTCGGCGGTGTTGATCTCCGCGGCGATGAGGTCGTCCGCGTAGGCGATACGGTCGCCTGCATCGCGGACGCCGTCGCCGACGCGGTCGGTGAACTGGCGGCGCTGCTCGATCGTGGCGTCGGCGGGCAAATCACCGAGCTGGACGCGCGCGGTGTTGTAGAGGAAGCCGACGCGGATGTTGCCGCTCTGCTCGCCGCCCTCGGCGTTATAGACCGGCTCCTGATCCACCCACTGGTATTTCGCGCCCGCCGCACGCGCCTCAGGGGTCGCGTTGATCGCGGCGACCAGCGTTTCCCAAGTCAATGTCGCGTCGGTCTGGCCATAGGTGACGCCGTTGATCGTGACGCCCCCGGTCGCGGCGCCGTTGCTGTCCTGAATCTCCTCGATCGTCAGGATGTCGGGCAGTTTCAGGTTCTGCGCGACCGCGTTAGCTAGGCCGGTGAACTTGGACGCCGGATCGGTGGGATCGAGATTCTCGACGTTGAAGGTCGCCACCGTGAGTGCGTTGGCGCCCGCGATCAGCGTCGTCGTCTCCGCGACCTGCGCGGTATCGGTGAACGTCACCGGCTGGGTGACGAACAGCTTGCGATCGGTAAAATCGAAATCGATGACTCCGGTGACGTCGCCGAGTGAATCCCCCGCGCTGGCGAGCGTCGCGAGGCCGGTGGGCGCGGCGACCGCGAAGTCGGTGAAGTCGACCTCGATGGTGTCGGGATTGGTGTCGCCGTCGTGGAGGAAGCGGCCGTCGCGGATCGTGTCGTCGAGCTTCGTCGCGGTGTCGGGCGGGCCGAACGGAGGATCGCCCGCGATCGTGTAGCCGCCGCGCGAGTTGATCTGGGACGCGTTGGCGTGGACGGTCGAATAGGCCTGGAGGAACGGCCGCCCGCCCGACAGCGATACGACGCCGTCGGCCACCTTCATGTCGGGAATCGTGACGAGCATCCCCTCGATCGTCTCGAAGTACGACAACGCGCGCGTCGAGGCGTCGAAACTGTCGTTCGGATCGTCCTGCGTATCGAAATAGTCGGGGACGACGTTCGTCAGGATCGCATTCGGGATCGGGTGCGACGCGTCGAGGACGAGCGTCGGCAGCGCCTGGCTCTGCGCGTTGACGGTGAAGGTCGTCAGGTTCGTCAGCACCGTCTTGGGCAGCGACGCGAACGACTGGTATTCCATGATGTTCGCGGTGATCGTGACGAGATCGCCGACCTGCACCGCGGCGGCCGCACTGCCGGAGAGCGCGGAGCCGACATTGGCATCATTGCGGGTCATCACGAAGATGCCCTCCGACGTCAGGTCGCTCGTGTCCCAATTGCTCTTCTGGTCGGTGATGTAGAAGCCCTGCCGCGTGCCGACCCCGTCGACCGCGGTGACGACCGCCTGAACGGTGACGGTGAAGGTCGATGCGGTGTTGAACGTCGTCGTGCCGCCCGCGGCGAGCAGCGGGCTGAAATAGCTGCTGCCCTGGATGTCGTGGATGCGCGTGACGTCGTCGTTGACGATCGTGCCGAGGCCCTGCGCGTCGGTGAGGACGACGCCGGGCTGCGTGGTCGACAGGTTGACGGTGTAGGTTTCGGTGCGTTCGGACAGCGTGTCGCCGTTGACGAGGACGCTGATCGTCTTGCTCGTCTCGCCCGCCGCGAAGCTGACCGTGCCGGTCTGCGCGACATAGTCGCTGCCCGCGGTCGCGGTGCCGTCCGCGGTCGCGTAGTTCAGGGTGAAGGCGCCGGTGCCGCCGGTGCGGGTGATCGTGAAGGTGGCGGGCGTGGTGCCGCTGTTGCCCTCGGTCACGCTGGCGTCGGAGATGACGACCTGGATCGGGACCGCGTCGTCGTTGGCGATCGTGCCGGTCGCGCTCGCCTTGCCGAGGCCGGTCGAGCCGGTGGTATTGACGAGGTTCGTCAGGTTGACGCGGAACGTCTCGTCGAGCTCGCTGAGCGTGTCGCCGACGACCGCGACGGTGACGGTTTGCGTGGCGGGGCCACCCGCAGCGAAGGTGAGGCGGCCGGCGGCGGCGACATAGTCGCTGCCCGCGGTCGCGGTGCCGTCCGTGGTGGCGTAATCGAGCGTGAACGCGCTCGCGGTGTCGTTGCGCGTCACGGTGAAGGTGGCGAGCGCCTGGCCCGCATTCCCTTCCGCGATCGAGACGTCGCCGATCGACACGGTCGAGGCGAGCTTCGCGTCGACGGTGACGTTGTCGATCCCGACCTCGTCGCGGCTGCCGCTGCCGGTCGACGAGACATGCGTCCAGCGCAGGTAGAGATAGCCTTGGTCGGCGAGGTTGACGCCGGTGAGCGTCGCGGTTTCACGGGTGTTGGTAAAGGTCGTCGGGATCGGCGTGTCGGCGGCGACTGGGGTGGTGAAGGCGGCATCGGGGACGGTGGTGAAATTGGTGCCGTCGGTCGAGTACGAGAACTGCATGTTCTCACCGCGCGCCGCGCTGTTGCGCGAGGCCCAGTCGAACGCGACCGCCATGTCGGAGACGATCGCGCCGGAGGTGTTCTGGACGCGGGCCTCGATGAAGCCGTTGGTTTCCAGCTCGGCGCCGGTCGGCTGGAGGATGAGCGCGCCGTTGGCGGAGGGGGCGTAGACGCCTGCGGTGACCGGATCCGCGCTGCCGAGGATCACGCCGCGGCCGAAGTCACCGTTCGCGGGGCCGGTAAAGCCATAGGCGGGCGCGGCGATGTCGCTGAGCCCGACGACGCGCCAGACGTTCGAATTGAGCTGGCCGGCGGCTGGAGCTGGGGAGAAGCCGGCGGCGGTGAAGGCGTCGAAGTTTTCGTTCAGCAGGCGGACGGTCGAGGAGGCGGTGTCGTCGTTCACGATCGTGCCGACCGCGCTGGCCTGCGCGCCGAGCGTTCCCGCGGAAGGGGTGCCAAGCGAGACGGTGAACGTCTCGTCGGGTTCGACGGCGGTATCGCCCGCGATGGCGAGCGTGATCGTCTTTGGGACGGTGTCGCCCGCTGCGAACGCGACGGTGCCGGTAAAGGTCTGGCCAGTCGCGAAATCGCCGGCCGAGGCGGGGTTCGTGCCGGTGAAGGTAACGGTGTAGGGAATGGTGGCCGCGCCGTCGCTGCCGCCCGTCCGGCTGACGGAGAAGGTGATCGGGGTCGTGCCGCCGTTGCCCTCGGTCGCCTGGGCGGTGGCGGAGGCAAGTTGGAACGTACCGGGCGTGGGGGCCGCGTCGTTGTCGACGATGGTGATGCTGGCGCTGCTGTTCGCGAGCGTCGGGCTACCGGCACCCGCGGTGAGGTTGACCGCGAACGCCTCGGTCTGTTCAGCAATGGTGTCGTTGAGGATCGGGACGACGATTGTCGTAGTCGTGGCAGAGCCGGCGAAGATCGCGGTGCCGCTGGTCGCCGTATAGTCGCTGCCCGCGATCGCGGTGCCGTTGGCGGTGGCGTAGCCGACGCTCGCGTCGCCGGTGCCGCCGGTGCGGGTCAATGTGAGCGTCGCAGTGCCCGCGCCCTCGTTGACGCTGACGTCGGCGACCGACACGGTCCCAGCCAGATCGTCGTTCGTGATCGTGCCGGTCGCGACGGCGCGCGCGATCGTCGCGCCGCCGCTGGCGTTGGACAGCGTGACCGCGAAGGTTTCGTTCGCTTCTACCGTCAGGTCGCCGTTCACGGCGACGGTGACGGTCTGCGAGGCGACGCCCGCGGCGAAGGTGAGCGTTCCGCTGGTCGCGGCATAGTCGCTGCCCGCGGTCGCGGTGCCGTCGCTGGTCGCGTAGGCGATCGTCGCAGCGGCGGTGGTGCTTGTGCGAGTGATGGTGAACACAGCGCTGGTCTGTCCACTCGCGCCTTCGGTGACGGTGACATCCGCGATCGAGAAGCTGCTGACGGGCGCGGCAGCGGCGACTGGCGAGAGCGCGACGCTGCGGAAAGCGGTGTTCGCGGCGGCGGTGGCGATGACGGTGGCGGTGCCGGTCAGCGCGCCGTTGTAGCCGCTCGCGTCGACGATGCTGACGATCGTGTCTGCCGCGGTGCCGTTGTCGAGCGTGGCGTAGAGCGTGACGCTGCCCCCCGTCACGCTGGCGGTGAGCCCGCGATAGTCGTCGGCGTTAGTGCCGACCGTGCCGTTGGCGGTCCACGATCCGCCGACCAGCGAATATTTGAGCAGTCCGAGGCCGTCGTCCGCGACGTACAGCGTGTCGACGCCTGCGACCGTGCTCGACAGGTCCAGCAGGACGAAGCCGTAGGGCGAGCCGGTGGTGGGCAGGCCGGGGAGGTTGACGACGGTCTGGCCGCTGGTCGTCGGCTCGCCGGTGCCGACGGTGGCGATGCGCAGCGTGCCGGAGGCGGTGCTCTCGTAGAGCTGGTCGCCTGCGATCTCTACGGTGCGGGTGTTCTGGGTGACGAGGACGACCGGCGCGGCGGTCGACCCGAACGTCGTGTAGCCGACGCCGTTCGATGCGCCGACATAGAGCGCGGTGCCGGTCTCGCTCGCGACGTCGCGGATGCTGCCGCCGCTGGCGAAGCCGGTCAGGACGGTGGTGGTGTCGATCGTGCCGTCGGCGGCGATGCGCCCGACGACGCGTTGCGCGGTGGCGGACGTGCTGCTGCCGATCCCCGCGGTGCCCGCGGCGGCGTCGTAGCCGGCGAGCAGGAGATACTGGCCGTCGGCGCTGCGCGAGACGAAGCCTTCGGACGTCGAGGTGCCCGCCACGGTGAGGGTCTGGTTCGCGCCGGCATCGGCGTTGGGCATCAGGATCGATTGGACGAGGACCCCGGCCGCGGTGAACTCATCGAGGTAGATCGCGGTGGCGGCGCTGGTGATCGCGCCCGTCCCGCTGCCGACGCGTGCGACGACGATATTTCCTGGCGTGAACGCTGCCATGACCCAGACCCCCGTTTGATACCCGAACGAGGATCGGGCCGCCCCGCCGCATGGCAGGGCGAACACAGGGCGGGGCTGTGTCGCCCCGTCCGCCGCGATGGTCCCGATCTCCCGTACGAACCAAGTGATTCGTTACAACAAGATGCGCGACCGGGACTAGATTGGCCAGATGACAGTTCGGCGACGCAGCAAGATTTCACGGAGCCCGCTGCCGGGCATAGTTTCTACAACGTCTGCTGGATCGCGCGGGCGGCTGCGTCGGGGTCGTCGGCCTGCGTGATCGGGCGGCCGATGACGAGGATCGAGGCGCCTGCGTCGAGCGCGGCGCGCGGCGTGACGACGCGCTTCTGATCGCCCGGCGCGCCGTCGGCGGGGCGGACGCCGGGGACGACGAAGAAGCCCTTGGGCCATAGCGCGTGTGCGGCCTTCACCTCGGCGCCCGAGCAGACGATGCCGTCGACGCCCGAGCGCCTCGCCAGCTCGGTCAGGCGCATCACCTGATCGTGCGCGCTGCCGTCGATGCCGGTCGCGGACAGGTCCCGCTCGTCGAGGCTGGTGAGCATCGTCACCGCCACCACCTTGGTGCCGGCGGGGGCGGCGGCCTTCGCATCCTCGAGCATCGCCTGCCCGCCCGAGGCGTGGACCGTCAGGATCGCGGGATCGAGCCCGCGCAGTGCCTGGACCGCCTTTGCGACGGTATTGGGAATGTCGTGGAGCTTGAGATCGAGGAAGATCGGCAGGCCGATCTCGGCCATTTCACGGACGCCGTGGCGGCCATTGCCCATGAAGAACTCGAGCCCGAGCTTGAGACCCCCGACATGGCGCGAGACGCGCCTGGCCATCGCCTTGGCCTTTTCGAGATCGGGGGTGTCGATCGCGACGAAGATGCGGTTGCTCATCTCACGCGCCTCCCGGCGGGACGATCCCCGGGACCGCGCCGGGCGCGGGGGCCGCAACCGGTTCCGCGACCGCGACCGGCGCGCGCAGATCGGCCAGCGCGCGCTCGGCGGCGGTCAGGCGCTGGCGCAGCCTCCACCGGATCGTATGCTGGTAGAGCAGGGTCGGCAGGAACCCGAGCAGGAAGGTCGCGATCAACAGCAGCGGCAGGTTCACCTCCGCGACCAGGCCGCCGAACAGCCGGATCGAAACGCTCGTCCAGTTGCCGAAGGTGAAGACCGCCGCGATGAACGCGAGCAGGCACCAGAACAGGATTTTCAGGAACTGCATCGCCACCCCTTTCGCCGTCGCCATCAGCTAGACCGATGTCGGCGATTTGACCAGCGGCTCAGAGTCCGTTTGGAAATGCGCCGAAGGCGCATTTCGGCGGTGCCGGCACGCTCCCCCACCCGGCCACCCATTCAGGATACGCTGTGGTTGGCCGGGTGGGGGAGCGGGCCGGCACCGCAAAATCGGCTCTCTCGCCAATTTTCGAACAGCCTCTCAGCCGATCTCCTTGCGCAAGGACGCGATCAGCGCGGCGATCGCGGTGAGGCGCGGGGCTTCCTCGTCGAGGATCGCGAGGAACGCGGCGCGCTTGATCGCGGCGACGCGGCCCGCCTTCAGCCGGACGGTGGCGGGGAGAGTGGAGACGGTGATGTCGATCATCCGCTCCGCGCCGTGGAGGCGACCCCACAGATAGTCGTTCTCGCGATAGGCGCGGCTGAAGAACGCGCCGAAGCTGTTGAACTGGATACCTTTCAGCGTCGCTTCCGCGCCGCCCTCGCGGATCGATCGCGCATCGTCGGGCGAGACGCGGTCGACCTTGATCGGGTCGAACTCATCAAGGCCTTCGCCCTGAAGCAGCGGCAGCGTCGCGACGTCGAAATAGGGGAAGCCGAGATAGGCGAGCAGCAGTGGGCGGCGGAGCGGCTTGGGGAGCGCGGCGAAGGCGTCGGCCAGCCGCGCGTCGGTCGCGGCATCCAGTCCGGTCAGGTCGAGCGAGGCCTGCAACGCATCGAGCAGGTCGCTGGCGTCGCCGCGGATGCTGCGGACTGCGGCGCGCAGGGACGTGTGTGCGTCGGGACGCTTGGCGTCGAGATAGGCGGAGAGCGATTCGTAGATCGCGTCGCGCATCGGCTGGAGTGCGGCGTCATCGGCCGATTCGTCTTCGATCTCCCCGAGACGGCGCGCGAGCAGGCGGAGCCGGCGGATCCGGAACGCGAGGTCGAACCCGCGCAGGAACGCGATCGTCGCCTCGTCCGCGCCGCCCGAGAAGGACGCATCGGCCTTCGCGCCGCGGGCGGCCGCGGCTTCGGCGATGTGGCGACGGATGCGTTGCCAGCGCTGGGGGCCGGGTTCGCCGCCCGCCTGGTGGAGCAGGCTCGTGACGAGCTCGATCACCGCGGTCATCTTGAGGTGGCCATAGGCGGCATAGCCATAGCCCGCCTTGGTCGCTGCCGCCGCCTGCGCGCGACGCCGCCAGGACGACAGCCGCGTGGCATTCGGGCGATCGAGGAACAGCGTGTAGTCGAACAGGGATTCGACCTCGGCATCCACCTCCGGGCGGATCGACGAGACGATCGCCCGCATCCGCTCGATCCGCGCGGAGCGATCTGCGATCGCCTCCAGATTGTCGCGGATCGGCTGCTGGCGCGGGAGCTCGCTGATCGCGGCGAGAATCGTCTGGAAGAAGCCGGGCGTGCCTCCCGCCTCGCGCGTCAGGCGGAACTTCATGCCGGGCGAGGGATCGACATAGACGAAGCGGCGATCGATCTGGCGGCGTGCGGGGCGTTCGCGCAGGGCGTCGATCGCGGGACGGAAGGGGGCGTTGGCGAGCACCGAGCCGTCGATCAGCACCGCGGTATCGGCGGCGTTCGCGGCGGACTGGCGGGGCAGGATGCGCTGGAGGAACGCCTTGCGGGAGGGCCACGCCGCCTTGCGCGTCTTCAGCACGCTGTCGAGCTCGGCGACGGTGAAGGGCGGGAAGGCGCCGGGGAAGCTGGAGGTCGCGCGTGCGGCGAAAGCGAGCTCGGGGATCGCGGCGAGCGTGTCGCACGGATGGCCGTGATCGGTGAACGGAAAGACGAGACGGTGCTCGGTTTCCATCACCTCGGGCGGGGAATTGAGGCGGAGGCGTTCGGGGTGGCCGGTGAAATCGGTGACCGTGACGAACAGGTCGAGCGGCTGGCCATCGGGCAAGAGGCGGGGGCCGCGTGGCGCTGCCGCCATCGCGTCGAGTGCGTCGAGCAGCAGCCCGGTGAAGTTCGGTCCCCCGAACGGCGGCTCGAACCAGCGCGATCGGATGAAGTGTGACAGCTTGCCGCGGACCTCGTCGCGCGTCGCGGGATCGAGATGGTCGAGATTGTCCGCGCTGCGCCCCGCCGCCATCCACGCCAGCGGTAGCGCCCACAGCTTCGAGAAGCGCGACGGGGGCGCAGCCTCGGTGTCGATCAGCGCCTCGACGTCGGCGGACGTGAGCCACAGGTCCGTCAGCGGATCGAGACTCTGGCCGGTCGCGATCGCCTGCGCGAGAAAGATGCCGTTGATCCCGCCCGCGCTCGCGCCAGCGACGATGTCGGGCAGGACTCGTACGCGCAGCGCACCAGCGTCGGCGATCTCGTCGAGGAGGGCGGCATAGACCGCGGCGCTGCCCGATACCGTTTCGCGCGCATGCGTCGCGCGGCTGGCGCGGGCAAGGTGCCACACCTCCTTGGTGATGCCGTGCATGTAGACCGCAAGGCTGATCCCGCCATAGCAGACGAGCGCGAGGCGAAGCTCTCTCTCTCGCATCAGTGTCCGTCCACCATCGCCCAGATCGGCAGATGGTCCGACGCCGCGCGCGCGGCGGCACTGGCGTGGACGCCACAGGCCGAGACGCGAAGTTCGGACGACACCATGATCCGGTCGAGCCGGCCGACCGGATGGCGCGCATGGAAGCTGGGGCCGGTGTCGGCGATCGCATAGTCGCGTCCGAACGCGCGCAGGCAGCCGAGCCGCGCGTTCCACTCGTTGAGGTCGCCCATCATGACGGTCGGATAGCGATGCGTGCTCGCGGCGACGTGGCTGAGGATCGCCGCCGCCTGCCGCCGCCGCCACAGTCCCGACAGATCGAGGTGCATGCCCACCACGCGCACCGTCCGCCGCCCGATCCGCAGGTCTGCCATCACCGCGCCGCGCGGCTCGAGCGTGGGGAGGTGGATCACCTCGGCGTCGACGACTTCCGCCGACTTGCGCACGAGCAGTGCGTTGCCATGCCAGCCCATCGATGCGGTCCGCACGCCGAATGCGACCGATTGGAAATCGCTATGCTCGGCAAGGAGATGCGGTGCGATCACCGCCGCGCGCGAGCCGAAGCGGCGGTCGCACTCCTGTAGTGCCACGACGTCGGCGTCGATCTCGCGCAGAACCTCGAGGATCCGCTCGGGGTTGCGGCGACGGTCCGTGCCGATGCCCTTGCGGATGTTGTAGCTGGCCACCTTTATCATATAGCATGCGTAACGACGATATGGCGGCGCCGGTTGCAGGTCGTGTGTTGAATAGGTGGGAGACGTGCCGGATTGCCGCACCCTGTCTTTCGACCGTAGGAAATCCTTGTCGCCCAATCCGCATGTCGTGCGTTCGGACGCCAACCAAGTTGGCGATTTTTTTAAGAAGTCTCAGGGCGTCCAGCCGTCCGTTCATCGTCCCTGTGATCCTTTCGAGAGACGCCCGGCAATCGCTTGTGGCCGATGTCTCGGCCGGAACGGCCCAAGCAGGTGCTGGCGCTGACTGCACGATGCTTCAGCTGACGACACGGTGCGCGATCGCGTCGCATCGCATTTCGCCGAGCCGATCGTCGTCGCCAACACGCGACATGCAGCCGAGACCGAGGCGCGACTGGCGACGACGGGCACTACACCTCTGCGCTGATCCTGAAGCCTGCCGGCCTTGGACGGCGCGAGGCGCGAGGCCATTGGCGTTTATACCGACGCGGACGCCTTCGCGCGATCGCCAGACCACTCGATCGACTATGCGGTGATGGACAAGGCAGCCCGGGTGGCGGTTGTGCCGGTCACGATGGGCTGGAACGACATTGGAAGCTGGGACGCGCTGCATCAGATCAGCGATCGTGACGCCGACGGCAACGCGCATGGCGGGACTGGCGGCGGCGAGGTGATCGCGATCGACACGAAGGACTGCCTCGTCCGCAGTGACGGCGCACGGATCGCGATGGTGGGTGTCAGGGACCTGATCGTCGTGGCGTCCGGCAGCGATATCCTCATCCTGCCGCGCGGTCGCAGCCAAGACGTCAAGAAGCTGATCGAGGCGATGAAGGCCAAGTAGGCCGACGTCCGCGGCTTTGGTCGGGCGATCGCGTTCCCGCATCGCATGCGCGCGCCCATGGTCTTAAGCTTTCGGTATGTCCGGTGCCAAGGATGACAGCCTTCAAGTCTGCGCCTATGGCGGGCATCACATGGATGAAAAGTCCGAAGGAAATGGTGGAAATGACACGGGATACCGATGCGGACTGGAAGGAGATCGGCGCCGTCGAACCGTTTCATGGCGTGCTTTCGGACGCCGCCTTCCTGAATGCCAATCTGGACGACAGCGCGCTTGCGATCTTCTGGGAATCGGGGCGGCGGGATATCGACAGCATGTTCGAGACGCTTCAACGCCGCTATCCTGGGCCTGCGCCGCGATCGGCGATCGACTTCGGCTGCGGCGTCGGGCGGCTGTCGCGAGCGATCCGGGCACACGTCGAACACGTCGTCGGCGTGGACATATCCGAAGGCATGCTGACCGCGGCGCGCAACGGACAGCCAGACGGTATCGTCTTCACGGACGAGATCCCGGAAGAGCAGTTCGACTGGCTGGTCTCCCATATCGTCTTCCAGCACATCCCGCCGGAGCGGGGATACGCCTTGCTCGAGCGTCTTCTCTCCCGGCTTGCGCCGATGGGCGGGGTGACGCTGCACTTTTCGCTCTACAAGGACCGACGCTATCTGAAGTCGGTGACCGAACAGATCGATATCGGGCGCTGGGACGGATCGATGCTCCGGACCTATGCCGAGATTCCGCCGTCGGTAGGCACGATGCTGATGTATGACTACGATCTCTCGCGCATCTCTGCGTTGCTGCATCGGGCCGGCATCGAATCGTTCAGTTGCGACCATGTCGATCACGGCGGTTGCCACGGGGTGATCGTGTACGGTCGCCGCGCGGCGTGAAGACTGAAGTGGTGCCGGTTGCAGGAATCGAACCCGCGACCTTCGGTTTACAAAACCGCTGCTCTACCAGCTGAGCTAAACCGGCGTTCGCGCTTCCCATGCGTCAGCCGACGCCGAACGTCCAGCCCTCTGTGCGTGCGATCGTGGCGGTCATCGCGGGGGGAGACCACAGGGCGTGGTCGCCGGCCTTGCCGCGAAGCCAGGCGGCCGTGAGGATCGCGTCGGTCGAATGATCGTCATACGTCGCGAGTGTCTCGTGCCGGTCGCTTCCCAGCGCGGCGAGCGCGTCATCGAGCGCGTCGTCGCCGCGGATCTTGCTGCGCCCCTTGCGCATGCCCGCGGCGCGCGCGGCGATCGCCGTGTAGATCTCGACGATCGTCGCGCCGGTGGCGGGTACGGGGTCGAACGGCCAGACGGGGATGCGTCCGCATAGGTGATGGAGCAGCCGCATGCCCGCAAAGCTGGCCTTGGCGACCTGCGCGGCGCCGATCGCGTCATAGACGGTCGAGGGCTTGGTGGCGCCGTCCGCGGCGATCTCGCAGGCCCGCCAGTGGAGGAAATCGCGCTTCGCGCCGTCCGCCGCGCCAAGATAGAAATGCGTGCCGCGGCGGGCCTCCAGAAACGAGGCGGCGCCGAGATCGACGTCGTCGCTGGCGGCGTCGACATAGACCCATAGTTCGCGGGCGGTGGCCGTGGTCGTCTCGCCGGGGAGATGCGCGCCGCGAGCGACGAAGGGGGCGGAGAAGCTGAAATCGAACCCGGCGAGCATCGCGTCGTCGCGGCGTTCGAGCAGCCAGTCGAGTACGGCGGTGCGCGACCAGGATCCCGCGGGCGGGACGACGAGCGTGGGTGCCGCCGTGCCGACGGAGCATTCCGCCACCGCGATCCCCTTGTGTCGCGCGCCCTTCGCGCCCGACCAGTCGATTGCGACGAATCGCGTGAAGCGTGGTGTCACCGGGTGGCGGCGGCGATGTCGGCGGCGAAGCGCGCGATGTCGAAGCGGGCCGCGCCGGGATCCTCGCCGCGCCGGACGACCACGAGGCGCTGCGACGGGATGACCATGACATATTGACCGCGATTGCCCTGCGCGGCGTAGCTGCTGTCGGGCAGCCCCTGCTTCGCGCCGAACAGCCACAGCGTCGCGCCATAGCCTGGGCCGCTTGCGGGTTGCGGGCCGCTCGGGGTGGTCATGTAGCGAACCCAACCCTCGGGGAGCAGGCGCTTGCCCGCCCGGACGCCGTCGTCGAGCCAGAACTGGCCGAGCCGCGCCAGATCGCGCGCGGTGCTCCAGACCTGGCTGGAGAGGATGTAGTTGCCGTGCCAATCGGTCTCCGCGACGGTGTTCGCCATGCCGAGCGGCGCGAAGAGCGCGGTGCGTGGGAAGGCGCGGTAGCGATCCTCGCCAAGCGTCGTGCGCATCGCGCGGACCGCAAGGAGGATGTCGTTGTTGGCGTAGCGGAACCGTGTGCCCGGCTTCGCCTCGAGCGGCCAGCCGGGGGCCTGTTCGTCGACCGCGGTGCCGCCGAAATAGATCGCGTCGGTGCGGTTGCCCGCGGTGTCGCTGTGGAGTCCGGAGGCCATGCGCAGAAGATGATCGAGCGTGATCGCGGCGCGAGGGTCGGCGGGGTCGCGCCACTGCGCGATCGCGGCGGGCGCCTGCGCGTCCATCGCGGCCATGCCGACGAGCGTGCCCGCGATGCTCTTGCCGACCGACCAGGTGCGGTTCGCAACGAACGGGCCGAAGCCGTCGCGGTAGCGTTCGGCGACGACCTTCCCATCCTTCACGACGACGACGCCGATCGTCTCGGACGCCTCGCCATAGCTGGCGCGATCGAAGGCGCGGGCGACGGCGGCGGACAGCGCGGGCGCGGGGCGTGGCGCGATACCGGCGTCGCCGACCGGCCAGCGGCGCGGATCGGCGGGGGCGGGGCCGGTGCGGGGCGGGGTGACCGTTCCGTCGGACGCGATGTCGTCCTCCATCACACCCGCGCTCTCGGCGCCGATCGGCTGGAGCGTGCAACCGGTCGCCTTCGACCATGCTGCGCTGCGCGCTGGCAGCGCGGGGTCGAACGGGACCTCGACGGTGTGGAGCTTGGCATCGACTGTCGCGGTCAGCATCGGGAGGATCGCGTCATATTGCGGGTAGATGCCGCGGAGTTCGTCGCGGTCGATTTGCGCGGGCGTGCGGCCGGCGTTGAAGATGCCGGCACAGTAGAGCGCGGCCTTGTAGCCGGCGGCGACGGCACGGTCGTAATTCGAGGGGGTGGCGGCCGGTTGCTGCGCGGCGGCAGGGGCGACGAGCACGTCGGCGAGGATAGCGATTCGCACGGCTTCGACAATCGGAAGTTGCCGAAGTTGCCGCCACGTCGGGGTCGAAATCTTCCCGCGCGATGGATGCGTCGAGGGCGACGGGCAGGGAGCGCGGCAGTTGGGATCGATCATGGCGCGATCAAAGCAGAACGGGTCCAACTTTACGAGGTGGTCGAGGGGGTGAGCCTGACGACGAAGGTGGACTGTGATGCGTGCGCCTGACCCATCACTCCGGACTTGATCCGGTGTCCAGCGTCTTCTTACCGAACGTGCGCAGTAGAAGCGGGACCCCGGATCAAGTCCGGGGCGACGGAGGGGGCTGGGCGGCGCTGCAATGCTCGACGGTCTATTCCCCCTCGCCGTTGAGCGCGCGGCGGCGGTCGGCCCACCAGGCCATGCGTTCGCCGATGCGCTGTTCCATGCCGCGTCCGGTGGGTTCGTAGAAGGATTGGGGCGGCAAGTCGTCGGGCCAGTAGTTCGCGCCGGAAAAGCCGTCCTCCGCATCGTGATCGTAGGCATAGCCCTTGCCGTAGCCGATATCGCGCATCAGCTTCGTCGGCGCGTTGAGGATGTTGGCGGGGGGCATCAGCGAACCCGTTTCCTTCGCAGAGCGCCACGCGGCCTTCTGCGCCTTGTAGGCCGCGTTCGATTTGGGGGCGGTGGCAAGATAGAGGCAGGCCTGCGCGATCGCGAGTTCGCCCTCCGGGCTGCCGAGGAAGTCGTAGGTGTCCTTCGCGGCGATGCACTGGACCAGCGCCTGCGGATCGGCGAGGCCGATATCCTCGACCGCGGCGCGCGTCAGGCGGCGGAGCAGGTAGAGCGGCTCCTCCCCCGCGGTGAGCATCCGCGCGAGATAGTAGAGCGCGGCGTTCGCGTCGCTGCCGCGGATCGATTTGTGGAGCGCGCTGATGAGATTGTAATGCCCCTCGCGATCCTTGTCGTACACCGCGACGCGGCGTTGCAGGAAGGCGCCGAGCCCGGCGGGATCGAGCGCGTCGGGCAGGTCGACCGAGAACAGCGTCTCCGCCTGGTTGAGCAGGAAGCGGCCGTCGCCGTCGGCGCTGGCGACGAGCGCGTCCTTCGCCTCGGGGGTCAGCGGGAGGGGACGACTCATCTCCGCTTCGGCGCGATCGAGCAGGAGCGACAGCGCCGCGCGATCGAGCCGGTGAAGGATCAGCACCTGCGCACGGCTGAGCAATGCGGCGTTGAGTTCGAACGACGGATTCTCGGTGGTCGCGCCGACGAGCGTGACCGTGCCGTCCTCGACATAGGGCAGGAAACCATCCTGCTGCGCGCGGTTGAAGCGGTGGATCTCGTCGACGAACAGGAGCGTGCGCTTGCCGATACGCGCGTGTTCGCGGGCGTCGGCGAACGCCTTTTTGAGGTCCGCGACGCCGGAGAAGACCGCGCTGATCGCGACGAATCGCAAGTCGACCGCGTCCGCGAGGAGGCGCGCGATCGTCGTCTTGCCGGTGCCGGGCGGCCCCCACAGGATCATCGACGACAGCCGGCCCGCGGCGACCATCCGGCCGATCGCGCCGTCCGGACCGGTGATGTGATCCTGCCCGACGACGTCCGCCAGCGTGCGCGGGCGCAGGCGATCGGCGAGCGGGGCGTTCTCGGGTGGGGTATCGGGGACGGGTTCGGGTTCGAGCCCGGTCAGCAGGTCGGCCATGCTGCAGGAGATAGGGCGCGGGGGAGGGCGCGTCATCCCTTGCCATGTGGGAGTACGTCATGCCGGGCGTGTTCCGGCATCCACGGTGGCGCCAACGCGACGAGCGTTGCGTGTGGACGACGGTGGCCCCCGGCACGAGGCCGGGGTGCCGGATTTGTTTCGGATATCGCCGAAAAAAATGGAGATCATACCTTGTCACCGATAATTCAAGATATATCTTAGCGCTATCGAGATATACGGAAGGACTGATCGATGTTTCATATGCATGGCCGCGGATGCGGTCCACGGGGCGGCGGGTTTTCGCGCGGGCCCTTCACGATGCGCTGGGAGGTGCATGGCGACGAGGCCCGGAGCGGTCGCGGCGGTGGCGGGCGGCGGCGGATGTTCGACGGGGGCGAGTTGCGGCTGGTGCTGCTCAAGCTGATCGGCGACGAGACGCGGCACGGCTACGAGCTGATCCGCGCGATCGAGGACATGACGGGCGGGGCCTATGCGCCGAGCCCGGGGGTGGTCTATCCGACGCTGACGTTGCTCGACGAGATGGGGCTGGTCGCCGAACAGCGCTCCGACGACGCCAAGAAGCGGTTCGCGATCACCGACGCGGGGCGGACGCATCTGGCGGAGAATGCGGAGCAGGTCGCGGCGCTGATGGCGCGGCTGACCCAGGTGGGCGAGGAGCGCGAGCGGACCGATGGCGGGCCGATCCGGCGCGCGATGGGGAACCTGCGCCACGCATTGCAGGATCGGCTGGCGAAGGGCGAGATCACGCAGGATACGCTGCATGACGTCGCCGCGCTGATCGACGAGGTCGCGCAGAAGATCGAGCGCTTGCGGTGAGCGTCTCGATCGCACGGGTGCCGACCGCGTCGGCCAGCCGCTATCTCCAGCAGCTCGCCAAGCACTGGAGCCACAAGATGGAGGTGACGGTCTCGTCGGAGGAGGCGACGATCGCGTTCCCCGGCGGCGCGAGACTCGAGATGCGCACGGATGCGGCGACCCTGGACGTGAGGCTCGCGGTGCCCGAGGACGGCGACGTTGCGCGGATGCGGACGGTGGTGGCGGAGCATCTCGACCGCTTCGCGTTCCGCGAGGCGCCGCTGACGTTCGACTGGCGGGATGGGTAAGCCGTCAGGCGCGTCATCCCAGCGAAAGCTGGGATCGCTTGGATTTGGCGGGCGCGCGTGAATACTGAGCGACCCCAGCTTTCGCTGGGGTAACGGGTCAGGGCGCGAGCAACTCCAGATACGTATCCAGCACCGCCTGGTTCGCGGTGTCCCAGCGATAGGCCGCGGCGCGCACGTGGCCGGCGTCGCCCATGCGCGCGCGCAAGGCGGGCTCCGTGACGATCAGGGCGATCGCGTCGGCATAGGCGGCGACGTCGCGCGGGGGGACGAGGAAGCCGGTTTCGCCCTCAACGACCAGATCGACCGCGCCGGTCGCGCGCGCGGCGACGACGGGGACGGCGGCGGCCATCGCCTCGGTCGTCACGTTGCCGAACGTCTCGGTCACGCTGGGGTTGAAGAACACGTCCATCGACGCGACCGCGCGGCCGAGCGCGTCGCCCGACTGGAAGCCGGTGAACACCGCGTCGGGCACGCGCTGGGCGAACCAGTCGCGTGCGGGGCCTTCGCCGACGACGAGGACCTTGTGCGCGATGCCGCGGCGGCGCAGCTCGGTCGCGACCTCGGCGAAGATGTCGAGGCCCTTTTCCTTCACCAGACGGCCGAGGAAGCCGACGACCATCTCGCTATCGCCGATGCCGAGCGAGCGGCGCCATGCGAGGTCGCGGCGCGCGGGGTTGAAGCGCTGGTGATCGATCCCGCGCGACCAGATGCCGATCGGGGTCGTCACACCCCAGTCGCGCAGCAGCGTCCCCATGCTGTGGCTGGGGACCACGACGCGGTCGGCGCGGTTGTAGAAGCGCGTCAGCATCCGTTCGACCAGTGGCTCGACGAAGCCGATATGATAGTAGCGGAAATAGGTTTCGAACCGGGTGTGGAGCGAGGCGACGGTCGGCACCCCGTTGCGTCGCGCCCAGGTGAGCGCGGCGTGGCCGAGGAACTCAGGCGCGGAGACGTGGACGAGGTTGGGCGCGAACGCCTCGAGGTCGGCGCGCGGTTTCGCGGGCAGGCCGCGGCCCAGCTTGTACTCGCCGCGCCCGCCGATCATCGGGAAGGCGGGGACATCGACGAGATTGCCGGTCGGCGGGAAGGCGGGCGTCTCGACGGTCGGGGAATAGACGCGGACGGTGACGCCCTGTTCGAGCAGGTAGCCGACGAGCCGGTTCAGCGCCTGGTTCGCACCGTCGCGCACGTAATTGTAATTGCCGCTGAACAGCGCGACGCGAAGGTCGGTTGGCTTCATCGCGGGGCGCATAGCGGTTCGGGGGGCGCGTGCCTACCCGCCGTACCCCGGTGAAGGCCGGGGTCCGGTCTCGGCGCGAACCGCCGAATGCGCTGCCGCGCATGATTTGGATTGGGGCTGGGCCCCGGCCTTCGCCGGGGTACGGTCTGGGATTCAATTATCTGTTCCCCTCTCGTTCCGGGTTTGCTATCGCTCCGAGCATGGCGAAACCCCAGAAGCGCTATGTCTGCCAGGCCTGTGGATCGGTGTCGCACCGGTGGGCGGGGCAGTGCGCGGATTGTGCGGAGTGGAACACGCTGGTCGAGGAGGCGGGCGCGGTCGTCACGCCGTTCCAGGCGAAGCACAACCTTCAGGGCGGGGGCCGGACGATCCAGCTCGTCGGGCTGGATACCGAGGTCGAGTTGCCCGCGCGGCTGGCGACCGGGATCGCCGAGCTCGACCGCGCGCTGGGCGGCGGGTTCGTCGAGGCGTCGGCGACGCTGATCGGCGGCGATCCGGGGATCGGGAAGTCGACGCTGTTGTTGCAGGCGGCGGCGAAGATGGCGCTGGCCGGGCTGTCGGTCGCCTATGTCTCGGGCGAGGAGGCGGCGGATCAGGTACGGTTGCGCGCGCGGCGGCTGGGGCTGGGGAATGCGCCGGTGATGCTGGCGGCGGCGACCTCGACGCGCGACATCCTCACCACGCTGTCGACGGGAAAGCCGCCCGCGCTGCTCATCATCGATTCGATCCAGACGATGCATTCGGACCTGATCGAGGGCGCGCCGGGGACCGTCAGCCAGGTGCGCGCGTCGAGCCAGGAACTGATCCGCTTCGCCAAGGAGCGCGGGACCGCGGTGGTGCTGGTGGGGCACGTGACCAAGGACGGATCGATCGCGGGGCCGCGCGTGCTGGAGCACATGGTCGACACCGTGCTGAGCTTCGAGGGCGAGCGCAGCCACCAGTACCGGATCCTGCGCGCGATCAAGAACCGGTTCGGCGGCACCGACGAGATCGGTGTGTTCGCGATGCAGACCGAGGGGCTGGCGGAGGTGTCGAACCCGTCCGCGCTGTTCCTGACGCAGCGTGACGAGGGCGTGACCGGCACGACCGTGTTCCCCGCGCTGGAGGGGACGCGACCGGTGCTCGTCGAGATCCAGGCGCTGGTCGTCCGGCTGGCGAGCGGGGCGACGCCCAGGCGCGCAGTGGTCGGCTGGGATTCGGGGCGGCTGGCGATGATCCTCGCGGTGCTGGAGGCGCGGTGCGGGCTGAGCTTCTCGACCTGCGAGGTCTATCTCAACATCGCGGGCGGATACCGGGTGCAGGACCCGGCGGCGGACATGGCGGTCGCCGCGGCGCTCGTCTCCGCATTGTCGGAGCGGCCGGTGCCGGTCGATGCGGTGGTGTTCGGCGAGATCGCGCTGTCGGGCGAGGTGCGGCCGGTCGCGCACGGGGCGCTGCGCATGAAGGAGGCGGCGAAACTGGGGTTCGAGCGGGCGCTGGTGCCGGCGGCGGTGGCCGACGAGAAGGCGCCGCTCAAGCTGTCGGGATTCCGCACGCTAGGCGCGCTCGTTGACCATATGCTGGGGCGCGGTTAGAACGCTTCCGTTCCGGTCGGTCGGTCCCTCCAGGCGTTCGGGCTGACCGACGACGTTTCGTCACCCCGGACTTGATCCGGGGTCCCGCTTCTATCCCGCGCGCCCGTTCGAAGGCAGCGGGACCCCGGATCAAGTCCGGGGTGACGGGAGCTATCGACTATCGTGTTTCATTTATCGCGCGACGGCCTAGCGACGCGCAAAACGATCGCCCATCTCATACCCCATCTGATGCAAGGGCCCGCATGGCCCCGTCGTAACCCGGATCTTTCGCCTTGGCCCTGACCGCACTCGATATCGCCGTCCTCCTCGTCGTCGCGGGCTCCGCGATCCTGGGCGGGGTGCGCGGGTTCGTGACCGAGGTGCTGTCGCTGTTCGCGTGGATGGCGATGGTGTTCGCGCTGAAGGTGGCGCACCTGCCGCTTTCGAAGGCGCTGCTGGGCGTCGTCGGGACGCCATCGGGGGCCGCGGTGCTGGCGTTCGGCGTGATCGCGGGGGTGACCTATATCCTCGGCAAGCTGCTGGCGAACGCGATCGGGCGGCGGACGCGGACCTCGATCCTGGGACCGGTCGACCGTGCGCTGGGCTTCGGGTTCGGCGCGGTGAAGGGGTTGATCCTGACGAGTCTGGCGTTCCTGATGATCGTGCTGGTGCTCGACCTGCTCGGCGGCGGGCCGGCGCGGCGGCCGGAGTGGATCAAGCAGTCGCGAACCTATCCGCTGCTGAACGTCACCAGCGCGAGCATCGCCGATTTCGTCGATCGCCGGCGCAAGGGGCAGCCCGCCTTCGGGCCGCGGCGCGATGCGCCTGCCGACAACGCGGCGGCGGCGTCGTGAGCCTCGATCTCTACACCCCCGAACTGTCGGCGCTGGCGGCGGGCAACCCGTATGAGGAGCGGCTGGCGGACGCACAGGCGAGCGTCGAGAAGCGCTCGCCGATCTGCGGGAGCCGGGTCACCGTCGACGTCAGCCTCGACGACGAGGGTCGGGTTCGCGCGGTCGGGATGCTGGTGCGCGCGTGTTTGTTGGGGCAGGCCTCGTCGACTCTGCTGGCGAACCATGTCGTCGGGCGGTCGCCCGAGGAACTCGCGGCCGCGCGGGATGCGCTGACGGCGTGGTTGGCGCGGCGTGGAGACCAGCCGGACTGGCCCGGGATCGACGTGTTCGAGGCCGGATTGGACAAGACCGCGCGACATGCCTCGATCCGCCTTGCATTCGAGGCGGCCGCGGAAGCCGCGGCGATCGCGGCCGAAGGAAAGCCTGACTGATGCACGAAACCGCGGACGCCACATCGATGCTGCGCGACGGCTTCATGCTGCTGGGGTTCGCGCTGGCGTTCGTGCTGCTGTTCCGGCGGCTCGGGCTCGGTGCGACGCTGGGGTTCCTCGTAGCGGGAGCGGTGGTCGGGCCGCAGGCACTGGGGCTGGTGGGCGACGCGGAGTCGAAGCTGGGGATCGCGGAGCTGGGGATCACGCTGCTGCTGTTCATCGTCGGGCTGGAGCTCAATCCGTCGCGGTTGTGGCGGATGCGCGGCGACATCTTCGGCGCGGGGCTGATCCAGGTGGTGCTGTGCGGCGTCGCGATCACCGCGATCGTCGCGTTCGGCGCGGGGTTCTCAATCGCCGCCGCGCTGGCGCTGGGGCTGCCGCTGGCATTGTCGTCGACCGCGCAGGTGCTGCCGATGCTGCAATCGGCGGGGCGGCTCAGGACGCCGTTCGGGGAGCGCGCCTTCTCGATCCTGCTGTTCCAGGACCTGTCGATCGTCCCGCTCATCACGATTATCGCGGCGATGAGCCGCAATCCCGCCGACGCGGCGGGGCCGCCGGGGTGGTTGCTGGCGCTCTATACCGTCGGCGCGGTCGTCGGGCTGGTGGCGGCGGGGCGGTTCGTGCTGCGCCCGCTGTTCCGGCTGATCGGCAATCTGGGCGAACGCGAGATGTTCGTGTTCGCGGCGCTGTTCACTGTGATCGGGTCCGCCGCGCTGATGGAAGCGCTCGGGCTGTCGACCGCGCTCGGCGCGTTCGTCGCGGGCGTGATGCTGGCGGACAGCCCGTACCGGCATGAGCTGGAGACGGACGTCGAGCCGTTCCGGTCGATCCTGCTGGGGCTGTTCTTCCTGGCGGTCGGGATGATGCTGAACCTGCACGCGATCGCGGAGCGGCCGCTGTTCGTGATCGCGATGGCGCTGGCGCTGGTGGCGACGAAGGCGCTGGTGATCTTCGGGATCGGGCTGGCGTTCCGGATGACGTGGCGCGGCGCACTCGCGCTCGGTCTGCTGCTGAGCCAGGGGGGCGAGTTCGGGTTCGTGCTGTTCGCGCAGGCGCAGAACGCGCTGCTGATCGATCCCGAGGCGGCGAGCCTGTTCGGCGCGATCGTGACGCTGTCGATGGCGACGACGCCGTTCCTGATGATGGCGACCAGGCGGATCCGCGCCGAGCCGATCAAGAGCGGCGACACGCGCGAAGGACCGATGGCAGACGGGGCGAACGCGCTGATCGTGGGCTATGGCCGGTTCGGGCAGACGGTGGGCCAGATGCTGCTGACGCAGGACATCCCGGTGACGCTGATCGATACCGATATCGAGATGATCGACATCGCGGCGGAGTTCGGCGCGAAGGTGTATTATGGCGACGGCACGAGGCTGGACCTGTTGCGGCAGGCGGGGGCGGCGGATGCGGAACTGATCCTGTTCTGCATGGATGGCGACCAGTTGAGCCCGGAGACGGTGGAGGCCGTGCACGAGGCGTTTCCGGACGCCGCGATCTACGTCCGCGCGTTCGATCGGCGCGCGCTGGTGAAGCTGAAGACGGGGTCCGCCAGCTTCGTGGTGCGCGAAGTGCTCGAATCCGCGGTGAAGATGGCGCGGCTGGCGATGGAGGGGCTGGGGATCGATCGCGCCGATATCGATAGGGCGGAGGACATGTATCGCGCGCGCGACAAGGAGCGGCTGCGCATCCAGATCGAGGCGGGCGATATCCGCGCGGCGCGTGCGCAGACCGCGAGCGAAGTGCCTTGGGGGAACGACCGTTGAACTGGCTGATGATCCTGGCTGCGCTGTCGGGCGCGGTCGCGGTGGGTGCGGGCGCGTTCGGGGCGCATGGCGCGAGCGGGCAGGCGCAGGAGTGGCTGCGGACGGGCGGGCAGTATCAGCTGGTCCATGCGGTCGCGGCGCTGGTGGCGATGCGACTGGAGGCGCGGGCGCCGGGGTGGCTGTTCGTCGCGGGCGGGGCGCTGTTCGCGGGGACGCTGTACCTGATGGCGCTGGGCGCGCCGCGCTGGCTGGGGGCGGTGACGCCGATCGGCGGGGCGCTGCTGATCGCGGGGTGGCTGTGGCTGGCCTGGGTCGGGGCGCGGTGACGTTCGGCGCATCGACATTGACCGATGCGATGAGCTGGATGGTCGTTCTTTTGCTGGCTGCCAAGGTTCTAGCGACCGGAGCAGCGCTCATGCGGCGGGATAAGGCGACACTGCCATCGGCTCGGCTCTGGTGGACGACGAAGGTAACCGCCTTGCTGGCGGTGCCGTTGATGATCGCGATCGCGACGATGGAACATGATCGTCCGGCGGCTGTGATCTATGTCGCGCTCATGGTCTTCGTAGTGATCGCGATTGCGGTCAAAGTCCGCAGCAGATTCAGGCTCCGCTCGTCGTGAGCGTTTTGCTCAGGCCGCGCGGTCCTTCCGCCAGATCCGGTCGCGGCGGCGGAGATAGGGGGCGACGAGGTTGCGGGCGCGGAACCATTCCTGGCGGTCCTGCGGGAGCGTGTCGAACGCGCCGATCACGCCGCGGCATTCGGGTGCGCGGCATCGGCAGACCATCTGCCAGCTGGGGTCGCTGAGCGTCGTCGCATAGTCCCACGCGATCTCCTCGCCCGGCACGATGTCGCGGATCGCGATCAGGACGACGCGGTCGGCGAGGAAGCGCAGGCCGGCATTGGGCGCGCAGCTGTGGTTGACGAGATCGTCGAGCCCGCCCGAGGGACCCATATATTCCCACGGCGCGATCTGGACGAAGCGGTCGCGACGGCCCGCGAGGCGGCGCGGGAGCCTTGCGGCAGCGATGCGCTCGCCCGCGAAATGGAGGATCGTCGCCCCCTCCGCGAAGCCTTCGGAGGCGAAGACCGCCTTGCCCAGATGCGTCTCGCCGACGCGGAACAGGTTGGCGGCGGGGGCATAGCCGTCGACGACATAGACCCCGGCGCGCCGGATGCCGAGCGAGCGCCACGGGTAGATCGTCGCCAGCCCGATCATGAACCAGACGCTGGCGTGACAGGCGAGTTCGACGAGGATATAGGCATATTCGCCGACGTCCTGGCTGCCGGTGCGGGTGGCGAGCAGCAGCGTCGCGAGGTCGCCGATCGTCCACAGCCCCCAGGCGGGCGAGCGTTCGCGGGCCCGGTCGGCGAGCACGTTGCGCCACGTCGGCCAGAAGCTGACCGGAACCGCGGCGACGACGAGCATGTGCGCCCAGAACGCCTCGCGGAAGCCGAGCCACAGGAGCAGCGCGGCAAGGCCGGCGGCGACGCACAGCATCTCGCCGCGATCGGGGCGCGACCAGTCCGAGCGGTGCCAGAGCGCCAGCGTCACCGCCGCGCATGCGCCCGCCGACGTCATGAAGACGATCGCCTGCGGGGCGCCCGGGTTGACCGCGGCGTAGGTGGCGGCCTCGATCCCGGTCGCCGCGCTCCAGATCAGCCACGACGCGCGGCTGGGCTGGACCATGTGGCGGGTAAGGCCGACGAGGTACAGCGCATAGCCGGTGAAGCTGGCGGCGATCGCGACGAGGAACCAGGCGTTGATCGGCATGCTCCCTGGCGCGGCGCGGGTGGTTAACCGGGAGGTAACGGAGCGGGGAGTCGGCGTCCAACGATTACGTGGGGGGCTCCGTTACGAGACTTGGCCCGGCCACTCCGTTCGTTTCGAGCGTAGTCGAGGAATGCTGCGCAGCGTTCGTGGCACGTTTCTCGACTTCGCTCGAAACAAGCGGATTCTGAGCGTGAAAGGCCTAGCCCAGCGGGAGGCTCTGCTGCGCAGGCTGGTCGTCGTCGTCGCCCACGATCGCGGACAGCGTGAGGCCGAGGAGGCGGACGCCGCCGTCGACGGGCAGCTGGCTGGCCAGGAGGTCGCGCCCGATCGCCTCGAAGCGGGTGCGGTCCGGGATCGGGTCGGCAAGCGAGCGGGCGCGGGTGATCGTGGTGAAATCGTGGCGGCGCAGCTTGAGCGTGACGGTGCGCCCGCGCGTGCCGCTGCGCTCGATGCGGACCCATGCGGCGTCGGCGACGCGCATCAGCGCGGCGTCGAGATCGGCGGGGGCGGACAGGTCGTGCTCGAAGGTGCGTTCGGCGCCAACCGATTTCGCGGCGCGGTGCGCGCGGACCGGGCGGTCGTCGATGCCGCGCGCGGCGGCGTGGAGATACTCGGCATAGCTGCCGAAATTGGCGCGCAGGAATGCGAGCGGGCGCTCGCGCAGGTCCGCGCCGGTCTCGATGCCGAGCCGTGCCATCTTCGCCGCGGTGACGGGGCCGACGCCGTGGAAGCGCTTCACCGGCAGGCTCGCGACGAAGGCGGCGCCGCGCGCCGGGGGGATCACGCAGGTGCCGTCGGGCTTGTTCTGGTCCGAAGCGAGCTTGGCGATGAACTTGTTGTAGCTGACCCCGGCGGAGGCGGTGAGCCCGGTTTCCGCCTTGATCCGCGCGCGGATCTCTTCCGCGATCGCGCTGGCGGAACCGATGCCGCGGCGATCGATGCTGACGTCGAGATAGGCCTCGTCGAGCGACAGCGGCTCGATGAGGTCAGTGTAATCGGCGAAGATCGTGCGAATCTGCTGACTGATCGCGTGATAGACGTCGAAGCGCGGGCGGACGAAGACGAGGTCCGGGCAGCGCCGTACCGCGGTGACCGAGGGCATGGCCGAGCGGACGCCGAACGCGCGCGCTTCGTAGCTGGCCGCGGCGACGACGCCCCGCGCCTTCGACCCGCCGACCGCGACGGGGCGCCCGCGCAATTCGGGCGCATCACGCTGTTCGACCGAGGCATAGAAGGCGTCCATGTCGATATGGATGATCTTGCGGGCGGGCATTTCGTTCACGATTCGTACGGTTTAGCGCAAGCGGGACGGCGATGTCGATTTCCGTCATGAGACGCGGCCGATACGCGCCCGGAACGATCGGGAGCGTGCCGGGTTTAACGGGCATGGCCGAGATGGACATTCACGCGACGCCGGCTGGCGCATCCGACACGACGCTGCGGACCGGGCTGTTCCTGCTCGGGCGCAAACGCAGCGCGCTGGGCGAGGACGACAAGCGCGCTCTCGAGGCGGCGATGGGCGAGGTGAAGACGGTGCCGCGGCGTCACCGGATCGTCCGTCGCGGCGAGCGGATGACGCACAGCACCTATCTGATCGAGGGGCATGTCTGCCGCTATATCGACGATCGCGAGGGCGACCGGCAACTGATCGCGATCCATGTGCCGGGTGATTTCATCGACCTGCACGCGTTTCCGTTGCAGCGGCTGGACCACGACATCGCGACGCTGGGGCCGGCGACGGTGGGGCTATACGATCACGCCGCGCTGGAGCGGATCCTGGAGGAGCGGCCGCACCTGACGCGGATGCTGTGGTTCAGCACGCTGCTGGATGCGGCGATGCATCGGGAATGGATCTTTCGGCTCGGGCGGCTGGGTGCGGAAGGGCGCGTCGCGCACTTCATGTGCGAACTGGCGGAGCGGATGACGATGATCGGACGGATGCAGGGCGGCCGGTTCGAGCTGCCGATCAACCAGAGTGATCTGGCGGAGGCGTGCGGGCTGACCGCGGTGCATGTGAACCGGACGCTGCGGCAGTTGCGCGAACGTGGGCTGATGACGTTCCGCGACGGCGAGGTTTCGATCCTGAATCCTGTTCAGCTGCGGACGGTCGCGGAGTTCGACGCGGCGTATCTCTATCCCGAGAATGGTGAGGACTGGGCGGAGGCGCACGCGCGCCGCTGACTTCGTTAGACGGGCTGGGTCAGGCGGGCGTGCGACGTGGCAGCGTGATGGTTGCGGCCAGCCCGCCACCGGGGCGGTTGACCAGCGCGATGTCGCCGCCGGCCTCGCGCACGATCGCGCGGGCGAGCGCGAGGCCGAGACCGATTCCGCCCGTCTCGCGATTTCGCGACGTTTCGAGCCGGGTGAACGCGTCGAAGACGGCTTCGCGGCGGTCTTCGGGGATGCCGGGGCCGCGATCGGCGACGACGATCGCGGCGGTGTGCACATCGGCGCTGAGCGTGACGTCGGCCGAATGGCCGTACTTCACGGCGTTCTCGATCAGGTTGCGCACCGCACGGCGGATCAGCGCGGGGCGCAGCCGCATCGGCAGCCTGGTCGCTTCATCGAACGAGACGGGCTCACCGAGGTCGCGGAAATCCTCGACCACCGCATCGACCAGCGCGGCGAGATCGACGTCGGTCGGCGGCTCGCTGGGGCGACCGAGCCGCGCGAGCGAGAGGATATCGTCGAGGGTGCGGCTCATTTCCTCGATCGTGTCCGCCATCTTCGTGCGATCGGCATCGTCCTCGACCGATTCGATGCGGACGCGCAGCGCGGCGAGCGGGGTGCGCAGATCGTGGCCGATCGCGCCGAGCATCCGGTCCTTCTCGTCGAGCATCGCGGTGACGCGCAGCCGCAGCGCGTTGAACGCGGCGATCAGCGTCTGGAGATCGCGCGGTCCCTTTTCGGGCAGCACGCCGCCGCTGTCGCCGGGGCGGAACCGGGTCGCGGCCTCCGCCAGCGCGCGCAAGGGACGCGAGATGCGGCGCGCGATCCACAGGACGGGCAGCAGGATGATGCCGTAGAGAATGAGCGTCTGCGCGATCAGCCGCCAGACGAGTCCCGCGTCGGAGCCCGGCCAGAAGCTCTGGACGCGCAGCCAGCCGCGGCCGGGCTGCTCGATCCCGATGACGAGTTCGCGGCCGAACCGCAGGCGTTGCTGCGCGCGCCAGCGGGTCATGTGGCGAACGGCGGGATCGTCGTCGGTGACGGGGCGGACGCCGGTGACGATCCGGCCGGTCGCGACGCCCGCCTCCGCAAGTTCGCGTTTCAGTCCGGTCTCGATGTCGGGCTGCGCCTCGAGCCCCGGCGCGACCGGGTTCGCGCCGACGCGGCGGACGCGGCCCCGCTCGGCGGAGAGCGCGCGGCCCGCGACCTCGCGGTCGAGCGCATCGACGACGCGCGCGGCGGCGGGGCCGACGGTCTGTGCGATCCGCGCGGTCGCGCGCTCGCGCAGGAGCAGGCCGAGGTTCACCGCCTGCGCGAGGAAGAGCGCGATCGCGATCAACAGCGCCATCTGCCCCGCGAGGCTGCGCGGGAAGGGCATGCGCGTCGTCAAAGCCGGGTGACTTCGGCGGCGAGCGTATAGCCGCCGCCCCAGACCGTCTTGATGACCTGCGGGCTGCGGGCGTCGTCCTCGATCTTGCGGCGCAGGCGGCTGACCTGGTTGTCGATCGCGCGATCGAACGCCGCCGCCTCGCGACCCTGCGTCAGGTCGAGCAGCTGGTCGCGGGTCAGCACCTGGCGGGGGCGCGTGACGAGCGCGAGGAGGAGGTTGTACTCGCCGGTCGACAGCGGGACGGAGACGCCCGCGCGATCGACGAGCATGCGCTCGCCCGTCTTGAGAACCCAGCCGGCAAAGGCATAGCTGTTCGCCTCCGGCGCATGCTGGCGCACGCCGCCGGTCGCGGAGCGGCGGAGCACGACCTTGATCCGCGCGGCGAGCTCGCGCGGGGAGAAGGGCTTCACGACGTAATCGTCCGCGCCCATCTCCAGCCCGACGATCCGGTCGGTCTCCTCGGTCTTCGCGGTGAGGAGGATGACGGGCACCTCGCTGGTCGCACGGATATGGCGGCAGAGGCTGAGGCCGTCCTCGCCGGGCATCATGATATCGAGGATGACGAGGTCGATCGCGTACGCCGACAACCGCGTACGGGCGCTCTCAGCGTCGCCCGCCTGGGTGACGCGGAACCCCTGCTTGTCGAGATACTTGGCCAGCGGCTCGCGGATCGAGCGCTCGTCGTCGACCAGCAGCAGATGCGGAATGTCGCCCATGGCGTCGGGGCTTAGCATATCGTCGCGTCCTGCAAAGGATGACGGAGAGTGCGGGGCGGGCACGCGCCGAACGTCTCTGAGCGTCCCTCCCATTCGTCACCCCGGCCTTGAGCCGGGGTCCCGCTTTTTGGCGAACCTCGCAAGCAAGCGGGACCCCGGATCAAGTCCGGGGTGACGGGGTGGGGCGACCCTTCCTACTTCGCCGGCGTCGGTACAGGCGCCGGAGCCGGGGCGAACTCGCCGCGGCGTTCCATCGCGCGCTGGCGCATCGCCGCTATCTCGGTCGCGTCGATCCGGCCGTCGTGGTTGGCGTCGAGGCGGTCGAAGCGCTGGAGCGCGCGGGCGCGATACTCTTCGCGGGTGATCGCGCCGTCGCCGTCAGGATCCATCCGCTTGCCCATCTTGCCGCCCGGCGGGGGCGGAGGCGGAGGGGCGTCGGCGGTGGGGGTGCCGCCGCGGGCGGCGCGGCGTGCCATCGCCTGATCGCGCACCGTCTGGCGCTCCTCGGCGGTGATCCTGCCGTCCTTGTTCAGGTCGAGCCGGTCGAACTGCTGGTCCGCCTGTGCGGTCGCCTCCGCGCGGGTGACGACGCCGTCGCCGTTCGCGTCGGCGCGGAGGATCGCGCCGCCACCGCCGCGCATGCCGCCCGGACCGGGCATCCCCCCGGCGGGGGGCGGGGGCGGAACGGCGGTCGCCTGCGCGAAGGCGGGCCCGCCTGCGAGCATCGCGGCGGCGAGCGACATGGCGGAGAACAACTTCCTCATCGAGACGATCCTTACCCTCTGGGACAGGGATGCGCCCCGCCGACGACGACGGTAATGGCGCAGGGTTGTCGCGGCGATGTGTCTGTCGCGCGCGAAATTGTCGCGATCCGTGTCAGGCGAAGAGGGCGACCGACTGCATCTGTTCGGCGACGCATTCGCCGCGCGCGTTCCAGACGCCCATCACCTGGCTCGACGATCCGGCGCGGGCATAGTCCGCGTTCGAGCGCAGCAGCCACCAGCCGTCGTCGGTCGCGGGCGCGGGACCGAGGACGTTGAGGATCCACGTCATCGAACTCATCGGCACGTTGCGCCCGATCAGCCGCAGCGCGGCCGGGGGCAGGCAATCCGCCATCGCGATCAGTTCGACCATCGGATCGAGGCCGTCGCGCTCCTTGAGGCGCGTCCAGCGGAGCCATTCCGCGGGCTTCAGGTCGTCGCCGGTGCGGCGGTCGACGAATTCGAAATTCTGCGTGAAGGCGACGCCGACGCCGCTGAACGTCTGGTCGTCCGCGCCGGGCCGCGCGAAATCGGGGACGGTGGTGGTCTGGTAGTCCACCTCGCTTTCGATCGCGCGCATGAAGACGAAGGTGGCGCGCAGGCCGAGCCCCGCCTCGTTCTCGACATCCGCCTGGATGAAGGCGGCGTTGCGGCCGCGGCGCAGCCGGGTGGCGGTGACGGTGATCGGGCCGGACAGCGGGCCGATGAACGACACCTGCGCGGAGCGAAGCGGGGGCAGGTCGACGTCGGATTTCATCGCGACGTGGAGCGCGATCGCGGCGGACAGCCCTCCGTACGCGGTGCGGCCCTGGAGCCAGCCGTCGGGGATCGTGCCGTGGAAGGCGCCACCGTCCTGCGGCACCAGGCCCTCGAGGATTGCCGCGAGCGTCGTCATGCCATGTCTCCCATCTCCGCCTTCAACCGGTCGCGCAGTTCGCGTTTCAGGACCTTGCCGATCGCGCTGCGTGGCAGCTCGTCGGCGACGAACAGCGCGGCGAGGCGCTGCGTCTTGCCCAGCTTTGCGTTGATGTCGGCGAGGATCGCGTCGGTATCCGGTGCGCCGCGGGGCACGTAGAAGCCGACCGGCGTCTCGCCCCAGGCGGTCGAGGGCATGCCGACGACGGTGCAGTCCGCAACATCGGGGTGCTGCGCGAGAACGGCTTCGAGGTCCGAGGGGTAGATGTTGAACCCGCCCGAGATAATCATGTCCTTCTTGCGATCCATCAGGATCAGGAAGCCGTCGGCGTCGAACCGGCCGACATCGCCGTGGCGGATGTAGCGGCGGCCATCGGCGTCGTGCCATTCGGCGTCGCGGGTCGCATCGGCACGGCCGTGATAGCCGTTCATCATCGCGGGGCCGCGGCCAACGATCTCGCCCGTTTCGCCGGGCGCGACCTCGTTGCCGTCGTCGTCGATCAGCTTCGCCTCGTTGCCCGGCATCAGCTGGCCGACGGTGTGGAGCTTGTCGGGGTGCGCGGAGGCGTTGAGCCCGAACGACGCGCCGCCTTCCGTCATGCCATAATATTCCACCAGCAGGCCGGGCCAGCGCGCGAGGATGTCGGCCTTGAGCGTCGCGGAGAAGGGCGCGCTGGTGCAGGTCTTGAAGACGAAGGACGACAGGTCGAACGCGTCGAAATCGGCGAGCGCCATGATCCGCTGATACTGGACGGGGACCAGCATCGTGTGGGTGGCGCGATATGTCTGGGCGAGCTCGAGATACCGGCGCGCGTCGAACTTCGCCATCAGCACGACGGTGCCGCCCCAGGCGAGCGTGGGCAGGAAGCTGACCAGGGTGGTGTTCGAATAGAGCGGGGTGGCGAGGATCGTCACCGCCTCCTCGAACTTCGCGGCGGCGTTTCGCGACAGGTGCTGGAACCGCATCGCGTGGCTCTGGACGATGCCCTTCGGGATGCCGGTGGTGCCCGAGGAATAAATGATGTTGAACCCGTCTTCCGGGTCGATCGCGACCGGGGCGGGCGTCGCGCCTTCGGGGGCGACCCAGGCCTCGAGCGCTTCGAGCATCACGGTTCGGGGCCTGAGCGCTTGGCCGTCGAGCGCGCTGGCATTGACTTCGTCGAGGAAGACGAGGGTCGCGCCGCTGTCCGCGATCATGCCGGCGATCTGTTCGGGCGTGGCGGAAGGCTGGATCGGGGCAGCGACGCTGCCGGCGCGCAGCGCGCCGAGGAAGACGATCGCCTGCTCGACGCTGGGGTAGGAGACGATCGCGACCGCCTGGCGCTGCGCGGTGCCGTCTCGCTGAAGCGCGGCGGCGGTGCGGTCCATCGCGCGATCGAGCTCGGCATAGGTGATCGCGCCGCTGTCGTCCGCGATCGCGAGCTTGTCGCCCCGGGTGCGGGCGTGGACGCGGATCAGATCGGGCAGCGTCGCGAAATCGGCGGCGAGCATCTCGGGAGCGGTCGTCATGACCGAGATGGCTAGGCGAAGGTCGGGGCGAATGCCATACGCGATCTTCGAAAAATGATTTTGCGCGTCAAGGCAGGAGTCGGCGATGGCGGGAATGGAGGATGCGGTCGCGATCGTGACCGGGGGCGGCACCGGGATCGGCGCGGCGGTGGTGCGCCAGCTGGCGGCGCGCGGGGTGCGCTGCGTCGTCAACTATGCGTCGAGCCGCGAGGATGCCGAGGCGCTGGTTGGCGAGCTGGGCGACCGGGCGATCGCGGTGCAGGCGGACATCGTCGAGGACGCCCAGTGCCGGCGGCTGGCGGAAGCCGCGCGCGACGCGTTCGGCCGCGTCGACTTCCTCGTCAACAATGCGGGGCGGACGAAGTTCGCGAACCACGAGGATCTCGACGCGCTCGACGCGGAGGATTTCGTCGACATCTACCGGCTGAACACGATCGCGCCGTTCCAGATGATCCGGGCCTGCGCGCCCGCGATGCGCGAAGGCGGCATCGGTGCGGTCGTCAACGTCGCGAGTGTGGCGGGGGTGTTCGGTCATGGATCCTCGGTCGCGTACGCGGCGTCGAAGGGCGCGCTGGTGACGATGACGAAGAGCCTGGCGCGCGCGCTGGCGCCCGCGATCCGGGTGAACGCGGTGGCGCCGGGCTATGTCGGGACCGGGTGGTTCGAAAAGCGGCTGGGCGAGGAGGGGTTCGCGAAGTTGAATGCGCGGATCGCGGGTGCGGTGCCGATGGGGTTCGCGACCGGGCCGGAGGAGGTGGCGGGGCCGATCGTCGCGCTGCTCGATCCGGCGATGCGCGCGATCACGGGGGAGGTGATGCTGGTCGATGCGGGGGCGCATCTGGACGTCGGGCTCGCGCGGCGGCCGGGGCGCGAGGGATAGGGTCTTCGAGCATCCGGGTGTTTCGAGCGCAGTCGAGAAGCGTGGCGAAACGCTCCTGCCACGTTTCTCGACTGCGCTCGCAACGAACGGACTATGGGATGGCGGGCGCAGGTTGACGCGGCGTGCCGAATGCGACGATCAGCGCGGCCGCGGCCATCAGCGTTCCTGCGACCACGAAGGCCGCGCCGTCGAACCCCCGCGGCGCGCCCCACGCGAGCGACTGCGCCGCGACCAGCGGGCCGATGATCGCGGCGACCGAGTTCATGCTGCCGATCCCGCCCTGCAGCGCGCCCTGCCGGGTGGCGTCGACCATGCGGGAGAGTGTGGCGTTCATCGCAGGGTAGGCGAACGCGCCGAGACAGCCGACAAGGAAGAAGGCATAGACCTGCCACCCCTGCGTCGTGACGGCATAGGCGAACAGGCATGCTGCGGCGCAGGCGAGCCCGATGATCGCGGCGGCGCGCTCGCCGAGCCTTGCGATCACGCGCTGCGTCAGCCCCATCTGGACGACGACGCTGAGGAAGCCGACCCAGGCGAGGCTCCAGCCGATCGCGGTCGCGTCCCAGCCGAAGCGGATCGCGGCCCAGAACGCCCAGGTCGCGGGATAGACGACGCCGCCGACCTGCCAGAGGAACCACGCGACCAGCAGCGGCGCGGCGTTGCCCGCAGCGAACAGCGGGCGGAACGCGCCGATGACGTGCGCGTCGCGCAGCCGGAACGCGCGGCGGTTCTCGGGCGCAAGCGTCTCGGGCAACAGCGCGAACATCGCCGCCGCATTGATCGCGGCGAGCGCGGCGGCGACGATGAACGGGGCGCGCGTCCCGAACCCGGCGACCAGCCCGCCGAGCGCGGGGCCGATGATGAAGCCGACCCCGAACGCCGCGCCGAGCATCCCGAACACCGCGCCGCGCTTCTCCGGCGGGGTGGTGTCCGCGATGACTGCGCCGGCCGGGCCGAAGGTGGCGCCTGCTATCCCTGCGATCGCGCGGCCGACGAACAGCCAGGCGAGCGTCGGCGCGGCGGCCATCAGCAGATAATCGAGCGCGAACGCCGCCATCGACAGCATCAGCACCGGGCGGCGCCCGAACCGGTCGCCCAGCGCGCCGAGGACGGGGCCGGCGAAGAACTGCGCGACCGCGAAGATCGCGAGCATCCAGCCCGACACGCGGGTCGCGGCGGCAAGGTCCATATGCCCCAGATGCGTCACCAGTGCGGGCAGCACGGGCATCACGATGCCGAACCCGATGACGTCGATCGTCACCGCGGCGAGCACGATCGGGACGGCGCGGTTCTCGAAGCGGAGCATGAGGTGGGCATATCGCGATCGTGGACGCATGTCGAAGGGCGCGATCCTTCGGCTTTGCATCCGGCGGCGATCCGTGCGAAACACGCGCCATACCCGATCTTCAGAATCGCTTTCTCCGGAGACATGTCATGGCGACCGCCGCCGAACTTGCCACCCCTCAGCCAGGCAGTGCTGCCGATACGCTCGAAACATTCCGCGCCGACGTGCGCGACTGGCTGGCGGCGAACTTTCCCGCCTCGCTGAAGAACGCGGACAACGCGATGTCGGCGATCGAGGGGCCGACCGAGGAGACGCCCGACCAGAAGACGTGGCGCGAGGCGATGGGGGCAAAGGGCTGGGGCGTGCCGACCTGGCCGACGGCGTATGGCGGCGGCGGGCTGTCCCGCGCCGAGGCGCGGGTGCTTCAGGAGGAGATGGCGCGCGCTGGCGCGTGGAATCCGATCGGCGGGATGGGCGTGATGATGTTCGGCCCGACATTGCTCGAATATGGCTCCGAGGCGCAGAAGCAGGAGCATATCCCCCCGATCGCGCGCGGCGAGATCCGCTGGTGCCAGGGCTATTCCGAACCGGGTGCTGGCTCCGATCTGGCGTCGCTCCAGATGTTCGCCGAGAACAAGGGGGATCACTACCTCGTCAACGGTCAGAAGACGTGGACTTCGGGCGGGCAATGGGCGGACAAGTGCTTCGCGCTGGTCCGCACCGACAAGTCGCAGAAGCATGCGGGCATCAGCTTCCTGCTGATCGACATGACATCGCCGGGCGTCGAAACGAAGCCCATCCGCCTCATCAGCGGACAGTCGCCGTTCTGCGAGACGTTCTTCGCGGACGTGAAGGTGCCGAAGGACAATCTCGTCGGGCAGGAGGGGCAAGGCTGGACGATCGGGACGCGCCTCCTCCAGCACGAGCGCAATTCGCTGTCGGGTGGCGGCGGCTCGGCGGGGCGGATGATGGCGGGCAACGCGGTCAGCGACGTCGCCAAGAAATATCGTGGGACCGACGACAAGGGGCGTATCGCCGACAGCGATCTCCGGATGCGGATCGTGCGCCACGAGATGGACCAGCGCGCGTTCGCGCTGACGCTGCGCCGCGCCGCGCTCGACGCGAAATCGAACCAGGGGCCGTCGGCGGCGACCAGCATCATGAAGAATGTGGGGGCACGGATCACGCAGGATCGCGCCGAACTCAGCATCGAGATCATGGGGATGGCGGGGCTGGGCTGGGAAGGCGAGGGCTTTACCGACGCCGAACTGGCGCAGACGCGGACGTGGCTGTGGGGCAAGGCGGTGTCGATCTACGGCGGATCGACCGAGATCCAGAACAACGTGATCGCCAAGCGCATCCTGGGGATGCTCGACCATCAATAACAGCAGATAGGCACGGGGCCACACGGGCCCCGCGCCTCGGAGAGGCCGGGTCGAGGCAGGCGGGGACACACCCTCCGCCTCCCCGGCAAGTCCCAGGACCGGATTGCAGACAGGAATTTCGCAATGGCCGTACTCAACGAAGAACAGGTGATGCTGCGCGACATGGCGCGCGAATGGACGGACAACGAATCGCCGGTCTCGGCCTTTCGCAAGCTGCGCGAAGCCGCACCCGAAAAGGGCTTCGATGCGGAGGCGTGGAAGACGGTGGGCGAGATGGGCTGGGCGGGCGTGGTGATCCCGGAAGACTTCGGCGGATCGGCGTTCGGCTATCTCTCGCTGGGGCTCGTCGTCGAGCAGCTGGGACGCAATCTGGCGGTGTCGCCGCTGTCGTCGACCGCGGTGGCCGCGACCGCGATCGCGATGGGCGCGTCGGATGCGGCGAAACGCACGTGGTTGCCCAGGCTGGCGAGCGGCGAGGCGGTGGCGACGCTGGCGATCGACGAGGGGCCGCTCCACGATCCGACGCAACGCGCGACGACGGTGTCGAATGGTCGCCTGTCGGGGACGAAGGCGTTCGTCGCGGAAGGCGACGGCGCCGACGTGTTCGTCGTCGCGGCGTCGGACGGGCTCTATCTGGTCACGGGCGACGAGGGGGTGACGCGGTCGCCGCGCCGGATGGCGGACAGTCGCAGCCATGCCGAGGTGGCGTTCGCGAATGCACCCGCCGACCGGTTGGGCGGTGCGGAGCTGACCGCGGCGATCGTCGATCGCGCGACCGTCGTCACGTGCGCCGAAATGCTGGGCATGGCGGAGAGTGCGTTCGCGCAGACCAACGACTATCTCAAGCAGCGTGTCCAGTTCGGGCAGGTGCTGTCGACGTTCCAGGCGCTGCAGCACCGGATGGCGAAGATGTTCACCGAGCTGGAGCTGATGCGCTCCGTGGTCGAGGGCGCGCTGGAGGCGATCGATGCCGGGCGTTCGGATCTCGACCAGGCGGCCAGTCTGGCGAAGGCGGTGTCGAGCGATACGCTCAAGCTGGTCAGTCGCGAGATGGTGCAGCTGCACGGCGGTGTGGGCATGACCGACGAGTATGACGCGGGGCTCTACATGAAGCGTGCCGCGGTGCTCGAGGCGATGTGGGGGAACGCCGCCTATCACCGAGAGCGCTTCGCGCGGCTGAACGGATACTGAGATACGCCTTTTCGAAGACGGGGTTCCTTCCGTTTCGGAACCATCTGTGCGGGGCGGCCAACCAATCGGCTGCCCCGTTGCGTTTTGCGCGCTTGACGTATCATTCTCCACCCTGTCTATTCGAGCTTACGGTACGGATTTCGCGAGACAGCGGAGCTGGCCGTAGGGGAGAGAGACATTGGCCAAGACGACGTTCCTTGCCGCCTGCGCACTCACTGCGCTGATCGCGGCCACGCCCAGCTTCGCGCAGACCGCGCCCGGTGCAGACCCGGCGACCGCCACGCCGCAGGACGAAGCCGGCGACGGGACCAATTCCGCCGACATCGTCGTGACCGCGCAGGGCCGCGCGCAGGTGCTGGCGGATGTGCCGCTGGCGGTATCCGCGGTGAACGCCGAGAGCCTGGCGCGATCGGGCGCGAACGACATCCGCCAGCTGAGCCAAGTCGCGCCGTCGCTGCTCGTGTCGTCGACCGGCAACGAGGCGAATGGCTCCGCGCGGTTGCGCGGCATCGGCACCGTCGGGGACAATCCGGGGCTCGAAAGCTCGGTCGCGGTGTTCATCGACGGCGTCTATCGGTCGCGGTCGGGCATCGGCCTGAGCGAACTGGGCGATATCGAGCGCGTCGAGGTGCTGCGCGGGCCGCAGGGCACGCTGTTCGGGCGCAACGCGTCGGCCGGCATCATCTCGATCATCAGCAAGATGCCCGATTTCAATGCGGTGTCGGCCGGTGGCGAGGTGACGTACGGCAATTACGATTTCTGGCGGCTGGCGGGCAACGTCAACCTGCCGCTGGGCGACAAGCTCGCTGCGCGGGTCGACGGCGTCTATGTGAAGCGCGACGGCTTCTACAACGACGTGACCAACAACGTCCGCGTCAACGATCGCGATCGCGTGTTCGTACGCGGCCAGCTTCTGTTCGAGCCGACCAGCGCGCTGCGCGTCCGGCTGATCGGCGACTATACGCGGCGCAACGAGACATGCTGCGGCGCGACCTATATCGACGAGACGATCGCGCCCGCGAACGCCAATCTCCTGAATCCTGCGGCAAATCCGATCATCCCGGTGCTGACCCGGCTGGGACAGCCCGCGGCGGCGTTCAGCAATCCCTATTCGCGCAACCTGTATGTCACGCCGGGCCGCTCGTACGAGGGGAAGACGCGCGACTGGGGCGTGTCCGGGCAGATCGACTATGACATCGGCGGCGCGAAGCTGACGTCGATCACCGCGTATCGCGACTATTTCAACTGGCAGGGCGGCGACGTCGACTACAGCTATGTCGACCTGATCTATCGCACTCCCGGCCCCGACGCCGGACGACGCCAGTTCAAGACGTTCACGCAGGAGCTTCGCCTGCAGGGATCGCTGTTCAACGATCATCTCGACTGGCTGGTCGGCGGCTTCTACGGCAACGAGGAGTTGACGACGCGCGAGAACCTGAAGTTCGGATCGCAATATGGCCGGTTCGCGTCGTGCCGGCTGCTCGCCTCGGGCGCGCTGGCCTCGTTCCAGGATTCGACGCAGGTCGGCTGTCTCAGCGCCACCGCGCGCAACGCGGTGTTCCCCGCGACGTTCGGCGCCGCCGCACCCGCGATCCTGGCGGGCTTCGACCGGCTGGACGCGATGGCCAATGTCGGCAACACCGGCTCGCAATATCGCCAGAAGAGCGAGAACTACGCGTTCTTCACGCACAACATCGTGCACATCGCCAGCGGCCTCGATCTGACGCTGGGGCTTCGCTATACCAACGAGAAGAAGCGGTTGAACGCGACGTTCGCGAACAACAACACGGTGTGCCCGGCGCAGCAGGCGGCGCTTGTACCGTTCCTGAGCAATGCCGGGCTGGCGGCGATCGCCGGCGGGCTGATCGGGCTGAGCTGCCAGGGCAACCAGACGTCCGAACTCAACGGCCAGTCGGTTGCGGGCGGACGCGACGAGGACGAGTTCACCGGCACCGGCATCCTGTCGTACAAGGTGACGCCCGACACGCTGGTCTATGCCAGCTATGCGCGCGGCTACAAGGCGGGCGGGTTCAACCTCGACGCTTCGGCGCTCAAGGCCCCGACCCTGCCGTTCGCGCTGGGCGGCGGGGCGCAGGCCTATGCCGGCAACCTCCAGTTCGAGCCCGAGATCAACAACGCGTTCGAGATCGGCGCGAAATATTCGAGCCGGGCATTCAGCCTGAACGTCGCCGCATTCCGGCAGGCGTTCAAGAATTTCCAGTTGAACACCTTCAACGGCACGGTCTTCCTCGTCCAGAACGTCAATTCCTGCGGTACGTCGCTGGCGGGCGCCGATCGCGATACCAGCGCGACGACCGGCGCGTGCGCACCCGGCGACGTCCGGGCCGGCGTGATCTCGCAGGGCGTGGAACTGGAGGCGACGATCAACCCGGTCCGCAATTTCCAGGTTTCGGCGGGCTATACCTATTCCGATACGCATTATCGGAGCGACCTCGTCGGCTCGTCGTCGGGTCTGCCGCTCGATCCGGCGCTGCGGCGGCTGCCGGCGGCGAAGCTGTCCAACGCACCGGTCTCGACCGTCACCGCATCGGCGTCGTGGACGCCGTCGCTCGGCGGCTCCGGGCTGTCCGGGCTGGCCTATGTCGATGTCCGTTCGACCAGCGACTACAACACCGGCTCCGACCTGTTCCCGCAGAAGAAGCAGGACGGCTTCGTCCTGATGAACGCGCGCATCGGCATCCGCGGGGCGCAGCAGCGCTGGGCGATCGAGGGCTGGGTGCAGAACCTGCTCAACACCAACTACACGCAGGTGGCGTTCAACACCCCGTACCAGGCCGATGGCCCGGGCGCGGCGGGTGTGTTCCCGGGGACGCTGTATCCGGGCGCCACGCAGATCTTCTCGGCATTCCTGGCGGAGCCGCGGACCTATGGACTGACGCTGCGCGGGCGGTTCTGAGAATATCCGGGCCGGGGGGCATGCTGCCCACCGGCCCGTTTTCGTCATGGGGGCATGGCGCGAAGGCAAGGGGGGCAAGGCGCGCGCGAGACGTGCCGATACCGGTCGCAACCACAAGAGTAACCCCATGTCGCTTGCCCAGTCGCATCCCGAAATCGCCGAGACGCTGGCGCTCAAGCGCCGTTCGCTGACGCTGCTCCTGCTGACGCTCACCTATTTCTGCAGCTATATGGATCGCCAGATCCTCGCGATCCTGCTTGAGGCGATCAAGCTGGACCTGCACCTGAGCGATACCCAGCTCGGGCTGCTCTCCGGCCTCGTCTTTGCCATCTTCTACGCCACGCTCGGCATCCCGGTGGCGCGACTGGCGGACCGGACGAGCCGTCGCAACGTGATCGCGGCGAGCCTTGCCGCGTGGAGCGTGATGACCGCGGTGTGCGGGCTCGCGCAGAACTTCGTCCAGCTGATGCTGGCGCGGATCGGCGTGGGCATCGGCGAGGCGGGATCGAGCCCGCCGAGCCACTCGATCATTGCGGACCTGTATCCGCCCGAAAAGCGCGCGGGCGCGATGGCGATCTATTCGCTGGGCGTGACGCTGGGCGGCGGGTTCGGCACGCTGATCGGCGGGGTCGTCGCGCATCATTACGGGTGGCGTATGGCGATGTTCACGGTCGGGTTGCCGGGCGTCGCGCTGGCGCTGCTCGTCCGGTTCTTCGTCGTCGAGCCGCGACGCGGGTTGTCCGACGTCGAACGCGTGGCGGACAGCGAGCCGATGCCCTCGGTGTGGCAGGGCTTCGCGCAGATGTGGCGCAACCGGGCGGCGGTGCATCTGGTGACCGGCGTGACGCTTACCTCGCTGATCGGCTATGCGCTGACCGGTTGGGGCCCGAGCTACATGCAGCGCTCGCTGGGGATGTCGATGCTCGACGTCTCGCGCTACGTCGCGCTGCCCGCGGCGCTCACGCTGTCGCTGTCGGCGGTCGTCGGCGGACAGATCGCGAACCGGGTGGCGAAGACGCGCGGGATCCATGCGCAGGCCTGGGTCGTGGCGATCATGAAGGCGATCGCGCTTCCCTTCATGGTAACGTTCTACTTCGTCGACGCGCCGGTGCTGGGGCTGGGGGCGTATTTCGTCAACAACCTGTTCGCGGGCGTGTATCTGGGCCCGAGCTTCGCGCTGATCCAGTATCTCGCGCCGTTGCGGCTGCGTGCCACCTGGGCGGCGATCACGCTGTTCGTCATCAACCTGATCGGGCTGGGCATGGGGCCGTTCCTGGTCGGCTGGCTAAGCGACGTGCTGGCGCCGATCGCGGGTGAGGATTCGCTGCGCTACGCGCTGCTGTGCGTGGGCGCGCTGACGCCGATCGCGATCTTCCATTACTGGCGCGCGGGGGTGTTGCTGCGGCGGGTGGAGCGGGCGTGAAGGCGGATCCGTCGTCAATTTGACCGACTGTATCGGGAATGGACGGATTGCGATCCGTCCACGCCGTTTCCGCGCCGACTGTCCTCGCAACCGAACCGGGTTCGGCACATCGTAGCCCCGTAGTCGAGGACCGGGGGGCAGCGATGAAACGGATGATGTTGGCGGTAACGGGCATGGCAACGTGCCTGGCCGGTGCGAGCGGCGCGGAGGCGCAGTCGGCCCGGACCGAGGCGCTCGCGGATCAATGGCGTGCGTCGCGCCTAGCCGATCTGACCGCAGAGCGGGCGCGGATCGATGCCGAGATCGCGGCGCTGCCGGTGGCGGTGCCCGCCGTCGCCGCGGTCAAGCCGGCGGCGCAGGCGACATTCGGCCCGACGCCGATGAAGTCCGCTGAGGAGGACAAGGCGACGGGAAAACCTGCCTCCGACGCGCAAAAGACAGGCGCGGAGGGGCGACAGACCTTCGGTGGCCTCGATCTGGGTGTCGGTCTGTCGTTCACGATGGACCTTGGGAAGATCGATCGGATCAGTCGCGCCTCTGTCGTCAACGGGATCGTGCGAACGGACGACAAGGACAATGGCCGCGCCCGGATCATGCTCGAATCCCATTACTTCTTCACGCCGTGCACCTGGAACTTCCTGGGCCTGAAGAATCCGTGCGCCACGGTCGACGACTACAAGGTGGCGGATCCCAAGGCCGCGCGATGGGGCGTCGGGCCGTTCGTTGCGGTCCAGCCCGGATCGGACAACATCATTGATGCGATCGGGATGGGACTCATGTTCGGCGCACGGCGCGAACAGAGCGGTCAAAGCTTCAATCTGGGCGTCGGCGTCGTCTTCGATCCGAACACCCGTGTCCTAGGTGACGGCATCCGTGTCAACGAGCGGCTGCCGACAGGAGAAACGGAGATCCGGTATCGCGAAACGCTCCAGACCGGCCTTCTGGTGATGACCTCTTTCTCGTTCTGACGTGGCGCGCCGTGCGCGTCAGCCCAGCGCCCGGTCGTCGAACATGCCGAACAACAGCGTCGAGGCGTAGAGCCCGATCGCGCGGTCGCGGGGCATGGTGGCGGCCCATTTGCGCATGTCGAACGCGGCGTTGAGCAGCGCCATCAGCGCCTGCGCGGCGATCAGCGCGTCGACGGGGCGGCACGAGCCTTCCGCGATGCCGTCCATCATCGTGCCGGCATAGCGGCGCGCGATCCGGTTCGAGCGATCGACCATCGCCTGGCGGACGCCGTGGGGCAGGCCGCTGAGCGCGGTTGTGCGGAGCAGCGGCGAGCGCTCCTCGAACTGGACCTCGAGCAGGGTCGCGACGATGCTTTCGAGGCGATGCCAGTGCGTGCCGCCGCGCGCATCGGCGAGGCGCTGCGCATCCGCGATCGTGTCGAAGCTGCGCTTGTAGCAGGCGATGACGAGATCGTCCTTGGCGTCGAGATGATGGTAGAAGCTGCCCTTCGTCACGTTCAGCTCGGCCGCGATCTTCTGGACCGAGGTGCCGCGATAGCCGAGTTCGTTGATGAGGCGTGTCGCCGCGAGCAGGAAGGCGGCGCGGCCGGGCTCCGCCTCGTCGTGCGTCAGATCGATTGCTTCCGGCGCCCAGCGCTCGCCGGGTGCGGCGAGGCCGTGGCGGAACACGTCCATCAGCTTCGCCTCGACGCGGTGATACTGGTCCACCTCGTAGCGGTTGAGCCAGACGGGCAGCCAGAAGGTGTTTTCCAGCAGCACATGCGCGCGCGCGCCATTGAGATCGGTCGCGGCGCGCGTACGGGTCGCGCCCCACAGTCCGCGCGTGCGGCGGAACACCTCGCGCCAGCGCGCCATCAGCCGGGCGCGCACCGGATCCTCCATGGCGCGCAGGTCGGACAGGACCGCGAACGGGCGCTCCTGGCCGAGCTCGATACGCGCCAGCCGTGCCATGTTGAGCGCGACATAGCGCCCCACCCGTGCCTCCGGCGTCGCCTCCGCCATCGACTCGTCGAGCATCCGCAGCAGGTAATCGAGCGTGTATTCGAACGCCGAGGCCGCCAGATCCTCCTTGCGCTTGAAATAATAGGTGACGCTGGTGGTGTTGAGCCCCACACGCTGCGCCACGTCGGCGAACGTCATGCCCTTCGCGCTCTGTTCGTTGATCGCCTCCGCGGCGGCCGCAAGGATCGCGTCGCGCTTCTCACGAAAGCGCCGCGTTCCCGATTCCAGCTCCGGCCCCGTTTTACGCTCCAGCGTAGTCGCCCCCGACGATCCCATGCACGGGACTGTAACATCTTCGTTTCGAAGAACCAGTCCCTTTTACGCGTCTCCGCATCGCTACGATACCGGACCCCGATCCGATGCGATCCCGACTTGTCCGAAGATGCGGTACGGTTTAAGCGGCGCCTCGAACATAGGGTATGGAGGGGTCGCATGGACTTCACGCTGAACGAACGCGAGACGTTTTTCCGGGATCGGGTGAAGACGTTCATCGACCAGGAACTGCGCCCCCGTCAGGCCGAGTTCGACCGGCAGCATCACGAGGGCGATCGCTGGAAGGTGATCCCGATCCTGGAGGACATGAAGGCGAAGGCCAAGGCGCAGGGGCTGTGGAATTTTTTCATGCCGCCGCATTCGGGCCAGACGCATGTCGACGACAGCTTCGAGTTCGAGGGGACGCAGCTCACCAACCTCGAATACGCGCTGTGCGCCGAGGAGATGGGGCGCGTGCCGTGGGCGTCGGAGACGTTCAACTGCTCCGCGCCCGACACGGGCAACATGGAGGTGTTTCATCGTTACGGTACGCGCGAGCAGAAGGACCGGTGGCTCAAGCCGCTGATGGAAGGGGAGATCCGCTCCGCGTTCCTGATGACCGAGCCCGCGGTCGCCTCGTCCGACGCGACCAACATCGAGACGTCGATGGTCCGCGACGGCGATCACTATGTCATCAACGGCCGCAAATGGTGGTCGTCGGGGGTCGGCGATCCGCGGTGCAAGATCGCGATCGTGATGGGCAAGACCAATCCGCAATCGTCGCGGCATACGCAGCAGAGCCAGGTGCTTGTGCCGATGGACACGCCCGGCGTGACGGTCGAGCGGATGCTGTCGGTCTATGGCTATGACCATGCGCCGCACGGGCACGGCGTAGTCAAGCTCGACAATGTCCGCGTGCCGGTGGAGAACGTGCTGCTGGGCGAGGGCCGCGGGTTCGAGATCGCGCAGGGGCGGCTGGGGCCGGGGCGGATCCACCACTGCATGCGCACGATCGGCGTGGCGGAAACCGCGATCGAGGCGATGGCCAAGCGGCTGCTGAGCCGCGTGGCGTTCGGCAAGCGGATCGCGGACCATTCGATCTGGGAACAGCGGATCGCCAAGGCGCGGATCGACATCGAGATGACGCGGCTGCTGTGCCTGAAGGCGGCCGACATGATGGACAAGGCGGGCAACAAGTCCGCCCAGCTCGAGATCGCGATGGTGAAGGTCGCGGCGCCGAACATGGCGCTCCAGATCCTCGACGACGCGATCCAGGCGCATGGTGGTGGCGGCGTGTCCGACGACTTCCCGCTGGCGCATGCCTGGGCGGCGATGCGCACGCTGCGCTTCGCGGACGGCCCCGACGAGGTCCACAACCGGGCGATCGCGCGCAACGAGTTCGGGAAATACGGCGACTGGAAGGCCGATACCGTCTCGTCGGGCGATATCGGGGTGTCGCGCTAGATCCGTCGCTCCGGCGGAAGCCGGGGCCCGCTCGAAAGCGTCGCATAGCCGGCCAACGATCCCGGCCTTCGCCCGGATGACGAAAGACTGAAGATGAAAGCCGCCGTCCTCTTCGAGACCGGAACGCCGCTGGAGATCGCCGAGGTGGCGGTCGCCAAGCCCGCCGCGCACGAGGTGCTGATCCGCACCAGGGCGGTCGGCGTGTGCCGGTCGGACCTGCACTTCATCGATGGCGTCTACCCGCATCCGTTGCCGACGATTCCGGGGCATGAGGCGGCGGGCATCGTCGAAGCGGTGGGTGACGAGGTGCGGATGGTGAAGGTGGGCGACCATGTCGTCACCTGTCTCTCGGCGTTCTGCGGGCATTGCGAGTTCTGCGTGACCGGGCGGATGGCGCTGTGCCTCGCGACGTCGACGCGGCGCTCGAAGGGGGCGAAGCCGCGGCTGACGCTGGACGGCAAGCCGGTGGCGCAGATGCTGAACCTGAGCGCCTATGCCGAGATGATGCTGGTCCACGAGCATGCCTGCGTGGCGATCGACCGGGACATGCCACTCGACCGCGCCGCGCTGATCGGATGCGCGGTGACGACGGGGGCGGGGGCGGTGTTCAACGTCAACGACGTGACGCCGGGCGAGACGGTGTGCGTCGTCGGCTGCGGCGGAATCGGGCTGGCGGCGGTGAACGCGGCGAAGATCGCGGGTGCGGGCAAGATCATCGCGGTCGATCCGGTCGCGGAGAAGCGCGCGGTGGCGATGAAGCTGGGCGCGACGCACAGCGTCGATTCGGCGAGCGTCACCGCGGTGGAGGAGATCGTCGAGATCTCGGGCGGCGGCGTCCATCACGCGATCGAGGCTGTCGGACGCGCGCAATCCGCCGCGACGACCGTGAAGGTGTTGCGCCGCGGCGGCACCGCGACGATCCTGGGGATGATGCCGCGCGACGAGGGGGTCGCGCTGTCCGCGGGGGACCTGCTGTCCGGGAAGAAACTCCAGGGGGGACTGATGGGGGGGAACCGCTTCCCGGTCGATATTCCGCGGCTGGTCGATTTCTACCAGCGCGGGCTGCTCGATCTCGACACGATCATCGCGGACCGGCTGCCGCTCAAGAAGATCAACAAGGCGTTCGACGAACTCCGCAAGGGGGACACGACGCGCAGCGTGATCGTGTTCAAATGAGCGACGCGGATCAGACGATGACCGGCACGGTCGAAGTCGCGGAGAAGGACCGGCTCGACGACGTCGCGCTCTCCGCCTGGATGGCGGCGAACGTCGACGGGTTCGCGGGGCCGCTGACCTATGCCAAGTTCGCGGGCGGACAATCGAACCCCACCTACAAGCTGACGACGCCGGCGCGTAGCTATGTGCTGCGCCGCAAGCCGTTCGGCGAACTGCTGCCGTCCGCACATGCGGTGGACCGCGAATATACCGTGATCGCGGGGCTGCACCCGACCGGGTTCCCGGTGCCGCGGCCATACGGGCTTTGCCAGGATCCGGGCGTGCTCGGATCCGACTTCTATGTGATGGAGATGGTGGAGGGGCGGACGATCTGGGACGGGTCGCTGCCCGAGCGGACGCCTGCGGAGCGCACCGCCTATTACGATGCGATGACGGATACGCTGGCGGCGCTCCACGGTGTCGACGTCGCGGCGGCGGGGTTGTCGGAGTTCGGGCGGCCGGGGAATTATTTCGCGCGCCAGGTCGCGCGCTGGACCAAACAGTACAGGGCGGCCGAAACCGAGCACATGCCGCAGGTGGAGCGGCTGATCGACTGGCTCGCGCGGACGGTGCCCGAACAGACGCGGACGTCGGTGGTGCATGGCGACTACCGGATCGACAACATGATCTTCGCCAACGAGGGGCCGCAGGTCCTCGCGGTGCTGGACTGGGAGCTGTCGACGCTGGGCGATCCGCTGGCGGACTTCTCGTACTTCCTGATGAGCTGGACGACGCCGTCGGACGGGCGCGCCTCGATCGGCGACATCGCCGGCGGCGACAGCGGAATCCCGACGATGGAGGCGGTGGTCGCGCGCTATTGCGCCGCGACCGGTCGCGACGGGCTGCCCGATCTCGACTGGTATTTCGCGTACAACTTCTTCCGGCTGACCGGGATCCTGCAGGGGATCAAGAAGCGCGCGCTGATCGGCACCGCTTCGAGCCCGCAGGCGAAGGTGATGGCCGCACGCGTGCCGATGCTGGCGGACAAGGCATGGGAGTTCGCGGTGAAGGCGGGGGCGTAGTTTCTCCCCGCGCTTGTGGGAGGGGGCAGGGAGGGCGTGTCCTCCCGGACGATCAACAACTTGTCGGACAGGCCCTCCCCCGGCCCTTCCCGCAAGCGGAAGGGGTGCAACATGTCGCTGTTCACAATGGCCGGGAAGGTCGCCGTCATCACCGGATCGACGCGCGGAATCGGCAAGGCCAGCGCGTTCGAGCTGGCGGCGCAGGGCGCGAAGGTCGTCATCTCGAGCCGAAAGGCGGATGCGTGCGACGCGGTCGCAGCCGAGATCAACGCGGCGCATGGCGAGGGGACCGCGATCGCGGTGCCAGCCAACATCTCCGACAAGGCGGGGCTCCAGCAGCTGATCGACGAGACGCGGCGGCAGTTGGGGCGGATCGACGTGCTGGTCTGCAACGCGGCGTCGAACCCCTATTACGGTCCGCAGGAAGGGATCGCGGACGGGCAGTTCCGCAAGATCCTCGACAACAACATCCTGTCGAACCACTGGCTGATCCAGATGGTCGCGCCCGAGATGAAGGAACGCGGGGAGGGATCGATCATCATCGTCTCGTCGATCGGGGGGCTGCGCGGATCGACCGTGATCGGTGCCTATTGTATCAGCAAGGCGGCGGACATGCAGCTGGCGCGCAACCTGGCGCACGAGTTCGGCCCGCATGGCGTGCGCGTGAACTGCATCGCGCCGGGGCTCATCAAGACCGATTTCGCGCGTGCGCTGTGGGAGGACGAGGCGGGTGCGGAGGCGCGCTTCGCCTCCACCCCGCTGCGCCGGATCGGCCAGCCGCACGAGATCGCGGGCGCGGTCGCGTTCCTGGCGTCGCCGGCGAGCAGCTACATGACCGGGCAGACGATCGTCGTCGACGGCGGCGTGACGATCTGAGAGCCAATTTCGGCGGTGCCGGCACCGCCGAAACGGGCCTTGGGCGCATTGCCGGAACGGACCTTGACCCTTTCCTCGATACGGAGACCATCGTGGCACGTTTTACCGATCGATCGATCATCGTCACCGGCGCGGGCTCGGGCATCGGCCGCGCCGCGGCGCTGCTGTTCGCGGCAGAGGGCGGGCGGGTCGTCGTCGCGGACATCAGCGAGGGCGCGGACGAAACCGCGCGGATGATCGCCGATGCGGGCGGCGTGGCGGAAGCGATCCGCATGGACGCGGGATCGGAGGACGACGTGGCGCGCACCGTCGCGCTGTCGTGCGAGCGGTTCGGCGGCCTCGACGTGATGTTCGCCAATGCCGGGATCTCGGGCGGGATGGCGAACATCTTCGATACCGACGTCGCACTCATCACCGAAGTGCTGCGCGTGAACCTGATCGGGCCGTACCTGGCGATCAAGCATGCCGCGCCGCGGATCGCGGAGCGGGGTGCGCAGAATGGCAGGGGGGGTGCGATCGTGCTGACCGCCAGCGTCGCGGGGATCCGATCGGGCGCAGGATCGCCCGCCTATTCGGCATCGAAGGCGGGCGTCATCAACCTGGCGCAGGTATCCGCGCAGCAGCTGTCGGGATCGAACGTGCGGGTCAACGCGATCTGCCCCGGCCTGACCGAGACGGGCATGACCAAGCCGACCTTCGACTATGCGCGCGAGGCGAACAAGATCGATCGGGTCGGTCGGCTCAACCCGTTGCGGCGCGGCGCGCAGCCGGACGAGCTCGCCAAGGTCGCGCTGTTCCTCGCCTCGGACGACGCCAGCTATGTCAACGGGCAGGCGATCGCGGTCGATGGCGGGCTGTCGTCGAGCCATCCGGTGACGAAGCAGGACTATGGCCGGACGGCGGTGTAGAAATTAAAGTACCGCTCATTCCTTCGTTATCCGCTGCTTAACCTTGATTGATTATCTCCATATCGGAGATGGTTAGAGAGTGCGCATGACCAGGAACGACGGGATCGCGCGCGAAGGCGCGTTGTGGACTGCAATCGATCGTTCGCAACTCGCGATCGCGTTCGAACCCGATGGCACGATCGCATGGGCGAACGACAATTTTCTCGATACGATGGGGTATCGGCGCGAGGAGGTGATCGGGCGGCACCACCGCATCTTCTGCAGGCCGGCCTATGCGGACTCTGCGGACTATGCGCGGTTCTGGGCCAAGCTGCGGCAGGGCGCCTTCGACTCTGGCGAGTATACCCGGGTCTCGAGCGACGGCCGGACGGTGCAGCTGCAGGCGACCTATACCCCGATCGTCGGTTCCGACGGCCGACCATGCCAGATCCTCAAGCTCGCCAGCGACGTGACCGCGGAACGCGCCGCCGCGCGGGAAGCGGAGTGCAAGCTGTCCGCGATCGAGACGTCGCAGGCCGTGATCGAATTTGACCTGCAGGGTGGAATCCTGGCGGTGAACGACGTCTTCCTGCGGCTGTTCGATTATCGCTGGGCGGATCTGGTGGGGCGACACCATTCGGTGCTGTGCGCGCGCACCGTGGCGAACGGTGCTGAATATCGTCGATTCTGGGGTGCGCTGGCCGAGGGACATTTTCAGAGCGGGCGGTTCGAGCGGTTCGCCTCGGACGGTCGCGCGGTGTGGATCCAGGCGACCTACACGCCGATCTGCGATGTCGACGGGCACCCGTACAAGGTCGTCAAATTCGCTACCGACGTCACCGACGAAGTCCGTCTCCAGCGCGAGGTGGCGCGGCGGCTCGACGAGAGCATGGCGTTTCGCGGCGAGGCGGACACGCGACGGCAGGAGATCGAGACGCTGATCGGGACGCTGGGCGGGGTGGTCGATACGATCGCGCAGATCGCCGCGCAGACCAATCTGCTCGCGCTCAACGCCACGATCGAGGCGGCGCGCGCCGGCGATGCCGGGCGCGGCTTCGCGGTGGTGGCGCAGGAGGTGAAGAAACTGGCCGAGGACACGCGCAACGCGACCACGCTGGCGCGACGGATGATCGGTACGCCCTGACCGGCCGTCATCCGCGCTGGCGGATCAGCCCTTCCTGCGCGACGCTGGCGACGAGCCGCCCGTCGCGCGCGAAGATCTTGCCCCGGTTGAACCCGCGGCCGTGCCCGGCCCACGGACTGTCGGTGGTATAGAGCAGCCATTCGTCGGCGCGCAGCGGCTCGTGGAGCCAGATCGCGTGATCGAGGCTCGCCGTCTGGAACCCCGGCGTTGTCCAGTTGACGCCGTGCGGCAGCATGCACGTGCCGAGCAGCGCCATGTCGGAGGCATAGGTGACCACGGCGCGGTGAATCGCCGCATCGTCGCCGATCGGCGCGACGAGCCGGAACCAGCTGTGCTGGATCGGATCGGCCGGCTGTGGATCGAACCACTGGCGTGGAAAGACGGGGCGGATCTCGATCGGACGCGGTCGCGTCAGTTGGTGGCGGAAGCGTTCCTCCACTTTTTCGCTCGCCTTGGCGCGCAGTTCGGCTTCGGTCGGCAGCGTCTCGGGATCGGGCACGTCGGGCATCGCGTCCTGATGCCGGAAGCCGGCCTCGGGCAGCTGGAACGAAGCGGCCAGGTTCAGGATCGGCTGCCCGCGCTGAAGCGCCACGACGCGGCGGGTGGCGAAGCTCTTGCCGTCAAAATCGCGCACCACGCGGTAGACGATCGGGTGATCCTCCGATCCCGCGCGCATGAAATAGGCGTGGAGCGAATGCGCGACCTTGTCCGCCCCGGTCGAGCGCTGCGCGGCTTGCAGCGCCTGCGCGATCACCTGTCCGCCGAACACGCGGCCGACCCCGCCGGTCGAGCGGCGGCCGCGATAGAGATCGACGTCGATCTCCTCGACATCGAGGAGATCGATCAGATCGGCGACGAGCGCGGAAGGGGTGGGGGGTACAGTCATTTCTAGTCTCCGTCATCCCCGCGAAGGCGGGGATCCATCTCCCGGGCGTTCGACATCCCGCAGCCGTCGCAAATGATCGTCCGACACGAGATGGATCCCCGCCTTCGCGGGAATGACGGGAGGGTCAGTAACCCGCCGCAGTCGCCAGGCGATCGGCGTGGAAGTTCGCGTCGCCGAACATCTCCGCCAGCACGCGGCCGCGCTTCATGTAGAAGCCGATGTCGTATTCATCGGTCATCCCGATGCCGCCGTGCATCTGGACGCCCTCCTGCACGCTGAGCGTCGTCGCGAGCGCGGTCATCGCCTTGGCGACCGACACTGCGGCGTCCGCCTTGTCGGAGCCGGCGTCGAGTAGTTGCTGCGCTTTCAGGACGGCGGCGCGCGCGACTTCCATTTCGCTGTAGAGGTGAGCGGCACGATGCTGGAGCGCCTGGAAGCTCCCGATCAGCGTGCCAAACTGCTTGCGCTGCTTCAGATAGCCCACGGTCAGGTCCATCGCGCCGCCGCCGACGCCGAGCAGCTCCGCCGATGCGCCGGTGCGGCCGGCCCGGAGCAGCCGGTCAAGCGGGGCGCGGCCGGCATCGACCTCGCCGATCACCGCATCCGCGTCCACCTCGACCCCCTCGAAGCGGATGCGCGCGGCGAGGCTGGCGTCGGCGAGCCGCTCGGGGGTGGCGGTGAGGTTCGCGGCGTCCTTCGGAACCGCGAACAGCGTCACCCCTTCCGCATCGTCGGCGGAGCCGGCGGTGCGCGCGGCGACGATCAGCAGGTCCGCGACATGGCCGTGCGTCACGAACTGCTTCGCGCCGGTGAGCTTGAAGCCGTTGCCCGAGCGCTCCGCCTTCATCGCGACGCTGGAGCGGTGCTTGGCGCCCTCGTCGATCGCGAGTGCGGCGACGGTGTCGCCCGACAGGATGCCGGGGAACCAGCGCCCGGCCTGCGCGGTGCCCTGCAACGCGGCGACCGCGGCGACCGCGGTGGCGAGGAACGGGGAGGGCGACAGGTTGCGACCGATCTCCTCGAGCACCACGCCCGCCTCGACATGGCCGAGGCCCAGGCCGCCCTCGTCCTCGTCGATCAGGATGCCCGTGAAGCCCATTTCGGCGAACTGCTTCCAGTGATCGCGGCTGAACCCGTCGGCGTTGCCCGTGTCGCGCAGGCTGCGCATGTGGCTGACGGGCATCTGTTCGCCGACGAAGTCGCGCGCGGTGTCGCGGAGCATCGTCTGGTCGTCGTCAAGATAGAGGGGCATTGCAAACTCCGAATGGTATCAGTCCGCTCATGGTGAGGAGGGACTGAGCTTGGCGAAGGCCCGTCTCGAACCACGGGTCCTTCGAGATGCCGCTTCGACTTCGCTCAGCGGCTCCTCAGGATGGGCGGATCAGCTCTAGGCGCCCGGCAACTCCAGGATGCGCTTGGCGATGATGTTGAGCTGAACCTCGCTGGTGCCGCCCTCGATCGAGTTCGCCTTGGTCCTGAGCCAGGCGCGGGGCTTGCCGCCGCCCTCCGAACGGTCGCTCTCCCATTCGAGCGCGTCGGAGCCGCCTGCGGACATGACCAGCTCGTGCCGCGACTTGTTCAGCTCGGTGCCGTAGTACTTCATCATCGAGGGCTGGGCAGGGTGCGCGCGGCCGGCCTTCAGCTCGTCGATGAAGCGCTCGCTCTGCGCGGTGAAGGCCTTCGCACGCACCTCGAACAGCGCGATCTGTGCGCGGAGCAGCGGATCGGCCAGCTTGCCGTCGTGATCGACGCCGACCGTCGCGAGCGCGCCCTCGATCAGCGGATTGCCGCCGCCCGAACCGAGGCCCATGCCCGAGATCATCTCGCGCTCATGCCCGAGCAGGTATTTCGCGACGTCCCAGCCCTTGTTCTCCTCGTGGACGCGCTGCGACTTGGGGACCTTCACATCGTCGAAGAACGTCTCGCAGAACGGCGAATAGCCCGAGATCAGCAGGATAGGCTTCGTCGAGACACCGGGCGAGGCCATATCGAACAGTACGAAGCTGATCCCGCCCTGCTTGGTCGTCTTGTCGGTGCGGACGAGGCAGAAGATCCAGTCCGCCTTGTCGGCATAGCTGGTCCACACCTTTTGCCCGTTGACGATGTAGTGATCGCCCGCATCCTCCGCGCTGGTGGCGAGGCTGGCGAGGTCGGAGCCGGCATTCGGCTCCGAATAGCCCTGGCACCAGCGGATCTCGCCGCGCGCGATCTTCGGAAGATATTCGAGCTTCTGCTCCTCGGTGCCGTATTTGAGCAGCGCCGGCCCGAGCATCGAGATACCGAACGAGTTGAGCGGATTGCGCGCGCGGATCGCGGCCATCTCCTCGCGCAGGACCTTGGTTTCGGCCGGGGACAGCCCGCCGCCGCCATAGGCCTTCGGCCAATCGGGCACCGTCCATCCCTTCGCGCCCATCGCGTCCATCCACGCCTTTTGCGCAGGACTGAGCATCGACTGGTCGCGCCCGCCCCATACCGCGTCCTTCTCGGTGCGGACGGGCTCGCGCATCTCGGGCGGGCAATTCGCCGCGAGCCAGGCGCGGGTCTCGGTGCGGAAGGTTTCGAGGTCGGTCATGTCGGTCACTCCGTGACGAGAAGCTGCGCCGCCTTGGCGACGGCGATGGCGGTGTGGTCCTGATAGGCGGCGGCGATCACCTGTGCGCCTATCGGCAGGCCGTCCGCGTCTGTGCCGATGCGGACTGAGGTGGCGGGCAGCATCGGGAAGGTGGCGAGGCCGGGATAGGCGAACTGGTGGAAGAACTGCGTGTCTGCCCCGTCGATCGCGAGCCGGCGCGTCGCGAGCGGTTCGTCGTCATGGCGGAAGGCGGTTGTGCCGAGCACCGGCGCGATCACTGCGTCATACTGCTCGAACAGCCGCGCCCAGGCGCGCTGGTTGCGCGCCTGCTTGTCGTGGAGCGCCATCCACTGGCCGAGCGTCGGGCGCTTGCCCTCGGCATCCGGCGCGCCGCGCGCCATCGCGATGTTGAGCAGGTCCCAGTAATCGGCGTGCTGGCGCGCGAGATCGGGGAGCAGGTCGCTCTCGCGATCGACCGTCGCGCCGGCTGCCTCGAACGCGGCGGCGACAGCGCGGACCGCGTCCACGATCGCGGTCTGGATGGGGCCGAGCGGGTGGCGTTCGAGGACGAGGATGCGCCATTCGCCCGGCATCCGCTGCGGCGCGGGGGCGAGCGGGTGCTTCGCGATCAGGTCGAGCGCGACCGCGACGTCGTTGGCGTCGCGCGCGATCGGGCCGATGACCGAGAGCACACCCGGCCCGCCATCGGTGCCGGGGAAAAAGTGGCCGTCGGTCGGCAGCACGCCCCAGGTCGGCTTGTGCCCCCACACGCCGTTGAACGCGGCGGGGACGCGGATCGAGCCGCCGATGTCCGAACCGATCTCCAGTGGCACCATCCCGCTCGCCACCGCGACCGCGGACCCGCCCGACGAGCCCCCAGCCGACCGTGTCGGATCGAGCGCGTTGAGCGTGCGGCCATAGACCGGGTTGTTCGATTGCAGGTCGGCGAGCCCGGGCGGCACGTTGGTCTTGCCGAGGATCACCGCGCCCGCATCCTTGAGGCGGCGCACCGCGAGCGCATCGGCCTTCGCGACGAACGCGCGATGCTCCTCGAACCCGAAGGTGGTCGGCAGCCCGGCGACGTCGAAGCTCTCCTTCACCGTCATCGGCACGCCGAGCAGCGCGCCGTCGAACCCCGCGGCGCGCTTGCGATCGACCTCCGACGCGGCCTTGCGCGCGCGATCGAAGTCGCGGACGACGACGGCGTTGAGCGCGGCGTCGCGCGCCTCGATCCGTGCGATCGCGGCCTCGGTTTCGCGCAGCGCGGTGGTGGTGCCGGCGCGGATCGCAGCGGCGGTTTCGAGCGCGGTCTTCTCCGTCACGACCGTCCCTCCGTCATCCCGGCGAGCGCGCGCGCAGACGTGGATCCCGGCCTGCGCCGGGATGACGGAAGGGGGCGCTTCATTTCAGCGCGCTGCCCGATGCAGCGGCGGACTTCAGAGATTGCGCAACCGCGAAGCCATGCTTCTCCAGCCCGGCGACGACCTTGCCATATCCTTCGGTGTTCGCCCAGAACATCGGGCCGCCGCGATAGACCGGCCAGCCATAGCCGTAGATCCACACCACATCGACGTCCGACGCGCGCTGCGCCTTGCCCTCCTCGAGGATCAGCGCGCCTTCGTTGACCATCGGGTAGAGCGTGCGCTCGACGATCTCCTCGTCGCTGATCGTGCGCGGGGCGGGGGCGCCGGACTTGGCGCGGAACTCCTCGATGATCTCGGCGACGCGGGGGCTGGGGGAGGGGTTCCGCTTGTCGTCGTAATCGTAGAAGCCGGCCTGCTTCTTCTGGCCCCAACGGCCCTCGGCGGCGAGCGCGTCGCGGATGCTCTCGATCCGGGTGGGGTCGCGGTGCCAGCCGATATCGACGCCGGCGAGGTCGCTCATCTGGAACGGCCCCATCGGCATGCCGAACGCGACATGGACCTTGTCGACCTGCTCGGGCGTCGCCCCCTCCATCAGCAGCTTCATCGCCTCGATCTGGCGCGGCGCGAGCATGCGGTTGCCGATGAAGCCGTGGCAGACGCCCGCGACGACCGCGACCTTCCGGATCTTCTTGGCCAGCGCCATTACGGTCGCCAGCACGTCGCCCGCAGTCTTCTCGCCGCGCACGACCTCGAGCAGCCTCATCACGTTGGCCGGCGAGAAGAAGTGCATGCCCACCACGTCCTCGGGGCGCTTCGTGCTCGCCGCGATCTCGTCGACGTTGAGGTAGGAGGTGTTCGAGGCGAGGATCGCGCCCGGCTTCACGATCGCGTCGAGCTTGCCGAACAGCTCCTTCTTCACGTCCATGTTCTCGTACACCGCCTCGATCACCAGATCGCAGTCGGCGAGATCGTCGAGGCTGAGCGTGGGCGTGAGCAGCTCCATCGCCGTGTCGACCGCCTCGGGCTTGATCCGGCCCTTGGCCGCGGACGCCTCGTAATTCCTGCGAACGACGCCGACGCCGCGATCGAGCGCGTCCTGCTGCATCTCGACGATCGTCACGGCGATGCCTGCGGACAGGAAGTTCATCGCGATCCCGCCGCCCATCGTGCCCGCGCCGATCACGCCGACCGTGTTGATCGGGCGAAGCGGGGTCTTCGGGTCGACGTCGTCGATCTTGGCGGCCTGGCGCTCGGCGAAGAAGATGTGGCGCTGCGCGGCGGACTGCGTGCCCATCATCAGCGTCATGAACTCGGCGCGTTCGTACGTCATGCCCTCCTCGAAGGGCTTCTCGGTCGCGGCGACGACGCAGGCGATGTTGGCGGCAGGGGCGTCGAAGCCGCGGAACTTGCGCGCGTTCGCCTTGGTGAAGGCCTCGACCGCAGCGGGGTCCGGCGCGACGGTGCGGTCGCGGATGCGCGGGATCGGGCGCTTGCCCGCCACCTCGCGCGCGAACGCGATCGCGTCGGCCTCAAGGCTGTCCTCGCCGACGACCTTGTCGATCAGCCCGATCTCGGCGGCCTTCTTCGCCGGAATCGGATCGCCGATCGCGACCATCTGGAGCGCGGCCGCCACGCCGACGAGCCGCGGCAGCCGCTGCGTGCCGCCGCCGCCGGGGAGCAGGCCCAGCTTCACCTCGGGCGTGCCGATCACCGCGGACGGGACCGCGACGCGGTAGTGGCAGCCGAGAGCGGTCTCGCACCCGCCGCCCAGCGCGGTGCCGTGGATCGCGGCGACGACGGGCTTGTCGCTCGCCTCGAACATGTCGATCACCATGCGCAGGTCCGGGCCGCGCGGGGGCTTGCCGAACTCGGTGATGTCGGCGCCCGCGAAGAAGGTGCGGCCGTCGCAGCGCAGGACGACCGCCTTGATCGACGCGTCGGCGACCGCCTCCTTGATCCCGGCCTCCAGCCCGATGCGGACGTCCGCGCCCAGCGCGTTGACCGGCGGGCTGTCGGAGATGATGACGAGGACGTCGTCGTGGCGTTCGGTGCGGACGGGGTTGGTCACTTGATAGGTCTCCGAATTATGCCCGCTCGTATCGAGCGAAGTCGAGAAACATTGGGTTCGCATCCCGCGAGCGTATCTCGACTGCGCTCGATACGAACGGAAGGCTGTCGGCGTCACGTCATCGCGGCGTAGATCATCGTCTTCAGCTCGCGGCGGATGGGGTAGAGGTTGCTGGGGCTCAGCTGCGTCATGAACACCATCGTCACGCGCTCGACGGGATCGACGAAGAAGGCGGTCGAGAACATGCCGCCCCAGTAATATTCGCCCTTCGATCCCGGAATCATCGACTTCGCGACGTCGTCGTTGATCGCGAAGCCCAGCCCGAAGCCGGTGCCCGCGTTCGCCGCCTCGCTGAACAGCGACTTCGACATCGCGGCGAGATCGCCGCCGCCGGGCAGGTGGTTGCGCGTCATAAGGTCGATCGTCTTGCGCCCGAGGATGCGCGCGCCGTCTAGCTCGCCACCGTTCAGCAGCATCTGGCAGAAACGCTGGTAATCGAGCGCGGTCGAGACGAGTCCGCCGCCGCCCGAGACGAGCTTGGGCGCGCGCGACCAGGCACTGGCCTCGCCGCGATCGTACATCGTGCGGCCCTTGCCCGGCAGGAAGGTGTAGCAGTCGGTCAGCCGGTCGAGCTTCGTCTCCGGCACCGCGAAGACGGTGTCGTCCATCCCGAGCGGCGCGAAGACGCGTTCCGCAAAGACATCCGCCAGCGGCTTGCCCGCGACGCGCTGGACCACCGCGCCGAGCACGTCGGTGGCGACCGAATAGTTCCACGAGGTGCCGGGGGAGAATTCGAGCGGGATCTGCGCGAGCGCGGCGACGAAGCCGTCAAGATCGAGATTGCCGTGCCACGCCTCGATCCTGCCCTCGCGGTACGCGGCGTCGACGTTGGAGCGGTTCTGGAAGCTGTAGGTGAAGCCGGCGGTGTGGCGCAGCAGGTCGATCATCCGCATCGGCTCTGCGGTGGGCTTCGTCACGAACGGCACGCCCGCGCCGCCGCCGTCATAGACGCCGATACCCTTCAGCTCGGGCAGGACGTGGTGGACCGGGGTATCGACCGCGACCTTGCCCTCCTCGACCAGTGCCATGAACGCGACCGAGGTGACCGGCTTCGTCATCGAGGCGATGCGGAACAGCGAGGTCTCGTCGATCGGCTTGCCGCCTTCGCGCGCAGGCCCTTGTGACGAGAAATGGACGATGTGGCCGTCGCGCGCGACCAGCAGCTGCGCATTGGGCAGCTTGCCCGTGTCGAGATAGCGATCCTTCACGAACGCGTCGATCCTCGCGAGCCGGGCAGCATCGAAGCCGTGCGACGCCGGCTTGGCGATCTTCATGGCCATCCCATACCCCCAATTCGAAACATCGACGCTCCTATCGCCTTGAGCGAAGCGTGAATCAACACTAACCTCGATCGCGAGGGCGAAAAACCCAAACCCGATATTCAAGTTCGCGAAGGATCTGCCTTGCAAACCGAACCGTTGATCGCACCCGATCCGTCCTGGCCGGCGATGACCCTCGAGGCGGCGAAGGCCGTGCTGACCGGCCCGGGCGCGAAGTTCGAGATGGAAACGGTGGAGATCCGCGGCGTGCCGACGCGGGTGTGGAAGAACGCGCCACCTTCGCTGCGCTGGCTGGCAGAGGCGGCGCGGATGCACGGGGCGCGCGCGTTTACCGTCTATGAGGACGAGCGCGTCACCTATGCCGCCAACTTCAAGGGCGTCGCGGCGATCGCGGAGGCGCTGGTCGCGCAGGGGGTCGGGAAGGGCGACCGCGTCGCGCTGGCGATGCGGAACCTGCCCGAATGGCCCGCGATCTTCTTCGCGATCGTGGCGATCGGCGCGATCGCGGTCCCGCTCAACGCGTGGTGGACCGGAGCGGAGCTGGAATACGGCCTCGCCGATTCAGGGGCGAAGGTGGCGTTCCTCGACGACGAACGGCACGAGCGGCTCGGCGCGCATTACGCGGCGCTGACGGCGCTAGGGCATGTGTATGTGGCGCGGGCATCCGGGGTGGTCGAGATGCCGTCCGACGCAGCCGTTCGCCCTGAGCCTGTCGAAGGGCTGTCCTTCTTCTCGGGTGAAGAACAGGACGGTGCTTCGACAGGCTCGGCACAAACGGCTTCGTTGGCAAGAGGTGCGAAGATTTCCCGCTTCGAGGATATCGCCGGCCCGCCGGTCGCGTGGGCGGACCTGCCCGATGCCGTTCTGCCCCCCGCCGATATCGCGCCCGACGACGCCGCGACGATCTTCTACACCAGCGGCACGACCGGCGCGCCGAAGGGGGCGCTGGGGACGCATCGCAACATGGTCACCAACATCCTGACGAGCGGCTATTCGGGCGCGCGCCAGTCTTTGCGGCGCGGCGACACGCCGCCCGAGCCGACGCCGCGGGTGATGCTGACGGTGGTGCCGCTGTTCCATGTCACCGCCTGTTCGGCGGGGATGATGGGGGTGATCGCGACGGGATCGCAGATGATCCTGATGCGCAAATGGGACACGATCCGCGCGATGGAGATCATCGAGCGCGAGAAGGTGAACGTGACCGGCGGAGTGCCGACGATCGCGTGGCAGCTGCTCGAGCATCCCGATCGCCACCGCTACGACCTGACCAGCCTCGAATCGATTGCCTATGGCGGTGCGCCGTCCGCACCCGAACTGGTGCGGCGGATCCATGCCGAGTTCGGCGCGCTGCCCGGCAATGGCTGGGGGATGACCGAGACGATGGCGACCGTCACCTCGACCGCCGCGGAGGATTATCTGGCGCGGCCCGAAAGCGCGGGGCTGCCCGCCGCGGTCGCGGACCTGAAGATCACCGACGAGGGTGGACGCGACCTGCCGGCGGGCGCTGTCGGCGAATTATGGGCGCGCGGGCCGATGATCGTGGTCGGCTACTGGAACAAGCCGGAGGCGTCGGCGGAGACGTTCGTCGACGGCTGGGTGCGCACCGGCGACCTGGCGCGTCTCGACGAAGACGGGTTCGTCTATATCGTCGATCGCGCCAAGGACATGATTATCCGCGGCGGGGAGAACATCTATTCGACCGAGATCGAGAACGTCCTCTACGCGCACCCCGCGGTCACCGACTGCGCGCTGATCGGCCTGCCGCACCGTACCCTCGGCGAGGAGCCCGCAGCGGTCGTCCATCTCTGCCCCGGCTGCACCGCGACCGAGGCGGAGCTGCAGGCCTGGGTGCGGGAGCGGCTGGCGGGGTTCAAGGTGCCCGTCGCGATCCGGTTCGTGGAGGAGACGCTGCCGCGGAACGCGAACGGTAAGATCCTGAAGAAGGATCTGAAGGGGCTGTTCGGGGACCGGGTGGCGGCGTGACGTCAGAAGGGCGCGGACTTGCTGTCGAGATCGGGCAGGCCGCGCAGCGACAGCGCGGGCCGCACGGTGACGCGTGGGCCCACATCGACGACTTCGCCGTCATGCCCCATCCGCACCGCGCCGGCATAGCCGCCGGCGCGGACGCGCGAGAGGATCGCGGCGTCGCCCGCCGCCCCCTGTAGCTCCTTCTTCACGATGTGCGAGAAGATCGCGAGCCGTGGCTTGGCGGCGCGCATCAACGTCGCGGCCTGTTCGGGCGTCGTGAGCTTCGCCAGCACACCGTGCATTTCGGGCATGGCCGAAAGTCGCGGGCTGAACGCGATCACGTTCTGGACGAGCAGGTCGGCCCCGCGCGCCGCGCGTGTCAGGCCATCCGAGATCGTGGCGTCGCCCGACAGCGTGACGGCGCGGCCCTCGCGTTCGATCCGGTAACCGAGTGCGGGATCGCCATCGCCATGCTCGACCCGGAACGCCGCGATCGACACACCGTCCGCAGCGATCCGGTCGCCGGGTTCGATCTCATGGACGGTTACCGCGATCGCGCCTTGCGGATTGAACGCATTGGCCCGGTGTTCGACATCGTGCGCGTACATCGCACGCATCCCGGCGATCATCGCCGCCGTGCCGGGCGGGCCCCAGACGATCAGCGGCCGGCTGCGGCCCAGCAGGAACCACGGCGTCATCCAGAGATCGGGCAGGCCCGCGATATGATCGCTGTGCAGATGCGTCAGGACGACCCGCGTGACCCGCCGCGGGTTGATGCGCTGCTCGTAGAGTCTCTGGACGACGCCGCGCCCGGCATCGAACAGCGTCAATCCGGCTTCGTCGGGCAATCCGGGCGCCTCGACAAGCGTCGCATAGCCTTGCCGATCGGGGGTGAGTTCGGGGCCGCCCGTGCCGACCAGATGGACGCGCAACGCCGGGCGCTCCTCCGCCTGCACGGGCGCCGTCGCCAGCGCTGCGACGATCGCGATCCGGCGCGCCATGCCGATGCGCATCATGCCGCGACGACCGCCTCGACCGCGGCGGCCCAACCCGCCAGCCGTGCATCGCGAACGTCCGCGGTCATCTCCGGCTCGAACGTCTCGACCTGGCCGCGCATCGCGCTCGCCGCCCCGAGATCCGCGAACAGCCCGCAGCCGACCCCCGCCAGCATCGCCGCCCCGAGCGCGGTCGTTTCCGCGAAGATCGGTCGCTCGACGCACAGGTCGAGCATGTCGGCCATGTCCTGCGCCATCCAGTCGTTGGCGACCATGCCGCCATCGATGCGGAGCGATGCCCAGTCCTGCCCGTCGGCGGCGAAGGCGCGCTTCAGGTCGCTCGCTTGGTGCGCCATCGCCTCCAGCGCGGCGCGGACGATATGCGCCTTGCCGCTCGCGAAGCTGAGCCCGGTGATCGCGGCGCGCGCATCGGGTTCCCACCACGGCGCGCCGAGCCCGGAGAGCGCGGGGACGAGATAGACGCCGGCATTGTCCTCGACCGATCGCGCGAGCGCCTCGGTCTCCTTCGCGTCGCCGATCAGATGCACTTCGTCGCGCAGCCATTTGACGAGGCTGCCCGCGACGAACACCGATCCCTCCAGCGCGTAATGCCGCTCGCCCTCCAACTGCCACGCGACCGTCGACAGCAGCCGGTTGGTCGAGGTCGGCGGCGTCGTCCCCGCCTGCGTCAGGACGAAGGCGCCGGTGCCGAAGGTGGCCTTGGTATCGCCGGGCTTCAGGCAGGCCTGCCCGATCGTCGCGGCCTGCTGGTCGCCCGCCATGCCGCAGATCGGGATCGCCTCGCCGAACAGCGTCGTCTCGCCGAACCGCCCCGCACAGTCGACGATCTCGGGCAGTGCAGCCTTCGGCACTTCGAACAGCGCGATCAGGTCGTCGTCCCAGCCGCCGTCGAGCGCCATCAGCGCGGTGCGGCTCGCGTTCGATGCGTCGGTGACGTGCGCGCCGGTGAGCTTCCATACCAGCCAGCTCTCGATCGTGCCGACCGCGAGGCGATCGCCTGCCGCCTTGAGTTCGGGCCATTCGCGCATCGCCCAGCCGATCTTGGAGCCCGAGAAATAGGGATCGAGCAGCAGGCCGGTGCGCGCCTGCACCATCGCCTCGTGTCCCGCCTCGCGCAGCGCGCGACAGGTCGCGGCGGTGCGCCGGTCCTGCCAGACGATCGCGGGCGCCAGCGGCTCGCCGGTCACCTTGTCCCAGAACACGATCGTCTCGCGCTGGTTGGTGATGCCGATCGCGGCGACGTGCGCCGGGCCGCCCGCCTGCGCCACCATCGCGCCCGCGACGCTCAGCGTCTTGCGCCAGATCTCGGCGGCGTCGTGCTCGACGCGGCCGGGGCGGGGATAGCGCTGCTGGAGCTCGGTCTGTTCGCTGGCGAGGCATCGGCCGTCCGGCGCGAACAGCATCGCGCGGGTGGAGGTGGTGCCTTCGTCGATGACGAGTATCGTGTCGCTCATGGCGGCGGACGCTAGCGGGGAAGCCGGCCGCCCGCTACACCCGGCGTCGCAAAGGGAGAGACATGGCCGAACACCCCGATCCAGACGCGCCGCCCGCGGCTCCGTCGTCCGGCGCGTCCGCTCTGCCAACGGCTGTGAGCGAGGATCCGCGCGTCTCGCTGCGTCGCGACCGGCTGCTGGCCGCGCTGACGCTGATCGCGGGGATCGGGCTGGTGCTCGGCACCCCGTTCGCGCTGAAGGCCGGGGCGGAGTTCTTCCTGCCGACGACAACCGCGTTGGTGATCGCGATCGCGCTGATCCCGCTGCTGGAATGGCTCGAACGGCGTCACCTGCCGTCGCCACTGGCAGCATTGCTGTGCGTCCTGCTGTTCCTGATCGCCGCCAATATCGCGCTGGCGGCGATCGTGGTGCCGGCGACCGACTTCTTCCGCCTGCTGCCCAGCCGGATCGGGCGGATCCAGGAGAATCTGGCGCCGCTGCTCGATCTCTATTCCAGCCTCGAGAAATACGCGAACCGCACGCTGCGCCAGATCGCGTCGACCCCGATCCGGCAGGCGCCGACCGCGGGCGTCGCGCCGCCCAGCTCGATCTTGGAGCTGGCCGCCACATCGGCGCCCGCGGTCATCATCCAGACCTTCTTCGGGATCCTCGTCGCGTTCTTCTTCCTGTCGGGCTGGACGAAGCTGCGCCAGAGCACGATCACCGCGCGCGCCAGCTTCGGCGGCGCGATGGCGACCGCGCGCGTGATCCAGGACGTGGTCGACGACGTGTCGAGCTATCTGGGCACGATCACCGCGATCAACATCGTGCTGGGCGGGATCGTCGCGGGCGCGCTGTACGCGATCGGGATGCCGTTTCCGCTGATGTGGGGCGGCATCGTCGTGCTGCTGAACTACATCCCCTATTTCGGTCCGGTGGTCGCCGCGCTGCTGCTGGCGATCGGGGGGCTGATGACCTTTTCCGACGTCTGGGTCGCGTTGCTGCCGCCCGCGATCATGTATGGCTGCCATCTGATCGAGGCGAACGTGGTGACGCCGCTGATCGTCGGGCACCGGCTGACGATCAACCCGATCCTGATCCTCATCTCGATCAGCTTTTGGGGATGGGTGTGGGGGACGACGGGCGCGCTGCTCGCGGTGCCGCTGCTCATCATCCTGCAGACCGTGATGGGTGCGGCGGGCAAGCCCGACATCGCGGGGTTCCTGTTCGAGCATGGCACGCTGGTGCGCCAGGAGAAGCGGCGGTCGCGACGGCCCTCGGACAACGGGGCGTCGGATAATGCGGATTTGCCCGTTGACACCCCCGGGCATGGCCCATAGAGAGCGCGCCTCGACGCTTTCAGCGGGTGTAGCTCAGTTGGTTAGAGCGCCGGCCTGTCACGCCGGAGGTCGCGGGTTCGAGCCCCGTCACTCGCGCCATTCCTTGCAGATCGATGCATTGGAATGGCGCTTTTCCTGAAGAGAAGCGGTCGGGGAATGGTGCTTCTTCTTCAGCGAAAGCGTCCGGTTTCCATCCAGCGCAGCAGCGGTTTCATCGGTGTGATCCACACGATCCCGGTGACGACATAGAAGACCAGCTGCGCCGCCCAGTGCCATGCGCCCACGACGCCCGACAGGCTGACGACCAGCGCGCACCACAGCACGATCAGGACCATGATGAACAGCGCGCCCGCGGGTTTGCGCCAGCTGGGTGGGGGCAGGTCGGTCATCGGGTGATCCAGTCTCGTTCGGTGGCGATGGCGTGGAGGGGGACGTCCCAGGCGTCCGTATCGATCATATCGACCTGCTGGACGCTCCAGGCGACGCCGATGCGCCACGCATGGGGGAATTCCGCGAACGCGCGGTCGTAGTGGCCTGCGCCCTGTCCCACGCGGTTCAGTGCGGCATCGAACGCGACCAGCGGCGTCAGGATGATGTCGGGCGCCAGCGTGGCGGCGGTGTCGGCGGGTTGCGCCAGTCCGAACGGGCCGGCGACGAGCGCGGCTTCGGTGTCCCAGGCGAGGAAGCGGATCGGGGTCGCGCGATCGACGACGTGGGGAAGCGCGACGACACACCCGGCCTCGACGGCGGCGCGGGCGAGGGGGGAGGGATCGGCTTCCGATCCGATGGGGACATAGCTGGCGAGGGTCATGCCGCGGACTAGTCGGGCACGGAACGCGTCGGGCACCGCGACGTCGGGATGTGGCGCGGCGGCGAACGCGTCGCGGCGTCGGCGGGCCTCGGCGCGGATCGACGTCTTGCTCATCGCTGGAACTCGCTGGAAGCCGGGACTCGCTGGAAAAGGCGGGTGGCGGGACCGCCGTGGTCGGTGACCGGGTTATCCACTGACGCACGGTACGTCAGGTGGGGACCATGTACGTCGGACCAGGGTCCGGGCAGGGACAGCCCCCTTTGGATGATGAATAGCCTCAGGGATAATAAAGGCTCGTGCCGGGCAGTACCCGCCACCCCCTATCTAGGACGTGGAGGGCCCGGCTGCAATGCCGCGCATTGCCCCGGGGCCACGCAATCCCTACGTTCGCGCCATGGCCCACGCGCATGCCCATCACGAGCCGCAAGGCGAAGCCCTGACCGTCGCCGCGCAGGCCACGCTGGAAAAGGCGGGCGAGCAGTGGACGACGATGCGCGCCAGCGTGTTCGACGCGCTCGCCGCGTTCGACCGGCCCGCCAGCGCCTACGACATCGCGGAGGCGGTATCGAAGGCGGAAGGGCGCCGGGTGGCGGCGAACAGCGTGTACCGCATCCTCGACCTGTTCGTCGGCGCGAACCTTGCGCGACGCGTGGAGAGCGCGAACGCCTATGTCGCCAACGCGCATCCCGATTGCCTGCACGACTGCATCTTCCTAGTCTGCGACGTGTGCGGACAGACGACGCATATCGACGACGATTCGATCACCCGCAGCGTCCGCAAGGCGGCGACCGTGGCGGGGTTCACCCCGGTGCGCCCGGTGATCGAGGTGCGCGGGCGGTGCGAGGCGTGCGAGGCGGAGGCCGGCTGATCGTCGGGCGGACCGTTGCCTTTCCCCTCATCCGTTTGCACTGAGCTTGTCGAAGCCTGTCCTGAGTGCCTGCCGCAGGCAGGCAGTCGAAGGGTGCTGCCTTTCTTCTTGTAGCGTAAGAACAAGGACAGTGCTTCGACAAGCTCAGCACGAACGGGGATGGGGACGGTCTTCGATCGTATGTCGGTCGCGTCGCGCGGCCGCTCACCCCGTCCGCAATTCCCCGTCCGCCACCACGACCGGCCACACCGTCAGCGCTGCGCCCATGCATGGCCCGCCGAGGCACGCGCCATCCTCCACCGCGAACAGCGCGCCGTGCCAGGTGCACCGGATAGTCCCGCCCGCGACATAGTCGTCGAGCGTCTGTGCGAGCGGCAGCCCCATGTGCGGGCAGCGATCGACATAGCCGAACGCGGCGTCGCCCCGGCGCACCACGAAGCCGTAGAACCGCCCGGCGCGCATCTCGATCACGAACCCGCGCGCCGCGCCGTCCGCGATCTGCGCGAGCGGGCCGAGCGCGATGCCCGCCGGGGTCGCGGTCAGCCGTTCGGTCACCGGGGCAGCTGCGCCTTGGGGAAGTCCGTCCAGCAGGCGTCATAGTCGGGCTGGGCATGCGCCATCGCGAACCGGGTGGGGCGATAGGGCCAGCAGCTCTCGAGCATGAACGCCATCGTGCCGTCGATCCGGTGCGGCCTGAGATCGGCATTGGAGGCGGCGTCCCACGTCGCCTTGTCCGGCCCGTGCCCGCTCAGCATGGTGTGGAGCGACAGGCCTCCGGGGCGGAAGCCCTCCGCTTTGGCGTCGTACGCGCCGGTGATGAGTCCCATCGCCTCCGACATGATGTTGCGGTGGAACCAAGGCGGGCGGAAGGTGCCCTCCGCCACCATCCAGCGCGGCGGGAAGATCACGAAATCGGCATTGGCGCGGCCGGGCACGTCGCTGGGCGAGGTCAGCACGGTGAAGATCGACGGATCGGGGTGATCGAAGCTGACGGTGTTGATCGTGTTGAACCGCGACAGATCGTAGCGCAACGGCGCGAGGTTGCCGTGCCACGCGACGACGTCGAGCGGCGAGTGATCGAGCGTCGTCGTCCACAGCGATCCGAGATATTTCTGGACCAGCTCGATCCGCGCGTCGCGATCCTCGAACCATGCGACCGGCGTCTCGAAGTCGCGCGGGTTGGCGAGGCCGTTGGCGCCGATAGGGCCGAGATCGGGCAGGCGGAACAGGCTGCCGTGGTTCTCTGCGACATAGCCACGCGCCGCGCCATCGGGCAGCAACGCGCGGAAGCGGACGCCGCGCGGGACCAGCGCGATCTGCCCCGGCGCGACGTCGACGCGGCCGAGCTCGGTCAGCAGCGCGAGACGGCCTTCCTGGGGCACGAACAGCAGTTCGCCGTCGGCGTCGACGAACACGCGATCGGTCATGTCGCGATCGGCGGCGTAGAGGTGGAGCGCGACGCCTTCCAGATCGGCGGGATCGCGGGTGGCGAGCATCGTCGTCATGCCGTCGATCAGGTCGGTGCCCGCGGGGCTGCCCGTGATCGGATCCCAGCGCAGGCGGTTGGGGGCGAGCGGCGCTTCGACAGTGCCCGGCGCGAACCGCGCCGCGCCGTCGTAGCGGACGAAGGGCGGGTGCTCCGCGCTCGGCCGCAGGCGGTAGAGCCAGCTGCGGCGGTTCTCGTGCCGCGGCGCAGTGAAGGCGCTGCCGGAAAGCTGTTCGGCATAGAGGCCGAAGGGCGGCTTCTGCGGCGAGTTGCGGCCGATGGGGAGCGCGCCGGGGACTGCCTCGGTGGAGACGTGGTTGCCGAAGCCGGGGATGTAGTCGGTCATCTCGCTCTCCATGCGGTGTCTCCTTGTCGGTCTCCGCGGAGGCGGGGATCCAGACTGGTTTCCCTCCTTTGCGGGGGCATAATGGCGGCGGCGGTTCCGCATCCTTACCCGCCGGGGCGTCGGACCCGGCAAAGCCGGGGCCTGTGCCCCGACTTGCCGTGCCGGCCGGTCGCGGGCCGACGCCTTCGCATCGGCATTGCGGTCGACGCTTTACGCGTCGACCTTAATCACGCCGCGACGGATCTGGTCCAGTTCGATGCTCTCGAACAACGCCTGGAAATTCCCGTTCCCGAAGCCCTGGTTGCCCTTGCGCTGGATGATCTCGAAAAAGATCGGCCCGACCATCGTCTCGGTGAAGATCTGGAGCAGCAGTCCCTCGTCGCCCGCCGCGCCGTCGATCAGGATGCGGTTGCGGCGCAGGCGTTCCAGGTCCTCGCCATGGCCGGGGACGCGTGTGTCGACCAGCTCGTAATAGGTCTCGATCGTGTCCTGCAGCTTCACGCCGCGTGCGCGCAGCCGCTCGACGGTGTCGTAGATGTCGGGGGTCGTCAGCGCGAGGTGCTGGATGCCTTCGCCATTATATTCGCGCAGGAACTCCTCGATCTGGCTGCGATCGTCCTGGCTCTCGTTGAGCGGGATGCGGATCGCGCCATCGGGGGCGATCATCGCCTGGCTGAACAGCCCCGTAGCCTGGCCCTTGATGTCGAAATATTTCTGCTCCTCGAACCCGAAGAGCCGGCCGTAGAAGCTGGCCCAGGTCCGCATCTCGCCGCGGCGGACATTATGGGTGAGATGGTCGAGCAGGTCGAGCCCGACGTTGTTCTCCGCCTCCGCGGCCTGCCAGCCGGGAATCTCGTCCCAGTCGGCATAGAGGTCCGCACCCGCCTGCACGAGGTAGAGATAGCTGCCGCCGATCCCCTCGAGTGCCACGCTGTCTACGCCCAGCGTGCCGCGTGCGACGTCCACCGCGGTCGCGCCCTCGGCCACCGCGTGGTCGTACGCAGCCTGCGGATCGGCGACGCGGAACGCCATGCCGCTGGCCGACGGGCCGTGCGCGGCGCGGAAGTCCGCGGCCTGCCCCTCGGCCTCGCGGTTGAGGAGGAGGTTGATCCGGCCCTGCTTGTAGCGCGTCACCGCCTTCGTCGGATGGCGGTGCGTCGGCACGAAGCCCAGCTGCTCGAATTGCAAGGCCAGCGTCTCGGCGTCGGGCGAGGTGAATTCGCAGAACTCGAACCCGTCGAGACCGAGAGGATTTTCGGGAGGATTGTTGGAGGCGACCATCGTTGCGTTCCTAACTAGTAACCATTGATACCAGATGACGCCTATGGTGGCGCAAGTCAACGATGCGTGCGGGGGACGGGATCGGGGTTGCGCCCACGACCCGTGTCGGGCAATCACGCGCCTCCTCCCCTTGCATGATGGCATTGGTCCGTACCCCTGAGACCGGGGGCGGCGAACGGAGGATCGCATGACGCAGATGATCGACGCAATGATCGACCGGGCCGGGCTTCGGGTGGCGGACACGTTGGCCCAGTTCATCGAAGAGCACGCATTGCCGGGGACGGGCATCGACCGGGAAGCGTTCTGGCAGGGGGCGGCGGCGATCTTCGCGACATTCGCGCCGCGCAACGCCGCGCTGCTGGCGGTCCGCGAGGACATCCAGGCGAGGATCGACGCATGGCATGCCGGGCGGGCGGGCACGCCGATCGATCCGGTGGCGTACGAGGCGTTCCTGCGCGAGATCGGCTATCTCGTCCCGGAACCCGCGCCGTTCGCGATCACGACGACCGGGGTCGATGCGGAGATCGCGACGATGGCGGGGCCGCAGCTGGTCGTGCCCAGCCTCAACGCGCGCTTCGTACTGAACGCCGCCAATGCGCGCTGGGGCAGCCTGTACGATGCGCTCTACGGCACCGATGCATTGCCGGGGTCGGCGAAGCCGGGCGGCTATGATTCGCAGCGTGGCGCGCAGGTGATCGCACGAGCAAAGGCGTTGCTCGACGAGGCGGTGCCGCTGGCGGAGGGAAGCTGGACGGCGTTCGCCGACGGAGATCCGGTGCTCCGTGATCCGGCGCAGTTCGTCGGGCGGGCTGGGGATAGTCTCCTGTTCAAGCACAATGGCTTGCACATCGAAGTGGTGATCGATCGCGAGCATCCGATCGGGCGCACCGATGCGGCGGGGATCGCGGACGTGATGCTCGAATCGGCGCTGACGACGATCGTCGATCTCGAGGATTCGGTCGCGGCGGTCGACGCAGACGACAAGGTCGCGGCCTACACGAACTGGCTCGGGCTGATGCGTGGCGACCTCGAGGAGACGTTCGAAAAGGGCGGCAAGTCGTTGACGCGGAAGCTCAATCAGGATCGCGACTATGTCGCGCCCGACGGCTCGACGCTGACGCTGGCGGGCCGGTCGCTGCTGTTCGTCCGCAATGTCGGCCACCTGATGACGAACCCCGCGGTGCAGCTCGCCGACGGAAGCGACGTGCCGGAGGGGATCCTCGACGCGATCGTGACGTCGCTGATCGCGCTCCACGACCTGAAGGGGCTGGGCACGCTGCGCAACTCGCGCACCGGCTCGGTCTATATCGTGAAGCCCAAGATGCACGGGGCCGACGAGGCCGCGTTCACCAACGACCTGTTCGACGCGGTCGAGGATCTGCTGGGGCTGGCGCGGCACACGATCAAGGTGGGGGTGATGGACGAGGAGCGTCGCACCTCCGCCAATCTCGCCGCGACGATCCATGCGGTGCGCGGGCGCGTGGCGTTCATCAACACGGGCTTCCTCGATCGCACCGGCGACGAGATCCACACCTCGATGCGCGCGGGCGCGATGATCCGCAAGGGCGTGATGAAGGCCGCGCCGTGGATCAAGGCGTATGAGGATCGCAACGTCCGCATCGGGCTGGCCTGCGGGCTGTCGGGCAAGGCGCAGATCGGCAAGGGCATGTGGGCCGCCCCGGACCGGATGGCGGACATGATGGCGCAGAAGATCGCGCATCCGCGATCGGGCGCGAACACCGCCTGGGTGCCGAGCCCGACCGCGGCGACGCTCCACGCGATCCACTATCACCGGGTCGACGTTTTCACGCGGCAGGCGGAGATCGCGGGCGAGGCGATCCCCGGGTTGTCCGACCTGCTGACGGTGCCGCTGGCCGATGGCCGCAACTGGAGCGCGGAGGAGATCCGCGAGGAGCTGGAGAACAACGCGCAGGGGATCCTGGGCTATGTCGTCCGCTGGATCGACCAGGGCGTGGGCTGTTCGAAGGTGCCCGACATCCATGACGTCGGCCTGATGGAGGATCGCGCGACGCTGCGCATCTCGTCGCAGCATATCGCGAACTGGCTGCTCCACGGCGTGTGCACGGCCGACGCGGTCGACGCGGCGTTCGCGGCGATGGCGAAGAAGGTCGATGCGCAGAATGCGGGCGATGCGCTGTATCGTCCGCTGAGGCCGGACGGCTTCGCGTGGCAGGCGGCGCGCGCGCTGGTGTTCGAGGGGGTGACGCAGCCTAGCGGCTATACCGAGCCGCTGCTCCATACGTACCGGTTGCGGTTGAAGGCGGGTTGAGCAACCGGGCGTGGGGGCTATGCTGATACCTCAAATCCGTTCGGGCTGAGCCTGTCGAAGCCCGTCCCGCCAAAGGTGGGGCGCCGTTCGACAGGCTCAGGGCGAACGGTGACAGGGGAGTTCTCGTCCATGATTCGCCGCACCATCCTGCTAGGCCTGCTGCTGGGCAGCGCCGCGACCGCGCAGACACCGCCCCAGGCGCAGCCGACCCCGCAGGCGGTCGGCCCCGCGCGCACCTTCGCGCCGCGCGACGCCTTCGCCCTGTCGCAGGCGATGGACCCGCAGATCAGCCCGGACGGCAAACGCATCGCCTATGTCCGCGCGACGATGGACATCATGACCGACGCGGCGCGGCGGGAGATCTGGGTGGTCGATACCGCGACCGGTCGCCAGTCGCCGCTCGGCGTCGCAGGGAGCAGCCGCCCGCGCTGGTCGCCCGACGGGACGCGGCTGGCCTATGCCGCCAAGGGGGCGGGGGACCGGCCGCAGCTGTTCGTCCACTGGTTCGCGACCGGGCAGGCGGCGGCGATCACCGCGCTGCCCGAAAGCCCCGCCGACATCGCGTGGTCCGCCAATGGCCGCCGGATCGCGTTCACGATGTTCGTGCCGGGCGAGGGCACGACGCTCGGCACCGGCGTGCCCAAGCCCGAGGGCGCGAAATGGGCCGAGCCGATCAAGATCATCGACCAGATCAACTATCGCGGCGACGGCGAGGGCTATGTCCGCCCCGGCTACAACCACGTCTTCGTCGTCGATGCGGACGGCGGCGCGGCGCGGCAGCTGACGTTCGGGAAATATGACGACGGCGGCGGAATCTCGTGGAGCGGGAGCGAGCGCATCCTGTTCTCCTCGAACCGAGGCAAGGATCCCGAGCGCGATCCGCTCAATTCGGAAGTATTCGCGGTCGACGCGACGACCGCGGCGACGACGCAGCTGACGACGCGGCAGGGGCCGGACACGCAGCCCGTCGCCTCGCCCGACGGCAGGCGCATCGCCTATGTCGGGTTCGACGACAAGTTGCTGGGCTATCAGGGCGGCGTGCTGTCGGTGATGGACGCGGAGGGCGGCAACACCCGTGCGCTGACCGCGGCGTTCGACCGCGACCTCCAGAACCCGCGCTGGGCCGCGAACGGGCAGGCGATCTATGTCGACTATGCCGACAAGGGCGTGACGAAGGTCGCACGCGTGTCGCTCGACGGCAAGGTGACGCCGGTCGCGACCGGGCTGGCGGGCGGGCATCTCGACCGGCCCTATTCGGCGGGCGAGTACAGCGTTGCGGACGACGGCACGATCGCGTTCACCAGCGGCGACCCCGCGCACCCGCCCGAGCTGTCGGTGACCCGGGCTGCGCGGACGACGCAGCTGACGCGGCTGAACGAAGGACTGTTCGCGGGCAAGACGCTCGCCGACGTCAAGCCGCTGCCGGTCGTCTCATCGGCCGATTCGCTGCCGATCGACGCGTGGATGGTGACGCCGCCGGGGTTCGACCCATCGCGCAAATATCCGCTGATCCTCGAAATTCATGGCGGGCCGTTCGCCAGCTATGGCCCGGTCTGGTCGACACAGGCGCAGCTCTATGCCGCGGCCGGCTATGTCGTCGTCTATGCCAATCCGCGCGGGTCGACGTCGTACGGCGCGGCGTTCGCCAACCGTATCCACCACAATTACCCGAGCAGCGATTATGACGACCTGATGAGCGTCGTGGATGCCGCGATCGCGGGGGGATCGGTCGATGCGAACAACCTGTTCGTGACGGGCGGATCGGGCGGCGGGCTGCTGACCGCGTGGATCGTCGGCAAGACCGACCGGTTCAAGGCCGCGGTGACGCAGAAGCCCGTCATCAACTGGACCAGCCAGGTACTGACCGTCGACGGCTATACCTTCATGGCGAAATACTGGTTCGGGAAGATGCCGTGGGAGGACCAGGCGAACTACTGGCGCCGGTCGCCGTTAAGCCTCGTCGGCAACGTCAAGACGCCGACCGCGGTGCTGGTGGGCGAGGAGGATCACCGCACCCCGCCGAGCGAGTCGGAGCAATATTACCAGGCGCTCCAGCTCCGCTCGGTGCCGACGGTGCTGATCCGCGTGCCCGGCGCCAGCCATGGCGGGCTGGCGGAGCGGCCCTCGCAGCTGGTGGGCGAGACGAATGCGATTCTCGCGTGGTTCCAGCGCTATCGGACGGACGGCGTGCGGCAGTAGCATGTTCGTACCCCGGCGAAGGCCGAGGCCCAGTCCCGATCAAACTCGCGCGCGGCGGCGCGTTCGACGCTACGCGCCGAGACCGGGCTTCGGCCTCCGCCGGGGTACGGTGGAATGGGCCTACCGCACCACCACATCGCGCTTCATCGGCGCGAGCTTGGCCAGGAACCGGTTCTGCGCGCGGAAGTCGACGCCTTCCGCGCGCATCGCCGCCTGGAGGTTCTCGACGAGCGCCCCCATGTCCGCCTGCTGGATCCCCAGATCCTTGTGCGACTCCTTCATCGTCCGCCCGGAATAGGCGCAGCCGCCGTTCAGGATGAAGCAGAACTGCTCCTTCAACGTGCGGCGCAGGCGGACCATGTCCTGCCCCTTGAAGATGTCGGTAATCCGCGGGTCGCGCTGGTTGCGTGCGACCAGATCGTCGACGATCCGCGCGACGCCGTCGCTGCCGTGGAACGCGCGCCACATCGAATCGCCGGCGAAGGCGGTTGCGCCGGCATTGGCGTCGCTGTGTGCATAGGGAGCGACGGGCTCCTCGGCGGGACTCGTCTGGGCGACGAGCAGGAGGGCGAAAGCGAGCATGGGCATGTCCTAGATCCGGGCCTTGAACGACAGGAACGCGCCGCGCTGTTTCGCGAAGGTCGCGATCGCGCCGGCATCGACATAGGCCGCGGTGACGGTGACGTTGCGGTGGACGGACCACGCCGCGAACAGGTCGTACGTGTTGTTTTCCTTGGCGAACCTGAGATTGTTCGGCTTGCTGCGATACTCCCCGCCGACGAGGATCGCGGGGCTGAGCAGGATGCCGGCCGAGCCCTCGTACTGCGGCGTGTGCCGCGTGCGGCCGTTGTCACCGCCGAAGCCGAGCAGGCCGTACTGGTTCGCCTTGGTGAAGCGCACGGTGGCGTTGGCGACGATGCTCTGCGCCAGGAAGATCTTGGTTGCCGAGACATAGAGATCGGTCCCGCGCGACTGGCGCGCGCCGACCGCGCGGAGGACCGGTGCCTTGTCCGCCATCTTGTACTGCACGCCGATCGCGATCTGCGGCAGCAGCGTCTGCTGGCCCCACACCGCGTCGCCGGCCAGCTTCACCTTCGCGCCGATGATGTCCTGCGCGAAGACGAACCCGTCCCCAAGCCCCAGCGCCGCGCCCGCGCGCCGCGTGTCGAAGCTTTGATGCGCATAGGACAGCTCGATACGATCGTTGATGCCGATCGCCGCGCCATAGCTCTTGAGGTCGAAATCGGGCAGCGCGAGCAGCGTCGCATGCGCGGTTGCGCCGATCCCGTCCTTGGTCTCCGCGCCCGCGATCACCGCCCAGCTCGCGAGACCGCCGCCCGCTGCGCCCTCGACCGACGTGATCCCGTCGGTGAGCAGCAGTTTGCCGCCAGCACGGCGGTCGCCGGCATGCGCGATGCTGCCGGCGCCGAAAAGGACGAGCGCAAACAGCAGGAAATGGAGAGCGCGCAGCGACCGATCCTTCGACGGAGTAGGCCCGCCGAGTAGATCCGAAATGGTGTATTCCCGGTAAATCGGTCCTTAACAGCAACGCAAGGGTTCGCGGCGCAACAGCGACGCATGTCCCGGTCCATCCTTCCCGCGCTCGTCGCGATCGTCGCGCCCGCGGTCGCGCAGGCGGCGCCCGTCTCGATCACCGTGCGCGGCGCCGATGGCGCACCGCTGACGGGTGCGATCGTCTCGCTCGACGTGCCCGGCGTTGCCGCACCGACGCCGCGCGGCCCCTATGCGGTGGCGCAGCGCGACATCCAGTTCCAGCCGCACGTCCTGATCGTGCCAGTGGGCACCATCGTCGGTTTTCCGAACCAGGACAAGGTGCGCCACCACGTCTATTCCTTCTCGAAGCCCAAGCGGTTCGACCTGAAGCTCTATGGCCGCGAGGAAAGCCGGACGGTCACCTTCGACGCCCCTGGCGTGGTGACGCTGGGGTGCAACATCCACGATACGATGAACGGGGTCGTCTTCGTCACCGCCACGCCGTTTGCGGCACAGACCGACGCGACGGGCCGCGCGACCTTCGCCAACGTTCCCGCGGCCCGCGCGACCGTCCGCGTATGGCACCCGTCGATCCGCGCGCCGGGCAACGCGCTGTCGCAACCGCTGGTGGTCTCCGCGGCCGGCGCGACGACGATGCTGTCGATCAACCGATGATCGTGCGGCTTCCCGCCTTCGACCGCATCCGGACGCGACTGGCGGTACTGTACGCCGCGCTGTTCGCGGTCGCGCTGTCGGCGGTGTCGGTGGTGGTGCAGGTGATGATCGAGACGAACGCGCGCAGCTCGGTGGCGGCCGAACTCGTTGCGAGCGGCACCGTCTACGATCGTCTCTGGGCCTTGCGTGAACGGTCGCTGGCGGGTGCCGCCGACGTGCTCGCGCGCGATTTCGGGTTCCGCAGCGCGGTGGCGACGGGGGATCGGCCGACGATCGAATCGGCGCTGGCATCGCTGCGCGCGCGTGCTGGCGTCGCGGACGCGGCGGTGGTGACGCTCGACGGCACCGCCATCGGCACCGCGGGACCGCTGGCGAAGGCGGTCGCGGCGTTGCCGTTCACCTTGCAGCGGGGGCGCCGCGACGCCGTGGTGACGACCGGCGGACAGGTCTATCGACTGATGATGTCGCCGATCCTGGCCCCGGACGAGATCGGGTGGGTGGTCTTCGCCCTCCATGTCGACGCCACCGAGATGCGCGGGCTCGAGAAGCTCTCCGCGATCCCGCTGGTCGCGACCGTCTTGCGGCGCGAGGGCAATGGCTGGCGCGCGGTCGATGGGTCGTTCGAGCCGTCTGCGGAGATCGATGCGCTTGTCGCGCGGACCGGCGCGAGCGATCCGCCGATCGTCACCGTGGCGGGGACGCAGGCGATGGCGCTGGCGAAGTCGCTCGCGTCGCCGGGCGGCGCGCCGCAGGCCGCACTGCTGCTGCGCTATCCGATGACGCTGGCGCTGGCGCCCTATCGGCCGATCCAGTTGGGGATCATGGTCGCGGGGTTGCTCGGCCTCATTCTGGTGGTGTTCGGCAGCGTGCGGCTGGCACGGACGATCGCGCGCCCGCTCGCCGCGCTGGAACGCGCCGCGAAGTCGCTGGAGGAGGGCGCGCGCACCGAGGTTCCGGTCGAGAGCCACGACGAGATCGGGCGCCTCGCCGCGCGCTTCAACCGGATGTCGGCCGGTATTCTGGAGCGCGAGCATCGGATCACCCATCTGGCGTTCCACGACTCGCTGACCGGGCTGCCCAACCGCGTGTATTTCCGCCAGGCGCTCGAGGAGGCGCTGGCGCGAGCCGCCCGGTCGGGCGGCACCGCCAGCGTGATCTGCCTCGATCTCGACGGGTTCAAGGGGATCAATGATTCGCTGGGCCATCCGGTCGGCGACGCGGTGCTACGGACGATCGGGTCCCGGCTGGTCGCCCGTGCCCCCGACGCGCTGGTCGCGCGGCTGGGCGGCGACGAGTTCGCGATCGTGCTGGATGGCGGTGCTGCGGATCGCCCGCGGATCATCGCGCAGGCCATCCTCGACGATCTGGTCGAGCCGCTGCGCGTCGAGGGCCACACGATCCCGAGCGGCGTATCCGCGGGCATCGCGGTCGGGCCGGTCGACGGCGTCGATGCGGACCAGTTGATGAAGAGCGCCGACCTGGCGCTGTACCGCGCCAAGCAGGACGGCCGCGGCGTGTTCCGTTTCTTCGAGCCGGGGCTCGACGAGGCCGCGCGGCGCCGACGCGAGCTTGAGCTCGATCTACGCACCGCGCTCAAGACGGGGCAGTTCTCGCTCGACTTCCAGCCGATCTTCGACATCGCAAGCGATCGGATCGGCGGGTTCGAGGCGCTGCTGCGGTGGCGGCATCCGCGGCGCGGACTGGTGCCGCCGACCGAGTTCATCCCGATCGCGGAGGAAACCGGGCTGATCGTCGCGATCGGCGAATGGGTGCTGCACGAGGCCTGCCGGATCGCCGGCGCCTGGCCCGACGACGTTCGAATCGCGGTGAACGTCTCGCCGATCCAGTTCCGCAATACGGGCTTCGCGACGATCGTGATGCAGGCGCTGGCGCGCAGCGGGCTCGAACCGAAGCGGCTGGAGATCGAGATCACCGAATCGGTCTTCCTCGACGGGGAGGGGCCGGTGGTGGCGATGCTCCACAATCTGCGCGCGCTGGGCGTGCGGGTCGCGCTCGACGATTTCGGCACCGGCTATTCGTCGCTCAGCTATCTGCGCAGCTTTCCGTTCGACAAGATCAAGATCGACCGGTCGTTCGTGACCGGGATCGCGGGCGACGAAAGCGCCGCTGCGATCGTCCGCGCGATCGTCGACCTTGCCAAGGCGCTCCACATGGAGACGACCGCGGAGGGCGTGGAGGATCGCGCGCAGTTCGAGAGCCTGCGCGGGCAGGGGTGCAGCAGCATCCAAGGCTATCTGTTCAGCCGTCCGATCAACGAGGCGGCGGCAGGAACGCTGCTGCTGAAAGGGCTGTCCGCGGCGGCCTAGGCGCTTCGATCGTATGATCGCGCTGCGGAGGGGGAGTTCCACACGCTCCCCCTCGCTCCATCATGCCGGTCCTGCCGGCGACATCCTGTTCCCAATTTCGCGCATGTCCGGGCTGCGCTGCGCATCGCCTAGCCGAATCGCGCGCACAAAAAAAGGCCGGGCAAGCCCGGCCGATAAGTTTTTAGGAGAGGATGCCTGAAAGGCACGGTCTTTGTGCAGCGCAGCACGGGATCTCGCAACTGCAAACTGATCGTATCCGATTGCAAATCATGCAACCGAAGCGTTAGGGCCAGAAGCGGGTGTTTCGTCGCACGATCCACGAAAGCGTCATAAAACGGGGTTGCGTCGAAAAATCGGGTGTTTATAGGACCCGCCACGGCATCATTCCCTGATAGCTCAGCGGTAGAGCTCTCGACTGTTAATCGAGCGGCCGTAGGTTCGAATCCTACTCAGGGAGCCACCTCCTCCGGAAAGCCGGAGCGCAGTCATGGCGGTCGTCAGTCACCCTTGTCAGATGCCGTGGCCGGCGCGAATCATGTCCCGGGCGCCAAAGTCGGTTCAGGCCACGAACTGTTCCATCGTGATCCGGTCGTCGAGCGCATGCTCGGGATCGAACAGGAGCGTCAGTTCGCGCGCGCGATCCATCGCGATATCCACCTGCGCGACGTCGCGGATCTCGCGCTGGTCGGCGACCGCCGAGACGGGGCGCTTGTCGGGATCGAGCACGCGCAGCGCGATCCGCGCCTTGTCGGGCAGGATTGCCCCGCGCCACCGCCGCGGGCGGAACGCGCTGATCGGCGTCAATGCCAGCATCCCGGAACCGAGCGGCAGGATCGGACCGTGCGCGGACAGATTGTACGCGGTCGACCCTGCGGGCGTTGCGACGAGGATGCCGTCACATGCGAGTTCCTCCAGCACGACCCGGTCGTTGACGGTCACTTCCAGCTTTGCGGTCTGCCGCGTCTCGCGCAGCAGCGACACTTCGTTGATCGCGGGCATCCGGTGGACGCGCCCGTCGATCCCGGTCGCGGTCATGCCCAGCGGGACGACCTTGAACGGCTTGGCGCGCTCCAGCCGGTCGTCGAGCCCGTAGGAGCGCCACTCGTTCATCAGGAAGCCCACCGTGCCCAGGTTCATCCCGAACACCGGCACGGTCGGCTTGCGGCTCTCCAGCAGGGTATGCAGCGTCTGGAGCAGGAACCCGTCACCGCCCAGCGCGATGACGACATCCGCCTCCTCGACCGGGCACCAGTCCCACAGGTCGGCGATCTCGCGCGCGGCGGACTGGGCGGGGCCGGTCGACGAGGCGAGCAGCGCGCGCCGCGGATAGGCGGTCATCCCCCGGTGACGCTCATGTGCCGCGCCACCGCTGGCGCGCCGCCGCGTTCGATGCGGAAATCGTGGCGGAGCGGTTTGGCGTAGAGCGCGGCGTCGATCGCCGAATCGAGCCCCGCGACCCCGCCGTCTCGCAGGGATGCCTTGAGATCGACCTGATCGTCATGGCCGAGGCACATGTACAGCTTGCCCTCGGTCGTCAGGCGGACGCGATTGCAGCCGTCGCAGAAATTGGCGGTGAGCGGCGAGATCAGCCCCAGCCGCGTCGCTCCGCCATCGACCTGCCAGTAGCGCGCGGGGCCGCCGGTCTTATACGAATCGCGGGTAAGCGCGAACTGCGTCGACAGATCGTCGAACACGCGCGTCAGCGGTACGAACCGGTCGACGCGATCCTCGTCGATCGCGCCGAGCGGCATCGTCTCGATCAGTGAAAGGTCGTGGCCTTCGGATACGCACCAGCGGAGCATCGGCGCGATTTCGTCCTCGTTCAGCCCGCCGAGCGCGACCATGTTGATCTTGACCGCAAGCCCCGCCGCCTTCGCCGCCGCGATCCCGTCGAGCACCTGCGCGAGGTCGCCGTGGCGGGTGATGTAGCGGAAGCGCTCGCCGTCGAGTGAATCGAGGCTGATATTGATTCGCCGCATCCCCGCATCGACCAGTGCGGGCGCATACTGGCGCAGCCGCGTGCCGTTGCTCGTCATCGTCAGCTCGTCGAGCCCGGCGCCGACGTGCCGGCCGAGCCTTTGGACCAGCTCGCCCACGTCGCGCCGCACCAGCGGTTCGCCGCCCGACAACCGGATCTTCGTCACTCCGCGCGCGATGAAGCGCTCGGCGATGATTGCGATCTCCTCCAGCGTCAGCAGCTTGGCGCGCGGCAGGAACGTCATCTGCTCGGCCATGCAGTACCGGCAGCGCAGGTCGCACCGGTCGGTCACCGAAATCCGCAGATAACGGATCGTCCGGCCGTGACGGTCGATCAGGCCTGCCGGGGCAGTGGAGGCGTCCATGCTGGAGGAGCTAGGCGCTCGCCCGGTGGGGAGCAAGTGCGGGTTGTTTCGCGGGCGAGCCGGATTAGGAAGGGACATGCCTTTCCAGAACCCTTCGCGCGGCGTCCGTATCCATGCCGGCGCCGCGAACGCGATCGCGGCGATGCTGAAGGGGCAGGGGTGGCATGAGGATGCCGATGCATCCGCGGCGATCGTCGACCTGCGCGGGGGCGCGAATCCTGTAGTCGTGCCCGGGGCGGTGGCGATCGTCGATCGCGGCGATGCGCGTGCGCTGGCCAGGGCCGATGCGGGCGGCGCGGCGATGTTCCTGCTCGATCCTGTCGACGGCATGACGCTCGCCGCCGCGCTCTCCTTCGCCGAGCGGACCCGCACGCATCACGCCCGCCGCCATGCCGAGGACGATGGCTCCGCCCGGCTCGCGGCGCGACTCGCGCAGGACGGGCCGGTCGCGGTCGCGCTGATCGCGCTGACCCGATTCGAGATCGTCAACGCCGCGTTCGGGCGCGATGCGGGCGACGCCCTGCTCGTCGCCGCCGAGGCGAGGGTGGTCGATGCCGCGCGCGCGACGCTGGGAACCGTCGTCGAGGTCGAACGGCGATCGGGCGCGACCTTCCTTGTCTTCGCGACGGTCGACGGCGACGCGATGACGCGCGCGGCGGATGCGATCGACGCCGAACTGGCCGTGCCGTTCGCGGAAGGGGGCGCGAGCGTCAACCTCGGCAGCCGGATCGGGGTGGCGGTGCGCGCGCCGGGCGACGATGCGGTGCGCCTCGTCCGCCGCGCCGCCGACGCGCTCGCGCTCGCCAAGGCCAGCGAGGGCGCGACGACGCAGCGCGCCGATGCGCCCGGCATCGCGGCGCCCGAGCGGCTCGCCGCGGACCTGCACCGCGCGATCGAGCGGGGCGAGATCGCGGTGCTGTTCCAGCCGCAGGTCGCGATCGCCAGCGGCGCGATCACGGGCGTGGAAGCGCTGGCGCGCTGGGACCACCCCATGTTCGGCAGCCTGGGCGCCGCCGCGCTGTTCGCCGCCGCCGACCGCGCGGACCTCGGGCTGGCGCTGTCGGATCACATCCAGGCGCTCGCGCTGGAGCGCGCGGCGGCGTGGCCCGTGCCGCTTGCGGGGCTACGCGTGTCGGTCAACGTCACCGCCGCGGACATCGCGCGTGCGGGCTTTGCCGAACGCTTCCTCGCGCGTGTCGAGGCGAGCGGGTTCGCGCGCGCGCGCGTCACCGTCGAGGTGACCGAGAGCGGGCTGATCGAGGACCTGGACCTCGCCGCCGAGCTGCTCACCCGGCTGCGCGGCGCGGGCCTTCGCATCGCGATCGACGATTTCGGGACGGGCTATTCGAGCCTGGCCTATCTCAAGGCGCTGCCGCTCGACTATCTCAAGATCGATCGCGCGATGGCGCAGGATATCGCGGGCTCGGCACGCGATCAGGTGATCGTCCGCGGCGTGATCGCGATGGCGCGGTCGCTGGGGCTCGAGACGATCGCGGAAGGCGTGGAAACCGAGGACCAGCGCGCGCGGCTCGCAGCGGAGGGGTGCACCTATTACCAGGGGTTCCTGTGCGCGGAGCCGCTGGACGAGGCGGGGCTGCTGCAGCTGGTCGAGGGGCGGTGAAGGGGCAGCGCTGAAACCGTCACCCCGGATCAGGTCCGGGGTGACGAAGGGCGCGGGTAAGGCGGGGATTTTACCCCGCCGCCTTCGCCAGCCCCTTCGACAGCTGCAACGCGCCGTGCAGCCGGGCCTTGGGATCCGCCCACGCCCGCGTCAGCACCAGTTTCGAATCCGGGCGCAACCGCGCGATCCCGCCCAGCTTCTCGACATAGGCGAGCAGCCCCGGGATATTCGGCGGCGTATCGTCGTGGAACGCGACCAGCGCGCCCTTCGGCCCGACGTCGATCTTCGCGACGCATGCCTTCTTCGCGTTCAGCTTGATCTCGATGAGCTTCACCAGATTGTCCGTCGGCTCGGGCAGCGTGCCGAACCGGTCGATCATCTCGGCGGCGAAGTGATCGAGCGCGGCACGATCCTCGACGTCATTGAGGCGGCGATAGAGGCCCATGCGCAGGTCGAGATCGGGGACATAGTCCTCCGGGATCAGGATCGGGGCGTCGACCGTGATCTGGGGGCTGAAATCCTTCGGCCGCAGCCGCTCGCCGCCGGCCTTGGCGTCCATGATCGCCTCCTCCAGCATCGCCTGGTAGAGCTCGTAGCCGACTTCCTTGATATGCCCCGACTGCTCGTCGCCGAGCAGATTGCCCGCGCCGCGAATGTCGAGATCGTGGCTGGCGAGCTGGAACCCCGCGCCCAGCGTGTCGAGATCGCCCAGCACCTTCAGCCGCTTTTCCGCCGCATCGGTCATCTGCCGTTCGGGCGGTGTCACCATATAGGCGTACGCCCGCGTCTTCGATCGCCCGACGCGCCCGCGCAGCTGGTAGAGCTGGGCAAGGCCGAAGCGGTCCGCGCGGTTGACGATCATCGTGTTGGCGCTGGGGATATCGATGCCGCTCTCGATGATCGACGTGGAGATCAGCACTTCGAACTTCCTGTCGTAGAACGCGCTCATCCGCTCCTCGACATCCGTCGGCGCCATCTGGCCGTGCGCGATGACGTAGCGGATTTCGGGCACCTGCTTGCGCAGGAACTCCTCGATATCGGGCAGGTCGGCGATGCGCGGGGTGACGAAGAAGCTCTGCCCGCCGCGATAATGTTCGCGCAGCAGGGCCTCGCGCAGGACGACCGGATCCCACGGCATGACGTAGGTGCGCACCGCGAGCCGATCGACCGGCGGGGTCTGGATCACCGAAAGCTCGCGCAGCCCCGACATCGCCATCTGGAGCGTGCGCGGGATCGGCGTCGCGGTCAGCGTCAGCAGGTGGACCTCGGCCTTGAGCGCCTTCAGCCGCTCCTTGTGCGTCACCCCGAAACGCTGTTCCTCGTCGACGATGACGAGGCCCAGCCGCTTGAAATCGATGCCCTTGGCGAGGATCGCGTGGGTGCCGACGACGATGTCGAGGTCGCCCGACGCGGTGCCTTCCTTGACGGTCTTCGCCTCCGCCGCGGTGACGAGTCGCGACAGGCGGCCGATCTTGATCGGGAAGCCTTCGAACCGCGCGACGAAGTTGTTGTAGTGCTGGCGCGCGAGCAGCGTCGTCGGGCAGACGACCGCGACCTGCATCCCCGCCATCGCCGCGACGAAGGCGGCGCGCAACGCCACCTCGGTCTTGCCGAAGCCGACATCGCCGACGACCAGCCGGTCCATCGGCTTGCCCGCGCCCAGATCGCCCAGCACGTCGTCGATCGCGCGATCCTGGTCGTCGGTCTCCTCGTACGGGAAGCGATCGACGAAGGCGGGATAGCCGCTCGAATCAGGCTCCGCGACCTCGCCGGGGCGCAGCGCGCGTTCGGCGGCGGTCGCGATCAGCTCGCCCGCGATCTCGCGAATCCGCTCCTTCATCTTCGACTTGCGCCGCTGCCACGCCTCGCCGCCCAACCGGTCGAGCGTCGCGCCGTCCTCGCCCGAGCCGTAGCGCGAGAGCACGTCGATATTCTCGACCGGCACGAACAGCTTGTCCCCGCCCGCATAGCTGAGCGCGACGCAATCGTGCGGCGCCTTGCCGACGGGGATCGAGGTCAGCCCCTCATACCGCCCGATGCCGTGATCGACATGGACGACGAGATCGCCCGGCGACAGCGTCGCGAGTTCGGCGAGGAACGCGTCGGTCGACTTGCGGCGCTTGGAGCGTCGGACCAGCCGGTCGCCCAGCATGTCCTGCTCGGTCATCACCGCGACGCCCGGCGCGGTGAAGCCGTGATCGAGCGGCAGGACGATCAGCGCGACCTGCGTCTCGCCGACACCCAGCGCCTGCTGCCAGGTGTCGACCGGCTTCGCGCCCGTCAGTCCGTGATCGGCGAGCAGGTTCGTCAGCCGATCGCGTGCGCCGAGCGAATAGCTGGCGAGGATCGGCTTGCGCTTGGCCTTCTTCAGCGCCGCGATGTGATCGACGACTGCTTCGTAGACATTCTCGTGCGCCGCGCGCTCGGGCGCGAAATCGCGCGCATTGTCGACGCCGAAGTCGAGGACGGTCCTGCTCTCGGGCTCGTGGAACGGTGTCGCGACATGCGCGACCGCGGCGGTCAGCGCGCCTTTCCACTCCGCTTCGTCGAGATACAGCGTCTTGGCGGCGAGCGCACGATAGCTGCCGGGCTGCGCGGCTTCGGCGCGTTTGCGGTTCTCGTAATAGTCCGCGATCGATTCGAGCCGGCTGTCCGCCGCCGCGGTGCTGGCGCCGTCGCGCACGACGACCGCGTCGTCGCCGAGATGGTCGAAGAGCGTCGCCAGCTTGTCCTCGAACAGCGGCAGCCAATGCTCCATCCCCGCCAGCCGCCGGCCTTCGCTCACCGCCTGATAGAGCGGATCGCCCGTCGCGGTCGCGCCGAACTTGTCGCGATAGCGCGTGCGGAACCGCTTGATCGACTCCTCGTCGAGCAGCGCTTCGGACGCGGGGAGCAGGACGAAGCCGTCGACGCGGCCCGTCGTGCGCTGGTCGGCGGGATCGAAGGTGCGGACGCTCTCGATCTCGTCGCCGAAGAAGTCGAGCCGCAGCGCGTGCTCCTCGCCGCTGGGGAACAGGTCGACGATCCCGCCGCGCACCGCATATTCGCCCGCATCGTGGACGGTGTCGGTGCGGACATAGCCGTTCGCCTGCAACAGCGCGGCGAGCTTGTCGCGGTCGATCCGTTCGCCGGGCTTCAGGCTCGCGACGAGCTGGCGGATGCGGAACGGCGTCAGCGTGCGCTGGGTCGCGGCGTTGACCGTCGTCAGGACGAGCTGCGCGGACTTCGGCGCGGCCTGCAACCGGTGGAGCGCGCCGATCCGCTCCGCCATCACGCGCAGCGTCGGCGAGGCGCGGTCATAGGGCAGGCAGTCCCATGCGGGCACCTGCACCACCTCCAGTTCGGGCGCGAAATACGCCGCGGTCGCCGCGATCGCGCGCATCGCGGATTCGTCGGGGGCGATATACACCGCGCGCGTCTTGGCGGCGCGCGCGAGGTCCGCGAGCAGCGAAGGCAGGAAGCCCGCGGGCACGCCCGACAGCGTCAATGGTGTGTCGGCGGAGAGGATTGTCTTCAGCTCAGGCATAAACCTCGTACCCCGGCGAAGCCCGGGGTTCAGTTGCAATGATGGTGATGGAACGCGGGCGCGCGTCGGTTCAGCGCGACACCGGCACGAAGTTCAGCGCGCGCATCCGCGCCATCACCGTGCCGTCCCATTCGGGCGGGCAGGGGATCGATCCGATCGCCCATCCCATGATGTCAACGTCCTGCTCCTCCAGCAGCGCCTCGAAATGATCGAGTTCCGCCGTCGACAGCGTCTCGCCATGCGCATCGAAGAACCCGCCGATCATCAAATCCGCCTCGCGCGTGCCGCGGTGCCAGCTGCGGAAGCGCAGGCGTTTCAGGCGGGTGGCGTGGTCCATCGGTTCGGTCCAATACGAAAGCGCCCGGTCGCCGAAAAGCGGCCGGGTTTCGGAATTTCCACTGGCCCGTTCGCCCTGAGCTTGTCGAAGGGCTGCCTTTTCTTCTACCCGCGGATGGAAGAAGGGCAGGGCTTCGACAGGCTCAGCCCAAACGGGACGGGGTGTCGAAACCCCAGATAGTCATGCGACCCGAAATCCTCAATCCACTCTTCGCCGAGGTCACCGCGCTCAAGGGCGTCGGCCCCGCGCTCGCCAAGCCGCTCGACCGGCTGGGTCTGGCGCGCGCGGTCGACGTCGCGTTCCACCTGCCGACCGGGTGGGTCGACCGGGTGCCGCGCACCGAACTCGACGCCGCGGATGCAGGCCGCATCATCGCGATCACCGTCACCCCGCGGGAGGTGCGTGGCGGCGGCGGCCCGCGTGCACCGACGCGCGTCAATGCGGTCGACGCGGCGGGCAACCACGTCGCGCTCGTCCATTTCGGCGGATCGTCGGGCTGGGTGAAGAAGCTCTATCCGCTCGACCAGCCGGTACGGATTTCGGGCAAGCTCGAGCAATATGGCGACCAGCTCCAGATCGTTCACCCCGACATGGAAGGCGAGGACGGCTTCCGCGAACGCGAGCCGATCTACGCACTGTCCGAAGGGCTCACCTCGCGCCGCCTCGCCGCGCTGACCGAGCAGGCGGTCGCGCGCGCGCCCGATCTCGCCGAATGGATCGATTCCGGGCTGAAGGCGAAGCGGGACTGGCCGTCGTGGCGCGATGCGCTCGCGCGGATCCACGCCGACCCCGCAGACGTGAAGGCGCGCGAGCGGCTCGCCTATGACGAGGTCTTCGCCAACCAGCTCGCGCTGATGCTGGTCCGCGCAGACACCCGCAAGCGCCGCGGGCGCGCGCTGGCGGGCGACGGACGGCTGCGCGCGATGCTGCGGCTTCCGTACGAACCCACCGGCGCACAGTCGCGGACGATCCGCGAGATCGAGGGCGACCTCGCGCAGACCGCGCCGATGCTGCGGCTGCTTCAGGGCGATGTCGGTTCGGGCAAGACGCTGGTCGCGACGATGGCGTTGCTGATCGCGGTCGAGGCCGGGGCGCAGGGCGCGATGCTGGCGCCGACCGAGATCCTGGCGCGCCAGCATTACGAGACGTTGAAGCGCACGCTCTCCGGCCTCCCGGTCGAGGTCGCGGTGCTCACCGGGCGCGACAAGGCGCGCGCGCGCGAGGCGACGCTGATGGGGCTGGCGGACGGCTCGATCGATATCCTCGTCGGCACCCACGCGATCTTCCAGGAGGGGGTCGGCTACAACGACCTGTCGCTGGTCGTGGTCGACGAGCAGCACCGCTTCGGCGTGGCGGAGCGGATGATGCTCCAGGCCAAGGGACGCACCCCGCCGCACGTGCTGGCGATGACCGCGACGCCGATCCCGCGCACGCTGACGCTCGCGCTCCACGGCGAGATGGACCAGAGCCAGCTCGACGAGATGCCGCCGGGCCGCGAGCCGATCGAGACGCGCGTCATTTCGGAAGATCGCCTCGACGAGGTCGTCAACGCGCTCGGCCGGCACCTGTCGGAAGGGAAGCAGGCCTATTGGGTCTGCCCGCTGGTCGAGGAGAGCGAGAAATCGGATCTCGCCGCGGCCGAGATGCGCGCGGCCACCCTGGCGGCGCGGTTCGGCGACCGGGTCGCGCTGGTCCACGGCCGCATGAAGCCGGCCGAGAAGGACGCGGTGATGGCGGATTTCTCTGCGGCGAAGACCGGCGTGCTCGTCGCGACGACGGTGATCGAGGTCGGCGTCGATGTACCCAACGCGACGCTGATCGTGATCGAGGCGGCGGACCGGTTCGGACTCGCGCAGCTCCACCAGTTGCGCGGACGGGTCGGGCGGGGCGGGGGGCATTCGGTGTGCCTGCTGGTGCGCGGTTCCGCGCTCAGCGAGACGTCGCGCGCGCGTCTCGCACTGATGCGCGAGACGAATGACGGATTCCGTATCGCGGAGGAGGATCTGCGGCTGCGCGGCGCAGGCGAACTGCTCGGCACGAAACAGTCGGGGGAGGCCGCGTTCCGGCTCGCCACGCCCGAGATGCTCGGCGGCCTGCTGCCGCCCGCGACCGACGATGCCCGGTTGCTGATCGATCGCGATGGCGGGCTCGACGGGGTGCGCGGGCAGGCGGCGCGGATCGCGCTCTACCTCTTCGATCGCGATGCGGGGGTGGCGTTGCTGCGATCGGGGTGAATCCCTATCGCCCCATCGCCCCCAGCAGCTCGTAATATTGCGCCAGCGGCACCGTCCGCCCGATATGGCAGCCGATCCGCCCGCCCAGCACCCAACGCACCTCCGCCACTACGGTGCCGATCACCGGCAGCGTCACCGACATGCGGTCACCCGGCTGGCAGGCGAGATCGCTGCGCAGCATCAGCCCGCTCGGCGACATGTTGACGACCAGCAGCGGAAGCGACCGCCCGTCGGCCCCGATGGCACGGGCGCGATAGTGGACGTCGTCGCGCGGCTCGCTGCGCGTCTCCGCCGATTGGGTCATCGCAAAATTCGTCGCCACTCCAGAGCCTTCCGCTCGATCCACGCAACGATCCGTATACGGTCGCGGATGAAGCGCGCGGAAAGGGAGGTGGTGAACGCGCGGTTACATATCCCCGGTCATCATGATCCGCGCGTCACCAGCCCGTGATGCTTCTTGCCCGCCGACACCCGCACCGGCGTGTCGCCGATCGCGATCGTCGCCGCCTCGTCGCCCACGCGCTCGCCGTCCACGCGTGCGCCGCCGCCCTTGATGAGCCGACGGGCCTCGCCCTTCGACGCGCAGAAGCCGAGCTCGACCAGCGCATCGACCACCGCGATGCCGCTCGCCGCGACGATCGACGGCAGCGAGTCACCGCTTGCGCCCTCCTCGAACGTCCGCCGCGCAGTCTCCGCGGCCTGTTCCGCCGCGTCGCGCCCGCGGCACATCGCGGTCGCCTCGTTCGCCAGCACGATCTTCGCCGCGTTGATCTCGGAGCCTTCAAGGGCTTCTAGCTGCGCGATCTCGTCCAGCGGCAGGTCGGTGAACAGGCGCAGGAACCTGCCGACGTCGCGGTCGTCGGTGTTGCGCCAGAACTGCCAATAGTCGAAATGCGGCAGCTGGTCCTCGTGGAGCCACACCGCGCCCGCCATCGTCTTGCCCATCTTCGCGCCGTCCGCGGTTGTGATGAGCGGGGTGGTGACGCCGAACACCTCGGTGCCGTCCATCCGCCGCGACAGCTCGATCCCGTTGACGATGTTTCCCCACTGATCGCTGCCGCCCATCTGGAGCCGGCATCCCGCGCGCCGCGACAGCTCCAGGAAGTCGTACGCCTGGAGGATCATGTAGTTGAACTCGAGGAAGGACAGCGACTGCTCGCGGTCGAGCCGCAGCTTCACCGAGTCGAACGACAGCATCCGGTTGACGCTGAAATGCTGCCCCACGTCGCGCAGGAAGGGGATATATTCCAGCGCGTCGAGCCATTCGGCATTGTCGAGCATGATCGCATCCGTCGGTCCGTCCCCGAAGGTCAGGAACCGCTCGAAGATCCGCTTGATCGAGGCGACGTTGCTCGCGATCCCGTCCGCCGCCAGCAGCTTCCTCGCCTCGTCCTTGAAGCTGGGGTCGCCGATCTTGCCGGTGCCGCCGCCCATCAGCACGATCGGCTTGTGCCCGGTCTGCTGGAGCCGGCGCAGCAGCATGATCTGGACGAGGCTGCCGACATGGAGCGACGGCGCGGTCGGATCGAAGCCGATATAGCCGGGCACGACCTGCGTGGCCGCCAGCGCGTCGAGCGCGGCGTCGTTCGTCGTCTGGTGGATATAGCCGCGCGTCGAGAGCGTACGGAGCAGGTCGGAGCTGTAATCGGTCATCGTTCTTCTTCCCCCCTCCCGCGCGCGGGAGGGGCAGGGGGAGGGGGTGTCAGCTTTTGTCGACGCATGTCGACGGACAAAATCAACACGCGCCACATGCCCGCCTCGCGCGCGTCCCGCAAGCTCGTGGGGCTAGGGCAACCTCAATCCGAAGCGCGAAGAAGAAAAAGCTCACTCACCTATTCCCGTTAGTGCTGAGCATGTCGAAGCACTGCCCTTCTTCTCATGGCGCAGAAAGGAAAGCAGCCCTTCGACACGCTCAGGGCAAACGGGATTGGGAAGGGATGTCGCTATTCTTCACCGCGCCTCCACGCCTCCGCGCGAACCGACCTACTCGCACTGCTCACTTCCCGCACGATCCGCACGCCACCCGAGCCGCGCTCCCTACAACCGCGGCAGCTGTGCCACCGGATCCACCGGCGTCCGCCCCCGGCGCAATTCGAAATGCATCTCGGGCCGATCCGCGAACCCGGTGTCGCCCGACAGCGCGATCGTCTGGCCCTTCTTCACCGCCTGTCCGCGCTGGACCATCAGCTTCGAGGCGTGGCCATAGACGCTCGTCCAGCCTTCGCCATGCTTGACGATCACCAGCCCGCCCAGCGCCGCGATCCCGTCGCCGACATAGGCGACGACGCCGTCCGCGACGGCCTTGATCGGCGTGTCGATCGGCACCGCGATCTTGATGCCGTTGCTGCGATCGCCGGTGCCGCCCGCGCCGAAACGCTTCACGATCGCGCCCGTCACCGGCCACGCGAACCGACCCGCCAGCCGCGGCGGCTCGACGACGACCGCGGTCGACGGCAGCACGCGCGCGGCGGAGCGGACGGGCCTGGCGGGGGCCTGGTCCGGCGCCGGGGCGGGCTCGCCGCCGGTCAGGATGTCGTCGACGTCAAGCTTGAACGCGGCGGCGCGCTCGGCGGCGGTGCGCGGGCGGTCCGCGCCGGGGATCAGCACGCGCTGCCCGACGCGCAGCATATAGGGCTCCTCCAGCCCGTTCGCCGCGACGATCCGCGACCATTCGACCGCATAGGCGCGCGCGATCGCGATTCCCGTCTGGCCCTGCCGCACGAGGTGATAGCGGCCGCCCGGGATCTGCAACGTCTGCCCGACGCGCACCGTGAACGGCGGCGCGAGCCCGTTGGCGCGCGCGATCGCCTCCGATCCCGCGCCGGTCGCGTTGCCGATGCTGCGCAGCGTGTCGCCGGGACGGACCTCATAGGCGTGCGCATCGACGCTGGCGGCGTCGGCGGGGACGGGGCGCGCTTCCCAGGCGGGGCGGGGGGCGGGGAGCTTCTCGACCGGCGTGTCGGCGGACTGGCGTTCGTAATCGGGTGCCGGTGCCGGGGCGGTCCGCGCAGGCGGCGCGGGATAGCGCCGTTCGGGCGGCACATCGACGCTGGGGATGCAGGCCGCCGCCAGGAGGGGCAGCGCGGCCGCCCCGATCCGCATTCGCATCCTCTTGGTCCCCTTCAGCGGTACGCGTCCGCCAGCGACTGTAGCGACGCGTCATGCGTCAGGTCCAGATGCAGCGGCGTGACCGAGACATAGCCGTCCGCCGCCGCCTCCAGATCGGTGTCCGCCAGCGGCGTGTGCGGCACGCGCCCCAGCGACAGCCAGTAATAGTCGAACCCGCGCGGATCGGTGCGCTGGTCGAGCGTCACCCGGCCGTAATCGCGCAGGCCCTGCCGCACGGCCCGGATACCCTTCACCGCATCGGGCGCGACCGGCGGGAAGTTGACGTTCACCACGGTGCGCGGCGCCCACTCCATCGCCAGCAGCGGCGCGAGCACGCGCGACCCCCATGCTTCCGCCGTCGCGAAGCTGACGTTCGCGCCGGGGCTGGCATCAGGGTAGCGCTGGCTGAGCGCGATCGCGGGGATCCCTGCCAGCGCGCCTTCCATCGCGGCGGCGCAGGTGCCCGAATACAGCACGTCCTCGCCCAGGTTCGCGCCGCGGTTGACCCCTGACAGGATCAGGTCGGGCTTGCGGTCCGCCATCACCACCGACAGCGCGGTCATCACCGCATCGGTCGGCGTGCCCGTCACCGCGAAGCGGCGCTCGCCGAACTGGCGGATGCGCAGCGGCCGGGTGAGAGTGAGCGAGCGCCCCATCCCCGACTGCTCCTCCGCGGGCGCGCAGATCCAGACGTCGTCGCTGAGCGTCGCCGCGATCGTCTCGAGCACCTTCAGGCCGGGGGCGTCGTAGCCGTCGTCGTTGGTCAGCAGAATGCGCATATTGGAATATTGTCCAAAGTCCGTTTGCGCTGAGCTTGTCGAAGTGCTGCCCTTCTTCTCGCCGGTGGAGAAGAACAGCAGGGCTTCGACAGGCTCAGCCCGAACGGGGAGGGGGGGAAGCTTCAGCGCGGCTTTAGCATTTCCGCCCCACCCAGATACGCGCGCAACACCTCGGGCACCGCCACCGCGCCGTCCTCCTGCTGGTAATTCTCGATCACCGCGACCAGCGTCCGCCCCACCGCCAGCGCCGATCCGTTGAGCGTGTGGACGAACCGCGTCGCCTTCTCGCCCTCGGCGCGATAGCGTGCGTTCATCCGCCGTGCCTGGAAATCGGTGCAGGTCGAACAGGACGAGATCTCGCGATACCGATCCTGCCCGGGCAGCCAGACCTCGAGATCGTATGTGCGCGCCGCGGTGAACCCCATGTCGCCGGTGCACAGCTTCATCCGCCGATACGCCAGCCCCAGCGCGTCGAGCATCGCCTCCGCCGCTGCGGTCATCCGCTCGTGCTCCGCCTCGCTCGCCTCGGGGGTCACGATCGACACCATCTCGACCTTGTCGAACTGATGCTGGCGGATCAGCCCGCGCGTGTCGCGCCCCGCCGCACCGGCCTCGGACCGGAAGCACGGCGTCAGCGCGGTGAAGCGCAACGGCAACTCGCCCTCGCCCAGGATCCGCTCGCGCACGATGTTCGTCAGCGAGACCTCCGCGGTCGGGATCAGCCAGCGGCCGTCGGTAGTGCGGAACAGGTCCTCGGCGAACTTCGGCAGCTGGCCGGTGCCATAGGCGACCTCGTCGCGCACCAGCAGCGGCGGCGCGGCCAACTCGAAGCCATGGTCTTTGGTCAGCCGGTCGAGCATGAATTGCCCCAGCGCGCGGTTCAGCTTCGCCATGCTCCCGCGCAGCAACGTGAACCGCGCGCCGCCGATCGCGACCCCGGTTTCGAAATCCATCCCCAGCGCGGGGCCGATGTCGAAATGCTCCTTCGGCACGAACGCGAACGCGGGCTTCGCGCCGCGCTCATGGATCAGCGCGTTGTCGTCCTCGTCCTTGCCCGGCGGCACGTCGGCGGCAGGCAGGTTGGGGATCGCGGCGAGCGTATCCTGCAATTCGGCGTCGAGCGCGGCGCTCTCGGCCTCCAGTTCCGGCAGCCTTGCCTTGAGCGTGCCGACCTCCGCCATCAGCGCCGCCGCGGTGGCGTCGTCCTTCGCGGCCTTGGCGGCGCCGATCGCCTTCGAGGCATCGTTACGGCGCGCCTGCCCGGTCTGCAACGCGGTCAGCACCGCACGGCGACGCTCGTCGAGCGCGACCAGCGTGGCGGCGGTCGGCGCGAGGCCGCGCCTGGCCAGCGCGGCGTCGAAGGCGGCGGGATCGTCCCGGATCAGGCGGATGTCGTGCATGCCCGGCCTATGCCGAGCGGCCCGTCCGCACGCAACCCGCCCGCGTCCCGGGGCGTTGCCCATCCGGTATCAATCACAGGAGATCCGCCGTGCAGCTTCCCCACAACTCGGTCGTCCTCGTCGCCGACGGGCGCAAGATGCTGTTCCTGCGCAACGCGGGCGACGCGCAGAATCCGAACCTGACGGTCGAGCAGGCGGTGGAACAGGACAATCCGTCGACCGGCGACCAGGCGACCGACCGCGCCGGACAGGCCTCATCGACGCAGGGCGGCGCGCGCAGCTCGGTCGAGCCAACCGACTTCCACCAGATCGAGGAAGATCGCTTCGCCGCCGATGCGGCGGACATGCTCAAGACCCGCGCGTTCGCGAACGACTATGAGTCGCTCATCATCGTCGCCCCGCCGAAGACGCTGGGCGAGTTGCGCAAACATTATCACAAGGAAGTGAGCGACCGGCTGAAGGGCGAACTCGCCAAGGACCTGACCGGCCACCCGATCGACCAGATCGAAAAGGCGTTGCAGGACGCCTGACCCGCAGCGCAAAACGGGCCCGCGTCGCGAGACGCGGGCCCGTTTCGGCTCTTCCCCGTTTCGCGGGGATCTTCAGGCGGCGGCGGGCTTCGCCAGCTTGCGACGCGCGACCAGCGCGGCGGCCGCGGCGCCGAACAACAGGATCATCGGCGGCGCGGGGACGGGGGCGGGATTGCCACCACTCGACCCGCTGCTGGTCGAGGATCCGCTGCTCGACGAGGAACTGGAGGTCGAGCTCGACGAACTGCCCGACGACGATCCGCTCGAGCCGCTCGAGCCGCTCGATCCCGACGACCCCGTCGATCCCGAAGAGCCACTGCTGCCGCTCGACCCGTTCGATCCGCTGCCGCTCGACCCGTTGGAGCTCCAGCCCGACGAGCTCCATCCGTCCGAACTGCTTCCGCTCGACGACCAGCCCTTGCTGCTCGAACCATAGCTCGAGCTCGAGGACGACGATCCGGTCGAACCGCCGTTCTGGTTCTGGTTTTCGTTCTGGTTCTGGTTTTGGTTTTGGTTCTGATTCTGGTTTTGATTCTGGCCCTGCGACTGCTCGTTCTTGTTGTCGATGACCACCTTGTTCCCGCCGGTCGAGCTGGAGGTGGACGAGATCACGACGCTCCCGCCCGATCCGCCACCCGACCCGCCGAAGAATCCGCCGCCGAAGCCCCCGCCACCGCCGTAGAAGCCGCCGCTGCCGCCGATGATCGCGGGCGCGCTGCTGCCGCCGCTCAGGATCGGCTGGGGGGCGGGGATGGGGATCGGCGCGGCCTGGCTGGCGACCGTCACCACCGCCGGCGCACACGCCGCGCTGGTGGTGGTTCGCACGATCCGGCGCACCTTCGTCACCGGTCGCGCCGCCGCGACTCGCACGACGCGCTTCTTGACGTAGCCCTTGGTATAGCCGGCGCTGGTATAGGCGGGGCGGGCCTTGGTTTCGGCGACGTGCACCGCACCTCCCCCGATTACCGCACCGCCGCACGCGCAAGCGCAAAGTTTTGCCATGGCCATCCGCACCGACATGATGTCACTCTTTCGTTCTCTGACGACTAACGCGCGCCAGCTTCGGGTCCACAGCAGCGCTCGTCGCCGCTATGTCCTAAAGTGCAAAACAAAGCTTTAAGCGCAACCACGTTAACCATCATTGTCGTGTCCCATCGCAGGATTGCGACATCGGAGCGGGCAACGACGGCGTTAACGTCCCATTAGGGGACGGATACGCTCGTTCCGGCGAACACTTCGTTAACGATGGCGACAGCAGGCTTGCGCTAAGTGATGGATCGATGATGGAAAAGCGACGCGAGGTCGCTTGTCGTTCGCATCGTGCGCCAGTATAGGCGCGCCCTTAGGGGGGCGGCCCGCAAGGCGCGCATGAGACGCCGGGCGCCACGTGGGGAGACGGGCATGGCGACGGCTTTGAATTGTGCGGACGACAAGGGTTTCCAATCGGTGACGGCGGCGAACGATGCCGCGGACGCGTATCGGCCCGGTGCCGACGAACCGTTCATGAACCCGCGCCAGCAGGCGTATTTTCGCAAGAAGCTGAACGACTGGCGCGACGCGATCCTGCGCGAGGCGCAAGGGACGCTGTCGCAGCTCCAGGTCGATTCGCTGCGCGAGGCGGACCTGACCGATCGTGCGTCGAGCGAAACCGACTGGTCGATCGAACTGCGCACCCGCGACCGCCAGCGCAAGCTGGTGTCGAAGATCGATGCCGCGCTGCGCCGGATCGAGGATGGCGAGTACGGTTATTGCGAGGTGTCGGGCGAGCCGATCAGCCTCGGTCGACTCGAGGCGCGGCCGATCGCGACGATGACGGTCGAGGCGCAGGAACGGCACGAGCGAAACGAAAAGGTTTCGCGAGAGGACTGACGCGCACGTCGTCCCGGGGCGGGACACCGTTTCCCTCGTCTCAGGACCGGTGAGATTTCGCTAACCTTTCTTGCGTAGCGAGGATCGACTGATTGGATGAGCGCGATGGACTTCGACAACCCCGCTTTTGATTCGAACACCGGCGAGGCGGATTCGACCGCCGTGTCGCGCAAGCGTTCGCGCGACAGCCTGTTTCTGATGGCGAACATCCGAACCGCGGAGGCACGCGATCCGGTCGCGGTACGCGTGCGCAATCTGTCCGAAGGCGGGCTGATGGTCGAGCTGGGGCAGCCGATCGATACCGAGACGCTGGTCGAGGTCGAGGTGCGCGGGATCGGCTGGGTGAAGGGCCGGGTCGCGTGGCAGGCGGAGGGGCGAACCGGCATCGCGTTCGACAAGCCGATCGATCCGCAACGCGCGCGCAAGCCCGTGGGGACAGGCGGCACGACGCCGGTGTTCGTCAAGCCCATCATCACGCGCCGCTGATCCGCGACGCCGCATTGTCCAGGATCATTGGCGGGCGGCTTACGTCACGGTCATCATGGTCGCGTAGTACCCGCCGGCGAACCGGCGGGCACCGCGCAAGGAATGACGCCGCTCAATGCGACGTCGCGATCTCCTCCTTCACGCGCAGCTTCTGCTTCTTCAGCTGGGCCAGGACCGCCATATCCGGCAGGGGTCGATGCGTTTCCACATCGATTCGCTGTTCGAGGGTGGCGTGCTTGGCTTCAAGGGCCGAGAGATGCGCTGACTGCATGGCGTGAACCTCCTGTCTCGCGTTAGGGGAGACAAGTAAAACACCCCGACGCGCGATTGTCGCCATCCAAATCGGCATTTTTCGATCAACCGAGCGGATCGGGGCGACGATTCGTTGCGCGCGCAAAAATGGCGGTCGCATCGCTTTCCGGGTGCGCTATAGCGCGCGTCGAACGGGGGTCGCTGGACATGGACGATGCGCAGCTTGCGGCAAAGCTGGAGATCTTGCGGGTCGAACACCGCGACCTCGACACCGCGATCGCCGCGCTGGTCGAGGCGGGCGCGAGCGACCAACTCCAGATGGCCCGCCTGAAAAAGCGAAAGCTGCGCCTGCGCGACGAGATCGTGATGCTGGGCGACCAGCTGATTCCCGACATCATCGCCTGAGCCGCGGGCGCGCCGCGCAACCGCGCCGAAACGGGACGGTCCCCTTCGCTGCACTGCCGCACCGCGCTTGGCCCGATTGTAGGAATGTGCGAGCGTCGCTGGATGAACAGGGGACCCGGGCACACGCGGCTGCATCGTCGACTGACCGACGCGCTGTATATCGAAGCGATGCTGCTCGCCGACGACGCGCGCGGCTATTTCGACGATGGCGGGCGTGCCGATCGCGATGCGCTGCCGCCGATGGCGCGCGTCGGCTTCAGCTGCGAGTCGCTGAAGGTGACGACGCGGCTGATGCACGTCATCGCATGGTTGCTGACGCAGCGCGCGGTCGAGGCGGGCGAACTGGCCCCGCGCGAGGCGCTCGATCCGTCGCGCCGACTCGGCGCCGCGCCGGTTACCGACGACGGTGCGCTCCACGACCTGCCCGATCGCGCGCGGGCGCTGGTGCTGGCCAGCGTCGACCTCCACCGCCGCGTCGTCCGCCTGGACCACGCACAGGAAGCGGCGCTTCCCATGCCGAGCCCCGCGCGAAGCATGTTCGACCGGCTGGCGATGGCGTTCTAGCGCCCGGCACGGATGCGGGCGGAGGAAGGGCCGTGGCCCAGGGCCAATCGACATTCAGCGATTGGCGCCCCGACACGTGCCAGACCCGTAACCCCGGAACAGGTCCGGGGTGACGCACAAAGCAGCGCACCACGCTGAATGACGATCGACCCTAGTTCATCCCCAGCCGCGCCCGTGCTGCGCGATATTCTCGCTCCAGCCGGTCGATCCGCTCCGCGACCGATTCGACCCGCTCGACGGCGCCGATACCCTGGCCCGATCCCCAGATGTCGCGCCAGGCCTTGGGTTTCGCGCCGTTGCCGGTGCCGAAATCCATCGTCTTCAGGTCGCCCTCGGGCAGATTGTCCGGGTCCATCCCCGCTGCTGCGATCGACTGGCGCAGATAATTGCCGTGCACCCCGGTGAAGAGGTTGGAATAGACGATGTCGCTCGCACGCCCCGCGACGATGCCGTCCTTGTACGCCTGGTCGGCATTCGCTTCGTCGGTCGCGATGAAGGGGGAGCCGATATAGGCGAAGTCCGCGCCCATCGCCTGCGCCGCCAGCACGGCGTCGCCGGTCGCGATCGATCCGGAGAGCGCGACGGGGCCGTCGAACCACTGGCGGATCTCCTGCACGATCGCGAACGGCGACAGCCGCCCGGCGTGCCCGCCCGCACCTGCCGCGACTGCGATCAGCCCGTCCGCGCCCTTCTCCACCGCCTTGCGTGCGAACCGGTCATCGATCACGTCGTGGAGGGTGATCCCACCCCAGTTGTGGACGGCCTGGTTCAGTTCCGCACGCGCGCCCAGCGACGTGATCGTGATCGGCACCTGCCACTTCTCGCACGTCGCCAGATCGGCCTCGAGCCGGTCGTTCGACTTGTGGACGATCTGGTTCACCGCGAACGGTGCGGCCGGCGATTCGGGGTTCGCGCGGTTATGCGCGGCCAACTCCTCGGTGATCCGGTGGAGCCACTCGTCGAGTAGCGCCTGCGGCCGCGCGTTGAGCGCGGGAAACGACCCGACGATCCCCGCCTTGCACTGCGCGATCACCAGATCGGGACCGGAGATGATGAACAGCGGCGAGCCGATGACGGGCAACCGCAAACGGGCGAGCGAAGAGGGAATGGCCATAACGCGAGTTATGGATAGGCGCGGGAACGCTGTCCAGCCCGTCTTAACGCGCGATTTCTTCCAGCCCCTGCGCGGCGGCGCGGGCATTCTCGACATAATGCGCCGCCGACATCCGCAGGCCCGCGACCGCGGCATCGTCGAGCGTGCGGATCGCCTTCGCCGGGCTGCCGACGATCAGGCTGCGCGGGGGAAACACCTTGCCCTCCGTCACCAGCGCGTTCGCACCGACGATCGATTCGTCACCGATCACCGCGCGGTTGAGGATCGTCGCGCCCATGCCGATCAGCACCCGGTCGCCGATCGTGCAGCCGTGCAGGATCGCGTGGTGCCCGATCGTGCAGTCCTCGCCGACGCTCAGCGGCGAGCCGGGATCGGAGTGAAGCATCGCGCCCTCCTGCACGTTGCTGCGCGCGCCGATCGGGATCGGCGTGTTGTCGCCGCGGACCACCGCGCCGAACCAGATGCCGACATCCTCGCCCAGGATCGCCTCGCCGATCACGTCCGCGCTCGGCGCCACCCACGCGCTGTCTGCGATAGCGGGACGCTTTCCCTTGTAGGCATAGATCGGCATCGCGTCGCGCTCCCCTGATTGATGATCGTAGCCAAGGCATAGGGCGGCGATCGATGCCCGCAAGCGTCGAGGGCGATCACATTCGATCATACCGCAACCGTCACGATTTGTTATAGGCTTCGACGCTACGGCAGGCGCAGGATATTGGAAGCGACTTGGCCCTCGATCTCGACACCCTTTATATCGTCGCCGCGTTCGGAACGATGGTAGCGGCGATCGTCCATCTCGTGCCAGCGATCGCGGGCCGGTTCGGACGCTGGGCGCTGTTGTGGGGGCTCGGCCATCTGCTCCTGGCCGCCACCGCGCTGGTCGCCGTGCTGCCGACGACCGCCGGGCTCCCTACGGTCATCCGGACCGCCAATCCGCTCTCGGTCATCGCCTACGCGTTGATCTTCTGCGGGATGCGCGAGTTCCGGCACCCGGGCGCGCGCGTTCTGCCGGTCGTCGCGGTCGCTACGGTCGTGGGGCTGCCGCTCGTCTTCTCGGGCGATCCGCAGGCGTTCGGCGCCCGAGTCGCGTATCTCAGCGTCGTGCGGGCGCTGTTCGACGTGGCGATCGTCGCGATCGCGATCGACCTGGCCCGGCGCGAGCGGCTCCAGACCGGCTGGCTGATGGCGGCATTGTTCGTCGCCGCGGTGCCGCTGTTCCTCGGCCGCGCCTGGCTCGCCTATACCGGGCAACTCGGCATGCGGCTGACGGGGTTCCATGCGGATATCGCCGCGTGGCTGGCGGCGGGGCAGATCGCGTTCATCGTCTTTCGCGCCTATGCGCTTCTGATCCTGCAGGCGGAGCGCAGCCAGGCCAGCCTGGTCGAGCAGATGGCGCGCGATCCGCTGACCGGCGCGTACAACCGGATGGGGTTCGACCGGCTGCGGCGCCAGCTGACCGGATCGGTCGCGGTGCTGATGGTCGACGTCGACCGGTTCAAGCTGCTCAACGACACGCATGGCCATGCCGCGGGCGATGCGGCGCTGCGGATCGTGTGCGACGCCGCGCGGCACGCGATCGGTGCGCGCGGTGCGGTGGTCCGGTGGGGCGGGGACGAGTTCGTGTGTATCCTGCCCGGTATCGCACACGTGGAGGCCACGGCCATCGCCGAGGCGATCGGCGCACGCTTCGCGGTCGCGATCTGCGACGTGATGCAGGGCCCCCGGCGCCCGGGGCTGAGCATCGGCGTGGTCGACGGCGCGGTCGGGGCCGGGATCGACCTCCTGCTGCAGCGGGCCGACGCGGCGATGTACGCGATCAAGGCGAAACGCCGCGAGTGTCGCATGCCGGTCGCCTGCGCCGCCTGAGCCAGGTTCGCACCGGATTTACCGTGACTTGCCGCGAAAGCCTTTACTTGTAGTCGGTTATCGCGTTTCCTCGGGGTCGGCCGCGACGGACGGCCCGCAGGACAGGAGTGCGCGATGCCGGCACCGGCGATGGCGGGTCGCGGCGGCATCGCGAGCAACGGCAAGATGTCGTTCACGAGCGACCAGGCCGCCACCACCTTGTTGCGCGAGGGGCGGTTCTGGTCGACCGGGGGCACTGCGACGACCGTCACCTACGCCTATCGCGCCACCGGCAGCACCACGGTCAACGGCGTCAGCGGCTTCGCGCCGTTCGACGCGACGCAGATCGCCAGCGCCGAGCGCGCGCTCCAGACCTGGTCCGACGTCGCCAGCATCACGTTCCAGCGCGTCGGCAGCGGGACAAGCGGCGCGGCGGCCTATTCGGACGCCGCGACGATCCTGTTCGGCAGCTTCACGCAGGGCAACGGGTTCGACGGCGCCTTCGCCTATTTCCCGGGTTCGCGTGCCGTCAGCAGCCTCAGCGGAGACCTGTGGTTCCCGACAGGCGACGTACAATGGGCGATCGTCCACGAGATCGGCCACACGATCGGGCTCAGCCATCCGGGCGACTATGACGGCGAAGGCTTCAGCTACGCCGCCAACGCCGCCTATTACGAGGATAGCGAAAGCTATTCGGCGATGAGCTATTTCGGGCCGCGCAATACCGGCGGGGCCGGCACCTATCCCGAACCCGCGACGCCGATGCTCGACGACATCGTCGCGATCCAGCGCGCGTACGGCGCCAACATGACGACGCGCACCGGCGACACCGTCTATGGCTTCAACACCAATGCCGGCGCGATCTATGCCGGCACCGCGACCGCGCCGTACACCGTGTGGGACGCGGGCGGCGTCGACACGTTCGATTTCTCGGGCAATGCGCGCACCCAGACGATCGACCTGCGCGCGGGCGCCTTCTCGACGATCAACGCGCGGCCCTATTCGATCGCGATCGCGTACGGCGTGACGATCGAGAACGCGGTCGGCGGCAGTGCGGCGGACGTGCTGATCGGCAACCCCGCGGGCAACCGACTGGAGGGGCGCGACGGCAACGACACGCTCTATGGCGAGGATGGCGACGACACGCTGCTCGGCGGTGCGGGCAACGACTCGCTCGAAGGCGGGACAGGGGCAGACCGGCTCGACGGCGGCACCGGCATCGATACGCTCGTCGGCGGGATCGGCGACGACACCTATCTGGTCGACGCGCTCGGCGACGTGATCGTCGAGGCGGTGGGGGCGGGGCGCGACACCGTGCTCGCCAGCGCCAGCTACGTGCTCGCGAACGGCGTCTCCGTCGAGACGCTCGCGCTTGCCGACGCCACCGCGACCACCGCGCTGTTCCTGACCGGGAACGACCTCAACCAGATCATCACCGGCAATGCCGGCGCGAACATCCTCAACGGCGGCGGTGGCACCGGCGACACGCTCGTCGGGCTCGGGGGCGACGACACCTATCTCGTCCGGGGCCTCGGCGACGTCGTGATCGAGGAGCGTGGCCAGGGCAACGACCTGATCTACACGACCGTCAGCTACAATCTGGGCGAGTACGAGATAGAGTTCCTGTCGACCGTCCAGCACACCGACACGACGCCGATCAACCTGATCGGCAACTATTACAGCTCGACGTTGATCGGCAACTACGGCGACAACATCCTCAACGGCGGCTCGGGCGCGGACACGTTGACGGGGCTGAAGGGCAACGACACCTATGCCGTCGCCGATGGCCGAATCGTCATCGTCGAGGCGGATGGAGACGGCTTCGACACCGTCGTCACCAGCGTCAGCTACACGCTGGGCGCGACCGCCAGCATCGAGGTGCTCGCTGCACAGGATCGCGCGGCGACCGATGCGCTGGCGCTGCGCGGCAATGCGTTCGCGCAGACGATCGCGGGCAATTTGGGCGCCAATACGCTCAATGGCGGCGGCGGTGCGGATACGCTGCTGGGGTTCGGCGGCGCGGACGTCTTCCAGTTCGATACCGCGCTCGGCGGCGGCAACGTCGACACGATCGTCGATTTCCTCCCCGGCACCGATCTTCTGCTGCTGGCGTCGACCGTCTTCACCGCGTTGCCCAAGATCCTCGGCGCGGGCAATCTGGTCATCGGCCCCGCCGCGCTCGACGCGGACGACTATCTGGTCTTCGACAATGTCAGCGGCCAGCTCTTCTATGACAGCGACGGCGATGGCGCAGCGGCACAGGTCCTGTTCGCGACACTCACCCCCGGCCTCGCGCTGTCGGCGGCGAACATCCAGGTCTACACCCCGGAAGCACCCATCCCGGTGCCCGTCATCAACGTCTGAGGTTCCATGCCGTGATCCCGGCTACGCTGGAATCGCTCTCGACGAAGAGCACCCCCGCCCCAACACCTCCCGTCACCCCGGACTTGATCCGGGGTCCAGCTTCTTTGTATTATGAGCGTCGGGCAAAGCGGGACCCCGGATCAAGTCCGGGGTGACGAACGAGCCTACTTCGCCTCCGTCCGCGCCAGCAACGCGCGCAGGTCGTCGCTCCAGTTCACCGCCCAGGTGTGCGTCCCGTGCCCGCGCGTCTCCGCCGTCTCCGGGATGAGCCGGAACGTCGCATCCTTCATCCGCCGTATCGCCCGCCCCGGAAAGTCGAGCCCGCGCGGATTGATGAAATCGTCCGCCGAGTTGATCCACGCCATCGGCGCCGTGATCGCCTCCAGCCGTGACCAAGGATCGTAGTTGCGCGACGAATCGAGCTGGTAGATCAGGTCGTTCGCCTCCAGCAGCGGCAGCGCCTTGCCCACCCTATCGCGGACATAGGCGGTCGCTGCGTCGCGCGTCGGGAAATCGCGCTGGAGGTTCAGCGGCGCACCGCCCGCCACGAACAACAGCGACTGCGCGGTCCGCAGCCCCTGTACCGGCTGCGTCGTGTAATCGCCTCCGCGCCACGCCGGATCCGCCTCGATCCCGTCGATCGCCAGCTGCCGCCACATCCGGTTGAGCCCCGCGATCGCGACCGGCTCGCACGCCATCGGCATCAGCGCGCGCGCATAGTCCGGGAAGGTCTCCCCCCACACGAACGCATGCATGCATCCCATCGACGTGCCCATGACGAGCCGCATCCGCGCGATCCCCAGCCCCTCGGTCAGCAGACGGTGTTGCGCCGCGACCATGTCGTCATAGTCGTATTTCGGGAACGCCATCCGCATCCCGTCGGACGGCTTGGACGACCTGCCATGGCCGATATTGTCCGGCAGGATGACCCAGTATTTCGCGATGTCGAGCGGCTGGCCGGGGCCATAGAGCCGGTCCGCGAACTGGGGCGCGAGGAACTGCTTGCCCGTCCCCCCGGTGCCGTGGAGCACCATCACCGCATTGTCGATCCGCCCCTTCGCGTCGCGGTGCGGCGTGCCGAGCGTCGTGTAATGGATCCTGAGCGCCGCCAGCGTCTGGCCGTCGCGGAACCGGAAGTCACGGATCGTATGGTCCGCCTCGCGCGTCGGCCACTTCGTCGCGGGCACGGCACGCGAACGGTCGGTCGCGACCGGGGCGGCAGGGGAAGCAGGGGCGGGGGACGCCGCCTGCAGGGCGAGTGCGATCAGTGCGAGCATGGCCGGGCCTCGTGGATACGATCGGGGAAAGTCCCCTTGTTCCGTAACAGGTGTTACGTCAGGGTGCGGCAAAATCAACGGTGGAGAGCAGCCATGGCGTACGAGACGATCCGGTATGCGGTCGCGGACCGCATCGCCACCATCACCCTCCACCGCCCGGAAAAACTCAACGCCTTCACCGGTCAGATGATGCGCGAGCTGATCGCGGCGTTCGACCGGGTCGACGCCGACGACGACGTCCGCGCGGTGATCGTCACTGGCGAGGGCCGGGCGTTCTGCGCAGGCGCGGACCTTTCCGCGGGCAGCAAGACCTTCGACTACGAATCGCGCGGCGACGACTCGCCGGTCGCCCCCGACGGTACGCTGCGCTATGCGAGCGAGAGTGCGCGCGACGGGGGTGGACGCGTCACGCTTCGGATCTTCGAGTGCCTCAAGCCCGTGATCGCCGCGATCAATGGCCCCGCGGTCGGGATCGGCGCGACGATGACGCTCGCGATGGACATCCGCCTCGCCAGCGACACCGCGCGGTTCGGCTTCGTCTTCGCGCGTCGCGGCATCCTGCCCGAGGCGGCGTCGTCCTTCTTCCTGCCGCGGATCGTCGGCATCTCGCAGGCGCTCGAATGGTGCTATTCGGGCCGCGTCTTCCCGGCCGACGAGGCGCTTGCGGGCGGGCTGGTCAAGGCGGTCGTCCCGGGCGACCAACTCCTCACCCGCGCCACCGCGATCGCGCGCGAGATCGCGGACAACACCGCCCCCGTCTCGGTCGCGATGATCCGCCAGATGATGTGGCGCGGGCTCGGGATGGCGCACCCGATGGAGGCGCACCGGATCGACAGTCGCGGCATCCTGTCGCGTGGCCGCAGCGGCGACGCGAAGGAAGGGGTCACGTCGTTCCTGGAGAAGCGCCAGCCCGTCTATCCCGACACCGTCTCGCGCGACATGCCCGATTTCTTCCCGTGGTGGGAGGAGCAGCGCTACTGCTGACCCGCTATCGCGGCCGCACCGTCAACGCGTCCTGGCTCGCATCTCCCAGGTCGCTTCCGCCGTCGACGTTCAGGATCGTGCCCGTCACATAGTTCGCCTGCGCGCTCGAAAGCCACATCGCCGCCTCCGCAATATCGCCCTTCGTGCCATAGTCGCGAAGCGGCAGCCGCGCCTTGATCGCCGCCTCGCGCCCCGGATCGGCTGCCAGCCGCGCCATCCCTTCGGTCTGAGCGATCGGCCCGGGCGAGATCGCGTTGACCCGGATTCCGGCAGGCCCCCATTCCAGCGCGAGGCACTTCACCACCATGTTGACCCCGGCCTTCGCGGCGCACGCATGGATCTGGAACGGCATCGGATGCACCGCCTGTCCCGCGGTGATCGCCACCAGCGATGCCCCGGGCTTCGCCAGATACGCGAAGCTGGCGTGGAACACGTTGAAGGTGCCGAGCAGATCGATATCGACCACCGTCTTGAACGCATTCGCGCTCATCCCGATCGCCGGCGCCAGGAAATTGCCCGCTGCTCCCGATACCAGCACGTCGACCGGGCCATGGCTGGCGACCGCCGCCTCGAACGCCGCCACCAGCCCGTCATGGTCGCGCACGTCGCACGCGATGCCCGTCGCGGTCCCGCCGGCATCGCGGATACCTGCGGCAGCCGACTCGATCTTGTCCGCGCTCCGGCTCAGGATCGTGACATTGGCCCCGCAGCGCGCGAAGCCGGTCGCGATCTCCAGGTTGATTCCGCTCGACGCTCCGGCGACGAACACGTGCTTTCCCGCGAAATCCGCCATCATCCTCTCCCTTTGCGCGCAGCTTGCGGGCGCGACCGGCCGCGAACAAGCCCACGCATGAAAAATCATCGTTCCACTATTGTTCCTGTAGAACACATGCAGTACATCGCCGATGACGCGTTGAACGGTTCGCGCGCTTGCTTTAGCGAGGGACATTCCAATGGCCGCCAATCTGAAGGTGATCGATACCGGCATGGCAACCGCGACAACAGACCGTCAGAAGGCGCTCGACGCCGCGCTCGCGCAGATCGACCGCGCGTTCGGCAAGGGTTCGGCGATGAAGCTGGGCTCGAAGCAGTCGATGGAGGTGGAGACGATCTCCACCGGTTCGCTCGGGCTCGATATCGCGCTCGGCGTCGGCGGATTGCCGCGCGGGCGCGTGATCGAGGTCTACGGACCCGAATCGTCGGGCAAGACCACGCTCGCGCTTCACGTCATCGCAGAGGCGCAGAAGGGCGGCGGCACCGCCGCGTTCATCGATGCGGAACATGCGCTCGATCCGGTCTACGCCAAGAAGCTGGGCGTCAACATCGACGAGCTGATCGTGTCGCAGCCCGACACCGGCGAGCAGGCGCTCGAAATCGTCGATACGCTGGTCCGCTCGAACGCGATCGACGTACTGGTGGTCGATTCGGTTGCGGCGCTGGTCCCGCGCGCGGAGATCGAGGGCGAGATGGGCGACAGCCATGTCGGCCTCCAGGCGCGGCTCATGTCGCAGTCCCTGCGCAAGCTGACGGGCTCGATCAGCCGATCGCGCTGCATGGTGATCTTCATCAACCAGCTGCGGATGAAGATCGGCGTGATGTACGGCAACCCGGAGACGACGACCGGGGGCAACGCGCTGAAATTCTACGCCTCGGTCCGCCTCGATATCCGCCGCACCGGCGCGATCAAGGATCGCGAGGAAGTCACCGGCAACGCCACGCGCGTGAAGGTGGTGAAGAACAAGGTCGCGCCGCCGTTCAAGCAGGTCGAGTTCGACATCATGTACGGCGAGGGCATCTCGAAGATCGGCGAGATCCTCGATCTCGGCGTCAAGGCCGGGCTCGTCGAGAAGTCGGGTGCGTGGTTCAGCTATGATTCGGTGCGGATCGGGCAGGGGCGCGAGAATTCGAAGAACTTCCTGCGCGAGAATCCCGAAATGGCCGAGCGCCTGGAAAAAGCGATCCGTCAGCGCACCGAGAAGGTCGCCGAGGAGATGATGACCGGCCCGGAGGCGGACGACGATCTGTGATCGCGTCGCCGCCGATGCCGACGAACGAAGGGCCTGCCGGTAACGGCGGGCCCTTTTCGTATCGTCCTTTTCGGCGCCGACGTGGCGGCAACTTCGGCAACTTCCACGCGGTTTCGTCAGCGCTCACCTGGACAATCGATCCGGTCAGCTCGCACCCGCTCTTCGTCATCCCGAACGTGATCCGGGATCTATCCATCCCGGAACGACGTCGACGGAGTGGCAGGCGAGGGCGACTGTTACGCGCTGGATCCTGGATCAAGTCCTGGATGACGCAAGGGATGGGCCAAGGCTATCGACCAACGCCATCGCCTGGTCCGACTCTCGGGAAGGGTTCACACGAAGACGCAAACAGCCATCCGCAAGGCGATGGTTCACTCGGGGCAGCCGATGACCGGCCTTGCGATCGGCTCTCTTGCAATCTCCGGGCCCCCGCGCGAACTCGACCTTCGAGTCTTCGCGCGCCTCTTCCCGCTCGCCCCGGGCGCCGCGCCCGTACGCCACCAGCCATGAAAGTGAAGCCGCATGACCCAGCCGCATGACTGGACCGGCCACGTCGGCGACGTATGGGCGGAGGAATGGTGCCGCACCGAACGCGCCTTCGCCGGGCTCGCCCCGCATCTCGACGCTGCGATCCTCGCCGCCGCTCCGACACGTGCCTTCACAGCGCTCGACATCGGATCGGGCGCGGGATCGACCGCGATCGCGTTGGCCGATGCCCGCGCCGATGCGACCGTCATCGGCGCCGATCTCTCCACCGGGCTGGTCGCGGTCGCACGCGAACGGGCAGGGGATCGCATCAACCTGCGCTTCGTCCACGCCGACGCGCGCGACGAAACCGCACGTCGCGCGCCGCTCGATCTGCTGGTGTCGCGCCATGGCGTCATGTTCTTCGCCGATCCCCACGCCGCCTTCGCCGCGCTCCGCGACGCGACCGCGCCCGACGGCAGACTGGTGTTCAGCTGTTTCGCCACGATCGCGGACAATCCCTGGGCGACGATCGTCACGCGACCCGCGTCGTCCGCGGCGGGCTACGCCCCCGGCCCGTTCGCGTTCGCGGACCACGATGATACGCGGGCGATGCTGACGGCATCGGGCTGGCGAGACGTCACCGCCCGCCGCGTGGACTTCGCCTACCGCGTCGGCGAAGCGGGTGTCTCGACGGACCCGGTCGACGACGCGATCGCGTTCCTCCGCCGCATCGGCCCCGCAGCCTCCGCCTTGCGAGATGCCGCCCCTGCAGACTGCGCCACGCTTCTCGACCGGCTCCGCGCGACGCTCGCAATGCAACGAAAGGGCGACGTGGTGGATTTTCCCGCCGCGGCCTGGATCTGGACCGCCCGCGCAGGGGAGACGCACGCATGACGATCATCGTCCACCATCTCGAGAATTCGCGGTCGCAGCGTATCCTGTGGATGCTCGACGAACTTGGCCTTCCCCATGAGATCAAGCGCTACGAACGCGACAAGGCGACGATGCTTGCCCCGCCCGCGCTCAAGCGCGTCCATCCCCTCGGCAAGTCGCCGGTGATCGAGGACACCGCCGATGGCGGGCGCGTCGTCGCGGAGACCGGGGCGATCGTCGAGTATCTCGTCGACAAGGCCGATGGCCGGCTCGGTGCGCCCGCCAATCGCGGCGACGCGCTGCGTTACCGGTTCTGGCTGCACTATGCGGAAGGGTCGCTGATGCCGCCGCTGCTCGTCAAGCTCGTCCTCATGCGCATCCCCGTGCTCGGCAAGAGGATCGCGAAGCGGATCCAGCCGATGATCGACGTCCACCTCGACTATATCGAGTCCGAACTCGCGCAGCGCCCCTGGTTTGCGGGGACCGAGATGACCGCGGCCGATATCATGATGAGCTTCCCGCTCGAGGCCGCGCGCAGCCGCGGCGGGCTCGACGCGTCGCGCCCCGCCACGATCGCCTGGCTCGACAAAGTCCATGCCCGCCCCGCCTATCGCGCCGCGCTCGAGAAGGGCGGCCCCTACGCCTATGCCTAGGCGGGCACCTCGGCGCCGTCCCACGCGAACACCTTGCCGCTGTCGGTCACCTTCAGCCCGTCGATCACGTCCATGAGTTGCACCGCGGCGCGGTCCGCCTTGAACAGGTCGCGCCCGCTCGACTGGAACGGCTTCGACAGCGCGGTGTCGACGGTGCCGGGGTGCAGGCCGACGACGATCGACCGGTCGTTGCGCCGCTTCTCCTCGATCGACAGCGTGCGGATCATCTGGTTGAGCGCGGCCTTCGATGCGCGATAGCCGTACCAGCCGCCCAGCCGGTTGTCCGCGATGCTGCCGACGCGCGCGGACAGCGCCGCGAACACCGTCCGCCCGGTCCGCGGCATCAGCGGCAGCATGTGCTTGGCGACCAGCGCCGGCCCGATCGCGTTGACCGCGAAGGTGCGTGCCAGCCAATGGGCGTCCAGCTCGCGCATCGCTTTTTCCGGCCCGCGGTCGCCCTCATGGAGCAGCCCGGTCGCGACGACGACCAGCGTAGGGGCAGGGCCCTTCGCGACGATCGCGGCGGCGGCGGCGATGCTCGCCTCGTCGGTCACGTCGAGGCGCGCGTCGCCGGCGAACGATCGCGCGAACCGGTGGATCGTCGCGAACGCCTCCTCCTCCGCCAGCGCCTCCGCCAGCGCGGCTCCGATCCCGCCCGACGCGCCGATTATGACCGCGGCGGTCATGCCCGGACGCCGGAATCCCGGACGAACGTCCAGCGATCGCCCTCCGCGCCGTCGAACCGATACCCGTCGCTGTCGAACCCTCGCATCGCCTCGATGTCGGTCACACGGTGTTCCGCCATCCAGCGCGCCATCGTCCCGCGGGCCTTCTTGGCGTGGAAGCTGACGAACTTGCGGGCCTCCCCCTCGCGGAAGTCGACAGACACGATGCGGACGTCCTTCGCCAGCCGGTCGTCGACCGCGGCCCAATATTCCTGGCTGGCGAGATTGAGCACGACGCCCGACCCCTCCGCCGCCAGATCGTCGGCCAGCGCGTCGGCGATGCGCGCACCCCACCAGTCGGTCAGTTTCTTGCGTCGCGGCGCCCAACGCGTTCCCATCTCGAGCCGGTACGGCTTCATCGCGTCGAGCGGGCGAAGCAGGCCGTACAATCCCGACAGGATGCGCAGGTGATCCTGCGCAAAATCGATCGCGGCCTCGTCGAGCGTCGCCACTTCGAACCCGGTGTAGACGTCGCCGGCGAACGCATGGATCGCGGGCCGTTCGGGTGCCTCGGCAAATCCGCGGAACCGCGCGATGTTGAGCGTCGCGAGCGCATCCGAGATGTGCATCAGCGCGCCGAGCCGTTTCTTCCCCAGCCGGCCCGCGGACGCGGCCAGCGTCTCGGCCTCCGCGCCGAAGCGCGGCGTCGTGGCGGGCGTCGACGGAATGGCGCGCTCGTAATCGAGCGTCTTGGCGGGGGAGAGCAGGGCGATCATCGCCGCCGCGGGTAGCGGGTGGAGCGAACGCGTTCAATCGGCGTTCAGTGCGGGAAGCGCAGGGAGACGGCTCGCGGCGCGTCCGCTTGAACCGTTTCGCGTGCGCCGATAGAGACATGCCAACCCTAAGGGGCGCCGCTGGCCCCCGATCACCAGGAGAGACCCGTCCGATGATCCGTTTCCGCAACATCGCGCTCGCCGCGACCCTGCTCGCCGGCGCGGGCACGATGGCCGCGTTCCCCGCGGTCGCGAAGGACAAGAAGGAAGAGGCCAAGCCCGCGGGGCCGAAGTTCTCGCCCGAGTTCATCAAGGCGGCGAACCCGCTGCAGACCGCGGTCCGCGCGGGCGACGTCGCCGCCGCCGGTCCGCTGTTCCCGGCCGCGGAGGCCGCCGCGGTGAGCAACGACGACAAGTACATGCTGAACATCTTCAAGTATCAGTATGAGGCGAAGCGCGCGGAAACGACGCAGGGCGCCAACGGCAAGGTCGATCAGGCCGGGATGCGCACCGCGCTCCAGGCGCTCGTCGCGAACCCGAAGACCCCGGCCGACCAGCTGGGGATGTTCTACGGGACGCTCGGCAAGCTGTCGTTCAACGACAAGGACTATAAGGGCGCGGCGACCTATTTCGATCGCGCGCGCGCTGCCGGCAAGAATGATCCCGAGATCCTCGAACTGTCCGCGAATGCGAAGTTCGCCAGCGGCGATCCTGCGGGCGGCAACACCGACCTGGAAGCGGCCTTCGCAGCGCGTTCCGCCGCGGGCCAGAAGCCGACCGAGCAGCTATATCGCTATGCGTTCGGCCAGGCCTACAAGGCACGCGACGTCGCGCGGACGACCGGCTGGCTGGAAAAGTTCATCGTCGCCTATCCCACGCCGAGCAATTTCCGTGACGCCGTGGTGATCTATGGCCTCCAGCAGAAGTCGCTGGTGACGCTCGACAAGGCGCAGAAGGTCGATCTCTATCGCCTGCTGCGCAGCAAGAATGCGCTGGCGGACCAGTATGATTATGAGAACTACGCGCAGTGGACGTACGATCTCGGCCTGCCGCACGAAACCGTGGCGGTGCTGACCGAGGGCAAGCGCACCGGCAAGATCCCGGCGAGCAGCCAGTCCGCGAGTTCGCTGCTGACCGCGGCGAACACCTCGATCAAGGCGGATGCGTCGCTGTCGTCGCTCGAGACGAGCGCGAAGGCTGCGGCGAACGGGCTGAAGGCGTCGCAGACCGCAGACGCGTATCTCGGCTCGGGCAATTACGCCAAGGCGATCGAGCTGTACGACGTCGCGATCCAGAAAGGTGGCGTGAAGGCGGACGACGTGAACCTGCATCTCGGTATCGCCAAGGCTATGTCGGGCGACAAGGCCGGCGCCAAGGCCGCCTTCGCCAAGGTGACGACCGCGCCGACGTCGGGCGTCGCGCATTGGTGGGATACGTCGCTCGAGGCGAACACGAGCGCCGCACCGGCGGCCTGATCGCCGCTGGGGCGGTGAAACGGAAAGGGCGGCCTCGCGGGGCCGCCCCTTTTGCATCGTCGCTAACACCATGGTCTGGGCGAGGCCGAGGTCCTCAAGGCCTTGAGCGGTGTTTCCTACCGCGGGAGATTGCAGCCTTCGCGGGGATGATGGTGCGCGTGCCTCACTCTCCGCCGTGATCCGCCGGCACCGGCACGCCCGAAATCGACTTGGCGGTGCGGATCGTCAGCGAGGTCTTGACGCTCGCCACGTTCGGCGCCGGCGTCAGATGCGTCGTCAGGATCTCCTGGAAGCTCTTGAGGTCGGTCGCGACGATTTTCAGGATGAAGTCGATCTCGCCGTTCAGCATATGGCACTCGCGCACTTCGGGGATCGCCGCGACGTGAACCTCGAACGCCGAGAGATCGTGCTCCGCCTGGCTCCTGAGGCTGACGAGCGCGAACACGGTAATGGGAAAGCCCAGCCGGGCAGGATCGAGATCCGCGTGATAGCCACGGATCGCGCCCGATTCCTCCAGCGCGCGAACACGGCGCAGGCAGGGCGGCGCAGTAAGACCGACGCGGTCTGCGAGCTCGACATTGGTCATCCGGCCATTGTCCTGCAAGAGCTCCAGAATCTGTCGATCGATCCGATCGAACGGCATAACGCGTACGCTCCCCATGACTTTCGCTTCGCGGTGTTCGCCGCGGTGCGGACATTAGGATAATTGCCCGCGAACGCAATTGTCCCACATTGCGACGTGCCGAAATCGTCTGCTTGCATGCCCGTTTGGGCGCGTTAAGGAATCTTTACGACGCGCCGATTGGGCCGCCGATCGGGGGATTGATGCGGGTGCGGTTCGACGACAGCCTGAAGACCGTGCTCGCCGCCGACACCGACACCGCGTTCGGTGCGCAGTCCGCGTTCCGCCAACTCGTCGACCTGATCGGTCGACGCCGTATCCCCGCCGCCCCTGAGACGATCGAACGGCTCCGCACCCTTCGCGACCGGGTGCCGGCGACGGTGCGGGCGGCAAGCGCCCGCGCGCTCGCGCTCGCCGAGCCCGGCCCCGCGCTGGTCGCGTTCTTCGCGGAGGATGATTCCGCGATCGCCGCCCCCGTGCTGCGGATCGCCGCGCTAGACGCCGACGCCTGGATCGCGCTGCTGCCGCAGCTGGATCCCGCGGGCCGCTCGGTGCTGCGGCATCGCCGCGATCTGCCGCCGTCGGTCGTCCGTGCGCTCGACGCGTTCGGCCCGACCGACTTCGTGCTCGGGCATGACGTGGTCGAGGCCGAACCGCTCGTGGGGCCGGTGTCTCCGTCCGTATCCGAACCCGTCCTCCAGCCTACGCCGCCGCCGATCGGGCGCAGTCCTTTCGTGGCGCTCGGCGATGTCGCGCGCGAGCTGCCGTTCGTGGCAGAGGCGCGCCGCCATGCGGAGGCGTCGGCGACACCACGCCCTGCCACTGCGCCCGGCTTCGAGATCGCCGATCTCGTCGCGCGCATCGCTGCGTTCCAGAAGGATCGCGAGATCCGCCCGCATGTCGCGCCCCCGTCGCCCCCCACCAACGGCTTTCGCTGGGAAACCGACGAGCGCGGCGTGGTGCGCTGGGTCGAAGGGGTGCCCCGGGGTGCGGTGATCGGCATCGACTTCCTCGCCGACGCGACCGGCGCCGACCCGCAGGTCGACGGCGTCGTCGCAGGGGCGTTCCGGCGACGGGGCGCGTTCGTCGACGGACGGCTGACGATCGTGGGGGAATCCGCTGCGGCCGGATCGTGGCGCGTCTCGGGCGTGCCGGTGTTCGACGAGGCCAGCGGTCGCTTCACCGGCTTTCGCGGCACCGCACGCCGCCCCCGCGCGGACGAAACCGCGGCGTCGCCGCGCGCGGGCAAGGCGACGTCGGAATCGTTGCGTCGCCTCGTCCACGAGTTGCGCACACCCACGAACGCGATCGTGGGGTTCGCGGAACTGATCGAGTCGCAACTGCTCGGGCCCGTGGCGCCGCCCTATCGCGCCCATGCGGCGACGATCCGCGCCCACGCCGCCGATCTGGTGGCCGCGATCGAGGATCTGGATACCGCGGCGCGGATCGAGGGCGGCGCGCTGGAGCTGCGCACCGGCACCACCGTCGTCGCGGCATTGCTGGCGCGCGTCGGCGACGATCTGCGTCCGCTCGCCGCGCTGCGGGGTTGCACGATCTCGATCGGCGCGGTCCGCCCCGACCTGGTCGTGATCGGTGACGATCGTGCCACCGAGCGGCTCGTCGGCCGGCTGATGTCCGCGCTCGTCTCCGCGGGCGGCGTGGGCGAGACGATCGGCGTCGCGATCCGCCAAGAGGGCGATGCGCACGTCGCGATCGCGTTCGACCGACCCGCCAGCCTGACGACGCTGTCGAACCACACGCTGCTCACGATCGACGCGGAGGCGGAGGCGGAGCGGCTCGGCGCGCCGCTGCTCGGCACCGGCTTTGCGATCCGCCTGGCGCAGAACCTGGCGGTCGAACTGGGCGGCGCGCTGGCGATCGATGCGGATCGCTTGACTTTGCGGCTCCCCGCCGCCTTGGTCGATCGGATGGGGCAAGCGTCGACCAACTGACCGATGGGGCACGGCGCTTCCGATCCGCGGACGGCGTACCGTCCGTCGCCGCCATCGGCCGACGCGTTGATCGCCTGGCCCGACGCGTTCGGCGCGCGCTTTACGCTGTTCGTCGATACCGAGGAAGAGTTCGACTGGTCGAAGCCATTCGCGCGCTACGGCCATACGACCCGCGCGATCGCCACGCTGCCCGCCGCGCATCAACGGTTCGCCACGTACGGCATCGCCCCGACCTATCTCGTCGACTATCCGATCGTCGCCGATCCCGGCGCGGTCGAGACGATCGCGGCGCTGTGCCGCGGCGGGCGGGGTGCGGTCGGCGCGCAGCTTCATCCGTGGGTCAATCCGCCGTTTTCGGAAGGCACGACGCGGCGCGAGAGTTATGCCGGCAACCTGCCGCGCGAGTTGGAGGCAGCCAAGCTGCGGGCGCTGACGGAGGCGATCACGCACGCCTTCGGTGCGCCGCCACGCGCGTACCGCGCGGGGCGGTATGGCATCGGCCCCGCGACCGGCACCATCCTCGGCGGGCTCGGCTACCGCCTCGATACCTCGATCCGCGCGCGCTACGATTATTCCGCGGACGGCGGCCCCGACTTTACGTCCATCGGTGCCGCGGCGTGGCGCACGCCGGACGGCCTCGTCTCGCTGCCGTTCACGACCGTCTTCACCGGCATCGCCCGCGCACTTGGCCCGCGGCTCGATCCGCTCGCCGCGCGCGTACCGCATGGTCGCGGTCTGCTGGCGCGCACCGGCGTGCTGTCGCGCGTGTCGCTGACCCCGGAAGGCATGCCCGTCGCCGATGCGCTGGAAGCGATCCGGGTGGCGCTGGGGGAGGGGGTGCGCGTCCTCAACTTCGCGTTCCATTCGCCGTCGCTGGTCGCGGGGAACACGCCCTTCGTTCGCGATGCCGCGGAACTCGCCACCTTCTGGCGCTGGTGGGACGCGGTGATGGACCTGCTCGCGGGGCGTGGCGTGGCGCCGGCGTCCCTCGACGAGATTGTGGCGGCAAGCGGTTAGGTCACGCGCGCTTGCCCAATGGCAAGCTCGCGGCTAAGCGTCTCGCCGACCTCGGGGAGTGGCGCAGCCTGGTAGCGCATCTGGTTTGGGACCAGAGGGTCGCAGGTTCGAATCCTGTCTCCCCGACCATCATGCATTTGAGAGCGAATTTCGCGGCGCGCGGCGCGGCGAAGCCACGTCATCGGTCGACACAGGGGCGCCGCAGGCCGTGCTCGCGGTCGTCGGCAGTGGCCGTCGCGGCTGCGCGCTGGTGGGCCCGGCAGGACTCGAACCCGCAACCTAGCCGTTATGAGCGGCCAGCTCTAACCATTGAGCTACAGGCCCCCAGCGCACGATCCGCCTAGCGGACGCACGCGGGCGTTAGCAAGCGGGCGGAACCGGCTTTGGCCGCGAATCAAACGGGGCCGAATCAAAAAGGGCGCCCCGAAGACCGGGACGCCCTTTCGGCATGCAAGCGTACCGGGCCGCGAACGGCCCGATCCGATCAATGCATGTTGTCTGCCTTGGCCTCGCCCGCGTCGCGGACGTTGTCGGCGGCGGCGTTCAGGTTGTCGGCGGTGTTCTCGAGCGCAGCTTCGGTCACGCCGTTCGAGGTGTTGTCGGCCATCGCGTCGATGTTGTCGGCAGCGGCTTCGAGGTTGTCGGCAACCGCATCGGCGTTGTTCTCGACAGCAGCCGCCTCGGGCGACTTCGAGCAGGCTGCGACCGACATCAGGCTGGCGGCGGCGAGGACGATGGCGAACTTCTTCATGCGGGTGCTCCCAAGCAATGCAATTATAATAGCGTCGTTCGCGCCGGCTCAGAAGCGAACGCGAACATCGCCCATTAACGCAGTCGGATTTCGCGTCAATGGGTATTCATCTGACAGCAAGGTGAACGCGAGGATCGTTCAGCGCTTCGGCGGGATCGCGCCGATCTCCTCGGGCGCATCGGCGACCACCGCGAGCATCGTCGTCCATGCCGCGACGTTCTGGCGCAACTGCTCGGGATCGACGCGGTCGAGCGTATCGTCGGCGGTGTGATGGACATCGAAGTAGCGCAGCCCGTTCTGGTTGAGGTCGATGCCCGCGACGCCCTTCGCGACGATCGGCCCGATATCCGCGCCGTCGCCGCCGGCTGCGGCCCCGCGGGTGATGCCGAGCGGCGACAGCGCGACCTGCAACCGGTCCGCGATCGGCTTCGCGGTGTCGGGCAGGGTGGCCTCGAACCGCCACACCCTGTCCGCACCGAAGTCGGATTCGGCCGCCAGCACGTGGTTGTCGCCGCCATGCCGCGCCGCATAGTCGCGCCCGCCGTCGCCGCCGACCTCCTCGGCACCCCACCATACCACGCGGATCGTCCGCCGTGGGCGCCGCCCCGAATCGAGGATCCGCTTCGCCGCCGCGGCGGTGATCGCGACGCCGCTGGCATCGTCGATCGCGCCGGTGCCCAGGTCCCAGCTGTCGAGATGGCCGCCGATCAGGACGATTCCCGCCTTCGGGTCGCTGCCCGGCACCTCCGCGATCACGTTGCCCGATTCGCGCATGCCCAGCGTCCGCGGGGTCAGCACCAGCCGCATCGTCACCGGCTTGCCACGCGCCGCCACCCGCTCGAGCAGCAGCGCGTCGGGCACCGATAGTGCCGCCGACGGGATCGGCGCGACACCTTGGGGGAACTCGGTGAGGCCCGCATGCGGGATACGGTGGCGATCGGTGCCGATCGAGCGGATCACGATCGCCGCCGCACCGCGCCTTGCCGCCATGCCGGGACCCACGAACCGCGCCGCGCCGTTCGCGCCATAGCCCGAGCCGTCCTGCGTCGGCTCCATGCTGTTGCCGATATAGACGATCTTTCCCCGGATCGCGCCATCGGGCGCCTGCTGGAACGCCGCGATCGTCGGGAACACCGCGACCTCGCCGGTCAGCCCGCCGGCCGGCGTCGCGGCCGAATTGCCGAGCGCGGTCAGCGCGAGCGTCTGCGGGAAGGGCGCGACGATCTCGCCCGTCTCCGCGCCGCGCACCCATACCGGCATCTGGTAGGTTTCCGCGCGCACGTTGCGGAAGCCCAGCGTCTTCAGCTTCGCCACGCCCCAGGTCCGCGCCCGCGCCTCCGCCTCCGTGCCCGCGGGCCGTGCGCCGACCTCGGTCGTCAGCCCCTCGACGATGTCGTAGGCGACGTCGTCCTTCAGCGCGGCATCGCGCAACGCGGCCACGCGCGTGTCGACCACGGGCGGCACCCCGGGCTCGCGCCGCTGGGCCAGTCCGGGATATGCGGTAGAGGCGGCGAGCGTCGCCATCAGCAGGACCATCTTGCGCGTCATCTCGTCAGCTTCCTCATGTTCTCGCTATGATCGACGGGGTAGCGTTCGCACGGCGGGACGGCTACATGCCGCACGCAATTTCCTTGCCCTTTCGTCCATACCGAGGAGCGCGAGCCCAAGATGGCCGTCCAGTACACCTACGTCATGAAGGGTCTGACCAAGACCTTCCCGGGGGCGAACAAGCCCGTCCTCAACAACATCCACCTCCAGTTCATCCCGTCGGCCAAGATCGCGATCATCGGCCCCAACGGCGCCGGCAAGTCCACGCTGATGAAGATCATGGCGGGCATGGACCCCGATTTCACCGGCGAGGCCTGGGCCGCCGAGGGCATCAAGGTCGGCTATCTCGCGCAGGAGCCGCAGCTCGATCCGTCGAAGGACGTGATGGGCAACGTCAAGGACGGCGTGCGCCCCGTCGCCGATCTGGTCGACCGCTTCAACGCGATCTCCGCCGAGATGGGGGACCCGAAGGACGATACCGATTTCGATGCGCTGATGGAGGAGATGGGCGATCTCCAGGCCAAGATCGACGCGGTCGATGGCTGGTCGCTCGACAGCCAGCTCGAACAGGCGATGGAGGCGCTGCGCTGCCCGCCGGGCGATGCCGACGTGTCGAAGCTGTCGGGCGGCGAGAAGCGCCGCGTGGCGCTGTGCAAGCTGCTGCTCGAGAAGCCCGAGATCCTGCTGCTCGACGAACCGACGAACCATCTGGACGCCGAAAGCGTCGGCTGGCTCGAAAACTACCTCAAGGAATATACCGGCAACGTCATCCTCGTGACGCATGACCGTTACTTCCTCGACAATGTCGTCAACTGGGTGCTCGAGCTCGATCGCGGCCGCTACTACACCTACGAATCGAACTATTCGGGCTATCTGGAAAAGAAGTCGAAGCGGCTCGAGCAGGAGGAGCGCGAGGAGGCGGGCAAGCAGAAGGCGATCGCCGACGAGCTCGCCTGGATGCGCCAGACCCCCAAGGCGCGCCAGACCAAGTCCAAGGCGCGTATCCGCGCGTTCGACGAGCTGATGGCCAAGCAGGAGAACCGCGTCGCCGGCAAGGCGCAGATCCTCATCCAGCTGCCCGAGCGGCTGGGCGGAAAGGTGATCGAGGCCAAGGGGCTGACCAAGGCGTACGGCGACAAGCTGCTGTTCGACGGGCTGGACTTTACGCTGCCCCCAGGCGGCATCGTCGGAGTCATCGGGCCGAACGGCGCAGGCAAGTCGACGCTGTTCAAGCTCATCACCGGTCAGGAACAGCCCGACAGCGGCACGATCGAAGTCGGCTCGACCGTCAAGCTCGGCTATGTCGACCAGAGCCGCGACGATCTCGATCCCGCCAAGAACGTGTGGGAGGAAATCTCCGACAAGCTCGAGATCTTCCGCTTCGGCAAGCAGGAGATCGGCACGCGCGCCTATGTCGGCGCGTTCAACTTCCGCGGGCCCGACCAGCAGAAGAAGGTCGGCCAGCTCTCGGGCGGCGAGCGCAACCGCGTCCATATGGCCAAGATGCTCAAGGAGGGCGGCAACGTCCTGCTGCTCGACGAGCCGACCAACGATCTCGACGTCGAGACGCTGCGCGCGCTCGAGGAGGCGCTGGAGACGTTCGCGGGCTGCGCCGTGGTCATCAGCCACGATCGCTTCTTCCTCGATCGCCTGTGCACGCACATCCTCGCGTTCGAGGGCGACAGCCATGTCGAGTGGTTCGAGGGTAATTACGAAAGCTACGAGGAAGACAAGCGCCGCCGCATGGGCGACGCGGCGGATCGCCCGACGCGCCTCGCCTACAAGAAGCTGACGCGCTGATGCCGACGCGCCGGTCGCCGGAGGGAGACCTCGGCGGCTGGCTTGCCGCCAACGGCCTCGAGCCGGAGACTGGGGCGGGCTCGATCGCGGACGTCGCGCGGGTGCGCGATCTGGTACGGGACGCCGCGCGTGCCGGCCGCGCGCTCAGCTACAGCGAGGCGTTGCTGGCGCTCGGCCATCGCTTCACCCGGCCGAAGATGCGCGCGCTGTGCCGCACGCTCGACGCGATCGACGCTGCGGGGGCAGGGGCGGGCGAGCCGGGACTGGCGGTACTCGTCGTGCGCGAATCGGATCGGTTGCCGGGGCAGGGCTGGTGGATCGATACCGCCCGTCCCCATGGCTATACTGGAGCCTGGACCGGCGACGAGGCCACCGCCTTCGTTCGCGCGCGGCAGGACGAGGCCTTCTCCTACTGGCGCAATCGCTGACCCGTCAGAGTTCGGTCGTCGCGACCGTCAGTCTCTCGATCGTCGCCGCGGTCAGCATCTCGCCGAACGCCACCTCGCGCCGCTCCGCATAGGCGTCGCCCGCGGGGGACCACATCTGATGGATCACCGCCGTGCGGACATCGACCACCCAATATTCCGCCACACCCTCGCGCGCGTAGATCTTGCGCTTGCGACCCATATCGCTGCGCAGCGTGGTGTCCGCGACCTCGATGATAAGCGCGAGCGAGGCGAGGGGGATCAGGCCTTCGCCCTCGGGGTCCGCAGTGACCGCGATATCGGGTTCGGGCACGTTGTACGGCGGCATCGCCACCGATCCTTCGACCAGGGCTTCGAGACCGCCGGCGTGCCTGTCCAGCGCATCCGCCAGCAACCGGAACAACCGCGACTTGATCCGGGCATGCGGCCGGTGCTGCGCATTCATGTAGACGACCTCCCCGTCGAGCAGCTCGGTCTTGCCATAGGCGTCGAACGCACCCGCGTCGTCGAGCGCGAGATAGTCCTCTACGCGCAGCTTCACCCGGCGCGGGATGTTGGTGAGAGGCGCCATCTCCGTCATGGTATTACCCTATCAGGTTCCACGCTCGCCGTCACCGCCGCTCCGCAGCACTCTTCGCGCGCACCGCGGTGAACTCCGATCCCGCGCTCCACGTCGGCCAGACGCCCGCCTTCGCCAGCCGCGTTCCCATCGCGTGGAACAGATCGACATCCGCCGCCGCCCCGCGCAGGTCCCATGCGGGCGACCAGGCGTCGCACGCCTTGTGGTAACAGGCCATGTAGCCGTCGAGCCACGCCTGACCCGCCGCCTTGCCGCCCGCCGCCAGATCGGGCGCGCCGCCCAGCGCCATCAGCAGCAGCGACGGCACGCCCCGCCGCACCACCGAGAAATGATCCGCGCGATAGAACAGCCCGCGCTCGCTGAACGTCTCGGGCGTGATCGTTCGCCCCTGCGCCTTCGCCGCGCCGGCGAGCAGCGCATCGAGCGACGAATTGCCCGCGCCCACCAGGATCACGTCCTTCGCGGGCCCCGCGGTCTGGAGGATGTCGAGCGTCAGGTTCGCCGCGGTCTTCGCCAGCGGATAGACCGGGTGCGTCGCATAATGCTCGGAGCCGAGCAGCCCGCGTTCCTCGCCGGTCCACGCCGCAAACACCAGCGTCCGTTCGGGCGCCGGCCCCGCCTTGAACAGCCGCGCCAGCTCGAGCACGCCCGCGATCCCGAGCGCATCGTCGTTCGCACCCGCACGGATCGTCCGCCCCTGCGCATCGGCGGGGCCCTTGCCGTAGGCGTCCCAATGCGCCGCGAACATCACACTCTCGGCGGGCGCCTTGGTGCCGGGGATCTTCGCCAGCACGTTCGCGCTTTCGATCCGCTCGACCGTCACCGGCAGGTCTGCGGAGAACCGCGCCGTCATGTCGACCGGCCGGAACCCCGCCGAGCGCGCCTGCACCCGGAGCGTATCGAGGTTCAGCCCCGCATCCGCGAACAGGCGGTTCGCCGCGTCATGCTCGATCCAGCCCTGCAACGGCACGCGGGGATCGTTCGCCGCACGGACGATATCGTAATTCTCGCCGTTGTTCGCGTTGACCGTCGACCATGGATAGCCCGCCCCGCCGGTATCGTGGACGATCAGCGCCGCGGCCGCACCGCGGCGCGCGGCTTCCTCGAACTTGTAGGTCCAGCGGCCATAATAGGTCATCCGCCGGTCGCCGAACCGGCCCTTGGCGTCTTCCCCCGCGATCGCCTCGAAATCGGGATCGTTGACCAGAAACACCGCGACCTTGCCCTTCAGGTCCTGCCCCTTGAAATCGTCCCATTTCGCCTCGGGTGCGGTGACGCCGTAACCGACGAAGACCATCGGCGCGTCGGCGATCGCGATGCGGTCCGCGGCGCGCACGGTGGTGACGTTGATCTGCGCGCCCTGCACGAGCGCGGTGCGCCCCTTCGGCGTCGTCACCGCCATCATGCCCTTCGGATCGACCTGCGTGTGGACCAGCGGCACCGCCTGCGTCCACGCGCCCTTCTCGCCACCGGGCTGGAGCCCCAGCGCCCTGAACCGCGCGATCAGCCAGTCGACCGTCTTGCGATCCCCCGCGGTCCCCGGCGACCGCCCCTCGAACTCGTCCGACGCCAGCGTTTTCACCGCGGCGGAGAGCTTCGCCGGGTCGGCATGTTGCTGCGCGACCGCGCCGGTCGATGCGAGCAGGGCGGCGAGGGCGATCAGTCGCTTCATCAGCGGAACTCCGGTAAACGCGAACAAACATTGCCGACAGGAAAGGCGACGTACCTAGCGTAGCCGCCTGACGAACATCCGCCCGTCGTCGCGCCGCTCGGTCTGGAAATTGGGCACCGACTGGATCAGGTCCGACAGCCGGTTATAGCCATAGTTGCGCACGTCGAAGCTCGACCGGTTCGACGCCAGCTGCCCCATCGCGGACAGGCTGACGAACCCGCGCTCATCGCGCCGCGTCGCGTCGTACGCGTCGACCAGCAGCTTGAGCAGTTCGGCATCGACCGTCGTCTTCTTGCTCTCGCCTATCGCAGGCGGCAGCGGCAGCGACGACGCGGAAGACCCGGAGGCGGATGAGGCGGCCGGCGCGGCCTTCGCCTTGGCGGGGGCCGCCGCGGCCGGCGCGGCGGGAGCCGGGGCCGGTGCGGCCGTCGCGGTTACCGGCGCGGGTTCCTTGCGCAGCTTGTCGACGTCGATGAAGCGCGTGCACGCCTGCTTGAACGCCTCGGGCGTCTTCGCGCTGCCGAAGCCGTAGACGGGGACGCCGTCCTGCCGGATCCGCATCGCCAGCGGCATGAAATCGCTGTCCGACGACATGATCCCGAACCCCTCGACGCGCCCGCGGAACAGCAGGTCCATCGCGTCGATCGTCATCTTCATGTCGGTCGCGTTCTTGCCTTTGGTCAGGTCGAACTGTTGCTGCGGTTCGATCCCGTGCTTCAGGCTCATGTCGCGCCAGCCCTTGAGCGCGGGCTTGGACCAGTTGCCGTAGACGCGGCGGACGTTGACCGTCCCCAGCTCCGCCAGCACGGTCAGGACGGGGTCGATCGAATGCCAGGAGGCATTGTCGGCGTCGATCAGCAGAGCGACGTTGCGGGTTGAGGTCTGGTCGGAAGACATGCCCGCGACCCTCGCGACGCAGGCGGCGCGCGTCAACTGCCGATCGACGTCGAAGCTTGGGAGGCGGGGGCAGGATAGGCGATCGCGATGATCTCATACTCTTTCTCGCCCGCGGGCAGCGTCACCCGTCGCACGTCACCCTGCGTCGCGCCGCGCAGCGCCCGTGCGATCGGCGCGTTCCATCCGATACGGCCGTTCCCCGCATCGGTCTCGTCGTCGCCCACCAGCGTCAGTATGCGTTCTACATCATCCTCGTCCGCGATCGTGACGGTCGCGCCGAAATAGACTCGCGCACGGTCGGGCGTCGCGGCCGGGTCGACCACCTTCGCCGCTTTCATCCGCTTCGCGAGCCAGCCCAGCCGCCGGTCGATCTCGCGCAGCCGCTTGCGGCCGTAGATGTAATCGCCATTCTCGGACCGGTCGCCATTGCCTGCCGCCCACGCAATCGTCTCGACCAGCGCAGGGCGCTCGGTGCCGAACAGCTGGTCATACTCGCGGCGCAGCGCGGCATAGCCGGCGGGGGTGATGTAGTTGGGGCGGTCCATCGGGCACGTCTTATGGTGGCGTCATCGTCCCGTCATCCCCACCCCGTCATCCCCGCGAAGGCGGGGATGACGAGAGAGGGCGGGAAAACCGGGAGGGCAGGGAGAACTGGAGGGCAGGGAAGACAGCGAAACTCCTCAGCCCACACGCCCGCCGCTGCGCCCCAGATACCAGCTCAGATTTGCCGGCCCGCGGCTGCGCGCGCGGGGCGGGTTCATCAGGTCGTACACCACCGCATTCTCCAGCACCCGCTGGACATAGTTGCGCGTCTCCTGGAACGGGATCGCCTCGATCCAGTCGACCATGTCGACGCCGCCGCTGCGCGGATCGCCGTTCGCCGCCAGCCACTTGTTCACGTTGCCCGGCCCCGCATTGTACGCCGCGACCGCCAGCGGATAGCTGCCGAACCGTGCATAGATCTGCTGGAAATAGGCCGAGCCGAGCTGTGCGTTATACGCGGTGTCGCTAAGCAACCGCCCCGCGTCGTACTCGACCCCAAGCTTGCGCGCGGTGTCGCGCGCGGTGCCGGGCATCAGCTGCATCAGCCCGCGCGCGCCGACGCGGCTCGTGGCCATCCGGTCGAACTGGCTTTCCTGGCGGCTGATCGCGTGGACCATCGTCCACTGGTCCTCATAGCCCGGCGGCACCGTGATCGTCGGGAAGCCGACCGCGGAATAGTCGCTATAGCCGTTCTGGAGCGCACTGCGCCCCACCATCACGCCCAGGTCCGGCCGCGCCATCGTCCGCGACAGCTCGTTCGCCAGCACATGATCCGCGTCGGTCTTCGCGTCGAGCGCGATCTGGCGGACGAACGCGCTCTGGTCCTGCCAGTCGCCAATCTGCCCCAGCAGCTGCGCGACGCGCACCGTCTCGCGATCGAAGAACGCCTGCCGCACCGCCGGGTCGACCGGGCGCGGCAGCAGCGCGGGCGGCGCGACCAGCGCGCGCGCCAGCCGCTCGTTCGCCAGTTGACCGTAGAACTGGTCGCGATACCCCGCCGCGCGCTGGAGGAACGCGTCCGCCTCCGCCGCGCGCCCGGCGGCGAGCGCAGCACGCCCCGCCCAGTAGAAGCCCTTCGCGCGCGTCTGCGGCGCCTGGCTCGCGCGGCCATAGCGATCGAACATCGTCATCGCGTCCGCGGGCCGATTCAGCTTCGTCAGCGCGGTCTGCCCCGCCAGCCAGGCGAGACTCGTATAGTCGTCGCGCTCGCCATAGGGCTTTACGGACACGTCGGTGCCTGCGGGATACGCATCGTCGACCTGTCGCGCGATGTCGTAGGCGGTCTGCCACTGCCGGTCCGCCGCCGCGCCGCGCGCGTTGGTCAGCAACACTTCGTAGAACGCCTCGACATTGCCGGGCCGCGCCATCCCCGGTGCCCGCGTCCGCGCCAGCCAGTCGCGCGCGCTGCTCGATGCGCCGTTCGCGCGCCACCACGTCGCCTTGTCCGCGACATAGCCCGCGTCCGCCACGCCCGCCGCATCGCCCGACGCCGCCAGCGTGGACGCGTTCGCCCCGTTGCTGCGGAACGCCAGCCGCGCCTCGAACACCCCGCGCCGCGCCGGGCTGGTCAGGTAGAGCTGCCGCTGTGCCGCGCTCGTCGCGCCCTGCCACAGCAGCGCGTCCATCCGCGCGTCGTTGTCCGCCGGCGTGTAGGCGTTGGCGAACTGCGTCGACAGCGTCGCCTCGGCCTCCGCCGACAGCGATCCGCGCCGCCATGCCGCGCGCGCGGCATCCGCCGCCGCTGCGGATTGCCCGCTTGCCGCGAGCGCCTGCGCATAGGCGACGCCGCCGCCCGCGGTCTGCGCCGGGAAGCGGCGGAAATACGCGATCACGCTCCCCGGTGCGGCCGTATTGGCCTTCGCCTCCGCCGCGCGCCTGCGCCCCGCCTCGCCGGGCCAGCCGGGATGCTGGAGCAGGAACGAGGCATAGCTGTCGAACGGCAGCGCGTCGGTCTGCTGGATCGCACGCCATTGCGCGATCGCCGGAGCCAGTCCGCTCGCCGGTGCTACCTGAGCCGCTGGCGACGCGCCCATGTTCGCCAGCCGGGTGCGATACGCTTCCGACTGGTCCTGACCCACCGCGGCGAGCATCGCGACGCTCGCGACCCCGATCAATATGCTCGTCTTCAAAGCCACCATGTGGACAGAGTAAGGCTTCAACCCGTATCTGTCCTGAACGAAATCCGCTTTCTCGCGCGCAAGGAGCGCTAAACCCATGCTTTCCGGTTCCATCCCGGCGCTCGTCACGCCGTTCGATGCCGATGGTGCGTTCGTCGAATCGGCCTATCGCGATCTCGTCGAATGGCAGATTGCGGAAGGCTCCTCCGCACTCGTGCCCTGCGGCACCACCGGCGAGGCCGCGACGCTGACCAAGGACGAGCAGTTCGCGATCGTCCGCATCTGCGTCGATCAGGCGAAGGGCCGCGTGCCCGTGATCGCGGGCGCGGGATCGAACGACACCCGCGTCGCCGCGGGCAACCTGATCGCCGCGAGGGAGGCGGGCGCCGACTATGCGCTGATGGTGCCACCTTACTACAATCGCCCCTCGCAGGAGGGCATCTTCCGCCATTTCGAGGCGCTTGCCACCGATACCCCGCTGCCGATCGTCCTCTACAACGTGCCTGCACGTACCGTCACCGACATCCAGCCCGACACGCTGATTCGCATCGTGCAGGCGTTCCCGACGGTCTTCGTCGCGGTCAAGGATGCCAGCGGCGTGCTCACCCGCGTGTCGCACCACCGCGCCGCGCTCGGCCCGGATTTCTGCCAGCTTTCGGGCAACGACGACCTGTCGCTGCCATACAACGCGCTGGGGGGGGCAGGGTGCATTTCGGTCACCGCCAATGTCGCCCCGCGGCTGTGCGCGGACTTCCAGCGCGCCTGCGCCGATGGCGATGCCGCGACCGCGCTCGCGCTCCACGACCGCCTCTTCGCGCTCCACACCTCGCTCTTCACCGACGCCTCGCCCGGCCCGGTCAAATACGCGATGACGAAGGTCCGCCCCGGCTTCCCCGGCGGCCTGCGCCTGCCGATGACGTGGCCGGGCGATGCCGCACGCGCCGCGGTCGATAGCGGACTGACGGCGGCCGGGCTCGGCTGACGGGCGAGGGTGTTCCGCCGGTGCCCGCGATCATATCGTCGAACACCCGCTTCCCCTCCGCCTCCGCCGCGCCTACATCGCACCCCGCATGGCCCGTCCCAAACCCGCTACCTTCGACAAGAAGAAGATCGTCGCCGAAAACCGGCGCGCGCGTTTCGATTACGCGATCGACACCGTGTACGAGGCCGGCATCGCGCTGAGCGGCACCGAGGTGAAGTCGCTCCGCTCGGGCACCGGCTCGATCGCGGAGAGCTATGCCGAGGTGCGTGGCGGGCAGGTGTGGCTCATCAATTCGAACGTGCCCGAATTCAGCCACGGCAACCGCTTCAACCACGAGCCCAAGCGCCCGCGTAAATTGCTTCTTCACGAGCGCGAGATCAACAAGATGCACGGCGCGGTCGCGCGTGACGGCATGACGCTGGTCCCCATGTCGGTCTATTTCAACGGCCAGGGGCGCGCGAAGGTGGAACTGGCACTGGCGAAGGGCAGGAAGGCGCACGACAAGCGCGAGCACATCAAGGAGCGCGACTGGAAGCGCGAGGCGGGCCGCATCCTGCGCGAGCGCGGTTGAGTTGGCTTCCGCACCCGTGACGGGCTGGGGACGTTTCGCGGCGTGGTGCCGCCGCAACCTGCCGACCCGCGAGTCGATGGAAAAGAGCCGGCTGCTCCGCCCCGTCGCGCACCGCGTTCTCGCGCCCGAACTGTGGCGCTTCACCCGCCGCTCGGTCCCGCGCGGGGTCGCGCTCGGGATGATCGTCGGCATCCTCGTCCCGGTCGCGCAGACTCCGATCGCGGCGCTGCTGGCGCTGCCGGTCCGCGCCAACGTCCCCGTCGCGGCGCTCACGACCTTCATCACCAATCCGCTGACCACGCCGCCGATCTGGGTCGCGGCCTACTGGATCGGGCGCTGGGTGCTCCATCTCGACCGGGTCGTGCCGGGTCGCCCGGTGTCGGACGCCGCCAATTCCAGCTGGATGCAGTGGCTGATGTCGGATGCCGCGCCCGCCACCGCGGTCGGGCTGCTCGTCCTCACCGCGGTGATGTCGATCGGCGGCTATGCGCTGTCGGCGCTCGGCTGGCGCGTGTGGATCGCGCGCAAATGGGGGCATCGTCATCGGCAGGATGCCGATTGACGCGGCGTATTGCCTGAGTAGAACACGAAGCCCTAGGTTTCTAAGGGGTTTCCATGCGCAAGTCGTTCGCCGTCCTCGCTTTCCTCGCCACGTCCGCTATTGGCGGCGTCGCGCTCGCCCAGAGCGCTGCCGAGAAGTCGAAACAGACCGATACCGTCGCGAAGGCCGGTGCCGGTCCGGTGAAGCCCAAGGACGCCAACGCGCCGCAGATCGGCACCTTCGGCTTCGACATGGCGGGTCGCGACACCGCGGTGCCGCCGGGGCAGGACTTCTTCGATTACGCGAACGGTGGCTGGTACAAGGCCGCGACGATCCCCGCCGACAAGCCCGCCTACGGGATGTTCAACGTCCTCAACGACCTGTCGCTGGAGCGCACGCGCGAGATCCTCGACGCCGCGAAGACGCAGGTGGGCAACAAACCCGGCGCCTTCTACGCCAGCTTCATGGATGAGGCCGCGGTCAACGCGAAGGGCGTGACGCCGGTCAAGCCATGGCTCGCCACGCTCAAGGCGACGAAGAACAAGACGCAACTCGCGACCGAGATGGCGAAGCTCCAGCGGCAGGGCGTCGGTGGCCTCATCGGCGCTGGCGTCGGTCAGGACGACAAGAACCCCGAGGTCTATGCGGTCGGCTTCCAGCAGGCGGGGCTCGGCCTGCCCGATCGCGATTACTATCTGAAGGACGACGCCAAGCTCGCCGCGACGCGCACCGCCTATCAGGCGTATCTGGCGAAGATGTTGACGCTGGCGGGCGAGCCGAATGCGGACGCGCGCGCCGCCGCAGTCGTCGGAATGGAGAAGGCGATCGCCAGTGCGCACTGGACCAAGATCGAGAGCCGCGACGCGGACAAGACCTACAACAAATGGCTCCCCGCCGACTTCGCGGCCAAGGCGCCCGGTTTCCCGTGGGCCGAGTATATGACTGCGATGGGAATCGCCGGCCGCGACTATTATCTCGTCTCGCAGCCCTCCGCGCTGACCGGCGAGGCGAAGGTGTGGGCCGACACGCCGCTGAACGTCCTGCAGGATTACGCGCTCATCAAGGTCCTGCGCTCCTACGCGCCGTATCTGTCGGACGACATCAACAAGACCAACTTCGCCTTCTATGGCACCACGCTGTCGGGCACGCCCGAACAGTCGGTCCGGTGGAAGCGCGGCGTGAACCTCGTCAGCGGGCAGATGGGCGAGGCGCTCGGCCAGCAATTCGTCGCGAAATATTTCCCGCCCGAGGCGAAGGCGGCGGCGGACCAGCTCGTGAAGAATGTCGTCGCGGCGATGGGCGAGCGGCTGCAGAAGCTCGAATGGATGGCGCCCGAGACGAAGAAGAAGGCGCTCGAGAAGCTCGCCACCTTCCGCCCCAAGATCGGCTATCCCGACACGTGGCGCGACTATTCCGCGCTTCAGGTGAAGCCCGACGACCTCGTCGGCAACGTCGCCCGCGGCAGCGCCTTCGAGTACGACCGCGATCTCGCCAAGCTCGGCAAGCCGATCGACCGCGCCGAATGGTTCATGACGCCGATGACGATCAACGCCTATTATAATCCGCCGATGAACGAGATCGTCTTCCCCGCCGCGATCCTCCAGCCGCCTTTCTTCGATCCCAAGGCCGACCCGGCGGTCAATTACGGCGGCATCGGCGCGGTGATTGGGCATGAGATCAGCCACGGCTTCGACGACCAGGGCCGCAAGTACGACGCCACCGGCAAGCTCGCCGACTGGTGGACCCCCACCGACGTGACGCGGTTCAAGGCGTTCACCGACGCGCTCGTCGCGCAGTACGACGCCTATGAGCCGCTCCCCGGCAAGCACGTCCAGGGTGCGCTGACGCTCGGCGAGAACATCGCCGACCTCGCCGGGCTGACCGTCGCCTATGACGCCTACCAGAAGTCGCTCGGCGGGAAGAAGGCGCCCGTCATCGATGGCGTCACCGGCGACCAGCGCTTCTATTATGGCTGGGCGCAGGTGTGGCGCAGCAAGGCGCGCGAACAGTACGCGCAGCAGCTCCTCCTCGTCGATCCGCACGCCCCCGACCACTACCGGGTGCTGACGACGCGCAACCTCGATCCGTGGTATGCCGCGTTCGGGGCGAAGCCGGGGCAGGCGCAGTACCTCGCCCCCGACAAGCGCATCCGCATCTGGTGATATCGCGTCACGCCTTACTCCGTCATCCCGGACTTGGTCCGGGATCCACCGTCCCGCGAACGCATCGGGTTCAGCGGCTGCGGAACGGTGGATGCCGGAACGGGGTCCGGCATGACGGGAAGCTTGAGGTGAGAGTGCAGGGCCAGCCCGCTTGACGCCCGCCCCCGCGGCGCGGATGACGCAAGTCCATGGCATCGCTTCCGTTCACCACCCCGATCGTCCGCACCGGCACGCCGCGCATGGCGCTCGCGTTCGCCACGGCGGCGGGTCTGGCGGCGGCGATCGTGATCCTGTGGCTCGTCGGCAGCCCGATCGTCGCGGGCGGCTTCCTCGCGAGCGCACTGGTGCTGGCGGGCGCCGCGATCGCGTGGCGCACGCTCGCCGGCCCGCGCGAGGCGGCGGCGCCCGGGATCGACTGGAGCGTCACGCACGCGATCGCGCAGATCAGCGCCGAGGCGGTCGCGGTCACCGATCGCGCCGGCCGGCTCGTCTGCGCGAACGATCGCTACGCGTCGCTGTTCGGCGGCTTTCCGACCCCGCCGGGGCTGCCGCTCGACGAGGACGGGGCGGAGCGGCTGGCGGTCGCGGGCCGCGCGGCGTGGCGTGACGGCACTGCGACGATCGCGCGCGCCACGCTCGACGGCGCGCCGCTGACGATCGCGATCGCGCGCGCGGGCGAGCGGCAGGACATGCTCGTCTGGCGCGTCGGCGGCACCGAGAATGTCGATCGCCAGGCGCAGGCGGTGGCGATGCTTGCCGGATCGCTCGGTGCGCGGATGGCCGCCGCCGGGATCATGGCGGCGCTCGTCTCCCCCGACGGCCGGATCCTCGCTGCCAACCCCGTCTTCGCCGCGCGCGCGTCCGGGCGCACCGGGACCGGCGTCGATGGGCGCGATTTCGCCGCCTATCTCATTACCGATGTGCGCGGGCTCGTGCGGTTCGAGCGCGAGGGGCTCGACGGCAATCCGCTCCGCGTCCTCCAGGTCCCGTTCCTGGACGGGGAGGGCGCGCCGATGCTCGTCGCGCTGCTCGACGACGAGGAAGCGCCCGGCGCCCCCGCGATCGACGGCACCGCCGCCAGCCATGTCCGCACCCTCGTCGCCCTCATGCCCTTCGGGATGGCGCTGGTCGATCGCGACGGGCGGATGATCCAGATGAACGACGCGTTCCTGCGCGCGGCGGGCGTCGATGCCGCCGCCCCGCCGCTCTATCCCGGCGACCTCGTCGTCCGGGAGGACAAGGCCGCGGTCGCAGACGCGGTGCGGCGCTTCGCCAGCGGGGCGGCGCACTCCGCCGACATGGCGGTCCGCCTCAAGGATCATCCGGACGAACCCGTCGCGCTGACGATCGCGGGCGCGCGCGGGCTCGGCGAGGCGGCGGTGTTGCTTAGCCTGAAGGACAACAGCGAGGAAAGCAGGCTCAAGCGCGAGGTGGCGCAGGCGACCAAGATGCAGGCGGTCGGCCAGCTGGCGGGCGGCGTCGCGCATGACTTCAACAATATCCTGACCGCGATCATGGGCCACTGCGACCTGATGCTGATGCGCCATTCTCCCGGCGACAGCGATTACGACGACATCCAGCAGATCCGCGCCAACTCCACCCGTGCCGCCAGCCTCACGCGCCAGCTCCTCGCTTTCTCGCGCCAGCAGACGCTGCGCCCGCAGGTCCTCCAGCTCCCCGATGTCGTCTCCGAAGTCTCGAACCTCCTCAAGCGCCTGATGGGCGAGACGGTGAAGCTCGACGTCAAGCACGGCCGCAACCTCGGCCCGGTCCGGGCGGATCCGGGCCAGCTCGAGCAGGTTGTCGTCAACCTCGCGGTCAACGCGCGTGACGCGATGCTGGCGAAGGATCCGCGCGGCGGCGGGATGCTGACGATCCAGACCCGCTCGGTCTCGATCGCCGAGGTCCGTCGGCTGGGGCAGGACATCCTGCCGCTCGCCGAATATACCGCGCTCGAGGTCAGCGACACGGGCACCGGCATCCCGCCCGACATCCTGCCCAAGATCTTCGAGCCGTTCTTCACCACCAAGGAGGTCGGCAAGGGAACCGGGCTCGGGCTGTCGACCGTCTACGGCATCGTCAAGCAGTCCGGCGGCTACATCTTCGCGGATTCGAAGCCGGGGAAGGGGGCGACCTTCACGCTCTACCTCCCCGTCCACGCCGCGGTCGCCGCGCAGAAGGTGATCGCCGCGCCCAAGCCGCGCCGGGTCGAGACATGGGGCACCGGCACGATCCTGCTGGTCGAGGACGAGGACATGGTCCGCGCGGTCGCGGAGCGTGCGCTGGCGCGGCAGGGCTATACCGTGCTGTCGGCGGAGAATGGCGAGGCCGCGCTCGAACTGCTCGAGAAGAGCGCGCGGCCGGACCTCCTCATCTCGGACGTGGTGATGCCGCAGATGGACGGCCCGACGATGGTCCGCCACGTCCGCGAGCGCTATCCGGACCTGCCGATCCTCTTCATGTCGGGCTATGCCGAGGAGCAGCTGCGCAAGTCGATCGACATCGACAACGTCGCCTTCCTCCCCAAGCCCTTCTCTGTCCAACAGCTGGCGGAAGCCGCACGCGACGCGCTGGCGGGTCCCCTGTGATCGGACCAGGATGATCCATACCCCGCTTGCACTCCGGCGCGAGGCGGCTATGCCCTTGATCCCATGAGTTCCGTGCAGACTGTCCTCGTCGTCGAGGACGAACCCCTGATCGCCATGATGATGGAAGATTTCCTCGACGTTCTGGGGAAGACCGTCGTCGGCCCCGTCGACGGCGTCGCGGATGCGATCGTGCTCGTAGGGGAGGGCGGGATCGACGCCGCGATCCTCGACGTGAACCTGCGCGGCGGAGAGAAGAGCTGGCCCGTCGCCGACGCGCTGGCAAGCGCAGGCGTCCCCTTCGTGCTCGCCAGCGGCGGCGGCGACGATTCGATCCCTGCCGAACATCGCGACCGGCCGCGCCTCCAGAAGCCCTACACGATGGGCAATGTCGAAACCGCGCTCGACGCGCTGTAATTCGCCCGAAGGCCGTCGCGTTGGCGTAACTCTCTTGCGCCGCACCCCCGTGTCGCGACATAGGGCTGCGCCATGACCCATGCTTTCGACAAGTCGCGCCTGCCGAGCCGCCACGTCTCCGTCGGCCCCGAACGCGCCCCGCACCGCAGCTATTACTATGCGATGGGGATCACCGAGGAGGAGATCGCGCGCCCGTTCGTCGCGCTCGCATCCGCCGGCAACAACTCCGCGCCCTGCAACACCACGCTCGATGCGCAGGCCGATGCCGCGCAGGCCGGTGTGATCCAGGGGGGAGGGCTGCCGCGTCGTTTCAACACGATCACCGTCACCGACGGGATCGCGATGGGGCATCAGGGGATGAAGTCCTCGCTCGTCAGCCGCGAGGTGATCGCGGATTCCGTCGAGCTGTCGGTGCGCGGCCATTGCTACGATGCGCTCGTCGGGTTCGCGGGGTGCGACAAGTCGCTGCCCGGGATGATGATGGCGATGCTGCGCCTCAACGTGCCGTCGATCTTTGTCTATGGCGGGTCGATCCTGCCCGGCCGCTATCACGACAAGGACGTGACCGTCGTCGACGTGTTCGAGGTCGTCGGCCGCTACGCCGCTGGCGCCTGTCCGCTCAGCGAGGTCCATGAGCTTGAGAAGGTGGCGTGCCCCGGCCACGGCGCATGCGGTGGTCAGTTCACCGCGAACACGATGGCGTGCGTCGGCGAGGCGATCGGCCTGTCGCTTCCGAACAGCAACATGACCCCTGCACCCTACAGCACCCGCGAGCAGATCGCGGTCGCGGCCGGCGCGCAGGTGATGGAGCTCGTCGCGCGCAACCTTCGTCCGCGCGACATCTGCACGCGCGAGGCCTTCGTGAACGCCGCGCGCGTCGTCGCCGCGACGGGCGGTTCGACCAATGCCGCACTCCATCTGCCCGCGATGGCGAGCGAGGCCGGGATCGACTTCGATTTGTTCGACGTCGCGGAGGCCTTCAAGTCGACGCCCTACATCGCGGACCTGAAACCCGGCGGGCAATATGTCGCCAAGGATATGTACGAGGCGGGCGGCGTCTACATGCTGATGAAGACGATGCTGTCGGGCGGATTCCTCGACGGCAACTGCATGACCGTCACCGGCCGCACGCTCGGCGAGAATATCGACGAGGTGACGTGGAACCCCGACCAGAAGGTGATCTACGACGTGAAGGCGCCGATCACCGCGACCGGCGGAGTCGTCGGCCTGCGCGGCTCGCTCGCCCCCGATGGCGCGATCGTCAAGGTCGCGGGCATGCACCGGCTGGTCTTCGAAGGTCCCGCGCGCTGTTTCGACTGCGAGGAGGACGCCTTCGCCGCGGTCGAGGCGCGCGCGATCGTCGAGGGCGAGGTCGTCGTGATCCGCTACGAAGGGCCCAAGGGTGGTCCCGGCATGCGCGAGATGCTCTCGACCACCGCGGCGCTCTATGGCCTGGGTATGGGCGAAAAGGTCGCACTCATTACCGATGGCCGCTTCTCGGGCGCGACGCGCGGGTTCTGCATCGGCCATGTCGGTCCCGAAGCTGCCGAGGGCGGCCCGATCGCTCTCGTCAAGGATGGCGACCCGATCCGCATCGATGCGGAGGCGGGGACGATCGACCTGCTCGTCGACGACGCCGAACTCGCCGCCCGCCGCGCCGCGTGGGCGCCAAGGGTGAACGATTACCAGTCGGGCGCATTGTGGCGTTATGCGCAGAATGTCGGCCCCGCCTATCAGGGCGCGATCACCCATCCCGGCGCGGCGTCCGAACGCCACGTCTATGCGGATATCTAGCGTAGGACCGGCTCTTTCCAGGCGACGTCATCCCGGCGAAAGCTGGGGTCTTTCCGGAGTTGCGTGGCGCCGGTCGGACGGAACGCAGGCCGCTGCGGGTGTGGCGACGGGGCTCCTGCTGGCAGGCGTCCTCAGCCTCACCGCCTGCGGAGAGGGCGAAACCAACACCCAGGTCCTCGCCCGCGTCGAGGCGGACCAGGGGGCCCGCGCCGCCGACGAGGGGCGCGTCCAGTGCGCGCTCGCCGGCGCCACCGCCTTCGCGCGCGTCTGCGAGATCGAGCGCACCGAAACCGATCGCGGCCTGGTCCTCACGATTCGCCACCCCGATGGCGGGTTCCGCCGGCTGCTCGTGACGAAGGACGGCCGCGGTGTCGTCGCCGCGGACGGCGCCGAGCCCGCGATCGTCACGATCGTCGACCCGCGCGAGATCGAGGTCGCGCTGGCCGGGGACCATTACCGGCTCCCCGCCACCGTCGGCAGCACCAGGCGATGACCGTCCCCGCCGATGCCCCGATCCTCACCGTCGCGCAGATGCGCGCGGCAGAGGACGCCGCCTTTGCCACGGGCGTATCGCAGGAAGCGTTGATGGAACGCGCCGGCCTAGCGGTCGCACGAGAGGTCGCGCGCTTCGCGTTCGGTCGCCCCATTCTCGTCCTTGCCGGCCCCGGCAACAATGGCGGCGACGCCCATGTCGCGGCGCGCCACCTCGCCGAATGGGGGCATGACGTCGTCGTCGCCACACTCGGTAACGCAAGCGGCGAAACGGCGACATCGATGCAGGCGCGCTGGACCGGCGAAACCGTCACGCTCGGCGCGGCCCCCCGTCGCCCGGTGATCGTCGATGGCCTGTTCGGCACCGGCCACGTCCGCGCGTTCGACCACGACGTCCGTACCATTCTCGCCGAGCTGCGCCGGCAAGCCGCCTTCGTCCTCGCCATCGATATCGCCAGCGGCCTCGATGCGGACACCGGAGAGGGCGACGCTCCGCTGCCCCCCGACATCACGCTCGCGCTCGGCGCGCTCAAGCCCGCGCATGTCGGGCAGGGCGGCCATGTCCTTCTGCTCGACCTGGGCATCCCGATCGACACGCGCATCCGCACGATCGCGCGCCCCGCGCCATCGCGGCTGCCACGCGACGCCAACAAGTTCACCCGCGGCATGGTCGTCGTGGTCGGCGGCGCGATGCCCGGCGCCGCTGCGCTCGCGGCCTCGGCGGCGCTCCACGGCGGCGCGGGCTATGTCGTCCTCGTCGCGGCAGGGAGCGACGTCACGCTTCCGAACGCGGTGGTCCGTCGGCACCCGGACGACCTCGCCGCGGTCCTCGGCGACATTCGGATCGGCGCGCTCCTGATCGGCCCCGGCCTCGGCCGCGACGATCGCGCGAACGACCTGCTCCACACGGCGCTGGCGTCGCCGCACCCGCTCGTCCTCGACGGCGACGCACTCACCCTGCTCGGCGCCAACGCCGCCACCGCAATCCATGCCCGCAGCGCGCCCACCTGCCTCACCCCCCATGCCGGCGAGTTCGACCGCATGTTCGCCGCTGGCGGCACGAAGACCGACCGCACGCGCGCCGCCGCACACGCCGCGAATGCGACCGTCATCCACAAGGGCGCGGACACCGTCGTCGCGTACCCCGACGGCCGCGCGACCATCGACGCCAACGGCAGCACCTGGCTCTCCACCGCCGGCTCGGGCGACGTCCTGGCCGGCCTCGTCGCCGCGCGGCTGGCGCGCGACGCCGCGGGCGGCTATGCGCAGGCGGCGGTCTGGCTCCACACCCGCGTCGCCGCGCTGGCGACGCCGGGGTTCGCCGCCGATGACCTGATCGATCGATGTCCGATCGCGCTTGCCGAGTTCGAACGCCCATGACCACCATCCTGCGCGTCGCCGCCCGTGGCGACGGCGTCACCGCCGACGGGCGCCACGCCGCGTTCGCCGCCCCCGGCGACACGCTGGCGGACGACGGCAGCGTCATCCCCGGTCCGCACCACCAGACGCCGCCCTGCCGCCACTTCCCCACCTGCGGCGGCTGCCAGCTCCAGCATCTCGACGACGAATCATGGTCCGCGTTCCTGACCGACCGGATCGTCTCCGCACTCGACGCGCAAGGCCTCGCGACCACGCTGCGCCCGCCGATACTCTCACCCCCGCGCACCCGCCGCCGCGCGACGCTTCACGCGGAAGGGAAGGGCGGCGTCCGCCTCGGCTTCACCGAGACGCAGAGCCACGCGATCGTCGACCTCACCGAGTGCCACGTCCTCGCGCCCGAGCTGTTCGCGCTCGTCGCCCCATTACGCAAGCTTCTCGCGCGGCTGAAGCTCAAGCGCCGCGCGGATATCCACCTGATGCTTGCGGACCAGGGCGTCGACGTCACCATCGCCGGCTTCGCGCCCGATGGCCTCGCCGCCGCGGAAGCGCTCACCGCCTTTGCGCAAACCCACGCGCTCGCCCGCCTGTCGCTCGACGACGGCTATGGCGCGGAGACGCGCTGGGAACCGCAACCCGTCACCGTCACGCTCGGCGGCGTCGCGGTCGGCGTGCCCGCCGGCGCGTTCCTCCAGGCCACCCGCGAGGGCGAGGCGACCCTGATCGCCGCAGTCCGCGAGGCGATCGGCGCGGCGCGCACCACCGCGGATCTGTTCGCGGGCCTCGGCACCTTCGCGCTGTCGCTGCCGGGCAAGGTCTATGCTGCGGAGGGCGCGCGCGACGCGCTGTTCGCGCTGAAGTCCGCCGCCACGCTCGCCGCGCGCCCCGTCTTCGCCGAACACCGCGACCTCTTCCGCCGCCCGCTGATGCCCGCGGAAATCGACCGCTTCGACGCGATCGTCCTCGATCCCCCGCGCGCCGGCGCACGCGAACAGGTCGCGATGCTGGCCGAGGCTCATGCTCCCGTCATCGTCTATGTCTCGTGCAATCCCAGCAGCTTCGCGCGCGACGCCAAATTATTGTGCGAAGTCGGTTACACGCTCGACTGGGTCCAGCCCGTGGGCCAGTTCCGCTGGTCGACGCATGTCGAGCTCGCGAGCCGGTTCAGCCGCGCGGAATAACCGTTAGCGCGAACCTCAATAGTCCGCCCCGATGAAGAACAACCCGTCCGGCGGCGCATTCAGCCCCAGCCGCGCGCGATCCCGCGCCGCGAGCGCCTCTCCGATCTGCTCCGGTGTCCATCGCCCCTGGCCGACCAGCACGAGGCATCCCACCATCGACCGCACCTGATGATGCAGGAACGACCGCGCCGACGCGAGGACGTCGATCGTATCCCCGTCCGCGACCACATCGAGCCGGTCGAGCGTCCGCACCGGGCTCTCCGCCTGACAATGCGCGGAACGGAACGTGGTGAAGTCGTGCCGCCCGACCAGCATCGCCGCCCCCGCCTGCATCGCCCCCACGTCGAGCGGCGTCGGCACACGCCAAGCCAGCCCCCGCTCGAACGTCAGCGGCGCGCGCCGGGTCACGATCTCGTACCGATAGTGCCGCCCGAGGCACGAGAACCGCGCATGCCAGTCGTCCGCCACCGCCTCGCACGCCAGCACCGCAACCGGCGCCGGCCGCACGCGCGCGTTGAGCGCCTCCATCAGCCGGAACGCGGCGATCGGCTTGGCGATGTCGACATGTGCACGCATCGCGGTCGCATGCACGCCGGCATCGGTGCGCCCTGCGGCGTGCACCGCAGTCCGCTCCCCCGTTACCGCGAACACCGCGTTCTCCAGCGCCTGCTGGACGCTCGGCCCATGATCCTGCCGCTGCCAGCCCATGAACGGCCGGCCGTCATATTCCACCGTCAGCGCGAACCGCGTCAAAGTCGAGTCCCCGCCGGGATCGGAAACCCACGAAGCATCTCTTCGGCCGACGTCACTCCACGCCCCGCCCGCTGCACGAGCGTCGGCCGGATCGCCCCCGATCCGCACGCGATCGTCAGGCGATCGTCCACGACTTCTCCCGCCGTTCGCACCGAGCTTGCCGACATGCCGTCCTTCTCCACCGCGCACGCCAATACCCGGACCCGCTCCCCCGAAACCTCGAACCAGGCGCCCGGCGGGTTGAACGCATGCACCTGCCGCTCCACCGCCGCAGCATCCGCGGAAAAGTCGAGTCGCGCCTCCGCCTTGTCGATCTTGGCCGCATAGGTCACGCCGTCCTCCGGCTGCGCCACCGCCGGATGCCCCGCCAGATCCGCCAGCACCGAAACCATCAGCCGCGCGCCCATCGCCGCCAGCTCCTCGGTCAGCAGCCCCGCGGTCTTCCCCGCGACCGGCGTTTGTCCCTCCAGCCGCACCGGCCCGGTATCGAGCCCGGCCTCCATCTGCATGATTCCGACGCCCGTCTCCGCGTCGCCGGCCAGGATCGCGCGCTGCACCGGCGCCGCCCCGCGCCACCGCGGCAACAGCGAACCATGGACGTTGAGGCATCCAAGTCGCGGCGCATCGAGCACCGCCTGCGGCAGGATCAGCCCGTAGGCCGCGACCACGCCGACGTCCGCCTCCAGCGCCGCGAACGCCGCCTGCGCGTCGGCATCGCGCAACGTCCGCGGCGACCGCACCGCGATCCCCAGCGCTTCCGCGCGCTGCTGCACCGGCGAGGCGACCAGCTCGCGTCCGCGCCGCCCGCCCGGCCGCGGCGGTTGCGTATAGGCCGCGACGACGTCATGACCCGCCGAAACCAGCGCGTCGAGCGTCGGCACCGCGAAGGCGGGGGTTCCCATGAAGACGATCCGCATGAGGCAGCTCTCAACGCGCTGGCGGCGGACGGCGCAACCCCCTATCTGTTCCCGCAGCATGGCATCCCCCGAAATCGAGACGCTGACACAGGCGCTGGCACGGCTTCCCGGCTTCGGCCCCCGCTCGGCCAGGCGGGCGGTGCTTCATCTCGTGAAGAAACGCGACGCCGCGATGAAGCCGCTGCTCGCCGCGCTCGCCGCGGTCGAGGAGCGGCTGGCGACCTGTTCGGTGTGCGGCAATGTCGACACCACCGATCCGTGCACGATCTGCGCCGATCCGCGCCGCGACCCGCGCGCGCTGTGCGTGGTCGAGGAGGTGGCGGACCTGTGGGCGCTCGATCGCTCGCGGCTGTTCCCCGGACGCTTCCACGTGCTCGGCGGCCGGCTGTCCGCGCTCGAAGGCGTCCGGCCCGAGGATCTGGCGATCGACTCGCTCGTCCGCCGGATCGAGGCGGGGGGTATCGACGAGGTCGTCCTCGCGATGAATGCGACGCTCGAGGGGCAGACCACCGCGCACTATGTCGCCGAGCGGATCGAGCGCTTCCCCGTCCGCGTCACCCAACTCGCACACGGCCTGCCCGTCGGCGGCGAGCTCGACTATCTCGACGAGGGCACGCTCGCGCAGGCACTGCGCGCGCGCCGGCCTGTGGGTTGACGCGCCTCGGGTTGACGGGATGCCCGCCGAAACCTAGCTGACGGCGATGGCCGTCCTCCCGATCGTAGAAGTCCCCGACGCGCGCCTGCGCGAAATCTCCACGCCCGTCGACGCGGTCGACGACGGCGTACGGCAGCTCGTCGCCGACATGACAGACACGATGTACGACGCGCGCGGCATCGGCCTTGCCGCGATCCAGGTCGGCATCGCGAAGCGCGTCGTCGTGATCGACCTGCAGGAGCAGGAGGGCGAGGACGGCAAGCCGATCCGCACCCCCCACGCCTATATCAATCCCGAGATCCTCTCGGTCAGCGACGAACTGTCCTCGTACAACGAAGGCTGTCTCTCGATCCCCGAGCAATATGCCGAGGTCGAGCGCCCCGCCAGCTGCCGCGTCCGCTGGCTCGACGAAACCGGCGCGACGCATGAGGAGGAGCTCGACGGCCTGCTCGCCACGTGCATGCAGCACGAGATCGACCATTGCGACGGCGTCCTCTTCATCGACCACGTCTCGCGCCTGAAACGCGACATGCTGCTCAAGAAGCTCGCCAAGATGCGCAAGCTGGGCTGAACCGCCACTGTCACCCCGGACTTGATCCGGGGTCCCCCTTCTTATGTCTTCGTCCGACGCGCGCCAATTTAGGGACTGGCCCCGCGCCGATGTTCGTTATACGTTCCACATCATGTCCTCCGAACTCCTCCTCGTCGGCTTCCTCGCCCTCGCGCTCGGCGCGCTGATAGGCTGGCTGGTCGCGGCACGCCGCGGCGCCGGTCTCGCCAGTGATCTCGCGGTCGCGCGCGCGCGCGCCACCGATGCGGAGATCGTCCGCGCTGCCCGCGACGCGGTCGAGCGCGAACGCAACGAGGCGATGCAGGAAGTCGCGAGTCTCCGCGCCGGTGCCGACGAACGCCAGCGCGCGCACGAGGCGACGCTGCGCCAGCTCAATGACGCCCGCGAGGCGATGACGCAGCAGTTCGGCGCCGCCGCCGCCAAGGCCCTGGAAACCGCACAGGCGCAATTCCTCGAACGCGCCGACGCGCGCTTCCGCCAGTCAGAGGAGGTCGCGGGCCAGAACCTCAAGGCGATGCTCCAGCCCGTCAGCGAACGCCTCCACCGCTACGAGGAAGGCGTCGCCAAGGTCGAGGCGGAGCGCCGCGATGCGTTCGGCGAGCTCAAGGGCCAGATCGAGATGATGCGGATCGGGCAGGAGCGCGTCTCTGGCGAGGCCGCCAAGCTCGTCAACGCGCTGCGCAACGCGCCCAAGGCGCGCGGGCGCTGGGGCGAACAACAGCTCCGCAACGTCCTCGAATCGTGCGGCCTCAGCGAGCACGCCGATTTCCAGACCGAGGTGTCGGTCGCGGACGGGGAGGGCGGTCGCTTCCGCCCCGACGTGATCGTGCGCGTCCCCGGCGGCAAGGCGCTCGTCATCGACGCCAAGGTGTCGCTCAACGCCTATCAGGATGCGTTCGGCGCGGTCGACGAGGGGGAGCGCCAGATCGGGCTCGCCGCGCACGCAGCCGCGATGCGCGCGCACGTCAACGGCCTCGGCAACAAGGCCTATTGGAGCCAGTTCGAGGACGCGCCGGATTACGTCATCATGTTCGTCCCCGGCGAGCATTTCCTCTCCGCCGCGCTCGAGAACGACCCCACGCTTTGGGACTTCGCGTTCGACAAGCGTGTCCTGCTCGCGACGCCGACGAACCTGATCGCGATCGCGCGGACGGTCGCAGCGGTCTGGCGGCAGGAGATGCTCGCCAAGGAAGCGCGCGCGATCGGCCTGCTCGGCAAGGAGCTCTATTCCCGGCTCGCGGTGATGGGCGGGCATGTCGCCAGGCTCGGCCGCAACCTCGATACCGCGATGACCGCGTACAACCAGTTCGTTGGTAGCCTCGAATCGCAGGTTCTGACCAGCGCGCGCCGTTTCGAGACGCTCAACATCGACACCGCGGGCAAGGCGATCGAATCGCCCCCGGTCGGCGAGCAAAGTGCGCGAACGCTCACCAAGCTGGTCGAGGCCAGCGCCGACGCAGCGGAATGACCCCCCGGCGGAATGACTCGTCATCCCAGCGAAAGCTGGGATCGCTCGCCTCGAGGCCGCACTCTCAAACCCAGCGATCCCAGCTTTCGCTGGCATGACGCACGACCACCCCGTCACCGCACCCGCTTCAACACCACCGTCCCACCGCCGCCCGCCAGCACCAGCGTATCGCGGCCGGGCGCGGTCACCGTCAGCGGCTGATCGAGCAGCGCCAATACCCGCGTCTCGATGCGCATCGCCTCGCCCGGGCACGCCATCCGCGTCGCGAAAACCCCGCGAGTCGTCAGCCGCTTACCGGTCAGCGCATACTCCCCGCCGAACCGGTTGCACCCCACATTGCCCCCGATCCGTGCACCAGTGAACGCAATCTCGGTCGGCCGATCGAGCGTCACGGACCGTCCGTCGAGCGCCGCGATCGTCCACCGCGTATCGGTCAGCCGGACCGCCGCGGCTGCGCCGCCGACCGGCACGCCGCCGCACCCGCGCAACGTCCGTCGCCCGGTCTGGACCGTGACCGTCTCGGGAAAGCGCCGGTCGCTCATCCCGTCGCTGCACGGCGTCCGCGTGATATCGACCGAGAGACCGACCGTCTCATAGCGACGCCCGTTGAACGTCGGCCGCGGCACCGGCGCGGCAATGACCACTGGATCGCGCCCGACCTCGTCGAGGCGGATCGTCGAATCGTCGATCCGCAGCGACCAGAACGGCTCGGTCCCGAGTGCGCGATAGGGGGCGGACTGCCCCACCGCAGGGGTGGCGGCGGCAAGGGCGGGCAGGGCGAGGAGCAGCATCTTCATGGCCGCGACGCCTAGCGCGTCCACCCTGAACCGCGGATGTCAGCGCTGGCTGGCCAGCACTTCATACGCCATCACCGCGGTCGCGACTGCGGCATTCAGGCTGTCCGCCTTGCCCAGCATCGGCATCTTCACCAGCCTGTCGCACGCCGCCTCGTATTCCGGCGGCAAGCCCTGCGCCTCGTTGCCCGTCAGCAGGAAGGTCGGCGCGGGGTAGGGCAGGTCGCGATAGCCGACCTCGGTATCGAGGCTGAGCCCGACGAGCATCCCCGGCCCGCTACGTAGCCACGACAGGAACGGCGCCCAGTCGCTCTTCACCACCGGCACCGTGAACAGCGCGCCCATGCTCGCGCGCACCGCCTCGACCGAGAAGGGGTCGACGCACTCGTCGATCAGGATCAGCCCGCCCGCGCCCACCGCGTCGCCGGTCCGAAGGATCGTTCCCAGATTGCCCGGATCGCGCAGCCGCTCCGCCACCAGCCAGATCCCCGACCGCGACCGGTCGAGATCCTCCAGCGACACCCCGAACTCGTCGAACACCCCGACGACCGCCTGCGGATTGTCCTTGCCCGACAGCTTCGACAGGATGTCGGGTGTCGTCTGGATCGAATCGCCGCCCGCAGTCTCCACCGCGAATGACAGCGCATGGACCAGCGGATGCCCCGCGCTCGCCGCCGCATAGAACAGGATCCGCGGCAGCCGGCCGCTGTCCTTGGCCTCGGTCAGGATCCGCAACCCCTCCGCGAGGAACTGGCGTGCCGCGCGCCGGTGCCGCTTGTCGCGCAGGTCGCGGACATGCTTGACGAGCGGATTGGAGAAGGCGGTGATTTCGCGGGGCATTGCGCATCGCGCCTTTGCGCTAGCCGACGGCTAGCGCAAGGCAAAAACGATGCGCACGGCCGGCGCGGCCACAGCCGCGACCGACGCCGCCGCTTAGCCACGGCGCTTGCACCCTCAATCCTCGCCGAACTTCGCCTCGACCAGCCCGCACAGCGCCGCGACCGCCGCGTCCGCACCGTCGCCGGTTGCGCTGATCGAGATCGTGTCGCCCATCGCGGCGCCCAGCATCATCAGCCCCATGATCGACGTCCCCGTCACCGCGCCGTCCTGTGCGCCGACCTTGGCGACCTGCACCTCGGTCGGCTGCGTCGCGGCCAGCGTCACGAACTTGGCACTCGCGCGTGCGTGCAGCCCGCGCCGGTTGGCGACCAGCACCTCGCGGGTCACCGCGCTCACGCCGCCGCCTCGCCCAACACCTCGGACGCCACCGAGATATATTTCCGCCCCGCCTCGCGTGCGGCGGCCACCGCGGCGACGACGGTCATCGCCTTGCGCGCCGATTCCAGCCGGATCAGCATCGGCAGGTTGATGCCCGCGATCACCTCGACGCGCCCGCGCTCCATCAGCGAGATGGCGAGGTTGGAGGGCGTGCCCCCGAACAGGTCGGTCAGTACGATCACGCCACGCCCCGTGTCGGCGGCCGTGATCGCGGCGGCGATATCCGCGCGGCGCGCTTCCATGTCGTCGTCGGGGCCGATCGCGACGGTGCCGACATGCTGCTGCGGGCCGACGACATGTTCCCATGCCCGCACGAATTCGTCGGCCAGCCGACCGTGGGTCACCAGTACCAGGCCGATCATCGTTGGGTGCGTTCCGTGTCCAAGTCGTGAAGGGGCAGTTTCAGCGGCGGCCGCAGCGGCGATCGTTCCAGCGAGTCCTGCGGTGCCGCCGCCAGATCCCGATGCGTGACCGTGGGCGAAAAAGCCGCGTCGCGCAACCGCCGCGCCACCCGATCGGCGACATGGACCGAGCGATGTCTCCCCCCGGTACAGCCGAACGCGACCGTTACATACGCTTTCCCCTCGGCGGCATAGCGCGGGAGCAACAGCAGCAGCAGCGATTCGATCTGCGCCACCGCCGCCTCGTACGCCGGATCGGCCGCGACATAGGCGGCGACGTCGGCGTCCAGCCCGGTGCCCGGGCGCAGCGCTGCGTCCCAGTGCGGGTTGCGCAGGAACCGCATGTCGAACATCAAGTCCGCGTCGCGCGGCACGCCGCGTGAATAGCCGAACGACATCACCGACAGCGTCGTGCCCGTCGGCGCATCGCCCGCAAACAGCGCGCGGATCTGCTGCGCGAGGTCGTTCGCGCCCAGGCTCGTCGTATCGATCACGCGGTTCGCCCAGGCGTGGAGCGGGGCAAGCAGCTCGCGTTCGCGCGCGATCCCGTCCGCCGCGGGCCGGTCGAGCGCCAGCGGGTGCCGCCGCCGCGTCTCGGCATAACGCCGCTCGAGCTCGACCCCCGCACAATTGAGGAACAGCGTGCCGACGTCGTAGCCGTGGCGCTCGCGCAGCGCCTTGATCCGCTCGACGACATGCCCCGGATCGAACCCCCGCGTCCGCGCCCCGATCCCCAGCGCCAGCGGGCGCGCGACGTCGCCCACCCCTTCCGCAGGCGGCGCGGACAGCAGCCGGTCGAGCAGCGGCAGCGGCAGGTTGTCGACCACCTCCCAGCCCAGATCCTCCAGCGTCTTGAGCACCGTCGACTTGCCCGCGCCCGACATGCCGGTGACGAGCAGGATCTCGGTCGGGGCGCTCATGCCGCGAGCGCCTTCAGGGACAGTTCGACCGTGATCGGCGCCGACGCCGCGCGCGCATCGATCGCGATTTCGGGCACCGCGACCCCGGCCAGCACGCGCATCGCGGCGTCGGGCATCCGCTCGATCTCCCGAGACAACCGTACCGCCAGCGCGACCGGCACGCCCTCGACATGCGGCATCGCGACGATGCCCAGCCCACGCACCTCGATCCGCCCTGCGATCCGCTCCGGCGCGAACGCGCGAAGTCCGTCGTCGTCACGCAGCATCGTATAGTCGTCCGCGACCAGGATCGCCCCGCGATCGATCAACCGCAGTGCCAGGTCGGACTTGCCCGCCCCCGACGCACCCGCAATCACCACGCCGCGCCCGCCGATCGCGACGGTCGTGGCATGAACGGTCTCGGAGGTCGGCGCGGTCACGAAATCCTTTCCTGATGGCCATCGATCAACGGCAGGCGGACGACGAACCGGGCGCCGCTCAGTCGGTCCTCGCGCGATTCGACGCCGATCGTGCCCTGATGCGCCTCGACGATCGTCCGTGCAATGGCGAGGCCCAGCCCGGAATGCTGCCCGAACGCCTCCTCGGTCGGCCGGATCGACTGGAAGCGGCGGAACACCGCCTCGCGCTCGCTCTCCGGCACACCGGGCCCTTCGTCTTCCACGCGCACCACCAGCTCGCGTCCCTCACGCCGCAGCGATACCGCGATCGTGCCGCCATCGGGGGAAAAGGAAATCGCGTTGTCGATCAGGTTCTCGAACACCCGTTCCAGCCGCGCACCCTCCGCGGAGACGACGGGTGCGTCGGCGGGGCGCTGGTCGAACCGGATCCGGATTCCCCGCGCGACGCCGCGCACCGCGCGCTGCGCGAGCAGCCCGTCGAGCAGTTGCGCGACGTCGACCGGCTCGAAGCTCGCGCGGCTCAGCTGGGCGTCGAGTCGCGACGCCTCCGAAATGTCGCTGATGAGCCGGTCGAGCCGGTGGACGTCGTCCCGTACGATCGCCAGCAGCGCTGCCTGCTGCGCGGGATCGCGGACCATCCCCAGCCCCTCGGTCGCGGAACGCAGCGAGGCGAGGGGGTTCTTCAGTTCGTGCGCCAGGTCGGCGGCGAAGCTCTCGGTCGCGTCGATCCGCGCACGCAGCGCCAGGCTCATGTCCGACAGCGCACGCGCCAGCATCCCCAGCTCGTCGCGCCGGTCGGGCAGCCGCGGCACCACCACTTCGCGTGCGCGGCCCAGCCGCACCCGCACCGCGGCGCGGACCAGCCGGCGCAGCGGCCGCACGATCGTCCGCGCCAGGAACAGCGACAGCAGCACCGAGACGAGCGTGACGACGCCAAGCACCACGCCCAGCCGGAACCGCTCGACCCGCACCGTCTGCGTGATGTCGCGCGCATTGGCGGTCGTCATGACGGCGCCGCCCGCGGACAGCGCCGCGGCGGCGGTGATGATCGGCGTTCGATCGGGCGCGCGCCATACCGTCGTCGCCGTCCCGCCGTCGCGCCGGACGGTGGCGAGGTCCGGCCACGTCTCGTCGCTGCGCCGCTCGCGGTACAGCGGCGGGCGTGGCGCACCGACGACGGTGTCGATGACCGCGTCGAGGAACCGCGCGATGTCCTGTCCCAGGTCTTCGCGATCGGGGTCGGCGAGCACCACGTTGCGCAACCCCAGCGACCGGCTGTCGACCACCACCGCGCCGTCCGGGCCATAGATCCGGATTCGCGACGCGGTGTCGCGCGCCAGCCGCAGGATCAGCGCGTCGCGTTCGTCGGTCGCCACGCTCCCCAGCGCCTCCGCCACCAGCCGCACCTCGCGCCCCGCCTGCGCAGTGCGTGAATCGAGGATTCGGCTTCGATACGAATCGAGGTAGAAGAACCCGCCCGCCAGCAGCAGCAGAGCGAAGATGTTCACCGCCAGGATCCGCCACGTCAGCGAAACCCGGCCCGACCAGCGCAGCGTCAGGTCGCCGGCGTCATTCCTCGGAGAATCGATAACCGGCGCCATACAGCGTTTCGATCGAGTCGAACTCGGAGTCGACCTCGCGGAATTTGCGGCGGACGCGCTTGATGTGCGAATCGATCGTGCGATCGTCGACATAGATGTCGTCCTGGTACGCGGCGTCCATCAGCTGGTTGCGCGTCTTCACGATGCCGGGGCGCTGCGCCAGCGTCTCCAGGATCATGAATTCGGTGACGGTCAGCGTCACCGGCGCGTCGCCCCATGTCACGCGGTGCCGCGCCGGATCCATCGTCAGGCGGCCGCGGGTGAGGGGCCCCTGCACCGGCTCCGCGCCCTCCTCCGCCGCCGCGACCGGCTCGGCGCGGCGCAGGATCGCGCGCACGCGTGCGATCAGCAGCCGCGGCGAGAACGGCTTGGCGATATAGTCGTCCGCCCCCATCGCCAGCCCCAGCGCCTCGTCCAGCTCGTCGTCCTTGCTGGTCAGGAAGATCACCGGGATCTGGCTCTTCTCGCGCAGGCGGCGCAGCAGCTCCAGCCCGTCCATCCGCGGCATCTTGATGTCGAAGATCGCGAGATCGGGCGGATTGTCGACCAGCGCCTTCAGCGCCGTCTCGCCGTCCGAATAGACGCGCGTCAGGAACCCCTCGTTCTGGAGGTGGATCGACACCGAGGTCAGGATGTTGCGGTCGTCGTCGACCAGCGCGATGGTGGCCGTCATCGGATCGGCCCGGGGATCGGGTCTGGCGTCGTCATGTCCGCCCCCGGTTAGTCCAAAGCGCGGGGCCGCTCAATGCTCGCTTTCGAACGCAGGTCCCGCATTTGACCGTGCACGGCCCGCCGGATATGCGCAGTCCACAAGGATCGCATACGTATGCGGCAATAAAAATAACGAAAGGATTGGGGACTTGAACGAGCGAATTCCGGATGCCGGCCTGGACCGGCAGGGTATCGAAACCCGCGCGACGCTGCACTGGAACCTGGTGACCGCGCGCCTCATCGAAACCGCGGTGGCGCGCGGCGAGGGCAAGCTGAGCGCCGACGGGCCGCTGGTGGTCGAAACCGGGCAGCACACCGGCCGCAGCGCGCAGGACAAGTATATCGTCCGCGATGCCGAAACCGACGCCACCGTCTGGTGGGGCAAGTCCAACAAGGCGATGGAGCCCGCGCATTTCGACGCGCTGAAGGAGGATTTCTTCGCTGCGCTGCGCGACAAGGAGGACCTGTACGTCCAGGATCTGTTCGGTGGATCGCAGCCCGATCACCGCGTCCGCGTGCGCGTCGTCACCGAGCTCGCGTGGCACAACCTGTTCATCCGCACGATGCTCGTCCGTCCCGAGGAGCATGAGCTCAAGGGCTTCGACGCCGAATACACGATCGTCGACCTGCCGACGTTCCGCGCCGATCCGCTGCGCCACGGCACCCGCAGCGAGACGGTGATCGCGGTGAACTTCACGCAGAAGCTGATCCTGATCGGCGGCACGAAATATGCCGGCGAGATGAAGAAGTCGGTCTTCGGCCTGCTCAACTATCTGCTGCCCGTGAACCGCGTGATGCCGATGCACTGCTCCGCCAACATGGGCGCCGACGGATCGACGGCGGTGTTCTTCGGGCTGTCGGGCACCGGCAAGACGACGCTGAGCGCCGATGCCACGCGCACGCTGATCGGCGATGACGAGCATGGCTGGTCCGACACCGCGGTCTTCAATTTCGAAGGCGGCTGCTACGCCAAGATGATCCGCCTATCGGCCGACGCCGAACCCGAAATCTTCGCGACCACCAAGCGCTTCGGCACCGTGCTCGAGAACGTCGTGATGGACCCGGTGACGCGCCAGCTCGACCTCGACGACAACAGCCTCGCGGAGAACAGCCGCGGCGCCTATCCGATCGACTTCATTCCCAACGCCTCCGACGAGAATATGGGCGGCGTGCCGAAGAACATCGTGATGCTCACTGCCGACGCCTACGGCGTGTTGCCCCCGATCGCGAAGCTCACCCCCGATCAGGCGATGTACCATTTCCTGTCGGGCTACACCGCGCGGGTCGCGGGCACCGAGATCGGCGTGACCGAGCCCGACGCCACCTTCTCGACCTGTTTCGGCGCGCCCTTCATGCCGCGTCACCCGTCGATCTACGGCAATCTGCTCAAGGAGCGGATCGCGAAGGGCGGGGTCGATTGCTGGCTGGTCAACACCGGCTGGACCGGCGGCAAGTACGGCACCGGCAACCGCATGCCGATCAAGGCCACCCGCGCGCTCCTCAACGCCGCGCTCGACGGCAGCCTCAAGGACGTCGAGTTCCGCACCGATCCCAATTTCGGCTTCCAGGTGCCCGTCGCGGTCCCCGGCGTCGACACCGCGATCCTCGATCCGCGCAGCACCTGGGCGGACACTGCCGCCTATGACGCCACGGCGGCAAAGCTCGTCGACCTGTTCGTCGACAATTTCGCGCAGTTCGCCGATCACGTCGACGAAGGCGTCCGCCGGTCCGCGCCCAAGGTTTCGGTGCGCACTCCCGAGCCGGCCTGATCCCGCCACCGTCATCCCGGACTTGATCCGGGATCCCGCTTCCATCCAGTCGTGCCGAAAGAAGCGGGACCCCGGGTCAAGCCCGGGGTGACGAAGTGGCAAAGCGGTGCCCCGAATTTTTCCGCTCGCACTGGGCTTGTCGAAGTAATTCTCCAGGCAAGATCGCTAGGCTCAGCACGAACGGCCGACAGCGCCCGAGTCCCCGAACCATCACACCCCCGTCACGCGACCGTCACCACCCCCCGCTACCGCCCCGGCAACGCCCACCGGAGCGACTCCAAATGACCCAGCACGCCGCGGTCCGCGACGCCGTCCACCGCCACGATCAGCTGTCGAAGCAGGGTCTGCTCGAACGTGCCTTCACCTTCGCGTTCCGCGGCCTCGTCTATGCGCAGATCTGGGAGGACCCGGTCGTCGATATGGAGGCGCTGGCGATCGAACCCGACAGCCACGTCGTCACGATCGCGTCGGGGGGCTGCAACGTGCTGTCCTATCTGACCGCGAACCCGCGCGCGATCACCGCGGTCGATCTCAACACCGCGCACGTCGCGCTCAACCGGCTGAAGCTCGCCGCCGCGCGACATCTCCCCGATCACGACGCGTTCCACCGCTTCTTCGGCCACGCTGCCTCGCGCGCGAACCTCGCCGCCTATCGCGACCACGTCCGCCCACATCTCGACGACGTTACGCGGCGCTACTGGGAGGGCAGGGACCTGATCGGTCGTCGCCGGATCGGCGGGTTCGCGCACGGCGTCCACAAGCGCGGTCTGCTCGGGCGGTTCATCGGCGCAGCGCACCTGCTCGCGCGCGCCAACGGTGTCGATCCGCGGCGCATCCTCGCGGCGACCTCGATCGAGGAGCAGCGCGCGATCTTCGCGGCCGAGATGTCGCCGGTCTTCGATCGGGCCTTCGTCCGCTGGCTCACCGACCAACCCGCCTCGCTCTTCGGCCTCGGCATCCCGCCCGCGCAGTTCGACGAGCTCGCAGGCGAGGCGAAGATGGCCACCGTCCTGCGACAGCGACTCGAAAAGCTCGCCTGCGACTTCGACATCCGCGACAACTACTTCGCGTGGCAGGCGTTCGGCCGCGGCTATGGCGAAGGGCCCGCCGCGTCGCTGCCGCCATATCTCCAGCGCGCACATCATGACGCCATCGTCGCCCGCGCCGATCGCGTCGAGGTTCGCCACGTCAATTTCGGCGACTATCTCGCGACCTGCCCCGACGCCTCGCGCGACCGCTACGTCCTGCTCGACGCGCAGGACTGGATGACCGACGCGCAGCTGATCGCGCTGTGGCGCCAGATCACGCGCACCGCCCGCCCCGGCGCGCGCGTTCTCTTCCGTACCGCGGGCGATGCGACGATCCTCCCCGGCCGCGTCCCCGCCGAGATCCTGTCGCGCTGGCGCTACGAGGCGGAGGCATCGCGTGGCCACACCGCGCGCGACCGGTCCGCGATCTATGGCGGCGTCCATCTCTACGTGCTGGAGGACGTCGCCTGACCGACGCAGCCCACGCCGCGCGGATGGACCGCAACTACGCGTTCCAGCGCCATCTCTACGACGCGACCCGGAAATATTATCTGCTCGGCCGCGACCGCCTGATCCGCGACCTCGCGCCCCCGCCCGGCGGCACGGTGCTGGAGGTGGGCTGCGGCACCGCGCGCAACCTGATCGCGGCCGCGCGGCGCTGGCCCGACGCGCGCTTCCACGGCCTCGACATCTCGGAGGCCATGCTCGCCACCGCGCGCGCGCAGGTCGCGCGGGCAGGGCTCTCCGACCGTATTCTGCTACGACAGGGCGACGCGACCGCGTTCGACGCGCAGGTGCTGTTCGGTATCGCCGGGTTCGATCGCGTGATGCTCAGCTACACGCTGTCGATGATCCCCGACTGGCGCGGCGCGCTCGCCTGCGCGGCCGCCGCCCTTGCCCCCGGCGGTCGCGTATCCATCGTCGATTTCGGCCAGCAGGAGCGGCTCCCCCGCCTCTGGCGCATGATCCTTACGGCATGGCTCGCGCGCTTCCACGTCACTCCGCGCGCCGATCTGGCCGACGCGGTCCGCGCCGCCACGCCCGGCGCGGGCTGGTCGATCCGCATCACCAGCCGCTACCGCGGCTATGTCTGGGATGCCGCGCTCGACCGCGTCTGATCGACCGGCTCGACCACCAAAGTCGCGCCGTCGACCGCGATTACCCGCACCTCCACGCCCACCGCCGCTTCAGGCCCACGTGCCGGCCAGGTCGAATCGCCCACCGTCACGCGCCCGCTGCCATGCTCGATCGCGGTCGCGACTTGCACCACGCTGCCGATCATCCGCGCCGCGCGGTCGTTGAGCAGCGGATCGGTCGTCTTCACCGGAAAGTCGCCATACCAGCGTCGCCCCGCCAGCACCGCCACCACGCTCCACGCCGCGAACGATCCCAGCTGCGCGACGAGCGGCAACTCGGGCATCGCCAGCGTCGCCAGCCCCGTGACGCCCGCAGCCAGCGCAAGAAAGATCAGAAACACCCCCGGCACCGCCAGCTCCGCGATCCCCAGCACCAGCGCCGCCAGGATCCACAGCACCCCGGCGGAGGTGAACAGGTCGATCGTCACGCCTGATCCGGCCCCTTCACCCGCGGCGTCGACACCTGCGCGACCGATGGCTTGCCCGACTGCCCCAGATGCGGCGCCAGCGCGTCCTTCGCCAGCTCGCCGATCCCGCCCAGCGTCCCCATCAGCTGCGTCGCCTCGACGGGGAACAGGATCGTCTTGGCGTTGGGTGATGTCGCGAACTTGCCGATCGCCTCGACATATTTCTGCGCGACGAAATAGTTGATCGCCTGCGTGCCCCCCTGCGCGATCGCGTCGGACACGACGCGCGTCGCCTCGGCCTCCGCGACCGCCGCGCGCTCGCGCGCCTCGGAGTCGCGGAACGCCGACTCGCGCCGCCCCTCTGCCTCGAGGATCCGCGCCTGCTTCTGCCCCTCGGCGCGCAGGATCTCGGAGGCGCGCGTGCCCTCCGCCTCGAGGATGTTGGCGCGCTTCTCGCGTTCCGCCTTCATCTGCCGGCCCATCGCGTTGACGATGTCCGCGGGCGGGCGGATGTCCTTGATCTCGACGCGGGTGATCTTCACCCCCCACGGTGTCGTCGCATGATCGACGACGTTGAGCAGCCGGGCGTTGATCTCGTCGCGCTTCGACAGCGTCTCGTCGAGGTCCATCGATCCCATCACGGTCCGCAGGTTGGTCGTCGTCAGCTGCAACAGCGCGACGTACAGGTCGCTCACCTCGTACGCCGCCTTCGCCGCATCGAGCACCTGGAAGAACACGACCCCGTCGGTCGAGATCATCGCATTGTCCTTGGTGATGATCTCCTGCCCCGGGATATCGATCACCTGCTCCATCATGTTCACCTTGCGGCCGACACGGTAGAAGAAGGCGGGATAGAAATTGAACCCCGGCGCCGCGGTCGTCGTGTACCGTCCGAAATGCTCGATCGTGTAGCGATAGCCCTGCCGCACGATCTTGATGCTCGTGAACAGGTACAGCAGCACCAGCGCCAGCACGAGGATGGCCGCAATCGTCAGCATGGCATCGATACCCCAGGGGAACATGACCCCAGTGTAGCAGCGACCTGACGCACCGGGTAGGGGCCACGCGCATCCCGCCCTAGCGCCGCACCCGCGACTTGGTTACATGGCCCGCCACTCCTGCGCTCTCACCCGGATACGGCACCCCATGGACATTCGCCTCGGCCTCACCTTCGACGACGTGCTGCTCCAGCCCGGCGAGTCCGACGTCCTGCCCAGCGCCGCCGACACGCGGACGTTCGTGACGAAGGGCATCGCGCTCAACATCCCGATCCTGTCGTCCGCGATGGACACCGTCACCGAATCGGACATGGCGATCGTCATGGCGCAGCTCGGCGGGATGGGCGTCCTCCACCGCAACCTGACCATCGAGGAACAGGTCGCCGCGGTCCGGATGGTCAAGCGGTTCGAAAGCGGCATGGTCGTCAACCCGATCACGATCGCCCCCGATGCGACGCTCGGCGATGCGCAGGCGCTGATGGCCGCCAACCGGATCAGCGGCATCCCGGTGGTCGAGCGCGACGGCAAGCTCGTCGGCATCCTCACCAACCGCGACGTCCGATTCGCCGGCAATCCGCGCCAGCCCGTCGCCGAGCTGATGACGCACGAAAACCTCGCCACCGTGTCGGTCGGCGTCGGGCAGGAGGAGGCGCGCCGTCTGCTCCACCAGCGCCGGATCGAGAAGCTTCTCGTCGTCGACGATGCCTATCGCTGCGTCGGCCTCATCACCGTCAAGGATATCGAGAAGGCCGTCACCTACCCGGATGCGACCAAGGACGGCGCCGGCCGCCTCCGCGTCGCCGCCGCCACCACCGTCGGCGACAAGGGGTTCGAGCGGACCGAGGCGCTGGTCGACGCCGAATGCGATCTGATCGTCATCGATACCGCGCACGGCCACAACCGCGACGTCGGCCGCGCGGTCGAGCGTGTGAAGCGGCTGTCCAACTCGGTCCAGGTCATCGCGGGCAACGTCGCGACCGCGGAGGCCACCCGCGCGCTGATCGGCTCGGGCGCGGACGGCGTGAAGGTCGGCATCGGCCCCGGCTCGATCTGCACCACCCGCGTCGTCGCGGGCGTCGGCGTGCCGCAGCTCACCGCAGTGATGGACTGCGCCGAGGCGGGCCTCAAGGCCGGCGTCCCCGTGATCGCCGACGGCGGCCTTCGCACCTCGGGCGATCTCGCCAAGGCGCTCGCCGCCGGCGCCTCGACCTGCATGGTCGGCTCACTGCTCGCCGGCACCGAGGAAGCGCCGGGCGAGACGTTCCTCTACCAGGGCCGCGCGTACAAATCCTATCGCGGCATGGGGTCGGTCGGCGCGATGGGCCGCGGCTCCGCGGACCGCTATTTCCAGGGCGACATCAAGGATCAGTTGAAGCTCGTCCCCGAGGGGATCGAGGGGCAGGTCGCGTTCAAGGGCCCCGCGCGCGACGTGATCCATCAGCTCGTCGGCGGCATCAAGGCGGCGATGGGCTATACCGGCTCCGCCACGCTCGAAGCGCTGCGCGAACGCGCCCGCTTCGTCCAGATCACCGGCGCCGGCCTCACCGAAAGCCACGTTCACGACGTCACGATCACCCGCGAGGCGCCCAACTATCCCACGCGCTGACCTGTCCTATGCGGCCGCTTTCTGTCAGGGCGGGGGGATGACCATCGTATCCGCCGCTATATCCGGTTTTTCGCCCCCCAACCCCGTTCGCACTGAGCTTGTCGAAGCCTGTCCTGAGCGACTGCCGCAGGCAGGCAGTCGAAGGGTGCTGCTTTTCTTCTTTCCGACGCAAAAGAGGGAGGGCACGGCTTCGACAGGCTCAGCCCGAACGGGCAGAGCGCGTGCCACTCGGTTCGCCGCATTTTCATCGCGACCCGCATTTTCACCGCGACGTAGTGACAACTTCGGCAACTTCCGCCCGCTTGGTGCGCCTTTTGCGACCTTCCGCGCATGACCCCCGGCGCCCGCTCGCAAGCCGCGATCGACCTGCTCGAGGCGATCGTCGTCGCCGCCCGTGACGGCGGTGCCGCCGCCGACACGATCATCGCGCGCTATTTCTCGACCCGCCGCTACGCCGGCTCGAAGGACCGCCGCGCGATCCGCGAGCTCGTCTACGCCGCGATCCGCCGCGCGGGCAGCGCGCCGCCAACCGGGCGCTCCGCGCTCGTCGGCCTCGCGCGCGACGACGCGGCGCTCGCCAAGACCTTCGACGGCGCGCCGATGTGCCCCGCTCCCATCACTGCGGGCGAACCCGTCGCGACCGCAGGCATCGCGCCGCCCGCGCTGCTCAAGGTCCTCGCCGCTTCGGGCATCGACGGCGACGAGCTTCCCGCGCTGATCGAACGCGCGCCGCTCGACGTGCGCGTCAATCGCCGCGTCGAGGCCGATCTCGACATCCCCGGTGCGGAGCCGATCGCGGGCCTCCCCGACGCGCTGCGCCTGCCCGCCGGCACCAATGTCGATCCGTTCGCAGGTCAGGTCGAGGTGCAGGACGCGGGCAGCCAGATCGTCACGATGGCCGCGCAGGCGAAGCCGGGCCAGTCGATCGTCGACCTGTGTGCAGGCGCGGGGGGCAAGACGCTGTCGCTTGCCGCGACGATGGACGATACCGGCGCGATCCTCGCCTGCGACATCGATCGCGCGCGCCTGTCGCGGCTCGAACCCCGCGCGCGCAAGGCCGGCGTCTCGATCGTCGAGCCCCGCCTCCTCAACCCCGCGCAGGAAGCCGCGGCGCTCGCGGACTGGCAGGGCAGGGCAGATACCGTGCTGATTGATGCGCCGTGCTCCGGCACCGGCACGTGGCGGCGCAACCCGGAGGCGCGCTGGCGGCTCGATCCGCGCCGGATCGCGCGCTTCGTCGAGACGCAGCGCCACGTCCTCAACATCGCGCGCCCGCTCGTCCGGCCGGGTGGCGCGCTCGTCTACATCGTCTGCTCGCTCCTCGACGACGAGGGCGCGGGGCAGGTGGCGCAGTTCCTCGCCGATCATCCGACCTGGCAGGCCGAGCCGCTGGCGCTCCCCGCCGGCCGTCCGCGTGGCGCGGGCCTGCGCCTCACCCCCGCGCACGACGCCACCGACGGCTTTTTTGTCGCGCGGCTGCGCGCGCCATGATAGCCGACTGATATCGTGCCGAAACTGGAGCCGATCATGCGTTATACCTCCGTCGCTGTCGCCCTATCGCTGGCGCTGGTGTCGATCTCCACCTCGCTACAGGGGCAGCGTCCCGACGACCAGATCGACGCGAAGTCGATGGCGCTGCTTGCGGAAGGCCGCGCCGCGAAAGCCGCGGGCAATCTCGACGGCGCGACCGACATGCTCGAAACCGCGGTCGCGGTCGATCCGCGCAACCGCCAGGCGTTCGTCGCGCTCGCGCAGGTCGCCGAGGCGCGCCAGCTCCCCGGCAAAGCGATCCGTCTCTACCGCGAGGCGCTGCTCCTCGAACCCAACGACGTCGTCGCGCTCGAAGGGCAGGGGGAAGCGCTTGTCGCCAAAGGCGCCGTGATCCGCGCGAAGGAAAACCTCGCGAGGATCAAGACGCTCTGCAAGGGCGCGTGTCCGCAGGCCACCTCGCTCGCCGCCACGATCGCCAAGGGACCCCCGCCGGTCGCGACCGCCTCGGTCGTCCCCGCCAAGCCGACCACCGCGAAGGAATAGGGCGGGGCACCAACAACGTCCGTTCGCACTGAGCCTGTCGAAGCCCGTCCTGAGCGCCTGCCTTGGCAGGCAGTCGAAGGGTGTTGCCGTTCCTCTGGCTTACCCCAGAACCCGCGCCACCGCGACGAACTCGTCGACCGACACCGTCTCCGCCCGCCGCGTCGCCTCGATCCCCAATGCCTCCAGTGCCGCCAACGCCCCCGGCACCCCGCGCAGGCTCTGCCGCAGCATCTTGCGCCGCTGCCCGAACGCCGCCGCGGTCACCCGCTCCAGCGTCGCCAGCCGCACGCCTTTGGGCGCTTCGACCGGTTCGATATGCACCACGGCGGACATCACCTTGGGCGGCGGGGTGAACGCGGACCGGTGCACCGGCATCGCCAGCCGCGCGGTCGATCGCCACTGCGCCAGCACCGCCAGCCGGCCGTAAGCGTCGTCCCCGGCCTTCGCGACGATCCGGTCCGCCACCTCGCGCTGGAACATCAGCGTCAGGCTCCGCCACCACGGCATCCACTCCGCCGACAGCCACCGCACCAGCAGCGCGGTGCCGACGTTGTACGGCAGGTTCGCGACGATCCGCGGTTGCCCCGCGAACAACGCCGCGGCATCCACCTCCAGTGCGTCGCCCTCGATCACCGCCAGCCGGTCCGGGAAGGCCTCGCCCAGTTCGCCCAGCGCCGGGATGCAGCGATGATCCCGCTCGATCGCGATCACCCGTGCACCCCGTCCCAGCAGCGCCCGCGTCAATCCCCCCGGCCCGGGCCCGATCTCCAGCACTTCCGCATCGGCGAGATCCCCCGGCACCCGTGCGATCCGGTCGAGCAGCTGCGCATCGAACAGGAAATTCTGCCCCAGCGCCTTCGACGCCGCCAGCCCGTGCCGCGCGATCACTTCCCGCAACGGCGGCAGCGGCACCGCCGGCTCGCGCACCGTCACGCCACCTTCCCGCAGCGCATCCGCCGCGTCGCCGCCTCGCCCGCCATCGCGATCGCCGCGATCGTCGCGCCCGGCTCGGCGCGATCCTGTCCCGCCAGATCGAATGCGGTGCCGTGGTCGGGCGACGTCCGTACCACTGGCAGGCCCAGCGTGATGTTGACCCCCTCGTCGAAATGCAGCGTCTTGAGCGGCACCAGCGCCTGATCGTGATAGCAGCACATCGCCGCATCGTACCGCGCCCGCGCCCTCGGATGGAACATCGTGTCCGCCGCGAACGGCCCGGTCGCGTCGATCCCCTCGGCGCGCAATTGCTCGATCGCGGGGATCATCACCTCGATCTCCTCGCGACCGATCGCCCCGCTCTCGCCGGCGTGCGGATTGAACCCGGCAAAGGCAAGCCGCGGCGCGACGATCCCGAAATTTACCGCCAGACCGCGCGCGGTCGCCCGCGCCTTCGCCACGATCAGTTCGATCGTCAGCATCTCGGACACCGCGGCGAGCGGCACGTGCGTCGTGATCGGCACCACCCGAAGCGTCGGCCCGGCGAGCATCATCACCGCATTCTCCGGCGCGATTCCGCACCGCTCGGAAATGAACTCGGTCTGCCCCGGATACACGAACCCGATCTGGTAGAGCTGTGCCTTCGACACCGGCCCGGTCACGATCGCCCGCGCCGCGCCGGACCGCGCCAGGCCCGCCGCCAACTCGAGCGAATGGAGCGCACAGCGCGCGCCGTCGATATCGGGCACGCCCGGCACGATCTCGCCCGCATCCTCGACCGTCAGCACCGGCAGCGCATCGGCGAACACGCCCGCCACCTCGGAAGGGTCGCCGACCGTCGCGATTGGCCCGGACCACACCCGCGCCACCGCCCGGGCATCGCCGACCGCGACGAAGGGCGGCAAAGCACGATCATGCCGCGCATCCCAGGCCTTGGCGACGATCTCGGGACCGATCCCCGCCGGGTCGCCCATCGAAACCGCGATCGGCACCGTCACCGCGCGATCCTCAGCGATATTCGATGATCGCGTCGCGGCGCAGGTCGCGCAGCGTCTGCTGCGCCCGAAGATTGACCCGCTGCTGCTCGAGTTGGCCCTGGATCTGGTCCGCACCCGGCAGGCCGCTCGCCGGCGGATCGTCGCGGCCGCACAGCACCAGCGTACGCACGCCCTCGGTCGGCGAGCCGAACGGTGGTGTGGCTTGCCCGATCGACAACGCCAGGACGATCGTCTGGAGCTGCGGCGGCAGGTCGCGGATGCGGATCGTGTCGTTGTCGACCACCTCGGCGTTGATCCCCGCCGCGACCTTCGCGACCGAGCCGCAGCCCTGGAGCGCCTGCGTCGCCTTGGCGAACTCGCTCGTCCGGCGCGCGGCGTCCGCCTCGGTCGTGCCCGCCGGGAAGCGGATCGTGATCTGCTTGAGGTTCAGCTTGGCGTCGCGCGGATCGGCCGCCAGCACCTTGCGCTTGTCGACAAGGTACAGGATCGAGAACCCGCCGGGCACCTCGACCGGCCCGGCGACCTGCCCGACCTGCATCTGCCCCGCCGCCGCGGCGATCTGCTCGGGAAGCTGCGCGGCGCGCACCCAGTCGAGATCGCCGCCGACGGCGCGGGTCGAGGCTTCGGAATAGGTGCGCGCGAAATAGTCGAATGGCGCCTTGCCCTTCTGGATCTCACCGATCAGCTGGCGCGCGGTCGCGAAGACCTGCTCGGTCCGCTCGGGCGTCGCCGAGACGTAGATTTCCTTGAGATGGAACTCCTCGGTGCCTTGGGCGGCCTTGAGGCGGTCGATGATCGCCTTCACCTCCTCGTCGCCGACGTTGACGAACGGCTCGACGCGGCGACGCAGATAGCGGCTCCACGCCAGCTCCGCCTCGATCTGGCGGCGCAGCGAACGCTCGGACGAGCCCTGTTCGCGCAGGAACGCGCGCATCTGCGGCGCGGTGCGGCCGAAGTTCTTGGCGATCCGGTCGAAGCTCTGGTTGATCTCGTCGCTCGTGATCGTGATGTCGCGCGCCTTGGCTTCCTGGATCTGGAGCGTCTCGTCGATTAGCCGGCGTAGCACCTCGAGGCGAAGGCGATCGCGCTCCTCGGGGTTCAGCGCCATCTGGTTCGCCGACAGGATCAACGCGACCCGCTGGTCGACGTCGGTGCCCGTGATGACGGTATCGTTGACGATCGCGGTGGGCTTGCGCAGGTTGGGGTCGACCTTGCCGAACACTGTCAGGTTCTGCGGTATGTTGAGGTTCGTCTGCGGCACTGCCTGGTCGGGCACGGTATCCTGCGCCACCGCAGCGGTCGCCGCCAGCCCGGCAAGGACGAGGCCGAACGTCCGCGCGGCGCGGGTCGGCTTCGACGATGCCGACTTCGATCGTGTATGGATCACTCGCTTCAAAACCCCATGAGCGCGCAGGCGCCGGAAACATATCGCGCCGGAACGGTGCCCGGACGGGACCACTTGCGCAGAACTGGCTGAACCCCGGCTTAGCGGCCGAGATTCTTGAACGCCAGCGTCAACAGGTAGCTGTTGCCGCGGCTCGCGTCACCATTGGTCTGGTAGTCGCGCTTCCACGTCGCGCCCATGCGCAGGCAATCGTCCTCGTACTGCACGCCGATCCGATGACGGATCGGGTCGAATCCGTCGGACAGAGACAGCACGTCCTCGCCGCGATCGGTCAGGTCGACGACCGCGGAGGCGAAGGCGGACCAGAAGCGACCGAACTGCACGCGCCCGCCCACGCGCGCCTCCTCGCGGTCGCGCAGGTCCTCGATCGCGGCGGAGATGTTGCGGTTCAGGCGGAGATAGCCCAGCGTCAGGTAGGTCGCGCGGCTGCCGATCGTCGCATCGATCTCGTTGCGCCGCACCGCGAAGCCGCTGCGATCGAGGCGATAGCGGTGGACGACCGAGACGAAATCGCGGACCCGCACCTCGGTACGTCCGACGATGTCGGAGAACCGGTCGCTCAGCCCGGTGCCGTCGGGCAGGATCGAGGGACGCTCGTTGAGACGATAGCTTTGTCCGATCACCGTGCTGATGGCGACACCGGGAATGTCGAGCGCCCATTCGCCGCCATAGGTGACGCGCGACGAATCCTCCCAGCGATCGTAGCCCGGGAAGCGATTGAGCGCGAAGAGGTTCGAATCCTCGAGATCGACCGCGCGCGAATCCTCGTTGGGCAGCGTCAGGTTCGCGATCCGCGGCGAGGCGACGAGCTGAACGCGCGGTGTAAACCGCTGCGTGCCCCCAAACAACGTGCCGACGAATGGCCATTTCACGTCGGCAGCGACTGCACCGATCGCACGTGTCTGGAATCCTTCCAGCCCGCGATAGGTAACGACCGACGTCGCGAGCGTGTCGCGGGTGTTGTAGGCGTCGCCGCGGGCGAACGCGGTGAAGGTGACTTCCTGGCCCCAGTTCGTCAGGCGCCGCAGGTCCCACTGCGCGCTCACGAATGCGCGCTGCGTATCCTGCCCCTCGCGGCGGCCGATCGCCAGCGAATTGGCCTGAAGCTGAACCGTGCCGCCAGCCAGCACTTCGGGCAGCCGAAGCCGATAGTCGATCTCGGGCAGCGCGACAGGCTGCAACCCTTGCACATCGGTCAGCCGCATCGTCTGGACCGCCCAGCCCGCGATCGACAGATAGCTGTTCGGATCGACGCGCTCGAGGGCCAGCGTGGTCCGCAGCCGGTCGTCGCGCGAGATATCGTAGCGGCGCAGGAACGTCTTGTCGGTAACGATCCGCATCGAGCCCGACAGGCTCCAGTTTCGCGAAAGCTGGAAACGTCCGGTGCCGTCGAGATAACCGCGGAACGCACGCTCGGTGACGGGCACGTTGCCGCTGAAATCGTCGCTGCGTCGGCTCGACGTCGCGTAGCCGGTGATGCTGTATGCGCCGATCTCGTTGAGCGAGCGGTAGTTCAGCTGCAGCATCGGCAGCACACTGGTATAGATCCGCGGCGTCACCGTCAGGCCCTTGTTCGGCCCGAAGCTGAAATAATAGGGAACCGATAGTTCCAGCCCGTTGACCCGGTTGAGCCGGATATTGGGATTAAGCAGCCCGCTCTCATTCCCATCGCCGACCGGATGCGAGAATTTCGGCAGCGGGATCGTCGGCAAGCCGAACAGGTTAAGCCGCGCGCCGACATAATAGACGCGCTGGCGATCGGGCCGATAGGTCACGCGCACTGCGGTGATCTTCCACGTCGGCTCCTTGGGGCAGCCCGCCGACGTCTCGACCGCACACGGCGTATAGGCGGCACGGCGCAGCGAGATCGATCCATCGGTCGCGCGCGTGCCCTGTTCCGCCGCGATCCGCCCGCCGCGCTCCAGCACCACGAGCATATTGTCGACCACGCCATCCTTGAGCGAATCGGTCAACTCGATCGAATCGCCATAGGCGATGTCGCCTTCGGGATTGGTCACCGCGATCGATCCGGTCGCAAGAACCTTGCCGGTCTTGCGGTTCCACGTCACCCTGTCGGCACGCAGTCGCTGGCCTTCGCGGAACATGCGCACGTCGGTCGTCGCGGTGACGATATCGTCGTTGCTGTCATATTCCAACGCGCCGGCGCTGAACTGCACCTGATCGGGGTCGGTCGGGGCAGGGGCATCTGCCGGTGGCGGCGCGACACCGCGATCCTGAAGATCCTGCGCGGTCGCAGGCGCTGAGAGGGCAAGCGCCAGCGCCAGAACGGCCAGGGCAGTCGGTTCGAAACGCCTCACGAAATCTGACCGCTTGCCCCCACGCGCGGCCGGGATGGCGGCGGTGAACGCGCCCTATCGCATCGCTTCACCCCCGCTGCAATCGCGGATCGGGTGCGCGGCGAACGCAGCCCGGCAATCCACCGCGGACATTGCCCGCGGCGACATGCGATCCTAGAGATGCCGGTCAACGAGAACAGGATCCGCACCCCCATGCAAATCACTTTCGCTTCCAGCCGCCCCGCCGCCGCCGGCGTGATCGCAGTCCCGGTCGCCAAGGCGGACGCGATGTCGGTCGCCGTCGCGGACCTCTCGCCCGAATCGCTTGCGGTCGTGCGTGCGGCGGCGTCCGGGCAGCGATTCGAAGGTGAAGCGGGATCGTCCGCGGATGCGTTCGTGGTCGAGAACGGAACCGCGCTGCACGTCGTTCTGCTCGGCGTCGGCGACGGCGACGAGCCTGGGTACGAGCGTGCTGGCGGCGCCCTCTCCGCTCGCCTGCTGACCTCGGGCAAGACCGCGGTCACGGTCGACCTCGAGCACACCGCACCGACGCCGACCGCGATCGCGAGATTCGCGGCGGGCGCACAGCAGCGGGCATGGCGATACGATACCTATCGCACCAAGCTGCCGGAGAAGCAGAAGCCGACGCTCACCCAGATCACGATCGTCGGCGCGCCGGACGGGACCGAAGCAGCGTGGGCTAGCCGCGACGCCGTGACCCAGGGGCTGGGGCTGACCAGAACGCTCGTCACGCTGCCGCCCAACATCCTCTATCCCGAAAGCTTCGTCGCGCACGTCACGAAGGACGTCGAGGGACTCGGGCTCGAGGTGATCGTCGTCGACGAGGCGCAGATGCGCGAGTTGGGAATGGGGTCGCTGCTCGGCGTCAGCCAGGGCTCGGTGCGCGAGGCGCGGATCCTGGCGCTCAAATGGTCGGGCGCAGCCGCCGAGGCGCCGACGCTGGCGCTGGTGGGCAAGGGCGTGACGTTCGACACCGGCGGGATTTCGATCAAGCCGGCTGCCGGCATGGAAGACATGAAGTGGGACATGGGCGGCGCGGGCGCGGTCGCCGGCGCGATGAAGGCGCTCGCCGCGCGCAAGGCCAAGGCGAACGTCGTCGGCGTGATGGGCCTCGTCGAGAATATGCCGGACGGCAACGCGCAGCGCCCCGGCGACGTCGTGACGTCGATGTCCGGCCAGACGATCGAGGTCATCAATACCGATGCGGAAGGGCGCCTCGTCCTCGCCGACGCGATCACGTGGACGCAGCAGACGTTCAAGCCCGCGACGATCGTCGATCTCGCGACGCTGACCGGCGCGATGATTATCGCTTTGGGCCACGAGCATGGCGGCCTGTTCGCCAACGACGATACACTGGCCGAGCAGTTGCTGGCGGCTGGCAGGGCGAGCGGCGACCTGTTGTGGCGCTTCCCGCTGTCGCCCGCCTACGACAAGCTGATCGACTCGCCGATCGCGGACATGAAGAATGTCGGCGTACGCGGCGCGGGCTCGATCACCGCGGCGCAGTTCATCCAGCGTTTCGTCGACGACGGCGTCAAATGGGCGCATCTCGACATCGCGGGCATGGTCTGGGCCGACAAGCCCGCCGCGACCTGGGACAAGGGCGCAACCGGCTACGGCGTGCGCCTGCTGGACCGCTTCGTCATGAATAATTTCGAGGCGTAACGCGCGGCCCCCATGCCGGCCAAGGCGGGTATCTCGCCATAATGGTCGCCCCGGCTTTGTCCGGGGTGACGGCCGCCCGATTTGACGCCATAGCCCGTCACCATGCAGGTCGATTTCTACCACCTGACGGCAGCGCTCGACCGGGCGTTGCCGGTTATCGCCGGCAAGGTTATCGCATCGGGTGCGCGGTTGCTCGTCGTTTCTGCGGACGAGGTGCAGCGTGCCGCGATCGACCGGCTGCTATGGACGCATGCCGCCGACAGCTTCCTGCCGCACGCGCAAGCGGGCAGCGACGACGATACCGCACAACCGATCCTGATCGCGGCCGATGTCACGCCGGCGAACGGTGCGCGTCACGTCGCGATCATCGACGGCACGTGGCGCGACGCTGCGCTGGCATTCGACCGTGCCTTCCACTTCTTCGACGACGAGACGATCCGCGAGGCCCGGCTTGCCTGGAAGGTGCTCGGCGAGCGCGACGGCGTCGAGCGGCGCTATTGGAAGCAGACCGAAACGGGCGGATGGGAACAGGCTGCCTGACGGTTGCATTCGTGCGCCCTCACGCCTACGAGCGCCGCAGTTTTCCGCCACTTCCAACGACAGGAGCCCGTGACCGTCATGGCCGCGAACCGTACCTTTTCGATCATCAAGCCCGACGCCACCCGCCGCAACCTGACCGGTGCGGTCACGAAGATGCTGGAAGAGGCCGGCCTCCGCGTCATCGCCTCCAAGCGCATCCAGATGACCACGGAGCAGGCCGAGGGCTTCTACGCGGTCCACAAGGAGCGTCCCTTCTTCGGCGAGCTGGTGACGTTCATGACGTCAGGTCCCGTCGTCGTGCAGGTGCTCGAGGGCGACAATGCGATGCAGCGCAACCGCGACGTCATGGGCGCGACCAACCCCGAGAACGCCGCCCCCGGTACGATCCGCAAGGAACTGGCCGAATCGATCGAGGCGAACACCGTCCACGGGTCGGATTCGGATGAGAACGCCGAGATCGAGATCGCGTACTTCTTCAAGCCGGAAGAGATCGTGGGCTGATGCGCTGGCCGCTGCGACGCGCGGAGGCGGGCGATGCGCCTGCGGTTTCGCTCGTCGCGGCAGCCAGTTTCCTCGAGACGTTCGTCGGCGTCATGCCGGCGGACGATATCGTCGCGCATCTCGCGACGAAGAGTGCACCCGCCCACTTCGCGACGTGGATCGCGGATCCCGCCTCGGTCGTCACGATCGCGACGCATCCCGACACGGGCGCGCCTGTCGGCTACGCCGTCCTGACCACCCCGGACGAGGTCGGCGACACCCGCACGGCCGATATCGAGCTTCGCCGGATCTACACGCTGTCGCTCACCAGCGGCACCGGCCTCGGCGCCATGTTGATGGCGCAGGCGATCACGGACGCGAGCGCGATGCATTACCGCCGGATCCTGCTCGGCGTCTTCGCGCGCAACACGCGCGCCTGTGCCTTCTACGAACGACAGGGCTTCCGCGTCGTGGCGGAACGCAAGTTCAAGGTCGGCAGAGCCCTCTACGACGACTTCGTCTACGCCCGCGACCTCTGACGCGTCACTTCGGCGCGCGCGCCCATAGCGGGTCGAGCGCCTTCGCCGTGCCGCCCCGCGCGCGTAGCCTCAGGCCGTCGAGCCGTACCGTCCGCCCGCGCAGCATCCGGCCCTCGGTCCGCCAAATTATATCGTAGGTGTTCGTCGCCGCCCGCGCGATATCACCGTCCCAGTAGCGGACCGTCACCAGCACCGGCAGCCGGCCCGCCCGGTCGTCCGCGCCGCCATCGGTCGCGGCCAGGATCGCATCGTCGAACCAGTCTGCGTCGATCTTCGGCTCGACCGGATGCTGCGCTGGAACGCCAAGCGCGTTGGGGAAGACGACTGCCATGTCGGAAATGTCATGCTTCGGATCCTCGATCACGAGCGTCCGTCCGCCACCAGTCACGCTGGCCTCCAGATCGACGCGCGACCGTTCGCGCGCCTCGCTGCTTTCGGCCTGCACCTTCGCCTGCTCGTCGGTGCGCCGATCCGACCAGTTGCTCCACAGCGTCAGCCCCGCGATCACGACCCCCGCCACCGCCAGCACCTCCGCGAGCGTGATCCAGCGCCGCCGCGTGGCGGCCGCTTCCGCACGTTCCGCCGGTGTTTCGGGTATGTCGCTCATCGCCCGCCTGCCTCGAGCAACCGACGCGGTGCGGCAAGTTCCCAGCTTTCCGCCACCTTGTTCCCGACATGATCCCAGTCGGTGTCCGGTGCGCCGACGCGAATCGCGATCCAGCCCGACGGGCCCAGATAGGGAGGGATGTAGTAGAGCGCGGGGTCGTACTCTACGAGCATCGCCTGCTGCTCGCGATCTGCGGTCCTCACCATCACCGCGGTTTCGCCGTCTGCGTGATGATCGTGCCAGATATACGCGAACGCCTTGCCGGTCCCGACGAAGAACCCGGGCGATCCGTGCGACAGCTTCTCGATGGCTTCGGGAAGCGCCAGCGCGATCGTGCGCAGCCGCTCGAGATCGGCGGGGTAATCCGGGCTCATCGCGATACATACTCCGCCAGCATCCGGGGATAGAGCGCATGTTCTGCCGCCAGCACGCGTGCGGCAAGCGATTCGACGTCGTCACCGGGCAGGATCGGGACCCGCGCCTGACCGATCACCGCGCCTGCGTCGAGCTCCTCGGTGACGACATGGACCGAGCAGCCACCATCCGCATCACCCGCGGCGATCGCGCGCGCATGGGTGTCGAGCCCCTTGTAGTTCGGTAGCAGCGAGGGATGGATGTTGACGATCCGGTTGCGCCAGCGCGCGACGAAATCGTTCGAGAGCAGCCGCATATAGCCCGCCAGCGCGATGAACTCCGCCCCCGCCGCACGAATGGCGGCGTCGAGTGCGGCCTCGTAGGCGGGCTTGCCGATGGGCTTCGGTGCCAGCGCGAAGGTGGCGATGCCATGTTCGAGCGCCCAGGCAAGCCCGGCCGCGGCGGGTTTGTCGGACGCGACGAGTACGACTTCGTACGGGCAGTTCACATCGCGCGCCGCCGCACAGAGCGACTGCATATTGGAGCCACGCCCGGAGATCAGGATCGCGACCTTGCGCTTTCCGACGGTCACTGCGTGTGCGTCGCCGTCCAGTCGGACTGCGCGCTCCAGGTTTCTACCGATCCACGTACCGTGCAGCCGCGCGTTCCGGCGTCGATCCGGCCGATCCGAAGCACTGCCTCGCCGGCCGCCGCCAGATCCGCGGCGACGGCCTCGGCCGCATCCGCCGCGACGATCACCACCATCCCTACCCCGCAGTTGAACGTCCGCGCCATCTCTTCCGGCTCGATCGCGCCCTGTGCCTGCAGGAACGCCATCAACCGCGGCTGCTCCCATGCATCGGCATCGATCACCGCATGCGTTCCCTCAGGGAGGACGCGTGGGATATTCTCGAGCAAACCGCCGCCGGTGATATGCGCCAGCCCCCTGATCCGCCGCGCGCGAACCAGCGGCAACAGGCTCTTCACATAGATCCGCGTCGGCGCCATCAGATGGTCGATCAGCAGCGCGTCCTGATCGAACATTGCGGGACGGTCGAGCTTCCACGCCTTGTCCGCGGCCAGTCGCCGGACCAGCGAAAAACCGTTCGAATGCACCCCTGACGACGCCAGCCCCAGCACCACGTCGCCCGCCGCGATCGCAGTACCGGTCAGGACCGCATCGCGCTCGACCGCACCGACGCAGAAGCCCGCCAAGTCGTAGTCGCCCGCGGCATACATGCCCGGCATCTCCGCGGTCTCGCCCCCAATCAGCGCACACCCGGCTTCGCGACACCCGTCCGCGATCGAGGCGACGACCTGTTCGGCCACCGCGGCGTCGAGCTTGCCGGTCGCGTAATAGTCCAGGAAGAACAGCGGCTCCGCGCCCTGCACGATCAGGTCGTTGACGCACATCGCGACCAGGTCGATGCCGACGCCCGCATGCCGGCCGTGATCGATCGCCAGCTTCAGCTTGGTGCCGACGCCGTCGTTCGCCGCAACCAGCAGCGGATCGGTAAACCCCGCCGCCTTCAGGTCGAAGAAGCCGCCGAACCCGCCAAGGTCCGCGTCGGCCCCCGGCCTGCGCGTCGCCTTCGCCAGCGGGCCGATCGCGCGGACCAGCGCGTTTCCTGCCGCGATCGATACGCCGGCCTGGGCGTAGGTATAGCCGTTTTCGCTCATGGGAAGCGCCGTTAGCGACATCGCGCTTGGATTTCCACGCCCGCTTCGCCAAAAGGCTCGCGACATGCGTTTGCGTACCCCTTTTCTCGCCGCCGCCGGTGCAGCGCTCGTCCTGGGCGGCGCCGGCGCGCTCGTCGCGCAGATCGAGGGGAGCGGGCGCGGCGTCGCGCCGATCGACAGTTCGGGGGACTATGAGGTCAATGGCGTGACCGTCGACGTCGCCGCGAAGACCGCCGATGCCGCACGCTTCGGTGGCTGGCGCGTCGCGCAACGCAAGGCCTGGCAGCAACTGTCGCAGCGGCTGGGTGGGGGCGGAGGGCTCATCTCCGACGGAACCCTCGACTCGCTCGTTTCGGGAATTGTGGTCGAGAACGAACAGATCGGGCCGACGCGCTACATCGCGAAGCTGGGGGTGCTGTTCAATCGCGCACGCGCGGGGTCGATCCTCGGCATCGCCAACTATGTCATGCGATCGCCACCGATGCTCGTCATACCGGTGATATGGCAGGGCGGCAGCGGACAGGTCTTCGAACAGCGCACGGCGTGGCAGGAGGCCTGGGCGCGCTATCGCACCGGCAACAGCAGCATCGACTATATCCGCCCGAGCGGGGCAGGGGCGGACGCGCTGTTGCTCAACGTCGGGCAGACCGGGCGACCCGGGCGCGGCTGGTGGCGGACGATTCTCGATCAATATGGGGCCAGCGACGTGCTGATGCCCACGGTGCGGCTGTACCGGCAATGGCCCGGCGGTCCCGTGATCGGCGCGTTCGAGGCGCGGCAGGGGCCGGACAACCGCGTGTTGACCCGGTTCACGCTACGGGTCGGCAACGCCGCGGGGCTGCCCGCCTTGCTCGATGCCGGGGTCAAGCGGATGGACGATGCGTATCAGGGCGCGCTCCGCTCGGGCTATCTCCGCCCCGATCCGGGATTGTCCTACACGCCACCCTCCGAGACGCCGGTCGAGGAGGCGCTGCCAGAGGATCCGCTCGCCACGCCGGCGGCGGTGCTGCCCGGTGCCAGCGTGGTGACGATCCAGTTCGACACGCCGACCGCGAGCGCGGTCGCAAATGTCGAGAGTGCGATGCGCGGCGTGCCTGGAGTCACCTCGGCCGCGACTTCGAGTCTCGCGCTCGGCGGCTTGTCGCTCATGCGCGTCGGCTTCAACGGCGCGCCGGACGTATTGAAGTCGGCGCTGGAGGCGCGGGGCTGGCAGGTGTTTGGCAGCGGCACGACGATCCGTATCCGCCGCGCGCCGCAACTGCTGCCGCCAGACATCGCCCCGGACAACGCGACCGCGGGATGAGCCAGCAGATCGCGCTGCCGCTCGCATGGCCCGCCGATCCGCGCGACGACGAATTCCTCATCACGCCCTCCAACGCCCGCGCCGCGCAGATGCTGGAGCATTGGGCGACCTGGCCTGTCATGACCGCGGTGCTGACGGGGCCGCGCAAATCGGGGCGCAGCCTGCTCGCGCGGATCTTTGCCGCCAAGAGCGGGGGCGCGATCGTCGACGATGCCGGCGTGCGCAGCGAGACCGAGTTGTTCCACGCCTGGAACAGCGCGCAGGCGGACCGGCGCCCGCTGGTGATCGTCGCCGACGCGGCGCCGCCCGAATGGACGGTGAAGTTGCCCGACCTGCGCTCGCGCCTAGCCGCCAGCCCGATCGCTACGATCGGCGCGCCCGACGATGCGCTGATGCGTATGCTGCTCGAACGCCAGTTCCTGAAGCGCGGGCTCGATGCGCGCGTTGACCTGCTCGACTGGCTCGTGGCGCGGATCGAGCGCAGCCATCTCGCCGTCCTGCGCACCATCGACGCGCTCGACCAGGAAGTGATGGAAACGCGCAAGCGCCTCACGATTCCTCTCGCGCGGACCGTCCTTGCCGCCGCCGCGTTGATCCCCGGTACTCCAGACCCAGAGGTCCGATGACCCGTCCCCTGCCGATCGTCCCGCATCTCGACGACGACGATCCCTTCGAACCGACCGCAAACGATCGGTATTTCAATCGCGAGCTGTCGTGGCTGGCGTTCAACCGGCGCGTGCTGGAAGAGGCGTGCAATCCGTCGCACCCGTTGCTGGAGCGCGTGCGCTTCCTGTCGATCTCGGGCGGCAATCTCGACGAATTCTTCATGGTCCGCGTTGCCGGGCTGAAGGGGCAGCAGACGCAGGACGTCGACGCGCGCTCCGCCGACGGGCTGACCGCGGGGCAGCAGCTGAGCGCGATCACGACACAGGCGGATGCGTTGCTCGCCAGCCAGCAGGCGGTCTGGCGCGACCTGCGCCGCGAGCTCTTCGGGGCAGGGATCGACGTGCTCAAGCGCGACCGGCTCGATGGCGAAGCGGAAGCGTTCCTGGACACCTATTTCCGCGACCAGATGTTTCCGGTGCTGACGCCGCAGGCGCTCGATCCGGCACACCCGTTCCCGTTCATCCCCAACAAGGGATCGGGGCTGATCTTCGACTTGGTTCGCGATGCCGACAAGGAACCGATTCGCGAGCTCGTGATCCTCCCACCCGGCATGCCGCGCTTCGTACGGCTGCCCGGCGAGGCGTCGCGCTATGTCGCGATCGAATCGATCATGAAGCATTTCGCGCACAAGATGTTTCCCGGCTACACGGTCGGCGAGGCCGCGCTGTTCCGCGTGCTGCGCGACAGCGATATCGAGATCGAGGAGGAAGCGGAGGATCTGGTCCGCTACTTCGCCAACGCGATCAAGCGCCGCCGCCGTGGCCGGATCATCCGGCTGGAGCTGGAAGCGGGCGTGCCCGACGAACTCGCGGATGTGCTCAAGGACGAACTGAGCGGCACCGATACGCTCATCATCGAAAGCGCGGGCTTCCTTGGCATCGAGGATCTCGACAGGCTGGTCGAGGAGGATCGGCCGGACCTGAAGTTCCCGCCCTATACCCCGCGCTTTCCCGAGCGGATCCGGGAGTTCGGCGGCGACTGTTTCGCCGCGATCCGCTCCAAGGACATCGTCGTCCACCACCCGTACGAATCGTTCGACGTCGTTCTCGCCTTCCTCAAGCAGGCGGCGCAGGACCCCGATGTCGTCGCGATCAAGCAGACGCTGTACCGCGCGGGCAAGCAGTCCGCGGTCATCAACGCGCTGATTGCGGCGGCCGAGGCTGGCAAGTCGGTCACCGCCGTGGTCGAGCTCAAGGCCCGGTTCGACGAGGAGCAGAACCTGCTCTGGGCCAGCGCGCTCGAACGCGCGGGCGTCCAGGTGATCTACGGCTTCGTCGAGTGGAAGACGCATGCCAAGGTATCGATGGTCGTCCGCCGCGAGGGCGAGATGTTCCGCAGCTACTGCCACTTCGGCACCGGAAACTACCACCCGGTCACCGCGCGCATCTATACCGATCTCAGCTTCTTCACCGCAGATCCGCGCGCCGGGCGCGATGCCGCCAAGATGTTCAACTACATCACCGGTTATGTCGAGCCGCAGGACATGGAACTCGTCAGCCTCTCCCCGCGCAACCTGCGCGCCAGGCTGGTCGAGGCGATCGACACCGAGATCGCGCACGCGCAGGCGGGCCGGGCCGGGTCGATCTGGGCGAAGATGAACAGCCTCGTCGATCCCGCGATCATCGAGAAACTGTACGAGGCGAGCGGCGCGGGGGTGGAGATCGATCTCATCATCCGCGGTATCTGCTGCCTGCGCCCCAACGTGCCCGGCATGTCGGAGAACATCCGCGTTAAGTCGATCATCGGGCGCTTCCTCGAGCACAGCCGGATCTTCGCGTTCGGTAACGGCCGCGCGCTGCCCAACGACGGCGCGACGGTCTACATCTCCTCGGCGGACTGGATGCCGCGCAATTTCGACCGGCGCGTCGAGTATCTGCTTCCCATCGACAACCCGACCGTCCACGACCAGATCCTCGATCAGGTGATGGTCGCGAACCTGATCGACAACGAGCAGAGCTGGGAATTACAGAGCGATGGCGAGTATGTCCGTGAGACGCCCGGCGAGCGGCCGTTCAACCTGCATCGCTACTTCATGACCAACCCGTCGCTCTCGGGCCGCGGGGCCGCGCTCCAGTCGGTGCCCACGTTGTCGCTCCGGCGTCGTTGATGCGGGCGCCCCGCACCGCGATCATCGATATCGGCTCCAACTCGATCCGCCTCGTCGTCTATCAGGGGCCGGCGCGGCTGCCGACCGTGCTGTTCAACGAAAAGGTGCTCGCTGGTCTCGGCCGTGGCCTCGCGGCGCGCGGTGCGATCGACGACGAGGCGATGGCGAGCGCCCGACGTGCGCTCACCCGGTTCGCGATGCTCGCGCGCGAGATGGACACAACGAGCGTCCGTACCGTCGCGACCGCGGCGGTGCGCGACGCGGCCAACGGTGCCGAACTGATCGCGGCGGCCGAGGCGGCAGGCCTCGACGTCGAACTGCTGTCGGGCGAACAGGAAGCGCGCGGCGCGGGCTTTGGCGTCATGTCCGCGATCCCCGACGCGGACGGCATCGTCGGCGATCTGGGCGGCGGCAGCCTCGAACTGGTGCGTGTCGAGGGGGGCGAGATCGGCGATCGCGCATCGTTCCCGCTCGGCGTGCTGCGCCTTGCCGCGATCCGCGAGCGCACGCGCGGACAGATGCTCAAGCATGTCCGCGAGACGCTGTCGGCGGCCGGCTGGCTCGGGGCGGGCACCGGTCTGCCGCTGTACCTCGTTGGTGGCTCGTGGCGGTCGCTCGCGCGCCTCGACATCCACGAGCGCGCCTATCCGATGCCCGTGCTCCACGGCTATGCGATGGCAGCGCCGCGGGTCGACGCGCTGGCAGAGCGGCTGCGGGCGGTCGACAAGGCGTGGCTCAAGACGATCCCGCATCTGTCGAGCGGTCGCGCCCCGACTCTGGCGGGCGCGGCAGACCTGTTGTCGCATTTGCTCCGCGTGCTCGGCAGCACCCACACGGTGGTGTCCGCGTTCGGCCTGCGCGAGGGGCTTCTCTACGAGGCGCTATCCCCGGTCGAGCGTCGCGCAGACCCGCTGATCGTCGCCGCGCGTGACGAGGGCAAGCGGCTCGGCCGGTTCGCCGAGCATGGCGATGTCCTCGATCGATGGATTTCCCCGCTGTTCGCCGGCGAGGTCCCTGCAGATGCGCGGTTGCGCCATGCCGCGTGCCTTCTTGCCGACACCAGCTGGCGCGCCAACCCCGAGTTCCGGGTCGAACGCGGGGTCGAAATCGCGCTCCACGGGAACTGGGTCGCGATCGACGCGCGCGGGCGGGGGATGGTCGCGGCAGCGATCGCGGCGAGTCTCGGTGCCGCGCGACCCTATCCCGATCCGATCGAGCGGCTCGTCGATCCGGCCGATCTCGTCCGGGCGACTGCATGGGGCCTCGCGATTCGCCTGGCGCAGCGTCTGTCTGGCGGTGTCGCAGCCCCGTTGCAGCGGACGCGACTGGTGCTGGACGCGACGACGCTCGCGCTCGGTGGAGAGGCGGGCGACCGGGCGCTGTGGGGCGAATCGGTCGAGAAGCGCTTGAAGGCGCTGGCCGCCGCGCTAGGCAGGCGCGCGGTTCTGGGCGGATAGGATCGTCAGCTGCGCCAACTCGACCGGTAACCCGTGACCGGGTCCGGCACTATGCGACGTCTTCCGTCCGCGTCATCTTCAACTTGCCCCCGATCACCGCGAACGCCAGCCGCCCTTCGACTAGGTCGAGCGCATCGCGCCCGAACTGGTCGAAGCGCCAACCCTCGAGGATCGACAGCCCGGATCGTGTCCCTGCCGCCAGCGCGTCGAGATCGTCGCCGCGTGCGAGCAGTCGCGGCGCCACGTCGATATCGCGCGCGCGGATCTTCAGCAGCAGTTTGAGCAGGTCCGCAACCAGCGCGCCTTCCTTGCCCAGCCCGGGCTTGCGATCCTCGCGTGCGGGCATTTCGTCGTCCGACAGCGGCTGCGCGCCGTCGATCGCCGCCATCAGCCGCGCACCGATCTCGTTGCCCGCCCATGTCGCCGACAGCCCGCGCACGCGCGCCAGATCGGCCTGCTTCTTCGGCGGATGGCCCGCCAGATCCGCGATCGTCTCGTCCTTGACGATGCGTCCGCGCGGCAGGTCCTTCCCTTGCGCCTCCAGCTCGCGCCATTTCGCGATCGCCTTTAGCCGCCCCAGCACCTCGGGCTTGCGTCCGGAGATTCGAACGCGCTTCCACGCAAGATCAGGATCGTTGGCATAGTTGGCGGGATCGCCCAGCCGCTCCATCTCCTGGTCGAGCCACGCGCCGCGCCCTGTCTTCTTCAGCCGCTCGAGCATCTTGGGGAAGATCTTCGCCAGATGCGTCACGTCGCCGATCGCATATTCGATCTGCCGTGCATCGAGCGGCCGGCGCGACCAGTCGGTGAACCGCGCGCCCTTGTCGACGACGATCCCCAGCCAGCTGTCGACTAGGTTGGAATAGCCGATCTGCTCGCCCTGACCCAGCGCCATCGCCGCCACCTGCGTGTCGAACAGCGGATAGGGCGTCTTGCCCGTCAGGTTGTAGACGATCTCCAGATCCTGTCCGCCCGCGTGGAAGACCTTCAGCACATCCTCGTTCTCGGTCATCAGGTCGAGCAGCGGCTTCAGGTCGATCCCCGGCGCCATCGGATCGATCGCGGCGGCTTCCTCGCTGTCCGCGATCTGGATCAGACACAGTTCGGGGTAGAAGGTGCTCTCGCGCATGAATTCGGTGTCAACACACACGAACGGGGCATCGGCGAGGCGGGCGCACAGATTGGCGAGCGTGGCGCTGTCTGTAATCAACGGGTGGATATGCATGCCACCGCCATAGCCATGCGCGCGCGCCTTGACAAAGAGGGGATGGAAAGGGGAGGGGCCCGCCTTGCTGTTTCTCCCGTCATGCCCGCGAAAGCGGGGATCCGTCTCCCGCAAGTTCGGGCAGGTGCATGGATCCGGTGTCGGGTGATGGATCTCCGCCTGCGCGGGGATGACGAAGGATAGACCATGCACGCCTACCGCTCCCACACCTGCGCCGCGCTGACCGCCGAAGCCGTCGGCGAGACCGTCCGCCTGTCGGGCTGGATCCACCGCAAGCGCGATCATGGCGGCGTGCTGTTCGTCGACCTGCGCGACCATTACGGCATCACCCAGATCGTCGCCGACAGCGATTCGCCCGCGTTGCCGATCCTCGAGGGGCTGCGCGTCGAATCGGTCGTGACGATCGACGGCGTGGTGAAGGCGCGCGCAGAAGGTACGGCGAACCCGAACCTTGCGACGGGCGCGATCGAGGTGTTCGCGCGCGGCGTCACGATCCAGAGCCTCGCACAGGAACTGCCGATGCCGGTCGCGGGCGAGGCGGAGTATCCCGAGGACATCCGCCTGCGCTATCGCTTCCTCGATCTGCGTCGCGAGAAGCTGCACGCCAACATCCTGCTGCGCTCCAGCGTGATCGCGTCGATCCGCAAGCGCATGGTCGACCAGGGTTTCACCGAGTTCCAGACGCCGATCCTGACCGCGTCGTCCCCCGAGGGCGCGCGCGACTATCTGGTCCCCAGCCGCGTCCATCCGGGCAAATTCTACGCGCTCCCGCAGGCGCCGCAGATGTTCAAGCAGCTGCTGATGGTCGCGGGCTTCGACCGCTATTTCCAGATCGCCCCCTGCTTCCGCGACGAGGACGCGCGCGCCGATCGGTCGCCGGGCGAGTTCTACCAGCTCGATTTCGAGATGAGCTACGTCACGCAGGACGACGTCTTCGCCGCGATCGAGCCCGTGCTCCACGGCGTGTTCGAGCAGTTCGCCGACTGGCAGGGCAAGGGGCGCACCGTTTCGCCGTTGCCGTTCCAGCGGATCCCGTACCGCGAGTCGATGCTGAAATACGGCAACGACAAGCCCGACCTGCGCAACCCCATCCTGATTGCCGACGTCAGCGACCACTTCGTTGGGTCGGGCTTCGGCCGTTTCGCCTCGATCGTCGAGGCCGGCGACATCGTGCGTGCGATCCCCGCACCGGGCACCGCAGACCGCAGCCGCAAGTTCTTCGACGACATGAACGCCTGGGCGCAGTCCGAAGGGTTTGCGGGGCTCGGCTACGCGACGCGCAAGGGCGGCGAATGGGGCGGCCCGATCGCCAAGAACCATGGCGAGGACAAGATGACCGCGATGGCCGATGCACTCGGCCTCGGCCCCGACGACGGGATCTTCTTCGCAGCGGGCCCCGCCGCGCAGGCCGCCAAGCTCGCCGGCCTCGCACGCACGCGCGTCGGCGACACGCTGGGGCTGATCGATCAGTCGCGCTTCGAATTCTGCTGGATCGTCGACTTCCCGATGTTCGAATATGACGAGGACAACAAGAAGGTCGATTTCAGCCACAACCCCTTTTCGATGCCGCAGGGAGAGATGGACGCGCTGGAGACGAAGGACCCGCTCGATATCCTTGCCTATCAGTACGATATCGTCTGCAACGGCATAGAGCTGTCGTCGGGTGCGATCCGGAACCACCGGCCCGAGATCATGTACAAGGCGTTCGAGATCGCCGGCTACACGCAGGCCGATGTCGACACGAACTTTGCGGGCATGATCAACGCGTTCAAATACGGCGCCCCCCCGCATGGCGGCTCTGCGCCGGGGATCGACCGCATCGTCATGCTGCTCGCCGACGAACCCAACATCCGCGAGGTCATCGTTTTCCCGATGACGCAGAAGGCGGAGGACCTGATGATGGGCGCACCCAACTTCGCGACGGAGCGGCAGTTGAAGGAACTCAACCTGCGCTCCACCGCGGCGGCCCCGAAGGCGAAGGACACGCTGGTCGCGCCGGAATAATAGGATAGGCTGGCGGAATGACGATCGACCTTGCCGATTTCGAATCCCGCCGCAGCCATGACGGCCATTACAAGCGCGACCTGAAAACGCTCCAGGACCGGCTGGAGCGGATTCAGGTCGCGCATATCATCCACCGCCGCGCCGCCGTCGTGATGCTCGAGGGCTGGGATGCGGCGGGGAAGGGTGGCGTCATCCAGCGCCTTACCGCGACCTGGGACCCGCGACATTTCGAGGTCTATCCGATCGCCGCGCCCGACGAGGTCGAAAAGGCGCACGACTATCTCTGGCGGTTCGAGACGCGGATGCCCACGCCCGGGAACATCGCGATCTTCGACCGCAGCTGGTATGGCCGCGTCCTGGTCGAGCGCGTCGAGGGCTATGCGACCGACGCCGAATGGGCGCGCGCCTATGACGAGATCAACGCGTTCGAAAAGCGCCTCGTCGATGGCGGGACCACGCTGGTGAAGCTGTTCGTCCATGTCTCGCAGAAGGAGCAGGACAAGCGCCTCAAAGCTCGGATCGAGGATCCATGGAAGCGCTGGAAGACGGGGCTCGACGATTATCGCAACCGCGACAAGCGCACCGCCTATCTCGGCGCGATGCATGACATGTTCGCGCAGACCGATACCGCCGTATCGCCCTGGACCGTCATCGACGGCAACGACAAGAAAGCCGCCCGCATCGCTGCGCTGGCCGCAGTGGCGGATGCGCTGGAACGGGAAGTATCGATGGACCCGCCGCTGCTCAACCCGGAGGTCGTCGCAGCGGCTAAGTCCGCCGGCGTGATCTAGGCGGGGACGAACGCGCCGTCGTCTTCCAGGACGCGCAGCTTGCCGTCGGCGATCGCGAACACTGCGCCGCGCAGCTTCAGGGTGCCAGCGTCGAGGCCTTCCTGGATGAACGGGAAGGTCTTGAGGTTCTCGATCGACACCTTCACGCCCTCCTGTTCCAGCGCACGCTGTCCGGCATCGCTATTGCCGTGCTCGGCCAGAACGCGGTCACGCGCCTCGTCGAGTAGGCCAATCCACTCCGCCACGAACCCGCCCTCGCCGGGCTTCGAACCCGCCAGGCTGCCGGTCAGGGCTGCGTTAACACCGCCGCACGCGCCATGGCCTAGCACGACGATCTCCTCGACCTTGAGCTTCACGACCGCAAACTCGACCGCGGCCGACACACCGTGAAGCCCGCCGCTTTCATCAAATGGCGGAACCAGGTTCGCCACGTTGCGTACGACGAAGACTTCACCGGGCCGGGATCCGAAGATCGTCGCTGGCTCTACGCGGCTATCGGAGCATGCGATAATCATCACTTTCGGCTTCTGACCCGTCGCGAGTTCACCCCAGCGTTCGCGCTCCTCCAGCCACTCGCCGCCGCGAAACCGGTAATAGCCGTCGATCAGGTTGGAGAAATCGGTCATCTGTATCCCTATGCTCGGAACTGTCCTGTTGCCCGTTTGCTAACATTGATGGAACCGAACGGTTCCCACCATGCAGCAATGCTGACCTAGTCCCAGCGCCGGTCGCGTTCCGCTGGCCAAGTCAGGGCATTGTGCGACGGGGGCACGGTGGCTATCTGCATCCGCATGAACGAGATGTCCCCGCTCGCCCGTCCCGAACGCCAGCGCAAGCCCGACTGGATCCGGGTGAAGGCGCCGACCAGCGCCGGGTTCGCCGCGACGCGCGAACTGATGCGCGCCAAGAGCCTAACGACGGTGTGCGAAGAGGCGGCGTGTCCGAACATCGGCGAATGCTGGTCTAAGAAGCACGCGACCGTGATGATTTTGGGCGACACGTGTACGCGCGCCTGTGCGTTCTGCAACGTGAAGACGGGGATGCCCCGCGCGGTCGATCCGATGGAGCCGAACAACGTCGCCGACGCGGCGGCGCAAATGGGGCTTCAGCACATCGTCGTCACCTCGGTCGATCGCGATGACCTGCCCGATGGCGGCGCGAAGCAGTTCGTAAAGGTGATCGAGGCGATCCGTCGCGCCAACCCGGTCACGACGATCGAGATCCTGACACCCGATTTTCGCAACAAGCACGAGGCGGCGGTCGAGATGATCGTCGCGGCGCGGCCCGACGTCTACAACCACAATCTCGAGACGGTGCCGCGGCTCTATCCCACGATCCGCCCCGGCGCGCGCTATTACGCGTCGTTGCGCCTGCTGGAGAGCGTGAAGCGGCTCGATCCGTCGATTTTCACCAAGTCCGGCGTGATGCTCGGGCTGGGGGAGGAGCGGCTCGAGGTGCATCAGGTGATGGACGACATGCGCTCCGCCGACATCGATTTCCTGACGATGGGCCAGTATCTCCAGCCGACGCCGCGGCATGCGAAAGTGATCGATTTCGTTACGCCGAAGGCGTTCGACGCCTACGCCGCGATCGCACGCGCGAAGGGGTTTCTGCTCGTCGCCTCGTCTCCGCTGACGCGCTCGAGCTATCATGCCGGCGACGATTTCGCGAAGATGCGCGCCAATCGCGAAGCCAAGCTGGGCCGCACGGCGTCCGCCGCTCCGGCAGGCGTCGGGGTGTCGTCATAAGCGGGGGACGCCAGCTCCTGCTGGCGTGACGGATCGATGCCCAAGCACAGCGAAACACGAAGGCTGCCCTATACGCCCGAACAGATGTACGATCTGGTCGCTGACGTAAGACGGTATGCCGAGTTCCTGCCCTGGGTGATCGCGATGCGCGTCCGCAAGGATGGCGAGACCGAGACGCTGGCCGACATGATCGTCGGCTTCAAGGGGCTGCGCGAGACCTTTACGTCGAAGGTGACCAAGGCCCGCGCGGAAGCCATTCATGTCGAGTATATCGACGGCCCGCTCAAATATCTTCACAACGACTGGCGTTTCCGCCCTGACGGCGACGGCTGCTTCGTCGATTTCACCGTCGATTTCGCGTTCAAGAACCGCGTGTTCGAGATGCTGGCGGGACAGGTCTTCTCTATGGCGCTGCGCAAGATGATCGGCGCGTTCGAGGATCGGGCGAAGGCGCTCTACGCACCGTCCGGCAATAGCAGTTCGAGCGCGCACAGCGCCGCCTGAAGGCGAATCGCGCCGCGCCCGATCTCGCCGAACTGGTGCTTGTCCGCCACGACGTCCGACGGATCGCCGCCCTTCTCGGCTCGCGCGAAGACGACGGTGCCGACCGGCTTCTTCGCCGTCCCGCCACCCGGCCCGGCGACCCCGGTGATCGCCACCGCGACGTCGGCGCCCGTCGCCTCGATCGCGCCCTGCGCCATGCTCCACGCGACCGCGATCGACACCGCGCCGAACGTCTCGATCACGTCCGTACTGACTTTCAGCGCGGAATGTTTCGCCGCGTTGGAATAGGTGACGAATCCCGCTTCGAACACGTCGGACGATCCTGCGATCTCGGTCAGCGCGGCGCAGACGAGCCCGCCGGTACAGCTTTCGGCGACCGCGATCCGGCGGCCGGCGATGCGATTCGCGGTGATGACCCGGTCGGCCAGTGTGACGAGTTCGGCGGGGAGGACGCCGCCGGTCATTGCCGCGCCGCCGCACAGACGGGAAGATCGGGCGTACCGGCAGCGTTCGCCTTGCCGCGGGCCTTTTCGGCTTTCAGATACTGCAACGTCGCCACGACGATGCCGGCGGTATTCTTCGGCGGCAGCGGTTCGAGCAGGGTCACGAGCCGGTCGAGCGTCGGGCAATCCGCGGGCCGGATCCGGCCAACGATCTGCGGCACCGCGATCGCGGTCAGCAACGGGCGCGCATAATCGGACTGGAGCAGAAGCGACACCTGAGGATCGCTCAGCCTGGCGATCGCGGTGCGCGCCGCAGGCCACGCGCGATCCGCTTCCACCTGATATTTCGCGATGAACGGCCCCGATCCGCGCCGGACAAGGCTGGTCGCGGGCAGGGCGGTGCACACGCGACCAGTCTCGCGGATGATGTCGGGCATCGCGACCAGCGCGATCGCTTCGGCCTCCCGCGTCGTCAGGCACGGCGATTGCGCGGCCGCGACCTGTGGCATCGCCAGTAGCGCGAGCATGGCGCCGCGGATCATGGCTGCACCATCGGCAGGCGGATCGTCGCGATGGCCTGCGCAGCGATGCCTTCGCCGCGCCCGGTGAACCCCAGTGTCTCGGTGGTCGTCGCCTTCACGCTCACTCGATCGGTCGACAGCGCGAGCAGGTCCGCGACCCGTGCACGGATCGCCGCGCGGTGCGGCCCGATCTTTGGCGCTTCGCAGATCAGGGTCAGGTCGACGAAGCCGATCACGCCGCCCTTGCCCGCGATCAGCGCGGCCGCATGCCGAAGGAATTGCCCGGACTCTGCGCCCTTCCACTGCGGATCGCTCGGGGGAAAATGCGTACCGATATCACCCGCGGCGATCGTGCCGAGCAAGGCGTCGGTGATCGCGTGGAGCGCGACGTCGGCGTCGCTATGGCCCGATAGGCCTTGGTTATGCGGGATCAGCACGCCGCCAAGCCAGAGTTCTTCGCCATCCTCCAGACGGTGGACGTCGAACCCGGATGCGGAACGGGTTTCCCAGTGCAACCGTCCCTCGGCCGCAGCGAAATCCTCGGGATAGGTGACCTTTTCGAGCATCGCATCGCCCTGCACCAACGCGACCGATCCGCCAAGCGCGCGTACCATCTGCGAATCGTCGGTGGCCTCGCCCCCCAACCAGTCGCGATGCGCCGCGACCAGCGTGGCGAAGCGGAACGCCTGCGGGGTCTGGATACGATGAAGACCGTCGCGCGACACGACATCGCCGAGCGACGCATCGCCGCGCGCCAGCGTATCGGCGACCGGCAACGCCGGCACCGCACCGTCCCGCGTGTCCAGCGCCGCCAGGAGCCGGTCGATGACCGCCGAAGAAACGAACGGGCGGGCCGCATCGTGGATCAGGACCCGATCCGCCGTATCGATCGCCGCAAGCCCTGCCGCCACCGAAGCGCGCCGCGTCGCGCCACCGGTGACGCGACGCGCGCCCGGAACGGCGTTTTCCAGCAGCGCCTCGTGGCCCGCACCGATCACGACGACCACCTCGTCGATCGCGGGATGGCGTGACAATGCGGCGTGGCTCCATGCCAGCATCGCGCGACCGCCCACGCGCGCATATTGCTTCGGTATCGCGCCGCCCGTGCGATCCCCCCGGCCGGCGGCAACGATCAGGGCGACGGTTCTGGTGGTCGACATCCTATCCGCCTAGCGTAGCAGGCGCTTGCCAGCCAAGCGGGTTTCGCGTAGCTGCCTGTTTTTCAGGCACCTATGACCAGACTAGCACCCATTGACGTCGGCCCCGTGCGGATCGACAGCCCCGTCGTTCTAGCCCCGATGACGGGCGTGACCGACCAGCCATTCCGCACGCTTGTCCGCCGTTACGGCTCCGGCCTCAACGTCACCGAGATGATAGCGAGCCAGGCCGCGATCCGCGAGACGCGTCAGTCGATCCAGAAGGCAGCGTGGCACCTGTCCGAGGAGCCGGTATCCATGCAGCTCGTCGGCTGTACCCCCTATGAGATGGGCGAGGCGGCGCGGCTGGCGGAGGACAAGGGCGCGGCGATCGTCGACATCAACATGGGCTGTCCCGTCCGCAAGGTGACCAACGGCGATGCCGGATCGGCGCTGATGCGCGATCTGAAACTCGCCGCTGCGATCGTCGAGGGCGTGGTGAAGGCGGTGTCGGCCCCCGTCACGCTCAAGATGCGGATGGGCTGGGACCTCGACAGCCTCAACGCGCCCGAACTGGCGCGGATCGCGCAGGATCTGGGATGCCGGATGGTCACCGTCCACGGCCGCACCCGCAACCAGATGTACAAGGGCCAGGCCGACTGGCGCTTCGTCCGCCGGGTCAAGGATGCGGTGTCGGTGCCGGTCATCGTCAACGGCGACATATGTTCGATCGAGGATGCGGAGGCGGCGCTGGAACAGTCGGGGGCCGATGGGCTCATGATCGGTCGCGGCGCCTATGGCCGGCCGTGGCTGCTTGGGCAGGTGATGGAGTGGTTCGCGACCGGTCGACGCGTCGACGATCCCGATCTGGACGAACAATATCGTACCATTGCAGAACATTACGAGATGATGCTCGCACATTATGGCCCGATTACCGGCGTCAACATGGCGCGCAAGCATATCGGTTGGTACACAAAGGGGCTGACCGGTTCCGCCGAGTTCCGGAACGCGGTGAACCAGGAGCCCGACGCGGCGCGCGTCAAGGCGATGCTCGCCGAGTTCTATGCCCCCTGGCGCCAGCGCGTCGCCGCCTGATGCCCTTCGTCGCCCCGGGCGTCGTGCCCGACATGGACGAGGTGTTCGCAGCCCTCCCGGTCGCGATCCTTGTGATCGATCCCGACGACCGTATCGTCCACGCGAATGGCGCTTGCGAGCAATTGCTGAACCTGTCCGAACGCGCGATGGCCGGACGCCCCCTCGCCACGGTGGTCACGATCCCGGACGGTGCCGCCCGTCGGGATGGGCAGGCCTTCTCCGCTTTCGACACCGAACTCGACACCCCCCGCAACGGCCGTATCCGTGTCGATTATGTCGAGGCCGGGATCGCCGATCGCGCCGGCTGGCGGACGATCACGTTGCATAATGCTGCGACCTCACGCCGGCTGGGCCTGTCCGCCGATCGCGCCGCTGCCGCCCGCTCGGCGGTGGGCGCGGCGGCGATGCTCGCACACGAGATCAAGAACCCGCTATCGGGCATCCGCGGTGCGGCGCAACTGCTCGCCGATGGGGAGGGCGCAGGCGAGCTCACCCGCCTCATCACCACCGAGGTCGACCGGATCGCCGCGCTGATCGACCGGATGGAGGATTTCACAGACACCCGCGCACTCGCAGTCGACGCGCTCAACATCTATCCGCTGCTCGCCCATGTCCGGGAGGTCGCGCTTGCGGGGTTCGCGCGGGGAATCATGATCGAGGAACGGTTCGATCCTTCGCTGCCCCCGGTGATGGCGAACCGCGACGCGCTCCTCCAGGTGCTGCTCAACCTGCTCAAGAACGCCGCGATCGCACTCGGCACCCGCGGCGAGCGCCGGATCACGCTGACCACCGCGTATCGCCACGGCATGGCGGTCAGCCCCGGCGGGGGCAAGCCTCGGCTGCCGCTGCCGATCGAGATTTGCGTGATCGATACCGGCCCCGGCGCGCCCGACGATATCGCCGAGCACCTGTTCGACCCGTTCGTCTCGAGCCGGCCGGAAGGCAAGGGTCTGGGTCTCGCGCTTGTCGACAAGCTGATCCGCGACATGGGCGGTATCGTCCAGTACTCGCGTGAGGGCAATCCGCACCAGACCGTGTTCCGCCTGCTGTTGCCGAGGGGCACGCGATGAGCGCCGACATTCTCGTGACAGACGACGACGACGCCGTCCGCACCGTCGTCGTCCAGTCGCTGCGCCGGGCGGGCCATCGCGTGCGCGCGGCCGCGAGCCTCGCCGAGCTCGACCGCGAGCTACGCACCCGCCTCCCCGATGTGCTCGTCACCGACGTCGTCCTGCCCGACGGCGATGGTCTGGAACGCACGCAACGCCTTTCTGTCGAACATCCCGACATGCCCGTCATCGTCATGTCGGCGCGCAACACGCTGGCGACCGCGGTGCGCGCGACCGAGGCGGGGGCGTACGAATATCTGCCCAAGCCGTTCGATCTCGATACGCTGGGCAGCGCGGTCGCCCGCGCGCTGGCGCGAAGCGGCGCCGGCCCCGCCGAGCCCGTCGAGGCGGAAGACCATACGCTGCCGTTGATCGGCCGCTCCCCCGCGATGCAGGACGTGTATCGCGTCATCGCGCGCGTGTTTTCCAATACGCTGACGGTTCTCGTTTCGGGCGAGTCGGGTACGGGCAAGGAACTGGTCGCGCGCGCGATCCACGATCTGGGCCCGCGTCGCCATGCGCCATTCGTCGCGATCAATATGGCCGCGATCCCGCGCGAGCTGATCGAGGCCGAGCTGTTCGGACATGAGCGCGGCGCGTTCACCGGCGCGGCGCAGCGCACCGCGGGCCGCTTCGAACAGGCCGCGGGGGGCACGCTGTTCCTCGACGAGATCGGCGACATGCCGATCGACGCGCAAACCCGGCTGCTGCGGGTCCTCCAGTCGGGCGAGTTCACCACGGTCGGCGGCGCGCGCACGATCCGTGCCGATGTCCGCATCGTCGCCGCCACCAACCGCGACTTGACGCAGACCGTCGCATCGGGGCAGTTCCGTGAGGACCTCTTCTACCGCCTGAACGTCGTGCCGATCGCGCTGCCGTCGCTGCGCGAGCGGCGCCAGGACGTCGCGATGCTTGCGCGCCACTTCCTCGACCGCGCGGTCGACGACGGGCTGCCGCGCAAGTCGCTCACCGACGGCGCGCTTGCGCTGCTCCAGGCCCATGACTGGCCCGGCAACGTCCGCGAGCTCGAGAACCTGATGCGCCGTCTGGCCGCACTGACCCGCGACGACCGGATCGAGGCGCGCGACGTGCACGCCGCGCTCGGCAATGCCACGATCGCGGCGGGGGAGGGTGGCGAGCCCGGCATCGACGCCGCGATCCGCGCCAGGATCGATCGGTTGTCGCTGGAAGAACCCCGCGCGCTGGACGACGGCACGCTGTATGACCGGATCATCGGCGAAGTCGAGCGGCCGCTGATCGCGGCGATGCTCGCGCGCCATGGCGGGAACCAGCTGCGCGCCGCCAAGGCATTGGGGCTCAACCGCAACACGTTGCGCAAGCGGCTCGACCTGCTGGGGATCGATCCGTCTGCCGATTGAGCGGCGCGGCCCACCGCAGTCGCGCGAATATGTGTTTTCTCTGCAACAGTTCCGTTGTAGCGAAGTGACGATGACCGCCGACGCGCGTCCGATGACCGATCCCTTGCGCTCTGCCCGCCGCTTCACCGTCACGCCGGCGATCGAGCTCGGCGTGCTGGGCGTGACGATCGCCGTCGCGGTTGCAACCTATTTCACGATCGCAGGCGAATCCGCCCCTCAGCGGCTGCTGGCGCCGCAAACCGTTGCGCTGCTGCTGATCGCCAACCTCGTGCCCGCCGTGGGCCTGATGATGCTGCTAGGGCGACGGATCGCGAAGCGACGTGCGGCGCGATCGCAGGTCGGCGGGGGCGGACAGCTCCATGTCCGGCTCGTCGCGATCTTTTCGGTTATGGCGGCGGTGCCGATGCTGCTGGTGACGATCTTCGCATCGCTGCTGTTCCAGTTCGGCGTCCAGTTCTGGTACTCGGACCGCGCGCGCGGGGTGTTCGAGAACGCGACCGCACTGACACAGGCCTCGTACAACCTGATCCTCCAGCGCTGGGAGGAGGCGACCGTCACGATGGGGCAGGACCTGACCGCCTATCTGCGCGAGGCGCCGATCGACACACGGTTCGCCGATTATTTCGGGCGACAGGTGTATTACCGCAGCCTCAGTGAAGGTGCCTTGTTCCGCATTTCGCCGACAGGCGAGCTCCAGACGCTCGCGATCGTCAATCCCTATGAAATCGACTTCCAGCGCTTCGTCACCGCACCCGTCGTGGCACAGCTGAAGAGCGGCAAGCGCAGCGTCATCATCGTCACCGGCGACCGCATCCAGACCTTCACGCCGCTGCCGGGCTCTGCCGACACGTTCCTTTACGCCGGACGGATCGCGTTCAATCCCGGCGAGATGAGCGCACAGACGAAGCGCGCGGTCGCCGCACAGGCAGATTACCGGGCGCTGCTGGCCCGGTCGCGCTCGCTCCAGCTCCAGTTCAACGCGGCGTTGCTGCTGATCTCGCTGTTGATCGTCGGGATCGCGGTGTGGATCGCGCTGGCGGTGGCGGATCGCCTCGTCCGCCCGGTCGGCCAACTCGTCGATGCCGCCCGCCGGGTCGAGGGCGGGGACCTGAGCGCGCGCGTGCCCGACACGCGCGAACGCGACGAGGTCGGCACGCTCGCCAACGCGTTCAACCGCATGACCGAGCAGCTCGAAGCGCAGAACGGCGCGCTCGTCGCCGCCAACGCGCAGTCCGAAGGTCGCCGCGCGCTGATCGAGGCGGTGATGTCGGGCATCTCGGCAGGGGTCATCTCGATCGCCGCGGATCGCACCGTGCGGATCATCAACAGTTCCGCGCAGGATCTGCTTGGGCTGGCCGAATCGCCCGTCGGCCGCCCGCTCGTCGCCTTCGCACCCGAGCTCGACCAGTTGCTCGACGATCATGCGCGCGAAGCGATCGTCGAAATCCGTGGAGAAGGCGAGGCGCGAACGCTCGCCGTGCGCATCGCGCGCGACGGCACCGGCCCGATCCTGACGTTCGACGACATCACGCAGCAACTGCTCGACCAGCGTCGTGCCGCCTGGTCCGACGTCGCGCGCCGGATCGCGCACGAGATCAAGAACCCGCTGACCCCGATCCAGCTCGCAGCCGAACGCCTGCAGCGCCGTTATGGCAGCAAGATCGATGCGAGCGACACCACCTTCTCGCGACTCACCGACACGATCGTCCGTCAGGTCGCGGACCTGCGGCGAATGGTCGATGAGTTCTCGTCGTTCGCCCGGATGCCCAAGCCCGTGTTCCGCGAAGAGTCGCTGGTCGATATCGCGCGCCAGACGCTCTTTCTGCACGAGGTCGCGCATCCGGGTATCGCCTTCTCGCTCGCACACGAGACGCCTGGGCCCGCGCTCGTATGCGATCGCCGTCAGCTGGGACAGGCACTGACCAACATCGTCAAGAACGCGGTCGAGGCGATCGAGGCGGCAGGCACCGGCGACGGCGCGGTCGAGATGGCGCTCGTCGACGCGCCCGATCGCGTGACGATCATCGTCGGCGACACCGGCGTCGGCCTGCCGGTAGAGCGCGACCGGATCGCCGAGCCCTACATGACGACGCGGGTGCGCGGCACCGGCCTCGGCCTCGCGATCGTCAAGAAGATTGTCGAGGAACACTTTGGAACGATTGGTTTTTCGGATCGGCCCGGGGGAGGCACGCTGGTCACGATGACATTCGACACGACGTTGCTCGCCGCGCTCGACATCGGCGGCGACGATACCCAGGACACAGAGGGCGGCGATATGCTGCCCGCGCTCACCAGACATCGGACCTGATCTTATGGCGCTCGACATCCTTGTCGTCGACGACGAACTCGATATCCGCGAACTCGTCGCCGGGGTCCTCGAAGACGAGGGCTACGACACACGCAACGCCGCGGACAGCGACGCCGCGCTGGAAGCGATCGCCTCGCGCCGGCCGAGCCTCGTCCTGCTCGACGTGTGGCTTCAGGGCTCGCGGCTCGACGGACTCGAACTGCTCGACGAGATCAAGCGGCGCGATCCCTCGATTCCGGTCCTCGTGATTTCGGGCCACGGCAATCTCGATACCGCGGTTGCCGCGATCCGGCGTGGCGCGGTCGACTTCATCGAAAAGCCCTTCCAGGCCGAACGCCTGCTGTTGATGGTCGAGCGTGCGACCGAAACCGAGCGGCTGCGTCGCGAAGTCGCCAGCCTGCGCGCGTCCGCCGGCCGCGAGCCCGACCTGACGGGCAGCTCGAGTGCGATCAACGGGGTACGCGCCACCCTGAAGCGGGTTGCGGGCACGGGCAGTCGCGTGCTCATCATGGGTGCGGCGGGGGTCGGCAAGGAAGTCGCCGCCCGCCTGCTCCACGGCTGGAGCCAGCGCGTGTCGTCACCGTTCATCATCGTCAGTGCCGCGCGAATGACGCCCGAGCGCGTCGAGGAAGAGCTGTTCGGGGTGGAGGAGGGGGGCGATCTCGTCCGTCCCGGCCTGCTCGAACAGGCGCATGGCGGCACGCTGTTCCTCGACGAGATCGCGGACATGCCGGTCACCACGCAGGCGCGCATTCTGCGGGTTCTGACAGACCAGAGCTTCAGCCGCGTCGGCGGCACCCGCACCGTCAAGGTCGACGTCCGGGTCGTCTCCGCGACCGCGCGCGACCTGATGCACGAAATCACGGAAGGGCGCTTCCGCGAAGACCTCTATTACCGGCTCAACGTCGTCCCCGTCGTCATCCCGCCCTTGTCCGAGCGCCGGGAGGACATTCCAGCGCTGGTCGACCATTTCGTCGCGCATTACGCCGCCGAGCGCCGCGTCCCGACCCCCGAAGTCGCGACCGATGCGATGGTCGCGCTGCAATCCTATGACTGGCCGGGCAACGTCCGCCAGCTCCGCAACGTCGTCGAGCGCACGATCATCCTGACGCCGGGCGACCGGATCGGGCGGATCGACCTGGATCTGCTGCCCGCCGAGGTTCTGGGCGATCAGGAGATGGGGGCAGGTGGCACCGCGATCATGGGCGCGCCGCTGCGCGAGGCGCGCGAGACGTTTGAGCGCGAATATTTGCGCGTCCAGATCCGGCGCTTCTCGGGCAACATCTCGCGCACGGCCACCTTCATCGGGATGGAGCGATCGGCACTGCATCGCAAACTCAAGCTGCTCGGCATCACCGATACGACGCGCGAGGACTGAAAGGGGGATGGCGAAACGCCCCCCGCCATCCTAGATTGCTTCCCGCAGGCGAACGAGCCTGTACCACGATGCCGGCGTTACCGGCGCACCGCGGGGCAAACCCCGCCAACAAAAAAGGGACCATCATGGCCGACAAGCAGACTTCGCTGCAGGACCTGTTCCTCAACGCGCTGCGGCGATCGAAGACCCCCGTCACGATGTTCCTCGTCAAGGGCGTGAAGCTTCAGGGCATCGTTACCTGGTTCGACAATTTTTCGGTGCTGCTGCGCCGCGACGGGCAGTCGCAGCTGATCTACAAGCACGCAATTTCTACGATCATGCCCGCAGGCCAGATGGATCTGACCGCTATCGTCGACGACATTCCCGATTCGCCGCGCAAGCAGCCGTTGTTGCAGGATATTTTCCTGAACGCCGTGCGTCGTTCGGAGGACAGCGTCACGATGTTTCTCGTCAACGGCGTGATGCTCCAGGGCAATATCGTCGCGTTCGACCTGTTCTGCATGCTGCTCCAGCGCGAAGGCATGGCGCAGCTCGTGTACAAGCACGCGGTGTCGACGATCCAGCCCGCGCGTCCGCTCAATCTGGCGGAAGAACCCGACGATACGGTGGACGATTGAGGATGGCCGCGTGAGCACCGGGTTTGACCGCGATCGCGACGAATTCGCGCGTGGCGCGCGCGCGATCGTCGTTTATCCCGAACACGGCATCTCATCTCGCGATGCGGAGGCTCGGCTGGAAGAGACGGCCGGGCTTGCCGCCGCGATCGGCGTCGTCGTCGCGGACAAGGTCGCGCTGCGCGTCCGCAACGCACGTCCCGCAACGTTGATCGGCAGCGGCCAGATCGAGGCGCTGGCCGCCAGCGTTAGGATGGAGGAAGCAGGGCTGGTCGTATTCGACGCCGCGCTGACGCCGGTCCAGCAACGCAATCTCGAGACCGCGCTCGAAGCCAAGGTCATCGATCGCACCGGACTGATCCTCGAGATTTTCGGCGAGCGCGCCGCGACTGCCGAAGGTCGGCTTCAGGTCGAACTCGCGCATCTCGATTACCAGGCTGGCCGGCTTGTGCGCAGCTGGACCCATCTGGAGCGCCAGCGCGGCGGGTTCGGCTTCCTCGGCGGGCCGGGTGAGACGCAGATCGAGGCCGATCGCCGATTGATTCGGGACCGGATGGCGCGGCTCCGGCGCGAACTCGATCAGGTCAGTCGTACGCGCGGCCTGCACCGCGACCGAAGGCAGCGCGCGCCATGGCCGGTGATTGCGCTTGTCGGGTATACGAATGCCGGAAAGTCGACGCTATTCAATCGCCTGACGGGCGCCGACGTCATGGCCGAGGATCTGTTGTTCGCAACGCTCGATCCGACGCTGCGGCAAATCTCGTTGCCCGGGATCGACAAGGCGATCCTGTCCGACACCGTGGGGTTCGTTTCCGAACTTCCGACGCAACTTGTCGCCGCCTTTAAGGCCACGCTCGAAGAGGTCGTCTCTGCGGACCTGCTGATCCACGTTCGCGACATCGCGCATCCGGATACGGAGGCGCAGCGCGCCGATGTGGAAACCGTGCTGACCGAGATCGGTGTTGACGATACCACCCCACGGATCGAGGTCTGGAACAAGCTCGACCTGCTCGACGCGGATCTCCATGCGGAAATCGCGGGGGAGGCCGCGCGGCGCGACGACGTCGTGGCGCTGTCCGCGCTGAGCGGAGAAGGGGTCGCCGCACTGGTCGAGACGATGTCGGCAAGCGTGACGCAGGGGCACCGGCGATATCGCATCGGTCTCGATGCCGGCGATGGCGCGTCGGTCGCTTGGCTTCACGCGCATGGCGAGGTTCTCGGGCAGACCACCGAGGGGTTGCGGACCGACTATGACGTCCGTCTTGCCCCCCGCGATTACGAGCGGTTCCTTCAGCGCGAAGGCTGATCGCGTTCGCCGTCCTTCACCGCGCTCCACAGCGCTTCCTTGGCGTCGAGGGCGAGCGCGGGGAAGGCGGCTCCGGCAAGGGTTTCCATCGTTGCGAACCGGCGCTCGAATTTTCGATTGGCCGATCGTAAAGCGGCTTCGGGATCGATCTTGAGATGGCGCGCGAAGTTCACGACAGCAAACAGCAGGTCGCCGACTTCTTCCTCGATCGTGTCTGGCGTTGCCGACGCGATCTCGGCGAGTTCCTCGTCGATCTTGGCGCGCGGACCGCTCGCATCGGGCCAGTCGAACCCGACACGTGCCGCACGGCGCTGGAGCTTGTCCGCGCGCATGAGGGCCGGCAATCCGGCCGCGACGCCCGCAAGCGCACCACCGTCGGCGAAACCGCCGCGCTCGATCGCCTTGATCGAGTCCCAGTCGGGAGCATCGATGGCGCCGGCGAAGATATGGGGGTGCCGGCGTTCCATCTTGTCGCTGATCGCGGCCACGACATCGGGCAGGGCGAAGTATCCGGCTTCCTCGGCGATCCGGCTGTGGAAGACGACCTGAAGCAGAAGATCCCCCAGCTCATCCTTGATCGCATCGGGATCGCCACGCTCGATCGCGTCGGCAACTTCGTACGCTTCCTCGATCGTATAGGGCGCGATCGTTGCAAATGTCTGTGCCCGGTCCCAGTCGCAACCGACATTCGGATCACGCAGGCGCGCCATGATCGCAACAAGCCTGTCTATCATCGCCCCCCCCCTCCCGACACGATAAATCCATTACTCGATAATATACATTATGTAAAATCATGGTGTGGTGTCAGGCTCCAGGATGAGCGTCCGGTCCTCCACCCGCCACGATCGCAATCGCGACAGAAAGTTCATTCCGATCACGTCGGTATCGCCGAACGACGCGGATACGACCACCGGCAAACCCCGCGCCGTGATCCCGCCAAGCTCGAACCGGTCCACCGTTGCGGTCTTTGCCTCGACCGGCCCATTCGCGGTGTTCAGCGTGACGGGAAACGGACTTTCGTCGATATCAAGGCCTGCAGCGGTCGCGGTCGCGGTCGATAGCGCGGTCGTGGTCGCGCCGCTGTCGACGAGCATGCGCCGCGATTGGCCGTTGATCGTGACGTTGGCCCAGAAATGCCCATCCTCGGACATCGCAATCCGAACGGTCGATCCCGAAACCATCTGCTCGCTGCCGACGATATTCGTCCATATGCCCGCGATCCGATCGCGCTGGCCGACCAGGGCGAGGCCGATCAGGAAGATGACGACCCAGGCCAATGCCATCTTGAGCGTCGGCCCGACCGGCACCCGGCGCGATATCAGCGCGGACAGCGGCAGGATGAGGATCAGCGCATAGATCAGCGCCTGGCCGACCTGCTCGCTCACCAACCCGCCTCGAACCCGTCGAACCCCGGCTCGACACCATCGGGAAGTTCCGAGCGCAACGTCGCATAGTCCATCGACTGGTCCATGTGGATCAACGCCGCGCGCCGCGGTGCCAGTTCATCGATCCAGCCGAGCGTGGTCGCGAGATCCGCGTGCGAAGGATGCGGTCGCCGCCGCAACGAATCGACGATCCAAAGGTCCAGCCCGGCATAGATCGCACGCATCGCGTCGGTCAGCGCGTGGACGTCGGTCGCGTAACCGACCGCGACGCCACCCGCCTCGAACCGCAAGCCCGCCGACGTTATGTTGCCATGCGGTTGATCCGCAACGAATATATCGATCGACCCGATCGTCAGCCGATCGGATAGCGGAGCCAGTGCGACGGTCGGCGGATAGCCATCGAGCCCGTCGAATACGTAGCGGTAGCGCGCTTTCAACGAAGCGCCGGTTTCCGGCCGTGCGAATGCCGGAACCGGCCGGCGCAGCGCATGATAGATCTGGCGAAGATCGTCGATCCCCGCGGTATGGTCGGCATGGTCGTGCGTCCAGATCACCGCATCGACCGTGGCCACCGCCGCGGCGAGGAGTTGTTCGCGCATGTCCGGCCCGGTATCGACGAGGACCCGCGTTCCCTCATGCTCGACGAGCAGCGCCGCCCGGGTGCGCCTGTTCCGCGGCTCGAGTGGATCGCAGTCACCCCAGTCATTGCCGATCCGTGGCACCCCGGACGACGTTCCCGACCCAAGGATGCGGATCTTCACGCTTTGGTCTTCGTAAAGAGCTCATGGAAATTCCGTGCTGTAACCTCCTGCAAATGCTGGAGGTCTTCGTTACGGAGCTTTGCGATGAACGCCGCCGTATCGGCAACGAACCCGGGCTCGCCCGCCTTCCCGCGATGCGGCACCGGTGCCAGGAACGGAGCGTCGGTTTCGATCAGCATGCGCTCCAGCGGCAACCGCGCCACCGTCTCCTGCAGGTCGCGCGCACTCTTGAACGTGACGATCCCCGATATCGAGATGTGGAACCCGAGGTCGAGCATCCGATCGGCGAACGCCCCTGTGCCGGTGAAGCAATGGATGACCCCGGCGAAGGCCCCCTTCCCCAGTTCCTCTTGCAGGATCGCGGCCGTCTCGTCCTCCGCATCGCGCGTGTGAACGACGATCGGCACCTGCGCCTCGCGGGCTGCGGCGATGTGCGCACGAAAGCTCATCTGCTGCTGTACGCGGTCGCTGTGATCGTAGAAATAGTCGAGACCCGTCTCCCCCACCCCGACGACGCGCGGATGCCGCGCGCGCGCGACGAGCTTCGCGGTATCGACATGCGGATGCTTGTCCGCCTCGTGTGGATGGATCCCGACGGTGGCCCACACATCGGGCTCGCGCTCAGCAGTCGCGAGCACGTCGTCCCACTCATTCTCGCGCGTGGCGATATTGAGCATTGCGGTGACGCCACGCGCACGGGCACGCTCCAGCACGGCCTGCTGCTCCTCCACGAGCCCCTTGTAGTTCAGGTGGCAGTGGCTGTCCGCGAGCATCAGGCGACCTCGGTTGGCATGTTGAGCCGCGGGAACGCCGGCGTCGGCGCGCCGAGCGGAACACCGGATGCCGCCCGGCGCGCATACCAGCCGTCGTTGTCGATCGCGGCATGATCGCGCTCGTCCGCGCCCAGCGTATCGAGGATCGTCGCCGCACCCGTCGGCACGACCGGGAGGATCGCGATCGCCAGCATCCGGATCGCGCGGACCAGCGTGCCCAGCACCGCATGCATCCGGTCGGGGTCGGTCTTGCGCAACGCCCACGGCGCTTCCGCATCGATATATTGGTTGCAGGCGACCACTCCGCGAAGCCAGGCCTCGATTCCTTGGCTCAGCATCAGATCGTCGAACGCGGTTCGCATGCCCGCCGCGGCGACGACGACTTCCTCGATCACCTGCGCATCGGCATTGTCCGCGCGTCCAGCCTCGGGCAGCGCACCACCCAGGTTCTTCGCGATGAACGACAACGTGCGTTGCGCCAGGTTGCCGAACGCGTTCGCCAGTTCGGCATTCACCCGCGTCACAATGGCATCGGCTGAATAGCTGCCATCCTGTCCGAAGCTTACCTCGCGCAACAGGAAATAGCGCAATGCATCGACCCCGAACGCCGTAGCCAGATCGCCGGGATCGACGACGTTGCCGAGGCTCTTCGACATCTTCTCACCCCGGTGGAGCAGGAAGCCATGTCCGAACACCGACTTCGGCAGCGCGATCCCCGCCGACATCAGGAAGGCGGGCCAATAAACCGCGTGGAAGCGGACGATGTCCTTGCCGATCAGATGCAGGTCCGCGGGCCAGTACCGCATGTCGCCATCGGGATAGCCCGCGCCGGTCAGGTAGTTGGTCAGCGCATCGACCCAGACATACATCACATGCCCGTCGCTGCCGGGCACCTTGACGCCCCAGTCGAAGCTGGTACGCGATACCGACAGGTCCGACAGCCCGCCCTCGACGAAGCGCATCACCTCGTTGCGCCGGCTGTCCGGACGAACGAAGTCGGGGTTGGCGGCATAGAGGTCGAGCAGCGGCTGCTGGTATCTCGACAGGCGGAAGAACCATGTCTCCTCGACGGTCCACTCGACCGGCGTGCCCTGTGGCGACAGCTTCGCGCCCTCCGCCTCGACCAGTTCCTTCTCGTCATAGAACGCTTCGTCGCGCACCGAGTACCAGCCCTCGTATCGATCGAGGTACAGGTCGCCACTCGCCGCCATCGCTTCCCAGATCGCCTGGCTCGCGCGGTGATGATCGGGCTCGGTGGTGCGAATGAAGCGGTCGTACGATATCTGCAAGCTGTCGCACATCGCCTTGAAAAGCGACGACATCTCGCTTGCCAGATCCCGCACGTCCTTGCCCTGCGCGCGTGCGGTCTGGACCATCTTGAGGCCGTGCTCGTCGGTGCCGGTCTGGAACCGTACGTCGCGCCCGGCCTGTCGCTGGAACCGCGCGATCGCGTCGGCGGCTATCGCCTCGTAGGCGTGGCCGATATGTGGGCGGCCATTGGGGTAGCTGATCGCGGTGGTGATGTAGAAAGGCTCGGCCATGCGACCGGCACTAGTCGATCGTTCGCGTCAGGTGAAGCCGCGTCAGTCCTGCGCCAGCCGCGCGACCAGGCCCGCCATCTCGAACACCGTGCCCTGCGCCTCCAGCGACAACCCGCGCGCCGCGTTCGCCAGGTCGCGCGCCTCGCCATAAGCGTCCAGCGCGGTCTTGAGCGCCACGCCATGCCGGTGCACCGCAGCCTGGGCGATCATCGTCGGCGCGCGATCGAGAAACGCCTCGTATCGCGGCTGAGCGGCCTTGAGCGCCAGGGACTTCGCGAGCTTGGCACGTTGCGCGTTGTTCGCATCGCCGTCGCGCGCGATCGACTGGAGCGCCGAGTCGATCCCATGGAGATCCAGCCCGGCATAGCGCAGCGCGCGTCCCGGCGCGCCGTCGCCCGCACGGACGAGCACGTCGATCTCGTCCGGCGTCGCATCGGGCGCCAGCCGCGCCAGCGCCCGGCGCATCTCCTCGGTCGACAGCGGCTCGAACCGCAGCAGCCGGCACCGCGAGCGGATTGTGGGCAGCAGACGCCCCGGCGCATGACTGACCAGCAGGAAGATCGTCCCCGCCGGTGGCTCTTCGAGGCTCTTGAGCAACGCATTCGCACCGTTGCGCTCCAGATCGTCGACCGCATCGATCACGATCACCCGTCGCGACGACAGCGATGGCGTCGTCGCGAACATCGGCAGCATCGCGCGGACCTGCGCGATCGTGATGCTGCGCGCATACTCGCCCTCGGGCTTGTCGGCGTCCTTGGGAAGCCGGGCAAGCTGTCGGAAGTCGGGATGCGATCCCGCCTCGACCAGCGCCCGGACCGGATGGCCCTCGGGCACCTCGAAGCCGGTGGGCAAGCCTGCCGGCGCAGACCCTTCCGCCAGAAGCCGAAGCGCCGCGACGCGCGCGAACGTGGCCTTGCCGACGCCTTTCGGGCCGACGATCAGCCATGCGTGATGCAAGGTGCCGGCGTCGATCGCGCCGCGAAACGCCGCCTGCGCTGCGGCATTGCCGACGAGCGACGTCATGGCAGCCAGTCTGCGAGGTCCGCCATGATTTCGGCGGTCACCGCATCGGGCGCGCGCGCGGCGTCGATCGTGCGGAACCGTTCGGGCTCTGCAACGGCGAAGCGATCGAACGCCGCCGCCACCGCGCCGTGGAAATCCATACCGCGCACCGCGAATCGATCGGCCGCCGCACCGTCGCGCTCTTCCGCACGGTGAACACCCTGCGCGACCGGCAGCGTCAGGACGAACGTGCGATCAGGGAGCAATCCGCGCGATCCGAACGCGTGAAGCGCAAGCAGTGCAGCGTCGTCGATTCCGCCCGCCAGTCCCTGATACGCACGGGAAGAATCGAGATACCGGTCGCAGATCACCCAGTGCCCCGCGCCGATCGCGGGCCGGATCGTCTTTTCGACATGGTCCGCACGGGCCGCCGCGAATAGCAACGCCTCCGCGTGCGGGCTCCAGCGCGCGACGTCGCCCTGCATCAGCAGCGCGCGGATCGCCTCCGCACCCTCGCTACCGCCCGGCTCGCGCGTCACGATCGCATGGACCCCCACCTCGGCCAGCGCCGCGGCGAGCGCACGCGCCTGCGTCGATTTCCCCGCGCCTTCGCCGCCTTCGAGCGAGACGAAGCGTCCCTCGATCATCCGAAGATGCCGGTCAGCCCCGCCCAGGCGCGCCCGAAGAACCCGGCCTGGTCGACGTCGGTTTCTGCGACCAGCGGCAGGGTCTGCACTGGCAGGCCCGGCGACGACACGACCAGATCCGCGATATGCTGCCCCGCCTTGATCGGCGCCTTCACCGGCCCCTGATAGACGACCTTCGCCGTCATCACCGGCACCGCGCCCGAAGGCAGCGACACGGTCAGGTCGCGCGGGGCGACGAGTCCGACGCTCGATGACCCACCCAGCTGGACGTCGGCCTGCTCGACCCGGCGGCCCTTCTTCACGATGGGCTTGGCCTGCCAGGCGCGGAAGCCCCAGTCCATGAACCGCACCGATTCGGCGATTCGCGCATTCGAGCTGTTAAGTCCCGCCAGCACCATCACCAGACGCCGCCCATTCTGTTCCGCGGACCCGGTGAAGCCGTACCCCGCCTCCTCGGTATGCCCGGTCTTGAGCCCGTCGGCACCCGCCACGCGGCCCAACAGCGGATCGCGGTTCGCCTGGGTGATGTCACTGCCAGATCCCAGCGTCTTGCCCCAGGTGAACTCGCGCTTCGAATAGAACTGCTTGTAGAGCTGCGGATGCTGGTTGATCGTCGCCGCTGCCAGATCGGCCAGGTCCTTCGCGGTGACATAGGTGACGCCATTGTCCGGCCAGCCGTTCGACGTGCCGAAATGACTGTTGTCGAGCCCCAGCTTCTTCGCCGCCTCGTTCATCCGGCTGACGAATGCCTCCTCGGTGCCCGAAATGCCCTCCGCCAGCACGACGCACGCGTCGTTGCCCGAGAGCGTGACGATCCCGTAGAGCAGGTTGGCGACGCTCACCTTCTCGCCGGTCGACAGGAACATCGTCGAGCCCGCAGCGGGGCCGTGCCACTTCTGCCATGTCTCCGGGCGAACCTCGAACTGCTGATCGAGCTTCAGTTCGCCCCGCGCGATCATGTCGAACGCGACGTAGACCGTCATCATCTTCGCCATCGATGCCGGCGGCATCCGGCGATCGGCGTCCTTGGCGTACAGCACGGCGCCAGACGAGAGGTCCTCCATGTACGCGATCGGCGCGGGGGTATTGAACTGCGGCGCGGCGGCGGCGGTCGGATAGGCGATCGCGGCGGCCATCAGCGGCAGGGCGAGCGTGGCGAGCTTGGTCATGGATACGGTCCCGGCAGTTCTAGTCGTTGGTCTGAATCTGTGCGTCGCCATAGCCCTGAGCCACGGCGGCGTCACGCGCGCGGTTCGCGCTCGCGCGATCCGCGAACGGGCCGAGGCGCACGCGCCACAGGTCGCCATTGGCGACGACGCGCCCTTTCAGGCGCGTCGCCAGCCCCTCGGCCCGCGCCTCGTTCGAAAAGGTCGCAACCTGCACCACAAATGCGCCCGATCGCGACGCCGGCGGCGCGGGCAGGTCGAGCGCGAGCGACGACTCGACATGGTGCGGCGGGGCCGGCGCGGCCTTCGCTCTACCCCCGAGCGCCGGCAGCGTACGGCGGAGCGCCGTGAGCACCGCAGGCGGAGCGTCGAGCCGCGCCGACGCAGGCCGCCCTTGCCGCAACGCCTGCATATCGGAAGGCGACGGGACGAGACTGCGAACGCGGACCGGCGACACCGGCGTGCCCGATACGCCGAGCAATTGCGCCGCGCCGCGCGAAAGGTCGATCTCGCGATCCGCCCTGCCCGGTCCGCGATCGTTGACGAGCACGAGGATCGTCCGCCCGGTATCGAGCGCGGTCACCTCTGCATAGGATCCCAGCGCCAGCGTCCGATGCGCGGCAGTGATCGCGGCGGGATCGAACGGCGCGCCCGATGCGGTCGCGCCGCCCGCCACTTCCTCGCCATACCAGCTCGCATAGCCGACTGCGTCGTATCGACCGTCGCGTGCGCTCGACGTCCCGCTCGGCCCGTCGACGGCGCCCAGTTCGGGCGGGAGCACAGCGACGGCCTTGCGCGGCGCGCCTGCGGGAGGCGCAGTCGCAGTCAGCTCGGGTGGATAGGCGGGGCCGCCACCGCACGAAGCAAGCAGCACCGCTACCGGCAATGCCGCCGCCCTAGCGCGCGACCGCATCGGCCAGCAGCCCCACCGACAGCGCGTAGAAATTCGAGCAATTGTAATCGAGGATCACGCGGTAGTTGCCGGTCAGCAGGTACGCGGTCTCGCCAGCGCCATCCGGCTCGATCAACGTCGCGAGCATGCGATCGCCGGGCCACACGCCCGATTGCGGGGCAACGCCCAGCGCACGCCACTCGGCCATCGTCTTCCAACCGCTATGCCGGGCGAACACGCGCGGGCAGCGCGGCGACACGAGCCGGTTCGTGACCGCACCGCGATCGAACGCAGCAGGAACGGTGACCGCGACACCCCACGGCTCGCCGCGGCGCCAGCCCGCGTCGACGAAATAACCGGCGATCGAGGCCAGCGTGTCCGCTGGGCTGTTCCAGATGTCGGCACGCCCATCGCCATCGCCGTCACGGGCGATGCGCAGGTAGATCGACGGCAGGAACTGCGGATTGCCCGTCGCTCCCGCCCAGCTTCCCTTGAGCTGTTCGCGCGACACGCCGCGATCGATCATCTTCATCGCGGCGATGAACTCGCCCTGGAACAGCGGCCGACGACGCCCTTCATAGGCCAGGCTGGCAAGGCTGCGCAGCAGGTCGAAATTGCCGGTATAGCTGCCGTAATTCGTCTCGTGGCCCCAGATCGCGACCATGATCTCCTCGGGCACGCCCGTCTCCGCCTCGATCCGCGCCAGCCGTCCGCGCTGGGCCTGATAGGTGGACCGCCCACGCGTGATCCGCGCGGTATCGACATGCTGGATCCGGTAGGGCGCGAACATCGAAACGGGCGCATTGGGGTTGCCCCCCGGCTGCTGCTGGTCGAGTGCCACGACGCGCGGGTTGAACGTCAGCGTCGGCAGCACCGAATCGACCGTCGCGGCACGGACCCCCTGCGCGATCGCAGTGCCGCGCAATTGCGCCAGATAGGCCTGGAACCCGGCCTCGTCCTGAACCTGTGCATGCGCCGCGCCACCTGCACAGAGACAAGCTGCGGCCAGAACCGCGGATTTGATCGATCGGATGATGCGCCCCTTCACCGGCCCCGTGTGGCATATCCCGGGGCATACCGGAACCGGAGATCGTCTCCGGACTTGCACGGATCGGCGCACGCCGTCATGGACCCGCAAGGCTGCGGAGAGATGGCCGAGTGGTTTAAGGCAGCGGTCTTGAAAACCGCCGTGGGTGGAAGCTCACCGTGGGTTCGAATCCCACTCTCTCCGCCAACGCCGCCGGTTCCACGGGATCGCGCGCTATTGTCCGCAAAACGCGTGATCGTACGTCAACCTGCCTGTCGGGCGGTGAGCAATGCCCTGATCCTGCTGGCGTCATCCCGGTCGACCGGATTGTAGCCGAGCATGGTCAGGTCCGGCCGGCCATCGACCGGGAAGGCGGAATATTCCATCGCGATTTCGCCGAGCATGGGGTGGCGCAGGTGTTTGATGCCGTCGCCGAAGCCACGCACGTCGCCCTCCTCCCACATCCGCGCGAAGTCCGGGCTGCGGTGACGCAGCTCGTCCACGAGCGGTTCGACCGTCGCGTCGGCCCCGGCGCGCGCGATGTCGGCCCTGAACACCGCGACCATGAACCGTGCGACGCCTTCCCAGTCCAGGTTCATCGTCCGCGATCGCGGATCGAGGAAGACCAGGCGCAGTACATTGCGCTCCTCCGGAGGCAGTCTGTCATAGTCCGTAAGAATTGCGGCAGCCGCGGCGTTCCATGCGACGATGTCCCAACGCATGGTGCGGATAAAGGCAGGGTTGGCGTCCATGGCATCGAGAACGCGCTGCAGGCGCGGGGTGACGCTGCCCGGCGGCCGATAGCGCACGTCGGGCAGGCGCCCCAGTCCCAGCAGGAAAAGATGCTCCCGCTCGACATCGGTCAGCAGCAGGGCGCGCGACACCCGATCGAGCACGTCGGCCGACGGTGCGCCGCCGCGCCCCTGTTCCAGCCAGCTATACCATGTCGTGCTGATGCCCGCGCGCTGCGCGTCCATGGACGGTCGGCGACCGAGACCGACCTGCCGGCGTCGGATCCTTCCTATCCACGCCGGTCCGAAGAGGCGGAGCGTCGCGTGGACGAACGGGGCGTGCGCGCGGCGAGCGTCAGGCTCCCCTCCTCCGTCCACGGCGTCGGCGAGACGCACGGCTTCGTGCCGATCCTCATCGACCTCGCCCGTCGCACGGGGGTGTCCGCCTATATCGGCGATGGCGCCAATCGCTGGCCGGCCGTGCATGTGTCGGATGCCGCACGCCTCTATCGCCTGGCGCTGGAGAGCGGCGCGACGCAACCCGCCTATCACGCCGTCGGTGAGAACGGGGTCGTATTCCGGGACATTGCCGAGGCGACCGGCCTCAAACTCGGTCTTTCCGTCGAACCCCGCAACGCGGCCCATTTCGGCCGATTCGCAGGGTTTGTGGGCGAAGACATTGTGGCGTCGAGCGCGATGACGCAGCAGTTCCTGGACTGGCAACCGACCGGTCCAGGCCTGCTCGCAGACATCGGACAACCGGACTATTATGCTGGCGCCTGACCCACGCGCGAACCGACGACGACCTTGCGGGTGCGCGTGTTCGATCGCCGACACGTCGGCCATACTGCCGGCGGAATCGAAAACTGTCGCGCGAACGCCGGGCCCGTCATCGCCGGACGCGGGCTGCCACTTCAGGACGCCTGCGCGGCGAGCGCCTCGAATGCTGGGGGCTCGAGCGGTTTGCGGAACTGGCAGCCGGCGGTGTAGTCGTCGGACCACATCACGTCCGCCGCGACCGGCCCGATACCGGGCAGGGTCAGCCAGATCGTCGAGCCGCGTTTCAGCGCGGAATAGGTCTGGAGGCGAGCGCCGCTGATCGAGATGTCGATCACCTTGCACAGCGTACGACCGAGGCCGCCCAGCTGCCCGAGCCGCGCGTCGAACGAAACCGGCGCACGCGGACTGCGGCGCCGGCCATCACGTTCTGCAGGTTCGAACTCGGCAGCGAACATCCGACGAAAGTAGGACTTACGTCCCTAACGCCCGGTTAATCCGCTGCCGTCATTTCGTTACTTGCGCAGCGTCAGCCCGCCGCCGAAGCGCTTGTTGAAGCGCGCGACCTGGCCACCCGTGTCGAGCATCGTGCCGCGGCCGCCGGTCCATGCGGGATGCGCCAGCGGATCGATGTCGAGCGTCATCGTGTCGCCTTCCTTGCCCCAGGTCGAGCGCGTCTCGAACACGGTGCCGTCCGTCATCTGGACCTTGATGACGTGATAGTCGGGATGGGTATCGGCCTTCATCGGACATGCTCCTTGTGCGGCTGGTTCCGACCAGCCTGGAAACGGAAAGGCGCGCGCCTAGCCGACACACGCCATAAAGTCAAAAGGCGCGCGAACGTCACGACGTTCACGCGGATCACGCCGTCTTGGGCGGATCCGCGATCATCGCGGTAAAGTTCGCTTCAGCAACGACTTGGCCGTCAACCTTTGCGATGCCTGCGAACTTGCACACGCTGGAGCGCTTCTGGACGAACGTCACCTCGAGGCGAAGCAGCACGCCGGGCTCGACCGGCTTGCGGAACTTCGCGCCCTCGATTGCCATGAAGTACACCAGCTTCCCCGATCCCGCGAGCCCGAGGCTCTCGACCGCGAGCACGCCCGCGGCCTGAGCGAGCGCCTCGACGATCAGCACGCCGGGCATGATCGGGCGACCGGGAAAATGCCCCTGGAAGAACCCTTCGTTGATCGTCACCGCCTTGATCGCCGCGATCGACCGGTCGAGGATCAACTCCTCGACGCGGTCGACCAGCAGCATCGGATAGCGATGCGGCAGCGCCGCCATCACCCGCGCGATGTCGAGCGGGCCGATGGCGATGCCGCCGTCGACGGCCTCGCTCACCGGCCGCTGGGCTGGCGACGCGGCGTCGTCGCCGCCGGGGCGGTCGCGGCGGGCGCGGTGCCGGCAACGGGTGCACCGGCGGCCTGGCCCTGCTGGCCCGGCTGCCAGTTGGCGGGCGGCGTAACGCTGACGGTCGGCATCACGCGATCCAACTCGGTGGTGATCGCCGCGGTGATATCCGCGGTCGGCTGCGCGAACAGAGCGGCGTTCGGGCGGATCAGCAGGCTGACGTTCTTGGCGCGCACCGCAGCCTGGACCGCGTCGGGCAGCTTGGCCGAGATCTGCTCGATCGCATATTGCTGCGCGCGCTGCGCCGGCTGGGTCAGGCGCGCGATCTCGGCATTGCCGGCCTGCTCCTTAGTCTGGATCGCCTGTGCCTGCGGACGCAGCGACGCCTCGGTCGCGCCGGGCGCGCGCGCGGCGGTCTGGTACGCGGTCACGAGCGGCTGGAGCTCGGTCGAGATCGCCTGGCGACGCGCCTCGGCCTGATCGAGCTGGGTCTTATAGGTCGCCTGGATCTGGGTGCGCGCCGCGCCCCAGGCCTTCGAACCAGCGACCGCCGCCTCGGGATCGGCGACCGCGATACCGGCGACCTGTGCCTGCGCATGGGTGGCGACGAGGGTGGCGGGAGCGGCCAGCGCGGCCGCCATCAGGATGGTCTTGAACGTGTTCATCAGAACTGGGTCCCTACGTTGAAAGTCACGAGCTTGGGGTCGTCGCCGGGCTGCGAGATGATCGCCCGGGCGACGTCGATCCGGAGCGGACCGAATGGCGAATTCCAGTTCACGCCCGCACCCACCGAGAGGCGCGGCCGCGGCGAGTTGCCGTAGAAGCGCTCCTGGAAAGGCTGGATCGTGTTGGTCAGGATGGTGTTGGAAACGGTGCCGTCGCACCCGCCCGCCGCGTTCGGCACGCCGACCGCGCAGGTGGAGGTGCCCGCCGCGATGATCGTCCCCGAACTGTCGGCCTGCGAATAGGCGTAGAGCTGCTGCCCCGAGCTGTTCACCACCGGGGTCACGAGGTCGCCCGTATAGGCCTTGCCCGTCGTCGGATCGATCAGCGTCGGGAAGGTCGCGGTCGCGGTCGGGCGCGTGATGCCCCAAAGGCTGCCGATCTGCGCGTAGATCGACGGCCGCAGCCCGAGCTCGCGCGCGCCGGACCCCAGCGGAATCTCCAGCTCGGCACGGCCCAGATAGTAATAGCGGCCGCCCAGCGCGTCGTCGACGATCTGGTCGCGATCGGTGAGCAGCGTCTGCGCCGGCGTCGAGTCCGAGAAGCGGATGCGCTGGACGCGCGGGCCGACGCCGCGGATGTCGAAGCCGCGGAACTGCGGCTCGCCCAGATAGAAGCGATCGGTGATGCGGACCTTGTCGATCCCCGCGCCGCGGCTCTTCTCCAGGCTGAAGATCGCGCCGCCCTCGGCGACGATCGAACCGATGAAGCCGCGACCGATGTTCCAGAACTTCGAGCCTTCGGCCCGCGTACGGATATATTTCACGTCGCCGCCCAGCCCGGCGAAGTCCTGGCTGAACGACAGCCGCTGTCCCGCGGTCGGCCGCAGCCGGCTGTTCAGGCTGTCGTAGATCAGCGAATAGCCGACCGATGACGTGAACCGGTTGCCGATCGAATCGCACAGGTAACGGCCTGCGGTGAACGGATCGCAGACGCCGTTGGTAAAGTAGCTCGCATCGAGCCCGACCTGATCGTACGACAGGCCATAGCGCGCCGACAGCGACCAGAATTCGGTGAGCGGCACGCCCGCGCGCACCTGGAACCCGGTCGACACCTGGCTGTACGTCGTCTGGCGGGTGTTGTTGGTGAAGTTGAACGCATTGTAGTCGCGTCGGAACACGTCGACGCCGACTGCGATGTTCCGATCGAACAGATAGGGCTCGGTGAAGCCCGCCTCGATCGACTTGGAATAGCTGGAATAGTTGACGCCCAGCCGCAGTTCCTGCCCCTTGCCGCGGAAATTGCGCTGGGTGATGTTCGCCTGGATGATGAACCGTTCCAGGCTCGAAAAGCCTGCCGAGAGCTGGAGCTCGCCGGTCGACTTCTCCTCGACGTTCGCCTCGAGCACGACGCGGTCGGGCGACGTGCCCGGCGTCTGCTTGATCTCGAACTTGTCTTGGAAATAGCCGAGGCTGTTGATCCGGTCCTGCGAGCGCTTCACCTGGAAGCTGTTGAACGCGTCGCCTTCCGCCAGACGGATCTCGCGACGGATCACCTTGTCCTGCGTGTTCGTGTTGCCCGCGATCTCGATCCGCTCGACATAGGTCCGCTTGGCCTCGGCGATGTGAAAGTTGATCCCCATCGTCAGCGTGTCGCGGTCGCGTGCGAATTCGGGGTTCACGTCGGTGAAGGCGTAACCGAACAGTCCGGTCGACTGCGCGAGCGATTCGACCGAATCCTCAACCATCTTGGCGTTGTACCAGTCGCCCTTCTTCATCGGCAGCGACTTGGCAAGCGCCTTGCCGTCGAAGTCGCGGATCTCGCTGTCGACGCCCACGTCGCCGAACTTGTAGCGCGGGCCTTCCTCGACGACATAGGTGATGATGAAGTCGCGCTTGTCGGGCGTCAGTTCGGCGACCGCGGAGGTCACGCGGAAATCGGCGTAGCCTTCGGTCAGGTAGAACTGGCGCAGCTTCTGCTGGTCATAGGCCAGCCGGTCCTGATCGTAGGACGTGTTCGACGACAGCAGCCGGAAGATGCGCGCCTGCTTGGTCGCCATCTGCTCGCGCAGCTTGTCGTCGTCGAACACGGTGTTGCCGATGATGTTGATCTGGCGGACCTTGGACTTCGGCCCTTCCGCGATCTCGAACACGATATCGACGCGGTTCTGGTCGAGCGACACCATCTTGGGATCGACCGACGCGGCGAAGCGCCCCTGCCGGCGATACAGCTCGATGATCCGCGCGACGTCCTGCCGCACCGCGGTGCGCGTGAACACCTGACGCGGCGCGAGCTTGATCTCCTTGGTGATCTTGTCGCTCTTCAGGCTCTTGTTGCCCTCGAGGATCACGCGGTTGATGATCGGGTTCTCGCGGATGCGCACCACGATGTCGCCGGTCTCGCCGCCCGCGATCGACACGTCCGCCAGGAGCCCGCTGGCGAGCAGGTCCTTGATCGCCTGGTCGAGCACCTCGTTGGTGTAGTTCTCGCCGACGCGCAGCTTGGTGTAGCTCAGCACCGTCTCGGGCTCGATCCGCTGCGATCCCTCGACGCGAAGCGTCTTGATCTGGCGGACCACCGCGGGCGGCGGCGGAGTCGGCGCTTCCGGCCGCGGGCCGGGTGCGGTGGCGCCCTGCGGCGCGGCCGCTCCCGGATTTGTACCTTGGGCTAAGGCTGGGGCGGCGGACAGCATCGTGCCCGCCATCAGGGCGGCCACGCTGCGCGTGCCGAAAGTCGAACCGTTATGCGTCACAAACCACCCCAAGAAATCCCGCCAGGACAGGCGGAAGCCGACCCCTGCAACACGCGCCCCTGCCCCAACTGCCTCACCCGATCAACCCGCCGAGGCTTTTCCACACGCCGAAGTTGCCGAGATCGTTGAACGTCACGAACACCATCAGCGCCAGCAATGCGGCCAGTCCGCCGCGATACGCCCATTCCTGCGTCTCCACCGTGACCGGCCGGCGACGCACCGCCTCGATCGCGTAGAAGAACAGGTGGCCGCCATCCAGCATCGGGACTGGCAGGAGATTGATGAACCCCAGATTGATCGACACCAGCGCGATCAGGAAGATGAACGCGGGAACGCCCAGGCTGATCTGCTCGCCGGACGCCTTGGCGATCGACAGCGGCCCGCCGAGTTCCTTTACCGAGCGGCGACCGGTGACGATCTGCCCGATCGTCTCGACCATCATCTGCAGGATCTCGCCCGTCCGCTGTACCGCGACGACGGGCGCGCGCAGCAGCGACACCGGCTCGTACACCGGCGCGGTCGGTGCGATTCCGAGCAGACCGACCTTGTACACGTTGCCGAACCGGTCGCGCTGCACCTCGGTCGCGATCGTCGCGTCGATGCTGCGCGCCGCGCCGTCGCGGACATAGTCGATGCGGACAGGTTCGCCCGCGCGGATCTTCACGTAACGGATCATGTCGTCGAACGTGTCGACCTCGCGCCCGCCGAGCGCGAGGATCCGGTCCCCGGCCTTCAGCCCGATCGCCGCCGCCACGGTGCCGGGCACCGCCTGCCCCACGACGGGCGGCGTGCGGCTGTCGCCATAGGCCAGCGCGAAGCCCGCGAGGATCAGGATCGCGACGACGAAGTTGATCGCGGGGCCCGCTGCGACGATGATCGCGCGCTGCCACACGGGCTTGGCCTGGAACGTCAGGTTGCGCTCCTCGGGCGGCAGCGCGAGCCATTCGGCGGTCGGGTGGCTCGCGGGTGCCATATCGCCGGCGAAGCGGACATAGCCGCCCAGCGGCATCCAGCCGAGCTTCCACCGCGTGCCGCGCCGGTCGGTCCAGCCGGCGATCTCACGCCCGAAGCCGATCGAGAAAGCATCCGCCTTCACCCCGAACCAGCGGCCGGCGAGATAATGGCCCATCTCGTGGATGAAGACGAGCGGCCCGATGACCAGCAGGAACGCGACGATGGTCAACAGGAAACCGGGAGACTGGATCAAACCGCGACATCCTTTACACGCTGGTCCGCCAGCCCCCTCGCCTCGGCGTCGATCGCGAGGACCGCGTCGAGCGTCTCCGGCGCGGGCGGATCGTAGCGTGCCAGCGTATCGGCGACGATTGCGGCAATTTCGAGGAAGCCGATCCGGCCCGCCAGGAACGCGGCGACCGCGATCTCGTTGGCGGCATTGAGGATCGCGGGCCGCGCGCCCCCCGCCGCCAGCGCCTCGCGGGCGAGCCGCAGCGCCGGGAACCGCTCGAAATCGGGCGCTTCGAAATCGAGCCGGCCGATCGCGGCCAGGTCGAGCGGCGCGCCCGGCGTCGCCATCCGGTCGGGCCAGGCCAGCGCATAGGCGATCGGAGTGCGCATATCGGGCGGGCCCAGCTGCGCGATCGTCGAGCCGTCGACATATTCGACCATCGAGTGGATCACCGACTGGCGATGGACGATCACGTCGAGCCGGTCCGCGCCGACCGGGAACAGGTGGAACGCCTCGATCAGTTCGAGCCCCTTGTTCATCATCGTCGCCGAATCGACCGAGATCTTCGCGCCCATCGACCAGTTGGGGTGCGCGACCGCCTGTTCGGGCGTGATGCCGCGCATCTCGGCGAGCGTCCGGTCGCGGAACGGGCCGCCGCTGGCGGTGAGGATGATCCGGCGGACACGCTCGGGCGCGGTGCGGTCGAGGCACTGGAACACCGCGTTGTGCTCGGAATCGACGGGCAGCAGCGTCGCACCAGCCTTGGCGACCGCGCGCTTCATGACATCGCCCGCAGAAACGAGCGCCTCCTTGTTCGCCAGCGCGAGCGTCGAGCCGTCCTCGATCGCCGCCAGTGCGGGCCCCAGCCCCGCGCACCCGACGATCGCCGCCATCGTCCAGTCCGCATCGCGCCGCGCGGCATCGGCGACCGCATCCGCGCCGCCCGCCGCTTCGATACCGGTCCCGGCCAGCGCGTCGCGCAGGTCCGGCAGGCAGCGCGCATCGGCGACGACCGCGATCTCCGCGCGAGTCCGGATCGCGGCGGCAGCGAGTTTCGCGACGTCGCAATTCGCAGTCAGCGCGACGACCTGGAACGCCTCGGGCTCGCGTTCGATCAGGTCGAGCGTCGAGGTGCCGACCGACCCGGTCGCACCGAGTATGCTGACGCGCTTCATACGTAGAAATACGGCAGGACGACGAGGAACGCTGCGAGCGGTGCAACCGGCACCAGCCCGTCGAGCCGGTCGAGCACGCCGCCATGCCCGGGCAGGATATGCCCGCTGTCCTTGACGCCGGCGCGCCGCTTCAAATGGCTCTCGTACAGGTCGCCCACCTGCGCCAGCATCGCAAGCGCCGGCGTCGCCAGCGTCATCCGCCACGGCAGCCCGAACTCCCAGTGCATGAACACCGCAAACGCGCTCGCCAGTGCCACCCCGCCGATCAGCCCGGCCCACGTCTTGTTCGGGCTGATCGTCGGCGCCAGCTTCGGCCCGCCGATCGCGCGCCCCGCGAAATACGCTCCGATGTCGCATGCCCAGACGAGCGCGAGCGCCCACAGCGCGAACACCATGCCGTCGGACTGCCGCCGGATCAGCATCAGCGCCATCACCGGGATGCCGCAATAGAGGATGCCGAGCGCCAGCTGCGGCCGCTTCGTGACGATCACGACGAAGAACGCCGCGCCGGCCAGCAGCCCGAGCGTGAAGAAATCATGGACGACGAGGATCAGCGAGGCCGGTGCAGTCAGCGCGAGCGGGACGCACAGCGCGAACTGGACGATCCGCTTCGTCCGCGCCGACTCCGCATGCAGGTCGCACCACTCGCTCATCATCAGCAACGCGACGACGCAGGCGAGCACCCAGAAGGCAATGCCGCCCAGGAACAGCGCAGCCGTCGCGATCGCGATCATCCCGATGCTGGCCGCGACACGCAGCCGGAGGTTCGACGCGGTCCGCAGCTTCGCATCGGGCGTATGCTCGAGATCGGGAATAAGGATATCGGGGTCGCTCACAGTCCACCGAACCGGCGCTGGCGACGCGCGAATGCGCCGACCGCATCGTGCAGGGCGGCCGCATCGAAATCGGGCCACAGCGTGTCGACGAACAGCAGTTCGGCATAGGCGGCCTGCCACAGCAGGAAATTCGACAGGCGATGCTCGCCAGACGTGCGGATCAGCAGGTCAAGCGGCGGCAGGTCACGCGTTTCGAGCTCGGCCTCGATCATGCTCGCATCGATCGCGGTCGATTCGATCGCCCCGTCGCGAACGCGCTCCGCCAGCGTCGTCGCCGCGCGGACCAGTTCGGCCTGCGCACCATAGTTGAGCGCGATCGCCAGAATCGGCCCGGTATTCACCGCGGTCCGCGCGACCGCGTCGTCGACCAGCATGACCACGTCTGCGGGAAAGCGGCGATAGTCGCCGATCACGCGCAGCCGCACATTCTCGCGCACCAGTTCGTCAAGGTCGTTGCGGATGAAGAAGCGCAGCAACCCCATCAGGTCGCCGATCTCCTCTTCGGGCCTGCGCCAGTTCTCGCTGCTGAACGCATAAAGCGTCAGCGCCTCGATCCCCATCGCGCGCGCCGCACGGGTGACCGAGCGGACCGCTTCCACGCCCGCCTTGTGCCCGGCGACACGCGGCAGGAACCGCTTCTTCGCCCATCTGCCGTTGCCGTCCATGATGATCGCGACATGGCGCGGCAGCGTGGCGATGTCGGGTGCGAGCGAGGGCTGCGTGCTCACATTCCCCTCCCGCTTGCGGGAAGGGTTGCGCCGCCGCCAGCTCCGCGAGGAGTGCCGGGCCGCTCATGCCCCCGGCGTGAGCTAAACAGCATGCGCTGTTTTCCCGTCACTTACCCAGGATTTCCTTTTCCTTCGCCGACGACACGCTGTCGATCTCCGCAACCGTAGCATCGGTCAGCTTCTGGACCTCGGTCTCGTGCCGCTTGCGCTCGTCCTCGCCGAAGACGCCCTTCTTCTCGTCGGTCTTCAGATTGTCCATGCCGTCGCGACGCACGTTGCGCACCGCGACCTTGGCCTTCTCCGAATAGGTCCCCGCCAGCTTGGCGAGTTCCTTGCGGCGCTCCTCGGTCAGGTCCGGGATCGGCAGGCGCAGCGTCTGGCCGTCGTTGATCGGGTTGAGCCCGAGCCCTGCGGAGCGGATCGCCTTCTCGACATGGCCGACATTGGTCTTGTCCCACACCTGCACCGACAGCATCCGCGGCTCGGGCGCCGACACCGTCGCGACCTGGTTGAGCGGCATGTGCGCGCCATAGACCTCGACCGTCACCGGATCGAGCAGCGTCGTCGATGCGCGACCGGTGCGCAGTCCGCCCAGGTCGTGGCGCAGCGCCTCGATGGCGCCCGTCATGCGGCGTTCGAGATCGGACTTGTCATAGGCTGGCATGGGGACTCTCCAGGGTCTGCACGACCGTCGATACGCCTTCGCCCGCCAGGACCGCGGCGAAATTGCCGTGCTCGCGGATGTTGAAGACGACGATCGGGATGTTGTTGTCACGGCACAGCGCGACTGCGCTGGCGTCCATGACCTTCAGATTGGCGGACAGCACGGTGTCGTAGCTGATGGTGTCGTAGCGCTTCGCGTCCTTCACGACCTTCGGGTCGGCATTGTACACGCCGTCGACCGAGGTGCCCTTGAACAGCGCATCGCATTTCATCTCGGCGGCGCGCAACGCGGCGCCCGAATCGGTGGTGAAGAACGGGCTGCCGACGCCGGCCGCGAAGATCACGACGCGGCCCTTTTCCAGATGGCGCTCGGCACGCCTGCGGATGAACGGCTCGCACACGCTGGCCATCGGGATCGCGGACTGGACGCGCGTGTCGACGCCGATCTGCTCGAGCGCGTTCTGCACCGCCAGCGCGTTCATGACGGTGGCGAGCATACCCATGTAATCGGCGGTCGCCCGCTCGAATCCCTTGGCGGCCGCCGCGAGACCGCGAAAGATATTGCCGCCGCCCACGACGATGCACAGCTCGTAGCCCTGCGCCTTCACGCCCGCGATCTCCCGCGCGACCCGCGCCGTGACGGCGGGATCGATCGCCAAGCCGTTCTCGCCCATCAGGACTTCGCCCGACAGTTTCAGGAGGATGCGTTTGTAGCGCGGTGCGGTCATGGGATCCGTGGGTCAGGGGGGAGCGGGGCGGATCTTAGGCGGGGTGCGGGTGACGCACAACCTCTCGCCTGGCGCCAATTCCCTATCCCCGTAGGAGAGGGAGGGTGCGACGCAGTCGCGGAAGGGTGAGGACAGTGATGATTTCCTGCCCTCACCCTTCCCACTGACTTCGCCAGCGGGCCCCTTCCCTCTCCCAAATGGGAGAGGGACTTCGTCAGGTCACGCGTTCTGCGGCACGCCCGACACGGCCGCGACTTCGGCGGCGAAGTCCGACGCCTCCTTCTCGATGCCTTCGCCCAGCTGGAAGCGGACATAATCCACCAGCTTGATCTCGGCACCCGCGTCCTTACCGGCCTTGGCGACGACGTCGGAGATCTTGGTCTTGCCATCCATCACGAACAGCTGGCTGACCAGCGCGTGCTCCTTGCGGTACTTGGCGATCGCGCCGTCGACCATCTTGCCGTGGAACTCGGCGGGCTTGCCCGATTCCTGCGCCTTCTCCATCGCGATCGCGCGCTCGCGCTCGATCTCCGCCTCGTCCAGCTCGTTCTCGTTCAGCGCCTTGGGGAACGCCGCGGCGATGTGCATCGCCAGGCTCTTGCCCAGCGCCTGCAGCGCCTCGTCCGATGCCTCCGATTCGAGAGCGACGAGCACGCCGATCTTGCCGAGGCCCGGCGTCGCCTGGTTGTGCATGTAGCTGACGACCGCGCCCTTCGAGACCTCGACTCGCTTCACGCGACGCAGCGACTGGTTCTCGCCGATCGTCGCGATGTTGTTGGTCAGCGCCTCTTCGACGGTCTTGCCCGACGGCATCGCCGCGGCCTTGAGCGCGTCGACGTCCGACGCGCCCGCCAGCGCGATCTGCGTCACGTCGCGGACGAACGCTTGGAACTGGTCGTTCTTGGCGACGAAGTCCGTCTCGGAGTTCACCTCGACCGCGGCACCCGCAGTGCCGCTGGTGGCGACGCCGACCAGACCCTCGGCCGCGGTGCGGCTCGACTTCTTGGCGGCGGCGGCGAGCCCCTTGGTGCGCAGCCAGTCCATCGCGGCATCCATGTCGCCGCCATTCTCGTTCAGCGCCTTCTTGCAGTCCATCATGCCCGCGCCGCTCTTCTCGCGCAGGTCCTTGACCATCGCTGCCGTGATATCGGCCATCGTCTCAATCCTTATATTCTCGAACCCGCTCGGTGGGGCCCTGAACCAATCAAAGACCGCTCGCCCAAAGACCGCTCGCCCTGAGCCTGTCGAAGGGCTGCCCGTCTTCTGTTACGGAAGAAAGGCAGTGCTTCGACACGCTCAGCACGAACGGTCGGGGGAGCGTCGAAGCTGATTCGCGTTACGCGTCGATCTGGCGCTCGCCCTCGGCAGCCAGTTCGGCGGCGATCTCGGCGTCGGCAGCCGACGCGGTCGTCACGGGGCTCGCCTCGATGGGCGCGTCCTCGGCGACGATCGCCTCCTCGACCGGCGGCTCCATCATCGCGCCGATGTCGGCGCCCGAGCGACGCTGCTGCTCCTGGTTGCCGCGGGTCGCGGCGATCGCGATCGCCTCGCAGTACAGGCGGATGGCGCGCGCCGCGTCGTCGTTGGCGGGAACCGGGAACGCGATACCGTCCGGCGACACGTTCGAGTCGAGGATCGCAACGACGGGGATGCCCAGCGTGTTGGCTTCCTTGATCGCCAGCTCTTCCTTGTTCGCGTCGATCACGAACATCACGTCGGGAATGCCGCCCATGTCGCGGATGCCGCCGAGCGAAAGCTCGAGCTTGTCCTTCTCGCGGGTCAGCTGAAGGACTTCCTTCTTGGTCAGGCCGTGCGTGTCGCCCGAGAGCTGCTCTTCCAACGCCTTCAGGCGCTTGATCGAGTTGCTGATCGTCTTCCAGTTGGTGAGCATGCCGCCAAGCCAGCGATGGTTGACGAAGTGCTGGTTCGAACGGCGCGCGGCGTCCGCGACGGGCTCCTGCGCCTGGCGCTTGGTGCCGACGAACAGGACCTTGCCGCCGCCGGCGACGGCCGACGACACGAACTCGAGCGCGCGCGCGAACAGCGGCACGGTCTGCGAGAGATCAAGGATGTGAACGCCGTTGCGATCGCCGAAGATGTAGGGTTTCATCTTCGGATTCCAGCGATGCGTCTGGTGGCCGAAGTGCGCGCCGGTTTCGATCAGCTGCTGCATGGTAACGACAGGTGCCGCCATGGGGGTATTCCTTTTCCGGTTAGGCCTCTGGGAAGCGGATGACGCGTGGCCGAAACGGCCTGCGCACCGGGTTATGATGCTTCCCATGCGGAGTTGAGGCGGCGCGCTTACCCGACATTTTTTTTCTGCGCAACCCTTGACCGCAAAGAACGAAGGTGGAACAAGATGTAGAACATAGAGGGAACTGGCGGTAAAATCCGGCGAAACGTCGAATTTTAAAGGCGGAATGGTCTGAGACGTTGCGAAGCACGGGAACACAAAACCCGTTCATCTGTTTGCGGCCTGTAAGGGTTCGCGTTTTTTTCAGGGAGGCGAACATGTTGACAGATTTCGTTATTTTCGCATTTGTGGGTGGCTTCGCCACCGCTACTTACGCGATCGGTTCCACCGTCATGCCGCAGTTCGACCGGATCATGTCCGCATTGCGCGGTCAGCCCGTCGAGCAGTTCGCGCCGCTCGCCACGCTAGCGCGTGCCGAGAACAGGATCGCGATCAGGCGTTGGGCTGCACAGCCGGCGCGGATGGCTGCACGGGCTCGCGCTGTCGCCTGACACGGCTGTAACCGGCGATACTGAAGGGCAGCGATAGCAAGTACGCGGCGCTGAGTGCAGAGAGCGTATGCCAAGGCGCTGACACCGCCGCAGCGCCCAGCAGTACGATCACAGCAAGCGCTTCGAACCGGATATGGGGACGCAGTTTCATCGACGACCAGGAATAGGTCGCCAGGCTCGACACCATCAATGTGGCCACCAGTGCGGTCCAGGGCGCAACGATCAGCGGATGGCGCGCCAGATCCTGGCCCGACCAGAACCACACGACCATCGGCAGCAGCGCGAGTGCGGCACCTGCGGGAGCCGGAATCCCCGTCAGGAAGCCAGCGGACTTGTGCGGCTGTTCGGCGGTATCGATCTGCGCGTTGAACCGCGCGAGCCGCAGCGCGCAGAAGACCGCGAGCAGCAGCGAACAGATCCAGCCTATACGCGGCAGCGTGTTGAGCGACCATAAATACAGGATCAGCGCGGGCGCGACCCCGAACGAGATCGCGTCGGACAGCGAATCGAGTTCGGCCCCGAACCGGCTTTCTCCGTGAAGCAGGCGCGCGATCCGCCCGTCGATTCCGTCGAGCACACCCGCGACGAGGACCATCGTCACCGCCAGCTCGAATTGCCCCATGATCGCAAAACGCACCCCGCTCAGCCCCGAGCACAACGCGAGCGCGGTCACCGCGTTCGGCGCGACCGCCCGCAGCGGCAGTCCGCGAGAGGTGCGTCGCAGCGGGCGCCTCATGTGCGTTGGCTGCGGTGACGCGAACGGGCTGCGATCACTGCGAGATCCCGGTCGCGGGTGCTGCGCCGCGACGGCCGATCACCGTTTCGCCCGCGATCGTGCGCTGGCCGAGCGCAACCTGCGGCGCATAGTCGTCGGGAAGGAACACGTCGACGCGGCTGCCGAACCGGATAAGCCCGATCCGCTGCCCGCTGGCGACCATGTCACCCGGCTTCACGAAACCGACGATCCGGCGCGCGACCAGCCCGGCGATCTGGGTGAAGCCGATCCGGCGGCCATCGAGCCCCTCGACGACGATATGCTGGCGCTCGTTCTCGTCGGACGCCTTGTCGAGATCGGCATTGAGGAACTTGCCCGAGATATAGACGACCTGCCGCACGGTGCCTGCGATCGGCGTCCGATTGATGTGGACGTCGAACACCGACATGAACATCGATACGCGCACCATCGGTGCCTCGCCCAGGTCGCCGACCAGCTCGCGCGGCACGGCGACGCGCTGGATCATCGTCACCAGCCCATCGGCGGGCGCGACGATCAGGTCGTCGCCCTGCGGCGTCGTACGCACCGGATCGCGGAAGAACACCGCGACCCATGCGGTCACGCCCAACAACGGCCAGAACAGGATGTTCGAAACCAGCCACGTCAGTGCCAGCGTGATCGCCAGCGCGATCGCGACGTACTTCCGTCCTTCGGGATGGACCGCGGGAAAGCGCCATTTGACGGTAGTGGTGGAGAGCGGCACGGATCCGTGCGGCGGCTTGTCTAGCGATGCCATCGGCCGGGTCTATCGATGCGCGCGCCGGGTGACAACGGCCAACGCGCTCACAGTCGCACGCCCCGGCACAGGCGGTAATGGGTGCCCGTCCGGATGTCGGTGAACGCGGTGTGCGTATCCACACGGATCTTCAGCCGTTCCGTAACCCGCCTGGCGGGCCCGCCGCCCTGGCTCACACAGCTTTGCATCAGCGTATACCGGGCCCCGATCCGCGCGATCACGCGGCCACGACATTGCCCTGCACTGCGTGAGCCGATCCCCAGTCCGTTATAGTCGCGCAGTACCGCGTTGGCGGGATCGCGGCATGGGCTGTCGCGGTCGACATAGGCACCGCGCACCAGCGGCAAGGTGTCGGCGGCCGCGACCGGGGCGGCGAGGACGACGAGGAACAGGGCAGGCAGACGCATCGATACTCCTTCGATCACCGTTTTCCGGCAGCGCGCGTCGATGGCCGTCGCGCGGCGGCTCCGCAACCCCCATGCCGTCGCGCCCGACCGATCGGGCGGTTGATCGTCGGGTCCCTTCCCCCTATCGACCGCGGCAACCCCTTTTCATTTTCTCCTTAAGAGGACACAGGCAGCATGGCGAAGATCAAGGTGAACACCCCGGTCGTCGAGATCGATGGCGACGAGATGACGCGGATCATCTGGGAATGGATCCGCGAGCGCCTCATCAAGCCGTATCTCGACATCGAACTCGACTATTACGATCTGTCGATCGAGCATCGCGACGCGACCGACGACCAGGTGACGATCGATAGCGCGCTCGCCACCCAGAAATACGGCGTCGCGGTGAAGTGCGCGACGATCACCCCCGACGAGCAGCGCGTCGAGGAGTTCGGCCTCAAGAAGATGTGGAAGTCGCCCAACGGCACGATCCGCAACATCCTGGGCGGCGTGATCTTCCGCGAGCCGATCGTGATGAAGAACGTGCCCCGCCTGATCCCGGGCTGGACGCACCCGATCGTCGTCGGCCGGCACGCTTTCGGCGACCAGTATAAGGCGACCGACTTCCTGGTGCCCGGCAAGGGCAAGCTGACGATGACGTGGACCGGCGAGAACGGCGAGACGCTCGACTACGAGGTGTTCGACTTCCCCGAGGCCGGCGTCGCGATGGGCATGTACAATCTCGACCAGTCGATCCGCGATTTCGCGCGCGCATCGATGAACTATTCGCTCAACCGCAAGTGGCCGCTGTACCTGTCGACCAAGAACACGATCCTCAAGGCCTATGACGGCCGTTTCAAGGACCTGTTCGCTGAGATCTTCGAGGCCGAGTTCAAGGATCAGTTCAAGGCAGCGGGCATCGTCTACGAGCATCGCCTGATCGACGACATGGTCGCCAGCGCGCTCAAGTGGAGCGGCGAGTTCGTGTGGGCCTGCAAGAACTACGACGGCGACGTCCAGTCGGACCAGGTCGCGCAGGGCTTCGGCTCGCTCGGGCTGATGACCTCGGTGCTGATGACGCCCGACGGCAAGACGATCGAGGCGGAGGCCGCGCACGGCACCGTCACGCGCCACTATCGCCAGCACCAGCAGGGCAAGGCGACCTCGACCAACCCGATCGCGTCGATCTTCGCCTGGACCGGCGGGCTGAAGTATCGCGGCAAGTTCGACAACACGCCCGACGTCACGCGCTTCGCCGAGGAGCTTGAGAAGGTGTGCGTCGAAACCGTCGAGAACGGCCACATGACGAAGGACCTCGCGATCCTGATCGGCCCCGACCAGCCCTGGATGACGACCGAGCAGTTCTTCGAGCAGGTCCGCGCGAACCTCGAGGCGAAGATGGCGACCTGGGCGTAACGCCCCTCGCCGTTCGGCCAACGAAAAGGGGCGCGGCATCGCAGGTGCCGCGCCCCTTTTTTCTGATCGTCACCCCGGACTGTTGAGGAAGAATCGGCCCCCCGGATCACATCCGGGATGACCACACGCCGCAACAGTCCGCGTGGCCCCCGCTAGGGCTTGCCGGGCACCGCGGTGATCTTCGCACCCGCGACCTGCCACACCCGCTTGTCGCGCGTCCCGACCATCAACGGCATCCGCGCGGCGAACGACGCGAAGACGTGGATCTCGGTCGGCACCGGATCTAGCAGGTGATTAACGAACAGTCCCACCGGCGTCGCGCCCGCGGGCAGCTTCGGGATGCTCATGTTCAGACACCCGACGCTGTACGGCCGCGCGCTGATCGCCTTGCCGTCGGCGCCCACGATCACGCGATAGTGCCCGCCCAGCGGATATTCGCCCGCCTTCACCTGCGCGCTCAGCAGATACACCGCGACCGGTCCGTTGCCCTGCGGCGACGGCAACACGACGGTGTTGAACGGCGACGCAGTGCAGGTCACATACTTGCGCACCCCCGCCTCCGCGAATGCAGCCTCGCGCGCCTGTGCAAGCCGACGCTGCGCCTCGGTAAGCGGAACCGGCTCTGCGAGTATGCGTGCATCGATCACCGTGCCCGCCCGCACCGACGCGACAAACACCGCCTGGGCGGATTCCGCACGCCCGGTGTAGAAGGTGACGGCGAGCGTCCGCTCCGCTGCGGGCTCGACCACCCAACCGCCGATCGTCGCGACCCGCTCCGCCGGCAGCTTCGCCTTGAGCGCATCGGTCGCGACCCATGCCGCGCGATCGAACGCGAACAGCGCGGAGCCGATCGCCGACGCACGAGCGATGGCTTGCGCCTCCCCCGAGACGGGAGCCGGCGGTGCAATCTGTGCCGACGGCGGCGTGGCCACGCATGCGAGCGCGAGGAGCGAGAACCGGATCACGACGCATCTCCTGCGAAATCACGGCTATCCTGCCACCACCCAAGCGGCGATGGCGAGCACATTCGCGACCACGCGCGACGACGAGGCTGACTTTTGCGCCCGGCAGCGGCTAAGGTCGCGCCATGGCACTCAGGCTCGACAATCCCGGCTTCTCCGACACGCTCGTGATCCTGGGGGCGGCGGGCCTCGTCATTCCAGCCTTCGCGCGGTTCCGGGTCAGCCCGGTCATCGGGTTCATCCTCGTCGGCATCCTGGTCGGGCCTGCAGGGCTCGGGGCCATGGTCGATCAGGCGCCATGGCTCTACTACGTCACCATTTCCGGGCCGGAAGCGATCGAGCCGTTCGCCGAGTTCGGGATCATCCTGCTGCTGTTCTCGATCGGCCTCGAACTTTCGTTCAGGCGCTTGTGGTCGATGCGACGGCTGGTGTTCGGGACGGGCGCGGCCGAGCTGCTCGGCTCCGCGGTAATCATCGGCGTCGCGCTGCATTATATGGGACAGGGCTGGACCGGGGCCGCCGGGCTCGGTCTCGCGCTCGCCTTGTCGTCGACCGCACTGGTGCTTCCGCTTGTCGGCACGACGAGCCCGGTCGGGCGCGGCGCCTTCGCGATGCTGTTGTTCGAGGATCTGGCGCTCGTCCCGATCATCTTCGTGCTCGGTGCACTCGCCCCCGCCGCGACCGATACGGGGTGGCAGGGGATCGCGGGAGTCGCGCTGCGCGGCGGGCTGACGGTGGTGTTCATGTACGTCGCTGGCCGGCTGGTGCTCCCGCGCCTGTTCGCGCAGGCGGCACGGACGAAGAGCCCGGAGCTGTTCCTCGCCGCCTCGCTGCTCGTCGTCATCGTCGCCAGCGTCGCAACCACCGCGGCGGGGCTGTCGCCGATCGTCGGCGCGCTGCTCGCCGGGCTGCTGATCGCGGAAACCGAATATCACAGCGAGGTCGAGGTGATGACCGCGCCGTTCAAGGGCCTCGCGCTGGGCGTGTTCCTCATCACCGTCGGCATGAGCCTCGACCTCCGCCTGATCGCGGCGAACTGGGTCGAGCTGCTTCTTGCGGTCGTCGGGGTCGTCGCGGTGAAGGCGATCGTCACCTATCTGCTGCTGCGGGTCGCCAATGCGCGGCGAGGAGTCGCGGCGGAGACGGGGCTGCTGATGGGCAGCCCGTCGGAGACGACGCTGATCGTGCTGGGCACCGCCGCGCAGGCACAACTGATCCTGCCCTCGACCGCGGCCTTCTGGCAGACCGTCACTGCGATCGGGCTGACGATCACCCCGCTGCTCGCCAAGGCGGGCCGCGGTATCTCTCGCAAACTCGAATCGCGCGGCGACGGCGTGGTCGAGCCCACGCCCGACAGCACGCGGATCGTGGTGATCGGGTTCGGGCGCGTGGGGCTGATGGTGGCGGACATGCTGGCGGTGCACGGCAAGCCCTATGTCGCGGTCGAGGCGGATATCGACGCGGTAGAGGCCGCACGACGGCGCGGCTATCCCGTGCTGTTCGGCGACGTCGCGCGCGCGGAGCTGGTCGACCGGCTGGACCTGACCAACGCGCGTGCGCTGATCCTCACGATGGACGATCCGGTGCTGTCGGTCCGGCTGGTCCGCAAGGTGCGCGCGCTGGCGCCCGACCTGTCGATCATCGCGCGCGCGCGCGATACGACGCACGCCGCCGAGCTGTACCGCGCGGGCGCGACCGATGCGGTGCCCGAAACGCTCGAAAGCTCGCTGCAACTGTCGGAAGCGGTGCTCGTCGACCTCGGCGTCGCGATGGGGCCGGTGATCGCGTCGATCCACGAAAAGCGCGACGAAATGCGCCAGACGATCCGCCGCGAGGCCGAACTGAAGCGCGAACCGCGGATTCGCCGGGTCCGCAGGTTGGGCGAATCCGCGACCGCCGGAACACCAAAATAGCACACGGACGCAACGACTTGGCGCACAATCGTCATGTCGTATCACCTCCCGGCCTCGATCCACATCGCGTTCATGATTGGAACTCCATCGCAACGTTCACGTTCGAAACGGGAACGATAAGGGAGAAATCGATCATGACTTCGAAATATCTTCTTGCCGCCGCGCTGCTCTCGGCCCCCGCTTTCGCCGGCGCGCAGACCGCCCCGGCCCCGGCCCCGACGGCTCCTGCGGCGCCAGTGGCTGGTGCTCCGGCGGCGGCGGCTCCTGCCGCGGCGGCCGGCGCACCCACCGCTGGCGCAAAGGTGTATGACGCGCAGGGTGGCGAGGTCGGCACGATCGCGAGCGTCGACGCGGCGACCTCGGCCGCTGTCATCGACACCGGCACCAACAAGGTCGCGGTCCAGCTCTCGTCGCTCGGCACCGGCCCCAAGGGCGCGACGCTCGGCCTCACCAAGGTTCAGCTCGACGCCGCCGCGACGCAGGCGCAGTCGCAGACCGCTGCCACGTTCAAGAGCCAGCTCGTCGCGGGTGCGCAGGTCTATGGCGTCGGCGGCACGCCGGTCGGCACGATCAAGACGGCGGATGCGGAGTTCGTGACGGTCACGACCGCCAAGGGCGATGCGAAGCTGCCGATCGCAGGCTTCGGGCCGGGGCCGAAGGGTGTGACGATCGGCCTGACCGCCGAGCAGCTCAACGCCGCGCTGGGTGGCGCGCCGACGACGAAGTAAGTGTTACGGGCGCCGGTTTCGCGACCGGCGCCCATTTAATTTCCCGTTACCCAGCGAAAGCTGGGAGCTTTTCATAGAGGGGCACTCCCTCAGAAAGATCGCGGCGTCTGCTGGGATGACGTCTGCGGCTTACGACCCAAGCCCCGCACGCACGGCGGCGATCGCATCGCCGGCCTTGTCGGCATCTGGCCCACCGCCCTGCGCCATGTCGGGCCGCCCACCGCCGCCCTGCCCGCCCAGCGCCGCCACCGCGCGCTTGACGAGATCGACCGCGCTGAATCGCGCGACGAGATCGTCGCTGACCCCGACCGCGACCGACGCGCGCCCGTCGTTCACGGCGACGATCGCGACGACGCCCGATCCGGTCCTCTGCTTCGCCTCGTCGACTGCGCCACGCAGCCCCTTCGCCTCGAACCCGTCGAGCACCTGCCCGACGAATGCGACGCCGCCGACGTCCTCCGGCCCCGCCGCCGCCGATCCGCCACCGCCGCCGAGCGCCAGCGCCTTCTTCGCATCCGCCAGCTCGCGCTCTAGCCGCCGCCGGTCCTCGACCAGCGTCGCGACCCGTGCGGGCACGTCGTCGGGGGTCGTCTTGAGCGTCGCGGCGACCGCGCGCAGCGTCTCGTCGCGCTGTGTCAGATAGGCGCGCGCCGCTTCGCCGGTCAGCGCCTCGACGCGGCGCACGCCGGACGACACGGCGCCCTCGCCGACGATCTTGAGCAAGCCGATGTCACCGAGCGCCGTCACATGCGTGCCGCCGCACAGTTCGATCGAGTAGGTCTTCCCGTCATCCTCGGTGCCCATCGACACCACGCGGACCTCATCGCCGTATTTTTCGCCGAACAGCGCCATCGCGCCCATCGCGATCGCATCGTCGGGGGTCATCAACCGCGTGACGACCGCGCCGTTGCCGCGGATCTGCACGTTGACCGCGGTCTCGGCGTCGGCGAGTTCGGCCGCGCTCATCGCCACCGGGTGCGACACGTCGAAGCGCAGCCGTTCGGGCGCCACGAGGCTGCCCTTCTGCGCGACATGCGTGCCCAGCCGCTGTCGTAGCGCCTCGTGCAGCAGGTGCGTCGCGGAATGGTTGGCTCGGATCGCAGCGCGGCGCTTCACGTCGATCGCCAGCTTCACCGCATCGCCGACCCGGATCGCGCCGTCGCGGATCGTGGCGTGGTGGACGAAGACCTTGCCGAGCTGCTTCGACGTCTCCGACACGTCGGCGTGGAGCCCCGCGTAGGACGCGCCCCCCTCGGACGTAATCGTCCCCGCATCGCCGACCTGCCCGCCGCTCTCGCCATAGAAGGGCGTCTGGTTGACGACGATGTCGACGCGGTCGCCAGACGCGGCGGTATCGACGCGGACGCCGTCCTTCACCAGCGCGACGACCTCGGCTTCCGCGGTGTCGCTGGCATAGCCGACGAACTCGGTCGCGCCGCGCGCCTCGACGATGTCGAACCAGATATCGTCGGAGGCCTTGGCGCCCGAACCCTTCCAAGCCGCGCGCGCCGCACGCTTCTGCTCCGCCATCGCCGCGTCGAACCCGGCGCGATCGACCGACAGCCCGCGCGGGCGCAACGCGTCCTCGGTCAGGTCGTAGGGGAAGCCGAAGGTGTCGTAGAGCTTGAACGCCGCCTGCCCGGCGAGCGTGTCGCCCTCCGCCAGCCCCGCCGTCTCCTCGTCGAGTAGCCGCAGGCCGCGTTCGAGCGTGCGGCGGAACTGCGTCTCCTCCTGCTGCAACGTCGCCTCGATCAGCGGCTGCGCGCGGAGCAGTTCGGGATAGGCCGCGCCCATCTCCGCGACCAGCGCGGGGACGAGGCGGTGCATCAGCGGATCCTTCGCGCCGAGCAGATGCGCATGCCGCATCGCGCGCCGCATGATCCGGCGCAGCACATAGCCGCGCCCCTCGTTGGCGGGCAGCACGCCATCCGCGACGAGGAAGCCCGACGTGCGCAGGTGATCCGCGATCACGCGGTGGCTCGCCTGATTATCCCCCGTCGTCGCGGTATGCGTCAGCGCGCCCGACGCCGCGATCAGAGCCTTGAACGTGTCGGTGTCGTAATTGTCGGTGACGCCCTGAAGCACCGCCGCGACGCGCTCCAGCCCCATGCCGGTGTCGATCGACGGCCGCGGCAGGTCGCCGACGATCTGGTCCGCCTCCTGCAGATGCTGCATGAAGACGAGGTTCCAGATCTCGACGAAGCGGTCGCCATCCTCGTCGGGCGATCCCGGCGGGCCGCCGAAGATGTGGTCGCCGTGATCGTAGAAGATCTCCGAACACGGCCCGCACGGCCCGTCCGCGCCCATCGCCCAGAAATTGTCCTTGGTCGCGATGCGGATGATCCGCTCCTCGGGCAGCCCCGCGATCTTGCGCCACAGGTCGAACGCCTGGTCGTCGGTGTGGTAGACGGTGGCGGTCAGCTTTTCGGGCGGGAGGCCCCATTCCTTCGTCAACAGCGTCCACGCGTGCGTGATCGCCTGCTCCTTGAAATAGTCGCCGAAGCTGAAACTGCCGAGCATCTCGAAGAAGGTGTGATGCCGCGCGGTATAACCGACATTGTCCAGATCATTATGTTTCCCGCCCGCGCGCACGCACTTCTGCGACGAGGTCGCGGTGCGGTACGGCCGTGTTTCCAAACCGGTAAACACGTTCTTGAACGGCACCATCCCGGCGTTGACGAACATCAGCGTCGGGTCGTTCTGCGGCACCAGCGGCGCGGAGGGCACGATGGCGTGGCCGTTCGCCCCGAAATAGTCGAGGAAGCTGCGGCGGATGTCGTTCGTCGAGGTCATGGCGGGGGACTTAGGCGAGGCGCGCGCCTTGCTCAAGCCGTCAGCCGAGCGGTGTCTCGATCGAGGCGGGCGGCGTGCTGAACCATTTCGGGCCGGCGGCGGTCATGTGGAAGCAATCCTCCAGCCGTACGCCGAACCTGCCGGGCAGGTAGAGCCCCGGCTCGTCGGAGAAGCACATGCCCTCGGCGAGCGGCGTCGCCTCCCCGCGGACGAGATTGACCGGCTCGTGCCCGTCGAGCCCGATGCCGTGACCGGTCCGATGCGACAGCCCCGGAAGGCGATAGCCCGGCCCGTAACCGAGCGATTCGTAATAGCGGCGCACCGTGTCATCGACCTGCCCGGCCGGCGTGCCGGGCTTCGCCGCGGCGAACCCGATCTGCTGCCCGCGCGCGACATGCCCCCAGACCTTGCGCTGCTCCGCGGTCGCGGTGCCGTGGACCCAGGTGCGCGACACGTCGCTCTGATAGCCCTGCACGGTGCAGCCGCAGTCCATCAGCACGACCTGCCCGTCCGCCACCGTGTGCACCTGCTTGCTGCCGTGCGGATAGGCCGACGCCTCGCCGACCAGCGCGAGCGCGAATTCCGGCGCACCGCCCAGCTTGCGCGTCGCCGCGGTCATCAACGCGGAGATGTCCGCTCCCGTCATCCCCGCCTCGACGCGCGGGTACGTCCAGCGATAGGCGGCGATCGTGACGTCGGTCGCCAGTTGCATCAACGCGATCTCGGGCGCGGTCTTCACCATCCGGCAGCCGCGGACGACCGGGTTCGCAGGCACCAGCCGCGCCACGGGCAGCGCGCGCTGTAATGCGGTCGGGATGAAGCTGCGCACCGTTTCCTCGATGCCGATCGGACGCGTCGCCAGCTTGCGGTCGCGCAGCCAGCCCGCGACGACGCCGAGCGGATCCTGGTCCTCCTGCCACACGCGCACCTCGGCGGGGATCGCGAGCGTCTCGCGCACCGATGGCTCCTCGAAAAACGGCGTGACGATGCAAGCCTCTCCCTCGACCGGCAGGATCGCGAGGGTCGGGCGCTCGCTGCGGCTCCAGCGCACACCGGTGAAATAGATCATCGACGAGCCCGGCTCGATCAGCACCGCGCCGATGCCGTTCGCCTTCATCAGCGCCTGCGCGCGGACGAGGCGCGCGGCGCGCTCGGCTGGGTCGATCGGTTTCGCGCCGGTCGTCATGTCTCGAAGCGCCGACAGGTCGGGTTCGGCGGCGCGCAGGATCCGCGAAGTCGCCAGCAACGGCATCACGACGGCAGCGCCCAGAAGCGCGCGGCGGGAGAAAGAGGGATCGGCCATCGCAAGGGGATACGGCGCTTGACCCGCCGCCCGCAATCCCGTTGGTGCGCCCGCAGCGGATTAGCGCCGGGGATTAACGGGAGCATCGGATGGCCAAGCGGCTGACCTACTGGATCATGATCGCGCTGGTGATCGGCCTCGTCGTCGGCTGGGTCCTCAACGCGACGATCGACGACGGCACGCCGGCCTCGGCAGAGAAGCTGACGTCGATCGCGGGCTATTTCTCGATCGTGACGACGCTGTTCCTGCGGCTCATCAAGATGATTATCGCGCCGCTCGTGTTTTCGACGCTGGTCGTCGGCATCGCGCACATGGGCGACACCGGCGCGCTGGGGCGCGTGGGGCTGAAGAGCCTGGCCTGGTTCGTCGGCGCCAGCCTCGTCTCGCTGACGCTCGGGCTGTTCCTCGTCAACCTGCTCCAGCCGGGCGTCGGCCTCGCGCTCCCGCTGCCGCCTGCGACCGCGGACAGCGGCGTCGCGAAGGCGGCGTTCAACCTGAAGGACTTCGTCAGCCACATCGTCCCCGCCTCGATGATCGAGGCGATGGCGACGAACGAGATCCTCCAGATCGTCGTCTTCTCGATCTTCGTCGGCGTCGCGATCACCGCGGTCGGCGAGAAGGCCGCGCTGCTGGTGAAGGCGACCGAGGCGCTGGTGCAGGTGATGCTCCAGATCACCAACTACGTCATGCGGTTCGCGCCGTTCGCGGTGTTCGCCGCGGTCGCCTCGACGCTGGCGGAACGGGGCCCGAGCGTATTGGGCGACCTCGCCTATTTCATGGGCAGCTTCTATCTCGGGCTCATCACGCTGTGGCTGGTGCTGATCGGCGTCGCGTTCGCGATCATCGGCCCGCGTACCCGGCTGCTGGTCCGCTACATCCGCGATCCGCTGATCCTCGCCTTCTCGACCGCGTCTTCGGAAGCCGCCTATCCGCGCACGCTCGAGGCGCTCGACCGGTTCGGGGTGCCGCCGCGGATCGCCAGCTTCGTGCTGCCGCTCGGCTATTCGTTCAACCTCGACGGATCGATGATGTACATGACGTTCGCGTCGCTGTTCATCGCGCAGGCCTATGGCATCCACCTGTCGTGGGGCGAGATGGTCACCATGCTGCTGGTGCTGATGGTGACGTCGAAGGGGATCGCGGGCGTGCCGCGAGCGTCGCTGGTGGTGATCGCCGCCACGCTGTCGCTGTTCAAGATCCCGGAGGCGGGGCTGCTGCTGATCCTGGCGGTCGATCACTTCCTCGACATGGGCCGCTCCGCCACCAACGTGATCGGCAACGCGGTGGCCGCGACCGTCGTGGCAAAATGGGAGGGCCAGCTCGACATCCGCGAACCCGCCGACATCGATCCGCCGAGCGCGCCGACCGGCGGCGGCCCGGCGGTGGACGTCGACAGCTTCCGCAAGGTCTGATCCTCGGCGTGCGCGGGGTGACTCGAATGTCATCCACGCGACATCGCCGCATCACCCGCACAGGCGCAGATCGTCTCCATCGCCAAGAGGAGATGGACATGTCGAAGCTGATCCCCGCCACGCTGCTCGCCGCCGGCGCGCTGGTGTCCGCCACCGCCGCGGTCGCTGCCACGACCCATGCCGCGGTCGCGACACACGCGACGACGACCAAGCCCTCGCTGATGGCGCGGATGAAGACCGCGTTCGCGAAGCCGGCCGCGCCCGCCGCGACCACCCACGCCTATACCCGGACGAGCGCGACCGTCGCCGCCCCCGGCCGGATGGTCACGACGAAGACGAGCACCGGCAAGACGGTGACGTACAACTGCGCGAAGGCCGGCAACGCGACCAAGAAGGCCTGCAAATAACCCCCGCCGCCCCCGTGCGCACGCGTGTGCGCCTACGCGCGGGGGTGGTAAGCGGCCGGTCGCTGGTCTAGGGTGGCACCCGTAACGAAAGCTTTCCGAAAGACCCCGAGATTTGACCGACGAGACCCTGCTCGCCGACGCGTCCGACATTACGCCGATCAACATCGTCGACGAGATGAAGACGTCGTACCTCGATTACGCGATGAGCGTGATCGTCGCGCGCGCGCTCCCAGACGTCCGCGACGGACTGAAGCCGGTCCACCGCCGCATCCTGTTCTCCGCGAGCGAGAGCGGGTTCCACTGGAATCGCCCGTACCGGAAGTCCGCGCGCATCGTCGGCGACGTGATCGGTAAATACCACCCGCACGGCGACAGCTCGATCTACGAAGCCCTGGCGCGCATGACCCAGGACTGGGCGATGCGCGTGCCGCTGATCGACGGCCAGGGGAACTTCGGATCGATGGATCCCGATCCCCCCGCCGCGATGCGCTACACCGAGGCGCGGCTGGCGAAGTCCGCGACCGCGCTGCTCGACGATCTCGACAAGGACACGGTCGACTTCCAACCCAATTACGACGGGTCGGAGAACGAGCCGCAGGTGCTGCCCGCGAGGTTCCCCAACCTGCTGGTCAACGGCGCGGGCGGGATCGCGGTCGGCATGGCGACCAACATCCCGCCGCACAATCTGGGCGAGGTGGTCGACGCATGCCTGCTCTATCTCGACCGCAAGGTCGAGGGCGGTGACATGCCGACGACCGAGGAACTGATGGAGATCGTGCCGGGGCCGGACTTCCCGACCGGCGCGATCATCCTCGGTCGCGCTGGCGCGCGTTCCGCCTACGAGACCGGGCGCGGTTCGGTGATCGTCCGTTCGCGCCACATCGTCGAGGAAACGCGCGGTGACCGCCGCTCGATCGTCCTCACCGCGATCCCCTACCAGCAGGGCAAGAACGCGCTGGTCGAGAAGATCGCAGAGGCCGCCAAGGACAAGCGGATCGAGGGCGTCAGCGATATCCGCGACGAATCGAACCGCGAGGGCGTGCGGATCGTCATCGACCTGAAGCGCGACGCGACCCCCGAGGTCGTGCTCAACCAGCTGTGGCGCAACACGCCTGCGCAGGGTTCCTTCCCCGCCAACATGCTCGCGATTCGCGGCGGCCGCCCCGAGCTGCTGGGGCTGCGCGACATCATCGCGGCGTTCATCACCTTCCGCGAGGAGGTCATCACCCGCCGCTCCAAGTTCGAGCTGGCGAAGGCGCGCGACCGGGCGCATCTGTTGCTCGGCCTCGTCGTCGCGGTGACGAACCTCGACGAGGTGGTGAAGATCATCCGCGGCTCGGCCAACGCCACCGCGGCGCGCCACGCGCTGCTGATGCGCGAATGGCCGATCGCGGAGATCGCGGCCTATATCAAGCTGGTCGAGGCAGTCGAGGTCGAGGTGACCGGCGACGTCTATCGCCTGTCGGATCTTCAGGTCCGCGCGATCCTCGACCTGCGCCTCCACCGCCTCACCGCGCTGGGCCGCGACGAGATCGGCGACGAGCTGGCGACGCTGGCCGAATCGATCGGCGAGCTGCTCGCGATCCTCGGCGATCGCGCCAAGCTCTACGCCGTGATGCGCGAGGAGCTGGTCGACGTGCGCGCGCAGTTCGCGACGCCGCGCCGGACCGAGATCACCAACGCCGCCGACGGGATCGACGACGAGGACCTGATCGAGCGCGAGGACATGGTCGTGACGGTGACGATGCAGGGCTATATCAAGCGCACCCCGCTCGACACGTTCCGCGCGCAGGCGCGCGGCGGCAAGGGCCGCAGCGGGATGGCGACCAAGGACGAGGACGTCGTCACCGAGCTGTTCGTGACTTCCACGCACACCCCCGTCCTGTTCTTCTCGAACCACGGCAAGGTGTACCGGATGAAGGTCTGGCGCCTGCCCGAGGGCGCGCCGACGACGCGCGGACGGCCGATGGTCAACCTGCTCCCGCTCGCGGCGGGCGAGACGATCTCGACGGTGCTGCCGCTCCCTGAGGACGAGGCGGAATGGGGCAAGCTCCACGTCATGTTCGCGACCGCACGCGGATCGGTGCGCCGCAACAGCATGGATGCGTTCGCCAACGTGCCGTCGAACGGCAAGATCGCGATGAAGTTCGAAGGCGACGATGCCGACGACCGGCTGATCGGCGTCGCGCTGCTCGACGCGGGCGACGACGTGCTGCTCGCGACGCGCCAGGGCAAGGCGATCCGCTTCGCGGGCGACGAGGTGCGCGAGTTCCAGAGCCGCAACTCCACCGGCGTCCGCGGCGTCACGCTCAAGGGTGACGACGCGGTCATGTCGCTGTCTATCCTCCACCGCGTCGGCGCGACGCCGGAAGAGCGCGAGGAATATCTGAAGTTCGCGCCCTGGAAGGAGCGGGAGGGCGAGCACGCGCTCGACCAGTCGATGTTCGAGATGATGCGCGCGCGCGAGCAGTTCATCCTGACGATCTGCGCCAACGGCTATGGCAAGATGTCGTCGGCCTACGAGTATCGCCGTACCGGACGCGGCGGACAGGGCATCACCAACATCGACAACATCGCGCGCAACGGCCCCGTCGTCGCCAGCTTCCCCGCGACCAAGGCGCAGCAGCTGATGCTCGTCACCGACCAGGCAAAGATGATCCGCATGCCGCTTGGCAGCCTGCGCGTCATCGGGCGCGGATCGGCGGGCCTGCGGCTGTTCAACGTCGCGGAGGGCGAGCATGTCGTCTCCGCCGCGCGGATCGACGAGGAGGAAGCGCCGGAGAACGCCGCCGAGGCGATGGTCGCGGACGATCTGGGCGCCGCCCCGCCCGCCGCTGCGAGCGATACGCTCCACACCGACGATGGTGCGGGCTCGGCCGACATGGGCGATCTGCCCGATGACGAACAAGAGGACGACGCATGAGCGAGCGCCCGCTGGTCGCGTACAAGGTGCTGACCGCCGACGAGATGGCGACGCTGGAGCGCGACGCCACCTTCACCGGCGCACCCGTCGATCTGGCGGACGGCTACATCCACCTGTCGACCGCGGCGCAGCTCGACGAGACGGTCGCGAAGCATTTCGCGGGGCAGTCAGAGCTGTTCGTCGCCGCGGTCGATCTCGACGCGCAGGGGGACACGCTCAAATGGGAGGAGTCGCGCGGCGGCCAGCTCTTTCCGCACATCTACGGGCGGCTGATGCTCGATACCGTGCTTTCCTACGGCCCGCTGGAGCGCGATCTCGACGGCCGGGTGAAACTGCCGATCGCGGGGTAGGCAACTCTTCCTTAACCGCTACTCGGACCGGGCAAAACGACCCGAACGGCAAAGCCGTATCCCGGCGAAGGCCGGGGTCCAGACCGACTGAAAATTATGCGCGGCAGCGCACTCGCCGCTTTGCCCCGAGACTGGACCCCGGCCTGCGCCGCGGTACGGGAGTGGCTGGGTCGGTATCCATCAGATCGAACAGCTTTCCCGTTCGTGCTGAGCGACGTCGAAACACGATCCCAATGCAGGCCCTTCGACTTCGCCCAGGGGGAACGGATGAACGTATCCAAACCTGAACGAGATCGACGCGCCCGCTCTCAAGCCGCCCGGAACATCTCCGGCGGCAGCGCCATGATCGCTTCCGCGCCGCCCTCGATCTTGCGGCGCAGCGCGCCCGCCTCGGGCATCACCCGCTCGGCGAAGAACCGCGCGGTCACCAGCTTGGCGTCGAGGAACGCCGCCCCGAACTGGTCGGAGCCCTCGCCCGCCGCCTTCAGCCCCGTCGCCGCGACTGCCATGCGCAGCCACATCAGGCCGACCGCGACGATCCCGGTCAGGTGCATGTAGCTTACCGCGCCCGCGCCGACATTGTTCGGGTCCTTCATCCCGTTCGCCATGAACCACATCGTCGCGGTCTGGAGCTCACCCAGCGCCTTCTCCAGCGCGTCCGCCAGCGCCGGGTGATCGCCCTTCGCCGCCGCGCATTCCTCGGACACCACCTTGAAGAACAGCTGGATCGCGCGACCGCCGCCCTGCGCCAGCTTGCGCCCGACGAGATCCATCGCCTGCACGCCGTTGGTGCCCTCGTAGATCATCGCGATCCGCGCATCGCGGACATACTGCTCCATCCCCCATTCGGCGATGTAGCCGTGCCCGCCATAGACCTGCTGCGCGTTCGTCGCGATCTCGTAACCCTTGTCGGTGCCCACACCCTTGATGACCGGGGTGAGCAGCCCGATCAGGTCGGCGGCGGTCTGCTTCTCCTCGTCGGTCGCGGCATTGTGCTCCAGATCGACCTGGAGCGCACCCCAAAGGCATAGCGCCCGCAGACCCTCGGTCCACGCCTTGCCCTCCATCAGCATACGGCGGACGTCGGGGTGGACGAACAGCGTGTCGGCCTTCTCCTCGGGCTCGGCCGGCCCGGTCAGCGCGCGCCCCTGCCGGCGATCGCCCGCATAATGCACCGCATTCTGATAGGCGGTCTCGGCGACCCCCAACCCCTGAAGCCCGACGCCGAGCCGCGCGGCGTTCATCATGATGAACATCGCCGCGAGCCCCTTCATCTCCTCGCCGACCAGCCAGCCCGTCGCGCCGTCATAGTTCATGACGCAGGTCGCGTTGCCGTGGATCCCCATCTTGTGCTCGATCGATCCGCACGACACCGCGTTGCGCGCGCCCAGCGTCCCGTCCTCGTTCACCATCACCTTCGGCACCACGAACAGCGAGATGCCCTTCGAGCTCTCCGGCGCGCCCGGCGTCTTGGCGAGGACGAGGTGGATGATGTTGTCGGTCAGGTCGTGCTCGCCCGCCGAGATGAAGATCTTGGTGCCGGTGATGCTGTAGCTGCCGTCCGCCTGCGGCTCGGCGCGGGTACGGATCAGTCCCAGGTCGGTGCCGCACTGCGGCTCCGTCAGGTTCATCGTGCCGCCCCATTCGCCGGACACCATCTTCGGCAGATACTTCGCCTGCTGCTCGGGGCTGCCCTTTACGACCAGCGCGGCGATCGCGCCGTGCGCGAGGCCCGGATACATCGCGAACGCCATGTTGGCGGAGATCATATATTCCTGGAATGCGGTCGACACGACGTGCGGCATCCCCTGCCCGCCGAACGCCTCGGGCGCGCTGAGCGTGCCCCAGCCCGATTCGACGAACCTGGCATAGGCTTCCTTGAATCCCGTGGGCGTCGTCACGCTGCCGTCGGCGTGGCGCGTACAACCCTCCTGGTCGCCCGACAGGTTCAGCGGGAACAGCACGTCTGCCACGAACCGGCCGCCCTCCTCTAGCACCGCGTCGACGGTGTCGGGCGTGGCCGCCGCGAACCCGTCGACATTGGCATAGCGATCTAGCCCGACGACATGCTCCAGAACGAAGCGGGTATCGCGGACGGGTGGCGTGTATTGCGGCATGGGTCAGGCGTCCTTGGGCATGTCTTTGAGGATCGGGGCGGCCTCGACCAGCCCGACGAAGTCGATGAGTTCGGCGATCGCTGCGTCGATGTCGCGCTTCTGCGATTCGAGCGTGGCGATTCGCGCGCGGCATTTGTCGATCGTCACCGTGCGCTGGGTGTTGCGGCCGTCGCCCAGGTCGTAGAGGTCGATCATCTCGCGGATCTCGCCCAGCGAGAAGCCCACGCGCTTGCCGCGCAGGATCCACGCCAGCCGCGCGCGATCGCGCTGCGAATAGATGCGTTGCGTCCCCCGCCGTTCGGGCGAGATCAGTCCCTCGTCCTCATAGAAGCGCAACGCGCGCGCGGTGACGTCGAACTCGGTGGACAGATCGGAGATCGAGAACTGCTCGCGATCGGGACGCGGCTCGATCGTGGCATAGGCGGCGACCTTGGACATGGCAGCATGGCTACCTTGCCCTTACGTCAACGTCAAGCGGCGTCATGGTCGGCAGGGCTGCGTCCGGTCGGGCGCGCGCATCGCCGCGGCCTCGGCGATCGACGCGCTCAGCCGCTCCGCCGACAACGCGGCAAGCGAGGCGCGGCCGCTGCACAGCCGATCGCAGACCGCCGGAACCGTGGCGGGAAACACCAGCCGCCCGTCCGCGACCGTCGCGGTGATCGCGCATCCCTCGCCGAACGCGATCGCCAGCGTCGACCGCCCGGTCGCAGTGCCGCGCGCGACGCAACCCTGCCCCGGGCCATAATCGATCGTCGCGCCCACGCGATAGCCGCGCTCAATCGGCACGACGCATGCGCGGTCGGTGTCCGATGTGTACACCCCGGTCGGCTCGATCGTCGCCGGATCCTCGACCAGCCCGGCGTCGCGCGCCGCGCGCTCCAGCGTCGCACCCGCCCGTACCGGCGTTGCCGTCTGCTCGCCCCGTTCCCCGCACGCGCCGAGCAGCAGGATCGCGAGCGCGAACCGTCTCAATCCACACGCTCCAGCCCGGTGTCGGTCACGCGGCGATAGAAGCACGATTTCGCGCCGGTGTGGCACGCCGGGCCCGCCGCATCGACGATCAGCCACAGCGCATCCTGATCGCAATCGACACGGATCTCGCGAATGCGCAGCACGTTGCCCGACGTCTCGCCCTTCTTCCACAACCTCGCCCGGCTACGTGACCAGAAGGTCGCCTCGCCCGTCGCGCGCGTCGTCGCCAGCGCGTCGGCGTTCATGTGCGCGACCATCAGCAACGCGCCGTCCGCATCGCTGACGACCGCGGTGACGAGCCCGGCGGCGTCGTAGCGGGGGGACAGGTCGAGGCCGGTTTCGCGGGGGTCAGGCATGCCGCTGGATGTAGCAACCTCACCCCAACCCGTCACCCGGCGAAAATACTCGTCACCCCAGTGAAAGCTGGGGTCGCCCGGATCGAAGCGATGCCAGCTTTCGCTGGCATGACGGTATCCACTACGATGCGACGACCCGATCCACGAAGACCCGCGACAAATCGATGACACACCTCTATAGGCGCGCCTGTCGAGCGAGGCCGTCGAGCAAGAGAGTGCGCATCCCATGCTGACCACCAACCCCTTCGAAGACGACACGCTCCGCGAGGAGTGCGGCGTTTTCGGCGTCTCCGGGTCCGAAGGCGCGGCCGCGCTGGTGGCGCTCGGGCTCCACGCGCTTCAGCATCGCGGGCAGGAAGCTGCCGGCATCACGACGTGGGACGGCCACGCCTTCCACACCCACCGCGCGATGGGGCATGTCGCGGGCAATTTCGACAGCGACGCCGTCATCCGCGCACTGCCGGGCGAGGTCGCGTGCGGCCATGTCCGCTACTCGACCTCGGGCGAGACCGCGCTGCGCAACGTCCAGCCGCTCTATGCCGAGCTCCAGTCGGGCGGGTTCGCGATCGCGCACAACGGCAACATCTCCAACGCGATCCGGCTGCGACGCGAGCTGGTGCGCCGCGGCTCGATCTTCCAGTCGACCAGCGATACCGAGACGATCATCCATCTCGTCGCGACCTCGAACTACCGCACCCTGCTAGACCGTTTCATAGACGCGCTGAAGCAGATCGAGGGTGCCTACTCGCTCGTCGTGATGACGCCGGAGGGCATGATCGCGTGCCGCGATCCGCTCGGTATCCGCCCGCTCGTCATGGGCAAGCTCGACGGCGCGGTGATCTTCGCGTCGGAGACGGTCGCGCTCGACGTGTGCGGCGCGGAGTTCGTCCGCGCGGTCGAGCCCGGCGAACTGGTGATCGTGCAGGGCGCCGAGATCCGCTCGATCAAGCCGTTCGCGCCGATGGCGCCGCGGCCTTGCATCTTCGAATGGGTCTATTTCTCGCGTCCCGATTCGATCGTCGAGGATCATTCGGTCTATTCGGTGCGCAAGGCGATCGGCGCGCAGCTGGCGATCGAATCGCCGGTCGAGGCCGATCTGGTCATCCCGGTCCCCGATTCGGGCGTGCCCGCGGCGATCGGCTATGCACAGGAAAGCGGCATCCCGTTCGAACTGGGGATCATCCGCTCACACTATGTCGGCCGCACCTTCATCTCGCCGGGCGACAAGGTCCGCCACTTGGGCGTCAAGCTCAAGCACAACGCCAACCGCGCGCTCATCAAGGGCAAGCGCGTCGTCCTGATCGACGATTCGATCGTGCGCGGCACCACCAGCCTCAAGATCGTACAGATGATGCGCGAGGCGGGCGCGGCGGAAGTCCACATGCGGATCGCCTCGCCGCCGACCCGCCACAGCTGCTTCTACGGCGTCGACACGCCGGAGCGCGCCAAGCTGCTCGCGGCCAAGCTCGATCTGGGCGGGATGACCGACTTCATCCATGCCGACAGCCTGTCGTTCGTTTCGATCGACGGCCTGTACAAGGCGCTGGGCGAGGCCAAGCGCGCCGACATCCGCCCCAAATATTGCGACGCCTGCTTCACCGGCGACTACCCCACTTCGCTGACCGATCATGACGAGACGGCGGACGTCGATCAGTTCGCGATGCTCGCGGAACGCGTGATCTGAACCCGATCGTCATGCCGGACTTGTTCCGGCATCCACCGTGCGGCAAGAGCCGCGGCCGATGCCAATGCGGGGCCGTGGACCCCGGAACCAGTCCGGGGTGACGAACGTGAGCAAGCCGCTTCAGAACAAACTCGCGCTCGTCACGGGCGCCAGCCGCGGGATCGGCGCCGCCACCGCGATCGCGCTTGCCGCGCAGGGCGCACACGTCGTCATCACCGCACGGACCGCCAAGGCGCTCGAGGCGGTCGAGGAGACGATCCACGCCGCGGGCGGCTCCGCGACGATCGCGCCGCTCGACCTGACCGAAACCGATTCGATCGCGCGCCTCGCGACCGCGATCGGCGAGCGGTGGCAGGCGCTCGACGTCCTCGTCCTCAACGCCGGGATGCTCGGTTCGCTCGCCGCGGTCCCCGCGATCGACATGAAGGAACTCGCGCAGGTCCTGACCCTCAACGTCAGCGCGCAGGCCGCGCTGATCGGCGCGTTCGATCCGATGCTGCGCCGCTCGGCCGGCGCACGCGTGATCGGCGTCACCTCCTCGGTCGGGCGCAAGCCCCGCGCCTTCTGGGGCGCGTACGGCGCGTCGAAGGCCGCGTTCGAGACGCTCGTCCACGCTTATGGCGACGAGATGGAGCAGATCAGCACGGTTCGCACCGCGATCGTCGATCCCGGCGCGACCCGCACCGCGATGCGCGCCCGCGCCTATCCGGGCGAGGATCCCGCCTCGGTCAAGCCGCCCGAGACCGTCGCCGCCCGCATCGTGGCGCTCGCGATCGACGGGTTCGAACCGGGCCATTTCGAGCGGGTGGACGTCTGAGCGTCATCCCGGCGAAAGCTGGGGTGTTTGCTGGCAGGCGCAGCTTTCCCCCGTCCGCTTGTTTCGAGCGAAGTCGAGAAACGAACGGGCGTCTTACCGCTTCACCAGCGTCACCTGCGCCACGTCGATCCCACCCCCGCGGAACCCGCCCTCGCAATACATCAGGTAGAAGCGCCACAGGTCCACGAACCGCGCATCGAATCGCGCGGGCAGTCGCCCCTCGCGCGCCGCTGCCTCGAACGCATCGCGCCAGCGTGCGAGCGTCTCGGCATAATCGAGCCCGAACCCCTCGCGATCGCGCCACTCCAGCCCGTTCGCCTCCGCGATCGCGCGGAACCGCGACTCCGACAGCAGCATCCCGCCCGGAAACACATGCCGCTGGATGAAATCGACGTTGCGCGCGTAGGAGTCGAAGATCGAATCGTCGATCGCGATATACTGGATCGCCGCCCGCCCGCCGGGCTTCAGCACCCGCGCGATCGTCGCCAGATAGTCGGGCCAGTAGCGCTCGCCGACCGCCTCGACCATCTCGATGCTTGCCACCGCGTCATAGGTGCCGGTCACGTCGCGATAGTCGGTCAGCGACACCTGCGCGTCGGGTACGCGCGCTGCGACGAAGCGCAGCTGCTCTTCGGACAGCGTGATCGCGTGGACCTCGCGCCCCACCGCCGCTGCAGCCTCCGCGAACGATCCCCATCCGCATCCGATCTCGAGGATCGCGTCCCCCGCCACCGTGTTCGTCCGCGCCAGCACTCGGTCGAGCTTGCGCCCCTGCGCGCGCGCCAGCGGCTCGTCATAGGCGGCGAACATCGCGCTCGAATAGGTCAGCGTCGGGTCGAGCCACTCGCCGTAGAAGTCGTTGCCCAGATCGTAATGCGCCGCGATGTTGCGCCGCGCGCCCTTGCGGTCGTTGCGGCGCAGCGCGTGCGCCACCCGCGCGGCGGCGCGCGCCCAGCGCTTGGCGCGCGCGACGTCGCCCAGCGTGCGGGCGTTGCGCATGAACAGGTCGAAGATCGGCACCGGATCGGGGCTCGTCCAGTCGCCGTCCGCCCATGCCGCATACCAGCCGACCGAGCCCGCGGTCACGAGCCGCCGCAGCGCGCGCCAGCGCACCAGCGTGACGATCGCCAGCGGCCCCTCCCCACGCCCGCCGATCAGCCGCCGCGTCCCATCGGGCAACCGCGCCTCGATCGCGCCCGCCGCCAGCCCGGCGTCGATTCGGTCGAGCAGCCGATGCCACATCGGTGCGGTCAGCCGTGCTAGCCGCGCGGGTTTCGTCGGGTCGATCGCGGCCATCCGGTTCATCGCGAGCGCCCATGCACGCCCGCGCGCCGCAGGGAAAGGCCCCTCAGCGCGCCTTCGCTCCCGCCGCCAGCGCGCGCTCGCGTGCTTCGCGGTGCGCGATGATCTTGCGCGGATACGCATCGGGCCGGCACCCGGCCTCCTCGGGGTCGTGGATCGCGTCGCCGCGCACCCCCGCGAGCTCGGGCACCCAGCGCCGGATATAGTCCCCCGCATCGAACTTCTCGGACTGGACCAGCGGCGCCATGATCCGCCCGAACATGTTCGAATCGATGCCCGTTCCCGCCACCCATTGCCAGTTCACCGCGTTGTTCCCGTAATCCGCATCCACCAGCGTATCCCAGAACCAGCGCTCGCCCTCGCGCCAGTCGATCAGCAGATGCTTGATGAGGAACGAGGCGGTTATCATCCGCACCCGGTTGTGCATCCATCCGGTCGCCCAGAGCTGGCGCATCCCGGCATCGACGATGGGATAGCCCGTCCGACCCTGCCGCCATGCCGCCAGATCCTTTGCGGACCGCCGCCACGGCAGCGCATCGAACTTTTCGCGCCCGTTGCGCTTCGCATAATCGGGCATCTCGCGGATCACGCCACTGGTGAAGTCCCGCCACGCCAGTTCCTTGCGGAAGGTGACGTGACTCGCGCTCCGCCCTGGCAGCGCATGCCAGACCGTCCGCGCGCTGATCTCGCCGAAATGGAGATGCGGCGACAACCGCGACGATCCCTCGATCGACGGCATGTTGCTATCGACGTCATAGTCCGCGACGTGATCCGCGAACGCGTCGAGCGCCTCGCGTGCCCCTTCCTCCCCGGGCGCCCACTCGTCGAATCCCTTCGACCAGTCGGGCTTCGTCGGCAGCAGGTCCCACGACGCCAGCGTCTCGCTCTTCGGCCAGCGCGCCGGCGCGTCGATCATCCGCGGCATCGCGACGGGCTCCTCCGGCGGCATCTGCTGCGACAGCGCCTTCCAGAACCCCGAATAGATCTTGAACGGCGTCCCCGCCCCCGTCGTCACGCTCTCGGGCGGCGCGAGATGGTTGCCGTCATGCAGGCACAGCGCCTCGCCCAGCGCGTCCTCGGCCTTGCGCCACCACGGCTCGTAATGCCGCAGCGCGTGGATCAGCGAAGCGCCCGTCTCCTCCATCAGCGCCCGCAACGTCCCGACCGCATCGCCCCGCCGCAGGATCAGCCGGCTGCCCTTCGCCGCCAGCGCCTCGCCGAACGCCGCGAGCGTGTGATTCAGCCACCAGCGTTGCGCCCCGCTGATCCGCCAGTCCCCCGGCGCGTCGTCGTCGAGGATATAGACCGGAATCACCGGCCCCTCATGCGCGGCGGCGACGAGCGCCGGCTGGTCGCGAAGGCGGAGATCCTGGCGGAGCCAGAGGAGTACGGGATCGGTCATCGAAGCGTGAAGCGACGGCCCGCCGACAGGTTCCGGCGCGGCGGCCGAAATCGCCGTGGGATCACGCCTCGCGCGGCTGCTTGTCGACCATCCACGTCTGCCCCTTGGCCAGCAGCTTGCGCAAATCCGCCGACTTGCCTGCCGCGACCGCGCGGTTCTGTTCCACCACCGCGCTCTCGAACGTCGGCGCGGGATCCTCGTAGATCACCCCCAGCGCCATCGGGAACGCGCCGAACGGCATCTCCACCAGCAGATGCGCGATCGCGCGGTTGGCCTTGTCGTGGATCAGCACGCCCGAAACGTCCCCGTCGACGACATCGACCACCGTCAGCCCCAGCGTCTCGCGATCGAGCGCGACGCCCTTCGTCCCGCCCGCGAACACCAGCGGCGCGCCGTGCGTCACCCACATCTGGTTCGCGCTCGCATTCACCTTGTCGGTGAACGGCGCGAACACGTCGTCGTTATAGACGATACAGTTCTGGAAGATCTCGACGAAGCTCGCGCCGCGATGCGCATGCGCCGCCTTCAGCACGTCGACCAGGTTCTTGTGCACGTCGATCCCCCGCGCCACGAACCGCGCCCCCGCCCCCAACGCGAACGCACAGGGATTGGCAGGCCGGTCGACCGAGCCGAACGGGGTCGACGGACTGGTGGTGCCCACGCGCGAGGTCGGCGAATATTGCCCCTTGGTCAGCCCGTAGATCTCGTTGTTGAACAGCAGGAACTGGCAGTCGAGGTTCCGCCGCAGCAGGTGCATCGTATGATTGCCCCCGATCGACAGCGCGTCGCCGTCCCCGGTTATGATCCATACGTCCAGCTCGGGATTGGCCAGCTTCACCCCCGTCGCCACCGCGGGCGCGCGCCCATGGATCGTGTGGAAGCCGTACGTCTCCATATAATAGGGAAAGCGCGACGAGCAGCCGATCCCGCTGACGAATACCGTATTCTCCGCGCGCGCGCCGATCTCGGGCATCGTCCGCTGCACCGCCTTGAGGATCGCATAGTCGCCGCACCCGGGGCACCAGCGCACCTCTTGGTCGGTTTCCCAGTCCTTGGGCTTGGTCGTGATCTCGTTCATCGCTTCGACTTTCCGTCATCCCGGCGAAGGCCGGGATCCACCGCGCAGCGTGCGACAGTGGATGAGTGGACCCCGACCGTCGCCGGGGCGACGACTAGGGATTCGCCGCCTCGATACTCGGCAGCTGCGTGTCGCTCGCGGGCACCTCGCCGCCCTCGTTCCCCGGCACGCCGTCGAAATACGCCGCGATCGCCGCCTCGATCTCGCTGATCCGGAACGGCTGCCCCGACACCTTGTTGAGCGGTCGCGCGTCGACGAGATACTGGTCGCGCAACACCGTCTTCAGTTGGCCCGTGTTCATCTCGGGCACGAGGATATTGTCGTAACCCTTCAGCAAAGCGCCCAGATTGGCCGGCAGCGGCCAGATGTGGCGGATATGGACATGCGCGACGTCCAGCCCACGCCGCCTCGCGCGCCGCACCGCCTGATGGATCGGCCCGAACGTCGATCCCCAGCCGACGACGACCAGCCGCCCGGAGGCCTCTCCCAGCTCCACCGTCTGGTCGGGCACCGCGATGCCGCTCACCTTGTCCGCCCGCGCGTCGGTCATCGCCTGATGATTGGCGGGCGAGTAATCGATGTTGCCCGTCCCCTGCGCCTTCTCGATCCCGCCGATCCGGTGGAGCAGCCCCGGCGTCCCCGGCTTCACCCACGGCCGCGCGCCGTTTGCGTCGCGCGCATAGGGCAGGAACCCGCCCTCGGGCACCTCCTTCAGGAACCGCACCGGGAACGGCGCCAGCGTGTCGGGATCGGGCACCTTCCACGGCTCGGCCGCATTGGCGATATAGCCGTCGGTCAGCAGCATCACCGGCGTCATGTACTGCGTCGCGATCCGCACCGCCTCGATCGCGACCTCGAAACAATCCGCCGCGGAGCGCGCTGCGATCACCGGCATCGGCGCATCGCCGTTGCGGCCATAGACCGCCTGGTACAGGTCCGACTGCTCGGTCTTGGTCGGCAGGCCCGTCGACGGCCCGCCGCGCTGCGAGTTGACGACCACCAGCGGCAGCTCGGTCATGATCGCCAAGCCCATCGCCTCGCCCTTCAGCGCGATGCCCGGCCCCGACGACGAGGTCACGCCAAGCTGCCCCGCGTACGACGCGCCGATCGCGCTGGCGATCGCGGCGATCTCGTCCTCCGCCTGGAAGGTCGTGACGCCGAATTCCTTCAACCGGCTCAGATGGTGCAGGATCGCCGACGCGGGCGTGATCGGATAGCCGCCGAAGAACATCGGCACGCCGGCCAATTGCGTGCCCGCAACGAGGCCGAGGCTGATCGCCTCCGCCCCCGTCACCGTCCGGTACAAGCCCGGCTCGGCGGGCGCGGCGGCCACCGAATGCTGCTTCATCGGCCCCGCCAGCTCGGCCGTCTCGCCATAGGCATGCCCCGCGTTGAGCGCGGCGATGTTCGCCTCCGCCAACGTCGGCGCCTTGGCGAATTTCGCCTTGAGCCAGTCGACCAGCGGCTGGCGATCGCGATCGAACATCCAGAGCGCGAGGCCCAGCGTCCACATGTTCTTGCAGCGCAGCGCCTCCTTCTTGCCCAGCCCGAACGGCTTCACCGCGTCGAGCGTCAGCTGCGAGATGTCGAACGCCAGCACCTGCCATTTCGCGAGGCTGTCGTCGGCCAGCGGATTGGCGGCGTACTTCGCCTTGTCGAGGTTGCGTTGCGTGAACTCGCCCGCGTCCGCGATCACCAGCCCGCCGGGCATCAGCGCGTCGATATTGGTCTTGAGCGCGGCAGGATTCATCGCGACGAGTACGTCGAGCATGTCACCCGCGGTTTCGATGGCGGTCGATCCGAAGTTGATCTGGAACGCGCTGACCCCGAACAGCGTGCCGAGCGGCGCGCGGATCTCTGCGGGGAAATCGGGGAAGGTGGCCAGGTCGTTGCCCGCCAGCGCGGTGGAGAGCGTGAACTGCCCCCCGGTCAGCTGCATGCCGTCGCCCGAATCGCCCGCGAACCGGACGACGACGGACTCGCCCGGTACATCGGCCGACGGGGTGTCGGACGCCGCGGCGGGCGTCACCTCATGGACTGCGGTCGCCATTCACGCTCCTAAAGCATGTCGTTCGCGGCCTCTTGGCCGGGCCGCGTTCACACCAACGTAGAACGATCGGCGCGCCACGCAACCTCGACGTTCCGGTATGCCCGCCCGAGCGTCAGGATCGACGCCACGTGGCGCCGCGCGATCGCGATCGTATCGTCGCCATAGCCGCCGCCGACAGTGCTCGCGATCGGCAGTTCCCGTGCGATCGCCAGCCGCGCGACGAGCGCCTCGCGCGCGACCAGTCCCGGTTCAGTCAACGCGAGCCGCCCCAGACGGTCGTCCGCGAACGGATCCACCCCGGCCTGATAGAGGATCAGGTCAGGCCGCTCGGCATCGAGGAACGGCGTCAGCGTCGATTCGAGCATCTCCAGATACGCCGCGTCCCCCACCCCATCCGGCAACGCGACGTCGCAGGTCGACCGCGCCTTGCGGACCGGGAAGTTCTTTTCGGCATGGATCGAATAGGTTGCGATGCCCGGCCGCCCCGCGGTCAGCGCCGCGGTGCCGTCGCCCTGATGCACGTCGCAGTCGACGATCGCGACACGCACGCCCTCCTCGATCAACCGCACCGCCGCGACCGCGAGGTCGTTGAAGATGCAATAGCCCGCACCGGTGTTCGCCAATGCGTGATGGCTCCCGCCCGCGGTGTTTGCCGCGAACCCGTCCGACAGCGCCAGCCGCGCCGCCAGATACGTCCCGCCCGGCACGAGCGCGGCGCGGCGTGCGATCCGCTCCGTCACCGGAAATCCGATCCGCCGCTCTTTCTCGCGCGGCACCGACGCCGACAGCACCTCGGCGACATAGTCGGCGTCGTGCACCGCCTCCAGCCACGCGCGCGGCGCGGCATCGGGCTCGTGCCACCCGATCGCCGCGCCCTCCGCCAGCAGCAGATCCCGGATCGCGCCATTCTTGCCCCAGCGATAGGTCGACTTCGCCGGAGCCTCGGTCACGTAATCGGGATGGTGTACGACGGCGATCATCGCGCTAAGCTAGGGATCGAAGGACGGGTATGCCACCGGCACCCGCAGAGGAGAGCCAGATGACCGACACCACGAAGCCCTATGTCCGCCCCGACGTGCGCGGCTTCCTCGATTATCTGAACAATGTCCCCGGCCCCAAGACGCACGAGCTGTCGGCCGCCGACGCGCGCGCGCTGTATTTCGCGATGAAGGACGTCGCCGATCCGCCCATCGGCGAACTCGCGACGATCACCGACTTGTCGATTCCCGGCGAGAGCGGCGACATCCCCGCCCGCCTTTTCGACGTCCGCGCCTCGCGCGAGCCCGGCCCGGTCGTCGCGTTCTTCCACGGCGGCGGATTCGTGATCGGCAATATCGACACGCATGCCAGCTTCTGCGCGGCCATGTCGCGCCAGCTCGACCTGCCCGTCGTCTCGGTCGACTATCGCCTGGCGCCCGAGCATCGCTGGCCCGCCGCGCCCGCCGATTGCGAGGCGGCGGCACGCTGGATCGCGACCAACCCGTCGGCGCTCGGCCGCACCGCGACCAGCCTCGTCCTATCGGGCGACAGCGCGGGCGGCACGCTGACGATCACCACCGCGATGGCGCTGCGCGATGACCCCGCCGCGGTGCCGGTGATCGTCCAGGCACCGATGTATCCCGCCGCCGACATGGCGAAGGACTATCCCTCGTTCGACGCGTTCGCGGACGGCTTCCTGCTCACCCGCGACACGATGATCTGGTTCGCGGACCATTATCAGGCTGACATGGCGGACTATCGCGGGTCGCCGATGGCGGGCTCGCTCGTCGGCCTGCCGCCCGCGGTGATCGTCACCGCCAGCCTCGATCCGATCCGCGACCAGGGCCGCGCCTACGCCGCCGCGCTGGTGCTGGCGGGCGTCCCCGTCACGTTCCACGAGGCGGTCGGCACGATCCACGGCTTCATCACGCTGCGCCAGGCGATCCCGTCGAGCCAGGGCGACGTCGCGGCCTATCTGTCCGCAGTAAAGACCGCGGTGGTCGAGGCGGAGGCGCAGCGCGTGATGGTGCAGGCGGCAGGATGAGCGCGGCGGGGTCTGGATAGCGTCGCCGCCACCGACTAGACACAGCGCATGATCGATCCCGAAACCCTGCCCTACCGCCCCTGCGCGGGCGTCATGCTGCTGAACGCCGAGGGCAAGGTCTTCGTCGGCCAGCGGATCGATACGACGCTGGAGGCGTGGCAGATGCCGCAGGGCGGAATCGACGACGGCGAGGACGCGCTCGCCGCCGCGATCCGCGAGCTGGGCGAGGAAACCGGGGTCGCCCCCGACAAGGTCGCATTGATCGCGGAGGCGCCCGGGGACCTCCTCTACGATCTTCCCCCCGACATGGTCGGCAAGATCTGGAAGGGCCGCTATCGCGGCCAGCGCCAGCGCTGGTTCCTGTTCCGCCTGCTCGGCGACGATCGCGACATCGATATCGCCACCGCGCATCCCGAGTTCCGCGCCTGGCGATGGTCCGACCCCGCCGATCTCCCCGCTATGATCGTCCCGTTCAAGCGCGCATTGTACGAGCAGGTCGTGGCGGCGTTCGCGCGCCATCTCGGCTGACGCACCGGTCGCCGCCGCCTGCGCTCCGCTCGTCGTGACAGCGGTTCCATCGGGCGCGACGACGGCGTAGCGGAGTGCGGGTGCGCCGCTTCCTGCTCCTCAGCCCTGTCCTTCCGTTCCTGCTCGGCGCTGCGACCGATGTCGCTGCGCCGTCGTCTCCGCCCGAGATCCCGCCCGCGATCCGCGCGATGCTCGACGCCGCGCTCGCGTCGGGCAACGAGGGCGAGGTCGCGACGATCGTGAAATACGCGCGCGCCGGCGATCCCGCGACCGCCGATCTCGTGCTCGCGATCGCGGAGACGTGGAAGGCCGATCGCCAGCGCCGGCGCGAGGAGGCAGTGATGGCCGCCACGCCGTTCCAGCTCTGGCGCGGCCGCGCCGAGGTCGGCGGGTTCCTGACCACCGGCAACAGCGAGACCGTCGGCGCGACGGGCGTGTTCGACGTCACTCGCGAAGGGCTCGAATGGCGCCACAAGCTCAAGCTCCAGGCGGACTATCAGGAGAGCCTGGGGATCACGACGCGCGAGCGCTACCTGTTCGCCTACGAGCCCAACTGGAAGGTCAGCCGCGACAGCTACGTCTACGGCGCGGCGCAGTTCGAAAGCGACCGGTTCCTCGGCTATACCGAGCGCTATTCGCTCTCGACTGGCGCGGGCTACAGCGCGATCCGCAAGACCGGGCTGACGCTCGACGTCGAACTCGGCCCCGCCTATCGCCACACCGCCTTCACCGACAACACGGTCCAGAGCGCGCTCGCGGCGCGCGGCAGCCTCGATTTCGGATGGACGCTGGCGCCCGGGCTCACGCTCAGGCAGGCGGCGTCCGCCTATGTCCAGCGCTACAACAGCACCGTCAGCGGCACCACCGCGCTCGGCGCCAAGCTGATCGGGCCGCTTTCGGCGCAGATCAGCTACAATTTCCAGTATGAAAGCGAACCGCCCGCGGGTCGCGTCACCACCGACACGATCACCCGCGCCTCACTAGTCTACGCGTTCTAGCCCGATCGTCCCCGCACGATCTCGCACCCGATCGCCGCGTCGGGATACACGTCGGGCTTGACCGTCGCGACCCGCACCTCGCGGACTCGCAGGTCCGACAGGCACAGCGCCGCAATCGCCTCGCACAGCGTTTCCTGGAGGTTGTAGCGCCGCTCCGCCGCCAGCCGCAGGATGCCCTCGCGCACGAAATCATAGTCGAGCACCTCGTCGATCGTATCCGCGCTCGGCGCCGTCGCGTAGACCACCGCCATTCGCACCGACACGCGCAGCCGCTGTAGGGCGGCCTCGTGCGGATGGATGCCGATGCCGACCTGCACCTCGAGCCCGTCGAGCGTGATCGCATACTCAGCCATGCGCCTCTCCGCGCGCGAACATCACGTCGCGCGACGACGCGACGAAACGCTGGCCGCAATCGACGTGCAGCGTCTGCCCCGCGACTCCCCGCGCGCGCAACAGGAACGCGATCGCCTCAGCCACGTCCTCCGGATCGACCGGTCGGCGCAAGATGTTGCCCGAGGCGACCGCGCGGAACTCCGCTTCGCTCTGCCCGCCCGATGGCAGCGTGATCCCCGGTGCCACCGCGTTGACGACCACGCGCGGCGCCAGCGCCTGCGCCAGCATCGTCGTCGCCGCGGCAAGCGCGGCCTTGCTCGCGGTATAGGAGAAGTAATCCGGGTTCAGGTTCCACAGCTTCTGGTCGAGCAGGTTCACGATCGATCCCTCCGCCATATCGTCCTGCCGCGCGAGCAAGGACGCCAGCCGCGCCGGTGCTGCGAAATTGATGCGGTTCAGGTCGTCGACCAGCTCCATGTCGATCTCCGGCGGCGCATCGAACACGAAACGCGACGCGCTGTTGACCAGCCCGGCGATCGCGCCGCCCGCCACGGCCCGGGCATCCGCGAACATCGCATCCACCGCATCGCCATCGGCCAGATCGCCCGACACCACACCCGCCGCGCCGATCTCGCGCGCCACCACCTCCGCATCGTCGCGCGAGCCGCCGCAGTGGAGCACGACGCGCCAGCCGTCGCGCGCCAGCCGCCGCGCCACGATCGCGCCCAGCCGCTTCGCCGCGCCCGTGACCAGAACCGCCGAGCCCGCCCGCATCAGCACCCCATCAGCGCGAGGACTTCCTTGCGGCTGCGCTCGTCGTCGCGGAAGACGCCCATCATCCGGCTCGTCACCATCGCGACGCCCGGCGTGCGGACGCCGCGCGCGGTCATGCAGGCATGGCTCGCCTCGATCACCACGGCCACCCCCTGCGGCTTGAGATTGTCCCAGATGCAGTCCGCGACCTCCGCGGTCAGCCGCTCCTGCACCTGCAATCGCCGCGCGAACCCGTGAAGCACGCGCGCCAGTTTCGAGATGCCGACGACATGGTCCCTGGGCAGGTAAGCGATATGCGCCTTGCCGATGATCGGCGCCATGTGATGCTCGCAGTGCGACTGGAACGGTATGTCCTTCAGCAGCACGATCTCGTCATACCCGCCGACCTCCTCGAACACGCGCGACAGGTGCTGCGCCGGATCGTCGCGATAGCCCGCGCAATATTCCCGCCACGCGCGCGCGACGCGTTTGGGCGTATCGAGCAGCCCCTCGCGCGCCGGATCGTCACCCGCCCAGCGGATCAGCGTCTTCACCGCTTCCGCTACGTCATCGGGCACGATCAGCTTTCCATCGGCTCCGAAGAGATCACCTTCATCGGACGAAGTCGGCTCACCGGCCATCGAACAAACCTCTCGCATCCGCAACACAAGTTCGAATCTGCAACTGTTTCATTCCAGCCACATGCCCCAGCCACCGCAGTTTTCCTATACTTTTTCATTTGACGCGCGAAAGTTTCGATCGCAATCCTCCATACCGAAAACTGGAATATCGACGACCGACACGAAGCCGGCGCGATCACAGGAGGGGATGTCACCGTGAAAAAATCGGAACTGCTTGCCGCGTCTGCGCTGGTCCTGGTCGTCGCGTCGCCGGTGTCGGCACAAACCGCCGCGACCACGTCCGCCGAGAATACCCAACCTACGAACGGCCCCGGGCAGGAGGCGGTTCCCGAAAGCGGGATCGGCGACATCGTGGTCACCGCGCAGCGCCAGTCGCAGCGGCTCCAGGACGTGCCGATCGCGGTCAGCGCGTTCACCGCGGAAAACCTCGAGAAGCAGCAGATCAACAACCCCACGCAGCTCCAGGCGACGTTGCCCAACGTCACCTTCACCAAGACGAACTTCACCTCGTCCAGCTTCACGATCCGCGGCATCGGCGATCTGTGCGTCGGCTTCACCTGCGACAGCGCGACCGCGATCCATGTCAACGACATGCCGCTGCTGGGCACGCGCCTGTTCGAGGCGGAGTATTTCGATCTCGAGCGCGTCGAGGTGCTGCGCGGGCCGCAGGGCACGCTGTTCGGCCGCAACGCCACCTCGGGCGTCGTCAACTTCATTAGCGCCAAGCCCGATCTGTCGGGCATCCACGCCGCAGGCGAGTTCGAATACGCCAATTACGATTCAAAGCGCGTGAAGGCGATGTTCAACCTGCCGATCACCGATACGCTCGGCATCCGCGTCGCGGGCACCTATCTCAACCGCGACGGCTACACCGTCAACCAGTTCAACAACACGCGGATCGACGATCGCGATCTCTACGCGGTGCGCGGCACGCTGTCGTGGGAGCCGACGAGCGACACCCGGATCGACCTGATCGGCTATTACTTCCACGAGCGCGACAACCGCAGCCGCATCCAGAAGCAGCTGTGCCACCGCGACGTCACCGGCGTGCTGGGCTGCGCGCCCGATACGCTCGCCTACGAGACGACCAACGGCAACTCGACGCTCGCCACGATCATCTCGTCACGCGAGTTTCTCGGCGTTTCCTCCGGGGGTCAGCTGACCAATTTCGGGCTGGCCAGCGTCTATGGCACCGATGCGTTCGCCGGCGTCGTCAATCCGCAGGACGTCCGCACCGTCCGGGTCGACACCACGCCCACCTATTTCGCCGAGGAAGAGCAGTACACCGCCAAGATCTTCCACGATTTCGGGCCGGTGTCGTTCAACTTCACCGGCGGCTACATGCGTAACACGATCGACTCGCGATCGGATTACAATCTCGCGGTCAGCGCGCCCTATACGAACAATGTCGGCCTGCTCACGCTGGCGGGTGCCGCCGCGCTGCCCGGCTCGCCCTTTGCGGGCCTGCGCAATACGCTGATCCCCAACGGCGCGAACGGCGGCGTCTGCCAGTCCGACGCGACGCCCAACGCCGGCGGCGTCTACAGCGGCGCCAGCGTCGGTTGCTTCCAGAGCAGTCTCGACTTCGACCGCTCGACCGCCAAGGTCCGCCAATATTCGGGCGAGGCGCATATCGACAGTTCGTTCGACGGGATGTTCAACTTCCTGCTCGGCGGCATCTATTTCGACTCGAAGACGACCGACGGGGACTATTACGTCAACAGCTTCGGACTGGACTATGCCGCTGGCCTGCTCGGGGCGGCGAACAGCGGCGCGATCCCCGGGGTCGGCGGTCGGGCATTGCTGGCAACGCCGTTCTATCGCAACAACAACGACCTGTTCCGCCTGAAGAGCTACGGCATCTTCGGCGAGACCTATTTCGATCTCGGCAGCAAGGCCAAGCTGACGCTCGGCCTTCGCTACAACCACGACCAGAAATTCGTCCGTGCGCGCACCTCCTATCTCCAGGATTCGGCCGGCACGACGCCGCTCCTGCCCTACGGCGCCACCACCATCGGACAGGCGCTCAACGCGGCCGCGCTCGACTACGACGCCACCACCGCGGGACTCCAGCCCTTCGCGCAGACGCAGGTCAGCTTCTCCAAGCTCACCGGCCGCGCGGTGATCGATTACAAGATCACGCCCGACAATCTCGTCTACGCCTCCTATTCGCGCGGCTACAAGTCGGGCGGCATCAACCCGCCGCTGTCGCCGATCTTCACCGTGCCCAGCACGTTCGATCCCGAAAGCGTCGATTCGTTCGAGATCGGATCGAAGAACACCTTCGCCAACGGCACGCTGCGGCTGAACGTCACCGGCTTCTACTACAAGTACAAGAACCTCCAGCTCAGCCGGATCGTCGCGCGCACCTCGGTCAACGACAACATCAACGCCAACATCTACGGCGTCGAGGCGGAGGCGATCGTCAGCCCGATTCCCGCCTTCGTCGCGAACTTTAACTTCAGCTATCTCAAGACCAAGGTGTCGGGTGACAAGTTCATCGCGAACCCGCGCGATCCGTCCGGCGGCCGATCCGACGCGGTCATCATCAAGGACATCACCAATGCGTCGAATTGCGCGATCATTCCCACCACTGCGGGCAACGTCGTCGGCGTGAACACCTATGTCGCCGCGGTGAACTCGGGCATCGGCCTGCGCGCGCCGACCGCGGTGACGGGCACCAACACCACGGGCGCGTTCAGCGTCTGCAACGCGCTCGCCTCCACCGCGGCGAACCCGCCCTCGACGCTGCGCGCGTTGTTCGGCGTGCCGACGGGGGCGCTGCCGTTCACCGTGCTCGGCTCGGGGGTCGAGGTGAACCTGGCGGGCAACCGCCTGCCGCAGGCGCCGACGTTCAAATGGGCGGCCGGCATCCAGTACACCTACGACGTCGGCGGCAGCGGCTGGACGATCGTGCCGCGCGCGGACATCGCCTATACCGGCAACAGCTACGGCACGATCTTCAACCTCAATATCGATCGCATTCCCGGCTACGAGGTCGTGAACGCGCAGCTCCAGATCAACGGGCCGGACGATCGCTTCTACCTGCGCGGCTTCGTGCGCAACCTGACGAAGAACAACGCGATCACGGGGATGTACGTGACGGACCAGTCGTCGGGTCTGTTCACGAACATCTTCACGATCGAACCGCGCAGCTACGGCGTCGCGGCGGGGTTCAAGTTTTAGGGGCGAGTCCCGGCTTTGCGCCAGCAAAGCCGGGACTCGCCACGGCGACCGGCGGGCGTGGCGCAGCCGCGCACGTCCGGCGGCGTGGCGTCCGGATTTCGGCCGCTATCAACCGGTGCCATTCGTGCCGAGCCGATACCGTTAGCTCGGGGCAAACGAACGGACATCACCCCAACCGCGCCGCCGCCCAAGCGACATGCTCCGCCATGAAGGTGGAGATGAACGCATAGCTGTGATCGTATCCCGGCTGCATCCGCAGCGTCAGCGCGATCCCCGCGTCGCCACACGCCGCCTCCAGCAGGTCCGGTTTCAACTGCTCAGCCAGAAACCCGTCCGCGTCCCCCTGATCGACCAGCAGGTCGGGCAGCCGCGCGCCGTCCTCGATCAGCGCGACCGCATCATAAGCACGCCACGCTGCGCGATCCTCGCCCAGATAGCCCCCCAGCGCCTTCTCCCCCCATGCGCACGCCAGCGGCGACGCGATCGGCGCGAAGGCGGAGATGCTGCGGAACCGCCCGGGATTGCGCAGCGCGATCGTCAGCGCGCCGTGCCCGCCCATCGAGTGCCCGGTAATCGCCTGTCGCGCCATGTCGACGACCGGAAACGCCTCCGCGACCAGCGCGGGCAGCTCGTCCTCGACATACGACCGCATCCGGAAGTTGGCCGCCCAGGGCACGCGCGTGGCATCGACATAGAAGCCGGCACCCTGCCCGAAATCCCACGCATCGTCGTCGGCCACGCCGTCCCCCCGCGGGCTGGTGTCGGGCGCGACGAAGACGATCCCGTGCTCGGCGCAGGCGCGGCGATACTCGCCTTTGTCGGTCACGTTCGCGTGCGTGCAGGTCAGCCCCGACAGATACCACAGCACCGGCAACCGCGCGCCCTCGGCATGCGGGGGTACATAGACCGAAAAGGTCATCGGCGTGCCCGTCGCCGCCGACGGATGCCGATACACGCCCTGCGTCCCGCCGAAGGCCTTCGTTTCGCTGATGATCTCCATACCGCAACCAATAGCCGCGCCCGCGCTTTGGTCCACCACGAAGGAGACGAAGCGATGGCAGATCTGCATAAGGGCGACGAGGTGACATGGAAGAGCCACGGCGGCACGGCGCACGGAACGGTCGAAAAGAAGGTTACCGGCCCGACGAAGATCAAGAATCACCCCGTCAAGGCGACGAAGGCCGAGCCGCAATACATCGTAAGGAGTGACAACGGCGGAAAGGCGGCGCACAAGCGGGAAGCGCTAAAGAAGGCGTGATTCCGAGAAAGCCGGGTCAGCCGGCGACCAACAGGAAGGAATGCAATGGCTACCACTACGAAGACCGGCGGCATCCACGCCCCCGTCCAGCCTTCGCCCGAGCTCGGCGCGATCGTCGGCAACGACAAGTTGCCGCGCAGCCAGGTCATCAGCAAGGTCTGGGAATATATCAAGGCGAACAATCTCCAGAATCCGGAGAACAAGCGCGAGATCGTCGCCGACGACAAGCTGCGCAAGGTGTTCGGCAAGGACCGCTGCACCATGTTCGAGATGAACAAGCACATCTCGGCCCACGTCAAGGCGTAACGCCGCGGCATCCCCGGGGCGCGCTCGTTCGCAGGGACGGATGCCCCGGGGCGGATGACGGTCGCGGCGCGATCGTCATCACTGGTGATCGGTCGCGGACTGAACCGGTCGCGGACGATTGCGGGTGCCGGGCCAACCGGCTAAGTCGGTCGCAGTGGCTCCGTAGCTCAGCCGGATAGAGCATCAGATTCCTAATCTGAGGGCCGCGCGTTCGAATCGCGCCGGAGTCACCATCTTCCCCGCCTTTACGTGTGCGATCAGTTGCTCGCCTCGGGCGGCACGACGGGCATCGGCAGGGGGGCAACGGGAACGCCGTCCTCGACCAGCGCCTTGGCTTCCTCGAGCGTCGCCTGCCCATGGATCGGCGCGTTGGGCTCCGATCCGTCGTGCATCGCGCGTGCCCGTGTCGCGAAACCGCGCCCGACCCATTCGGACTTTTCGAGCGCCGCCGCCTGCGCGGTCGCCAGTGCCCGGAGCGCTGCCTTCGCGCGGCCCGGATCGGGCGCCGCCCCGCGGTTGCCCTTCGCCGCGACGTTCGGCGCCATCATGGCCTTCTCGACCGACGTCGCGCCGCATACCGGGCAGGCGACCAGCCCCCGCGTCCGCTGCTCCTCATAGGCCGACGACGATCCGAACCACGCCTCGAAGACATGCCCGCCGTCGCACCGGAGATCATAGACGATCACGCCCGGACGACGGCCGGGATCGCGCGACGATGCGCCAGCACCGGGATACGCCCGCGCGCGTCCCCGACCGCGTCAGCCACGATATCGACCGACCGGAGGCCTGCCGGCTGTCCCATGTCGAGCACCACGTCCCCCCAAGGGCCGATAGCCAGAGAATGCCCCCATGTCGCGCGGCCATCCTCGTGCACGCCGGTCTGCGCGGACGCGATCACCCAGGCTGCATTCTCGATCGCACGCGCACGCAACAGCGTATGCCAATGCGCCGCCCCGGTCGGGCGCGTGAACGCGGCCGGCGTCGCGATCACTGTCGCACCCGCCTCCGCCAGCGCGGCATAAAGCGCGGGAAATCGCAGGTCGTAGCAGATCGTCAGCCCCAGCATGCCGACCGGGGTATCGACCACCACCGCACCCTCTCCCGGTGCATAGGCCGCGGACTCCCGCCACCTCTCGCCGGTCGGCAGGTCAATATCGAACAGATGCAGCTTGTCGTATCTCGCGCGGATCTCGCCGCGATCGTCGATCACGAACCCACGATTGGCGAACCGCCCGTCCTCGCGGCGGATCGCCAGCGAGCCGAGATGCACCCAGATTCCCGCCGCAGCAGCCGCCGAGCGGACCTCTGCGAGAACGGGATCGTCGGTTTCCGACACGATCCTGCCACTGCCGCGTTCCCGATCGCGGTCCAGCAGCCCGGACATCTCGGGCGTGAACAGCATCGAGGCGCCGTCGTCCGCCGCTTGACGCACGGCACCGACGATCGTCTGCGCATTGGCGACGGGATCGATCCCGCTCGTCATCTGCAGGATCGCCGCCTTCATCGGCCGACCGCCTTCATCGCGCCAGAAGCGCGTCGAGCTTTCCTTCGCTCTCGATCGCGGCGAGATCGTCCGACCCGCCGATATGCACGCCGTCGATGAAGACCTGCGGGACCGTGGTCCGGCCCCCCGAACGCTCGATCATCTCGGCGCGCTTCGGCCCACCCATCGTGATGTCGAACTCTTCGGGCTCGGCCGACTTGGACGCCAGCAGCCGCATCGCGCGCGCGCAATAGGGGCAGAAGGCCTTGGTGTAGATTTCGACTTTTGCCATCGGACGGAAATGTGGTGCCACCCGCCCATTGTCAATCGCCCGACGAGTCCAGCACGCGCGCCCAGCACAGGATTACGACGTCCGCCGCGCCGGCGCGGCGCAATGCCGCGACGCACGCATCGCTCGTCGCCCCGCTGGTATGCACGTCGTCGACCAGCGCGAGGCGCAGACCTGTCACCGCCGCCGTGTCGCGCACCGCGAACGCGCCGCTTACGGCCTTGGCACGACCCTTGGCGCCCAGTCCCCGCAGAACCGGTGTCGCGCGCCGCCGAACCAGCGTATCGCGATCGACCTGCCGCCCAGACAACCCGCCCAGCGCATCCGCGATCAGCGCCGCCTGGTTGAACCCGCGCGACCACAGCCGCGATCGATGGAGCGGTACGGGCACCAGCAGATCCACCGCGTCGGGCAACAGCCGCCGCATCTGTCGTGCCGCGGTTTCGGCGAACGCGGTCCGACCCCCATATTTCAGCCGCAGCGCTACCGTCCGCGCGACCTCGCCGTAAGCGACCGCGGCACGGACACCGCCATGCCGCGGCGGATCGGCGAGACACGCGCCGCATCGCGCGCCCTCGCCGCGATCGTGATCGAACGGCACGTTGCACGTCGCGCACCATGGCGGGCCGAGGAACCGCAGCGCATCCCAGCACCCCGCGCAGAACCGGTGCGCCTCCCCCACGATCGTCCCGCACCCCGCGCAGCGCGGCGGCAGCGCGAGATCGAGCAAGGTCGCGGGGAGGCGGACGATCTGGCGGACAGCGCTCACCCACCCCTTGTCGCGCGCGTGTCGGCGCTGCACAAGCGCGCCGATGGAGACCTCCGAAATCTTCGACCGCGCCGCACGCCGCCACCGGCGCGACCGTGCCGCCCCCCGCTATGCCGATCACGATTTCATCCGCGCCGCGATGCTGGAAGCGATCGACGACCGGCTGTCGGTGGTGAAGCGCGATTTCGCGGATGTGCTTGATCTCGGCTGCGGCGACGCCGCGTTCGCGCCGCCCGCCGGCGCGCGCGTTCTCCGCTGCGACGCCGGTTTCGCATTCGCCCGCGCGGCGGGCGGAGTGCAGGCGGACGAGGACCGGCTGCCGTTCGCCGACGCCGCGTTCGATCTCGTGGTGTCCGCCGGGGTGCTTGATACGGTCAACGACCTGCCGGGGGCGCTCTCGCTCGCACGGCGAGCCTTGAGACCCGACGGCTTGTTCCTCGGCGCGTTCCTCGGCGCGGGCAGCCTGCCGACGCTGCGTGCGGTGCTGCGCGAGGCGGGCGACGAGGCTGCGCGGATCCATCCCCAGATCGACGTCCGCTCTGCCGGCGACCTGTTGGTGCGCGCTGGGCTGGCACTGCCGGTCGCCGATGTCGAGACGCTCGACGTGCGGTATTCGAGCTTCGGCCGCCTGCTCGACGATCTGCGCGGCATGGCGGCGACGAACCTGCTTCCCGGCCGCGTGTCGCTGTCGCGCGAGACGCTGGCCCGCGCCGCCGCTGCGTTCGCCGCGCGCGCCGACGCCGACGGCCGCACGACCGAACGGTTCGCGATCGTCCACCTCACCGGCTGGTCCCCCTCGCCCGACCAGCCCAAGCCGGCACGCCGCGGCAGCGCGACCACGTCGCTCGCGCAGGCGCTGACACGCAAACCGGAAACTCCGCTTTAGCCGATCATCCCGTCTTCACGGCTGGCCAGTACGCGGCCCATCGTCTCGAACAGCGCATCCATCGCGACGGGCTTGAACAGCACGTCGTCGGCGCCCGCTTGCAGGCACCGCTCGCGCAGGTCGATCGCGGTGTCCGCGGTCACGACGATCAGCGGCATCGCCGCCTTCGCGTCGGAACGTGCGCGGATATGCCGGATCGCGGTGATCCCGTCCATGCCGGGCATGCGCAGGTCGACCAGCACGATGTCGTACGCGTGCGCGTCGATCATCGCCAGGCCGTCCTCGGCATTCTCCGCCTCGGCCATCGTCGCTCCGGCCACGTCGAGCATGTCGCGCACGACGCGCCGGTTCATCCGGTCGTCCTCGATGAACAGGACGTTCATCGCGTGCGCGCGCCGGGGCACGCCGGGATCGGGCGCATCGCTCTCATCACGGCACGGTATCCTCTCATGCCGCCTGCGAAACAAGCGGAGAAATTTGTGCGTTCTCCGTCTGTTCGTCGCCAAACATCACCGCGATCAGCGCGTCCCTGGCGATCGGCTTGGCGATGATCGGCGTCGCCCCCGCGGCGGCATAGCCGGCGCGCGCCGCCTCGTCCGCCGCGATCAGCACCGCGACGCCGCCATCGACACCGGCGATCAGCGCGGCAAGATCGTCTGCGCCGGTCAACGCCGCGTCGTCGATCAACGCGCGCACGATCCGCATATCCGCGATCCGCGCCCGCGCATCCTCGATCGATCCTGCGGCGACGATCGGCATCCCCGCATGCCGCTCCAGCAAGGCCTTGAGCATCGCGCGCGAGATCGGATTGGGATCGACCAGCAGCATCGTCGCCGGGCGATCCTCCGCCGCGGGCGCGACGCACGCCACCTCGATCAGCGGCAGGTCCAGCGTGAACCGCGCGCCATCGCCCGGCCGGCTCTCGACCGTCACGTCGCCGCCCATCGCGCGCGACAGGTTCCGACAGATGGTCAGCCCCAGCCCTGTGCCGCCGAACTGCCGCGTCGTCCCCGCGTCCGCCTGCCGGAACGATTCGAAGATCTCCTCATGCTTGTCGCGTGCGATCCCGATCCCGGTATCCGTCACCACCACGCGGTAGCGATCCCCGGCGCGGGTCGCGGTCAGCGTCACCTGCCCCGCGGCGGTGAACTTCACCGCGTTGGACAGCAGGTTGAATACGATCTGGCGAAGCCGCGCCGCGTCGCCCATCACGTGCGCCGGACAGTCCGCAAATGTCAGCGTGAAGCCCAGCCCCTTCGCCCCCGCCTGCGCCTCCCACATCCGCGTCGCCTCACCCAGTGTCGCGCAGAGGTCGACCGGCGCCATCTCGATCGTCAGGTTGCCCGTCTCCATCTTCGCGACATCGAGGATATCGTCGACCAGCGCGCGCATCGTAATGCCGGCGCCGTGCACGACCGACACCCGATCCCGCACAGCCTGATCGAGCCGGGCGTCCGCAAGCATCACCTGCGTCATGCCCAGGATGCCGTTGAGCGGGGTGCGAATCTCGTGGCTGGTGGTCGCGAGGAATTCGGTCTTCGCCGCAAGCGCCTTGCCGAGCGCGGCGTTCGTGCGGTTCAGATCGGCGTTGGCGGCACGCACGCGGTCGCGGCTGCGGCGCAGCGTGACCATGCCGAACGACAGCATCGCGATGATCGCGATCGTCGCCCCGCCCGCACCGAGGAAGATCAGCCGCTGCGTCCGCGCGCGCGATCGTTCGTAGGCGACGCTTTTTTGCGCGTCGTCGCGCTGGAGCTTGGCGATCCGAAGCTCCTGGTTCGCGAAGTCGAACCGGGCCCCCATCAACGCGGTGTTGGTCGAGGCGGCAAGCCGCGTGGCACGGTCGTCGATCCGTTTCAGCGCGACCAGATGCGGCAGCGCCAGATCGGCGCGGCCAACCGCGGAATAGGTCTTGTACGCGGTTTCGTGCGCGTCACGGTCGACCAGCGTCGTCTGCCGCAGATCCACCCCGGCAAAGCTCTGTGTAATCAATGATTCCGCGCGAGGCACGTCGCCATGCTGCAGTGCGGCCTGCGCGGCCACGGCCAGCAGCCTCGGGCGGATTTCGCGGGCCTCGTCGGTATCCGCAAGCCGCAAGCCCGCGGCGATCGCGCGATCCGCACCGGCCAGATCCTTTGCAGCCAAGCGCGCCGTCGCGATATTGCTCAGGACGAGCGCGACCATGATCTGGCCACGCATCTCCCGCGCCAGCGCCAGTGCCTTGTCGAACTGCGCGTTTGCCTTCAGCGGCTGACCCAGTGCAATGAAGGCGTTGCCGCGGTTGTTATAGATCGACACGAGCAGGCCCGGATCGGCGTTGTAGATGTCGAGCGCCTGCTGCGAATATCGCAGCGCATTCTCGTAATCGTTGCCGCCGCCATACAGGGCCGAGATCAGCAGCAGCGCCTTTGCCCGGCTGCGCGCATCGTCGATGGTGCGAAAGATATCATGTGCGGTTTGGTAATCCGCCAGCGCCAGCGCGACGGACGCCTTCGCCGAATGGATGCCTCCGCGGGAGAGCAACAGATCGCCTTCCAGCTTCGTGCCGGGCGCGATCTTGCGGACGACGGCGAGCGCGGCCTCGACCCGCCGCGTGGCCTGGCCGATGTCGTTGAGGCGGAGCAGGGCTTCGCCCTGCAGCCACTGCGCGGTCGCGACGAGGATGGCCTCGTCCCGGCCGCTCCGGCTCGCGCGCGCATACCGTTCGGCCTGGGTCGACCTTTCCAGGCTCGCGCGGGGGTCGACCTGCATTGCGGCCTTCGCGGCGTCGGTCAGCGTGTCGAACGGACTGGTCGTCGTCGTGGCGGACGGCGTCGGCGCAGCCGCCGCAGACACCGGGGACGCCAGTGCGACGCCGAGCGCGACGGCCAGCGCAGCGTAGCGCCGCATATCTATCGCCGCGCCCATGCGCTCGCGAGACGGTTGAAGGACGCGCGCGTTTCCTCGGGCGCAGTACCGTGACGATCCTCTTCCAGGAACACGCACAAGGCGTCCAGCGAGATCGGACGACTGATGAGGAACCCCTGGATCATGTCGCAGCCCATCACCGTCAACAGCGCGAGCGCGGCATGCGTTTCCACGCCCTCTGCGACGACTTCCATTTCCAGCGCGTGCGCCAGATCGATCGTAGACCGGACGATCAGCGGATCCCGGTTGGAACTGGTCAACTGCGTGACGAAAAGCTTGTCGATCTTGAGTTCGCGCGCGGGCAGCTGCTTGAGATACGCCAGGCTCGACAGCCCTGCGCCATAATCGTCGATCGCGATCGTGATGCCGATATCGGCGAAGATCTGGAGGTTCGCGATCGCGCTTCCCGGATCGCGGATCACCGACGTCTCGGTAATCTCGAACCCCAGCTTCGCCCCAGATCCGGTGACGAGCGCGCAGGTCTGGCGAACGAACGCCGCATCCGCCAGCAGTTGGCCCGATATGTTCACGAAAAGCCGCAGGTCGTGCCCTTTGTCCAGCAGGATGCGCTGGTCCGCGATCACGCGGCGGATCGTCCACAGCGTGAGCGCGCCGATCCGGTTCGTCGTCTCGGCGGCAGGGATGAAGTCGCTCGGCAGCACCAGTCCGCGATCGGGATGACGCCAGCGGATCAGCGCCTCCGCGCTACCGATCTCCTGCCGCCTGACATGGACCTTGGGCTGGTACTGGATCAGCAGCTGGTCTTGCTCGATGGCGACGTCCAGATCGCGCGCAAGCCGATAGATTTCGGCGCTGGTTTCGTCGCCGAACGCGTGCGTTACTGCCCGATCGACCGCCTGCGCCTCGACCAGGGCGGCTTCGGCTTCCTCGATCAGGCGAACATCGTCGGCGCGGTGGATCGGCGCGGCCGCCGCACCGAACACCAGCGCAACCCGGTGCGATTCGCCATCCAGGTCGAACGACGCGTCGCACGCCAAACGGATCGCCGCGATCGTCGTGTCGAGGTTCGCCTGCGTCTCGTGCTCGAACGCGATCTCTATCAGGTCGCGCGCGGTCGCCATGAAACGCCCGCCGGGAACGACCGGTGCTATCCGCGCGGTGATGTCGCCGACCAGTTCATCAGCCCGGGGGCAACCGATATGTCGGCGCAGCGCGGCGAAGTTCGCGATCTTCGCCAGCACACGGAATTGCCACGCCGCACGCGCACGCGCGCCCCTCGCCGGATCAAGCAGATCGGGATCGATCGGGAATGCGGCGCGGTCGCTCATGCCACCAGCGCTAGGCGCGATCCTTGAAGATACCCTTAAGGCAACGCGGCAGGTCACATCGGTATCGACGAGACGATTGAGTCTTGGTTAATTTTCCATTAAAGAGTCCAGGCATCCACGTGGTGCTAAAACAAGGGAGACGCGCAATGATCGCATTCATCATCTCGCTCATCTACGGCGCGGAAATCCGCCCCTGGTAAGCATGTTCCGGCCCGGCTCGCGATCTGGCCTTGTTTTATCAAAGGCTTGACGGTTAGCGGTCCGGGCCACTTTGCCTGAACGGCATTATGGCAATCATCGGCACCACCGATCCAACTTGCCTGTCATACCGTCCCGAATCGGGACGCCGCCTGCTTCCCGAGGCACGACGGCTGAGTCCAAGTCAGTCCGACGATTTCGAGCCCGCACTGGTTCGATCGTCCCATCCTCCACCCATAGCCTTGAATAACGCCACCGACGCCTGCCGCAACTGGGCATCGCTCGCCGCCAGTTGCTCGCGCGCGGCCAGCACGCTCGTCTCGGCGTTCAGGAGCGAATCCTGCGCGACGAACCCTGTGCGATACTGCGCCTCGGTCGATCGCGCGGACGACTCCGCGTCGACCACCGCACGGGCGAGCGCCGCGTGCCGCCGCCGCTCCGTATCGATCCGCACAAGCGCGTCCTCGACGTCGCGCAACGCCCGCAATACCGTCGCGCGATAGGCGAGATACGCCTGCGTCCGGTCTTCCTTGCGCAGCGTCACCCCGGCCTTGCGCCGCCCCCAGTCGACCAGCGGGAACTGCGCGGCACCACTTCCCGTCAATTGCAGGCTGTCGCCGGCGAACAGGGTCGCCAGCGTGGTCGAGATCAGCTGCGCCACCCCGGTCAGCGAGAATTTTGGGTAGAGGTCGGCGGTCGCAACGCCGATCTCCGCGCTTGCCGCGGCAAGCTGGCGTTCGGCCGCACGGATATCGGGGCGGCGTCGGAGCAGGTCGGAGGGAAGCCCGGCGGGGATCGCGGGCAGCACCGCGGGCTGATCTGCCGGCGCCGCCAGTTCGGTCGTCAGCGCGTCCGGCGATTGCCCCAACAGGATGGCGATCGCATGGCGACGTATGTCGAGATCGGCGCGCACCGGCTCCAGCCGCGCCTCCAGCGACGTGAGCGAGGTTCGCTGGCGCACCACATCGACAGGCGGCACCAGCCCCGCCCGCGCTATGTTGCCCGCGATCGCCTGCGCGCGGCGCTGGCGGACGATCTCCTGCTCGATCACCGCGAGTTGCGCCTGATCGAGGCGCAGCGCGAAATAAGCCTGCGCGACCTCGGCCGCGAGCGTCACCGCAGCGTCGCGCGCGGTCCACTCCGCCGCCCCGGTCCGGGCCGCCGCCGCCTCGACGCCGCGCCGGACGCCCCCGAAAAGGTCGAGCTCCCAGCTGGCGTCGAATCCCAGGGCGAATGTCGTGATTCCGCTGCCCGGTAGCGCGACGCCCCCGGTCGACGTCCCGTTTCCGCTATTTCCGCCCCCACCCGAGAAGGCGCGCGCGAGCGACGAAAATCCGGCATTCTTGCTGAACTCGATGTGCGAAGCGTTCGCGCTGGCGTTGACCATGGGCTTGCCGCCCACCCCGGCCACGATCTCCTGGATCCGCGCCTGCCGGATCCGCGAGGCGGCGATCGCGATGTCCGGACTGTCGCGCAGCGCCTGCTCGACGAGCCGGTCGAGCATCGGATCGCCGAACGCGCGCCACCATGTTGCGGGATCGACCGTGCCGCCGACCGGCTGCGCGCTTGCGAACGCAGAGGGAACCGGCATCTCCGGCGGACGATAGTCCGGGCCGACGGTGCAGCCGGCAACAAGTGACGCGGCGGCGGTCACCGCCAGGAAACGGGGGAACGTCAATGCATGCCTCCTGCGGGCGCGCCGCTCGATTTGCCCGGGCGCATGAAGATCACGACCGGCGTCACGATCAGGACGACGATCATCAGGCTGCGGAACACGTCGAGGAACGCGAGCATCGCGGCCTGTCGCTGCACCGTCTGGTACAACACCGCCAGCGGCGTACGCACCGCATCGCCGACGCCCGCAAAGGCCCCCGATGCCTTGCCCAGCCAGTCGACATAGTTCGGATCGAGAGGGTTGAGCGGCTGGACCAGTTCGGCCTGATGCCGCTGCATCCCGTTCGCCAGCATCGTCTGCGCGCTCGAGATACCGATGCTCCCGCCCAGGTTACGTGCGACGTTGAGCAGGCCGGAGGCCTGCGCGGTCTGCGTCTGCTTCAGCCCGACATAGGCGATCGCGTTGATCGGCACGAACAGGAACGGCAGTGCCATCGCCTGGTACAACCGCGCGATCGCGGCGTCGCCGAAGGTGATGTCCGCGCTCAGGTGGCTCATGTTCCACAGCGCCGCAGACTGGACCAGCAAGGCACCACCGATCAACAGCCGCACGTCGACCTTGCCCACCAGCCGCCCCGCGAACGGCACCGCGACCAGCGTCGCGACCCCGCCCGCGGTCAGCGCCAGTCCTGCGTCGAACGAGGAATAGCCGAGCACCTGCTGGAGCATCTGGGGGATCAGCTGCGTCGTACCGAACAGGATCATCCCCGTGATCCCCATCACCAGGATCGTGATCGCGAAATTCCGGTTCTTCAGCAGCCTCAGGTCGACGACCGGATCGTCGTGATTCAGCTCCCATACGACGAGCGCGCCGAGCGCCACCGCCGCGATCGCCGCGGTCGCGACGATGGTGCCGCTGGCAAACCAGTCCTCACGCAAGCCCCGGTCCAACGTCAACTCGAAGAATCCGAGCCCCAGCGCCACTAGCAGCACGCCGACATAGTCGATCCGCAGGCCGCCCTTCAGCTTCTCCGCACGGTCGTGCCGGATCGCGTCGGTTTCATCGATGAAGATCTGCGACAGCACGAACGCACCGATCCCGAACGGGATGTTGATGAGGAAGACCCAGTGCCAGCTGGCATGCTCGGTGATGTAGCCGCCCAGCGTCGGCCCCAGCACCGGCCCGACGACGACGACGATCGCGAATGCCGCGAACGCCATCCCGCGCTTTTCGGGCGGAAAGCTGTCGACCAGCATCGACTGCTCGACCGGCGCGAGCCCGCCGCCCCCGATCCCCTGCAACACCCGCGCGATGACTAGCGTCGTCAGGTTCGGCGCGATCCCGCATAGCAGCGACGCCGCGGTGAACAGCGCGATCGAGATCAGGAAATACCGCTTCCGCCCGATCGCATCGCTCAGCCAGCCCGAGATCGGAATGACGATCGCGTTCGCGACGAGATAGCTCGTCAGCACCCATGTCGCCTGGTCCGTCGTGATCGACAGACCGCCCGCGATATGATCGAGCGCGACGTTGGCGATCGAGGTGTCGAGCACCTCCATGAAGGTCGGGATCGAGATGATCGCGACGATCAGCCACGGATTGTATCGCCCCGCCGCCGACCGGTCCGACGTCCAGCGGTGCGCCGCAGCGGCGCTCGCCACGCTCAGCGGACCTTGACGGTCGGGACCACCGACATGCCCGGCCCGATCGGATAACGCCGCGGATCGGGCCCGTTGCGAAGATCGAACACGATCCGGACCGGTACGCGCTGGACGACCTTCACGTAGTTGCCGGTCGCGTTCTGCGGCGGCAGGATCGCAAATGCCTGCCCCGCGCCCCGTGCGACCGAGTCGACATGGCCCTTGAACGCGACATCGGGGAACGCGTCGACATGGATGTCGACCAGCTGGCCGACGCGCATCGCGGTCAGCTGTGTCTCCTTGAAGTTCGCGGTCACCCAGATACGGTCCGGAATGATCGCCATCAGCTGCGCGCCCGGCGCGACATAGGATCCGACATTGACCTGCCGGTTCGTCACCTGCCCCGATACCGGCGCGGTCAGCCGCAGATTGCCGATCGTCACCTTCGCCTGGTCGACGCTGGCGCGGCGTGCATCGATCACGACCTGAGCCGCCTTGGCCTGCTTCTGCGCGACGCCCACCTGCGCACCGGCATTGTCGACCTGCCGCCGCGCCGCCGCCGCCTCCGCCGCGGTCGCGCGGGCGTTGGCGCGCGCCTGGTCGAGCTGCTGCCCGGCCACCGCCGCGGGATCGATCCGCTGGAGCGCGACGTAGCGCGCGAGATCCTGCTGCGCCTTCGCGGCATTCGCCAGCGGTGCCTGCGCCTGCGCCGCGGCCTGTGCCACCGCGGTACGCGCCGCGGTCACCTGCGCGAGCGATTGCGCATATTGCGCCTGCGCCTGGCGGACATTGGCTTCCGCTTCGGACAGTTGTGCCTGCGTCCCGTTCGGCGTGATGACCGCGAGCAGCCGCCCCGCCTCCACATGCCTGTTGTCGACGTCGGCGACCTGGACGAGCGTTCCCGCCACCTCGGGCGCGATCCGCACGATATGCGCATCGACGAACGCATCGTCGGTGGACTCGTATTGGCGCGCGTCGAGATAATAGAGCGTACCTCCGATCGCGACTGCCGCCGCGACCGCGACGAGGATGATCCAGAACAGCGGTTTCCGGAACACGGACGGCTTGCGCGCCGCCGTCTCCTCGGCGTCGGGCATATCCGGTGCGGGGGCGTCGTCACTCATGCTAGCTCCTGTCGCTCGGCGACCATGCGATCGAGGATCGCGTCGATATTGGCGGCGATCCGCGCCTTGAGATCGTCGATCAGCGGCGCATCGAGCACGGGCCGGTCGAGCAACCGCAACAGTGTCGCGCGGCTCCCTCGCAGCGCGATGACCTGTGCCATGATCGTGAAGGTCGTGATCCGCGCGGCCCGCTTGTCGGGCTGCCCGGTGGCGATGCGGACCAGCACCGCCACGCGTTCCACGATTTGCCCCATCAATCCGGCATAGATCCGATCGAACGCCTCGGTCGGCGCCATCTGTTCGCGCAGGATGAACGGCGCCCAGCCAGCATTGTCGTCGGACGACAGCTTGTCGGCGAAGCGCGCGACGATCCGGTGGATCGCCGCGCGGGCACTTGCGGCATCATCCGCTGCGATCTCGCGCTCCGCCGCCAGCGCGGGCGCGAGCTGCGCCGCCATCTGCTCGGCGATATGCTCGGCGGCGGCAAGATACAGCCCCGCCTTTCCGCCATAATGATAGGTTATCGCCGACATCGCGGTGCCCGCCGCCTGCGCGATCGCGCGCGTGCCGGCGCCATCCAGCCCGCGTGCGCCAAACTCGCGAATCGCTATGTCGAGGAGCTTGTCCTGTGCCACGGGCGCGTCATTAGTTCGATCGAACGAACGTCGCAAGTGGCGCGTTGGCAGGGTCGCGTTCCGTCACTAGAGCGTGATGACGTAGATCTGAATCGCTGAGGATTCCCATGGGGCTGGCGATCTGATTCAATGTGCCGGCTGGCGAAGGAGGCCAGCCAGCATGTCAAAGCCGTATTCGATGGACCTGCGGGAACGGGTGGTCAGGGCGGTAATCACCGATGGCATGTCGTGTCACGCGGCTGCTTCACGCTTCGGGGTGGCGCCGAGTTCGGCGATCAAATGGGTGCGGCGCTTTCGCGATACGGGCAGCGCCGCACCGAGCCGGATGGGTGGTCGCCGATCCAACATCCTGTCCGGCGCGACACGTGACTGGCTGCTGGAGCGGATGACCCGCGACTTCACCTTGCGTGGACTGGTAGCGGAGTTGGCGAGCCGCGACGTGAAGGTCGACTATGTTCAGGTCTGGCGGTTCGCCCATGTCGAGGGGCTGAGCTTCAAAAAAAAGCGTGATGCCCGCCGAACAACTCCGTCCCGCGATCGCCCGGCGTCGGGCGCAGTGGAAGAAATACCAGGGTCGGCTTGATCCGGCGCGTCTCGTCTTCATCGATGAGACGTGGGTGAAGACGAACATGGCCCCCTTGCGCGGTTGGGCACCGGTCGGCCAGCGGCTCCATGCCAAGGTGCCCTACGGCCACTGGCGCACGATGACGTTCCTGGCGGCGCTGCGCTGCGACCGGATCGACGCGCCGTGCGTGCTGGACCAGCCGGTCAACGCGCAAAGCTTCACCGACTATATCGAGCAGTGCCTCGTGCCGACGCTGTCGCCCGGCGACGTCGTCATCATGGACAACCTCTCCAGCCACAAGAAACCCGCCATCCGCAACGCTATCCGTGCGGTCGGTGCCAGGCTGCTGTTCCTGCCGCCCTACAGCCCGGACCTGAACCCGATCGAGCAGGTTTTCGCCAAGATCAAACACCTCATGCGCAAGGCCGCCGAGCGATCCCACGAGGCAACATGGAGACGCGTCGGCACGCTTCTCGATGCCTTCTCCCCCGCAGAATGCCGCAACTACCTCGTCAACTCAGGATATGGGTCAGCTTGATGTCATCCGACTCTAGGGACAACGTCCGCCCCCGTCAGGCCTCGACGCGGTCCCGTTCCCGCGCTGTCGCCGGAGACGGGTTGGAGAACTCCATGCTGTCGTCGACCGATCCGAATTTCAACGCCACGATATCGAGCGCGTAATTCTGGTTCAGCTTCCACGGCTTGCGGCTTCCCTGCTTGGGCAGCTTGTCGATCGCACGGGTGACATAACCCGACGTGAAATCGAGGAACGGCTCCTCGTCCATCGCCATGTCGCCGATCCGCGGCGTGCATTGGCGCAATCCCCGCTTCGTCATCGTGTTCAGCAACCGGCAGACATACATCGAAGTCAGGTCCGCCTTCAGCGTCCAGGACGCATTGGTATAGCCGAACGTCGACGCGAGATTCGGAATGTCCGAATACATCATCCCCTTGTAATGCAACGCTTTGGACAGATCCTTCGCCACACCGTCGACACTGAACGCCACGTCGCTCAGCAGCTGCAGCTCCAGCCCGGTCGCGGTCACGACGATGTCAGCGTCGAGCGTCTTGCCGGACGAGAGCATGAGCCCGCTCTCCGTGAACGTCGCGATCGTATCGGTCTCGACCGACGCATTCCCCGCCTTGATCGACTCGAACAGGTCGGCATCGGGAACCAGGCACAGCCGCTGGTCCCACGGATTATAGCGCGGGGTGAAATGGGTCGCGACGTCGTAGTCCGGTCCCAGATGCTCGCGCACCAGCCCTAGCAGGCGCTGCTTCACCTTGTCGGGCTTGCGCCGTGCCAGCCGGAAGAAGAACATTCCCCACAACACGTTCTTCCACCGCGTCACGCCATAGGCTGCCTTGCCCGGCAGCTTCGTGCGCAGCCAGTTGGCCACCTTGTCCTGCGCCGGGCGCGAGACGACGTAGGTCGGGGATCGCTGGAGCATCGTGACGTGCGCCGCGGTCTTCGCCATTTCCGGCACCAGCGTCACCGCGGTCGCACCGCTGCCGATCACGACGACGCGCTTGCCCGCATAGTCGAGGTCCTCGGGCCAGAACTGCGGATGGACGATCCGTCCCGAGAAGCGTTCCTGCCCCGCGAAGTGCGGCGAGTGCGCCGCATCGTAGTTGTAATAGCCGGAGCACATGAAGACGAAGTTCGCGGTGATCGTCACCGGTTCGCCGTCCGGCCCGATCGCCTCGACCGTCCAGCGCGCCTGCTCCGTCGACCAGTCCGCGCGCTTGACGTGATGGCGATAGCGGATGTGCCGGTCGATGCCGCCCTCGCGCGCCGCGTCCGCGATATAGTCGCGGATCGACGGGCCGTCCGCGATCGCCTTCGCCTGCGTCCATGGCCGGAAATTATACCCCAGCGTATGCATATCGGAGTCGGACCGGATGCCGGGATAGCGGAACAGGTCCCATGTCCCCCCCAGCGCGGCGCGCCCCTCGAGGATGACGTAGCTGCGATCGGGGCACCGCGTCTGGAGATGGTGCGCCGCGCCGACACCGGACAGTCCGGCGCCGACGATCAGCACGTCGAAATGATCGCTCATCGTCGCATCCCCTCATCTTTTGAAGACGGGGTACGCGCAAACCGGACGCCGCGAAAGGACGTTCTATCAGACGTCAATAATCTTTCGAATATTTGACCTGTCCGTTCGATCCGCCGAACGACCCCGCCTGCGACAACACGCTCAGCGATTTCGTCAGCGCGATCGTCAGCTGCGTCGCGGTGAACCCGCGTGCGTCGGTGATGATCTCGATATAGATATTGTCGGTCAAGTATTTGCCCGCCGCCAGGCTCGTCCCGCGCCCGCTCGCCTCGTCCGCGCCCAGGATCCGCAACCGGTCGAACCCGGTCGCCGAGCGCAGCTTGCCGAGCGGATTGAGTCCGCCACCCGATCCGCGCAGCGAATTGAGCGCGGCGGCCAGCTGGATCGCCTCCGTCGCGGACAGGTTCTCGGGGTTGGTCCCGAACAGCAACCTGCTGAGCACCTCGTCCTGCGGCAGCGTCGGCGTCGAAGTGAACGCCACCTGCGGACGCTGCCCTGTGCCGGTGACGTTCAGGACGACGGTGATACCATTGGTCGTCGTCGTCGCCTGGATGTTGATGTCGGGATCGGTCAGCGCGCCGCCGCGGAAGCGCACCTGCCCGCGATTGACCTCGAACCGCTTGCCCGCGAACGAATAGGTCCCGCGCACCACGTCGAGCCCGCCCGTGACCGTCGGCGCGCGCGAGGTGCCGCCGATCCGCAGGTCCATCGACCATTCGGATTCGAGCCCCATGCCCGACACGAAGAGCTGGTTCGGCGCGCGTACGCGCAGGTCCAGCTTGAACAACCCGACCGGCGGCTGGGTCGGCCGATCGGTAGGCCGCGCCACGCGGATATCGCTCTTGCGACGAACCCCGGTGAGCTCGGGCACTTCGGCCGCACCCTGCCGGATGATCGCATAGCGCGCCTCGGGGATCGTCAGGTCACCCTTGATGAGCCCGCCGTCCTTGTCGTTGGTCAGCCGGATGGTGCCCGACGTCGTCGCGCTCAGCGCATCGCTCTTGGCGAGTTGCGCATTGTCGAGCTTCGCGGTCAAGTCGATCGGGAACCCGGAGTTGGCGGCCAATCCGATCGACCCTTGCGCCTGCACGGTGCCGTTGCCTGCCCGCGCCTGCATCTGCGTCACCTCGAGCCGGTCGTTGTTGAACCGCGCTGCCAGCCGCATCTGCGACAGCCGCGTGCCATAGGTCTCGTTGTCGTACGTCAGGTTGTCCGCGCGGATCAGCCCGTTGAGCCGCGGCGCGCTGACTTGCCCCGAGAAATCGGCCGCGATCGCGATCGGTCCCGTCAGCTGCTGCTCGGGCAGCGCGGCTAGGCTGAACAGCACCCCCGCCGGCCCGTTATAGCGGATGCCCCCGCCCAGCGGCGCGGACATCAACCGCGTCGCCCACGATCCGGCTCCCGGCGCCAGCGGCCGCAGTGTCGCGACCATCCGGCCGACCGTGGTCGCGCCACGCTTTACCAGCGCGCGCGCCTCGCCGCCATCCGCGACCAGCTTGCCCGCGAACACGATGTCGACCGGTTCGGACACTGCCGCGATCCCGGAGCGGGTGAAGTTGGTCACCGTCATCCGCACGTCCGCGCTTGGGAACGCAGAAGGCGTCGCCTGCGCGAAGTCGAGACTCCCCGTCGCCGCCCCACCGACCCCGAGATTGGGAATCAGCGCATTGAACACCGAGATGTCGAGCCGATCGAGCCGCACCTGCGCGCTCAGCCCCTTGCCATATTGGCCTGCGATACGCGCCGCGCCCTTGTCGAACAGGACCTGCGTCGGGGCGAGTGTATAAGCCCCGCGCTGCGCGACGACGCGCGCCGGGTTGCCGGTGCGGAAGTTTAGCCCGTTGGCCTGCCCCTGAGCCGCGATCAGATACTCGCTGGGCGACAGCTTCGCGTTGAGTGCCAGCTTGAACGGCACGCCGTTCGATCCGGTCAGCACCGCCTGCGCGGTGCCGCGCCCGCCGACATAATTCACCTTCGCACGCGCCGCCGACAACACCGTCGGCCCATAACGAAGATCGGCGACCTGCGCGTCCGCCACCACCTGCGGCGCATTGGGGACCAGCACGACGCTGGCTTTCACGATCGCACGCCCGATCGTGAAATCGACGCTGCCGGGAATCTTGGCCGAATAGGCGCGCGCATCGATGTCGGCGCGCTGGTACTTGCCCTGCGCCGCCAGTTGCATCGCGCCGGTCAGCCCCGATCCCGCGAACGCCACCCGCCCCGCGAACGGCCCCGCCGCTGTCTGGACGACGCGGCCGGTGAAGTTGACCCCCGCGAACACGACACGCCGCAGGTCGATCGCGAGCTGCCCCCCTGCGCGGACCAGCACGTCCGCGGTGAACGTCCCGTAATTCGTGTCGCCGCTCGCGACGACCGCATACGCCCCGTTCCGCCCGACGATCCGCGCCTGCAGATTGGCAAGCCCCACGCCGACGCCCGGCCGCGCCGCACGCAGGATGACCACCGGATCGGTCACCGATCCCGTCACGCGGGCGGTCAGCGGTCCATATTGCGTCGAATAGGCGTCGGCATCGACCAGCAATCGGCCGTCGAGCGTGTAACGCCCCTCGCCCCGCGTGACGCGGAACCGCGGCGCGTTCAGCCGCACGTTGCGAAAGGTTACGACGCCCTCGGGCAGATAGCCGACATCCGCGCGCACGATCGCGTTGCCGCCAAGAAACGTCCGCGCGCTTTCGTTGAATATCTGCTGCGTCCGCGCGACGACCCGTCCGGTGATCCCGAACCCGCCCGGCGTCGTCACCAGCTTCGCATCGGTCACCAGGTTAACGATGCCGATGCTCTCGATCCGGTAATCGTTGATACGTCCCTTGAGCGCGCCGGTGTACCGTCCCGTCGTCATGTTCGCCGCGACGATCGCGGTCGCATCGATCTTGTCGGAGCGGATGCGCAGATTGTCGGACAGGATCGTCGCGCCCTGGATCGCGAGGTCGCCCTGCATCGAAACGTTGGTCGCCAGCCCACCGACCGCGGCGTTCAGCCCGGTCACCCGCCGCGCATGCGCCTTGACCGGCAGCAGAATGCGATCCGCGTTCACGCGCGCGAAACCCTCGGCATAGAGGTTCTCCACCCCCATCTCGCCGAACGCCAGCGCGGTCGCGTACACCTTGTAGTCCACCTTCGGCGTCGCGAATGCGCCGTCGAGCGCCATGCTCGCGCGGACGTCACGCCCGCGCAGATTCGGCGCGATCGCCCCCGGCGTCAGCAGCCGCGCATCGACCTTGAACCCCGCGAATCGCGAATTGCCCAGATCGACCAATCCGTTCGCCACTACCGCCAGCGCGTTCGACGTCAGCTGGACCTTCGTGTCCGCCTTGCGCTCGTTCAGCGTCGTGTCGATCGCCACCTGCAACCCCGGCGCAGTCAGCCGCTCGACCGGCCCCTCGAGATACAGCCCCGGCCTGGTCAGCCCCCGCACCTGAAACGTCCCGTTCCGCGCCGCCAGCGTCAGGTTCGCCAGCTGGCCGCCACCCAGCGTAGACAGAGCTTTGCCGTTCCATGCGCTCCAGCTGCCCTTGCCCGCGATCGTCGCGGTCAGCGGCGCCTTGAGCGATCCGAGCTGCGCCACCACGCCGCCCACCGGCGCGACCAGTGTCGCATCGATCATCAGCCTGTCGTCGTCGGGCACCGCATCGAGTCGCACCTTCAGTGTGTCGCCGCCCGCGATGCCCGCGCCGCGCAACGCGGCGGCATCGACGTTCAACTGCGCGCGTCGGTCTGCGATATGCGCGTCGCCGACGATCCGCCCGATATGCCGCGCGCCCGATACCGGCGCCTCCATCACGAACCGGTCGATGCGCAGCCGATCGATATCGATGTCGAGATCGGGGAGCAGCGGCGCATTCGGATCGCTCGGCACCGCGGTCAACTGCGGGTTGCGCGCCAGCGTCACCAGCCCCGCCTCGAGACTGCGCACATCGACATGGTTGCGCGCGAACGCGAACGGGCGCCAGTCGACGTCGAGGCGCGGCGCGGTCAGGAACACGCCCTTGGGGTCGCTGACCCGCACGTCGCGCAGCATCATCCGGCCATAGAGCGATCCGTCGATCCGCCCGACCTTGATGTTCAGCCCCGACGCGGTCGAGTATCCACCCAGCTGGTCCGCGACGAACCGCCGCCCCGGATCGGTATTGATCCCGAACACGATCGCCAGCCCGAGCAGCAGCAGCGAAACGATCGCGATGCCGATCCACTTGAGAATTCTCTGCCACAACAGGCGCTTGGCGGGCACGGTCGTCTCGGCCGGCTGCACGGTCTCGTCGGTCATCAAAACGCCTGCCCGATCGAGATGTAGAGCGCGACCTTGCCATCGCCCGGCCGCGGGTTGAGCGGAGTCGCCACGTCGACGCGCAACGGCCCGAAATTGGTGTAGAACCGTCCGCCGATCCCCGCGCCGTAGCGCAGGTCCCCGCCCTTGGGCAGCACGCTGTCGTACGCGTTGCCCGCATCGAAGAACGGCACGATCCCGAAATCGCCGAAGCGATAGCGCGCCTCCAGCGCGAACTCGTTGAGGCTGCGCCCGCCCACCGGATTGCCCTGCGGATCGAACGGCCCGAGCCGCTGGAAGCCATAGCCGCGCACCGATCCGCCGCCGCCGCCATAGTAACGCCGCGACGGCGCGAGATCGTCGCGCTCCACGCCCGCGATCGTCCCCGCACGCGCACGACCGGCGATCACCAGGCTCTGGCCGACCGGATAATAACCCGTCGCCTCGATCATCGCGCGCACATAGGGGCGCACCGACCCACGCACCGACGTCTCGGGGCTGACGTTCAGCTTCAGGCGATACCCCTTGGTCGGATTGAGCAGGCTGTCCGATCGATCGAGCAGCACCTGCCCCGGCAGGGCAGCGATGAAATACGTCCCGCGCCGCCGGTCGCCGAGCACGAAGTCGTACACGCTCTCATTCGTGCCGGTCAGTTCGAACCCGTAGGCATAGGTGAACGTCTTCTGCCAGATCGGCGTCGAATCATAGCTGATCCGGCCCGATAGCGTGCCGGTGAAGGCGTCGAACGCGTCGAAATTCGAATGGTTGGCCGCGGCAATCAGCGTGACCGTGCGATCGCGCTTGCCCGCATTCGACCGCCGGAAGGTGCCCGACACCCCCTGCTGCTGCGTCCCCGCGATCGCGCTGGCGATCAGCGCGCCTTCGGGGACGAACAGATTGCGATGCGTCCATGAGCCCTCGAGCGTGAAGCCCTGCCCCGTTCCGTACCCCGCCGACGCCGCCAGCGAGCGCGGCGGCCCCTTGCTCTGCCGCACCAGCAGATCGACCTGCTCGGTGCCGTCGGCCGCGACCTGTCCCGTCCGCACCGGCTCGACGCCCACCGTCGAGAACAGCCCGGTCGCGACCAGTGCATCGCGCAGGTCGTCGGTCCGGCGCGCGTCATACAGCTCGCCCCGGTCGAACCGTGGGAAAACGTTCAGGTGATTCAGGTCGAACACCGCATCGCCTTCGGTACGCAGCACGCCGAACGAAGATCGCGGCCCGGTGTCGACCGGCAGCGTGTAGTCCCCCGTCACCGTCGTGTCGTCGAGCAGGATGTCCCGGTCGCCGACCTTGACGAAGGGATAGCCCATCTGCGGCAGCGTCAGGCTGACATTCGCCTCCGCCCCCTGGATCCGCGCGGCCTCGATCGCGTCGCCGGTGCGCAGCGGCAGCTGCTTGCGAACCAGATCGACCGGCACCGTCGGCTGCGCGTCCACGGTGATCTTGCCGAGCGTGTAGAGCCGCCCCGGCGTCGCGCTCACGATCGCACGCAGCCGCCCGGGGGTCGCTGGGATCGTCTCGATCGTCGAGATCGCGGTGCCGTCATAATAGCCGAGCGACTTCATCAGCCGCACCGCCAGCGCCTCGTCCTCGCGCGCCCGCGCCGAAACCTGCGTCGCGTTCGCCGCCTTGCCTCCGCCCTCATCGAGCGCGGAGAGCGACTTGAACTGACCCGTCAGTTTCAGCGCATCGAGCCCACGGACCACGGTTTCGTACCGGATCTCGGGCGCATCGCGCGACGCGACGTCGGTTGCGGTCTCGAGCGGCGTGGTATTGAAGTTCGACAGTGGCACCAGCGGCTGCGCCAGCTGCGGATCCTCCGTTCCCGCAGGCGGCAACGCCGTAGCCGCCTGCGCCTGCATCGGAGAAGACGGCGCGGGCGTCGCCTGCATCGTCGACATCGGCTCGAGCGGCGCGTTGAGGTCGCCACTCAAGGCCGGAAGTGCGCTCTGGAATTCGGAATCAGGCACGATCGGTGCAGACGCCTGCGGATCGGCCGCCGGTGTTGCCGCATCGGCCTTGGGTGCATCCGGGCCGCGTGCGGGCGCCGATCCAGGCGACGCAATCTGTGCCGCGGCGGGTACGGCGACCGCGATCATCAACCCGCATGCAAGCCAGTAATGCCGCCCCGCCCAGACTTGCCGACCATGCATCGCTATCAAGAACCGAACCCCTTTTCGGTACGCTCGATCTCGTCGATACGCCCCCGTAACACCCGCAACGCACGATGGCGGCTAGGGTTTCCGTGCGATCGCAACTTTGCGCCCGGGGCCGATCACACTGGCATCGCCCGCCGCGCAAGCCTAGCCTCTGCAAAAGACAGGAGGGGACGTGGATTTCGATCTCGACGACGATCACCGGATGATCGCCGAACTGGCCCGTCGCTTCGTCGACGACCAGCTTGTCGCGCGCGAGGCGGCCGTGCTGGCACGCGGCGCGACCGGCGGCTCGGTCGCGCTCGACGTGGCGGAACAGGCGGAGGTCGATCGCGTCTCGCGCGATCTCGGGCTCTGGGGGCTCGATGCGCCCGCCGATACCGGCGGTCACGATCTGCCGATGGTCGCGATGATCGGCGTCAACGAGGCGCTCGGGCGCACCGCGATCCCGTACGTTCTGCCCCCTGACTCGCCGAACCTGCGGATGCTCGCCGCCACCGTCGACGATCGCCAACGCGCCGCCTATCTCGAGCCCTATGTGCGCGGCGAGACGATCTCCGCGATCGGCATTTCCGAACCCGGCGCCGGATCCGATCCCGCGGGGATGACGACGCGCGCGGTGCGCGACGGCGACGACTGGGTCCTGAACGGCCGCAAGATCTGGATCAGCAAGGCCGCCGACGCGGACTTCACGATCGTGATGGCGGTTACCGACAAGGCCAAGGGCGCACGCGGCGGGATGACCGCGTTCCTCGTCGACAAGGGCACGCTCGGCTTCGTGGTGCTGCGCGCGATCCCGATGCTTGGCGGCCACGTCACCTACGAGATCGCGCTCGAGGACTGTCGCATCGCGGCCTGGAAGGTCCTCGGCACCGAAGGCCAGGGCTTCGCGCCGATGCAGCTGCGCCTCGGCACCCGCCGGCTCGAGATGGCGGCGAACGCGATCGGCGCGGCGCAGCGCGCGCTCGACATGATGGTCGAGCATGCCCGCCAGCGCGTCACCTTCGGCAAGCCGCTGTCGGAGCGCCAGACGATTCAGACCTGGGTCGCCGACGCCGCGACGCGGATCCACGCCGCGCGCCTGATGGCCTATGACTGCGCATGGAAGATCGACGGCGGCCGCGACACCCGCCGCGAAATCTCGATGGTGAAGGCCTATGCGATCGAGATGGCGTGGGAGGTCGTCGATCGCGCGATGCAGGCGTTCGGCGCGATGGGGGTCACGCGCGAATGGCCGCTTCACTTCATCGCGGAGCGGCTGCGCACCATGCGGATCTACGACGGCCCGACCGAAATCCACACCTGGGTCGTCGCGCGCGACCTGCTGGGAACCAGAGCATGACAGATTTCATCACCGTCACGCGCGACGCGCACGTCGCGACGATCGTCATCGATCGCCCGCCGCACAACCACGTCAACGCCGCGCTGGTCACCGCACTTGCCGACGCCGTCGAAGCACTCGGAGCCGAACCCGACTGCCGCGCGATCGTCCTCGCCACCGCCGGCCGGGTCTTTTGCGGCGGCGCGGACCTGTCGGGCGACAAGCCGCTCGCGACTGATGACGGACAAAGCGAAACCCCCGCGCTCTACCGTGCCGCCGTCCGCCTGTTCGCCGCGCCCAAGCCGATCGTCGCCGCAGTCCAGGGCGCAGCGGTCGGTGCGGGACTCGGCCTCGCGCTCGTCGCCGACTTCCGGGTCGCCGCCCCGGAGGCGCGGTTCGCCGCCAATTTCGTCGCGCTCGGCTTCCATGCCGGGTTCGGCATCACCCACACCCTGCCCCGCCTGATCGGCGAGCAGCGCGCAAGCCTGATGCTGCTGACCGGCCGACGGATCAAGGCGCAGGAGGCGCTGGGCTGGGGCTTGATCGACGAGATCGCACCCCTCGAGGGCCTTCTTGCCGCGGCGCAAGCGCTCGCCGCCGATATCGCCGCGCAGGCCCCGCTCGCAGTGCAGGCCACCCGCGCCACGCTGCGCGGTGCGCTCGCGGATGCGGTCGCCACGCGCACCGATCACGAACGCGCCGAACAGGACCGCCTGATGGCCACCGCCGATTTCCGCGAGGGCATAGCGGCCGTCGCACAACGGCGTCCAGGCCGCTTTATCGGCCGCTAACCCGATAAAAAGTGTCGCAGAAGTGTCGCAACGTAGCATTGCCATTGATCTGCGATAGCGAAACGCGCGATTGGGAGGCGGGCCCCGACCGGGGGCGGATCAAACGTAACGGGTTCTCCATTTTGCCAATCGCGATTCCGGCGCGGCGCCGTCGCACCATCGGCCTGACGCTCGCCGCAACCCTCGCGCTGGCCGGCTGCGGCGGCGGGACCGGCGGCAACCAGCAGGCGCAGGCCAAGGGCGGACGCGGCAACGGCGGCCCGGCCACCGTCGGTTATGTCGTCGCACAGACCTCCGCAGTCCCGGTCACCGCCGAGCTCGCCGGCCGCACCGTCGCCTATCAGAGCTCGGAGGTGCGCCCGCAGGTGTCGGGCGTGATCCAGCGCCGATTCTTTACCGAAGGCACGCTCGTGAAGCGCGGCCAGCCGCTCTACCAGATCGATCCGCGCCTCTACCGCGCCTCCGCGAACGAGGCGCAGGCGAATGTCGAGGCCGCCCGCGCCACCGCGGAGGCCGCGCGGATCAAGGCCGAGCGCTACCGCCCGCTCGCCGAGATCGAGGCCGTCAGCAAGCAGGACTATACCGACGCGGTCGCCACCCAGCGTCAGGCCACCGCCGCGATCGCGCAGAACCGCGCGCAGCTCGATACCGCGCGGATCAACCTGCGCTTCACCACCGTGCCCGCGCCGATCACCGGCCGGATCGGGCGTTCGCTCTTCACCGTCGGCGCGCTCGTCAGCTCGAGTCAGACCGATCCGCTCGCGACGATCCAGCAGCTCGATCCGATCTTCGTCGACATCCAGCAGTCGAGCGCCGCGATCCTGTCGCTGCGCCGCGCGCTCGCCACGCAAGGAGTCGCCCCCGCGCGCGCCTCGGTCACGCTCAAGCTCGAGGACGGCAGCGACTACGGCCTGACCGGCACTGTCGAATTCTCCGAGGTCGTGGTCGACCAGTCGACCGGCACCGTCACGCTGCGCGCGCGCTTCGCCAATCCGCAGGGGCTGCTGCTGCCCGGCATGTTCGTCCGCGCGGTCTTCGCGCAGGCGGTCGACACAAACGCGATCCTCGTGCCCCAACAGGCCGTCTCGCGCGATCCGCGCGGCCGCGCGACCGTCTATCTGGTCGGCCCCGGCGACAAGGCGATCCAGCGTTCGATCACCGCGGTGCGTACGCAGGGCGCGTTCTGGGTCGTCACCGAAGGGCTCGAGCCCGGCGACAAAATCATCACGCAGGGCCTAGGTACGCTGAAGCCGAATGCGAAGATTCGCGCGGTGCCGGCAAACGCGCCGCAGCGCGTCGCGCCGCCGCCACGGGACGGCAACGCCGCCGGGGGCGCCGGCGCCACGAAGGGCGGCTGATCCAGTGATCTCGCGGATCTTCATCGACCGGCCGATCTTCGCCTGGGTCCTCGCGATCATCGTGATGATGGCGGGCGTCGGCGCGATCCTCGCGCTGCCGATCGCGCAATACCCGGACGTCGCGCCGCCGCAGGTGTCGATCCGCGCGACCTATCCCGGCGCCAACGCGGTGACGATCCAGAACAGCGTCACCCAGATCATCGAACAGCAGCTGACCGGGATCGACGGCCTGCTCTATTTCGCCTCGTCCTCGTCGAGCCGCGGGCAGGTGACGATCACCGCCACCTTCGCCAAGGGCACCGATCCCGACATCGCGCAGGTGCAGGTCCAGAACCAGGTCCAGCAGTCGATCAGCCGCCTGCCCGCGCAGGTCCAGCAGCAGGGCCTCGTCGTCCGCAAGTCCAACCCGGACAATCTGCTGATCGCGGGCGTCTACGACGTGACGGACCAGCTGACGAACCAGGACGTGTCGGACTATATGGTCTCCAACCTTCAGGATCCGCTCGGGCGCGTCCAGGGGGTCGGCGACACCAACGTGTTCGGCTCGCAATATGCGATGCGCGTGTGGCTCGATCCCGCGCGGCTCGCCAGCTACGCGCTGATCCCCGGCGACGTCATCACCGCGATCACGAACCAGAATGCCGAGGTCGCGGCGGGCGAGATCGGCGGCCAGCCGATGCCGAGCGACCAGATGCTCAACGCCACCGTCACCGCGCAGTCGCGGCTCCAGACGCCGCAGCAGTTCAAGGACATCATCCTCAAGACGCTGCCCAGCGGCGCGACCGTCCGCCTGTCCGACGTCGCCCGCGTCGAACTGGGCGCGGAAAGCTATGCCGCGGTCAGCCGGATCAACGGCCATCCGGGCGCGGGCATCGCGGTGCTCCTGGCGCCGGGCGCCGATGCGCTGGAAACCGCCGATCTGGTGAAGGCCGAGATCGCGCGCGTCGCGAAGACCTTCCCGCCGAACCTGCGCGTCGCCTACGCCAACGACTCGACCGACTTCATCAAGCTGTCGATCGAGGAGGTGGTGAAGACGCTGATCGAGGCGATCATCCTCGTCGTCGTCGTCATGTTCGTGTTCCTGCAAAGCTGGCGCGCCACGCTGATCCCGACGATCGCGGTGCCCGTCGTGCTGCTCGGCACCTTCGCGGTCTTCTATCTCGCAGGGTTCTCGATCAACACGCTGACGCTGTTCGGGCTCGTTCTCGCCATCGGCCTCCTCGTCGACGACGCGATCGTCGTCGTCGAGAATGTCGAGCGGCTGATGGAAGAGAATCCCGACATGTCGCCCCGCGACGCGACGATCGAGTCGATGAACGAGATCACCGTCGCGCTGATCGCGATCGCGCTCGTCCTGTCCGCGGTGTTCCTGCCGATGGCATTCTTCGGCGGGTCGACCGGCGTGATCTACCGCCAGTTCTCGCTCACCGTCATCTCCGCGATGGTGCTGTCGGTGTTCGTCGCGCTCGTGCTGTCGCCCGCGCTCACCGCGAACCTGCTCAAGCAGAAGGCGCGCGACGACGACGGCAATCTCGACCACGGCTGGCTGGGCCGCAAGGCGCCGCGCGTCGCGCACGGGCTCCAGCGCGCGAAGGACGGGTTCAACCGCAACTTCGACAAGGGCGTCGAGAAGTACACCGGCGCGGTCCGCAGCGTCGTCGATCGCAAATGGTTGTTCCTGCTGATCTATGTCGCTGTCGTCGCGGTGCTCGCGATCCTGTTCCTGCGCCTGCCCACCGGCTTCCTGCCGACCGAGGATCAGGGCGGCGCGCAGGTCCAGTTCCGCCTTCCCGCGGGCGCGACGCAGAGCCGCACGACCGACATCCAGCAGCAGGTCGAGCGCTATTTCCAGCAGAACGAAGCGGCGAACATGCGCACGATGCTGACGGTCGCGGGCGGCGGCGGCGGCGGCGCGTCGGGGCAGAATACCGGCCAGGGCTTCATGGCGTTCACCGACTGGGCCGATCGCTCGGGGAAGGACAACACCGCCGACGCGATCGTCGCGCGCGCCTCCGCCGCGTTCCGCGGGCTCCGCGACGCGCAGGTCTTCGTCCTGATCCCGCCCGCGATCCGCGGGCTCGGCCAGTCGCAGGGCTTCACGATGGAGCTCCAGAACACCGGCGGACTCAGCCAGGAGGCGTTCAACGCCGCGCGCGACAAGCTGCTCGCGCTCGCCAATGCCGACCCGCAGCTGGCCGGGGTTCGCCTCAGCGAGCTGCCCGATATCGGCACGCTCCAGGTGACGACCGACGCGCAGAAGCTTGCCGCGCTGGGCCTGTCGCAGAACGACGTCAACACCACGCTGTCGACCGCGTGGGGTGGTCGCTACGTCAACGATTTCGTCGATCGCGGCCGCGTGAAGCGGGTCTATGTCCAGGGCGACGCGCCCTACCGGTCGAAGCCCGACGATCTCGGCCAGTGGTTCGTCCGCGGGTCGAGCGGGCAGATGGCCCCCTTCACGTCCTTCGCGACGACGACATGGTCGCAGGCCCCGACCACGCTTTCGCGGTTCAACGGCATCTCGTCCTATGAATTCCAGGGTCAGGGCGCACCGGGCGAAAGCTCGGGCGACGCGATGGACCGGATCCAGCAGCTCGCCGCGCAGATCCCCGGCACCAGCATCGCCTGGGCCGGCATCTCGTTCCAGGAACGCCTTTCCTCTGGGCAGGCACCGTTGCTCTACGGGCTCTCGATCGTCGTCGTCTTCCTGTGCCTCGCCGCGCTCTACGAAAGCTGGTCGATCCCGATCGCCGTCCTGCTCGTCATCCCGCTCGGGCTGATCGGCGCGGTCGCGTTCGTCACGCTGCGGGGGCTGACCAACGACGTCTATCTCCAGATCGGGTTGCTGACGACGATGGGGCTGGCCGCCAAGAACGCCATCCTGATGATCGAGTTCGCCGAGCAGGAGGAGAAGAAGGGCGCGCGCGTCATCGATGCCGCGTTGAAGGCGGCGAAGCTGCGCCTCCGTCCGATCCTGATGACCAGCCTCGCCTTCATCTTCGGCGTCCTCCCGCTCGCGATCTCGACCGGGGCGGGCGCGAACAGCCGGATCGCGATCGGCACCGCGGTGATCGGCGGGATGCTGACCGCGACTGTGCTCGCGATCTTCTACATCCCGCTGTTCTTCGTCCTCGTCCGCCGCGGCTTCCGCGACGGGATCAAGCATCTGAAGGCGCGCTACGGGCGCGGCACGCCCCCTTCCGATCCCCCTTCCGATCCGAAGCCGGAGCACGCCTGATGCGCCGTTTCGCTCTTCTCCTCGCCGCGCTGTCGGTTTCCGCCTGCTCGCTCCAGCCGAAATATGTCCGCTCCGAACTCCCCGTGCCGCCATCCTGGCCGGTCGGCGACGCCTATCTGAAGCGCAGCGAGGCCGCGCTCCCCACCGTCACCTATCGCGACGTGTTCCGCGACGCGCGGCTCCAGGCGATCATAGACCGCGCGCTCGCCAACAACCGCGACCTGCGCGTCGCCGCCGCCAACATCGTCGCCGCGCGCGCGCAATACCGCATCCAGCGCGCGGATCTGTTCCCGCAGGTCGACGCCAGCGGCGGCTACACCTACCGTGACAATGGCAGTGTCGGCACCACGACCACCGGCACAGCGACCTCGGGCGGCGGGCGCAGCAGCTTCTCCGCCAGCCTCGGCGCGTCGGCGTTCGAGATCGACCTGTTCGGCCGCATCCGCTCGCTCACCGACGCCGCGCTCGATCGCTACTTCGCGCAGGAAGCCGCCGCGCGCGCCACCCGTCTGTCGCTGGTCGGCGAGATCGCGACCGCCTGGGCCACCTACGGCGCCGACGCCAGCCTCCTGAAGGTTTCGCGCGACACCGCCGCCAGCGCCCAGCGCAGCGTCCGCCTGACGCAGGCACGCCTCACCGGCGGCATCGCCCCGCGTACCGATCTGCGCCAGGCCGAACAGATCCTCGCGACCGCCGAGGCCGGCGTGGCCGAACAGATGACCGCGCTCGCGCAGGACGTCAACGCGCTCCAGCGGCTCGTCGGCGCGCCGGTCGACGCCGCGCTGCTCCCCGCCTCGATCGACGACGCCGCCGCCAACATCGCCTCGCTGCCGCCCGGCATCGACTCCACCGTCCTGCTCCGCCGCCCGGACGTCGTGCAGGCCGAATACACGCTGCGTGCCGCCAATGCGGAGATCGGCGCCGCGCGCGCCGCGCTGTTCCCGCGCGTCACGCTCACCGGGATCCTTGGTCTCGCCAGCACCGCGCTGCGTACGCTCTTTACCGGCGGCGCGTTCAACTATTCCGCCGGCGCATCGGCCACCTATCCCATCTTCCAGGCGGGCGCTGGCCGCGCCGGCGTCGCCTATTCGCAGGCGCAGCGCGACGCCGCGCTCGCCACCTACGAGGCGACGATCCAGACCGCGTTCCGCGAAGTCTCCGACGCGCTCGCGCGCCAGGGCACGCTCGCCGACCAGCTCGCCGCCAACCGCCGCTTCGCGGTCGCCGCCGCGGACACCTATCGCCTGACCGAGGCGCGCTATCGTGGCGGCATCGATACCTTCCTCTCGACGCTCGACGCCCAGCGCTCGCTCTACAGCGCACACCGCACGCTGGTCGCGGCGCAGTTGACCGGCGCCACCAACCTCGTCGATCTCTACACCACGCTCGGCGGCGACTCGACGCTCGACGCCGCCAACGGCGCGCCCGTTGCTGCTGCGCAGCAAAACCCGCAGCAATAGCGCGGCTTGACGCGCCGGGCGGAGCGTGGAAGTCTCGCCCGCGATGACCACGCCCGATCCCTCCGCCTTCTTCCGCGACATGCTCGGTCAGTGGGAGAAGATGGCGAACAGCTTCGGCGGCGACGCGGTCAAGAGCGAGGAGTTCACCCGCGCGATGCACGGCGCCTCCGCCGCCGCGATGCAGGCGCAGGCGCAGACCCACGAGATGATGGCCAAGGCGCTCGCCGCCGCGAACCTGCCCAGCCGCAAGGACGTCGAGGACGTCGCGGTCCGCCTCGCCGCGATCGAGGCGATGCTCCACCGGATCGAGGCGAAGCTCGACGGCACGCCGCCCGCGAAACCCGATCGCCCCAAGCCCAAGCGTGGCCGCAAGCCGCCCGAAGCCAAGGCATAGCGCATGACGGACCGCGAGCCCCGCGCTTGACCGACACGCTGCTCGCCCCCTTCGCCGCCGCGCAGGCCGAGTTCGAGCGCGCCTTCACGCGCAACATCAAGGGGCTCGATTACTTCACCTCGCCCGCCCCCGTCCTCGGCGCCTCGCCCAAGGACGTGCTGATCGAACGCGGCACCATGCGGCTCTACCATTACCACCCGCGCGTGGACCCGAGTCGCGAGGAGGTGTACCGCGTGCCGATCCTGCTCGTCATGGCCACCACCAACCGCGGCTACATCTTCGATATGGTGCCCGGCCAGAGCCTCGTCGAATATCTGCTCGACGCAGGGTTCGACGTGTTCATGCTCGACTGGGACGCCCCCCGCGCGCACGAATGCACGCTGACGCTGGAGAGCTACGTCCTCGATTTCCTCCCCGCCGCGGTCGCGCGCGTGCAGGATGAGACGGGCCAGCCCGACGTCTCGGTCGTCGGCTATTGCTTCGGCGGCGTGCTGTCGCTGCTCTGGGCTGCGCTCGAGGGGCAGGGTCGCCTCGCCAATCTCGCGACCTTCACCACGCCCGTCGATTTTCACGCGATGGAGATGTTCCGCGCCTGGGCGGACCCGCGCTTCTTCGACGTCGACCGGCTGGTCGACACCTTCGGCAATTGCCCCGGCGACTATCTCTACACCGCGTTCGACATGCTCCGCCCCGGCGCGCGCGCCGCGGGCAATGTCCGGCTCTACGACAATCTGTGGAACGACGAGTTCGTGAAGTCCTTCCGCATGTTCGAACGCTGGAACACCGACACGCTGCCGCTGGCGGGCGAGTATTTCCGCCAGACCACCAAGGCGTTGTTGTGGGACAACCGCCTGATGGCGCGCACGATGACGGTCGGCGGCCGCGCGATCGATCTCGGCGCGATCACTGCCCCCTTCCTCCACGTCACCGCCGAGCACGACCATATCGTTCCGACCGAGGCCTCCGCCCCGCTGATCGACATGATCGGTGCACAGGACCGGCAACAGCTCGTCCTCAAGGGCGGGCATGTCAGCCTCGTCGCCGGCCCCAACGCGGTCAAGCGGATGTGGCCCGCGCTCACCGCGTGGCTGGAGCCCCGATCGACATGACCACGCGCATCCGCCGTTTCCGCGAGGCCGATCGCGACGCGATGCTCGCCTTCGCGCACGCGCTGCCCGAGCACGACCTGCTGTTCCTCGGCCGCGACCTCAAGCATCCGCGCGTCGTCGCGGCGTGGCTGTCGGCGATCGAAGAAGGCTGGATCGACAGCCTGATCGCGGAGGAGGACGGCGAGGTCGTCGGCACCGTCGCGCTGGTCCGCGATCCGCTGGGATGGAGCGCGCATGTCGGTGAGGTCCGCCTGCTCGTCTCCGCCGCGCGCCGCGGCGCCGGGCTCGGGCGGGACCTGCTGGAGGCGATGTTCGCGGTCGGCGTCGAGCGCGGCCTCGCCAAGCTGACCGCCGCGATGACCCCCGACCAGCAAGGCTCGGTCGCGCTGTTCGAAAGCCTCGGCTTTCGCGGCGAGGCGCTGCTGCGCGACCAGGTACGCGACCGCGCCGGCACCCCGCACGATCTCGCGATCCTCAGCCTCGATCTCGCGCGCCACGCCGCGCAGCACCGCGCCTATGGCTTCGCGAACTGAACCATAACCGATCGCGGCGCATTGATGCCGCGACACCCCGCAGGAGACGTCCGATGGCAACCGCCGCCCCGCCGACCCCGATCACGCGACCGCCCTCGCCGCTGCTCGCGCTGACCGAGCTGCCGCGCGCGCTCGCCGAGTTCGGCTCGCTCCCCTGGGCCGCGCCGCTCCTCGCGATGGCGCCGCGCGGCGACGGCCACCCCGTCCTCGTCCTGCCCGGCTTCACCACCTCGGATCGCTCGACCGCTGTCTTGCGCCGTTACCTCACCCGCAAGGGCCATGACGCGCACACCTGGGACCTCGGCCGCAATCTCGGCCCAAAGGCGATCGGCCGCGAAGGCGAGAAGCTCGTCGCGCGGATCGAGGCGATCCACGAGGCGACCGGCCGCAAGGTCAGTCTCGTTGGCTGGAGTCTCGGTGGCGTGATGGCGCGGATGGTCAGCCGCCGCGTGCCCGACGCGGTCCGTCAGGTTATCTCGCTCGGCTCGCCCTTCACCGGCTCGCCGCGCTCGACCAACGTCTGGCGCGCCTACGAACTGCTGACCGGCCAGCGGATCGACGACAGCCACACGAAGGAACAGCTTCGCGAAAGCGCCACGCCGCCTCCGGTCCCCTCGACCGCGATCTGGAGCCGCGAGGACGGCATCGTCGCGTGGCAGAACTGCGTCGAACCCTTCGACCGCAACAGCGACAATATCGAGGTCCATGGCAGCCACTGCGGCCTCGGCGTGAACCCGGCCGTGCTTTACGCCGTGGCCGACCGCCTTGCGCTCCCCGAGGACGCCTGGCGCCCCTTCAACCGCGCCGGCCTGCGCGCGATCTTCTACCCCTCGGCCGGGCACGCCTGAACAGGTCGGAACACTTGTCCCCTCTCGCTCGGGCTGAGCTAGTCGAAGCCCTGCGCTTCTTCTGTTTCGTTACCTTCAGAAGAAGAACAGCACTTCGACAGTCTCAGTGCAAACGATAGGAAACCTAATTCAGTCCTTCCCCTTCAACGGCTGCACCGCATCCCGGCCGAACTGCACGATCAACTCGCCGATCTCACGCGCCTGAGTCATCGAACGATTGCCCTGTTCGCGCAAATAATCGCCCTGGATCTTCATCACCTGCGACAGGTCCTTGGCCTGCGCCGCCTCGCGCAGCGCCGCGAACGCCTCGCGCGCGTTCGTCTCGGCCTGGTCGATCATCTTCACGCCGATCGTCGATCCGCCCTCGGCGATCTTCTGGCCGGACGCCTTCATCGCTTCGCCCGCGCGCTTGGCGGGGTCGACGACCTTCTCGTTGAACGTATCCTTCGCCTTTTCCGCGCCCTCGCGGACCTTGTCGGTCGCGGACTTGGCCGCATCCGCCGCCTTGTCCGTCGCGCCCTTGGTCCGGGCCGCCGACGCGTCGATCGCGTCCTTCACATCGCCTGCCATCACTTCGCTCCTTTGCTGCGGGTTGCGGATCTGCGCCCGGAAACCTTGCGCCCTGAAACCGGTGCGTCGTCGTTAGCCTGTACTGGCGCTTCAACCGGCACCGGCGCGGAAGGTTTCGCGGTGGCCGTGCGAAGCGCCGCGAACGTCGCGCGCAGCGCATCCGCATAGGCGTCCGGGTCGGGCATCATGTCACGATCGCAGGTGAACGAGATCGCGATCGTGTCGCCATAGCTATAGACCGGGTTGATGAGCCCCATCCCGTCGAACACCGGCCCCGTCCCGTACATCGCCACCATCCGCGCCCCGCAGAAATACAGCGGCACGCGGCTGCCCGGCACGTTGGTGACGACGCAATTATACGCCGGCGCATGCGCGTTCGCTGCGCCGACGCGCGTGTAGAGCCGCGCGCCCAGCCCCGCGAGCCCCGACGGGATCAGCTGGCTGTAATCCGCCAGCGCCTTCGCGCCGACCGCGTTGGTCATCGCCTTGGAGTTGACCGCCTCGGCATGGACGAACCGCAGCCGTTCCAGCGGGTCCGCGATCTGCGTTCCCAGCCCCACGACCATCGCCGACACCTGGTTGCCCAGCGCCGCCTTCTCGCCCTCCCCGCGCACCGAGATCGGCGCCATCGCGGTCAGCGTGTCCTTGGGCAGCTCGCCGCGCCCCTCCAGATACCCGCGCAAGCCCCCGCCGACGATCGACAGGATCACGTCGTTGACGGTCGCGCCCGGCACCGCCTCCTTGATCGCGCGGATGTCCTTCAGCGGAAACGGCACCGCATCCCACACCCGGTGCGCGGAAACCTTGCCGTTGAACCGCGACTTCGGCGCCGGCCGCACGCCCTTGATCGAGATGTCGCCCTTGCGCAGCTCGTTCGTCAGCCGCGCCATTCCCGGCAACGACCGGCCCACCGTCTCCATCACCCGCATCGGCTGGACCAGACTGTTGAAGTAACTCCGCACCAGCAGGTCCGCGACACGCGGCATGGTCTCGGGCCGCCACGTGTCGGGATCGTCGGAATCGGTCAAGTCCGCGCTGGTCGAATGGACCGCGGCGGACATCTCCACCCCGCTCATCCCGTCGATCGCGGCATGGTGCACCTTGCTCACCAGCGCAAAGCACCCCGGCGGCAGCCCGTCGATATTGTCGAGCCCTTCGACGATCGTGAACTCCCACAGCGGCTTCGTCAGGTCCATCGGCCGCGCATGGAGCCGCGCCGCCTGGATGCACAATTGCCGCCAGTCGCCCGGCTTCGGCAGCGCGATGTGGCGGACGTGGAATTCGATGTCGAACTCCGGGTCCTCGATCCAATAGGGATGGTCGAGGTCGAACGGCACCCGCACCAGCCGCTGGCGAAAACTGCGCGCGCCCGCCAGCCGCGCCTCGATGAACGCCAGAATATCCTTGAACCGCACGAACCCGCCCGGGGCAGTCGACGGATCATAGATCGCGACCGATCCGATGTGCATCGGCGTGTGCGGGGTTTCCAGATAGACGAACGTCGCGTCCTGCGCGCTCAGCTGCTGCATCGGCCTCTCCCGTGGCGCTCGTCGTGACGCCATCGGGTGCGATGCTGGACCCGCCCCGCGCGAAGGGCAAGCGCCGTCTATTTCCCGAACCCGAACACGTCTTGGTGGAACCGCCCGTCCGCGATCATCGCCTCGAGCCAGGCGGATCCCTGCGCGTGTTCTCCCCCCACCTGCTGCATCCAGATGCGGATCAGCGTGTCGCGCACCGCGGGCGCCATGAACTTCCCGTCGCCGCACAGATAGATCGCCGCACCCGCCTCGATCGCGCGCCAGACCTTCTTCTGCTCAGCCCACAGCGCGTCCTGCACGAACCGCCACGGATGCGACTCTACCGCGGAAAACGCCAGCGACAGGTCGGCCACGCCCGCCGCCTGCCACGCCTCCATCTCCGCGCGGCAGAACCAGTCGTGATCGGGGTGCCGGCATCCGAAGAAAACGAGACTCGTCGCGACATTCTCCTGCGCTGCGCGCTCCTGCAGGAACCCACGCAGCGGCGCGAACCCCGTCCCCGGCCCGATCAGGATCATCGGCACCGACGGATCGGCGGGCGGCGCGAACGGCGGGTTGGGCCGGCGGACATAGCCGAACACATGGTCCCCCGCCGCCACCCCCTGCATATATCCCGACGCGAACCCGCGATGCTCGCCAAGCCCCGACCAGGCGGGCGCCGCCATCGTGCCCACGATCAGGTCCGCGACATCGGGCGACACCAGCGGGCTCGACGCGATCGAATAGAAGCGTGGGCTTATCGGCGCGGACAGCTCGACGAGGGACTCGAACGCCAGTTCCGCCGCCGGATGCGCGTCAAGCAGGTCGAGCAACGTCACCCGCTTCGCCGCGATTTCCGCGTCGTACCCGGCCTCCAGCGCCGCCAGCGTGCGCACCGTGTTCGGGCACCGCGTCTGCGCGATCACCGCCGCCAGCGCACGCTTCGACAACGGATCGCTCAACTCGACGAAGTCGGTCAGCAACTGGCGCACCGTCACCGTCTGCCCGATCGGCAGATGCCGGAACCGCCCGCCCTGCCCGCCCAGCCGCACCTGCGCCGCGCCGTCGATCCCTATCCGCGCCACCGCACGCTCGACCAGCGCGGGCCGGTTGCGCGCATACACCGCGATATGGTCCCCGGTGTAGTAACGCTGCCCCTCGGGCAACCGGATCCGGATCAGCCGCGTAGAGGGCCGCGGCGGCTCATTCGCGAAGTCCCACAAGCCTTCAGCCGGCCGCACCAGCTCGTCGTTGGCGACGATCTCCAGCCGCTGCGCATGTTCGGGCAGCGCCTGCGCGCGCATGTCCGCCGCATCGACCATCGTCAGCGACAGCGATGCGGGCGCATCGGCCGGCGCCGCCTCGCTCCCCAGCGCCTTCCACAGGTCGCGGACGAACCCCGCGACCGCGCCGTCGAAGTCGCCCTGCCCGTCCGCCTCCGCACGCGGCACCAGCGCCTCGCCCCCCGCCGCCGCGATCGCCGCCTCGACGCGCTTGGGGAAATGCTGGTAGTTCGGCCACTGGCTGTTGCCGACGCCCAGCACCGCATAACGCGCGCCGGACCAGTCCGCGCCCTCGAACGCCCCGGCGTCGAGCGCGCGCTCCACCTCCACCGCGGTATCCGGCGCGCGCCCGTTATAGGTTGCGGTCACCAGTACGATCACCTTGTCCTGCGGCGCCGCGCCGCCCTTGAAGCTCTCGTCCATCGATCGCACGACCACGTCGAACCCGTCGACCCGCGCCCGCTCCGCGATCTCCTCCGCGATGTCCCGCGCCGTTCCCAGCGACGACCCGTAGAGTACAGCGAACTGCTGCCCCGATCCCGCGACCGCGCTGACCTCTGCCGCCTCGACGGTTTCCGCCACCCCCACCTGCAACCGTTCGTGCGGCTGGCGCACGCGGATCCGCATGTAGAAATCGTCGGGCTTGATCGACAGCGTCTCCTTGATCTTCAACCTGTACAAATGCGGATCGCCGATCGAGAAGGCGCGCAGCATCATCGCCATTGCGATCTTCGCCTCGACCATCGCGAACTGCCGCCCGATGCACGCACGCTCGCCATTGCCGAACGGCTTGTACGCATGCGGGTGCCGCGCCGCCTCCGCCTCGGTCAGCCAGCGGTCGATATCGAAGGCTTCCGGATCGTCCCACACCTTGGGCGAACGCTGGAGCCCCGGCGTGAAGATGTTAACCGGCCGGTCCTTGCGCATCTGCCACTTGCCGCCGATCAGCGTATTCTCGAACGGCGCCAGGCTGAACGACGGCGCGGTCGGCCAAAGCCGCAGCGCTTCCTTCAGCACCCGCTCGATCACCTCAAGCTTCGCGACCTGCGCATAGTCCGGCCGCACGTCGCCGGGCAGCACCCGGTCCACCTCGGCATAGGCCTGCGCCAGCACCGACGGATTGCGCAGCAGATACGCGAACGCGAACGTCAGCATGCCGCTCGTCGTCTCGTGTCCCGCGATCAGGAACGTCAGCACCTGATAGCGGATGTTCAGGTCGTCCAGCCCCTCCCCCGTCTCCGGGTCCACTGCGGTCAGCATCAGGTTCAGCAGGTCGCGGCCATCCGTCGGGTTTGCCCGCCGGTCGACGATGATCCCGTCGACCAGCGCGTTCATCTCCGCAATGTCCGCGTCGTACTGCGCCTTCGCCTTGCCCGCGAACCGGTTCTGGATCGGCAGCCGCGTGATCGTGTTGAGCGACTCGCCCAGCGCCCGCCCCAGCGCCACGAGGAAGCTGTCCAGCTCCTCGCGTTCGAAGCTGCCGAACCGATGCCCGAACCCCGCGATCGCGATCGAATCGAGCGTCAGCCGGGTCATGTCGTCCGCCACCAGCACGTCGGTGCCGCTGGCGCGCGTCCATTTCTCCACTAGTTGGTCGCACACCTCGACGATCATGTCGAAATAGCCGCGCATCGCGCGATTGGAGAACGCCGGCAGCAGGATGCGGTGCGCCTTGCCCCAGTTGGGCTCCTCGCTGAACGCGGTGAACAGCCCGTCGCCTGCGAACTTGCGCACCACGCGCAGGCCCGGCCCCGGCATCTTGCGGAACCGCGTCTCGTCGCTCAGCTCCGCGACCAGGTCGGGATCGGTCACGAACACCGCGACGCGGCTCCCGAACTTCAGCTTGAAGATCCCCTCGGGGAATTCCTTGCTCACCTGCAGCAGGTGCCCGACGAGCCCCGCGCGCGCGATCTGGTGGAGGTGCCCGACGACCGGCAACCCCTTGGGCGCCGGGATCGACACGCGCGCGCTCGCCTTGGTTGCCATGTCGTCGCTCTCCCGTTTCAAGGCACCTCAACACACGCATTCCAACTGTGCAAGGTGCCGCAACGGAAAGGCTGCACGCGGCGACGGAGTGCGCTAAGAAGCGGCAGGATCACGGAGAAACCCGATGCGAATGCCTGCCCTCGTCGCCCTCTTGCTGCTCGCCGCGCCGGCCGTCGCGCAGGATCCTGCGACCGACCCCGCCTGCACCAACCTCCGCGTCGCGCTCCCCGCCGAGCTCGCTGGCTGGAGCGAACGGACCGCCGTCACCGCCGGCGTCAAGCCCGGCGACGGCGCCGCCATCGTCGTCGGCAAGGCCTATGCCGTCGCGCTCCACCCCACCGCGCACCTCGCGCTATCCCCCGCGCCGCAAAAGGCCCCCGCCTCCACCACGCAGGGCGGCGCGATCACCGTACCGGTCACGCAGGCGGGCACGTACCGCGTCGCGCTCGGCGGCCCCGCCTGGATCGACGTCGTCCGCGACGGCAAGGCGCTCGCCTCCGCCGCGCACAATCACGGGCCGAAATGCACCGGCGTGCGCAAGCTCGTCGATTTCGCGCTGACGCCCGGCACCTACACGATCCAGCTGTCGGGCGCCCCCACGGCGACGCTGGCGCTGATGCTGGTGAAGGTGAAATGATCGCGTTCGCGCTTCTCCTCGCCGCCGCGCAGGTCGCCCCGGCCCCGGTTCCGCCCGTGCCGGCGCCAGCTCCGACCGTGCCGGCACCCGCACCGGCACCCACGACGCGCGTCGTCCTCACCACCGCAGAGGGCCCGATCACGATCGCGGTCGAGACCCGGCGTGCGCCCGTCACCGCTGCCAACTTCCTGAAATATGTCGATCAGAAGCGGCTCGACGGCACGCCCTTCTACCGCGCGGTCAAGGTCGCACCCGGCTACGGCCTCGTCCAGTTCGGCACCCGCAACGACCCGAAACGCACGCTGCCCCCCATCGCGCACGAGACGACCGCCAGAACCGGGCTCAGCCATGTCGACGGTGCGATCTCGATGGCGATGGCGCGGCCGGGCACCGCGACGGGCGACTTCTTCGTCGTCATCGGCGACCTGAAATCGATGGACTCGACCGCGACCGATGCAGGCTTTGCGGTCTTCGGCCGCGTCGTCGATGGCATGGACCTGATCCGCCGGATCCTCCTGATGCCCACTTCGCCGACGCTCGGCGACGGCCCGATGAAGGGCCAGATGCTCGCGCCCCAGGTGAAGATCGTCACGGCAAAGCGGGCGCCGCCCCTTTCCCCGGCCAAGCCATAGGCGTAGACTGCGCTCGACCCCATCCACCGTTCGGGCTGAGCTTGTCGAAGTCCGCCGCGCCGCTTGCGGACCAACGGATTGCCGGAGACAGCGCATGACCACCACGATCGACCGCCGCACCGACTGGACCGCGATCGGCGCCGCCGAGCTCGCCGACGTCATCGCGCTGCGCCGCGCGATCCATGCGGAGCCGGAGGTCGGGCTCCACTGCCCGCGCACCACCGCCAAGGCCAAGGCCGCGCTCGCCGGCCTCCCGCTCGAGATCCACGACAGCACCTCCACCACCGGCTTCGTCGCGATCCTGCGCGGCGGACGTGGCGCGGGCGACAACCAGCGCACCGTGCTGCTGCGCGGCGACATGGACGCGCTGCCGATGACGGAGGAGACCGGCCTCCCCTTCGCCTCCACCATCCCCGGTGCGATGCATGCCTGCGGCCACGATGCGCACACCGCGATGCTCGTCGGCGCCGCCAAGGCGCTGTGCGCGCGCCGCGACGAGGTCGCAGGCACGATCGTCTTCATGTTCCAGCCCGGGGAGGAAGGCCATCACGGCGCGCGCCACATGATCGCCGACGGCCTGCTCGACATCGCCAAGCCCGACGCCGCGTTCGCGCTCCACATCTCGCCCAACGCGCCCGCGGGCACGCTGGTCGGCCGCGCCGGCGCGCTGCTCGCCTCGACCGACACGGTCCACGCGATCGTTCGCGGCGCGGGCGGCCACGCCGCGATGCCGCACGACTGCCTCGATCCGATCCCCGTCGCGTGCGAGATCGTCACCGCGCTCCAGACCTTCGTCGCGCGCAAGGTGCCCGTCGCCGATCCCGCGGTGCTGACGATCACGAAGATCAACGCCGGCTCCTCGCACAACATCATCCCGGAGGAGGTCGCGCTGATGGGCACGCTGCGCACCCTCTCTGAGTCCACGCGACAGACGATGCGCGCCGCGTTCGAACGGATCGCGCAGGGCATCGCCGCCGCGCACGGTCTCACCGCGGAAACGTGGATCGACGAGGGCTATCCCGTCACGATGTGCGATCCGCGGGCAACCGCACTGATGGAATCGGTCGCTGCCGATCTGGGCGGCGAATGGTCTCAGATGCCCGCCCCGATGATGGGCGGCGAGGATTTCAGCTACGTCCTTCGCAAAGTTCCCGGCGCGATGGCCTTCATCGGCGTCGCCCCCGACGGCACCGATCCCCGCACGAATCCCCCGCTGCACAATACGAAGATGACGATCGCCGAGGACGTCATGGCCCGGGGCATCGCCGTTCACTGCGCGGTCGCCGAGAAGTTCCTGAACGGAGGCCTCGGCTAGACTCCCTCTCCCCCCAAAGGGGGAGAGGGAAGGGGCCCGCGGGCAAAGCCGGTGGGAAGGGTGAGGGCCCCCGCCCCGCCACAAAGAATGCCCTCTGACAGATTTCACGCGGAGGCGTGGAGAAGAGAGACAAGGATCGCGCATCCATCTGCCCTTCTTCTCCGCGCCTCCGCGCCTCCGCGCCTCCGCGTGAACGATAAACCGCCCTACCCCCGATACCGCGCCACCGACGCCGCGAACCGCGCCCCGGAGAACCCGGCATCGAACGCCGCCGCATGAGCAGGGTCGCCCGGATCGGCGAGTACGGCCTTCAACGCCCGCAACGCCCCCGGATCATTCGCCGCGATCTCCGCCACCGCCGAGTCCGCGTCCTCGACCACGCGCTCGACGAGCCCGATCCGTAGCGCCTCCGCCGCATCGATCGTTTCCGCCCCGAACAGCAGCCGCGCCGCCTGACCCTGCCCCACCCGCCCGACAAGCCGTGCGACATCCTCCGCCGGATAGCCGATCCCCAGCCGCGCGGGCGGCACCCCGAACCGCGCCGCCGGAGTCGCGACGCGCAGGTCCGCCGCCAGCGCCAGCGCGACCCCCGCGCCGAAGCACCCCCCCTCGATCATCGCCACGCTCGGCATCGGCAGCCCCGCCAGCGCCTCGATCGCGCCGCGCATCGCCGCACGAAACACCGGCCGCGCCTCCGGCCGGTCGATCAGCCGCGCCAGTTCCGCAAAATCCGCGCCCGCGCAGAACACCCCCGCCACCGCCGATCGCACGACCACCAACGTCGCCTCCGTCGGCACCGCCGCGATCGCGTCGGCAAGCATCGCCCAGCCCTCGTTCGCCAGCGCATTCCGCGCCGCCCCACGATCCAGCGCGATCGTCGCGACACCGTCCGCGAACGACATGCGGATCATGCGACCACCGTCGCCAGCCGCCACCACGCGGGATACGCCACCGCCACCGCGCGCTCCGCCGCGTCGCGCGCCGCGACCGTGTCGAACAGCGCGAAGCAGGTCGCCCCCGATCCCGACATCCGCGCCAGCATCACCCCCGGCTGCGTCGCCAGCAGCGCGATCGCATCGTCGATCGCGGGCGCGATCGCCCGCGCCGGTGCCTCCAGATCGTTGCGCCCCGCCAAAGCGCGCGCCAGCGTCCCGCCACCGCCGACCGGTCCAAGGTCGATCCCGTCCCAACCCGCGAACACCGCGGCGGTCGACACCGCCACCCGCGGATTGACGAGCAGCGCCGGCCGGTCTCCCAGCGGCGCGACCGGGGTCAGCGCATCGCCCTTCCCCGTCCCGATCGCGGTCACCCCCAGCAGGCACGCGGGCACGTCCGCCCCCAGCCCCGCCGCGATCGCGAACAGCGCCGGATCGGCGATCGCGACCCCGTGGATCCGCGCCAGCGCCCGCAGCGTCGCCGCTGCATCCGCCGATCCGCCGCCGATCCCCGACGCGATCGGTAACCGCTTGTCGAGCACGATCGCATGCGCAGACTTGGGCGCGAACACCGCCAGGAACGCCCGCGCGGCACGCATCACCAGATTGTCCTCGCCAGCGCCAAGCCCCATCCCGAACGGTCCTTCGATCGTCAGCACCGTCTCGTCCGCCGTCGCTACGCGTACGACGTCGCCCTCCCGACAGAAGGCGAAGATCGTTTCCAGTTCATGATACCCGTCCGCCCGACGAGACCGGACATGAAGCGCGAGATTCAGCTTCGCCGGCGCGACCTCGACGACACCCACGCCATCGCTCATGGCCGGGCGAGGATCCCGGTGCGCGCCTTCGCCGACAACCGCGCCACCTCGCCGGCCTCCGCGACCACCGCCGCGGCGGCCCAGGCATAGCGCGCCTCATACCGCCGCCCGACCGCCCAATAGGCGTCGCCCAGATGCTCGGAGATCGTCGCATTCTCGGGCGAATCCATAGCCGCGCGCTCCAGCAGCGGGATCGCGCGCCGCGTTTCGCCATTCAGGTGATACGCCCAGCCGAGCGAGTCCGCGATCGCGCCGTCGTCGGGTTTCAGCCGGTTCGCCTTGACGAGCAGCGCCTGCGCAGCAGCGATATTCTCACCGCGCTCCAGCGTGGCATAGCCCAGATAGTTGAGCGCCAGCGGCTCGTCAGGGCCGAACTCGACCGCCTTCTCCAGCGCGGCCCGCGCCTGCGGCCACCGCTTCGCCTGGTCGAGCGCGCCGCCATATTGCAGCCACGCCGCCCAGTCGTCGCGCCCCCCGCGCTCCAGCACCCGGTCATAGGCGCTCGCCGCCTCGTCATAGCGGCCCGCCGCCGACAACAGGTCGCCCAGCCGCTGGATATCCGCGACCCGCGCATCGTCGCCCTTCGCCAGCGCGCGCGCCGCGACCAGCGCGGCCTTGTCCTCGCCCGCGCCCGCCAGGATCTGCACCCGCCCGGTCCGCGCGGTGGCGGCATAGAGGCTGTCCGCCGGGATCGACTCGACCAGCGCCAGCGCGCGATCGGGCGAGTTCGCCGAGGACAGCGCGTTGGCGAGCAGCAATTTGGCACGGTCGTTCCCCGGCTCCGCACGCAACGCCGCGCGCGTCAGCGTGATCGACAGCGATCCCGGCTGGTTCGCCAGTTCCGCCGCCACCCGCGTGAAGATCCGCGACACCCCGAACGCCAGCGTCGGCGCAACACCCGCGCCGCTACCCGCATCGAGCCGAGCCCGGAACGCCGCCAGCGCAGGTTGCTCGCCCGACGTCAGCGTGCGCGCAACGTCCGCATGGCCGCCCGCCACCAGCAACTCAGCGGCGGCGATCCGAAGGTCCAGATTGCCCGCGTCCGCCGCCAGCAGCGTGCGCAGCGCGGCACTTCCGTCGTCGACGCGTCCCGTCGCGATCAGCAACAGCGCGCGCGTCTCATCCGCGAACCGCCGCGCCACCGCATCCTTCGGTGCCGGCTTCAGCGCCGCCAGCGCATCGCTCCCCGAAGCGAACGCCACCCAGGCCGAGAGCGCGGGCTTGAGCAGAGCGAGCGGCCCCGCCCCGATCCCGGCGACCGCACGCTTCGCGCCTGCGATATCGCCAGAGCCCGCCGCCCGCGCGACCAGCACCAGCGCAGCGTCGGCAGGCAACGCATCCGTTCTAGCCAGCACCGCCAACGCACGGTCGACCAGCGCGTCGTCGCCGGCCTGCAACCCCTGCCGATACGCCCGCGCCGCGACAAGCGCGTTGTCCGGCGCTGCCGCCAGCGCCGCCTCGTAGCCGCGCGCCGCCTGCACTGCGCGCCCGTCGCCATCCGCCGCGCGCGCCTTCATGTACGCCGCAAGGTCGCCGGGCGTGGCCACCGCGGGGACCGCGGCGAGACTCGCCGCGGCGAACACAAGAACCTTACATATTGGGATAGTTCGGGCCTCCGCCGCCTTCGGGGACCACCCAGTTGATGTTCTGGGTCGGGTCCTTGATGTCGCACGTCTTGCAGTGGACGCAGTTCTGCGCGTTGATGACGAACTTGGGGTTGCCCGTCTCCTCGCCCACGATCTCGTACACGCCCGCGGGACAGTAACGCTGCGCGGGCTCGTCGTACATCGGCAGGTCGTACTCGACCGGGACATCGGGGTCCTTGAGCGTCAGGTGGACCGGCTGGTCCTCCTCGTGGTTGGTGTTCGACAGGAACACCGAGGAGAGACGGTCGAACGTCAGCACGCCGTCGGGCTTGGGATAGGCGGGCGCCTTGACGAGATCCTTCCGCCACAACGTTTCGTGATCGGGATGATGCTTCAGCGTGAACGGCATCTTCAGGCCGAAATGCTCGAGCCACATCGTCACACCGGCCAGCCCGGATCCGACGAGATCGCCGAACTTCTTGACGAGCGGCACGACATTGCGGACGACCGAAAGCTCCTTGTGCACCCAAGACGCCTCGAACGCCGCCGGATACGCCGCCAGTTCGTCATGCTGGCGCTGCGACAGGATCGCCTCGACCGCGGCTTCGGCAGCCATCATGCCGGACTTCATCGCGGTGTGCGTGCCCTTGATCCGCGGCACGTTCAGGAACCCGGCGCTGTCGCCGATCAGCGCGCCGCCCGGGAACACCAGCTTCGGGATCGACTGTAACCCGCCATCGCTGATCGCGCGCGCGCCGTAGCTGACGCGCTTGGCGCCCTTCAGGATCGCCGCGATCTCGGGATGAGTCTTCCAGCGCTGCATCTCCTGGAACGGCGAGATGTACGGATTGGTGTAGTTCAGCCAGGTCACGAACCCCAGCGACACCTGCCCATTCGCCTGATGGTACAGCCAGCCGCCGCCGTTCGTCCCCTCGGTTTCGCTCGCAGGCCAGCCCTGCGTGTGGATCACGCGTCCGGGGACGTGCAGCTCGGGATCGATGTCCCACAATTCCTTGACGCCAAGGCCATAGACCTGCGGCGAGCTGTCCTTCGCCAGCCCGAACTGCCGGATGAGTTCCTTCGACAGATGCCCGCGACACCCTTCTGAAAAGAAGGTGTATTTCGCATGCAGCTCGAGGCCCGGCTGCCAGTCGCCCTTGCGCGTACCGTCGCGCGCCACGCCCATGTCGCCGGTCGCGACGCCCTTCACCGATCCGTCCTCGTTGAACAGGATCTCCGCCGCCGCAAAGCCCGGGAAGATCTCGACCCCCAGTTCCTCGGCCTTGCCCGCCAGCCAGCGGCACAGATTGCCGAGCGACCCCGTATAGGTGCCCTTGTTGTGCATGAACGGCGGGGTCAGCAGATGCGGCATGTCGATCTTGCCGCCCTTCGTCAGAACCCAGTGGAGATTCTCGGTGACCGGCATCTCCGCCAGCGGACAGCCATCGTCGCGCCATGTCGGCAGCAGCTCGTCGAGGCTTTTCGGATCGATCACCGCGCCGGACAGGATGTGCGCGCCGATCTCGGAGCCCTTCTCGAGCACGCACACCGCGATCTCGGCGTCCTTCTCGGCCGCCAGCTGTTTCAGCCGGATCGCCGCCGACAGACCCGAAGGTCCGCCGCCCACGATCACCACGTCGTACGGCATAGATTCGCGTTCGCTCATCACCATCTCCCGGCCCGACCCCACATCGCCTGATCCTGGGTCGGGTGTCGCCTGCGTCCGGGCGCGCGCCCGCAACGTCCTGTCCGCCAAAGCCAGTCTAGGGAATTGACGCCTTCGTCAAGGCAGTAGCCTATGCTGGACATATGGGGGCTGACCAGAATCTCGATTGGACGAAAGCCGCGGAAGCCACACTCGACTGGTGGCGGGAGGCCGGCGTCGACATGCTCGTCGACGAGGCGCCGCGCGACTGGCTCGCCCCGCCCGCGCCGATCGTCCGTGCGGACGTCGCAGCCGTCCCGGTCCCCGCGCCGCATGTCCTGCCCGATACGCTCGCCGCCTTCCTCGCGTGGCGCACCGGCCCCGACGCGCCCGAGGCCGCATGGTCCGGCCCGACGATCGCCGCCAGCGGTCCCGCCGGCGCCGCGATCATGATCCTGGTCGACGCCCCGGAGCGCGACGACGACGAGACGCTGATGGAAGGCGCGACCGGCCGGTTGTTCGATCGCATGCTCGCCGCGATCGGGCTGTCGCGCACCGACATCCACCTCGCAGCCCTGTGCACGCGCCGCCCGATCGCGGGGCGGATGCCACGCGATGTCGAGACGCGGCTGGGCGAGATCGCGATGCATCATATCGCGCTGGTGGCCCCGAAACGCCTGCTTTTGCTGGGCAATGCGGCGAGCCGTGCGATCCTGTCGACGGATGTTCGCGAAGCCGCGGGCAATTTACGCACACTTAACCATAAGGGCGGAACAGTGACCGAGGTGATCGCGAGCTACCATCCACGCTTCCTGCTGGAAAAGCCCGCGTGCAAGGCCGAGGCCTGGAGGGACTTGCGAATGTTGATTGGGGGACTTTCGTGATGCGCGCGATCTTCATGGCGGCGACCGCCGCGGCGCTGGTGCCTTTGCCCGCATTCGCCGATACCGCGCCGACCGCTGCGGTCCAACCCGCCGGCATCCCTTCGCAGCTCACCCCCGAACAGCGCGCCGCCTACCGCACCGTCTTCGCCGCGATCCGCGATCAGCGCTGGAGCGAGGCGCAGATGCAGCTCGACGCGATGCAGCCCGGCCCGCTCCACGCCTTCGCCCGCGCCGAGATCTACACTGCGAAGGGCTCGCCCCGCGCCGAGCTGGATCCGCTCGTCAAGCTCGTCACCGAGGCCCCCGAACTCCCGCAGGGTGAAGCGCTCGCCCGCCTCGCCCGCGCGCGCGGCGCGACCGACCTGCCCCCGCTTCCCGTCGCACAGCGGCTGATCTGGCAGGACGGCGCCCCCCGCCGCATCCGTGCCAAGAGCGTGAAGAGCGACCAGATCGCCGCCGATCTCGCCACGCGCATGCAGCCCTTCGTCAAGGAAGATCGCGGCGCCGACGCGCAGGCGCTGCTCGACGCCACCTCGGGCCTGACCCCCGAGGCGCAGACCGAGTGGCAGCAGCGGATCGCGTGGATGTATTTCCTCGCCGGCGACGACCAGAACGCGCAGGCGATGGCCAACAGGGCCGCCGATGGCGCGGGTGACTGGGCCGTGCAGGGCCGCTGGGTCTCCGCGCTGTCGTCATGGCGTCAGAACGACTGCGCCGCCGCCGCCACCGCGTTCGAGGGCGTCGCCTCGCGCGCCGCCGATACCGATCTGCGCGCCGCCGGTCTTTATTGGGCGTCGCGCGCCGACATGGTCTGCGGCCGTCCCGACCGGATCGAGGCACGGCTCAAGACCGCGGCGCAATTCGGCGAGACCTTCTACGGCCAGCTCTCGCGCCAGTCGCTCGGGCTGCGTGACAAGGGCAATGGCGCGCAACGCGTCACCGCCGACTGGGCCGCGCTCCAGAAGCGCCCGAATGTCCGCGTCGCCGCCGCGCTCGTCGAGATCGGTGAAAACGAACTCGCCGACGACGTCGTCCGCCAGCAGGCACGGATCGGCGCACCGACCGAGTTTGCCAGCCTCACTCGCCTGACGGAGACGATGAACCTGCCCGCCAGCGTCGTCTGGCTCGCGCACAATTGCCCGCAGGGCGTCACCGCGACCGCCGAGGCGCGCTACCCGACCCCGAACTGGACGCCCGACAGCGGCTGGCGCGTCGACAAGTCGCTCGTCTACGCGCACGCACTCCAGGAATCGGGCTTCCGCAACAAGGTCGTCAGCCCGGCGGGCGCGTACGGCCTCATGCAGATCATGCCCGCCGCCGCGACCGATTTCGCGCGCGAGCGCGGCGTGTCGATCGACAAGTCCGCGCTCACCCGGCCGTCGACCAACATCGATATCGGCCAGCGCCATCTGGAGCGGCTGCGCGACATGGGGTTGACCGGCGGGCTCCTGCCCAAGGTCATCGCCGCCTACAATGCCGGGCCGAAGCCGGTGCAGGACTGGAACGGCCAGGTCCGCGACAATGGCGATCCGCTGCTCTATATCGAGAGCATCCCGTACTGGGAGACGCGCGGCTACGTCACCACGGTCCTGCGCAACTACTGGATGTACGAAGGCCAGGCCGGCAAGCCGAAGTCGAGCAGCCGCCAGGCCCTCGCACAGGGCCTTTGGCCGCGATTCCCCGGCATGCCGGGCGCCAGCGCGGTGCGCATCGCGGGCCGCCCGACCGGCAACGCCATCGCGGTGAACGCCAGCGTCGGCGCCGCCGGAACGACGGTCGCACATGCCAATTGACGAGGGCGCGACCTTCATCCCCGTTCGCATCGCCGTCCTCACCGTCTCCGACACCCGCGGCCCCGCCGACGACCGTTCGGGCGACACCCTCGTCGCCCGCCTGACCGAGGCAGGCCACATCCTCGCCGATCGCGCGATCGAGCGCGACGACGCCGACGCCATCGTCGCGCGTCTCACCGCGTGGATCGCCGACCCCGACATCGACGTCGTCGTCACCACCGGCGGCACCGGCGTCACCGGCCGCGACGTCACGCCCGAGGCGATCGAGCGCGTCGCGGACAAGATGATCCCCGGCTTCGGCGAACTCTTCCGCTGGCTCAGCTTCCAGACGATCGGCACCTCCACCGTCCAGTCGCGCGCCTGCGCCTGCGTCACCCGCGGCACCTACCTCTTCGCGCTCCCGGGCTCGACCGGCGCGGTGAAGGACGGATGGGACGGCATCCTGCGCGACCAGCTCGACAGTCGCCACAAGCCCTGCAACTTCGTCGAACTGATGCCCCGCCTGAAGGAGCGGTGACCGTCGCCCCACCAACACCGTCATCCCGGACTTGGTCCGCGATCCCGCGTCCTCTCGGGCATCCGCGAGAGGCAAATATGGGTTCCGGAGTTCGAAAGCGAGCATCTGAACGTTCTTGATACGTTCCAACTCTCGGCCTATTCCCGCCTAATGCCCCGCCCAGCCCCCCGCGCCATCCGAGGCGCAACCCTCAACACCGAAAGCCGCCGCTTCAACCTCCCGGGGATCGAGGCTGACGGCGACTGGCTCGACGCCCGCGAAACGATCGACGGCGCGCCGCCCCCGCTGCGCACCTCGGTCACGATCGAACACCCCCGCACGATCATCAGCCGCAACGCCTCCCCCGACATTCCGTTCGATCGCTCGATCAACCCCTATCGGGGCTGCGAGCATGGTTGCATCTACTGTTTCGCCCGCCCGACCCACGCCTTCCACGACCTGTCCCCCGGCCTCGATTTCGAGACGAAGCTGTTCGCCAAGCGCGATGCCGCCGCGCTGCTCCGCGCCGAACTCGCGAAGCCCGGCTATCGGGTCGCGCCGATCGCGCTCGGCACCAACACCGATCCCTACCAGCCGATCGAGCGCGACTGGCACATCACCCGCGGCATCATCGAGGTCCTGGCCGAAACGAACCATCCGCTTACGATCACCACCAAGTCGGACCGCGTCGTCCGCGACATCGATCTTCTCGCCCCCATGGCGGCGAAGGGCCTGGCCAGCGTCGCGCTGTCGATCACCTCGCTCGACCCGCGGATCGCGATGACGATCGAACCCCGCGCGCCGCATCCCGAGCGCCGCCTCGCCGCGGTCCGCAAGCTCACCGATGCGGGCATCCCGACCTACGTCTCGATCGCCCCCGTCATCCCCGCGATTACCGATCACGAGATCGAACACATCCTCGCCCGCGCCGCGCAGGCCGGCGCGCGGTTCACGTTCTTCATTCCCGTCCGCCTTCCGCACGAGGTCGCCCCGCTCTTTCGCGCCTGGCTCGACACGCACTTTCCCGATCGCGCCGCCAAGGTGATGGCGATGATCCACGATCTGCGCGGAGGCCGCGACAACGATCCCGCCTTCTTCACGCGGATGAAGGGCAGCGGCCCCTGGGCGGACCTGCTCCGCACCCGCTTCCACCTTGCCTGCCGCAAGCACGATCTGAACCGCGAACGCGTCGCGCTGCGCCGTGACCTGTTCCGTGCCCCCGCCGGCGCGCAGGGCGAACTCTTCTGAAATCGCGCTGATCGAGATCAACGGATGGATCGCAATGCCACCCGCGCCAGTTGATGCCCTACCCCGATCACGGGGGCGACCGCAGGAGAAGACCGATGGGTGATGAAACCAATCCGGCAGATACCGGGCGCCAGGACCAGCAGCGGGACCAGAGCGTCGACCGCCAGCAGAACCAGCAGAACCGCCAGCAGGGCGAGGACGGTTCGGGTGCGGGCTACGGTAACAATGCCGAGAGCGACGGTCTAGATGAAGCCGGCGACACCGGCCCGTCGGATCGCAGTCCCGACGAGCGCTGACGCTTCGCCTCTTTCGAGCCATCACTACGGAGCAGCGGGGGCCAACGGCTCCCGTTTCTTCGTCAGCCCTTCACGACGCCCGCGCGGCTCGTCATCAGCGGCTGGATTCGCGTCCCGAAATCCTCGACCCCCTGCAGGAAGTCGTCGAACGTCAGCAGCACTCCGCCGGTATTGGGCACCGCCGCCATTTCGTCGAGCATCCGCGCGACGCTTTCGTAGCTGCCGACCAGCGTCCCCATGTTGATGTTCACCGCCCCCTCCGGCGCGGCAAGCTGGCGGACATTGGTGTCCTTGTTGTGCTTGTCTGCGGCGCCCTGCTCGGCCAGCCACGCGATCGCATCGAGATCGACCCCGTCGTTATACGCCTTCCACTTCGCGTACGCCTCGTCGTCCGTCTCCGCGGCGATCACCATCACCAGCACGAACACCGATACGTCGCGTCCGGTCTTCGCGGTCGCCACCGCCAGCCGCTCGTTGTTGGCCGCGAACGCGGTCGGCGTGTTGACGCCCTTGCCGAGGCAGAACGCATAGTCCGCCCACTTCGCGGAGAAGGCGAGCCCCTCGTCCGACGACCCCGCGCAGATGATCTTCATGTCGCCGGCCGGCTGCGGACGGACGCGGCAGTCGTCCATCTGGTAATACTCGCCCTTGAAGTCGCTGACGCCCTCCGCCCACAGTTCGCGCAGGATGTGCGCATATTCGTCCAGCATCTTGTAACGATTACGGAAATGCTCGTCGCCGGGCCACATCCCCATCTGGCTGTATTCCGGGCGTTGCCATCCGGTGATGAGGTTCAGCCCGAACCGCCCGTGGCTGATCGAGTCGATCGTATTGCACATCCGCGCCGCGAAGGCGGGCGGGATCACCAGCGTCGGGCAGGTGGCGTAGATCTTGATCCGCTCCGTCACCGCCGCCAGCCCCGCCATCAGCGTGAAGCTCTCCAGCCCGTACTCCCAGAACTCGGTCTTTCCGCCGAACCCGCGCAGCTTTATCATCGACAGCAGGAAGTCGAGCCCGTGCTCCTCCGCCTTCAGCGCGATCGCCTTGTTCATGTCGAACGACGGCTTGTACTGCGGTGCGGCCTCGGAGATCAGCCAGCCATTGTTGTTGATGGGCACGAAGACGCCGACCTGCATGAGATTAGCTCCCTAGAAATTCGATAACCGTTCGGTTGAACGTATCGGGATCGGTGACATTGCAAGCATGGCCGCCCCACGACGCGACGCTTGCAAGTATCTTGGGATTGGCTGCAGCGAGCGCCTCCGTGCACGTCCAAGGAACGAGCATGTCGTCACTCGATGCGATCGCGAGGATCGGAGCGGTCAGGGAACCGATCCAGCGAGACGCGTCGAATGCCGCCAACGCGGCAATGCGCTTTTCCGTCGCTTCGGTGCCCGGAAATGCGTCGAGTTGGTGGACGAGTTCGGCGTCCAGCATGTCGGTCTCCGTCGAGATCCACTCCGCTGGGTACAGGAAGATCGGCTGAGCGCGCAGGAACGCCTCCACCCCGGCATGGCGCAGCAGGTTGAGGCGCGCCTCGAAACAGCGCAGGAAATGCGGATCCGCTCTGATCCAGCCGTTCACTGTGACGAGTTTGCCCAGACGCTGATCGGCCATGCGCGCGAGCGCCAGCCCCGCAACCCCGCCCGCCGCATGTCCGACGACGCTCGCGCGCTCGATGCCGAGTGCATCCATCAGCGCGATCATGTCCGCCGCCAGATCGTCGACCATCACCACGTCTGGCAGCGCCCGGTCGCTCCGCCCCGTCCCGCGATGATCGTACAGGATCACCCTGAACCGCTCCGCCAGCGCCGCGAGGTTCGGCTGCCAGTACCCCGCCAAACCGCCCAGTCCGCTCGACAGGATCACCGGCGGCGCGTCGGCGGGCCCATGGATTTCGTAATACAGCCCGGCCGCGTGCGGCATCAGGCCAGATGCGCCACGGACGCGATCTCGACCAGGCAGTCGGGCTTCACCAGGTCCGCCTTGATGCAATAGCGCGCGGGCTTCGCGCCCGGAAAATACTCCGCATAGACAGCGTTGAACGCAGCGTAGTCGCCAAGATCCTTGAGGAAGATGTGGTTCATCGCCACGTCCGCGAGCGTCGCCCCCGCCGCCTCGAGCGTCACCGTGATGACGTCGAGCACATGCCGCGTCTGCGCCGCCGCATCGCCGACATGCAGCACCGCGCCGCCCTCGCCCAGCGCCAGCACGCCGGAGACATAGACGGTGTTCCCCGCCTTCGCCCCCGCCGAATACGGCGCGATCGGGGTCGGGAACTGCGGCGGGTTGATCGCTTCGAACGGCATCACTGGTCCTCGAACTGCCCGAAGGCGCGGGCGAAATCGGCGGTGGTGGATACCCAGCCGAAGAATTTCTCGATATTGTAGACGCTTGCCGCCTGCATTTCGGACGGACCCAGATGATGCGTCGCATCTTCCAGCATCACCCCGAAATATTCGAGGTGAAAGCCGTCGCGCAGCGTGCTCTCGACGCACACGTTGGTCGCGATCCCGACGAACACGATCGTCTTGATCCCCCGCGCGCGCAGGACGCTGTCGAGCTGCGAATTGAAGAACGCCGAATAGCGCGTCTTGTGGAGAGAGATATCGCCCGGCTGCGGCGTGAGCGCCGCGACCAGTTCATAGTCCCACCCCCCGCGCGCCAGCAATTGCCCGGCGAGCTCGGGCCGCGCGCGCATCGTCTTGAGCGCGTTCGACTTGTGCCAGTTGGGCGAGCCCACCGCACCCGCCTCGACATAATCGGGATCCCAGCCATTCTGGAGGAACACCACCTGCACTCCTGCTGCGCGCGCGACCGCCAGCGTCTCCGCGATCTTCCCGATCGTCCCCGTCGCGCCCGCAATGTCGAACCCCGCCAGATCGACATACCCGCCCGGCGACGCATAGGCGTTCTGCATGTCGATCACGACCACCGCCGTCTCGCGCGGATCGAGTCGCAGCGCCTCGGGACGGGCGGCCAGCGTAACCGCGACGGCGTCGTCGCGCGCGATGGGGATAGTGGTCGTCGTCACCTGACGGAGATTGACGCGGCCAGCCGCCATGCGCAAGACCTGTCCGCCGCGTACCGGGACGGATGGCGGCAGCCGGTCAGGCCGTCGCCAGCGAGAAATCCTTGAACTTCTCCCGTAGCGCCGTCTTCAAAAGCTTCCCCGTCGCGGTGTGCGGCAGGTCGTCGACGAAGACGATCTCGTCGGGTAGCCACCATTTCGCGACATGCTTCGCCAGATGCGCCGAGATCTCCGCCGTCGTCACCGCGCTTCCGGGCTTCCTCACCACCAGCAACAGCGGCCGCTCGTCCCATTTCGGATGGTACACGCCGATCGCCGCCGCCTCCGCGACGCCTGCGCAGCCGACCGCGGCATTCTCCAGCTCGACCGAACTGATCCACTCCCCGCCGGACTTGATGACGTCCTTCGACCGGTCGGTGATCTGCATCGTCCCGTCGGGATGAAGCACCGCGACGTCGCCGGTATCGAACCAGCCGTCTGCGTCGATCGCCTCCGCCTCCGCCTGGAAATAGCGCTTTACCACCCACGGCCCGCGCACGTGCAGCTTGCCCGACGAGGTGCCGTCGCGCGGTTGCGCCACACCGTCGTCGTCGACCACCTTCAGCTCGACCCCGAACGGCAACCGCCCCTGCTTGCACACCAGGTCGAGCTTCGCATCCTCGCTCATCTCGTCCCAGTCGGCAGGCAGCGAGCCCGCGGTGCCGACCGGCGACGTCTCGGTCATCCCCCACAGATGCGCGACGTGCACCCCCATCCCCATCAGTCGCGCGATCATCGCGCGCGGCGCGGCCGACCCGCCGATGCTGACCAGCTTCAGGAAGCGCGGCGCCTGCCCCGTCTCGTCGATATGCTTGAACAACGAGAGCCAGACGGTCGGCACCCCGGCCGAATGCGTCACCTTTTCGGCATTCATAAGATCGCACAGCACCGCCGCGTCGTTGACAGCGGAGAACACAAACTTCGTCCCCGCCAGCGCACCCGCGAACGGCAGGCCCCACGCCGCGGCGTGGAACATCGGGACGATCGGCAGCGCCACTGAGCGCGACGACAGGTCGAAGATCGCGGGCGCGATCTCCGCCATCGCGTGGAGCACGGTCGAGCGATGCTCGTACAGCACGCCCTTGGGATGGCCCGTCGTCCCGCTGGTATAGCACAGCATGCACGGCGCACGCTCGGGTCCCTCGACCCACGCATAGTCGCCATCCTCGGCGTCGATCAGCGCCCGGTAGCTGCCATCGCCGCTGCCGTCGAACACGACGAAATGCTCGATCGTCGTCCACTGCGAGCGCAGCCGGTCGACCAGCGGCTGGAACGCCATGTCGTAGAACAGCACGCGATCCTCGGCATGGTTCGCGATATAGACGAGCTGCTCGTCGAACAGCCGCGGGTTGATCGTGTGGATCACCCCGCCCATGCCGATCGCGCCATACCATGTCGCCAGATGGTGCCCGTGGTTCATCGCCAGCGTCGCGATCCGGTCGCCGGGTTTGCAGCCCAGCCGTTCGAGCGCCTGCGCCACCTTGCGCGCATCCGCCGCGATGCCGGCCCAGTCGCTCCGCGTCTCGGAGCCGTCGGCCCAGCGCGAGACGATCTCGCGATGGCCGTGTTCGCGCGCGGCGTGGTCGATGATCCGCGGCACGCGCAGTTCGAAATCCTGCATTCCACCCAGCACCGCGCCCGTCATCACCGCTCTCCCGATCTCGTCAGCCCACCAGCGCCAGCCTCGTCTCGGAGGTCGTCAGCACCGCGTTCGAAACACCGTGCAACGTTGCGATCCGATCGGCAAGCTCGCCGTCCAGCAGGAAATCGCGCCCCAGCAACAGCGTGGCGACCCCGCCGTCCGGCAGCGGCGCCTTCAGCTTCACCTCCCCGCGCGCGCCGCGATGCGCCGCCAGCATCGCCGCCAATGGCCCGATCGCCGCCGCGTCCGCCAGCGTCACCTCGACGACGAACCGCGCGGTCGTCGCCAGCATCTCGAACGGCTGGATCCGGCTGACCGAAACGCGCGGCGTATCCTCGCCCGGCCGGCGATCGAGCTCGACCGTCGCCAGCCCGCACCCGCCGTTGCGCGCCGCCTCCTCCAGGTCCGCCGCGACCTTGTCGTCGAAACACGTCGCGACGAACTGCCCCGTCGCATCGCTCAGCGTCGCCATCATGTAGCGCTTGCCCCTGGCCGAGGTCCGCCACCGCGCATCCTCGACCAGCACCGCCATCGTCGCGCCTGCGCGCGTTCCGTCCTCGGGGATGTTGAGTTCGCCCAGCGCGGTGAACGCCCGAGCACCATAGGTCTTGGCGATATGCGCATGCCGGTCGACCGGGTGTGCGGAGAAATAGAAGCCGAACGCCTCCTTTTCCTGCTCCATGCGCTGCGCCATCGTCCAGCTGGCAGACGGGGGCAGCTTGATCGAATCCCCCGCCACCGGGCTGTCGCCGAACAGCCCGCCCTGCCCGCTCGTCTTCGCGTCGTGCGTGCGCGCCGCGATCGCGATGATCGTCTCCGCCACCGCCAGCACGCCCGCGCGGTTCGGTTCCAGCGCATCGAACGCGCCCGCCCCCGCCAGCGTCTCCAGCTGGCGCTTGTTCATCAGCCGCGGATCGACGCGGTGCGCCAGATCGTCGAGGCTCGAGAACGCACCGTTCGCCTCGCGCTCTGCGACCAGCCGCTCCATCGCGCCCTCGCCTACCGACTTCAGCGCGGCGAGCGCATAGCGGACCTTCAGGCCGTCGTCGGTCTCCTCGACATCGAACTCCGCCCCGCTCGCATTGATGTCGGGCGGCAGGCACCCGACGCCCAGCCGCCGCATGTCGTCGACGAAGATCGCCAGCTTGTCGGTCAGCGTCATGTCGTAGCACATCGAGGCCGCGTAGAATTCGTGCGGGTGATGCGCCTTCAACCACGCGGTCTGGTACGCCAGCAACGCGTAGGCCGCAGCGTGGCTCTTGTTGAAGCCGTATCCGGCGAACTTGTCGATCAAATCGAACAGCTCGTTCGCCTTGCCCTTCGGGATGCCGTTGGTGGCGAGGCACCCCTCGACGAAGGTCGCGCGCTGCGCGTCCATCTCCGCCTTGATCTTCTTGCCCATCGCGCGCCGCAACAGATCCGCGCCGCCCAGCGAATAGCCCGCCAGCACCTGCGCCGCCTGCATCACCTGTTCCTGGTAGACGAAGATGCCGTACGTCTCGCTCAGCAGCCCCTCGAGCAACGCATGCGGATAGACGATCTCCTCGGTGCCCTGCTTGCGCCGACCGAACGAGGGGATGTTGTCCATCGGCCCCGGCCGGTAGAGCGAGACGAGCGCGATGATGTCGCCGAAATTGGACGGCCGCACCGCCGACAGCGTCCGCCGCATGCCTTCCGATTCCAGCTGGAACACGCCGACGGTGTTGCCGCTCTGGAGCAGCCTGTACGTCGTCTCGTCGTCCCATGGCAGCGCGTCGAGGTCGATCGTCACCCCGCGCTTGGCGAGCAGCTGCGTCGCCTTCTTCAGAACCGACAGCGTCTTGAGCCCGAGAAAGTCGAACTTCACCAGCCCCGCGCCCTCGACATATTTCATGTCGAACTGCGTGACGGGCATGTCGGAGCGCGGATCGCGGTAGAGCGGCACCAGCTGCGCCAGCGGCCGGTCCCCGATCACCACGCCCGCGGCGTGCGTCGACGAGTGCCGCGGCAACCCCTCCAGCTGGATCGCGAGATCGAGCAGGTGGCGCACCTGGTTGTCGTTGGCATATTCCTTGGCCAACTCCCCGACGCCGTTCAGGGCGCGTTTCAGGTCCCACGGATCGGTCGGGTGGTTGGGCACCAGCTTCGCCAGCCGGTCGACCTGCCCATAGCTCATCTGGAGCACGCGGCCGGTGTCCTTCAGCACCGCGCGCGCCTTCAACTTCCCGAAGGTGATGATCTGCGCGACCTGATCGCGCCCGTATTTCTCCTGCACATAGCGGATCACCTCGCCGCGCCGCGTTTCGCAAAAGTCGATGTCGAAGTCGGGCATCGACACGCGCTCGGGATTGAGGAACCGCTCGAACAGCAGACCCAGCGACAGCGGGTCGAGATCGGTGATCGTCAGCGCCCAGGCCACGACCGACCCCGCCCCCGAACCACGCCCCGGCCCCACCGGAATATCGTGCGACTTCGCCCATTTGATGAAATCGGACACGATCAGGAAATAGCCCGGAAACCCCATCTGGATGATGACGTCCAGCTCGAACTCCAGCCGCTCGCGATAGGGCTGGCGCCAGTCCGCCGCGGTTTCCGTCGGCGTATCGGTTTCGAGCGGCGGCGACAGATGCCGCAGCTCCTCGATCCGCCGCAGCCGCGCCTCCAGCCCCACCCGCGCCTCGTCTCGCAGCATCTGCGACTCGCCCTCGCGGTCGCCCGCAAGGCTCGGCAGGATCGGCTTGCGCTTGGGCGCCGCCACCGCGCAGCGCTGCGCCACCACCAGCGTGTTCTCGATCGCCTCGGGCAGGTCCTCGAACAGCCGCCTCATCTCCTCCGCGGGCTTCATCCACAGGTGCGGCGAGCTGCGCGGTCGCTCCTCGCTCGCGACATAGGTGGAGCTGGCGATGCACAGCATCGTATCGTGCGCCTCGCCGAACGCCGCGTCCGCGAAACAGCACGGATTGGTCGCGACCAGCGGCAGCCCGCGCGCATAGGCCAGGTCGATCAGCAGCGCCTCCGCCGCCTCCTCGGTCGCGTCGCCACGGCGGACGATCTCGACGAACAGCCGGTCCGGGAACAGCGCCTGCAACGCGTCGGCATAGCTCTCCGCCCGCGCCGGCTGGTCCTCGGCGTAGAGCCGCGCGAGGCCACCCTCACCCCCCGCGGTCAGCGCGATCAGCCCGTCGCTCCGCCCCTGAAATGCCGCCAGGTCGACATGCGCAGGCTGTTCGATCGGCCGGTCGAGATGCGCCAGGCTGACAAGCGCGCACAGATTGTCGTATCCTGTGGAGTCCTGCGCATACAGCGCCAGCCAGTCGAGCACCGGCGTCGCCCCCTCGGGCATCCCCGGCCGCGCGACCGCCAGCATCGTCCCGATTACCGGCTGCACCCCCGCCCCAGTCGCCGCGTCGGAAAAGGCCATCGCCGCATACAGCCCGTTGCGATCGGTCAGCGCCGCCGCCGGGAACCCGAGCTTCAACGCGTGCTTGGCGATCGCCTTCGGCTCGATCGCGCCGTCGAGCATGGTGTAGGACGAGAAGATACGAAGCGGCACGAACCCGGAATGCGACATGTGCGTGACGCTATCCCACACTCCCCGATTCGACCAGTCCGCGCGCACCCCGAACCCGACGAACGGAACCGTCCGCGGCATCGCCCGTTGCGCGCGCGACAGGAGTTCTTGCTATGACCGATATCCCATTCGATGCTGCCGCTATTCGCCCGGGCGCCGGGTGGGGCTGGATCCTTGCTTATGGCATCGTTTCCGTACTCGTCGGCATCGCCGCGCTGGTCTGGCCCGTCTCCGCGACTTGGGCGGCGACGATCGTCGTCGGTGTAGCGTTCGTCGCGACCGGCATCGTCTCGATCGCCGCCGGGCTGATGGGCAAGGGCAGCCAGACGCGCGCCTATGCGATCCTGTTCGGCATCGTCAGCCTCGTAATCGGCGGCGTCATGGCGTTCGAACCCGTCACCGGCGCGATCTCGATCACGCTGCTCGTCGCGATCTGGCTCGGCGTGCGCGGCGCGCTGGAACTCTACTGGGGGACGAAGTTCCGTCGAGGCCGCGCGCTGATGATCGCACTCGGTGCCGTCAACCTGCTGCTCGCGCTGTTCATCCTCGCGACCGTGCCCTGGTCCGCGCTGACGCTTCCGGGCTTCATCCTCGGGATCAGCTTCCTGTTCGGCGGCGTCACCGCGATCGGCGCCGCGCTCGACCACAAGAAGGGTACGCCCGCTTTCGGGGCGTAGGCCTCACCCCAACCTCCTCCGTACCCCGGCGAAGGGCCGGGGCCAGTCCCGATCAAAAGACGCGCGCGGCAGCGCGATCCGCGCCCTGCCCGATCAAAGCAATGCCTCGATATCCCCCGCCAGATCTTCCGGCTTCGTCGTCGGTGCATAGCGCCGCACGGCCCGCCCCTCGCGATCGATCAGGAACTTCGTGAAGTTCCACTTGATCGCCTTCGATCCCAGCACCCCCGGCGCCTCCGCTTTCAGCGCCTCGAACAGCGGGTCGGCATTCCCGCCATTGACGTCGATCTTGCCGAACACGGGGAAGGTCACGTCATAGGTCAGCGAACAGAAGTTCGCGATCTCCGCCGCGTCGCCCGGCTCCTGCGCGCCGAACTGGTTGCACGGGAACGCCAGCACCTCGAACCCGCGATCGCCATAACGGCGATGCAGTTCTTCCAGCCCCTCATATTGCGGCGTGAACCCGCATTTCGATGCGGTGTTGACGATCAGCAGCACCTTGCCGCGCCACGTATCGAGCGACGCGACGCCCCCGTCCGCGGCCTTCACCTCGAAATCGGTAATCATCCCGCCGTCCCTTCCCCCCGCGCCAGCAGATATGTCAGGTTCGCCCGCACCTCCGGCCATTCGCGGTCGAGAATGCTGTAGACGACGGTGTCGCGCAAGCGCCCGTCCGCGGTCACCTCGTGCCCGCGCAGCACGCCGTCGCGCCGCGCGCCCAGCCGCTCGATCGCGCGCTGGCTCGCCTTGTTGAGGAAATCGGTGCGGATCTGGACGCACTGGCACCCCAGCACGTCGAACGCATGCGCCAACAGCAGTCGCTTCGCCTCGGTATTCACCCCCGTCCGCTGGACGCGCTTGGCATAGAAGGTCCCGCCAAGCTCGACGCGGCGGTTGCCCGGGTTCATCCGCAGGAACCGCGTCGTCCCGCAGACTACGCCTTGCGCATCGAGCACCGCGAACGGCATTGCCCGCCCATAGTCACGCTCGCGGAACACCCGCGCGAAAAACGCGTCGGCGTCCTTCATCTGCGACACGCTGGCGTAGAACAGATCCCACAGCCCGCCCTCCGCCGCCGCGGCGACCAGCGCGTCGCGATCCCCGATCGCCAGCGGCCGCAGCTTCATGTGGCGACCGACGAGCGTCGGCGCATCCCGCCACGCGCTCACGTCAGCACGCCCTCATGCAGCCGCACCACCCGGTCCATCCGCGCCGCCAGCCGCTCGTTATGCGTCGCGACCAGCGCGGCGGAGCCCTCCTCGCGGACCAGCCGCAGGAACTCCGCGAACACCACGTCCGCGGTCGCCTCGTCGAGATTGCCCGTCGGCTCGTCCGCCAGCACCAGCGCGGGCCGGTTCGCCAGCGCGCGCGCCACCGCCACCCGCTGCTGCTCGCCACCCGAAAGTTGCGCGGGCCGGTGCGTCAGCCGATGCCCCAGCCCCAGCACCGTCAGCAGTGCCGCCGCCCGCGTCGCCGCCACGTCGCGCGCGGTGCCGCGCACCAGCTGCGGCAGCTCGACATTCTCGCTCGCGTTGAAATCGGGGAGCAGATGGTGGAACTGGTACACGAACCCCAGGCTGTCGCGCCGCACTCGCGTCCGCGCATCCGCGTCGAGCTTCGCCGCTTCCTCGCCCGCGATCCGGATCGATCCCTCGAACCCGCCCTCGAGCAGCCCCACCGCCTGCAACAGCGTCGACTTGCCCGATCCCGATGGCCCCAGCAGCGCGACGATCTCGCCCGGCGCGACCGACAGGTCGACGCCGCGCAGGACGTGGATCGTCTCCCCCCCCTGCGTGAAGCTGCGCGCCAGTGCGGCGGTCTGGAGGACGGGACTATTCATAGCGCAGGACCTGTACCGGATCGGTGCTCGCCGCCTTGAAGGCGGGATAGACGGTGGCGAGGAACGTCATCAGCAGCGTGATGAGCACGATCGCGACGATCTCGACCGGGTTCGCCTTCGACGGCAGCTCGGTCAGGTAGCGGATCGAGGGATCCCACAGATTCTGCCCCGTCACGAACTGGACGAAATTGACCACCGCCTGCCGGAAGAACAGGAACACGAAGCCCAGCCCCAGCCCCAGCAGGATGCCCAGCACCCCGATCGTCGTCCCCACCGTCATGAAGATGCGCAGCATCGCGCCGCGTGTCGCGCCCATCGTCCGCAGGATCGCGATGTCCCGCGTCTTGGCGCGCACCAGCATGATGAGCGAGGAGGCGATGTTGAACGCCGCGACCAGGATGATGATGCACAGGACGGTGAACATCGCCACGCGCTCGACCGCCAGCGCCTCGAACAGCTGCGCGTTCATCTGCCGCCAGTCGCTCAGCACCGCGCGGTCGCCGACCTGCCGCGCCAGCGGCGCCAGGATCGCGCCGACATTGTCCGGGTTATCGGTCTGCACCTCGACCATGCCGACCGCATCGCCCAGCAGCAGCAGCCTCTGCGCATCCTCCATCGGCATGATGACGTACGCCTTGTCGTAATCGTAGACGCCTACCTCGAACACTGCGCCGACCGTATAGTTCACGATCCGCGGCACCGTGCCGAACGGCGTCGACTGCCCCTGGGGGCTGATGAGCGAGATCTCGGAGCCAACGGTCGCGCCCAGCGCCTCCGCCAGCCGCGCGCCGATCGCGACATTGTTGCTGCCCGTGGTAATCGACGCGATCGATCCCGCCACCACCTTGTTCTGGATCGTCCGGTTCGCGCGGATGTCCGCCACGCGCATCCCGCGCACCAGCACCGCCTCGACCCGGCCGTTGTACGACGACATCAGCGGCTGTTCGATCAGCGGCAGCGCCTCGGTCACCCCCGGCGTCGCCTTGGCGTCCTTCACGATCTCGCGCCAGTCGGGCAGGCGCCCGCCGATCCCCTGCACCACCGCGTGGCCGTTGAGCCCAACGATCTTGTCGAACAGCTCCGCGCGGAACCCGTTCATCACGCTCATCACGATGACGAGCGCGGCGACGCCCAGCATCACCGCGCCCAGGCTGAACCCGGCGACGAGGACGATGAACCGCTCCCCCTTGCCCGGCAGGAGATAGCGCCGCGCGATCATGCGCTCGTACGCGGAAAGGATCATGCCGCTGGTCTGTCGCCTGGAGGGAAGAATGACGCCGCAATTAGGGCCCGGTCGCCCTCGAGGCAACGTCTGTTGCGGATTCGACACAGGGGCACCGCAATCGGTTTATCTCCCGTTCATTTCCATCGACAGCCGGAACGGTCGCGCCTAGCAACAATCGCACTGGCACACAGGCAAACAGGCCGTGGTTCGGGGACGCTTCGAAGCTCCGCTCAGAGATGGGCGCGCGGGCCGAAGCAACTTAAGGGGGCTGACGAGCGATCGTCACGCAGGCGCCCGGGCTGGAAACAGTCCGGGCGTTTGCATGTCCGGCATCGTTCGGTCCGATGTCTTGCCCGCGACTCTTCCTCGACGGATCCGTGCCGTCAAACGCTATGATCCTCGATGGCTTTTATGCTGATCGATACCCGGCCTCGCCGCCCCATTTCCATCGGAGCGCGATATAGCCCCGACCCAGCCAACCCGCTCGAACCTAATCGTATAATATATTTGAAATGTTCATATCGTATAATGTATATGTACCGTGCAGACCAAAAGGGGGCCAGCATGAGCATCGCATTCGATCGATTCTTCCAATCCACCGCGCTCGCCGCGATCGCCATAGCGCTGGCGTCTCCGGCTGCCGCGCAGACATCCACCGCGTCGGCCGATCAAGCATCGACCGAGGACGACTCGATCACCGTCACCGGCACGCGCCTGAAGACGAACGGGACGCAGAGCAACAGCCCGACGACCGTGATCCAGGCCGAGGAGATCCGCCTCCAGGGCGCGACCAATATCGAGAACGTGCTGAACCGCCTGCCGCAGATCACGCCGGACGCGAACGAGAACGTCTCGAACGGCTCGGACGGCACCGCGAAGCTCAACCTGCGCAACCTCGGCAGCAACCGGAACCTGGTCCTCGTCAACGGCCAGCGCCTGCTGCCGGTCCAGGCGACTGACCTGAACTTCATCCCGTCCGCGCTGATCGAGCGCGTCGACGTGGTGACCGGCGGCGCATCCGCGGTGTATGGCTCGGATGCGGTGTCGGGCGTCGTCAACTTCATCCTGCGCGACAATCTCAACGGCGTCGTCGCGGACGCGCAGTACGGCTTCTCGAACCATCACAACGATAATGCCGGCCGCCGCAACCTGATCGCCGCGAGCGGTTACCAGAACGCGCTGCCCTCCCCTGTCGATGGGCAGCGCTTCGATGCGAACATCGCGTTCGGCACCAACTTCGCCGAGGGCCGCGGCAACGTCACCGCCTATTTCGGCTATCGCGATGTCCGGCCGATCATGCAGGGCGACCGCGACGTATCGGCCTGTGGACTCGATCCCGCGCCCGGCAACGCGACCCACCTGTGCGGCGGGTCGAGCAACAACGAATATGGCCTGTTCCAGCCGCTGACCGGTCCCAATGCGGGCCAGCGCTTCAACAACACCCGTGACGGCGCCAAGACCTGGGTGCCGTACAATGCCAGCTTCCGGTACAATTATGGCCCGCTCAACTACTTCCAGCGCAACGACACCCGCTACACCGCGGGCGCGTTCGCCAAGTACGAGGTGATTCCGGCAGCCGAGATCTACGGCAGCTTCATGTTCATGGACGACCGATCCAATTCACAGGTCGCGCCGTCCGCACTGTTCCAGGGATCGACCTTCACGATCAACTGCAACAATCCGCTGCTCAGCCAGCAGCAGGGCCAGCTTCTGTGCGGCAGCAACTACGGCAGCAGCACGGTGTCGCAGGATCTGTTCATCGGCTACCGCCCGGTCGGCGGCAACGCGCTCCCGCGTCGCGACGATCTGCGCCACACCGACTACCGAGTCACCGGCGGCGTGCGCGGCGAAGTCGCCAAGGGTATCCGCTACGACCTGAACGCGCTGTTCTCGACGGTGATCTTCAACGAGAACTACCAGAACGACATCGATCCCACCCGCGCCAATCGCGCGCTGCAGGTCGTCAGCGTGGGCGGCGTGCCGACCTGCAAGTCGGTGGTCGACAACACCGATCCGCGCTGCGCCCCGATCGACGTGTTCCGCGCCGCCGGGATCAGCCAGGCCGGCCTCAACTATATCTATGCGCCCACCTTCACCCGCGGGCTCGACAAGGAGACGGTGCTCAACGGCGCGGTCACCGCGGAACTCGGCGAGTATGGCGTCAAGAGCCCCTGGGCGGATCACGGCATCGGCCTCGTCCTCGGCGTCGAGCATCGTCGCGAGAGCCTGGAGTTCCGCGCCGACGCGCTGGCGCTCCAGAAGGGCACCAAGGAGAGCGAGGGCAAGTTCGACGTTACCGAATTCTTCTCGGAAGTCCGCGTTCCGCTGCTCGAGGACAAGCCGTTCGCGCAGGAATTGACCGTCACCGGCGGCTATCGCTACTCGAAGTACAGCACCCGCAGCGACGGCATCTCCACCTACAAGGGCGAGTTGTCCTATGCCCCGGTCCGCGACCTGCGGCTGCGCGCCAGCTACAACCGCGCGATCCGCGCGCCGAACATCGCGGAACTGTTCGGCGCGCAACAGATCGGCAATGTCGCCGCACAGGATCCCTGTGCCGGCGCCACCCCGACGGCGAGCGCCGCACGCTGCGCGCTGACAGGCGTCAGCGCCGCGCAGTACGGACGGATCATCGAATGCCCGAGCGAAGTGTGCAGCGCGCTCGGCGGCGGCAACGTCGCGCTCAAGCCCGAAGAGGCGGACACCTACACCGCGGGCCTCGTGTTCGAGCCCGGCTTCGTCCCCCGCCTGTCGCTGTCGGTCGACTATTTCAACATCAAGGTGAAGGACTATATCAGCTCGGTGCCCGCCTCGCTGACGATCAGCCAGTGCGTCGCGACGGGGGATCCGTTCTTCTGCTCGCTGTTCAAGCGCGATCCGCGCAACGGCGTGCTGTTCGGCGAACAGGGCTATGTCGTCTCGACGACGCAGAACACCGGTTCGCTCGCCACCTCGGGGATCGACGTCGGCGCGAACTATTCGCTTCCCACCGGCATCGGCCGGTTCGACGCGCAGATGGTCGGCACCTGGCTCAACGCGCTCAAGACCGAACCGCTGCCGGGCCTCGGCTCCTATGACTGCAAGGGCCTGTTCGGCCCCACCTGCGGCCAGCCCAGCCCCGAATGGCGGCACCAGGCGCGCTTCACCTGGACCGATCCGACGAACTTCGGCTCGGTATCGCTCAACTGGCGCTATATCGGCCCGACCTCGCTGACCAACAACACGAAGGACCCGTTCCTGACCGGCCCGGCCTATATCGTGAACGCGCGCATCCCCTCGTACAATTACTTCGATCTCGCGGTCAGCGCGAAGCTCGACAAGGCGGTCTCGCTGCGCGCGGGCGTCAACAACCTCCTCGATCGCGATGCGCCTGCGATCGCGGCGGGGTTGCTGTCGTCGTTCGGTAACGGCAACACCTATCCCGGCGTCTACGACGTCGCCGGGCGGACGTTCTTCTTCGGCGTCCACGCCGAATTCTGACGGCCGCATGACGATTGGAACCGGTGGGCGCCATCGCCCGCCGGTTCCGCTACCCCCGGGAGTCCCGATGCCGCGCCACGCCTGCCGACCGCTCGCACTCCTCCTCTCGACGCTCGCTCTCCCCGCGCTTGCCCAGACGTCACCGGGAACGCCCGCGCCACCCGCCGAATGGGAGCGTCCCGATATCATCCGCCAGGGCGCGGAGCCGATGCGTGCCACCTTCGCCGGGTTCGAGACGCGTCGCCTCGCGCTCGCGAACGACGCGACGAAATCACGCTACCACCTCTCGCTCGACGGCGACTGGCGCTTCCGCCTCTCGCCCACCCCGGAAACCCGGCCGGTCGGGTTCGAGCAGCCCGCCTACGACGTTTCCGCCTGGGGAACGATGAAGGTCCCCGGCATCCTCCAGGCCGAGGGTCATGGCAGCCCGGTCTTCGTCGGCAGCGGCTATCCCTTCCCACGCAACCAGCCGAAGATCGACCACAGCCTCAACGAAGTCGGCGCATACCGCCGCGACTTCGTCGTCCCCCCGCACTTCACCGGCCGTCGCCTGCTGCTGACGATCGGCGCGGCGGGCGCGGCCTATTACATCTGGGTGAACGGACAGCGCATCGGCTATTCCGAGGACTCGAAGCTTCCCGCCGAGTTCGACGTCACCGCCGCCGCAAGACCGGGGCGCAACACGATCGCGATCGAGCTCTATCGCTATGCCGACGGCAGCTATCTCGAGGACCAGGATTTCTGGCGCGTCAACGGCATCGAGCGCAGCGTCACGCTCTACGCCGCCCCGCCCACACACATCCGCGACCTGTCGATCGGCGCCGGCCTCGACCCAAGCTACCGCGACGGCCGCCTGTCGCTCGCCGTCGACCTCGCCGGCATTCCCGCCGCGACCCGCGTCCGCACCACGCTGCTCGACGGCAAGACCGAAGTCCTCGTCCGCGACGCCACCACCACCGACACCACCGCACGGATCGACGCGACCGTCCCCGCCGTCCGTTGCTGGACGGCCGAAACCCCGGAACTCTACACCCTCCTCGTCGAACTCCTCGACGCGAACGGCCGCGTCGTCGAGGCGACCACCCGCCGCATCGGCTTCCGCACCGTCGAGATCGCAGGCGGCGAGGTCCGCGTGAACGGCAAGCGCATCATGATCCGCGGCGTCAACCGTCACGAGCACGATCCCCGCACCGTCCACATCGTCTCCGAAGCGACGATGCGCCGCGACATCGCGCTGATGAAGGCCGCGAACGTCAACGCGGTCCGCACCTCGCACTATCCCAACGATCCGCGCTGGTACGATCTCGCCGACGAATACGGCCTCTACATCATGGACGAGGCCAATATCGAAAGCCACGGCTATCTCAGCCTCTCGCAGGAACGCGGCAACGACCCGTCTGTCCTGCTCGGTAACGACCCCGCATGGCGTTCCGCGCATCTCGATCGTGTCGAGCGCATGGTCGAACGCGACAAGAACCACCCCTCGGTCATCTTCTGGTCGCTCGGCAACGAAACCGGCATCGGCACCAGCTTCGAAGCGGTGGCGAAATGGGTGAAGGCGCGCGATCCATCGCGACTCGTCAGCTTCCTGGGCTGGAGCATGAGCAACTGGCGTCATCCCACCAATGCCTATGTCGACATCTTCGCGCCGATGTACGACGATATCTGGAAGCTCGCCGATTATGCGGACCAGCCCGATCTGAAACAGCCGCTGATCCTGTCGGAATACGCCCATGCGATGGGCAACAGCCTCGGCAATTTCGCGGATTATTGGCAGACGTTCCGCACGCACCCGAAGCTCCAGGGCGGATTCGTGTGGGATTGGGTCGACCAGACGATCCTCCTGAAGGACAAGGCCGGCCGCGACTATTTCGCTCAAGGCCCGGACTTTCCAAACAAAGGCGGCGACGACAGCCCCGTCGGCGACGGCGTGATCCGCTCGGATCGCACCCCCGATCCCGAATATTTCGAGCTCGCCAAGGTCCAGTCTCCGATCGCGTTCAGCCTGACCCGCACCGGCTTCGGCGTGACCAACCGTCACGATCACATCGACCTGTCCGGCTTCACCTTCGACTGGGAGGCCCTCGAAGACGGCCGCCCCGTCGCACACGGCTCCATCGCGACGCCGCAGGTCGCGCCGGGTGGCTTCGCGCAACTCGCCTTCGCCAGCCTGCCCCCCGCGTCCAAGGACCGGCTCGCCGAACAGGTCGTCGTGCTCCGCGCCCGCGCCAGGGCGGGCACGATCCCGATGGTGCCCGCCGGCCACGTCGTCGCATGGGACCAGTTCGCGATGACGCCGCCACGTCCGCCCGCGCCGTTCGCGCCCGGCCCCGCCCCGGTCGAGGCGGACGGCGCGCTCACGCTGTCCGCGGGCGACGCGACGCTCGCGATCGACAAGGCGACCGGCCTCGTCCGCCACTACCGCCGCAGCGGCCGCACGCTCCTGACCGGCGGCGCGCCCGATTTCTGGCGCGCCCCCACCGACAACGACAACGGCGCCGGCGTCCCCAGGACGCATGCGATGTGGAAGGTCTTCTCGGAGCAGCGCCGCGTCGACGACGTCGCGATCGAAGGCTCCGCGATCGTCGTCCGCCACGACATGGGCGTCGGCTCGGTCAAGACGGTCACCCGCTGGACGATGGCCACCGATGGCACCGTCCGCGCCGAGGTCGCGTTCACCCCGATCCGCGACACGCTCCCCGATCCGCAGCGCATCGGCCTCGCCTTCGCCACCCCGCCCGTGCTCGATCATGTCCGCTGGTTCGGCCGCGGCCCGCACGAAACCTATCCCGATCGCAAGACCAGCGGGCTGATCGCGATCTGGGACGGCACGTTGGCGGACCAGTATCACGGCTATGCCCGCCCCCAGGATTCGGGTGCGAAGCAGGACGTCCGCTGGATCGCGCTGACCGGCGGCGGCACCGGCCTGCGCGTGACGGGCGCGCAGCCGCTCGCGGTCACCGCGCTCGCCTTCCCCTATGCCGATCTCGCGATGAAGCCGCCGGGACAGGCGCACAGCTCGGACATCCGCCCGCACGGCGACGGCACGCTGCTGGTCGACGCCTTGCAATCGGGCGTCGGCGGCGACACCGGCTGGAACCTCGATGGAAGGCCCCACATGCAATATCGCACCCCCCTGAAGCCCCTGACATGGTCGTTCACGATCGGCGCCGACCGGTGAGACGCACGCTCGCCACGCTCCTGCTGCTCGCCACCGCCGTGCCCGCGCTGGCGCAGGACCCCGTCGCCACCCGCATCGACCGCTCGCTCGCGCTGCGCGACCAGTGGGAATGGCTCACCCGCGATATCGCCGGCGCGGTGCAGTGGGACGAGGATGGCCGCCACTTCCACTATCGCAAGACCGTCCCCGGCGGCTTCGCCTTCGTCGACGTCGATGCGCAGACGCTGGCGAAGCGCGCCGCCTTCGACGCCGCCGCGATCGCGAAGGCGTTCGGCGATCGCCTCGATCCGCTCCGCCTGCCGTTCGACCGCTTCGCCTATGTAGACGCACGCACCGCGATCGTCATGCCCGCCGGCCGCGGCGAGGTCCGCTGCACGCTCGTCACCCCTGTCTGCACCCGCGTCGATCCCGGCCCCCAGCCCCGCGAGCGCGGTTTCGGCGTCGTCCGCGACCTCCGCCAGCCCGCCGACAACCATCCCCGCCCCTCCCCGGACGGCACGCTCGAGGCGTTGGTGGTCGAGGACAATCTCGTCGTCCGCGATCGCGCCACCGGCCGCGAGACATGGCGCAGCCAGGACGGGTCGGCGGCCAATTTCTACGATCCCGAGACGATCGCCTGGTCCCCCGACGGCCGCCATATCGCGGTCTACCGCGTCCGTCCCGGCTATGCCCGGATGGTGACCCGCGTTGTCTCGTCGCCCCCCGGCCGCCTCCATCCCGAAGTCGCGCAGCAACTCTATCCCAAGCCCGGCGACGCGGTCGATCAGGAACAGCCCGTCCTCTTCACCGTCGCTGGCGGCGCGCAAGTCGACGTCGCCAACGCGACCTTCCCGAACCCCTATTACCTGACCCCGCCAAACTGGCGGAAGGACTCGCGCAGCTTCGCCTTCCAGTATATCCGCCGCGGCTTCGGTCAGGCACGCATCATCGCCGTCGATGCCGCGACCGCCGCGCCGCACGTCGCGGTCAGCGAGGACCCGAAGACCTTCGTCTTCCGCGACCGAATCTTCGGGCACGAGGTGAACGGGCTCGACCGCGAGCTGATCTGGGCGTCGGAGCGCGACGGCTGGCGCCACCTCTACCTCGTCGACGCCACCACCGGCCGCGTGAAGACGCAGATCACGAAAGGCCAATGGCTCGTCCGCGACATTGCCAAGATCGACGATGCGAAGCGCCGCATCTGGTTCTCCGCCAGCGGCGTCGTGCCGGGGCAGGACCCCTATTACAAACACTGGTTCCGCGTCGATTTCGACGGCCGCAACCTCACCCCGCTGACGACCGTGGACGCGACGCACGAGCTTACGTTCTCCCCCGACATGACGCGCTATGTCGACGTCTATTCGCGCACCGACCTGCCCGAGCGCGCCGAACTCCACGACGCCGCCGACAGTCGCCTGATCGCCAGTCTCGAAACCGGCGACATCACCGCACTCACCGCCGCGGGCTTCAAGCCCCCAGAACGCTTCACCGCCAAGGGCCGCGACGGCGCGACCGACATCTACGGCATCGTCGTTCGCCCGCGCGACTTCGATCCGGCGAAGCGCTATCCGGTGATCGAGAACATCTATGCCGGTCCGCACGACAGTTTCGTGCCCAAGGCATTCTCGCCGCTCACCGGCTTCTCGGGCGGCGACAAGGTGGTCGGCATGCAGCAGCTCGCCGATCTCGGCTTCGTCGTCGTGATGATCGACGGCATGGGCACCGCCAACCGCTCCAAGGCGTTCCACGACGTCGCGTGGAAACACATGGACGACATGGGCTTTCCGGACCGGATCGCATGGATGAAGGCGCTGGCGGCGAAGGACGCGTCGCTCGATCTGACGCGCGTCGGCATCTATGGCGGTTCGGCGGGCGGGCAGAACACGCTCGACGCGCTGCTCTTCCATCCCGATTTCTACAAGGCGGGGGTGGCCTTCGCGGGCTGTTTCGACAACCGCATGGACAAGATCGACTGGAACGAACAATGGCTCGGCTGGCCGGTCGACCAGTCCTATCTCGCCGCCTCGGGCGTCGTCCACGCCAGCAAGCTCAGGGGCAAGCTGATGCTGGTAGTCGGCGAGCAGGATTCGAACGTCGATCCCGCCTCGACGATGCAGGTCGTCGACGCGCTCATCCGATCGAACAAGGATTTCGAGCTGCTGACGATCCCCAACGGCGAGCATGGGGCGGGCCGCACCAACGGCCCCGTCCCCTACGCGATGCGCCGCCAGTACGACTTCTTCCTGCGCACCCTGCGCGGCGAAGGCCTGACCGACTGGAACGCCCGGTAACAACACCCTTCCTCTCCCCTTTGGGGGAGAGGAAGGGCGGCCCGCGCTAGACCGTCCGAACCTCCACCTCGAACCGCCCCCCGGCCCGCGCGTCCAGCACGACCACATCACCGGCCATCCGAACCGCCCGCCCGTTCACGCTCGCCGACGCCACCCGAACCCCCTCGGGCAACCGGAAGCGCACCCGGACCTCCGCCGGCCCCCGCGCGCCGAACGCAACGGACGCGGTCGCCCGCTTCGCCCCCGCATCATACCGCGTGACATAGTCGACCCGCCCCCACCGCGTCGGCGCCTGCCTGAGCGCGATCGTCTCCCCGCCCGCGAACCACGCGCGCGGCACCCCCAGCCCCAGCTCGAGCCGGTCCGCATCGTCGTCCTCGATCGCCAGCATCCAGCGCACCAGCAACGGGATCGTCAGCTGCGCGGGGATGCAGAACAGCGGCAGGTCCCCCGTGACCCCCGACACCTCGCCCGCCACCCAGCTCCCGCGCGAGTGGGAGTGGAACCGGTGCGAATGAAGGAACAGCAGATACTCCTCGACCCGCCCCAGCCGCAGCAGCGCGCGCGCATGCCCGTAGGAGATGAACCCAAGCTGGTCGCGGTACGTCGCGTTGGCGGGCGCGAAATTCGCGGTCACCCCGATGCACGTCCCCCCATGCCCGCGCACGCAATCCGCGACGAGGTTGGCGAGATCGGCAGGCAGTACGTCCGCCTGCAACAGCTCGGCATAGACGCGATGCGACCAGCCCTGCTCGCTGCGCTTGCCCGTCGACAGCGCCTCGCGCCACGTCCCCGTCGCCCCGGGCAGCGGCCCGAGATACGCGGGCGTCAGGTCACGCCGCACCGCCGCGCGCATCCGCGTCACCAGATGCGCCTCCAGCGCGTCCGCCCGCGTCGCCCACGCTTGCGTCTCGCCCAGCGCCGGCCACGCCCGCGCGATGTCGCGCCACCCGCGCACCGCCCACGCGCTGTTGTTCCAGTACGGCTTCCACCACAGCATCGGATCCGGGTGCAGGCACGCGTCGGACTCGCTCCACCCATGGAGCAATCCATGGCCGCGATCGCCCTTCGCCAGCTTCAGCGACGCCTCGTGCAGTTCGACCAGGATCGCCGCGGTCGCCGCGACCTTGCCCTTGATCCGCGCTACCCCCGCGACGTCCCCGGTATAGCGCAGGTAGCGTGCGACCAGCGACAGCGTCAGCCCGAACTGCGCCACCTCCGGCCCGCGCATGTTGCACATCCCGTCGTCGCCGACGAACACGTCGAAATACTGGTCGATCACCGCCTTGGCCTGCGCGAACCGCCCCCATTCCAGATTGGCGTAGAGCGACGAGGTGAATGTATCCTGGAACCCGTCATATTCCGGGCCGAAATAGTCGCGGTCGACCACGCCGTATTTCGGATAGGTCCCGCCGGGCCGGACGACGATCTCCTTGGCGAACGCATGCGCGACCATGTCGGGATAGACGGCATCGGGCAGCGACACCGGCGCCAGGTCCGCCAGCTCGCCATGCCACGCGCCCGCGAAGCGCAGCAGCGCGCGATAGAACTCCGCCGCCCCCGGGTTCGTCCGCCGCGGCGGGAACGGCGCATAGCTGTGGCCGTAATGCGTCTCGACCGCGCGCCCTTTCTCGACGCGCACCGTCCGATGCCACGTCTGGACGACCAGCGGATCGGTCGCATCGACATCGGCGAACACGATCAGGTCGTACCAGCTGCCCTCCGCGATCGGGATCGCCTTGTGCACCGCGGGCAGCCACCCGCCGAGCAGCCCCTCGAACCGCGTCTTCGCGCCCGCGTCGCCCTCCAGCGCCGCAAACGCATGCTCGGGCCGATAGCCGCGCGTCCGCCCGTTCGGGAACACCGGCATCGTGTCGCCCGCATGCCGCGTCCCGACGAAGCTGGTCCACCCCAGTCGCGCGCCCAGCTTCGCCGCGTCGAAGTCCGATCCCGACGGCGGCGCGGCATCGCGCACCCGCGCCGGATCGGGATCGCCCCCGCCCGCCAGCAGCGCGTCGGCGAGCAGGTCCGCCCCCGCCATCGCGATCGCCTTCAGCTCCATCCCCAGATAGGCGGGCTTCGCGGTCGCATGCATCGCCTCGGTCCGCTTGGGCAGCAGCACCGCGCGGTCGCCGCGCACCAGCGCCAGCATCCCGTCGCGCGACGACAGGTCCTCATGCACCGCCCAAGCCCCGTCGTCGGTCGCGAACCGCGCGACGACGGGCAGCGCAGCCACCCCTGCCGGTACTGCGCGAAGCGGCCATTGCTGCGCAGCAATCGGCGCAGCGGCCACGGTCGCGGCAGAGCCCGCGAGGAATTGACGACGGTCCATCAGCGAGCCTCCAGCGTGATCGTAAGGGGGGTGGTCCGCAGCGGAACCGCATAGGCGCCGCGCTCGAGCGTACCGACATCGGGTCGCCACGCCGCGCCTTCCGCCGGTGCCTCGACGGACACCCGCGCGACCGGCGTGGACGCGGTCGCGGGATCGAGCGTCAGCTCGATCCGCTTCGCCCCCGGCATCCATCGCGCGCTGGCGATCGTTCCCGCGGACAGCGTGATCCACTGCCCCGCCGGCGCCACGAACAGCCGCGTCCGCGCGCCGTCATGCGGCACGATGTCGATCGCCCCGCCCGCCTCGCGTCCCATCTCCCGCACGATCCCGCCGAACCCCAGCCAGCCCAGCACCGGATCGTTCACCAGATAGGTCGCCGCGGCATAGGCATGCCCGAAATACCCCATTCCATAGTCACCGGTCAGCGGATCCCAGTCCATCACGTCGGGCTCCGAATGGAACCCCGCCGACGCGAACCCTTCACGGTCGACATTGGTGATGCCCCCCATGAACCCGCCATAGGCGACGCGCAGCAGGTGCAGGTCGCCCGGATCGCGGCGATACGCGTCGAACAGCGGAACGGCGTTCAGCGCCGATCCGTAATGGTGCAGCTGCCGCTCGATCCGCTTGGTCTTGCCGCCATAGAGGAAGTCCCAATAGCGCCGCGCATTGCCGTTATAGCCCCAGTGCGGAACGGTGGGATCATAGCCCAGGATCACCTCGCGCGTAATCGCGGCCTCCTTCGGGTGCCCGAAATAGCGCATCCACGCATAGACCTCCGGCTGCCCGGTCGAGTCCCACGCCATCTCGCTGCCGAACGGATAGGCCAGTGTCCGCCAGTGATCCGCGCGCGCCTTCATCAGCGCCTCGACCTCCGCGGCCTCCTTCGTCATCCCCTCGCGCTTCAGGTCGAGCAGGATCTCGAGGAACACCTCGCCCTCCATCTGCCCGAACTGCGCATAATGCGGCGCATCGCGCATCATCGCGACCGTCGTCCTGTGCGCCCAGCCGAGATACCAGCGCCAGTCGTGCCGCGTCACCAGCCCGACATGGTCGCGCGCCAGCCGGTACAGCACCCAATGCCCCGCCGCGACGTGCGGATAATTGTACGACCGGCCCAGATCGTCGGCCTGCTTCCTGTCCCACGACGCCCAGGTCGACCAGTCGATACCCGTGTCGTAATAGCCCGCGAACGCCTTCGGGTCGTACCAGAACAGGCTCTTCCTCACACCCCCCGCCTGCGCGCCGTCCTTCACCTGCAGCTTGCCGAGGACGGTCTCGTCGATCATCCGCTCCAGCTTGGCGATCTCGCCCGCATCGGGATGGTCGAGCTGCTTCATCGCCGCCGCGACCCACGCGCCCGCGCCGCCCTCGTCGCTCATCCCCGCGATCCACACGCGCTGGTCCTGCGTTACGATCCGGTTCGCCTGCCGGTCATAGGTCAGGATCGCAGGGCTCCGTTTGAACGGATCGGCGGCATCGTCGAACCACTGCTTCGTCGTCGCGAACCGGCCCAGATCCGCGGACACCTGCGCCAGCGGTTTCGTCACATAGTAATGGACCGTCTGCACGCTGCCGTCGGCATAGGTCAGCGCCACCCGCGCGCGGCCCCAGCCGGTGCCCGTCACCCGATAGCGCGCCCACCCCGCCGGCCCGGCGACCTTCGTCAGCGTCAGCGCATCGGCCGGAAACACCGCGACCGAGCGGACTGCGGACGGCGCCTTCACGAACAGGTCCGCCGGGCTGTCGGTCGGCACCACATAGCCCGGGATCCCGATCGCGACCGGCCGCCGCGCCTGTATCAGCGTCGCGTCGATCGCGCGGATCGCTGGCGACGCGACGAAGCGTACGCCGAACGTCCGCCGCTCGCCGGGCTTCAGCACGAAGCCCGTCGGCGCGTTCCACGGGGCGCCTGCGCCCTTCCACTCGCGCGCCGCCATCGCCTTGGTCGCGACCATCCAGTCGTAGAAGCCTTCCGCGGTCTGCTGCCGCTTCGTCCGGTCGGTGAAGATGTCCCCCGCCGGCGCCTTCCCCGCCTCATGGATGATCCGATACGCCTCCAGCGGCGTTGCGCGCTCGGGCACCACCAGCAGCGCGGGTCCCTTCCCGTTCAGCCGCGTCACCTGCAGATAGCCGGCATCCTGCCCGATATACGGATCGACGAAGCTCGCCTGCGCGTGTGCCTGTTCCAGCGTGCGGTCGGTGATGATGTTGTCGAACACCATCGGCAGCCCCAGCGCGCCGATCTCGATCGCCGTCCGCCCCGGGTTCGACAGCGTCAGGCGCATCGCCGGCGCCCCGCCCTCGCGTATCCATGCCCGCTCGATCCCCAGCGGAAACCCCGCGCCCATCGTCGCCGCGATATCCGCGCGCGCGATCGTCTCGCCGCCCGCCGGCAGCGCCCGGATCGGCCGCCGCGCCCGCGCGGACGCAAAGTCCTGCCACGCCCCGTCCGCCACGCGCAGCCGGATGTTCACGTCGCCGATATGGACGAACCCGTCGCCGCGCCGCTCCGTCGCCCGCCCGCTCGGCACGAAGTCGAACCCCGCCTCCGTGACCGGCGAAAGCGACGCCAGCGTCTGCGTGTCGCGCCGCAACGCCAGTGACAGCCCCCCGACGACATACCGGTCCGCCGCCGGCGCAGTCTCGACCCGCGACGAATCCGCCGCGGGCAGGATCGCGGCGGTGGACATCAGCAGCAACCCCGGCAAAAGTCTCGCTAAACGCACCGCAGCTGCCCTCCCTCGATCCCCTGTCACCGGTTGACACCCCGGCCGGCAGGCGTATCGTATACAGTATTCGTTGGAGATGGAAATGTCGATCGCGCGCCGAACCTTCCTCAAGACCGGGCTGATGTCCGGCGCCGCCGCGCCGCTGCTTGCGCTGCCCGCTGCGGCGAAGACGCTCGCCACCGCGATGCCCGCGACCGCGAAGCCCTTCCCGCTCGCCGCGGTCCGCCTGCGCCCGTCGGATTTCGCGCACGCGGTCGACGTCAATCGCGCGTATCTGCTACGGCTGGAGCCGGATCGCCTCCTCCACAATTTCCGCCAGTTCGCAGGGCTCAAGCCCAAGGCCAAGGTCTATGGCGGCTGGGAAAGCGACACCATCGCGGGCCATACGCTAGGCCACTACCTCTCCGGCCTCGCCCTCACGCACGCGCAGACCGGCTGCGCCGACTGCGCGACGCGCACCGCCTACATCGTCGACCAGCTCGCCGAGTGCCAGGCGCCCGACGGCTACGTCGCCGGCTTCACCCGCAAGCGCAAGGACGGCACGATCGTCGACGGCAAGGAGATCTTCCCGGAGATCATGCGCGGCGACATCCGCTCCGCCGGGTTCGATCTCAACGGCTGCTGGGTGCCCTATTACAACTGGCACAAGCTCTACACCGGGCTGTTCGACGTCATCGATCACGTCGGCCCGAACCCGAAGGCGATGGCGATCGCCACGCGTCTCGGCGCCTATATCGACACCGTCTTCGCCGCGCTCACCGACGATCAGGTCCAGACGATGCTCGCCTGCGAGCATGGCGGCCTCAACGAGAGCTTCGCCGAGCTTCACGCACGCACCGGCAACGCGCGCTGGCTCAGGCTCGCCGAGCGCATCTACCACAAGAAGGTGCTCGATCCGCTGACGCAGAAGCACGACGAGCTGGCGAACATCCACGCCAATACGCAGGTGCCCAAGCTCATCGGCCTCGCCCGCCTCCACGACATCACCGGACGCGTCGACTATGCCACCGCCGCCCGCTTCTTCTGGGAGCGCGTGACGAAGCACCACAGCTACGTCATCGGCGGGAACGCGGACCGCGAGTATTTCTCCGCGCCGGACACGATCGCGCAGCACATCACCGAACAGACGTGCGAGCATTGCAACACCTACAACATGCTCAAACTCACGCGTCAGCTTTACGCGTGGCAGCCCGACGGCGCGCTGTTCGACTTCTACGAACGCGCGCACCTCAACCACGTCATGGCGCAGCAGGAGCCCGTCAACGGCGGCTTCACCTACATGACCCCGCTGATGACCGGCGCGAAGCGCGAGTACAGCGCGCTCGACGGCGAGGAGTTCTGGTGCTGCGTCGGCACCGGCATGGAAAGCCACGCCAAGCATGGCGAATCGATCTTCTGGGACGGTGGCGAGACGCTGATCGTCAACCTCTACATTCCCGCCGACGCGACCTGGGCCAGCCGCGACGCCACCCTCGGGCTCGCCACCGGCTACCCGTTCGACGGCGCCGCGACGCTCACCTTCGCAAAGCTCGGCAAGCCCGGTGCGTTCCCGGTCGCGCTGCGCATCCCCGGCTGGGCGAAGTCCGCCGACGTCCTCGTCAACGGCAAGCCGGTCGAGGCCGCGCGCGCGGGCGGCTACGCGATCGTCGATCGCAAGTGGAAGGCCGGCGACGCGCTCACGATCCGCCTCCCGCTCGACCTCCGCCTCGAATCCGCCCCCGGCGACGCGCAGACCGTCGCGGTGCTGCGCGGGCCGCTCGTGATGGCGGGCGATCTCGGCCGCGCCGACGGCAGCTGGGACAAGCCCGATCCCGCGATGGTCGGCGACGACCTGATCGCGCGCTTCACCCCCGTCGCCGCCGAGGCCGCGCAATACCAGACGGATAACCTCATCCGCCCCGGCGATCTCACCTTCGTCCCCTTCTACCGCCAGCACGATCGCCGCAGCGCGGTCTATTTCCGGCGCTTCACCGATGCGCAATGGTCGACCGAGGAGGCCGCCTTCCTCGCTGCGCAGGCGAAGGCCAAGGACATCGCCGCGCGGTCGGTCGACGTCATGCACCTGGGCGAGATGCAGCCCGAACGCGATCACGCGCTGACCTCCGAAATCTCCTACCCGCTCGTCTATCGCGGCCGGAACGGGCGCGACGCGCGCACCGGCGGCTTCTTCGAATTCGCGATGAAGGTGAAGCCCGGCCCGCTCATCCTCCAGGCCACCTATTGGGGCGACGAGCGCAAGCGCAGCTTCGACATCCTCGTCGACAACCAGCGCATCGCCACGCAGACGCTCGACGCGGACCAGCCCGGCAAGTTCTTCGACGTCGACTATCCGCTCCCCGAACCGCTGACGCGCGGCAAGGCGCAGGTGAAGGTCCGCTTCGTGCCGCACGACAGGAACAGCGCCGGCCCGGTCTTCGGCGTCCGCATCTTCACCGCGAAGCCGCTACCCACCGCATGACCGACACCGTCCACATGACGCTGGCGCAGGTCCGCACCTTCGCGCGCGACACGCTCGCGCGCGTCGGGCTCAGCCCGGAGCACCGCGACGCGGTCGCCGAGACGATGGTCGCGGGTGAGCGCGACGGCTGCGGGTCGCACGGCATCTACCGCCTGCTCGTCGCTGCGCACAGCGTCGCGCAAGGCGCGGTCGATCCCGCAGCGATCCCTGTTCTCACCCGGCCGAAGCCCGGCCTCGTCCGCGTCGACGGCGGCGGCGGCTTCGCGCAACTCGCGTTCGAGACGGGCCGCGAAGCGCTAGTCGAAACCGCACGCGCCAACGGCATCGCCGCGCTCGCGCTCAACAACATCGTCCATTTCGCCGCGCTCTGGCCCGAGATCGAGGCGCTGGTCGCGGACGGCCTCGTCGCGCTCGCCTTCACCCCCAGCCATGCCTGGGTCGCGCCCGCGGGCGGCACGAAGCCGCTGTTCGGCACCAACCCGATCGCGTTCGGCTGGCCGCGCCCCGGCGACACGCCGTTCGTCTTCGATTTCGCCACCAGCATGGTCGCGCGCGGCGAGATCGAGCTGCATCGCCGCGCCGGCAAGGCCGTCCCCGAGAACTGGGGCCACGCCCCCGATGGGTCTTCGACGACCGATGCGGAAGCGGTGCTGGCCGGCGCGATGCGCACCTTCGGCGGGCACAAGGGCTCCGCGCTCGCGACGATGGTCGAGCTGATCGCGGGCCCGCTGATCGGCGACCTGACCAGCACGGAATCGATCGCGATCGATCGCGGCATGAAGGCCTCCCCGCTCGGCGGCGAACTCATTCTCGCGATCGATCCCGCGGGCTTCCTCGGCGACGCGGTCGCGGCGAACCTGTCGCGCGCCGAAGCGGTGTTCGCCGGGATCGAGGCGCAGGGCGCGCGCCTTCCCGGGTCGCGCCGCCACGCCGCGCGCGCGATCAGCGAGCGCGACGGCGTGTGGATTTCGCGTAAGCTGATCGACGACATCGAAACTGTAGTGAAGGACGCGGCATGACCATTCGGCCCTGGATTCTGGCGACGCTGCTCGCCGCAACTGCCTGCCCGCTCGCCGCGCAGGTCCAGCCGGCCCCCGCCGCCTCGACCAGTGCCGACGCACGCTTCAAGGCGCTGTCCGACGGCGAATACGCCTGGCGCAAGACGCTGCGCGGGATGGACGAGGACACCCCCAAGGGCGAACGCCGCGGCCTCCCCGATGTCGGCCCCGCGACACAGGCCGCCAAGCTCAAGCGCTGGACCGAGACGGAAGCCGCGCTCGCCGCGATCGATCCGAAGACGCTCTCGCCCGCGGTCCGCACCGACTATCTCGTCTACAAGGCACAGCTCGACGCGCTGCTCGCCGAACAGCGCTACCGCGAATACGAGAAGCCGCTCAACGCCGACAGCAGCTTCTGGGGCGGGCTCGCCGGCATGGCACGCGACACCTACCGGACCGAGTCGGAGTATCGCGCCTACCTCTCGCAGCTCGCCGAGATGCCGCGCTATTACGACCAGCAGATCGTCAACATGCGCGCCGGAATGAAGCGCGGCTTCACCCAGCCGAAGATCACGCTCGACGGCCGCGACGCCGGCGTCGATCAGGTCGTGAAAGCCGGCGCGGGTGAGGAATCGCCCTTCTACGCGCCCTTCAGGAAGATGCCCGCGACGATCCCAGCCGCCACACAGGCTGCGCTGCGCGCCGAGGCGAAGCGCGTCATCGCTGCCGCGGTCGTTCCCGCGCATGCCAAGCTGCTCGCCTTCCTGCGCACCGAATACATCCCCGGCGCGCGCACCACGCTCGGCGCCTATGCGATGCCCGACGGCAAGGCCTATTACGCCTCCAAGATCAGCGAATACGTCACCCGCGACATGACCGCGGACCAGATCCACGCGCTCGGCCTGGCCGAGGTGGCGAAGATCAAGGCGCGGATGCACGACGTGATGAAGCAGGTGAAGTGGCAGGGCGACCTCGCCTCCTTCCTCGACTTCCTGCGCACCGATCCGCAATTCTACGCCAAGACTCCCCAGGCGCTCCTCGATCGCGCGGCGTGGATCGCCAAGACGTTCGACGGCAAGGCGAGCGACTGGTTCGGCCACCTGCCCCGCATGCGCTTCGCGATCATCCCCGTCGCGCCGGAGATCGCGCCCTTCTACACCAGCGGGCGCGGCGGTCCCGGCGTCTACCTCGTCAACACCTACGACCTGCCCTCGCGCGGGCTCTATTCGCTGCCTGCGCTGACGCTCCACGAAAGCGCGCCCGGCCACGCCTTCCAGATGCCGCTGGCGATGGAGCTCACCGACCTGCCCGAATATCGCCGCGACACCTATATCTCCGCCTATGGCGAGGGCTGGGCGCTCTATTGCGAGGCGCTGGGCGAGGACATGGGGATGTACGAAACCCCGTACGAGCTGTTCGGCATGCTGAGCTACCAGATGTGGCGCGCCGCGCGGCTGGTGGTCGACACCGGCGTCCACGCCAGGGGCTGGACGCGTGAACAGGCGCAGGCCTATCTGCGCGACAACACCGCGCTCTCGAACCACGAGATCACGACCGAGGTCGATCGCTACATCGCGTGGCCGGGACAGGCGCTGAGCTATTACATGGGCGAACTCACCTTCCTCGCGAACCGCGCGAAGGCGGAAAAGGCACTCGGCCCCAAATTCGACATCCGCGCCTTCCACGACGCGATGCTCAACCTCGGCTCGGTCCCCTTGCCGGTGATCGACGAACGTACCGTCCGCTTCATCGCCGAAGGCGGCAAAGGGCCATACCCGCTGAAGTGAGGACGCGCTGCCCCCTCTTCCGTTCGTGCTGAGCGTGTCGAAGCACTGCTCTTCTTCTTTTCCTTACGATGGAGAAGAAAGGCAGCCCCCTTCGACTGCCTGTCAACGCAGGCGCTCGGGACAGGCTTCGACACGCTCCGTGCGAACGGAGATCAGGCGGTTCTATCCAAAAGGCCGATCGATCGACGCCTGAGGCGCGGTGAACCACGCCGCCCCCTCCCCGGTCACATGGAAATGATCCTCCAGCCGCACCCCGAACCGGTCCGGCACCACGATCATCGGTTCGTTCGAAAAACACATCCCCGGCGCCAGCACCGTCCGGTCCCCGCGCACCAGATAGGCCGGCTCGTGAATCGCAAGGCCGATCCCGTGCCCGGTGCGATGCGGCAGGCCCGGCAGCCGATAGTCCGGCCCCAGCCCGGCGCGCTCCAGCACCGCCCGTGCCGCCGCATCCACCGCCTCGCACGACACCCCCGGCGCCACCGCCGCGAACGCCGCCGCCTGCGCCGCGTGCTCGATCTCCCACACGTCGCGGATCTCCTGCGCGACGCTGCCGAACGCATAGGTTCGCGTGATGTCCGAATGATAGCCGTGCACGCGGCAGCCGGTATCGATCAGGACGAGCTGATCCTCCTCCAGCGACTGGTCCCCCGGCAACCCGTGCGGAAACGCGGTCGCGCGCCCGAACTGCACCGCGCAGAAATACGAGCCCCCGCCCCCGATCGCATGATGCGCCGCGTCGATGAATCGCACCACCTCGCTCGCCAGAATCCCCGGCCGCAGGATCGCGGCCGCGCGGCGCTGCACCTCCAGCGTCATCGCTTTCGCCTCGGCGAGGCACGCGATCTCGGCCGCCGACTTCACCGTACGGCACCCGTCGATCGCCGCCGCGCCGTCGACCAGCGCCAGCCCCGCCGCCCGCAATGCCTCACCCCAGCCGAACGGCAGCAACGGATCGACCGCGATCATTCCCATGCCCCGCGCCGCATCCGCGACCAGCGCGACGGGGCTCTCGTCCTCCTCCCAGAACCGCAGGTCCGCGAGAACCGCCAGGTCCGCCTCCAGCGTCCCCGCCTCGAACCGCGGGCACACCACGATCGCCTCGCCCTCAACGGGCAGCAGCAACGCCACCATCCGCTCGGTCGCTCCCCACGGCACGCCCGTGAAATAGCGCAGGCTCGGCCCGGCATGCACCAGCAGCGCTCCGGCTCCCAGCGTGGCGGTCAGCGCGCGCGCCCTGTCCTGCCGCGCACGATACTCTTCCGCGCCGATCGCGGGCACCCGCGTCGCGGGCGGGCGGATCGCGGCGAGTTCGGTCGCGGCGTCGGACGTTCCGATGGTCATGGTCACTCCTGTCAGAACCGCTCGACGTCGAACGGCGATAGATCGATCGCGGGCGTCTCCCCCGTCGCCAGCGCGGCGACCAGTTCGCCCGTCACCGGCCCCAGCGTCAGCCCCAGATGCTGATGCCCGAACGCATAATAGAGATTATCCGCGCGGCGCGAGCGCCCGATCGCGGGCAGATAGTCGGGCAGCGTCGGCCGTGCGCCCATCCACCGCCGGAACGGCCCGGTGACCGGCAGCCCCAGTGCCGCCGCATGCGCCTCCAGCCGCGCCCATTTGCGCGGGTCTGCGAGCGCGTCGGCGCGCCCGAACTCGACGAACCCCGCGATCTGGACACTGTCGGCATAGCGCGTGACGATGATCGAGCGATCCTCGAACACCACCGGCGGCAGGTCCGCAGGCCATCCCGCGGCCGACGCGCGGACATGATAGCCGCGCTCCGCGATCAGCGGCACGCGGTGCCCCGCCGCCGCCATCACGCCACGCGATCCGATCCCTGCGGCGACGATCACCCGGTCCGCCTCGATGCCCTCCACCACGACGCGCGCGCCGACGCGCCGCAAGGCCCCGGCCTGCGCCACCACGCGCACCCCCGCTGCCGCCAGCGCATCGTCGAGCGCCGCCGCCAGCGCGCCGAGGTCCGCCACCTGCCCGCTCCCCACGAACCGGACCGCATCGACGACGTGCGGCGACAGCGCGCGCAACCTCGCCATCTCCTCTTCGCCGACCTCGCCGACGCGCGCCGTCCCAGTCTCGGCCGCCTGCCACGCGCGACGCCCCGCCGCACCGCTGGCCGCGCTTTCCCACGTCACGAAATGCCCATCCTCGCGCAGCAGATCCCCGCGCCCGATCGCCTCCGCCGCGCGCCGCCACGCCGGCATCGCCTCCGCCAGCAACCCGCGCAGCGCTGCAGACCCGCGCGCGAACCGCGCCGGTCGTGCCGCTGCCATCAGCCGCACCGAGAACGGCAGCCAAGCCGCCACCATCGCGATCGGCAGGTCCAGCGCGCCACCGCGTACGAACAGCCGACGCGGCATCGACCGGATCGTCGCGATCGACGCCAGCGGCGCGACCTGCTCGGTTGCGATATGCCCCGCATTGCCCCACGATGCGGCACTTCGGTCGGTCGCGGGATCAAGCTGCGTCACCGCTTCGCCGCGACGAGCCAGGGACAACGCGATCGACCGTCCGACGATGCCCCCGCCGATCACACAAAACGTCATCGGCAAGCCAAACTGTTATTGCACATGCTCACTCATTATCGTATACGGTATTCAGAAACAAGATGCAGGACGATAGCATGACGATCGATTGGCAGGGCGTGTTCCCCGCAGTGACGACCCAGATCCGCGAAGACATGACGATCGACATCGCCGATACGCAGCGCGTCGTCGACGATCTGATCCGCGACGGCGTCACCGGCCTGATCGCGCTCGGCACCGTCGGCGAGAACAATTCGCTGACCTTCGAGGAGAAGGTAGAAGTCCTGACCGCGATCGTCGAGGTCGTCGATGGTCGGATTCCCGTGGTAACCGGTGTCTCAGAATATGACACCCGTCGCGCGGTCGCCTATGCGCAAGCCGCGGAGAGGGCCGGCGCCGATGGGCTGATGCTGCTGCCGCCGATGGTCTATGTGCCCAAGCCGCACGAACTCGCCGCGCATTTCAAGGGCGTGGCGCAGAGCATGGCGCTGCCGATCATGCTCTACAACAATCCGCCCGCCTATCGCACGACGATCGACGCCGACGTGCTCGAGATGCTGGTCGACGTGCCCAACATCGTCGCGATCAAGGAATCGTCGCCCGACACGCGCCGCTTCACCGATTTCCGCAACATGTTCGGCGATCGCTTCGTACTCTTCGCGGGGCTCGACGACGTCGCGCTCGAGGGCATGTATCTGGGCGCGCAGGGCTGGGTTTCCGGGCTCACCAACGCGTTCCCCAAGGAATCGGTCGAGTTGGTCCGCGCGTTCCAGCGCGGCGACCATGCCAAGGCGATAGAGATCTATCGCTGGTTCATGCCGCTCCTCCATCTCGATGCGGAGCATGATCTCGTCCAGTCGATCAAGCTCGCCGAGCAGGTCATGGGGCGCGGATCGGAGCGCGTGCTGCCGCCGCGCTATCCGCTCGTCGGCGCGCGCCGTGCCGAGGTGATCGCGATGGTCGAGAAGGCCGCCGAAACGCGCCCCTCGCTCGCGCCCGCAAAGGCCGCGTAAGACCGGATCGACCGCGATGCGCCACACCTTCTTCTGTATCGACGGCCACACCGCGGGCAACCCGGTGCGGCTCGTCGCGGGCGGCGCGCCGCTGCTGAAGGGCGCGTCGATGTCGGAGCGCCGGCAGGACTTCCTCGCGCGGTTCGACTGGATCCGCACGGGGCTGTGCTTCGAGCCGCGCGGGCATGCGATGATGTCGGGCGGGTTCCTCTATCCGCCGACCTTGCCCGATACCGATATCGGCATCCTCTTCATCGAGACGTCGGGCTGCCTGCCGATGTGCGGCCACGGCACGATCGGGATGGTGACGTTCGGGCTCGAGCACGGCCTGATCGAGCCCGCGACACCGGGCCGGCTCAGGGTCGAGGTGCCCGCCGGCGTCATCGACATCGCCTACGAGGTCGAGGGCGACAAGGTGACCGCGGTGCGGATCACCAACGTCCCCGCCTATGTAGCGGCGCGCGGCGTGGAGATCGACGTCGAGGGCCTCGGCCCGCTCACCGTCGACGTCGCCTATGGCGGCAACTATTATGCGATCGTGGAGCCGCAGGGCGCGTATGCCGGCGTCGACGCGATGGGCGCGGACCGTCTCGTCGCGATGGGCCGACGCGTCCGCGCCGCGATGCAGGCGGCGATCGAGCCCGTCCACCCGCTCGATTCCACGATCCGCGGCGTCAGCCACGTCCTGTGGGCCGACGCGCCGCGCGGCGATGGCGCCGATGGCCGCAACGCGGTGTTCTATGGCGAGGGCGCGATCGATCGCAGCCCCTGCGGCACCGGCACCTCGGCCCGCCTCGCGCATCTCGCCGACAAGGGCGTGCTCGCGGTCGGCGATCGCTTCGTCCACGAGAGCTACATCGGCAGCCGCTTCATCGGCCGCGTCGAGTCCGCGACCATGCTGGGCGACGTCCCCGCGATCGTCCCCTCGATCGAGGGATCCGCGATCGCCACCGGTTTCAACACGATCTGGATTGATCGCGCCGATCCGTTCTGGAAAGGTTTCGCCGTCCTATGACGGCGCACCCCCGCGCCGCCCGTGCGGAGAACCCCACCCCGTGAGCACAGCCCCGCCGCGCAACAACATCGTCGTGCGTACTTTGTCCGACCAGGTGTTCGAGATCGTTCGCGAGCGCATCGTCACCGGCTCGCTCAGCCCGGAGGTCCCGATCCGGCAGGACGCGCTGGCGACCGATCTCGGCGTCAGCAAGATCCCGCTGCGCGAGGCGCTGGCCCGGCTCGAACAGGAAGGGCTGCTCGTCAGCCAGGCGAATCGCGGCTATTCGGTGCGCCGGATGTCCGCCGACCAGGCCGACGAGATCTACGCGTTGCGCCTCGTGATCGAGCCCGCCGCCGCGGGTCGGGGCGCCGCGCACGCCAACGAGACGGCGCGCGTCGATGCGCTCGCCGCATTCCACGCGCTCGACGAGGCGGCGCATACCAACCTTGCCGAGGTCGCGATGCGCAACCGCGACTTCCACACCGCGCTGGTCCGCCCCGGTGGACGGCTGCTGACGACGCAACTGGTCGAGCGGCTCGCGATTCTCGCCGAGCGCTATGTCGTCGCGCATCTCGAGCCCGCCGGCCGCGACGCGCGCGCGCATATCGAGCACCGCGCGATGCTCGACGCGTGGATGGCGCGCGACGCCGCCGCGGTCGAGGCGCTGCTCCACGACCATATCGAACGCACCCTGCTCGATCTGCGCACGCAGTTCGCGGCCGGGCAAGGCTGACCGGCGCGCCCGCGCGTCCGGTCGACATTCCAAGGGGGACACCATGTCGATCATCGGACCGCGCAAGGCGCTCGGGGCGCACGCCCCCGCCGGGCAGACGCTCGCCAAGACGCTCAGCTGGCCGCACCTGATCGCGCTGGGGGTCGGCGCGATCGTCGGCACCGGCATCTACACGCTGACCGGCGTCGGCGCGGAGCGCGCGGGGCCCGCGGTCATCCTCGCCTTCGCGATCGCGGGTGCGGTCTGCGCCTGCGCCGCGCTCGCCTATGCCGAACTCGCGACGATGATCCCCGCGGCGGGCAGTGCGTACACCTTCAGCTACACCGCGCTCGGGGAAACGGTGGCGTGGGTCGTCGGCTGGTCGCTGATCCTCGAATATTCGCTTGCCTGCTCGACGGTCGCGGTCGGCTGGTCGGGCTATCTCGTCGGCTGGATCCAGGCGGCGGGCGTCTCCCTGCCGGCCGAACTGCTGGTTGGCCCGCATGCCGGCGGCCTCATCAACCTGCCCGCGGTGCTGGTCGCATTGGCGGTGATGGGCATGCTGGTCGCGGGCACGCGCGAGAGCGCCACGCTCAACATCGTCCTCGTCGTCATCAAGCTCGTCGCGCTGGCGATCTTCGTCGCCTTCGCCGCGCCGGCATTCGATACCGCGAACCTCCATCCCTTCATGCCCTACGGCTTCGGCAGCACCGAAGTGGAGGGCACCAAGCGTGGGGTGATGGCCGCCGCCGCGATCGTCTTCTTCGCCTTCTACGGGTTCGACGCGGTCGCGACCTCCGCGGAGGAAGCCAAGAACCCGGGCCGCGACCTGACGATCGGCATCGTCGGGTCGATGGTGCTGTGCACCGCGATCTACATGGCGGTCGCGGTCGCGGCGATCGGCGCGATTCCGTTCCGCACGCTCGCCGACTCGCCCGAGCCGCTCGCGCTCGTCCTGCGCACGCTCGGCCAGCCCGTCGCCGCGCATCTGATCGCGCTCGCCGCGGTCATCGCGCTGCCATCGGTCATCCTCGTCATGATGTACGGCCAGAGCCGCATCTTCTTCGTGATGGCGCGCGACGGCCTGCTCCCGCAGGCGCTGGCGAAGGTCAGCCCGCGCAGCGGCGCGCCGACGCGGATCACGATCATCACCGGATTGACGATCGCCGCGGTCGCGGGCTTCTTCCGTCTCGACGAGATCGCCGAGCTCGCCAACGCCGGCACGCTGGTCGCGTTCGTCTCGGTCGGCGCGTGCCTGATGGTCCTTCGCCGCACCGCGCCCAACGCCGCCCGCCTGTTCCGCTGCCCCGCGCCGTATCTGGTGGGCACCGGCGCGATCCTGGGTTGCCTCTACCTCCTCTACAGCCTGCCCGGCGCGACGCTGGTCCGGTTTGCCGGGTGGAACGCGATCGGGCTCGTCGTCTACTTCGCCTATGGCCGACGCGCCAGCTTCGCGCGCCGCGCCGCCGCGGCCTGATCCGGTCGATCGGGGCGTCGTTACGCCGACGGTTTAGATTCGCATGAGTGTCGTGCTAGGCCGCTGGCGAAGGCGCGGCGGCACCCCGCCGCCCATGTGCGAATCGGATGACGAGGACGAACGTCACACCTCTGGTCGATCGGATGCTCGGATGGTCGATCGACCATCCGCTGCCCCGGTTCGCGCGCTATGGCCTGGCGATCGGCGTGGTCGCGCTGGTCGCGCTCGTGCGGGCGATGTTCGTGACCGAACTGCTGCCGTGGCTGCTCTTCATACCCACGATCCTCGTCCTCTCGCTCATGCTCAGCGAAGGCCCCGCGTATTGCGCGGCCATGTTCTCGACCCTGCTGGCCGCGATCACGATCGGACGCGCTGCGAACCCCGCCTTCCTGACCGGGCCGCAATGGGCGGGATCGATCCTGTTCCTGGCGATCGCGATCGCGGTCGCGCGGCTGGCGGGCGAACTGCGCGCGGCGTTCCGTCGCTTCCGCGCGCTGAACGCCTATCTGGCCGGTCGCGAAACTTTTCTGTCGAGCGTCCTGGCCAGCTCGACCGACTGCATCAAGGTCCTCGATCTCGACGGCCGCGTGGTGTTCATGAGCGAAGGCGGCCAGCGCGTGATGGAGGTCGACGATTTCGCCGCGATCGCCGGGTGCCCCTGGCCCGACTTCTGGACCGGCAACGGCCATGTCGAGGCGATCGCTGCGATCGCCGCCGCGCGCGCGGGTGGCGCGAGCCACTTCATCGGCAAGGCGGACACGATGAAGGGCACGCCCCGCTGGTGGGACGTCTCGGTGTCCGCGATTCCTGGCCCGGACGGCATGCCGGAGCGGATCCTGTCGGTTTCGCGCGACAACACCGCGCTGATGGCCGCGCAGGAGCGGCAGCAGTTGCTCAACGCCGAACTCGGCCATCGTCTCAAGAACATCCTCGCGCTCGTCCAGTCGATCGCCAACCAGACGTTCCGGCGCGCCGACGACGTCGCCGCCGCCAACGCCACCTTCGCCGCTCGGCTTGCGGCGCTCGGCAAAGCCACCGACGTGCTGACCGGCAAGGCCTGGGCGGCGGCGACGCTTGACGAGGTCGCGCGCGCCGGGCTGACATCGGTCGACGGCATGCGTCCGCGCGTCAGCGTCCACGGGCCAGAGATCCTGCTGTCGCCCCAGATCGCGCTTGCGCTGACTCTGGCGCTCCACGAACTGACCACCAACGCGTGCAAATACGGCGCGCTGTCGAACGACAGCGGAACGGTGGACCTGCAATGGGCGATCGGCCCCGGCGCCGAAGACGCGGATCGCCGCTTCACGCTGACCTGGCGCGAGGCGGGTGGACCGCCCGTGGTGGAGCCGACCCGCCGCGGCTTCGGCTCGACGATGATCGAACGCTCGCTCAGCGCCTATTTCCGCGGCAAGGCCGCGCTGGCGTTCGAGCCCGACGGGCTGGTCTTCCACATCGACGCGCCGGTTCGCGGCAATCTGCTGGGCGAGTGATGCCCGCGTCCGGCGTCCTGCCGCGAATCCGCCGCTGGCTGGCGGAGGAGGAATGGACCTTCGCCCCGCACGAGCGCCCGATCATGCCCGGGTCGCCCGCCTCCCCCGATCATCCCAATCCGCGCCGCATCGCCTATGCCGCGATCGGCGTGCTCGTCGGGCTCACCGGCGGGCTGGGCAACGCGCTGATCGCCGCCAACACCACCACGCTGCAAGGCTCGCTCGGGCTCGATCCCGCGGAAATCGCATGGCTGCCGACCGTCTACGTGATGACGAACACGTCGATCAACCTGCTGCTCATCAAGTTCCGCCAGCAGTTCGGGTTGCGCCCGTTCGCGATGATCTTCCTCGGGCTCTACGCGCTGCTCACCTTCGCGCACCTGTTCGTCCGCGATTTCTGGTCCGCGATCGCGGTACGCGCCGCCAGCGGCATGGCGGGCGCCGCGCTGTCGACGCTCGGGCTCTACTACATGATGCAGGCGCTGCCCGCGAAGTGGCGCCTGAAGGCGCTCGTCATCGGCATCGGCGTGCCGCAATGCGCGACGCCGCTCGCGCGGCTCTTCTCGCCCGATCTGCTCGCGATGTCGCAGTGGCGCGCGCTGTACCTGTTCGAACTGGGCCTCGCACTCCTGTCCTTCGCAATGGTCAGCCTGCTGCGCCTTCCCCCCACCGAACGCCGCCCCGCGTTCGAGCCGCTGGATTTCGTCACCTTCGCGCTGTTCGCGATCTCGGTCGCGCTGTTCGCCGCGGTGCTGGGCGAGGGGCGGATCGTCTGGTGGACGCAGGCGCCCTGGATCGGCTGGGCGCTGGTGATCGCGATCCCGCTGCTCGCCGCCGCGCTCTTCATCGAGCACCACCGTGCCAACCCCCTCCTCAACACCCGATGGCTCGGCAGCGGCGACATCGTCCGGTTCGCGATCGTCACGATCATGGCGCGGATCGTGCTGTCCGAACAAAGCTATGGTGCAATCGGGCTGCTGACCGTGCTGGGCCAGAACAACGATCAGTTGCAGACGCTTTACCTCATCATCTTCGTCGCCTCGGTCGCGGGCGTCGCGGCCAGCGCGATCACGCTCGACGTCACCCGCCTGTCGCATCCGGTAATGCTCGCGATCGCGCTCGTCGCGGTCGCCGCCTTCATCGATTCGCACGCCACCAGCCTGACGCGCGCGCCCCAGCTCTACGTCACGCAGGCGATGATCGCGTTCGCCGCCACCTATTTCCTCGGCCCCGCGCTGCTGTTCGGAATGACGCGCGCGCTCCAGGCCGGCACCGGCCACGTCATCAGCTTCATCGCGCTGTTCGGGATCGTCAACTCGATCGGCGGGTTCGCGGGCACCGCCCTGCTCGGCACCTACCAGACGATTCGCGAGAAGGCGCACAGCGCTGCGATCGTCCAGACGATCGACCCGACCGATCCGATCGTGACGCAGCGGCTCCAGGCGGGCGGCGTCGCGGTGTCGCGCGTCATCGGCGACCCGGCGCTGCAACGCGCGGAAGGCGCCGCGATCCTGTCGCAGACCGCAACGCGCGAAGCCAATGTGCTGGCCTATAACGACGTCTTCCGCCTGGTCGCGATCCTGGCGGCGCTGACGACCGCGTTCCTCGCATTCCTGCTTGTCCGCCGCCGCTGGCAGTCGCAAAGGGCGAACGCCGCATGACCGACACGAAGACTCCCCCCGTCGCCGCCGAACCCGTGACCGAGGAACGCGCCGCCGAAGAGGCCGCCGCCGCGCCGGTCGGCTCGGGCTGGCGTCCCCCGCGCCTCAGCCGCACCGCGCTCGTCGTCACGATCCTGCTCGTCGTCGGCGGGGTCGCGGCGGTGCTGGCGGCATGGCGGCTGCCGCCGTTCGTGAGCGCGTACGAGGCGACCGACAACGCCTATGTCCGCGGCCGCACCACCGTCATCAGCCCGCAGGTCAGCGGCTATGTCACGCAGGTCCTCGTCCGCGATTTCGCGGTGGTGAAGCCGGGCGACGCGCTCGTCCGCATCGACGACCGCATCTATCGCCAGCGCGTCGAACAGGCGCGGGCGCAGCTCCAGTCCGCCAACGCTACGCTCGCCAACGCGACGCAGACCGAACGGGCGCGCGCCGCCAGCTTCGCCGCGCAGGATGCCGCCGTCGCCAACGCGGAAGCGCAGCTGATGCGCGCGCAAGCCGACATGAACCGCGTGAACGACCTCGTCACCGACGGCTCGGTCAGCCTGCGCGAGCGCGACCAGACGCTCGCCGCGCTCCGTCAGGCGCAGGCGCAGCGGCTCCAGGCCCGCGCCGCGCGCGAGATCGCGCGGCAGGACATCCGCACCGTCGCGGTCGGCCGCGGCGGGCAGCAGGCGGGGGTCTCGGGCGCGGACGCCGCGGTGAAGCTCGCACAGATCGATCTCGCCAACACGATCGTCCGCGCGCCGGAAGGCGGGCGGCTCAGCGAGGTCGGCGTCCGCCTCGGGCAATATGTCACCGCCGGCTCGCAGCTGATGTTCCTCGTGCCCCCCGAAACCTGGGTCATCGCCAACTTCAAGGAAGCGCAGACCGCGCGGATGACGGTCGGCCAGCGCGCCACCTTCACCGTCGACGGCCTCGCCGACGCGCGGCTGACCGGCCGCGTCGAGCGCCTCTCCCCCGCTGCCGGCAGCGAGTTCGCGGTGCTCAAGTCCGACAACGCCACCGGCAACTTCACCAAGGTGCCGCAGCGCATCGCGGTCCGCATCCGCATCGATGCCGGCCAGCCCCTCGCCGCCCGCCTCCGCCCCGGCATGTCGGTCCAGGCGCGCGTCGACGTCTCGTCCGGCCCGGTCATCCGGTGAAACCCGCGCATCTCGCGGCGGCATTCGCCCTCACCCTCTCCGCCTGCATCGGCCCGCGCCCCGCGACGCCCCCCACCGCCGCAGTCTCCCCGCCCCCCGCATGGCGCACGCAGCTCGGCCCCGGCGCGCCCGTCCGCGCCGACTGGTGGACCGCGTTCGGCGATCCCGTCCTCACCGCACTCGTCACCCGCGCGCTCGCGAACAACCCGGACGTCGCGACCGCCGCCGCCCGCGTCGAGGAAGCGCGCGCCGCCGCCCGCCTCGCCCGCGCGCAGCAGGCGCCGACGATCGGCGGTTCGCTCCCGACCAGCGACGGCCAGACCGTCAGCCCGTTCGGGACCCCCAGCGATGCGCTCGGCGCGCAGCCCGCGATCCAGGCGAGCTACGATCTCGACCTGTTCGGTCGCCTCCGGCAGGCGACCCGCGCCGCCCGCGCGCAGTTGCTCGCCAGCGAGGGCGCACGCGACACCGTCCGCCTCGCGATCGCGACGCAGGTCGCCACCGGCTACGTCACGCTGCGCGCGCTCGACCAGCGCGTGGCGGTCGCGCGCGACACGCTCGCCGCGCGCAGCGACGCGCTGCGCATCGCGCGCCGCCGCGCCGAGACCGGCTACACCTCCAGCCTCGAACTCCGGCAGGCGGAGGGCGAGTATCGCGCGACCGAACAGCTCGTGCCGCAGGCGCTGCTCCTCGTCAGCCGGCAGGAGAACGCCCTCGCGCTCCTCCTGGGTGACACCCCCCGCACGATCGAGCGGGGCCTCCCGCTCGATCGGCTCGCCGCGCCCGCCATCCCCGACGGTCTCCCTGCGGACCTGCTCCGCCGCCGGCCCGACCTCTTCCAGGCCGAACAGGCGCTGGTCGCCACCGACCGCTCCCTCGACAGCGCGCGGGCCGCGATGCTCCCCAACGTCGCGCTCACAGGGTCTGCGGGTGTCGTCCTGTCGACCGCACTCGCGAACCCGATCGCCGTGTTCTCGATCGGGGGCAGCATCCTCGCGCCGATCTTCGATGCCGGCCGGCTGCGCGCGCAGGCCGACGTTGCCGCCGCGCGCCGCGACCAGGCCGCATTCGCCTATCGCAAGGCCGCGCTGTCCGCGTTCCGGGAAGTCGACGACAGCCTCGCCGGCGTGCTCCGCTCGGGCGAGCAGGCGACCGCGCTCGAACGGCAACGCACCGCGCTCGCCGGCGCGCTCCGCAACGCCACCAACCGCTACCGCGCCGGCTATTCGGACTATCTCGTCCAGCTCGACGCGCAGCGCGGCCTGCTCGCCGCGGACCTCTCGCTGATCCAGGCGCGAGCCGACCGTCTCACCGCCTATGTCACGCTTTACCAGGCGCTCGGCGGCGGCTGGGCCCGCGAAGACGTGGTGGCGGTAGGGCGTTGACGACCATGACGGCCCGCGCGATGGACACGGGCATGACTCTTCCCGGCCCGACCTCGCACGCTTTCGTCTCGCAGCGGCTTCGCCTCCATTATGCCGACTGGGGCAACCCGGATGCGCGGACGCTGCTGCTCGTCCATGGCGGCCGCGATCACTGCCGCAGCTGGGACTGGGTCGCGAACGAACTCCGCCACGACTGGCATGTCATTGCGCCCGACCTGCGCGGGCACGGCGACAGCCAATGGTCGCCCGACGGCCATTACGACGTCACAACGCTGGTCTACGATCTCGCACAGCTGATCCACCAGCTCGACGAGACGCCGGTCACGATCGTCGCGCACTCGCTGGGCGGCAATGTCAGCCTGCGCTACACCGGGTTGTATCCCGAGCGCGTCCGCAAGCTCGTCGCGATCGAGGGGCTCGGCCCCTCCCCCAAGGTCCAGGCGGAGCGCGAGGCGACCCCGCTTGCCGAACGCTGGCGCAAGTGGATCGCTGACAAGCGTACCGCCGCCGGCCGGCTGCCGAAACGCTATGCGACGATCGACGACGCCTTCGCGCGGATGAAGGCGGAGAACGCCTATCTCACGGACGAACAGGCGCGCCACCTGACCGTCCACGGCGTCAGCCGCAACGAGGACGGGACGTACAGCTGGAAGTTCGACAACCACCTCAACGTCTGGCCCGTCCACGATCTGCCCCAGCGCGAGATCGAGGCACTCTGGCGCGCGATCACCTGCCCCACGCTGCTGCTGTACGGCGCGGACAGCTGGGCCTCGAACCCCGAGCACGACGGCCGCATGGCGCATCTCGATACCGCGCGCGTCGTCGAGTTCGAGAATGCCGGCCACTGGCTACACCACGACCAGTTCGACCGCTTCATGCGCGAGATCCGCGCCTTTCTCTAGCCATGGCGCTTACAGGGCCACCGTCGCCGCATCGAACCGCCGCACCATCGTCCGGAATGCGCCGTCCTCGACGACGATCTGGTTGAAGGCCGGTGGCGTCGCGCGCGTGCGGACCGAAAGCGTCCCCGCACCGATCAGCCGGATGCCGCGTCCGCCATGCTCGTACCCCACGTCGAACGGATCATGGACATGTCCGGACAGCACCGCATCTGCCCCTGCCCCGATCAGCGTCTCGAGCGCATCGCGCCCCCCGCGCGTATCCGCTGTCCCCTTCGTTCCCGCCTCGACCAGCGGATGATGCGCCGCGACGAAGATCAGGTTCCCCGCCGGCGCATCCGCGATCTGCCGCAACGCGCGATCGAGCGATCCGTCGCTCACCCGCCCCTTCGACCAGTTCCACCGCAACTGCGCGCGCGCGGTCGTCTTCAGCGGCACGATCGAGACGCCGGGCAATTCGAGCGGCTGCTCGATCATCCGCTCGATCGCGGCATAGCGGTGATAGGGCCGGAACATCCGCCGCAGCGGATCCGAATAATAGGGAATGTCATGGTTCCCTACCTCGACGGTGACAGGAACGCCGAGCGCGGAAAGCCACTCGGCCCCGTCGCGAAACTCCGACGTGCGCGCGCGCATCGTCAGGTCGCCGGTCATCACCACCGCCTCGGGTCGCTCCTCGGCGACACACCGCGCGAACCAGGCAAGCGCTGCCGGATCCTCCGCCCCGAAATGCACGTCACTGACATGGAATAGCTTCATCGCCCGCCAACGCGCTGTGCGGCGAAAGGATCACCGATGGTGGACAGAGAACGCGTGGGGCCGGTGAAGGAAATATGCCGTTGCGGCAGGTGGCTGTTGGCCAAGGCCCGGCGGACCTCTCCTCCGAACAATCAATGCAAAGAGCAGCACATCGGAGCTGCGCCGAACCGCGCGCGCGTGGTCTCGCCATGCGGGATCAGCCGAAGAACGCGCCCCGCATCGGCAGCATCGCCGCGCCCAGTGCCGCGGCATCTCCAGACAGCGTCGACGCGACGATGCGCATCGCGGGCCGGTGCCGCCCGCGCCGGGGCGGATTGGTCACGCAGATCCGTCGCGCGATCCGCTCCGCCAGAGCGGTGGGCAGACGACCGCCCAGCACCAGCATTTCCGGATCGAGCGTCGCGGATATGGCGGACGCGACCAGGTTCAGCGATGGCGCGCAAAGGTCCAGCCATCCGTCGATGCAGGGATCGTGCGGATCGAATCCCGCCAGCATCGCGTGCAGGTCCGACCAAGCGCTCCCCTGCTCCGCCAGAAACGCCCGCAAGGATTCCAGGTTGGGCTGCGGCCAGTCCGCGGGCAGGATCGACGCGAACTCCCCCGCATTGCCGTGCCGGCCGCGCAGCGGTTGCCCGCCGGAGATCACGCCGCCGCCGAACCCGGCCGAAAAATACAGATAGGCAAAATCCCCGACGTGTCGCCCCACGCCCAGCATCGCTTCGCCCACCGCGGCGACGTTGCCGTCATTGTCGATCCACACCTTTGCGCCGAACGCCTCGGCCAGCAGCGTATCGAGCGGCACCAGCGCCCAGGGATCGAGCAGCCGCGGCGGATTGAGCCGCGCGCCGTCACCGACGAAATAACCGGTCACGCCCACGCCGATCCCGACCATCGCGCTCGGGTTCCACCCGGCCTCTTCGATGGCCGCCGCGATCATCGCGCCGATCTGCGCGGTGGCGTCGGCGATCTCGATTCCCGCCAGCCGCTCCGTCCGCGCCGCCGCGACCGTGCCCGCGAGATCGAGCAGCACCAGCGACACCGCATCGGTCATCACCGACAAGCCCACCGCGAACGCCGCACGTCCCACCAGCGTCAGCTTCGCGCTCGGCTTGCCGCGCCCCGCCGCCAGCGGCGCGCCCTCCTCGACAAGCCCGCGTTCGATCAGCGGCTCGACCAGCCGCGTGATCGAATGCGGCGCCAGCCCCGTCAGCCGCGCGAGATCCGCGCGCGAGGCGGCGCCGTGGCGCGACAGCAGGTCCATCACCACGCGTTCGTTCGCGGTCGCGGTGCGCTTGCCGTCGTCGCGCAGGAAATGGTCGGGAAACGCCCCCGCGGTGATGCCGCTCATCGCCGCGAAAAGGCGGTTTGCGTGCGCGAAGTCAAGCCGGGGCGGATCCACAGCGCGGCGACGACGCAGGCTACGGCCGCTGCGGTCGCGAACAGCGCGAACCCCGCGGGCGTGAACACGGCCCCGCGCCCCAGCCCCGCCGCCAGCGCAAGCCCTGCGCTCCCCAGCGCCAGCTTGGACACCATCGTGTACAGTCCATATCCCCGCGCGCCCCGCGCCAGCGCGGGCAGCAGCGCCCAGCCGATCAGGTTCGTCATCCCCAGCACCATCCCCAGCGCCAGTAGCGCGAGCACCGTCACGCCCCACGCGAACGCCACCGCCACCACCGCCGCGACCAGATACGCCGCCCCCAACAGCGCCAGCCCGCGTCCGGCGTCCGCGATCCGCAACGGCACCAGCGCGGAGACGGTCCGTCCCGCGGTCAGCAGCAGCAGCATCGACGCGGCGTCGATCGTCACCCCCGCGGGCGGCGCATGCAGCGCGGCCTTGGCCAGCCCGCCCAGCGCGACGATCCCGACGACGCTCGCCACCAGGAACCGCAGCGGCAACGCCAGCCCTCCCCGCACGCCGCGCGGCGCGGGCACCAGCGGCATCCGCACGAGCAGCGGCACCAGCGCCATCCCGATCGCCAGCGCCGCGCCCGCCAGCGCCCACAGCACCGGCGCGATCGCCCCCGCATCGATTACCCCGCGCGCGCTCCACGCGACCGCGAACCCCGCCGCTCCCGTCCCGATCGTCCGTCCGCGCGACAGCCACGCCGCCTGCCCGGGCCCGGGCGCCAGTCGCGACATCAGCGCGTTGTGCGGCACGTCGTAGCCCGCATAGGCGACACGGAACACCAGCATCGCCGCCAGCACCGCGCCCGTGCCCCAGGGCGCCAGCAGCATCGTCGCCGGAAAGCTCGCCGCGCTCACCGCCAGCGCCACCGCCGCCAGCGCCGCGGCGTGCGCGGGATGCCGGTCGAGCCATATCCCGACGCCCAGGTCCGCGACCGCATTGGCCGCCAGCGCGATCAGGAACAGCGCGCCCGCCACCACCGGATCCATCCGGTACAGGGTGACGAGCACGTACAGCGTCAGCAGGTCGCTCGCCGCCCACAACAGGCTCTTGCCGACATGCGCGGTGCAATAGGCGCCCCAGGCGACGGCATACGGCGTCACCGGATCCAGCGGACCTTGTAGAGGTGCATCCCCGTCACCGGCACGCGCACCGCGTCGCCACCATCGGCGCGCGCGATCGTGAAGCCGTTCGCCCACCAGCTCTCCTCCGCCTGCACCCAGGCCAGACGCCCGTCCATCGCGCTCACCGCCTTCACGCGCAGCTTCGGATTGAGCGCCGCGACCGCCTCGAAGCTGCCCGCCTTCGGGTCGAACGTCCACACTCCGTCGTCGGTGGTGACCAGATAGCGCCCGTCCGCGCGGCGCGACAGGTCGTGCCCGTCGCGCCGCCCCGGCAGGGTCCAGCGCGCCGCCTCGATCAGCGTCGGCGCCGCACGCGTCCCGCCCACCGTGAACGCCTGGATCAGATCGTGCGACAGCGCGAGCAACTGCCCGCGCGCCGCGTCCCACACCGCGCCATGCCCCGAAGGCAGCGGCACCTGCGCCAACGGCACCTCGCTGCGCGCACGATCGTAGATCTCCAGCCGGTCGCCCGCCTTGTGGATCGACAGCGCCACCGCGACGCGTCCGTCGGGCAGCGCGTCGGCGGAGTGCGCCATCGGCGCGGTCGCGCGGAACGTCACGCGCCCGCTCGCCCGGTCGATCAGCGCCACCCCACCGGTCGATGCAGTGACGAGGATCGACCGCCCCCCGTCGACCGGCTTGCAGTCGTCGATATGCGCCAGCAGCTTCGTCCGGTACGCCGCGGGCAGGTCCTGCGCCGATGCCGCGGTCCAGCGCCACGACTCGGTCGCTACATTACCGTCGATCCGGTACTCGCGCACTTGGTCGTCGCCGCACGCATAGAGCCGCTCCGCCGTCAGCGCAGGCTGCGCGACGCCCGCCAGCGCAAGGACCATCCCGTTGAAAACCTTCATCATTACTCTCTCCGACACGAAGCATTTGCCAAAGCGTAGCGTATCGTCATAGATATGTCACCTAAGGTGATTAATTAGAACGGCACGACGATGCCGAATCCTGAGGGGGGAATGCCATGAAGACCGTGACACTGTTGCGCAGCCTGTTGCTGCTTTCGTCCGCACTGCCGACGACCGCCTTCGCACAGGCCGCCGCGCCCGCCCCGGCGGACACCGACATCGTCGTCACCGGCGCGCGCCTCCAGGCGGTGCGCGAGATCGAGGCGAAGCGCGACATCGCGGTCATCTCCGACAGCATCAGTTCGGACGAGATCGGTACGCTGCCTGATTTCGGACTGGGCGAGGCGCTCCAGCGCGTCCCCGGCGTGTCGACGATCCAGAACAATGCGCGCGGCGAGGCGCAGTTCCTGTCGATCCGCGGGCTGAACGCGGACTACAACCTCGTCCAGATCGACGGCGTCACGCTGCCCGCCAACGAGATCGGGCGACGCAACGTCTCGCTCGACGTGATCCCGTCGTCGCTCGCAAGCCGTGTCGAGGTCTACAAATCGGTCACCGCCGCGATGAACGGCAACGCGATCGGCGGCATCGCCAACCTGCGTACGCGCAGCGCGTTCGACGGCAAGGGGCGGACCTTCGTCGGCGGACGTTTCGATATCGGCAAGTATGATTTCGAGCGCACCCGCGGCAAGGAAATCCCCTCGGGCCAGGCCGAGCTCGTCGCCTCGACCACCTTCGGCCCCGATCGCAAGTTCGGCGTCGTGGTCTCGGGCAGCTATTTCCGGCGCGATTCCGCCTCGCTCAACTCGGCGACCGACAACTACCTGTACGTCGACCCCGCCACCGGCACCCGGCTCACCTCGCCCGCCAACGACGTGACGAACGCGCTCGTCGCCCCCGATCGCCGCCGCTGGCTCCACTATGACAATGTCCGCCAGCGCTATGGCGTGTTCGGCAAGTTCGAGTTCGACGATCACACGCTGTTCAGGGGCGCGCTGACGCTCGCCGATTTCCGCCACACCAACGACGAGGAACGCCAGTCGAACCTCGTCGTCGCCAACACCGCGGTGACCGCCGCGACCAATCGCTACACCAATTTCAGCGGCGTCACCGCGACCGGCGGCACCGTCACGAACGCCAACGCGCAGGTCGATCTCGTCAACTATTACCAGACACGCCGGATGCGCTATGCCGACGTCCATGGCGAGCTGACGCCCGGCAGCGGGATCAGGGCCGATTTCGGCCTGAACTACGCGGTGGCCACCTATCGCCAGGATGCCCGCCTCTCGACCTACCGGATCGCGAACACCAACAGCCTCGCGTACAACTACCAGATCACGCCGGGCAGCTTCACGTACTTCGACTTCGCGCAGCCCGCCTATGCCGCGAACGCCGCCAACTACCGCCAGTTCGAATACGGCACCAACAGCGACGACAACCGCGAGACCGCGCTGACGTGGCGCGCGAACATCGGCGTCAACATGGAGGGGGAGGATCGCGGCTTCGGCGTCGCGGCGGGCGCCTATGCGCGCTTCCTCGATCGCCGCTACGATTTCCAGGTCGACAACTACCGCACCAACACGAATACCAACTATCTGCTGACGTCAGTGCTTTCGCCCGACACCTACGCCCCCTATAACGGTCGCGGCCAGACGATGCTGCTGATCGATCCCGACGCCGCACGCGCCGCGTTCGACGCGACCCGCAGCGGCTTCACCGTCAACGCCACCAACGCCGCGGGCAGCCTCCAGTCGGACTACAACCTGACCGAGGACATCTATGCCGGCTACGCGATGGCGCGCTACGCGCTCGACACCGCACGGATCAGCGCGGGCGTCCGCTACGAGGATACCACGCTGTCGACCGGGTCGTTCGGGCTGCGCGGCACCACCTACACCTATGGTCAGCAGGACCAGCACTATCGCAACTGGCTCCCCTCCGCGCAGTTCGACTGGGACCTGACCGGGAAGCTGCGCCTGCGCGCCGCCTACAGCCGCACGCTCGGCCGCCCGAACTATGACGATCTCGCCGCGCGCGAGACGGTGAACGTCAACAGCTCGACGGGCGCGATCAGCATCACCTCGGGCAACCCCACGCTCAAGGCGCGGCGCTCGGACAATTACGACCTCAGCCTCGAATATTATGTCAACCGCGACATCCTGTTCTCCGCCGCCCTGTTCCAGAAGGACATTTCGAACGAGATCGTGACGGTCCGCAACCAGGCGACCGAGCTGTTCGACGGCACGCAGCAGCTCATCACCCGCATCCGCCCGGTCAACACCAACAGCAGCAAGGTGCGCGGCCTCGAACTGAACGCGGTGGTCGCGCGGATGCGCTTCCTCCCCGGCCCGCTCGACGGCCTGGGCTTCTCCGCCAACGTGACGCTGCTCGACCCCACCCCGCCCTCGGTCTTCACCGCGGACGGCGTCACGCTGCGCCGGCTGTCCGGGCTGTTCGAAAGCGCGAACACCGTTGCCAACGTGAAGCTGTTCTACACCACTGGCCCCCTCACGCTGCAGGGCGCGTGGAACCACCTGTCGCCGATCCTCTTCTCGGTTTCCACCACCGATCCGCTCGGCGACCGCCGCTACGCCACCAGCGACCTGTTCGATGCGCAGGTCCGCCTCAAGCTCAGCCGCCACGTCACCGTCGTCGCACAGGGCAAGAACCTGACGAACGAGCGTCCGGAGCGGCTGTTCGGCCCCGCGTTCGGGCTGCTGCGCGAGGAGATCGACAACGGCCGCGCCTTCTACATCGGCGCGCTGGTGCGGTACTGATGCGCGCGCTGCTGGTGGCGGCGCTCGTCGTTGCCGCTTCGCCATCGCTGGCCGCCGACCGCTATCTGAGCGGTCCCGGCCTGACGCTGCGCGACATCCTGCCGCCGCCACCCACGGACGATGCGGCGGATATCGCGACGTTCGTGGCGACCCGCGCGACGGCGGGGACTCCGCGCTGGCGCCAGGCGATCGCCGATGTGGACGAAAGCGTGCCGGCGATGCTTGCCGACTTCACGACCGCGGCAGGGAGGGATCTGTCGCCCGGCGCCACGCCTGCGCTCGCGACCCTGCTGAAGCGCATGCGGCCGGACCTTTCCGCGGCGGTCAATGCGGTAAAGGCAATTCATGCCCGTCCGCGCCCGTTCGTAGGGCGCGACGGGGCAGTGTGCCAGCCGCGCGAGGCACTGGTTGGCAGCTTCGACTATCCGTCCGGGCACAGCAGCTGGGGCAATGCTGTCGGGCTGGTCCTGGCCGAACTGATGCCCGATCGCGCCGAGCCGATCCTGGCACGGGCGCGGGACTATGGCTATAGCCGGGTGATCTGCGGTGCCCACAGCGCCAGCGCGGTCGTGGCCGGGCGTATCGCCGCAGCGGCGGTGATCGCGCGACTGCACGGCGATCCACGCTTCCTGGCCGATCTCGAGGCCACGCGTCGCGAACTCGACCGCGCTGTGCGGATCATGGCACGGATCGCCGACCCGGCGGCGGGCCCGATCGTCGTCGCGCATCGAGGGTGCCATGCCGCCGCGCCGGGATTGTCGAGCGCACCCGAGAATTCGCTGCTGGCGCTGGATCATTGCGTGGCGATCGGCGTCGATGTGATGGAAACCGACGTGCGGATGACCCGCGACGGCCATCTGGTGATGATCCACGACGCCAGCGTCGACCGCACCACAGACGGCGCAGGCCGCATCGCCGATCTGTCGCTCGCGCAACTGCGGGCACTTCGCCTGCGGGACGATCTGGGCGGTCCGGGCGCCCGTCCCACCGACCAGCGGATCGTTACGCTTGAAGAGATTCTGGCGGCAGCCGACGGTCGGATCGTGCTCAATCTGGACATCAAGGATGCGGTTCATGCCGAGACCATCGCGGCTGTTCTGCGCGCGGGGGCGCAAGGCCGGGTGCTGGTGAAGGCCACTGCCGGGATCGCCAGTCCGCCACTCGCCGCGCTGCCGCCATTCGATACGGTCGCATTCCTGCCGATGCTGTCGGCCGGATCGAGCGCCGCCACCGATCTGCCCGACGTGATCGCACGGCAGGCATCGGCGTTGCGCCGACCGATCGGTTTCGAAGTACCGCGCATGCCACTTGCCATGCTCCATGCGACAAGCGCGGCGGCGAAGGTCGCAGGCGGCCGACTGTGGGCGAATTCGCTCTGGGACGGCTTTATCGGCGGTCTTGGAGGCGATGCGGCGGCCCTGGCCGATCCGGGCGCTGTGTGGGGGCGCATGATCCGCTCAGGCGTGACCATCATCCAGACCGATCAGCCGTCTGCCCTCCGCCGCTATCTCGACGTCGACGACCGGTCCCGCCAAACTGGGAAAGAGTGAAATTCTCCCTCTCCACACCGGCGCGATCGATCCTTTGACGAGAGGTGGTCTCGCCTTGAAAAGGGATGAATACCGCCTTGACACGCAAATCAGGACCGCGAGGGGCGCCTCGCCGGGATCGTTGCGCTAGCGACGGGACGCGAGCCGCCAGAGTCACTTACTGCAAAGGTGGAGCGGGTGAAGGTATTCCAATAAATAACTATAATCAAACGATATTTTTTGCTACAATGGCCCACACAGAACCTGCACAGGCACGGCAATTCAAGCACTTACGCCGCCAATCTGCACAGTTTCTGCACAGTGGGAAGCGAAGAAATGAGTTTCATCCTCGACAAGGAGCAGATTAAGCCCGGCCTCATCATCTTCCGACGCGGAGATGTGGGGCACGACAATTTTTACTGTCGGGTGCGAATTCACAACGAGGACCGCTACAAGACAATCTCACTGCGGACAGCGGATCGTCAGACGGCGCGCGACCGCGCGATGGACGAAGATGCCGACATACGCTTTCGAGTGAAGCACGATGTTCCGGTTTTCAATCGCCCCTTCTCACAGGTCGCGGAGGAATATGGCGAAGCACAGCAGCGGCGCGCTAATGCTGGCGAGGTCAGCCAAGCGCGCGCGATGAACGTCAAAAACAAGATCAATGGTCCGCTCAACACCTATGTCGGCAGCACGCAGGTTCATTTGATTACCCAAGACCGCTGGGCGGATTATCCGTTGTGGCGGCGGGAGAATGGGCGGGGACGCCGTGACAGCATCATCAGCGATTCTACCATTCGCATCGAGATGAGCATTTTCGCCGCCATCATGAATTATGCGATCAGCAAACGCTATGTGCCTGCACACCATCGTTTTGAAGGCATGCCGAAACTCAAATCGAACCGGCGTGATGAATTCACGGTCGAGGAATATCGCAAGCTGCACACCCAAGGCCGTAAGTGGATGCGGGAAGCGACGACCCCTGACGTGCTCCCCAAAGCTCTACCAGTCATAACTGGAGTCCGGGGTTGGTATGGTGCCCCTCGGGGCGGTGTTGCGCAACCTGCCTGGCAGCATCGGCGGGCGTCAGCCCGCCAACGCCGCTATGCGGCCGCACGTGGTTGTAGTCGTCGCGCCAGAGCCGCAGCACCGAGCGGGCGTGGCCGAGCGACACGAACAGCGTCTCGTTGAGGCACTCGTCGCGCAGGCGGCCGTTGAAGCTCTCGACGTAGCCGTTCTGCTGCGGCTTGCCGGGCGCGATGTAGTGCCACTCGATGGGTCGCTCTTGCGTCCATCTCAGGATCGCCAGGCTGGTCAGCTCGGTGCCGTTGTCGCTCACGATCATCAGCGGCGGTGCGCCTCTGGCCGCGATGATGGCGTCGAGCTCGCGAGCGACGCGGGCGCCTGACAGTGAGGTGTCGACCACCAGCGCGAGGCATTCCCGCGTGAAGTCATCGACGACCGCAAGGATGCGGATGCGCCGGCCGCTGATCAGCGTGTCGCTGACGAAGTCGAGGCTCCATCTCTGGTTCGGACCTTGCGGCAGCGTCATCGGCGCCCTTGTCCCCATGGCTCGCTTCCGGCCACGACGGCGCCTGACCCGCAGGTTCTCCTCGCGGTAAAGCCGCAGCAGCTTCTTGTGGTTCATGACCAGGCCCTCACGAGCCAGCATGATGCCAAGCCGCCGGTAGCCGAAGCGACGACGTTCCGACGCGATCTCTCGCAGCCGCGACCGTAGGTCGCCATCATCACTACGCCGGGGCGCGTAGCGCACCGACGTCCTGTCCGCGCCGAAGATGGTACAGGCCCGACGCTCGCTGATGCCGAACAACCGTCGAGCATGCTCGACAGCCTTCCGCTGAGCGGCGGGCCTCACCAGTTTTTTGCCGCGACCTCCTTCAGAACGGCATTGTCGAGCATGGCATCGGCCAGCAGCCGTTTGAGCCGGCCGTTCTCCTCCTCCAGCACCTTCAGCTTGCGCGCCTGCGACACGTCCATGCCGCCATACTTGGCCTTCCACGCGTACAAGGTGGCGCTGCTGATCCCGTGCTTGCGACACACGTCGGCGGTCTTCATCCCGCCCTCCTGCTCGCGCAGCACCGCAATGATCTGCTCCTCGCTGAACCTGGTCTTCTTCACGTCCGTCTCCTCACGAAGGCGGACTCTAGCTCAAACTGGCAGAGTTTCAGGGGAGCACGTCATGCGGCGTCTATTCTCATCAGCGGCAAACGCCTTGAGGTACGACTGAGCAACCCAATGACAGCGTTTTGTGACCTGTTGCGCCATGACCTATTATTGCGCCTCGCTTTGATCAGGCTCAGGAACATCAGCGTTGCCGAATGGGGAATCTGAGACTCCGAGTTCCTGTCGGATGAAATACCGTGCCAACCGGCGCATGATGCCTGCGGCATTATGTAAACGACGTAGTTCATCGGCACTGTCTGGGTCAGACGGATGCTTTTCACGAACATGCGCTACCGCGACACGACAGGCTTTCCATAAATATTCTTCTATGGCCTCATCGCCACATGCTTTCAGCAGATCATCTGCGCGGTCATCGTTCCGGCCTTCATGTATCAGCGGAAATTTTTCGGCTATCCACGGCTTAATGAATTTCCCTTCGGGGTATCGAACTTCCAAAACCTTGAAATAGCTCAGCACGGCGTAGCTAATCATGAAATTCTGCTCGGCATTGCGCCCTTCGCGGTAGAGCGCCAGCGCGCGCAGCACGTCCTCCGACGTGGGAATATCGCGATTGAACACCCAGTGATATGTCGTGGCGAAGGCTAGGTTCCGCTTGGGCACTGCAACCGGCACCGGGTTCCCTGACCAGCCGTCCTGCGCGATCGCGTACTGATCGTCGCACCATGTCATCAAACTCAGGAAGCGGTTTATCACCGTCCTGCCTGCTTCCATACTGAGCCGGTTGGCGTGTAGGTCGATATGGATCGACTGCACATGCTCCTTGGTTTTCGGCATCAGTACAAACTTGTAGCGGTCGAACTGGATCAGCATTTCCTCGCGCGGCCAAGTGACCTGATTATCGACGCCGATATTCAAGAAGTGTGATGACGACGTTGCGCCCAATCGCTCGCGTCGTGCCTTCTCGGCATCCTCCTTGTCATATTCCGCCCCATCCCCCATCGGCGGCGATGGATGGTCGCGGGCATACGCAACCTTTCGCGCCAAGCGTTCAAAAAACCGACAATTGAAGACCAATTCCCGGCTAACCGCTGCATTGCGCAACGCCTCGTCGTAATATGCGCCCGGCTGTAACAGCGACACTGCCTCGTCGCGCACAAAGACCAACTCATGCCTTGTGTCGTCGCGTTTATACGTGATGACCGCAATGCCATTGCTGTTGGTGCCGACCTCAGCCACCGATAGTTGCACGGCGATGATACTCGTTCGTGAAGCCTCTTCCGCTAGAATGTTGCACAGCGCATCGGTGATTGTTGCTGCACCGCCAAAGGCTTCTGTTCTCCCACCGACCGGCTTCAGGTTCTTGAGGATAGTGGCAACATGACCCGACCAACCCGGCTTCGCAGCGACCAACCCAAGGATTGCCGCGGCGATTTGCTCATCGGTCAGGGGACGACCACGGTTCTCCCGGCCACGCGGTAATCGTCCATAGCCACGTAGCGACTCAAAACGTTGCTCCATTTCGGGCGGTAAATCTGACGTCACGTCGCTGGCGCGGCAGAGTTCGGTCAAAATGGTGGCAAGTTGTTTGGCAATCATCGGCTAGCCAGCCTTGCGGACTTGCAGCACAGTTGCACGAATGCTGGCTGCGTCGCTTACGTCCATGTCGAGATCGAGGCAGAGCTTGTAAAACTCTTCTGCTGCCACCTTTGACTCCAAACGATGAGTACGGACAAGCTGCCGTGCGGTCGCAGCTAACGGCGCAATGTCCCCGGATGTAATCGAGCCACAATCCTCCACTGCCTGCGAGAATGATTGCATCGCCTGAGTTGGGAGGTTTGCTCCATAGATAAAGTAAGACAGGTATTTAAGGAAATGGCCGTGGCGAATCATCGCTTCATGGTCGCCAACGTTGCGCATGAACTGTTCCTGCCGTGAACTGCCGCGACCGCTAACATTGTAGTTCGGGTCAGCAAAATAGCTCAGCCGCTGGTCCGGGATCCCCTTGCGCTTAAGCAGGCTGTTCGTGAGCTGGGCCACCACGTCGCCGTTAGCGTGGAATGCTTTGGTGTCACCCAATGTATCGTGTGGATCGAATTGGATCACAGCGGCGAGTGCCGATTCGTCGGGTGTTAATTCGATTGCAAATGTTCCGCGCTGCATGCGAGATGCATAGCCGAAACAATCTGGAACAGGAAATCAAAACAAGAACAAAGGTTGAAATGAGCGTTGCCTTCGGCCCGTGTCCTATGCGCGTTGCGCCCGCAACCGCCTGCGGCGTTTTTGCCATCCGGTGACGACCGCTAACGCAACGACTGGGGCGCTGCCCCCAGCGCACTGCGAAGTGCCTTCCGCCCAGCTTCCTTCGCTACGCTCTGTGCAGCCGGTTCCCCGCGAAGCCACTTACTCCGTTTGCCCCCCGATGCTCAGCCGCATGGGCAGGGTTTCAGAATGCCACTGAAACCCAAACCCACGGAGACAGAAATGGGAGCAACCCGCACAACCGGTCAGACCGGACAACCCCGCATCTATGTGGCCTGCCTTGCCGCCTATAACAGCGTTATCTTGCATGGCGCGTGGATCGAGGCAGCGCAGGAGGCATGGGCAATATATGATGATGTGCAAGCCATGCTCGCCGCATCTCCCATCGTCGGGGCCGAGGAATGGGCCATTCATGATTATGAGGGGTTCGGCGGTGTCCGCATCGAAGAATATGCCAGCTTTGACCATGTGAGCGAACTGGCGGCATTCATTGCCTCACATGGAGCGCTTGGCGCGGCCTTGCTCGACCATTGCAACGGGGAACTGGACGAAGCCCGCGAGGCGATGGAGGACCGCCATCTGGGCACCTACGGCAGCCTTGCCGATTATGTGCAGGAAGTGACGGAAGACGGCACCGCCATTCCCCATGCGCTGCGCTTCTATATCGACTGGCCTGCCATGGCACGTGATGCTGAATTGAACGGCGACCTGTTCACCATACAGATCGCATGGGACGCGGTGCATGTGTTCGCAGGGCACTGACATGGAGCAGCAATCTCACACCCATCAATTCACGTGGCGGGGCATCACCATCAAGTTGGTGCACACACCCCGCCGCTGGAACGCCATTGAGCATCTGGAAATTCGCAGCATCGCGCCCGCAGGTGCGCCGTTGCCTGTCACCGCTACCGGCTACAGGTCGCATTTCATCCCCATAGGCACCGTTGACGCCCATGGGGGCGATGTGGTGGCGCAGATCACTGCTTGGCTGGACGAAGAAGCTGCCAAGCCAGATTGGCTGCGTTATATCGAGGCCAGCAGGCAGGGCGAGTTATTCTAGGCACGCCTTGCGTGGAAGGTGAGAGATGTTCGGTGGTTGAGCCGCGCTTGTGCGCCAAGCAGTTCCGCAAACTTTTCTGCACGAAACCTACACAGGCAAAAATCGTCGATTTTTGCCTTTATATTTCAAGTCTTTGGGTAAATCCAAAGATTTGGAGCGGGTGAAGGGAATCGAACCCTCGTCGTAAGCTTGGGAAGCTTCTGCTCTACCATTGAGCTACACCCGCGTCGGGCGGCGGGGCCGGCCTTGCGTGTCAGCGCGATTGCCACAGGCGGGAGGGGGCGGTCAACGCCTCGTTGCGAGCTTTTTGCCGCGCCGCGCTCAGATGCCGTCCGCGACGACCGCCCTGCCCTGCGTCTCCAGAACCGCCGTCAGGTCCGCGATGCACGCGTCGACCAACGCGGCGTCGGGCGAGCGGACGACGAAGTTCGCGCCGGTGCGCCCCTCGCGGAAGAACGGGTAGCTGCCGATCGATACGCCCTCGTGCGTGCGCTCCGCCTCGCGCAGCGCGTCTGCGATCTCGCTCTCGGCGACCCAGCAGCCGATCGTCCGCGACACCACTGGGCGTCCGCCCTGCAGCGTGCCCGTCAGCGCGTCGAGCATGCCTGCGGTGATGCCCGGCACGCCCGCCATGATGAACACGTTGCCGATGCGGATCCCCGGCGCGCCCGACAGCCGGTTCTCGATCAGGTCCGCACCCGCCGGTACGCGGGCCATCCGCAACCGCGCCTCGGTCGCGCCGCCGCGCGTCGCATAATAGCGATCGAGGATCGCGACCGCTGCGGGGTGATGCACCACGCCGACGCCCAGCGCCGCGGCGATCGCGTCGACGGTGATGTCGTCGTGCGTCGGCCCGATCCCGCCGGTCGTGAACAGATAGTCGTTGCGCGCGCGCAACGTGTTGACCGCCTCGACGATCGCCGTCTCGCGGTCCGCGACGACGCGCACCTCGGCGAGGCGGATGCCCTGCACGTTGAGCCAGGTCGCGATCTGCGCGACGTTCCTGTCCTGCGTCCGCCCCGACAGGATCTCGTCGCCGATCACGACGAGGGCGGCGGTCCAGATGCGGTCGGTTTCGGGCGTGTCGGTCATGCCCTTGCGCATAGTCTCGCAAAACCGCTGGCGTCACGCTATATCGCGCGCATGACCGACTATGTGACCGTAACCAGCGACGCGCCGATCGGGCGCAACGGCGCGATCAAGCTCCACGGCCCGGACGCCTTCGCAGGCATGCACAAGGCCGGGCGACTCGCCGCCGAAACGCTCGACATGCTGACGCCGCACATGGTGCCTGGCGTGTCGACCGGAGAGATCGACCGGCTGATCTACGACTTCATCACCGCGGCCGGCGGCGTGCCCGCGACGCTCGGCTATCGCGGCTACACGCATTCCACCTGCATCTCGATCAACCATGTCGTCTGCCACGGCATCCCATCCGAGCGCGCGCTGAAGTCTGGCGAGATCGTGAACGTCGACGTCACCCCGCTGCTCGACGGCTGGCACGGCGATTCGAGCCGGATGTATCTGATCGGCGACGTGCCCTTGAAGGCGCGCCGGCTCGTCGACATCACCTATGAATGCCTGATGCTCGGGATCGAGCAGGCGAAGCCCGGCAACCACATGGGCGACGTCGCGCACGCGATCCAGCGGCATGCGGAGGCGCATCGCTACGGCGTCGTCCGCGACTTCTGCGGGCATGGCCTCGGCCGGCTGTTCCACGACGCGCCCGAGGTCGTGCATGCAGGCCGCCCCGGCACTGGCCCCGAGCTTCGCCCCGGCATGCTCTTCACGATTGAGCCGATGATAAACATCGGCCGCCCCGACGTGAAGCTCCTCGACGACGGCTGGACCGCGGTGACGCGCGACCGTTCGTTGTCCGCGCAATTCGAGCATTCGATCGGCATCACCGAAAACGGGTGCGAGATCTTCACGCTCTCCCCCGCCGGCTATCACCAGCCGCCCTATTGAGTCTCAGCCGCCGCGCGTCGCCATGACACTTGTTATGCCGGTCGCGTTGCGGCACCATCGCTCCCGAAGCCCCGCAAGCGGGCGCGAGGAGAGTGAGCATGAAGGCTTTGGGGGGCGTCTTGCCCATGGCGGTCGCGGCGCTGTCGCTGACCGCGATCGTCGCATCGTGCAGCGGCGTCAACGTCGCGGGGAATGACAGCGGCGATGCGACCGAGACGTCGGGCGTCGGCAAGATCGACGGCAAGTACCTGACCACCGGCGGCAACGGCAGCGACTGGGCTGCGGCAGGGTATAACTACCAGGAACAGCGCTTCTCCCCGCTGACGCAGATCAACGCGTCGAACGTCGCGCAGCTTGGCCTCGCCTGGTATGCCGACATGCCCGACGCGCGCGGACAGGAGGCGACCCCGGTGGTCATCGACGGCCGCATCTTCGTCACCGGCCCGTGGTCCAAGGTGTTCGCGTACGACGCGCTGTCCGGCCGCAAGCTGTGGGAGTACGACCCCGGCGTCAGCCGCGACAAGGGCGTCGAGGCGTGCTGCGACGTCGTCAACCGCGGCGTCGCGGCGTGGAAGGGCCGGCTCTATGTCGGCACGATCGACGGCCGGCTGATCGCGTTGAACGCCGATACCGGCAACCCCGACTGGTCGGTTCAGACCACCGACAATTCCAAGCCCTACACGATCACCGGCGTCCCGCGCGTCGTCAAGGGCATGGTCGTGATCGGCAACGGCGGCGCCGAGTTCGGCGTGCGCGGCTACGTCACCGCCTATGACGCCGCCACCGGCAAGCAGAAATGGCGCTTCTACACCGTCCCCAACCCCACCGGCGCGAAGGACGGCGCGGCCAGCGACGCCGCGATGGCGAAGGTCGCGCCGACATGGTCCGCCAATGGCCAGTGGAAGCAGTCTGGCGGCGGCGGCACCGTGTGGGACTCGATCGTCTACGATGCGGAGCTAGACCAGCTCTATCTTGGCGTCGGCAACGGTTCGCCCTGGAACCACGGCATCCGCTCGGAGGGACAGGGCGACAACCTGTTCCTGTCCTCGATCGTCGCCCTGAAGCCCGAGACCGGCAAATATCTCTGGCACTATCAGGAGACGCCCGGCGAGACGTGGGACTTCACCGCGACGCAACCGATCAACCTCGCGACTCTCAGGATCGGCGGGCAGGATCGCAAGGTGCTGATGCAGGCGCCCAAGAACGGGTTCTTCTACGTCGTCGATCGCACCAACGGAAAGCTCATCAACGCCAGCAAGTTCATCCCCGTCGTGAACTGGGCCAGCGGCTACGACATGAAGACCGGCCGCCCGATCGAGAACCCGGAGGCGCGCTTCTACAAGACGGGCAAGCCGTTCGTCGCGATCCCGTCCGCGCTCGCCGCGCACAACTGGCAGCCGATGAGCTTCTCGCCGAAGACCGGGCTCGCCTATATCCCGGCGCAGGTCGTCGGCGCGGGCTATATCCCGCCCTCGACCCCGCTCGACGATCGCAAGCCGATCGGGTTCAATGTCGCCACCGATCTGGGCGACGCGATGTATCCGCGCGACGCCGCCGCGATCAAGGCGATGACCGCGGCCGCCACCGGCAGCCTCGTCGCCTGGGATCCGGTCGCCAACAAGCCGCGCTGGACGGTGCAGTACCAGACGCCGTGGAACGGCGGCACGATGGCCACCGCGGGTAATCTCGTCTTCCAGGGCACCGCGCTCGGCGAGTTCCGCGCCTATGCCGCCGATACGGGCAAACAGCTGCTCGCCTACCCCGCGGGATCGGGGATCATGGGCGGCGCGTCGACCTTCCTCGTCAACGGCCAGCAATATGTCGCGGTGCTCACCGGGCGCGGCGGCGCGCTGCCGCTCGCGATCGGCTACGCGATTGGCAAGGCACGCGACGTGCCCAACGTGCCTCGCCTCCTCGTCTTCAAGCTTGGCGGCACCGCGAAGCTGCCGCCCGCGCCTGCTCCCACGCAAACCCCGATCGCGCTCCCCGCCTCCACCGGCACGCCCGCGCAGATTCGCGAGGGCCAGCTGGTCTTCGGCCGCTATTGCCAGGTTTGCCACGGCGCCAGCGCAGGCGGCGGCGGGGTACTGCCCAACCTCCAGCGCTCGAACGCGCTCGCCAACCCTGACGCTTGGAAATCGATCCTGATCGATGGCGCGCTCAAGGATTCGGGCATGGTCAGCTTCGCGAAGGTGATGACGCCCGAACAGGCACAGTCGGTGCGGCTCTACGTGATCGATGAGGCGAACTGGGCGAAGAAGAACCTGCCCTCGAAATGAGTGCCCAACCAAGCGGCATCCGTCCCGGCACTGCCCAATCGTTAGGCAATCCTTAACGCATGATAGGGGTCTTGCGCACCCTTGCCCTCGTGTCGCGCGGCTGGCACGTTCGGTGCAAGGCCTCGCGCGGGGCGAGGATCACCACAAGGGGCGGGTACACGCGTGAAGAAGATCGAAGCGATCATCAAGCCGTTCAAGCTGGATGAAGTGAAGGAAGCGCTCCACGAAGTCGGCGTATCGGGCATCACGGTGACCGAGGCGAAGGGCTTCGGTCGCCAGAAGGGCCATACCGAGCTCTATCGCGGCGCCGAGTACGTCGTCGACTTCCTGCCCAAGGTGAAGCTCGAGGTGGTCGTCGAGGACGGCCTGGTCGACCGCGTGGTCGAGGCGATCGCGGGCGCGGCGCAGACCGGGCGGATCGGCGACGGCAAGATCTTCGTGATCCCGGTCGAAACCGCCTTGCGGATCCGCACCGGCGAACGCAACGACGACGCGATCTGATCCAGTTGACGTCACCCCAGCGAAGGCTGGGGTCTCCCAGTTTCTACAAGACCCCGGTTGTCGCCGGGGTGACGATAAGGAAGATATCCCGATGGCGAACACCGCAGCCGACATCCTGAAGAAGATCAAGGAAGAGGAGATCGAGTGGGTCGATCTGCGCTTCACCGATCCCAAGGGCAAGTGGCAGCATCTGACGATGGTCGCGTCGCTGCTTGGCGAGGACGAGTTCACCGATGGCCTGATGTTCGATGGCTCCTCGATCGAGGGCTGGAAGGCGATCAACGAATCCGACATGACGCTGATGCCGGATCTGGAGGCAGTCTACACCGATCCGTTCTCGGCGACGCCGATGCTGATCGTCTTCTGCGACATCGTGGATCCGTCGACCGGCGAGCTTTACGCGCGTGATCCGCGCTCGACCGCCAAGCGCGCCGAGGCCTATCTCAAGACGACCGGCGTCGGCGACACCGTCTATGTCGGCCCCGAGGCGGAGTTCTTCCTGTTCGACGACGTCCGGTTCGAGAACAGCTACTCGACCAGCTATTACAAGATCGACGACATCGAGCTGCCGGGCAATTCGGGCCGCGAGTATGAGGGCGGCAACATGGCGCACCGTCCGCGCGCGAAGGGCGGCTATTTCCCCGTCGCGCCCGTTGACTCCGCAGTCGACATCCGCGGCGAGATGGTCTCGACGATGATCGAGATGGGCCTGCCCTGTGACAAGCACCATCACGAGGTCGCGGCCGCGCAGCACGAGCTGGGCCTGACCTTCGGCACGCTGACGCAGACCGCGGACCGGATGCAGATCTACAAGTATGTCGTTCATCAGGTCGCACATGCGTACGGCAAGACCGCGACGTTCATGCCCAAGCCGATCAAGGAGGACAACGGTTCGGGGATGCACACGCACTTCTCGATCTGGGAAGGCAAGAACCCGCTGTTCGCCGGCAACGGTTATGCGGGCCTCAGCGACATGTGCCTCTACTTCATCGGCGGCATCATCAAGCATGCCAAGGCGGTCAACGCCTTCACCAACCCGTCGACCAACAGCTACAAGCGGCTGGTCCCGGGTTACGAGGCGCCGGTGCTGCTCGCCTATTCGGCGCGCAATCGCTCGGCCTCGTGCCGCATCCCGTACGGCACCGGCCCGAAGGCGAAGCGCGTCGAGGTTCGCTTCCCCGATGCGCTCGCCAACCCGTATCTTGCCTATGCGGCGCTGATGATGGCGGGGATGGACGGCATCCTGAACAAGATCCATCCGGGCGAGGCGATGGACAAGAACCTGTACGACCTGCCCCCGGCAGAGCTCGCCGAGGTTCCCACCGTCGCGGGCTCGCTCCGCGAGGCACTCGACTGCCTGGCCGCCGACCACGACTTCCTGCTCAAGGGCGACGTGTTCTCGGCCGACCAGATCGAGGCCTATATCGAGATCAAGCGCGGCGAGGTCGCCCGTTGGGAGATGACGCCGAGCCCGGTCGAGTATGATATGTACTACAGCGGTTAAGGCGTGCCGCGCCGGCACGCGGGTGCGCAATAGCGCATAACCGCTGTCGGCCGGCGGGACCCGGCCCCGACCGACTTTAGCCTGTCCGGAGCGCCTGCCTTGGCAGACAGTCGAAGGGCGGCTTCGCCCCGGCGCTGCGACGAGAGAAAAAGCCCCGTCCGAACGTTCCGGACGGGGCTTTTCTCATATACCGACGGTCCTCGCGCCTCTCGGTCGAAGGACCGTCGTTCAACGACGCCTCCTCAGTAATTCGCAGGATTGGGCGTCGGCGCGTTGCACGCGCGCGTCCGCCCGCGCTTGCAGGCCGCGACCTGCAACCGCCAGTCCGCCATCGCGTGGGCATAGGCCTGCTCCTGCCGCGCCGCGACCGCCGCCTCCTGCGCGATCACATGCCGCCGCGCCCGCTGCGACGTACGATACCGTGCCACGTCGCGCGCATATCGTGCGGTCGCGGCTGTGTTTACCACGGTCGTCGCGCTCGCGCTTATCCGCGCCTGCGCCGCCGCTTCCTCATTCGCCGCCTGCACCGCGGGCCGCGCCGAGTCGTTGATCGCCCGAGTCCGCGCGGTATCGCGGTCATAGCCCGGATCGGTCGCCAGCGGGGTCCCCGGTCCGGCAGGATCGGCGGCATTCCGAGTCTGCGCAAAACCGGGAACGGCGATGCTGGCGAGCGCGCATGCGAGCGCGAAGGTCTTGGCGGACATGATGGTCACTCCCGAAACGGACGATGCCCCACAAACTGCCCGCCCTCCGCCCGGTTCCCGCCCCCGGTTCCCGCCACGTCCTCCTTGACGCCGCGGCCGACCGCGCCGATGCGACGGCATGGCCAAAGCCAATCGCCTCGAACGCCTCGACACCCGTCGTGCGGAGCTCGAAACCGAGTATGCCGACGCGTTGGTCGTCGCGCTTCGCGACACCGCGCGCGGCCAATGGGGACTGTTCGACCACAATCAGGATCGTCGCATTCGCGCCAGGATCGCTCCTGTGGTCGATGCGCTCACCGAACTCGGCGCCGAAATCGATGCCATGCGCGAGCAGCTCGGCATGCCGCGGTTCGATCTCCATCACGATTTCCTCGCCGCGCGCGGCCCGGTCGCGTCGAGCAAGCCCGGCGAGCCAAGACAGGCGATGGCATGGCTCGATCGTCTGGGCGTCGCGAACCCCTAGACGCCGATTTCGTCCGGCTTTCGTTCACCACGAACGAAATCGAAGCGGGAGCCGTAAAACGGTGCGTCGATTCCGCTCGTCACGAAAGATGGGTCGACCCTATCGATGACCAGCCCGAATCCGACTCATCCCGTGCCTGCCGGCACCAGTTCGACCACATCGATCAGCGATTCGTATTGCGGCCAGGGCAGGACCACCCGCCAGCGTCGAGCCTCGATCCGCTCGACGAACCCCGCCATATCGCGCCCCGCATCGCGCCCATAATCATAGGCGCGCCGCTCGTCCCCCAACACCATCGTTCCCAGGAATACCGATCGCGATCCGGTATCCTGATAGATCGTCCCGATCGGGCGTTGCGCGCCTGAGGTCTTGGCGAACTCGGCCACGCCGCCGCGCATATCCACATGGCAATCGAACGCGGGATAGGCGGTCCATTCGCGCGTCGCCGCACCCCGTGCGCCCATCTTGAATACCCGGCACCGATACGCGCCCGCTGGCGGCGTCGGATCGTCGAGCGCGCGATAGGGATCGAACAGCAGGCCCTCCGCCGCGATCGCACCACCCGCGCCCGCAGCCCGCGCCTTCGCGATACCGCTCACCCACGCAGCACGCCATCCGCGTAGCCGCGATCGATCCTCCAGCGTCGCGATCCGCCGCCAGTCGACCGACCGGGACGGTGCCGAAGAATCCCTCGCCGTCGCGACGGCCAGTGGTGTCGCCCCGCACGCACAGGCCAGCCCGATCGCCGCCACGACCCACCGCGCCGACACGGTTCCGCCCCGGACGCTCACGCGATCACGCCGCGGTCCAGCCGCCGTCCATCGACAGATTCGCGCCGGTGATCGACGCCGCCTCGTCGCGGCACAGGAACAGCGCGAACGCCGCGACCTGTTCGGGCGTCACGAACGCCTTGGTCGGTTGCGCCGCCAGCAGAACGTCGTTCATCACCTGCTCTCGGGTCATCCCGCGCGACGCCATCGTATCGGGGATCTGCGCCTCGACCAGCGGGGTCCAGACATAGCCGGGCGAGATGCAGTTGACGGTGATGCCGTCGGTCGCCGTCTCCAGCGCGATCGTCTTGGTCAGCCCAGCGATCCCGTGCTTGGCCATGACATAGGCCGACTTGTTCGGGCTCGCGACCAACGAATGCGCCGACGCGGTCGAGATGACGCGGCCCCATCCCTTCGCCTTCATGTGCGGCACCGCGGCGCGCATCATGTACCAGGCGGAGGTCAGGTTGATCGCGATGATCGCCTCCATCTTCTCGGGCGGGAAGTCCTCGATCCGCGCCACGTACTGAATGCCCGCATTGTTCACGACGATGTCGACGCTGCCCGTCTCCGCCACCGCGCGCTCGATCATCGCCGCGATCTGGTCGGGCTTGGTCATGTCGGCCGCGTCGTAGAGCGCCACCGCGCCGCTCGTCGTCGCCAGCGCCGCGCGCTCGCGCTCGATCGCGTCCGCCTCGCCGAATCCGTTGATGACGACCACCGCCCCCTCCGCCGCGAACGCCTTGGCATAGGCGAGGCCGATGCCCGAGGTCGATCCGGTGACGACCGCCGTCTTGCCCTTCAGAAACATCGCTACCTCCTGTTCGCCAGATCGAACGCCGCGCTTCGCCCGGTCAGGACGTTTTCGGCGACCAGCTCGGCATTCGCCATCGTTTCCTCGACCGCAGCGCGCCCCGCGGCCCAGTGCTCGCGCATCGTCCGCGTCGAGAACTCGTAATCGCGCGCCCCGCCCTCCCACGCATTCGCGCGGTAGATGAGGTGGACGAGGCTTACCGCCTGCTCCGCCGCCATCGCGCGCAGCGCGGCCACGTCGCGGTCGTCGGCCAGCGCATCGGGCAGCTTGGCCAGCACCTTGCGCACCAGTTCGCGCTCGCGCCGCAGCCGCATCAGGTCGTCGGTCACCTGCCGCGTCCGGCTGGAGAAGCGGATCTCCTTCTCGCGCGCCATCACGTCCATGATCGTCTGCGGCCGGTCCGAACTCGCGGCAAACAGGTCCACCTGGAAAACCAGCATCGCCTGCGACTGATGATCGAGCACATGCGCCAGCGGCGTGTTCGACACCAGTCCCCCGTCCCAATACCAGCGCCCGTCGATCTCGACCGGCGGCAACCCCGGCGGCAGCGCGCCCGAAGCCATCACATGCCGCGCATCCAGCCGTTCGGTCGTCGTGTCGAAATAGCGAAAGTTCCCGCTCTCGACATCGACCGCGCCTACCGACAGCCGCACCGGCCCGTCGTTCGCCAGATCCCAGTCGATCAGCGAGTCGAGCGTCGCCGCCAGCGCGGACGAATCATAATAGCTCAGCGCATCGGGCGTCCCCGGCGTCGCCATCATCGGCGGGACGAAGCGCGGCGAGAAGAACCCCGGCACCCCCGCCATCGCGACATAGCCCGCGGACCATTCGTGGACGAACTCGCGGATCCGGTCGTCCGGCCAGATCGGAAAGCTCGGCAGCCCGCTCGTCACGATGTCCCAGAACGCGCGCAGCCGCTCGGTCCGGCGCACGGGCGGATTGCCCGCGATGATCGCGGCGTTGACCGCGCCGATCGAGATGCCCGCCACCCAGTCGGGCATCACTCCCGCCTCGGCCAGCCCCTCGGCAACGCCCGCCTGATAGCTGCCCAGCGCGCCGCCGCCCTGGAGCACCAGCGCGACCTGATCGGGAAGCGGGAGCGCCCGTGCACGACGCTGTGGACGGGGTTCGACATCGGCCATCGATCACGCATGCCCCCGCCCCGCCCCCCAATCAACCCGAATGATTGCAACCCGCGACACATCGTGCGCATTCATCCCGGCGCGGTAACGATCGCGGCGTAACGGAGAAGGGGTAGCCATGCGGCTCGACGATTTCGATCCGAACATCAACGTCGGCGACCAGCGCGGCGAAGGCGGCGGTTTTTCGGGTGGCGGTGGCGGTGGCGGCGGCTTGCTGATGGGCCTGCTGCCCCTGATCGGCAGTCGCTTCGGATGCGGCGGCATCGTCGTCGCGCTGTTGCTGCTCGCGGTGTTCGGCGGACTTGGCAGCCTGGGCGGCCTGCTCGGCGGTGGCGGCGACACCGGCGGCACGCAGGTGACCCGCTCCGCGCCCGCAGGCACGACCGAGGCGACGCAGGCGTGCACCGTCGACGACGCCAGCAAGGAGGCATGCAACGCGTTCAGTTCCGCGCAGAAGACATGGGCCGCGATCTTCGCCAAGTCGGGTAAACGGTTCGAGGCGCCCTCGCTGCAATTCTACTCGGGCAACGGCCGCTCGGGCTGCGGCGCAGCGCAGGCGGCGATGGGCCCCTTCTACTGCCCCACCGATCGCGGCATCTATCTCGACACCGGCTTCTTCGCCGAACTCCAGAACCGCTTCCGCGCCAGCGGCGACTTCGCGCGCGATTATGTGATCGCGCACGAATTCGGCCACCACATCCAGACGTTGCTCGGCACCTCGGATCAGGTCCGCCAGGCACAGGCGCGCGCAAGCGAGACCGAAGGCAACGCGCTGTCGGTCCGTCTCGAACTGCAGGCGGATTGCTATGCGGGCGTCTGGGCCGCGAACAACCGCGACCGGATCGAGCCTGGCGATATCGAGGAGGGGATGACCGCGGCGCAGGCGATCGGCGACGACACGCTCCAGCGCGAGTCACAGGGCCGCGTCGCCCCCGACAGCTTCACCCACGGCACTTCGGCGCAACGTCAGGCATGGCTCAAGCGCGGGCTCGACGGCGGCGATCCCGCCCAATGCGACACGTTCAGCGGTGCGATCTGACCGGGCAGCGAAATTTGTCGCGGCGAGACGACAGACCCGGTTGCAACCCGCGATCTGGCCCGCTAATGGCGTCGCTCCCGACGATGTCGGGCCGGGGCGGGGCCGTAGCTCAGATGGGAGAGCGCTGCAATCGCACTGCAGAGGTCAAGGGTTCGATTCCCTTCGGCTCCACCACCCCGCTACCGTCGTTCCAGTCCGCGATCGAAATGAGGCTGGAATGAGCGATCCCGAAAACCCATGGAACGGCGAACGCGTCCGCCGCTGGCTGGACAGTCGCCTTGCGGCCGCACGCAGCGAGCAGGCGCGCGCCGACAAGCGCGGCTACGGTCACGAGGATGATTACGACAAGGCCGCGGCCGAGGAATGGGCCTGTCGCGCAGCTGCCGTCGGCGACTCCGCCGACGACCAGACGCGCTTCGCGGCATCGCTCAAGGCGCTCCTCGCGCGCGACGAATACCGGATGACGGGCATCCACGACGACGCCCGCGCCGAACGCGAAGTCCGCGCCTGCCTGCGCAAGCTGATGAAGATGACGAAGGCCAACGCCGGCTTCGAGAACGTCTCGCGCTACCAGTAACCCCTCCCCCCGCTGCCGATCCTTTGATACGGCCCGAACCATGATCGATCTCGACCCCCAGCAAGCTGCCGCCCGCGCGTGGTTCGAACATCTGCGCGATGCGATCTGCGCCGAGTTCGAGGCGATCGAGCGCGAGGCCGGGTCCGACGCCGCCTTCGCCTACATTCCGTGGGACCGCACCGATCCCAGCGGCGCGCCCGGCGGCGGCGGCGTCCGCGGCGTGATGAAGGGCCGCGTATTCGAAAAGGTGGGGGTCAACGTCTCGACCGTCGGTGGCACGCTCGACGGCGACTTCGCCCGGTCGATCCACGGCGCCGCCGAAAGCCCCGCCTTCTTCGCGACCGGGATCAGCCTCGTCGCGCATATGGCCAACCCCCACGTCCCCGCGGTCCACATGAACACCCGCTTCCTCGTCACCACGAAGCGCTGGTTCGGCGGTGGCGCGGACCTCAACCCGCCGCTTCCGGTCGCGGACGACACCGCCGATTTCCACGCCACGCTCGAACGCGCCTGCGCCGCGCATGACGCGGGCTATTATCCGCGGTTCAAGGCGTGGGCGGACGAGTATTTCTTCATTCCCCACCGGAACGTCGCGCGCGGCGTCGGCGGCATCTTCTACGATCATCTGGAGGGCGATTTCGACGCGAACCTCGCCTTCACGCAGGATGTCGGCAGGGCGTTCCTCGACGCCTATCCCCGCATCGTCCGCCGCCGGATGCACGACGCCTTCACCAACGCGGACGTCGCCGCGATGCGCGCGTGGCGCGGGCGCTATGTCGAGTTCAATCTCGTCCACGATCGCGGCACGCTGTTCGGGCTCAAGACCGGCGGCAACATCGACGCGATCCTGATGAGCCTGCCGCCGCTCGCCTCATGGGACTGACCCCCGTGGCCCCCGGCGACGTCGCGACGATCGTCACCACGCTGGAGATGCGCGCCCGCCCGCCGTTGCGCCCGCTCCCCGCGTCGCCGCTGCGTCTCGTGGCATGGCCAGCGCCCGTTCTGTCGCGCTATCGCACGCTGTTCCGCCGCGTCGGCGCACCGTGGCTCTGGTATTCGCGGCTCGTGATGGACGACGCCGCGCTCGCCGCGATCGTCCATGATCCCGCGGTCGAGGTCTACGCCGCCACCGATCGCGCCGGGATCGAGATCGGCATGGTCGAGCTCGACTTCCGTCACCCCGGCGCCTGCGAGCTGTCCTATTTCGCGCTGGTCCCCGAACTCGCGGGGCAGGGTCACGGCCGCTGGCTGATGGCGGAGGCGATGGCGCGGGCGTGGCGCAAGGGCGTCACCCGCGTCTGGGTCCACACCTGCACGCTCGATCACCCCTCCGCGCTCAACTTCTATCGCGCGCAGGGCTTCGTCGCGATCGCGCGGACGATCGAGACGTTCGCCGATCCGCGCGCCACAGGCCTGTTGCCGCAGGACGCCGCGCCTCAGGTCCCGCTGCTGGCGAACCGCCGATAGGCGACGACGCCCAGCATCGTCAGCGCCAGATGGAATGCGGTTGCGACCCCCGCGATCCCGGCATCGACGATCGCGATCGCCACGGGGTTGCCCTGCCCCGGCATCCGCAGCCAGTCCTCGACCGGCATCAGCGGCAACACCGCGATCCATTGCATCAGGAACAGCGCCACGACCGCCCCGAACAGCGCGAACGGCGACCGCGCGGTCATCCGCCAGCTCCGTGCGAGCGCGCCCGTCGCCGACACGGGCTGACCGCTCGCCAGCACCGGCACCGCCGCAATCAGCCGCGCCTGCATGTACAGGCCCGGCAGCGCGAGCATCCACAACCCCAGCCCCACCGGGATCGCGATCAGCACGCTCGCCAGCACGAACCGCGGCAGCCGGCGCAGCGCGGTGCCCAGCGCGCCGCGCACGTCTGGCCGCGCCGGATCGAGCAGCAGCAGCGCGATCGCCGCCACCCCGACCAGCCCGATCGCGTCGGCGACAAGATACCAGATCGCGTTGGTCTGCCCCCACACGCCGACCGCGTCGAGCCAGGCGCTCAACGCCGCCTCCGTCCGCGGAGACGCCGGCAGCGCGGGAATCGGATCGGTCAGCAGTTGCACCGCCAGCGCGGGCAGAAACAGCAACGGCCCAACGATCCGGAGCAGCAGGTCCGCTTCGCGCTGGAACAGCGCCCAGCTTTCAGCCAGAAGCCGGGCGAAGGACGGCGTCATGCGACCGGCACGACGGCGATGCCCTCTTCCCGCGCCCGCAGTGCAACATACAGCTGCGTGACGAACACCGTCTGCAGCACCGCGAACACCGTCGTCACGATCGCGCCCGCCAGTGACGCAAGGAAGGTGACCAGCGCCAGATTGTCGGCGCCTAGGATCAGGCGGAAGACGATTCCCGTGATCGCGGTCGCCGCGGTCAACGCGACGATCAGCACGATCGCATACAGGATGGCCACCGCGATCAGCTTCCACGTCATGCCCCGCGTCAGTCGCCACGCGCGCCCGAAGGCGGCGAGTCCCAGCCGCTCGTTGACGATCACCGGCCAAAGCACCGACAGCCGCGAGCCGACCACCATCGCGACGACGCCCAGAACGATCAGGTACAATCCGGTCAGGCCGACGGCACCGGGCGACAGCGTCGTCTGCGGCTGTCTCGCCGCCGCCGCGGTGAAGTCGTAGCCGGCATTCGCCAGGAGCACGCCCGCCGGGATCGACGCGACCACGACCACGACCACCGCGATCGCGACGACAAGGATCGCCGCCCCAAGCCGCGCCCGCGCGATCGCATAGGCATCGCCGCGCGTCGTCGCCGGGTCGCTCGACACCGCGGTCAGCGCCAGCTGCCCGAAGAGCATGATCGCCACGACCAGGATAGACAGGATGCCGATCACGGCCAACAGGCCACCGCTCGCCGGCGCGAACGCCCGCAGCGCATCGCGCACGATCGTCGGCACCAGCAGCGTCGCCACCGCGATCCCCGCCAGCATGTTCGTCCGTCCGCCGATCACCTCGACCGTGCGATCCCACACCGTGCCGATCCGAACCATGTCCGCGCATCCCCGTCGTCGTTGTCCCGATGCGCGCAGGCCTAGCCGCCCCGCCCCGCCTTGCCAATCGCGGTCGCACGTCGCATCTCCCCGCGATGACGACGATGGCAACCGATGCGGCGATCGAGTGGCGGGTGACGCCGGGGCTGACCGACTATGCGACCGCGCTCGCGGAGATGGAGGCGCGCGCCGCCGCGGTCGTCGCGGGCGAGGCGCGGGAGTTGATCTGGCTGCTCGAACACCCCCCCGTCTACACGGCCGGCACCAGCGCGGATCCGGCCGAGCTGATCGATCCGCGCTTTCCCGTCGTCGCGGCGGGGCGCGGCGGGCGTTACACCTATCACGGGCCCGGCCAACGGATCGGCTATCTCGTGCTCGACTTGAACCGGCGCGGCCGCGACGTGCGCTGTTTCGTCCATGCGGTGGAGGGCTGGGTGATCGCCGCGCTGGCGGAGATCGGCATCGCCGCGTTCCGCGCGCCGGGACGGATCGGTATCTGGACGTTGGACCAGGCCGGGGTCGAAGCGAAGATCGGTGCGATCGGCGTACGCGTCCGCCGCTGGGTCACGCTTCATGGCTTCTCGGTGAATCTCGCGCCGGACCTGTCGCATTTCGGCGGAATCGTGCCATGCGGCATCGCCGACTACCCCGTCACGTCCGCCGCCGCGCTCGGGAAAGCGGTGAACGCCGCAACCTTTGACGCAGCCCTTGCGTTCACTCGGGACGCTTTTCTTGAAAGCCTGTCTTGTCCGCGTGAAAACGAGGCTTGAGGGGCAGGCGTTATCCGATTAATGTCTACTTCGATTTGGGTATTAAGGCCAGACAGCCACCCCAGGTCTTCTATCTAGGGAGCTTCCAAATGCGTGCAGTCTTTTCCAAGGTTCTGACCGGTTCGATGATCGCGGGCGCCGCGCTGATGGTTTCGGCCTGCGGCTCGAAGACCGAGACGACGACGACCGACAACACGATGGTCACCGACATGAATGCCACCGAGGGCATGGACACCATGACCGACAACATGACCGCCGTCGACGGCGCTATGAACGGTGGCATGATGGCCAACGACACGATGGGGAACGACATGATGATGTCGAACACCACCACGACGACCACGACCACCAACGCGATGTAATCTGCCACTTCGGCGGATCGACATATCGTCGGAAAAAATGGACCGTCCGGGCAACCGGGCGGTCCTTTTCGCGTCCGGAAACCTTCGCCGCTTGCACGATCGTTACGGGGCCGTGCGCCAGACTGCGGCCGGATCGCGGCGCGTCATGGTAAATGGGGCTTGGGTTGCCATCCGAAAACGCCTAGAATCCGGCATGTTGTTCGGGGCGGGAACGCCTCTGGGAGGATCAGGTGATGGGTGTGTGGCGTAACGCGGGATTGGGGCTCGCGGCGACCGCGCTGGCGGCGGCGATGCCTGCCTCGGCGCAGTTCTTCATGAAGTCGAAGGATCTGTCGGGGCGTCCGGTAACGGGATCCGAGGCCGATATCGGGCTGTCGCTGCCGGGTGCGACGCCTGCCGAGCTTCGCGCGGGCGTCATCTGGAACATGCGCGCCGCACTCAACGTCGCCGCGCTTCAGTGCCAGTTCGAGCCGACGCTGCTGACCGTCGACAACTACAACGCGCTGCTGACCGATCACAAGGAGGAGCTGAAATCCTCGTTCGATACGCTGTCGAAATATTTCGCGCGGACGAACAAGACGCCCAAGGCCGGCCAGACCGCGCTCGACCAGTTCGGCACGCGCACCTATTCCAATTTCGCGACCGTCTCGGCCCAATATAATTTCTGCGAAACCGCGCACGCCGTCGGCCGCAGTGCGCTGTTCGCACCGCGCGGCAAGTTCGGCGCGCTTGCGATCGACCGGATGCGCGAGATCCGCAACAGCCTGGTGCCGTGGGGCGAGCAGAATTTCCTGCGCTCCTATTATGTTGCGCAGATGCCGACGCCGCGTCTCGACCCGATCTGCTGGTCGAAGAAGGGCGAATGGGTGGAAAAGAAATGTGGCGTTCCGTCATGGGCGAGCGCCGCGCCGACCGCGATGGCGCAGCGCTGACATTGCCGTCATCCCAGCGAAAGCTGGGGTCTCTTGCCGCATTAAGCCGAGTTCGGGGCGAGAGATCCCAGCCCTCGCCGGGATGACGATCGGGCTACCGCAACCCCAGCATCTTGTGCGTCTGCAACGACAGCCGCCACTTTGGCCGCTCCATCACCAGCGCGATCGCGGCATCGCGGTTCGCGTCCGCCTGCGGGTCGTCGAGCGGCTGGAGCAGGAAATGCGCGAAATCCCAGGTCTCGATCGCGGCCACGTCGCTGCCGGGCTGCGGCCACACCAGCTTCAGCTCGTCCCCCGATCGCTGGACGGTCTCGCTTCCTGCCTTGGGGCTGACGCAGACCCAGTCGATCCCGGCGTGCACCGGCAGCGTCCCGTTGGTCTCGATCGCGATCGCGAATCCCGCGCCGTGCAGGGCATCGACCAGCGCATCGTCGATCTGGAGCATCGGCTCGCCCCCGGTCAGCACGACGAACCGGCGCTCGGCGTCCCCGCCCCAGAATGCAGACACCGCCGCGACCAGCGCCGCGGCATCCGCGAACTTGCCGCCACCCAGCCCGTCGACGCCGACGAAATCGGTATCGCAGAACCGGCAGACCGCGGTCGCGCGATCCTGTTCGCGCCCGCTCCAAAGATTGCATCCCGCAAAGCGCACGAACACCGCGCGCCGCCCCGCATGGACGCCCTCGCCTTGGAGCGTCAGGAACATCTCCTTGACGGCGTAGCTCACGGCGCGGTCGCGTATGCCGTCGGGTCGGCGATGCCGGCTTCCTCGAAGCCCTTCGCGCGCAGCCGGCAGCTGTCGCACAACCCGCAATGCACCCCGCCCGGCGCGGGATCATAGCACGACCAGCTCAGTCCCATGTCGAGCCCCAGCCGCGCCCCTTCGCGGACGATGTCCGCCTTCGTCATGTCCTGCAGCGGTGCGCGGACGCGGAACGGATCGCCCTCGACGCCAGCCTTGGTGGCCAGCTCGGCCAGCGTCTCGAACCCCGCGATGAACTCCGGCCGGCAATCGGGATAGCCCGAATAGTCGAGCGCGTTCACCCCGATATACAGGTCGCGCGCGCCCACCGACTCCGCCCAACCGAGCGCGAGGCTGAGAAAGATCGTGTTGCGCGCGGGCACATAGGTGACGGGGATCCCCCCCGCCTCGTGCGTCCCTGCACCGTCCTTGGGCACGTCGATATCGTCGGTCAGCGCGGAACCGCCGAACGCGGACAGGTCCATCGGCAGCACGATATGCCGCTCCGCTGCGATCAGCCGCGCGACCCGACGCGCCGCCGCAAGCTCGACCCGGTGGCGCTGGTTGTAGTCGAACGACAGCGCGAGGACGCGGTATCCCGCCTCGCGCGCGAGCGCGGCGGAAACCATCGAGTCGAGGCCGCCCGAGATCAGGGCGACCGCCAGTGGCTGCTGAACTGTCATGACCCGTCCCCGCTACGCGCCCGCGCCGCCGCCCGCAAGGGTGCGCCAGACAAGACGGGCCGCCCTCTTGCAGGAGGACGGCCCAGTTCGATCCGAAGATCAGCTAGGGAGAGAAGCGCGTCGGCAACGTATCGCAAACTTGCTTGACCACCCGGATAACGCACGAGCGTTGTGAATTGGTTAACGTCTCGGCGCGCAATCGCCGCCGCCGGGCGCAAGCGTCACGCCTCGACTGCGTCCGCGCGTACCGGAAAGATGCGCGAACAGAACGCGCAATCGACCCCGATCACCCCGTCCGCGTCCGCCATCTCCAGCCGCTGCTCAAGCGGGAACTTGGCAAGCACCGATCGGATATGCGCATCGTTGCATCGGCATCCGCGTGTGAGCGGCGTCGCGGTGACGACGCGGATCTCGTCTTCCTCATTGAACAACCGCCACACCAGCGTCTCCAGCGGCAGCGCAGGGTCGGCAAGTTCCTCGCCACCCATCGTCGATCCCAGCGCCTCGACATGGTCCCATTCGGGATGGTCGAGCTTGGTGTGAAGCCGCTCGCGCCCGATCTCGCCCTCGGGCAGGTGCTGCAACAACAGCCCGCCCACCACGCAGCGCCCGTCCGTACCCTTGCGCATCCCGACGCGGATCAGCGTCGGGATCTGCTCGGACTGGAGGAAATAGCTCTGCGCCGCCTCCGCCAGCGTCTCGCCGTCGAGCGGGACGATGCCCTGATAGCGCTCGCTCGTCGTCGCGAGGTCGAACGTGATCGCCAGATAGCCCTGCCCGAACAGCGCGAACAGCGTCGGGTCCGCCGGTGCATCCGCCAGACGGTCCGCATCATACTGGATATAGCCGCGCACCTCGCCGCCACGATAATCGCACACCAGAAGTGAGACGACGCCGTTCTGCGTCTGCGTCTGGAGAGTCAGCTGCCCCGCATCGTCCTTCAGCGTCGCGCCGATCAGCGCCGCGAGCGTCAGCGCCTCCGCCAGCAGCGCCTCGATCGCGGGAGGATAGGCATGTGCGGCAAGGATCTCGTCGAGCACCGGCCCGAGCCGCACGACGCGCCCGCGCGCATGCTGCGCCGGAATAGCGAAGCCGAGCGCCCGGTCGAGGTCGTTCACAGTGTCCATCGTCATCCCCGCGAAAGCGGGGATCCCGCTTCTTCTATATCGACCCGTCCGAACAGAAGCGGGATGCCCGCATGCGCGGGCATGACGAAGATAGGTGGATCGGTCGCCCGATCAACCGATCTGCCCGAAACACCAACGCAGGATCGATTTCTGCGCGTGCAGCCGGTTCTCCGCCTCCTGCCAGATCAGCGACTGCGCGCCGTCGATCACGTCCGCGGTCACCTCTTCGCCGCGATGCGCGGGCAGGCAGTGGAGGAACACCGCATCGGGCTTCGCGCACCCCATCAGCATCGACGTGACCTGATACGGCATCATCGCCTTCAACTTTGTTTCCGCCTGCGCCTGCCCCATCGAGATCCAGGTATCGGTGACGACGACGTCCGCCCCCGCGATCGCTTCCGCCGGATCGGACACGATGCGCGCGCGACCGGAGCCGCGGACGATCGCCTCCTCCTCGGGCTGGAATCCCTGCGGGCACGCCGCGATCACGTCGAAGTGCATCAGCCCCGCCGCCTCGACGATCGACGCCAGCACGTTGTTGCCGTCCCCCAGCCACGCGACCTTGAGCCCCGGCAGCGACTTGCCCGCCTCGACGATCGTCAGCAAATCCGCGACGATCTGGCACGGATGCGACGCGTCGGTCAGCCCGTTGATGACCGGAACCGAGGCGTAGTGCGCCATCTCCTCGACCTTGGCATGGTCGTCGGTGCGGATCATGATCGCGTCGACATAGCCCGACAGCACGCGCGCGGTATCCGCCACGCTCTCGCCGCGGCCCAGCTGCATGCTGCCCGCGTCCATCACGATCGACGTCCCGCCTAGCTGGCGAATCGCCATGTCGAAGCTCACCCGGGTGCGCGTCGAGTTCTTCTCGAACACCATGGCCAGCGTGTGCCCCGCCAGCGGCGCATCGGCGTCCGCGCGTCCCTTGGGGAAGCCGGCGCGCGCCGCCTTGCGATCGATCGCGTCCGCCAGCATCGCGGCGATCGCATCGCCGCCGGCATCGGACAGGTTCAGGAAATGGCGTGTCATAGATCCTCCCCGGCACGAGTGGCAGGACGGCTTGCCCCCGGCAAGCCGAGATCATGCCGGGAGCATGATCGACCTGCCACCGGGACCGCTCGAAGAGCGGTGGAGGGGACTCGCCGCGAGCGAACCGCCATGCCGCACTCCCCCTCCACCCTGCTTCGCATGGTCCCCCTCCCCGTGCCGGGGAGGATCAGGTTCGTTCAATCGTCGCTTACCGGCACATAGATGCGCGCTGCATCGCTCAGCCGCTCGATGCACTCCGCGATGTGCGTTTCGTCGATCACCAGCGGCGGCAGGATGCGCACGACATTCTCCCCCGCCGCGACCAGCAGCAGCCCGTGATGGTCGCGGCAATGCGCCACGAACCGCCGGCTGTCGCTCTTGAGCTTCAGTCCCAGCATCAACCCGTGCCCGCGGACGTGATCGAAGAGGTGATCGTGGTTCGGGATCATCTGCTCGAGGCCCGAACGCAGCCGCTCGCCCATCGCGGTCACCTGCTCGAGAAACCCGTCCTCCAGCAGCACGTCGAGCACCGCCTCCCCCGCCGCCATCGCCAGCGGGTTGCCACCATAGGTCGAGCCATGCGTGCCGAACACCATGCCCTTCGCCGCCTCTTCGGTGGCGAGGCATGCGCCGAGCGGGAAGCCCCCGCCGATCCCCTTGGCCACCGCGATGATGTCCGGAGTCACGCCGTACAGTTCGTGCGCGAACAGCTTGCCCGTCCGTCCGTACCCCGCCTGCACCTCGTCGAGCACAAGCAGCAGGCCATGTTCGTCGCAGGCCTTGCGTAGGCCCTGAAGAAACTCCGGCGATGCCGGGCGGATCCCGCCCTCGCCCTGGATCGGCTCGACCAGGAACCCGGCGGTATTGCCGTCGATCAGCGCGAGCGCGCCCTCCAGATCGTTGAACTGCGCGTACTTGAATCCGGGCAGCAGCGGCTCGAACCCGTCGCGCATCTTCGCCTGGTTGGTCGCGGAGATCGTCCCCAGCGTCCGTCCGTGGAAGGCGGTGTCGAAGGTGATGAGGTCGTGCCGCTCGGGATTGCCGTTCGCGAAATGATAGCGCCGCGCGGTCTTGATCGCGCACTCGACTGCCTCCGCGCCCGAATTGGTGAAGAACACCGTATCCGCGAACGTCGCATCGACCAGCCGCTGCGCCAGATGCTCGCCCTGCGGCGATCCGTACAGGTTCGACACGTGCATCAGCGTCGCCGCCTGGTCGGCGATCGCCTTCACCAGCTTTGGATGGCCATGCCCCAGGCAATTGACCGCAATCCCGCTCGCGAAATCGAGATACCGCTCGCCGCGCTCGCCGAACAGATACGCCCCCTCGCCTCGCACCGGCCGCACATCGCACCGCGGATAAACGGGCATGAGGGCAGGCGTGGACACGACAGGTCTCCTTCGTTCAAACAGCATGGGCGACCCAATGCAGGCCGCCCGGATGCGCCTGATACCGGCGACAAGGGGCAAGCGTCAACCGACTGGCGGTATGCGCAGCCGGGTGGACACGATCGCCAGAAGCCCCGCCGCCGCCGCCGCTCCCCAAAGGCTTGCGGTCCCGATCCGCGGATACAGCGTCGCCCCGGCGATCGCGCCGCAGACCAGCCCACTCCACAACATCGCATAGGGCGCCCAGCCGAACCGGGCGCCCCCCGCCAGCGCCGCCGCCAGATGCTGGCCGAACTTCACCAGCGTCCCCGTCATGTAGGTCACGCCGATGCTGACCTCGCCGTTGCGCTGGAATACCGCATTGGCGGCGCCCATTGCCGCCGCGAGCAGCGACACGGTCGCGTCCGGTCCGTTCGCCCGGTCGAGGGCCGACGCACACGCTAACAGAGTCGCGACGACCAGCAGCACGACCGGCTCGCGATGCGCAAGCGCCATCTGCGCCACGACCGCACCCACGACCACGCCCACTACGAACGCGCCGATCAGGATCGCCGCGATCGCAGCGCCGGGCCGGCCGGACACCGCCTCGACCGCCATCCGGGTCGAATTGCCGCTCATGAACGATACGAACAGTCCGCCCAGCTTCACGAATCCGATCGCATCGATATAGCCGGCCAACGCCGCCAACGCCGCCGCCAGCGCCCACACAGGCTTGTCATAGGTCATCACGCGTCGATCGCATCCTCGTCCATCCGCGCGGCATTCTCCTGGATGAACGCGAAGCGGTGCGCGGGGTTCGTGCCCATCAGCCGGTCGACCAGGTCCTTCACCCCGGCACGCTCCTCATATTCCTGCGGGAGCGTGATGCGGATCATCGATCGCGTCTTCGGGTCCATCGTCGTCTCGCGCAGCTGGATCGGGTTCATCTCGCCCAGCCCCTTGAAGCGCGACACCTCGACTTTCTTGCCGCGGAACACCCCGCCCTCGATCTTCGCGCGCGCCGCCTCGTCCATCGCGTAGAGCGATTTCGCTCCCACCGTCAGCCGGTAGAGCGGCGGCTGCGCCAGATACAGGTGCCCGCGCCGCACCAGCTCGGGCATCTCCTGGAAGAAGAACGTCATCAGCAGCGTCGCGATATGCGCGCCGTCGACATCCGCGTCGGTCATGATGACGATCCGGTCGTAGCGCAGATTCTCGGGCACGCAGTCCTTGCGCGTGCCGCAGCCCAGCGCCAGCGTAAGGTCCGCGATCTCCTGGTTGGCGAAAATCTTGGCGGAGGTGGCGGACGCCACGTTCAGGATCTTGCCGCGGATCGGCAGGATCGCCTGCGTCTTGCGGTCGCGCGCCTGCTTTGCGGAGCCGCCCGCCGAATCGCCCTCGACGATGAACAGCTCGGTCCCGCCCGGGCTGTCGCTCGCGCAATCGGTCAGCTTGCCCGGCAGCCGCAGCTTGCGCCCGGAGGTCGCGGTCTTGCGCTTCACCTCGCGCTCCGCCTTGCGCCGCAGCCGCTCGTCCATCCGCTCGAGCACATAGCCGAGCAACGCCTTGCCGCGTTCCATGTTGTGGCTCAGGAAATGGTCGAAATGGTCGCGCACCGCACGCTCGACCAAGGCCGCGGCCTCGGGGCTCGTCAGCCGGTCCTTGGTCTGGCTCTGGAACTGCGGCTCGCGGATGAAGACCGACAGCATCAGCTCGCAGCCGACCATCACGTCGTCCGCGGTCAGGTCCTTGGCGCGCTTGTTGCCGACCAGCTCGCCGAACTGGCGAAGCCCGCGGACCAGCGCCTGCCGCAGCCCCTGTTCGTGCGTGCCGCCGTCGGGCGTCGGGATCGTGTTGCAATACCAGCTGTAGCTGCCGTCGCTCCACAGCGGCCACGCCACCGCCCATTCGACCCGCCCCTGCTGCTCCCCGGGAAACGCCTGCGCACCCGAGAAGAAGTCCGCGGTCGCGCACTCCCGCGCGCCCAGCTGCTCGCGCAGATGATCCGCCAGCCCGCCGGGGAACTGGAACACCGCCTCGACAGGCGTATCGGTGCCCTCCACCAGCTCGGGCGAACATTTCCACCGGATCTCGACGCCCGCGAACAGATACGCCTTCGATCGCGCCAGCCGGTACAGCCGCGCGGGCTTGAACGCGAGCTCGGGCCCGAAGATCTCCTCGTCCGGGGTGAACGCCACCGAGGTGCCGCGCCGGTTCGGCGTCCCGCCCAGCCGCTCGAGCGGCCCCAATGTCACACCGCGCGAAAATCGCTGGCGGTACAGCTGCCGGTCGCGCGCCACCTCGACGACGGTATCCGATGACAGCGCGTTGACCACCGACACGCCCACGCCGTGCAACCCGCCGGAGGTCGCATAGGCTTTCCCTGCGAACTTGCCCCCCGAATGGAGCGTCGACAGAATCACCTCCAGCGCGCTCTTTCCCGGAAACTTCGGGTGCGGATCCACCGGGATGCCGCGCCCGTTGTCCACCACGGTCAGCCGGTTGTCCGGCTCCAGCGTCACCTCGATCCGGGTCGCATGCCCTGCGACCGCCTCGTCCATCGCGTTGTCGATCACCTCGGCCGCGAGATGATGCAGCGCACGCTCGTCGGTGCCGCCGACGTACATGCCGGGCCGCCGGCGTACCGGTTCCAGCCCCTCCAGCACCTCGATCGAGGACGCGTCGTAATCGGACGGCGTGCTGGTCGGGGCGGCGAAGAGGTCTTTGGGGTCGTTGGCCATCCCGCGGGTATAGAACGCCCCCGCCGCCGCGACCAGACCGCGCACTTTTCGATCGCTTTGCGTCCACGCCGCAGCGCAGCACTGTGACCGAATGGCCACACCGGCCGTATTTGTCGAACTTGAGGGACATTAATCGCGCGCCAAGCGCTTGCTGGATCACACTTCTTCGAAACGTACCGGGAGCCTATCCATGCGCAACTACACCGCGATCGCCCTGGCGGGCGTCGCCAGCCTTGCCTTCATCCAGCCCGCCTTCGCGCAGGACACCGTTCAGGATCGCCCGTTCAGCGGCGTCTATGTCGGTGGTTCGGTCGGCTTCGATGTCCAGCCCAACGATGTCGGCGAGCGTATCGAATTCGATCGCAACCTCGACGGCAATTTCGGCGACACCGTGTCGACCGCGACCGGTGCGAACGCGTTCTCGCCCGGCTTCTGCAACGGCCAGCCCTTCACGAACACCCCCGCACTCGGCTGCAGCAACGATCGCGACGACATCTCATACGCCGCGCGCGTCGGCTTCGACATCCAGCGCGGTGCCTATGTCGGCGGTATCGTCGGCGAGTTCGGCAAGAGCAACATCCGCGACAATGTCGGCGCGTTCAGCACCACGCCCGCCAGCTACACCCTGAGCCGCGAGCTCGACTGGGAAGCCACCGCACGCCTGCGTGGCGGTTTCGCAGCCAACACCACGCTGTTCTACGGCACCGCGGGCGTCGGCTATGCGCGCATCAAGAACTTTTTCACCACCACCAACGCCGCCAATGCCTTCACCGGTATCGATACGAAGAACAACCAGTGGGGCTTCGTCGGTGGTGGCGGTCTCGAGCAGAAGCTCGGCAAGAACGTCTCGATCGGCGTCGAGTATCTGTTCCACATGTACAAGGACAATGACTACAAGGTCCGCGTCACGCAGGGCACCGCCCCGGCGACCAATCCGTTTGTGCTCGCGCCGAATACCACTGGCACCGACATGCGCCGGAACTTCGATTACTTCCGTTGGCACAGCGTCCGCGGCGTGGTGAACTTCCGCTTCTGATCTTGTCCGGGCCGTTCTCTTTAGCGGCCCAGCCTCGATAATAAAAAGCCTCCGTCGGATCGACCGGCGGAGGCTTTTTTCATCTGTCACCCCAGCGAAAGCCGGATCTCCCTGAGCCGGGCGAGCACCCTATCCGGGCACGCTCCCGAAGGAGGGGTATCCCAACTTCCGCCGGGATAACGAGCTATCGCGCCCGCGGCCCTCCGAACGGCAACGGCGGCGCACGCCGGTCGCGCCGCGGGAGCTGCGCCTGGTACGCATGTCCGCAATGCGCGACGCAATAGGGGAATCCCGGATTCACCTTGTCGCCGCAGAAGTGGAAGTCCGGCTCGCCCGGATGCCCCAACGGCCACTTGCAGATCTTGTCGTTCAGATCGAGCAACGACGTCTTGTCCGCCATCTCGGCCGACGGCTTGGCGGGGACCAGCCGGCGCGGTGGCGCGGGCGCGATCGGGGCCTGCTGCTCGCCAGGCGCCTGTCGCAGGAAGCCGCCGGGACCAACCGATCGCATGATCGGCTGTGGCGCACGCTCGACCGGCGCGGGAGTCGCGACGACCGCGTCGGCGTCGTCTTCTTCCTCTTCCTCGTCGTCCTCGATCGCGAGTTCGGGAGCCACCGGCGCCGCCGCGCGCGGTTCCATGCGCGGCGCGGGAGCCGGCTCGGGCGCCATTTCCACGACGGGCTCGGGTTCGGGTTCGGGCTGGGGGGTCGCCGGCGGCGGTGCGACGACGGCAGCGACCGGCTCGGCCTTCGCCTCCGCATCGTTCGACTTCACGGGCGACGGCCGCGATTGCAGCCCCAGCCGGTGCGCCTTGCCGATCACGGCGTTGCGGCTGACGCCCCCCAGCGCCTCGGCGATCTGCGAGGCGGTCTGTCCGCCCTCCCACATCACCTTGAGCGTATCGATGCGCTCGTCGGTCCACGACATAATCGATCCAAATCCTCTAGCGTGCCGGGTTGCGGGCAGCGACACAGGCGATTACCGCCACGCATCATGAGCAGCCAGCCCCCAATCGGTGAAATCCAGTCGGCGGTGCGAAGCGCCCCCGGCGTCCCCGTCATCAGGAACGTCAATTGGGGAGGCCTCAAGGCGCTCTATGTGAAGGAGGTGCGCCGCTTCTTCAAGGTCCAGCTCCAGACGATCTGGGCGCCCGCGATCACCACGCTGCTGTATCTGGTCATTTTCACGGTCGCGCTCGGCGCACGTTCGGCCGTCCCGCTGGGCGGCGGCAGCGTCGCGTTCGCCGATTTCGTCGCCCCCGGGCTGATCGTGATGGGGATGCTCAACAACGCGTTCGCCAATGCCAGCTTCTCGCTGCTCGTCGGCAAGATCCAGGGCACCATCGTCGATTACCTGATGCCGCCGCTCTCGAACCTCGAACTGCTGGCCGCGTTGGTGGGCGGCGCCGTGACGCGTGCGATCTGCGTCGGCTGCACCGTATGGCTCGCGATGGCGCTGTGGCCCGGCGTCCACGTCACCCCGGTCCACCCGGTCGCGATCCTGTGGTTCGGCGTCCTCGGCGCGACGATGCTCGCGCTGATCGGGGTCCTGACGTCGATCTGGGCGGAAAAGTTCGATCATGCCGCGGCGGTCACCAATTTCGTCGTCGCACCGCTGACGCTGCTCAGCGGCACCTTCTACTCTGTCGATCGCCTCGCCCCCGCATTTCGCGCGATCAGCCACGCGAACCCGTTCTTCTACGTCATCTCGGGCTTTCGCTACGGCTTCCTCGGCATCGCCGATTCGCCCGTCATGATCGGCGGCGTCGTGATCCTCGCGATCGACGTCGCGCTCGCGATCCTGTGCTACGCGCTCCTGCGCAGTGGCTGGAAGCTCAAGAACTGAGCGCCTCGACCAGCGCCTGAACCTTCTTCTGCCGCCACTGCGGCACCGGCGCGATCAGCCAGTATCCCATCCGTGAGGGCAGCGCCTCGCCGATCACGCGCACCCGCCCGTTCGCGATGTCCCGTGCGGCGAGCAACTCCGGCACCGTCGCGCGCCCGAACCCTTCCGCCGCCGCATCGATCGCAAGCCCCGCATCCCCGACCCGAACCGCAGCACCCGGCTCGTCGGGGCCGCCGGTCCACGCGATCGCCACGTCCGCGCCGCCGCTGGTGCGTTCGACCGTCACCATTCCGTCCGATTCGAGCGCCTCGCCCTCCAGTTCGCCCGGCCCCTCGCCCCAGCGGATCGCCAGGTCGAGGTTCGCCTCGGTGAAGTCGAGCGCATCGTCCGCGGTGATGATCGCGAAGCGCAGCTCGCCGTCGCCGCGCGCGATCTCGGCGAGCCGCGGCATCAGCCACTTCTCCGCCACGTCGCGCGGCGCCGCGATCGTCAGCGACTTGGACGACTGCCCCGCCTGCATCGCGCGCACCGCTTCCTCGAACTCGAGGAACCCCCGCCGCAGCGCCACCAGCCCCGCCTCGCCTTCCGGCGTCAGCTCCAGCCCCCGTGTCGTCCGCCGGAACAGTACGACGCCCAGCGTCTCCTCCAGCGCGCGGACCTGCTGACCCACCGCCGCCGGCGTCACCGCCAGCTCGTCCGCCGCGCGCGTGAACGACAGATGCCGCGCCGCAGCATCGAGTACGCGCAACCCGTTGAGCGGAAGATGCGTGCGCTTCACGAGACCGCTCCCCATCCGTTCGTTTCGAGCGAAGTCGAGAAACGCTGCACAGCGGTCTTGGCACGTTTTGCGACTACGCTCGAAACGAACGGCGATGAAGGCACGACCGTCCTCATCCCATCACCGCGGGCGCGGTCAGCGCGAAGTGCGGGATCGCGACGTCGAACGCCGCCCCCAGCGCGTCGATCATCCGGTAACGCCCCTTCATGGATCCCGTCGGCGTCGCCAGCGGGCAGCTCGACACGTAATCGTAGCTCGCCCCCGGCGCGATCACCGGCTGTTCGCCGACCACGCCCTCACCCTCGACGGTATGCCGCGCGCCGCGCCCGTCGACGATGATCCAGTGCCGCGTCAGCAGTTGCACCGGCTGGTCGCCGTCATTCTCGATGCGGATATGATACGCCCAGAACCAGCGCCCGCGCGACGGCTGCGACTGTTCGGGCAGAAAGCTGACCGACACGCGCACCGTCACCCCGCCGGTCGTTTCCGCCGCGGGGAACAGCGCCTTCACAGCCCGACTTTCGCCAGCGCCCGGTCGAGATCCTCGATCACGTCCGCAGGGTCCTCGAGCCCGACGTTCAGCCGCAGCATGCCCTCGTCGATCCCCATCTCGAGGCGCTTGTCCTCGCTCACGCTCGCATGCGTCGTCGAGGCGGGATGCGTCATCAGCGACCGCGAATCGCCGATATTGTTCGAGATATCGACCAGCTCCAGCGCATCGAGCAGCCCGTGAGCCTGCGTCCGTCCGCCATCCAGCTCGATCGCGAAGATCGCGCCCGCCATGTCCATCTGGCTCATCGCCAGGTCGTGCTGCGGATGGCTCGGCAGCCCCGGATGCAGGACCTTTGGCACGCGCCCCTCGAGAAAGCGCGCGACTTCCAGCGCATTCTCCGACTGGCGGCGGATGCGCAGGTCGAGCGTCTCCAGCCCCTTCAGCACCACCCAGGCGTTGAACGCACTCAGCGTCGGCCCCGTGTTCCGCGTGAACGGCAGCAGCGTGTTGTCGATGAAGTCCTTCGTGCCGCACACCGCGCCCGCGAGCACGCGCCCCTGCCCGTCCATCATCTTGGTCGCGGAATAGGCGGTAACGTCCGCGCCATATTCCATCGGCCGCTGCAACGCCGGCGTCGCAAATGCATTGTCGACGACCGAGATGATGCCCCGCTCGCGCGCGATCGCGCACACCGCACGAAGGTCGACGATATCCATCGTCGGGTTGGCAGGCGTCTCGAAGAAGAACACCTTGGTTTCGGGGCGCACCGCATCCTCGAACGCCTGCGGATCGCGCGCATCGACGATCGTGGTGGCGATGCCGAATTTGGGCAACAGCGTGTCGGTCAGCCAGCGGCACGATCCGAACGCCGCGCGCCCAGCGACGACATGGTCGCCGGTCTGGAGCTGGCACAGCAGCACCGCGGTCATCGCCGCCATGCCCGACGCCATCGTCCGGCACGCCTCCGCCCCCTCCAGCAACGCGATCCGCTGTTCCAGCATCTCGACCGTCGGGTTCTGGAGCCGAGAATAGGTCATGCCCTGCTGCTCGCCCGCGAACCGCGCCGCGGCGTCGCCCGCGCAGTCATAGGCATAGCCCGAGGTCAGAAAGATCGCCTCGGACGTCTCCCCGAACTCGGATCGCGCGGTGCCCCCGCGGATGGCGCGCGTGGCGGGGCGCCAGTGGCTGGTGATCGACGGGTCCTGTCCGGTGCGGCGCTTCATGCGACAGCGCTTAGCGGGTGACGGCCTTGCGTCACAACCCTTTCGTGGAGAGGACGGCCCACCCCGCGTCCGTCACCCCGGCGCAGGCCGGGGTCCACGTCACCGCACCGGCAGTCCTTTCCCCTCGATCCCCGCGCGCGGCAACATGGCCCCCGGCCTTCGCCGGGGTGACGGGAAGGCTTGGCCTACTCCCTCGCGGTTGGCACAAGCGCACCAAGGGGGACGCCACACACGATGCCGAACATCCTGAAACGCCCCGTCCCGGCCGCGCTCGCGCTCGGCCTCGTCGCATGGCTGTTCTTCGTCTATCGCCTCGCCGTCCCGCACGCGCCCGTCTTCGACGAGGTCCACTATCTCCCCGCCGCGCGTGCGCTGCTCACCCTGTCCGGCCCGACCAACATCGAGCACCCGCTGCTCGGCAAGGCGCTCATCGCCGCCGGTATCGCCGCGTTCGGCGACACCCCGTTCGGCTGGCGGATCGCTTCCACGTTCGCGGGCGCATCGATCGTCATGTCGGCCTTCGCGATCCTCCATCTCACCTTCGGACGGATCCGCACCAGCACCTTCGGCGCGCTGCTCGTGGCGCTCAACTTCACCGTCTACGTCCAGGCGCGGATCGCGATGCTCGACGGGTTCATGGCGGCCTTCCTGATGGCCGGTCTCGCCTGCACGTTGTGGGCGATGCGCCGTGGCGGCTGGGCGCGCTATCTCGGCGCGGGCGCGCTGCTCGGGCTGGCGACCGCCTGCAAATGGGTCGCCGCGCCCTATGTCGCGTTCGCGATGTTGGCATTCTACGCGCTGCGACGACGCGGACACTTCACCGGCCTGCCCGTCTGGGCCGCGCCCGCGTTCGGCGCGGTCGCGGTCGCAGCGTACCTCCTCACCTTCACCCCCGCCTTCTTCTACGCCTCCGATCCGTTGCCCCTCGCCCGCCTGCTCCCTTTCCAGTTCGACATGCTCGCCCGCCAGCGCCAGGTCCTGCCCCCGCACACCTACCAGTCGGACTGGTGGAGTTGGCCGCTGATGATCCGCCCGATCTGGTATCTCTACGAACCCGTCGACGGCGCGCAGCGCGGCATCCTGATGCTCGGCAACCCGGTGCTGATGTGGAGCGGGCTCGTCGCGGCCGCGGCGTGCCTCTGGGCCGGCCTGCGTGGCTCCATCGCGCTGCTCGGCATCGCGCTGCTCTGGATCGCAAGCGTCGCGATCTGGGCCGCGATCCCCAAGTCGATCGGCTTCTATTATTATTACTACGTGTCGAGCATCGTCCTCCCGCTCGCGATCGCCGCCGCGTTCGATCACTGGCGCGCCCGGCTCCAGCACTGGGACGAAAGCTACGCGATCGCCGCGATCGGGGTGTTCGTCTATTTCTACCCCGTCCTCTCCGCGCAACCGCTCGCAAGCCCCGGCGCGTTCCGCCACTGGACGTGGTTCTCGACCTGGGTCTAGGGCGGATCGCCATCCACCCGTTTCCGGCCACCCGTTTCCGGCCACCCGTTTCCGGCCACCCGTTTCCGGTCGTCTCGAGTCGCCGTCGAGCGAAGTCGAGACGGCATATCGAAAGACAGGTGCGGACGCGGTCTCTCGATACGGGCTCTCGACGTCGCTCGATCCGTACTCGAGACGAACGGGCGGGAGCGACACCAACCGGTTCTGTCGACTATCGAGCGGCCCTAGTACCGCCCCCACACGAACCGCGACGACAGCGCATAATTCCACACCGCGCCGATCAGTACCCCGATCAGCGCCGACGCCGCCCACGCCCCGGCACGCACGTCGTGCAGGAACGCCGCCACGCCGACATTGGCGACCGCGCCGACCGAACACACCACGCAGAAGCTCACCCAGCCGTCGAACAGCGCGCGCGCGCCCTTCAGCCGCCGGTCGCGATAGGTCAGCGCGTTGTTGACGAAGAAGTTGAACGTCATCGCCATCACCGTCGCGACGATCTCGCCCAGCAGGAACGTCGTCCCCAGCCCGACGAACGCCAGCGACAGCACCGCCATGTGCACGCCCAGCCCCAGCACCCCGATCGCGGAGAACATCGCGAACCTGACGGGCACCACGCGCCCGAACCGCCGGTCGTACAGCGCGATCAGATATTCCATCGCGACGACGTGATCGAGCTTCGACTCCCCCTCGGTCCTGACGCGGAACACGTAGGGCAGCTCGACAGCGCGCAGGCGCTCCGGCGCCGCGCTCATCACGTCGAGCAGGATCTTGAACCCGATCCCCGACAGGCGGGGCGCGACGCGGCGGACGATGTCGGTGCGGATCATGAAGAACCCGCTCATCGGGTCGCTGAGATCGACGTTGAGCACCCGCTGCGACAGCCGCGTCGCGAAGGCGGACTTGGCGACCCGGTCGCGATCCCACTCCCCCGTCCCGCCACCATCGACGAACCGCGACCCCACGACCACGTCGACCGCATCGTCGCGCCTCAGCACCGCGAGCATCTTCGGCAGCAGCGTCTCGTCATGCTGCATGTCGCCGTCGATCACCGCGACGACGGGAGCCGCGGTCGCGCACATTCCCTCGACGCACGCGGTGGAGAGCCCACGCCGCCCGATCCGCTGGATCACCCGCACCCGCCGGTCGACCCGCGCCAGTTCGCGCGCCACGTCCGCGGTGCCATCGGGACTGTCGTCGTCGACGAAGATCGCCTCCCACGCCACCCCCGCCAGCGCCGCATCGAGGCTCGCGACCAGCCGGGGCACGTTCGCGCGCTCGTTGAACGTCGGGATGACGATGGCGAGGTCGAGCGTCCCGCTCACCCCGCGAGCGCCGCCAGCACCGCATCCCCCATCGCCGCGGTCGACGCGGCGCCGCCCAGGTCGGGCGTCCGCATGCCAGCCCCCAGCGCTGCGGACACCGCGGCCTCGATCCGGTCCGCCGCCTCGCCCATCCCCAGCGAATAGCGCAGCAGCATCGCCGCCGACAGGATCGCCGCGCACGGATTGGCCTTGCCCTGCCCCGCGATGTCCGGCGCGGAGCCATGGATCGGCTCGTACAGGCCCTGCCCCGTCGCGCCCAGCGCGGCGGAGGGCAGCATCCCGATCGATCCCGCGCACATGCTCGCCTGATCCGACAGGATGTCGCCAAACAGGTTGCCGGTCACGATCACGTCGAACTGCCCCGGATTGCGCACTAGCTGCATCGCGGCGTTGTCGACATACATGTGGCTGAGCGTCACGTCGGGATAGTCCGCGGACACTTCGATCACCACGTCGCGCCACAGCTGCGACGTCTCCAGCACGTTCGCCTTGTCGACCGAGCACAGCCGGCCGTTCCGCGCTCGCGCCGTCTCGAACCCGACGCGCGCGATGCGGCGCACCTCGTCCTCGGCATAGGACATGATGTCGTACCCCTCGCGGCGTCCGTCCGCGGTGGTGCGCATCCCCTTCTCGCCGAAATAGACGTCGCCGTTCAGCTCGCGCACGATCACCATGTCGATCGCCGCCGCCACTTCGGGGCGCAACGCGGAGGCCTCCTCCAGTCCCTCGAACAGCCTGGCCGGGCGCAGGTTCGCGAACAGTGCCAGTTCCTTGCGCAGCCCCAGGATCGCCTGCTCCGGCCGCAGCGCGCGCTCCAGCCCATCGAACGCCGGATCGCCGACCGCACCGAACAGGATCGCGGCGGACCGCTTCGCCAGCGCCAGCGTCTCGGGCGGCAGCGGATGCCCGCTCGCCCGGTACGCCGCCCCCCCCACCGGCGCCTCCTCGAACACGAGCCCCAGGTCGAGCGCCTCGAGCACCCGCCGCGCCTCGCGCGTCACTTCAGGGCCGATGCCGTCGCCGGCGAGGATCGCGATCAGATGCTGGTCCATGATATTCCGTTCGGGCTGAGCCTGTCGAAGCCCCGTCCCCGGGTAAGCGGACGAGCGTCGCGCCCTCTTGCCGAGCGGCCCGGTCTCACGCAACCGCCCTTTTCAACCGCTCCACCAGCCGTTCGCGCGCTGCCAGCGTGTCCGCCCGACGGTCGGTCAGCACGTCGCGCTCGAGGAAATGCCCGGTGATCGCCAGCCCCGCCAGCGTCTCCTCCCACGTCGCCGCGCGCCCCTCGGTCAGGAACGCAGGCAGAGCGAACAGCCGCGCTTCATAGCCGAACGCCGCCCCCCGGCTCACCGCGCCGCCGCTCTTCGGGCTCACGAACCCCAGATCTGTCGTCGCTCCCGTCACCACGCACCGCGTCAGGTCCAGCCCGAACCCCAGCTCCGCCAGCACCAGCAGCTCGTACCGCGCGAGGCTCGCCGCCCACCCCTTCGCCGACGGCGCCGCTTCGATCGCGTCGAGCACCCCGCTCAGCGCCGCATGGATCCGCGGATAGGGCAGCGCCTCCGGCAGCGCGGCCGCGGTCAGCGCGGTCAGCCATTCGAGCGCGGCGGCGGGCAGCGGCTCGCCGTGCAGCGCCGCGCGACTGTGGACCAGTTCGACCGTCAGCGCGGCGAGTTGCGTCTCCGTCCGCGCCCGCCAGTCTCCCAGCACCACGTTCGCGGGCTGGAGCACCGGCCGCAGCTGCCGCGAATGCCCACCGCGCACGTAGCCCGGCTGCACCCCGTCCCGCGCCGTCAACGCGCGCACGATCGCGCCGTGCTCGCCATGCGAACGGACGGACAGGATGATGGCGTCGGCGGCAAGATGCATCGTAACCCGATGTACGACACCCGCGCGGGGATCGCGACCGGTTCATGCCGCCCCTTCAGGATCGCACCTTTGGAATCGCGCGGCGCGGGCCAGGACCGGCAGCGCGAAGCCGGTTACGATAGGGTCACCACCGTCCGTCGCTGTTCCGCCGCCCCGCCAGTTCGTCGACCCTTCGCATCGTTGCCGGCGATACGCCGGCCGGCAGCGAGTCGCGCATGAAGAACCGTGCCTCCACCACCTCCAGACCGTCCGGTGCCGGGCTGTCCCGGGTCGTTCCCTGCACGAGATGCACCGTATCGCGCCGCCCCTCGCCGATCGATTCGAACGTGGCGAGAAGCACGGCATCCGCCAGCGCGCATCCCGTTTCCTCCCGGAGTTCGCGGCATGCCGCCTCGACCGGCGCTTCGCCGCGACCCATGCCGCCGCCCGGCAACACCCACAGGTCGCTGCGACCGTACCGATTGCGGATCAGCAGCAGCGCCCCCTTCGGATCGAACGCCAGCACCTTCACGCCGTGTGTCCGCATGCCGAAAAGGGCCATGCCACGGCGACGCACGGTATAGGCCATGTCGATCAGTGCGCGCATCGTGTCGGTCCCCCCGCGGGCATTGTGATTTCCCGACCGGCGGCGCGCAACCGGCACTTTGCGTCGCAGCCTTGCACCACTCGAGCGATCGTACGCGCCGATCCTATTGCGCCAAGGCGGCAGGCATGTCGTCAGGCTACAGGCGATCGTCACGCGCCGCGCACGATCGCGGGCGAACCCGGCTACGGCCTGAGTACCGGTCCGCGAACCAACGGACATTGCAGAGCGGTGGCATGCGGCCAACGATCGCGTCCGGAAGGCTCGCGAACGGTGATACGGGCACCAGCCTCCCGACAGGATGACCGGCGACCACCGCAGCGGACGGCGCATCGACCACCGATTGCCCGACGACGATCACCCACTTGGCCTCGGCACCATGCTCGATCGTCCAGTCGAGTGCCGCCGCGGTATCGACCGCAAACGCCGCCGCGTCGACTTTGCCCCACTCCCCCAATAGTCCAGCCCCGGCACACCAAACCCCTCGCGCGCCGGTTCCGCGAACGGGGGGCCCCGTGTAGCATAGTGCCAGACCGGCGATGGGCGATCACCATCACGCCCGATCAACCGGGGCACGGCCATCCTCCCGTCAGCATCGGTCCCCCAATGCGCCGCGAACCGCGCGACGATCGACGTGCACATGATCGATGCCGCAGGCTCGGCCCGGGCAAGCCGAGCCGCGCGGCACATCGCAATCGGCATGAGCCGGGGCTGCGCGACGATCGCCGTCGCGGTGCCGAGCGCAGAGGTCGTAACACCCGGCCAGAGGGTCCGCATCGTTCCAGACCGGCCACCCCTTGCCCGGCGCCACGATTCGCGCGAGACGCACCGGAAATCCGGAGACCAACGCCCATGTCCGTCCTGTCCGACCGCTGGATCCGCGAACGCGCGCTGGCGGACGCGATGATCGAACCTTTCGTCGAGTCCCAGCGGCGGGACGGCTGCATCAGTTACGGCCTGTCGTCCTACGGCTATGACGCCCGCGTTGCCGACGAGTTCAAGATCTTTACCAATGTCGACAGCGCGATCGTGGATCCCAAGGACTTCGCCGCGAACAGCTTCGTCGATCGCAAGACCGACGTCTGCATCATCCCGCCGAACAGCTTCGCGCTGGCGCGGACGGTCGAATATTTCCGCGTGCCGCGCGACGTGCTCGTCATCTGTCTCGGCAAGTCGACCTATGCGCGCTGCGGCATCATCGTGAACGTCACCCCGCTCGAACCCGGCTGGGAGGGACATGTCACGCTCGAATTCTCCAACACCACGCCGCTGCCGGCACGGATCTACGCCAACGAGGGCGCATGCCAGTTCCTGTTCCTCAAGGGCAACGAACCATGCGAGACGAGTTACGCCGATCGCGCCGGCAAATATATGGGACAACGCGGAGTCACGCTGCCGCGCCTCTGACGCCGGCGGGGCCCTTTTGAGCGTGTCCGCGGTCTGAAGCGTGCCTAGTCAAGGCAATCGCCCGACACCCCTCTGATAGGACGCATCGGCACGCACGCGAAAGCACGACCAGGGCGGGCCGAGGCGGCGATGTGCCGACCGGTCCTGCCGGCCAGAAGGCACCGCCGGGTATAGACCGACGTTTTTTCGGGTAGCCGAGGCGGATAATCACGGGCCGCCCCTTACGCGCCACCTGACCCGCGCCCGGCACCCCGCCTCTCATCACCGAGGACGCAGACTTCCGCATAAGACCCGTCGCCGCACGGTTCTTTGGCGCATTCCCGTCAAGACAGGCGTTCTCACGTTCGGTCCGCCACCAGATTGAGCCGTCCTCACGTCTGCGCTGCGCGACGCCGCAGCACCGTTCAGAGCCGATGCGTTGCAACTCGTTCGGAACAAGCCAGTGGACGTAGCTGAACCCGAATGTAGTTCCAGCAAACCCGGCCCGCTGGCCACCCAACGAAACAGCCCGGTCGTTGGCGTTGGACAAGGACCCGGCGCCAGCAGATCCTTAACGAGACGCGATGGTCTGGGTCAGTCGCGCGAGGCCAGCCTGTGCGAGCATCCGCGACGACAGCGTACGACCGTCCGGCAAATCAAGCGCGACGTCCTGCGCCGCCAGCGCCGCACCATATAGCGTGCGCGCGTCGGCGATGCGTCCGGTCTTCTGGTACACCGCGGCGAGGTTGAGCATCAGTTCCGGACGCTCCGGGTAGATCCGGCGCTCCGCAACGAGCGTCGATTCCGCGCCGCCCAGATCTCCAGCCGCGATGGCCTGATACCCGGTGCGTTCCTGCGCCACGGCCGGAACCGCCACCAGAATTGCCGCTGCTACACCGATCGTCATCGCTCGCATCGCTTGTCTCCTCACCGGCCTGTCGCCACGTTTCATTTTTGTGACACTGTTGTGTCACTTCGATGACGCGACATCAAGCGGGAAGTACGGATACAGAAAAGGGCGGCCCCGAAGGACCGCCCCTGGCGTCGCAACCCCGATCCCGAAGGATCAGAAATCGTTGCGATACTGCTCGTTGCCGATGAAGCCCAGCTTCGTCACCGCGGACCGCTTGATAACGGCCAGCGTGCGATCGACCACCTCGTACCGCGCATCGGGCGCAGGCTGGAAGTGCAGCTCCGGCTCCGGCTTGATCGCCGAGGCGACGTCCAGATACTGGCGCAGGGTCACTTCGTCGACCGGCGATCCGTTCCACGTGACGGTGCCCGCCGCGTCGATCGTGATCTTGTTCTTGTCCGGCTCCACCGGCGGTTTCACCGCGGTCGGATCGTTTACCGGCAGGTCGACCTTCACCGCGTGGGTCTGGATCGGGATCGTGATGATGAACATGATGAGAAGAACGAGCAGGACGTCGATCAACGGCGTCATGTTCATTTCCATCATCGGCTCGCCGTCTTCGCTGCCGCCGCTCATTGCCATCTTATGCTACTCCTAAATACGTCCGAGCGATCATCAGCGTTCGGTGGTGCCGCCGGGGGGCGGCTCGGAGATGAAGCCGACGCGGGCGAAGCCGGCTCGCTGCATCGTGTAGATCGTTCCGCCGATACATTTGTACGGCGTGTTCACGTCGCCGCGAATATGCGCCTCGGGCAATTCGAGCCCGGCGGCGTTCACGCCGCCCTGGCGGTCGATCTCGGCCTTCAGCTTCGCGACCGAGCGGTCGAGCAGCTCGGTCGAACTGACGGGAGACATACCCCAATACACCGCGCAGCTGCCATCGGCGTTGGTCGTTACCGACAGCGAGACGTTCTCGGGCTTGGTCATCGTCGGATCGAAGCGAACCTCCGGCAGCTTCAGCTTGACCGCCTGGACCGCGACGGTCGTCGTCACCAGGAAGATGATCAGGAGCACGAGCATGACGTCGACCAGCGGCGTCGTATTGATGTCCGATATCGATTTCTCGGTGGAATCGCCACCAACACTCATCGCCATGTGCGAGCTATCCTATTCATTTAGTCGCCACCGGAACCGCCGGTGGAAGGAAGCAGGGCCGCCGCGGGCGGCAACCCTGCCTTTCTCGCGTCTTAGTTGGCGCGCGGCACGCCACCGGTCTGACCGGCGGTCGTGGTTGCCGTGACAGGCTTCGCCGGCGCCGGCTTGGCAGCCGAAGCGCTCACCGGGCGCACGGCGCCGTTCGAGGCGAGGTAGCCCAGCACGTCGTTCGAGAAGGCCGACAGGTCCTCCGCGATCGCCTTGTTGCGGCGCTGCAGCCAGTTGTACGACAGCACGGCCGGAACCGCGACGACGAGGCCGAGTGCGGTCATGATGAGCGCCTCGCCGACCGGACCCGCGACCTTGTCGATCGAGGCCTGGCCCGACGCACCGATCTTCACGAGCGCGCGATAGATGCCGATAACGGTGCCGAACAGGCCGATGAACGGCGAGACCGAACCGACCGTCGCGAGGAAGGCGAGACCGCCACCCAGCTTCGAGTTGATGGCGGCTTCCGAACGCGCGAGCGAACCGTGCAGCCAGTCATGCGCCTCGACCGGATCGGTCAGGCGAGTGTGCTGCTCCTGAGCAGCGAGGCCGTCGTCGACGATCTGCTTGTAGGCCGAGTTCTTCTCGAGCTTCGCCGAACCGTCGCGCAGGTTGTTCGACTGCCAGAAGCCCTGACGGACCCGCTTGTACTGGTTGATGATCTTCTGCTGCTCGAACAGCTTCGAGAACAGGATGTAGAACGACACGACCGACATGAGGACGAGGATGGCGAACACGGTCTGCGAGATGAGACCGCCTTCCTTCAGTGCCTGCTGGAGGCCGTAAGGGTTCTCGGCCTCTGCCGCCGCCGCGCCCGCGGCGGCCAGAATGGTGGTGATCATGACTAGGTTATTCCCTCTGAAAAGCTGAATTCGAAATCGACGTGACGATCAGTTCGTCGGCAGCACCCACTTCACGCGACGGCTCTTGGTCGTCGGGATCGGATTGCCCGTCGCGTCGAGCGCCGGGCTGTACCGCGCCCGCCGCGTGATGGCGGAGCACGCCGCCCGATCGAGCGCCGGCGAACCGCTGGACGTGGTCGTACGGCAATTTTCCGCACGGCCCTGCGCGTTGATCGTCCACGCGATCACGCTCGTACCCTGCTCCTCCGCGCGGATCGCGCTCGGGGGGTAATCGTCGTTCGTCACCCAGCTCGCTTCGTCACCCTTGGCACCGGCTGCCTTGCTGACGACCGGCGGAGCGGGCGGTGCAGGCGGGGCCGGCGGCGCGGCAACGGGGGTCGGCACGTACACCGGCGGCGGAGTCGGAACCGACGCGATCGTGACCGGCGGCGGATTCGGATTCTGCACGATCGGCGGCGGCGAGACGACCGGAGGCGGCGTCATCGGCGTGTCGGGCGGCGGCGGGGGCGGCGGTTCGTCCGGCGGCGGGGGCGGTGGCTCCTCGACGTCGAACGTGTTCAACTTCTCCGAAACCTTCTTCACGTATTGAAACGCGAGGCCGGTGACGAAGGCGTAGCCAAGGGCAGCATGGATGACCGCGACGATGACAATCGCCACGATCTTGCCCCCGGACATCTTCTGGTCAGCGTAGGCCATTCAGCAACGACACTCCCTCAATCCCTCGGGCCAGATGGCCAAGGCGCGGCCAGACCGTAGCGTCTGCCCATGATGCGCCTGTCTGCAAGGGCTAATGAATCCTCTCGCAGTGCGCGAGTCCTAACTTGCGCTCCCAAGCGACGCAAACGCTTTGTCGGGCGCAACAAACGTACAATCGCATTGCGACGGAATTATTTCTGTAACCATGACGGCCGATCCGGTAGTCGGACCGGAATGACCACGCCTATTTTTTCCGCGCGGTTCGCCGCGTTCGCCGCCGCCCTGCCGCTTGCCGCGCCTGGTTGCGCTACCGCGCAGGTCGCGCAGCCCGCCGCGATCGCGCAGGCCCCTGCGCCGCCTTACGCCCGGATCGCGGATCTCGTGATCGCGGCGCCGGTGATCGTCGACGCGACGATTCGCTCCACCACCCGGATAAAGGGGGCGGAAGCGGCCTCGGTCCCCGCGGGTGCGGTACGCTTTTACGTGGAGGCCGATGTCGTCGCGCTGATCCGCGGCCCCGGCGCGATCCCGCCGCGCATCGGCTATCTGCTCGATGCGCCGCTGGGCCCTGACGGTCATATGCCCAAGTACAAGAAGGCGCGCGTCCTGCTGTTCGCCCGCCCGGTCGCGGGAGCCGCGGATCAACTCCAGCTCGTCACCCCCGATGCACAGATCGACTGGGGTCCGGGCGCAGAGGCCCGCACCCGCGGCATCGCGCAGGAAATGATCGCCGCCGACGCCCCGCCCCGGGTCACCGGCGTCGGCAATGCGTTTCACGTCCCCGGCTCGCTGCCCGGCGAGGGCGAGACCCAGATCTTCCTGACAACCGCGGACAGCCGACCGATCGCGTTGTCGATCCTGCGCCGCCCGGGCGAGGAGCGTCGCTGGGGCGTCGCGCTCAGCGAGATCGTCGACGAGAGCGCGGGCCCGGCCAAGCCCGATACGCTGCTCTGGTATCGCCTCGCCTGCACCCTCCCCGCGGCGCTGCCCGAGCGCTCGACCGCCTCGCTCCAGGGCGACGACATCACGGCCGCGCGCGAGGATTACCGGTTCGTCATCCAGCGACTCGGAACGTGCGCGCGCTGACCGCGACGATCTGCCCGGTCGTGGAGCGCGCGCTGCGCAGATAGTCCGCCGCGGCATCGACGTCGCGCGGATCGGCGTCGATGGCAGGCGAAACCGCATTGACGCGGATGGCCGGGCCCCGCTCGATCGCGAGGGCCTCGATGGCGGCGTGGAGCAGCCTTCGATCGAGATCGCAAAGCTCCGGCGGCAGGGTCACGACGATATCGGCGGTGGCGACACGCACCGATTCGATCAGCCGCTCGACGAGCGCCATGCCACTCACCGGCGATGCCGGACGAGCGTGATGCCGATCTCCTCGCCATTCTCCGAAATCGCCAGCTTGACGATCTTGACCTGGACCCGGCGCACCCGCGCATCGGACAGGAACAGGGTTTCCGCGATATGGTCGGCCACGCCTTCGATCAGCGTGAAGTGCACCCCCGCGGGCAACGCCCCGGTGGCGGCGTGCTTCAGGTCCATATAGTTCTTCGAGCCCGACAGCGGCGTCTCTGCGGTGAACCGGTCCGGGCAGTCGAGATCGACCGTGAGCGCGATTCGCAACGGCTGCGGAAGGTGCGTCTCCTCGGAGTAGACGCCGGTCAGCACGAGCACTTCGATGCCGTGGACTTCGAGCTGGAGACTGTCCTGCATCGCGCGCCCTTAGCGGGGCGGGCGAGTTCGCGAAAGCCGGCAGCACCGGACCATTTTTCTTGCGTTCGCCCTCATGCGGGCTAAAGCGCGCCGCCCGGCGTCCCCGTGATCCGGACTGCCCGTGACCTGGACTGGAGGTCGATGCGTGACCGAACTGGTGCCCCTGGCGACGATCGAGCCCGAGCAGATCGAGCAACTGCTGGATCGCGCCTTCGGTCAAGATCGGCATGGGCGCACCGCATACCGGCTGCGTGCCGGCACCGTCGCGATCCCCGCGCTCAGCCTCGCCGCGCTCGACGGCGGACGGCTGGTCGGATCGATCCAGTGCTGGCCCGTCGCGCTGTCGCATGACGATGGCGCACGCACGCCGATGGTGCTGGTCGGCCCCGTCGCGGTCGTCCCCGAACGCCAGCAGGGCGGGATCGGCCGCGCACTGATGACCGCGAGCCTGGCCGCGGCACAGGCGCACGCGCTCGATTCGGCGCTGATGCTGATCGGCGATCCCGATTATTATGCGCGTTTCTTCGGATTCGACGCCGCCGCGACCGGCGCATGGCGCCTGCCCGGCCCGGTCGAGCGCCACCGGCTGCTCGCGCGCGGCACGGGCGTCCCCACGGGCGCCGGCAGCGTCGAGCCGCGCGTGACCGTCGGAGCCTGACGCCCCCTTTACCCTCGCGCCCGCCGCGCCTACCTCCCGCGGCATGCCGATGGCCCCGCCCCCCGATTTCGACACGCTCTCGATCGCCGACATCGCGCGACTGGCGGACGGCGACAGGCTGCCTCCCGTCGATCGCTGGCACCCGACGCATTGCGGCGACAGCGAGATGCGGATCGCGCGCGACGGAACCTGGTTCCACCAGGGATCTCCGATCGGGCGCGCGGCAATGGTCCGCGCGTTCTCGCGAATTCTGCGGCGAGAGCCCGATGGCGGCTATGTCCTCGTCACCCCGGTCGAGAAGCTCGACATCGTGGTGGAGGACGCGCCGTTCGTCGCGGTCGAGATGAAGGCCGATGGAGACGGCCGCGACGCCACGCTCGCCTTCCGCCTCAACACCGGCGACGTCGTGACCGCGGGGCCCGACCACCCGTTGCGCTTCGTCGAGCAGGACGACGGCCCCCATCCCTATCTCCACGTCCGCGGCGGGCTCGATGCGCTAGTGTCGCGCGCGCTCTATTACGACCTCGTCGAGCGCGCGATCGCGAGCGGCGAGGATCCGCCGGGCGTGTGGAGCGCGGGCGCGTTCTTCGCGCTGGCGGCATGACGCTCGCCGAAAGGCTGGCGCACGCGCTCGCCACCTCCGCCGCCAACGTAGCCACGCTGACCGGCGACCGCGAGGATTTCCCCCATGACGACGCGGCATCGCTGCTCGACGCCGCGGTGCTCGTCGCGATCACCGAGCGTTCGCGTCCCGGCGTCATCCTCACCCAGCGAACCGAGACGCTGCGCCGCCACGCGGGCCAAGTCGCGTTCCCCGGCGGCCGCGTCGATCCCGGCGAGGACATGATTACCGCCGCGCTGCGCGAGGCCGACGAGGAGATCGCGCTGCCGCCCACCGCCGTCACGGTCGTGGGCACCGCCGATCGCTACCGCACCGGCACCGGCTTCCTTGTGACCCCCGTGATCGGCGTCGTCCCGCCCGATCTCGCACTGGTCCCGAGCGAAGCGGAGGTCGCAAGCGTGTTCGAGGTGCCGCTCGACTTCCTGCTCGACGCCGCCAACCAGCGCATGTCGAGCGGCGTGTGGCTGGGCGAGACGCGCCGCTTCTACGAAATCCTGTGGGAAGATCGCCGCATCTGGGGCGCGACCGCGGGGATGATCGTCAACCTGTCACGGCGGCTGCGATGGACGGCGTGACGCTGCCCGACCTGCCGTGGCGCCACCGTGCCGGTGTCGATGCGCTGATTGCCGCGCTCGGCGACGCGCGCTTCGTCGGTGGCGCGGTCCGCGATTCGCTGCTCGGACTCGACGTCGCCGACATCGACGTCGCGACTCCCCTCGCCCCCGACGACGTGATCGACCGTCTGGAGGCCCGCCGGATCAAGGCGATCCCGACCGGCATCGCGCACGGCACGATCACCGCGGTGTCGGAGGGCACCGTGATCGAAGTCACCACGCTGCGCCGTGATGTCGCCACCGACGGGCGCCACGCCATCGTCGCCTATACCGACGACTGGCGCGAGGACGCCGCGCGTCGCGACTTCACGATGAACGCGCTCTACGCCGATCCCGCGACCGGCCTCATCCACGACTGGTTCGGCGGGGTCGCCGATCTGCGCGCCGGCCTCGTGCGGTTCATCGGCGATCCGTATGAACGGATCGCGGAGGATCATCTGCGCATCCTGCGCTATTTCCGCTTCCATGCGCGCTTCGGGGAAGCGACCGACGCGGACGCGCTGGCGGCGTGCATCGCGCGCGCCAACGATCTCATGGCGCTGTCGCGCGAACGGATCGCGGCGGAGGTGACGAAGCTGCTCGTCGCGCGCGGCGCCGTCCCCGTCGCCGCACTGATGCTGGATCGCGGTATCTTCGCGCCGGTCCTGCCGGAGGTCGACGCCGCCGGGGTCGCGCGCCTCGCCGCGCTCGCCGATCGCGAAACCGCCGCGGGGATCGCACCCGATGCGGTGCGCCGACTGGCCGCCCTCCTCCCGCCCGATGCCGCCGAGACGGTCGGCGCCCGGCTCAAGCTGTCGAACGCATCGCGCAAGCGGCTGGTCGCTGCGACGGCTGGCGCGGGTGACGAAGGCGTGATGGGGCTCGCCTACCGCGTCGGCACGCAGCAGGCGCTGGACCGGCTGCTGATCGCGGGCGAGGACGTCGCCCCGATCCGCGCCTGGAATGCCCCTCGATTGCCGCTCGGCGGGGGCGCACTCGTCGAGCGCGGTCTGGCGAAAGGCCCCGACGTCGCGCGTGCGCTGCGCGCGGTCGAGGCGCAGTGGATCGACGAAGGCTTTCCCGACGACGCGCGCGTGTCGGCGATCGCCGACGCCGTCGTCGCTCAGGCGTTGCGTACCGACAGGAACGCATAGGCCGCATCCGGATCGAGCGGTCGCGCATAGGTATAGCCCTGGCCATAGGTACAGCCGAGCGCGGCGAGCGTCTGCCCAAGCTCGTGCGTCTCGATCCCCTCCGCCACCGTTTCCATCCCGAGCGCCTGCGACAGGCTCAGGATCGCACGGACGATCGCGATCTTGTCGCGATCGGCGAGCATCCCGGTCACGAAGCTGCGGTCGATCTTCAGGATGTCGATCGGCAGCTTCTGGAGATAGGCGAGGTTGGAATACCCCGTCCCGAAATCGTCCATCGCCAGCGTAGTCCCCAGCGCCTTCAGCGCCAGCAACACCTGCGCCACGCGTTCCGGGTCCACCACCAGCGCGCTTTCGGTCAACTCGAGTTTCAGGCGATGCCCCGCCAGCCCCGAATCGCGCAACGCATCCGCGACGACCGTGGCGACGGTATCGCGCTGCAACTGGATCGCCGACAGGTTGACCGCGACGCCGACCCCGCAATCCCCCCCCGCCCAGGAGTCCCACGTCGCCAGCGTATTCGTCGCCTCGCGGATCGCCCAGCGACCCAGCGGCACGATCAGTCCGGATTCCTCGGCCACCGGGATGAAATCGCTCGGCGAATGCTTCACGCCATGCTCGTCGGTCCACCGTGCCAGCGCCTCGAACGCGACCACCCGGCCGGTCGAAAGATCGCAGATCGGCTGATAGTGCAGCCGCAGTGCCCCCGCCTCGATCGCGCGGCGCAGCCCGGTTTCCATGCCGAACTCCTCGCGCGCGACCGCGAAGGCGCTCGTCTGATAGGCTTCGGGTCGTCCGCTCGTCTTCGATCGCTTCACCGCGAACTGCGCGTGGCGCATCAGGTCCTCGGCATCGGCCTGCCCGTCGACATGATGCGCGATCCCGATCGAAACCGAAACGCGGATCTCGTACTCCGACAACCGGAACGGCGTCGCCAGCACGGCCGCGATCCGCTTGGCGACATGCTCGGCTTCTTCGGGCCCGCCGTCGACCGCGACGAGGATGCCGAATTCGTCCCCACCCGTCCGCGAAAGGATGTCGCCCGCGCGCAACGCGCCCTTGATCCGGCGCGCGACCGTGATGAGCAATTCGTCGCCCGCCAGGCTGCCCAGGCATGCGTTGACCCGGCTGAACCGGTCGAGATCGATCATCAGCACCGCGTGCTGCGTACCGGGTTCGGCGCCTGCCCCTCCGCCCGCATGCGCGATCGCGAGTTCGACCCGGTCGGCGAAGCCCGCGCGGTTGGGTAACCCGGTCAGGCTGTCGGTCGACATTTCGCGACGAAGGTTGCGCTCGGTGCGAATTTCACCGGTCTGGTCGATCAGCGTGACCAGGCAGAACGGCTCCGCGCGCGCCTCGATCCGCGCGAGCGTGACGTGGAAGTGCCGCTGCTCGACCACTTCGCCCAGGTTCCACCCGAACGTCTCGCGCGCAATGTCGGAACGCAGGAACGCCGCGATCCGCTCGCGGTGGTCGATCGAGAAGCGCGACATGTCGCCGCCGACTCCGAGCCCGGCCTGCCGGAACTCGATATTGACCGTCTCGAAGATCAGGCTGGCGTCGTCCGCCGCCATGCCCACGATCGCCGCCGGCAGAGGCAACAGGTCGAGCGCACCCTCCGCCGCGGTCATGCCGGGGGGGAGTACGCGGCGGCGCCAGCTAGGCGCGGTATCGACCGGGATCGGGCGGGATGCCATGATAACCGGAATTAGCATCCACAAGTTAAAACCGGCTGAAGATCACCGTCGGTTCGACAGGTTATTGCGCTTTCAGAACCGGTTGTCCCGTGGAAACCCGGTCGGCGGCATGCGTCCGGCGGCGCCGCGCGCGGCGCGCCAGGGGTTCATGTCCGCCTCGGTCCGCGTCCGCCCGCTCTCGCCGCCCATCGCCCAGCTGAGCCCCTGCGCGAACACGAACGGGACCGCGTCGGACAGCCCGCCATCGCGATAGCGCTGGAGCTGGACACCCTGCCCGCGCGCCAATTCGGCCACTTCGGCCAGCGGAAAGACGACCAGCTTGCGGTTGTCCCCCACCACCGCGACATAGTCCGCATCCGCCGCGATCGGGCGGATGAGCTTCAGTTTCGCGCCGAGCCGTGGCGTGACCACCGTCTTGCCCTTGCGCGTCTCCGCCAGCACGTCGGCGGCCGACACCACGAACCCGCGCCCGTCGCTCGCCGCGACTAGCAGCTTCTGCGCCGGGTTCGCACGCCAGAACGCGACGATCCCGACGCTGCCGTCGAGATCGATCGTCGCGCGCACGGGCTCGCCGAACCCACGCCCGCCGGGCAGCTTGTCCGCCGCCAGCGTGAAGAACCGCCCGTTCTCCGCCGCCAGCACCAGCTTGTCGGTGGTCTGCGCGTGAAACGCGAAGGCGGGGCCGTCGCCCTCCTTGAACTTGAGCGTCTCCGCGGATGCGAGATCGCCATGCCCCTTCATCGCGCGGATCCACCCGCGCTGCGACAGGATGACGGTGATCGGCTCCCGCTCGATCATCGCCTCCAGCGGGATGTCGCGGGTCGGCGCGGCCTCCTCGATCGTCGTCCGCCGCGCGCCGAGCACCGTATCGAGCCCGTAGCGATCGCGGATCCGCCCCAGGTCGCGCTTCATCCGCGTCCGCTGGCGCGTCTCGGACGCGAGCAGCGCGGTCAGCTCGCCCTGCTCCTTCTCCAGCTTGTCGCGCTCCTCGCGCAGCTCCATTTCCTCGAGCCGGCGAAGCGAGCGCAGCCGCATGTTCAGGATCGCCTCGGCCTGTCGATCGGTCAGGTCGAACTCCGCGATCATCACCGGCTTGGGCTCGTCCTCGGTGCGGATGATCTCGATCACGCGGTCGAGGTTGAGATACGCGACGATATAGCCGCCGACGATCTCCAGCCGGTCCGCGATCTTGCCCAGCCGATGCTCGGTCCGCCGCCGCAACACCACGAACTGGTGCTCGACCCAGCTGGCCAGCGCCTCGCGCAGGCTCATCACCCTGGGCGTCCGCCGCGCGTCGAGCACGTTGAGATTCAGCGGCACGCGCGTCTCGAGGTCGGACAGGCGGTACAGCCCGTCCATCAGCACTTGCGGATCGACCGTCCGGCTGCGCGGCTCCAGCACCAGCCGGATCTCCGAATCCGATTCGTCGCGTACGTCCGCCAGGATCGGCAGGCGCTTGGCGTTGATGAGCTCGGCGATCTGTTCGATCAGCTTGCCCTTCTGCACGCCGTACGGGATCTGGCTGACAACGATCTGCCAGCCCCCGCCCTTCTCGCGCTCGATCGCCCAGCGCGCGCGCACCCGGAACCCGCCGCGTCCGGTCCGATAGGATTCGGCGATCACCGCGGGCGGATCGACCACCAGCCCGCCGGTCGGAAAGTCCGGCCCCGTCACATGCTCCAGGATTGCGGCATCGTCGGCGTCGGGGCGGTCGACCAGCATGATCGCCGCGCCCAGCAGCTCGGCGGCGTTGTGCGGCGGGATGCTCGTCGCCATACCCACCGCGATACCGGCCGCGCCGTTCGCCAGCAGGTTGGGGAACAGCCCCGGGAACAGCTCGGGTTCCTGCTCCTCGCCATTATAGGTCGGGCGGAACGCGACCGCATCCTCGTCGAGCCCGTCCATCAGGTCGATCGCGACCTGCGTCAGCCGCGCCTCGGTATAGCGATAGGCCGCGGCGTTATCGCCGTCGATGTTCCCGAAATTGCCCTGCCCGTCGACGAGCGGATAGCGCAGCGCGAAATCCTGCGCGAGCCGCACCATCGCGTCGTAGACAGACTGGTCGCCATGCGGATGATATTTGCCGATCACGTCGCCGACGACGCGCGCGCATTTCTTGTAGCCCTGCGCGGGATCCAGCTTCAGCAGCCGCATCGCCCAGAGAAGACGCCGGTGGACGGGCTTGAGGCCGTCGCGCACGTCGGGCAGCGACCGCGCGGTGATCGTCGACAGCGCATAGACGAGATACCGCTCGCTCAGCGCGCTGTCGAACGGGGCGTCGACGACGGCGTCGAACGGGTCTTCGAGATCGGTGGCCATGGTCGAACGCAGGACTAGCAGCGCGCGCGCCACAGCGCCAGTTCCCGCTTTGGTCCTGTATCAGATCGCCGCCCGCGCCCGATGCTCCGCCACCGCGCGCGCCAGCAACGCGCGGTGCTGCCGCCCCGTCTCCGCCCACTCATACTGCTCGCCGAACCGCCGCGTCGCCGCGCGATCGGGCAGGTCGCCGAGCAGGTCCGCGATCCCCGCAGCGATCGCCATGTCGGAACGATCCGCGACCAGCACTCCGGCCGTCCGCTCACGCACCACCTCGGGCGATCCCCACACCGGCGTCGCCACCAACGGCGTCCCGCATGCGAGCGATTCGAGCAGCACGTTCGCGATCCCCTCGCGATCCGAACAGCTCACCGTCGCGTCCGCCGCGCCATACAAGTCCGTCAGTTGCGCCTGGTCGACATGGCCGAGGAAATCGACCCGATCCGTGACACCCTTCTCCACCGCCAGCGCACGCAGCGCCGCCTCGCGCGGCCCGTCCCCCGCGATCATCAGCCGCACGTCGGGCAACGCCGCGATCGCCCGGATCGCGAAGTCATGCCCCTTGCGATCGATCAGGTGCCCCACCGACAGCAACGTCGGCGCTGCGACGCCCAGCCGCGCGCGCAATGCCGCGCGATCCGCGGGCGGATGGAACAGCGCCAGATCGACACCGTGCTCGACGACATGCATCTTGTCCGCCGCCGCGCCCATCTCGACCAGCGCTGTCCTGAGTGCAGCTGCCACCGTCGTCGTCGCGCTCGACGCCGCCACCGCGTCCAGGATCATCCGTCGCTCGGCGGGCCAGTCGGGGATCAGGCTGATGTCGGTGCCGAGCCCGCTCATCAGGAACGGCACGTCGAAGGTCTTCGCCAGCATCCCCGCCGCCACGCCGTCGGGATAGAGATAATAGCTGTCGATCACGTCGAAATCGAACGTCGCGCGCAGCCGCCGGATCGGCCCTTCCAAAGCCGCCGCCATCAACCGCGGCGCCACCCGCATCCCCACCTTGGGGATCACCGGATAGCGCGGATAGCTTATTTCCACTCCGCGCCGCGTCGCGGTCGCGGGCACGCGCGCATGCTCGGCATAACGACCGAACACCGGCGCGGTGAACGGAAACCATGGCACCGGCGCCACCACCCGCACCTCGTCCGCCGCGGTGACGGTGTGCGCGATCCGGTGCTCGATGAAAATCCCGTGCCGTCGCTGGACGTCGTTGGGATACAGGCTGGACAGGACGAGGATCTTCAAGGGGGCGGGCTCTCGCTGGCGTAACGCTCCGGGTACGATCCGAGTGGTTAAGATATCGGTTTCCGTCCGCGGCGCTGTTAGGTAGCGCGCATGCATGCCCGCCTCCTTCCGCTTGCCGCGCTCGCGATGACGCTGCCCGCCGGCCCCGCAGCCGCGAAACTGCTCACCTGGCCCGATCTCGCAGGTCGTCCCCGCCCCGCGCCCGATGCGACGATCGCCTACGGCCCCGATTCGATGCAGCGCATTGATCTATGGCGCCCCGCCGGCCGCGGCCCGCATCCAGTGGTGCTCATGGTGCATGGTGGCTGCTGGACGACCGCGATCGCCGACCGCCGCCTGATGGACTGGATCGCCGATGACCTGCGCAAGGACGGTATCGCGGTGTGGAACATCGACTATCGCGGCGTCGATCGCGATGGCGGCGGCTATCCCGGCACCTTCGCGGATGCTGCGAAGGCCGCCGACGAACTCGTTGTGAAAGCTCGTGAATACGATCTTGACCTGAAGCGCGTTGTCGCGGTGGGCCATTCCGCCGGCGGGCACCTCGCGCTATGGCTCGCCGCCCGCGCCCGATTGCCCAAGGAAAGCCCGCTACGCTCGTCCACGCCGCTGAAGATCGCGCACGTCGTCTCGTTAGGCGGACTCCCCGATCTCGAGGCGACCGCCGCCAGCCCCGACAATGGCTGCGGCACCGAAGTCGTCGGCAAGCTCGTCGGCACCGGCCGCTCCGACCCCTATGCGGACACCTCGGTCCCCCGACTGCTCCCGCTCGGCATCCCGCAGGATCTTGTCAATGGACGGGACGATCGCATCATCCCCCTCCGCCTCGCCACCGACTATGTCGCCAAGGCCAGCGCCGCTGGAGACCGCGTCATGCTCGAGACGGTCCCCCAGACCGGTCACGTCGAACTCATCGCGCCGGAAACCGCCGCCTGGGCGCGGGCGAAGCACCTGATCCGCAAGGCACTGTCCAAATGACCGCCCCCGCATCCTTCAAGTCCCGCTTCGCGCTCCCCGAAGACGTGATCTATCTCGACGGCAACTCGCTCGGCCCGCTCACCCATGCCAGCCTCGCCGCGATCGAGGACTGCACCCGCCGGCAATGGGGCGACCGGCTGATCCGCAGCTGGAACGAGGGCTGGATCGACGCCCCCGCGCGCCTCGGCGGCAAGATCGCCCCACTGATCGGCGCCGGCGCGCATGAAGTGATCGTCGGCGACACGACATCCGCCAATCTTTTCAAGCTGCTGGTCGCCGCTCTTCGTATCGATCTGAAACGCGACACGATCGTCAGCGAGCTTGGCAACTTCCCGACTGACCTCCACATCGCCGAGGGCGCGGTCGCAACCGTCGCCGGTGCACGCCTTGCCGCCGTCCCCCGCGAGATGCTCGCCGACGCGATCGACGAGCGCACTGCGGTGGTCCTGCTCACCCATGTCCACTACAAGACCGCCGACCGGTTCGACATGCCCGCCTGGACCGCGCGCGCCCACGCCTCCGGCGCGCTGGTCCTGTGGGACCTCAGCCACAGCGTCGGCGCAGTGCCGGTCGACCTCGCCGGCGCAAATGCCGATCTCGCGGTCGGCTGCACCTACAAATATCTCAACGGCGGCCCCGGCGCGCCCGCCTTCCTCTACGTCGCCGAGCGCTGGCAGGACCGCCTCGCCTCGCCCATCTCGGGCTGGATGGGCCATGCCGAACCCTTCGCCTTCACCGACACCTACCGCCCCGCCCCCGGCATGAAGCGCTGGCTCGCGGGCACGCCCCCGATCCTCGCCATGGCGTTGCTCGAAGCCGCGCTCGACCTGTGGCGCGACGTCGACCAGGCCGCGCTCGTCACGCAGAGCGCCGCGCTGTTCGACGTGATGGCCGCGACCGGCGACTCGCTCGGCCTCGACTGCGTGTCCCCCCGCGATCCCGCCGCCCGCGGCAGCCACATCAGCTTCCGCCACCCCGACGCCCACGCGATCGCGCAGGCGCTGATCGACCGCGGCGTGATCGGCGACTTCCGCGATCCCGACATCCTCCGCCTCGGCCTGACCCCGCTCTACATCGACCATAACGACATCGCGCGCGCAGGCGACATCCTGCATGACGTCATCACGTCCGGTATCTACCGTGACGCGCGGTACAGCCAACGCCTCGCCGTCACCTGACCCCGCTTGACCGCAATTCCTACGCGATTGATAGTGTATGAATCGAACGGGAGAACGTTGATGCGGTGGCCGGTGACGATCCTGTGTGCCCTGGCGCTTGCCGCGTGCAGCAAGGCTCCCGATTCACGGGAGAGCGCGGACGAGGCCCCCGCCGCCCCCGGCATCGTCCCCACGGCGGCCCCGGGCGTCGCCTTCGCCTATGCCTACACCTTCCGCCTGCCCCCCGCCGCGATCGCCGCGACTCAGGAGGTTCATGCGCAGGCCTGCGAGAGGCTCGGCGTCGCACGCTGCCGCATCACCGGCATGCGCTACCGCCTCGTCGGCGAGAACGCGGTCGAAGGGATGCTGGCGTTCCAGCTCGATCCGGCGCTCGCCCGCGCGTTCGGCAAGCGGGGGATCGCCGCGGTCGAATCGGCGAAGGGCGCGCTCGTCGACGCCGAGATCACCGGCACAGACGCCGCCGCGCAGATCGATCGCGCCACCACCGATCGCGCGGGCGCCGCCGACGACATCGCCCGGATCGACCGCGAACTCGCGAAGCCCGGCCGCGCCGCTGCCGAACGCGCCGAACTCCAGACGCAACGCGCCGCGCTCGCCGATCGCGTCCGTGCGAACGCCGCCACCGTCGGCGACGCGCGCGGCAGCCTCGCCGCCACCCCGATGACCTTCACCTATGCCAGCGGCCCGACGATCCGCGGGTTCGACACCAGCGCACCGCTCGCCAGCGCGCTCGATACCGCGATCGCCTCCGCGCAGATCACGCTGGGCGTCGTCGTCGGCTTTGTCGCGATCTTCGGCCCGCCCGCGCTGGTCCTGCTCCTCTTGTGGCTCGTGTGGCGCCGCTGGCTCGCGCCGGTGTGGCGCCGCGCGCGCGAGCGCGCCTGACGCGCCGCAGCAATTGCGCGCGCGGCGACGTTCACCTATAGCCCGCCACGCAATCGCCCCGGTGCGCGGGTTCGCGCGCCGGGGTGTTTCTTTTTCGAAGGACACCCGCATGGCGCGTCGCCGGCAGATCTACGAAGGCAAGGCCAAGATCCTGTACGAGGGCCCCGAGCCCGGCACGCTGATCCAGTATTTCAAGGACGACGCGACCGCGTTCAACGCCCAGAAGAAGGGCACGATCAACGGCAAGGGCGTCCTCAACAATCGTATCAGCGAGCACATCTTCACGCTGCTCGACATGATCGGCGTGCCGACGCACTTCATCCGCCGCCTCAACATGCGCGAACAGCTGATCCGCCAGGTCGAGATCGTGCCGATCGAGGTCGTCGTGCGCAACATCGCGGCGGGCTCGCTGTCGAAGCGGCTGGGGATCGAGGAGGGCACCAAGCTGCCCCGCACGATCATCGAATATTATTACAAGGACGACGCTCTCGGCGATCCGATGATCTCCGACGAGCATATCGCCGCGTTCGGCTGGGCCAGCCAGGAGGAGATGCACGACATCGCCGACCTCGCGATCCGCGTGAACGACTTCCTCACCGGGCTGTTCGGCGGCGTCGGCATCCGCCTCGTCGACTTCAAGCTGGAGTTCGGCCGGATCTGGGACAACGACTATGGCCGGATCATCCTCGCGGACGAGATCAGCCCCGACGGCTGCCGCCTGTGGGACATGGAAACCAACGAGAAGATGGACAAGGACCGCTTCCGCCGCGACCTGGGCGGCGAGGCGGAGGCCTATCAGGAAGTCGCCCGCCGCCTGGGCCTGATGCCCGACGGCGAGGATTCCGCGGTGCTCGACCTCGAAAGCCATCGCAAGCGCCGGGGCAAGTAGGAGACCGGTTTCGCGGCTGCTTTTGACAGTCCATTAACCCTTAACAGGTTAGTCGTTCCCCCGATTTCGAACCGGGGGACGACATGCGCACCATCATCCTTATCGCGGGCGCGGCCCTCCCGCTCGCCGCATGCGGCGGCGCGGGGCCGCAGTCGGCCGGCAGTGTCGCCTCCCCCGCCTCGCCGGTCGCCGCGCACAGCTTCGTCAACCCGACCGAGGCCAAGACCTACGAAGGCCTGGGTGTAGCGCAGCATTACGAATACAAGACCGCGAGCAACCGCAGCGGCCAGTATGACGGGCTCTACGCCGGCGACGCGAACACTGCACGCGACAGCGGCATTTCGGTCACCTACGATCCACGCGACGCGATCTTCGACGTCACGATCAACCGTCCCAAGGCGATCGTCGCGATCTCTGGGAGCCGGTTCCAGGATCCCGTCCACCGCACCGCGTTCGGCGGCGCGCGCGAGCCGCAGGCGGGCGTCCCCGTCCTCGCCGACACCAAGCAGATCCAGTATCTCCAGTCGGGGTCCTCGACCGGGCTTGCGAGCGTCACGCCGGGCAGCTACGCGAAGGGGGAGGCAGGCTACAGCTCCACCGTCCAGACGCTCTTCTACCAGAAGCCCGGTACGACGACGAACTATGTCAGCTATGCCGGCTTCGTCCGCTCCAGCCTCAGCACCACCGCCGCCTCGCGCACCGTGACGAACGCGGACGGCACCACGTCGACGATCCCGTTCCTCGAGAACAGCTATGCGTTCGATCGGTCGCTGTTCGCGTATGGCGAGCGTACGGGCAACACCGCGATCCCGAAGACGGGCAGCGGCACCTATACCGGCGATATGCTGGCGACGATGGTGTACAATACGCTGCTCGACACCAACACTGCCTCGCCCACCTATTTCCAGTGGATCTCGGGCTCGCACTCCACCTCGGTCGACTTCGCGTCGCTCGCGGTCGCGACCAGCATCACCGGCACCGTCGGCGCGCCGACGCTCGACGCCTACACCAACGGCCAAGTCGCGATTCCCGCCGGCGCCACGTTCACCGCCAGCGCGAAGGCCGCGATCGATCTCGTAGGCAAGGGCGGGTTCACCGGCACGTTCCAGGATGCGCGCTTCAAGGTCGCGGAGCAAAGCGATCTGGTCCTGACGATCGCGGGCTCCAGCATCGACGGCGCGTTCTTCGGCCCCAACGCGGAAGAACTGGGCGCAGGCTTCCGCGTCGTCGGCGGCAAGCCCGACCAGCGGATCGACATCCTCGGCGTCGTCACGGGCAAGAAATGATCGCGCGCCGCCACCGGGCGGCGCTGCTCGGCTTCGCGCTCTCGTCGCTGACGCCGGACGCGGCGGGCGCGCAGGCGCTGATCGACCAGTGCTCCGCGCAGATCTGCAAGGCCCGCCTCACAGCGCCCGAGCTGCTCGGCGAAGTCCAGAAGCTCGTCGCCGAGCATCGCTATGGCGAGGCGACGCCGATGATCGCGGCGCTGCGCGGCGCGCCCGGCATGGCGTTCGAATGGCGGTTCCTGACCGGCTACGTCGCCAGCCAGACCGGCGACCTGCCGCGCGCGATCGCGATGTACCAGGCGATCCTGACCGACGATCCGGGCCAGACCCGCGTCCGGCTCGAGCTCGCCAAGGCGCTGTTCCAGCTCGGTCGCGCCGAATCCGCCGATCGCCAGTTCAAGATCGCGCAGCAGGACCGCGACCTGCCGCCGGAGGTCGCGCGCACGATTCGCACGGTGCGCGACGTGATCCGCACGCGCCGCGCGTGGACGTTCAACGTCGATGTCGGCATCGCCCCCGACAGCAACATCAACAACGCCACCGCGGCGGATACCGTCACCGTGATGTTCGGCCCGATCCCGATCCCGCTGACGCTCGACGAAAATGCGCGTGCGCGCTCGGGCACCGGCCGGACGGGGTCGATCGACGCGGGGCTGCGGCTGCCGCTGGGCGGCGATGTCTCGCTGCTCGCGGATCTCGATGCCGCGGGCACCGACTATGCCGGGCGCAGCTTTGACGATTTCTACACCGAAGCCGCGCTCGGCCCGCAGATCGCACTCGACGAGACGACCCGCGTGTCGTTCCAGGGCGTCGTGTCGCAGCGCGACTTCGGCGGCCTGATCGCGACGCGCCAGTGGGGCGCGAAGGCCGGGTTCGAAACCGCGCTCGGCGATTCGGCGCGTCTCGGGCTCCAGCTCGACGCGCGCCGCACCACCGCCCGGTTCGATGGTGCCTATGACGGCTGGCAGACGGGCATCTACGCCACCTACGAACGCGCGGTCGCCAAGGCGGTCGTGGCCTCGGCCGGTCTGTTCGCGCGCCGCGACTTCCTCGCCGCCAGATCCTATTCGAACAGCGAACTCGGCGCGATCGCGGGCGTCGGCGGCGAGCTGCCTTGGGGGTTCAACCTGGGCGTCAGCGGCACCGTGTCGCGCGCGCTGTTCGACGCGCCGCTCGCGATCTTCTCGCTCGATCCGCGCCGCGACTGGCGCTTCAACGCGCGCGCGACGATCGGCAACCGCGCGTTGCGCTGGATGGGGTTCTCGCCCTCGGTCAACCTCAGCTGGGGTCGCGTCGATTCGTCGCTCGGTTTCTACGCGAGCACCCGCACCCGGGTCCGCTTCGCGCTCGCCCGCTATTTCTAGCTCTTCACGCGATACCCGCAGATGATCCCGAACACGAAGGTGGCGAACAGCGACAGCTGTATCCGCCCGCCGGGATCGTCCCACCCGAAATACTGCGCGCCGAACCCGAAGAGCGCGATGAACAACACGAGCGCCAGCCCGGCCATGTTACCTGTCCCGATAAGGTCGCGCGTCCCCGCGGCCGTCCATCCGTCAGGGTGCGCCCCGGCGCGTAAATAAAGTCTGAAGGTTGCAGCGGCGCGCGCGCGCCGTCATAGCGCGCGAAAGCGTCCGATCCGACAAACGAAGGCCGACATCCCGATGAAGCTGCGCATCCATGTCACCCTGAAGCCCGGTGTCCTCGATCCGCAGGGCAAGGCGATCGAACACGCGCTCGCGGGACTCGGCTTTTCGGGCGTCGAGGGCGCGAGCGTCGGCAAGCTCATCGAGCTCGACGTCGCCGACGATACCACCGACGATGCGGTCGACCGGATGTGCCGCACGCTGCTCGCCAACACCGTCATCGAGAACTACCGGATCGAACGCGCATGAAGACCGCGGTCATCGTCTTCCCGGGCTCCAATTGCGATCGCGACATCGCGGTCGCGCTGGAAGCGGTGACGGGCACCGCGCCCGCGATGGTCTGGCACCGCGACACCGCGTTGCCCGACGACGTCGCCGCGGTCGCCGTCCCCGGCGGTTTCTCGTACGGCGACTATCTGCGCTGCGGCGCGATCGCCGCGCGCTCGCCGATCCTCGCCGCGGTCGTCGCGGCGGCGGACCGCGGCATGCCCGTGATCGGAATCTGCAACGGCTTCCAGGTGCTGACCGAAGCCGGGCTGCTTCCCGGCGCGCTGATGCGCAACGCCGGGCTAGATTTCGTCTGCCGCGACGTCGCGCTGACCGTCGAATCGACCGCCTCGCCCTTCACCTCGGCCTATGCAAAGGGCGAGACGCTCACCGTCCCCGTCGCACACCACGACGGCAACTATTTCGCCGACACCGAAACGCTCGATCGCCTCGAGGGCGAAGGCCGCGTCGCGCTACGCTATGCCGGGCCGGTCAACGGCAGCGCACGCAACATCGCCGGCGTCCTCAACGCGCGCGGCAACGTCCTCGGCCTGATGCCGCACCCGGAGCGCCGGATCGAGGCCGCGCATGGCGGCACCGACGGACGCCGGATGCTCGAGGGCCTGCTCGCACTCGTCGCGTGACTGACCCGGTCCCCGTTCGCCCTGAGCCTGTCGAAGGGCGTCCGATCCGTGCATTGGTCGCTCACACCTTCGCACGGAACGGCGTGAAGTCCGTCCCCTCGTCGAACACGTCGAGCCCCTCCGCGCGCTTCAGCCAGCCGACCACCGCATAGGTCACCGGCGTCAGCAGCGCCTCCCAGCCGACCTTGAGCGCCCACTGTGTGAACAGCACCGTCACGACCAGCCCGGTCGTCCACCCCCCGGCGCCCCAGAACGCCAGCGGATAGAAGATCAGGCTGTCGACGCCCTGCCCCGCGATCGTCGACCCGATCGTGCGCATCCACAGATGTCGTCCGCCCGTCGCCACCTTCATCCGCGCCAGCACGAACGAATTGACGAACTCGCCCGCCCAGAACGCGATCACGCTGGCGAATACGATCCGCGGCACCTGCCCGAACACCGTCTCGTATGCCGCCTGGTTCTTCCATTCGGGCGCCGGCGGCAGCGCGACGACCACCCACGCCATAACCGCCATGAAGACGGTGGCGGCGAACCCCACCCAGATCACCCGCCGTGCGCGCGCGAACCCGTACACCTCGGTCAGCACGTCGCCGATCACATAGCTGACCGGGAAGAACAGGATCCCCGCACCGAACGGCCACGCCCCCAGCCACGGCAGGTCGATCGTCGCGACCTTGCCCGCGCCTAGCACGTTCGACAGCAGGATGATCGCGACGAACGCCGCCATCACGAAGTCGTAATAGCGCAGCTGCCCGCCCGCGATGGCGTTCGCCGAGACGGCTCGCGGCCGGTTTCCCAGATGATCGTCCTGCTTCATGGCGTGCGACTATGCGGCCGGTTTCGCCGCGCCGCAATCCACGCTAGGAGCACCGCGGTGCGCGCCCGTAGCTCAGCTGGATAGAGCAAGGAGCTTCTACCTCCTCGGTCGGGGGTTCGAATCCCTCCGGGCGCGCCATTCGCGCTTTTGGCCAGGAATACCCGATGTCCGAAGATCACGCCCGGGGGCAACGCGACGGCCTGCGTCTGGCTCTTTCGATCCTGGCCGTTGAGGAAGCGAAATGGGAAGCGCTCCTCGGCGAAAGCCGGTCGGGGCGAACCAACGCGATCCGCGCGGTCCGTCACAAGGCGTTGCAGGTTGCGCAGACCCGCATCCGAACCGCGCTCAACCGTCTCACCCCGAAAGACGAACCGGACATGAGCGCGGAGGTCGTTGCCGCCCTCGATCGGATCGGTCTGTAAGTCTGCCGGACGATCGACGCGCGGGCCGGGAGCTTCCGGACCCCGTCCCGCGCGCCACCCATGTTACCGTCCCAAGCGATTGCGTGCGTTCGCTCGAACGATCGTCACCATCTGCGACTTCACAGATGAACCCGGAATTGCCGGACGCGTCAGAAACGGAACTTGATCGTCCCGCCGAACGTCCGCGGATCGGCCAGCTGCGCCGAGATCAACCCGGTATTGCCCGGCGTCACCGCGAGCGACTCGAAATAATCCTCGTCGAACGCGTTGCGGACCCATCCGAAGATATCGACGCTGTCGGTCCGGAACCCCAGCCGGAAATTGTGGACCGAATAGCCCGCGACGTCGGTGTAGACAGACCGCGAGGCATTGGACGAGAATTTCGACCGGTAGTTCGCGTCGTATCCGGCATAGACCTGCCCCTCGCGCCCCAGCAGCGAAGCCGGCACATTATACTCGCCGCCCCACGAGAATGCCCAGCGCGACACGCCCGGCAGCCAGCTGTTCGAGACGTCGCAATTGGCCGGGCTGTTCGCGCCCGGCGTCGCGGCGGCGCCGATCGGCGTGCCGGTGCCGCCGCCCGCCAGTTCGGGCGGGCACGGCGCGTTGGTGAACTTCACGAACTTCGCGTCGGTGAACGCGCTGTTGACGTATGCGTTGAACCGCTCCGACGGGCGGATCGAGAAGTCGCTCTCGATGCCGCGCGACCGCACCTTGTCGGCGTTCGCCAGATAGCCGCGCAGCACGTTGCTGCCGCTCACGTTGCTGATGACGCTGGCCTGGAAATCCTTGATCGCGGTCCAGAAGGCGGAAATGTTGAGCGTCGCCTTGCGATCCCAGAACTGCGTCTTCAGGCCGATCTCGAAATGATCGACCTTCTCGGGCTTGATGACCGCGACGTCGAGCTGCGGCAGCCCGTTCGCCTGGCTCGGCACGCCGTTCAGGTTCACGCCTCCTGTCTTGAACGACTTCGCATAGGTGGCATACGCATTGACGTCCTGCGTCACTTCATAGGCCAGGTTCAGATCGTACGACAGGTTCCAGGCGCTGTATGGCACCTCGAAGAACTGCGACGCCTGCACCCCGCGCTGCGCTGCGGTCCACGGGTCGGTGTACGACACGCTCGTCGGATCGTTGCTGATGACCTGCCGCGTCCCGTTGGATGCGGTGCCGACGACGACCGAGTTATAATAGCCGTCCTTCTTGTCGTAGTTCAGCCGTACGCCCGGCGAGATCGTCAGCCGGTCGGTCGCCTTCCAGTTGAGCTTGCCGAACGCGGCGACGCTGGTGTTGTCGAGCCGGATGTCGTTGGTTGCCAGCACGCCGTTGAGCACTGCCGGATTGTTAGACAGCGTACTGCCCGGCGCGAGCAGCCACGCGCTGGCCGCCGTGCCGGTCTCCTGCACGCCGCTGGTGCGGATCTTCTGGTGGAACCCGAACGCGCCGACGACGAAGTTGAGCGCCTTTCCCTCGTAATTGTACCGCAGTTCCTGCGTGTACTGGTCCTGCTTGGTCGGGTTGTTGACCTTCGTGTAGATCGGCAGGCCCGTGAAATCGCGATCGTTCTTCGGCTCCCAGTCCCAATAGCGCCACGCGGTGACCGAGGTCAGCGTGCCCGGCCCCAGATCCCACTCGACGCGCGCCGACGCGCCGCCATGCTCGTTGCGCGCGGCGATCGCGGCGTCGAGATCGGTCAGCCGATCGAACGGATCGGTGCTGGGCACCCGGTATCCCGGGAAGCGCGCCGTCAGCGCCGCATATTGCCGGTTGAGCGCGCGCTGCGTCGTCCCCACCCGCGCATAGATCTGGACGCAGCACACCGGGTTCTGGAGGTTGTAGTCGCCCGACAGCGTCACGCTCAGCGCATCGCTCGGCTTCCACAGCAGCGATCCACGCACGCCCAGATTGTCGAGCGAGTTCACGTACTGGTTCGTCGCGACGTTGTAGATCGTCCCGCGCCGGTCGGTCGTCGACACGCTGATCCGCGCCGCGAGGTCGCTGGTGATCGGCCCGGAGACCGACGCCTTGCCCTGCTTGAACCCGTAATTGCCGAGCGACACCTCGGCCTTGCCCTCCAGTTCGAAGCTGGGCGCGCGCGTCGTGATGTTGATCGCGCCGGCGGTGGTGTTCTTGCCGTACAGCGTGCCCTGCGGTCCACGCAGCACCTCGATCCGCTCGACATCGACGAAGTCCAGCGTCGCCGAGGCGATGCGGTTGTAATAGACTTGGTCGATATAGATCCCGACGCCCTGCTCGAACCCGTCATTGGTCAGCCCGAACGGCGCGCCGATGCCGCGGATGTTGATGAAGGTGTTGCGCGGGTTGGTCGAATAGAATTGCAGCGTCGGCTGCGTCTGCGTCAGCCGGTTGACGTTGTAGAGCCCCTGCGCCTCCAGCGTCGCACCGCTGGTGACCGAGATCGCGACCGGCACGTCCTGCACGTTCTCGCTGCGGCGTCGTGCGGTCACGACGATGTCGTTGCCCGCTCCGTTCCCGGCCTGTGTCGCGACCGGCGCGTCGTCCGGCGTCGCGACCGCCTCGACCGGCATAGCCTGCGCCTGTGCCGCCAGCAGCAAGGCAAGTGTGATCGTCATTCGGCGTCCCCCTGAACCGTCGTCCCGAATAAACTCTACTAAATTGGTCGATATTCAATGATGGCGAAACTTTGCCGTTGCGAAGCCCGGCTTCGCGATGGGGGAAATCGCGAAAGATCGATCTTGAAACCTCGCAAAGGCGTCCCAGATTTCGGTTGCGCGGTGCCACTGACCGGATCGCGCAGGAGCGCCGCGCCACATCGGCGGGCGTCCATAGTTCGCTCATATGGAGGATTCTATGCGACTCGACCTGACTCCCTATCGCCGCTCGACGATCGGCTTCGACCGCCTGTTCGATCTGATCGAGGCCAACAGCCGTACCACGGCCGAGAACTATCCGCCCTTCAATCTCGAGCGCCTTGCCGAGGATCGCTACCGCATCACGCTGGCGGTCGCGGGCTTCGCGCGCGACGAGATCGCGATCACCGCGCAGCAGAACCTTCTGCTCGTCGCGGGCAAGAAGGACGATCGCGTGGAGGGCGCGAATTTCCTTCACGTGGGCATCGCCAACCGCAGCTTCGAACGCCGCTTCGAACTCGCCGACTTCGTGTTCGTGGAGGATGCGCGACTCAACGATGGCCTGCTCGTCATCGATCTCGTCCGCGAGGTGCCCGATGCGATGAAGCCCAAGTCGATCGCGATCAAGACCGGCGCGCCGCTCGCCGCCGTGGACGTCTCCACGGACGAGGCGAAGGCTGCCTGACCGATCGGCGCCTCCTTGCTCCCTTTTCGAGGCGTCGTGGGGCGCCCGGGTCAATCGACCCGGGCGCCTTTTTCTTTGGTATCGGCGCGCCGTACGCCTGCCAGCCGACCGTACCCCGGCGAAGGCCGGGGCCCAGCCCCGATCTCCGGCCCCGATCTCCAGCCCCGATCTAAAAGTCGCGCGGCAGCGCGATCGGCGCAAAACGCCGAGACTGGACCCCGGCCTTCGCCGGGGCAAAAATCACCTCAAACCAGCCGGCTCTGCTTCACGGCCGCCGCGATGAAGCTGGCGAACAGCGGATGCGGCTCGAACGGCTTGGACTTCAGCTCGGGGTGGAACTGAACGCCGACGAACCACGGATGGTCGGGCCGCTCAACGATCTCGGGCAGCATCCCGTCGGGCGACATGCCCGAGAACACGAGCCCGCCCTTCTCCAGCGCCTCGCGATACGCGGTGTTCACTTCATAGCGGTGCCGATGGCGCTCGCTGATCTCGGTCCCGCCATAGATGGACGAGACGACGCTGTTGCCGTCGAGTTTCGCGTCGTACGCGCCCAGCCGCATCGTCCCGCCCAGGTCGCCATTCTCGGCGCGCGTCTCGATGCCCTTCTCGCTCATCCATTCGGTGATGAGGCCAACGACGGGCTCCTCGGTCGGGCCGAACTCGGTCGACGAGGCGTTCGCGATCCCCGCCAGATCGCGCGCGCCCTCGACGCACGCCATCTGCATCCCGAAGCAGATCCCGAAATACGGCACCTGCCGCTCGCGCGCGAACCGCACCGCCTCGATCTTGCCTTCCGCGCCGCGCTCGCCGAACGCGCCGGGGACCAGGATCGCGTGGCACGCCTCCAGGTTCGCGGCGACTTCCTCGGCATCGCGCTCGAACAGTTCGGCGTCGATCCAGCGGATGTTGACCTTCACCCTGTTGGCGATGCCGCCATGCACCAGCGCCTCGTTCAGCGACTTGTACGCATCCTGCAGCCCGACATATTTGCCGACCACGCCGATCGTCACTTCGCCTTCCGGGTTGAACAGCCGGTCGACGATGCCTTGCCAGCGCGACAGGTCGGGGGTCGATCCCGGCTCGATCCCGAACGCGCGGAGCACCTCCGAATCGAGCCCCTCGCCGTGATATTGCAGCGGCACCGCATAGATCGACTTCGCGTCGAGCGCGGGGATGACGGCGGCGGTCGGCACGTTGCAGAACAGCGCGATCTTCGCGCGCTCGCTCTCGGGCAGCGGCTTCTCGCAGCGGCAGACGAGCACGTCGGGCTGCACGCCCAGCGCGGCAAGCTCGCGCACCGAATGCTGCGTCGGCTTCGTCTTCAGCTCGCCCGCCGCGGCGATATACGGCACCAGCGTGACGTGGATGCTGATCGAATGCCCGCGCCCCAGCTCGTTCTTCAGCTGGCGGATCGCCTCGATGAAGGGCAGCGACTCGATGTCGCCCACCGTCCCGCCGATCTCGCACAGCACGAAATCGAGGTCGTCGGTTTCCGCCTTGGCGAACGCCTTGATCGCGTCGGTGACGTGCGGGATCACCTGCACGGTCGCGCCCAGATAGTCGCCGCGCCGCTCGCGGTGGATGATCTGCTGGTAAATCCGGCCCGACGTCACATTGTCGCTCTGCCGTGCCGACACGCCGGTGAAGCGCTCGTAATGGCCGAGATCGAGATCGGTTTCCGCGCCGTCGTCGGTGACGTAGACCTCGCCGTGCTGATATGGCGACATCGTCCCCGGATCGACGTTCAGATACGGATCGAACTTCCGGATGCGGACCTTGTAGCCCCGCGTCTGAAGGAGAGCGGCGAGCGACGCCGCCATGAGACCCTTGCCGAGCGAGGAGACCACGCCGCCGGTGATGAAGATGAACCGCGCCATGGGAGAAAACGCCTAACCGCTAAAGACAGCACACGACAAGCACCCGTTGCGCACGGGCGCTGCGAAAAACGATGAAACGAGGGCGTCAGCGCGCGAGCGGAACGCCGTTTTCGGCCGGGGCCGTCTGGTTCGCCGCCGCCGCGGCGTTCTGCGCGGCACCCGCCAGCGGGGCGGCGCCGTCGACCGGCGGCTGCGCGCCGACCGGCGCCGCGGGTGCGGTGCGCGCCAGCGAGGTGTCGATCGTCGTCGTCCGGTGCGTCGCCGCCAGGAACGCGAGCGCGATGCTCATCCCCACGAACAGCGTCGCCAGCACCGCGGTCGCGCGCGTCAGGAAGTCCGACGCGCCGCGCGCCGACATCAGACCCGACGGACTGCCCGAACTGGTCAGCCCGCCGCCTTCCGATCGCTGCATGAGGATCACCGTGACCAGTGCGGCGGCGATGACGGCCTGGACGACGAGCAGGAAGGTGAACATGGGCGGGCGATCTTGTCCGAGATAGGGGGTGCGGCCGGCAGCACCGGCGCGAGCATCGCGGGCACATAGGCGAGGACCGCCGCGCGATCAACCGCGCCGGCCCGGCGACGAACCTCCGTCTAATTCGTGACGCCCCTGAAACCAGCCGCGCAGGCGGGCGTTATCCCTGCAATCAAAACATCATGTCCCTCGGGGCATTGAACACCGGAAGGTCGCGGTGGCCAGTTTCGCACAACCCGAACTCAGTTCCTGGATGAACACGCTGGTGGACTATGTCCGCTCGGGCGAACCGGACCTGACCAATCGTCAGATGGCGCTCCTGCTTGTCGTCTATCTCAATCCGGGGCCGCATACGGTCCGCGGACTCGCCAGATGTCTCAATGTTTCCAAACCGGTTGTGACGCGCGCCTTGAACAGGCTGGGTGGGCTCGGCTATCTGCGCCGCCAGCGCGACGACAGCGACAAGCGCAATATCTTCGTCGCGCGCACTTCCGAAGGGGCAGATTTTCTTGAGGAGTTCGGGCATTTCATCGGCGAAGGGGAACAATCCCTCGCCATCGCCGCTCCCGGCGGGAACGGGGCAAGACGCGCCAACGCGTAGAGTCTTCGCGCTCACGGGTCGGTCGCGCTTGCTCGATCCGCGCGAGAATGCGGTGCGTGCCGACATCGCCGACGTCCGCCTCGCCGAATACGTATTCGCACCGCATTACGCCGCGCACAGCCCCAGAACCGTGATACAGGGCGTCATGCTCCGTGAGACCCGCGATCCTGCCTCGCCCTCGATGGGCGCGCTGCACACCGGCGATGCGTTCGAGTTGCTCGACGTGACCGGCGGCGCGGCCTGGGGTGTCGCACCCGCGCTCGGCCTCGTCGGTTATATAGACGAAGCCGCACTGGGCAGCGCGGCATGAGCTCGCACGTCTTCATCGACGGTGCGGTCGGTACGACGGGGCTCGAAATCCGCGAGCGGCTCGCGAACCGCGACGACCTGACGCTCGTCGTCCTCGACGAAGCACGCCGCAAGGATGCCGCCGCGCGCGCCGAGGCGCTCAACGCCGCGGACTTCGTCATCCTCTGCCTGCCCGACGACGCCGCGCGGGAGGCGGTCGCGCTGATCGACAACCCGCGCACCCGCGTCGTCGACGCCTCGAGCGCGCACCGCGTCGCCGACGGCTGGACCTACGGCTTCCCCGAGCTCGGTGCGGACCAGGCCGCGAAGATCGCCGCCGCCCGCTTCGTCTCGAACCCCGGCTGCTACCCGACCGCCTTTCTCGCGCTCGTCGGTCCGCTGGTCCGCGCCGGGCTCGTACCGGCGTCCACCCCGCTCAGCTTCAATGCCACCTCCGGCTATTCGGGTGGTGGCAAGGCGATGATCGCGGAGTTCGAAACCGGGCAAACCGACACCGCCTTCCGCGCCTATGGCCTCACGCTCGCGCACAAGCACGCGCCGGAGATGACGGTCCACGCCGGCCTCGATCACGCGCCGATCTTCCAGCCCGCGGTCGCGCATGTCTATCGCGGCATGCTCGGCGAGGTGCCGCTCCATCTGCACGCGCTCCCCGCGCGCCCGTCGCTCGCCGGCATCCGCGCGGTGCTCGCCGATGCCTATGCCGGCTCGCCGCTTGTCCGCGTCGTCGACGACACGCCCTCGCTCGTCCATATCGAGGACGACGCGAAGACCGACCGGATGACGCTGCGCGTCGTCGGCAACGACGAAACGGGACAGGCGCGGCTGATCGCCACGCTCGACAATCTGGGCAAGGGTGCGGCGGGCGCCGCGGTCCAGAACCTCAACATCATGGCCGGGCTCGATCCGCTCGCCGGCCTGACCTTCTAAGGACCCGACATGCAGCGTAATCCGGTGGCAAAGCTGCTCCTGTTCGGCGCGACCGGCGATCTGGCGCAGCGTATGCTGCTGCCGTCGCTCTACGGGCTCCACGCCGACGGCCTGCTGCCCCCGGCGCTGACGATCACCGGATCCGCACGCTCCGATCTCGACGATGCCGGTTTCCGCGATTTCGCGAAGAAGGCGCTCGCCGAGTTCCTGCCCGACGACCGCAAGGACAAGGACGCGATCGCCGCCTTCCTCGATCGCCTGTCCTACCAGCCCGCCGATCTGTCGGACCCCAGGAGCTTCAAGGCGCTGGCGGACAAGGTCGGCGACGTCTCGGGCGGCCTCGCCATCTACCTGTCGACCGCGCCGTCGCTGTTCGAGCCCGCGGTCGAGGGCCTGCGCTCGGTCGGGCTCGCCGGCGACACCGTCCGCGTCGGCCTTGAAAAGCCGCTCGGCTACGATCTCGCCTCGTCGAAGGAGATCAACGACACCGTCGCTTCCGCCTTCCCCGAGGAGCGGATCTTCCGCATCGATCATTATCTGGGCAAGGAGACGGTCCAGAACATCCTCGCGCTGCGCTTCGGCAACTCGTTCTTCGAGCCGGTCTGGAACGCGCGCGGGATCGACAACGTCCAGATCACGATCAGCGAGACCGTGGGGCTCGAGGAGCGCGCGGGCTATTACGACGGCGCGGGCGCGCTGCGCGACATGGTCGCCAACCACATCCTCCAGCTCGTCGCGCTCATCGCGATGGAGCCGCCCGCGCGCTACGACATGAACTCGGTCCGCGACGAGAAGGCCAAGGTCTTCCGCTCGCTGCGTCACATCACGCCCGAGGACGTGCCCCACTGCACCGTCACCGGCCAGTATAACGGCGGCGCGATCGGCGGCGAGATCGTCAAGGGTTACGACGAGGAACTTGGCAAGGACTCGAACACCGAGACGTTCGTTGCGATCAAGGCGCATGTCGACAACTGGCGCTGGCAGGGCGTGCCCTTCTACCTGCGCACCGGCAAGCGCATGGCCGCGCGCCGCAGCGAGATCGCGATCCAGTTCAAGCCCGTCCCCCACTCGATGTTCTCCGGGCGCGGCGGGCTGCTCCAGCCCAACATGCTCGTCATCCGGTTGCAGCCCGAAGAGTATATTCAGCTCCTCGTGATGGCCAAGGAACCCGGGCTCGACCGCGAGGGCGTCCGCCTGCGCGAGGTGCCGCTGAAGCTCAGCCTCGACGCCGAATTCGCGGGCAAGCGCCGCCGCATCGCGTACGAAAGACTGCTGCTCGACCTGATCGAGGGCGACCAGACGCTGTTCGTCCGCCGCGACGAGGTGGAGGCGCAATGGGCGTGGATCGACGCGATCCGCGAAGGCTGGGCCGCCAACGGCACCAAGCCGAAGCATTACGCTTCGGGAAGCTGGGGGCCCAGCGCCTCGATCGCGCTGACAGAGCGCGACGGCGTCACTTGGCAGGACGATTGATTGTTACCATCCGCCCCCGTCCCCGTTCGTGTCGAGTAGAGACCGAGCGTGGTCGAGGGCTCGTATCGAGACACAGGTCCCTCGATATGCCGTCTCGACTTCGCTCGACGGCTACTCGGGACGAACGGAGTGCAAGCAAGATGACCGAGATCGAATGGTGGGAGTATGACGACGCGGCCGAGATGGCCGAGGCCGTCGCGGGGGATATCCAGTTCGTCATCGAAAGCGCGATCGACGCGCGCGGCGCCGCCGTCATCGCGCTGCCGGGTGGCAAGACGCCGGTGCCGATCTACGCGAAGCTGGCGCAGGCGAAGCTCGACTGGAAGCGCGTGACGATCGTGCCCACCGACGAGCGCGTCGTGCCCTTGGGCGATCCGTTGTCGAACGTCACGATGATCGCCAAGGCCTTCCTGCCCAAGGGCGCGCGCGTGAAGCCGATCGTTCCGGAGGCGAATAAGGACTATAAGGCCGCGGGTCGCTCCGCCGATGCGCTGATGCAGGATCTCCACTGGCCGCTCGACCTGTGCCTGCTCGGCGTCGGCGGCGACGGCCATACCGCGTCGATCTTCCCCGGTGTCGATTTCGACGAGGCGCTCAACGGCCCCAAGGAGCGTCGTGCGCTCGGCGTCCTCCCCGATCCGTTGCCCCCCGAAGCCCCGGTCGCCCGCGTCACGCTCAGCCGCGCAGGGATCGTCTCCGCGCGCGCGCTGATGATCGCGGTGACGGGCAAGGCCAAGAAGACCGTGATCGAGAACGCGATCTCGGAAGGTGCCGGCTCGCCCTACCCGATCGGCCGCGTGCTCGCGGACGTCGAGCTGCCGGTGGATATCCACTGGGCGCCGTGATCTCGTAACCCCCTTGTACCCCCGCGAACGCAGGGGCCAGTCTGGACCCCCGCCTTCGCTGGGGTACATCGGAGACCAGACCATGAACCCCGCCGTCCGCGCCGTCACCGACCGCATCATCGAACGCTCGCGCCCCACCCGCGAAGCGTATCTCGCGCACATCGAGCGCGAGCGAGCGACGTGGATCGGGCGCCCCTCGCTCGGTTGCGCGAACCTCGCGCACGCCTATGCCGGCACCGAGGAGGACCGCGAGGCGATGAAGGCCGATCGCGGCATGAACATCGGCATCGTCACCGCCTATAACGACATGCTCTCCGCGCACGCCGTCTACTACCGCTACCCGGAGCTCATGAAGGTCTGGGCGCGCGAGGTCGGCGCGACCGCGCAGGTCGCGGGCGGCGTCCCTGCGATGTGCGACGGCGTGACGCAGGGCTATCCGGGCATGGAGCTGTCGCTGTTCAGCCGCGACACGATCGCGCTCTCCACCGCGATCGCGCTCAGCCACGCCACGTTCGAGGGCGCCGCGCTGCTCGGCATCTGCGACAAGATCGTGCCGGGCCTGCTGATGGGGGCGCTCCGCTTCGGCCATCTCCCGATGGTACTGATCCCGGGCGGCCCGATGCCCACCGGCATCCCCAACAAGGTGAAGGCGGCGGTGCGCGAGCGTTTCGCGGTCGGCGAGGCGACCCGGGACGAGCTGCTCGACAGCGAGATCCAGGCGTATCACGGCAAGGGCACCTGCACCTTCTTCGGCACCGCCAACACCAACCAGATGATGATGGAGGTCATGGGCCTCCACATGCCCGGCGCAGCCTTCGTCAATCCGGGCACGAAGCTGCGCCAGGAACTCACCCGCGCCGCGACGCACCGCCTCGCGAGGATCGGCTGGCGCGGCGACGACTATCGCCCGCTTGGGGCTTGCGTCGACGAGAAGGCGATCGTCAACGCCGCGGTCGGCCTGCTCGCGACCGGCGGCTCGACCAACCACCTGCTCCACGTTCCCGCGATCGCGCGCGCTGCGGGGATCGTGATCGACTGGGAGGATTTCGACCGCCTGTCCTGCGCCGTCCCGCTGATCGCGCGCGTCTATCCCAATGGCTCCGCCGACGTGAACGCGTTCGAGGCCGCGGGCGGCATGCCCTACGTCATCGGCCAGCTGCTGGACGGAGGGTATCTCCATGGTGACATCCTGACGATCAACGAAGGCGGGCTGGCCGCCTCCGCCAACACCGCGATGATGGACGGCGACACCCTCGCCTGGACGCCCGCGACCGAGAGCGGTGACGACACCATCATCCGCCCCCACGACGCGCCCTTCTCTCCCGATGGCGGCATGCGCATCCTGGCGGGCAATATCGGCCGCGCCTGCATCAAGGTCTCCGCGGTCGAGCGCGACCGCTGGATCGTCGAGGCCCCCGCGCGCGTCTTCCACGACCAGCTCGACGTACTGGCCGCGTTCGAGCGAGGCGAACTGCACCACGACGTCGTCGTCGTCGTCCGCTTCCAGGGTCCCCGCGCCAACGGCATGCCCGAACTCCACAAGCTCACCCCACCCCTGGGCGTCCTCCAGAATCGCGGGTTCAGGGTCGCGCTCGTCACCGACGGCCGCATGTCGGGCGCGTCGGGCAAGGTGCCGTGCGCGATCCATTGTTCGCCAGAGGCGCTCGGGGGCGGCGCGATCGGCCTCATCCGCGACGGCGACCTGATCCGCGTCGATGCGATCAACGGCACGCTCGACGCGCTGGTCGACGCCGCCGAATGGTCCGCCCGCACGCTCGTCGCCACCCCCGCCCCCGCGGTCGGCATGGGCCGCGAGCTGTTCGGCATGTTCCGCGGGCTGGCGGACGAGGCGGAAAAGGGGGCCAGCGCGGTGCTGGCGGGCGCGGGGCTCTGATCGCGCACCACCCCTGACCCGGTCGGGAACTTGCCGGTTCGCGAACAATGACTGGTCGACCGGCGCGGCATGGTAGATGCCGGGACAAGGCTCCCCTGAGCTCCACCGAAGGGGCCGGCATGACGGAGAAGGCATGATGCAGGTCGTAAGCGTAGACATCGGCGGGACCCACGCCCGCTTCGCGATCGCCAAGGTCGCAGGCGGACGGGTCGTCTCGCTCGCCGACCCCGTCACCTTGAAGACCGCCGAACATGCCAGCCTCCAGACCGCCTGGGAGGCCTTCGCCACCCAGCACGGTGCGCCGCTTCCCGACGCGGCCGCGATCTCGGTCGCGTCGCCGATCACCGGCGACGTGATCCGGCTGACCAACAATCCGTGGGTCATTCGCCCGTCGCTGATCCCCGAGCGGCTCGGCGCGCGCACCTACACGATCATCAACGATTTCGGTGCGGTGGGCCACGCGGTCGGCCAGCTCCCGCATGACGATTTCATCCATCTGTGCGGGCCCGATACGCCGATCCCCGCCGAGGGCGTCACCACAGTCTGCGGCCCCGGCACCGGGCTCGGCGTCGCGCAGGTGTTCCGCAAGGGCGGCGCGTACCATGTTCTTCCAACCGAGGGCGGGCATGTCGATTACGCCCCGCTCGACGGAATCGAGGACGCGATCCTCAGGCGCCTTCGCCAGAAGTACACGCGCGTGTCGACCGAGCGCGTCGTCGCCGGCCCCGCGATCGTCGCGATCTACGAGACGCTCGCCGAACTCGAGGGTCGCCCCGTCCCCAGCCGCGACGACAAGACGATCTGGACCGAGGCGCTCGACGGCAGCGATTCGATCGCGCTCGCCGCGCTCGACCGCTTCTGCCTCGCATTGGGTGCGGTCGCGGGTGATCTCGCGCTGGCACACGGCGCGAACGGCGTCGTCATCGCGGGCGGACTCGGCCTGCGCATCAAGGACAAGCTGATCCGCTCCGGCTTCGACCAGCGCTTCGTCGCCAAGGGCCGGTTCCAGACGATGATGGCCGGGATTCCCGTCAAGCTCATCACCCATCCCCAGCCCGGCCTGTTCGGCGCCGCGGCCGCCTTTGCCCAAGAACATACACAGGAGCAGCCCACGTCGTGACCGACATCGCAGAAATCATGCGCACCAGCGCCGTCATCCCCGTCCTCGTCATCGACGACGTCGCCACCGCCCGCCCGCTCGCCGAAGCGCTCGTCGCCGGCGGCCTCAGGGTACTGGAAGTCACGCTGCGCACTCCCGCCGCGCTCGACGCGATCCGCGAGATGAAGCGGGTCTCCGGCGCGATCGTCGGCGCGGGCACCGTCGTCTCGACCGAGCAGTTCGCGCAGGTGATGGACGCGGGCGCGGAGTTCATCGTCTCGCCGGGCCTCACCGAACGGCTCGCCGATCCGATCATCGCCAGCGGTGTCCCCTTCCTCCCCGGAATCGCGACGGCGGGTGACATCATGCGCGGGCTCGATCTCGGCCTCACGCACTTCAAGTTCTTCCCCGCCGAAACCTCGGGCGGGCTGAAGGCGCTCAAGGCCCTCGCCGCCCCGTTCTACCAGTGCCGCTTTTGTCCCACCGGCGGCATCACAGAGGCAAGCGCGACGGATTGGCTCGCGTTCGAAAAGGTGCTGTGCGTCGGCGGAAGCTGGGTGACGCCGGCCGGCGCGTCGATGGCGGATGTCGAGGCGAAGGCGCGGGCCGCGACCGCGCTGCGGTGACGGGTTGTTCATTCCTCCCGTGGCATGAGGGGGGATGTTCGAGTTTCGCTTCGATGCCGATGCGCGGGTGATGCATGTGCGGGCCGAGGGATTCTGGTCCCTCGCCACGCTCGCCAAATTCTCGGTGGCCGCGCTCGCGGTGTTCACCAGGACCCGCCTGTCGTCGGGGCATTTCGCGACCGTCATCGATTGCCGCGCCTTCCCGATTCAGGCGGGCGAGGTCGCCAGCGGCCTCGAGCTCCTGTCGCAGAAGAGCGCCCGGATCACGACAGGCCCGGTCGCGACGGTCGTCGCCGCCAATCTCAACCGGATGCAGGCGAACCGGATCCTGTCCACCGCCCAGTTCCGGACCTTCATCGACTGGGACGAGGCGCTCGCCTGGATCGATCGGGAATGGACGCCGCTGCGCCGCTGCGCCTGACCGCGGACGCGCCTGCGCGCTACATCTCCCCGCGCGCTTTCCGGATCGCATACCATTTCGCGACGTTCGCGTTATGCTGCTCCAGCGTGTTGGCGAACACATGCCCCCCGGTCCCGTCCGCGACGAAGTACAGCGCGTTCGACTGCGCCGGGTCGAGCACGGCATCGATGCTCGCGCGCCCCGGATTGGCGATCGGCCCCACCGGCAACCCCGCCTCCGCATAGGTATTGTACCCGTTCTTCGCCTGAAGTTCGGACCGCAGGATCCGCCGCCCGAGCGGACGCCCCTTGGTGATCGGATAGATCACCGTCGGATCCGCCTGCAACGGCATCCCGCGCTTCAACCGGTTGCCATAGACCGCCGCGACGGTCCGCCGCTCGGACGGCTTGCCCGTTTCCTTCTCGACGATCGAGGCGAGGATGATCGCCTGCCCGGGAGTCGTCACCGCGATCCCCGGCTTGCGCGCCTTCCACGCCTCCGCGAGATAGTCGCGCATCGCCGCCTGCATCCGTGCCAGCACCGCCGCCCGCGTATCGCCACGCTGGAACGCATAGCTGTCGGGCAGCACCGACCCCTCCGCCGGCACCGCGACGTCGCCGACGAGCCCGTCCGCCTTCTCCAGCGCCTCGTGCACCATCACCGATGGATACCCCTCGGGAACCGCGACCAGCCGTTGGAGCGTCTTGCCCGCCTCCAGCATCGCAAGGATGTCCGCGGCGCTGGCGTGCGCGGGCACGGCATATTCACCCGCCTTGATCGGCGCACCCGATCCGAAGATGCGCGCGAACACCCGAAACCGGCGCGCGGAGACGATCGCGCCCGCCTGTTCAAGCTCATTGGCGGCAGCCGCGAGCGACGCACCTTGCGGCACGACGACGCTCACCGGCTTGTCGGCAGGCCCGGTGCCCTTCCACTGCTGCCCGACCACGACGACCGCAAGGATCGCGAGCAGGCCGAGAACGATACCGAGACAACCGACTTTGCGCATCACTTACCTTTTGTACCCCCGCGCAGGCAGGGGTCCAGACTGGATCCCCGCCTTCGCGGGGGTACATTATGCCGCCGTCAAATCGCCTTCATCACCAGCGACGCATTGGTCCCGCCGAACCCGAACGAGTTGTTCAGCACCGCCTTCACCTGCCGCTTCTTCGCGACATGCGGGACGAGGTCGACCCCGGCGCAGCCTTCGTCGGGATTGTCGAGGTTCAGCGTCGGCGGCACGATCTGGTCGCGGATCGCCAGGATGCAGAAGATGCTCTCGACCGCGCCGGCGCCGCCCAGCAGATGCCCGATCGCCGATTTCGTGCTCGACATCGATGCGCCCGACAGGTCGTCGCCGAACACGCGCTTCGCCGCGGCCAGCTCGATCGTATCGGCCATCGTCGAGGTCCCGTGGGCGTTGATATAGTCGATATCGGACGGCTCCATGCCGGCCTTGCGCAGCGCCATGCGCATGGCGATTTCCGCGCCCTTGCCCTCGGGATGCGGGGCGGTGACGTGATAGGCGTCGCCCGACAGGCCATATCCCACCACCTCGGCATAGATCTTGGCCCCGCGCGCCTTGGCGTGCTCATATTCCTCCAGCACGACGACGCCCGCGCCCTCGCCCATCACGAAGCCGTCGCGGTCCCGATCATAGGGCCGGCTCGCCTCGGTCGGACGATCGTTCATGCTCATGTTGAGCGCGCGGGCCTGCGCGAACCCTGCGACGCCCAGCGGGTTGATCGTGCTTTCGGAGCCGCCTGCCAGCATGACGTCGGCATCGTCGTCCTTGATCATCCGCGCCGCGTCGCCGATCGAATGCGCGCCCGTCGAGCAGGCGGTGACGACCGCGTGATTCGGCCCCATCAGGCCGTATTTGATCGAAACCTGACCGCTGATGAGGTTGATGAGCCGACCATGGACGAAGTGCGGGCTAACCCGGCCCGGACCGCGCTCGTGCAGATTGACCGATTCGAGCTCGATCCCCGGCAGCCCCCCGATGCCCGAGCCGATCGATACGCCGGTGCGCAGGCGATCTTCCTCGCTCATCTCGGTCAGGCCAGCGTCTTCGAGCGCCTGCGAGGCCGCGTCGATGCCGTAGATGATGAACGGATCGACCTGGCGCTGCACCTTGTGATCGACGCGCAGATTGGGGTCGAAGCCATATTCGTGCCCCGCCGGCTTCACCTCGCAAGCGATCCGGCACTTCTGGTCGGACGCATCGAAGCGCGTGATCGGACCGGCGCCCGACCTGGCGGCAAGCAGGTTGGCCCACGCCGTCTCCACGTCCGCACCCAGCGGTGTGACAAGGCCCAGTCCGGTTACGACGACACGCCGCATGGCAACTCCAATCTCTAACTCAAAACAAAACGGCCCCCCGCCCTCTAGCCGGGGACGGAGAGCCGTTCAAACGCAGCCCCTGAGGCGACGTTGGGCCTTAGGCCTTGTGCTCGTCGATATAGGTGATCGCGTCCTTCACGGTCGTGATCTTCTCGGCGGCGTCGTCGGGGATCTCGACGCCGAATTCCTCCTCGAACGCCATGACCAGCTCGACGATGTCGAGGCTGTCGGCGCCGAGGTCGTCGATGAAGCTCGCATCCTCGGTCACCTTTTCGGCTTCGACGCCGAGGTGCTCGACGACGATCTTCTTCACGCGGTCGGCGGTCTCGCTCATGGCATTCCCTCTTCAACTTGTGGGGGTTCGTGATTCCTGAACGCAGGTAGAACGCGCATCGGTCCGGCGCAAGCCTTGTGAGGCTACACCATCGCCATCCCGCCGTTCACATGGATCGTCTGGCCGGTGACATAGCCCGCCTCGCGGCTCGCCAGATAGACGACCGCGGCGGCGATGTCCTCGCCCGTTCCCAGGTCGCCCGCCGGAATCCGCGCGGTCAGCGCCGTCTTCTGCGCATCGGGCAGCGTATCGGTCATCGCCGACCGGATGAAGCCCGGCGCGACGCAGTTGACGGTGATGTTGCGCGACGCCAGCTCCTGCGCCAGCGCCTTCGACATGCCGACCAGCCCCGCCTTCGACGCGGCATAGTTCGCCTGTCCCGGATTGCCCGTCTGCCCGACGACCGAGGTGATCGAGACGACCCGCCCGAACCGCGCCTTCATCATCGGCCTGGCCGCCGCGCGGATCAGCCGGAACGCCGCCTCCAGGTTCACGCGGATGACGGTGTCCCACTCATCGTCCTTCATCCGCATCGCCAGGTTGTCGCGCGTGACGCCGGCATTGTTGACGAGGATGTCGAGCCGCCCGCCCAACGCCGCCACCGCCTGCGGCACCAGCGCGTCGACCGCGGCCGCGTCCGACAGGTCGCACGGCACCGCGACGTGCCCCTCGCCGCCGAGCGACGCCCGGAATGCCTCCAGCTTCTCCACATTCGACCCGGACACCGCGATCCGTGCGCCCTGCGCCGCCAGCCCGCGCGCGATCGCCGATCCGATTCCTCCCGAAGCGCCGGTCACCAGCGCAGTCATGCCTGTCAGGTCGAACATCGTGTTTTCCTTCGTCACAGCGTCTTCAGCATCGCTTCGATATCGTCCATCGACACCACGCTCGTCGCGGTCGCGTCCGGGGCGATGCGCTTGACCATCGGGGTCAGCACCTTGCCGCCGAACTCGACGAACTCGGTCACGCCTGCGCCCTGCATTGCGAGCACAGACTCGCGCCACCGCACCATGCCCGTCACCTGCGCCACCAGCGCCACGCGGATCTCGCCCGGCGTCGCGATCGGCGCGGCGTCGACGTTGCACCACACCGGCACGAACGGCGCGGACAGGTCCGCGTCGAGCAGTGCGTTGTCCATCACGTCGGCGGCGTCCTGCATCAGCGCGCAGTGGAACGGCGCGGAGACGGGCAGGATCACCGCGCGCTTCGCGCCCATCTCCTTGGCGAGCGACACCGCCCGCTCGACCGCGACGCGGTGGCCCGAGATCACCACCTGCGACGGGTCGTTGTCGTTGGCGACGGTGCACACCAGCGTGCCGCCTCCCTCCGCCAGGATCGAATCGACCGCCGCGCCCGCGATCGTCGCCGCCATCTCCAGATCCGCGCCCAGCAGCGCCGCCATCGCGCCCTCGCCCACCGGCACCGCCGCCTGCATCGCCGCGCCCCGCGTCCGCAACAGCCGCGCGGTCGTCGCCAGGTCGAGCGCGCCCGCACCGCACAGCGCGCTGTACTCGCCGAGCGAATGTCCCGCGACATAGTCCGCCTTGTCCGACAGCCGGACCCCGCCTTCGGTCTCGAGCACCCTCAGCGTCGCGATCGCGTTCGCCATGATCGCGGGCTGCGCGTTCTCGGTCAGCGTCAACTCCTCGACGGGCCCTTGCGCCATCAGCCGCGACAACGACTGGCCAAGCGCGTCGTCGACCTCTTGGAACACCGCGCGCGCGACCGGGCTGGCCGCCGCGAGCGCCTGCCCCATGCCGACCGCCTGGCTGCCCTGCCCCGGAAAAATGAACGCACGCATGACCGATCCTCTCACCACTTCGTGCTCCGCGCCCTAGAAAGCTGAACGAAGCTCCGCAAGGTGGGACACCCCGCGACACTTTCGCGGGCGGGGTGGGACGGGTCTGATACAACTCCCTCCCATCTTCATTCCAGACGCCGGCCAGCCCGGCGCCTTGGATCACATGGGAGTGAAGATCATGAAGACCTTTCTGATGAGCGCGATCGCCGCCACGCTGGCCTTCGGCCCCGTCATGGCGACCGCAGCCGAGGCGGCACCGCAGCATCGCACCGTGACGACCGTCAAGGAACGCCCGAACGGCCGCACCGTCGTTACCACGCGCACCGTCCAGCCGCGGGGCTGGCGCGCCGGCCAGCGCTTCGATCGCCGTCAGGCGACCAACTACCGCGTCGTCCGCGACTTCCGCACCTATCGCCTCGCCGCGCCGCCGCGCGGGCATTACTGGGCGCGCTCGGGCCGTGACGCCGTCCTGGTCCGCAACAACGGCACCGTGGTGCGCGTGATCGGCGGTCGCTTCTGACTTGCCTTTCCACAAACTTCCACTAATTGGCACAAAGCCGGGGTGGGAAGCACGCGCTTCCTGCCCCGGCGTGCATTTGATGAAGACAGCCGGAGGGGCATGGCGAAGGGCGCCATGTCAGCGATCGGCCAATGAAGGAAGAAGCATGGCTCTTTACGAGCACGTGTTCCTTGCGCGCCAGGATCTGGCACAGGCGCAAGTGGACGCGCTGGCGGAAGCCGCCAGCAAGATCGTCACCGATCACGACGGCAAGGTCATGAAGACCGAGAGCTGGGGCCTGCGCAGCCTGGCGTATCGCATCGCCAAGAACCGCAAGGCGCACTACGTGATGCTCGAGATCGACGCCCCCGGCAACGTGGTCGCCGAGCTGGAGCGCCAGACGCAGATCAACGAGGACGTGATCCGCTACATGACCGTCAAGGTCGACGAGCTGGAAGCCGGCCCGACCGTGATGATGCGCAAGCAGGAGCGCGACCGTGAGCGTCGTGGCGATCGTGAAGGCGGCCGTGACGGCGGCCCGCGCGGCGATCGTGGCGACCGCCCCGATCGTGGCCCCCGTCGTGACCGTGAAGAGGGAGCCGAATAATGGCCCGTCCGTTTTTCCGCCGCCGCAAGTCCTGCCCGTTCTCGGCCAAGGATGCCCCCCGGATCGACTACAAGGACGTCCGGCTGCTCCAGGGCTTCGTGTCCGAGCGTGGCAAGATCGTCCCCTCGCGCATCACTTCGGTGAGCGCGAAGAAGCAGCGCGAGCTGGCTCAGGCCATCAAGCGCGCGCGTCATCTGGGCCTGCTGCCCTACGTCGTTAAGTAAGGAGTCCTGGATATGGACGTCATTCTGCTTGAGCGCGTCGAAAAGCTCGGCGCCATCGGCGACGTGGTGAAGGTCAAGGACGGCTACGCCCGCAACTTCCTGCTGCCGAACAAGAAGGCGCTTCGCTCCAACGAAGCCAACCGCAAGGTGTTCGAGGCGAACCGTGCCCGCATCGAATCAGACAACGCGACCCGTCGCGCCGATGCCGAGAAGGACGCGGGCTCGTTCAAGGACGCGCAGGTCACGCTGATCCGTCAGGCGTCGAACACCGGCCAGCTCTACGGCTCGGTCGCGGTGCGCGATCTGATCGATGCGCTGAACGCCGATGGCCACAAGGTCGCCAAGTCGGCGATCGTCCTCAACAAGCCGATCAAGTCGATCGGCGTGTACGAGGTGAAGGTCGCGCTGCATCCCGAGGTGTCGGTGACCGTCAAGGTCAACGTCGCCCGTTCGCCCGAAGAGGCCGAGATGCAGGCGCAGGGCGTCGACGTCATGTCGGCGATGTTCGAGAAGGACGAGGCCGGCTTCGTCGAGGATTACGATCCCAACGCCGAGCCGGGCGCGACTGCCGAAGTGCAGTCGAACCCGTCCGACGAGGAGCCGGCGCAGGGCTGACGCTCCACGTCGTCCCTGCGGACACGAAAAGGCCTCCGGGAGCGATCCCGGAGGCCTTTTCGTGTCCGATGGAAGCTCACGGTCGACCCGGAAAGCCATCGTCATCCCGGACTTGATCCGGGATCCGGCTTCTTCTCTCCGAAGCGACCAAAAGCCGAGCCGCGGATCGGACGCGAACCGAAGTCTCGAAACACCAGCGACAGACGCCTCAAGGACACGCCACGCACGCCCCGATCACCGCAGCCAGCGGAACCAGCGCGAACAACAAAGGCATGATCGATTTCATCGCTGCACCCGGTAAAGACGGTAGGATTTCAGCCCGCGAAATGCACCATTGCCCCGATTGGTTGCACGAAACCGGCCACGCATCTGTCCCGCTCCGGCACGTTCCGTGCCATAGCGCCCCGATGTCGTCCCCCCTCGCCACCGTTCTCGACGTCGAACGCTCCTTTAGCGGCCAGCCCTGGCGCTGGCGCGCGCTCGCCGACGACCAGCGTGACGGGCTCGTGCCCGACGATCTCGTCACGACGCTCCTCCTCGCCCGCGGCGCGACGCGCGAGGATCTCGATCGCCACCGCACCCCATCGATCCGCGCCTTCATGCCCGATCCCTCGATCTTCCGCGACATGGACGCCGCCGCCGCGCGCCTCGCCGACGCGATCGCGGCGAACGAATCGATCGCGATCTTCGGCGACTACGACGTCGACGGTGCCACCTCCGCCGCGCTCCTGTCGCGCATCCTGCGCGATCTCGGCATCACGCCGCGCGTCTATATCCCGGACCGGATGACCGAGGGCTACGGACCGACCGAGACCGCGATGCGCCGCCTCGCCGCCGACGGCGCCACGCTGATCGTCACCGTCGATTGCGGCGCGCAGGCGTTCGAGGCGCTGGATGCCGCCCGCGACGCCGGCGTCGAGGTCGTCGTCGTCGATCATCACAAATGCGCCAGCGCGCTCCCCTTCGCGCGCGCGGTCGTCAACCCCAACCGCCTCGACGAGGGCGAAGGCGCCGCGCACGGCCACCTCGCCGCGGTCGGCGTCTGTTTCCTGCTCGCGGCGGCACTCGTCCGCACGCTGCGCACGCGCGGCGCCTTCGCCACCCGCGCCGAGCCCAGGCTGCTCGACCTGCTCGATCTCGTCGCGCTCGGCACCGTCGCCGACGTCGCACAGCTCCGCGGGCTCAACCGCGCCTTCGTCGCGCAGGGGCTGAAGGTGATGGCGAACCGCCGCAACATCGGGCTCGCCGCGCTGATCGAGGCCTCGCGCCTCACCCGCGCGCCGACCTGCACGGACCTGGGCTTCGCGCTCGGCCCCCGAATCAATGCCGGTGGCCGTGTCGGCCGCTCCGATCTCGGCGTCCGCCTGCTGACCACCGACGATCCCGCCGAAGCGCGCGCGATCGCGCAGGAGCTCGACCAGCTCAACGAGGAGCGCCGCGCGATCGAGGCCGGCGTGCAGGAGGCCGCCGAGATGATGCTCGGCACCCCCGGCGCGGTCACCGTCGTCGCGGGGCAGGGCTGGCACCCCGGCGTCATCGGCATCGTCGCAGGCCGCCTCAAGGAAAAGCTGTCGCGCCCGGCGGTGGTGATCGCGATCGACGAGCACGGCATCGGCAAGGGCTCCGCGCGCTCGATCCCCGGCGTCGATCTCGGCCAGGCGATCCTTGCCGCGAAAGAGCACGGTATCCTCATCGCTGGCGGCGGACACGCGATGGCCGCGGGCCTGACGATCGACGCCGCGCGCATCCCGGATCTAGCCGCCTTCCTCGAAGACCGCCTTGCGGCCGCGGTCGCGCGGGCAGGCGATTCGCGCGCGCTTTCGATCGACAGCGTCGTCGCACCCGGCGGGGTCACGCCCACGCTGGTCGACGCGCTCGAGGTCGGCGGCCCCTACGGCACCGGCTGGCCGCAGCCGCGCATCATCGCGGGGCCGGTGCGAATCGTGAAGGCCGACATCGTCGGCACCGGCGGGCATATCCGCCTGATCGTGGCGGGCAATGACGGCCGCAGCCTGAAGGCGATGGCCTTCCGCGCCGCCGAAACCCCGCTCGGCCAGGCCCTCCTCGCCGCCCCACCCCACCGCCACCTCTGGATCGCCGGCCGCATCCGCCGCGACGACTGGTCGGGCCGCGACACCGCGGAGATGCATGTCGACGACGCCGCCTGGGCCGACTGAATCCGCCGCGCACATCGCGCTTGACCCCGCCCCCCCATTTCCGTACCCGGCCTCGGCACGCCAACGGCGCGGCCCCTTCGTCTAGCGGTTAGGACGCGGCCCTTTCACGGCTGAAGCACGGGTTCGATTCCCGTAGGGGTCACCAGCCGCGGAAATCAGCGGTTCTTGACGATGCGACTTTTCCCGTTTGCCCCTGCCGGCGCCGCGAGCTTGCCCCCGGCATTGCCCACACGCGCCAGCTTCGCCCGTCGCGCGCGTTTTCCGTACTGATCGCCGGTGGGCGCCGTGCAGCGACCGCCGCCCGGTCAGTCGCCGCGCGCCGCCTTCCAGTCGCGCCGGATCTTCTTGGCGAGGCTCCATTTGTGCACCTCCGTCGGACCGTCATAGATGCGGAATGCGCGGATCTCGCGGAACACCTGCGCGACGATCGTGTCGTCGGTCACGCCCGATCCGCCCATCACCTGCACGCATTTGTCCGCGATGCGCATCAGCGCCTCGCTGACCGAGACCTTCGCCATCGAGCTCTCGACCGTCCCCATCGCACCCGTATCCAGCACGCCCGCGCACCAGTCGATCATCAGCTCGGCCTGTTTCAGGTCGATCAGGTTCTCCGCCAGCATGAAGCCGACGCCCTCGTGATCGACCAGCGGCTTGCCGAATGCGTGGCGCCGGTTCGCATAGTCGGTCGCGATCTCGTTGGCGCGCACGCACGCGCCGTACCAGCGCATGCAGTGCGACAGCCGCGCCGGCGCCAGCCGGATCTGCGCATAGCGAAACCCTTCGCCCGCATGCCCCAGCATCTGGTCCGCCGGGACGCGCAGCCCGTCGATCCGCACGGTCGCGTGGCCGCCGGGCATCGAGCTGTCGATCGTGTTGGGCACGCGCTCGATCGTGATCGCGGGATCGGGCAGGTCGACCAGGAACAGGCACGCGCCTTCCTCCGCCTTCGCCATCACGATACCCACCGTCGCGCCGTCCGCGCCGGTGATGAACGCCTTGCGCCCGTCGATCACCCAGTGGTTGCCGTCGGGGCGGCACGTCGTCTTCATCATCGACGGGTCGCTGCCCGCCCCGCCCTCGCTCGCCGGCTCGGTCATGAAGAACGCCGATCGCGCGCGCCCCTCGACCAGCGGCGCGAGGAAGCGCGCCTTGACGTCGTCGCTGCCGACCTTGCCCAGCAGGTACATGTTGCCCTCGTCGGGCGCCGCCGTGTTGCACGCCAGCGGGCCCAGTGGCGACAGGCCGGTGCGCGCAAGGACGATCGCGGTCTCCCGCTGCGACAGGTGCGCGCCGTCCGCCAGGATGTGCGGCGTCAACACGCCCGCCGCACGCGCCTTTCCGCGCAGTTCGTCGACCAATGCGTCGGTCGGGCAGTCATGATGATCGCGCCGGGGATCGCGCTCGTACGCCACGACGACATCGCGGACGAACGCCTCCACCCGGTCCGCGATCGCCAGCGTCCGCGCCATCCCGACGCCACTCATCGACCCGCAGCCTTGCTCGACGGAATACCCAATGCATCTCTCCCCGGCCGATGTCGCCGGGTGATGGAAACCGGGCTTTCGAATACCTAAGTCCGGGTTGATTGCACCGCACCGTCAGGCCGGTCAATAAGGTGCCGACGCGCCGCAGCGACAGGATTTCCATGATGCCGACCGACAACCCGCTTCTCGACACGCTCGCGTTGCCGCGCTTTCCGGAGATCACCGCAGACGGAATCGCCCCCGCGCTCGACGCCGCACTCGCCGAGCACGAGGCGACGATCGCCGCGATTACCGCATCGCGCCCGACCGCTTTCGAGGCGGCGTGGTTGCCGCTGGAGCGCGCCGACACCGCACTCGACGCGATCTGGTCCACCGTCGCGCACCTCCACGGCGTCGCCGACACGCCCGCACTGCGCGAGGCGCACGCCGCCGGGCAGGCACGGCTGGTCGAGAACGCGATGAAGGTCGGCCAGAACCGCGACCTGTACGACACGCTCGTCGCGCTGTCCGCGTCGCCCGATTTCGCCGGGCTTCCGCAGGCCGACCGGGTCGCGGTCGAGCATGCGATCCGCGACTTCACGCTGTCCGGGGTCGCGCTCGACGCGGCGGATCGCGAACGCTTCGGCGCGATCTCGGTCGAGCTGTCAGCACTCTCGACCGAGTTCGGCAGCGCCGTCCTCGACGCGACCGAGGCGTGGAGCGAACACCTCACCGACGCCGCGCTGCTCGCGGGCATATCGGCGGCCGACCTCGAGATGTTCGCCGCCGCCGCGCAGGCCGCCGGCCTCGACGGCTGGCTGGTCACGCTCCACCAGCCCAGCGTCGCCGCGATCCTCACCTTCGCCGAGAACCGCGACCTGCGCGCGCGCGTCTACGAGGCCTTCGGCACCCGCGCTTCGGATCGCGGCCCGCACGCCGGCCGGTTCGACAATTCCGCCCGGATCGCACGCATCTTCGAACTCCGGCGCGAAGCCGCACAACTGCTCGGCTTCACCGATCCGGTCGAACTGTCGCTTGCGACCAAGATGGCGCCCAACGCGGGCGAGGTCCTCGCCTTCCTGCGCGACCTCGCCCGCCGTGCGAAGCCCGCCGCCGAGCGCGACCTCGCCGAACTCCGCGCGTTCGCGTCCGCCGAACTCGGTATCGACGATCTCCAGCCCTGGGACGCAGGCTTCGCCGCGGACCGCCTCAAGCAGGCGCATCATGCGCTCGACGAGCAGGAGATCCGCGCACATTTCCCGGTCGAGCGCGTGATAGAGGGCTGGCAGGCGCTGCTGACCCGCCTCTTCGGCATTCGCCTGGTCGAGCGCGCGGACGTCGCGACCTGGCACCCCGACGCGCGCTATTTCGACGTCGCCGACGAAGAAGGCAGCGTCTTCGCGGGCCTCTATGTCGATCTCCACGCGCGCGCGGGCAAGCGCGGCGGCGCGTGGATGGCGCAGGCCCGCGCCCGGCTTCGCGACGGCAACGTCGCGACCCGCCCGGTCGCTTACCTCACCTGCAACTTCGCGCCGAAGGGCGCGGAGACGCCGTCGCTGCTCAGCCACAACGACGTCGTTACGCTGCTCCACGAGACGGGCCACTGCCTTCACCACCTCTTCACGCAGGTCGACCGGCCGAGCATCGCGGGGACCAGCGGCGTCGAGTGGGATGCGATCGAGCTTCCCAGCCAGCTGATGGAGGACTTCGCGTGGGACCGCACCGTGCTCACCGGCATGTCGGGCCATCACCGCACCGGCGCGCCGCTCCCCGCGGACCTGTTCGATCGCATGGTCGCCGCGCGCCGCTTCCAGTCGGGAATGTTCATCGTCCGCCAGGTCGAATTCGCGATGTTCGATCTGCTCCTCCACCTCGGCACGATGGGCTCCGACCCGATCGAGGTGATCGAGGCCGTGCGCGACGAAGTGTCGGTGATCCGTCCTCCCGAATGGCACCGCTTCCCGCATGCGTTCAGTCATATCTTCGCGGGCGGCTATGCCGCGGGCTATTACAGCTATCTGTGGGCCGAGGTCCTCGCCGCGGACGGCTTCCTTGCGTTCGCCGAAGCCGGGCTGGTGGATCGTGCGACCGGCGACGGCTTTCGCGACGCGGTCCTGTCGCGCGGCGCCACCCGCCCCGCCGCGGAGAGCTTTCGCGCGTTCCGCGGGCGCGATCCCGATCCCGCCGCGATGCTCGTCCGCCACGGACTGGTATAGCCCGAAGGCGTCGGTCCGGAACAATATCCGCGCCGACGCTGTTCTCCTGCAAGCGTATCGCGTTCCCTCAATCTACCGCGCCTGACCGCCCCTCTCCAGGGTGCGCCGTCGGGCATTTGCAAGGATCAGACCCATCATGAGCGATCACGGCGAATGCGCCATCTCGCGACGAGGCATTCTCGTCGGCAGCGCGGCGACCGCGGCCCTGACCGCCGTGCCGGTCGCGCACGCGCAGACGCCCCCCGCCCCCGCCGCGCCGGTGATGGCGAAGGTGTCGATGCAGGTAAACGGCAAGCGCCGCACGCTCGAGATCGACACCCGTACCACCCTCCTCGATGCGCTGCGCGAGCATCTCCAGCTCACCGGCACCAAGAAGGGCTGCGACCATGGCCAGTGCGGCGCGTGCACCGTCATCGTCGACGGCCAGCGGATCAACGCGTGCCTGTCGCTAGCGGTGATGCACGAGGGCGACGACGTCACAACGATCGAGGGCCTCGGCACGCCCGACAAGCTTCACCCGATGCAGGCCGCGTTCGTCGTGCATGACGGCTACCAGTGCGGCTACTGCACCCCCGGCCAAATCTGCTCGGCGGTGTCCGTGCTCGAAGAGATCCGCAAGGGCATCCCCAGCCACGCCACTGCGGACCTGACCGCGAAGCCGCAGCTCTCCGACGACGAGATGCGCGAGCGGATGAGTGGCAACATCTGCCGCTGCGGCGCTTATTCCAACATCCTCGACGCGATGGCCGACGTCGCCGGGCAGAAGGCGGGAGCCAAGGCATGAAGCCCTTCAGCTACGAACGCGCCACCTCCCCCGCCGCCGCGGCAGCCGCGGTTGCGCGCACGCCGGGCGCGAAGTTCATCGCGGGCGGCACCAACCTGCTCGACCTGATGAAGCTTGAGATCGAGACGCCGCAGCACCTGATCGACGTCGGCGGCCTCGGCCTCGATACGATTGAAAAGACCGCGGACGGCGGCCTGCGCATCGGCGCGCAGGTCACCAACACCGCGCTGGCGTCCGACGCGCGCGTCCGTCGCGACTACGGCGTCCTGTCGCGTGCGATCGTCGCGGGCGCCTCGGGCCAGCTCCGCAACAAGGCGACGACCGCGGGCAACCTGCTCCAGCGCACCCGCTGCCCCTATTTCTACGACACCAACCAGGCATGCAACAAGCGCAAGCCCGGCTCGGGCTGCGCCGCGATCGGCGGGTATAGTCGCCAGCTCGGCGTGGTCGGCACCAGCGAGGCGTGCATCGCCACCTATCCCGGCGACATGGCCGTCGCGATGCGCGTGCTCGACGCCACGGTCGCAACGGTCGACGCCGCCGGCAAGACGCGCGCGATCCCGATCGCGGACTTCCACCGGCTTCCCGGCACCACGCCGCATGTCGAAACCGCGCTGGCCCCGGGCGAGCTCATCACCGCCGTGACGCTGCCCAAGCCGATCGGCGGCACGCACGTCTACCATAAGGTCCGCGACCGCGCGTCCTACGCCTTCGCGCTCGTCTCGGTCGCCGCCATCGTCCATAAGGACGGCTCGGGCCGCGTCGCGATCGGCGGAGTCGCTCCGAAGCCATGGCGGGCCGAAGCTGCCGACGCCGCAATGCCGCAGGGCGCGAAGGCGGTCGCTGCGCGCCTCTTCGCCGGTGCGAAGCCGACACAGTACAACGCATTCAAGGTCACCCTCGCAGAGCGCACGCTCGCAGCCGTGATGGCGGAGACGAAAGCATGAAGTTCGACACCCCCGCCGGCACCAACCCGATCGACCAGATGAAGGTCATCGGCAAGCCGACCGACCGGATCGACGGCCCGCTCAAGACGACCGGCACCGCACCCTACGCCTATGAACGCCACGATGTCGCACCGAACCAGGCGTATGGCTATGTCGTCGGCGCCGCGATCGCCAAGGGCAGGATTGCATCGATGGATACCGCGCAGGCGAAGGCCGCGCCCGGCGTCCTTGCCATCGTCACCGCTGCGAACGCCGGCAAGCTCGGCAAGGGCAAGATGAACACCGCGAAACTGCTCGGCGGCCCGGAGATCGAGCACTATCACCAGGCGATCGCGGTCGTGGTCGCGGAAACGTTCGAACAGGCGCGCGCCGCCGCCAACCTGATCCGCGTCGACTATGTGCGCGCCAAGGGTGCGTACGACCTCGACACCGCGCTGAAGACCGCCCCGCTCAAGGGTGACGAGGGCAAGCCCCCGGTCGACCGCGTCGGCGATTTCGAAACCGCGTTCGCCGCCTCCCCGGTGAAGCTTGACGCGCGCTACACCACTCCCGATCACAGCCATGCTATGATGGAGCCGCACGCCAGCATCGCGGCGTGGGACGGCGACAAGGTCACGCTGTGGACGTCGAACCAGATGATCGCGTGGGGCAAGGGCGAAGTCGCCGCGACACTCGGCATCGCGCCCGAGAATGTCCGCATCGACAGCCCCTATGTCGGCGGCGGGTTCGGCGGGAAGCTGTTCCTGCGATCCGACGCGCTGATGGCCGCGCTCGGCGCGAAGGCGGCGGGTCGCCCGGTCAAGGTCGCGCTGCAACGGCCGCTGATGGTCAACAACACCACCCACCGCCCCGCCACCGCGCAGCGCATCCGCATCGGCGCGACGAAGGACGGCAGGATCACCGCGATCGCGCATGAAAGCGGCTCGGGCGACCTTCCCGGCGGCGGTCCCGAGACGGCTGTCGCCCAGACCAAGCTGCTCTACGCGGGCGCCAACCGGCTGACCTCTATGCGCCTCGCGGTGCTCGACCTGCCCGAGGGCAACGCGATGCGCGCGCCCGGCGAGGCCCCCGGCCTCATGGCGCTCGAGATCGCGATGGACGAGATGGCGGAGAAGCTCGGGATCGATCCGATCCGCTTCCGCGCCATCAACGACACCCAAGTCGATCCCGCCAAGCCCGAGCGTAAATTCTCGCAACGCCAGCTCGTGAAATGTCTCGAGGACGGCGCGGCGAAGTTCGGATGGAGCGCGCGCCAAGTGAAACCGGGGTCGGTCCGCGACGGCCAGTGGCTGGTCGGAATGGGCGTCGCCGCCGCGTTCCGCAACAACATGGTGATGAAGTCCGCCGCGCGCGTGTCGCTGGACGGCAACGGCCGCGTCGTCGTCGAAACCGACATGACCGATATCGGCACCGGCAGCTATACGATCATCGCGCAGACCGCCGCGGAGATGATGGGCGTCCCGCTCGACAAGGTGTCGGTCCGGCTCGGCGACTCGGACTTTCCGGCCTCGTCGGGGTCCGGCGGCCAGTGGGGCGCGAACAGTTCGACCGCGGGCGTCTACGCCGCCTGCGCGAAGCTGCGCGATCAGGTCGCGCAAAAGCTCGGCTTCAACGCCACCGACGTCGCCTTCGCGGATGGCGAGGTGCGCGCGGGCAACCGTCGCGCCAAGCTGGCCGACGCTGGCGCGATGACCGCGGAGGACGCCATGGAGTATGGCGATCTCGACAAGACGTACCAGCAGTCGACCTTCGGCAGCCATTTCGCCGAGGTCGCGGTCAACGCCTATACCGGCGAGACGCGGATCCGCCGCATGCTCGCGGTCTGCGCGGCGGGGCGCATCCTCAACCCCAAGTCGGCGCGCAGCCAGGTGATCGGTGCGATGACGATGGGTGCGGGCGCCGCATTGATGGAGGATCTCGCGGTCGACAAGCGCTTCGGCTTCTTCGTCAACCACGATCTCGCCGGCTATGAGGTGCCCGTCCACGCCGACATCCCGCATCAGGAAGTGATCTTCCTGGACGAGGCCGATGCCATGTCCTCGCCGATGAAGGCCAAGGGCGTCGGCGAACTCGGCATTTGCGGCGTCGGTGCGGCGATCGCCAACGCGATCTACAATGCCACCGGCATCCGCGTGCGCGACTACCCGATCACCCTCGACAAGTATCTCGACAGGCTGGCGATCGCCTGACGCTCCTTCCGTCATCCCGGCCCCGCGCCGGGATGACGGGAATCTTCAGGCGCCGACAGGCCTCCCCCGCCCCACCAGCGCCGCGATTGCCGGCAGCACCAGCAGCGTCAGCACCGTCGCCGTCACCAGCCCCCCGATCACCACGGTCGCGAGCGGCCGCTGCACTTCCGCCCCGGTCCCCGTCGCCAGCGCCATCGGTACGAAGCCCAGGCTCGCGACCAGTGCGGTCATCAGCACCGGCCGCACCCGCTCCATCGCGCCGCCCAGAATCGCATCCGCACTATCCATCCCTTCGCCGCGCCGCTTCGCGATCGCCCCCATCATCACCAGCCCGTTGAGCACCGCCACTCCGGACAGCGCGATGAACCCCACCGCCGCCGTGATCGAGAACGGGATCCCGCGCAGCAACAGCGCGAACACGCCCCCCGCGAGCGCCATCGGCACCGCGCTGAACACGATCGCCGCTGGCGCCGCCCCGCCAAGCGCGAGATACAGCAACGCGAAGATCAGCACGAAGCACAGCGGCACGACGATCATCAGCCGCGTCCGCGCCGATTGCAGGCTTTCGAACGTCCCGCCCCAGTCCGTGTACATTCCCGCGGGCAGCGCCATCGCGCCGACCTTCGCCTGCGCCTCCGCGACGAAGCCGCCAAGGTCGCGCCCGCGCACGTTAGCTTGCACCACCACCATCCGCTTGCCGTTCTCCCGGCTGATCTGGTTCAGCCCCTCGGCATAGGCGAACCGCGCGACGAGCCGCAGCGGGATCGAATCGACATGGCTCCCGTCGCTCGGCAGCACCACCGGCACCGCGCCCAGCGTCTCCAGGTCGTCGCGCTGGACATCGGGCAGCCGCACGACGACGTCGAACCGCCGGTCGCCCTCGTACAAGACCCCCGCCTCGCGCCCGCCGAGTGCGGTCGAGACGGTGTTCGCCACTTCCTCCACGCTCAGCCCGTATCGCCCGGCCGCCTGCCGATCGATGCGGATGTCGAAGGTCGGCGCACCCGCGGTCTGCTCCGCCTGCACGTCCGCTGCTCCCGGAATGCTGCGCAGCATTGCCGCCACCTTCTGCGCCTGCGCGCTCATCACCTCCAGGTCGTCGCCATAGATCTTGACCGCGACGTCGGAGCGCACGCCCGCGATCAGTTCGTTGAAGCGCATCTGGATCGGCTGCTGGATCTCGGTCCGGTTGCCGATCAGCGGCTTCATCCGCGCCTCGATACGGCGCAATATGTCCGCCTTGCTGCGCACCTCGTCGGGCCATTCGCTCTGCGGCTTGGGGATGATATAGGTGTCCGACGCGTTGGGCGGCATCGGATCGGTGCCCAGGTCCGCGTTGCCGTTCTTGGAGAACACCAGCGCCACCTCGGGCAGCGTCTTCAGCGCGTCCTCGATCCGCCGCTGCATCTGCGTCGACTGGTCGATCGAGGTCGACGGAATACGGAAGTTGGTGACGGTGATGTCCTTCTCGTCGAGCTGCGGCATGAACTCCTCTCCCAGCGCGCCGAACCCCAGCACCGCGGCGACGAGCACCGCGACGCCCCCCGCCACGAACGGCACCGGCCGCGCCACCGCCCGCGCCAGCACCGGGGCATAGCGCGCCTTGAACCAGCGGATCGGCCGCACCTCGGTTTCGCTCACCCGCCCGGTCACGACGATCGCGATCATCGCGGGCACGAACGTCAGCGACAGCACGAAGGCGGATGCCAGCGCCAGCATCAGCGTGATCGCCATCGGTGCGAAGGTCTTGCCCTCCACCCCCTGGAACGTCAGCAGCGGCACGAAGACGAGGAAGATGATCGCCTGCCCGTACACCGTCGGGCGGACCATCTCCTGCGCCGCCAGCGTCGTCTCCGCCAGCCGCTCCCCGCGCGTCAGCAGCCGCCCCTCGTGCGCCTGCCGCTCCGCCAGCCGCCGCAGCGCATTCTCGACGATGATGACCGCCCCGTCGACGATCAGTCCGAAGTCGAGCGCGCCGAGGCTCATCAGGTTGCCCGACACGCGTAGCGCGTTCATGCCCGTCGCGGTCATCAGCATCGTGATCGGGATCACCGCCGCGGTGATGAGCGCCGCGCGCACATTGCCGAGCAGCAGGAACAGGACGACGATGACGAGTAGCGCGCCCTCGATCAGGTTCTTCTCCACCGTCGCGATCGTCGCATCGACCAGCTTGGACCGGTTGTAGACCGGCGTCGCGATCACATCGGCGGGCAGCGTCCGGTTCACCGCGACCAGCCTGTCCGCCACGCGATTGGCGACGACGCGGCTGTTCTCGCCGACCAGCATCAGGATCGTCGAGATCACCGCTTCCGACCCCATCAGGCTACCGGAGCCGGTCCGTACGCCCCCGCCGATCACCACGCGCCCGACGTCCTTCACACGCACCGGAACCCCGCCGCGCGTCGCGACCACCGCATCCTCGATGTCGGCGATCGACTTCAGCCGCGCATCGGTGCGCACCAGAAAGCTTTCGCCCGCCCGCCGGACATAGTTTGCCCCCGCCGACAGGTTCGCGCGCTCCAGTCCGTCTGCCAGCGCGGTCACCGACAGGCCATAGCCTGCCAGCGCGCCCAGATTGGGCTCGACGACATATTGCTTCACATAGCCGCCGTTCGAATCGACCCCCGCGACCCCCGCCACGCCGCGCATCTGCGGGCGGATGATCCAGTCCTGCACGGTGCGCAGATACGCCGCCTTCGCCAGTTCGGTGGTCAGCCGCTCGCCCTCGGGCGTCAGGTAGCTGCCGTCGCGCTGCCAGCCGGGCCTGCCCGGCGCCACCGTCGCGCCCTTGCCGCGCGGATGCCGGAACGCGACCGAATACATGAAGATCTCGCCCAGCCCCGTCGCCAGCGGGCTCAGCCGCGGCTGAACGCCCGCGGGCAGGCCGTCGCGCGCCTGCGCCAGTCGCTCGGTCACCTGCTGGCGGGCGAAATAGATGTCGGTCGCATCGGTGAACACCGCGGTCACCTGGCTGAACCCGTTGCGCGAGATCGACCGCGTCATCTCCAGGCCCGGAATCCCCGCCAGCGCGGTCTCGACCGGAAACGTCACCTGCTTTTCGATATCGGTCGGCCCCAGCGCGGGCACGAAGCTGCTGACCTGAACCTGCCGGTTGGTGACGTCGGGCACCGCGTCGATCGGCAGCTTCGTGATTTGCCACGCCCCCAGCCCGACGATCAGCAGCGTCACGAACGCGACGATCCACCGTCCACGGACCGAGGCGGAGAGGATGCGCGCTATCAATGCTCCTCTCCCTCGGACTTGCCGAGTTCGGCCTTCAGCAGGAATGCGTTCGCCGCCGCGATCGGCGTGCCGGCCTTCAGCCCCGCGATCACCGCGACCATCCCTGCGCTGCGCGCGCCCGTCTGGATATCCTGCGCGCGAAACCCTTGCGGCGTCCGCACAAACACCACGCTGCGCGCGCCGAGCGTCTGCACCGCCTCCTCCGGCACCGCGACCCCGCCGCGCGCCGCCTCGCCGCTCGCGAAGATCCGCGCCTGCACCAATTGCCCGGGTGCGAGCACGCTGCCCCCCGCACTTGGCGCGATCACCACCGTGCCGGCACGGCTCTCGGGATCGACGACCCCCGTCGCCGCGCCGACGCGCCCCGCGATCGTCCGCCCGTCGGTCGTTACCAGCTCGACCAGGTCGCCGCTGCGCACCCGTGCCGACTCGCCTACCGGGATGCTCGCCACCACCTGCAACCGCCGCGGATCCGCAACCCGGAACAACGCCGTTTCCGCCGCGACATACTGCCCAAGATTGGCAGGCGCAGCGGTGATCCGCCCCGTGATCGGACTGACTACCGCGACCGACCGGCCGTCGCGCGCCACTCGCACCGCACCCGACGCCGCCGACGCCCGCTGCGCCTCCGCCTGCGCCACCGCGAGCGCGGCCTGCGCGGTTTCGTAGTCCGCCCGCGCCGACACGCCCTGGGCCAGCAGCGTCCGCTCGCGCGCCAGCTGCCGTCCCGCCAGCGTCACCCGCGCCGCCGCCGCCGCGCGATCCGCGACCAGCGCGGACGCGTCGCGGCTCTCGACCAGTGCGATCGTCTCGCCCGCCGCCACGGGATCGCCGATCCGCTTGAGGATGCGCGTCACCGTTCCCGGCGCGCGCGCGGTCAGCACCGCCTCCGCATCGGGCGTCGCCTCCACCGTCGCCGCCGCAGAGACGACCGCATCGACCTCCGCCGACGTCGCAGCGCCGATGCCGATGCCGGACGCCGCGATCCCCTGCGGCGTCATCGCGACGCTGTCGACGGGCGCGTCATGCTCCTCGACCGCGGACGCCTCGACCGGTGGCGGCGCCGCGGTCCAGCGCGCAACACCAAAGCCGGCCGCGGCGGCGAGCGCCAGCGCGACGCCGGCCTGCACATGGATCTTCGATGTCATTGGACCGGGTCTCCGGTGATGGTCAGGCCCTGAAGCCGGGCAAGCATGGCACGCGCCTCGAACCGCGCCGCGGCGGCGTCGAGCACCACCCCACGCGCGACGCCGAGGCCATGGCGCGCGACGAGCAATTCGCTCAGCGGCGATTTTCCCGCCTCGTACGCGATCCGCGACAGCCGGTACGTCTCCTCCGCGGTCGCCATCGTCCGCGCCGCCGCGTCGGCGCGCGCGTCCGCAGCGGCGGCAAGAAACCCCGCGGATCGCGCGCCCGCCTCCGCCTCCAGCCGCGCGGCCGCCGCCCGCGCCTCCGCGCCGCGCAGCTCTGCCAGTGCGGCCGCGATATTCCCCCGATTGCGATCGAACAGCGCCAGCGGCAGCGACACGCCCGCGACCAGCGCAGTCGCGCGATCCGCTTCCAGCCGCCGTACCCCCAGCTGCGCGCTCAGATCGGGCAACGCACGCTTGCGCTCGGCCGTCACCCGCAGGCTCGCCGCATCGCGCTCGGCCGCTGCCGCGCGATACGCCGCCGCCTGCATCGGGTCGACCGGGCCGGTCGCCGTGCGCGCCGCCATCCGGTCGAGCAGCGATTCGTCCAGCCCGGTGAACGGCGTCGACACCCCCGCCAGCGCGGAGAGATGCGCCAGCGCCACCGCATGGTTCGCCCGCGCCGTCGCCAGGTCCGCCGCATTCGCGTTCAGCGCGGTTTCGGCCTGCAACGCGCGCAGCCGCGCCTCCCGGCCGGCCGCGACCATCGCCTTCGCGACGGTCAGGTCCGCGGTCGCTTCCTCGACCTCGTCCTCGGCCAACCCGATCCGGCGGCCCGCCACCTCGACCGCGACATAGGCGCGCGCAAGCTCATAGGCATAGGCCAGACGCCCCTCGACGCCCCGCGCGCGCGCTGCGACGACCCCGGCCGACCCCGCCGCGATCCGGGCGGTGCGCTTGCCGCCGATCTCGAACGGGTGATTATATTGCAGCGTCGTCTCGGCACGCCCGAACCCCGCATAGGGCGACGATCCAGCGACATTTTCCGTGTAGATGCTGAGGCTTGGATTGGGTCTCGCGCGGGCCTGCTCCGCCAGGCCCTCAGCGCGCTCGATCTCCGCCGCCATCGCCGCAAGCCGCGGCGACGCATCCGCGTGCCGCAGCAGTTGCGCGAAGGGGGGCGCCGGATCCGCCACCGCCGGGCCCGCGAGCGCAAGCGCCGCAAGCGGACCGGCCAGCGCCCGTGCGCGCAGCCGGCCGGTAAAGCCTTTTGTCATCGATCGTCCTCGTCATGAGCGGTTCGCGCGTGCCGGCGGCACGCGCGCGCTCATGCTCTGGGCGGTCGCAACAGCGAGACGGAAAGGTCGCCGGGCAGCCCCGACAGGTCGGCCATCGGCCATGCCGTCACGCGCGCGCGCGACAGCCGCGGCGCCGACGCCGCGACCGGCATCGCCAGCCCATGCCCGACGACATGCGCCGCCAGATGCACGCTGTGCTCCAGATCGTCCGCTGCCGACGATAGGGACGACGTGGCCGACGCGACGACATGCGTCGGCTCGTCGTCATGGATCGTCGCCGCATGCACGCCCGCTAGCGACGCCATGCCGATCACCGCCAGCAGAGCCAGCAGCGTCGCGAACAGCGCCGATCGGGAGCGGTGGACCATGATGCAGCGCAGCGTATACGAAGGCGCGCGCGTGGACAAGGACGCCCCGCGCGTCATGCGCCCATCTCGGCCGCCAGCGCGATCCGGGCGCGTCGGATCCGCGTCTCGACCGCCTTGGCGCTGATTCCCAGCGCTTCGGCCGCCTCCGCCTGCGACAGGTCCTCCACCGTGCACAACAGCAATGGCTCCGCGAGCGCGGCGGGTAGCCGTGCGATCGCGGCCAGCGTCTGGGCCAGCCGCTCGCGATCGATCGCGTCGCCCTCGATATCCACGCCCGGATCGGCGACCGCGTCCCCCGCCTCGATCGGCAGCAGCTTCGCCAGCCATCCGCGTACCCGGAGCCGGCGCGCCCGATCACGGCATTTGTTGAGCGCGATCCGGCTCAGCCACGCACGCAGCGAGCGTTCGCGATCGAACCGCGCCAGCGCCCCGTGCGCCGCCACGAACGTCTCCTGCAACAGGTCCAGCGCGGCCTCGCCATCACGCGTCTGCGCGACGATCAGCCGGTACAGCGCGTGCTTGTGCCGGCCCATCAGCATCGCGAACGCCGCCTGCCGCCCGTCCAGATACGACGCGACCAGATCGCCGTCGCCCAAGGTATCGAGGCCATCGTTCACGAGCTCGGCGTCAGCGCCCGAACAACGATCCGATCGAACGCCGTGGTCTGGTCCGCGCGCATCACGCGCCGCATCGCGAAGACATGCGCCAGCGTCGCCTTCTGCAGCGCGCCCATCGTCCGGTGCGTCCGGTCCACCGCGGCGGTCACCGCGGGGCCGTTCGCGTGCTCGCGCTCGATCGCGCCGGCCAGCGCGGCGTTGTCCGCGCGCATCTCCGCCTCCAGCGCACCGCGCGTCACAGCGAACCTGGCCTCCAGCCCGTCAAGCTGCGCCGCCTGCGCCGCATCCAGTGCGATCGATCGGTGCACCAGCGCGTGCAGCTCGGTGCCGGTCGACGCGCGCGGCATCATGATCCAGCACCCGATCGCCGCCCCCGCCAGCGCCGCCAGGAATGCCAGCACCACGATCGTCAGCGTCCGCCGCACCGTCATCGCCCCAGCAACAGCGTCGACGGCGCCAGCGCACCATCCACGCCGATCGGCATCGCCCGTGCCGGCGTCGCCGCGCCGCCCGCAAGTCCCCCGCCGACGACCCCGAGCACCAACGCCGCACCGATCGAGAGCAAACCCGCCCGCCGCGTCGCGGACGCGTCGCGCGCCGCATCCCCGATCGCGGCGAAGACCCCGTCCTCCAGCGTGTCGAGCGCGGCCGGCACCGTCATCTCGCGCAGCCGCATCAGCATCGGATCAAGGGGCTCGTTCATCGTGATCTCCGTTCTCGAGGGACTATACGCAGCGCGGCGCCCCGTCCCTCAGACGCTGTCGTTCACCCGGTCGTCACCGCAAGGCTGGTCCGGTGTCCACGGGGTCGCGAACGCAACGCCCGAAAGCCTCTGCCGAGCGGTGGATCGCGGGGCAGCGCGGCATGACAGGGGTATCCCTGGCCCCGGTTCTCAGCGCGACGAAGGCGCTGCGTCCCCGCCTCGAAACCCCGCGCTACCGCTCCATCCATTCCCCCTCGCCCGCGCCGATCGGCATGCCCGGCGGGATCGAAGGCGCGCTCTTGGACAGCGCAGCCAGTGCCGCCGCCAGCCGATCGTTATCCCCCAGCATCCGCGCCGTGCTCCGCGCCCAGCTTCCCATGCCGCGCGCCAGCCGCGCCGTCGCGCCGACCAGCGCCTCGTCCGCGATCGCCGCCACGCCCGGCGCGGTCTTGGGATCGCGCGACACCCGCGCCAGATCGAGCAGCACCCGCGTCGCCACGCGCTGCGCCAACAGCGTCGTCGCGCCGTCCACCGTCCGCGCCACCAGCGCCCCGATCAGCTCGTCGACCGCCAGCGCGCCCCCATCCGCCTGCCGCTGCAACGCCACCCGCTGCAACCGTCCGCCATCGAGCAGCGCGTCGAGCGTGATCGCCGCAGCGACGTCGGCGGCGACCAGCGGATCGAACACCGGCCCGCCCGCGGTCGCCATCACCTCGATGTCGAACTGACGGTCCGCGGGCCCGCTCCGTCCCGCCGACAGCAGCGGCAGCAGCGCGGGCGGCACCGTCAGCGCCGCAGGCGTCAGCGTCGCGAGCAGCGCATCGAGCGCCGCGCGCTGCTGCGCCCCCGGCACCGCAGTCGCGCGCTCATGCCCGCCGCCCGCGACCGGATAGGCGAAGTCGACCCCGCCGATCATTTTCGCCGCCGCCTCCACCTGATAGCGGTGGAGCAGCCACACCGGCACGAACTTGCGCCGCAAATTCTCCACCGCCTCGCCGGGACGCAGCGCCGCCATGCCGAACCGCGCGACCGCCGCGCGCCGCACCGCCAGCATCCGCACCAGCTCCGCCGCCGGGTCCGCGCCGTCGTCCCACAGGCTCGCCCAGGGCTGCGCCGCGCTCGCGCTGCGCGCATCACCGTCGCTGACGAACCGCAACCCCGCCGCGCGCACCGCCGCCGCCTTCGCCTCCAGCGCCGCCGCCGCGTCGGCCCCCGGCGCGGGCGCACCATAGAGCCGGTCGACCGCCGCCACGTCCCATGCGCCGACACCCACGCCGTAAGCGTCCGACAGGTCGGGCGCGCCGTTCACCAGCCCGATGCGCGGCGCGGGATAATCCATCACCGACGCACGTCCCTGCGTGGAGGCGGCGAAATTATGTTCGAACCCCAGCGCATGCCCCACCTCGTGCGCGCCGAGCTGGCGAATCCTGGCGAGCGCCGCCTGCACCGGGTCGTTCGGCCCGCCCGTGCCCACCTTGTCCGCGCCGACCAGCCCTTCGAAGATCAGCATGTCCTGCCGCACCCGCAGCGAGCCGAGCAGCACCGATCCCTTGACGATCTCGCCCGTGCGCGGGTCCGCGATCACCTGCCCGTACGACCAGCCCCGCGTCGCGCGGTTCACCCAGTTGACGACGTTGTACCGCACGTCGAGCGGGTCCGCGCCCTCCGGCAGGATCGCGACGCGGAACGCATCGATATAGCCCGCCGCGTCGAACGCCTTCGTCCACCACGACACGCCCTCCGCCAGCGCGGTGCGGATCGGCTCGGGCGCGGCGCGGTCGATGTAGAACACGATCGGCGTCTTGACCGCGGAGCGCGCGGCGGCCGGATCGGTCTTCTCCAGCCGGAATCGCATCGCGAGAGCGTAGACCACGTCCTGCCCCAGCGGCGCGCCGTAATCCACCGCCTGCGCCGCGAACCCGCCGAACCGCGGATCGAACCGGATCGGGGTGTAGCCCGGCCCGGGCAGCCGGATTAGCGAGTGCCGCACCGTCAGCGAGATCGATCGCGCGTCGGGCGCGATGTTCTCGATCGCGGCACCGGGCTTGTCGGTGACGAAGGTCTGTCGCGCCTCCATCTCGATATTGTCCGGGAACGCCTTCGTCACCGCCACATCCGCGATGCTCGCGCCCGCATCGAGCCGATACTCCCCGCCCTCGCCGCGCTTCAACGACGCCGCGATCCCCATCGCGTCGCGCGTCAGGAACCCCGCCAGGTCGACCACGATCGATCCGTCGGGCAGCGTCTGCGCGACGTCGCCCACCCACGTCGTCGTCGTCGCGAAGCTGTCGCGCGCCGCCGCCTGCTCCGCCGCAGATCCGCCGGTTGCGCGGAAGCGGGGGTTTTCATACTCGGCGAACACCTTCTTTCCGATCCGGCGGAACGCCAGCACCTGCGCGTCCGAATTCTGCCCGTGATCCAGCCCGACGTCCGACGATCCCACCCCGGTCCTGAGGCTCGCGACGTACAGGAACCGCCCCGAAACCCCGTCCGCCCCCGGCGGCGGCAGCGTCACCAGCACTCGCCCGCCCGCCGCGTCGACGTTCACCGGCACCAGCCCCGCCAGCGCGGTCGTCCCTGCCAGCGGCGCAGCAGGTGCCTCCGCACGCACCGCCGGCGCCGCGATCGCAGTGGTCGAGAGCAGCGCGAGCGACAGGCATGCGAACAGCGTCTTCATCACGGGCATCCTTCGCAGCAGCGAGCGTCTCGCCCGCGACGCTAGAGCGGTTCGTCGGCGGATTGAACCATCTCTTTGCGGACACCCGCGCGCGACGGATCGTCCTCGGCATGCGATAGCGCCCGGCGATGCCCGCCGACTCCGCCCTGCCCGATCCCGATCGCGCGACGACGCGGCTTCTCCTCGCCTACGCGCTCGCCAACATCGCGGTCGTCGTCGCCTATCTGCCGCTGCTGACGCTGCTGCTCCCGCTCAAGATCGCCGCGGTCGCGGGTGCGTCCGCGGTCGACGTCCTCACCGCCGCATCCCTGGCGGGCGCGGTGGCGGCCAGCGTCGCCAACATCGCGTTCGGCAGGCTCAGCGACCGCACGGTCGCGCGCGGACGGACGAGGCGCGGCTGGGTCGCGGCAGGCCTGGTGCTCACGATGCTCGGCTACGCCGCGATCCACGCCGCGCAGCGCCCGCTCGAGATCGTCGTCGCGGTCGCCTTGTGGCAGGTGGCGCTCAACGCGCTCGTCGCGCCGCTGTTCGCGATGATGGCGGACGACGTTCCCGACGTGCGCAAGGGTATCGCGGGCGCACTCCTCACCCTCGCCAACCCGTCCGCCTCCGCGCTGTCCTGGGCGCTCGCGATGCAGCCGTCGCTCGGCGAGGGCGCGCGCTACACGGTGATCGTCGTCGTCGTCGGGGTACTGCTCGCCCCCCTCCTCGCGCTCCGCTCCCGGTCGCCCGGCGCACCGGCCCGGCCGGCGCCCGTCGCCATGCCGCCCCGCCGCGATATCGCGCTCGCCTGGCTCGCGCGGCTCCTCGTCCAGGTCGCGGGGGCGGTTCTGTTCGTGTACCTGCTGTTGTACTTCGCAGCCCTGAACCCCGGCATCCCGGCCGCCACGCTCGCGCCCGCGGTCGGCCGAATGCTCGCGATCGGATACGCCGTCGCCATTCCCCTCGCGATCGTCGCCGGGCGCCTGTCGGACCGCGCCGCGACCCGCCGCCCGATCCTCGGCATCGCCTCGATCGTCGCGGCGATCGGTCTCCTGGTCATGGCCGTCGCAGGATCGGTCACGGTCGCGGCGACGGGTTTCGTGCTCCATATCTGCGGCAGCGCGGTCTTCCTCGCGCTCCAGTCGACCGCGGTGATGCGCATGCTCCCCGCCCCGGCGAGGCGCGGCCGGACGCTCGGCTATCTCAACCTCGCGAACACGCTTCCCGCCGTCATCGGCCCCGCGCTCGCCTGGGGGTTCGGCGCGGCGAGCGGCTTTGCCCCGATCCTGGTCCTCCTCGCGGCGATGACATGCGTCGCCGGCGGGCTCGCGCTCGCGATCGACTACCGCACGCCCCGCTAGGCGAGCAGCGAGCGGATCCGGGCCGCGATCGCGTCGATCGAGAAGGGCTTGGTCATCAGGTGCATCCCCGCCCCCGGCGCGCCGTCGCCCATCACCGCAGCCTCGGCGTAGCCGGTGATGAACAGCACCGTCAGCCCGTCGCGAACGGCCCGCGCGGCGTCGGCCAGTTGCCGCCCGTTCGTCCCGCCGGGCAAGCCGACATCGGTCACCATCAGGTCGATCCGCGCGGGCGAATCGACCACCGCCATCGCCGTGCGCGCGTCCTCCGCCTCGATCACCGCGCACCCCATGTCGACCAGCACGTCGCGCACCAGCATCCGCACCGCCGCCTCGTCGTCGACGACCAGCACCGCGCGTTCCGCGCTCACCGGTGTCACCTCGGCCACGGGCGCCACCGCCTCGGTCGTCACGTGCGCATCCGCCACCCGCGGAAAATACAGCCGCATCGTGGTGCCGACCCCCACCGTGGAGTCGATCCGCACCTGCCCGCCCGACTGGCGGACGAAGCCATAGATCATCGACAGCCCAAGCCCGGTGCCTTCGCCCAGCGGCTTGGTCGTGAAGAACGGATCGAACGCACGCGCGATCGTCTCGGCGTCCATGCCCGCCCCGGTGTCGGAGACGGCGAGCGTGACATAGTCGCCCGCCGCCAGGTCGCGCGCCGCCGCCGCGCCGCGGTCGAGCGTGGCATTGGCAGTCGTGATCGTGATCCGCCCGCCCTCGGCCATCGCGTCGCGCGCGTTGATGCTCAGGTTCAACAGGGCGTTCTCGAACTGGTTGGGATCGACCAGGGCCGTCCACAACGTGCCTGCAGGCGCGTCGATATCGATCTCGATCGTCGGCCCTACCGATCGCTCTAGCAGGTCGCGCATGTTGGCGATCAGCGCGTCGAGGTCGCTCGCGCGCGGATCGAGCGTCTGCCGGCGCGAAAAGGCGAGCAGCCGGTGCGTCAGCGCCGCCGCGCGCTTCGCCGCCTGCGTCGCGGTATCGACATAGCGCGCCACGTCGCCGGTGCGACCCTGCCCCACGCGCAGCTGGATCAGTTCCAGGCTTCCCGAGATCGCGGTCAGCAGATTGTTGAAATCGTGCGCGATCCCCCCGGTCAGCTGGCCCACCGCTTCCATCTTCTGCGCCTGGCGAAGCTGGTCCTGCGTACCTTCCAGCGCAAGTTGCGCTTCTTTCTCCGCCGTGACGTGACGCCCGCTGGCATACACCATGCCCTCGCCCGCGGAGGCGATCCACGCGATCCAACGATAGCTGCCGTCGCGGTGCCGCACCCGGTTTTCACCCGGCGGCATCTGCCCGTCCTGCGCCTGCTCCAGCGCGGCCTCCCTGGCGGGCCGATCGTCGGGATGGTTGAAGTCGAGATGATGGCGCCCGATCACTTCGTGCGCCTGCCATCCGAGCACGGTCGTCCACGCCGGGTTCACCGCGACGAACCGGCCCTCGCCGTCGATCACCGCGAGCAGGTCCTGCGAGTTGCGCCATGTCCGGTCGCGCTCGCGGGTGCGTTCCTCCACCTGCCGCTCCAGCGACCCTGCCAGTTCGGCGAGCGCGGTTTCCGCCTGCCGCCGCTCGATCGCCGCCTGCGTCCGCCCGGCGACGTCGTGGACGAACGCGACGTCGTCCGGCGTCCATGCGCGCGGCTCGCGCTGGTTGACGAACAGCAGCGCGACGAGCGTGCCCGCGCGCACCACCGGCATGTTCAGTATCGCCCGCGACGCGATCGCTTCCAGGGCCCGGACGCGGTCGGCGGTGCGCGGATCGATCCGCGCGTCGGCGATCGCGATCCAGTCGCCGCGCTTCAGGTCGTCGACGAACGATCCATAGGCGCGGAACGATCGCTCCCCTGTCAGCGGCGCGACGCCCGGCGCGGTCCATTCGCAGTCGATCGACACCGTCTCGCGCAGGGCATCGACCGTGCCGTACCCCGCGCGGCTCACCCCCAGCGTCTCGCCAAGGACCCGCACCGCCACGCGGGACATCATGTCGATGTCGTCCGCCTGTCGCAGTCCGTCGCCCAGCGCGATCAGCGCGCGCTGGCGCGCCTCGATACGACGCTGGTCCGTGATGTCGTGCGACACCCCCACCATCCGCGCCACCTGCCCCGCCGCATCGCGTTCGGGCCGCCCGCTGATCCGCAGCCAATGGATTGAGCGATCCGGCCACACCGCGCGATATTCGATGTCGTAGTCGGTCGCGCCCTCGATCGCGGCCAGCACCGTGGCGAGCATGCGCGGGCGATCCTCGTCATGGATCCGCGCCAGCAGGTCCTCGAACGCGAACCGCGCGTCCGCAGCCAGCCCGTAATGCGCGCGGCACTGCGCATCGGTCGTCAGCACCGCGCCCTTCACCTCGTAGATCCACGCGCCCAGTCCCCCCGACGCCAGCGCCAGCGACAGCCGCTCGCGCCCCGCCGCGATCTGCTCCAGCCGCGCGCGCGCCTCGTATTGCCGCAGCCGCGCGCGCCGCGCCGCCTTGGCGAGGCTGATGAGCGTCGTCGGATGGAACGGCCGTTCGAGGAAGGTGACGTTGCCCAGCGTCTCGAGCAGCCGCACCGCGCCCGGATTGCGCTCCAGCCCGCCGCCCCGCGCGGTCAGCATGATGAACGGCAGGTCGGACCATTCGGCCTGCTCCGCCAGCACCGCGGTCAACGCGCGCAGGTCCACGCCGCGCACCGCCTCCTCGGTCAGGATCGCATAGCCCGCCCCGCCGCGAATCATCGCGACCAGCGCCGGAAGATCGCGCGCGATCCGCGACTCGAGGTCGCCGTCGCCCAGAAGCGATGCCGCGATGTCGGCATCGCGGCCAAGCGGCGCATAGATCACCGCGCCTTCGGCAATCGTCCGGTTCATGCGCGCAAGTCCTTCACGCGCAAGGCCCTATCATGCGCCGGTCACATCCCGCCAGCCTCGAGCATGGTGTGATCCTCCCCGCTCAGCACCGGCACGCCGCGCAGCACGCCCTGGAACCTTGTCAGCGGTGCGCCCAGCGTGACGCCGCGCCGGTCGATCACGAACTCGCGGATCGTATCCTCGTGTGCGCCGGTCCGCTTCTTGACCACCGAGATCGCGCGCCGCACGCGCCCCGTCGCCTCGAAATAGCGCAGCAGGATCACCGTATCCGCCAGATAGGTGACGTCGACCGGCGACTTCATGTCGCCGACCAGCCCGTGCTGCGCGACCGTCAGGAAGGTCATCGCGCCCTGCCGGTTCAGATATTGCAACAGCTCGTGCATGTGCAGCACCAGCGCCTGCTCCTCGGGCATCGCCGCCTGAAAGCCGTTGAGGCTGTCGATCACCACGGTGCGCGCATCGTGATGCTCCACAGCGCGGCGCACCCGCTGCGAGAACTCGCCCGGCGTCAGCTCGGCGGCATCGACCTGCTCGATCACAAGCTTGCCCGTATCGACCATCGCCTGCAGGTCGATCCCCAGCCCCAGCGCGCGGTCGAACAGCAGCCCGAGTTCCTCGTCGAACACGAACATCGCCGCGGTTTCACCCCGCCCAATCGCGGACTGGACGAACCCCAGTGTGAGCAGCGACTTGCCGGTGCCCGCCGGCCCCAGGATCAGCGTGCTCGATCCGCGCGCCAGCCCGCCGCCCGCAAGGGCATTCAGCGCCGCGTTGTCGAGTGCGACGATCTCGCGATCGACCATGGTCTTGTGCTCCGCGGACACCAGCCGCGGAAAGACATGGATGCCGCCGGTGTCGATCACGAAATCGTGATAGCCCCCACGATAGCGCCGCCCGCGATATTTCAGCACCCGCATCCGCCGCCGCTCCGCGCCGTAATTGGGGGACAGTTCCTCCAGCCGCACCACCGCGTGCGCCACGCTGTGGACGGTCTTGTCCATCACGTCGGCGGTCAGGTCGTCCAGCATCAGCACGGTCGCGTCGGACTTCGCGAAATAATGCTTCAGCGCCAGGATCTGGCGTCGATACCGGAGCGAACTCTGCGCCAGCAGCCGGATCTCGGACAGGCTGTCGAGCACCACCCGCGTCGGCCGGATGCGCTCGAACGCCTCGAAGATCCGCTTCGTCGTCTCGCCCAGTTCCAGGTCGGACGAATAGAGCAGGCTCTGCTGCTGGTCCTCGTCGAGCAGGCTTTCGGGCGGCACCAGTTCGAACACCTCGAACCCCGCGCCGAAGGTCCAGCCGTGCGACGCCGCGCCGTCGCGCAGTTCCTCCTCGGTTTCGGACAGGGTGATATACAGCACCTGCTCGCCCGCCGCGACGCCTTCCATCAGGAACTGGCTGGCGATCGTCGTCTTACCGGTGCCGGGACTCCCCTCGAGCAGGAACAGCCGCGCCCGCGCGAACCCGCCTGCCAGGATTTCGTCGAGCCCGGGAACTCCCGTCGCACAATCCGCCATGTCACCCCCCCCCAACTCGTATTGTTACGGGCCTAGCAGGTCGTCACATCGTTGTCCTTTGATCTGGATCAACCACGCGGCATGCCCGCCAGCAGCAGCGCGCCGTCCAGCGCATCGCCGTCCGCCTCGCTCAGCCGTTCCACCGTGCGATAGCGCAGCCACGGCCGCAGCCGCGGCGCCAGTCCGCCGACCAGCACGCAGCGTGGCGCGCCGCGCAGGAAGATCGTCTCGATGAACCGCTCGACATGCAGCGCGGCATCCTCGACGATCGATCGCGCGATCTCGTCGCCGCCCTCCGCATGCTCCATCACCAGCGGCGCGAAGCTGCCATAGTCGGACGGCGTCGCGCTGCTCATCCACGCGATGATCCGCGGCGTCTGGTGCCCGAACCGCGCGGTGATCGCCCCGCTCAGCGGCGACCCGCGGCTCCGACCGTCGAGCGCGCGCAGCGCGTGCCGCAGCGCGCTCAACCCCAGCGCCGCGCCGCTGCCCTCGTCCGAAATCGGAAACCCATAGCCCCCGATGCTGAAGCTCGCATCGCCCAGCCGCAGGTGCGCGATGCTCCCCGTCCCCAGCACCAGGATCGCCCCGTCGCGCCCCGAAAGCGCACCCAGGCTCGCGATCGCCGCATCGCTGTCGATCGCGACGCTGGCGAACGGAAAGTCCATCGCCGCCACCGCCTCCGCAACCCCCGGCCGCGACAGCCCCGCGATCCCGAACCCCGCCGCGACGCGCGCCAGGTCCGCCTCGCCCAGCCCCGCCGCTCCGGTCGCCTGCAATGCCGCATCGAGCAGCACGGCACGCAGATTCTCGAGCCCCAGCCCCGCATTGGCCGGGCCGGCGCGTCCCGTCCCGACGATCGCCCCGCCGGCATCGACCAGCCGGGCCCGGCAATTGCTGCCCCCGGCATCGACCCCCAGGAAATAGTCCGGCACGCCGTCCTCCTCAGCCATTGATAGCCCTGCGCCCTATAAGGCTCCGCGCTCGCCGGGATACTGCGATTCCGGGCGTTCCGCGTGCATCGAACCCGGCGGCGCCCCATAACCTGTGGCAATGCCCCGCGCCGGGCGGACGACGGCGACCTTTCCCCTCTCACCCCCACCCCCTATATGCCGCCTCGTGTCCGTCACCGCAAAGATCTGTGGCCTGTCCACCCCCGCGACGCTCGACGCCGCGCTCCGTCACGGCGCCAGCCATGTCGGCTTCGTCGTCTTCCCGCCGTCGCCGCGTCACGTCGGGATGGACCGGATCGCCGAACTCGCCGCGCGCGTCCCCGATCACGTCCACCGGGTCGGCGTCTTCGTGAACCCCGACGACGACACCGTCCGGCAGGCACTCGACGCCGGTCGCCTCGACGTCATCCAGCTCCACAAGACCGCCCCCGCCCGGGTCGCGCACCTCAAGCGCATCACCGGAGCCGAGACCTGGGCCGCGATCCCGGTCAAGGCGCGCGCAGACCTCGCCGCCGCGAACGCGCTCCCGGGTGCCGCCGACCGTATCCTCTACGACGCAAAGACGCCCGACGGCGCGGTGCTGCCCGGCGGCATGGGATTGCGCTTCGACTGGACGCTGCTCGACGGCGTCCGCCATCCGCTCCCATGGGCACTGTCCGGCGGGCTGGACGCGGGCAACGTCGCCGCCGCGGTCCGCCAGACCGGCGCGACGCTCGTCGACATCTCCTCCGGCGTCGAAAGCGCCCCCGGGGTCAAGGATGTGGACAAGATCGCCGCCTTCCTCCAATCGGTCGCCCATCTATGAACGCTCCCAATTCCTTCCGCACGCGCCCGGACGCCAATACCTTTCGGGCGCAGCCCGATGAGCGCGGCCATTTCGGCGATTTCGGCGGCCGCTACGTCGCAGAGACGCTGATGCCGCTGATCCTCGAGCTCGACACCGCCTACAAGGCCGCCAAGGCGGATCCCGCCTTCGCCGCGGAGTTCGAGGACTTGCTCGAACACTATGTCGGGCGCCCGAGCCCACTCTACCACGCCGAGCGACTGTCTGCCGCGCTGCGCGAAGGCGCAGACGAAGGCCCCGACGGACAAAAGATGGGCGCGCAGGTCTGGTTCAAGCGCGACGAACTCAATCACACCGGCGCGCACAAGATCAACAACTGCATCGGCCAGATCCTGCTCGCGATCCGCATGGGCAAGACGCGGATCATCGCGGAAACCGGCGCGGGCCAGCACGGCGTCGCGACCGCCGCGGTCTGCGCGCGCTTCGGTCTGCCCTGCGTCATCTATATGGGCGCGCGCGATATCGAGCGGCAGCAGCCCAACGTGTTCCGCATGAAGCTGCTCGGCGCCGAGGTCCGCCCCGTCACCAGTGGCGCGCAGACGCTGTCGGACGCGATGAATGAAGGCCTGCGCGACTGGGTCGCCAACATCCATGACACCTTCTACATCATCGGCACCGCCGCCGGCCCGCATCCCTACCCGGAGATGGTCCGCGACTTCCAGAGCGTGATCGGCCGCGAGGCGCGCGAGCAGATGCTGGCGCGCACCGGCAAGCTCCCCGATCTGCTCGTCGCCGCGATCGGCGGCGGATCGAACGCGATCGGGCTGTTCCACCCGTTCCTCGACGACGCCGATGTCGGCATGCTCGGCGTCGAGGCGGCGGGCCATGGGCTCGACAAGGAGCACGCCGCCAGTCTCGCGGGCGGGTTCCCGGGCATCCTTCACGGCAACAAGACCTACCTGCTCCAGAACGAGGACGGCCAGATCGATGAGGGCCACTCGATCTCCGCCGGTCTCGACTATCCCGGCATCGGCCCCGAGCATGCCTGGCTGCGCGACATCGGCCGCGTCGACTATACCAGCGCGACCGACACCGACGCGCTCGACGCCTTCCAGTTGCTGTGTCGCACCGAAGGCATCATCCCCGCGCTCGAACCCGCCCACGCGATCGCCGCGGTGACGAAGGTCGCCAGGACGATGCGCAACGACCAGATCATCCTCGCGAACCTGTGCGGCCGCGGAGACAAGGACATCTTTACCGTCGCATCGGCCCTCGGAGTCGAGATGTGACCCGCCTCGCCGCAGCTTTCGCGAAGGACCGTCCCGCGCTCGTCGCGTTCGTCACCGGCGGCGATCCCGCCCCCGCCGCCACGCCCGCGATCCTCGACGCACTCGTCGCGGGCGGAGCGGACGTGATCGAACTGGGCATGCCGTTCACCGATCCGATGGCCGACGGCCCGGCGATCCAGTCCGCCAATATCCGCGCGCTCACCGCGGGCACAACGACTGCGGACATCCTGTCGATCGCCAAGGGCTTCCGGTCACGTCACCCGAACGTGCCACTTGTCCTGATGGGCTATGCCAATCCGATGCTCCGCCGCGGTGCGGACTGGTTCGCATCGGCCGCGAAGGATGCGGGCGTCGACGGCGTGATCTGCGTCGACGTGCCGCCCGAGGAGGACGACGCGCTCGGTCCGCAGCTGCGCGCCGCGGGCATCGCGCTGATCCGCCTCGCCACGCCGACCACCGATGCCGCGCGCCTTCCCGCCGTGCTCGATGGCGCGAGCGGGTTCGTCTACTATGTCTCGGTCGCCGGGATCACCGGGTTGCAGCAGGCCGCGCAGGGCTCGATCGACACCGCCGTCGCCGCGCTCAAGGCCGCGACCGACCTGCCCGTAGCGGTCGGCTTCGGCGTGCGCACTCCCGAACAGGCCGCCGCGATCGGGCGCGTCGCCGACGGCGTCGTCGTCGGCTCCGCGATCGTCGAGATCGTCGCGCAGCATGGTGCCGCCGCGCCCGACGCCGTCCGCGCCTATGTCGCCACGCTGTCGGCCGCGCTCGCCGACGCCAGGAAGGAAGCCGCATGAGCTGGCTCAACAACGTCCGCAACGCGCTGTCGTTCGTCGTCCCGGTCCGCAAGGACACGCCCGACCATCTCTGGCACAAGTGCAAGGGCTGCGGGCAGATGGTGTTCGTGAAGGAGCTGGAGGAGAATCTTCATGTCTGCCCGAAATGCGATCACCACGAGCGTATCGGCCCGCGCGTCCGCTTCCGCCACCTGCTCGACGGGGGCAGCGCCAGCGAGCTGCCCGCGCCCAAGGTCGCGGAGGACCCGCTCAGGTTTCGTGATTCGAAACGCTATGCCGATCGCCTGAAGGCGGCCCGTGCCGATACCGGCGAGGCCGACGCCTTCGTCAACGCCCGCGGCACGATCGATGGCCGCAAGGTCGTCATCGGGGTCCAGGATTTCGCGTTCATGGGCGGATCGATGGGCCAGGCGGTCGGCGAGGCGATCGTCCAGGGGATCGAGGCCGCGATCGCGGACAGGGCCCCCTATATCGTCTTCACCGCCAGCGGCGGCGCGCGGATGCAGGAAGGCATCCTCAGCCTGATGCAGATGCCGCGCAGCACCGTCGCGATCCAAATGCTCCACGATGCCGGGCTGCCCTATATCGTCGTGCTGACCGATCCCACCTCGGGCGGCGTCATGGCCGCCTATGCGATGCTCGGCGACGTCCAGATCGCGGAGCCCAAGGCGACGCTGGCGTTCACCGGCCGCCGCGTGATCGAGAGCACGATCCGCGAGAAGCTGCCCGACGATTTCCAGACCAGCGAATATTATCTGGAGCATGGGCTGATCGACATGGTCGTCCACCGCAAGGACCTGCGAGCGCAGCTCTCTACGGTCATCGCCTACCTGTGCGGCTCGCGGAAGGCGGCATAAGGGCGCTACCGTAACCGGTGAAGGCCGGGGCCCAGCCCCGACAAAAAGTCGCGCGCCAGCGCGATCGACGCTACCGCGTCGAGCTCTTGATTCAGGAATGGGCCCCGGCCTTCGCCGCGGTACAGCCTAACGGGTACAGCGAACCACAATGCCCGACCACGCTCACTCCACCGACCCCGACGTCCAGGCGCAGCTCGATCGCCTCTGGACGCTCTCCCCCGGCGCCGACATCCTCGGTCTCGATCGCATCACGCGCCTGCTCGCGCGCCTCGGCAACCCCCACCTCCGCATGCCCCCCGTCCTCCACGTCGCCGGCACCAACGGCAAGGGATCGACCTGCGCATTCCTGCGCGCCGCGATCGAGGCCGCGGGGTTGACCGCGCACGCCTATACCAGCCCCCACCTCGTCCGCTTCAACGAACGCATCCGCCTCGCCGGCCGGCTGATCGATAACGCTTCGCTCGCCGCCCTCCTCGCCGAAGTCCTCGATGCCGCCGGAGATGGGGCGGACGGCATCGGCGCGAGCTTCTTCGAGATCACCACCGCCGCCGCCTTCCTTGCCTTCGCACGCACCCCCGCCGACGCCTGCGTCGTCGAGGTCGGCCTGGGCGGACGCCTCGACGCGACCAATGTCCTCCCCGCCCCGATCGTCTGCGGCATCGCCGCGCTCGGGATCGATCACCAGGCGTTCCTCGGCGACACGCTGTTCCAGATCGCGGGCGAGAAGGCCGGGATCGCCAAGCCCGGCGTCGCGCTCGTCACGATGGACTATCCGCCCGCGATCGCCGCCCGTATTGCGCAGTTCGCCGATACCGCTGGCGCGCCGCTTTACTCGCGAGGCCGCAACTGGACGAGCCACATGATCGGCGACACCATCCACTACGCCGGCGCCGCCACATCGTTCGAAGGCCCCGCCCCGACGATGTCCGGCGCGTTCCAGTCCGAAAACTTCGCGCTCGCCGTCGCGATGCTCCGCCACCAGTCGACGCTCGCGATCCCCGATGCCGCGCTGCGAACCGCCGCCACGAATACCCGCTGGCCCGCCCGGATGCAGCGCCTGGGCGACGGCCCGCTCGTGGCCCGCCTCGCCCCCGGACAGCGCCGCCACGGCATCTATGTCGACGGCGCACACAACGAATCCGCCGCCGCGCGCGTCGCCGACTTCTACGCCGCGGGCGCTCCCACCAACCTCGTCATCGGCATGCTCGCGAACAAGGATGCCGACGCCGTCGTCCGCCTGCTCACCGCCACCACCGGCCCCTGTCACGTCGTCGCGGTCCCCGTACCCGGCCACGAGCACCACGCGCTCGCCGACCTCGCGGACCTTGCGCTCGCGCATGGCGCGGCAAGCGCCACCGTCGCGATTTCGGTGGAAAAGGCGTTCGACCGGCTGGCCGACCAGCGTACCGGCGAATCGGTCCTCGTCGCCGGATCGCTCTATCTCGCAGGCGAAGCGCTCGCCGCGAACGACGAGTACCCCGACTGACGATTTATTGATATTGACTTGCAATAACGCATCCGCGACCTTGGCGATCGATCACTGGAGTCGCCTCGACATGACCATTGCCCCCGTCGCCGCCAACACGCTGCCGCACCTCTTGCCGACCTGCGCCAACGCGCGGATCGCGCTGTTCGCGATGCGTCGCATGGGCGCCCACGGCCTTGCCGATGCGCGCGCCGCCCATGTCCTGTTCACCAGTTTCGGCGAAGCGTTCCGCCGTCCGCTGACGCTGATGCGCGCCCTGATGGCCGATCTCGCCGCCGCCTCGTCGGACACGATCGCGATCGCGCCATGCTGCTGCCCGCGCGCAACCTCGGCGGAGGCGGCGCTCGTCACGATCCTCGCGCGCGTCGAAACCGCGCCCGACGCCGCCCGCATCCTGATGAGCGACCTGCTTGGCATCCGCCGCGTCGATGGCGTCCTCGCCAGCGCCGCCGCGGTCGCGATGGCGTTCGCCGACGAAGGGCGCCCGATCACCGGCTAGGGCGTCGCGGCCGCCTCCGCCCCCGGCTGCCGCACCCGCTCCACCACGAAGCCCTTGCGCCACAGGATCCACAACAAGATCAGCCCCGGCAGCGCGACCACCATCGTCAACAGCCAGAACCCCGGCCATCCAAGCGCCGTCGCGGCATAGCCCGACGGGGTCGACAGCCACGTCCGGCCCACCACCGCGAACGAGGACAGCAACGCGAACTGCGTCGCGGTATAGGCCAGGTTCGACAGCCCGGACAGATAGGTGACGAACACCGTCAGCCCGATCCCGCTCGTCACCTGCTCGGTCGCCACCGCGATCACCAGCCAGGTGTTCGAATGCCCCTTCATCGCCAGGATCGCGAAGGTCGCGTTCGACAGCATCATCATCACGCCCGACACGAACAGCGCGCGCCCCATCCCCAGCCACGCCATGAACGGCGCGCCCAGCGCCGCGCCGATCATCAGCCCCCACAGCCCGACGACCTTGTTGATCGCGACGAATTCGGTGTCGGTGAAGCCCAGCTCGACGATCATCGGGTTGAGCATCCCCTGCCCCATCGCGTCGCCCAGCTTGTAGAGCAGCACGAACGCGAGGATCAGCACCGCCCCGCGCCGCTGGAAGAATTCGCGGAAGGGCCCGATCACCGTATCCTGCAACCACCGCGCGCCCCGCGCCGCATCCGCGCGCGCGACCAGCCGGTCGTGCAGCCCCGGCCCAACCAACAATGCCGCGATCATTCCAGGCAGGATGCAGAACGCGGTCAGCCCGTATCCGATCGCCCAGCCGAGCCCCAGCCCCTCTGGCGAGGCGATCGCGATCGTGCCCACGCCGGCGATCAGGTTGCCGGTGCGATAGCCGAACTGGTTTGTCGCGGTGCCATAGGCCAGTTCGTCCTCGGGCAGGATCTCGATCCGGTACGCGTCGATCACGATGTCCTGCGTGGCGGACAGGAACGCGGTGACGATCGCCCAGAACGCGAAGACGCCCAGATGCAACTGCGGCTGGCTCGCGCCCAGCATCCACACCGCGCCGAACAGCAGCGCCTGCACCACGAACAGCCACGCGCGACGCTGGCCGAACAGCGCGGTCAGCCCCGGCACCTTCAGCCGGTCGATCAGCGGCGCCCACAGGAATTTGAGCGTATACGGCGTCGTCAGCCCGATCGCGAACCCGATCGTCTTCTTGTCGATCCCCACTTTCGCCAGCCAGAACGTCATCGTCGCCAAGAGGAGCGTCAGCGGAAACCCGCTCGAGATGCCCAGCATGAAGGTCGCGAGCGGACGCGGGCGAAGATAGGGCCGCATCGTAGCGAGGATACCGCCCCGCGCCACCGGTTCGTTCGTCAATGCCACGCTCCCACCCGATCCAGGCGGCGGACCCTAGCCGGAAACGCGCGCAACGTAAGCCCCGGCAACACGGGTGGTCCCGGCACTCTTCGTCATCCCAACGAAAGCCAGTATTTTTGCGAGACTGGGTAGTCCGCCTGACCGTGAGAGATCCCAGCTTTTGCTGGGATGACGAAGGGGGACGTGTCCTCGTCCGAAAGACAGCCCCTGCCGATCAAGGCAGACGTCAGCCCCTTCGCAACGCCCTCAAACTGCCTTGGGCTCGAACAGCGTCATCCCCGAAGGCAGGCGTTTGGGCCGCTTCCCCTCCAGCATCATCTCGATCGCGCCGATCGCGCCGAGCAGGTCGCGCTGCGCATAGGGCTTGGCGAGGCACCCGGCCGCGAACGACTGCGCCTCGACCGGACATGCCCCGGTGACGAACAGCACCGCGATCCCCCGCGCATGCGCCGCGCGCGCGACATCCACGCCGCTGCCGTCCGCAAGGTTGACATCGACCAGCACCAGGTCGATCGACTGCCCGCCATCGATCACCGCGACCGCGTCCGCCACCCGGTCGACCGTCGCCACCACCTCGTAATCGTCGTCCGACAGCAGATGTTCGGTATCGAACGCGATCAGCGGCTCGTCCTCGACGACGAGCAGCCGCGTGATCCGCCGCTTCTTCTTTCCGAACAACATCGCTTACTCCGCGGCCAGAAGGGGCCTGCGCTCGTTACGCATCCGTCCGTAACGCCCCTGTGTCGAAAGCGTCGCAAATAATTTCACCCCGGCACGAGAACGCATGTATCAGCGCGAAATGGCCCCCCCCCCCACCGATCCGCGCGCCGGAGACCGTATCGCCAAGCTGCTCGCACGCGCCGGCATCGCCTCCCGCCGGGAGATCGAGCGCATGATCGAGGAGGGCCGCGTCGCGGTCAACGGCGTCACCGTCTCGACGCCTGCGACGCTGTTGACCTCGCTCGCCGGCGTCACCGTCGATGGCGACCCGGTCGCTGCGCCCGAGCCGACGCGGTTGTTCTTGTTCCACAAGCCCACCGGCGTGCTGACCGCGGAGCGCGATCCCAAGGGTCGCGCGACGATCTACGACCGGATGCCCAAGGACCTGCCCCGCCTCGTCCCCGTCGGCCGCCTCGATCTCGCGACCGAGGGGCTGCTGCTGATGACCACCGACGGCGGGCTCAAGCGCCAGCTCGAACTCCCCGCCACCGGGGTCGAGCGCGCCTATCGCGCCCGCGCCTATGGCGACGTCACCCAGCCCCAGCTCGAGGCGCTGATCGAGGGCGTCGAGATCGAGGGCGTGCGCTACGGTTCGATCGACGCCAATATCGAGCGTCGCACCGGCGCGAACGTGTGGATCGAGATGGTGCTGCGCGAGGGCAAGAACCGCGAGGTCCGCCGCGTCCTCGAATTCCTCGGCCTTCAGGTCAGCCGCCTGATCCGCACCCGCTATGGCCCGTTCGTCCTCGGCGACCTGCCGCCCGGCGCGATCGGGGAGGTGCGCGCGCGCGACCTCGAGACGTTCGTCGCGACGCTCGGCAAGGGGCGCGGCAGCACCGATCAGCTCCCCCCGATCACCGCGGGTGCCAACCAGACGCGCGACCGCCTGTCCTCGGGCACGCCTGCCGAGCCGCGGCCGATGCGCGGCGCGCCGGTCGCCCCCAATGCCCGCCGCGGCGCCGCCCGCACCGGCGCACCCGCCGTCGCCGACACGCGCAAGCCGGTGCGGGCCGCAACCCCGGTCGCAAAACCCGCAACGCGCATCTCGCGCCAGACCGCTGCCGAGCGCGAGCTCGAGACGATCGTCCACACCCCCCGCCCCGACAAGCCCAAGCGCCTCGCCGGCTGGGCGAAGGCCAAGCCCCCCACCGGCCCGAAGCGCGCCGGCGGCAAGAAGCCGGGCCCGCGAAAGACTCCCCGCTGATGAGAATCGTCTCCGGCCAATGGCGCGGCCGCGCCATCGTCGCGCCCAAGGGCGACGCGACGCGCCCCACCGCGGACCGGACGCGGGAGGCGCTGTTCTCGATGCTCGCCAGCCGCGTCGGCAGCTTCGACGGGCTGGCGGTGGCGGACCTGTTCGCGGGCTCGGGCGCGCTTGGGCTCGAGGCGCTGTCGCGCGGCGCCGCCACCTGCCTGTTCGTCGAGCAGGACAAGCCCGCGCTCGATTCGTTGCGCACCAACATCGCGAAGCTCGGCGCGACCGGCACCGACGTTCGCGCCACCTCCGTCCTCGCCCTCGGCCCGGCGCCCGCCGCGCTCGACATCGTGATGATGGACCCGCCCTACGGCACCGGCGCGGGTTCGGTCGCGCTCGACAAGCTCACCCGGCTCGGCTGGATCGGCCCCGCCACCTGGGTCAGCATCGAAACCGCCAAGTCCGAGGAGATCGCCCTCGAAGGGTTCGAGGTCGACGCGACACGCGTCTATGGCAAGGCCCGCCTCACGCTGCTGCGCGTCGCGGGCTGATCGGTCATACGGGCCTGGCCCGCCGCAACAGCGCCAGCCCCACCCCGCTCAATATTCCGGCCGCGACCAGGTACAGCCCGACGATGGCGATTCCCCCACGCTCGACCAGCGCCTGCGCCGCGATCGGTGCAAGCGCCCCGCCGACGATCCCGCCCGCGTTGAAGGTCACCGACACGCCCGTATAGCGCACCCCCGACGGGAACAGGCTCGGCAGCCACCCGCCGAGCGGACCATAGGCGAACCCCATCAAGGACAGCGCCAACGCCAGCCAGAGAAAGACCACAAACAGAGATCCGCTCGCCAGCATCGGCCCCATCAGCACGCCAGCCAGCGCGCAACCGACGAACCCGATACGCAGCATCCCCGCCGCCCCGCGCCGGTCCGCCGCCACACTCGCGACGACGATGCCCCCCGCCAGAAACAGGATCGCGACCAGTTCGACGCCGAGGAACGCCTGCCGCGAATAGCCGAGCACCGTCGTCCCGTATCCCAGCGCGAACGCGGTCGCGAGATAGAAGAGCGAGAAGCACGCGACCACGCCCAGCGTCCCCGCCACCACTTCGCGCGTGTGCCCCGCGAACAGCGTCGCGATCGGCACCTTGGGCAGTGCCTCGGCCTTCGCCGCCGCGGCGAACTCCGGCGTCTCGGTCAGCTTGAGCCGTACCCACAGCCCCAGCGCCACCAGCACCGCGCTCGCAAGGAACGGCACCCGCCATCCCCAGTCCCGGAACTGCGCATCGTCGAGCAGCAGCCCAAGCAACAGGAAGAATCCGTTCGCCGCGATGAACCCCACCGGCGCGCCGAGTGGCGGGAACATCCCCCAGCGGTTCTTCCACCCCTCGGGCGCATTCTCCACCGCCAGCAGCGCCGCCCCGCCCCACTCGCCCCCCAGCCCCAATCCCTGTCCGAATCGCAGAACGCACAGCATCAGCGGCGCCCACCAGCCGACCTGCGAATAGGTCGGCAGGAACGCGATCCCGACGGTCGACCCGCCCATCAGCAACAGCGAGGCGACCAGCGTCGACTTGCGCCCGACGCGGTCGCCGAAATGCCCGAACGCGATCGCCCCTACCGGCCGCGCGACAAAGGCGAGCCCGAACGTGGCATAGCTCAGCAGCAACTGCGCCGATGCGCTGGTCGAGGGAAAGAACAACGGCCCGAACACCAAAGCGGCGGCGGTGGCGTAGATATAGAAGTCATAGAATTCGACCGCGGTGCCGACGAGGCTGGCGGTCAGGATGCGGCGGGGGGAAGCGCTCATGCACGGCGTGTCCACCGCGCATGCTTCAAGGTCAACGGTTCGTCGCATATTTCGCGAATGAGACGCAATTCGCTTTCCCCGACACATTCTGGTTACAGTTCGCCGCCATCAGGGGTCCGTCGCCGCTCTTTCCCCCCTGTGGCGGCGACATCTGGTCGGGTTTCTCCCCTGTTGCCCGGCCACCCCGAACTGCGGGGCGGTCCTTTCCCCTAAGGGCCGCCCCGATTTTTCGTGGCAGTACGCCGGCGCGGAAGTTGCCGAAGTTGCCGCCACATATGGGCGAAAATCCCCGCGCGTGAAAAGCGTGGGACGCCGATGTCGCGTCGGCGGATCGCGCGAGAGCGGTACGGGTCGGCGGCATGGATCGATCCTAGATCAGGGCGGCGTTGTAGGACAGCGCAACGGCGCGACGCGCCCTTGCCCGCAGATCGTTCCGCGATGATTCCAGAAGGGTAAACGGTCGCGGCGAGCGGCGACCCGGACCAGGATGAGACGGCTACGGGTTCGTTTGCGGGACTGCCGGGGCGGCAGGAAGCGTCCAGCCGACGCCGTTGAATCAGGCCGCCACGCCATCTTGGAAGGCCGTCGCTCGATGCGTGCGAGCGTTCGGCTACCTGCACCCTCGGACCATATCGGTAGCCAGCTACCGTCCCGATGATCTGCTGGAGCACCTTCGCGCCGGTATGCGGAAATGCTGGTGCCCGACCCTAAGTCGCGGCCGGTCGCGCCGTTTGCCGTCCGACGAGTGCCGACCAGCCCGCGGCGACGACCGCCACGCCGGCTGCAAGCCCGACCGCCATCAACGCCGGCAACGGCTGCGTCCCCACGCTGATGAAAACCCCGCGCCAGGCCTCGCTGGCAGCAATCGTCTCGAACCCGATGATCTGGACGACGATCACGCCCAGCGCCACGGCCCAGGGCCGACCGACGCGAACGTCGCCGCGCCAGAGCCAAAGCGCGACGATCGCCGCCACGAGATTGGCAAGTTGCACGCCCCATCCGAAGAGCAGGAAATCCTGCGGGCCACGGATGATGATCCCGGGCACCGTCTGGTTGAACACGCGGCCGAAGACGGGGCTGACCAACGGCAGCGCGCTCGACAGCATATATCCCGCGTGCAGCCGTACGTTGCGTCGATGCCGCAGCGCCAGCCCGACGCCGTAGAGCACGGCCCCGAGAGCGAGCAGGTCGATGAATGCGAGTTGCGCTCCCCAGATCGCGTAGAAGGGATCGCCGCCGACCGTCCCGGCGGCCATGGAGTGGATCACACCCATCGACCCGACGGCGAAAAGGGGCAACGCGACGAACGTCGCCTTGCCCAGGGTTCGATGCACGGCGATCTGCGCGCGGTGTGGCGTCCAGCTTTGCGCAAGCAGCAGCAGCATCCACACGCCCGCCGTGACGCCGTGGATATGAAAACCGGCCGAAGCAGCAAATAGCCGGCCGAAGTAACTGCGCCAGAAGGCAAAGATCGTCGCAGCTATCAGCGCGAGAAGGAACAGCCAGGCCTTGCGATACGGCACACATTCCCCCCGGAACTTCGATGACCTTCCCCAAGGTCACGACCGCGCCGATGCTATCATTGCGAACGGGGTGTGTCCATTGGCCACCCGAGGCCCGGATCAGGGACTTCGACGTTGCGACGACCGTACGGATTTTCGTCGGCCAGAACCGCGGCATGTCGTGGGCGACATACTGGTGCGCCCGCGAGACCTACGGCAGTGGCGCCAGCGAGACGGCGCTGAAATCGATCGTCTGCATGGCAGTAGCGGACCGTTCGTCAGATCCCCGCCGCCCGCGTCGCGCTCAGCAACAGCCAGTACAGCCCGCCCGACAGCGCCATCGCGACCGGCAGCGTCAGCAGCCACGCCGCCGCGAGCTGGACCACCGTCCGCGCCTGCAGCCCCATCCCGCTCGCGACCGAGGCGCCGGCGACGCCCGAGGACAGGATGTGCGTCGTCGATACCGGCAACCCGAACCGGTCCGCCGCCAGGATCGTCCCCGCCGCGACCAGTTCCGCGGTGGCGCCCATGCCATAGGTCATGTGCTGCTTGCCGATCCGCTCGCCGACGGTGACGACGATCCGCCGCCAGCCGATCATCGTCCCCAGCCCCAGCGCGATCGCGACCGCGACCTTGACCCAGAGCGGAATGAACCGCGTGCCCCGCTCCAGCCGCGACTGATAGTCCTTGAGCGTCGTCACCTCGGCTTCCGAGAACCGCCCGCCGGGCTTCGCGGTCGCGGCGCGCGACGCGTCGAGGACGAGGTACATGTCGTTGCGGATGTTGGGGGTCGCCGCCGCGGGCACCGCACCCAGCGAGCCATAGCCTGCGACCTGCCGCGCCAGCCCGCCCGACAGCGTGGCGATCGCACCATAGGCCTGCGGCGTGTCCGCGTGCCGCTGTTCCAGCGCGCGCGTCAGCACGGTGCGCGCCTGCGCCACGGGCACCACGACCGACGTCTTGCGCGCGAACACCTGCGCCGCGGCGTCCGCACTGGCGACGAAGGCGGGCGTCTCGCTCGCGGGCAGCGTACGGTTGAGTGCGTAGGCGGTCGGCGCGCAGCCGATCAGGATCAGCATGATGAGGCCCATGCCCTTCTGCCCGTCGTTCGATCCGTGGCTGAACGACACCGCGGTGCAGGTGAAGACCAGCAGCGCGCGGATGCCGCGCGGCGGCGGCGCGTCGCCCTCCGGCGCGCGAAACAGCCTGGGGTTGCGCGCCACCGCCTTGAGCACGAACATCAGCAGCAGCGCCGCACCGAACCCGATCAGCGGCGCCATCCACAGCCCGGTCAGCACCTTGCTCACCTGCGCCCAGTCGACCCCCGAGGTGCCGCCCGCGCCACTGCTCATCAGCTGGTTCGCGAAGCCCACGCCGAGCACCGATCCGATCAGCGTATGGCTCGACGAATTGGGCAGCCCGACGAACCAGGTCGCCAGATTCCAGATCACCGCCGCCAGCAGCAGCGCGAAGATCATCGCATAGCCCGCGCTCGACCCGACGTGGAGGACGAGATCGACCGGCAGCAGCGTGACGATCGAATAGGCCACCGCGCCGCTCGACGCCATCACGCCGAGGAAGTTGAACACGCCGGACCACACCACCGCGACCTGCGCGGGCATCGCATGCGTATAGATCACGGTCGCGACCGCGTTGGCGGTGTCGTGGAACCCGTTCACGAACTCGAACCCCAGCGCGATGACGAGCGCGAGCCCGAGAAACAGGAACGCCCCCAGCGCCAGCCGCTCCCCGACCTGGCTGGTGTCCGCCGCGATGCTGAACCCGGCATAGGCCAGCCCGCCGAGCACGACGCCGAGGAAAACCCAGCGCGCGGCGGGATGATGCGGATGATCGAGCCGCGGACCGCGAGCGAGCGAGGCCGGCGACTCGTCGCCGGGCGAAATGGTGGTTGCCATGATGAAAGCGCTCATCCGCTTCCAGGGTGACAGTTTGATGACGTTACGGCTTCGGCACGATCCCGCCGAGCGCCGCCGCCATCATCGGCACCACGGTGTTGAGCGCCTTCATCGGCCGGATCATCACCTTGAAACGCGTGATTCGCCCGGCGGGGTTCCAGGCGATGATGTCGACGCCGTTGCAATGGATGCCGTCCAGCTCGCATTCGAACTCGAGGACCGCGGAGGCCTGACCGCGCCACTCGTCGACGTAACGGAACGTCGGATTGCCGAGCACCTGCGCCGCCGCGGTCAGGTATGTCATCGTGATCGCCTTGCCCCGCTGCGGCGTATGTACCGCGGGGCTCTGGAACACGACGTCGTCGTCGAGCAGGTCCGCCAGCGCCGCCGCGCTCGGCGCGTGCATATAGGCGTGCCAGCGTGCGATGGGATCGGTCACGCGTCCATACCCGGATAGGTCGCGAACCGGGGCAGCGACGAGAGAGCGCCCGTCCATGCGGCCTCGTCCTTCACCATGATGTGCGCGCCGGGCGGCATCGCGTCATAATCGTCGAGCGTGCCCGAATGGATATCGACGATGCCCGGCAAGGTCTCGGCATTGCGATAGAACAGCCCGGTCCCGCAAACACCGCAAAACGACCGTCGCCCGCTGTCCGACGAGGCGTAGACCGAGGGCTGCCCGGTGACGATTACGTCGACGTCGCGAAACGCGATCCATCCGACCATCGGCGCGCCGGACCAGACGCGGCAGTCGCGGCAATGACACAATGCGTGATGCTGTGGCTCGCCCGTCGCCTCATAACTGATCGCGCCGCAATGGCACCGCCCGGTCACGATCATGACACCCTCCCGTTGCTTTTTTGTTCCAAAGAGGCTCCCACGATTCGTGCCCGAACGCAAGCGGGGCAAGGCCGCGATCGGCCCCGCCCCGCCCATGATACGAAACGATGTGTCAGCGCATCGCGACACCGAGGCTCGCGAGGCGCTGTGGTGCGGCGACCGCGGCGACCGCGGCGAGCTTGGTCGCGGCATCGGCGTGCATCTCGCGACGACAACGCTCCGAATCGCGACGCTCGATCAGTTGCGTCCCGTGCGTCGCGCACGCACGCGACACCGCAAGGCGTAGCCGCGCGTCGAGCACGCGCCGCCCCTCGGCGCTCGCCAGATCGAGCCCGGCATAGGTGACGCGCGCGGTCACCGGCTCGCGGGTTTCCGCTTCGGCGGGGACAGCGAACGGGCATGCGAAGGCGATCGCCGCGATCGCGGCGTTACGGATGGAAAACATCGACAAGGACTCCTGGCTGGATTGGCCCGGCGGATCGGCCGGCGCGACGCCCTGCCTCTGCCGGGCCGGCTGCCGCGTGCCGGCTGGTGCCGACGAGTCGGGCGCTAGCCGCGCCAGATTGCGCCCGCGGGACAGCTTCGCGACGAATCGATGACGCGGCATCGAACTTGCCCCGGTCGTCCGCGTTCCCTACCTGTTCGTCGGTGACCGATATTGCCCGCCAGAACAGCCCGCTCGCCGACCCGCCCTATCTGCGCGGGCTCAACCCGCCGCAGCACGAGGCGGTGACGACCACCGACGGCCCCGTCCTCGTCCTCGCGGGCGCGGGCACGGGCAAGACCGCGGCGCTCACCGCGCGGCTCGCGCACCTGCTGTTCACGCGCAAGGCCTGGCCGTCGGAGATCCTGTCGGTCACCTTCACCAACAAGGCCGCGCGCGAGATGCGCGAGCGCGTCGGCCGGCTTGTCGGTGACGCGGTCGAGGGGATGCCGTGGCTCGGCACCTTCCACGCGATCGGCGCGAAGATGCTGCGGCGGCATGCCGAGCTGGTCGGCTTGCAATCGAACTTCACGATCCTCGACACCGACGACCAGTTGCGGCTGCTGAAACAGCTGATCCTTGCCGCCGACATCGACGAGAAGCGCTTCCCCGCGCGGTCGCTCGCCGGGCTGATCGACGAGTGGAAGAACAAGGGCCTCACCCCGCGCGACGTCGATGCGGGCGAGAGCGAGCGCTACGCCAACGGTCGCGGCGGCGAGCTGTACGAGCGCTACCAGGCGCGGCTGATCGCGGTGAACGCGTGCGACTTCGGCGACCTGCTGCTCCACGTCCTGACGATCCTGAAGATGCACCGCGACGTGCTGGAAACCTACCAGACGCGCTTCAAGTACATCATGGTCGACGAGTATCAGGACACCAACAGCGTCCAGTATCTCTGGCTCCGCCTCCTCGCGCAGGAGCGCCGCAACCTGTGCTGCGTCGGCGACGACGACCAGTCGATCTATTCGTGGCGCGGCGCGCAGGTGGAGAACATCCTGAAGTTCGAGAAGGACTTCCCCGGCGCCAAGGTGATCCGGCTCGAACAGAATTACCGTTCCACCCCGCATATCCTCGGCGCGGCGGGCGGGGTGATCGCGCACAATGGCGGGCGGCTCGGCAAGCAGCTGTGGACCGAGTTGGACGTCGGCGAGAAGGTCCGCGTCATCGGCGTGTGGGACGGCCCCGAGGAAGCGCGCCGCGTCGGCGACGAGATCGAAGCCGCGCGCCGCGGCGGCACTGCGCTCGACGATGTCGCGATCCTCGTGCGCGCACAGCACCAGACGCGCGAGTTCGAGGACCGGTTCATTGCGATCGGCATGCCCTATCGCATCGTCGGCGGTTTCCGCTTCTATGAGCGCGCCGAGATCCGCGACGCGCTCGCCTATCTGCGCGTCGTCAACCAACCCGCGGACGACCTCGCCTTCGAACGCATCGTCAACACCCCCAAGCGCGGGCTGGGCGACAAGGCGGTGGCGAAGATCCACCAGCTCGCGCGCGCCACCCGCTCCTCGCTCACCACCGCCGCCGCGCGCATCCTCGACACCGACGAGCTGACCCCGCAGGCCAGGCGGGCGCTCGGCAACCTCGTCGGCGACATCGCGCGATGGCGCGACATGGCGAGCACGCTGCCTCACCCCGAACTCGCGCGGCAGATGCTCGACGAGAGCGGCTATACCGCGATGCTTCAGGCCGAGAAGTCGGTCGAGGCCGCGGGACGGCTCGAGAATCTCTCCGAACTCGTCCGCGCGATGGAGGAATACGAGACGCTCGGCGCGTTCCTCGAGCATGTGAGCCTCGTCATGGACAAGGAGGGCGGGCGGCAGGATCCGCAGGTGACGATCATGACGATCCACGCCGCCAAGGGGCTCGAATACGATACCGTCTTCCTCGTCGGCTGGGAGGAAGGGCTGTTCCCCTCGCAGCGCGCGATCGACGAGGGCGGCACGCGTTCACTGGAGGAGGAGCGCCGCCTCGCCTATGTCGCGATCACCCGCGCGCGCAGGCGGGCGACGATCCTCCACGCGGCCAACCGCCGCATCTACGGCCAGTGGACGTCGAGCCTCCCCTCGCGCTTCGTCGGCGAATTGCCCGCCGAACATATCGAGAGCGAGACGACGATGTCAGGCGGCGAGTCGCTGTGGCGCGCCAACTGGACCGACCGCGCCGATCCGTTCGCCGACGTCGCCCGCGGCACCGGCCGCGGCCCCGGCTGGCAGCGCGCGGCGGGCGGCGCCTCGACCTTCACCACCGCGCAGTCCCGCGTGGTGGAATCGCGGGCCAGCGCGATCAGCCTCGGCAACAAGGGCCGCGACGACATGAAGGTGGGCCTGCGCGTCTTTCACCAGAAGTTCGGCTATGGCGAGATCGCTGAGATCGAGGGCAACAAGCTGGAAATCGATTTCGAGAGCGCGGGGCGCAAGCGGGTGATGGATTCTTTCGTTACGGTGGGGTGATAGATGGCCGCATGCGAGCGTACGGATGTTAAAATGGTGATGTTTGCAGAGGCTTCAGTTTCAGCCTTCTACGCTCCTGCGCAACGATATCGTTCAACTTGTTCTTGAAGGCGTCAGGATCAGATATAAGCGGCAACAGGGGTGCGGCGTGTGCAATGACCCGTTCATCGGTTAAGCCATGCAAGAAGTCACTCGCCTCTTCGAGCCTGCCGATCAGCGCTGAGGCAATGCCAGCTTCATAACCCCACCAACTCGGCCCCATCCGATCTGGGCTATTTCGCGCACGTGCCGCAGAAAATTCAGCGATGGCGCGAAAAGATGAGAAACGCTCCTCTATCGCCAAGGCGTTGGCGCGAGCGGTCTTTGCGACGTCAATTGTTGCCTGTCTAAACTGATCTTCGGTTTCGAACTCCACATGACAATTGGAGGAAACGGCTTCGTTGAAGCTCATGAAACCAGCACCAGTCCAGAGCCAGTGAGCGGCATTCATCAGGGATACGCTCTTCGACCATCTACTTGGCGTAAACTCCACCACGTTGAGCCACGAGCCGCGATCAGCAAACCACAGGCGAGACCGGCCCTTCCGACGAAAACCGAGCGCCGCCAACTCGGCGCTCGCAGCGTTGGCAATGACCTTGCTATGAATCTCATTCATGGACGCGACGTTAAACCCTGTGCCCGCTTCCAACCAGAGACTGATAGCCGTCCACACCAAATCCCGTTCAGGAACGATACGCCTACGAAACCGTATCGACTCGCGTGCCCGGCACAGGCCGGGTCAGTCGAAAGGCCCGTCCCCCATGTTCACCCGTATCCTCGCCGCCGCCACGCTCGCCGCGATCGCTCCGCTCGCGCTCGCCGCCGCGCCCGCCGCCGCGCAGACCTCCGCCGCCGATGCGCGCTTCCGCACCGCGCAGGAGCGGTTCGATCGCGAATACCAGATCTATCGGCAGGAGGCGGATCGCTACCAGGCGGTGCGCAGCAGCTATGCGGATCCCCGGGCCGATCCGCGCTACCAGAACGTCGATCCCCGCTACGCCCCGCGCGTCGCCGATTCGCGCTATGCCGACAACGGCTATGACGACGAGGCCTATTACGATCCCCGCACCGACTACCGCGCGGGCAGCCAGTATCGCGAGCGCGTGCTGGGCAACGACGAGCGCGTCTATGCGGGCACCGACGGCCGCTATTACTGCAAGCGCAACGACGGCACGACCGGGCTCATCATCGGGGGCGCGGCCGGCGGGATCCTCGGCAACGTGATCGACGGCGGGCGGTCGCGGATCGTGGGGACGCTGCTCGGCGGCGCGGCGGGCGCGCTGGCGGGCAAGTCGATCGACCAGAACGGGACCGGCAACATCCGCTGTCGGTGACGGCGGAGCGCCACCGACCCTCGTCACCCCGGACGTGATCCGGGGTCCAGCTTCTTGCTTCGCGGCTGACACAAGCGGGACCCGGGCTCAAGGCCGGGGTCCCGGCTGGGCGATGATCCGGCGCAGCGTCTCCGCCGACGGACGCTATTCCGGCTCGACCGCCATCAGCGCGACGCCATCGTACTTCGCATCGGTCGCGTCGAACAACTCGCTCGCCCGGAACCGACGCGCGGTCAGCCGCAGCGGGGCGAGGCCCGCCAGCTTGAACGTGCTGATCTTGGCTTCCTTGGGCGGCTTGCCGTCGCGCTCCAGCGTCAGCGCGTCGACATAGAGCTCGTCGTGCCGCGTGTAGAGCACATGCGGCGCCAGCGTCACCGCGCCGCGGTTGTAGGTCGCGGCGACCGCGATCTGCTTGACGATCGCCTCGAGGATGATCGGGGCGGCGCCGGGTGCCGGGGCCGCGCGGGGCGCCTGATCGGTGGAAGTCATGCGCCGTCCTGTACCAAAACACGCTGCATCGCAGCAAGCGCAATACGACGAACGCCTTTTCGCTCGCGCCGTACACCGCGTCCCGGCATGATACCGCGATGACCGCGCTCACGATCCCCCAGGCCGAAACCCTTTCGCGCGACGGGATCGCCGCATTACGCGCCGGCGACGCGCGCACCGCGCTCGCGCGGCTTGCGGCGGTGCGCGACAACGCTCCCGACGGGTTCCCCCGCCCGTGGTTTCTGATCGCGCAGGCCTGCCGCATGCTGGGCGACATGTCGGGCGAGGAAACCGCGCTCGAGGCGCTGCTCGCGGTCGAGACGCGGCACCTGGCGGCGATGCTGATGATGGGCGACGTCAAGGCGCGCACGGGCGACGATCGCGCCGCGACGAACTGGTATCGCGCCGCGCTCAACGTCGCCGCGGTGCCGGGCGCGACCGTCCCGCAACAGCTGCACCCGATGCTGTCGCAGGCGCAGACGTTCCTCGCCGAGGCCACCCGGCGCTTCGCCGCGCATCTCGATGCCGGGATCGCCGCGACCGGGCTCGCCACCGACCTCGACGGCGCGCGGCTCCGCCAGTCGCTCGACCTGCTGCTGGGCCGTAGCGAGCTCTATCTCCAGCAGCCCTCGGTGTTCTACTTCCCCGGCCTGCCCCAGCGCGCCTTCTACGAACGCTCCGAGTTCGCGTGGCTCCCGGCGATCGAAGCCGCGACCGACGCGATCCGCGCCGAGCTCGCGACCGCCGACGCCGCCTTCGCCCCCTATGTCGTCCAGGCCGCGGGTCGCCCCGCTCCCGCCAACCCGCTGCTCGACGACCCGAGCTGGAGCGCGCTCTACCTGTGGCGCGACGGCGCCGAAACCAAGGAGGCCGCGCGTTTCCCGGCGGCGATGGCCGCGCTCGCACACGCGCCGATGCCGCGGGTCGCAATGCGCTCACCCGCCGCGCTGTTCTCGCGGCTGACCCCCGGCACCCATATCCAGCCGCATCACGGGCTACTCAACACCCGGTTGATCTGCCACCTGCCGCTCATCGTCCCGCCCGGCTGCGCGTTGCGCGTCGGCGCGGAGACGCGCGCGTGGCAAGAGGGCGAGACGCTGATCTTCGACGATTCGTTCGAGCACGAGGCGTGGAACCGCGGCGAAGGCACGCGCACCGTCCTGCTCTTCGAAGTCTGGCGCCCCGAGATCACCCAAGCCGAACGCACCGCGCTGGCCCGGATCTTCGAGACGATCGACACCTATCAGGGCGCGGCGACCGACGCGGGGTAAGGCACACTTCCTCGTTCGTGCTCGGCTTGTCGAAGCACTGCCGTTATTCTGCGACATCAAAAAAAGGCAGCCCTTCGACAGGCTCGGGGCGAACGGACATTGGTGATCGTCGCGGTCAGTTTCCGACCGTCGCCGGCCCCATCAGCTTCTGCGCGAAATACGTCGTCTGCAACGCCTGCAGCCGCGCGCCCTGCGCGATGTCCGCATCGCCCGAATGGCCGCCCGCGGTATCCTCGTAGAACAGGTACGGCAGCCCATATTCCTTCAGCCGCGCGGCGAACTTGCGCGCATGCTGCGGGCCGACGCGATCGTCCTTCGTCGTCGTCCAGATATACGGCTCCGGATAGACCACGCCCTTGCGGATGTTGTGATAGGGCGAAATCTTCGCGAGGAAGGCGCGCTCCTCGGGGTTCTTCACCGAGCCATATTCGTCGACCCACGAATAGCCCGCCGCGATTCCCTCGTAGCGCAGCATGTCGAGCAGCGGCACCTGGATCGTCACCGCCTTCCACAGATCGGGATGCTGGTTGAACTCCACGCCCATCAGCAAGCCACCGTTCGATCCGCCATAGATGCCCAGCTTCTGCGCTGACGTGATCTTCCGCGTGAACAGGTCCTTCGCGACGCTCGCGAAATCGTCGTAGATCACCTGCCGCTTCGTCTTGCGCCCGGCGTCGTGCCATTTCGGCCCGAACTCGCCGCCGCCGCGGATGTTGGCGAGGACATAGGCGCCGCCGCGCTCCAGCCACAGCTTGCCGACCGTGCCCAGATAGCTCGGCAGCCGCGACACCTCGAACCCGCCATAGGCGGTCATCAGCGTCGGGATCGTCCCGTCGAGCTTCGCGCCCCGGGGCCGCACGACGAAATACGGCACCTTCGTCCCGTCGTTCGACGTCGCCTCGAACTGCTCGACGACGCTGCCCGACGCATCGAACCGCGCGGGCAGCGACTTGACCGCGACGGGCGCGGCCTTCGCCGCCACGTCGGTGCGATACAGCGTCGTCGGATCGAGGAACCCGTCGACCGTCAGATAGGCGGTGTCGCTCGTCTCGTTGGTCGATCCGATCCCGATCGAGACATTGTCCGGGAACGCGATCCGCGACGACGTCCAGCCACTCTTCGATGGCGCGAACACCATCGCGCGCCCGCGAACATTGTCGTAGATCGCCGCGACCACGCGCGACTTCGTCGTCCGCACCTGCTCGACCGACTGGCGCGGCGTCGGCGCGAAGATCAGCGTCGGGATGAACTTGCCCGTCCTCACCTGCGCCAGCGGCGCGGCGGCGATCGACCCGGTCGGGATCGCGCCCCAGGGGTCGCTCGTCTGGAAGATCACCTGCCCGTCGACCATCCCGACCGGCGCGGCGCGATCGGGGATCTCCAGCTTTACCGTCCCCGAAGGCGTCCACAGCAGCCGGTCCGCGCCGAAGAACGTCTTGGCTCGCGAGATCAGGATCGCGCGATTGCCCTTGTCGTCGGTCAGCACGCCGGTGCCGGTGCTGCCCTGGTCGGTTTCCGCGCCGCGATACACCTCGGTCGCGCTCGCCAGCGGCGCGCCGCGCTTCACCAGCTTCACAACGAAGGGATAGCCGGACTGGGTCAGCGTCCCCGCCCCCCAGTCGCGTGACACGAGCAACGTGTCCGCATCGACCCAGGTCGCGTCCTGCTTGGCGGTCGGCAGCACGAACCCGCCCTCGACGAATCGCGCGGTCGTCAGGTCGAACTCGCGATACGTCACCGCATCCTCGCCGCCCTCGCTCAGCGCGACGAGGCACTTCGTCTCGGCGGGATCGAGGCAGGTCGCCCCCTTCCACACCCACTTCTTGCCCTCCGCCTTCGACAGCGCATCGAGATCGATCAGCGTCGTCCATTCGGGCGTCGCGGTGGCGTAGCTCACCTCGGTCGTCGCGCGCCAGATGCCTTGGGGATGCGACGCGTCGCGCCAGAAATTGACGATCCTTCCCGCGAGCATGGAGGGCATCGGGATGCGATCCTTGGCGGAGGCGATCGCGAACGCCTCGGCCTGGAATTGCTTGTAGCGCGGGTCGTTTTCCAGCCGCGGCAAGGTTCGCGCATTCTCCGCTTCCACCCACGCCAGCGGCTTCGCGCCGTCCTTGTCCTCCAGCCAGATGTACGGATCGGTCGCGGTATCGGCGGCTGGCTTGGTCATCGCCGCGGTCTGCGCGAGCGCGGGTGTGGCGGCAAGCGCGATCATGGAGGCGGCAACGAGGATCGGACGCATCATGGTCTCCTGAAGGAATGTCCCGTCATGCCAAGCGATTGCGCCCCCGGCAATCCGCGCTATCGACGAGTGCCATGCAGGACGGCCTCCCCACCCCCCGCCGCTACGTCGCGATCGCCGCGATGTCGTTCGGCTCCGCGCTCGTCATCATCGACGGCGGCGTCGCCAACGTCGCGCTGCCGACGATCGCGCGGGACCTGCAGGTCGACGAAAGCGCAGTCGTCTCGATCGTCACCGTCTATCAGGTGATGCTCGTCATGCTGCTGCTGCCGTTCGCGGGGCTAGGCGAGCGGATCGGGCTCAAGAAGACGTACCAGGCGGGGCAGGCTATCTTCGCGATCGCGACGTTGCTGTGCTTCTTCGCCAAGAGCTTGCCGTTCCTCCTCATCGTCCGCGCGGTGCAGGCGCTGGGCGCGGCAGGCGTGCTGGCTGTCGCCTCCGCGCTGATCCGCCAGACCTATCCCGCCAACCAGCTCGGCCGCGGGCTCGGGCTCAACTCGCTCGTCGTCAGCAGCTCCGCGGCGATCGCGCCGACGATCGGGGGGCTCGTTTTGTCGATCGCGCCGTGGCCGTGGGTTTTCGCCAGCGCGATCCCGTTCGCGTTGCTCAGCCTGCTGTTCGGGCGCGCGATCCCCGATCCTGCGCCGCGCTCGACGCATTTCGACCTGCCCGGCGCGGTGATGTGCGCGGCGATGTTCGGGCTCATCATCGGCGGCGCGGAAAGCGCGGTCCACGGCGACAGCCCCGTCGTCTCCGCCGCCATCGTGCTCGTCGGGATCGTCATCGGCATCTACTTCGTCCGCCGCGAGCGCGGCGAGGCCGCGCCGATCCTCCCCGTCGACCTTCTCGCCCGCCCGGTGCTGGCGCTGTCGGCATTCGGCGGGTTCGTGGCCTTCACCGCCTCGATGACGTTGCTCATCTCCACCCCGTTCCGCCTCCACGAGCTCGGCTTCTCCGCCGCGCTGATCGGCGCCGCGATCGCGCCGTGGCCGATGACGAACATGATCGTCGCGCCGCTGTCGGGCTATCTGTCGGACCGGATTCCGGCGGGGCTTCTCGGCGGGGTCGGCATGGTCATCTCGATCGCGGCGCTGCTGCTGATCGCATTCCTCCCCGCGCACCCGAGTTATTTCGATGTCGCGTGGCGAATGGCGCTGTGCGGCTCGGGATTCGGCACCTACCTGCCGCCCAATGCGCGCCTAATCGTCGGCTCGGCCCCGCGCGATCGCGCCGCCGCCGCGGGCGGGCTCGTCTCGACCGTCCGCCTCGCGGGGCAGACGACGGGCGCGACGCTGGTCGCCGCGCTGCTCGCCTGGGGGATCGGTGCAGGCAGCGTCCCCCCGCTCGTCGCCGCCGCGCTCGCGCTGGTCGCGGGCCTGTGCAGCGTCGCGCGGCTGCGTCCCTCGATCCGCAACCCGAGCCTCACCGAAACCCGCGACGAGATCCCCACCCTCCGGCAAACGCGCTGACGGCGCCGGAACGTCGCGCCGATCGACGGGTTACTCTTGGCATCCTCACGACGATGCGCAGGAGCGACCATGCCCTATATCAAGACCCGCGACGGCACCGATCTCTACGTCAAGGACTGGGGCAGCGGCCGCCCCGTCATCCTGATCCACGGCTGGCCGCTCTCCGCCGACAGCTGGGACGACCAGGCGGTCGCGCTCGCGGAGGCCGGTTTCCGTGCGATCGCCTATGATCGCCGCGGGTTCGGCCGCTCGGCGCAGCCCTGGACCGGCTACGAGTACGACACGCTGGCGGACGACCTCGCCGACGTCATGAAGGAAACCGGCGCGGACGCCGACGCGACGCTCGTCGGCTTCTCGATGGGCGGCGGAGAGGTTGCGCGCTACATGTCGCGCCACGGTGGCCAGGGCGTGATCGCAGCCGGGCTCATCAGCTCGGTCGTCCCCTATATGCTCAAGGCCGACGACAACCCGCACGGCGTTCCCGAGGACCAGCTCCAGCAGATCGCGGACGGCATCCGCAAGGATCGCCCGGACTTCTTCAAGACGTTCCTCAAGGACTTCTACGGCGTCAGCTACATCACCAGCCCCGTCAGCGAGGCGCGGATCGAATGGGCATGGCGCCTCGCGATGCAGGGCAGCCTGAAGGCCGTCCTCGAATGCGCGAATAGCTTCGGCCACACCGACTTCCGGGGCGACCTCCCCGCCTTCCGCGTCCCCACGCTGATCGTCCACGGCACCGACGACAAGACCGTGCCGATCGACACCAGCGGCCGCGCCGCCGCCAAGGGCATCGCGAACAGCCAGCTCGTCGAATATGACGGCGCGCCGCACGGCCTGACGGTCACCGAGGGCCCGCGGCTCACGAACGATCTGCTGACGTTCCTGGGGCGATAACGCGATACGGGGCGGTTCCCAGCCGGGGTGCCGCCCCCGACGTTCCGTTACCCGGACTTGATCCGGGGTCCGGCGTCTTCCTCGCGGTACATTCGAGGAAAATCGGGCCCCGGATCAAGTCCGGGGTCCCAACCGAAATTAGTCGGGCTCGGCCACCCCTTTTCAATCCAGCGGAACGATAACCTCGTCCGGGTGCGCGACGTTCAGCTTCCGCCGCACCAGTTCGTCCACCATGTCCGGGTTTGCATGCCGCGGATCGAGCAGCGCCACGCGATTGCGCAGCATCTCGCGCTGCTGGTCGAGCTTCACGAAATCCTTCTCGCGCCGGTCGAGCTGGCGCCTGTAATCGCCGAACGCGACCACGCCATTCGCGCCGAACACCGCATTCGCCCCGAAGAACGTCATCACGCTCAGCGCCGCCGCGGGCACGATCGCGCGACGCAGCATCGAGCGCATCTTGGGCGGCCGGTTCGCGCGGGAAGAGGGTTTCTGACGCATTAACCCGATTCTCGCGCGAACCGCGCACCGAATCAAGCGATTTCAGCGCGTTCGAAGAACATCCCGCCCGGCATAGCGCGCCGCATCGCCCAGCTCTTCCTCGATCCGGATCAGCTGGTTGTACTTCGCCAACCGGTCCGATCGCGCGAGGCTGCCCGTCTTGATCTGCCCGCAGTTCGTCGCGACCGCGAGATCGGCGATCGTCGAATCCTCGGTTTCGCCGGACCGGTGGCTCATCACCGCGGTGTAGCGCGCGCGCTCGGCGATGCGGATCGCCTCGAGCGTCTCGCTCAGCGTGCCGATCTGGTTGACCTTCACCAGCAGCGAATTCGCCAGCCCCTGCGCGATCCCGTCCTTCAGCCGCTTCGGATTCGTCACGAACAGGTCGTCGCCGACCAGCTGGCACTTGTCGCCGCACAGGTCGGTCAGCGCCTTCCAGCCCTCGAAATCGTCCTCGGCCATCCCGTCCTCGATCGAGAAGATCGGATAGCGCGCAACGAGATCCGCCAGATACTCGGCCATCGCGCCGGGCTCGAGGATCTTGCCCTCCCCGGAAATGTCGTACTTGCCGCCCTTGAAGAACTCGGTCGCCGCGCAGTCGAGCGCGAGCATCACGTCGTCGCCCGGCGTATACCCCGCCTTCTCGATCGACGTCATGATGAAGTCGAGCGCCTCGGTGGTGCTGCCGATATTGGGCGCGAACCCGCCCTCGTCGCCGACCGACGTCGCCAGCCCCTTCTCGCTCAGCCCCTTCTTGAGCGTGTGGAAGATTTCCGATCCGCAGCGCACCGCCTCGACGATGCTCGACGCGCCCACCGGCACGATCATGAATTCCTGGAAGTCGATCGGGTTGTCGGCATGCTCGCCGCCATTGATGATGTTCATCATCGGCACCGGCAGGACATGCGCCGAGACGCCGCCCACATAGCGGTACAGCGGCAAACCGCGCGAGTCCGCGGCGGCCTTGGCGGCGGCGAGGCTGACGCCAAGGATCGCGTTGGCGCCAAGCCGCGACTTGTTCTCGGTCCCGTCCAGCTTGATGAGCGCCTGGTCGAGCTCGAGCTGGTCCTCGGCTTCCATCCCCAGCACCGCATCCGCGATCTCGTCGTTGACCGCCGCGACCGCCTGGTCGACGCCCTTGCCACCCCAGCGCGCCTTGTCGCCGTCGCGTTTCTCGACCGCCTCGTGCGCGCCGGTCGACGCGCCCGACGGCACCGCCGCGCGTCCGAACCCGCCATCCTCCAGCATCACTTCGACTTCGACCGTCGGGTTGCCCCGGCTGTCGAGGATCATACGGCCATGGACGTCGATGATTGCGGTCACGAAACGATCCTTCTACAGATTTCGAAGCAGGTGTCGGGCATGCCTCTATCGCCCGGCGTCCGCCACGGCAATTCGCGATGGAACCGCGGGGCCCCCGCACCGGTTTTCCGTTTCGATACCGCCCAATTCTGCAAGAGGGATTTTGCCCCATGGCCGACACCAATTCCATCGATGGCCCCGCCGCCGGGCTAACGCCGATGACCGATGCCGACGTGACCGCGTCGGCGTCCGCCCGTCCGGATCCCGCCGGCCGCCTCGACGACGTCAAGGCGACGATCAAGGACAAGGGCGCGGACTTGCGCACCCAGGCGACCGACAAGGCACTCGCCTTCGCGGAAGACGGCAAGGCCAAGGCCACCGGCGCGCTCGACCAGCTGTCGCAGATGCTTACCGACGCCGCCGGCTCGGTCGACGAGAAGCTGGGCGAGCAATACGGCCAGTACGCCCGCACTGCCGCGGAAAGCGTGCAGTCTTTGTCGTCGTCGCTCGGCGACAAGAGCGTCGACGAGCTTGCGGAAACCGTCCGCGACTTCGTCCGAAAGAGCCCGGCAGTCGCGATCGGTGCGGCGGCGGCGGTCGGCTTCGTCGTCGCGCGGCTGCTCTCCTCCGGCCTCGACCAGCGCGACGGGGCCTGATCGCGATGCTCAGGGAGGAGCGTGACGATGCGGGGCTCGCGACGTTGGTGACACAGCTCGCCACCGATGCGCGAGAGGTCGCGAGCGCGGAGATCGCGCTCCAGAAGGCGCGCCTGCTCGACAAGGTCACGCGCTACAAGGCCGCGGGCATGATGTTCGCCGCGGCTGGCATGCTTGCCTTGGCGGCATTGATCGCGCTGCTCGTGGGGCTGATCGCGACGCTCGCGCCGCGCATCGGCCCGGGTTGGGCGACCTTGGTCGTGGTCGGGACGACGGTCGCGATCGTGCTGATCCTCGCGCTGATCGGCAAGGCCCGCCTTAACGCAGAAGTGACGCCATGACCGAACTCCAGGCCGCCGAAGCTCGTGCCGCCGCCGCGCGCGAGCGTCTTCAGTCGACCACCACCGCGCTTCAGGCGAAGCTCGATCCACGGTCGATGGCGCGCGATGCTGTCGACGGCATTACCGATACGAGCGAACGCGCGCTGCGAACTGGTGCCGAGGTCGCGCGCAACAATCCCGGCAAGATCGCCGGTGCGATCGCGATCGTCGGTGCGCTGCTCGCGCGTCGCCATATCACCGACGCGATCCGTCATCGCCGCGACAAGTCCTAGGCAACCCCGCGCGCGCTGGAACGTTCGACCATCCAATCGACTGCGGGCGATCTGCCCGCGAAAGGAAGCACCGATGACCGACGCGAACACCGATCACGACCTGTCCGGGAAAATCCGCGATGGCATCGATTCGGCCAAGGAGCGCGCCACGCACGCTTATGATTCCGCGCGCGAGAAGGCCGAGCATGCCGTCGATGCCTCGCGCGACAAGGCCCGCGAGACCGCGCGCCAGACCGCACAGACGATCGAGACCAACCCGCTTGGCGTGATCGTCGGAGGCCTAGCGCTCGGTGCGCTCGTCGCCGCAGTCCTCCCGCGCAGCCAGCGCGAGAAAGCATTGCTTGCCCCGGTCGGCAGCAAGGTCGCCGCCGCCGCAGCTGCCGCCTTCGCCGCCGCCAAGGAAACCGGGCGCAACGAACTCGCCGACCTGGGCATCAGTCGCGACGCCGCGAAGGGCCAGGCGAAGTCGCTGGTCGACAACCTGCTCAAGGCTGCGACGTCGGCGGGAACAGCCGCCGCGCAAGCGGGCAAGGATCAGGTCAAGGCGCGATAGCGCTTCAAACCTGCTGCACCGCAATGTAAGGCCTCGGGGATCACTCTCCCCGGGGCCTTTTCTTCATGAGCAAACTCCATCTCGTCTTCGGCGGTCGCGTCACCGATCCGCGCACGCTCGAATTCGGCGACCTCTCGTCGATCGACATCGTCGGTGTGTTCGCGGACTATGCGAGCGCTGAAAAGGCATGGCGCGGCGCGGCGCAGCGCACCGTCGACGATGCAGAGATGAAGTATGTCGTCGTCCACCTTCACCGCCTGCTCGAGCCTGATCTGCTATCGCCGCCGGCGGCGGAATAGCGCTCGTCACTCATCACCGTCGTCCCGGCGAAGGCCGGGATCCACCCGTCCCCGATTGCCCGAACCGGCCACTGCCTGGAGACGTGGATCCCGGCCTCCGCCTGGGTGACGAATGGGTCTAGAACAGTTCGTCGAGACAGCGGTGGAACCGCAACCGCCGCGCATCGATCTCCACCCCCATCGCCGCGACGAACATCGCCTGCGCCTCCGGGCCGAACGCCCCCAGATTCTGCCAGAGGATCGCGATGTCCTGATACGGATCCGCGACGCCGACACGGCCGACGTCGATGCACCCGGTCACTTGGCCCTCGGCGAAAAGCAGATTGCCCAGCGAATAGTCGCCATGCGTCACTACCCGCTCCGCCGCGAACGGCTGGAGCGAGGCGAGTTCCGCCCAAACGTTCTCTGCCGACCACCCCGCATGATCGTCGTCGAAATCCTCCTCGTCGACCCGCCCCGCATCGATGTTCGCGCGCGCGGCGGCCAGCCGAAACGCATGCCCCGCCTCGAACGGGCAGGTCGCGACCGGCAGCGCATGGATCTGCTTGAGGAACCCCGCCGCACCCGCGACGATCGTCGGCAGTGCGCGCGGATCTTCCTCCAGGATATCGTCCGCGGTCCGCCCCGCCATCGCGGTCGTCAACAACCAGGCCGCGCCGCGTGTCGCCACGAACTGGACGACCTCGGGAACCGCAATCCGCCCCGCCAGCCAGCGCAACCGCGCCGCCTCGTCCATGACGTCGGAGGCAACCCGCCCGATGCCGTGCTTCAGATAGAGAGTCGCCCGCCCCTCGGTGTCCAGACGAAATACCGCTCCGCCCGACTCGCCCGCCGTGTCGCGTGTCCACCGATAGCCCGCGACCACAACCGCCAATGCCTCGGGCATCGCGATCGGCGCATCAGGCATGGCGGTAGCGCCACAGCAGCAAGGGCTTGGCCATCAGCAGCCCCGCGATGAACCCGCCGATATGCGCGCCGATGGCGATCGTACCGACTCCGCCGCCCATGCCCGCATAACCGATGAGCAACTGGATCCCGATCCACGCCGCTGCCAGCCATGCAACATGCACCACCTCGCCCGGCACCGGCCCCAACGGCTGCGCGCGCCGCTCGCCGAACAGCAGCGCATAGGCGCCGACGACCGCGGAGATCGCACCCGACGCGCCAATCATCGGCGTCATCGAGTCCGTCTCGAACGCGAAATGCCCGAGCGCCGCGGCATAGGCGCCGACCAGATACAGGGAGACGACGCCCAAAGACCCCACCGCCCGCTCCGCGAACAGGCCGCAATAGACCAGCATCACCAGATTGAGCGCCAGATGCGCGATGCCGCCATGGATCAGCGTCGCCGTCAGCGGCGTCAGCAAGGCCGGCATCGGAAACCCCGGATCGTTTGCCACCGCAGAATCGAACCGCAAGGGTATGAACCCGCCACCGACCGCCGCATCCGGCAACCACCCGAGCGCGAGGATCACCCCGGATGCGACCGCGGTCATCGCCGCGATCGCTACCGTGGCCGGCGCCTGCCGCCAGTCCATCCGCGTCAGATGAATTCCACCTTCGACACCGAATACCAGCGGTCTCCCGACGGCACCGTCACCTCGATCTCGTCGTCGAGATTGCGCCCGATCAAAGCCCGGCCCAGCGGCGAGTTGTAGCTGATCCGCCCGGTCTTCGCGTCCGCCTCGGTCTGGCCGACGATCTGGTATTTCACCGGCTTGTCGTCCTCGTCGATCAGCGTCACGGTCGCGCCGAACACGATCTTGTCACCCGACAGGTCGCGCGGATCGATGATCTGCGCACGGCTCAGCTTGTCCTCGATATCGGCGATCGACGCCTCGATCTGGCCCTGCCGCTCCTTGGCGGCATGATATTCGGCGTTTTCCGAAAGGTCGCCGTGTGCGCGCGCTTCCTCGATCGCATCGACGATCGTCGGGCGTTCGGCTTTCAGGCGCTTCAGCTCGGTATGGAGTTTCTCGTACCCCTCCTGGAGCATCGGCATCTTCTCGACGGTCGCCATCGCCTACAGTCCTTCGTCAAAGCCCCGTCCCCGAAGCGGCCTCCCTGTCGGCCGCTTTCGCACAGCACGCGATTGTCTGGGGGATCAATTGTGCGATTGCGAATAATAGGACTGCAGCGGGCGTACTTCAAGGTTTCGCGCCGATTCGGGTCCGGTCGCGGCCGCGATCGCCTTCGCCGCCTCGACCGCGGCGGGCCCCGTCGTGAAGTACGGGATCCGCTGCGCCAGCGCAGACGCGCGGATCGGCTGCGAATCCTTCAGGCTCTGCCACCCCTCGGTGGTGTTGAAGATCAGGTCGATCCGCCCGTCCTTGATCCGGTCGACGATATGCGGCCGGCCCTGCGCGACCTTGTTGACCGTCTCCACCACCAGCCCCGCACGCGCGAGATAGTCCGCGGTCCCGCCGGTCGCGACGATCGTGAACCCGGCCGCGATCAGCGATCGCACCGCGGGCACGATCTGCGGCTTGTCGCCGTCCTTGACGCTGACGAAGACCGCGCCCGCGGTCGGCAGCACCGTCCCCGCACCCAGCTGCGCCTTGGCGAAGGCGGTGGTGAAATCGCTCGCGATCCCCATGACTTCGCCGGTGGACTTCATCTCCGGCGACAACACAGGATCGATCCCGGGGAAGCGATTGAAGGGGAACACCGCCTCCTTCACCGCATAATAGGGGATGTGGCGGTCGATCGACGGCAGGTCGCGCAGCATCTCGCCCGCCATCACCCGCGCCGCGATCTTCGCGATCGGCGCCCCGATCGCCTTGGCGACGAACGGCACCGTCCGCGACGCGCGCGGATTCACCTCGATGAGGTAGACCAGCCCGTCCTTGACCGCGAACTGGATGTTCATCAGCCCCTTCACCGACAGCCCGTGCGCCAGCGCGACCGTCTGCCGCTCGATCTCCGCGATGATCTCCGCCGACAGCGAATAGGGCGGGATCGAGCACGCGCTGTCGCCCGAATGGACGCCCGCCTCCTCGATATGCTGGAGCACGCCCGCGACCACCACGTCCTCACCGTCGCAGATCGCGTCGACGTCAACCTCGATCGCGTCGCGCAGATACTGGTCGATCAGCACCGGCGAGTCGCCCGACACCTGCACCGCGGTCGCGATATAGTCGTCGAGCTGCGCGGGTGTGTCGACGATCTCCATCGCGCGCCCGCCCAGCACATAGCTCGGCCGCATCAGCACCGGATAACCGATCCGCTCCGCCGCCACGATCGCCTCGTCGCGGCTGCGGGCGAGGCCGTTCGACGGCTGCAACAGCTTCAATTTGCTCACCAGCGCCGCGAACCGCTCGCGATCCTCCGCCAGGTCGATCGCGTCGGGCGTCGTCCCCAGGATCGGAATCCCCGCCGCCTCCAGCGAGCGAGCGAGATTCAACGGCGTCTGCCCGCCGAACTGGACGATCACCCCCGCCAGCGTGCCGTTCTGCTGCTCGACATGCAGGATCTCCAGCACGTCCTCCGCGGTCAGCGGTTCGAAATAGAGCCGGTCCGACGTGTCATAGTCGGTGCTGACCGTCTCCGGGTTGCAGTTGACCATGATCGTCTCGTAGCCCGCATCCGCCAGCGCGAAGCACGCATGGCAGCAGCAATAGTCGAACTCGATCCCCTGCCCGATCCGGTTCGGCCCGCCGCCCAGGATCACCACCTTCTTGGCGGACGTCGGCTGCGATTCGCACTCCGGCTCGCCGAACATCGGCGCCTCGTACGTCGAATACATGTACGGCGTCTTCGCATCGAACTCCGCGGCGCAGGTGTCGATCCGCTTGAAGACGGGCCGCACGCCCAGCTTCACACGGTGCGCGCGCACCTCGTCCTCCGTCACCCCGCCGGTCATCGCCTTGACGACCTCGTGGATCAGCCCGGAACCGCGGGCGATCCCCCGCATCATCCCGCGCAGATTGGCCGACTGCAACGCCAGCCACGCGAGCCGCTTGTCGCTGAACCCCATCGCCTTGAGCCGCCGCATGCCCTGCGCCTCGATCGGCAGCCCGTGCTCCATCACCTCGTTCTCGGCCGCGACGATCTCCGCGATCCGCTCGAGGAACCACGGATCGTACTTCGCGATCGCGTGCACCTCGGCGACCGTGAAGCCTTCGCGCAATGCCTGCGCCGCCACCAGCAACCGGTCCGGCGTCGGCGAGGCGAGCGCGGCCTCGATCTCAACACGCGGCGCGCCGATCAGCGCATCGACATGGTTGAACCCGCTCAGCCCGGTTTCGAGCCCGCGCAGCGCCTTCTGCATGCTCTCGTGGATGTTGCGCCCGATCGCCATCACCTCGCCGACCGACTTCATCGCGGTGCCCAGCGTCGCCTCGGCGCCCTTGAACTTCTCGAACGCGAAGCGCGGGATCTTCGTCACGACGTAATCGATGGTCGGCTCGAACGCCGCCGGGGTGGCGCCCGTGATGTCGTTGGTGATCTCGTCGAGCGTATACCCCACCGCCAGCTTCGCCGCGACCTTGGCGATCGGGAAACCCGTCGCCTTCGACGCCAGCGCCGACGAGCGCGACACGCGCGGATTCATCTCGATGACGATCAGCCGGCCATCCTTCGGATTGACCGCGAACTGCACGTTCGAACCGCCTGTTTCCACACCGATTTCGCGAAGCACCGCGATCGATGCATTGCGCATGATCTGGTATTCCTTGTCGGTCAGCGTCAGGGCGGGCGCGACGGTGATCGAGTCGCCGGTATGGACGCCCATCGGATCGACATTCTCGATCGAGCAGATGATGATGCAATTGTCCGCGCGGTCGCGGACCACTTCCATCTCATATTCCTTCCAGCCGAGCAGCGATTCCTCGATCAGCACCTCGGTTGTCGGCGACAGGTCCAGCCCCTTGCGGACGATCTCGACGAACTCCTCGCGGTTGTATGCGATGCCGCCGCCCGATCCGCCCATCGTGAAGCTCGGCCGGATGATCGACGGTAGCCCGGTCCGCTCGAGCGCCGCCAGCGCTTCCTCCAGCGTATGCGCGATCGCCGAGCGCGCAGACTCGAGCCCGATCTTGTCCATCGCGTTGCGGAACTTGAGCCGGTCCTCCGCCTTGTCGATCGCCTCCGCATCCGCACCGATCATCGTCACGCCGAACTTTTCCAGCGTGCCGTCGTGGAACAGCGCCAGCGCGGTGTTGAGCGCGGTCTGCCCGCCCATCGTCGGCAGGACCGCGTCGGGCCGCTCCTTCTCGATGATCCGCGCGACCACTTCCGGCGTGATCGGCTCGACATAGGTCGCGTCCGCCAGCTCCGGATCGGTCATGATCGTCGCCGGGTTCGAATTGACCAGGACGATGCGATAGCCCTCTTCCTTCAAGGCCTTGATCGCCTGCGTGCCCGAATAATCGAACTCGCACGCCTGCCCGATGACGATCGGCCCCGCGCCGATCACGAGGATGGAGGAGATGTCGGTGCGTTTGGGCATTTTACTTAAATCTTTCTCGCGGGATCATCGTGATCCTTCAGCTTTTCAACCAAGCTGGTCCACGCCTCTTGCGGAAGTCCACCTTCGTAGCCTGCCCTATTCATTTCAATTATCAGAAAATGTAAGCTTGGGTATGCGGCCCTGATTTGATTGCTTAAGTCCCTAGCCACAGTATTTGAACGGACTATATAAACTCCTGGAATAAAGTTCCACCAGTCAAACAATCCATTAAAAGTTGTCAATACCCGATGAAAAGGAGGAAGTCCTTCATCAATCATTGATTCATTGATGGCAATTGCAAACACCTTAGCGTTCACTTTGCTTCTCCTGGTATTCTACCAACGTAACCGGCTTTGATGATATTATCGCCACCAAATCATCAGCAGGCAGTGATTTCTGTCCATACATATTAAGAGCGCTTTTAGCTAAGCCATATTCTTCTGAACGAAGTTGATCGGGATCGTTAAGCGAGTGCCGAACAAAAACAGCAAGCAACACCATCACGACAACCATCACTAGTACGAACATCGAGACTGCGGCCCACGTAGGTGCATATACCGCCATTGGAACCAATGTCGCAATCAGTGGCGTCGCTAACCAAACCCCTGGCGAAAAGGCGTTCTTTTTACCACCGTGCTCGCCTCTCGATGCAGGAAACTTCACCGCAACATCCCCACGAACCGCTCGAACAGATAGAAACTATCCTGCGGCCCCGGACTCGCCTCGGGGTGATACTGCACCGAAAACGCACGCCCGTCCTCCAGCTCCAGCCCCGCATTGCTGCCGTCGAACAGCGACACATGCGTCTCGCGCACGCCCTCGGGCAGCGTGTCGCGTTCGACCGCGAAGCCGTGGTTCATGCTGGTGATCTCGACCGCACCGTCGCTCAGCCGCTTGACCGGATGGTTGGCGCCGCGATGCCCCTGGAACATCTTGGTCGTCCGCGCGCCCACCGCGAGCCCGAGCAACTGGTGGCCGAGGCAGATGCCGAACAGCGGCAGCTTCGTCTCCAGCAACCGCCGGATGACGGGCACCGCATACTCCCCCGTCGCGGCGGGATCGCCGGGGCCGTTCGACAGGAAGATCCCGTCGGGGGCGAGCGCCATCACCTCGTCGAACGACGCGGTCGCGGGCACCACCGACACCTTCGCGCCCGCGTGAACGAGGTTGCGGAAGATGTTGTGCTTGCTGCCATAATCGATCGCGACGACATGGGGCTTCTCGTTCCCCTCCCGCTTGCGGGAGGGGTCAGGGGTGGGCTCGCGCTCACCATCAGCGGTATCGGTCGAATTGGCCGCGAGCCCACCCCCGGCCCCTCCCGCAAGCGGGAGGGGAGAAGAATAGCCGAAGCCCAAGCGCCAGACGCCACCTTCCCCACTTTCACCCCAGCCGAAATGCGTCTCCGCCGTCACGGACTTCGCGAGGTCCATCCCCTCGAGCCCGGGCCAGGCCCGCGCCATCGCAAGCAGCGCCGGAATGTCGAACTCGCCCGCCGCCGAATGCGCGATCACGCCGTTGGGCGCGCCGCCGCCCCGGATCCGCCGCGTCAGCGCGCGCGTGTCGATCCCAGACAGCCCGATCCGCGCATGCCGCTTCATCCACCCGTCGAGCCGCTCGACCGCGCGGAACGACGACGGCGCGGTCACGTCCTCGCGCACGATCATGCCCAGCGCGTGCGGCGCGTCCGCCTCGACGTCGTCGGGGTTCGCGCCGACATTGCCGATATGCGGGAAGGTGAAGGTGATGACCTGCCCCGCGAACGACGGGTCGGTCATGATCTCCTGGTATCCGGTCATTGCGGTGTGGAAGCACACCTCGCCCGCCGCCTGCCCCTCGGCGCCGAAGCCGCGCCCCCACGCCACCTCGCCGCTGGCGAGGACGAGGACGCCGGTCGCGCCCGCCGGTTGCGTCATGGCGGGCTGCGGAACGGGCGCGGCAGAAGGTGTGGCGTCGGCCATTTCGGGCAGGCACTCCATGAGATTTGTCGGCGATGTCGCTAAGCCCCGCTCGCTAGAGACAGCCCCCCCCCGCGTCAACCGGTTCACGTATCCCCCACGATCGGCTAGGCTCACGCGCTTGCCGCAACGACGACGAAAGACCCGCATGATTCGCGACGACATCAAGGCCGCCCAGCTCACCGCGATGAAGGCGGGCGACAAGGAGACGCGGAACGCCGTCTCGCTGATCCAGTCCGCGATCAAGAACCGCGACATCGAACTGCGCACCGGCCCCGCGCCCGCCGACGACGACGCGGTCGTGGTCGAGGTGCTCCAGAAGATGGTCAAGCAGCGCCGCGAATCGATCGAGATGTATGAGAAGGGCGGCCGCCAGGAACTCGCCGACGCGGAGAAGGCCGAGGTCGCGGTGATCGAACGCTTTCTCCCCGCGCAGATGAGCGAGGCGGAAACGACCGCCGCGATCCTCGCGATCAAGACGGAACTGGGCGCGACGGGAATGAAGGACATGGGCCGCGTGATGGCGGAGCTGAAGGCGCGCCACGCGGCCTCGCTCGACATGAGCAAGGCGAGCGGGCTGGTGAAGGCGGCTTTGGCGTAGGATGAGCGGAAACACCCTTCTTCCTCCCCTCCCGCCTGCGGGAGGGGATCGAGGGGTGGGCGCCCGGTTCAAACTCGCGCGCCCGACGGACCGGGCACGCGACCTCCGTAACGCCGCCTCCGGCGCGGAACACCTGCTCTGGCGCCAATTGAAGGGCAGCCGCCTGCTCGGCCTCAAATTCAGCCGTCAGATGCCGATCGCCGGGTATTTCTGCGATTTTCTTTGCCGCTCGCACAGACTCGCGATCGAACTCGACGGCAGCCAGCACGTCGACGCGGCGGACTATGACGCGAAGCGGACAAACGCGATCGAGAACGCGGGCCACCGCGTCCTCCGATTCTGGAACAACGACCTGACGACGAACATGGCAGGCGTGCTCGACGCGATCGCAACCGCCGCGCGCGAGACGAGCCGGGCGCCCACCCCCCAGCCCCCTCCCGCATGCGGGAGGGGGAGGACGCAGCCATGACCCTCACCCCGCAATTCCTCGACGAACTCCGCGTCCGCACTTCGCTGTCGACGCTCATCGGCAAGACGACCAAGCTCACCAAGGCCGGCCGCGAGTACAAGGGCTGCTGCCCGTTCCACCAGGAGAAGACGCCCAGCTTCTACGTCAACGACGAGAAGGGCTTCTACCACTGCTTCGGCTGCTCCGCGCACGGCGACGCGATCCGCTGGATGACCGACCAGCGCGGCTTGCCGTTCATGGATGCGGTGAAGGAATTGGCGCAGGCCGCGGGGCTCGACGTTCCCGCCCCCACCGCCCGAGATGCCGAGAAGGCCGAGCGCGCGAAGGGCCTGCACGAGGCGATGGCCGACGCCGCGTCGTGGTTCACCGAGCAGCTGAACGGCATCGCCGGCGCCACCGCGCGCACGGTGCTGGAGAAGCGCGGCGTCTCGGCCAAGACCGCGCGCGACTTCGGCCTCGGCTTCGCCCCCGACACCCGCGGCAAGCTCAAGGCCGCGCTCAAGGACTATGGCGACCCGCTCCTCGTCGAGGCGGGGATGCTCATCAGCGTCGAGGGCAAGGAGCCCTACGACCGGTTCCGCGGGCGGCTGATGATCCCCATCCGCGACCAGCGCGGGCGCACGATCGCGTTCGGCGGGCGCATCATCGGGGAGGGCGAGCCCAAATACCTCAATTCCCCCGACACCCCGCTCTTCGACAAGGGCCGCACGCTCTACAATCTCGATCGCGCCGCACCGGCCGTGCGCAAGACCGCGCGCGTGTTCGTGGTCGAGGGCTATATGGACGTCATCGCGCTCGCGCAGGCCGGGATCGGCGAGGCGGTCGCCCCGCTCGGCACCGCGCTGACCGAGCACCAGCTCGAGCGGCTGTGGAAGATGGTCGACGTTCCCATCCTGTGCTTCGACGGCGACGCAGCGGGGCAGAAGGCCGCGATCCGCGCCGCCCACCGCGCGCTCCCGATGCTGGCACCCGGCCGCAGCCTCGCCTTCGTCACTCTGCCCGAGAGCAAGGATCCCGACGATCTCGTCCGCCAGCAGGGCACGCAGGCGTTCGAGGCGCTGGTCCGCGAGGCGGAGCCACTCGCCGATCGCCTGTGGAAGCACGAACTCGCCGCCGAACCGTTGGCGACCCCCGAGCAGCGCGCTGGGCTCAAGCGCCGCCTGTCCGATCTGGCACAGACGATTGCCGACCCTTCGGTGAAAAGCGAATACCAGTCGGAGTTCCGCAACCGCTTCGACGACGCCTTCGCGCGCAAGCGCCCCGAATGGACGCCGCGACCGCCACGCAAGCCCGGCCAGAAATGGACCCCGCCCCCCGCGCCCGTCACCGAGGATGCCAAGACGTTCCGCAACGCGGGCGGGATCGATCGCGTCCTCGCCAAGGCAGTTCTCGCCGGGCTGATCCGCCATCCGGCCGAGATCGCGCGTCACATGGAGGTGCTCGGCAGCCTAAAGCTGGCCGACGGCGCGCTCGGCCGCCTGTTCGAGGCGGTGGTCGACGTCGCGCTGGAGGACCATCGTCGCGACGGGGCGCTTGATAGCCGGCGACTCGTCACCATATTGGCGAAATCCGGGTTCGAGGCAGTCGCGACGGACCTGCTGAGAGCCGATACGATGCCCTATAGTTTCACGCAGAGATCGGGAGATGCGGCGCAGGCCCGTGACGATCTGGACGAGGCGATCGCCATTCTGGTCGCCCGCCCCGAAGTCGACGCGGCGCTTGCGGATGCGACGTCCGCAATGCAGGCACGCTTCACCGACGAGGCGTTCGAACGACAGGTGTCGCTGGTAAGAGAACAACGTGCGCTCGACGAGCGGCTTGCAAATCTTGTGCAGTCGAACGAAGACGCCCGCGCGCTTGGTACTGAGGACGATTGATGGCGAAGGCGAACATGGCGGAAGCACCCGAGACGAACGACACCGGGGACGCGCCGCTGATCGACTTGAACGATGCGGACGTCAAGAAGCTGATCGCCCGCGCCAAGAAGCGCGGGTACATCACCTATGACCAGCTGAACGCCGCGCTGCCGCAGGACCAGATGTCGTCGGACCAGCTCGAGGACGTGATGTCCGCGCTCAACGAGATGGGCGTCAACATCGTCGAGAACGAGGAAGCCGGCGAGGACGGCGAGACCGAGGAACGCGCCGACGACGACGACGCCGAGCCCGTCGACACCTCGGGCGACGACAGCGCCCCCGTCCCCGAGAAGAAGAAAGAGACGATCGACCGGACCGACGATCCGGTCCGCATGTACCTGCGCGAAATGGGCGCGGTCGAGCTGCTCAGCCGCGAGGGCGAGATCGCGATCGCCAAACGGATCGAGGCCGGCCGCGACACGATGATCCTCGGGCTGTGCGAATCGCCCATCACCTTCAACGCGATCATCGACTGGTCGACCGCACTCAACGAAGGCACGATGCAGCTGCGCGAGATCCTCGATCTCGACGCGATGCTCTCGAAGGGGCCGTCGGCGGAGCAGGTCGAGGCCGCCGAGGACGATACCGGCGAGATCAGCGAGAAGACCGCGGGCACCAGCTTCAAGGAAGAGGAAGAGCCCGAGGAGCCCGCCGCGGCGGACGACGACGACGACATGACCGAGCGCCGCACCCCGCGCCCGTCGGACGACGAGGAGGAGGACAACACCCTCAGCCTCGCGCAGATGGAGGAGACGCTCAAGCCGCAGGCGCTCGAGCGGTTCGCGAACATTACCGCGATCTACAAGAAATTCTCGAAGATGCAGGGCAACCGGCTCGACGCGATGGCGGCGGGCGGGGAATTGTCGGCCGCGGACGAACGCAAGTACCACAAGCTGCGCGAGGAGCTGACCGCCGAGGTCGAGAGCGTCCAGTTCCACAACGCCAAGATCGAATATCTGGTCGACCAGCTCTACGCCTATAACCGCCGGCTGACCGCGCTGGGCGGCCAGATGCTGCGCCTCGCCGAGCGCCACAAGGTGCCGCGCAAGGACTTCCTCGATCGCTATGTCGGGCACGAACTCGACGAGGGCTTCATCGCCTCCGTCAAGGGCGCCGACAAGAAGTGGGCCGCCTTCGCTGCCGCCGAGACCGACGCGGTCGACCGGATCCGCGGCGAGATCGCGGAGATCAGCCAGCAGACGGGCATGGCGCTCGGCGAGTTCCGCCGCATCGTCAACATGGTCCAGAAGGGCGAGCGCGAAGCGCGGATCGCCAAGAAGGAAATGGTCGAGGCGAACCTGCGCCTCGTTATCTCGATCGCGAAGAAATACACGAACCGTGGCTTGCAGTTCCTGGATCTGATCCAGGAAGGCAATATCGGCCTGATGAAGGCGGTGGACAAGTTCGAGTATCGCCGCGGCTACAAGTTCAGCACCTACGCGACGTGGTGGATCCGGCAGGCGATCACGCGGTCGATCGCGGACCAGGCGCGCACGATCCGTATCCCGGTCCACATGATCGAGACGATCAACAAGCTCGTCCGAACCAGCCGCCAGTTCCTTCACGAGCAGGGCCGCGAGCCCACGCCCGAGGAAATGGCGGAGCGCCTCTCGATGCCGCTCGAGAAGGTCCGCAAGGTGATGAAGATCGCCAAGGAGCCGATCAGCCTCGAGACGCCGATCGGCGACGAGGAGGATTCGCATCTCGGCGACTTCATCGAGGACAAGAACGCGATCATCCCGGTCGACGCCGCGATCCAGGCCAACCTAAAGGAGACGGTCACGCGCGTGCTCGCCAGCCTCACCCCGCGCGAGGAGCGTGTGCTGCGCATGCGGTTCGGCATCGGCATGAACACCGATCATACGCTGGAAGAGGTCGGCCAGCAGTTCTCGGTCACCCGCGAACGCATCCGTCAGATCGAGGCCAAGGCGCTGCGCAAGCTCAAGCACCCCAGCCGCAGCCGCAAGATGCGGTCGTTCCTCGACCAATAGGGTGCCGGCACGGGCTCTCGCCGATGCGGAGCCCCCCTCGGTCCCTTGGTCATTCCGGCGAAAGCTCGGATCTCTTGCGTCGAGCCCGGCGCCGGGTCGCAGCGAGACCCCGGCGTTCGCTAGGGTGATGGGATGTGGGCATGCCCCGCTCCCTGCCCAACCAATCCGCGCCTGATCTTTGTAAGAATAACACCGCATAAACCGCGTCTTTACGCGCTTCGGTATAACCCCTTCGTCAGGAGGGATGGGCGCGGCCACGGGGCCGCCACGCCATCCACGGCTTGTCTGAAGGTTTTCGCCACGTGGCATCGGTTTCCAGCGCATGGCCGGCTTCGCCAGCCCGTACGATCGCGACGCTCATCGCGGCCGACGGGTCGCGGGTGCACCATTGGCGGCAGGAACTCGCGAGCGGCTCGCGTCCGCTGCGCGATCTCGCCGACGCGGTGCACGCGCTGTGCATGGTCCATGGCGCGCATCCCGGCGTCCTCGATCATGCCGGCCCCGCGGCGATCGGTCCGGCGGTGGCATGGCTCGCCTCCGCGCTTGACGCCTTCAACACCGAGCGCGCCTATCTCGCCCGCCTCACCGCCGCCGTCGGCCCGATCCCCTCGACTCCCGGCCAGGCCGAATCGGAAGTCGCGATCCTGGCACAGCACCACGCGTTCGACATGCTCGCGCGCTCGGAGCGTCAGGGCTGCGCGATCGGCACCGCGGTCGCGCTCGTGCTCGAGTGGCACGATGTCCGCGCGGTGCTCGACACCGCCGCGATCCGCGCCAGCTTCGATCCGGCGCCCTTGATGCTGCCCGCCGTGGAGGAGACGCTCGCGATGGTCGACGCGCTCGCGGGCGCCCCCGGTCCCGATCGCGCGATGACGTTCGGCGTCCAGCAGGCGCTGGCGCAGCACCGCGGCCTGTGGGACCTGCTCCACTCGCGCGCCGGGGCGCGCGACGCCGGGTGATCCAGCACGTGCTTGCGTGCTCCATCGAAAACCCGCTATCGCCAGACCCGGTTTTCGAACGGGACGGATTGGCGCACATGAATCGCTTCGAGGGAACGCAGAACTACGTCGCGACGGACGATCTGAAGGTCGCGGTCAACGCCGCGGTCCAGCTCCGCCGCCCCCTCCTCGTCAAGGGCGAGCCCGGCACCGGCAAGACCGTGCTGGCCTACGAGATTGCCAAGGCGGTCGGCGCGCCGCTGATCGAGTGGAACGTCAAGTCGACCACCAAGGCGCAGCAGGGCCTGTACGAATATGACGCGGTCGCGCGCCTGCGCGACGGCCAGCTCGGCGACGAGCGCGTCCACGACATCGCCAACTATATCCGCAAGGGCAAGTTGTGGGAGGCGTTCACCCAGCCCGCGCCTCCCGTCCTGCTGATCGACGAGATCGACAAGGCCGATATCGAGTTCCCCAACGACCTGTTGCAGGAACTCGATCGGATGGAATTCCACGTCTACGAGACGAAGGAGACCGTCCGCGCGGTCGAGCGCCCGATCGTGGTCATCACCTCGAACAACGAGAAGGAGCTGCCCGACGCGTTCCTGCGTCGCTGCTTCTTCCACTATATCAAATTCCCCGATCGCGACACGATGCAGGCGATCGTCGATGTCCACTTTCCCGGTATCCAGAAGATCCTCGTCAGCAAGGCGATGGACATCTTCTACGACGTCCGCGACGTTCCCGGCCTCAAGAAGAAACCCTCGACCAGCGAGCTGCTCGACTGGCTCAAGCTGATCCTCCACGAGGACATGCCGCTCGAAGTGTTGCAGAACCGTGACCCGACCAAGGCGATCCCCCCGCTCCACGGCGCGTTGCTCAAGAACGAGCAGGACGTGATGCTCTTCGAGCGGCTGGCGTTCATGGCCAAGCGACAGGCTAACAAGTCGTAACGGCACGGCAACGATCTGGTTCCGTGGGTTTTTTTGCACGGTAACCATTCGCTAACCACGCTGCGAAACCCGGCAATTACCGGCGGCAGGATATTGCCGTCGTCATGTACCGCGTTCTCTCCGCGCTGGCTCTCTCGTTCGCAGGTATCGCGGGCGCGGCACCGGCCCCCGCCGCCTCGCTGCTCGATTATGTCGGGCAATGCGTCCCCTTCGCGCGCGCCGCCTCTGGGGTGCAGATCTATGGCGACGCCTGGACCTGGTGGAGCCAGGCCGACGGCCGCTACGATCGCGGCCACCGCCCGCGCGTCGGCTCGGTGATCGCCTTCGCCCGGCAGGGTCGCCTTCCGCTCGGCCATGTCGCGGTCGTCAGCCGGATCGTCGAGAAGCGCGTCCTGATGCTCACCCATGCCAACTGGTCGCGCCTCAACGGCGAGCGCGGGCATGCCGAACAGGACGTGACGCTGTTCGACGTGTCGGAGGACAACGACTGGAGCGAGGTGAAGGTCTGGTTCCGCGACTCGAAGGGGCTCGGCAGCAGCGTCTACAAGGTCCACGGATTCATCTACGGCAACGCCCGCCCCGTCGCGGAACTGACGAGCCGCAATCCGGATTATGTCGGCGCGCTGATCGACGCCTACGTTCCCGGCGCCGCCGCCGCGACGCGTTAGATCGCACGACCGTCATGCCGGGCGCGTCCCGGCATCCACCGTCGCCCCAGGCGCAGTCCTACAAGATGCGGGACGCCTGACATCCCACGTCACCCCGGACTTGATCCGGGGTCCCGCTTCCTCTTCAGCGACGGCAAAAAAGCGGGACCCCGGCTCGAGGCCGCGGTGACGGCATCTCCTGGCCCCTGTCCTCCACGCCCCCGATCTGCCACACTGCGCACGACCCCATCATACCCGCTCCTCGAATCCCCCTCGGGCGCGGGTATGATGGTGTGACCTTTGTGACTGTCCGGGGCCGACCTTCATGTTCCTGAACTTCCTCGACGAGCTGCGCGCCGCGGGCATCCCCGCCAGCCTGAAGGAGCATCTGATCCTGCTCGAGGCGCTCGACCGCGAGGTGATCGATCGCACGCCCGAGGATTTCTACTATCTCAGCCGCGCGGTGTACGTGAAGGACGAGGGGCTGCTCGACAAGTTCGATCAGGTCTTCGCCAAAGTCTTCCGCGGCATCGCCACCAGCTTCGCGACGCAGGGCGCCGAGGTCCCCGCCGACTGGCTCAAGTCGGTCGCGGAGAAGTATCTGACGCCCGAAGAGATGGAGGCGATCAAGTCGCTCGGGTCGTGGGACGAGATCATGGAGACGCTCAAGAAGCGGCTCGAGGAACAGCAAAAGCGCCATCAGGGCGGCAGCAAGTGGATCGGCACCGGCGGGACCTCGCCCTATGGCAACGACGGCTACAACCCGGAAGGCGTCCGCATCGGCGGCGAATCGAAACACAAGCGCGCGCTCAAGGTATGGGACCAGCGCGAGTTCAAGAATCTCGACAATACCAAGGAGCTCGGCACCCGCAACATCAAGGTCGCGCTGCGTCGCCTGCGCCGCTTCGCGCGCGAGGGCGCGGCGGACGAGCTCGATATCGACGGCACGATCGCGGGCACCGCGCGGCAGGGCTATCTCGACATCGTCATGCGCGCGGAACGACGCAACGCGGTCAAGCTGCTGCTCTTCCTCGACGTCGGCGGCTCGATGGATCCGTGGGTAAAGCTGTGCGAGGAGCTGTTCTCGGCCGCCACCACCGAGTTCAAGAACCTCGAATTCTTCTACTTCCACAATTGCCCGTATGAGGGCGTGTGGAAGGACAATACGCGCCGCTTTTCGGAACGGACGCCGATGTGGGACGTGCTCCACAAATACGGCCACGACTACAAGCTGGTGTTCGTCGGCGACGCCTCGATGAGCCCCTACGAGATCACGCATCCCGGCGGCTCGGTCGAGCATTTCAACGAGGAATCGGGCGCGGTCTGGATGCACCGGCTGGCGACGACCTACCCCGCCGCGGTGTGGCTCAACCCGGTGCCGCAGCCGCAATGGGGCTATTCGCAGTCCGTGAAGATCATCCGCGAGCTGATGACCGACCGGATGTACCCGCTGACGCTCGCCGGGCTCGACGATGCGATGCGCGAGCTGACCCGCAAACGCTGATGGAGGCGACGATGACGATCCGGCTGACGATCCTTGCTTCAGCGGCGATGGCCGCCGCTAACACCGCGATCGCACAGATTCCCGCCAGGACCCCGGTTCCCGACGCGTGCCGAACCGGCCCCCGGCCCGTCGCGAAGCCCGGCGCGCCGCTCCGCACGCGCCCGCTGGCGAAGGACCCCAACGCCGCGCAACTCGCCGCGGTCTGGCGCCGCGATCACCGCGGCTGCCCGATGCCGGTCGTGCTGAAGGACGATGTCGGGGCGCGGCGGTAGGAAAGGTCCGCTACCGAAGCGCAGACGCAAATGCACCAGCCCATTTTCCGTTTGTTTCGAGCGAAGTCGAGAAACGTGGCGTAGTGCTGGTGGCTCGTTTCTCGACGTCGCTCGAAACAAACGGATCGGGACGCTATGGATCGGCCCTGAAGCGCGCTCACGCCCCCAGCGCGGCGATCTTCTGCGAATAGCTCTCGACCAGCCGCAACCGCCGGTCGCGCGCCTCGGTCGTCAGCGCACGCGCAGCGGCTGCGCGCTCCATGTTCAGGCGTCGAACGTAGTAACGAAGATCGGATTCCAATGGACGCTCCCTCCCCGGATCGTCTCGAGTCCCCATGGAACCGGTCCTACTCCAACTCCGTTACGAGTCCATTGCACCGCAGCGACACTCGCGCCCGGGCGAGTATCACGCGCGGTGAACGACACCGCCCGCCAGCGGCGCCGGCACGCCCGTCGTCCCTGGAAAGCTGATCGGCAGCCCGGCGAGGGTCCGGACCGCCATATAGGCGAATCCTTCCGCCTCCAGCGCATCGCCATTCCACCCGAGCGTATCGGCCGATTCGGGGGTCAGCCCGGTCCGCGCCGCGATCATCGCCAGCATCACCGGGTTATGCCGCCCGCCGCCCGCGACGATCAGCCGCCCGGGTCGTCCAGGCAGCAGCCGCAGCGCCTGCGCCACCGTCGCGGCGGTGAACGCGGTCAGCGTCGCCGCCCCGTCTGCCGCGGATAGCCCGCGCGCAGACTGGATCGTGAAATCGTTGCGGTCGAGCGACTTGGGCGGGGCCGCATCGAACCAGGGATTGTCGAGCATCGCCCCCAGCACGGTCTCGTCGACCCGCCCCGCGGCAGCCAGCGCGCCCCCTGCATCGAACCGCGCGCCCGTCTCCGCCTCCACCCACGCATCGATCAAGCCATTCGCGGGCCCGGTGTCGAACGCCACCAGCCCACCGTCCGCGCCGATCCACGTCACGTTCGCGACGCCACCGAGATTGAGCACCACCACCGGCCGCTCCAGCCTCTCCGCGAGCGCGGCGTGATAGACCGGCAGCAGCGGCGCGCCCTGCCCCCCCGCCGCGACGTCCGCGCTGCGGAAGTCGGACACCGTCGTGATCCCGGTCGCCGCCGCCAGCGCCGCGCCGTCGCCGATCTGCCACGTCCACCCGCGATCGGGCCGGTGCGCGACGGTCTGTCCGTGGAAGCCGATCACTCCCACGTCCGCTGCGGCGACCCCCGCGTCGCGCAACAGCTTCTGCACCGCGAAGACGTGCGTCCGCGTGACGAGATCGCCCGCCTCGACAATCGCCGGGCTCGCGCGCGGCCGGTCGTAGGTCAGCGCGACCCGCGTCGCCTCCGCCAGTTCGGCGCGCGCCGCGTCCGAAAACGCCTCGCCGCGAAACGCGATCCGGCGCACCAGCGCTTCGCCGTCGGTCTCGATCAACGCGGCGTCGATTCCGTCGAGCGAGGTCCCGGACATCAAACCGATCGCAAGCATCGCATTTCCCCCAAGCCGCTCCCATGCGCCGATTCGCGTCGCGCTGGCAAATCGGCCCGTCGCGCATTATGTGCGCATAACCTCATGGCAACGAAACTTCCCCTTCCGCCCCGCGTGGGCATGGTCTCGCTCGGCTGTCCCAAGAACCTGGTCGACAGCGAACGCATCCTGACGCAGCTGCGCGCCGACGGTTATCAGATGTCGCCCGACTATGCCGGTGCGGACGTCGTGCTGGTCAACACGTGCGGCTTCCTCGATTCGGCGAAGGAGGAATCGCTCGAGGCGATCGGCGAGGCGATCGCAGAGAACGGCCGCGTCATCGTCACCGGCTGCATGGGCAAGGAAGCCGAGGTCATCCGCGCGCGCTTTCCTCAGGTCCTCGCGGTCACCGGCGCGCATCAGTACGAACAGGTCGTAGAGGCGGTCCACGCCGCCGCACCCGCGAACCTGTCGCCCTATCTCGACCTGATCCCGGACGCGGGGCTCAAGCTCACCCCGCGCCACTACAGCTATCTGAAGATTTCCGAGGGCTGCAATCACCGCTGCTCCTTCTGCATCATCCCGTCCTTGCGGGGCGACCTCGTCAGCCGCCGCCCCGACGCGATCCTGCGCGAGGCGGAGAAGCTGGTCGCGGCGGGCACGAAGGAACTGCTGGTCATCAGCCAGGACACCTCCGCCTACGGCATCGACATCCGCCGCGAGCCGCGCGCGTGGAAGGGCCGCGAGGTCGTGCCCCACATGACCGATCTGGCGCGCGAGCTCGGCCGCATCGCCCCGTGGGTGCGCCTCCACTACGTCTATCCCTATCCGCACGTCGACCAGGTGATCCCGCTGATGGCGGAGGGCCTCGTCCTCCCCTATCTCGACATTCCGTTTCAGCATGCCGCGCCCGAGGTGCTGCGCCGGATGAAGCGCCCCGGCAACGACGCGAAAGTCCTCCAGCGCATCCATGCATGGCGTGCGCTGGTGCCGGACATCGCGATCCGCTCCACCTTCGTCGTCGGCTTCCCCGGGGAGACCGAGGCGGACTTCCAGTATCTCCTCGACTGGCTCGACGAGGCGCAGCTCGACCGCGTCGGCGCGTTCCGCTTCGAACCCGTCGAGGGCGCCGCCGCCAACGCGCTCCCCGATCCGGTTCCCGAGGCGCTCAAGGAGGAGCGCTACGCCCGGATCATGGAGAAGACCGCCGCGATCTCCGCCGCCAAGCTCGCCGCCAAGGTCGGTCGCACCTTCGACGTCATCATCGACGCGGTGGGAGAGGACGGCGCGACCGGCCGAAGCTATGCCGACGCGCCCGAGATCGACGGCGAGGTCCACCTGCGCGACGCGGGCCACCTGACGGAAGGGGACATCGTCGCCTGCGTGATCGAGGATGCGGACGAGCACGACCTGTTCGGGGTCCCGGTCGCGTCGAGGTTACACCCCCCCCCCGTTCGGGCTGAGCCTGTCGAAGTTCTGCCCTTCTCTTCGAACGGAGGACAGGAAGGGCGCTCCTTTAGAGCCGGATGAGGTGAGAGTGACCCGTCGGTTTGCGAGCGAAGTCGAGAAACGTGCCACAAGCGTCGCACTCCGTTTCTCGACTTCGTTCGAAACCAACGGAAAGCGGGTGCCGGGTCGGCCCGCTATTGCCTCGCTCCGATAAGCTCAGGGCAAATCCAAATGCGAAGCCGTAACCGCTTGACCCCTCCCACCGCGCTGCTAATAGCCGCGCTCGCCTGAGCGCAGGTGCCTTTCGGGGCGGAGTAGCTCAGCTGGTTAGAGCACGGGAATCATAATCCTGGGGTCGGGGGTTCAAGTCCCTCCTCCGCTACCAAGCTCAGGCGAACATGTGCCGCGACAGCGGCTCCCACGGCCCACCGCGATACCACCACGCCGCCAGGCCCGCGACACGCACCGGTCGTGCGACGAACCCGGCCTTCAGATCTGCCAGCAGCGCCTTCGCCACCGCCGGCTCCACCTTGTTCTGCACCGTCACATGCCCGCGCCACCCGGCCTGGTCCTGCGGCGTCAGCAGCCCCGCGAACGCGTCCGCCAGCCGCCCGCGCACCGCCGCCAGGTTCGCGCTCTCGATCCGGTACGCGACGCCGCGCCCCAGCGAATACACGTCCGCCACGCGCGCCGCCGGCGCCGGCACCCCGCGCGTTTCCGCCACCAGCCGCTGCTTCAGTTCCGCCGCCATCGACGGCGGCAGATGATGGAACAGCGTCAGATGCGCGTCGAGATGGTTGCGCTCGGGCGGGAAATGCGCACGCCGCAACCCGTCGAACCACGCCTGGTCCTCCGCACACAACAGCGCGGTCACGATGATCGGAGCGGGTGCGGGCTCGCTCAAATCTCGATCTGGCTGCCCAGCTCCACCACGCGGTTCGTCGGCAGGCGGAAGAACTCCATCGCGCTTTCGGCGTTGCGCAGCATCCACGCGAACAGCTTCTCGCGCCAGATCGCCATCCCCGGCTTCTCCGACGCCAGCAGCGTCTGCCGCGACAGGAAGAAGCTGGTGTCCATCATCCGGAAGTCCGCGCCGCATTCGTGGAAAGTCTTCAGGCACGCGGGCACGTCGGGCTCCTCCATGAAGCCATAGCGCAGCACCACGCGGTGGAAGCCCTGCCCCAGATTCTCGTGCACGAACCGGTCCGCATCGGGAAAATACGGCATGTCCGTCACCTTGACGGTCAGCAGGATGACGCGCTCATGCAACACCCGGTTGTGCTTCAGATTGTGGAGCAGCGCGTGCGGAACGCCGTCAGGCGTCGAGGTCATGAACACCGCGGTTCCCGGCACCCGCGTCGCGGACGTCGCGGCGGATCCGATGAAGATCTTGATCGGCATCGCCCCGTCGCGCATCCGCTCCATCATCAGCTTGCGCCCCTTCGACCACGTCGTCAGGAAGGTGAAGATGATGAGCCCGACGAGCAGCGGGAACCAGCCTCCCGCAGGCACCTTCGTCAGGTTCGCGCCCAGGTACAGCCCGTCCACGATGAAGAACAGCGACAGCAATGGGATCGCGGCCCATTTCGGCCAGTGCCACAGCCGGAACAGCAGCACGCCCAGCAGGCACGTGTCGATCGTCATCGCCCCCGTCACCGCGATGCCATAGGCCGACGTCAGGTTCGACGAGGTGCGGAAGAACAGCACCAGGATGATGACCATCACCATCAGCGCACCGTTGACGATCGGGATATAGATCTGCCCCGCGGTCGACGCGCTGGTATGCTCGATCCTGAGACGCGGCACGAACCCCAGCTGGATCGCCTGGTGCGTAACGGAGAACGCGCCGGAGATCACCGCCTGGCTCGCGATCACCGCCGCCATCGTCGCGAGGATGACGAGCGGCAGCCGCAGCGATTCGTGCGCGAGCAGGTAGAACGGGCTGGTCAGCGCCGCGTCCCCCATCCGCATCAGCAGCGCGCCCTGCCCCATATAGTTCATCATCAGCGCGGGCAGCACGAACCACAGCCACGACAGGCGGATCGGCTTGCGGCCGAAATGCCCCATGTCTGCGTACAGCGCCTCCGCCCCCGTCACCGCGAGCACCACCGAGCCCAGCGCCAGGAACGCCTTGAGCGGATCGAGTGCGAAGAACGCCACCGCGTAATGCGGCGAGAACGCCCACAGCACCGTCGGCGTCCTGGCGATGCTCAGCACCCCCAGCACCGCGATCGTCGCAAAATAGGCCAGCATGATGGGGCCGAAGAACAGCCCCACCTTGTTCGTCCCGTATTTCTGGATCGCGAACAGCCCGATCAGGATGACGACCGCGATCGGCAGGACCAGCCCCGCGAACGCCGGCGCCGCCACCGCCAGCCCCTCGACCGCGGACAGCACCGACACCGCGGGCGTAATCATGCTGTCGCCATAGAACAGCGCCGTCGCGAACACGCCCAGCACGATGATCCCGTTCGACCAGCGCCGCGTCTTCGTCTTGCCGGAGACGAGCGCGAGCAGCGCCAGGCTTCCGCCCTCGCCCTTGTTGTCCGCGCGCATGATGATCGACACGTATTTCAGCGTCACCACGATCATCATCGACCAGAACATCAGGCTGATGACGCCCATGATGTGCGCGGTGTCGACCGCCAGCGGGTGATGCCCCCCGAACGTCTCGCGGAACGCGTAGAGCGGGCTCGTCCCGATGTCGCCGAACACCACGCCGATCGCGCCGACCGCCAGCTTCAGGACGCCGTCATGCCCGTGATGCCCGTGATCGGGCGCGGGCGACGATTCGCCGCCCCCGGCTTGCGGAAGGGACGACGCGTCGCCCCGCTCATAGATGCTCACGGACGCGCCGGCCGATGCGGATTGGAAATCATGGTCATGGCAGCTGTCCGCAATCGCCCCTCATTGCAGTCGCTTCCCTAGCATGTCCGCCAGCCGCCGCAAACGGCGAGGAGGGGGCAGGCTCACCATCCCCGGACGCTTCCTAGAAGAACGAAAGACTGTGAGATGTGCCACGACCCGAGATGGATCCCCGCCTCCGCGGGGATGACGCCCACTCCTACGGCGACGACCTACCCGCGCCTTACCACCTCGCGGATCACGAAGTGCGACGCCAGCCGCGTCACCCCCGGCAGCCGCGACAGCGTCTCGCGGTGGATCCGCTCGTACGTGTCGTCGCGGCGCACCTCGACGTGGATCATATAGTCCGCCTCCCCGCTCATCAGGAAGCAGGTCGTGATCTCCGGGCACGACGCGATCTCGCGTTCGAACGCCGCCATCGTGTCCTGCCGCTGGTCCTTCAGCGTCACATTGACCAGCACCGTCGCCGGATCACCCCGCGCCGCACGCGACAGCACCGCGCGATATCCGGTGATGACGCCCGATTCGCGCAACTGCGTCACCCGCCGGTGCGCCGCGCTCGCCGACAGGCCCACCGCCTCGCCCAGCTCCGCGTTGGTCAGCCCGGAATCGGTCGTCAGTTGGGCCAGGATCCGGCGTTCGATCGCGTCTGACACGAAATCCTCCTCTGTCGCTCAAATACGCACTATCATCCCGTATCGTCGTTTACAGTGCGATTTCTTTGCACGCCTTTCTCGTCGGACACTCGCTATGACGGCATATCCCAGCACGGAGAGACAGATCATGCGCGTCGGCGTCCCCAAGGAAATCAAGAACCACGAATACCGCGTCGGCCTCACCCCGCCGTCGGTCGTCGAACTCGTCGCCGCTGGCCATCAGGTCGTCGTCCAGACCGGCGCGGGCATGGGCATCGATTTCGACGATTCGGACTATATCGCCGCCGGCGCGACGATCGTCGCCGATGCGCCGGCGGTCTTCGCGGGCGCCGACATGATCGTGAAGGTCAAGGAGCCGCAGGCGAGCGAGATCGCGCTGCTCGAGCCGCGCCACCTGCTCTTCACCTATCTCCACCTCGCCGCCGACAAGCCGCAGGCCGAAGGGCTGATACGGTCCGGCGCCACCTGCATCGCCTACGAGACGGTCACCGCCGCGAAGGGCGGCCTCCCGCTCCTGAAGCCGATGAGCGAGGTCGCGGGCCGCATGTCGGTGCAGGTCGGCGCACATTATCTCGAGAAGGAACAGGGTGGCCGCGGCATCCTGTTGGGCGGCGTGCCCGGCGTCGCGCCCGCGAAGGTCGCGATCCTCGGCGGCGGCGTCTCGGGCGTCAACGCCGCGCAGATGGCGGTCGGCATGCGCGCCGACGTGACCATCTACGATGTCAGCAACGATCGCCTCGCCGAACTCGACATGTTCTTCTCGTCGCAGATCAAGACCGCCTACGCCTCGAAGGCCGCGATCGCCGCCGCCGTCCGCCAAGCGCACCTCGTCATCGGCGCGGTTCTCGTCCCCGGCGCCGCCGCGCCCAAGCTCGTGACGCGGGAGATGGTCGGCACGATGAAGCGCGGCGCGGTCCTCGTCGATATCGCGATCGACCAGGGCGGCTGCTTCGAGACGTCGCACGCCACCACGCACGAAGATCCGGTGTTCGAGGTCGACGGCGTGATCCATTACTGCGTCGCCAACATGCCCGGCGCAGTCGCGCGCACCTCCACCTTCGCGCTCAACAACGCGACGCTGCCGTTCGCGATCAAGCTCGCGAACCTCGGCGCCGAGGGCGCGATGCAGGCGGATGCGCACCTCGCCAACGGCCTCAACGTCTACAAGGGCAAGATCACGCACGCCGCGGTCGCCGAGGCGCTGGATCTCCCTTGCGAGGCGTGGAACGGATAAGGAACGTCAGGGGTTGGTGCGATCGAAAGGATCATGCTCATGAGCGACACCAACCCCAAGGCCGAACCCTTCTCGAACGCCGAGAAGGATCCCGACGACTGGACCACCGGCGACGAAAAGATGACCGGCGCACAGGCAAGCTATCTCAAGACGCTGAGCGAGGAAGCCGGCGAACCGTTCGACGATTCCCTCACCAAGGCGGATGCCTCGAAGGCGATCGACGCCCTTCAGGAAAAGACCGGCCGCGGGAAAGACTGACGGCCCTCCCTCCGTCATCCCCGCCTGTGCGGGAATGACGGAAGGGTCCTGCCCTCTACCGCAGCGTGCCAGCCTGCAATGCCAGGAACCGATCCAGCAACGCCAGCCGCTCGGCGATATCACGCCGATACCCTGCCCCGGCCGGCGAAAGCGCCACCGCCCGCGCCCAATACGGCCGCGCTTCGACGAACGCCCCTGCGCGCACATACGCCATCCCGCGATAGAAGGGCGGCGCGGGATGCTCGGGCGCGAGCCGTGCCGCCTGGTCGAACGCGAACCGCGCCGCTGGAGACATCGCCCCGTCCCGCGCGGCCAGCGTCGTCCCCAGCCATGTCCACAGGATGAAGCTCCGCGGGATCGCCCGCACGCCGCCCAGCACCACTGCCGCCGCCGAATCGGTATCGCCCGCGCGTGTCATCGCATCCGCCGCGACCAGATAGGCGGTGTCCGCGGTGAACCGCCCCATCAACCGCTCGCGCAGCTCGACCTGCCCCGGATCGAACGGCACCCCGTCCGCCGCGATCACCGCCGTTCGTCCGGCAAGGCTCGGTCGCCCCTGCCACGCATACCCCGCCGCGCCGAGCATCAGCGCCGCACCGACGATCGACCACAGCGCCCGCCCGACCCCGAGCGCCCACAATCCGGCAAAGGCCCCGACGCCAAGCACCGCCAGCCACACGAACCCCATCAGCGCCTCCGCCGGAACGACGCCCGCGCGACGACCGCGCCGATCGCCAGTAGCAGCAGCGGCGCGAGCCACAACGGCGCGGTCACCGCGGTCAGCGGCGGATCGTACGTCACGTAATCCCCATACCGATCGATCAGCCAGCGACGGATCGACGCCGGCGCCTCGCCCTTCGCGATCCGCTCGCGGACCAGCGCGCGCATCTCGCCCGCCATGTCCGCATCGCTGTCCGCGATCGACTGGCCCTGGCAGACGAGGCAACGCAGCTCCGCCATCAGCGCACGCGCCTGTGCCTCCTTCGCCGGGTCGCGCAGCTGGGTATGCGCCAGCCGCGACGGCGCGAGCGTCGTGTCCGCCAGCACGGGTGCCGCGACCAGCGCGAGCAGGATGGCCGCCCGCCTCATCGCGCGGCGCGCACCGCGGCCAGGATCGCGGGCACGTCGTCCGTGCGGATGTCGCCCAGATGCTGCAGCACGATTCGCCCGCGCCCGTCGACGACGAAGCTCTCGGGCACCCCCGACGATCCCAGCGCCAGCTGCACCCGCGCCTGTCGGTCGTCGCCGATCGCCGCATAGGGGTCGCCATAGGTCCTGAGGAACCGCGCGACGTCCGCAGGCGCATCGCGGATCGCGACGCCCTCGACGCGCACGCCCGCCTGCTTCAGCGCCATCAGTTGCGGCGCCTCCGCCGCGCACGGCACGCACCAGCTCGCGAAGATGTTGACCAGGCGCGGCGTGCCCGTCGCGGTCGCGGCGACGCCGGGCTTCCCCGCCACCGCGGGCGCCAGCGCGAAGTCGGGCACTGGCTGTCCCACCATCTTCGATCGCACCGTGCGGTCGGCGGGTGCGAACAGCCCCGTCGCGATCACCGCGAGCAGGATCGCGAACGCCACCAGCGGCGCCCAGAGCAGCGCGCGCCTCACGCCGCCGCGCTCCGCCGCCGCGTCCGCCACACCCGCCCGACCAGCGACAGAAGCCCGCCCAGCGCGATCAGCGCGCCGCCGAACCAGATCAGCGTCACGAACGGCTTCCACCACAGCCGCAGCTGCCACCGCCCGTTCGCATCCGCCGCGCCCAGCACGGTGTAGAGCTGCCCGTCGAACAGCGTCGCGATCGCGCTCTCGCTCGTCGTCACCGCCGGTGTCGCGAAGGTCCGGGACTGTGGCCTGAGCACCAGCGTCTCGCCGTCGCGCGTCGCGCGCAGGGTCGCCTGCAACGCGCTCCAGTTATCCCCCAGCACCGGCGAGATCCCCTGCAAGGTCACCGTCCACGGCCCGACCCGTTTCGGCTCGCCCACGCCCGCGGACACCAAAGTCTCCTGCGTGAACGCGCTGTCGCACGCCATCCCCGCCAAACTCACCGCGATCCCCAGATGCGCGACCACCATTCCCCAGGTGAACAGCGGCGTCCGTCGCAGGTTGCGCTTCCACAACGGCGCGACGCTCGCCACCGCCAGCCCCGCCGCGCAGGCGAGCCCCGCCAGCGGCAGCCACCCGATAGGCCCCGCCAGCGCGAACGCCCCCGCGCCGGTGAACAGCCCGGCCGCGAGAGGGATCATCACCCGCCCCAGCATCTCCTGCACATCGTCGCGCCGCCACCGCAGCAACGGCCCCACCGCCATCACGATCACCAGCAGCAACGCGATCGGCCCCGCGGTCCGGTCGAAGAACGGCGGCCCCACCGACAGCTGCACCCCGAACCCCGCCGCGACGATCGGGTACAGCGTGCCGATCAGCACGATCCCCAGGATCACCGACAGCAGCAGGTTGTTCGCCACCAGCGCGCCCTCGCGGCTCACCAGCTCGAACGTCGTCCCCGCACGCACCGTACCCACGCGCGCAGCGAACAGCGCCAGCGCCCCGCCGATATAGAGCGCCAGCAGCGCCAGGATGAAGCTGCCCCGCGTCGGATCGACCGCAAAGGCATGCACGCTCGTCAGGATCCCCGATCGGACGAGGAACGTGCCCACCATCGACATCGAGAAGGCGACCACCGCCAGCATCACAGTCCACGCGCGCAGCCCGTCGCGCGTCGCCAGCACGCTCACCGAATGGAGCAGCGCGGTCGCCGCCAGCCACGGCATCAGCGACGCGTTCTCGACCGGGTCCCAGAACCACCAGCCGCCCCAGCCCAGCTCGTAATAGGCCCAATAGCTCCCCGCGGTGATCCCCAGCGTCAGGAACACCCACGCCCCCAGCACCCATGGCCGCATCGCCCGCGCGAACCCCGGTCCCACGTCGCGCGTCACCAGCGCGCCGACCGCGAACGAGAACGCCACGGACAGCCCGACATAGCCGATGTAGAGCGTCGGCGGGTGGAACGCCAAACCCGGGTCCTGCAACAGCGGGTTCAGCCCCATCCCGTTGGGCGGTGCCGGATCGACGCGCGCGAACGGGTTCGATGCGAACAGCAGGAACGCATAGAATCCCAGCGCGATGAACGCCTGCGCGCCCAGCGTCGCGACCAGCGTCCGCCGCTCCAGCGTCCGCTCGAACCACGCCACCGCCCCGCCCGCGATCCCGAGGATGGTCACCCACAGCAGCATCGAGCCCTCGTGGTTCCCCCACGCGCCAGCGAACCGATACAGCAGCGGCTTGGCCGAATGGCTGTTCTCGACGACCAGCTTCACGCTCATGTCGGAGTTCACGAACACAGCCACCAGCGCCGCCATCGCGCCTGCGACCAGCGCACCCTGCACGATCGCGACCGGCCGCGTCGCATCGAGCAACTGCCCGCCGACCATACCGCGATGGCGCAACCCCAGCGTCGCCAGCACCAGCTGCAACGCCGCCAGCGCGGCGGCGAACCACAGCGCGGCAAGGCCGAATTCGGCGGTCACTGGGCCAGCGTCTTCGTCTCGTGGCGCGCGCCCGCCACCTGCGGCGGCATGTATTTCTCGTCATGCTTGGCGAGCAGGTTGGTCGCGACGAAGCTGCCGTCGCGCTGGAACTGCCCTTCCGCGACCACCCCCGATCGCTCGCGGAACAGGTCGGGCACGATGCCTGCGAACGTCACCGGCACCGTCGCGGTCCCGTCGGTTACCACGAACCGCACCGTCACGCCGTCCGCCGCGCGCTTCACCGATCCCGCCTCGACCATCCCGCCCAGCCGAACCGCGCGCCCCAGCGGCAGTCCGTCGCGCTTCGCATCGCCCGGCGCATAGAAGAACGCCGCCTGGTCCGTGAGCGCGGACAGCGCCAGCAGCGCGGCCGCGATCACCGCCGCCAGCGCCAGCAGCGCCAGCGTCAACCGCTGATGCTTGGCCTTCATTTCTCCGCGCGCCGCATCGCGATCCAGCTGGCGACCGCGAGCCCGCCCGCCGCGACGAGCGTCACGCCATAGGCGGCGATCACGAACGGCCACGGGTTCATGCGGCCGCCATCCGACGCATCCGCGCCTCGGCCTTCTGAACCGCCAGCATCGTCCGCATCCGCATCAGCACGATCCCGCCGAACAGCGCTGAGAAGCCCAGGATCATGATGGGCAGCGGCCACAGGATCGCGCCGTCGATCGCCGATTTCGTCAGCCCGATCGACGGCCCCTGGTGCAGCGTGTTCCACCACACGACCGAATAGCGGATGATCGGCAGCAACACCGTCCCGGCCACGCCGAACACCGCGGGCACCCGTCCGTCGCCGCCGCGCTCGGCATCCGCCTTCGCGAGCGCCATGTACGCGCAATAGACGAAGAACAGCAGCAGCATCGACGTCAGCCGCCCGTCCCACTGCCACCACGTCCCCCAGGTCGGCCGTCCCCAGATCGATCCGGTAACGAGGCAGACGAGCGCGAACATCGCGCCGGGCAAGGCGATCGCGCGCGCCGCCACCTGCGCGAGCGGATGCCGCCACACGAGGTAACCGATGCTGGCGATCGCGATTCCGCTCCACCCGCCCATCCCCAGCCAAGCGGCCGGCACATGGATATACAGGATTCGCACCGTTTCGCCCTGCAGGTAATCGGGCGGCGTCTGCGTCAGCCCCGCCCAGCAGCCCACCGCGATCAGCGCGACGCCGATCCGCACCAGCCACCCGGTCAACGGTCTGGCGATCTTCAGGAAACGCGCGGGATTGGCGAGGGCGTGGAGCACGGGCACCTTTTTCCCAATACGGGTAAATTCGCCGCGCGTAAGCCGGTTTCGCTGAAATGCAGCTCGACCCGCCGAGGAAAAAACCCGTCACCCCGGCCTTGAGCCGGGGTCCCGCTTCGTCTCGAACCAGGTAGAAAGCGGGACCCCGGATCAAGTCCGGGGTGACGGTCACGCAGCAATCAGCCCCGCCCGATCAACCGCCGCGCGATCGTGTCCGCCACGTCGCTCGCCGGCGCGCCGGTCCGCGCGCTCTCGTCCCACACCTGCTCGAGCCGCCCGGGGATCGTCGCGATCCGCGCCATCACCTCGGCCTCGTCGCCATGCCCCAGATATTCGAGGCCCACATTGATGATCCCGCCCGCATTGATGACGTAATCGGGCGCGTACAGGATGCCGCGCTCATGCACGCGGGTGCCGTCCTCCCGGGTCGCCAGTTGGTTGTTCGCGCCGCCCGCGATCACCTTCGCCTTCAGCGCCGCGATCGTGCCCTCGGTCAGGATCGCGCCCAGCGCGTTGGGGCTGACGAGGTCGACGTCCTGCGACAGGATCGCCTCCGACGCGACGACGCTGGCACCCAGCTCGCCGGCCAGCGCCTGCGCACGCCCCTCGTCGACGTCCGCCAGCGTCAGCACCGCGCCGTCCTTCGCCAGCAGCCGCGCGACGCCACCGCCGACCGAGCCGACGCCCTGGATCGCAACGCGCACGCCCTTCATGTCGGTCGCGCCCAGCCCGCGCGCCGCCGCCGCCTTGACGCCCAGATACACGCCGTGCGCGGTGTACGGCCCGGGATCGCCCCCCGCCGCGCCGCTCGCGACCGGCAGGCCGGAGACGTATTTCGTCTGCCCCGCGATCACCTTCATCCGCGCCTCGGACATGCCGACGTCCTCGGCCGTCACGTAGCGCCCGCCGAGCGATTCGACGACGCGTCCGAACGCCTCCAGCTGCGCGGTCGCGATGACCGCCCCGGGCGCATCCGCAAGCACCACGCCCTTGCCGCCGCCCAGCTCCAGCCCCGCCATCGCGTTCTTGAAGCTCATGCCGCGCGACAGCCGCAGCGCGTCGGTGATCGCGCGCTCGTTCGACGCATAGTGCCAGAAGCGCACCCCGCCCGCCGCGGGACCCAGCTTCGTCGAGTGGATCGCGATGATCGTGCGCAGCCCCGATTCGGGATCGGTGAAGGCGTGGACGCCCTCGTGCTCGTCGAAATCGGGAAGATCCCACACCGCGGTCATGACGCGCTCCTGGCTCAGCTATAAAATTGCGAGGGCGTGAAATATTATTTTCCCCGCTGGTTTACCAGCCCAATCTCGTCGCTGGTTTACCAGCCCAAAGAACGGGGGAACTTCGCGCAGGGAAAATGGGGCGACCGACGGGACTTGAACCCGCAACTTCCGGCATCACAAGCCGACGCTCTAACCAATTGAACTACGGTCGCCGCGAAGGCTGCGCCCCTAGCGGGCACCGGCCCGCCTCGTCAAGAGCGCCGACATGGTAACGACATGCGAACGCCGCAAAAAACCATCGTCACCCGGGACCCGATCGGGGCTTTCGCTTCGACTGGCCGCGTTTCGAAACGCGGCCAGTCCGCTCGAACCTATCGGAAATTATCCGCGTAGCTCTGCAATTTCAGCGCCTTCGCCGGCGCCGGCACCACGACATAGGCCAGCCCCTCGCGATCGGCATAGGCCGTCGCCGCCTCCAGCGTCGGGAATGTCAGCCGCAGCTGTTCGCGCGTGTCGCCGCTCCCCGCCCAGCCGGTCAGCGGATCGGCGTGCTTGGCCTCGGCAGGCTCGAACTCGAGCGACCAGAGATCGGTGCGCGCCTTGCCGGACTGCATGGCGTTCTTGGGGCGCTGGAAGATACGGGCGGTAGGCATGGACTGTCCTTACCGCGATCCGCCCCTGCGTGCATCAGCATTTTTCGTGCGCAGCGTCGCCGCCGCCCCCGCCGGATCCTCGGGCCAGGGATGCCGCGGATAGCGCCCGCGCATCTCCTTCGCCACCGCCGCCCAGCTTCCCGCCCAGAAGCCGGGCAGGTCGCGCGTGGTCTGGATCGGCCGCCCAGCGGGCGAGGTCAGCGACAGCACCAGCGGCACCCGTCCTGCCCCCACCACCGGGTGCTCGGCGAGGCCGAACAGCGCCTGCACCCTCAGCGTCACCGTCGGCCCGGCGTCCGCGCCGTAATCGATCGCGTGCGTACTTCCCGCGGGCGAGGCGAAGTCCGCCGGCGCCACCCGGTCGATCTCGCGCATCGCGTCCCACCCCGCGAGCGTCCGTAGCGCATCCGCCAGCCCCCCCGCCGGAATCGAATCGAGCCGCCGTTTCCCTGCGACCAGCGCCGGCAGCCATTCGTCGAGGCGCGCGAGCAGCGTCGCATCGTCCAGCGCCACCCCAGCGAACGCCGCGCGCCGCCGCAGCGCCACCGCGCCTTCGCCCCACGGCAGCTGGTCGAGGCCATGCGCGCGCACCCCCTCGACCAGCGCCGCCGCGATCGCGTCGCCGTCCGCCTGCGCATCCGCCCCGCTCGACAGCCGGAGCGAACCCAGCCGCCGCTCGCGCAGCGCCTTCACCCCGCCCGCCGCCGCGTCGAACGTCACCGTCCGGTGCGTTGCGATCCGGTCTCCAAACAGAGACTCGATCTCCTCCAGCGTCACCGCCGCCGCCGAGATCACCCGCGCGCCGGAGGCCATCCCCTGCGTCTCCGCCACCGCCAGCCACTCGCCGCGCGCCAGCGACGATGTCGGATCGAGCCGGAACCCCCGCCCGCCGACCGACGCCCACTGCTCCCCGCTCGCATCCCGTCGTCGCGCCACCCGATCGGGAAACGCCAGCGCCAGCGTCGCCCCGACGCTCGCGCTCCCGCGTCCGCCCGGCACCATCCGCCCCCACCGCTCCGCCAGTTTCCGCGCCGCATCCGCCCGAGGCCCCCGCTCCCCCCGCCACCGCCGCAACCGCGTCTCCAGGTCCGGGTCGTTCCCCCCGATCCCTCGTTCGCCCAGCAGCACCGCGATCTGCGCCGCCAGCCGCGCATCGTCCGCCTCCAGCAGCATGTGCGCGATCCGCGGCGCCATCGGCATCGCCGCGATCGCGCGCCCGTGCGCGGTCGGCCGCGCATCCTCGCCCAGCGCCCCCAGCGCCGTCAGCCGCGCCCGCGCCTCCGCCACCGCCGCCGCGGGCGGCGCGTCGATCCACGCCAGATCGCGCGGATCCGCCACCCCCCAGATCGCGCACGCCAGCACCAGTGCGGACAGGTCCGCCTCCAGGATCGCCGGCGGATCGAACCGCGGCAGTCCTGCGGTCGCCGCCTCCTCCCACAACCGGTACGCCACCCCCGGCCCCTGCCGCGCCGCCCGCCCCGCGCGCTGCGTCGCCGCCGCCTGGCTCGCGCGCTCGGTCACCAGCCGCGTCATTCCCGCCGCCCTGTCGTAGCGCGGGCGTCTCGCCAGCCCCGAATCGACCACCACCCGGATGCCGTCGAGCGTCAGGCTCGTCTCCGCGATAGACGTCGCCAGCACCACCTTGCGCGCGCCGTCGGGCTCGCCCCGGATCGCCGCGCGCTGCGCCGCGGGGTCGAGGCTCCCGTGCAGCCGGTGGACCGCCACGCCCGGCATGTCGCCCAGCCGCTCCGCCACCCGCTCGATCTCCGCCACCCCCGGCAGGAAAGCGAGCACCCCGCCCTCCGCCTCCGCCAGCGCGCGCCGCACCGCCGCCGCCACCGAATCCTCGATCCGCGCCTCCGCCGCGCGCCCGATATGCCGGAGCGCCAGCGGAAAGCTCCGCCCCGCGCTCTCCACCACCGGCGCGTCCCCCATCAGCGCGGCGAACCGCGCCCCGTCGAGCGTCGCCGACATCGCCACCAGCCGCAGGTCCGCGCGCAGACCACCTTGCGCATCCAGCGCCAGCGCCAGCCCGAAATCCCCGTCGAGGCTGCGCTCATGCACCTCGTCGAACAGGACCGCGGACACCCCCGCCAGTTCGGGATCGCCCTGGATCCGCGCGACGAAGATGCCCTCCGTCACCACCGTCACCCGCGTCTTCGCGGATCGCTTGCTGTCGAGCCGCGTCGCATAGCCGAACGTCGCCCCCACCGGCTCGCCCGCGAGCGCCGCCATCCGCTCCGCCGCCGCGCGCGCCGCCAGCCGCCGCGGCGACAGCAGCAGCACCTCGCCCGTGCACCACGCCTCGCCCAGCAGCGCCGGCGCCACCGCGGTCGTCTTGCCCGCCCCCGGCGGCGCGACCAGCACCGCGTTCGGCGCCGCGCGCAACGCCGCGAGCAGCTCCGGCAGCACGGCATGGATCGGCAGCGTCGTCATCCCGGCCCCATGCCACGCGCAACCCGCGCTCGCCAGCGCCGCCGCGACGCGGTAGGGGCGGGGCCCGGGAGCACTCTTTCGAAGGAACGATATGATGGGCATGCTGGACGGACTGCTGGGCCAACTCGGATCCAACGTCGACGTCGCGAACCTCGCCGCCAAGGTCGGCCTCTCGCAGGAGCAGGTCGAACAGGCGATCGCCGCGCTCGGCGCCGCGCACACCGCCCCCGGCGACACCGTCGGCGAGGCCGCCTCCAGCACCGGCCTGTCCGCGGACACGCTCCAGCAGATCGTCGCGCACATCGGCGGCGAAGGCGCGCTCGGCCGCTTCGCTGCGATGCTCGGCGAGCAAGGCGGCGGCGGCATTGGCGGCTTGCTCGGCGGACTGTTCGGCAAGTCGTAGTCCGCCGTTCCGGCGCAGGCCGGGGTAGCGGGCAAACTCACCCCCCTCACCCCGGACTTGATCCGGGGTCCCGCTTCTTTTCAAGCGACGGCAGAAAGCGGGACCCCGGCTCAAGGTCGGGGTGACGACGTATTTCGACCTGGCGAACGCAATCCGCGCCCGGTCCTAGTATATCCCGCCCCGCCCCTGCTAACGGCGCTGTCGAATCGACCGGGAGCAGGGTCGGAGCGACGGACATGAGCGGACAGCATCACCACGACGGCCACGATCACGGCCATGAGGACCACCACGGTCATTCCCACGCGCACGGCCATCATGGCCACAGCCACGCCCCCACCGCGTTCGACCGCGCCTTCGCGATCGGCATCGCGCTCAACATCGCGTTCGTCGTCGTCGAGGCGGGGTTCGGCTTCTGGGCCGATTCGGTCGCGCTGCTCGCGGATGCCGGACACAATCTCTCCGACGTGCTCGGTCTCGCCGTCGCCTGGGCCGGCGCGACGCTGGCCAAGGCCGCACCGTCGAAGCGCTTCACATACGGGCTGAAGGGCTCGTCGATCCTCGCCGCGCTGCTCAACGCGCTACTGCTGCTCGTCGCGCTCGGTGCGATCCTGCTCGAATCGATCCAGCGGCTCGCCGAACCCGCACCGGTCGCGGGCGCCACCGTCTCGGTCGTCGCGGCGGTCGGCATCGCGGTCAATGGCATCACCGCCTGGCTGTTCGCGCGCGGGCGCAAGGGCGATCTCAACATCCGCGGCGCCTATCTCCACATGCTGTCGGACGCGCTCGTCTCCGCGGGCGTCGTCGTCGCCGGGCTCGTGATCCTCGCGACCGGCGCGGGGTGGATCGATCCGCTCGTCAGCATCGTCATCGCGATCCTGATCTTCTGGCAGACCTGGGGCCTGCTCCGCGAGACCGTCGAGATGTCGCTCTCCGCCGTCCCCCGTGCGGTCGACTACGACGCGGTCGAGTCGGCGCTCGGCGCGCTTCCCGGTGTCGCCGCGACGCACGATCTCCACATCTGGCCGATCGGCACGACCGAAACCGTCCTCACCGCGCACCTCGTCGTCCCGGCCGGCCACCCCGGCGACGCGTTCCTCACCGAAACCCGCACGATGCTCAAGGCCCGCTTCGCGATCGGCCACGCGACGCTCCAGATCGAAACCGGCAACGACGACTGCGCTGGCTGCAGCTGACTGAAGAGGCCGTCACCCCGGATCAGGTCGGGGGTGACGTAAAGGGCAGATGCCTGCCACCGAACCCCCGCAACTCAGTCAAGCCCCGCCAGCAGCACAACCCGCTCAAGATCCTTCGCCCGCCCGAACGACGCGATCATCGCCGACAATTCTGCGCGGTCGGGTACGAACACCGTCGCGCCCGCAAGCGCCACCGGCCGCCGCGTCCGCGGTCGCACCGGATGCCACGCGCCCGCACGCCGGACATGGAACCCCGCCATCACCTCCACCTCGAGCGGCGGCGCGGTCCACCGGCCGAACACGGTCGAGCGGAACAGCCCGGTCCCCGATCCGACGACCGGCGCGGTTCCCATCGCCGCCAACACGCGCGGCGCGTCCTCTAGGCTCGTCAGTATGTCGACATCGCCCACCACCAACGGCCCCGCGCCGTGCAGTGCCACCGCCGCGCTCGAGATGATCCACCAGTCCTCGCGCGAAACCGCCATCACGGCGGCGACGCGGCGAAGCGTTTCGGTCAGGTCGTCAGGCAGCATCGGGATGTCGCGTCCTCCGTTACCTCACGCGCGCTCGGGACGCCGGCAAAGCCGTCGTCGGACGGGTTCGCCCTGCGGTCGACCCGCCGGCCGTGCCGGGCGCTGCCCGGACGCCACGAGCGCCCGCGCACCGGCGCCGTCGCTGCGCCGACGAGCCCGCGCCCGTCAGTACGCCCGCGCCACCGCGAACTCGACCGCCTCGATCATCGCGTCCTTCGCGGCCCCGCTCGCGAACGGCGCGATCGAATCGATCGCGCGCTGTCCGTAATGCCGCGCCCGCGCCAGAGTATCGTCGACCGCGCGCGACGACTGGACCAGCGCCACCGCCTGCGCGAAATCCTCGTCCGAATCGCGTCGCCCCTCGATCGCGTCCTTCCAGAACTTGCGCTCCTCGGCGGAGCCGCGCGCATAGGCCAGGATCACCGGCAGCGTCATCTTGCCCTCGCGGAAATCGTCGCCCGCATCCTTGCCCATCGTGCCCGCGTCGGAGACATAATCGATCGCATCGTCGACCAGCTGGAACGCGATGCCCAGGTTGCGGCCATAGGCGTCGAGCGCCGCCTCCTCGCTCTCGCTGCGCTCCGCCACCACCGCGGAGATCCGGCAGGCGGCGGCGAACAGCGCCGCGGTCTTGGCGTTGATGATGTCGAGATAGCGGTCCTCGCCCAGATCGACGCGCCGCGCCGCGGTCAACTGGTTCACCTCGCCCTCCGCGATGATCGCCGACGTCCCCGACAGGATCTTGAGCACCTTCAGGCTGCCGTCCTCGACCATCAGCTCGAAGCTGCGGCTGAACAGGAAATCGCCCACCAGCACGCTCGCCGGGTTCCCCCAGATCAGGTTGGCGGTGCGCTTCCCGCGGCGCAGGTCGCTGCCGTCGACCACGTCGTCGTGGAGCAAAGTCGCAGTGTGGATGAACTCCACCGCCGCGGCCAGCCGGTGGTGGCGCGTCCCCGAATAGCCGATCAGCCGCGCGCTCGCGAGCGTCAGCATCGGGCGCATCCGCTTGCCGCCCCCCGCGATCAGATGCCCGGCAAGCTCGGGGATCAGCGGGATCTGCGATTGCATCCGGTCCAGGATCACGGCGTTCACCGCGTTCATGTCGCCGGTCACGAGCTGGACCATGGGGTCGAGCGAGGGCTGGGCCTTGCCGAGGCGGTGGACGGTCGCTGTCATCGCGTGCGGCTGTGGCGAACGGGGTTGGCAAAGGCAACCCTTTCGCCGCATGGGGCGATGGACGAAGAGGGGTTCGTGATGACCGACGACAGGCTGCAACGCTACCGCAAGAGCATCGACAATATCGACGCCGCGCTGGTCCATCTCCTCGCCGAGCGGTTCAAGGTCACGCAGGCGGTCGGCGAGTACAAGGCCACCTCGGGCCTCCCGCCTGCCGATCCCGGCCGCGAGGAACGTCAGATCGCGCGCCTGCGCTCGCTCGCCGAGGACGCCGATCTCGATCCCGAGTTCAGCGAGAAGTTCCTCCGCTTCATCATCGACGAAGTCATCCGCCACCACGAAAAGCTGCGCGGCTGATCCACAAATCACCCCAGCGAAAGCTGGGGTCGCGCGCCTATGAGAACGCCCTCTAGATAGAAACGGGTCTACATTCGCCCGTTTTGATACCGCGCCGATCAAAACCCGCTTCGTCACCCCGGACTGGTTCCGGGGTCTACCGCTCTGCCAAGCCGATCCTCTCGATGTCGCGGCACGCTGGATGCCGGAACAAGTCCGGCATGACGGTGCGATCCATCGGTCCGGCTGATCGTCGATCGGTCCTACTCTCCCATCAGATGCAGCACCACCTCCCGCCGGTGCGGCCGCCGCCGATGCTCGAACAGATACACCCCCTGCCACGTCCCGAGCGCCGGCACGCCGCCCAGCACCGGGATCGACAGCGACGTCTGAGTAAGCGCCGCACGCAGATGCGCCGGCATGTCGTCCGACCCCTCGTCATCGTGCTCGTAGGCGTGCGACTCGGGCGCAATGCTGGCGAAATAGCGCTCCAGATCGCGCCGTGCCGCGGGCGCCGCGTTCTCCTGGATCAGCAGCGAACACGAGGTATGGCGGCAGAACAGCGTCAACAGCCCCGTCTCCACCTCGCCATTGCTCACCAAGGCGACCAGGTCGCGGGTAAACTCGTGCAACCCCGATCCCGGGGTGGCGATCGTCAGGATATGCGTGTGCTGGATCATCCCCCCGCAACGCCCGGCCCGGCCCAACGGTCCCGCCTAACGGCTCCGCCGCAGCACCCGCCCGAACGGCGCCAGCACGACGGCGGCGTTCCAAGACAGCGCCAGCACCACCGCCACCCCCGCGATCGACGCGCCCCCGAGAAACCGCACGATGCGCTCCCCGGTCACATCCCCGCCCGCAGCCAGATACGCCAGCACCAGCAACGCCGCGCCCAGCACGCGAAACGCCCGCGCCCTGCCGGTGCCATCGACCCCGGCCTCGCGTCGGAACCGGTACGCCGCCGCCGCCAGCGCCAGCCACGCCAGCGTCGAACACGCGATCGCCTCAAGCATCCACCAGCTCCCGCACCCGCACCCGCTCGCGCCGGGCGCGTGCCGGCTTCGGTCGAATCGTCGCCACGCGCCAGCTCGCGAGCGCCAGCACCGCGGCGATCGCAATCATCGCCAGGTCGAACGCGACGAACACGCCGTCGCCTCGGGCGACCGACTCGATCAGCCCGCGATCGGTGGTCAACGCGTTCACCACCGGCACCGCCGCGAACGCCACTGCGCCCAGCGCCAGCCCCTCGATCCACGCCCGCTTCACCGGCCGTGCGCACTGCACCAGCGCCACGCCGCCCCAGATCCAGAACATCGCCGCCACCTCCGCATCGACCCGCCCCGCCATGCCCGCCGGGATCAGGCGGTTGGCGAGCAGGTATCCCGCCATCGCCACCGGCAGCGCGACGATCGCCGCGACGTTCAGCCGGTCGACCAGCGCGAGCCCGAAGAAGGCGTCCGCCCCCGGCTTGCGCCGCTTGACGCTCCAGAGCAACAGCCCGGTCGCGACCATTACCGCCCCCGTCAGCCCCAGCACGAAATACGCCCAGCGCAGTCCCGGCCCCGCGAATTGCGCGATATGCAGCCCCAGCATCACCCCCGCGGTCGCGATCGCCGGGCTGTTGGCACGCGATACCGACAGCAGTCGCCCGTCCGCCCCCGAATAGACCGCCGACGGCGCGCGCGCGTCGATCGAGGCGCGGCCGTCGCGATACATCGCCACCGTCGCCGCCGCGTCGTTCGGGTTGCGCACCACGATCCGCCCGACGTTCGCGCCGCCCCACCGCGCCTCCGCATCGCGGACCAGCGGCGCGATCGGCACCAGCGGCGCCCTGACGCCGCTCGCCTCGCGCTCAGCGGGAATGTCGTAGGCGGCGGCCAGGAAGTCCGCAGGCTTGGCGTAGTTCGCCGCGACCGGCCACGGCATGTACATCGCCACCAGCGTCACCAGACCGGTATAGGTAATCATCGCATGATAGGGCAGCGCCAGCACCGCGCTGACATTGTGCGCATCGAGCCAGCTGCGCTGCCCCTTCTTCCACCGGAGCGTGAACAGGTCCGCGAAGATCCGCTTGTGCGTGATGATCCCGGACACGATCGCCGCGAGCATGAACATCGCACACACCCCGGCCAGCCAGCGCCCCCAGGGGTGCGGCAGCTGGAGCTGGAAGTGGAAGCGGTAGAAATGCTCGCCCCCCCGCGTCTCACGCGCCTGAACGGGTTCGCCCGTCGCGGGATCGAGGTTGATCTCGCCCGCGCGCTTCTTCGGCACGCCGGGATCGGGCTTACGCTGCTCGAAGATACGGGTGGCCGCGGTCCGCGCGTCGGGCAGGTAGAGGAACCACTGGACGTCGTCCGCCCCCACCTGCTGCATGTGCGCGACCGCGGTTTCCGCCGCGCGCGCCGCCGATACCGGCTTCGCGTGGAACTCGGGCTCCATCCACTGCGTGATCTCGGGGCGGAAATAGCTGGCCGTGCCCGTCAGGAACATCGCGAACAGGATCCAACCCGCGACCAGCCCCAGCCAGCCATGGATCCACGCCATCGACCGTCGCAGCCCCGGGGCCTCGGCGGTCACGACATCTCCACTCACGATCGCACCCCGAGCAGCCACAACACCACCCCGCCAATCGCCGCGATACCCCAGATCACCGCCGCCACGCGTGTCACCCGCGGTTCGTGGAACGCCCACAACCCCAGCCCTGCATAGACCGCGAACGACAGCAGCATCGGCCATGCCGACGCCTCCACCCGGTCGACCGGCAACAGCCGCGCGACCAGCGTCGCGGACACCGCGGCGGCGGCATACCCCCCCAACAGCGCGGTCGCGCACCGCGCGGTCATCCGCGCCGCATTCGCGCGTCGTCGCCGGCTCGGCGCCGTGATTGGCTTCATCATCATCGCGTCGACAAACCCTCTTGCGCCGTCCCGATCACATCCCTAGCAGCACTTGCGAATTGTTATCAATAGCAAAGGGACTCGATCATGCGCGCCATTTCGACGCGGGTACGGACGCTGCGGACCATCTGGCTCGCCACCGCCATCAGCGGCCTCGCCACCCCCGCACTCGCCGCGCCCGTCGCCGATGCCGCTCCCGCCGCCACGACGACCGACGAGCCCCAGCGTGCGGAGGACATCGTCATCACCGGCGAGCGCGAGAAGCGCTCGGGCAAGTCGGGCACCAAGACCGACACCCCGCTGATCGAGACCCCGCAGACGATCACCGTCATCGACCAGGAGGAGCTGACGCGTCGCAACGCGCTGTCGATCAACCAGGCGCTTGGCTATGTCGCGGGCATCGCGCCCAACCAGCGCGGCAACGTCGCGACCCGCTACGACCAGCTCTTCATCCGCGGGTTCACCCCCGCCTTCTTCATGGACGGCATGCGGCTCCAGGGCGGCGTCTACGCAAGCGCGCAGATCGACTTCCACTTCGTCGAGTCGGTCGACGTCATCAAGGGTCCCGCCTCGGTCCTCTACGGCAATGCGGCGCCCGGCGGGCTGGTCAATCTGACGAGCAAGCTGCCTTACGCGGGCACCGGCGGAAAGATCGAGATGGCGGCGGGCAATTACGGCCTCGTCCGCTCGGTCGTCGATCTCAACACCTCGCTCGATACCGACGATCGCTGGCGCTTCCGCGTCGTCGCGGGCGCGGAGGAGTCGGACGGTTTCATCGCCCGCACTTTCAACAAGCGTTACTATGTCCGCCCGATGCTGACGTTCGCGCCCGACGACCGCACCAGCCTGACGCTGATCCTCAACTATCAGCGCGATCCCGAGGCGGCGTCGTACAGCGGCGTCCCCGTCTACGGCTCGGCGCTGCCCAACCCGAACGGGCAGTTCCCGATCGACCTCAACGTGTCCGAACCCGCCTATGAGCAGTTCGACCGCACGCAGAAATCGGTCACCGCGCTGTTCCGCCACGATTTCAGCGACACGCTGTCCTTCTCGTCGAGCGCGCGGCTGCTCGACATCGACCTGAACTATCGCCAGATCTACCTCAGCGCCTTCGCGACGACCGGCACCGGCGCCGCACGCCAGACCGATTTCCGCCGCATCATCCGCGGCGGCGGCGGCGCGGACGAGGCGTTCACGACGATCACGATCGACAACCATGCGCAGGCGAAATTCGTGACCGGCCCGCTGCGCCACACCGTCCTCGCCGGCCTCGACTATCTCCACAATCAGGGGCTGAACGACCAGCAGTTCAACACCGGCCAGACGAGCAATCCGGCGACGAGCATCCCGGACCTGAACCTGTTCGCCCCGGTCTACGGCGCCGGCGTTCCCAGTTTCCCGCTCACCCAGACGCGCGCGTTCCGCAAGATCGACCAGGTCGGCGTCTACCTTCAGGATCAGGTCGCGATCGGCGATCTCCAGCTGATCGCGAGCGGGCGGTGGGACTGGTACGACCAGACCTCGCGCAACCGCACCCTGCCCGTAGGCTCGACCGCGGCGGTGACGCGCTTCAGCCAGACCGCGTTCACCACCCGCCTCGGCGCGCTCTACGAGACGAAGGTCGGTCTCGCCCCCTTCGCCAGCTATTCGGAGAGCTTCGAGCCGCAATCGGGCTTCACGCTGGGCGGCGCGGGCGTCCCGTTCGTGCCGGTCACCGGCCGCCAGTACGAGGCGGGCGTCAAGTTCCAGCCGCCGGGCACCAAGGCGCTGTTCAACCTCTCCGTGTTCGATCTGCGTCGCCAGAACGTGCCTGTCGCCGATCCCGCCTCGGGCACCGGCACGATCCCCGCGGGCTCGCAGATCCAGGTCGGCGAGGTCGCGATCCGCGGCATCGAACTCGACGGCCGCGGTTCGATCGCGCCCGGTCTCGATGTCGTCGTCGCGGGCACCTATACCGATCCGCTGGTGACGCAGGGCACCCCCGTCGTCGTCGGCGCACTCGGCCAGCTGAGCGGCGTCACCGGCACGAAGCCGCTCGGCGTCCCGACCTGGAGCGCGTCGGCCTTCCTGTCCTACGATCTCGCCAGGACCTCGGCGACCGGCCCCGCCTCCGGGTTCAGCATCGGCGGCGGCGTCCGCTATGTCGGCAAGTCGGACGGCACCGCGCAGACGATCGCGGCGAACCAGACGGTGGTGACCCGCTTCCAGTCCCCCGGCTTCGTCCTGTTCGACGCGCTCATCGGCTACGATCTCGGCAAGCTCACCCCCATCGCGCAGGGGCTGACACTCGCGGTCAACGCGCAGAACCTGTTCGACAAGCGCCACATCGCCAGCTGTTTCTTCAACAACAGCTGCTATTTCGGCGCCTCGCGCACCGTGGTGGGAACGCTGCGGATGGCGTTCTGACCCCTCTATCTCTCCGTTCGTGCTGAGCTTGTCGAAGCACCGCCCTTCTTCTGCGCATTCGTGGACAAAAAAGGGCAGTGCTTCGACAAGCTCAGCACGAACGGGGAAACGGAGCGTTCAAGCCACCAGATCCACCACCTCCGCCCCCGCGCCCACCGCCTCCAGCAGCAGCGTGCGGTGGCAATGCCGCGGGTCGCGCTCGTAGCACAGCAGCGCGCTCGGCATCTCCGCCGCCAGCCCCAGCATCACCGCCGCCTGCGCCTGTGCCTCGGGCAGCTCGAGCTGCTCTTCGTAAACCGCGGTCAGCGTCGCGACGTCGCCCTTCTTCGCCGCATCGCGCCCGCGCTTGGGCGTCCCCAGCGCCTTCAGGTGGACATAGCCGATTCCCGCCTCCGCCAGCGAAGCGGCGAGCGTCGATTTCGAAAACCCCGGCCGCCGCGACAGCGGAAGCGCGCGCACGTCGATCACCCGCCGCACCCCTGCACCCGTCAGCGCGGCAAGGAACTCCGCCATCGTCACGCCCTCATACCCGATCGTGAATATCGTCATGCCGGCCGAGATGGCGATCACCCGCTGACTTGCCAACCGTACCGGGCTATCGCACGCCCATGACCCACGACATCCACATCGTCGGCGGCGGGCTCGCCGGCTCCGAGGCCGCATGGCAGCTCGCCGAGGCGGGCCACCGCGTCCGCCTCTCCGAAATGCGCGGCAGCGGAGATACGACCCCAGCGCATCATACCGACGGCCTCGCCGAACTCGTCTGTTCGAACAGCTTCCGCTCCGACGACGCCACCTCGAACGCGGTCGGGCTGATCCACCAGGAGATGCGCACGCTCGGCTCGCTCATCATGCGCGAGGGCGACATCCACAAGGTCCCCGCCGGGTCCGCGCTCGCGGTCGATCGCGACGGCTTCTCCGCCGGAGTCACCGCTGCGCTCGAGGCGCATCCCAACATCACGATCGTCCGCGAGCGCGTCGACACGCTCCCCGAAGGCCCCGCGATCGTCGCCACCGGCCCGCTCACCGCGCCGTCGCTGTCGGAGGCGATCGCGGGCGAGACGGGCAAGGACGCGCTCGCCTTCTTCGACGCGATCGCCCCGATCGTCCACCGCGACTCGATCGACATGGAGCAGGCCTGGTTCCAGAGCCGGTGGGACAAGGGCGAGGGCAAGGATTACATCAACTGTGCGATGAACCGCGAGCAGTACGAAACCTTCGTCGCCGGCCTCGTCGCGGGCGAGAAGACCGAGTTCCGCGAATGGGAGAACGTCCCATATTTCGAGGGCTGCATGCCCGTCGAGGTGATGGCGGAGCGCGGGCCGGAGACGCTGCGCTTCGGCCCGATGAAGCCCGTCGGGCTCGACGATCCGCGCACCGGCCGCTGGCCCCATGCCGTCGTCCAGCTGCGGCAGGACAACGCGACCGGCACGCTGTGGAACATCGTCGGCTTCCAGACGAAGCTCAAGCATGCGGAGCAGATCCGCCTGTTCCGCACCATCCCCGGCCTCGAGAACGCCGAGTTCGCGCGGCTCGGCGGGCTTCACCGCAACACCTTCCTCCGGTCGCCCGAACTGCTCGACCCGACGCTACGGCTGAAGTCGCGCCCGAACGTCCGCTTCGCCGGGCAGATCACCGGGTGCGAGGGCTATATCGAAAGCGCCGCGATCGGGCTGATGGCGGGCCGCTTCGCCGCTGCGGAGCTCGCTGGCGCCACGCTTGCCCCGCCGCCGCCCGAAACCGCGCTGGGCGCTTTGCTCACCCACATCACCGGCGCCGCGGTCGCGGAAACCTATCAGCCGATGAACGTCAATTTCGGACTCTTCCCCCCGATCCCCGGCCGCACGAAGAAGGCCGATCGCAAGCGCATGTACACGGACCGCGCCCGCGCCGCGCTGGCGGAATGGATGGCGGCGTAGCCCGCCGGATCGCAAGTCCAATGACGAACGGGTGCAGGGGCGAATAGGGGACTTCGTCCGAACGCCCCCTAATCCTCCTCCGCCTTCACCGCCGGGCATACGCAGCGCGGCTTCGCGCTGCGCTTGGGCTTCGTCGACACGAACTCCGCCGGCGACATCGCGCCAGACTTGTCGACGTCGGCCGCTGCGAACTTCGCGGTGGTCTTCACCGCCCACTCGTCGAACGACAGCACGCCGTCATGGTTCGCATCGAGCTTCGCATAGGCCTTGCGCCGCGCCGCCAGATACTCCTCGCGCGCGATTCTGCCGTCCTTGTCCTTGTCGTATCGCGAGAACCGCTTTTCCTCGCGCGTCTTCTCGCTCGCCTCGGGCACGCTGTCGGGCAGCGGCGCGTCGGCGGACGCCTGCCCGGCTGCCGCCACCGGTTGCGGCGGGAGGGCGGGATCGCTGCGCGCGCGACCGTTGAACAAAGCCAGCCCCGCCGCGACCATCAGCAACGCCGCCACGCCACCCGCCAGATACCGCCACATCGCCCCTGCTCCCGCCAGATCGATTCCCGCCAGATCGATGCCGATGCTAACCCGCCGATCCGCATTGGCAAGGCCGGACGCTATCGCCCGCTCACCCGGTGCCACGCCAGCCGCGCAACCCGCCAGGGCGACCCCGGCGGCCGGCCGCACAGGTCCATCCGGGCCGCCAGCGCCGTCGCCCCCAGCATCCGCCCGCGCGCGCTCCAGCGCGCCGCACGTGCCCGGTCGAGCGCGCGCAGCGCATCCTCCGCCGCCGCCTGCCGCTCGCCGGAATCGCGAACCCGGCGTGACAGGTCCGCCAGTGCCCAGCCCCGCCCGGCCTCGCCGACCGGGTCGTCCGCCCCCGCGTCCAGCACCTGCCCCGCCGCCGCGAACAGCGCCGCACCCCGCGCCTCGGCATAGTCCGCACGCGCGGCGTCATCGAGCGTCTCGGCCGCGAGCAGCACCTGCCAGCCATCGACGACCGTCGCCAATCGCGTGCCCGCCACCCCCTTCGGAAGCACCACCGCCGCCAGCGCCTGCAACACCGGCTCCGCAGGCGCCGTCGCATCGTCGAGCCGGACGAGCGCATCGTGCCACCACGTCAGCCGCATCTGCCCGATCAGCGGTTCGCGCGCAGCCGCTACGATCGCGCCGAGCCGCGCGTCGAGCGCGAACAGCGCCCCCACCGCGCCGCGCGCCTCCCTGGCCGCATAGTCCAGGATCAGCGCGCGCTCCGCTGCACGAGCATCGTCCACCGCGATCGAAAGGGGAGCGTCCATGGCGTCGATGATCTTCTCGTTTCATGCTCGTCGATGTCGATCCGCCCCCCTTTCCGGGGTAGCGCCGCAGCGCGCGCTATACGCAAATTTAACGCTCCATCTATATCGCGCGCCGACGGAGATACACGCCCCTATGCGCATGCCGACTTCCCGATCGTTCCCGATCCGCCTCCTGCGCGATCGCGCAGGGGCGACCGCGATCGAGTTCGCGATCGTCGCGCCGGTGTTCCTCGGTCTGCTGCTCGCGATCCTTCAAATCACCACGACGTTCTTCGCGCAGCAGGCGCTGGAGACCGCGACGGAAAAGGCGGTCCGTCAGTTGATGACGGGACAGGTCCAGCAGGCCGGCATGTCGCAGGGCCAATTCAAGACGCTCGTCTGTTCGAAGCTGCCGATGTTCATGAAGTGCAGCAAGGTCGTCGTCGACGTGCGCCGGGCCGGATCGTTCGCGGACGCCAGCACGGCCGCCCCTTCTCTGACGCTCGACTCCAGCGGCAACCCGACCTCCGCCGGTACATACAGCCCGGCCGCCGCGGGCGAGATCACGGTCGCGCGCGTCCTGTATGTCTGGAACGTCGACAAGGGGCCGCTCGGATTCGACCTGTCGACGATGTCGGGCGGCGTCCGCATCCTCAACGCCACCTCGGTCTTCCGGACGGAATCCTATTCGTGACGATCCCGGCACACCTCCGCGCGATCGCGACGACCGCACGCCGCCTTCGCGACGACAGCCGCGGCGTCGCGCTGATCGAGATGGCGTTCGCGCTGCCGATCCTCGTCACGCTGTTCGTCGGCGGGTATCAGATCAGCGACGCGGTCTTCGCCTATCGCAAGGTCACCACCACGACGCGCATGATCGCCGACGTCGCCTCGCAATACGACGTCATCACGCCGGGGGACATCGATCAGATCCTCGATGCGTCGACCCAGGTCATGTATCCCTATTCTGCGACGGGCGCGAAGCTGTTGGTGTCGCAGGTGACGACCAATTCCAGCGGCGTCACCACCGTCAGCTGGAGCCGCGGGCGCAACGTGTCGGCGCTGGTCGAGGGATCGGCCTATACCCTGCCCGCCTCGATCAAGCAGAACGGCACGTCGCTTATCGTCGCGGAGACGGTCTACCCGTACCAGCCACGGGTCGCGACGTCGGTCCTCGGCGCCTTCAACATGAAGGACGTCATCCTGATGAGCCCAAGAAAGAGCAACTCGGTCCTATGCGACGCCTGCTGAACCCGTGCCGCCACGCCGGGGGGCGGCGCGTGCCCCTCCTGGCCGACACGCGCGGCAACGTGATGATGATCATGGCGTTCGCGCTCGTCCCGCTCACGTTCGCGACGGGAATGGTGATCGACTATTCCCGCGCCGCGCGCCTGCAGACGAAAATCAACGCGATCGCCGACGCCGCGTCGCTCGCCGCGGTCACGACGCCGATGATGAATGATACCAGCAACGCCGGCTGCGCCGCGGCGCGGCGGATGTTCGTCAACCAGGTCACCAACATCCCCGGCCTCGTCATGAATGTCGCGGACACCGCACAGCTCGCGATCGCGGTGACGGACAATGCCAGCGTCACAAGTTGCGCGACGACGCGCCTCACCACGACGTCCTCCTACAGTCGCGTCTCCAAGGTGACGTGGTCCGCCAAGTCGCAGAACTCGTTCGCCGCCGTGCTCGGGCTGACCGCGATCGAGATCGGCGGGATCGCGCAGAGCAAGGCGACCGCGGCGACCAACATCGATTATTTCGTGCTGCTCGACAGTTCGTCGTCGATGGCATTGCCGACGACCAGCGCCGGCATCAACTTCCTGAAAGCGCGCACGGTGCGCACCGACTATATCTGGAACCCCAACGGGTGCGCGTTCGCGTGTCATCAGTCCAATCCCGACAACCCCAACGTCCGCGACTCGTCCGGTAATATGATCGACTACTACACGCTCGCGCATCTCAACGGGGTGGAATTGCGGATCGATGCGGGCAAGCATGCGATCGTCGACATGATCGATCGTGCGAAGCTGACGATGGCGTCGGCGAACAACACCTATCGCTTCTCCGTGTCGACCTTCGACAAGAAGACCAACTTCAAGAACATCGCCCCGCTGACCGCGAATCTCGATACGGCCAAGGCGCAGGCGGCGACCGCGGAGACGGTCGCGGTCGCGATGCATTCTGCGAACTATGATCGCCAGACGGAGCCAGCCTACGCCTGGTCGAACCTGGAACCGCAACTGCCCAAGCCGGGTCCCGGCAACGGCTCGAAACTGCCAGGTGACACGCCCCAGGGCGTGATCGTGATGGTCACGGACGGTCTTCAGGACGAGACGGTCGGCAGCGGCCGGGTGATTGGGCCGTTCTCCGCCGATCAGTGCACCGCCCTCAAGGCGCGCGGCTTCCGTATCGCGGTACTGTACACCACGTACCAGCCCGAATCGATCAACTATGACGGCTGGTCGATCGACAACGTCCTCTGGCGACTGCCACAGATCAGCCCACCGCTCCAAAGCTGCGCGACCCCGGGGCTGTTCTTCGAGGTGTCGACCGACCAGAGCATCTCGGACGCGATGAAGAAGCTGTTCGACGCCACGGTCCAGAACGCACGCGTGACCCAGTAAACGCCCCCTGGCCGATCAGGAAGCGGGGACGGCACCAACGGCGCCGCCCCCCAAGCCTTCAGCGTCCGAGCCTTGCGCCCTAGCCTTAACCGCCCTAGCCTTAACCGGTGGTGGTCGTCACCGGTAGGTCACCTTCTTCACCGTCGCGACGATCTTGTCCGACGAGATCAGCGCCAGCTTCTCCAGGTTCGCCGCATAGGGCAGCGGCACGTCCTCGTTCGTCACGCGCAGCACCGGCGCATCGAGATCGTCGAACGCCTCTTCCATCACCACCGCGGCGATCTCAGACGCGATCGAGCAGGTCGGCCAGCCTTCCTCGACCACCACGATCCGGTTGGTCTTGGCCAGCGACTTCAGCACCGTCGCGGTGTCGAGCGGGCGCAGCGTGCGCAGGTCGATCACCTCCGCCTCGATCCCCTCTGCCGCCAGCTTGTCCGCGGCCTCGAGGCTGAGCCCCACGCCGATCGAATAGCTGACCAGCGTCACGTCCTTGCCCTCGCGCATGACGCGCGCCTTGCCGATCGGCAGCACCCAGTCGTCGAGCTTGGGCACCTCGAACGAGCGCCCGTAGAGCAGCTCGTTCTCGAGGAACACCACCGGATCCTCGCTACGGATCGCGGCCTTGAGCAGACCCTTGGCATCCGCCGCGTCATAGGGCGCGATCACGATCAGGCCGGGGACGCTCGCATACCACGGCGCGTAGTTCTGCGAATGCTGCGCACCCACGCGCGACGCCGCGCCGTTCGGTCCGCGGAACACGATCGGGCACCGCATCTGCCCGCCCGACATGTAATTGGTCTTGGCGGCCGAATTGATGATGTGGTCGATCGCCTGCATCGCGAAGTTGAACGTCATGAACTCGACGATCGGCTTCAGCCCGCCCATCGCCGCGCCCGTGCCGATGCCCGCGAAGCCATATTCGGTGATCGGCGTGTCGATCACGCGCTTCTCGCCGAACTCGTCGAGCAGACCCTGCGTCACCTTGTACGCGCCCTGATACTGCGCGACTTCCTCGCCCATCACGAACACGCGGTCGTCGGCGCGCATCTCCTCGGCCATCGCGTCGCGCAGCGCCTCGCGGACCGTCGTCTTGACCATCTCGGTGCCCGCCGGGATCGCGGGGTCGCTCACCTCGGCCTTGTGCTCCGCCGCCTCGAACATCTGGCGCGCGCCGGTCTCGACCTTCTCCTGCGCCGGATGCGCGGAGTCCTCGACCGCGTTGTCCTTCGTTGCGTCCGCCTTCGCCTCGGGCGCGGGCGTGTCATCCTTCGGCGCGGCGACCGACGAGGCGTCCTCGCCCTCCTCCAGCAGCTGCATGATGACGGTGCCGACCTTCACGTTGTCCGTGCCCTCGGCCACCAGGATCTTGCCCACGGTGCCCTCGTCGACCGCCTCGAACTCCATCGTCGCCTTGTCGGTCTCGATCTCGGCCATGATGTCGCCGGACTTGACGGTATCGCCTTCCTTGACCAGCCACTTGGCCAGCGTGCCCTCTTCCATCGTGGGCGAAAGCGCCGGCATCTTGATGTCGATCGCCATCTCAGTACGTCTCCACCAGAATGTCGGTATACAATTCGCCGGGCTCCGGTTCGGGTGTGCTCTCGGCGAAGTCGGCCGCGGCGTTCACCACCTTGCGGATCTCCGCCTCGATCGTCTTCAGCTCGTCTTCCTTCACGCCGGCCGCGTCGAGCAGCTTTTTCACGTGGTCGATCGGGTCCGACTTGTCGCGGACCGACTGGACCTCGTCGCGGCTGCGATACTTGGCCGGATCGGACATCGAATGCCCGCGATAGCGATAGGTCTTCATCTCGAGGATGACCGGCCCCTTGCCCGCGCGCACCCATTCCAGCGCGGTCTCGGCCGCGCCGCGCGACGCGAGCACGTCCATCCCGTCGACCTGGATGCCTGGGATGCGGAAGCTCTCGCCGCGGCGATACAGCTGGTCCTCGGCGGAGGCGCGGTTCACGCTGGTGCCCATCGCATACTGGTTGTTCTCGATCACGAAGATGATCGGCAGCTTCCACAGCTCGGCCATGTTGAACGCTTCGTACACCTGGCCCTGGTTCGCCGCGCCGTCACCGAAATAGGCGAGCGTCACGCCGCCATCGCCGCTGTACTTGTGCTTAAACGCCAGCCCCGCGCCCAGCGACACCTGCGCGCCGACGATGCCGTGCCCGCCATAAAATTTATGCTCGGTCGAGAACATGTGCATCGACCCGCCCTTGCCCTTGGAGATGCCCGCGGCACGCCCCGTCAGCTCGGCCATGATGACCTTGGGATCGATGCCATAGGCGAGCATGTGGCCATGGTCGCGATACCCGGTGATGACCGAGTCCTTCTCGTTGTCGAGCGCGGACTGGAGGCCCACCGCGACGGCTTCCTGCCCGATATACAGGTGGCAGAAGCCGCCGATGAAGCCCAGGCCATACAGCTGCCCGGCCTTCTCCTCGAAGCGGCGGATCAGCAGCATGTCCTTGTAGAAGGCCAGCAGCTCGTCCTTCGACGCCTGGTACGGTTGCGGTTCGCCCGGGCGCTCGCGATTGGGAATGGGGGGTTCTGCACTGTCGCGAACGGGGGCTTTTGCCACGAGAAACCTCGGTTTTCGTAAGGGAGAGCGCGCCTATAGTCCGGGAATGCCGGCCCGTGCAATCGCCGCGCGCCAAATCCGCGGGACACATGCCCGTCACCCCGGCGAATAATCCCGTCACCCCAGCGAAAGCTGGGGTCGCTCCACAACGAAGCGCAAACCCGGCCCCGCCAGCCCCCGGCCTCCGCTGGGGTGACGCCACGCAAAAAACAGATGCTCCCCGACGCATCCCCGCCTAAGCCACATCCGACATGGCCACCGCCCCGCATCCCTTCCGCATCCCGAACTTCCGCGCCTACTGGCTCTCGCGCCTCACCGGCACGATCGCGACCAGCGCGCTGGCGATCATCCTCGGATGGCAGGTCTACGGGCTCGCGCGCCAGACGATGGACATCCGCGAATCGGCGTTCCTGCTCGGCATGATGGGCGCGGCGCAGTTCGTGCCGCTGTTCCTGCTCACCCCCGTCACCGGGCTGATCGCGGACAGTTTCGACCGGCGCTGGATCGTCCGGGCCACCACCGCGCTGCTCGTCCTCGTCGCCGCGACGCTCGGCGTGCTGACGTGGCAGGGCGCGCTGACCTTGCCGATCCTTTATGTCGCGGCGGTCTTCATCGGCATCGCGCGCGCCTTCGCCGGCCCCGCCTATTCCGCGCTCGCCCCCAACCTCGTCCCCCGCGAGAGCCTGCCGACCGCGATCGCGGTGTCGTCGATCGCGTGGCAGGTCGGCACGATCGCAGGTCCCAGCGTCGGCGGGCTGCTCTACGCGATCCACCCGGACGTCGCCTACGCCACCATCTCCGCGCTGTTCGCGCTCGCGCTCGTCACGATCTTCCTGATCGGCCCGGTGCCGCAGCCGCCGGCGCAGACCGATCACCGCCCGCTCGCGCGCATCCTCGAAGGGTTCGCCTATGTCCGCGACAACCGGCTGGTGCTGGCGACGATCACGCTCGATCTGTTCGCGGTGCTGCTGGCGGGCGCGACCGCGCTGCTGCCGATCTACGCGCGCGACATCCTCCATGTCGGCGCCAGCGGGCTCGGCTTCCTGGCGGCCGGTATGGGGATCGGCGCCGCGGTTACCGCGGTCTGGTTCTCGGTCCGCCCGATGACGACGCGCGTGGGCGAGAAGATGCTGGTCGCGGTCGTGATCTTCGGCCTCGCGATCCTGACGTTCGGCGTCTCGACGAACTTCTGGCTCAGCCTCGCGGCGCTGATCGTCGCGGGCGGGGCGGACATGGTGTCGGTCTATGTCCGCCAGTCGCTGATCCAGCTCCACACCCCCGATTCGATGCGCGGCCGCGTCTCGGCCGTCTCGCAGCTCACCATTTCCGCCTCGAACGAACTCGGCGAGGCGGAGAGCGGGCTGATGGCCTCGCTGCTTGGTCCGGTCGGCGCGGTCGTCTTCGGCGGGGTCGGCGCGATCGCGATCACGCTGCTATGGGCGCGGCTGTTCCCCGAACTGCGGCTTGCAAAGACGTTCGACCCGCCCGAAATCCTCAAGACTGAACCCGAACACGGAGTGGCACAGCCATGAAGGCCAACACCATCCTCGACACGATCGGCAACACCCCGCACATCCGCGTGAGCAAGCTGTTCCCCGACAGCGAAGTGTGGATCAAGTCCGAGCGCTCGAACCCCGGCGGCTCGATCAAGGACCGGATCGCGCTCGCGATGATCGAGGCGGCGGAGGCCTCGGGCGAACTCAAGCCCGGCGGCACGATCATCGAGCCCACCTCGGGCAACACCGGCGTAGGCCTCGCGATGGTGGCCGCGGTCAAGGGCTACACGCTCATCCTCGTCATGCCCGAATCGATGTCGCTCGAGCGTCGCCGCCTGATGCTGGCCTATGGCGCCACCTTCGACCTGACCCCGCGCGAGAAGGGCATGAAGGGCGCGATCGAACGCGCGCTCGAACTGGTCGAGCAGACCCCGAACAGCTGGATGCCGCAGCAGTTCGAGAACCCCGCCAACATCGACGTCCATGTCCGTACCACCTCGCAGGAGATCCTCGCGGACTTCGCCGACACGCCGATCGACGTGCTCATCACCGGCGTCGGCACCGGCGGCCACATCACCGGCGTCGCGGAGACGCTCAAGAAGGCATGGCCGAACCTCAAGGTCTATGCGGTCGAGCCCGCCGCCTCCCCCGTCATCGCGGGCGGCCAGGCCGGGCCGCACCCGATCCAGGGCATCGGCGCGGGCTTCATCCCCGCCAACCTTCACACCCAGGCGCTCGACGGCGTGATCGAGGTCGATGCCGCGGTCGCCAAGGACATGGCGCGCCGCGCCGCGTGCGAAGAGGGGATGCTCGTCGGCATCTCGTCGGGCGCGACGCTCGCCGCGATCCTCCAGAAGCTGCCCGACCTGCCCGAGGACGCGCGCGTCCTCGGCTTCAACTACGACACCGGCGAGCGCTACCTCTCGGTCCCGGATTTCCTGCCGGAGAGCTGAGACCCGGCGATTCCCCCCGTCACCCCCGCGAACGCGGGGGTCCCGCTTCCTTCCACGTTCCGCCGATAGCGGGACCCCCGCCCTTGCGGGGGTGACGGACAAAGAAACACCGGCCCCTTGAAACCCTCCCCCCTCCTCCGCCTGATCCTGGTCGCGATCGCCGCGCTGGCGATCGTCGTCCCCGCGCTCGTCGCCACCCACGTTACCGTCGTGCCCCAGCGCGCGAAGGTCGTCCGTCCCCAGCGCGTCGTCGCGAAGACCGAACTGCCCCCCGTCGAGCCCGTCGAGCTCCAGCAGCTCGATCCCGAGGACGCGCGTAGCTTCAACGCCAGCGTCCCCTTCGTCACCGGCCCGAACCCCGCCGCGCGCGCCTTCCGCTTCGCCGGCGACGCCACCGCGCTGGCCCGCGCGACCGACTGCCTCGCCGCCGCGGTTTGGTACGAGGCGGGCGACGACGCGGTCGGAGAGCAGGCGGTCGCACAGGTCGTCCTCAATCGCGTCCGCCACCCGGCCTTCCCCAAGACCGTCTGCGGCGTCGTCTTCCAGGGGTCGGAGCGGACCACCGGCTGCCAGTTCACCTTCGCCTGCGACGGCGCGATGACGCGCACCCCCTCCGACGTCGCCTGGCGCCGCGCGCGCGACGTCGCGCGAGACGCGCTGGCCGGGCAGGTCTACGAGCCCGTCGGCTACGCGACGCATTACCATACCGACTGGGTCGTCCCCTATTGGCAGGCCAGCCTCGACAAGATCGCCGCGGTCCACACCCATCTCTTCTTCCGCTGGACCGGCTGGTGGGGCACCCCCGCCGCCTTCAACCGCATCGTCGACCCAGCCGAACCCGCCATCGCCGCGCTCGGCCGGCTGTCCGAGGCGCACCGCATCGGCGGCGCGCTGGTCGAAGCGGATGCCGCGATCGCGGGCGCGACGCCGTTCTTCGGCCGCGCGGTGATGCCGCTCGCCAGCGACCAGGACAGCTTCCTCACCAGCCTGAACCCCGCCCAGTCCGCCGGTTTCGCCGCGCTCGCCAGACAGGCCTGCGGCGAGCGGGCGAAGTGCAAGTTCATGGGCTGGACCGATCCCGCCGCGATGGGCCTCGGCCTCCCGCTCGCGCCCGATCAGATGGCGGCGATGTCGTTCAGCTACATCCGCGACCGCGCCAGCGGGCTGGAGCGGACGCTCTGGAACTGCACCGAGTTTCCCGCCACCCCGCGCGCGCAGTGCATGAAGCGCCAGGTCCTGCGCATCGAAGCCCCCGTCACCAGCGAAGCAGCGACCGTCGAGTCCGCCAAGTTCGACGAACTCTTCGGCGTCCGCCGCAAGCCCCAGCCCCAATACACGACCGCGCAGACGCCCCAGCCCACGTCCCAGACCCAGCTCACGAAACCGACGTTAAAGCGCGATTAGCCCTGTTCGGCGGCGGCGCATTCACCGCTCATGCGCTAGCCTCCGTATTCCATCACCCGGAGGCCAGAGTGGCCATGGCAGACACGGCGCTCATTCCGCGCACCGCCCCCCGCCGCAAGGTCTTCCTGCCCGGCACGATGCGCACCGGCGAGCGCAGCGTGCGGATCCATGTCCTCGACGTCTCGACGACCGGCGCGCGCCTCCACTGTGCAGGCGAAGCGGAGGCCGGCCAGACGATCGCGATCGAGATGCCCGCGGGACTCGGCATGGCACGCATATGCTGGCGCACGAATGACCGGATGGGCGTGATCTTCGCTACCCCGCTGTCGCAAGCCGCGGTGGACATTCTCCTGTCGCGTTGACGCACGCCGCACAGGCTGATCGAGATCAGGCAGACTCTTGGGAACGGACGCGCGTTCGAAGCGTCGTCACCGCCACATGTCTCTTCACGCCAAAGCTCCCCCCACCCCGATGTTCCCTTGGGCGCACGCCGCCCAGAGCGATCTGGAATCGCTGATGTACGATCATGTCGGCGCGCGGGAGTTTCCTTGCGTCGGCGCCAAGGCCGCGCTCGCCAAAGGCACGCTCAACATCCTCGCCTGCAATCGCATCGACAGCGGATGGGACGATCTGCGAATCCACGACGCGCTGCTTGCCTTCGCCGCCGCCTATCGCGAATCGCCGGGCCTGTTCCGCAGCCTCGCAGTCATTTTCGAAGGCCCCGACGATCTCACCGAAGCCGCATTCGAGACGATGCTCTGGAACCGCGTCCAGTCGCTGTCCGACAAGGATGTATGGCGCGCCCAGTCCTACGATACGCGCGTCAGCGACGATCCCGACAGCCCGCATTTCTCGCTCAGCTTCGGCGGCGAGGCGTTCTTCATCGTCGGCCTCCACCCGCGCGCCAGTCGCCCCGCCCGCCGCTTCCCGCGCCCCACGCTCGTCTTCAACCTGCATGACCAGTTCGAGACGCTGCGCGCCGACGGCCGCTACGAGCCCATGCGCGAGACGATCATGGTCCGCGACGAAAAGCTCGCGGGCTCGCGCAACCCGATGCTCTCGCGCCACGGTGACGGCAGTGAGGCACGGCAATATTCGGGCCGCGCGGTCGGCGAGGACTGGCGCTGCCCCTTTCACTATGCCGGAAAATCCGCCGAGTGACCGACATCGTCACCATCCCCGAACGTAGCGGCACCGCATTTCGGCTCATGCAAGGCAAGTACCTTACCGTGATCGATCCGAAGGGCGTTCAGGTCGCCGACCTCCTCGCCTACAACGCCGACGATATCGACGAGGTCATCTCATCGGGCCGCACGCTCGATTATGCCGAGACCATCTATCTTACGACCGGCCACATCCTCTATTCGAACCGCTCGCGCCCGATGCTCGAGATCGTCGCGGACGATGTCGGCCGGCATGATTTCCTGCTGACGCCCTGCTCCTACGACACCTTCCACCATTTCTATCCAGACCTGCCCCCGCATCGCGGCTGCTTCGGCAATCTCGCCGCCGCGCTCGAGCCGTATGGCATCACCCCAGACCGGATCCCGACCGCGTTCAATTGCTTCATGAACGTGCCGGTCAACGGCGAAACCGGCAGGCTCGAGGTCCTGCCCCCGATCAGCAAGGCCGGCGATACGATCGTCTTCAAGGCCGCGATGGATCTGGTCATCGGCCTGACCGCCTGCTCCGCTCCCGCCTCGAATGGCGGCAGCTTCAAGCCGATCCAGTACCGCGTGGATTGACGGGAAGCCCGACCCGTTCGTGCTCAGTCTGTCGAAGCACCGCCCGTCTTCCTCACTGCGGACGAATGGAAGGTATTCCGACACACTCGGCACGAACGGATGAGAACTTCAGTCCCCCGTCACCCGCACCGGCCCCAGATCCCCCTGCCCCACGCTCGCCGAGGCCATCGCCAGCATCGCATCAAGGCTCTTCTTGGCCTGCACGCGCAACCCTTCCTCGATCTCCACCCGCGGCGTCAGATCGCGGAGCGACAGGTACAGCTTCTCCAGCGTGTTGAGCGCCATGTACGGGCAAATGTTGCAGTTGCAGTTCCCGTCCGCCCCCGGCGCACCGATGAAGTGCTTGTGCGGCAAAGCCTTTTCCATCTGATGGATGATGTGCGGCTCGGTCGCGACGATCAGCGTGTCGCCCGCGAAGTCCGCCGCATAGGCCAGGATCCCGCTGGTAGATCCGACATAGTCGGCATGGTCGAGGATGATCGCCGGGCATTCGGGATGCGCCGCCACCGGTGCGCCCGGATACTGCGCCTTCAGCTTCAGCAGTTCCGTCTCGCTGAACGCCTCGTGGACGATGCACACCCCCGGCCATAACAGCATCTCGCGCCCCGTCTTGCGCGTCAGATAGCCGCCCAGATTACGATCCGGGCCGAAGATCACCTTCTGGTCCGCGGGGATCTGCGACAGGATCTTCTCCGCCGACGACGACGTCACGATGATGTCGCTCAGCGCCTTCACCTCGGTCGAACAGTTGATGTACGTCAGCGCGATGTGATCGGGGTGCGCCGCGCGGAACGCCGCGAACTGGTCGGGCGGGCAGCTGTCCTCCAGGCTGCATCCGGCGTCCATGTCGGGCAGCACGACGATCTTGTCGGGGCTCAGGATCTTGGCGGTCTCCGCCATGAAGCGCACGCCGCAGAACGCGATCACGTCCGCATCGGTCGCCGCCGCCTTGCGGCTGAGGTCGAGGCTGTCACCGACGAAGTCCGCCAGATCCTGGATCTCCGGCTTCTGGTAGTAATGCGCGAGGATCACCGCGTTGCGCTCCTTGCGCAGCCGGTCGATCTCGGCGCGCAGGTCCAGCCCAGCCAGATTGCCAACGTTCACGGTCATTCGCGTCTCTCCCTCGTGCGGCTCACATAGGGGCACCGCGCCGCGTGCGCTACCCGCGGTTCCCCAGCACCTCTGCCAGCGAGCGGCTCGTATCCCACCGTTCGTCCGGCCCGCGCCGCTCGCCCGGGAAAGTCACCACCACCCGGACGTCGCCCAGCCCCGCCGCGCGCAGCGGCCCGCCGAGCAACGACGACAGCGCGCGCCGCGCATTCTCCCGCGCCACCGCCACGCGCTCGGGCTTCTGCGCCTCCGCCTGCGCGGTCCGCTGCGCGCCCTGCGACACGCGCTGCGCCAACGCATCGGCCGCCTGCCGCGTCACGTACAGCCCGCGCGTCTGGCTCAGCGTGCGCGCCGCCTCGTCGACATTGGCCTTGCCGACCGTCACGGCGGGCGCATCGACGATCAGCGTGCGCGAGGCGGCATCCCAGCGATAGTCGCGCATCCCCATGCGCGCCATGTCGACGAAATACTCGACCTCGAACGGCGCCTTCACCACCCGGTCCGACGTCAGCATCCCGAACCCGCGGGTATCGGATGCGCTGCTCTGCACCGTGCCGGACAGTGCGCCGACCTTCAGGCTGCTGGCGTTGGCGAACGTCGCGCGGACGACCTGCGTCACCGCCGCCCCATCATCACGCCGCGCGACGGTGTAGGATGCGGTATAACGGTCATACCCCGCCTTCAGCACGACGCCGAGCACCGCCAGCACCGCGATCGCGGCAACGATGCGCCACGTCTCGCGCGCACTCACGCTACGCTCCGCCACCGGTCCCCCTCACCCCTCGCCAGCCCGCGCCGCTCCAGATCGATCAGGTGCGCCAGCACCGACCGTTCCGCCGCCGGAAACAGCCGCGGATCGATCCCGACATACATTTTCGCCACCATGTCCGGGATCGCCCCCGTGCCGCCCGCGATCAGCCGCATGATCTGCCCCTCGCGCTGCCGCCTGTGCCCCAGCAACCCGCGGACGAACCGCTTCGGCGTCTCGATCGCCTCGCCATGCCCCGGATAATAGACCCGGTCGTCGCGCGCCTGCAGTTTCTCCAGGCTCGCCATGAACTGCGTCATGTCGCCATCGGGCGGCGACACCACCGTCGTCGACCAGCCCATCACGTGATCGCCGGAAAACAGCGCCCCCGTCTCGCGCAGCGCGAAGGCGAGGTGGTTCGACGTATGCCCCGGAGTCGCGATCGCCTCCAACGTCCAGCCCTCGCCCGATACCGTGTCGCCCTCCGCCAGCACGCGATCGGGCGCATAGTCCGCATCGAACGCCGCATCCGCGCCCGTTTTCACGTCGGGCCCCACATCGGACAGATGGAACGGTGCCGCGCCCACGATCGGCGCGCCGGTCGCCGCCTTCAACGCGGGCGCGCCGGGACTGTGGTCGCGATGGTGATGCGTGATGACGATCGCGCGGACCGGTCGCCCGTCGATTGCCGCCAGCAGCGCCGCGAGGTGCGCGTCGTCCGCGGGTCCCGGATCGATCACCGCCAGGTCGGTCGCGCCGACGACATGCGTCTGCGTGCCGGTATGCGTGTAAGGCGAGGGGTTCGGCGCCAGCACGCGGACGACGAGCGGCTCCAGCGTTATCGGCAGTCCGGTAGGGGCATCGGCCATGTCAGCGCAGATGGCGGCTATCGGCGCGCGGCACAAGGTGCGCGCAAAAGAGGGCCGGCCCGCGCAGAACGCGCGCCGGCCCGGTCGGGGTCACCTCGCCTTGGCGAGATTCGCTTCGAGTTCCGCGATCGACGTGTCGATCGAGGACAGCGCCTGCAAGCGCCCTTCCGCCGGGATGTTGGCGTTCGCCTCGATTCCCGCACGTGCGCTGCGCAATCCGTTCAGCGCGCTGGCATAGGCCGATCGCTCGGACATCGCCGCCCGGGTGGCCTGCTCGGCGGCCACCTGCCCCAGCCGCTCGACCCGGTTCTTGCAGATCAACACGATGCGCTGCCCCTTTTCGGTCCGGTTGATGACGGGTTGCCCGTCGACCGGCGAGCAGGTTTCGCTGCGGATCAGCGGCATCGCGATCGAGAAGCTCTCGCCCGCCTTGCTCGGCCACGAACCCTTCGACCGGAACGTGAAGGTCCGCACCTTGGTCGCACCATCCGCGAGAACCCCCGGCGGCAGCGGCGGTGCGGGCACGGTCGGCCCCGTACCCGGCACGGGCGGCACCGGCGGCACGGGCGCCGCTGCGACCGGGTTCGCCGCGATGAACGCGTCTGCCTCGGCGCCCTCATAGGTCGTCGCCTTGCCGTCCTTGACGATCACCACGCGGTGGCGGCGCGTCTTCCCGGGCTCAGCCGGGGTCGCAGGCGCAGGCGGCGGCGTCGCCTGCACCGCCGCAACGGGTGGGACCTCCGGAAGCGACACGCCCGTCACCTCCTCCACCGTCGTCCGCACCGTCGTCCTGACCGCCGCCGCCGCGCCGCCCGACGCGGTCGCGCCGAGCCCCGCGAGCGTCAGCGCCGCGACCCCCGCGCCGCCCATCATCATCCGCGTCCGCGACGCGCGCGCCGTGCCCAGCATCCGCAACCTCCCTTTCAGATCGTCGATGGTATGAAGATGGCACACCGCGCTGATCGCGCCGCCATGCGCGGCCTTCACGATCGCGCAGGCATAGGCGTGGCGATCCCCCGCCCCGCGCCCGGCCATCACGCGCGCGTCGTTCGCCATTTCCTGGTCGTTGCGGAATGCCCGGAACGCGATCCACGCCAGCGGCGAGAACCACTGGAACGCCAGCACCGCCAGCGCCACCCAGTTCGCGATCAGGTCGCCGCGCGCATGGTGGCCGATCTCGTGCGCCAGCGCCATTTCGCGCTCGGCCGCGTCGTATCGCCCTGCGAAATCGCGCGGAAACGCGACGTAGCGATGCGCGACCCCGAACGCGAGCGGCCCCTTCGCCGCTGCCGTCTCGATCACGTCGACCCCGCCGACGCGATCGACCCGCGTCGCTCCGCGCAACAGCCGTGCGCGCAACCGGAAATAGGCCAGAGTATGCCATCCGATCAGACCGAGCATCCCGACGCCCCACGCGACCGCGATTACCGTCGCCACCGGAAACGCAGTCGCCGCCGCCGCGACAGGCCCCGCCACCGCAGCCCCGGAATCCGCAGGCACGATCAGCACCGTCACCTGCTCGCCCACCGCTGCGATCGGCGTCGTCACCGCCGCGGGCAGCGGCGGCAGCGCGAGCCGCAGCACCGGCAACGCCCACAGCGCATAGGCGACCCCGGGTCCGAACGCGCGCCGCACAGGCCCGCGCACCAGCAGAACCAGCACGATCAGGATCGACGACGCGACCAGCGCCCCGATCGCCCATTGCATCGCGGCCGCGCTCACTGCTTCAGCGCCTTCAGCAGCGCCTCGATCTCGGCGATGTCATCCGCGCTCAGCTTGTCGCGTTCCGCCAGATGCGCGACCAGCGGGGTCAGCTTGCCGCCGAACAGCCGATCGATCAGCCGCGACGATTCGCCCTCGACGTAATCACCGCGCGCGACGAGCGGGCGGTACAGATAGCGCCGGCCATCTTCCTCGTGCGCAATCGCGGTCTTGGCGAGCAGCCGCCCCAGCAGCGTCTTGACGGTATTGGCGCTCCACGCGCGCTCCGGCGCGATGCGTTCGGCGACGTCCTGTGCGGAGAGCGGGGATTCGTCCCACAGCACCTCCATCACCACATGCTCGGCATCGCTGATTCGCTCGACCACGGCGCATCCCCCCTATGACTACGGACGTAATCGCATCGATTACGGCTGTGGTCAAGAGGGTGGCGCGTCAGCAGACGACGAAGGGGCACAGTGCCTCATCCCCGTCACCCCGGACTTGATCCGGGGTCCCGCTCCTTCTCAACGCGACCGACAAAAGCGGAACCCTGGCTCAAGGCCGGGTTGACCGAGGTGACCTGATTACCCGAAGCGTCGGAAAAGTTTACACCAAGCCACCCACCCAATCACCCGTTAACCACCGGATCCCCAGCAAATGCGCGCATCCCGCCCGCTGGCACACGCCCTGCAATACGTCCCATGTACCGAGCGTCGCGACGCTTCATCGGGGCGGGCGGGTCACCAGATCCCCCGCCCCAACCCGGCCGACCTCAGTCCGCCGCGTCCGCGCCCTCGAACAGCGAGGCCAGCTCGCCGCTCTCGTACATCTCCATCATGATGTCCGATCCGCCAACGAATTCGCCGCCGACATAGAGCTGCGGGATGGTCGGCCAGTCCGAATAAGCCTTGATGCCCTGCCGGATGCCCTGGTCCTGCAACACGTCGACGCTCTCGAACTCGACGTTCAGGTGATTGAGGATCGCCACCGCACGGCTGGAGAAGCCGCATTGCGGGAACAGCGGCGTGCCCTTCATGAACAACAGCACCGGGTTCGCCTTGACCAGCTGGTCGATGCGCGCGTTCGAATCGTCGGTCATGCTCGTGCTTCCTGTCTGTCGAACGCGTTACTTCGGGACGACGGTCGTCAGTTGCAATGCGTGGAGCACGCCGCCCATCCGCCCGCCGAGCGCCGCATACACCGCCTGGTGCTGCTTCACCCGCGACACCCCTGCAAAAGAGGCGCTGGCGACGGTCGCGGCATAATGGTCGCCATCTCCCGCCAGATCGGTGATCTCGACGGTCGCGTCGGGAATGCCTTCGCAGATCAGCGCAGAAATCTCATCCGCGGTCATCGCCACCGTGGTTACTCCGGCTGCATCAGCTGGCGACGTGCCTCGACGAGCTTGTCGTCGAGCGCGCGGCGCACCGCCGCGTCGTCGATCTCCACGCCCGCCGCGTTCAGGTCACCGATCAGCTTGCGGATCACGTCCTCGTCGCCGGCTTCCTCGAAATCGGCATGGACGACCGCCTTGGCATAGGCGTCCGCCTCTTCGGGGGTCAGCTTCATCTGCTCGGCCGCCCATTGTCCGACCAGCCGGTTGCGCCGCGCGGTGATGCGGAACGCCATCTCCTCGTCGCGCGCGAACTTGGTCTCGAAAGCGCGCTCGCGATCGTCGAAGGTGGTCATGGTCGCTCCCTGATTACGGTTCGCGGCCGGGAATAGGCCGGGGTGTCCCGGAGCGCAACCGTACCCCGGCGCAGGCCGCGGCCCAGCCCCAAAACAAAAGCGGGCAGCAGCGCGTTCGACCCTGGCCACCGCACCCGCACCCCGGCCTGCGCCGGGGGTACGCTCCGCCCTATTCCCCCACCCGAACGACCAGCTTTCCGATCGCCCCGCGCGCCGCCATCTTCGCGATCGCGTCCCCGCCGCGCTCGAACGCGAACGTCTCGCTGACGACCGGCCCGATCTTCCCGTCCTTCCACAACCGGAACAGTCGCTCGATGTGGTCGCGGTTGCGCTGCGGATCGCGCGCCGCGAACGCGCCCCAGAACACGCCGCAGATATCGCAGCTCTTCAGCAGCGTCAGGTTCAGCGGCAGCTTCGGGATCCCCGCCGGGAAGCCGACGACCAGATATCGCCCCTCCCACGCCATCGATCGCACTGCGGGCTCGGCATAGTCGCCTCCCACCGGATCATAGACCACGTCGAACCCGTTCGGCCCCGCCGCCGCCTTGAACTGCTCGGCAAGCGCCTTGGACTGATCCTTGTCGAATGGCGCCCGCGCATAGACGAGGGTCTCGTCCGCACCCGCCGCCTTTGCCGCCGCCGCCTTTTCGTCGGACGACACCGCCGCGACGACGCGCGCACCGAACGCCTTGCCCAGCTCGATCGCCGCCAGCCCGACGCCGCCGGCCGCGCCCATCACCAGCAGCGAATCGCCTTCCTCCAGATGCCCGCGGTCGAGCAGCGCATGGATCGTCGTGCCATAGGTCAGCAGCAGCGAGGCGCCCTCCTCGAACGATCGCCCCTCGGGCAGCCGGTACAGCGCGCCCTCCTTGACGAGCACTTTCTCGCTGAGTCCGCCCATGCTGGTGTTGCACATCACGCGGTCGCCCGCGGCGAACCCCGTCACGCCCTCGCCGACGCTGTCGACGACGCCCGAAATCTCGCCGCCTGGCGCGAAGGGGCGCTGCGGGCGGAACTGGTACTTGTCCTCGATGACGAGCACGTCCGGGAAGTTGATCGCGCAGGCCTTTACGGCCACGACGACCTCGCCCTTCCCCGCCGCCGGATCGGGCAGCGTATCGATCTCCAGAGTTTCAGGTCCGCCCGGAGCCTTCGACAACAACGCCCGCATAACCGCTTCCTCCGCCGATCCAGGGTCGCTCGCCGGCGAGTGCCCCTTCATATTTCGAAATCGCGGTATCCCTTGCCAGCGTCAGGCCGATCTCGTCCAGCCCCTCCATCAGGCACTGGCGGCGGAACGCGTCGAGTTCGAAGACGAAGCGGTCCTGATACGGGGTGGTCACCGTCATCGTCTCGAGATCGACGGTGATCGGCTGATCTTGCGCGACCTCGACCAGCCGGTCGATCGCCGCCTGTGGCAGCACGACGGGAACGATGCCGTTCTTGAACGCATTGCCCGAAAAGATGTCGGAAAAGCTCGGCGCGATCACCGCCGTCACACCCATGTCCGCCAGTGCCCATGCAGCATGCTCTCGGCTCGATCCGCAGCCGAAATTGTCCCCCGCGATCAGGATTGGCGCCCCCGCGTAGCGCGGATCGTCGAACACATTGCCCGGCTGTGCGCGCACCGTCTCGAACGCGCCCTTCGCCAGCCCCGATCGCGTGATCGTCTTCAGCCAGTGCGCGGGGATGATGACGTCGGTGTCGATATTCTTGGCGCCCCACGGATAGGCGCGCCCCGACACGGTCGTGACCGGATCCATCGGCGTCAGCGCGCCCGCGGCTTCACGCTGGCGACCGCGGGCTTCGCGATCGCCGCATAGGCCGCGACGCCGCTCAACACCGATCCCGCGACCAGCAATACCAGAACCTTACGCATCGTTCTTCCCCTTACGCCACAAGCTCACGCACGTCCGCCAGCCGCCCGGTCACCGCCGCCGCCGCCGCCATCGCGGGGCTCAGCAGGTGGGTGCGCGCGCCCGGTCCCTGCCGTCCTACGAAATTGCGGTTCGAGGTGGAAGCGCAGCGTTCGCCCGGCGGCACCTTGTCCGGGTTCATCGCCAGGCACATCGAGCAGCCCGGCTCGCGCCACTCGAACCCCGCCTCGACGAACACCCGGTCGAGCCCCTCGGCCTCCGCCTGCCGCTTCACCAGGCCCGATCCCGGCACCACCATCGCGCGCACGCCGTCGGCTACATGCCGCCCGCTCGCCACCGCCGCGGCGGCGCGCAAATCCTCTATCCGGCTGTTGGTGCAGCTGCCGATGAAGACATGCTGGACGGGCACGTCCTGCATCCGCGTCCCCGGTGTCAGCCCCATATAATCGAGCGACTTGCGCGCCGCCTCCTGCTTCGAGGGATCCGCGAAGCTAAGCGGATCGGGCACCACCCCGGTGATCGACACCACGTCCTCCGGGCTCGTGCCCCAGGTCAGCGCCGGCCCGATCTCGTCGGCGTGCAGCATGACGACCTTGTCGTAGCGCGCCCCCGCATCGGTCGGCAGCGTCCGCCACCACGCGACCGCCCGTTCCCAGTCCGCGCCTTTCGGCGCCAGCGGCCGCCCCTTCAGATACGCGAACGTCGTCTCGTCGGGCGCGATCAACCCCGCACGCGCGCCGCCCTCGATCGACATGTTCGCGATCGTCAGCCGCCCCTCGATCGACATCGCGCGTATCACCTCGCCGGTGAACTCGATGACATAGCCGGTGCCGCCCGCCGCGCCGATCTTGCCGATGATCGCCAGGATCACGTCCTTGGGGCTGACGCCGAACCCCAGCGTCCCGTCGACGCGAATCTCCATCGTCTTCGATCGCTTGAGCAGCAGCGTCTGCGTCGCGAGCACATGCTCGACCTCGCTGGTCCCGATCCCGAACGCCAGCGAGCCCAGCGCGCCATGCGCCGACGTATGGCTGTCTCCGCACACCAGCGTCGTCCCCGGCAGCGTGAACCCCTGTTCCGGCCCCACGACATGGACGATGCCCTGCTCCGCGGCGAGCGCGTCGATATAGCGCACCCCGAACTCGGCGGTGTTGCGCGTCAGCGCGGCGAGTTGCTGCGCGCTCTCGGGATCCGCGATCGGCAACGCGCGGCCCGCGGCATCGGCGCGCGGCGTCGTCGGCAGATTGTGATCGGGCACCGCCAGCGTCAGGTCGGGCCGCCGCACCTTGCGTCCGGCGACGCGGAGCCCCTCGAACGCTTGCGGACTCGTCACCTCATGGACGAGGTGCCGGTCGATATAGACGAGGCTCGTCCCGTCGTCGCGCGTCTCCACGACATGCGCGTTCCAGATCTTCTCGTACAGCGTCTTGGGATCGTTCACCATGATGCACCGCGCCATAGCTCAACCCGGACGGAGGGCAAAGCGCGTCCCCGCGCATTTTTCGATCGCGCTGATTGCACATCTTGCGGAATCCGCACCACGGGTCGCAAAAATATATCAAGGACCCGCCGGTCGGGTTTCGCGTTTCGCCGGTCGCTCCTCCTTTTCGATCGGACCGCCGCCATGCCGAAGCCCCGCTCCGATCGCCCGCTCGACGCGGTCAATTTCTTCCTCGCGGACGTCCGCGACGGGCTCGGCCCCTATCTGGCGATCTACCTCGTATCCGTCCGCGGTCCGCAGAACGGCTGGAACGAGGCGACCGCGGGGCTCATCATGACGATCGCCGGAATCGCGGGGCTGATCGCGACCACGCCTGCGGGTGCGTTGATGGACAAGGTGCGGGCCAAGCGCGCGCTCCTCGTCGCCGCCGCGGTCGCGGTGACGCTCTCTTCGGTGTCGCTCCCGTTCGTCCACGGTTTTGCGGCCGTCGCCGCCACACAGTCGCTCGCCGCCGTCGCCGCCGCGGTGTTCGCGCCAGGCATCGCGGCGATCTCGCTCGGCATCGTCGGGCCCAAGGCGTTCACCCCGCGCGTCGGCCGCAACGAGGCGTTCAACCACGCCGGCAACGCCGTCGCCGCCGCGATCGCGGGGCTGGCGGCATGGCAGTTCGGCCCCGTCGTCGTCTTCTATCTGATGGCCGGGCTCGCGGCGTGCAGCATCGTCGCGATCCTGCGCATCGACGGCGGCGCGATCGATCACGAGGTCGCCCGCGGCTGTTCTGACGGGGAGGAAGAGGATCCCGACTGCGCCCCGCAATCGATCTGGCAGACGCTCACTGGCATCCCGGTTCTCGGCGTCTTCGCGATCTCCGCCTTCACCTTCCATCTCGCCAACGCCGCGATGCTTCCCTCGGTCGGCCAGTTGTTGTCGCGCGAGGTCGGCGCCGGGCAGGCGACCTCGCTCACCGCCGCGTGCATCGTCGGGGCACAGCTCGTCATGGTCCCGGTCGCGATCGTCGTCGGCAGGAAGGCGGACGCCTGGGGCCACAAGCCGATCTTCCTCGCGGGGTTCGCGGTGCTGGCGTTGCGCGGCATCCTCTACACGCTGTCGAACGCGCCGGGCTGGCTGTTGTTCGTGCAATTGCTCGACGGCATCGGCGCAGGCATCTTCGGCGCGCTGTTCCCCGTCGTGATCGCCGCGATCACACGCGGCACCGGGCGGTTCAACGTCGCGCAGGGCGCGGTCTCGACGCTGCAGGGCGCGGGCGCCGCGATCAGCACCACGATCGCGGGCGTGCTGATCGTGTGGGGCGGCTATTCGCTCGCCTTTCTGGTGCTGGCCGCGGTCGCGGGCGTCGGACTGCTGCTCTACTGGTGGAAGGTGCCCGAAACCGCGCGATAGTCTTCGGTCACCGTGCCGATCGCGGCGATCTCGGCGTCGTGCCCCTCTTCGCGAAACGTCTCCGCGAGCGCGGCGACTTCCCAAATGCGCATCGCCGGGTGATCGAGCATCGCCGCCACCCAAGTCGCACCCGTCGTGCCGACGTCGATCCCATAGGTGCGCACCCGAAACGCGACCGGTGCATAGAACGCGTCCACCGCGCCGAACGCGTTCCCGGCCAGCCACGGGCCACCGAACCGGTCGAGCCCCTCCGCCCACAATTCGCCCATCCGCGCCACGTCGCGTTCCAGCGCAGCGGTCGTGCCGCCCGGCGTCACCCGTTGCGCCACCGTCATCGTCCGGTCGCGACGCAACGCGCCGAACCCGCCATGCATCTCCGCCGCCGCGCACATCGCCCACGCGCGCGCCGCCGGATCCCTGGGCCAGACGCCGTCATGACGCTCCGCCAGATACATCGCGATGCCGAGCGAATCCCAGACCGTCCGGTCGCCGTCGATCAACACCGGCACTTGCCCGGTCGGCGAGAACGCGCGGAACGCGGCATGATTGTCGAGCTGCCGGAACGGCTCGATCCGGTCCTCGAACGGAATGCCCAGCGCGGTCATCAACACCCACGGACGCAGCGACCAGCTCGAATAATTCCGGTTCGCCGTGACGAGCGTATAGCCGGGCGTCGTCACCGCACGTAATGCGCGGTCGTCTTCGCCGCGATCTCGTCACCAGTCACTCCCGGCGCCATCTCGACAAGCTTGAAAGGGCTCGCATGATCGGGGCGCTGGAACACCGCGAGATCGGTCACGATCATGTCGACCGAGTTCTTCCCCGTCAGCGGCAGCGTGCACGCGGGGATGAATTTCGGGTCGCCGTTCTTCGACGTGTGCTCCATCACCACGATGATCTTCTTGACGCCCGCGACCAGGTCCATCGCGCCGCCCATGCCCTTTATCATCTTGCCGGGGATCATCCAGTTGGCGATGTCGCCATTCTCCGCGACCTCCATCGCGCCCAGCACGGTCAGGTCGATATGCCCGCCGCGGATCATCGCGAAGCTCTGCTCGCTGCCGAAATAGGCGGAGTGGGGCAGCTCGCTGATCGTCTGCTTGCCCGCGTTGATGAGATCGGGGTCGACCTCGTCGTCATAGGGGAACGGCCCGATCCCCAGCATCCCGTTCTCGCTCTGCAGCGTCACCGTCATCCCCTCGGGGATGTTGTTCGCCACCAGCGTCGGAATGCCGATACCCAGGTTCACGTAGAACCCGTCCTGCAGCTCCTGCGCGGCGCGCGCGGCCATCTGGTTGCGGTCCCAGCCCATGTCAGTTCCCCGTCGGTGCGTGTGTCGGTTCCGGCATCGGCGCCGATGCCGGTGATGGTGCGGGCCAACGCTTGTCGGCCGGAAAGACGTCGTCGAGGCGCCCCTGCAACGCGGTGCCGTAGACCGGGTTGGGCAGCATGAACCACCCCGCCCCCCACAAAGCCGACACCGCGGTGCCCGCCGCCGCGTCGCGCCGGATCGCGGTGCTCGCGGTCGCGGGTGCGGCGTTGAACAGGTCGGTGAAGTCGCCCAGCTGGTCGCCGACCATCGCGATCACGCAATATTTCTGCGCGATCCGCCAGCGCCGCGCGTCCTTGCCCGATGGCGCGCCCGCCTCCCGCAGCCACAGCGTATCGCCGACCACCGTCTTGCCAAGCCCCGCGCGCTCCAGCGCGTCCTGCGTCGCCGCCGCGCTCTCGGCCGACCGGTTGGAGTTGAACACCACCGTCACCCCCGCCTTGCGCGCCGCCGCCAGCGTATCCACCGCACCCGGCACCGCGGACACCTGTCCTGCCCCGGTCGCCTCCCACTGCGCCCAGCGCGCCGGGTCGAACCCAACACCGGTCATCGCGGCATCGCGTTCGTAGCCGAGGTTCAGCAGCGCCGTCTCGTCGATGTCGAGCACCACCGCGAGCGGCTTCTTCCCGCACGTCATGAACTTCGGTGCCGCCAGCATCGCGCCCTCGGCGAGCACGACCGCATCGGGCTCGACCCCGGCCTTCCGCAACCGCGCCTCCGCGCCGACATAGTTGCGCAGTGCCGCATAGGCCTGAAGGCTGATCGCCGCCGCCTCGCCCGATCCATAGAGATACTGCATCCCCGCCGGCGCGGTGCCGGGCACCGGTCGGACGGGCGCAGCTGGAAGCGTCCCGTCCGGTGCAGGCATCTGCCCACCCGGAATCAGCGTCAGCGCCGGCTCGCCCTTGCGCCGCTTCTCCGCCCTGGCCGGCTTGTCGCGCTTGAGCACCTGCCGCCCCATCGTCGCCCCCGCCGCGACCGGGATCACCGCCGCCACGCAGCCCGACAGGACGAGCGACGCGGCGGCAAGCGCCGAAACGGTCGCCATCCGCCCCGTCACCCGCCCGGCCGTCACGCGGTCGCCCGCTCGCGCGTCAGGCGGAATTCGATCTTCTTGTCATATGGGCTGCCGACGATCATCCGGTTCACATAGATGCCGGGCAGATGGATGCAGTCGGGGTCGAGGCTTCCTGCGGGCACCACTTCCTCCACCTCGGCGATGCAGATTTTCCCTGCAGTCGCCATCGGTTGGTTGAAGTTCCTCGCGGTCTTTCGGAAGATCAGGTTTCCCGTCTCGTCGGCCTTCCAGCCCTTGACGATCGCCAGGTCGGCGCGGATCCCGCGCTCCAGGATATACTCCTCCCCGTCGAAGACCTTCACTTCCTTGCCCTCGGCCACCTGCGTGCCCACGCCGGTCTTGGTATAGAAGCCGGGGATTCCCGCGCCGCCGGCACGGCAGCGTTCGGCAAGCGTACCCTGCGGGCAGAACTCCACCTCCAGTTCGCCGCTGAGATACTGCCGCTCGAACTCCTTGTTCTCGCCGACATAGCTCGAAATCATCTTTTTCACCTGCCGCGTGCGCAGCAGCTTGCCCAGCCCCTCGCCGTCGATGCCCGCATTGTTGCTGGCGATCGTCAGGTCCCTGGTGCCTGCATCGCGGACCGCGTCGATCAGGCGCTCGGGAATGCCGCACAACCCGAAACCGCCCGCGCAGATCGTCATCCCGTCGAACAGCACGCCGTCGAGCGCGGCGGCGGCGTCGGAGTAGAGCTTCTTCATCGCGGACGACTCTCCTGATCGGTGCGCCCGAGCGATTACGCGGGCGGGCGCGGCGCGGTCAAGCGAACCGGAGACGGCGCTCAGAAACTCGCGGCATCCACGCCGAGCGCGTCCGTCAGGTCGCGCAGCGCCTGATCCTCCCCCGTCACCTTGATCGCGCGCATCCCCAGCATCGCCGCCGGCTTGCAGTTGATGCCCAGGTCGTCGAGATACACGCACGCCGCCGCCGCGACGTCCAGTGTGTCGGTCATCATCGTGTAGATCCGCGGATCGGGCTTGCGGATCCCCACCTTGCTGCTTTCGATCACATGATCGAACTTGGCGAGGATCGCGGAGACCCTGGCGGCCTTCTCCGACGTCCCCGCCATCCCCGCCCCCTCGCCCGCAGGCACGTTGTTGGTGATGCACCCCAGCCGATAGCCATGCGTCTTCAACCAGTCGATCGCGTGCACCATCCGGGGCCGAATGTCGCCGGATAGCAACGCCAGCACATCGTCCCCCCGCACCTCATGCCCGAGCGCCTTCGCCTCCTGCGCGAACGCGGCGTCGAAACCGGCCGCGTCGAGTTCGGCGCGCTCGAACCGCGCCCAGGCATTGTCGTCGGGATCGGTCGCGTTGATCCGGCGGATCAGGTCGTGCGGCAGGCCGCGCTCGCGCTCCATCTGGTTGAACGCCTCGAACGGCGACGAGGTGACGACCCCGCCGAAATCGAAAATCACGGTCGTGTACACTGTTGCATCCTGTTCCTGAATCGATGGCTCAATATTCCAGCCTCAGCCCCGGCCGCGCCCAGCGTGTCTTCACCAGCCGTCCGGTGCCCGACAGCGTCAGCCACGCGTCGCACATATCCGCGCCGCCGAAACAGATATTGGTCGTGAAGATGTCGTCGGTCGCGACGAACTCGACCAGGTCGCCTCCGGGCGAGATCACGCTTATCCCGCTTTCCCCGATCGTCGCGACGCAGATGTTCCCGGACGCCTCCACCGCAAGCGAATCGAAGAATTTGTAACCTGCCGGTCGATACACCGGGATTCCCGGCCCGCCGGGCCCGGCATCGAGCGCGACCTCGCCGGGCGCCGTGATGTCGAACGCCATCAGCCGGCACGTGTAGGTTTCGGCCGCGTACAGTCGCTTGCCGTCAGGGGACAGCCCCACGCCATTGGGATTGTTGCTTGGAAATATCACCTCTTTCAAATGGCTTCCGTCGGCCTTCGCATAAAAGATGCCGACGACGTCATGGATGCGCGCCTCGTAATCGACCTTGCCGTGGTCGGTGAACCAGAACCCGCCATGCGCGTCGAACACGATGTCGTTGGGACCGCGCAGCACGCACCCGAAGTCGCCCGATTTGTAGAGGATCTCGACCGCGCCCGTCGCCGGGTCGATCCGCTCGATCCGCCCGCCCGAATAGTCCTTCGCGATCCCGTGCGGCGCCAGCATCCCGCCGCTCTCGAGATACTCGAACCCGCCATTGTTGCAGCAATAGAGCATCCCGTCCGGCCCGAGCGCGAGCCCGTTCGGGCCGCCCCCCGGCTCCGCGACTGTCGTCGTGACGCCATCGGCCGACACGCGCGTGATCCGCCCCGCTGCGATCTCGACCAGCATGATGCTCCCGTCGGGCATGACGACGGGCCCCTCGGGGAAACGCAATCCGTCCGCGACCAGCGTGAACTCCGCCATCATCTCTCTCCTTTGCACGCCACCGTACCCCCGCGCCGGCGGGGGTCCAGACTCTTTTGTTTGGGGCTGGACCCCCGCCGGCGCGGGGGTACAGTCGCACCATGGAGAGCATTTCACGCACCGGCGGCCGGATCCTCGTCGACACCCTGGTCGCGCAAGGCTGCGATCGGATCTTCACCGTTCCCGGCGAGAGTTTCCTCGCCGTCCTGGACGCGCTCCACGACACCCCCGCGATCGATCTGGTGACGTGCCGGCAGGAGGGCGGGGTCGCGTTCATGGCCTGCGCCGACGGCACGCTCACGCATCGCCCCGGCATCGCCTTCGTCACCCGCGGCCCGGGCGCGACCAACGCGTCGATCGGCGTGCATGTCGCGATGCAGGATTCGCAGCCGATGATCCTGTTTATCGGCGATGTCGACCGCGCGACCCGCGACCGCGAGGCGTTCCAGGAGATCGACTTCGCCGCGATGTTCGCGCCGATCGCCAAATGGGCCGCGCGGATCGACGATGCGCGCCGCATCCCCGAATATGTCGCGCGCGCCTATGCCACCGCGATGAACGGGCGGCCCGGCCCCGTCGTCCTCGCGCTGCCCGAGGACATGCTGCTCGACCGTGTCGACGCCGTCGACCGCCCCCGCGTCGAGCGCGTCCCGCAGGCCGCCGACGCCGATTCGATGGACCTGCTCGCCGATCTGCTGACCACGGCCGAACACCCGCTCGCGATCGTCGGCGGCGCGGGGTGGGACGTCGCCGCCTCGGGCGCGTTCGCCACCTGGGCCGATCGCAACGGCATCCCCGTCGCCGCCGCGTTCCGCCGGCAGGATTCGATTCCCAACGACTGCCCGGTCTGGGCGGGCAATCTCGGCTACGGCCCCAACCCGAAACTCGTCGCGCGGGTAAAGGCGGCGGACCTGCTTCTCGTCGTGGGCCCGCGGCTCGGCGAGGCGACCACCGACGGCTATGCGCTCGTCACGCCCGATCACCCCGGCCAGCGGCTGGTCCACGTCCACCCCGATCCCGACGAGCTCAACCGCAGCTACCGCGCGGATCTGGCCATCTGCGTCGGCATGGCCGAGTTCGCGGAGGCGCTGCTCCCCGTCGACCTCCCCCCGCGCACCGCAGGGCAAGCGGCGCACGCCGATTGGCAGGCCTGGTCCACACCCGCGCCGCGCGACCTGGCGATGGACCTCGGCCCTTGTGTCGCCTCGATGCGCGAGTTGCTCCCCGCCGACACGATCATCTGCAACGGCGCCGGCAATTATTCGGGCTGGTGGCACCGCTACTGGCGTTACGCCGCGCCCGGCTGCCAGCTCGCCCCGACTGCCGGCGCGATGGGCTATGGCGTTCCCGCCGCCACCGCCGCCGCACTCCGCCACCCCGAACGCAGCGTCGTCGCACTCGCCGGCGACGGATGCTTCCTGATGAATGGTCAGGAACTCGCCACCGCCGTCGCGCACGGTGCCTCGATGATCGTCGTCGTGATCGACAACGGCGCCTACGGCACTATCCGCATGCATCAGGAACGCGAGTTCCCCGGCCGCGTCTCCGCCACCGCCCTCGCCAACCCCGACTTCGCCGCGCTTGCCCGCGCCTATGGCTGCTGGGCCGAGACGGTCGAGTGCACCGACGACTTCCACTACGCGCTCGACCGCGCCGCACGGATGCCGGGCGTGCGGCTGCTCCATGTGAAGACCGACGTGGAGGCGATCACGGCAGGTACGACGCTGACCGCGATGCGCGCCTAGTCCCCTCACGCAGAGAATCCGCTCATGCAGGCGCTGACCCTCACCACGCTGGTCGTGCGAGACTATGACGAGGCCATCGCCTTCTATGTCGGGCTGCTCGGCTTCGAGCTTCGCGAAGATCGCGCGCTATCGGCGTCGAAGCGCTGGGTGGTGGTGGCACCGCCGCGCAGCGATGGCGGCCTGCTGCTCGCGAAGGCGACCGACGAGGCACAGGCGAGGCACAGGCGCGTGCGATCGGAAACCAGTCGGGCGGGCGGGTCTTTCTCTTCTTCGAAACCGACGATTTCGATCGCGACCATCGCGACTGGACCAGCCGCGGCGTCCGCTTCGTCGAGGAACCACGGCGCGAGGATTATGGCACCGTCGCGGTCTTCGAAGACCTGTATGGCAATCGCTGCGACCTGATCCAGCGGACCGCCGCCGCCCGATAGCAAAAGACCGCCCCGGTTGCCCGGAGCGGCCCTTCGTTCAGCCGAATTCGGCCGAGATCAGATCTTGTCGCCCAGCGCGCCCTTGACGCTGCCCTTGACGTCCTGGCCGGTGCCCTTGACCTGCTGCGCCTCGCCCTCGGCGACCAGCTTGTCGTTGTCGGTCGCCTTGCCGATGGCTTCCTTGACATTGCCTGCGATCTTGTTGCCGGCGGCGGCGAGCTTGTCGGTGACTTCACCCATGGTGACCTCCTCATGCTGCAAGACCGGGGATCGGTCCGCTTGATAGACGCCGAGGATAACCGCCGGAAATCAGACCGGTTCCGTGACAAAATCTTCATCCTGCCACGGGAACAAACCCGCCCGACGAGAGTCAGATCAGCCCCGCGAGTGGCGACGACGGATCGGCGTAACGCCGCATCCCCATCCGCCCGGCGCGGTACGACAAGCGCCCCGCCTCGACCGCCGACTTCATCGCGGCGGCCATCATCACCGGGTCCTTCGCCTCCGCGATCGCGGTGTTCATCAACACGCCGTCGCAGCCCAGTTCCATCGCGACGGCCGCGTCGGACGCGCTGCCGACGCCCGCATCGACCAGCACGGGCACGCTCGCCCCCTCGACGATCAGCCGGATCGTCACGCGGTTCTGGATGCCCAGCCCCGATCCGATCGGCGCGCCCAGCGGCATGATCGCCACCGCGCCCGCATTTTCCAGCCGCTTCGCCGCGATCGGATCGTCGACGCAGTAGACCATCGGCAGGAACCCTTCGTTCGCCAGGATCTCGGTCGCGCGCAGCGTCTCGACCATGTCCGGGTAGAGCGTGCGCGCCTCGCCCAGCACTTCCAGCTTCACGAGGTCCCAGCCGCCCGCCTCGCGCGCAAGCCGCAGCGTGCGGATCGCCGACTCGGCGTCGAAGCACCCTGCCGTATTGGGAAGGTAGGTGATCCGCTTCGGGTCGATGAAGTCGGTCAGCATCGGCGCGTTCGGATCGCTGACGTTCACGCGCCGCACCGCGACCGTCACGATCTCCGCCCCCGACGCCGCGACCGCGGCGGCGTTCTGCGCGAAGTCCCTGTACTTGCCGGTGCCGACGATCAGCCTCGACCGGAAGGTGCGCCCCGCAACCGTCCACGTATCCGTTTCGGCCGGCGCCACATGGTCGCCCCCGCCGACGAAATGGACGATCTCCAGTTCGTCGCCATCCTCGACGATCACCGCGTCCAGCGTCGATCGCGGCACCACCGCCAGGTTGCGCTCCACCGCGATCTTCTCCGCCACCAGCCCCATCTCGGCGGCCAGCTGCGCAAGCGTCAGGCCGGCGGCGACCCGCTTGTGTTCGCCGTTCACGGTGATCGTCACGGTTCCGTCGGTATGGGGCATAGGCTTTGCGGGGGCACCCCCCACATCCGTTCGGGCTGAGCGTGTCGAAGCCCCGTCCTCCTCTTCCGCCCGGTACGAAGAAGAAGAACAGCCCTTCGACAAGCGCAGGGCAAACGGGCTAGGGTCGTCACGTGTCCACCTAGGCTCCCCGCCCGTCCGGTTCAAGAAAGCACCCGATGTCCGATACCGATCTTCCCGTCGTCTACGTTCTCAACGGCCCGAACCTCAACCTGCTGGGCACCCGCGAGCCCGAGATCTACGGCCACGCCACGCTGGACGACATCGCGGGCGATCTCGAGGATCGCGCCGGCGAGCTGGGGCTGGCGATCGACCTGCGCCAGTCGAACCACGAGGGACATCTGGTAGACTGGCTCCACGAGGCGCAGGCCTATGACGCCAGGGCGGTGATCCTCAACGCGGGCGCCTTCACCCACACCTCAATCGCACTCCACGACGCGATCAAGGCGATCGTCACCCCGGTGATCGAGGTGCATCTGTCCAACCCGCACACGCGCGAGGACTTCCGCCATGTCTCCTTCGTCGGTCGTGCCGCACGCGGAACCATCGCGGGTTTCGGCGCGATTTCCTACACGCTCGCGCTTGAAGCCGCGGCGCGGTTCTGACAGAGCCCGCCGTTTGAAGGGGGGCAAACCCCCAAAAGATGCTCCCCCGCACTGCGGGGATAGGCAAAAGGGAAACACGTCGCATGGCCGACAACACTGATACCGGACCGATGCAGGTCGACGTCGGGCTGGTTCGCCAGCTCGCAGAGCTGCTCGATCACACCCAGCTGACCGAGATCGAGGTCGAACACGGCGATCGCAAGATCCGTGTCGCGCGCAAGGCCGCGCCCGTCGCCGCGCCGGTTCACTATGCACCCGCCCCGGCACCGATCGCGAGCGCGCCAGCTGCCGCCGAAGCCGGCGCATCGGCCCCCGCGACCAGCGCGAACGCCGTGCGCTCGCCGATGGTCGGCACCGTCTATCTTTCCGCCGAACCCGGCGCCAAGCCGTTCGCGATCGTCGGCAAGACCGTCGCGGCGGGCGATACGCTGCTGATCGTCGAGGCGATGAAGGTGATGAACCCGATCGTCGCGCCATCGGCGGGCACGATCACCGCGATCCTCGTCGAGAACGGCCAGCCGATCGAGTTCGACCAGCCGCTGGTGGTTGTCGAGTAACCTCCCTTCTACCGTTCGGGCTGAGCGTGTCGAAGCCCTGTCCTTCTTTTCAGGCCTCGCGCCCCAAGGTGACGAAGAAGGGCAGCCCTTCGACAAGCTCAGGGCAAACGGTGGCTTTCAGGCTAGGTCCTCCATGCCAAAGATACAGAAACTGCTGATCGCGAATCGCGGCGAGATCGCGCTGCGGATCCACCGCGCCTGCCATGAAATGGGGATCCAGACGGTCGCGGTGCACTCCACCGCGGATGCCGACGCGATGCACGTCCGTCTCGCGGACCAGGCGATCTGCATCGGGCCCCCCGCCGCCGCAGACAGCTATCTCAACATCCCCAACATCATCTCGGCGGCGGAAATCTCGGGCGCGGACGCGATTCATCCTGGCTATGGCTTTCTCAGCGAGAATGCGCGCTTCGCCGAGATCGTCGAGCTCCACAACCTGATCTTCGTCGGGCCTAAGCCCGAGCACATCCGCACGATGGGCGACAAGATCGAGGCCAAGCGCACCGCTGGCGCGCTCGGCCTGCCGCTCGTCCCCGGCTCCGACGGCCCGATCAGCGATCTGGCCGAGGCGAAGGCGATCGCGGCGGAGGCGGGCTATCCGGTCATCATCAAGGCCGCGTCGGGCGGCGGCGGGCGCGGCATGAAAGTGTGCACCTCGGAGGACCAGCTCGAAACGCTCATGAGCCAGGCGGGCACCGAGGCGAAGGCCGCATTCGGCGACGCTACCGTCTATCTCGAGAAATATCTCGGCAACCCGCGCCACATCGAGTTCCAGGTGTTCGGCGACGGCAACGGCACCGCGATCCACCTGGGCGAGCGCGACTGCTCGCTCCAGCGCCGTCACCAGAAGGTGCTCGAGGAAGCCCCCTCGCCGATCATCACCGCGGAGGAGCGCGAGCGGATGGGCGCGATCGTCGCGAAGGCGATGGCCGACATGGGCTATCGCGGCGCGGGCACGATCGAGTTCCTGTGGGAAGACGGCGAATTCTACTTCATCGAGATGAACACCCGGCTTCAGGTCGAACATCCGGTGACGGAGATGATCACAGGCCTCGACCTCGTCCGGGAGCAGATCCGCATCGCCGAGGGGCACCCGCTGACGCTGCGGCAGGAGGACGTCCAGTTCCGTGGCCACGCGATCGAATGCCGGATCAACGCCGAGGATCCGCGGACGTTCGCGCCCTCGCCCGGCCTTGTGAAGATGTTCCACGCCCCCGGCGGGATGCACGTTCGGGTCGATAGCGGGCTTTACGCCGGCTACCGTGTGCCGCCCTATTACGACAGCATGATCGCCAAGCTGATCGTCTACGGCACCACCCGCCAGGGCGCGCTCCGCCGCCTGCGCCGCGCGCTCGAGGAGTTCGTGATCGAGGGGCCGGTGACGACGATCCCCCTCCACCGCGCGCTGCTCGACGATCCCGAATTCCAGGACGGCGACTATACGATCAAGTGGCTCGAGGAGTGGCTGGCCAGACAGGGCTGACATCGTCCCGATTCCCCTCGTCATCCCGGACTTGATCCGGGATCCCGCTTCTTCTCGAGGCGACGCGAAAAAGCGGGACCCCGGATCGAACCCGCGGTGACGAAAACCCCAACTGTCCTACGCAAGCAAAACACCACTTCCCTCGCTCGCGGCGATCTGCCACCGTCCCCGCCAGACAGACCGGGGACCCAAAACCGATGCGCCACATCCTGCTCGCCGCGACCATGCTCGCCGCCGCCACCCCCGCCGCCGCGGAGATCGCGACACCCAACCGTCCGATCACCGATCCGAAGTCGCTGACCTCACCCGCGAACCCCGCCGCCCGACCGATCCCGATCGACGACATCGGCACCAGCCGCTCGCTCGCCGACGCGACGTGGAGCGCGGACGGCAAGGCGATCTTCGTCATCACCAACCTGACCGGCCGGTTCAACATCTGGCGCACCGCCGCCGCGGGCAGCTGGCCCGTTCAGCTCACCCAGTCCGACGACGCGCAAAGCGGCCTCGCCGTTTCGCCCGACGGCAAATGGGTCTATTTCCAGCAGGACAGGGGCGGCAACGAATATACCGACATCTACCGCGTCCCCGCGACCGGCGGTGCGGTCGAGAATTTGACGAACACGCCCGATGTCAAGGAAGGCGGCATCGTCGTCGCAAAGGACGGTCGCCTCGCGCTCGCGACCAAGACGAAGGGCCAGGCGCAGAGCAACCTCGCCGTCCTCGAAACCGACGGCCGCGTGCGCGCGCTGACGGCGGAGACGGACCCGCAGTTCGGCTGGAGCCCCGTCGCCTGGACCGATGGCGGTCGCACGCTGATCGCCAACCGCGGCCGGATCGACAGCGCGATGGCCGAGGTATGGGCGATTGACGTCGCCACCGGTCGGGCGACCGCGCTGCTGTCGAAGCCCGACACGGTCTACGCTGCCGCCAGCGCCAGTCCCGACGGCAAGCTCCTGTCGGTTACCACCAACGACACGACCGGGCAGGCGCATGCCGGGCTCTACGACATCGCCGCGAAATCATGGCGCTGGCTCCAACCGACGCCATGGGAGCAGACCGCGGGCCGCTTCGTCGAGGGCGGTCGCGCCTTCGTCGCGCGCACCAATGCGGACAGCCGCTCGACGCTGCTCCGCGTCGACACCGCGACGATGGCGGAAACGCCGCTGCCGCTTGCGCCGGGGGTGAATTCGCTCGTCGGCGGAGCCCCGGTCGCGCCCGGCGGCACGACGCTGCTCGCGGTGCATTCGGGCGCCGATTCGCCCGCAAACCTCTACGTCGTCGATCTGGCGACGAACGCCGCCGCGCCGGTCACCCGACTGGCGATGGCCAGCCTCTCGCCCGACCAGCTCCCGCGCTCGCAGGTCGTCACCTACCGGAGCTTCGACGGCACCCCCGTCTCGGCGATCGTGACGATGCCGTACAATCTGAAGCGTGATGCCGCGAACCCCGCGATCGTCATCCCGCATGGCGGCCCCACCGGCCAGGCGCAGGACGGGTTCGGTCGCGACGCCGCCGCGCTCGCCAGTCGCGGCTATGTCGTGATCCAGCCCAATTTTCGCGGCTCGACCGGCTATGGCAAGGCGTTCCAGAAGGCCAATTTCAAGGATCTGGGCGGCGGCGACCTGAAGGATACGATCGCGGCGAAGACCTTTCTCGTCGACAGCGGCTATGTCGATGCGCGGCGCGTCGGGATCACCGGCGGCTCCTATGGCGGGTTCATGACGCTAATGGCGATCGGCCGCACCCCCGATGCCTTCGCCGCCGCGGTCCAGCAATATGGCATCATCAACTGGCGCACGATGTACCGCGACCAGGACGAATTGCTGAAGGCCTATCAGCGCAGCCTGCTCGGCACCCCCGATTCGGACGCGGCGGTGTACGACGCATCCTCCCCGCTCACCTATATCCGCGCAACAAAGGCCCCACTGCTATCCCTCCAGGGCGAAAACGGCATCCGCGTCCCCCGCGGCCAGGCACAGGAGGTCGCCGACATCCTGAAGGCCAAGGGCAACATCGTCGAAACCGTCTTCTACCCCGCCGAAGGCCATGGCTTCCGCAAGCGCGAGAACCAGCTCGACGCGCTCCGCCGGATGATCGGATGGTTCGACACCTATCTTAAGCCGAAGGCCACGAATTGACGCCCGGCAGCGGAGGACCCCCGACATGTTCATCGGCCACTACGCCCCCGCCCTCCTCGCCGCGACCGACCGCCGCGCGCCGCGCCTCGGCGCCCTGTTCGTCGCGGCGCAGTTCGTCGACATCGCCTTCTTCCTCTTCGTCCTGACCGGCGTGGAGCATATGCGGGAGGTGCCCGGTTTCACCGCGATGAACCCGATGGACCTCTACGACATGCGCTTCACCCACAGCCTGCTCGGCGCGCTGGGCTTGGCAGCGCTTTGGGCGGTGGCGACGCGCGTGCTCCGGCGTAGCTGGGCCAGCGCGTGGATCGGCGCCGCAGTGGTCATGTCGCACTGGCCGATCGACTGGCTGGTCCACGCGCCGGACCTTACCCTGGCGGGCGGCGGCACGCGCCATGGCCTCGGCCTCTGGAACCACCCGATGATCGCGATGCCGCTCGAACTGGCGCTGACGTTCGGCACGCTCGCCTTCTATGCCGCGCGGACGCGCGCGACCGGTTGGCTGGGGCACGCCTCGCTCGCCGCGTTGGTGCTCGCACTGGTCGTGCTCCAGATGATCGACTGGCTCGGGCCGAAGACGACAGTCGTGCTCGATCCCGTCCCACCATCCGGGCCGCTGACCGCGCTGGTCGCCTATGCCGTTCTCGCCGCACTGGCGACATGGGTCGCGGCGTCGCGGCGCGTGAAGGGTAGACCCACGGTGACGACGCTCTAGAAGCGAGGCCCATGAAGGCGACGATCTGGCACAATCCGAACTGCGGCACCTCGCGAAAGGTGCTCGCGATCCTCACCGACGCGGGGGCAGACCTGACCGTCGTCGAATATCTCAAGCACCCGCCGACCCGCGCCGAATTGGCCCGCCTCCACGCGCTCGCCGGCGTCGCCTCACGCGACGCGGTGCGCAAGGACGCGCCGCGCTTCCCCGACGACGCGGCCGCGCTCGACGCGATGGTCGCCGATCCCACGATCATCCAGCGCCCGCTGGTCGAGACCGACAAGGGCGTCCGCCTCGCGCGTCCCCCCGAACTGGTCCGCGAAATCCTGTGAGCGCGCTCACTCCGGGCCGCAACTGCTGGCGGATCGAGCGCGCGACCAAGGCCGCCGTCATCGTCGACGCCGACGCCTATTTCCGCGCCGCGCGCGAGGCGATGCTCGACGCCCGCCACCAGATCCTGCTCGTCGGCTGGGACTTCGACGCGCGCATCCGCCTCGCCTGGGACGACGATGACCCCGAGGCGCCCGCGACGGTGGGCGAGTTCATTGGCTGGCTGGTCGATCGCACGCCCGGATTGCAGGTCTACATCCTGCGCTGGGACAAGGGCGCGCTCAAGACGCTGTTCCGCGGCAAGACGCTGTGGACCCTCACCAAATGGCGGTTCGCGCGCGACCGGATCCACCTCAAGCTCGACGGACACCACCCGACCGCGGCGTCGCAGCACCAGAAGATCGTCGTGATCGACGATTGCCTCGCCTTCTGCGGGGGCATCGACATGACCGACGAGCGGTGGGACACGCGCGCCCACCGCGACGACGATCCCCACCGGACCTCGCCGCGCGGTAACCCATACAAGCCGTGGCACGACGCCACCACCGCGCTCGCCGGCCCGATCGCGGCCGGGCTGGGCGCACTGTGCCGCACGCGGTGGGAGATCGCGGGCGGCGACCACATCCCGGCCCCGCCGCACTCGACGCATGTCTGGCCCGAGTCGATCGATCCCGATTTCACCGACATCGACGTCGCGATCTCGCGCAGCCAGCCGCTTCACGACGGGCAGGAGCAAATCCTCGAGATCGAGCGCCTCTATCTCGACCTGATCGCGCGCGCGACGCGCTTCATCTATGCCGAGAGCCAGTATTTCGCCTCGCGCCGCGTCGCAGAGGCGATCGCGAAGCGGCTCGACGAGGCCGACCCGCCCGAGATCGTCATCGTCAACCCGACGACCGCGCAAGGGTGGCTCGAGCCGCTCGCGATGGACACCGCCCGCGCCCGCCTGTTCCAGGCGCTTAAACGCCGCGACCGCCACGACCGGCTGCGCCTGTATCACCCGATGACCGCGAAGGGCGCGGCGATCTATGTCCATGCCAAGGTTCTGGTGATCGACGACGACGTGATCCGCGTCGGCTCGTCGAACTTCAACAACCGCTCGCTCCGGCTCGACACCGAATGCGACGTCACGATCGTCGACGACGGTGGCCGGATCGCCGCGATTCGTGACGACCTGATCGCCGAGCATCTCGATTGCCCGCCCGCCACTGTTACCGTCGCGATCGCCGGGCATGGCCTGATCGGCGCGATCGAGCGCCTGCGCGGCAGCGGCAAGACGCTGATCCCTTACGAGATTCCCGACCTGAACGGCGTCGAAGAGTGGCTCGCCGACAACGAGGTGCTCGATCCCGAGGGACCGGAGGAGATGTTCGAGGCCTTTTCGAAGCGCGGTTTGCTGCGCCGACTTGGCGGGCGGTTGCGCGACCGACTCCACCGCAAACCCGCGCACATCTGATCGCTCAAGGTCTCACGCGGCCGGTCCGCCCCTTCATCACTCGAGGCGCGCACGGTAGGGGCGAGCGTCCGGAGCGAGGCGCTGCGGCGGTGATCCCGCACCTCCCGCGCTAGGCCTCCAACGACAGCATCGACCCGGTATCGACTGGTGCCGTGCGTACCGCGCCGGGCGCATAGGAGAGGATCCGCGCCGCACCGTCCGCCGCAACCGCCTTCACGGCTTCGACCTTCTCGATCCGTCCCGCGGCGACGCTGGTCGCAGGGCGCGCGGGATCGATGTCCTTGCTCGCCAGCGCGATCTCGTCGGCGGTCAGGCAGGCATAGCCCCGCACGAACCGCGGCAGCGGAAATCCGGCATCGATCGGCATGGCGGTGCTCCTTTCCGTTGCGACGAGGACTGTCCGGTCATCATCCTCTCACGAACATCTTGCGCGATCCTCAACGAACATGTTGCCGAAACCTTTAAGCAGGATGCGCGCGCAAGGGTGACGCGCCGCCGCCGCCCCGCTAAGGGCACCGCATGACCGAGATCACCGCCCAGATCGTCGCCGACCACGGCCTGTCCCCCGACGAATATGATCGCGTCCTCCACGCGCTCGGTCGCGCGCCGAACCTCGTCGAACTCGGCATCTTCTCGGTCATGTGGTCCGAGCATTGCAGCTACAAGTCGAGCAAGATCCACCTGATGAAACTGCCCACAAAGGGCCCGCACGTCATCTGCGGCCCGGGCGAGAACGCGGGCGTCATCGACATCGGGGACGGACAGGCGGCGATCTTCAAGATGGAGAGCCACAACCACCCGTCCTATATCGAGCCCTATCAGGGCGCCGCGACGGGCGTCGGCGGAATCCTGCGCGACGTCTTCACGATGGGCGCCCGCCCGATCGCGAACCTCAACGCGCTGCGCTTCGGCCGGCCCGACCATCCGAAGATGCGCCACCTGATCGCTGGCGTCGTCCACGGTATCGGCGGCTACGGCAATTGCGTCGGCGTGCCGACGGTCGGCGGCGAGGTGAACTTCCACCCCGCCTATGACGGCAACATCCTCGTCAACGCGATGACGGTCGGCGTCGCGGATCAGGACAAGATCTTCTATTCGGCCGCCTCCGGCATCGGCAACCCGATCGTCTATGTCGGCTCGAAGACCGGGCGCGACGGCATCCACGGCGCGACGATGGCCAGCGCGGACTTCGGCGAGGATGCCGATGCCAAGCGCCCCACCGTCCAGGTCGGCGACCCCTTCACCGAGAAGCTGCTGATCGAGGCGTGCCTCGAACTGATGGCCTCCGACGCGATCGTCGCGATCCAGGACATGGGCGCCGCGGGCCTCACCTCCTCCTCGGTCGAGATGGCGTCGAAGGGCGGCGTCGGTATCGAACTGGTCATGGACGACGTCCCCCAGCGCGAGGAGGGCATGACCCCCTACGAGATGATGCTCTCCGAATCGCAGGAGCGCATGTTGATGGTGCTCAAGCCTGGGCGCGAGGACTTCGCCAAGGCGATCTTCACCAAGTGGGAGCTCGACTTCGCGGTGATCGGCCACGTCACCGACACCGGCCGGATGGTCCTGAAATTCCAGGGCGAGACGGTCTGCGACATCCCGCTCGGCCCGCTCGCCGACGACGCACCGCTCTACGATCGTCCGCATGTCCCGACGCCCCCGGCGAAAGCACTCGTGAACGTGCCCGAGAGCCGCGATATCGCCGCCGACCTGCTGGTGCTGATGGCCTCCCCCGACATCGCCTCGCGCCGCTGGATCTGGGAGCAGTATGACCACATGGTCGGCGCGGACACCGTCCAGCGCCCCGGTGGCGACGCCGCGGTCGTGCGCGTTCACGGGACGCAAAAGGCGCTCGCGATGACGACCGACTGCACCCCGCGCTACTGCTTCGCGGACCCGGTCGAGGGTGGCAAGCAGGCGGTCGCGGAGGCTTGGCGCAACCTCACCGCGGTCGGCGCGACCCCGCTCGCCGTCACCAACTGCCTCAACTTCGCCAACCCGCAGCGCCCCGAGATCATGGGCCAGATCGTCGGCTGCCTCGACGGCATGTCGCAGGCCTGCATCGCGCTCGACTTCCCGATCGTCTCGGGCAACGTCTCGCTCTACAACGAATCGAAGGCGACCGGCGGCGGCTCCGCGATCCTGCCCACCCCCGCGATCGGCGGCGTCGGCCTCATCGCCGAATGGACGAAGAGCGCGACGATCGCCTTCAAGGGCACCGGCGACGTCATCATGGCGATCGGCACGCGCCGCGGCGATCTCGGCCAGTCGCTGTGGCTGCGCGAATGCCACGCGCGCGAGGAGGGACCTCCGCCGCGCGTCGACCTCGCGCTCGAGCGCAAGACCGGCGACCTCATCCGCGAGGCGATCCTTGGCGGCCAGCTCACCGCGGTCCACGATGTGTCCGACGGCGGCATCGCGGTGACGCTCGCGGAAATGGCGCTGGCGGGCAATATCGGCGCGATGATCGATCGCAAGCAGCCGTTCGACTGCGCGCATTCCTTCTTCGCGGAGGATCAGGGCGTCTACATCGTCACGGTCGACGATTCGGCGCTGATGGATTTCCTCGCCGCAGCACACGCCGCCGGCGTCGAGGCCGAACCGCTTGGCCGCACCGGCGGCAGACGCCTGATCTTCGAGCGCCCGAACCGCGACGACGTCGTCACGCTCGACGCGCTGCGCGCGGCGCACGAAGGGTTTTTCCCGAGGCTCATGGGCGTGCCGGCGTAACGGGCAGCCACCGCCTCCTCGTCACCGGATCGCGCTGCGGCGGCGCGCTCGGAGAGCCAGCGATCACGGCTTTCGCTGCGCTATCCGCGAAGCTGCTATCGTTACGCCCCCGATCCATGGCACCTCTTCGCCATGACACCCCCCGCCCCCGACCGAATCGCCACGCTCGACATCATCCGCGGCGTCGCCGTGATGGGCATCCTCGTGGCGAACCTCCCCGCCTTCGCGCTGCCCGAGGCGGCCTATTTCTCGCCACTCGCAGCCGGCGGGACCAATGCCGCGGATATCGCGGTCTGGTTCGTCACCTTCGTCCTAGTCGAGGGCAAGATGCGCGGGCTGTTCACCTTCCTGTTCGGCGCGTCGATGCTGCTCGTCGTCGATCGCGCGACCGCGAGCGGACAGAACGCCGCCGCGGTCCATTACCGCCGCATGGCTGTGCTCTTCGCGATCGGCTGCGCGCATCTCTATCTTCTCTGGTGGGGCGACATCCTCGCGCATTATGCGCTGATCGGCGCGATCGCATTCGTGTTAGCGGGATTGAAGGCGCGCCCGCTGGTCGTGATCGGGCTGACGACGCTGCTGCTCAGTCTGCTGCTCGACAGTCTCGCGGTCGTCACCGTCTTCGCCAGCGCCGCGCGCGACACGCCGCAGGCGATCGCGACGTGGGCCGCCTTCGCCCAGTCGTTCGGCATGCCCCCCACCGCCGATCTTGCCGCCGAGATCGCGGCGATGCGCGGCGACTGGTCCGGCGGGGTCGCATGGCGCTGGGCGCACGCGATGTCGCCCCTCACCGCGCTGACGACGTTCGGGCTGGAGACCTTCAGCGCCACGCTGCTCGGCATGGCTGCCTACCGCTCGGGCTTCCTGACCGGCGCTTGGGAGCGCGCGCGCTATCGTCGCTGGGCGAAGATTTGCCTCGGCATCGCGCTCCCCGCCTATGCGCTACTCGGCATCAACACGATCGCGCACGGGTTCGACCAGCGCTGGGTGGTGTTCGCGTCGATCTTTGCCGTGGGCCCATTCCGCGCGCTCGGCTTCGTCGGCTATGCCGCGCTGCTGATCCTCCTCGCCCGCCCGGGCGGCCGGCTGACGACGCGCGTCGCCGCGACCGGGCAGGCCGCATTCACCAACTATCTCGGAACCACGCTGGTGATGGCGCTGATTTTCCAGGGTTGGGGGCTCGGCCTGTTCGCCACCCTGCCCCGCGCCGCGCTCTATCTGCTGGTGCCGCTGGCCTGGCTGGCGATGCTCGCCTGGTCGAAGCCGTGGCTGGACCGATTCGCCTATGGTCCGCTCGAATGGCTGTGGCGCAGCGCCGCGCGTCTGGAGATCCAGCCGATACGCCGCGCTGCAATTGCGACAAGCCGCAGCGGATAGCCTGCGAATTAGACGCAAGAGCCTTGCGATCGGTTCGCATTAGCCGTAGACCGCCCTGCATAGCGAGGGAGTGGTCATGGTCGTCTGCGTCTGCAATGCCATCCGCGAATGCCAGGTGCGCGAAGCTGCGCGCTGCGGCTCGACGACCGCGTGCCAGGCCTATCGCTCGCTCGGTCGCCAGCCGAAGTGCGGCCAGTGCGTTCCGTTCGCGCGAGCCATTATCGATGAGGAGCGCGCGGCTGCGTAGCGTTCGCAGACGCTGAAACCCGCGGAATTCCGCCACTTTTACGATTGCCGAACCGCTATTTGACCCTGTATCACGCCCCCATTCAAACGGAGGCGTATATGAAGGGCGACCAGAAGGTCATCGATTTCCTGAACGAGTCGCTCAAGAATGAGCTGACCGCGGTCAACCAGTATTGGCTGCATTTCCGGATGCTCGATCACTGGGGCGTCTACAAGCTCGCGCAGTTCGAACGCCACGAATCGATCGACGAGATGAAGCACGCCGACATGCTGTCGGAGCGCATCCTGTTTCTCGACGGCCTCCCCAATTTCCAGATGCTGGGTCGCCTGCGGATCGGCGAGACGGTCGAGGAGGTCCTCAAAGCCGACCTCGCGCTCGAGATCGAGGCGGTCGGCCAGCTCAAGGAAGCCGTCGCCTATTGCGAGAGCATCCGCGACTTCGTCAGCCGCGACCTGTTCCAGCGCATCCTCGCCAGCGAAGAGGAGCATGTCGACACGCTGGAGCGCCAGTTCGAGATGATCGAGCGTATGGGCATCCACAACTATATCCAGCTGAACTCGGTCAGCGAGCACGACAAGGAGGCGTAAGCCCGACGCCTCATCCGTCCCCGCCGGCGCGGGGACGGGCCGGCGTCAGATTGTCCGCCGGCCGAATCCCGCCGCCGGCTTGCGCTGCGCCAGCGGATTGGCCTCGCGCTCCAGCAGCGCCAGCGTCTCCTGAAAGAGCGGACGCAGCTTCACGATATGCTCCAGTGCCTCGTCGGGCGTGTCGCGCACCTCGACGCAGTCGCGCGCGATACCTTCGATGATCTCGGCGAGCGCTCCCAGCGGTTCCGCGCCAAACTGGCGGGCCTCGCCTTTCAGCGTATGCGCGGGGATGACCATGGCCGCGGCGCTCTTCGCGCGCATGGCTTCCTCGATCGCGACGACCGACTTCACGCCGTCCTCACGGAAATAGCCCAGGATACGGACGAATCCCGCGCCAAGCTCGGCGCGCGATCGCGAATAGGCGGCCCAATCCACCAGGGTGCTGCCTTCGAACGACACCGTTTTCTCCCCCGTCCCCCCACCGACCCCCGGCGCGACGGTTTTTCCGGCGTCATCATTACCCGCAAACGGTAAAGAGGGGGTTGATAGGGCACGAGATTTTTGTCCGGCGCCTCGATGACCTCAGTTTTTGTCGTGATCGAACGGGTTCTTCGGCGCACGCATCGTCACCCGCACCGGCACCGCGCCGAATCCCAGCTCGCGCCGCATGGAATTGACCAGATAGCGTTCATAGCTCGCGGGCAGCTGATCGACGCGCGTGCCGAAGATCACGAAGCTGGGTGGGCGCGTCTTCACCTGCGTTACGTAACGCATCTTGATCCGCCGGCCGCCGGGTGCCGGCGGCGGGTTCGCCTCGATCGCGCGTTCGAACCAACGGTTGAGCTCGCCCGTACCGACGCGTCGCGACCATGCCTCGCGCGTCTCGAACGCCGCGCCGATCAGCTGGTCGATCCCGCGCCCGGTAACGCCCGACACGGTGATGACGGTCACGCCCTTCACCTGGCTCAGGCCGTCCTCGAGCGCCTTCTTGACTCCGTTGAACAGCGACGAGGCGTTCTCCGCCACGTCCCACTTGCTCAGCGCGATGACGAGCGCACGCCCTTCCTCGAGAACCCGGTCCGCGATACGCAGGTCCTGCGCCTCCAGCCCCAGCGTCGCGTCGAGCAGCAGCACCACCACCTCCGCGAAGTCGACCGCGTGGAGCGCATCGGCGACCGACAACTTCTCCAGCTTGTCCTGCACCTTCGCGCGCTTGCGCATCCCGGCGGTGTCGATCAGCCGAACCGGCCGCTGTCCACCCTTGGGATCCTGCCACATCCAGTCGACCGCGATCGAATCGCGCGTGATCCCTGCCTCGGGACCTGTAATGAGCCGGTCTTCGCCCAGAATGCGGTTGATGAGCGTCGACTTGCCCGCATTCGGCCGCCCGACGATCGCCAGCTTCAACGGCGCATCGGGGCTCTCGTCGTCCTCCTCAGGGTCGCCGAGATCGTCGCGCCCTTCGAGATGCGGCAGCAGCGCCTCGAACAGGTCCGCGATCCCCTCGCCATGCTCCGCAGACAACTGGACGGGATCGCCGAACCCCAGCGCGAGCGATTCGAGGATCCCCTGCTCGCCCGCACGTCCTTCGGCCTTGTTCGCGGCCAGGATGATCGGCGTCGTGGAGCCGCGCAGCCACCGCGCGATCTCCTCGTCGAGCGGAACGATGCCCGCGCGCGAATCGAACACGAACAGCGCGACATCGGCCTGCGCCACCGCCGCTTCGGTCTGCAACCGCATCCGCCCCGGCAGCGTCTGCGCGTCGTGATCCTCATACCCCGCGGTATCGATCACGATGAAGTCGAGCCCGAGCAGGTTCGCCTCGCCCTCGCGACGATCGCGCGTCACGCCGGGACGATCGTCGACGAGCGCCAGCTTCTTGCCGACGAGGCGGTTGAAAAGCGTCGACTTGCCGACGTTGGGACGGCCGACGATCGCGACGACAGGAAGACGGGACATGCGTGCCCCCTACCCGGTTATGCGCGGCGCGTCACCCCGCGGCGACGGCGCCCGTGCCGCCTCACCGATACGCCGTCACATGCCCCTTCTGGTCGAGCACATAGAGCGTCGAGTTCGCGACCACCGGCGGCAGCGTGATCGCGTCCTTGGTCTCGATCGTCGCCTGCACCGCGCCGTCCGCAGGGTTCACGCCGACGATCTGGCCTTCCGAATTGGTCAGCCACAGCTTGTTGCCCGCCAGAACCGGGCCGAACCAGATGATCCCGCCCTTCTTCTTCTTCAGGTTGCGGTACTGGTCGAGCTGGCCGATCCACCGCACCTTGCCGGTCGCGCGCGACAGGCAAACGACGCGCGCGTCGTCGGTCACCACGAAGATCCACTCGCCGCCGATCCACGGCGTCGAGATGCCGGCCAGGTTCTGCTCCCAAAGCCGCTGCCCGGTCGCGATCTCCAGCGCGACCATTCGGCCACCCTGCCCGACCGCATAGGCGCGTCCATCCGCAATCACCGGATCGGCATCGATGTCCGCCAGGCTCGACACCGAAGTCGAGATCGAGGTGCGCGAAAGAGCGTCCTGCCACAATGTGCGGCCGTTCTCGTAACGATATGCGTTGAGTTCGCCCGACGAGAAGCCTGCGACGATCGTACCCGAGCTCGCCGCCGGCGCAGCGACGCCGAAGACGCCCTGCGATTCGAGGCTGCCCGACTGGGTCCACGCGACCTTGCCGTTGCCCTCGTCGAGCGCGAACAGCTGGTTGTCCTGGCTCAGCACATAGACCTGCCCGTTGGCCACGCTCGGTGCCCCGCGCAGCGGACCTCCGGGTTTCGAACGCCATACCTCGCTGCCGTCCGCGGCGTTGAGCGCGACGACGTCGCCCAGCCCGTCGGTCGCGAACACCTTGCCCTCGTCATAGCTTACGCCGCCGCCGAACCGCGCGGAGCGTGTCTTTTTCTCGTCCGACGCGATCGGCTTGCTCCATAACTTCGCGCCGGTATCGGCGGCGAAGGCATGGACGGTCGCGTCGACGTCGACCGCGAACAGCTTGTTGTCCGCGATCACCGGGGCCGCGCCAAGCCGCTGGCGGTTGCTGCCGCCGTCGATCTGCGCGGTCCAGGCACGCGTCGGCGAGTCCGCCAGCGCCAGATGCCCCATCGCCTTGGCCGCGTTGCCGCCGGACTGGGTCCACGCGTCGTTCACAACCGCGGGCGGCACCGCGACGGGCACCGCCGCGATCGTCTTGTCCGCCTCGGCCTCGTTCTCGGACACCAGGATCGGCACGCGGTTGCCCAGCGTCGGGGTGCCCTTGCCCTTGCCCTTGAACACCCCGCAGGCACTCAGCGCCACCATCGACGCGATCGCGACCGAGGTCACCAGCTTGCTTTTCATGTGCGTGTCTTGTCCTCGTTCGCGCCCGCAGCGGGGGTCTGCACCGCATCGACGCCCAGTACGCCGGCCATCTGAACCGCGCGTTGACGGATCGTGTCGGGCACGCCTTCGGCCTTGGCGATCTGGCCGAACAGCTTGCCGGCCAGATCGCGCCGGCCCTGCTTCATATACGATACCGCGACCAGCTCGCCCGCGCTGCCGAACCACGGATTGCCGTCGATCGCCAGTCCGCGCAGCCGCTGGATCACCACATCGGGCTTCAGCGTGTCGAACTCCGCGGTGGTCCGGCGGATCGTCGCGAGATCGCGGAACGGCTGCGCGACGCCCTCGTCCGCGGCGATCGCGGCGAAGGTGGCGGCGGCGCCCTTCAGGTCGTTCTTCTGGAGCTGGATGTCGCCCTGCGTGAACCGCGCGAGCGCGCGATAGCCGTCGCGGTCCGATGTCGCGAGCTCGCCCAGCGGCTTGGCTGCGGCCGCCACGTTCTGCGAGCCCAGCGCATCATAGGCGCTCTGCAGCGTCTCGCCCTCGACCCCCGCGGCCTGCGCCTGCCGGTGTTGCCAGAACAGATACCCCGCCAGCGCGATCAGCGCAACGACCACCGCGACCAGCGCGGCGATGCCGTAGCGCTTCCACAGCCGCGCGGCCTGGTCGCGGCGGAGTTCCTCGTCGACCTCGCGCAGGAAGGCCTGGTTTTCGGGCGCTACAGCCAAGACATGCTCCGGGTGCGATAGGGGACAAACGGCAAGTCGCGAGCCTTAGCCCCACGCGCGCCGAAACGGAAGCGCGCTCAGTCTTTGGGCGCGTACACCTGGTCCGCGGTCGGGAACGCGCGCGATCGCACCTCGCCGGCATAGGCCTCCGCGCGTTCGGAGATAAACGCCGCCATGTCGCCATAGCGCTTCACGAACTTCGCGGTCCGCTCGAACAGCCCCAGCATGTCCTCCGCGACCAGCACCTGCCCGTCGCATTGCGCGGATGCGCCGATCCCGATCGTGGGGCAGTCGACCGACGCGGTGATCTCGTCCGCGATGGTCTCCACCACGCCCTCGATCACCATCGCGAACGCACCCGCATCCGCAACCGCCTTCGCATCGGCGACGATCTTCGCCGCCTCCGCCGCGCTGCGCCCGCGCGCACCATACCCGCCCAGCGTGTTGACCGCCTGCGGCGTCAGCCCGACATGCGCCATCACCGGGATGCCGCGCTCCGACAGGAAGCGTATGGTCGGCGCCATCGCCGCTCCGCCCTCGAGCTTCACCGCCGCCGCCCCCGTCTCCTTGAGCAGCCGCGCCGCGCTCGCGAACGCCTGCTCCGGCGACGCTTCGTAGCTGCCGAACGGCATGTCGATCACCACCACCGCGTGGAAGCTGCCCCGCACCACCGCCGCGCCGTGCGCCGCCATCATCTCGAGCGTGACCGGCACCGTCGACGGCAGGCCGTAGATCACCTGCCCCAGGCTGTCGCCGACCAGCAGCAGGTCGCAATGCGGATCGAGCAATTGCGCGGTGCGCACCGTATAGGCGGTCAGCATCACCAGCGGCACGCCCTTGCCAGCAGCGATCTCCGCCTTGCGCCGGCGGATCGCGGGAACGGTCAGCCGCTTCATCGGCGCTGCCACCGGGGTCGCACGACTCGTCGAGCTATCGATCGTGAAGGTCGTCGACATGGGTTATCCGATCCATCCGCGCACACGCCCGTGTCGCGCCATCCACAGCGCGAATGCCGCCACGCCCGCGATCAGCAGCGGGAACGGCACGACCGTCGCCGCGCCTTTGTGCGCGACGATATCGGTCGTCGTGAACAACCAGCCGAACTGGATCACGACCGCCACCAGCGAGATCGCGGTCAGCGGCACCGCCAGCACGCTGCGCGCCACCAGCGCCAGCGCGCCGAAGAATCCACATCCGACCGCGACCGCGTACACCGCATTGTACCACACCGGCAGCGCAGCATAGAGCGCGCGGTCATAGTCCGTCGCCGGCCCCATCGCCTCCGCACCCAGCCGGAACTGCTGGAGGCAAGCGTAACACCCCGCCAATCCCCAAACGACCAGTATGATCGCAACCATGCGAAACCAAACCGGCGGCGGCGAACGAAATCGCGACATCGGGCCCTCCCCCTCGAACTCGCGCGACTGTCTGCGCCGCCGCGCGCGGATTGGCAATCAACGACCGAACAGCGTGGCGTAGCGGTCCGCACCGAACCCGATCTCGATCGCGTCGTCCGTGACAACGACAGGCCGCTTGATGAGCGACGGGTTGGCGACCATCAGCGCCGTCGCCGTGGCGCGGTCGATCCCCGTCTTGTCGGCGTCGGGCAGCTTGCGGAACGTCGTGCCCGCCGTGTTGAGCAGTGGCTCCCACCCGACCCGGTCGATCCATCCGGACAGCGCCGCGGCGTCGACACCCGCCTTCTTGTAATCGTGGAACACATAGTCGACGCCGTTGGCGACGAGCCAGGCACGCGCCTTCTTGACCGTATCGCAATTGGGGATTCCGTAGACCGTCGTCATCACAGCGACTTTCGTTGCTTGGTGAGGTCCACATCCAACGCATCACGAGCCTTGGCGACCAATTGCCCGAGCAGCGCCGGATCGACGAACCGCAGCCCCCCGCCCGCCGCCTTGCGCGGCATCACGTCGGCAATCTCGGGATGCGCCGGCAGTACGACATCGGCCTTCAACGCCCCCAGTCGCGCGAGGCTGCGCCGGAAATCTGCGACGATCCCGGGATAGCGCGCGTTCCCCACCAGCCGGTTGCCCGCCACCGAGATACTGCACGGGAAGATGACCATCAGCCGACGCCCCGCCTCGAGCGTACGCATCGTCCACGTCGTGCATCCCGGCGTATGCCCCGGCGTCGCCACCGCGGTCATCACCGTCCCGCCGAGGACCACCCGCTCGCCATCCCGCACTGCCCGGTCGACCTTCACCGCCGGAAACCGCACCGCCGGATACAGCGTTTCGCCCGGCGGACTCCCCGATTCGAGCGCAGCGACGTCCCGGACTCCGGCCACCAGTTCAGCCCCCGTCGCACGCTTCATCGCCGCGTCGCCCGCCGCATGATCGAAATGCGCATGGCTGACGAGGATCGTCTTCACGTCTCCGGGCACAACCCCGATCGCGCGCAGGTTGGCGAGGATCGCGGGGACGTTCTCGGCCATCGTCGCATCAAGGAGGATCGTGCCAGCGCGCGTCCGGATCGCATAGGCGGCCAAACCTTCGGTCCCGACGTACCAGATGTTGCCGACGACGTGAAACGGCGTAGTCGGGCGCGTCCATGCGGGCGGATCCTGTCGCGCGGACGCTGGATCTGCGATCGCCAAAATAGCGACTGCGATCGCCCGCTTCGCATTACCACCAGCGAAGGGGCGCCTGGCCCATCGCCGCGTTGCCGCGCCGAATGATCGGGGCGAACGGCTCCCGGCCGTTCGCTTCTTCCCGATCATTCCCACTCGATCGTCCCCGGCGGCTTGGAGGTATAATCGTAGGTCACGCGATTGATCCCCTTCACCTCGTTGATGATCCGCGTCGTCACACGGCCGAGGAAGCCGCCCGGAAACTCGAACGCCTGCGCGGTCATCCCATCGGTCGATGTGACCGCGCGCAGTGCGAGCACCGAATCATAGGTTCGCCCGTCGCCCATCACGCCGACCGAGCGCACCGGCAGCAGCACCGCGAACGCCTGCCAGATCGCATCGTACAACCCTGCCTTGCGGATCTCGTCGAGATAGATCGCATCCGCCTTGCGCAGGATGTCGCACCGCTCGCGCGTCACCTCGCCCGGGATGCGGATCGCGAGCCCGGGCCCCGGGAAAGGATGCCGGCCGACGAATATCTCGGGAAGGCCCAGCTCACGACCGAGCGCCCTCACCTCGTCCTTGAACAGCTCGCGCAGAGGCTCGACGAGCTTCATGTTCATCCGCTCGGGCAGCCCGCCGACATTGTGGTGGCTCTTGATCGTAACGGACGGCCCGCCCGTGAAACTGACGCTCTCGATCACGTCGGGGTAGAGCGTGCCCTGCGCCAGGAACTCCGCGCCGCCGATCTTGCGCGCCTCCTCGTCGAACACGTCGATGAAGGTCTTGCCGATGAACTTGCGCTTCTCCTCGGGATCGGTGACGCCGGCGAGGCCATCCATGAACAGGTCCTGCGCCTGCACATGGACCAGCGGGATGTTGTAGTGGCCGCGGAATAGCGACACGACCTGCTCCGCCTCGCCCGCCCGGAGAATGCCACCATCGACGAACACGCACGTCAGTTGGTCGCCGATCGCCTCGTGGATCAGCAGCGCCGCGACCGACGAGTCGACGCCGCCCGACAGGCCGCAGATGACCTTGCCCCCATTCGGACCAACGCCCACCTGCGCCCGGATTTCGGCGATCTTGGCGTCGCGGAACTCCGCCATCGTCCAGTCGCCCGCCAGCCCGCAGACATGGCGCGCGAAATTGGCGATCAGCTTGCCGCCATCGGGGGTGTGGACCACCTCGGGGTGGAACTGCATGCCATAGCGGCGCTTCGTATCGTCGGCGGTGATTGCGTAGGGCGCGCCCGGACTTGAGGCGACCGGCGCGAAGCCGGGGGCGAGCTCGGCGACATGGTCGCCGTGGCTCATCCACACCTGGTGGCGCTCGCCATCCTGCCACAGCCCGTCGAACAGCGCGCACGTCGCATCGACCGTGACAAACGCCTCGCCGAACTCGCCCGCATTGCCCTTCTCGACCTTACCGCCAAGCTGCGCGGTCATCGCCTGCTGGCCGTAGCAGATGCCGAGCATCGGCAGGTCGCTGTCGATCAGCGTCTGCGGGATCCTGGGACTGCCTTCGTCGACGACCGAGGCCGGCCCGCCCGAGAAGATCAGCCCCTTCGGCTTGAGCCGTTCGAACGCCGCCTCGGCCGCCTGGAACGGCGCGACCTCGCTATACACCCCCGCCTCCCGGACGCGGCGCGCGATCAGCTGGGTTACCTGGCTGCCGAAATCGACGATGAGGATCGTGTCTGGGTGCTGCATGGCGGGCCTGTAGCGAGGGACCGCGCGAAACGAAAGAGGCCGCGTCCCGGGCGGGGCGCGACCTCTTCGATATGTCCCGCCGCGACAAAGCCGCGTCGTCGATCGGCGCCCATAGCACCGCCGGCCGGACGAGGCTTGAGTCTCGTCGCAACAGGGTTGCGACTTACGCCGCCTCGTCGAAGTCCTCGTTCGACATCACCGGGCCCGAATCCTGGCCCTTGGCCGAGACGTCGCGGTCGACGAACTCGATGATCGCCATCGGCGACGCGTCCGACATGCGGATGCCCGCCTTGATGACGCGGGTGTAACCGCCGTTGCGGGTCGCGTAGCGCGATGCCAGCACGTCGAACAGCTTCGTCAGCTGCGCATCGTCGAGCAGCCGGGCATGCGCCAGGCGACGGTTCGACAGGCCGCCCTTCTTGGCGAGCGTGATGAGCTTCTCGACATAGGGACGCAGTTCCTTCGCCTTGGCGACGGTCGTCGTGATCTGCTCGTGCTTGATGAGCGCTGCCGACATGTTGCGGAACAGTGCGATGCGGTGGGCCGAGGTCCGCTGGAGCTTACGGCCGCCAACACGATGACGCATGGTATTTCCTTCGTTCGTTAAGGAGCCGTCTGACGGAACCCCAGACCAGGTGGCGGCGCGGACCACCCCAAGTTTTTAGCGCCAACCGTACCCCGGCAAAGGCCGGGGTCCAGTCCCCAAAAAAGCGCCGCGGCAAAGCCGCGTCGTCGAACGGGTCGGCAGAGCCGACCCGCCGGCCCGGCTAGCCGCGTCTCGCACGCAGCTTTTGCTGCGCGCGTGCGCGTTAGCCCATGATCTCCTGCTCGAGCTTCTTGGCCATTTCCTCGATGTTCTCGGGCGGCCAGCCGGGAATCTCCATACCCAGGCGAAGCCCCATCGACGACAGCACTTCCTTGATCTCGTTCAAGGACTTGCGGCCAAAGTTCGGAGTCCGCAGCATCTCGGCCTCGGTCTTGCCGACCAGATCGCCGATATAGATGATGTTGTCGTTCTTGAGGCAGTTCGCCGAGCGCACCGACAGCTCGAGCTCGTCCACCTTCTTGAGAAGGTAGCGGTTGATCTGCTGCGTATCGCCAGCGACCTCGCCGGTCGAGGCCGGTGCGGCATGGCCGATCGGCGCCGAGCGGGTGACCGCCGAATCGTCGAAGTGGACGAACAGGGCCAGCTGGTCCTGGAGGATGCGCCCGGCATAGCCGACCGCGTCTTCCGGGGTGATCGTGCCGTCGGTCTCGATCGTCAGCGTCAGCTTGTCGTAATCGAGATCCTGCCCGACGCGTGTCGGGTCGACCTTGTACGACACCTGGCGCACCGGCGAGTAAAGCGCGTCGACCGGGATCAGCCCGATCGGCGCGTCGACCGGACGGTTCGCGACAGCCGCGACATAGCCCTTACCGACATCCGCGGTCAGTTCCATGTTGAGCGTCGCGCCTTCGTCGAGATGACAGATGACCAGCTTGGGATTCATCACCTCGATGTCACCCGACACCGCGATGTCGCCCGCGGTGACTTCGCCCGGGCCGGTCGCCGACAGCTGGAGCCGCTTGGGCCCCTCGCCCTGCATGCGCAGCGCGATCTGCTTCACGTTGAGGACGATATCGGTCACGTCCTCGCGCACGCCCGCGAGCGACGAGAATTCGTGCAGCACGTTCTCGATCTTGATCGAGGTGACCGCTGCGCCCTGAAGCGACGACAGCAGCACGCGGCGCAGCGCGTTGCCCAGCGTCAGGCCGAACCCACGCTCGAGCGGCTCGGCGACGAAGGTCGCCTTGCGCTTGGGATCGCCACCGGTCTTCTTTTCGAGACCGCTGGGCTTCTTCAGTTCTTGCCAGTTCTTAGCGTTGACAGACAAGCCGTGTCCCCTGATGTTGGGCCGGCGCGGGGGCGGCGCTGGCCGTGTAGGAAAAGGCGCACCGGCTCGTCAGCCGGGGCCTGTAGATCGCGGGCGCCCCGCTATCGGAGCGCCTGCAAAATATCAGACGCGACGACGCTTCGACGGACGCACGCCATTGTGCGGGATCGAGGTGACGTCACGGATCGAGGTGATCTGGAAACCGACCGCCTGGAGCGCGCGCAACGCCGACTCGCGACCCGAACCGGGGCCCTTGACCTCGACCTCGAGCGTACGGACGCCGTGCTCGGCGGCCTTCTTGCCCGCGTCTTCCGCCGCGACCTGCGCGGCGTACGGGGTCGACTTGCGCGAGCCCTTGAAGCCCATCGTGCCGGCCGACGACCACGAGATCGCGTTGCCCTGTGCATCGGTGATCGTGATCATGGTATTGTTGAAGCTGGCGTTCACATGCGCGACGCCCGAGGTGATGTTCTTGCGTTCGCGACGGCGAATACGCTGCGGTTCACGTGCCATTGAATAGTAGCCCTAATCCTGAGAACGCCGGGCAATCGGCCTCAAGCCTGCCTCCGGCGGAGCAATTCGTCCCCGGACGAATTACTTCTTCTTGCCTGCGATCGGCTTCGCCTTGCCCTTGCGGGTGCGCGCATTGGTGTGCGTGCGCTGGCCGCGGACCGGCAGGCCCTTGCGGTGACGCAGGCCACGATAGCAGGCGAGATCCATCAGGCGCTTGATGTTCATCGCGACTTCGCGACGCAGATCGCCCTCGACCGTGTGGTCGGCATCGATCGTCTCGCGGATCTGGAGGACCTCCTGATCGGTCAGGTCCTGCACGCGCGCGGTGGTCGCGATGTTCAGCTTCTCGGTGATTTCCTTGGCCTTGGCCGGACCGATGCCGTGGATATAGGTCAGCGCGATGACGACGCGCTTGTTGGTCGGGATGTTGACACCCGCGATACGTGCCATGAAATGTTTCTCCTTGCTCCACAGGGCCGGCATGGCTGCACGGGCCCCATCTCTTCGCAGTTGATCCGACCCACAGGGCCTGAACGCAGTAGCGCGGCGAGCGCAAAAGAGCGCCGCCGGGAACCGGTGTGTCGGAGTAGGGAGCAACTAGGCACGGGCGAACACCCTGTCAAGCGATCGGTTCCGCATCCCCGCGGATATGTCCCCAGCGCCGCAGCGCGACGCCCGACCAGATCAGTTCGACCGCGCCGAACGGCCACGCGCCCTGCAAGAAGCCATAGGCCGATCCGAGCAGGCAGCCAACCGCGAACCCCAGGGTCCAGACCGACGCACGCCCCTCGAGCGCGTAGCATAGCAGCATGAACGAAACCGCGAAGAGGCCGAAGGCGGTGAGCAGATCCATGCGCCGACGCCTAGCCCAGGCCACGGACGGGCTCAACGCGGCACTATGATCCGTGCGACCAGCCCCGGCGCGTTGTCCGCCATCTCGAACCGGCCGCCATGCAGCCGCGCGACCGCCTCGATCAGCGCCATCCCCAGCCCCGCCCCCGGCGTCGTCCGCGCCGAGTCGAGTCGACCGAACCGCTTGAGCGCCTGCGCGCGATCGGCCTGCGCGATGCCCGGCCCGCGATCCTCGACCTGGATCGCGATCCCGTCCGGCACCGCGGCGAGCCGCAAGGTCACGTCGGCGCCTTTGGCATGCTTCAGCGCATTGTCGATCAGGTTGGTGATCGCCTGGCTCAGCAGTTCGCGGTGGAGCATCATCGGCAGCGGATGATTGTCGAGCACCACCGCCAGATCGACACCCTGGTCCTCCGCGACGGGTTCGTAGAGTTCGCCGATCTCCTCGACCAGTTCGCCCGGATCGACCAGCGTGAACCGATCGCGCGACACAGCCTCGGACCGGCTGATCTCGATCACCATCGTCAGCATCCGCATGACGAGGTCGGTCTCGGTCAGCAGCCCGCCGAGCGCAGTCTCGCGCTGCACCGGGTCGGCGATCAACACCGCCTGTTCGGTTTTCGTTCGCAGGCGCGCGAGCGGGGAGCGAAGGTCGTGCGCCAGACTGTCGGTGACCACGCGCAGTTCGGCCATCACGCGCTCCAGCCGGTCCAGCGTGGCGTTCAACCGAACCGCGAGCCGGTCGAACGCGTCCCGCCCGCCCGCCACCAGCGGCACCCGCCGCGTCAGGTCACCCTCGCCCGCCGCCGCGACGACGCCCGCGATGCGCACCAGTCGCGCCGACACGTACCGCGTCAGCACCAGCCCTCCGAGCACGCCGAGGATCAGCGACACCAGCACCGCGATCGCCAGCGCGCTTTCCAGCGCGCGCTGCTCCTGCTCGACCACCGCGAGCAGGCTGCCGTTGAGCAGCCAGTATCCCCCCAGCCGGTGGACGGCATAGCCCGCCTCGTGCTCGGACCACGGCGCGCTGCTCGCGATATGCGCGATGCGGAACGTCGTCGGCGCGATCGGAATCGTGTCGACGCGCGCCGGTCCGGTGCCCAGCACGTGACGGCCCTCGCCGTCGAGTAGCGCGACGATCGTCGTGACGTCGCCGGGCTGCCGCGCGCGCATCACCGCGGCGGCCAGCGCGCGGTCGCCGCCCGATCGCCAGATCTCGCGGAAGTCCTCGGCTTGCTCGACGGTGTCGCGGCGTACGGTCGCGATCGCATCGTCATGCGTCTGCTTCCAGACAAACAGGATCACCGCGAAGTTGGACGCGAGCGCAAGCGCGATCGACAGCAGTGCGATCCGCGCGGTGACCGACAACCGCATCAAGCGAATCGCTGTCCGCGCATCAGCCCTCGGGCGAGAGCCGGTAGCCCGCGCCGCGCACGGTGTGAAGGATCGGCGCGCCGAACCCGTCCTCGAGCTTGCGGCGTAGGCGCCCGATATGGACGTCGACGACGTTCGAGCCCGGATCGAAATGATAGTTCCAGATCTTCTCGAGCATCATCGTGCGCGTCACGACCTGGCCGGCGTGGCGCGCGAGATATTCGAGCAGGTTGAACTCACGCGCGCCGAGCGGGATCGCCTTGCCCGATCGCGAGACGCTGCGCGCCAGCAGGTCGATCTCGAGATCGCCGACCGACAGACGCGTCTTCGTCGATTCGCCGGCCACCCGGTCGAAGCGACGCAGCAGCACCTCAATCCGCGCGGAAAGCTCGGCGAACGAGAAGGGCTTGCACAGATAGTCGTCGGCCCCCGCCTTCAGCCCGTCGACACGCTGGTCGACCGCCGCGAGCGCGGACAGGATCAGGACCGGGGTCGCGATCCCCGCCGCGCGGATCGCGCCGACCATCGCCAGCCCGTCGAGCCCGGGCAGCATCCGGTCCGCGATGATGAGGTCGAAGATGCCTTCGCTCGCCAGGAACAGGCCATCGCGACCGTCGCCACACGCCTCGACCGCATAGCCGGCCTCTGCGAGCCCCTTGGCCAGATAGCCCTGCGTGGCGGCGTCGTCCTCGACGATCAGGATCTTGCGGCTCATCCTCGGCGTCCCATCGGCCCGTTGCGCATCACGGCCTTCCACATACGGCGAAAGCCGGCGGGACGCTACGTCCCGCCGGCCCCTCGGTGACCACGGGAAATGGACGCCGACGTCGCTGTATCAGAGGGCGTGACCGACGCCGGGAGAACGCCGGCCACGAGGAAGGACCTAACCGGGACCGCCCGTCATCGCGGTGACGCCTTCATGAAAAGACTGTCATTCTTCAAAACCGTCATCCCCGCGAAAGCCGGGATCGCCCAACGCAGCGACGCGCCCCTTGCAAAGAGACCCCAGCTTTCCCCGGGGTAACGACGTAGGACATCACTTCCCCGCCAGCGCTGCCTCTATCGCCGCGCTGACATGATCGATGTCCGCCATCCCGTCGACGCGGCGTATGAGCCCACGCGCGTCGTACAGCGGCAGGATCGGGGCGGTCTTTGCGCGATATTCCGCCATCCGCGTGCGCACGGTGGCCTCGTTGTCGTCGGGGCGGCGCTTGAACGCGGTCGAGCCGCACTTGTCGCACACACCCTCGACCCTGGGCTTCTGGAACACGTCGTGATAGCCAGCACCGCAGTTCGCACAGGTGTAGCGTCCGACGATCCGTTCGACGAGCGCGTCCTCGTCGACGACCAGTTCGACGACATAGTCGAGCGTCCGGCCACGCCCCGCCAGGATCCCGTCGAGCGATTCGGCCTGCGCCGCCGTCCGCGGATAGCCGTCGAAGATCGCGCCCTGGTCTGCATCCATCGACGCCAGCTTGTCGTCGATCAGCGCGGAGACGATCGCGTCAGACACCAGTGCGCCCGAATCCATGATTGCGGCGACCTCGCGGCCCAGCGGCGAATCGACCTTGCGCTTTTCACGGAGCATGTCGCCGGTCGACAGCTGGACCATGCCGCGGTCGGCGACGAGCTTCGCAGCCTGCGTCCCCTTGCCCGCCCCAGGCGGCCCCAGAAGGATGATATTCACGGTCGAACGCTCTCCCAATGCGTTGGTCGGGGCGTAACCTTGCCGGCCCGCCCCCTCGTGCGATCAGCGAAGCCGCCCACCCTTGAGCTTCGCCTTCTTGATGAGGTCACCATATTGATGCGCGAGCAGGTGCGACTGAATCTGCGTCACCGTGTCCATCGTGACGTTGACGACGATCAGGAGGCTGGTCCCGCCCAGATAGAACGGGATCTGCAATGCCGACACCAGATACTCCGGCACCACGCAGATGAAGGTCAGGTACGCTGCGCCGATGACGGTGATACGCGTCAGGACATAGTCGAAATACGTCTCGGTGTTCTTGCCCGGCCGGATACCCGGCACGAACCCGCCATAGCGCTTCAGGTTCTCGGCGGTCTCCTCCGGGTTGAAGACGACCGCGGTGTAGAAGAACGAGAAGAAGATGATACCGGCCGCATAAAGCGCCATGTACACCGGCGAGCCATGCTGGAGATACTGGTTCAGCGAGATGACGAAGTCGCCCCACTGGCTCTCGCCCGCGACCTTCTGGCCCGCGAACTGGCTGATCGTCAGCGGCATCAGCAGCAGCGACGACGCGAAGATCGGCGGGATCACGCCCGCGGTGTTGATCTTGAGCGGCAGGTGGCTGCGGTCCGCCTGCATCCCGCGCTGCGTCTGGCGCTTGGGATACTGGATCAGGATGCGGCGCTGCGCGCGCTCCATGAAGCAGATCAGCAGGATCAGTCCGACGACCGCAACGACGATCCCGATCAGACGTCCGCCGCCGACCGAGCCCGAGCGCCCACCCTCCAGCAGGTTGATGAGCGTCGTCGGCAAATGCGCGACGATTCCTGCCATGATGATGAGCGACACGCCGTTGCCGATCCCGCGGCTGGTGATCTGCTCGCCGATCCACATCAGGAACATTGTGCCCCCGATCAGCGAGATCACCGCGCCGACGCGGAACAGCATGCCCGGCTCGATCACCGCCTGCACGCCCTGCGTCGCGCCCAGCGCCTCGAGGCCGACCGCGATGAAATAGCCCTGCACCGCGGTCAGCGCGACCGTGCCGTAGCGGGTATACTGGTTGAGCCGCTTGCGCCCGCTCTCGCCTTCCTTCTTGATCGCGGCGAGCTGCGGCGACAGCGACGTCGCCAGCTGCACCACGATCGAGGCGGTGATGTAGGGCATCACACCAAGCGCGATCAGCGACATCCGGCTGAGAGACCCGCCAGAGAAGGTGTTGAAGAAATCGAGCACGCCGCCCTGCGTCTGCTGGCTCAGCAGGCCCAGCGCGGTCGGATCGACGCCCGGCAGCGGCACATAGCTGAGCAGCCGGAACACGATCAGCGCGCCGATCGTGAACCACAACCGCTTCTTGAGGTCGGTGGCCTTCGCGAATTTCGCGAGGCTGACGCTTTGCGCCATACGATCGGCTGCGGATGCCATGCGTGTATCAGTCCTGATGCGACGCTGCGTGAAATAAACTCTCACGGCGTTCAAACGAAAAGCGGCGGGATGCGTTGTGACCCGCCCCGCCGCTCATATAGGCGCGAGAGCGCGCTTGTCTAATGCTGTACGCACAACCCAACCCATTCGGGCCGAGCCTGTCGAAGCCCTGTCCATCTTTCCTTCGACGGAAAAAGACGGACAGTCCCTCGACAAGCTCAGCGCAAACGGTCGAGCATCACGCCTTGAACGACGCCTTGTGCGCCGCGCGCTCCTTGTACTTCACGCCCTTCTTGGCGGCAGCCTTCTCAGCCGCGGGCACCAGCACCGGCACGTCAACCGAACCACCAGCCTTCTCGACCGCCTCGCGCGCCGACGCCGAAACGCCAGCGACCTGGAAGGCAAGCTTCATCGAGAACTCGCCCTTCGCCAGCAGCCGGACGCCGTCCTTGCCACCGCGCGACAGACCGGCCGCGCGCAGCGTCGCCTGGTCGATCGTCGCGCCGGCGTCGAGCTTGCCTGCCTCGACCGCCTTCTGGATCGCGCCGAGGTTCACGGTCGCGTAATCCTTGGCGAAGATGTTGTTGAAGCCACGCTTCGGCAGACGCATGTGGAGCGGCATCTGGCCGCCCTCGAAGCCGGCGATGGACACGCCCTCGCGGCTCTTCTGGCCCTTCTGGCCGCGGCCGCCGGTCTTGCCCTTGCCCGAGCCGATGCCGCGTCCGACGCGGATCTTGGACTTGCGGGCACCTGCATTGTCCCGGAGTTCGTTCAGCTTCATGTCGTGCACTCGCTTTCGCTTTTGTCGCGCTATTGGAAAAAGGAAGGGGGCCGGTTAGCCCCCTTCCCCGTATTTGTCACCTGGTAGAACGCGAAGGGCTCAGCCCTGCACCTCGACCATGTGCTGCACCTTGCGGATCATCCCGCGGACCTCGGGGCTGTCCTCCAGCTCCGAGACCTTGTGCATCTTGTTGAGGCCGAGGCCGATCAGCGTCGCACGCTGGCTCGATACGCGGCGGATCGGCGAACCGGTCTGCTTGATCTTGATGGTTGCCATCATGTGTTACTCCACCAGCGCCGCGGCATCAGCCTCGGCGGTCTGTGCGTCGGCACCGTGACCACGACCCAGCAGGTCGGCGATCTTCTTGCCACGACGCTGCGCCACCGCCTTGGGCGAGGTCTGGTCGCCCAGCGCCTCGAAGGTGGCACGGATCATGTTGTACGGGTTCGACGTCCCGACCGACTTGGTCACGACATCGGCCACGCCGAGCGATTCGAAGATGGCGCGCATCGGGCCACCCGCGATGATCCCGGTGCCCTGCGGCGCCGAACGAAGCGTCACGCGGCCGGCACCGAAATGCCCGTTGCCGTCATGATGCAGCGTGCGGCCTTCCTTCAGCGGCACGCGAACCATCGCCTTCTTGGCGGCTGCGGTCGCCTTCGAGATGGCTTCCGGCACTTCGCGCGCCTTGCCATGCCCGAACCCGACCCGGCCCTTGCCGTCGCCGACCACGACCAGCGCCGCGAAGCCGAAGCGCTTGCCGCCCTTCACCGTTTTCGAGACGCGGTTGATGTGGACCAGCTTCTCGATCAGCTCTTCGCCGCCATCGTCGCTGCCGCGCGGGCCGCCACGATTGTCGCGACCGCCACGACCGCCATCACGGCCGCCACGGTTGCCGCCAGGGCCACCGCCGCGATTGCCGCCGGGGCCGCCACGACCGCCACCGCCGCCGGGACCACCGCGACCACGACCACCGCCCTGGTTGCCCTGATAGCCGGTCGACTGCTGCTGCTCGGGCGCCGAAGCTGCCGGAGCCGCGGCCTCCGGTGCCTGCGTGTTGTTCTCGTCAGCCATATTCAGAACTCCAATCCGGCTTCACGAGCCGCCTCGGCCAGCGCCTTGACGCGGCCGTGGTACAGGAAGCCGCCGCGGTCGAAGACCACCTGCGTCACGCCGGCCGCCTTCGCCTTCTCGGCGACGCGCTTGCCGACCTCGGTCGCTGCGGAGACGTTGGCCCCCGAAGTGCCGCGAACGTCCTTCTCCAAGGTGGATGCCGAAGCGACCGTCGTGCCGGCCGCATCGTCGATGATCTGGGCATAGATATGCTTGCCCGAACGATGCACCGACAGGCGGGCGCGGGTGCCGGCCCGTGCACGCAGCGCGGTGCGGTTGCGGCGACGCCGCTTCTCGAAAAGCGAAAGGCCCTTGGTCACTTCTTCTTCCCTTCCTTACGGAAGATGTACTCGCCCTCGTACTTGATGCCCTTGCCCTTGTAGGGCTCGGGCTTACGCCAGCGACGGATCTCGGCGGCCAACTGGCCCACCTTCTGCTTGTCGGCACCGCTGATCTCGACCGTGGTCGCATCGGGCGTCTTCACCTCGAGGTCGGCCGGAACGTCGATGTTGACGTCGTGGCTGTAGCCCAGCTGAAGCTTCAGGTTGCGCCCCTGCGCCGCGGCGCGGTAGCCAACGCCGGTGATGAGCAGCTTCTTGGTGAAGCCGTCCGTCACGCCGGTGACCAGGTTCTGCACCAGCGTGCGCTGCATGCCCCAGAAAGCGCGCGCCTGCTTGGTATCGTTCGCCGGCTGCACCGAAATGCCGCCGTCCTCGATCGTGTACGTGATCTCGTCGCGCATCGCGAGGGTCAGTGCGCCCTTGGGGCCCTTGACCGTCATGACACGTCCGTCGATCGTCGTGGTGACGTTTGCCGGTACGGGAACCGGCTTCTTGCCGATGCGGCTCATCAGAAGACCTCCGCGAGCACTTCGCCGCCGACATTCTGCTCGCGCGCTTCCGCGTCGGACAGAACGCCGTTGGGCGTCGAGACGATGGTGATGCCGAGGCCGTTCATGACGCGCGGGAGTTCCTGCGAGCCCGAATAGACACGGCGGCCGGGCTTCGAGACGCGCGCGACATGCTTGATCGCGGGCTGGCCCTCGAAATACTTCAGCTCGATGCGAACGCCAGCCGCGGGGCCCATCTGCTCTTCGCTGTAGCCACGGATATAGCCTTCGCGCTGCAACACGTCGAGCACGCGGACGCGCAGCTTCGACGCGGGCGAGAGGACGGAGTCCTTCTTCGCGCGCTGGCCATTGCGGATGCGGGTGAGCAGGTCACCCAGGGGATCGGTCACTGCCATTGCCAGGTCCTTACCAGCTCGACTTCGTCAGGCCGGGGATCATCCCCTTGTTGGCCAGCTCGCGCAGCATGACGCGCGCGAGACGGAACTTGCGATAATAGGCGCGCGGACGGCCCGTCACTTCGCAGCGATTGCGGATACGCGTCGGATTCGCGTTGCGCGGCAGCTCGGCCATCTTGAGCCGCGCGATGAGACGCTCGGTCTCGTCGAGGCTCTGGTCGTTCGCCTGCGCCTTCAGCTTCGCAAGCTTGGGAGCATATTGCTTCACCAGCTTCTTGCGACGCTCGTTCTTGTTCACCGAACTCAGTTTCGCCATGGACTTAAGCTCTCTTCCTGTCTCCCTCCCTCCGCTTGCGGGGAGAGGGTCGGGGAGAGGGGCAGAACGCCTGCACCCTCCCGGTCACTGGTCGGAACGAGGAGCCGTATGCTCCTCCCCCCTGCCCTCTCCCCGCAAGCGGAGAGAGGGAGTAGATCACGCCGCCTTCTTCTCGTCGGCAGCCTCTTCCTCGTGCGGGAAGGGGAAGCCGAACAGACGGAGCAGCTCGCGCGCTTCGTCGTCGGTCTTGGCGGTCGTGGTCACGATCACGTCCATGCCGCGGATCTTGTCGACCCGGTCATAGCTGATCTCGGGGAACACGATCTGCTCCTTCAGGCCGCAGGCATAGTTGCCGCGTCCGTCGAAGCTCTTCGGGTTCAGCCCGCGGAAATCGCGAACACGCGGCAGCGCGATCGTGATGAAGCGGTCGAGGAATTCGTACATGCGCTCGCGACGAAGGGTGACCTTCACGCCGATCGGCATGCCCTCGCGCAGCTTGAACTGCGCGATCGACTTCTTCGCCTTGGTGATGACGGGCTTTTGGCCCGCGATCAGCTCCATCTCGGACGCGGCCTGCTCGACGCGCTTCTTGTCCTGCGTCGCTTCGCCAACACCCATGTTGATGACGATCTTGTCGAGACGCGGGATCTCCATGACGTTCTTGTAACCGAACTTCTCGGTCATCGCGGCAATGATGCGATCATCATAGATCGCCTTCATCCGGGGCTTGGTGTCAGCCATCGATCTTGTCCCCCGTCTTCACGGCCACGCGGACCTTCTTGCCGTCCTGGGTCTCGAAGCGCACGCGCGTCGGCTTCCCGTCGGCGGTCACATGCGCGACCTTCGAGATGTGCATCGGCGCCTCGACCTTGACGAGCCCGCCCTGCGGCTCCGCCTGGCTGGGCTTGCGGTGGCGGGTCGAGACGTTGACGCCCGACACGACGACCTTGCCGTCCTTCGGCATCGCCAGCGTGACTTCGCCGGTCTTGCCCTTGTCCTTACCGGACAGGACGATGACCTTGTCACCCTTCTTGATACGTGCGGCAGCCATTACAGCACCTCCGGCGCGAGCGAGATGATCTTCATGTGCTTCTTACCGCGCAGCTCGCGCACGACCGGCCCGAAGATACGGGTGCCGATCGGCTCCTCGTTCTTGTTGACCAGCACGGCGGCGTTGCCGTCGAAGCGGATGGTCGAGCCGTCGGCCCGGTGGATGTCCTTGGCGGTGCGGACAATGACGGCGCGATGCACGTCACCCTTCTTCACCTTGCCGCGGGGCTGTGCTTCCTTGATGCTGACGACGATGATGTCGCCGACCGATGCCGTGCGACGCTTCGAGCCACCCAGCACCTTGATGCACTGCACCCGCTTCGCGCCGCTGTTGTCAGCGACGTCGAGATTGGATTGCATCTGGATCATCGATCCCGTTCCTTCTCTCTCTTGGGGTGGATACCGACCCAGCCCCGCCTTAAAATAACGACCCCCGGAACGGCGAACCGTTCCAGGGGGAGCGGCCCCTTAGCCACTCCGCGGCGGAAAGGCAATCGCCCTTCCGCGAACATCGCACGACCTCACGGCCGAGCGATGGCGTTACGCGTCGACGTCGACCCGCTCCGGCGTCGCATGGGTGTTCACCCGATCGACGACCTTCCAGGTCTTCAGCTTGGAGATCGGTGCGGTCTCTTCGATCCGCACGGTTTCGCCCTGCTTGTACTCGTTCGCCTCGTCATGGGCGTGATACTTCTTCGAACGGCGGATAATCTTGCCGTAGACCGCATGCTTGACCTTGCGCTCCACGTTCACGACCACCGTCTTCTCGCCCTTGTCGGAGACGATCACTCCGGTCAGCACGCGCTTCGGCATGATACGTTCCTTACTTCGCGGACGCGGCGCTGGTGCGCTGCGCCTGCAGGGTCTTGATGCGGGCGATGTCACGACGGACCTCGCGGACGCGGCTCGGCTTCTCGAGCTGGTTCGTCGCCGCCTGAAAGCGGAGGTTGAACTGCTCGCGCTTGAGCTGGCCGAGCTGCTCGCTCAGCTGGTCGTCGGTCTTCGCGACGAAATCGGAATTCGCCATATCACTCGCCTCCGAGATGCGAGGTGTCGCCGAGACGGGCGACGACCTTCACCTTGATCGGCAGCTTCATGGCTGCCCGCTCGAACGCCTCAGCGGCGATCTTGCCCTCGACACCGTCGAGTTCGAACAGGATCCGGCCCGGCTTCACGCGGGCGGCCCAGAACTCCGGCGAACCCTTGCCCTTGCCCATGCGGACTTCGGCGGGCTTTGACGAGACGGGGACGTCCGGGAAGATCCGGATCCACAACCTGCCCTGACGGCGGATGTGACGCGTGATCGCGCGGCGGGCCGCCTCGATCTGGCGTGCGGTAATCCGCTCCGGCTCCATCGCCTTCAGGCCGTACGACCCGAAGTTGAGGCTGGTGCCACCCTTGGCATCGCCATGGATGCGGCCCTTGAAGGCCTTGCGGAACTTGGTGCGCTTTGGCTGCAACATGTCTGGTGTTCCTTAGCGGCGATCGTCGCGCGCAGGGCGCACGCCGGAGGTCTGGGCCTCCATCATCAGCCGGTCCTGCGCCATCGGGTCGTGGCCAAGGATCTCGCCCTTGAAGATCCACACCTTCACGCCGCACACGCCGTAAGCGGTGTGGGCCTGTGCCTCGGCATAGTCCATGTTCGCGCGCAGCGTGTGCAGCGGAACCCGGCCCTCGCGATAGCTCTCCGAACGCGCGATCTCGGCACCGCCGAGACGGCCGCCGCAGGCGACGCGGATGCCATCGGCACCCAGGCGCATCGCGGACTGCACCGCACGCTTCATCGCACGGCGGAACGCGATACGACGCTCCAGCTGATCGGCGATGCCCTGTGCGACGAGCTTGGCGTCGATCTCGGGCTTGCGGATCTCGACGATGTTCAGCGACACTTCCGACGAGGTCATCGCGCCGATCGTCTTGCGCAGACGCTCGATGTCGGTGCCCTTCTTGCCGATGATGACACCGGGGCGCGCCGCGAAGATCGAGATGCGTGCCAGCTTCGCCGGACGCTCGATCACCACCTTCGAGATCGCGGCCTGCGGCAGCGTCTTCATGATGAACGCGCGGATCTTGAGATCCTCGAGCAGAAGACGGCCATATTCGGCGCCCTCTGCGTACCAGCGGCTGTCCCAGGTCCGGTTGATCTGCAGGCGCAGACCGATGGGGTTGCTCTTGTGACCCATTACGCTTCTTCCTGCTCGCGCACGACGATGCGCAGACGGCTGAACGGCTTCAGGATGCGGGTGGACTTGCCACGGCCGCGGGTCGCGAAGCGCTTCATGGTGATCGACTTGCCGACCGACGCCTCGTGGACGACGAGCGCGTCGACGTCGAGGTTGTGGTTGTTCTCCGCGTTGGCGATCGCCGATGCGAGGACCTTGCGCGCGTCCTCGGCCATGCCCTTCTTCGAGAAGGCCAGGATGTTCATCGCGTCACCGACCTTGCGGCCGCGGATGAGCGCGGCGACCAGGCCCAGCTTCTGCGCCGAACCGCGGATCTGGGTGCCGACCGAGAGGGCTTCCTTCTCGCCGACCTTGCGGGGGGATGCAGGCTTAGACATCAGCGCTTGCCCTTCTTGTCGGCGGCGTGACCGGGGAAGAACCGGGTGGGAGCGAACTCGCCCAGCTTCATGCCCACCATGTCCTCATTGATCGACACCGGCACGAACTTGCGACCGTTGTAGACGTTGAAGGTCAGACCGACGAACGACGGCAGGATGGTGGACCGGCGCGACCAGGTCTTGATCGGCGCGCGGCCACCGGCGTCCTGCGCGGCTTCGGCCTTCTTGAGAAGGCTCAGCTCGACGAACGGCCCCTTCCAGAGAGAGCGCGCCATTACTTCTTCCTCGCGTGACGGCTGCGGATAATCATCTTGTCCGTCGCCTTGTTGTGGCGGGTGCGCGCACCCTTGGTCGGCTTGCCCCACGGCGTGACCGGATGACGGCCGCCCGAGGTCCGGCCTTCACCACCGCCGTGCGGATGGTCGACCGGGTTCTTCGCGACGCCGCGCGTCAGCGGGCGCTTGCCCATCCAGCGCGAACGGCCCGCCTTGCCGAGGTTCTGGTTCTGGTTGTCCGGGTTGGACACCGCACCCACCGTCGCCATGCACTCGCCATGGATATAGCGCTGCTCGCCCGAGTTCAGGCGAACGATCACCATCCCGCGATCACGGCCCACGACCTGCACATAGGTGCCGGCCGAACGCGAGATCTGGCCGCCCTTGCCGGGCTTCATCTCGACGTTGTGGACGATCGTGCCGACCGGCATCTGGCCCAGCTCCATCGCGTTGCCCGGCTTCACGTCGGTCTTCTTGGCGGCGATCACCTTGTCACCCACCGCAAGACGCTGCGGCGCGATGATGTAGTTCTGCTCGCCATCGGCATAGCTGATGAGCGCGATGAACGCGGTGCGGTTGGGATCGTACTCCAGCCGCTCGACCGTGCCCTCGGCGTCCCACTTGCGACGCTTGAAGTCGATGAAGCGATAGCGCTGCTTGTGGCCGCCCGCGATGCCGCGCGACGTCACATGGCCCTTGTTGTTGCGGCCACCCGACTTGCGCTTGCCCTCGGTCAGCGCCTTGACGGGCTTGCCCTTCCAAAGCGACGACTTGTCGACGAGAACCAGGCCGCGGCGGGCCGGGCTCGTCGGATTGTAATGCTTGAGTGCCATCTTACTTGGCCCCCTCCGTCACGTCGATCGACTGCCCGTCCTTGAGCGTCACGATCGCCTTCTTGATGTCCGAGCGCTGATAGGGAGCCCCCTTCCAGCGCTTCGTCTTGCCCTTCTGGACGATCGTGTTCACGCCCGTCACCGTCACGTCGAAGATCGCCTCGATGGCGGCCTTGATCTCGGGCTTCGACGCGGTGTTCGCGACCTTGAAGACGACCGCGTTGTGCTCGCTGAGCAGCGTGGTCTTTTCGGTGATGTGCGGCGCGACGATCACGTCATAGTGACGATTGTCGATCGCGGCCTTCTGCTGCTTAGCCATTGAAGCGCGCCTCCAGCTTCTCGACGGCGGCGCGGGTCAGCACCAGCGTGTCATGCTTCAGGATGTCGTAGACGTTGGCGCCGGCCGCCGGCATCACGTTGACGTGATGCAGGTTGCCCGCCGCCAGCGCGAAGGTCGTCTCGACGGCGTCGCCGTCGATCACCAGCGCCGACTTTCCGAAACCCAGCTTGGCGAGATCGCCGAGCAGCGTCTTGGTCTTGTTGCCCTCGACGACCAGCGAATCCATGACGAACAGCGAGCCCGCCTTGGCGTGGGTCGACAGCGCCATCTTCAGGCCGAGCGCGCGGATCTTCTTGTTCAGCGACGGATCGAAATCACGGACGCGGGCGCCGTGCGCCTTGCCACCGCCGATGAACACCGGAGCGCGACGATCGCCGTGACGCGCCGTACCGCCGCCCTTCTGGCGACCGAACTTCTTGCCCGTGCGGGCGACGTCGGCACGCTCGCGAGTGCCGCGCGCGGTCGCGCGACGCTTCTCGAGCTGCCAGGTGACGACCCGGTGCAGGATGTCGGCGCGCGGATCGAGGCCGAAGACCTCGTCGTTGAGCTCGAGGTCCTGCGTGGCCTCACCGGCGAAGGAGGAAATCTTGACCTTCACGTTCAGCCCTCCTGGCCGTCGGTCGCAACCGGCGCATCCGAAGTCTCGGCGGGCGTGTCGGCGGCGGTGTTGCTGTTGGCAGCCTGCTTCAGGCTGGCGGGATACGGGGCGTCGGCGTGCGCCTTGACCTTGACCGCGTCCTTGACGAACAGCCAGCCGCCCTTCGAACCGGGGACAGACCCCTTGACGAAGATCAGGCCGCGCTCGACGTCGGTGCCGACGATCTCGAGGTTCTGCTGGGTGCGATACTTGTCGCCCATGTGCCCGGCCATCTTCTTGTTCTTGAAGACGCGGCCCGGATCCTGGCGCTGGCCGGTCGAACCGAGCGAGCGGTGCGACACCGAAACGCCGTGCGTGGCGCGAAGCCCGCCGAAGTTCCAGCGCTTCATGCCGCCAGCGAAGCCCTTGCCCTGCGTGCGACCCTGGATATCGACCAGCTGGCCGGCAACATAGTGATCGGCCGACAACTCTGCGCCGACGTCGAGGAGGTTGTCCTCGGTCACGCGGAACTCGGCCACGATCGCCTTGGGCTCGACCTCGGCTTTGCCGAAGTGGCCGCGCTGCGGCTTGGCGACGTTCTTCGCCTTGGCAACGCCAGCACCGAGCTGGACGGCGGTATAACCATCGATAGTCTGTTCGCGGCGGGAAACGACCTGCAGGGCTTCCAGCTGGAGAACGGTGACCGGCACATGCCGACCGTCATCCTGGAAAATCCGGGTCATCCCCATTTTCTTCGCGATCACGCCGGTACGCATGATCCATACTCCTCACAGAGGCACCCGCAGGAACCATTCCCTCAGGTGCGTGCCAGCCCGGATGTGCGAAGCGTGCCCCCGTCCCGGGCTGAACGTCCCTGTGAAGGGACGGACGGGAGACGCTGTCCCGACGGCCGAAGCCGGCGGCGGTATCTCTTGTCTGGTCTGGCGCCCCGCCTGAGCGGGGACCGGGCTCCCGGCCTGAGCCGGGAACGACAAACCCGCGGGACTCGACGTCAACCGCGGGATGCGGCCCATTAGGCCAACTTGATCTCGACGTCAACGCCTGCCGCGAGGTCGAGCTTCATCAGCGCGTCGATCGTCTGCGGGGTCGGCTGGACGATGTCGAGCATGCGCTTGTAGGTACGGACCTCGAACTGCTCGCGCGACTTCTTGTCGATGTGCGGGCCGCGGTTCACCGTGAACTTCTCGATGCGCGTCGGCAGCGGAATTGGGCCACGGATCAGCGCGCCGGTACGTCGAGCGGTGTCGGAAATCTCACCGGTGGCCTGATCGAGCACACGATGATCGAACGCCTTGAGGCGAATGCGGATATTGCTGTCCATGATCCCTACCGATGCGAAAGAGCGGGCCGCGTGACGCGGCTCTTGCTGATTGAAAACGCGACTGTCTGGCGGGCTCCGATGAAGCCTGCCCTCATTAAAAGGCAACGGCCGGCCCCGGTTTCCCGGGACCGGCCGTCGTCTCAAGGCTGGCGCCTATATTACTTCGAGATTGCGCTGACAACCCCTGCGCCGACGGTACGGCCACCCTCGCGGATCGTGAAGCGCTGGCCCACGTCCATCGCGATCGGCGCGATCAGCTTGATGCCCAGTGCGACGTTGTCGCCGGGCATGACCATCTCGGTGCCCTCGGGCAGCTCGACGGTGCCGGTCACGTCCGTGGTGCGGAAGTAGAACTGCGGACGATAGTTACCGAAGAATGGCGTGTGACGGCCCCCCTCTTCCTTCGACAGCACGTACACTTCCGAGTTGAAGTCGGTGTGCGGCTTGATCGAGCCCGGCTTGCAGAGCACCTGGCCGCGCTCGACTTCGTCACGAGCGACGCCGCGGATCAGCGCGCCGACGTTGTCGCCCGCCTGGCCCTGGTCGAGCAGCTTGCGGAACATCTCGACGCCGGTGACCGTGGTCTTGCGGACGGTCGGGTGGATACCGACGATCTCGACTTCCTCGCCGACCTTGACGATGCCCGTCTCGACGCGGCCGGTGACGACCGTGCCACGACCCGAGATCGAGAACACGTCCTCGATCGGCATCATGAACGGCTTGTCGAGCGGACGCTCGGGTTGCGGGATGTACTCGTCGACGGCCTTCATCAGCTCGAGGACCGCGTCCTTGCCGAACTTGTCGTTCGAGCCCGACAGCGCGCAGGTCGCCGAACCCTTGACGATCGGAATGTCGTCGCCCGGGAACTCGTACGAGCTGAGCAGCTCGCGGATTTCCAGCTCGACCAGCTCGAGGATTTCCTCGTCGTCGACCAGATCGACCTTGTTCATGAACACGACCATCGCGGGCACGCCGACCTGGCGCGCCAGCAGGATGTGCTCGCGGGTCTGCGGCATCGGGCCGTCCGTCGCCGACACGACCAGGATCGCGCCGTCCATCTGCGCCGCACCGGTGATCATGTTCTTCACGTAATCGGCGTGGCCCGGGCAGTCGACGTGCGCATAGTGGCGCGCTTCGGTCTCGTACTCGACGTGCGCGGTCGAGATCGTGATGCCGCGCTCACGCTCCTCGGGCGCCTTGTCGATGTTGGCGAAGTCGACTGCGGTGCCGCCCGTCGTCTCGGCCAGGACCTTCGTGATCGCTGCCGTCAGCGACGTCTTGCCGTGATCGACGTGACCGATGGTGCCGATGTTGAGGTGCGGCTTGTTCCGCTCGAATTTTGCCTTTGCCATTTTCCTACCTTCTGATTCGGATTCGACCGCCGCCATGTCGGACCGCGCGAACGCGGCCCCATAACGGCTCTTTTACGGTTATGCCAGCCCTGAGCGAGACGCTCAGGCCAGCTTCGCCTTCACTTCGTCGGCGACGTTCGACGGAACCTCGTCATAGTGCGAGAACTGCATCGAATACTGCGCGCGGCCCTGCGTGAAAGACCGCAGCGCGTTGACGTACCCGAACATGTTCGCCAGCGGCACCATGGCCTCGACGGTCTGCGCGTTGCCGCGCGTGTCGGTGCCCTGGATCTGCCCGCGACGCGAGTTCATGTCGCCGATGACGTCGCCCAGATAATCCTCCGGGGTGACGACCTCGACCTTCATGACCGGCTCGAGCAGCGTGATTCCCGCCTTCTGTGCCGCCTCGCGCATCGCGCCGCGCGCACAGATTTCGAACGCCAGCGCCGACGAATCGACGTCATGGTACGCGCCGTCGTACAGCAGGATCTCGAAATCGATGATCGGGAAGCCGACCAGCGAGCCCGAGGCAGCCGTCTCACGGAAGCCCTTCTCGATCGCGGGGATATATTCCTTCGGAATGTTACCGCCCTTGATCTCGTCCTTGAAGACGATCCCCGATCCACGCTCGCCCGGCGCCAGCTTCACCTTGACGCGGCCGAACTGGCCGGTGCCGCCCGACTGCTTCTTGTGCGTGTAGTCGATGTCGACCGGCTTCTTGAGATACTCGCGATACGCCACCTGCGGCGCGCCGACGTTCGCCTCGACCTTGAACTCGCGCTTCATGCGATCGACCAGGATCTCGAGATGGAGCTCGCCCATGCCCTTGATGATGGTCTGCCCGCTCTCGCTGTCCGAAGACACGCGGAACGACGGGTCTTCGCGCGCGAGACGGTTGAGCGCGACGCCCATCTTCTCCTGGTCGGCCTTCGTCTTCGGCTCCACCGACAGCTCGATCACGGGCTCGGGGAATTCCATCCGCTCGAGGATGATCGGCGCGTTGATGGCGCACAGCGTATCGCCGGTCGTCGTGTCCTTCAGACCCGCCAGCGCGACGATGTCGCCCGCATAGGCCACCTGGATGTCCTCGCGCTCGTTCGCATGCATCAGCAGCATGCGGCCGACCTTTTCCTTCTTGTCCTTGACCGAGTTGGTCACCTGCGACGCGGTTTCGAGCTTGCCCGAATAGATGCGCGCGAAGGTCAGCGTGCCGACGAACGGATCGTTCATGATCTTGAACGCCAGCGCCGAGAACGGCACCTCGTCCGACGACGGACGCTCGTCCGGCGTCACGCCATCGAGCTTGAGGCCCTGGATCGCAGGCACGTCGAGCGGCGACGGCAGATAGTCGACGACCGCGTCGAGCAGCGGCTGCACGCCCTTGTTCTTGAACGCAGAGCCGCAGACGACCGGCACGAACGCCATGCTGAGCGTACCCTTACGGATCAGCGCCTTGAGGTCGGCCGTGCTCGGCTCGTTGCCCTCCAAATACGCCTCCATCAGCGCATCGTCCTGCTCGACCGCCATCTCGATCAGGTCGCTGCGATACTTGGCGGCCTTTTCAGCCAGGTCCTCGGGGATGTCCTGATATTCGAACTTCGCGCCCAGCGACTCCTCGAGCCAGATGATCGCGCGGTTCTCGACCAGGTCGACAAGGCCCTTGAACCCGCCCTCGATGCCGATCGGCAGATACAGCACCGCCGGACGCGCGCCGAGGCGCTCGATGATCGAGTCGACGCAGAAATAGAAGTCCGCGCCGGTGCGATCCAGCTTGTTGACGAAGCACATGCGCGGCACGCCATACTTGTCAGCCTGGCGCCACACCGTCTCCGACTGCGGCTCGACACCCGCGACGCCGTCGAAGCACGCGACCGCGCCGTCGAGCACGCGCAGCGACCGCTCGACCTCGATCGTGAAATCGACGTGGCCCGGCGTGTCGATGATGTTGATGAGGTGCTCTTCACCCTTGCCCTCTTCGGCGCGCCACTTGCAGGTCGTCGCGGCCGACGTGATCGTGATCCCGCGCTCCTGCTCCTGCTCCATCCAGTCCATCGTCGCGGTGCCCTCATGGACCTCGCCGATCTTGTAGGACTTGCCGGTGTAATAGAGGATGCGCTCGGTCGTCGTCGTCTTGCCGGCGTCGATGTGCGCCATGATGCCGATGTTGCGGTAACGGTCGAGCGGATGGCTGCGGGCCATGGTCGTACTCCTGTGCCGCATGCGGGGCGGCGGGGGCTAGAATCTCGTAGGGGGTTCCCACCCCATTCCCGTTCAAGCCGATGGCGAACGGTGACGAGGCGAGGCGCCCGAAGGCGCCTCACCCCATATAGGCATTACCAGCGATAGTGCGAGAAGGCGCGGTTGGCTTCGGCCATCCGGTGCGTGTCTTCGCGCTTCTTCACCGCGTTGCCGCGGTTGTTCGCCGCGTCCATCAGCTCGCCCGACAGGCGCGCCGCCATCGTGTTCTCGGAACGCGAGCGCGCCGCCGAGATCAGCCAGCGGATCGCCAGCGCCTGGGCGCGCTCGGGACGCACCTCGACGGGAACCTGGTAGGTCGCACCGCCGACGCGGCGCGAACGGACCTCGATACCCGGCTTGATGTTGTTCAGCGCATCGTGGAACACGCCGAGCGGATCGCGCTTCGCGCGGGTCTCGACGGTCTCGAACGCACCGTACACGATCAGCTCGGCGACGGACTTCTTGCCGTCGAGCATGACGGAATTCATGAACTTGGAGAGAACCTCATCACCGTACTTGGGATCCGGCAGGATGATGCGCTTCTCTGGACGACGACGACGTGCCATCTGGTGTTCCTTTTTGTTTCAGCCGGTTCCGGAACCCGTCCGGGGCTTACTTTTGATCTGGATCCCGGCCTGCGCCGGGATGATCGGACTAAAGCCCGATCACTTCGGACGCTTGGCGCCGTACTTGGAACGCGACTGGCGGCGATCCTTCACGCCCTGCGTATCGAGCACGCCGCGCAGGACGTGGTAGCGAACGCCGGGAAGATCGCGCACACGACCGCCACGGATCAGGACCACCGAGTGCTCCTGGAGGTTATGGCCTTCGCCCGGAATGTAGCTGATGACTTCGCGGCTGTTCGTCAGGCGGACCTTGGCCACCTTGCGCAGCGCCGAGTTCGGCTTCTTCGGGGTCGTCGTGTAGACGCGGGTGCAGACGCCGCGCTTCTGCGGGTTCTGCTCCATCGCAGGGACCTTGGACTTGGCCTTCTGCAGGACGCGGCCCTTGCGGACCAGCTGGTTGATCGTCGGCATTGAAGCCTTCACCTTTCAAGTGGTTACTTTGCCGGAACCCCAAGCCATAAAGCCAGCGGCCCGAAATACGAAAAGAGCCGTGAGGAAGTCGTGCTCGACCTCCCGGGCCCCGATGCATCCGGCAATGTTCATGCTTGCCGCACGGCCATGAGGGCCGTCCGAGCAGGCGCGCCTATAGACTCGCGCCGGCAATCGGTCAACGGGTCGCGTCGGACGCCGGATCGACATCTGTCCGCAACGCCCCGTTCCGCCTGACCATTCGTCTCGAGTAGGGATCGAGCGAAGCCGAGAGCCCGTATCGAGAGGCCATGGGGTCGACCTGTCTCTCGATACGCCGTCCCGACTTCGGCGCTTGCACTGGAGTTTATCCTGAGCGGCTGGCTTGCCAGCCAGCCGAAGGGCTCGACGGCCATTCGAGACGAACGGTGACGCAGCCAGTCTTAAGCCCTTATGCGGATCGCCGCGAGCAGCGTCGCCTCGAACCGTGCCGGATCCTCGACCTGCGGCGAGTGCCCCAGCCCCTCCATCCTCACCAGCGTGGCATTCGGCATCTGCCGCACCGCCTCGGGCGCGACGAGCGGGATCGCGCGGACGAACTTCTGGAGGTTCGCCGGGATCTGCTGGCGCCCGAACGCGGTCGAATCGAGCGTGCCGACGATCACCGTCGTCGTCGGGCGAATCCGGTAGAGCTCGTGCGCGACCGGCTGGGTCTTCACCATCTCGCTCGTCTTCGCCTGCGCCAGCGCGACGGTGTCGCGGCCGGCCCCCTGGTACATGCCCGCCAGCATCCACACCCAGCGATCATAGGCCGGCTTCCACGTGCCGTGATAGTAATTGGTCTGCTGATACGCCTTGATCGCGGCATAGTCGGTCCGCCGCTCGCCCGCCCACAACGTATCGACATCGGCATAGGGCAGCCCATCCTCGGACCGGTCGCGCAACCCCAGCGGGTTCACGAGCACCAGCCGCTCGACCGCATCGGGGTACATGATCGCATAGCGCATCGCGAGCATGCCTCCGAGCGAGTGCCCGACCACCGTCGCGCGCGACACCCCGCGCGATTCGAGCAGCCGGTGCGTCAGCGCGGCCAGCATCTCGAAGCTGTACTGCGCCGCGCGCGGCTTGGACGATTTGCAGAACCCGATCTGGTCGGGCGCGATCACGCGATACCCCGCCGCCAGCAGCGCGCGCACCGTGCTGCCCCAGGTCGCGCCGCAGAAATTCTTGCCGTGCAGCAACACCACCGTGCGCCCATTGGGTCGCGGCGCGGCGACGTCCATGAACGCCATCTGCGCGGGGGCGCCGACGATATCGACCGTCATCGTCTGGACCGGCCACGGATAATCGAACCGTTCCAGATTGGCGCCCAGATCCGGGATCCGCGGCGCGTCGACGGCGCCCGGCAGCCCGGCAAGCGCGAGCGGCAGAGCGAGCAGGCGGGCGGTCAGAGATGGCATGCAGGTCCTTCGACGGATCGTTACGCTGCCGCGTTAACCGACTTCTCGCATCGCGTCACGTCGAAGCCCCCGTCGCCTCGGACTTGATCCGAGGTCCCGCTTCTTTCTGCGCGACAGCCGATGGCGCGAGCCCGGATCGATTGCGGACACGATGCTTACTTCTCCCGCACCCCGCCCTTGATGACCGCCACCGGCCGCTCCAGCAGGCGAACGTCCGCGGTCGGATCGCCGTCGACCGCGACGATGTCGCCGAACCGCCCCACCGCGATCGCGCCCACGTCGCTGCGCCCCAGCGCCTCCGCGGCATTGGTCGTTGCACTGCGGATCGCCTCGATCGGGGTCATCCCCCATTCGACCATCTTGGCGAACTGCAACGCGTTCTGCCCGGCCGGGAACACCGCGCCGTTGTCGGTGCCGAACACCATCTTCACCCCGGCCGCATGCGCCGCGCGGAACGTCTCGCGCTGCTTGCGGCCGATCTGCCGCTCTTTTTCGAGGCTTTCGGGATGCACGCCGTTCTTCGCGCCCTCGGCCAGGATATAGTCGTCGTCATAGACGTCCATCGAGAACCATGCGCCCCTCGCCTTGGCCAACCGGAAGCTCTCCGCGTCCGCCAGGCTGGCATGCTCGATCGTGTCGATCCCCGCACGCAGCGCATCGTTGATCCCCGCGGTGCCGTGCGCATGCGCGGCGACCTTCATCCCCGCCATATGCGCTTCCTCCGCCACCGCGGTCATCTCGGCGAGGCTCATCTGCTGCGCCCCCGGCGAATCGCGCTTCGACAGCACGCCCCCGGTAGCGCAGATCTTGATGACCTCCGCGCCATATTTGCGCATCGTCCGCACCAGCTTGCGATACCCGTCCGGGCCGTCCGCCACCGCCGGGTTGGGCGTCCCCGCAAAGCTCGGCGGCAGGTCCTCGGTCGCGTCGCAATGCCCGCCCGTCGCGCCCAGCGCATAGCCCGCCGGCACGATCCGCGGCCCGGGGATGTACCCCGCCTCCACCGCCTGCTTCAGCCCGACATCGTTGTAATCGCCCGATCCCACGTTGCGCACCGTCGTGAACCCGGCGTCGAGCATCGCCTTCGCATTCGCCACGCCCACCGCCTGCCAGAAGCTGTCGGTATATTCGAGCCGGCGATATCCGCTGATCCGCGCATCCGCGTCGAGATGGACGTGCATGTCGATCAGCCCGGGCAGGATCGTCTTGCCGGGCAGGTCGATCCGCTTCGCATCCGCCGGGATCGCGCCGCGAGATGTCACCGAGACGATCCGGCCGTCGGTGATGACGACCACCGGCGCGTCCGTCGTCCGCCCGCTCGCCGGATCGAGCATCTTCGCCGAGGTCACCACCACCGTCTCCGACGCGGCGGGCACCGTCACGGTCATCGCCGTCAGCGCGAGCATTGTTCGCTTCATGCATCATCCCCTTGTCGTGCCGCACCTTGCCGCGTCGGGGCGCCCGCGCCAAGCTATCCCAGCATCCCCGCATAGCTTTGCGGCGACACCGGCAGCGTCGCGCGCGCGACGATCGCAGGAACCAGCGCCGCCACCAGAACGACACCGCCGATCGCCAGCACGCGCCGATCCGCGAACCGCCCCGCGACCACCCCCGCCAGCGCAGTCGCGATCATCGACCACAGGTGATAGCGCAGGTCGGACGCGATGCTGATCGCGGCGAAGCTCGCCTCCAGCGCCAGCGCCGACACCAGCAGCGCCACCGCGAGGTCGCGCGACGGGCCGCTCACGCGCCGAAGCGCCAGCAGCAACGTCGCCGCCGCCACCACCCAGGCGAACGGCCACCCGATCGGCGTCTCGACCAGCACCCCCGCCGCACGCTGGACGAGTGCCGCCGCGAACCCGGGCGACGCGAGGCCCAGGGTGTTCGCCTCGCTCCCGGCTGGCGGCGCCGCGGAGGGCCAGCGATACGGCACCCACCAGCGCATCGTCGAATTGAGGTGTCCAAGCCGATGCGCGACATAGGCCACCGGATGCGCCGCCATCGTTCGGGCGAGACCTGCGTACAACACTGCCGCCGGCTGCGCCCGCACGCGCGCGGTCACGACGCCGCACCGCGAATCGTCACCCAGCGGATCCCAGAAGAACGCGCGGACGCAATCCTTCGCGCGTGTCGCCGTCACCTCATCGGCGGTGAGCCCGGTCGACGCCGGGTCCGAAACCCGGACCGCGACGCCCGCCAGATCGTACACCGCCTGCGTCCGCTCGACCCCGCTCGCGCGCCCGTCCAGAACCGCATGGTTGATCGGCGACGACACAGCGATCGCCGCAACGACTCCCGCGCCGCCGACCAGCAAGCGCCTGGTCCACGACCACGAAGCGCCCGCGAGCATCACCGCCAGCGGCACCGTCGCGAACACCGCGTTCGCCCGAACCAGCGTCGCGTAGCCGAGCAGCACCACCACCAGCGCGACCGCCCGCACCGGCAAACGCTCCCCGCGCAACCACCACCACGCGACCAGCCCGGTCGCGCCCAGCATCGCGCCCGCCATCTGCGCGTCCTTCAGGACCACGCCCTGCCAGCCAAGGAACACCGGCACCGCCCCGATCACGACGGCACCGAAACCGGCGCGGATACGCCCGCCCCGCGCCAGCGCGTGGCCGACCAGCCCGAACCCCAGCCAGTACGCCGCCAGCTGGAGCACGAGCATCGGCGCCGCGCCGCCCCCCAGCGGCGACAACAGGTCCCACAGCCGGACCATCACCGGCGGATGCCAATCGTCGTACCGGTCGGTCAGGACCTGGGCATATTGCGCGACGCCGTCATAGGTGACGATACCCGGCCAGAACAGCGCGAGCGACCCCAGCCATCCGAGCGCGGCCGCCGCGAACGGCCACCGCGCCCGCTCCGCATCAGATGTGGATCGCACGTCCGTAGGCGCCCAGCACGCTCTCGTGCATCATCTCCGACAGCGTCGGATGCGCGAACACGGTCTGCATCAGCTCGGTCTCGGTCGTCTCCAGCTGGCGTGCGACGACATAGCCCTGGATCAGCTCGGTCACTTCCGCGCCAACCATGTGCGCGCCCAGCAGTTCGCCGGTCCTGGCGTCGAACACCGTCTTCACGAAGCCTTCCGCCTCGCCCAGCGCGATCGCCTTGCCGTTGCCGATGAAGGGGAACTTGCCGACCTTCAGTTCGTACCCGGCTTCCTTCGCCTTCGCCTCGGTCATGCCTACGCTGGCGACCTGCGGGCGCGCATAGGTGCAGCCCGGGATGTTGCCCTTGTCCATCGCGTGCGGATGGACGTCCGTGTTGCCCGCTTCCTGCGCGATCTTCTCGACCGCGATGACGCCCTCGTGGCTCGCCTTGTGCGCCAGCCACGGCGCGCCGGTCACGTCGCCGATCGCCCAGATACCCGCGACGTTGGTCTTGCCATAGCCGTCGGTCTTGATGTGCCCACGATCGGTTTCGACGCCCAGCGCCTCCAGCCCGATACTCTCGGTATTGGGCACGATCCCGATCGCGACGATCACATGGCTGTACTCGTCGCTCGTCACCTTGCCGTCGGCGCCCTTGATCGACGCCTTGACCGCCTTCGCACCGCTCTCGATCTTCTCGACGCCTGCGCCCTTGACGAGCTTGATGCCCTGCTTCGTCAGCGCCTTGTCCATGAACGCGCTGACCTCCTCGTCCTCGACGGGCAGGATCCGGGGCAGCATCTCGACGATCGTCACGTCGGCGCCCATGTCGTTGTAAAAGCTGGCGAACTCAACCCCGATCGCGCCCGATCCGATGACGAGCAGCTTGGTCGGCATCTCGGTGGGCACCATCGCGTGGCGATACGTCCACACGCGTGCGCCGTCCGCCTTGGCGAACGGCAGGTCGCGCGCGCGCGCGCCGGTCGCGACGATGATGTTCTTGGCCGCCAGTTCGGTCGTCTTGTCGCCCTGCTTGACGCTGAGCTTGCCCTTCCCCGTGATCGTGCCGACGCCTTCATGCACCGCGACCTTGTTCTTCTTCATCAGGCCCTTGACGCCGGCGTTGAGCTGCCCCGCCACCTTGCGGCTGCGCTCGACCACCTTGCCCAGGTCGAACCCGATATTGTCCGCCTTCAGCCCATAGTCGGCGGCATGCTGCATATAGTGATAGATCTCCGACGTGCGCAGCAGCGCCTTGGTCGGGATGCAACCCCAGTTCAGGCAGATCCCCCCCAGCCGCTCGCGCTCGACGATCGCCACCTTCATGCCGAGCTGGCTCGCCCGGATCGCCGCGACATAGCCGCCGGGGCCCGAGCCGAGGATGATGAGGTCGTAGGTGTCAGCCAAGATACGCTCCATGTGCAGATGCGCGGCACGCCGCGAGAGGTTTGAGTATCCATAGACGCCACATCGCCGCGATCGCCGTGCCACCCGCGATGCCGCTTGGCACCATGACGAAAAGCACGCTTGGATCCGATGCCGCCAAAAAGAGAAAGGTCGGCAGGACGGCGACCGCGCCGGTCGCTGCCGCCAATGCGAAATACTGTATCGGATCAAGCAGGCCGACACGCCGGGCGCGGTGAGTGAGGATTGGCAGAACGGCCGCGCTACTCAAGACCCAACCCGGCGCGGTCACCACGATGCCCGCACCCACCATGAAGACTATGCCGACAGGGTTTGAGACGTCCAACAAGTCGCCGGATTTCGCCGCGATCAGAATGAGTCCGATCAGCCCCCCGATGGTGAGCCCCGCCAGGATCGCGACGAAGCCGCGCAGGATCATCACGCCGCCGCCATCCCCGGCACCTTGCGCGGCTGGCGGTCCTCGCCGATCGCGACGAAGACGAAGCGCGCCTGCGTCACCTTGTACGCTTCCTCGCTATGCCGGCTGCGGCGCCATGCCTCGACGTCGATCGTCATCGAGGTGCTGCCCGTCGCCACCAGCGTGGCATAGAAGGACACCTCGTCGCCGACCACGACGGGCCGGTGGAACTTCATCGCCTCGACCGCGATCGTCACCGCACGGCCACCCGCATGACGCGACGCGACCGATCCGGCGGCGAGATCCATATGCCCCATCAGCCAGCCGCCGAAGATGTCGCCATAGGGATTGGCGTCGGCGGGCATTGCGGTCATCCGCACGACGGGCGATCCCGCGGGAAGGACGGTCATGCGCGCGCACCTGTCATCGCTGTCGTCATGTCAGTCCGCCGCTCCGCTCGTACACACGCCATGCGCGTTGCAGCCGGGGCACGTTCATCCCCGCGACCGCCGCCATCGTGACATACCCCACCAGCCAGATCGTCTCCGCCCCCCGCGGATACGCCCAGGCCGCGCCCCAGAAGATCACGAGCGTCGCCAGCACACCGCCGACGAGGTGCAGTCCCTCGATCACGAGTGCGCGGCGACGCATGGGAACGCCGGCCCCCTCTAAGCCAACATGGCCAGCGGCGATTCGACGAGCGTCTTGATCGCCTGCATCAGCTGCGCGCCGTCCGCGCCGTCGATCGCGCGATGATCGAAGCTGCCCGTCGCGGACATGACCGTCGCGACGCCCAGCGATCCGTCCTCCATCACCCACGGGCGCTTGGCCCCTGCGCCAACCGCCAGGATCATCCCCTGCGGCGGATTGATGACCGCGTCGAACTGCGTGATCCCGTACATGCCCATGTTGCTGATCGAAGCGGTGCCGCCCTGATATTCCTCGGGCTTCAGCTTGTTGTCGCGCGCGCGCGTGGCCAGGTCCTTCATCTTCGTCGAGATCGACGAGAGCGACGCGGTATCCGCCTCGGTGATGACCGGCGTGATGAGTCCCGATGGCGTCGACACCGCGACCGAGATGTCCGCGCGGGTGAAGCTGATGAGCTGGTCCGGCGTGTACATCACGTTGCACTTGGGCACCTGCACCAGTGCGACCGCCAGCGCCTTGATGAGCAGGTCATTGACGCTCAGCTTCACGCCGCGCGCCTCCAGCCCCTTGTTCAGCTCGCCGCGCAGCTTGAGCAGCGCATCGAGCCGGATATCCACCGTCAGGTAGATATGCGGCACCTGCTGCTTCGATTCGGTCAGGCGACGCGCGATCGTCTTGCGGACGTTCGACAGCTTGGTCGCCTCGTGCGGGATGTCGGGGATCGCGGCGGGCTTCGGCGCGGGCGCAGCGGTAGCCGCAGCGGCGGGAGCCTCGGCCGTTCCGGTCGGCGCAGCCGCGCCGGGCTTCGCGCCCTCGACATCCGCCTTCACGATCCGCCCGTTCGGCCCGGTCCCCGACAGCGTCGACAGTTCGACACCCTTCTCTGCAGCGATGCGACGCGCCAGCGGGCTCGCCTTCACGCGCTCGCCATCGGCGCGGGGGGCGGCCTTGGCCGGCACGGCGTCCGCAGGCTTGCCGTGGTCCTCGGCCTGCTCCGTCGTGCGCTCGACCGGCTTCGCCTCGCTTTCGGTGTCGTTGGGATCCCTGGTGTCGGGCTTCGGCTCGCTTTCCTTGGCGGCGGGCGCCGGGGTCGTCTCGCCGACCTCCTCGCCCTCGGCCGCCAGCACCGCGATCACGGTGCCGACCTTCACGTTGTCGGTGCCCTCGGCGACCAGGATCTTCGCGATCACGCCTTCGTCGACCGCCTCGAACTCCATCGTCGCCTTGTCGGTCTCTATTTCGGCCATCAGGTCGCCGGACTTCACCGTGTCGCCTTCCTTCACCAGCCATTTGGCCAGCGTGCCCTCCTCCATCGTCGGCGACAGCGCAGGCATCTTGATCTCGATCGGCATGAAGGTCCTCGAACGGTTCCGGGAGAAGCTGCCCCGTCTCTCGCGCCCGTTTGCCCTAGGGTCAAGCCCGCAAGCCGCGCGGCGCCGCTTGCGCGAAGCCCGTCCGCGCGTCAGGTACGACGGACGGGGCCGGCGTCACGGGCGTCGATCGGGGGAACAGCAACGATGCGCATCTATCTGGTCGTGATCGACGACACGCCCGAAGCGGGGATCGCGCTGCGCTTCGCCGCGCGCCGCGCGGTCAAGACCGGGGGCGGGGTTGAGATCCTCAGCCTCGTCCCGCAACAGGAGTTCATCGCGTTCGGCGGCGTCCAGGCGACGATCGAGGACGAGGCGCGCCGCCATGCCGAGGGCCTCGTCGCCGCCGCCGCGGGCACGCTGATCGAGGAATCGGGGCTGCGCGCCTCGATCACGGTGCGCGAGGGCGACGGCGCGAAGATCATCCGCGAGATGATTGCCGCCAATCCGCAGATCGCCGCGCTCGTGCTGGGCGCCGCCGCGAGCGGTGCGCCGGGGGCACTCGTCTCGCATTTCGCCGGCGCGGATGCGGGCGCCCTGCCCGTACCGCTGATGATAATCCCCGGCAGCCTGGACCGCGAAGCGATCGACCGGCTGAGCTGAAGCACGATCGTCATCCCCGCGCGGGCGGGGATCCATCTCCACCATCGGGCTAGTCACGACGGCGAGGTTCGCGCCCGAGCGCGCGAGATGAATCCCCGCCTGCGCGGGAATGACGCGACGTCCTACTGCTTCGTCGCCTTCCACGCCCCCTTCGACCCATCGCGCGGATCGGCCCACTCGCCCATCAGCGTCCGCCCGTCCGCCGCGACCGTCAGCACCATCGTGCCGACCACCTTGCCGCCGCGCATGTCGGTCAGCTTCACCTTCGTCGGCGACAGCCGCTCCGCCTTCGTCATCGTCTTGCCGGGATCGCCGACATTGGGTGCGAACGGCCCGCCGAACGTCGCGGTCAGCGTTTCGCCCATCGGCGAGGTCTGGGTGTAGGTCTTCGCGTCGACCATCACCTTCATCGTCATCCCCGAATCGGACACCTGCGTCGCGGGCGCCGCCTTCCAGCTGCCCGAGATCGCATGCGCCCCCGCGATCGGCGCACCGATGCGCTGCTGCACCGATGTCGATTCGACGAGCGTGCCAGCCGCGTTGTTGGTGTTGCTGTTCTTCGCCGTCAGCGTCTTGCCGTCCGCCGAAACGCTCAGGTCGTTCGTCCCGATCGTCTTGCCGCCCTTCTGATATTCGAAATGCACCGCGCCATCGTCGACGGGCTTGACCAGGATGTGGTCGTAATAGTCCTTCCCCGCCACCGGCTGGAACGTCCCGTCGGCCTTCGCCTTGAACGCTGGCAGGCACGTCGTGCAGCTGTACAGGCCGTCCTTGAGCGAGAACTGGTCGGGCTTGGCCACGACCTGGAGCGACGAGAGATCCGCTTTCCACGTTCCGTCGAACGGGCTGTCGGCAAAGGCGGGCGCGGCGACGAAGACCATCGCGCCGGCAAGGCAGGCCTGGACAAGTTTCATGATATAACGATTCCCCTGTTGGATTGGATACGCCAACGAATCGCGACCGTTTTTTTCTTGTCGCGCAAGCTAGTCACCTCGGTGGACCGGAGTCAAAGTCGGACTTGTCCAAAAACTCCGCGCACGCCACAGCTTACGCCATGCGTATTTCCTTCCTTGCCCCGCTCGTCCTGATCGCAACCCCGGCCGCGGCGCGCGAGGCGCCGTCGCAGTCGGCGCTGCGAACCAGCGTGGAATCGCTCGTCGCGTTCGGCACCCGCCATTCGCTGTCGTCCGCGACCGATCCGAAGCGCGGGATCGGTGCCGCGCGGACCTGGGCGGCCTCGCGCTTTGCCGCCATCTCGCAGGACTGCGGCGGATGCATCGCGGTCGAGCGCCTGTCGCGCCGCTTCGTCGGCCCGCGCGCGCCCGACGGCGTCGTGATCGAGGACGTGCTCGGCATCCAGAAGGGCACCGATCCGAACCGCTACATCATCGTCGGCGGACATATCGACAGCCGCGTGTCGAACGAGATGGACGCGACCAGCGACGCCCCCGGCGCCAACGACGATGCCAGCGGCGTCGCGCTGGTATTGGAAGCGGCGCGGATCCTGTCGAGGGAGCGGTTCGCCGCGACCATCGTATACGTCGCCTTTTCGGGCGAGGAGCAGGGCTTGTGGGGGGCGACATTGCTCGCCGAAACCGCGAAGGCGCGCGGGTGGCAGGTCGATGCGATGCTCAACAACGACATCGTCGGCAACTCGGTCGGCCAGGGCGGCCTCAAGGTCGCCGATCGCGTCCGCGTCTTCTCGGAAGGCATCCGCGCCGACGAATCGCTCGCCGACGCGATCGAGCGTCGCGCGATCGGCGGCGAGGACGACGGCCCCAGCCGCGCGCTCGCCAAGGCGATCGACCGCGTCGCGGACGCGCTGCCCGGAACATTCCCCAACCGCCTGGACGTATTCGTCGATCGCCGTCCAGACCGGTTCGGCCGCGGCGGCGATCACGAGCCGTTCCTGCGCGAGGGCTTCCCCGCAGTCCGTTTCACCGTCGGCGCAGAAAACTGGGACCGCCAGCATCAGGACCTGCGCATCGAGGACGGCCGCGTCTATGGTGACACGATCGAGGGCATGGACTTCGCCTATCTCGCAAAGGTGACCGCGATCAACGTCGCCACGATCGCCCGCCTCGCCGCCGCACCCGCCGCGCCGACCGGCGTCACGATCGCCGGCGCCCTCACCCGCGACGCAACCGTCGCGTGGAAGCCGGTCCCCGGCGCCGCCGAGTATATGATCCGCTGGCGTCGCAACGACACGCAGGACTGGACGGACCAGCGCAAGGTGACCGGCGCCACGACCGCGGTGTTGAAGGAGGTGTCGGTTGACGACCACTTCATCGGCGTCTCGGCCCTCGGTGCGGACGGTGCGGAGAGCCTCGTCACCTTCGCGAGGCGCGTGCCTCGGCGGTAGGCCCGCCCTCCCTCCTTACTCCGTTCGTTTCGGGATTTCGCGAATGACGGAACGCCCCCCATGGAAAAGGGCGCCGCTCCCGAACCCGGAAGCGACGCCCTCCTCATGCGCGGCAAGAAAAGGGAGTCAACTCACCGGCAGATGCACTTCGGCTTGGGCTTCGCACGCCACACGCGACGATGCGCGGGACGGCTGTAGGTGACGGTGTCCTCGAAGACCTCGGTCGTCGTCGTCACCACCGGCGCGGTCGCAACGGTGATCGTCGTCACGCTGCTGCCCGGATAGTAATAGCCGCCCGCATAATAGCCCTGCGTCGGATACGCCCCACCGGTCGACATGGTGGTGACGGTGGTGCCACCGCCATGCGTCACGATCGGCCCCGGCATCGGCGCGGGATAGCCTCCCTGAGCCGGATAGGGCGCCGGATACGGCGCGCCATAGCCCGGCGCGCGGCCATAGGAAGCCGGCGGCGGCGGCGGCGCACGACGCCCGCGATCCTCCGCCTTGTCGATCGCATAGCCCGCCGCCGCGCCGACGCCCGCGCCGATCAACGTGCCGCCCAGCCGATTGCCGCGCCCGCCGATCAGGTTGCCCGCGACGCCGCCAGCGACCGCGCCGATCGCCGCGCCGCCCAGCCCGTTGTCGCGACGCTCGTATCCGCCCTGCGGATAGGGATAGGGCGCACCCGGCTGTGCATAACCACCTTGGGCGTAACCACCTTGGGCGTAGCCGTCCTGCGCATAACCGCCCTGGGCATAGTCGCCGTCGTAATAGCTATAATCGGCGCCCTGTCCGTCATACCGGTCCCAGTCGACCCCGCCGATCGTGTCGTACACCGATCCGCGCCCGTCGATCAGCACCGCGTCGTCATAATAGCGCGACCAGTTATAGCCCTGCGGCGGCTGCGGCAGGCCATATCCCGACCAGTCGGTCACATACCAGGTCGGCGCGACCCAGTAGCTCGGCAGCACCCAGCCGCGGGTCGGCCGGTGATAGGCGTTCCAGCCCCCCGGTGCGCGCTGTCCGCCCCACCAGCGACCGTCGACGCGACCGCCCCAACGCGGCCGATTGACGACGACGTTCGTGTTGGCGCCGTTCCAGCTGCCGCCACGCACGCGCGTGACGCTGCGCTGGTTCTGCCACTGGGCCTGGCTTTGCGCCTGCGACTGACCCTGCCACTGGCTACCACCCTGCCACTGGCGACCGCCGCCATTCCACCCGCCCGGCGTCGACGTCGGCGCGTGCGGCATCGGCCCGCGGGTCCAGCCGCCACCGCGATTGCCGCCGGAGACGACCACGCGCTCCCCCGCATCGGCGGCGCCCGTCGTCAGCATCGACAGCGCCGCGGCCGTCACCATCAGCGTCCGCATTCTTCGGTCTCCCTGTTCTCGTTCGGCGCAACGCACCGCCTGTTAACGGGTTGCTTACCACTCGTGCGGGGGAGTCGCCAGCACGAGCCGTGTCCCGAATCGGATCAGCCGATGCGCGCGGCGATGGACTTCGCCACCGCCTCGATTCCGGCGGAATCCTCCGCGTCGAACCGGCCGGTCACCGGGCTGTCGAGGTCGATCACCGCGACCAGCCGGTCGCCGTCGATCACCGGCGCAACGAGTTCGGAGGCGCTCGCAGCATCGCACGCGATATGCCCGGGAAAGGCGTGGACGTCCGCCACCACCTGCGTCGTCCGAGTCGCGGCGGCGGCCCCGCACACCCCCGCGCCGAACGCGATCCGTATGCACGCCGCCTTGCCTTGGAACGGCCCAAGCACCAGTTCGCCATCGACCGCCCGATAGAAGCCGGCCCAGTTGAGATCGGGCAGATACTGCCACAGCACCGCCGCGACGTTCGCCATATTGGCGACGCCGTCGGGCTCGTCCGCGGTCAGCGCCTCCACCGCATTCAGCAGGTCGCGGTACAGTTCGCGCTTCGTGCCCGCGGACGTGTCGAAAACATACATGCGTTCAGTCCCTATTCGTCGCGGACGCGTCCGCGCCCCGCCTTCACCGCGCTGCGCCCCTTCTTGGCGTCCACCCGGCGCACCTGCGAGCCCTTGGTGGGCTTCGTCGGTCGCCGTTTCTTGGGGACGATCGTTGCCTCGCGGATCAGGTCGATCAACCGGTCGCGCACCTCCTGCCGGTTCAGGAGCTGCGATCGCGACCCCTCGCTGCGCAGCACCAGCACCCCGTCGCGCGTCAGCCGCGATCCCGCCAGCACCGCGAGCCGCGTCTTCACCGCATCGGGAAGCCCCGGCGAATTGGCTACGTCAAACCGCAGCAGCACCGCGCTGTCCGTGGTGTTGACGTGCTGCCCGCCCGGCCCCGACGAGCGTGCGAACGTCTCCGACAGTTCGTCGCTGTCGATCGCGATCGATCGCGTGACGGGGATCGCGACCATCGCGCGCTCAGCCCTCGGCCGCGGGTCCTTCGAACCCGATTGCCACAAAGCGCTCAGGCCACGGCGCGTCCGCGACGACGGGCTCCTTCTCCCCGCGCGGCACGACCAGCCGGCGCGCGTGGAGCATCATCCCCGCCGGATCCGCCTTCCCATAGGTCGGGTCGCCGACCACGGGGATGCCCAGCCCTTCCAGCGCATGGACGCGGATCTGGTGCGTCCGCCCCGTCTCGGGCCGGAACGCGACCAGCGCGCGCGTGCCCTCGACGCGCAGCAGCTCCCAATGCGTCCGCGCCGCCTTGCCCTTGTGATCGCGCGTCATCCGCCAGCCGTCCTCGCGAGTCGAGACCTTGCCCAGCGGCAGGTCGATCAGCCCGCCCGTCCCCTCGGGCAAGCCTTCGAGGATCGCGACATAGTGTTTCTCGACCAACCCTGCCTCGAACGCCTGCTGCAACCGCGCATGCGCCTTGGGATTGCGCGACATCAGCAGGCACCCGCTCGTATCGCGGTCGAGTCGATGGACCGGGTGGGGCCACCGCTTGAACCCGAAGGTCAGGTTCTGCATGTGGTTCTCGAGGCTGATCGATCCGTCGCGCGGACGATCGACCGGCAGCCCGGCGGGCTTGTCGATCACCAGGGCCTCGCCGTCGAGGAAGAGCACGCGTTCACCGATCATGGATGCGCGCTTGCCACGCCTCGCCCGCGCATGCCAGTGCCGCCTGCGATGATCCGCCTCCTCGTCCCCCTCGCGCTGGTCGCCGCCCCCGCGCAGGCGCAGGTCTGCGATGGCGCGCCCACCACGGTCGGCGCGGACGGACGGACGCTGGGCCACCTGCCCTATGGCGACGTCGCGGAGGGCGAGCTCGCGCCGCTGCGCCACGATCTCGCCGCCGCGGGCACCTGCATGATGCGGCGCGAGGCGATCCCCGATCTGGAGCGGATGCTCGACGCCGCCGCACGCGATCCGGCGGTGGCGGGGCGGATCCTCGCGCTGTCGTGCCACCGCTCGCTGGCGCGGCAGGCCAGCGTCTTCTGTCGCGGGCGCGGCGGCGCGGATGCGGCGGACCGCGCGATCTCGGTCGCGCCGCCGGGGCATAGCGAACACAGCACCGGGCTCGCGTTCGACGTCGCGATCCGCCCGCGCACCGACTGCCCGGACGCGGAGGCGTGCATGGCGGCGACCCCCGGGTTCCGCTGGCTCCGGGCCAACGCGCCGAAATACGGCTTCGAGATGTCGTTCCCCGCGGGCAACCGCCAGACGGTGAAGTGGGAGCCGTGGCACTGGCGCTGGGTCGGCACCACTGCCGCCGCGCCCGGCGCGGCGAAGGCCCGCTTCATCTTCGCGGCCGCGCGCGCGCGCTTCCCCGCGCAACCCGCGGTCGATGGCGTGACGGTGATTCGCACGATGCCCGCGCCGCCGATCTGGCTCCCCCTCCCGCCATGGCAGGATCCGAAGGCGAAGAAGAAGTGGCGGCTCTCGCGTTGAACCGTCATCCCGGCGAAGGCCGGGATCTCTTGCGGCCGGGAGCACCCAGCCACGGAAAGACCCCGGCTTGCGCCGGGGTGACGATCAAACGTCCGTCTTAAAGCCCCACGATCCCGCCGTCGTTCTTCGTGATGACGATCGTCGCCGAGCGCGGCCGCCCCGTGCCCGTCGCGGTCGCCTGGTTCGCGGGCCAGTTGCTGGTAATGTTCGTCGGGCCGCCATTCTCGCCGGGATGCTGGATGTTGACGAACAGCGACCTGCCGTCCGGCGTCGAGTGGATCCCCGTGATCTCGCACTCCTTCGGCCCCACCAGGAAGCGGCGCAGCGTCGCGCCCGGCGCCTTGCCGAAGCGCGTGCCCTGCGTGCCCGTCACGGTGCCGATCGCGTTGGTGATCGTGCGCGTCGTACCGTCGCCGACGCTGCCCGGGATCGCGGCGAGCATCATGCAGTTGGTGACGTCGGTATAGGCGCCGTCGTCGGTCTGGATCCACATCACCGGCGCGCCCTGCCCCGTCGCGTTCGACGGCAGCCCGAACCAGAGGCCATCGGGCGACGAGAAGTCGTTCGTCGCGTCGAGCCCGGAGATGTTGATGTTGCTCGGATTCAGGTCCGCGCCGGCGCCGAAGGCATAGATGTCCCACGCGAACGTCAGCGCCTCCGACGTGTCGCCGCTCTCGCGCAGGCGGACGATATGGCCGTTGGCGTTGCCGTTGGTCTGCCCGCCGGTCATCTTCGCGTCGGTATAGGCGCGCGGGTTCGCCCAGTCGGTGTTGAGCGGGGTGCGCGAGCTGTTGTTGGTCAGCGTGCAATACATCTCGCCGGTCGCGGGATTGACCGCGGTCCATTCCGGCCGATCCATCCGTGTCGCGCCCAGCACGTCCGCGGCGAGGCGAGTGTTCACTAGAACGTCGGCCTGGCTGGCGAAGGGATAGATCGCGTTCGCGCTCGTCAGCCCGCCCTGCCCGAACACCAGCGGCAACCACTGCCCGGTCCCGTCCGCGTTGAACCGCGCGACGTACAGCGTGCCCGCATCCATGTACTTGTCGCCGATCGCCAGCCGGTTGGTCGCACTCGCATCCGCCGCGGACCACGGCGTGGCGGAGACGAATTTATAGATATATTCGTTCTGCGCATCGTCGCCCATGTAGAAGGCGGGGCGGATGCCCGCGATCGTGCGGCCGATCTCGCAGCCCTCATGGTTCATCCGGCCGAGCGCGGTGCGCTTGCGCGGCGTCGCGGTCGGGTCATAGGGATCGATCTCGACCACCCAGCCGAACTGGAACGGCTCGTGGCGGAAGTCGCCGGTGCCGTCCGTCGCCGTGGTCGCCTGTGCGGTCGCGTTCCAGCGCGCATAGAGCGTGCTCGACGTGTCGGCCGGGGTGACGGTCGACCAGCCATAGTTCCCGGTGCGTCCCTCGGGCATGCCATAGCGGGTGAGGCTGGTATTCTCCTTGCCCTGGCCCGCCGCGGTGCGCACCGCGGCATCGCCCGCGGTCCGGCGGAAATAGCCGACCCAGTTCTCCTCGTTGGTCAGGTATGTGCCCCACGGCATCGTCCCGTTGGCGCAGTTGTTGATCGTCCCGCGCCCATCGGTCCCCGCCGGCGAATGCCGCGTGCGGAGCAGCGCATCGCCGCGCACCGGGCCGCTGAACGTCATCGGCGTGTTGGGCGTGATGCGGCGGTTGAGCGACGAGGCGGGCACATAGGCCCACGTCCCGCCCGTCCGCGCGGTCTCCACCACCGAGACGCCGTGGCACTCGATCTCCTTGATCGCCTCCGCCTCGGGACGCACCCCGCCGGTCGTCGTCGGGCCGTTCGGGTGCAGATAGGCCTGCGTGATATTCTCGTGGTTCAGCACCAGCACGCCGCGCGTGTTCGACGTCGCGTCGCGCGTCGCGCCCGATGCGGCGAGCCCGAACCAGCTCATCCCGTCATGATGGTCGCCCGCGCGCTGCGCGAAATTGCCGTCGGTGCCGTTGTTGGCATAAGCGCCGACGCCCGCGGCGATCGGGTCGCCAAGCCGGTACAGCACGGTGACGCTGTAGTCGCCCGGCACCGCGACCGTATCCGCCTGGCCCTTGGCGATCGCGGTGAAGCCCAGCACCGCGGGGTTCACCGTCACGGTCGTGTCCGCACTCGTCGTCAGCCGGTCGCTGCTCGTGCTGGTGAAGCGGAACGCGAGCACCGTCGCGGCGGCGACGCCGGGCGCGGTGAAGGTGGCGGTCGCGCCGCTGGCCGCCAGCGTGACGCTCGGGCCGCCGGTCTGCATCCACGCCACGCTCGCCGCGTTGCCGCTGGTGACGGTGCCGGTCAGCGTCACCGTCCGCCCCGCGGTGGTCGTGATCGCGCTCCCCGCGTCGACATTGGCGATACGCGCGCTCTCGTCCTCGTCGCACCCCGTCAGCATCATCCCGCCGAACACCGCGACCGTCGCCGCGCCGATCCCGCCGAACAGCGCCTGCCGCCGCGAATAGCGCTCTGCGACCAGATCGTTCAGATGCGGGTTCGCGGTGCGATTGGTATCGATGTCGCCATCGTCATAGGCGGCGAGCATGGTCGCGTCGGTCATGTGAGTATCCCCCGGATCGCCCGCGTTCGGGCGTTGCGGCGGCTTTGCCGGCGGAGCATGGCACCCGCGTTACGACCGCGCGACGGTTCGGCGACGATCGGGTTACGGTTCGACGACACGGCCGCCCCGCATTGACTCCCCCGCACGATCCTGTAAGGGCGCGCCTGCGTCCCGATCGGTTTCCGTTCGGGGCTCCGTCCAAGACAGCGGGTGCCGTGGGTTCGCCATGGCTTAATTTCCTGCCGAGACGGGGAAAAGGATTTGCCGCCCGGCCCATGGCCGCGTCGGTCTGTCGTGTACTCCACGACGTCTGCCCTCCCCATCGAAGGACACCGCCGGGTGGCGGTTATGTCGCCCGGTTCGTAACCGGGCCCGGGGCGTTCGCGCTCCCGGGTTCTGAAAGTGGAGAATGGCATGGATCGTGATCAGAAGACCGCGGCCGTCGCCGAGCTGAACAGCAACTTTGCCAAGGTCGGTGTGGTGGTCGTCACCCGCAACCTCGGCATGACCGTCGCACAGTCCACTGTGCTGCGGAACAAGATGCGCGACGCCGGCGCGACCTACAAGGTCTCGAAGAACAAGCTTGCCAGGATCGCCCTCGAAGGGACCGATTACGGTTCGATCAGCGACATGCTGACCGGCCCCGTCGGTCTCGCCACCTCGACCGATCCGGTCGCGGCCGCGAAGATCGCGGTCGAATTCGCGAAGACGAACGACAAGTTCGAAATCGTGGGTGGTGCGATGGGCACGACCGCGCTGGACCTCGCAGGGGTTCAGGCGCTCGCGACGCTGCCGTCGCTGGATGAACTGCGCGCCAAGATCATCGGCCTCGTCGTGGCACCCGCCACGAAGATCGCCACGATCGCGCAGGCACCGGCCGCCCAGCTCGCGCGCGTCCTGTCCGCCTATGCGGAGAAGGAAGCGGCCTGATCCTGGCCTGAGCTTTTCGTTTTTGACTGAACCCTTGGGGCGTCGCAGCCCCGATACTGGAGACTACACATGGCAGACCTGAACGCGCTCGTTGAGAGCCTGAGCGAACTGACCGTCCTCGAGGCAGCCGAGCTGTCGAAGATGCTCGAAGAGAAGTGGGGCGTTTCGGCCGCAGCAGCGGTTGCGGCTCCCGCAGCAGGCGGCGGCGCAGCAGCGCCCGCAGCCGAAGAGCAGACCGAGTTCGACGTCATCCTCACCGGCGACGGTGGCAAGAAGATCAACGTCATCAAGGAAGTCCGCGCGATCACCGCGCTCGGCCTGACCGAAGCCAAGGCACTCGTCGAGGGCGCCCCGAAGGCGGTCAAGGAAGGCGTGAACAAGGAAGAGGCGACCAAGCTGAAGGCTCAGCTGGAAGCCGCCGGCGCGACCGTCGAGATCAAGTAAGCCGCAGCGGGCGGAGTCGGGCAAGCCAGCTTGCCCGACTCCGCCCGCAAGGGCCTGTCCTGAGCGCCTGCCTTGGCAGGCAGTCGAAGGGCCGGCCGGCGCGGGCTCGCCCGCGTCCGACGACATGGGCTTCGCCCTTGTCGGCTTGCTCCAAGGAAAAAGGGCGACCCCAGCGATGGGGCCGCCCTTTTTCTTCGCCTCCAGTACACGCTGCACTGCAACATACTGAAACCATTGCAGAATGTCGACGGACGCCTTATGTCGAACCCATCGGCCGGGACCTTCCGGAGATACGAGGCCCGGCCTTCTTCAATGGAGAGGACGGGTCATGACCACGATCAGATCGATAGGATACACCGGAAGCGTCGCGCTCGCGGCAGCAGCAGGCATGGCGGCGATCGTCCTGCTCGCCCGGCTGGTGGCGGGTCTGCTGATCGCCATCGGGGAATATCTGCTGCGATAGGTTATGCGCGAACCGGCGCGAGGTCTGCGCTCTGCATGCCTTCACCGGAAGCAAGATTGACCCCGGCGAGATCCGCCGCGCGCACCGCCGCGACATAGCCGGAGGCAATCATCACCGGCGCCAGCCAGCCGACCAGCAACGAGTCGACCGCCAGCACCGGCCACAATAGCGTCTTCGGCCCGACCAGCGCCGCGGCGCCCAGCGCATAATGCGGCACCATCAGCGGCAGCACGGCGATGAGGGTGAAGACGATCGTCCACGGCAGCTGCCGCGCCATGATCGCAATCGATCGCCACGGCCCGATCGCCGCATTGCCGAGCGGCGCCGCGACACCCCAGGTAAGCAGCAGGGTTCCGATCACCTGCCCGACGACGAAACCGACGAGCGTCGCGATGCCCGATCCCGAAAGCGCAAACAGCTGCACCGCGTTCATCGCCAGATGGAATGCCAGCACCGCCGCAAACAGCCGGACCGCCCGGGCATCGAAGCGCGCCGCGAACCGCGCGTCGCGCGACCACAGGAACCGCGCCACCCAATAGATCGGGATCGTCAGCGCCGCGACCTTCACCATCCCCAGCACCATGCGTAGCGGGTGATGCTCCATCGCCCTTGCCGCCGCGACGCTGTCGTACATCCCGATATGCACCTCGCCCCAATGCTGGAGCAGTTCGAACGCGACCGGGAACAGCGCTAGCAGCGGGCACGCGATCACGAACGCGGTGCCCCCACGATAGGTCGCCTTGAGAGCCTGCCAGAACGTCATTCACTATCCCCCTTCTCGTCGATGGTCACCGCCAGCAGGTCCCCCGGCTGGCATTCGAGCGCGAGGCAGATCGCCTCCAGCGTCGAGAAGCGCATCGCCTTCGCCTTGCCTGTCTTAAGGATCGAAAGGTTCGCCAGCGTGATGTCGACGCGCTCGCTCAGCTCGGTCAGCGTCATCCGGCGCGCATGGAGCAGCGCGTCGAGCCGCACCTCGACCGGCATCAGACCGTCGCCTCGAGCTCGTCGCGCATCGCCGCGCCATGCGCGAACACGCGCCCCAGCACGAACACCATCATCACCACGATCCAGCCCGCGATCGAGGGCGTCCACCCTGCGTGATCGACCCCGAGCCGCGTCAGCCACAACGTCATGGCGCCCATCACCAGATCGAGAAGCTGCCACCCGACCAGGGCCCAGCCGATCGCGGTCAGCCGCCGCGCATTGTCCGCGACGAACGGGTCCCCCGCCGCCACCGTCGCGATCATCGCCAGCAGCCGCGTACAGATCACCCACGCGACCGCCACCGCGGCCAGCGCCAGCACGAACAGCCCCCGCATCGCCATGACGACCTGCGCCGCATCGACCGCGTCCGCGTATTTGGCGACGACCCGCGCCTCGAACAGGCCGTGAAATGGCACCGACAGCAGCAGCAGGCCGCCGAACCCCACAGCGCCGATCCAGTTCAGCACCAGGATCGCCCGCAACAACACCCTGGCCCCGCCCAACATTCGATCCCGCGCCACCGTCACCCCCGAATCATTATCGATATACGATATGATCCATATCGCTTTTCGACAAGTGCGAAGAAGCCGCTGGACGATCGCGAGGCCGACGGGGCACGAGGACGACATGACCCGTTCCACCGTCTCTCTCGCGATCCTGTCGCTCGCTGCGGTCGCCACCGTCGCCCCCGCGCAGTTCCAAGGGCGGATCTACCCCGCACCCAAAGCCCCGCTGACGGTCGCCGGCCTGCCCGTCGCCGCGCTCGACCGCGTCGCAACCGCGGACCGGCTGACGCTCACCGGCATCGAGATCGCCGGGCGCGCGGACAAGCCGGTCGTACTGGTCTTCCACGGCAATGCCTCGGACGCGAGCGGGACGGTGGCGTGGCTCTCCCCACTCGTCGCGCGCGGCTACGGCATCGTCGCGGCGGAATATCGCGGCTATGCAGGCAATCCCGGCAAGCCGAACGAGCCCGGCCTCTCCGCCGACGCCGACGCCTTCTACGCCCGTGCGAAGGCGCTGGCCGGCGCGCGCCGCGTGATCGTGCTGGGACACAGCCTCGGCGGCGGTGTCGCTTTCTCGCTTGCGCGGCGGCAGCGGCTCGATGCGCTGGTGACGATCGGCACCTTCAGCCGGTTGCGCGCCATGGCGCCGCGGATCGCACGCGCCTTCATCACCGATCGCTGGGACAATGCGGACGCCGCGACGACGCTCGACGAGCCGCTCTACCTGATCCACGGCACCGCCGACGACACCGTACCGCTGGCCGAGGCGCAGGCGATCGCAAACGCGGCAACCAGCAAATGCTGCGCGGCGTGGATCTTGCCCGGTGCCGACCATCGCCCGGACGGCGCGACGATCGCGGAGCTGGTCGATGTCGTCACGGCGCGGTTGGACGGAAAGGACGCACCACTTCCCGAAGGTGCGAAGGTCTATCCGTTCGCGAAGAGCGGCGGATAACCCCCTCCAGACGCTGACTTCCGTCTCAGCTCCGCAGCGACAATGCGTGCGGGCGTACCCCCAGCGTCTCGTGCATCCGGCTGACGGTATCGAGCCAGAACGGCCCCAGCTTGGCGGCGCCCGGCCGCTCCACCCCTATAGCGAACGCCGCCGCGGTCTGCCCCATCCCGCCATCGCCGCGATCATAGACGATGTTCGCCGCCACCACCGGCACGAACATCGGACGCCCGCCCGCGTCGAGCACGTTGATCGCGTTGCGGGGCAGCGTCACGAGCACGCGCATCGTCCGCGTTTCGCCCGGCGCGAGCGCGAACGGCGCAACCGCCGGACGCCCGACCGGCGCGGCGAACAGTCGGCCGAGCTCGTCGTCCTGCCCCGATCGCGCGCTGAGCAACGACAGCCCGACGCGCACCGACGCAGCGGGCGCGTCCCCGACATTGGTCAGCATCACCTCCACGTCCGCGGTCGCCGTCGCCATGTTGATCCCTGCGCGCACCGGGGTGAGCGACAGGCCGATCCATGGCCGGACGACCGGCTCGACTGCAGCTGGGGAAATGTCGGCAGGCGGCGCCGCAACGGGCGCCGACGCCGCGAGCGGCTGGCGCTCGGCAGGAGCATCGGGCGTGAGTGCAGCAGTGGGCTCCATCGCACGTTCCGCCGCCGCACGCCGCCGCCGCCACAGCAGCGCTCCCACCGCCAGCAGCACAACGACACCCGCCGGGACCAGCCATGACGGCCCGCCATCCTGCGTACCGGCTTCGGGCGCGACGGTGCCAGGGTCTGCGGCCGCCGCGGAGCTCGGGGTCGCACCGCCCACCGGCCCGGCCGACAGGACCGGCGGCGACGGCACCGTCACCACGGGCGGCGTCGCCTCCGGCTCGGGCGCGGGCGTCTCCTCGACGACAGGGCGCGCGGCCGGCGTGGCGCGCGGCGTCGGCGTCGCCACCGGTGTCGCGCGGGGGCGCGGCGTCGCGGACGTGACCGGCGCGGGCAGGCCGACCGGCGCGGCCGGGGTCGGCACCGCGCTCGGCTGCGTGGCGGGCAGGCTGAAATTCTCCAGTCCCTGAACCGGCGCGGGAGGCTGGGCGGGCGAAGACGTCTGGCCGGCGACGGGCGCGGCCATCAGCAGGACGAGCAGCGGAACGGTCAGGCGCGGGGGGATCGTCATCATCGTGAACAGACCGCTAGGGCCGCCCCGCCCCCGCTGCAACAGTTCCCGACACCGCCGCTGGTGCCGCCAGCGTCGGCTGCGCGACCGGAACGACCGGCAGCCACACCGCGCTCGACGTCGCGCCACCGCGCTGGAGCGAGATCGTGGCCTTGCGATAGTCCGCCGGCTTGGCGAAGAAGATGTTCGACACGTAGCTCTGCGGATTGCGATCGTAGAGCGGATAGAGCGACGACTGGACCTGCACCATGATCCGGTGCCCCGGCTGGAACACATGGTTCACCGTCGGCAGGCGGAACTTGTAACGCTGGATCTTGCCTGCCGGGATCGCACTGGGCTTGGCGAAGCTGTCGCGATAGCGCCCGCGGAAGATGTCGAGCGCGATCGGCAGCTGGTATCCGCCCATCTTCGCATCCGTCGCCACTTCAGCCGGGTAGACGTCGATCACCTTCACCACGAAGTCCCCGTCGGTCCCCGTCGTCTTAGCGAACAGGTCCGCGATCGGCGCGCCGGACACGCGGACGGCCTGCGTCAGCACCGGCGTCTCGTACGTCAGCACGTCGGTCCGCCCCTCGGCATGGCGCTGGTCGCTGACGAGCCAGTCGCCCCAACGGCCGTCTTCGAAATTCACCGGACGCGGGAGGTGCGGGACGGGCGTCGCGGGATCGGAAACATAACTGTCCTCCCCCGCCGCCGCCTTCGCGAACCCCAGCCCGCGATCCGCCTGCAGGTAGATCGGCGTCAGCGGCGACGCGCATCCGCTCTCGCACGCGAGCGGCCACGCCGCGAAGCGGTCCCAATGGTTCTCCCCGGTGTTGTAGATCGCCGCGGCGGGCAGGTTCGCCGCGGGGCCGCCTTTGAGATACTGGTTGAACAGCGGCAGCACCATCTGCTCGCGGAACTGCGCGGCGGTGTCGCCGTTCCACTGGAACGCGCCCAGGCTGGTGCCGGTCCGGTTGACCTGGCTGTGCCGCCACGGCCCCATCACGAGGAAATTGTTCCCCGTCCTGCCCTTCTTGGCCAGCGCCTCCCACGTCGTGATGGCGCCGTACATGTCCTCCTGGTCCCACAGCCCCTGCTCCCAGAGCGTCGGGACGTTCGACGGGTTGGCGGCGACCATCTTGTCGAGCGCCTGCCCCTGCCAGAACGCGTCGTAGGACGGATGCGCCGCCATCCGCTGCCAGAAGGGCAGCTGCGCATAGCCACGCTTGGCCGCCCAGTCTCCTGCGGACCCGGTGCGGAAATTGTCGTAGTCGTCATAGCCGCCGGTGGGCGGGGCCTTGCCCTCGCCCTTGTACCCGGTCTGGCTGCCCAGCCACGCGATGTTCGCGAGGCGGAACGCGCCGTAATGGAACCAGTCGTCGCCCATCCATCCGTCGATCATCGGGCTCTCGGGCGCCGCGACCTTGAGCGCGGGATGCGGATTGAGCAGCGCCATGACGACGGTGAAGCCCTCGTAGGACGATCCGATCATCCCGACCTTGCCGTTGCTCTCGGGCAGGTTGGCCTTGTTCACCAGCCAGTCGATCGTGTCGTAGGCATCGGTGACGTGGTCGACCTTGGTCGGGTTCAACGGACCCATGACCGGGCGCGTGACGACATACTCCCCTTCCGATCCGTACTTGCCGCGCACGTCCTGATAGACGCGGATATAGCCGTCCTTGACGAAGATCTCGTCGGCGAGCGGCAGCGTCGACAGCATCGACGGGCTGTCCATCCGGTTCGCGCGGCCCTTCGCATCGTACGGCGTTCGGGTCAGCACGATCGGCGCGTTCGTCGCGCCCTTGGGCACGACGATGACGGTGTACAGCTTCGTCCCGTCGCGCATCGGCACCATCACCACGCGCTTGTCGTAGTCCGCGAGGGGCTTTGGCGGGATGTAGTTGGCGGGAATGTCCCCGCCCTTCGGCCAGACCGATGCTTGCTGCGCGGCCAGCGGGGTCGCGGCGAGCATCGCGAGCAGGATCAGCGGACGGACGGTCATGGAAATTACCTCAACGCAAACGAAAGACGGGTGCCGATCATGTCGAGACCGGGGTTCTGCGGGCCGAAGATCTGCGCGTGGCTGACATGCGTCCACTGCGCCTCGATCGTGACGCGCGGCGCGGCGCGCAACCCGATGCCGAGTTCGGGCTCGAACAGCACGCGGCTGCCCAGCTGGGTCTGGTAGCTGCCGAAGACGCGGTAGCGCGGGCCGTCCTGGATCGCGATGCCGATCCCCGGCCGCACGAACATGCGGCCGCGCCCCAGCGTCCACGCCAGCCCGGCGGCGGCGAGGTCGGTATCGCCCGCGCTGTTGACCGATACGAAGGCATAGGGGGCCGGCGCACCGATCGCGGACAGCGCATCGATGCGCCCGCCGCGATACCCCAACTGGACATCGACGCCGCGCTCGCCCGTCTCGAACGTCAGCGGCGTTTCGACCGCGTGCGCGAGCATCCCGACGAACACCTCGCGGGCGGCGGCGGGTTGCGGAACGACGGCGGCGATGGCGAGGAGAAGGCTGGCGAATTTCGGCACGGACACGGGGCTAGTCCCGCGCCGCGCGCTTGGCAACGCCCCCGACGTCACGACGTCGCGGGCGGCGCGAGCGCCGCAAGCGGGGCGCCCTTGCTCCCCCCGTCGCGCCCCGATAGGCTGGGCGATATGTCGCAGAACCCCTTCTGGCATTACAATGCCCTGTTCGATCCGGTCGCGCTCGTGCGCAAATACGCCGCGGGCGAGCAGGTGCCCCGCCCCGGCTTCTACACCAGCTATTTCGGCGTCGCGATCGATCCGCGCTTCTTTCCTGACACCCTGGGCCCCTGGACCGGGCTGGTCGAGCAGGAGACGGTGCCCGCGAACTGGCATTCGGACCTCGCCGAATTCGGCGCGGCGCTGCGCGCGGTCGAGTTGGCGGGTGACCGGTTCGCGATGCTGGAACTCGGCTGCGGCTGGGGCTGCTGGATGTCGCTGACGGGGGTGGCGGCCCGGCGCCGCGGGCTGGAGGTGACACTGATGGGGATCGAGGCCGACCCGCAGCACATCGCGTTCGCGCGGCAGGCGATGGCGGACAACGGTTTCGCCGACACCGACGTCGTCCTCCACCGCGGGATCGCCGCGGGTCGGCAGGGCGAGGCGCTGTTTCCGACGCAGGACGCGGGCGGCGGCCATTGGGGCCTGTCCCCGATCCTCGACGCCGACGGCGATGCACGGATCCGCGCGTTGCTGAGCGGGAAGTACGAGGCGCTGCCGCTGGTCGCGCTCGAGGACGCCATCGCGAGCGTCGACCGGCTCGACCTGCTCCATGTCGATATCCAGGGCGGCGAGGCCGATCTGGTCGCGGAGACGGTCGATCTGATGAGTACGAAAGTCGCCTATACGGTGATCGGCACGCATGGCCGCGATCTCGAGGGACGGCTGTTCGAAACGCTCGGCAATGCCGGCTGGGTATTGGAGATCGAGCGCCCCGCGATGATGCGCGACGATCGCGGCACGCTGCTGGTGCATGTCGACGGCGTCCAGGGCTGGCGCAACCCGCGGCTCCTGCCGGTCTGACCGTCGCCCGCCCCGCGCGTTGACACGCTCCAACACGCGGCCTATATCCCCACCTCTACCACAGCTTCGGGACATGGCACGGCGTCGCGCACCGTGTCGTACGGATGGGAGCTGGTGGTTTCATGGACGCTGACAGGCTGCCGTCGCCCCGGCCGGGGTATGACGCGCGGCCTTTCGGCGTCTTTTCCGTGCGCTCGGAAATATTTACGGCTGATCCTTCAGCCGAGTGAGGGCGAAAAACTCCATGGCGACCAGGGCGATCGAAGGCGGCACGCGCAAGCGCCGCATCCGCAAGGTGTTCGGCAACATCCACGAAGTGGTGCAGATGCCGAACCTGATCGAGGTGCAGCGCGAGAGCTACGAGCAGTTCCTCCGCTCCGATCCCTCGACCGGCTATGTCTCGGGCCTCGAGAAGACGCTGCGCAGCGTGTTCCCGATCCGCGACTTTGCGGGCACCGCCGAGCTGGACTTCGTCAACTATGAGCTCGAGCCGCCCAAGTTCGACGTCGAGGAATGCCGCCAGCGCGGCATCACCTATGCCGCGCCGATGCGCGTCACGCTGCGCCTGATCGTGTTCGAGGTGGATCCGGAGACGGAGACCCGCTCGGTCCTCGATATCAAGGAGCAGGACGTGTACATGGGCGACATGCCGCTCATGACCGAGAACGGCACCTTCTTCATCAACGGCACCGAGCGCGTGATCGTGTCGCAGATGCACCGGTCGCCGGGCGTCCTGTTCGACCATGACCGCGGCAAGACCCATGCATCGGGCAAGTATCTCTTCGCGGCGCGCGTGATCCCGTATCGCGGGTCGTGGCTCGATTTCGAGTTCGACGCCAAGGACATCGTCAACGTCCGCATCGATCGCAAGCGCAAGCTGCCGGTGACGGCGCTGCTCTATGCGCTCGGCCTGACGGGCGAGGAAATCCTCGCGCAGTTCTACAACCGCGTCACCTATGTGCGCGGCCAGGGCGGCTGGCAGATCCCGTACGCGCCCGAGAACTGGCGCGGCGTGAAGCCGACGTTCGACATCGTCGATGCGAAGTCGGGCGAAGTGATCTTTCCCACCGGGACCAAGATCACACCGCGCTCCGCCAACAAGGCGGGCAAGGACGGGCTAGAAACGCTGCTGATCCCGACCGATGAGATCTTCGGGCGCTACTCTGCGTATGACCTCATCAACGAGTCGACGGGCGAGATCTATGTCGAGGCGGGCGACGAGATCGGCCCCGACAATCTCGAGAAGCTCGACAAGGCGGGCATCGAGAAACTCGATCTGCTCGACATCGACTATGTCACCAAGGGTCCGTGGATCCGCAACACGCTCAAGGCCGACAAGGCCGAAGAGCGCGAGCAGGCGCTGTCCGACATCTACCGCGTCATGCGCCCCGGCGAGCCGCCGACGCTGGAGACGGCGGAGTCGCTGTTCTCGGGCCTGTTCTTCGATCCCGACCGGTACGACCTGTCCGCGGTCGGCCGCGTCAAGCTCAACATGCGCCTCGACCTCGACGTCGAGGACACCGTGACGACGCTGCGCACCGAGGACATTCTCGAGGTCGTCAAGACGCTCGTGAACCTGAAGGACGGCAAGGGCGAGATCGACGACATCGACAATCTCGGCAATCGCCGCGTGCGCTCGGTCGGCGAGCTGCTGGAGAACCAGTATCGCGTCGGCCTGCTCCGCATGGAGCGTGCCGTGAAGGAGCGCATGTCGTCGGTCGACGTGTCGACGGTGATGCCGAACGACCTCATCAACGCCAAGCCAGCGGTCGCCGCGGTGCGTGAATTCTTCGGCTCGTCGCAGCTGTCGCAGTTCATGGATCAGACCAATCCGCTCTCCGAAGTGACGCACAAGCGTCGCGTCTCGGCGCTCGGGCCGGGCGGCCTGACGCGTGAGCGCGCGGGCTTCGAGGTCCGTGACGTCCATCCGACGCATTACGGCCGCATCTGCCCGATCGAGACGCCGGAAGGCCCGAACATCGGCCTCATCAACTCGCTGGCCAGCTTCTCGCGCGTCAACAAGTATGGCTTCATCGAGACGCCGTACCGCAAGATCATCGACGGCAAGGTGACCAACGACGTCGTCTACCTGTCGGCGATGGAGGAGGCCAAGCACACGATCGCGCAGGCCTCCGCCGCACTCGATGGCGAGAACCGCTTCACCGAGGAGCTGGTGTCGTCGCGCCAGGCCGGCGAGTTCCTGATGGCGCTGCCCGACAACATCACGCTGATGGACGTGTCGCCGAAGCAGCTCGTTTCGGTCGCCGCGTCGCTCATTCCGTTCCTGGAGAACGATGACGCCAACCGCGCGCTGATGGGCTCGAACATGCAGCGCCAGGCGGTGCCGCTCGTCCGTGCCGAGGCGCCGTTCGTCGGCACCGGCATGGAAGAGACGGTGGCACGCGATTCGGGCGCCGCGATTTCGGCCCGCCGCGCCGGCATCGTCGACCAGGTCGACGCCGCCCGCATCGTCGTGCGCGCCACGGGTGAGGTCGACGCCGGCAAGTCGGGCGTCGACATCTACACGCTGATGAAGTTCCAGCGCTCGAACCAGTCGACCTGCATCAACCAGCGTCCGCTGGTGAAGGTGGGCGACGTGGTCGAGGTGGGCGACGTCATCGCCGACGGCCCGTCGACCGAGTTCGGCGAGCTGGCGCTGGGGCGCAACGCGCTTGTCGCGTTCATGCCGTGGAACGGGTATAACTACGAGGATTCGATCCTGATCTCGGAGCGGATCGTGAAGGACGACGTGTTCACGTCGATCCATATCGACGAGTTCGAGGTCGCCGCCCGCGACACGAAGCTGGGGCCGGAGGACATCACCCGCGATATCCCGAACGTCGGCGAGGAAGCGCTGCGCAACCTCGACGAGGCGGGCATCGTCTATATCGGCGCCGAGGTGGAGCCGGGCGACATCCTGGTCGGCAAGATCACGCCGAAGGGCGAAAGCCCGATGACGCCGGAGGAAAAGCTTCTTCGTGCCATCTTCGGTGAGAAGGCCTCGGACGTGCGCGACACGTCGCTGCGCCTGCCGCCGGGTGTGTCGGGCACGATCGTCGACGTGCGCGTCTTCAATCGCCACGGCATCGACAAGGACGAGCGCGCGATGGCGATCGAGCGCGAGGAGATCGAGCGCCTGAAGAAGGACTCGGACGACGAGCGCACGATCCTCAACCGCGCGACATGGTCGCGTCTGCGCGAGATGCTGCTCGACCAGGTCGCCACGGCGGTTCCGAAGGGCCTGAAGAAGGGCGCGACGATCGACATGGACCTGCTGGACAGCGTCGACCGCCACGAGTGGTGGAAGTTCGCGGTGCAGGACGACAAAGTCCAGGGCGATCTGGAAGCCGTCAAGCAGCAGTATGACGATGCCGCCAAGCTCATCACCGACAAGTTCCACGACCGTCGCGAGAAGCTGGAGCGCGGCGATGAGTTGCCGCCGGGCGTGCTCAAGATGGTCAAGGTCTTCGTCGCGGTGAAGCGCAAGCTGCAGCCGGGCGACAAGATGGCCGGCCGTCACGGCAACAAGGGCGTCATCAGCCGCATCCTGCCGGCGGAGGACATGCCGTTCCTCGCCGACGGGACGCCGGTCGATCTCGTGCTCAACCCGCTCGGCGTGCCGTCGCGCATGAACGTCGGGCAGATCTTCGAGACGCATCTGGGCTGGGCCGCGCGTGGTCTCGGGCAGCAGATCGCCAAGGGTCTTGAGGACTGGCGCGAGGCCAATCCGGACATCAAGTCGGGCGATATGCCCGATGCGGTCAAGGAGCGGCTCAAGACGGTGTATGGCGAGCATTATCTCGCCGACATCGAGGCGCGCAGCGCGGACGAGATCGTCGAGCTGGCCGAGAACCTGAAGCCCGGCGTCCCGATGGGCACCCCGGTGTTCGACGGCGCGGTCGAGGCGGACGTCTCGGCGATGCTGGAGCTGGCGGGTCTCGATCCGTCGGGCCAGTCGGAGCTGTTCGACGGACGCACCGGCGACAAGTTCGACCGCAAGGTGACGGTGGGCATCATCTACATGCTCAAGCTGCACCATCTCGTGGACGACAAGATCCACGCGCGTTCGATCGGGCCGTACTCGCTCGTCACCCAGCAGCCGCTGGGCGGCAAGGCGCAGTTCGGCGGACAGCGCTTCGGCGAGATGGAGGTCTGGGCGCTCCAGGCCTACGGCGCGGCCTATACCCTGCAGGAGATGCTGACGGTGAAGTCGGACGACGTGGTCGGCCGCACCAAGGTCTACGAGGCGATCGTCAAGGGCGACGACACCTTCGAGGCCGGCATCCCGGAGAGCTTCAACGTGCTCGTCAAGGAAATGCGCTCGCTGGGCCTCAACGTCGAACTCAAGAGCCACGAGCTCGACGACGACGGCATCGCGATCGCCGCGGAGTAACCAGCCTTGAAGCCCTCTCCCGCCTTCGCGGGAGAGGGTTGGGTGAGGGTCTTCTTCTACCGCGCGTCGGCGCAGGAAGGCCCTCGCCTCCCATCGCGAAGAGCGATGGGCCCCTCCTCTCCCGCGAAGGCGGAAGAGGGTACAGATTTCTAAAGGACAGCTCATGAACGAGATGACCCCCTTCGCCAATCCGGTCGCCAAGCCGGAGACGTTCGACCAGATCCAGATCGGCATCGCGTCCCCGGACCGTATCCGCAGCTGGTCGTTCGGCGAGATCAAGAAGCCCGAGACCATCAACTACCGCACGTTCAAGCCCGAGCGTGACGGCCTGTTCTGCGCGCGTATCTTCGGTCCGATCAAGGATTACGAGTGCCTGTGCGGCAAGTACAAGCGCATGAAGTACAAGGGTATCGTCTGCGAGAAGTGCGGCGTCGAGGTCACCGTCTCGAAGGTTCGCCGTGAGCGGATGGGCCATATCGAGCTCGCCGCCCCGGTCGCGCACATCTGGTTCCTGAAGTCGCTGCCGTCGCGCATCGGCCTGCTTCTCGACATGCAGTTGAAGCAGCTCGAGCGCGTGCTGTACTTCGAGGCGTATATCGTGATCGAGCCGGGCCTGACCCCGCTCGAAAAGTTCACGCTGCTGACCGAGGACGAGCTGCTCGAGGCGCAGGACGAATATGGCGAGGACGCCTTCTCGGCCGGCATCGGCGCGGAAGCCGTGCGGATCATGCTCGAAAGCCTCGATCTCGAGGGCGAGAAGCAGCAGCTGCTCGACGAGCTGGCGGTCACCAAGTCCGAGCTGAAGCCCAAGAAGATCATCAAGCGGCTGAAGGTCGTCGAGAGCTTCCTCGAATCGGGCAACCGTCCCGAATGGATGATCCTCGAGGTCGTGCCGGTCATCCCACCGGAACTGCGTCCGCTGGTGCCGCTGGACGGCGGCCGCTTCGCGACGTCGGATCTCAACGACCTGTACCGCCGCGTCATCAACCGTAACAACCGGTTGAAGCGGCTGATGGAACTGCGCGCGCCGGACATCATCGTCCGCAATGAAAAGCGCATGCTCCAGGAAGCGGTCGACGCGCTGTTCGACAACGGCCGTCGCGGCCGCACGATCACGGGTGCCAACAAGCGTCCGCTCAAGTCGCTGTCCGACATGCTCAAGGGCAAGCAGGGCCGCTTCCGCCAGAACCTGCTCGGCAAGCGCGTCGACTATTCGGGCCGTTCGGTCATCGTGACGGGGCCTGAGCTTAAGCTGCACCAGTGCGGCCTGCCCAAGAAGATGGCGCTCGAGCTGTTCAAGCCGTTCATCTACGCGCGCCTCGACGCCAAGGGCCTGAGCATGACGCTCAAGCAGGCGAAGAAGTGGGTCGAGAAGGAGCGCAAGGAAGTCTGGGACATCCTCGACGAGGTGATCCGCGAGCATCCCGTGCTGCTGAACCGCGCGCCGACGCTCCATCGTCTCGGCATCCAGGCGTTCGAGCCGGTGCTGATCGAGGGCAAGGCGATCCAGCTGCATCCGCTGGTCTGCTCCGCGTTCAACGCCGATTTCGACGGCGACCAGATGGCCGTGCACGTTCCGCTGTCGCTGGAAGCGCAGCTGGAAGCGCGCGTCCTGATGATGTCGACGAACAACATCCTGTCGCCCGCCAACGGCAAGCCGATCATCGTGCCGTCGCAGGACATGGTGCTGGGCCTCTATTACCTGTCGATGCTCAAGGAAGGCGAGCCCGGCGAGGGCATGCTGATTTCCGACATGTCGGAAGTGCATCAGGCGCTCGAGGCGAAGGCGGTCACGCTCCACACCAAGATCATCAGCCGCGTCCCGCAGACCGACGAGGCGGGCAAGCAGTATCTCAAGCGCTACGAGACGACGCCGGGCCGCATGCTGCTCGGCGAGACGCTCCCGAAATCGTCGAAGGTGCCGTTCGAGACCGTCAACCGCCTCCTCACCAAGAAGGACGTGGGCGACGTGATCGACGAGGTCTATCGCCACACCGGCCAGAAGGAGACCGTGCTGTTCGCCGACGCGATCATGGCGCTGGGCTTCCGTCACGCGTTCCGTGCGGGCATCTCGTTCGGCAAGGACGACATGATCATCGCGCCGGACAAGGACAAGCTGGTCGACGAGACGCGCGACCAGGTGAAGGACTTCGAGCAGCAGTACCAGGACGGCCTGATTACGCAGCAGGAGAAGTACAACAAGGTGATCGACGCGTGGTCGCGCTGCGGTGACCAGGTCGCGAACTCGATGATGAACGAGATCAAGGCGGTCCGCCATTACGAGGACGGCCCGAACAAGGGCCGCGAGCGCGACATCAACTCGATCTACATGATGGCGCATTCGGGTGCCCGCGGTTCGCAGGCGCAGATCAAGCAGCTCGCCGGCATGCGCGGGCTGATGGCCAAGCCGTCGGGCGAGATCATCGAGACGCCGATCATCTCGAACTTCAAGGAAGGCCTGACCGTCCTCGAATACTTCAACTCCACCCACGGCGCGCGCAAGGGCCTCGCGGATACGGCGTTGAAGACCGCGAACTCGGGCTATCTCACGCGTCGCCTGGTCGACGTGTCGCAGGACTGCACGATCGTCGAACTCGATTGCGGCACCGAGCGCGCGCTCGAGATGAAGGCGATCGTCCAGGGCGGCACCGTCATCGCGTCGCTCGGCGAGCGCATCCTCGGCCGGACCACGGCCGAGGACGTCGTCGACGCGAAGTCGGGCAAGGTGCTCATCCCGTCGGGCACGCTGCTCGACGAGCCGATGGTCGCGCAGATCGAGGCCACCGGCATCCAGGGGATGAAGATCCGCTCGCCGCTGGTCTGCGAGAGCAAGGTCGGCGTGTGCGGCAAGTGCTACGGGCGCGATCTCGCCCGCGGTACGCCGGTCAACATCGGCGAGGCGGTCGGCGTGATCGCGGCGCAGTCGATCGGCGAGCCGGGCACGCAGCTGACGATGCGCACGTTCCACATCGGCGGCGCAGCGCAGCTCAACGAAACCTCGAACCTCGAGGCGCATGCCGACGGCACGGCGGAGTATCGCGACCTGCGCGTCATCGTCGACCAGCGTGGTCGTCGCGTGGTGCTCAGCCGTTCGGGCGAGATCGTCATCAAGGACATGGACGGCCGCGAGCTGTCGGTCGATCGCATCCCCTATGGTGCGTACGTCATGTTCGACGACAACCACATCGTGTCGAAGGGCGATCGGATGGCGGAGTGGGATCCGTTCACCATGCCCGTCATCACCGAGACGGGCGGTACGGCCAAGTACCAGGACCTGATCGAGGGCAAGACGCTCACCGAGCAGACCGACGAGGCCACCGGCATCTCGCAGCGCGTCGTGATCGAGTATCGCGCGACGACCAAGGCGAAGGAGGATCTGCGGCCGCGCATCACCCTTCTCGACGAGGGATCGGGCGAAACCGCGCGCTACATGCTGGGTGCGGGCGCGGTGTTGTCGGTCGAGGACAACGGCACCGTCCAGGCGGGTGACGTCGTCGCACGTGTGGCGCGCGAGTCCGCGAAGACGCGCGACATCACCGGCGGTCTGCCGCGCGTCGCCGAGCTCTTCGAGGCGCGCAAGCCCAAGGAGAATGCGATCATCGCGAAGGTTTCCGGCCGGGTCGTGTTCGGCAAGGACTACAAGGCGAAGCGCAAGATCGGCATCCAGCCCGAGGATGGCGGCGAGGTCGTCGAGTATCTGGTGCCCAAGTCGAAGGTGATCGACGTCCAGGAAGGCGACTACGTCAAGCGTGGCGACAACCTGATCGGCGGCTCGCCCGATCCGCACGACATCCTCGAGGTGCTCGGGATCGAGCCGTTGGCGGAATATCTCGTCTCGGAGATCCAGGAGGTCTATCGTCTCCAGGGCGTGAAGATCAACGACAAGCACATCGAGACGATCGTCCGCCAGATGCTCCAGAAGGTCGAGATCATCGAGAGCGGCGACACCACGCTGCTCGTCGGGGAACAGCTCGATCGCGCGGAGATGGACGAGGTCAACGCCAAGCTCGACAAGAAGCAGGCGCCGGCGCAGGGCAAGCCCGTCCTGCTCGGCATCACCAAGGCGTCGCTGCAGACCCGCAGCTTCATCTCGGCGGCGTCGTTCCAGGAAACCACGCGCGTCCTCACCGAGGCATCGGTGCAGGGCAAGATCGACAACCTGAACGGTCTCAAGGAAAACGTGATCGTCGGTCGCCTGATCCCGGCAGGCACCGGCGCGGGCATGAACCGCCTGCGCGTGGCGGCCACCAGCCGCGACGCGGCATTGCGTGCGCAGCAGAAGAAGCTGTCGGACGCGATGGTCGCGGCCACCGCGTCGGCGGCGGCGAGTGCGGCTGCTGCCAGTGCGGCCGCGGCGGCGACCGCCGCGGCCGCAGCGGTCGCTGTCGTGGCACCCGACAGTGCCGAGCAGGAGCATGAGGCCGAACTCGCCCGCACCGACCGCGACGCGGCCGGCACCGGCGACGACGCGCTCGGTTCGGTCGTGGAATCGGGCACCGGCACCGACGCCGACGCGGGCGAGTATCTGAACGAGGAGTGATCCTCGGCGGGGTGCAAGCCTGACGTTACGAAGGCCGCCGTCCGGGATACCGGGCGGCGGCCTTCTTCATGTCAGCCGCGTACGAGCCCGTCCTGCAGGCGGTCGAGATCGGCGAGCACGTCCGCATGATCGCGCGCCGCCATCTCTGCGAGATGCGCCTGTGCCGCACTCGCCCGCTGCGCCACCTCGGCGTCGATCGCGCGCTTCGCCTGCCCGCACCACCCGGCACGACTCCCGGACAGGGGCGCTTCTGCGATGATCGTGCGCGCAAGCACCCGTTCGTCGCCGCGGGTCACGTGCCGATCTGCCGACACGTGCGCGGTCCACGCGCAACGCAGGGTCTGCGGCCGGCCCGCCGGCGCGACCCCACCGACCTGACGATACGACGTCTTCACCGCACCGTGGTACGTCACCTGCACGGGCGCGCCGCGATGCTCGTAGCGGACCTCGTGCGGCGTCAGCGCGATGCCGGACAGAAGGGCCAGCGCGAAATCAGGCATTCGATGTCTCCTTGCGAACGCCCCTGCCCATATTGGCCGGTGACTGCCGACATAAAGACCGGATCGGGCCTTTCGTTGCGCCGCTGACGTCGCCGCCGCGCCGTGATAGGCTGCGCGGATGCTGCGCCTCGCCTCTGCCCTTCTCGCCCTCGGCACCGTCTCCGTCACCCCGGCGGTCGCTGCCCCGCCCTCTCCCGAAAGCGCGATGCGGACCGCGGTCGCCACCGACGCCCAGCGCAGCGAGGTGCTGCTGGAACGCCTCGTCCTCCAGAATTCGGGATCGCTGAACCTCCCCGGTGTCCGCAAGGTCGGGGACATGATGCGTGCCGAACTCGTGCCACTGGGCTTCTCGGTCGAATGGATCGACATGGCGAAGACCGGCCGCGCGGGCCATCTCGTCGCCACGCACACGGGATCGGGAAAGGGCAGACGCATCCTGCTGATCGGCCATCTCGACACCGTGTTCGAGCCCGAAAGTCCCTTCACCGGCTTCCGCCGCGAAGGCACGCGCGCCTTTGGCCCGGGCATCGGCGACGACAAGGGCGGGCTGGTCGTGATCGTCACGACGCTTCGCACGATGCAGGCGGCGGGCACGCTGAAGAATGCCGACATCAAGATAGTGCTGACCGGCGACGAGGAGCGCACCGGCGCCCCGCTCGCCCTCGCCCGCCGCGACCTGATCGCCGCCGGCAAGTGGGCCGACGTCGCGCTCGAATATGAGAACGTCGCGACCGACGAAGGCAAGGACTGGGGCACGGTCGCGCGGCGCAGTTCGACCAACTGGGAGATCGTCGTGACCGGCAGGACCGGGCATTCGGCCGGTGTGTTCGGCGAGAGCCTCGGCTACGGCGCGATCTACGAACTCGCGCGCATCCTCGACGCGTTCCGCCGCGAATTGCCCGAGCCCAACCTCACCTACAATGTCGGCGTCATGGCCGGCGGCACGCCCGCCGCGATGGACGCGTCGGGGTTTCGCGCGACCGCATCGGGCAAGACCAACATCGTCGCGGCGAACGCGGTCGCGCGCGGCGACCTGCGCAGTCTGACACCCGAACAGGACGCGCGCGTGATCGCGAAGATGAAGGCGATCGTCGCGCAGCACCTGCCGCATACCGGCGCGACGATCGCCTTTTCCGACGGCTATCCCCCGCTGCCGCCGACCGCGGGCAACCGCGCGCTGCTCGCCAGGCTCAACGCCGTGAACCGCGACCTCGGTCTCCCGGAAATGCCCGAATATGATCCAGCGAAGCGCGGCGCGGCGGATTCAAGCTTCGTCGCCGCCGATGCCGATGTCCTGGCCGGACTTGGCGCGAGCGGCGGCGGCGCGCATGCCGAGGGCGAGTGGATCGACCTGACGAGCCTGCCCCGCCAGGCGCTGCGCAGCGCGGTCCTCGTCAGCCGCCTCGCCGCCGAGCCGCGCCGATAATATCCTGATCGCGCGGGATATTCCGCGACCGCCAAGACGTTGCACCCCGGTCTTTCCCAACCCGAGGACTCGTCATGCCACTTACCGCCATCGCCCTCAACTGCACGCTCAGGGCCTCCGGCGACTCGTCCACCGACGCGATGATCGCGGTGCTGAAGGATGCCTTCGCCAAGGTCGACGTCACGATCACCGAGACGATCCGTATCGCCGAACACGATGTGAAGCCCGGTGTGACCAGCGACGAGGGCGATGGCGACGCGTGGCCCGCGATCCGTGCGAAGATCCTCGCTGCGGACATCCTGATCTTCGGCGGCCCGATCTGGATGGGGCAACTCGGCAGCATCGGCAAGCGCGTGCTGGAGCGGATGGACGCGTTCCTGGATGAAACCGACGACGCCGGCCGGATGCCGAGCTACGGCAAGGTCGCGATCGCCGCGATCGTCGGCAACGAGGACGGTGCGCACTGGTCCTCGGCGCAGATCTTCCAGTCGCTTAACGACACCGGCTGGACGATCCCCCCGGTCGCGGCGTGCTACTGGGTCGGCGAGGCGATGGGCTCGACCGACTTCAAGGACCTGCCCGAGACGCCCGAGAAGGTGCTGAAGACCGCCGCGATGGTCGCGACCAACGCCGCGCACGTCGCGGGGCTGCTGAAGGCGAACCCTGTCCCGGGAGCCTGAGGATCCTCCCTCGGAGTCACCGTCACCCCGGATCAAGTCCGGGGTGACGGCCATCCGGCTAGTCCATGTTCGGCCGCAGCCATCGCTTCGCCAGATCGAGATCCACCCCGCGCCGCACCGCATAGTCCACCGCCTGGTCCTCGCCGATCCGCGCTACTCCGAAATACTCCGCCTGCGCGTGCCCGAAGTAGAAGCCGCTGACCGCCGCGGTCGGCAGCATCGCGAAGCTCTCGGTCAGCTCCAGCCCGACATTCGCCTCCGCGTCGAGCATGTCGAACAGCGTCCGCTTGAGCGAATGCTCCGGGCACGCGGGATAGCCCGGCGCCGGGCGGATGCCGCGATACTGCTCGCGCACCAGCGCCTCGTTGGTCAGCTGCTCGTCCGGCGCATAGCCCCACAGGTCGCGACGGACATGCGCGTGGAGCGCCTCCGCGAACGCCTCCGCCAGCCGGTCCGCCAGCGCCTTCAGCAGGATGTCGTTGTAATCGTCATTGTCCGCCTTGAACCGCGCGATATGCGCGTCGATCCCGTGGATCCCCACCGCGAAGCCGCCCATCCAGTCCCCCGCCGGATCGACGAAGTCCGCCAGCGACATGTTCGCCCGCCCCTCGCGCTTGGCGATCTGCTGGCGCAGGAACGGCAGCCGCACCGTCTCCTCGTCGCGCCGGTCGAGATTGGGGATGTGGAAGCCGTCCGGGATGCTCCCGCCGTCCGGTGTCCGATGCGCCTCGACATGCTTCGTATAGACCCAGACATCATCGTCATGGCGGTGGCACGGCCACAGCCCCGCGACGCCGCGCGCGGTCAGCCACTTCTCCGCGACGATCCTGTCGAGCATCGCCTGCGCATCCGCGTACAGCCCGCTCGCGCTCTCCCCCACCACCGCATCGGTCAGGATCGCGGGAAAGTTGCCAGCCAGCTCCCATGCGCGAAAGAACGGCGTCCAGTCGATATACTGGCGCAGGTCCGCCAGGTCCCAGTCGTAGAACACATGCACGCCGGGCTTGGCAACCGGCGGCGCCTTCATCGCCATGTCCGCGGGAAATGCGTTCGCGCGCGCGGCGTCGAGCGGCAGCAGCGCGTTCTGCCCCTTGCCCTCGCGCGCGACGCGCACCGCCTCATACTCGGCATCGACCTTGGCGACGAAATCGTCGCGGATCGTCGTCGAAACCAGCGTCGTCGCGACACCCACCGCGCGGCTCGCGTCGAGCACATGTACGACCGGCCCCTTGTACGCGGGCGCGATCCGCAGCGCAGTGTGGACCTTCGATGTCGTCGCGCCACCGATCAGCAGCGGCATCGTCATGCCCGCACGCTGCATCTCCTCGCCCACCGTCACCATCTCGTCGAGCGACGGGGTGATGAGGCCGCTGAGCCCGATCATATCCGCATCGTTCTCGTTGGCCGCCGCGATGATCTTCGACCACGGCACCATCACGCCCAGGTCGACCACGTCGAAGCCGTTGCACTGGAGCACGACGCCGACGATGTTCTTGCCGATATCATGCACGTCGCCCTTCACGGTCGCCATGATGATCTTGCCCTTGCCCTTCGCGCCCGGCTCCTTCGACGCCTCGATAAAGGGCAGCAGGTGCGCCACCGCCTTCTTCATCACCCGCGCGGATTTCACGACCTGCGGCAGGAACATCTTGCCCGATCCGAACAGGTCGCCGACGACGTTCATCCCGTCCATCAGCGGGCCTTCGATCACCTCGATCGGGCGTGCGAACAATTGCCGGCATTCCTCGGTATCGTCGACGACATGCGCGTCGATGCCCTTGACCAGCGCATATTCCAGTCGCTTGCCGACGGGGAGCGAGCGCCACTCGGCGGCCTGCTTCTCCGCGACCGCGTCGGTCCCGCGATACTTTTCCGCCAGCGCGACCAGACGATCGCCCGCCTCGGGATCGCGGTTGAGGACGACGTCCTCCACCGCGGTGCGCAGCTCCGGGTCGATCTGGTCGTAGATGTCGAGCTGGCCGGCGTTGACGATCGCCATGTCCATCCCCGCGGGGATGGCATAGTACAGGAACACCGAGTGCATCGCGCGCCGCACCGGCTCGTTGCCGCGAAAGCTGAAGCTCAGGTTCGACAGTCCGCCGGAGATATGGACGTGCGGGCAGCGCGCCTTGATCTCGCGGCACGCCTCGATGAAGTCGACGCCGTAATTGTTGTGCTCCTCGATTCCCGTCGCCACCGCGAACACGTTGGGATCGAAGATGATGTCCTCGGGCGGGAAGCCGATGCCCATGAGCAGGTCATAGGCGCGCGCGCAGATTGCGACCTTGCGGTCCTTCGTGTCCGCCTGCCCGACCTCGTCGAACGCCATCACGACGACCGCCGCGCCATAGTTCATGCACAGCCGCGCATGGTGGAGGAACGCGTCCTCGCCTTCCTTCATGCTGATCGAATTGACGATCGGCTTGCCGCTGACGCATTTCAGACCCGCCTCGATCACACTCCATTTCGAGCTGTCGATCATGACGGGCACGCGCGCGATGTCGGGCTCGGCCGCGATCAGCTTGAGGAACGTCGTCATCGCGTGGTGCGCGTCGAGCAGCCCCTCGTCCATGTTGACGTCGACCACCTGCGCGCCATTCTCCACCTGCTGGCGCGCGACCTCGACGGCACGGGTATAGTCCCCCGCCATCACGAGCTTCTTGAACGCGGCGGAGCCGGTGACGTTGGTGCGCTCGCCGATATTGACGAAGCTGGTGGCGGTGGTGGTGGTCATGATCTTTTCTTCCGGATCCTCCCCGGCACGGGAAGGGGGACCAGCCGCAGGCTGGTGGAGGGGGCTCTCCGCACACGATACTCTGGTGGAGAGCCCCCTCCACCACGGCCGTCGGCCGCGGTCCCCCTTCCCGCGCCGTGGGGAGGATCGTTCGTCAGGCCGCCATCGTGAACGGCTCCAGCCCCGCCAGCCGCGTCCGCACCGGCGGCACCGACACCGCGCGCGGCGCGACCCCGCGAACCCCGTCCGCGATCGCCTTGATATGCGCCGGAGTCGACCCGCAGCACCCGCCGAGCACGTTGACCTGCCCCGCCAGCGCCCATTCGCCGACCAGCCCCGCGGTCGTCGCGGGCATCTCGTCATACTCGCCCAGCTCGTTGGGCAGCCCGGCATTGGGATAGACCATGATGAGCGTGTCGCACAGCTCGCTCAGCACCTTCACATGCGGGCGCAGCTGCTCCGCACCGAACGAGCAGTTCAACCCGATCGTCACCGGCTTCGCATGCCGCACCGCGTGCCAGAATGCCTCGACGGTATGCCCCGACAGGTTGCGCCCCGACAGGTCGGTCAGCGTCATCGACAGCATGATCCCCAGGTCGCGGCCAAGGTCGTTCCCCGCCTCGATCGCCGCCATGATCCCCGCCTTGGCGTTGAGCGTATCGAACACCGTCTCGATCAGGATGAAGTCGACGCCACCCTCGACCAGCGCGTCGATCTGCTCGCGGTACACGTCCTTGAGCGTATCGAAGTCGATCTCGCGATAGCCCGGATCGTTGACGTCGGGGCTCAGCGACAGCGTCTTGTTCGTCGGCCCGATCGCGCCCGCCACGAAGCGTGGACGGCCATCGCGCGCCTGGTATTCGTCCGCCAGCCGCCGTGCGACGCGCGCGCTCTCCAGGTTGATCTCGCGGACCAGATGCTCCGCGCCGTAATCGGCCTGGCTGATCCGGTTGGCGGAAAAGGTGTTCGTCTCCGCGATGTCCGCCCCCGCCTCGAAATAGGCGCGGTGGATCGATTCGGGCACCTCGGGCTTGGTCAGCGCGAGGATGTCGTTGTTGCCCTTCTGGTCGTGCGTCAGCCCCAGCGCCCCCGCATAGGCCGCCTCGTCGAGCTTCCAGTTCTGGATCTCCGTCCCGAACGCGCCATCGGTGATGAGGATGCGCTTGGCGGCTTCGGCATTGAGGGTTTCGCGGGGGGTCATGTCGTGTCCTTGATCCTCCCCGCAGGCGGGGAGGGGGACCGCTCGTCAGAGCGGTGGAGGGGGCTCTCCACTGTCGGTACGCTGGCGGAGAGCCCCCTCCACCAGCTTTGCTGGTCCCCCTCCCCGCCTGCGGGGAGGAGCATCGTCACGCAGCCGCCGCCTTCGCCGGCACCTTCGCCCGCACGCCCAGCAGGTGGCAGATAGCATAGGCCAGCTCGGCGCGGTTGAGCGTATAGAAGTGGAGCGACTTCACGCCCCCCGCATACAGCTTGCGCGACAGCTCCGCCGCCAGCGTCGCCGCCACCAGCTGGCGCGCGCCGGCATGGTCGTCGAGCCCTTCGAACAGCCGTCCCATCCACGCCGGCACGTCGGTGCCGCACATCGCGCTCATCCGCTGGACGCTGGCGAAGTTGGTGACGGGCATGATCCCGGGCATGATTTCCGCGGTGATTCCGGCCGCAGCGACCGAGTCGCGATACCGGAAGAACGTCTCCGGTTCGAAGAAGAACTGCGTGATCGCGCGCGTCGCGCCCGCATCGATCTTGCGCTTCAGATTGTCGAGGTCGGCGGCGGCATCGGCCGAATCCGGGTGGCTCTCGGGATAGGCGGCGACCGAGATCTCGAACGGATGCAGCCGCTTCAGCCCCGCGACCAGATCCGCCGCATTCTCGTAACCCCCGGGATGCGACGCGAATTTCGCGCCCGCGGTCGGCGGATCGCCGCGCAGCGCGACGATGTGCCGGATGCCCGCGGCCCAATATTCCTCCGCCACCTGGTCGATCTCGGCCTTCGTCGCCTCGACGCAGGTCAGGTGCGCGGCCGCCGCCATCGACGTCTCGCGCTGGATCCGCGCGACGGTCGCATGCGTCCGCTCGCGCGTCGTCCCGCCCGCGCCATAGGTGACCGAGACGAAGCGCGGCGCCAGCGGCTCGAGCGCGCGCACCGCGCCCCACAGCTGCTCCTCCATCTTCTCGCTCTTGGGCGGGAAGAACTCGAAGCTCACGTCCAGGTCGCCCGCGATATCCGCGTAAAGCGGCCCTTCCAGCGCCGTCCGCGCCTCCGCCAGCTGGTTCACCGTCAGCGTCATGCCGCCTTCACCTCGTGCAGTCGTACGCCCGGCTTCGTGCCGAGCCAGAGTTTCACCGTCAGTTCGCCGCCGTCGAGCGTTTCGACCCGTGCGGTTTCGAGCCCGGCCGTGGCGAACCAGGCATCGACCTGCTCGTCCGAAAAGCCGAGCCGCGCATGCGCGTCGCGCGTCCGTAGTTCCTCGCGGTCGTGCGATGCGAAATCCGCGATCAGCAATCGCCCCCCGGTGCCCAGGACCCGCGCCGCCTCCACGATCGCAGCGTCGGGTTGCTGCGCGAAATGAAGGACATGGTGGAGGATGGCAAGGTCGACCGTACCATCGCCCACCGGCAGCGCATGGAAATCCGCCTGGCGAAGCTCGGCATTCGCCACGCCCGCCAGCTTCGAGCGCGCCAGCCGCAGCATTTCCGAGCTGCGATCGATCCCCAGCGCGTGCGCCGCCCGTCCCGCCAGCAGCTCGAGCATCCGCCCCGTTCCGGTGCCGATGTCGATCATCCGGCCGACATGCCCGGCACCCACCAGCGCGTCGATCGCCGCCTCCACCTGATCCTCGGCAACGTGGAGCGAGCGGATCACGTCCCATTCGCGCGCATGCATTTCGAACCACGCGGCCGCGGCGGCGGCACGATCGGCGCGCACCGCGTCCAGCCGCGCGCGGTCCGCCGCCTGTTCGTCACCCTCCGTCCATGCGTCGAGCGCCGCGAACACCGGCGCGATCACGTCCGGCACGCCCAGCGCGACGAACACCCAGCTGCCTTCCTTTCGTCGCTCGACCAGCCCGGCGTCGCACAGGATCTTGACGTGCCGCGATACCCGCGGCTGGCTCTGCTCCAGCACCTGCGCCAGCTCGCCCACCGACAGTTCCATCACCCGCACCAGCGCCAGCACCCGCAGCCGCGTCGGATCGCCGAGGGCGGCGAAAATTGTGAGAGGGTCGATCACGGGACCACATATAAAGAAATCTTTATATGTGGTCAATCGACGGATCGTTGCGGACCCAAATCGACCGGAGCGGCGTTAGGCGCTATCGAAGTAAGCAGGGAGTATCATTCGATGAAGACCGTCACCACCGCAGCCATTGCCCTCGTCGCCGCGATCGGCCTGTCGGCGTGCAGCCAGAACGCCCAGAACGAGAGCGCGCAGGCCGCGAACGCGATCGCCGCCGACGCGGACGCCACCGCCAGCAACGCAGCCTCCGACGTCGAGGCCGCCAGCGATCGCGCGCTCGGCTCCGCCGAGGCGACGCTCGACAATGCCGGCACCAAGATCGACCGTGCCGCGGATCGTACCGGTGCGGCGATCAGCAACGGCGCGGATCGCGCCGCCGACGCCACCGGCACCGCGCTCCAGAATGCCGGCGCCGCGCTGAAGGACTGAACGTAGTCGTGATCGACCGCCGCCTCGCGCCGCTGCTGCTGCTGCTCGCCGCCGCCTGTTCGTCGCCCGCCGACGACAGCGCCCCGGCGAGTGGCGACGAGGCGCAGCAGCTCAACGAGGCGGCGGCGATGCTCGATGCCAACAGCGTCGCCACCGACGCGATCGACGCCAACACGGAAGGCGAAAGCCGATGACGGATCTCCGCCGCCTTGGCGCAACCGACCTCCGGATCGCTCCGCTCGTTCTGGGTGGCAACGTCTTCGGCTGGACCGCGGATCGCGCGGCAAGCTTCGCCGTCCTCGACGCCTTCGTCGAGGGCGGCGGGACCATGATCGACACCGCCGACGTCTATTCCGCCTGGGCGCCGGGGCATGGCGGTGGCGAGTCCGAGACGATGATCGGCGAATGGCTGAAAACCAGCGGCCGACGTGACGACGTCTTGATCGCGACCAAGGTCGGCATGCTTCCCGGCGACGGTGGCGAGAAGCTCGCCCCGGCCCGCATCGCCGCGGCGTGCGATGCTTCGCTCAAGCGCCTCGGCACCGACCGGATCGACCTGTACTTCGCCCATCAGGACGATGACTCGGTCGCGCAGGACGAAGTTCTCGCGGCATTCAGCAGCCTCGTTGACGCGGGCAAGATCCGCGTCGTCGGCGCCTCCAACTTTCACGCGGCGCGGCTGAAATCCGCCAACGACGCCGCCAAGGCGGCGGGCCTGCCGCGTTACCATGTCCTCCAGCCCGAATATAACCTCGTCAGCCGCCACAAGTTCGAGGGTGAGTTGCAGGATTACTGCGTCGTCGAGAATATCGGCGTGGTCCCCTATTACGGGCTCGCCTCGGGATTTCTTACCGGCAAGTACCGGACGCGCGACGACCTGTCGAAGAGCGTCCGCGGCGGGCGCATGGGCGACCTGCTCGATGGCAAGGGTAAGGCCGTGCTCGACGCGATGGACGAAGTCGCCGTCGAAACAGGCGCGACGCTCGCACAGATCGCGCTCGCCTGGCTCATCGCGCAACCCGGCGTCACCGCCCCGATCGCGAGCGCGACGAGCGCGGACCAGCTTCGCGAACTCCTCCCGGCGATCGATCTCCACCTTTCGACGGGCCAGCTCGCCCGCCTCACCGACGCAGGCGCCTGACGTCACCGGCCATCGCTTGCGCGGGCTTTGCAATGCGGCGCCACGCTACATGGACGAGGAGCCGATCCCCGCAAACCTCGCGGCGATCGCGGACCGGCAGGTTCGTCACTATGCGACGTTCCTCATGTGGCGGGGCTTCGTCGCGGTCCCCGACAGGGTATCCCCCTGAAACTGCAATGCCGTGCTCGCCCACTTCCGTGCGCTTGAGACGCGTTCGCCCGACGTGATCGGACGGGCGGTTAACGCCTGCCCCCGCCGTCCCGTCCCGGGACGTGGCATAACCGCCACTGGCGTCGCGCGCCGCGATGCGCGATCGGACGGCATGGCGAAGCGAACCGCGATCGGAATCCTGGCAGGCGTAGCCGCGCTCGGCACCGCCGCCATGCTCGCCGCGGCCTACGCGCCCGCCCCGATACCGCAGCCTGCAAAAGCCGTTGTCCGCGTCCCCGCCGGACCGGCCGTCAAACCCGCGCCCGATTTCGCCCCGGCCTCGACACCAGTCCCGACCCCAGTCCCGACCGAGGCACCCTACACCATCAAGCGCATACTCCGGATCCCGGAGCCTTTCCGCTACGGCCAGTTCTATTGGGACGAGGCCGGCGTGCCCCCCGGCCAGATGGTCGTCACCGTCGACGTCGGCGCGCAGACCATCTCGGTCTTTCGCGGCGGGTACGAGATCGGCACCGCGGTGGTCGTCTACGGCGCCGATGAGAAGCCCACTCCGCTCGGCGTCTTCACGATCACGCAGAAGGATGCCGACCACGTCAGCAACCTCTACGACGCGCCGATGCCCTACATGCTCCGCCTGACGAACGACGGCATCTCGATCCACGGCAGTCCGGTCGCGATCGGCAAGGTCACGCACGGCTGCGTCGGCGTTCCGACCGCGTTCGCGAAGAAGCTGTTCGGCGCGGTGAAGCTGGGCGACACGGTCATCGTCACGCATGGCGAGCGGCTCGACCTCGGCAAGGCGATCACGGCGGCGTAACCCTCCCGTCTCCGGGAGAAGAAACTGGCGCCCGTCCCCCACGCCCCGCATAACGCCGGGCATGCCAAAGCCCACCGAACGCGAATCCAGCATCGTCATCATCGCCGCCCTGCTCGCCAATCTCGGCATCGCGGTCGCCAAGTTCGTCGCGGCGGGGATCACCGGATCGTCCGCGATGCTGACCGAGGGGATCCACTCGGTCGTCGACAGCTTCAACCAGGTCCTGCTGCTCTGGGGCCAGCATCGTGCGAAACGCCCGGCCGACGCGATCCACCCCTTCGGCTATGCGCGCGAGCTGTACTTCTGGAGCTTCGTCGTCGCGATCCTGATTTTCGGGGTCGGCGCGGTCGTGTCGATCTACGAGGGCTGGCTCCACATCGTCGAGCCGGAGCCGCTGTTCGATCCCACCGTCAACTACATCGTCCTCGCGATCGCGTTCGCGCTGGAGGGCACCAGCTGGGCGCTCGCGGTCCGTGCCTTCGCACGCGGCAAGGGCGAGAGCGGCTGGTGGCAATCGGTCCGCGAATCGAAGGACCCGTCCGGGTTCATCGTCCTGTTCGAGGATTCGGCCGCCTTGATCGGCCTCGTCATCGCGGGCGTCGGCGTATGGGCCAGCCACCACTACGCCGATGCGCGGATCGACGGCGTCGCCTCGATCGCGATCGGCGGCGTCCTCGCGCTCGTGGCGATGCTGCTCGCGCGCGAGGCCAAGGGCCTGCTGATCGGCGAACGCGCGGATCCCGCGATCATCGCGCGCATCCGCAGCGTCGTGGAGGCGGAAGCGTGCATCGTCGCGGTCAACCACGTCCGCACGATCCACACCGGCCCCGACAGCATCTTCGTGGCGATCAGCGCGGATTTCGAGGATTCCATGACGATGGGTGCCGGCGAGACGCTGATCGAGGGCATCGAGGCGAAGCTGAAGGCCGACCAGCCGATGCTCGCCTCGATCTACATCCGTCCGGAGAAACGCGAGGACGCGACGCAACTGCCGACGCCGGAGGTGACGCGATGATGGACCGCCGCACGCTGCTCGCCGCGACGGTCGTTGCCACGACATTCCCGACATCCGCAATCGCAGTACCGACCGGCGACTATCCGATCGACTGGCAGGGCCTGCCTGCCGATCCCGCCATCGCCGCGCGGCTCGCACGCCAGATCGCGATGGTCCGCGCGCTCCCGATCCGCCCGGACATCCTCGCCTTCTTCGCGCGCCAGACGATCGTCGTCAGCGCGGCGCCCGGCGAAGGCAGCCACGCCGGCCGCGATCCACAGGTCGTCGTCACCCGCGCCCCCTTCCCCGACGACAACCCGGTGCTGCTCCACGAATTGATCCACCGCTGGCACTTTTCGATGCTGGCCAACACCCCGCGCTTGGCACCGCTGCGCGCCGCGTTCGCCGCCGAACGCGCCGCACCGCACTGGCCTGCCAGCGCCTATATGTACTCCAACATCTCGGAGTTCCTCGCGATGAGCGCCAGCGTCGTGCTCCACGGCCGCGCCGCCCGTCCGCCCCTCACCCGCGCAGCGGTGCAGGCGAACATGCCCGCAGTCTACGACTTCATCCTCCGCGAGTTCGGCCGGCGGGTCTAGCCGCTCACCAGCCGCAACAGGTCGATCATCGCCCGCGCACGCTCCACGCCCCCCGGAGCGGCGATGTAGCGCGTCACCCAGGTCGGTGCGAACTTCGCCTTGAACGCGCGCAGCCCCGCGAACCCGTACAGCCGCTCCCCATGCGCGAACACCAGATGCCCGAGCTTCGCCCATAGTGGCGCCAGCCGCCCCGCCTGCAACCCCGCCAGCGGCGTCAACCCCAGGTTGAACCGCGCATAGCCCTGCTCGGCACCCCAGCCGAGCAACCGCGCGAACAGCATGTCCATCGCACCATATGGCGCGTCGCCCACGTGCCGCATCAGGTCCACCGACAACTCGGTCCGGTCCGCGGTCGTCCAGATATTGGCGAAGGCGACGATCCGCGCATCGTCGCGTAACAGCGCCAGGTCATAGCGCGCCAGATAGTCCGCATCGAACGCGCCGACGCTGAAATGCTTCTCGCGCGCGCCCTTTTCGTCGAGCCACGCATCGGAAACCGCGCGCAGTTCGGGCATCAGCGCGGGCACCTCGGCCGCGGGCACGATCTCGAACCGCAGGCCTGCCGCCTCGCCGCGCCGGATGCCGTGCCGCAGCGGCTTGGCGCGCGGCCCCGCCAGCGTGAAGGTGGCCAGCGCCACCTGCGCCTCCTCGCCATATTTGATCGCGCCCAGCCCCAGCTCGACGAACAGCGGCAGCATCGCCTCGCTCGCCTGATAGAAGACGAGCCGCCCGCGCGCCGCATCGCATGCGCGGCGGATGCCCCAGACCAGCTCGTTCCACGCCGCGCGCGGGCCGACGGGATCGCCCATCACTACCCAGGTCCGCCCGCGGATCTGGTACATCAGGAACGCATCCCCCGCGACCGACACCAGGAACCGCTTGCCGCCCGTGAACGCCAGGTTCGCATCGGTCCGCTCCGCGAACGCCAAGGCACGCGCCGCCACCTCCGGGTCCAGCGCCTCGACCTCCTTCGGCACCGACGCACGCGTCAGCAGGTGCCAGAAGGCGGTCGCGGTCAGCAGGATCCCCGCCGCGAAGCTCGCGCGCAGGAAGCGCGGCGCGTTGCTATCGAGCGCGAACCGCCACCACAGGTCGTCGCTGTACGGCGTGCGCTTGTACGCGAAGAACCCCGCCCACACGCTCAGCGCGATCGCCACTGCCGCGGCGAAGATCCAGCCGAGATTGATCGGCTCGCTCAGCAGCGCGCCCTTGCGATAGAATCCTGCGCGGCAATAGTGCAGCAGCCCCGCGATCCCGATCAGCAGCGCCGCCTCTTCATAGTCGACGCCCTTCATCAGCGAGAACACCGCGCCGCCCACCAGCAGCACCCGCGCCGCGTGGAAGCCGCTCTGCAACCGCGCGTTGAGCGCCGGCGCGATCAGCAGCAGCGCGGTGCCGACCAGGCTGCCCGCCAGATGCGACCCCTCGATGAACGGCAGCGGCACCAGCGAATCGAGATCGCCCAGCCGCGCCTTCACCCCCGGCAACGCCCCCGACACCAGCAGCACGAACCCGCCGACGAACACGAGCCCGGTCACCGCCGCGGGCGCGATCGCGCGCGCCGCGCGGTCGAGCAGCGACAGCCCGCGCCCGATCGGCCGCCGCAACCGCGCGCCCTCCAGCCCCGCCGCCAGCACCGCGGCCAGCACCAGCGGCACCAGATAATAGACGATCCGGTACAGCAGCAGCCCGGCGAACACCGCGGTCCGGTCGCCCGGCACCATCGCCAGCACCACCGCCTCGAACACGCCCAGCCCGCCCGGCACATGCGTCACCAGCGCGACGACCATCGCGATCGCATAGGCGAGGAAGAAGGCGGGATAGGTCGCCGCGTCGAGCCCCGGCACCAGCACGAACAGCGCCGCGGACGCGACCGCGAGGTCGAGCACCGACAGCGCGAACAGCGCGCCCATCTGCGCGGGCGCGGGCAGCGGCACGCTCCAGCCGAGCAGCGTCACGCGCGTCATGCCGCTCGCCCGCGCGATCGCGATCGCCGCCAGCGCCAAGAGCAGCAGCGCGCCGATCCAGCGCGGCGCGGGCGGGTCCGCCGCGAGCAGCAGCGCGAGCCCGCCCGCGCCGACGATCCCGCCCCAGAACGCCGCGCCCGCGATCGCGCTCACCCGCGCGACGTCGCCCAGCTCCAGCCCCGCGGCGGTATAGACGCGGTAGCGCGCCGACCCGCCGGTCAGCATCGACAGCCCCAGATTGTGGCTCAGCGTATAGCTGATGAACGAGGCGGTCGCCGCGATCCGCCAAGGCTGCGCACGTCCGATCACGCGCAGCGCGATCCAGTCATACCCCGTCAACGCCAGATAGCTCGTCGCGGTCAGCGCCAGCGCGATACCGATCCGCATCGGCGGGATCGCGCCCAGCGCAGCGCGTACATCGGACAGATGCACCTCGCGCAACACCAGCCGCAGCGCCTCGAACGCCAGCGCGGCGACGAACGCCACGACGGCGAGGATCAAGACCCGACGATGCGCCTGCGCGACGGCGGCCGCGCGCGCGATTATGAGACGCGGTGCCACGTCTGCGACTTGCACAGGAAGCCGCCGACGAGGCAGCCCGAGATCTTGAGCGTCGTCGGCGACGTCTGGACGAGGCGCGACGAAAAGGTCCGCCCCATGTCGGGGACATAGACGCGCCCGGCCCAGCTCGCCCGGTCGAGCCGCGTATAGCTCTGGAGCAGCTCCGTCCCGATCAGCGCGTTCACCCCCGCCTCGCGCGCGTCGGCCAGCGCCTGGTCGCTCGCCCACACGATCGCGCCGCACAGGTTGGGGCCGCACGGCGCGGTCCGCACCGCCAGCGTCCCGCGCGGATTCTGCCACGTCCCCAGCACCGTCGCGCTTTCCGCCGAGTTCGCAGGCGCGGCCGCCGCCAGCGTCGCGATCACCGCGCAGATCGTTCCCCCGATCGTCTTCATGCTCTTCCCCCGCCCCGTCATCGTCCCCGCCCCGTACATCACCGCCTCCCCGTCGCGATCGCGCCCGGCACGTCCGCAGCCATCGCGTCGATCAGATGCTTCACCACCCCCGGATGGTCGTTGTTCAGGAAGTGCCCGCCCGGCATCGCGATGATCCGCGCGTGCGGCAGGTCCATCACCGGGCACAGGCTGTCATGCTCGCGATCGCCATAGATGCACGTCACCGGCAGCCAGGTCAGCGTCCGTGCGGTCGTCGGGCCCAGCGAATCGGGCGTGCCAGTGTAGGCGATGTTGCTCGGGTCGGCGCGGAAATAGACGGTGCGCCCCGGCACCACCAGCATCAGCGCGCCGACATGCGCACGCAGGTCCTGCGGCAGGTCCGCAAGCCCGGTCTGTGCGATATCCGCGCCATAGCTCTGCCCGACGACGACGATCCGGTCCGCCCCGGTCCGCGCCATCGCCTGCCGGATCGCGCCCGCGATGATCGCATCGAGCTCCGCGCGCGTCCGCTTCGTCCCGAACAGCGTCGGTGAGTTGAGCCCGACGACTTCGATGCCCCGCTTCGCCAGCGCCTCGGTCGTGAAGCTGCCGATGCCGTAGCGCAGCCCCATGTCGCCCGACACCAGCAACACCGCCACCGAATGCCGCCGTCCGTCCGCGCCATAGAGGCGAAACGCGTCGCGATCGAAGAATCCCGCGGTCACCGCCAGATACGCGACGGTCGCCACGAAGAGCGCAGCGATTCCGCCCGCGATCCACCAGATCCTGCGACGCAACGCACCGCCGGGGCGATGCTCCTGGATGACGGCCTGTTTCATCCCCGTTCCTCTGCGCCGCGCCGCCTGTCGCGGCGGTGGCACCGCCATGACAAAAGCGTCATGCCGCCCCGACGCGCCCCGTCCGCTCCAGCTTGCCCCAGCCGATCCAGAACCCGCCGATCGCCGACGCGATCGCTTTCAGCACCACCCAGTACATCAGCTGGCGATAGACGAACCGCTGCGCGACCAGCAGGTGCGCGGGATAGCGCCGCTCGCGCGGCTCCAGCCGGTACGCCACCCAGCCGCACACGATGTCGATGCTGGTGAACGCCACCCAATAGATCGCCATCAGCAGCACGTCGCTCTGCGTCTGCGCCCAGCCATGCTGCTGCACGCGCACCGCGGTGCCGACGATCGACATGACAAGCGCCAGATCGATCAGCGGCGAGATCGCGGCGAACACGATCTGGAACGTCCACGCCTGCGGAAGGCCCACCAACGCCAGCCCCGCGGGCTCGCGCGTGCGCAGGATCGCGCGGTGCTTCCACAGGCATTGCAGCGTTCCGAACGCCCAGCGGAAGCGCTGCTTGGCCAGCGCGCGGAACGTCTCGGGGGCCTCGGTCCACGCCACCGCGTCGACATCGTACTCGACCGCCCAGCCCGCGCGCTGGATCGCGATCGTCAGGTCCTGGTCCTCCGCCAGCGTGTCCTCGGGATAGCCGCCGACCGCGTCGAGCGCCGCGCGCCGCCACGCGCCCACCGCGCCCGGCACCACCGTCATCGCGTCGAACCGCGCCAGCGCGCGCCGCTCGACATTCTGCGCGGTCACATATTCCACCGCCTGCCAGCGCGTGACGAGGTTCACGCGGTTGCCCACCTTCGCATTGCCCGCGACCGCGCCGACCTCGGGATCGTCGAACCAGCGGACCAGCCGCGCGACCGTCTCCTTCTCGAACTGCGTGTCGGCGTCGAGCGCGACGATGATCTCGCCCTTGGCTTCCTTCAGCGCCCGGTTGAGCGCCGCCGCCTTGCCGCCGTTCGCCAGCGTCATCAGCCGCACCCGCGGATCGTCGCCATAGGCCTCGGCCACCACCGCGCTCGTACCGTCGGTCGATCCGTCGTCGACCACGATCACCTCGATCGTCGCCTCGGTGCTCGCCAGCACGCGCTCGACCGACGAGACGATCACCCGCTCTTCGTTCCACGCGGGGATGATGATCGACACCAGCCGGTCGGGCGCCATCGGCGGCGGCACGACGCCGCGCTCGGCGCGCGCGCCCCACCATGCCAGCGACGCCATCAGCACCGCCCGCCCGATCCCCAGCGCGATCGCGACGAAGAACATCCATTTCAGCGTCCACGCCAGGAACGCCAGTGCCGCGAACACGCCCACGTCGGCGCGCACCGCCAGCAGGTCCTCGCCCGCGATCGGCGGCATCACCTGCGCGCGGCTCAGCCCCGCCAGCGTCGACACCGGCACGAAATCATACCCGCGCGCGCGCAGGCCATCGATGATCCGCGGCAGCGCCTCCAGCGTCTGCTCACGGTCCCCGCCGCCGTCGTGCAGCAGGATGACGTTCGCGGACCGCTCCTCGTCGCCCGCCAGCACCTGCGCGATCGTCTGGTTCACGATCGTGTCCACGCCTGGGCGCTTCCAGTCGCCCGGATCGACATGCAGCCCGACGACGGTATAGCCGCGCTCCTGTGCCACCAGCGCAGGGTCCAGCTCGTCCGCGGTCGTCGGCTCGGCGTCGCCGAAATAGGGTGCGCGGAACAGCCGGGTCGATCGCCCGGTATACGCCTCGATCAGCCGCTGCGTCGCGTTCACCTCAAGCGAGATGCCGCGCGCGGACACCTCCGCCATGTTGGGATGCGTATAGCTGTGGTTGCCGATCTCGCTCCCCTCCGCGACGATCCGCCGCAGCAGCCATGGGTGTGCCAGCCCGTTCTCACCGACGATGAAGAACGTCCCCGGCGCCTTCTTCGCCTTCAGCACATCGAGGATCTTGGGCGTCCAGTCGGGATCGGGGCCGTCGTCGAACGTCAGCGAAAGCATCTTGGGCCGGTCGCCGACGCGGTGCACGACATAGGGTCGCGGATAGCGCTGGAACGTCTCGTCGCGGATCAGCCCGTGCGAATCGAACTGCACCGTCCGCGCGCCCGCCGCCGGGGTGGAGGTGATGCGCAGGATCTCGCCATTGCCCTCCACGTCGACGTTCGCTCCGCTCTGGATCACCGACAGCGCGGGATGCTGGCCATTGCGCCACGAGGAGAAGACGTTCCAAACGCCCGGATCCTCGCTGCCCAGCCGCCACAGCGCGACCGCGCCGACGCGCCCCGCCTTCACCGCCGCCAGCTGGTTCCACACCGCGGTCGCATCGAGCATCCACACGCTGTGCTGCTGGCCGCCCTCGTCGGTATAGGCGAAGCTGGTGTTGCCGCTGGCGGGATCGAACGTCACCTGCGCGCCGCTGTCGTGCGCGGCCAGCCACGCCTCCTCCATCGACAGCGCGTCGGTGGCGCCCCCGTGCCAGTCATAGGCATAGCTGCCCACCGCCACGATCAGCTTGTCGCGCCCGATCTCGCCGATCGCGTGGCGCAGCTGCGCGACGAACCAGGGCTGCGACGCGATCGGCCCCGGCGTCCCGCCCTGCCAATGCTCGTCATAGTTCATCAGGAACAGCCGGTCCGCCACCTTTGCGAACGCCTTCAGGTCCCACGCCGGATCGCCCGCGGGCACGGTCACCGTCACCAGCCGGTGCGTCGCCGCCAGCGCCGCGCGCGTGTCCGCGATCAGCGCGCGATACCCGGCCAGCGAATTCTCCGGCAGGCTCTCCAGGTCATAGACGACGCCCGCCGCCTTCTGCTGGTCGAGTGCCGCCACCAGTTGGGCGACGAATGCCTTGCGTGCCTTCGCATCGCGCAGCAGCGCGCCTGCGCCTGCGCCGTCCCACACGCCATCGGCCGCGTTCTGCACCATCGGCAGCACCGCGGGGCGCTTCGCCGCGCCCGCCATCACCGCGTCGAACTTGGCATCGGGCGTGCGCACCAGCTGATGCGCCGGACCGTTGACGCTGAACTGCGACGGCACCACCCAGTCGAGCTCGCCGACGTGCCGCTCGAACGACGCGCGGCTGGCATCGTCCCACGATACGTAGAAGCCCACCGTCAACGGCCGCCCGTCCGCGCCCTTGGCGGTCTTGTGCGGCAGCCACCCCAGGTTGCGCAGCCGCCGCCCGACGCCGTGCCGGATATCCGCGATCTTGGCCGCCAGCGGCGCGGGCTGCGCACGCTCGAACGCGATGGGCAGCGGCTTGCCTGCCGGCACCATCACGATCGTCGTCGCGAACACCGCCGCGGTCGCGACGAGGATCAGGATCAGCGCGAGCACGCCGCGCATCGAGCGCCGCTTGCGCGCGCCGCTGGGATCGAAAAAGACGGGTCGGGACATGGGTCAGGCCTGTAGGCGAGAGCATCGGAAAGCGCCGTGTCGCCGCCATGACAAAGCCGTCATGTGACTGCACCCTGGCGCTTGCGGCACGTGGTTTGGACTTACTCCGTCCGTTCGTTTCGAGCGTAGTCGAGAAACGCGCCACGAACGCCCGCGCAACGCTTCTCGACGTCTCTCGAAACGAACGGGGCAGGACGAAGCCGACCGGAATACGCACATCGCTCGATAGACGACGTGCGATCCGCCGATCCACCCTACCCCATCTGCCGCGCCACCGACTTGCGCGTCGCAGCACCATAGGGCGGCTTCAACCCCGCCAGCTTCGCGACGTCGAGCCGCGACTGCTTGTACACCGCCTTGGCGTGGCTGAACGTGCGGAACCCCTCCGCCCCGTGATACGCCCCCATCCCCGACGGCCCGACCCCGCCGAACGGCAGCTCCTCCATCGACACGTGGAAGACGACGTCGTCGAGCGTCACCCCGCCCGAGATCGTCCGGTCGAGCACGCGCCGCCGCTCGTCGCCGTCGGGGCCGAAATAATAGAGGCCCAGCGGACGGTCACGCCGGTTCACCTCGCCGATCGCGGCGTCGATCCCCGTGTAGCGCCGCACAGGCAGGATGGGGCCGAAGATCTCCTCCTGCATCAGCGTCATGTCGTCGGTCACGTTCGTCACGATATGCAGCGGCATCTTGCGCGCGTTGGTGCCCGTGAAGTCCTCCCCCGCCGGGTTGACGACCTCGACGGTCGCCCCCTTCGCGCGCGCATCCTCCACCCAGTCGGTCAGCCGCTGGAAATGCCGGTCGTTGACGATCGCGGTATAGTCCGGGTTCGACAGCAGCGTCGGATACATCGCCGACGCCGCCGCGCGCAGCCCGTCGACCACCGCCGCCTCCTGCTCGGCGGGCACCAGCATGTAATCGGGCGCGAGGCAGATCTGACCCGCGTTCAGCATCTTGCCCAGCGCCACCCGCTCGGTCGCCGTCTTCACGTCCGCACCCTTGCCGACGATCACCGGGGACTTGCCGCCCAGCTCCAGCGTCACCGGCGTCAGATTGTCCGCCGCGGCGTGCAGGATATGCTTGCCGATGCCGGTCGCGCCGGTGAACAGCAGGTGATCGAACGGCAGCGCCGCGAACGCCTTCCCCACCTCCGCACCGCCCGACACGAACGCCAGCTCGTCGGGCGCGAAATAGGCGCCGACGATCTCCTCGAACAGCGCCCCCGTCACCGGCGTGAACTCGCTCGTCTTCACCATCGCGCGGTTGCCTGCCGCGAAGATCCCCGCCAGCGGCGACATCACCAGGTTCACCGGGAAATTCCACGGCGCGATCACCCCGATCACGCCCTTGGGCTGATACTCCACCCACGCCTTCGCGCCGAGCAGGCCCAGCGGGAATTGCACCGGTCGCCGGTCACGCTTCGCCCAGCGATCGAGATGCTTGATCGCGTGCTTGAGTGGCGTCACCGATCCCGCGATGTCGGTCAGCATCGATTGCTCGCGGCTGCGATGCCCGAAATCCTCGCTCAGCGCGTCGCAGAACCGGTCGGCATGGTCCGCGATCATCGCCACCGCGCGCTTCAGCCGGTCCTTGCGTGTCGACAGCGGTTCGGGGAGGGCGTCCATGAACGCCGCACGCTGCCCGGCCAGTATCGCATCCATGCCATTCCCCCCTGCTATGTTACGCGCAGCCGATCATTCCCGCGATCGGCATCACGATGCTGTCCTTGCCCGCGCGATCGATCCGCAGCGTTGCCTCGGGCACCAGCGCGCCGCCCGTCAGCCCGCCGCGCGTCGACACGGTCAGGTCGAGCGTCGCGACCGTGTCGCCGCGCCGGTACTCGGTCGATCCCGCCAGCCCGTACCCGCCCTCGCCGGACTGCGCGGCCTTCGCATAGTCGAGCGTCTCGCCGTCGAGCGCGATCCGGAGCGTCGCGGGGTCCGCCACCGCCATCGCGACCAGCGCCTTCGTCGTCCCCGTGCTGAACAGATAGGCCGCGCACCCCTTCGACGGCAGCGCCTGCTGCGCCAGCCCGCCGACCGGCAACCCGTCGATCGACGCGGGCGGCTTGGGCGGGTCTGCGGCGAGCAGCAGGAGCAGGGCGGCGATCATGGCGCGAAGACTATCATGGCCAGCCACGCCGGGTAAGCCGCGATCGCCAGGAACGCGCCGAACGGCAGCGCGGTATCCGCCGCCACGTCGCGCCCCCGCGCCCGCAGCCACAGCGCCGCCCCCAGCCCCACCAGCGCCGCGATCAGCAGCACCGCGGGCAGCATCCGCCACCCCAGCCACACTCCGATCGCGCCGAACAGCTTCGGGTCACCCCCGCCCAGCCCCTCGCGCCCGCGCAGCAACCGATATCCCGACCCGATCGCCCACAGCGACGCGAAGCCCACCGCCCCGCCGATCGCGCGATCCGCCAGCCCCGGCTCGACCCCCGCCATCGCGCTCGCGGCTCCCGCCAGTGCCAGCGTCGCGGTCAACGCATCGGGCAGCCACATCTCCGCCAGATCGAGCGCCGCCAAGGCCAGCAACACCCACCCGAACACCGCCCCCGCGACCGCCGCCGGTCCGGTCACCGCCAGCCCCGAGGCGACCCCGATCCCCGCCGCCAGCGCCTCGATCCGCCAGTGTCGCGCATCGATCCCCGCCCCGCACGTCCGGCACCGCCCGTGCGACGCCGCCGCGCTCAGCAACGGCACCAGCTCCCACGACGCCAGCGTCCGCCCGCACCCGTCGCATGCCGATCGCCCGCGCATCACCGATCGCCCCTGCGGCCAGCGGATCACCAGCGTCGCGAGGAAGCTGCCCATGATCGCGCCGAGGATGCCCAGCGCAACGGGCCACAGGAATGGATCAGGCACCTGCCTCGCGTATCAGATACCGATAGACCCCGAACAGGTTGATCGCGAACATCACCGCATTCTGCGTCCCCAGCGCCCCGTCCTTCGCCAGCACTGCCCCCGCGATCCACGCGACCGACGAGGCGAGGAACAGCACGAACCCCCACCCCGTCGTGCGCCGCCCATAGTCCGCCGCCACCATCAGCGCCGCGATCATCCCGCTGATCGATGCGAACCATTTCAGGGCGGTGGTGAGTGTGTCCATGTGCAGGGCGTAGACGCTTGGCTTTGCAATCCGGCACGACAATCGCGCTGATCGGAATCAACGCGGGGACGGGGTTTGCAACCCGATGCCACCACGCCTAGATCCCCGCCAAACATTTGTTACGGAGACCTCGCGCATGGCTACCGATCCCATCGTCATCCTCTCTTCGGCCCGCACCCCGATGGCGTCGTTCCAGGGCGCGCTGTCCGGCGCGTCGGCCACGGATCTGGGCGCCGCCGCGGTCAAGGCGGCGGTCGAACGCGCGGGCGTTTCGGCCGAGGCGGTCGAGCGGATCTACATGGGCTGCGTCCTCCCCGCCGGGCTCGGGCAGGCACCCGCACGGCAGGCCGCGATCAAGGCCGGGCTCGGCGAGCATGTCGAGGCGACGACCGTCAACAAGATGTGCGGCAGCGGCATGCAGGCCGCGATCATGGCCGCCGAGGCGCTCGGCGCCGGCTCGGTCGACCTCCTCGTCGCGGGGGGAATGGAGAGCATGACGAACGCCCCCTATCTCTCCCCGTCGCACCGCAGCGGCGCGCGGATCGGGCATGATCGCCTGATCGACCACATGTATCTCGACGGGCTCGAGGACGCGTACGAGCCCGGCCGCCTGATGGGCAGCTTCGCGGAGGCGACCGCGGGCGCGTACCAGTTCACCCGCGCGCAACAGGATGACTACGCGATCGAATCGCTCGCCCGCGCGCAGGCCGCGCAGGCCTCGGGCGCGTTCGATCGCGAGATCGTCGCGGTCGACGTCGCGGGTCGCAAGGGCACCACCACGGTGTCGCGCGACGAACAGCCCGCCAAGGGTGACGCCGCGAAAATCCCGACGCTGCGCCCCGCCTTCGCGAAGGACGGCACGATCACCGCCGCCAACGCCTCGTCGATCTCGGACGGCGCCGCCGCGCTGGTGCTGACACGCGCCTCGGTCGCGGAACGTCTGGGCATCACCCCCGTCGCGCGGATCGTCGCGCATGCGGCGCACGCGCACGCGCCGTCGTTGTTCACCACCGCCCCCGTCTTCGCGATGCAAAAGGCGCTCGAAAAGGCGGGCTGGACGAAGGATGAGGTCGACCTGTTCGAGATCAACGAGGCGTTCGCGGTCGTCGCGATGATCGCGATGCGCGATCTCGGGCTCGACCACGCGCGCGTCAACGTCAACGGCGGCGCGACCGCGCTGGGCCACCCGATCGGCGCCTCGGGTGCGCGCATCCTCGCGACGCTGCTGTCCGCGCTCCAGGCGAGCGGCGGCACCCGCGGCATGGCCTCGCTGTGCATCGGCGGCGGCGAGGCGACCGCGATGGCGGTCGAACTCGTCCACTGATCGTTCGGGTCAGCGCTCCGCCGCGGTCGCGCGGGGCGCACCGAACCGGTTCGCCCCGCCCTTCGTCACCGCGCGCGCATAGGCGGGGCGCGCCTGCAACCGATCGAGCCAGCGCATCATCGCGGGGTAGCGCGCACCGTTCGGCGTCCCTGCCACGATCTCCGCGACGACCGCCATGTTGACGTCCGCCCCGGTCAGCGCATCGCCCACCAGATAGTCCTGCGCCGCCAGCCGCGCCTCGACGAACCCCAGGTGCCGCGCCGTCTCGGCATCGATCCGCGGCTGGAGCGGCGCGCCCGCCTCGCCCAGTCGCGACACGTACAGGTTCAGCATGACCGGGAGCATCGCCGACCCTTCCGCATAATGCAGCCACATGTGATAGTCGTCATAGTCGGGCGACGCCGGGTCGGGCGCGAGCCGTCCGCCACCATGCCGGCGGATCAGATAGTCGATGATCGCCCCCGATTCGAACACGACGCGCCCGTCATCCTCGATCAGCGGCCCCTTGCCGAGCGGATGCACCGCCTCCAGCGAGGGCGGTGCCAGCCGCGTCTTCGGATCGCGGTGATGGATCACCAGCGCGTACGGCAACTCCAGCTCCTCGAGCAGCCACAGGATCCGCATCGAGCGCGAATGGTCGAGATGGTGAAGCGTTATCATAACAAATCTTATGCGGGATGCGGGGGCGTTTCGTCCAGAGGGTTGACCGTCATGCCTCCCCCTCCCGTCCATCACTCCCCCGTCACCCCGGACTTGATCCGGGGTCCCGCTTCTTCGTCTTTCGCGTGCAAGAGGGGCAGCGGGCCCCCGGATCAAGGCTATCCTCAGCGTTTCGAAGGGTCCAAGGTGACGACCTCACCTTCCCTTCACCTCACCGCCGCACGTCGAGCCCGCCCGCCAGATACGCCTCGACATCCGCCGCCCGGAACAGCGCCGCATCCCCCGGCAGCGAATGCTTGAGCGCCGCCAGCGCCAGCCCCGTCCGCGCCGCATCCTCCAGGTCCCCGCCCGAGCGCAGCGCATGCAGCACGCCCGCCGCGAACGCGTCGCCCCCGCCGATCCGGTCGACGATCCCCGACAGCACCACTTCCGCGGTCTGCGCCACCGCAGCGCGCGTCTCCACCCGCGCCGCCAGCCGATGCCGGTCGACATCCTCCACCACCCGCGCGGTCGACGCGATCGTCTGCAACCGCGGGAACGCCGCGAACGCCGCCTCCGCCGCATGCCGCCGCCGGTCCTCGCCGTCGCCTGAGAAATCGTCGCGCCCCAGCAGCAGCGCGATGTCGCGGTGGTTGCCGAACAGCAGGTCCGCGTGGCGCACCAGTCGCGTCAGGATCGCACGCGGGTCGCTGTCCCACCGCGCCCACAACTTCCCCCGCCAGTTCCCGTCGAACGATACCGCCACCCCGCGCGCCGACGCCGCCTCGACCGCCGCCAGCGCGCTTGCCGCCGGCACCGCCCCCAGCGCGGGCGTGATCCCCGACAAATGCAGCCGGTCCACGCCGTCGAGCAGCACGTCCCAGTCCCACGCCGAAACCGGCGCCTCCGCGAAGCTCGACCCCGCCCGGTCGTAGATCACCTCGGTCGCGCGCAGCCCCGCGCCCGAGGTCACGAGGTACAGCCCCATCCGCTCCCCCGTCAGCGCGATATGCCGCGTATCGACCCCGTGCCCCCTGAGCGTCGTGATCGCCGCGCGCCCCAGGTCGTTGTCCGGCACCGCGCTCGCGAACGCCACGTCGTGCCCCAGCTTCGCCAGCTGCGTCGCCACGTTCGCCTCCGCGCCCGCCACCCACACGTCCAGCCGCGGCGTCTGCAACAGCATCTCGCGACCAGGCGGCGACAGCCGCAGCATGATCTCCCCGAACGCCAGCAGCTTGCCCATCGGTCCCTCTCCCTCGATCGCCCGCCGTTACCGCGCGATCGGGGGGAGCGCTACCGCGAACCGCCCGGGATCGATCGACATCAGCGTGGCACGCTGTCCTGTTCGTCACCCCGGACCTGTTCCGGGGTCCACCGCGCTGCCAACGATGCCGGTCGCGACGGTATCGACATCGATCGTGGAAAGGTGGACCCCGGAACAGGTCCGGGGTGACGGGTTTGGCAGGTGTCGTGGGCCTTACTGGCTTTCGATCGTGCGGATGATGCCCGAGAAGTCCTCGCCGCCATGCCCGGCCTCGGCGAACGCCTCGTACACCTGCCGCGCGGTCGCCGCGACCGGCAGGTCGACACCGACCTGCCCTGCCGCCTCGATCGCCAGCCGCATGTCCTTCAGCATCAGCGCGCCCGCGAACCCGCCCTGGTAATCGCGATCGGCAGGCGTCTCCGGCCCGACGCCCGACACCGGACAATAGCTCGTCATCGACCAGCTCTGCCCCGACGACACGCTCGCGATATCGAAGAACGCCTGCGCCTCCAGCCCCAGTCTCTCCGCCAGCACGAACGCCTCGCACGTCGCCGCCATCGTCGCACCCAGGATCATGTTGTTGCAGATCTTGGCGGCCTGCCCCGCGCCACTCTCGCCCGCGCGGATCACCGCCTTGCCCATGTCCGCCAGGAACGGCTCCGCGCGATCGAAGCCTTCCGCGCTGCCGCCCACCATGAACGTCAGCGTCCCGGCATTCGCCGCCGCGATCCCGCCCGACACGGGCGCGTCGACCGCCAGCAGCCCCTTCGCGCGCGCCGCCTCCGCCACGCGCTTGGCGGTCGCGACGTCGATCGTCGAACAGTCGATCAGGATCGCGGACGGCGGCGCCTTGCCGAACACGCTATCGGTATAGACGCGCTCGACATGCGTGCCCGCGGGCAGCATCGTGACCACCGCCTCCGCCCCCTCGACCGCCTCCGCCGCGGACGAAACCGTCAGGCACCCCGCCGCCCTGGCGCGCTCCAGCGCGTCCGGGGACAGGTCGAACGCGCGGACGTCGTGCCCCTTCCTTGCCAGGTTCGCGGCCATCCCGCCGCCCATGTTGCCCAGCCCGATGAACGCGACGCGTGCCATACGATCCTCTCCAATTTGCTCGCCCCGAAGGCTGGGGTCTTTTGCGACTCGAAACCCCGCCTTCGCCGCGGTGACGAGATCACTTATGTCCCCGTCCACACCCCGGCGCGCTTCTCGACGAACGCCGCCATGCCCTCGCCCTGGTCCGCGGTGCCGAACAGCGCGTGGAACAGCCGCCGTTCGAACTGGACGCCCATCGCCAGCCCGGTCTCGAACGCGGCGTTGACCATCTCCTTGTTCGCCTTCACCGCCAGCGGCGCCATCGCCGCGATCGTGGCGGCGGTCTTCACCGCCTCCTCGACCAGCGCGCCCGCGGGCACGATGCGCGAGACGAGCCCCGCACGCTCGGCTTCGGCAGCGTCCATCATCCGCCCGGTCAGGCACATCTCCATCGCCTTGGCCTTGCCGACCGCGCGCGTCAGCCGCTGCGATCCGCCCATGCCGGGGGACACCGCCAGCTTGATCTCGGGCTGCCCGAACTTCGCGCTGTCCGCCGCCAGGATAAAGTCGCACATCATCGCCAGCTCGCACCCGCCGCCCAGCGCATAGCCCGAAACCGCCGCGATCACCGGTTTCCGCGTCGCGGTGAACCGGTCATACCCTGCGAAGAAGTCGCTGCCATACATGTCGGCGAAGCCCTGCGACGCCATCTCCTTGATGTCCGCGCCCGCCGCGAACGCCTTCGCGCTCCCGGTCAGCACAGCGCACCCCTGCGACGCGTCCGCATCGAACGCCGCGAACGCCGCGAGCAGGTCGGCCAGCACCTGGCTGTTGAGCGCATTGAGCGCCTGCGGCCGGTTGAGCGTGACCAGCGTCACCGCACCGCGCTGCTCGACGAGGATAGTTTCATAGTGGGCCACGGAATCGTCTCTCCTTTTCATCGGTGCGGCGTCCACGCCTCGTCGTCCGCCAGCGGCGCGAAGATCTGGTCGATCACGTGATCGCTCACTCCGTCGGGGGTCGCGGGATCCCAGCGCGGCGCATTGTCCTTGTCGACGATCACCGCACGCACGCCTTCGAGGAAGTCGTGCCGCTGCACCACCCGTGCGCCGACCGCATATTCCTGCCGCATCTCGTCCTCGAACGTCGGCATCGCCCTGCCGTCGAGCAGTAGCTTGAGCGACACCTTCATCGTTTGCGGCGACTTGGTCTTCAGCGTCGCCAGCGTCGCTTTCGCGAAGTCGCCGTCATCCGCCTCAAGCGCGGCGAACACCTCTTCCAGCTTGTCCGACGCGAACAACCGGTCGATCGCCGCCCGATGCGCAAGGATCGCGGCGTCGCCCGGCTCGCCCGCCATCGCGTCGAGCGTTGCCGCCACCTCCTGCGGCGCCACCGCGATCCGGCGCTTGGCCTCCTCCACCGAAGCCGTGGGCACCCAATGCGTCGCCAGCCCGAGCGCCAGGCACTCCGCGCCGTCGAGCCGATGCCCCGTCAGCGCCAGATACTGCCCGACGCGCCCCGGCAGCCGCGAAAGATACCAGCCGCCGCCGACATCGGGGAACAGCCCGATCCCGGTCTCCGGCATCGCGAACTTCGTGTTCTCCGTCGCGACCCGCCAGTCGCACGGCAGCGAGATGCCGACCCCGCCACCCATCGTCACCCCGTCCATGAAGGCGACGGTCGGCTTGGCATAGGTGAACAGCCGGTGGTTCAGCTGGTACTCGACATGGAAGAACGCGCGGGCCGCCGCCCCGTCCGTCGCGCCGCTCTCCGCCAGCATCCGGATGTCCCCGCCCGCGCAGAAACCGCGTCCCTCACCATGATCGATCACGACGACCTCGACCGCCGGGTCGCCCCGCCAAGTCTCCAGCGCGTCGAGCATCGCCGCGCACATCGGCGTCGTCAGCGCATGCAGCGCCTTCGGCCGGTTGAGCCGCAGGCGGCCGACAGGCCCGTCTACCATCGTTATAATCTGGTCCGTCACGCGAAACTCCTTGCACCCCTGCGAAGGCGGGGGCCCAGACTGGATCTCCGCCTTCGCGGAGATACAAATCCTACTGCCGCACCAGATCGCGGCCGATAATCATCCGCATCACCTGGTTCGTTCCCTCCAGGATCGAATGCACGCGCAGGTCGCGCCAGAAACGCTCGATCGGATAGTCGCGCAGATAGCCATAGCCGCCGTGCAACTGGAGCGCGCGATCGACGATGCTCGATCCGTTGTCGGTCGCCAGCCGCTTGGCCATCGCGGAGAAACGCGACTTGTCGGGTGCGTTCGCGGTCACCTTCGCCGCCGCCAGATACAGCAGCGCGCGCGACGCCTCCAGGTCGGTCGCCATGTCCGCCAGCATGAACTGCGTGTTCTGGAACTCCGCGACCGGCTGCCCGAACTGCTGGCGCTCCTTGGTATAGCGGATCGACTCGTCGAGGCACCGCTGCGCGCCGCCGAGCGAACAGGCCCCGATGTTGAGCCGCCCGCCGTCGAGCCCGGCCATCGCGATCTTGAACCCCTCGCCCTCGCCGCCCACAAGATTGGCCGCGGGCACGCGGCAATCCTCGAAAATCACCTGCGCGGTCGGCGACGCATTCCAGCCCAGCTTGCGCTCCGGCGCGCCGAACGACAGCCCGGGCGTGTCCTTCTCGACGACGATCGCGCTGATGCCTTTCGACTTCTCGTCGCCAGTCCGCACCATGCAGACATAGAGGTCGTTATACCCCGCCCCGCTGATGAACTGCTTCGTACCGTTCAGGACGAACTCGTCCCCGTCGCGCCGCGCGGTCGTCTTGAGCGCGGCGGCGTCGGATCCCGATCCCGGCTCGGTCAGGCAATAGCTCGCCAGCGTGTCCATCGACACCAGCGACGGCAGGTAGCGCGCCTTCACGTCCGCGCCGCCGAACCGGTCGATCATCCACGTCGCCATGTTGTGGATCGAGATGTACGCGCTGGTCGCGGGACAGCCATAGGCCATCGCCTCCATGATGAGCGCCGCCTCCAGCCGCCCCAGCGCGATCCCGCCCGATTCCTCCGCGACATAGATCGCGCCGAACCCCAGCTCGCCCGCCGCCTTCCACACGTCGACGGGATAATGCGCCTTTTCGTCCCACTCCGCCGCGAACGGCGTGATCCGGTCCGCGGTGAAGCGGCGCGCCAGCTCCTGGATCTCGCGCTGGTCATCTGTCAGGTCGAACTGGTCGGTCATGGCATCCTCAACGAAAAACGACGGTACGGGCCCCGTTCAGAAGCACGCGCCGCTCCGCGATCCAGCCGACCGCGCGCGCCAGCACCTGCGCCTCGATGTCGCGCCCGATCGCGACGAGATCCTGCGCGCTCGCGCGGTGGTCGACCCGCTCGGCCGCCTGTTCGATGATCGGCCCCTCGTCGAGGTCGGTCGTCACGAAATGCGCGGTCGCGCCGATCAGCTTCACCCCGCGCGCATGCGCCTGGTGATAGGGTTTCGCGCCCTTGAAGCTCGGCAGGAAGCTGTGATGGATGTTGATGCACCGCCCCGCCAGCCGCGCGACCAGCGCAGGGCTCAGCACCTGCATGTAGCGCGCCAGCACCACCAGGTCCGCGCCCGTCGTCTCGACGAGATCGGCGAACGTCGCCTCCTGCACGTCGCGCGTCCCTGCTGTCACCGGCAGGTGGTGGAACGGCACCCCATGCCACTCCGCCAGCGATCGCAGCGTCTCGTGGTTCGACACCACCCCGACCGGCTCGACCGGCAGCGCGCCGATCGACCAGCGGTGGAGCAGGTCGTTCAGGCAGTGCGACGTCTGCGACACCGCGATCAGCACCCGGGGCTTCGCATCCGCGCGCGCCAGCGTCAGCGTCAGCGCGAACCGCGCGGCCACCGGGGCCAGCGCGGCCTCCAGTCCCGCCTCGTCCAGCGCGCACGCAAATGCGACGCGCATGAAGAACCGCCCCGTTTCCAGATCGGCATATTGCTGGCTGTCGAGGATGAACCCGTCCGCCGCCGCCAGCGCGCCCGTCAGCCCCGCGACGATCCCGACGCGGTCGTCGTCGCACGTCAGCGTCAGTACCCAGCGCGGCCACGCGTCGCTCATACCTTGCCCCCCACATCGACCTTCGAACAGCGCGTATAGACCACATCCGGGTACGGCGCCTCGACCCGCGTCAGTGTGCGCCCACCGTCGGACAGGTTCAGATCCCACGACCGACGCTCGGTCTTGCCCTCCCCGGTCTGCTCGACATCGATCGCGATCGTCCCGCGGCCTTCGTCGATCACGGTCGTCACCGCCGCGACGCTTTCGTGGAAGCGCAGCCGCGTCGGCTCGATCACGACCCGCGTCTGCCCGTTCGCGCAATCCGCCGCGCGCACCGCCCACACCCCGGTCAGCCGCTCTGGCAACATCGCGGTGGACGTCGGCGCGGCGGCCGGCGACACCGGCGCGACGCCGACATCCGCCGTCGACGCGTTGACCGCCTCGTCCGCCGCCTGCCGCTCGCAAGCCGCCAAAGACAGCGCTGCGATCAGGATCGCGCCGGGCTTCATCATCCCCCCGCTCACCCCATCGTCGGAATGACGAACGCGTTCGCGCCATCCCCGACGCCACCGTCGGGCCAGCGCTGCGTCACGGTCTTTACCTTGGTCCAGAACTTCACCCCTTCCATGCCGTGCTGGTTGGTATCGCCGAACGCGCTGCGCTTCCAGCCGCCGAAGGTGTGATACGCGACGGGCACCGGAATCGGCACGTTGATCCCCACCATCCCGACATTCACCCGCGCCGCGAACTCGCGCGCGGCATGCCCGTTGCGCGTGAAGATCGCGACGCCGTTGCCGTACTGGTGATCGCCCGGCAGCTTCAGCGCGGTTTCGAAATCGGGCGCGCGGACGATCTGGAGGACGGGTCCGAAGATCTCCTCCTTGTACGCGCTCATATCCGGCGTGACATGGTCGAACAGCGACGGGCCGATGAAGAATCCCTTCTCGTGCCCTTGCAACGCAAAGCCGCGCCCGTCGACGACCAGCTCGGCGCCCTCGTCCACCCCGGTCTGGATCCAGTTTTCGACGCGCTGCTTGTGCGCCGCGTTCACCACCGGCCCGTAATGCGCCTCGCCATCGGTCGACACGCCGACGCGCAGTGCCGCGATCGCCGGGATCAACTTCGCGCGGAGCGCCTCCGCGGTCTTCTCGCCCACCGGCACCACCACCGGCAACGCCATGCAGCGTTCGCCCGCGGAGCCGAACGCCGCGCCCGACAGGTCCGCCACCACCTGGTCGAGATCGGCATCGGGCATTACGATGCCGTGGTTCTTCGCGCCGCCCATGGCCTGCACGCGCTTCCCCGCCTCGACGCCGCGGCGGTAGACGTAATGCGCGATGTCCGACGATCCGACGAAGCTCACCGCGCTGATCGCGGGATGATCGAGGATCGCGTCGACCATCTCCTTGTCGCCATGGACGACCTGCAGGATGCCCTCGGGCAGCCCCGCCTCACGGAACAGCTCGGCCAGCCGCACCGGCACCGACGGGTCGCGCTCGCTCGGCTTCAGGATGAACGCGTTGCCCGTCGTGATCGCGACCCCGCTCATCCACAGCGGGATCATCGCGGGGAAGTTGAACGGGGTGATCCCCGCGCCGATGCCCAGCGGCTGGCGCATCGAATACACGTCGATCCCCGGCCCGGCGCCTTGCGTGTATTCGCCCTTCAGGATGTGCGGGATGCCGCAGCAGAACTCGATCACTTCCAGCCCGCGCTGGATGTCGCCCTTGCTGTCTGCGATCACCTTGCCATGCTCGGAGCTGAGCAGGTGCGCCAGCTCATCCATGTGCGCCTCGACCAGCGCCTTGAACTGGAACATCACCCGCGCGCGCCGCTGCGGGTTGGTCGCCGCCCAGGCCGGCTGCGCCGCCTGCGCCGCCGCCACCGCGCGGTCGAGATCGGCCTGCGTGCCCAGCGTCACCCGCGCCTGCACCTCGCCGCTGTTCGGGTCGAACACGTCGGACATGCGCCCTCCCGCGCCGCCCTGATGCCCCATGATGAGATGGTCGATCGTCCGCATGGCCTGTCCTCTCGTCGCTTTGCGCCGCTGTCCTCCATGGCGACCGGTCGCGCAACCCCTCGACGCGCAGCCTTCACCTGCGATAGTGCAGGTCGATGAACTGGGACGACCTGCGTATCTTCCTCACCGTCGCGCGCCACGGCCTCGTCGCCACCGCCGCGCGTGAAGTCGGGCTTGACCCCACCACCGTCAGCCGCCGCCTCGAACGGCTGGAGCGCGCGACAGGGCAGGTCCTCCTCGAACGCCAGCGCACCGGCCCGCGCCTGACCGAAGCGGGGCGGCGGATGTTCGAGCGCGCCGCCGCGATCGAAAGCGCCTCCGCCGGGCTGGCCGGTGCGGCGGACGCGGCGCGCGCGGTGCTCCGCGTCTCGACCAGCGAGGGGTTCGGGACGTGGTTCGTCGCGCACCATCTCCACGAATTCGCCGCCGCCAACCCGCGCCTCCAGGTCGATCTCGTCGCCGCCAGCGGCTTCCTGAGCCCGTCGAAGCGTGAGACCGACGTGTCGATCCTCCTCGCCCGCCCCCGCCGCGGCCCGCTCGTCACGCGCAAGCTCAGCGACTATGCGCTCCGCCTCTACGCCGCGCGCGGCCATGCGCCGCTGGTCGAGCGCGCCGAGGACCTGCGCGCGCATCCGCTGGTCGGCTACATCCCCGATCACATCTACGCGCCCGAACTCGACTATCTCGACGAGATCGCACCGGGGCTGGAGCCGACGCTGCGCTCCAGCAGCATCAACGCGCAATACCGGATGATCGCGGCGGGCGCCGGGATCGGCGTCCTCCCCTGCTTCATCGGCGACGCCGATCCGGCGCTGGTCGCGGTGCTGCCCGAGCAGGTCCGCATCCGCCGCGCCTTCTGGCTCTCCGCACACCGCGATACGCGCCGGCTCGCGCATGTCGACCGCTTCGTCGCATGGCTGGTCGAGCTCACCCGCGTCCACCACGCCAAGCTCGACGGCGGCGGCTACCCCCATTCACCGCAGCGCACGATCCCGGCGTAGATAGACGAGGATCGCGTCCCCGTCGCGCGGGCGGCGCATCACCAGGCGGTAGTCGCGCGCCAGCGCCCGGGTCATCACCGCCAGACTGTCGCGGTTCCACTCGGCCAGCGGATGCGCCAGCGTCACCACCACCGGGGGCCGCCCCGCCATGATCCGCGCGACCTCCCCCGCCTCGTCCACCCCCGTCGCCCCCTGCTCCGGCGCATAGGCCAAGGTCGAAGGGAAGGCGTACCGCGTCGGCAGGCACGCATGCGCCAGATGATAGGTGATCGAATCCCCCGCGAACACGTACGGACATTCGCTTCCGCTGTTCCGCTCGACCAGCGCCGCCACCGCCCGCGCCTCCACCCGGTCGTCGCCCCGCAACCCCGCCTTGATCGATCCCGTCGCCAGCGCGGCGACCATCGCAAGCGCGGCCCAGCGCGGGAACGCGGCAAACCCCGGCGCCGCGACGACCGCCAGCGGCGCGACCAGCGCCAGCGCATAATGGTCGAAGAACACCCCCACCGACGCCCATCCCACCAGCGCCGCCCCCAGCCACCCGCCCGCGAGCCACCAGATCGCTCCCTCCCCGTTCGTGCCGAGCCTGTCGAAGCACCGCCCTTCTTCAACCACCCCCGAAGACGCGCGAGCCCGCCACGCCAACACCCCCGAAATCACCAGCGGCGCCAGCTGCGCCCACGTCCCCGCCAGCCGCCCGAAGATCTTCGCCGCCGGATAGCTCCGCCGCAGCGCGATCGACCCGAAATTGGCGAACCAGAACGCCTCGAACACCGCCGCCCCCTTCGCGGCATACACCGCGACCACGACCAGCGTCGGCCCCACCCCCAGCGCGATCCAAAGCGCCCCCGCGCCCGCGATCGCCCCCGGGCCAGCACGCACCCGCCACAACCGGTAGAGATGCGCCGCGCCGAAGAACGCCCCCTCCACCGCCGGAGTATATTTCGTCTGGATCGCCAGCCCCGCCAGCGCACACGCCGCAGCACCGTTGAGAACGATCGCGCGCACCGCCGTCAGTGTGGGCACCCGCAACGTCAGCACCGCCGCCCACGCGACGAACAGGTTGTAGAAGACCGGCGATTGCCCCCCGCGCCCGCTCAACAGCGGCAGCCACAACAGATAGGCGACCCCCGCCGCCACCGCGGCGTTCCGCGTCGCACCGACCAGCCGCGCCCCGCGCTCCACAGCGATCGCGGTCCCGATCGCGAACAGCGTCGCCGTCACCTGGTATGCGACGATGCCGTCCCCCGGCAGCGAGCGGATCGCCGCAAAGATCGCGAACAGCCCGATCGGCTTCCTGTCCCATACATCGACATAGGGGACCGCGCCGCGGAGCATCCGGTCGCCGACCAGCAGATAATATTGCTCGTCGACATGGATCACCGGGTTGCCGAAATCCCACGATCGCAGCGCGAACGCCACGACGACGAGCAGCAAGGCCGCCCCCCACCGGTTCGCCGCCAGCCAGCTCTCCGCGCGCTCGATCGTCCCCCGCATCGACACGCGGATGCCATAGCCGCCGCGATCGCGCCACGATTCTGCGCGAGGGGGCGGATCGGGGCCGGCGGCATCGTCATGCCATCGGATCGGGGATTTGGAAGGCCATGGACGCACTCATCGCGATCGGTCGACGCATCGGCGCTTCGGCAAGCCGCCTCGTCGCGCGCTACGGCGCGCATGCGATCTCCGCGCTGGTGCTGCTCGCCGCGCTCGTCGCGCTGCGCACCACCGACTGGCCGCGCGTGATCGCGATGGTGCCGCGCAGCCCCGCCTTCTGGCTCGTCTTCGCGGTCGCCTACATGGTCCCGCCGCTGTTCGATTGGGCGATCTATCGCCGGATCTGGGGCATGGGCGTCTCCGGCATCATCGCGATGCTGCGCAAGATGGTCGGCAACGAACTCCTGCTCGGCTATCTGGGCGAGGCCTATCTGTTCGCGTGGGCGCGCCGCGCGGGACATGACGGCAAGGGCGCGTTCGGTGCGGTGAAGGACGTCGCGGTCCTGTCCGCGGTTGTTGGCAACACCGCGACGCTGGTCGTGGCGCTCGCCGCGCTGCCGTTCGTCGGGGTGCTCAGCCTCGGCATGCCCGCCTGGTCGATCGCCGCGTCGGTCGCGATCATCGTCGCCCCGCCGATCCTCGCGCTCGCGCTGCGCCGGCGACTGTTCGGCCTGCCCGCGCAGGATCTGCGCCGTATCGCCGCGCTCCACGCCGCCCGCGCGGTCGCGACGATCGGGCTGACCGCGATCCTGTGGCACCTCGCGCTCCCCGCAGTCGCCGCATCGTGGCTGCTCGTGCTGTCCGCGCTCAAGCTCGTCGTCTCGCGCCTCCCGCTCGTCTCGAACCGCGAGCTCGTCTTCGCGGGCATGGTCGCGGTCGTCATCGGGCGCGCGGCGGAGATTTCCGCGCTGATGACGATGATGGCGGTGCTGATGCTAGGCACGCACGTCCTCGTCGGCCTCGCCACCTCGGCGGGCGAGGTGATCCCCGCGATCGCGGGCACGCTCCGTCGACGCCGTCCGCTCCCCGCCTGAGTTTTTCATACAACGATCGGAACTTTCGTCGGCGCCGGGTGTGGGGCGCGCCGTCCGGCGTCGTCATGCGAACGATGGGGTGGGCGACAGGGGCCGTTCGCCGTCCCGCCGAGGGTGCGATCGAAGGGGAAAGCGATCGCGCGTGAACGGCGGGCCGGCGGCGGAATCCACGCACGCCGCCATCGGCTCTCACCACGGATCCCTCGATGCGGCGCCTTCAGGAAGATCGACCCGACCTGCTCGGCGGCGGCGCCAGTTCGCCGCGTACCGCATCCCGCGCCGCAATCGCGCGCCGGTGGAGCGTCCTCGTCCCGTTCTTCAACGAGCGCGAGTTCCTGGTCGCCACGATCGAAACGCTCGCCGCGCAGACCCTGCCCGTCCGCATCATCCTGATCGACAACGCCTCGACCGACGACGGCGCCGCGCTCGCCGTCGCCGCGTGCCGCCGCCTCGGCATCGACTGGACGCTAGTGCAGGAGCGCCGTGCCGGCAAGGTGTCCGCCCTCGCGACCGGGCTCGCGCACGTCGCCACCCCCTATGTCGCGACCTGCGACGCCGACACGCTCTACCCCGCCGACTATCTCGCCGAGGCGCAGGCGGTGCTCGAACGCCCGGGCACCGTCGTCGCCGGCGCGTTCTTCGTCGCGCCCGACGCGTGCGACGACACCCGTGCGAAAGCCGGCGCGAAGATCTGCGCCACCGCGCGCATGCTGCGCGGCCAGTGCCACACCGGTGGCGCGGGCCAGGCGTTCCGCACCGATGCGCTGCGCCGCGCGGGCGGGTTCGACGCCGCGCGCTGGGGCTACGTGCTGGAAGATCACGAGATCATCCACCGCGTCCTGAAACACGGCCGGATGGGCTATGCGCCGACCCTGTGGTGCGCGCCTTCCCCGCGCGAGCGCGACCGCGCCTCCATCCGCTGGACGTTCGCCGAGCGGCTGACCTACGCCGCGCTCGCGCCCGTAGCGGGCGACTGGTTCTTCTACCAATTCCTGGCGCGCCGCCTCGCTGCGCGCCGGCTGGGCAGCGCCGCGATCCGCGAGCGCCAGTTCCAGGACTTCACGGGGGCCACCGGCCTCGAAGGGATGACGGGTGCCGCGGCTTATTCTGTGTGCGGATGATTTCGGATTCTCTGAAGGAACGAGCGAGACGATCGCAGCGCTGGCCGCCGACGGAAAGCTGAACGCCACCGGCTGCATGACCGCGATGCCCGGCTGGCGTCGCGACGCCGCGCTCCTGCGCACGCTGCCAGCGCAAGTCGAGATCGGGCTCCATCTGACGCTGACGCTGGAAACCCCGCTGACGCGGATGCCGACGCTCGCGCCCGACGGCGTGCTGCCGCCGATCGCCGCGCTCCACCGCATGGCGCGCCGCGACGCGCTGCCGCTGCACGAGATCGCCGCCGAGATCGCGGCGCAGCTTTCCGCCTTCGTCGCCGCGCTCGGCCGCCCGCCCGCCTTCGTCGACGCGCACCAGCACGCCCACGCGATCCCCGGCATCCGCGAGATCGTCCTGGCAGAAGTGGCCGCACGTGCGCCCGACGCGTGGATCCGCGTCTGCACCGATCGCCCGCTCGCGATCGCAGCGCGCCCGTTCCGCGGCAAGGCGCTGGCGAGCGCAGTCCACTCGCTCGGCCTCCGCCGCGCCGCCGCGCGGCTCGGGCTGGCGACCAATCACGGGTTCGCCGGGCATTACGGGTTCGCGGGCGACTATGCCGCGATCTTCCCAGCCTTCCTGCGTGCCCCGGGCAGCCGGCACCTCGTGATGTGCCACCCGGGCACCGACGGCGTCCCCGGCGACGCGATCGCCGCGGCACGCCCGGTCGAGGCGGCGGCATTGCGCGCGCTGCCGATCGCTGACATGGCGCGAGCGAAGGGCCTGGCGTTCCCCGCCTGACCAGACAGCATTCGGGATCACGATGACGGACGGCGCGGGATGACGGGGGCAGAGGCGGAAAGCGGATTGAAGGCCGTCTTCCACGCGACCCGCCCCCAATTGCTGCGGCTGCTCGTCGCGCGGCTCGGCAACCCGGCCGAGGCGGAGGATGCTTTGCAGGACCTGTGGCTGCGGATCGACTCGCTCGCGGTCCAGCCGATCGCGCAGCCTGCGGCGTTCCTCTACCGCATGGCCGCCAACCTCGCGACCGACCGGCGGATCGCAAGCCAGCGCCGCGGCGCACGCGAGGCCGCCTGGCTGGACGCACAGCCCCGCGCCGACGACATTCCCGATGCCGAGCGGACACTGATATCGCGCGCGCGCCTCGACACGCTCGAAGCGACGATCCGCGACATGCCGGACCGGATGCGCATCGCGCTGCGCATGTTCCGCTTCGAGGACCAGCCGCAAAAGGCGATCGCCGCCGAACTCGGAATCACCGTCAGCGGCGTCGAGAAATTGCTGAAGCGCGCTTATCGCATAATCCACGCGAGCGTCGCCGATTTCGATGCGGATCGCGCCGCCCCGTGTCGTCTACCCCTTGAGAAGGGAGGATTTGATGACGCCTGACGCCACTGCCGCCATCGATCCCGCGCTTCTTGCGGCCGCGATCGACTGGCATCTGCGGACGCCGACGATGGGCCAGGACGATTGGCAGGGCTTCGTCGCCTGGCTGGAAACGCCGGCGCACGCACACGCCTATGACGTCGTCGTCCTGCAAGACGCCGGGCTCGCCGATGTTCGTCCCGCCTTCGCTGACCCCCTGCCGGTCGCGACATCCGTACCGCCACGCCGGCGCTGGCCGTGGGCGGTCGGCGGCACCGCCGTCGCCGCCGCGCTCGTCGCGGTCGTCGCGCCCGTGCTGATGCCCACTGCCGATACCGGCTACGTCGTCGCGACCCACGCGGGCGAGCGCCGCACGATCCAGCTCGCCGACGCGACCCGGATCGATCTCAACGGCGCGACCACGCTCCGGCTCGACCGCGACGACCCGCGCGTCGCGACGCTGGAGCGCGGCGAGGCCACCTTCCGCGTCCGCCATGACGCCGCCAATCCCTTCACGCTGACGTCGGGCGCGCGCGAAATCCGCGATCTCGGCACCGTGTTCAACGTCGTCCGCGCGGATGCCCGGTTCGAGGTTTCGGTCGCCGAGGGGTCGGTCATGGTCGATCCGCGCACCACCGCGACCACGCTCGCGCCCGGCGATGCGTTCGTGTTGCGCGAGGACACCAACGAAGCGCGCGTCATGCGGGTGGCGCCCGGCGGCGTCGGCGGCTGGCGCGACGATCGGCTTGCCTTCACGGGGACGCCGCTTTCGAGCGTCGCGGCGGCGCTGGAACGGCGCTACGCGGTAAGGATCCGTCTCGACGGCGACTTGTCCGACCGGCCCTTTACCGGCATGGTCGCACTCAGTGGCGCGGCGGAGCGCGACGTGCCGCACATCGCGGCGTTGATCGGGGCGACGTGGCGGCGTGACGGACAGCGGTGGATCCTCGCGCCAGACGCGGTGCGCTGACCGATTGATCCTGCCGCTTGCGGCCATCCTCGTTGCCCTCGCGACACCCGCGCAATCCCAACCCCGCCGCATCGCGATCCCCGCGGCCACGCTCGACGTCGCGCTCGGCAGTCTCGCGCGGCAGAGCGGCGCCGACATCATCAGCACCGAACCCGGCCTGTCGCGGGTCCGCACCCGCCCCGTCCGCGACGCGCGTGGCCCAGCCGACGCGCTGGTCCGCCTCCTCGCCGGCAGCGGCTACCGCGCGGTCGCGATCGACGCGCGCAGCTTCCGCATCGTCCGGGCCGCGCCCCCGGCTCCCCGCATCGTGCGCGCCGCACCTGCGCCCCCGGCCGGCGACATCGTCGTGACCGCGAGCAAGCAGCGTGTCCCGCTGCTGCGCTATCCCGGCAGCGTTACGACGATCGATCCCCACCAATGGCCGGTCGCGATCCCCGTGCCCAACCTCACCGACGTCGCACGCACGACGCCCGTGCTCCAGTCGACCGCGCTCGGCCCCGGCCGAAACAAGATCTTCATCCGGGGCATCGCCGACAGCAGCTTCGCGGGTGCCGCGCAATCGACCGCCAGCGTCTATTTCGGCGACGTCCAGCTGGGCTATTCGGGCGCCGATCCCGCGCTCCGCCTCTACGACATGGCGGGCGTGCAGGTCATGGAAGGGCCGCAGGGCACGCTCTACGGCTCGGGCTCGATCGGCGGCGTGATCCGGCTGCTTCCCAACACGGTCCGGCTCGGCGAGACTGCCGCATCCGTTTCCGGCGGCGCCTCCGCGACGGTGAACGGTGCGCCCGGCCACGACATGGGGGCGATGGTCAACCTGCCGGTCGCGGGCGAACGGCTCGGCCTGCGCCTCGTCGGCTATCACGAGCGCGACGGTGGCTTCGTCGACGACCTCCGGCGGACCTTGCGCGACGTCAACCGGATCGACACCAGCGGCGCGCGGGCCGCACTGCGCTTCGATCCCGGCGGCGGCTGGCGGATCGACGCCACCGCGCTGGCGCAGCATATCGTCGCGCGCGATGCGCCGTATGCGCAGACAAGCGCCGGGCCCCTCGCCCGGCGCAGTGCACTGGCACAGCCGTTCGACAACAGCATCGCGCTTGCCAGCCTGGTCGTCACCCGCGACTGGGGCGACGGCTACCAGCTCGTTTCCGCCACCGGCATCTCGCGCTACCGTGCGGACGACGTTTTCGACGCCACCCCGCCTGCGGGCACCGTCCCGATCGCCTACGCCACGGAGGGCGACAAGCTGTTGCTGTCGCAGGAGGCGCGGCTGTCGCGCTCGCTGGCGGGGGGCACCAGCTGGGTCGCCGGCTTCGCGCTGCTGCGCGATCGCGACGCGCAATCGCGCACGATCGGCACGCCCGCGATGCCCACCGACATCATCGGCGTCACCAACGTCACCAAGAGCGCGTCCGCCTTCGCGGAAGCGACGCTGGCGATCACCCCCGCCTTCGCCGCGACGCTGGGCGCGCGCGGCACGCTCGCGCGCACCGATGGCGAGCCGTCGTTCCGGCCGCGCGGCGCGTTCGTCGAGGGCCGCTCGACCCGCCGCGTCGATCCCACCGCCGCCTTCTCATGGAAGCTCGCCCCGCATGTCGCCGCGTTCGGCCGCTACCAGTCGGGCTATCGCACCGGGGGCGTCGCGGTCGCGCGCGGGGTGGGGCGGGTCGCCGATTTCCGCTCCGATTCGATCCGCATGGGCGAGATCGGCATCCGCACGCTGCGCGCCGGCGAAACCGGGCTGTCTGTTTCCGCGGCGGTCTCGGTCGCGCGGTGGCGCGACATCCAGGCCGATCTCGTCAACCGCTTCGGCGCGCCCTACACCGCCAATATCGGCGACGCGCGGATCGTGACGGTGGAGGGCAATGCGGACTGGATTCCCGTCCCCGGCCTGCGCGCCACCGCCGGGTTTCTCCACACCGACAATCGCGTCACCGGCGCGCTTGCGAACCTGACCATCCCGTCGCGCCGCCGCCTGCCGCAGACTCCGCCCTTAGCCGCCAGGGGCGACGTCGCCTATGACTGGGCGATCGGTCGCGGAATGCGCCTCGACATCGGCGCGTCGCTTGCACGCGTCGGGCGGTCGGTGCTCGGCATCGGCGACGTGCTAGATGTTGCGCAGGGGCGCTACACGACGCTCGGCGCGCGCATCGGCTGGTCGCGCGGGCGCTATGCCGCGACGCTGTCGGGAGAGAATATCACCGACGCGCGCGGCAACATGTTCGCGGGCGGCAACCAGTTCGCGCTGACGGCACGCACTTTGACGACGCCGCTGCGTCCGCTGACCGTCCGCCTCGGCGGCAGCGTCACCTGGTAAGGCTCATGGGGGCAGCGCGCGCCCACACGTACATCGCCTGGTGCCCCAGCGGCAGCGTCGCGACCGGGCGATACCCGCCACGCGCCAGCCCGCCGCGCATCGCGCGATACGACGCGGCCGAATCCTCGGGCCAATAGGGGTCCGCGAACGCCACCACCGCCGGGCGCGTCGCGAAGATGCGGCGGATCTCCTCCACCTGGTCCACCCCGATTGCGCCCGCCTCGCGCCGGATCTGGAGGTGCGAAGGCAACACGTAGCGCGTCGGCGCCACGCGCCCCGTCATCGGATACAGCATCGCGCTGCCCGAAAACACATAGAGCGATCCGTCATCACCGCGGCCGATGGCATCGACGATCGCCGCGAACTGCGCGGGCGTCCCGCGACTTCGCCGCTCACCCACGAGGATCGCCTGCCCCGCCACGAATACCAGCGCCAGCAACGCCGCGGCGGCGATCCGTCCGCCGCGTCCCGCCGCGAACACCCCGCCCGCGCCAATCGCCGCGGGCAGCATCACCGGCAGCGTGTAATGGTTGAACCACGATCCGAACACGCCGAACCCCGCCAGCGCCATCGCCAGCCAGCCCGCCAGGAACGCGTGCGCCGCGCCCCGCCCGCGCGCGATCCCGGCGGAGGCGATCAGCGCCAGCGGCACGAGGATCATCGCCGCTCCCGCCAGATTGGCCAGCCGCATCGCCAGCGGATCCGCCTGCCGCGCGAGGATCGACAGGAAATTGGCATAGACGAACGCCGTCCCCTCTCCCGCCAAGCCATAGACCGCCGCCGCCACCAGCGTCGGCCCCAGTGCCACCCCCGCCAGCATCGCGCCATACCCGATCACCGCGCCGGCCGATGCCCCGCATCGATGCGCGCGCCACATCAGCCATACGCCGAACCACGCGCCATCGAACACCACCGAGTATTTGATCTGGATCGCGACCCCCACCAGCGCCATCGCCGCCAGCCCCGCACGACGCGACCGCGCCTTGATCGCCAGCAAGGCGGCCAGCGCCATCGGCAGGTTATAGAGCACCGGCGCCTGCCCGCCCTGCCCGTCCGCCAGGTTCAGCAAAAGGATGTAGAATGCACCCGCAGCGGGCGCACCCGGTGACCACCCGGCGCGCTCGGCGATCCGCGCCGCGACCGCCGCGGTCGCGACCACCGCGGCGAGCGCGATCGCCTGATACGCCCAGACACCCCACCCGACCGACAACGCGCCCGCGGGCAGGTAAAGCAGGAATAGTCCGAGCGGCTTGCGATCCCACACCTCGACATAGGGCCACGCCCCACGCGCCATCATGTGCGCCGCGGTCAGGTAGAATTCCTCGTCGGCATGGACGATCGGATTGCCGAAGGTCAGCGATCGCGCCGCGATCGCGATCAGTGCGAACGCCAACAGGCGGTATACGAGAGGGTGGCGCTGGCGGATCGGCGTCATCGAACCGTCACGATAGGGCGCAGCCCCGACGACGCAAGCACCTGCCCTTCCGAACGAGCGGGCAGCCATCGGCACGAGAGCGGATCGGCGTGATGATCGGCAGGACGGCATCGTCCCGAACGCCCGTCACCTCCGAACCGCAGCGACCTCGTATCCAGCCGCCCGACGATCACCGCGAACGCGAGGTGACGGTGGGACGCCTCATAAGGCTCGGCAACTTGGGTCGGCTCGAAACGCCATCAAGTTGCACGTAATGCAATTACGCTTTCGTGTTGCAATATTGCGACAAGGCGTAATTATATCCACATGCGCCCGTGCCGGGCATATCCGGTATGGAGACTATCAATGCGCATGTTCGAAACCGTGTCCAGCACTGCGCTGGTGATCGCGGCCCAGGCGCTGGTGGTGGGCGTTCTCGTCGCCCTCTGAGCGAAAGCTTGAAGCATCGGCCCCCGCCCCTCGCCAGAGGGGCGGCAAGGGCTGGCCTCGATACCGCCTGGCCCTCGCTACCGGGGCGAACGCCGGCTATTCTCCTGCAAACACACCCTTCAGCTTCGCGAAGAAGCCTTGGCTGTCCGGGCATTCGTCGCCCGTCTCGGTCTCGCGGAACATCTCCAGAAGCTCGCGCTGGCGCACGCTCAGCTTCGTCGGCGTCTCGACGTCGATCTGGATGACGAGGTCGCCGCGCCCGCGCCCCTGCAACACCGGCATCCCCGCGCCGCGTTGACGCAGCTGCTTGCCCGACTGGATGCCCGCGGGGATCCGCACCTCGGTCGTCGTGCCGTCCAGTCCGGGGATCGACAACGATCCGCCCAGCGCCGCGGTGGTGAAGCTGATCGGCGCGCGCGCGAACAGCGACGTGCCCTCGCGCTCGAAGATCGCGTGCCGTTTGACATGCAGGAAGATGTAGAGGTCGCCCGACGGCGCACCGCGCGGCCCCGCCTCGCCCTCGCCGGTCAGCCGCACCCGCGTACCCTCATCGACACCCGGCGGCACGTTGACGCTCAGCGTCTTGGTCTTTTCCACGCGCCCGTCGCCACCGCAGTCGCGGCAGGGATCGTCGATCACCTCGCCCGCGCCCTGGCAGGCCGGGCAGGCGCGCTCGACCACGAAGAAGCCCTGCTGCGCGCGGACCTTGCCGTGCCCGTTGCACGTCTTGCAGGTATGTGCGCGCGTCCCCGCCTTCGCGCCGGTGCCGTCGCAGGTGTCGCACAGCGCGGACACGTCGATCGTGATCTCGGTCGCCTTGCCGTGGAAGGCCTCCTCCAGCGTGATCTCCATGTCGTACCGCAGGTCCGCCCCGCGCCGGACCTGCCGTCCGCCGCCCTGGCCGCTGCGCCCGCCCATGAATTCGCCGAAGACGCTTTCGAAGATGTCGGAAAAGCCGCCGAAATCCTGCGCGCCGCCGCCCCCGCCCGGCCCACCGTTGCGGAACGCCGCATGCCCGAACCGGTCGTACGCCGCGCGCTTCTGCGGATCCTTCAGGCAGTCATACGCCTCGCTGACCGCCTTGAACTTCGATTCGCTGTCCTTGCACCCCGCATTCTTGTCGGGATGATACTTCATCGCGAGCTTGCGATAGGACGACTTGATCGTCCCCGCATCCGCGGTCCGCTCGCATTCGAGCAGTTCGTAATAATCGATCTCGGTGCTCATGCCCGCCCCCTACGCCTTTCACCCGTCACCCCCGCGAAACCGGGGGTCCATCTCCCGACCGTCGCACCTGGGCCGCGGTCGGGGAGATGGATCCCCGCCTGCGCGGGGATGACGGGAAAGGTCATAGTTTTACGCCTTGTGGTTGTCGTCGACTTCCGAGAACTCGGCATCGACCACGTCTTCCTTCGGCGCTTCCGAAGCATCGCCGCTCGAAGGCCCACCAGCACTCTGGGCTTCCTCGGCCTGCTGCTTCTCGTAGATCGCCTGGCCCAGCTTCATCGCGACCTGCGCCAGCGCCTGCGCCTTCTCGTTCATCGCCTCGACGTCGCCGCCCTCGACCGCGGCCTTGGTCGCGTCGATCGCGGCCTGGATCTCGGTCTTCAGCGCCTCGTCGACCTTGTCGCCATTGTCCGCCAGCTGGCGCTCGGTGGTGTGGACCAGGCTCTCGGCGTTGTTCTTCGCCTCGGCGCCCGCACGACGCTTCTTGTCCTCTTCCGCGAACTGCTCGGCATCGCGGACCATCTGGTCGATGTCGCTGTCCGACAGGCCGCCCGAGGCCTGGATACGGATCTGCTGCTCCTTGCCCGTGCCCTTGTCCTTGGCGCTGACGTTGACGAGGCCGTTCGCGTCGATGTCGAACGTCACCTCGATCTGCGGCACGCCGCGCGGCGCCGGCGGGATGCCGACCAGGTCGAACTGGCCTAGCAGCTTGTTGTCCGCCGCCATCTCGCGCTCGCCCTGGAACACGCGGATCGTCACCGCGCCCTGGTTGTCGTCCGCGGTCGAATAGGTCTGCGCCTTCTTCGTCGGGATCGTCGTGTTGCGGTCGATCATCCGCGTGAACACGCCACCCAGCGTCTCGATGCCCAGCGACAGCGGGGTCACGTCGAGCAGCAGCACGTCCTTGACGTCGCCCTGCAACACGCCCGCCTGGATCGCGGCGCCCATCGCGACGACCTCGTCGGGGTTGACGCCGGTGTGCGGCTCCTTGCCGAAGAACGCCTTCACCGCCTCGCGCACCTTGGGCATACGCGTCATGCCGCCCACCAGCACGACTTCGCTGATCTCGTCCGCCTTCACGCCCGCATCCGCCAGCGCCTTCTTCATCGGCTCGATCGTACGCTTGATGAGGTCGTCGACCAGCTTCTCCAGATCGGTGCGCGTGATCGTCTTGACGAGATGCTTCGGCCCGTTCTGGTCCGCGGTGATGAACGGCAGGTTCACCTCGGTCGATGCTGCCGACGACAGCTCGATCTTGGCCTTCTCCGCGGCTTCCTTCAGCCGCTGGAGCGCCAGCTTGTCCTTGGCGAGGTCGATCCCCTCGTCCTTCTTGAAGCTGTCCGCCAGGAACTGGACGATCTTGTTGTCGAAGTCCTCGCCGCCCAGGAAGGTGTCGCCGTTGGTCGCCTTCACCTCGAACACGCCGTCGCCGATCTCGAGGATCGAGACGTCGAACGTGCCGCCGCCGAGGTCATAGACCGCGATCGTCTTGCCGTCCTGCTTCTCCAGCCCATAGGCGAGCGCCGCCGCGGTCGGCTCGTTGATGATGCGCAGCACTTCCAGCCCTGCGATCTGACCCGCGTCCTTGGTCGCCTGCCGCTGCGCGTCGTTGAAATACGCCGGTACGGTGATGACCGCCTGCGTCACCGTCTCGCCGAGATACGACTCCGCGGTCTCCTTCATCTTCTGGAGCGTGAAGGCGCTGATCTGCGACGGCGAATAATCCTTGCCGCCCGCCGAAACCCACGCGTCGCCGTTCGGCCCGCGCGCGATCTTGTACGGGACCAGCTCGGTGTCCTTCTTGGTGATCGGGTCGTCGAAGCGGCGGCCGATCAGGCGCTTCACCGCGAAGATCGTGTTGTCGCCGTTCGTCACCGCCTGGCGCTTGGCCGGCTGGCCGACCAGCCGCTCGCCGTCCTTGGCGAAGGCGACGATCGACGGCGTGGTGCGCGCGCCTTCCGCATTCTCGATGACCTTGGGCTTGCCGCCTTCCATCACGGAGACGCAGCTGTTGGTCGTACCCAGATCGATGCCGATAACTTTTGCCATGAGTGCTCTTCTAGCCCCTGCCGATAGTAAAACCGTATCGCGGCCGCGCCCCGTTCCGGCGACGCGAACCGCATCTGCTTGGCCGGATATAGGAGGGGTTCGCCTTGCCGCAAGACGGTCGCACGCATAGGGTCGATGACGGTTCCATAAGGTGTACCGTGCAGGGAAAGATCGAGAACGTGCGCAAGTCCTTGGCCATCGCCGCCGTCCTGTGCTCCCTCGCAGGATGCGCGAAGGAGCCCGCGCGCACCGCACGCGACGGCTGGGTCCGCCTCGCCGCCGTCCCCGGCCGCCCGGCTGCGGGCTACGTCACGCTCTACGGCGGGCCGCAGGATGCGACGCTGGTCGCCGTCTCCACCAACGTCGCGGTCCGCACCGAGATGCACGAGAGCATGCGCGCGCAGAACGGCATGATGACGATGGACGCGATCCCCTCGGTCCGCATCCCCGCCAACACCGACGTCGCCTTCGTGCCCGGCGGCAGGCACCTGATGCTGTTCGGTGTCAACCCGATCACGAAGCCCGGCGGGCGCGTCACCTTCACGCTCACCTTCTCCGACGGCCTGCGCATCGAGGCGCCCGCCCGCGTCGTCGCCGCCGGCGATCCCGCGCCGGAGTTCTAGGGCGGGATGTCTCCTCGCCTGCTCACCCACCGTTCGTTTCGAGCGATCCCCCATCTCCGCTCGAAACGAACGGCTTGAGCGGGATATCAGGTACAGTGTCCGAAGACCGCCCCCTCACCCCCGGAGAGATCGCGCTGGCCCGCAGCGTCTACGGCGATGCGATCGACTATGCCCCGGTCCGCGTGCGCAACCGCAAATGGGCGTTCTTCCAGCCGCGCGACACCGTGATGGCGCCCACCGGCTCGCTCCACTTCCATCCGAAGGGCGCGCTCTACCGCGACGACTTCACCACCGCCCCGCTCGACGCGCAGGGGCTGTTCGTCCACGAGATGTGCCACGTCTGGCAGCACCAGCGCGGCGTGTACCTCCCGCTGGCGAGGCACCCGTTCTGCCGCTACCACTATAGCGTAAAGCCCGGCTGGACGCTCAAACGCTACGGCATCGAGCAACAGGCCGAAATCGTCCGCCACGCCTTCCTGCTGCGCGCCGGAGCGACGGTGCCCGGCGCGCCGGATATGGCGGTATACGAGGGCATCCTGCCCTTCGGTCAGAACCAGCTACGAACCTGATCGTCGAAGCCGAAATACGCCACAGCCCAGTCGTTCTGGAGATGCACCAGTTCGAACTCCCACCGCGTGACCATCTTGGCCTGCCGCACCAGATAATATTGCCGAATTGCGCTCGACCCGAGCGGCTTGCTCTCGATAAGCTCATAGGACGTGATAGGGCCATAGGCCTGGATCGCCCCTGTGATCTGCGTCCGCATGTTCTGCACTTCGAGAGTCTTGTTCTGCCAAAGCGGTGACGATGCCAGCAGGGACTCTACGACGCCCTCTGTTTTTCCGGCCTTCAAGGCGTCGAGAAAGCGGGCGGTAACGGCATCGGCAGCAGGAACGCGGACCATGGCCGGCTCAGTTGCAACGGCGTTGGCCGGAGCAGTGGCTCCCGCCAAGGCGATACCTGCCAGCGCCCACTTCAACATCGTCACATCTCCCTCACCGCATCAGCACCAGCTCTTCCGCCATCGACGGATGCAGCGCCACCGTCTGGTCAAACTGGTCCTTCGTCAACCCCGCCTTCACTGCGACCGCCGCCGCCTGCAGGATCTCGGGCACGTCGGGCCCGATCATGTGCAGCCCGACGACGCGCCCCGTCTCGCCATCGCACACCATCTTGTACAGCGCGCGCTCGTCGCGCCCCGCCAGCACGTTCTTCATCGGCCGGAAGTCGGACGAATAGACGCGCACCGATCCCAGCTTCTGCTTGGCCTCGCTCTCCGTCATTCCCACGCCCGCCAGCGGTGGATGGCTGAACACCGCCGAGGGGATGCAGTCGTAATCGACCTTCGTCGGCTTGCCCCCAAACACCGTGTCCGCGAACGCCTGCCCCTCGCGGATCGCGACCGGGGTCAGCTGCACCCGGTTGGTCACGTCACCGACCGCATAGATGCTGTCGCAGGTCGAGCGGTTGTCGTCGTCCACCACGATCGCGCCCTTCTCGTCCAGTTCGACGCCCGCGCTCTCCAGCCCCAGCCCCTTCGTGTTCGGCACGCGCCCCGTCGCGAACATCACCATGTCGACCGTCACCGGCTCGTGGTTCGACATCCTGACGGTCAGGCACCCGTCCTCGCTTTTGTCGATCCCCTCGAACGCGGCGTCGAACTTGAACTCCAGCCCCTTCATCATGCTGATCTGGAGCAGCCGGTCGCGGATCGACAGATCGTACCCACGCAGGATCTCCTTCGTCCGGTTCATCAGGATCACGTGCGCGCCGAGCTGGTGGAAGATCCCCGCGAACTCGTTGGCGATATAGCCAGCGCCCGCGATCAGCACCCGCCTGGGGATCGCGTCGAGATGGAACGCCTCGTTCGAGGTGATGCCGTGTTCGGATCCCGGGCATTGCGGCACCAGCGGCTCCGCCCCCACCGCGACGAGGATCGTCTTCGCGGTCACCTCGCGCCCGTCGGACAACCTGAGCGAATGCGCCCCCGTCACCTCGGCGCGCGCATGGATGATGTCGACGCCGTGGCTCTCCAGCGTCTGCGTATACGCGCCGTTGATCCGGTCGACCTCCGCCAGCACGTTGTCGCGCAGCGTGATCCAGTCGAATTCGCACGCATCGGGCACCTGCCACCCGAACTTCTTCGCGTCGCGCAGATCCTCCGCGAAATGCGCGCCATAGACGAGCAGCTTCTTGGGCACGCACCCCCGGATCACGCAGGTCCCGCCGACTCGGTATTCCTCCGCCACCGCCACCTTCGCGCCGTGTGCCGCCGCGACCCGCGACGCCCGCGTGCCACCCGAGCCCGCACCGATGACGAACAGGTCGTAGTCATAGTCGGACATTCAGGTCACTTTCGGGAAAGGGTTGGGAGCATGTCGAGCGCGGACCGCAAGCCCAGATGCTCGACGAAGGGGTCGAAATCGCGATCGCTGTAGAGCAAAGGCAAACCATCGAGGATGCACCGGGTTGCGATCAACGTGTCGATCGTCTTGCGAACCGTGATCCCGCGGTCGCGCAGCGTGCGATAATTGCGCGCGGCTTCGACGGCGACTCTGGGGTCGCCGATCACGATCGGATCGAAAGTCGACAGCAGTTCCAGCGCGGTGCCGAACGCGCGTTCGCTCCGCGCTTCCTGAAGAACCTCGGCGAGAACCAGATCGCCGACCGCCAGCCGCTCCTTCGCCGCGGCAAGCTGACGGACCGCCATCGTGTGCAAAGTCCGCCGTGCGTGCAGGAAGTCGATCCACACGCTGCTGTCGACAAGGATCAGCCCCATTCGATCGGTCGCTCGGTCCGCATCGCGTCCAGATCGCCGTCCCAGCCAAGCCCCCAAAGGCCGTCCAGCGCCTTCTGCTGCCGTCGCACGCGCACGGCATCAAGCAGCGCCCGTTCGACCGCCTCACGCTTAGTCGTCACGCCAAGCGCCTCCATGGCCTCCGCCATCAGCCAATCATCGATCTCGATATTCGTCCGCATGTGTACCGCTCCGTCGAACGATACACATAGCGTTTGTCATCGATCGATGCCAGTCACCGCTCCCCCGCCCGTCGCATCGGCATCGCATCGATCGTCGCGCGCAACCGCTCTGCACTCAGCGGCCGATCGGCGCGCAGCTTGTCGCCGCCGTCCTTGCCGACCAGCACCACCGCGAACCGGCCAACGGGCAGCCGATGCGCCCGCCGCAGCGACAGGGCGGTGTCGGTCGCGCCGGTCACCCGGTCGCCGATCACGTCGACCACGACCAGGTCCCGATCCGCCCCCTCCTCGCGCCACGCCTCGATGATGCGGCGCTGAGCCGCCAGCGCAGGATCGGATCCGGTCTGCGCCGACACGATCAGCACCCGCCGTTCCCATTTCATCTGCGCGACCGTCGTCGGCGTGGCGAGCAGGAGAGGAAGGGCGAGCGCGGAGGGAAGGATCGACATGATTCCCCAACGCGCCCGCCGTCGTCCGGCTCCCGCGCCCTATGCCAGCCCGGCGCGCGCGATCAGGTCGGTCGTCGAGGGGTCGAAATCGCCCCCGCCCTGCGCCGCCGCCTTCGCCATCTCCTTGCCAAGCTCCACCCCGAACTGGTCGAACGAATTGATCCCCAGCAGCACGCCGTTCACGAACACGCGGTGCTCGTAGAACGCGATCAGCGCGCCCAGCGTCCGCGCGTCGAGCGTGTCGAGCAGCAGCGTCGACGACGGCCGGTCGCCCGGATACGCCCGCGCCGGATCCTCGGGGTTCGCCTTGCCCTTCATCAGCGCCGCCCCTTGCGCGAACGCGTTGAGCAGCAGCTGGCGGTGATGCTCCTCGGGCAGCGTGTCGCCCGGCTCGATCACCGCCAGGAACTCGACCGGCACCAGATGCGTGCCCTGGTGGAGCAGCTGGAACACCGCATGCTGCGCGTCGGTGCCGACGCCGCCCCAGGTGATCGGCGCGGTCGGGCGGCCGACGGGCTCGCCGTCGACCGTCACACGCTTGCCGTTCGATTCCATCTCCAGCTGCTGGAGATAGCTCGGCAACAGCCGCAGCCGCTCGTCATAGGCGAAAGGCGCGCGCGTCTCGGCATGGCGCACCTGCGTGTAATAGAGGTCCGCGAACGCCGCCAGCGCGGGCGCGTTCTCGTGGAGCGCGGCCAGCCGGAAATGCCGGTCCATCTCGGCGGCGCCTTCCAGCAACTCGGAGAACTGGTCCCACCCCAGCTTGATCGCCGCCGGGAACCCGATCGACGACCACAGCGAATAGCGCCCGCCGACGCCCTCGCCGAACGGCAGCACGCGCGTCTCGTCGACGCCCCATTCCACCGCCTTCTCGGGCGACGCGGTCAGCGCGATCACGCGGCCATAGGGATCTTCGACGCCATGCTCGGTCATCCACGCGATCACGCTTTCGGCGTTCATCATCGTCTCGGTCGTGGTGAAGGTCTTGGACGCCACCACCAGCATCGTCGTCTGCGCATCGAACCGCTCGAACACGTCGTCCAGCGCCATGCCGTCGACGTTCGAGACGATCGCGACGTCATACCGGTCGTTGTCGCGCCCCAACGCGTCGACCAGCAGGTGCGGCCCCAGCGCCGAACCGCCGATCCCGACATGCAGGACGTTGCGGATCTCGCCGAACGCGTCCGCCGCGATCGCGTCGATCACCGCGCGCATCCGCGCATGATAGGCGCCCGCGCGTGCGACGCTCTCCGCCAGCCCCTCGCCGCGCTCGGCGGTATGCTCGACCGGGCGGTCCTCGGTGACGTTGACGTGCTTGCCGCCGAACATCGCCTCGCGCTTGCCGGCCAGGTCCTGCGCCTTCGCCAGCGCTTCGAACGCCGCGATCGCCTCGCTCGTCAGATGCGTCTTCGACCAGTCGAAATGAATGCCCGCCACGTCGAGCGACAGCTTGCCGAGCCGCTCCGCATCGTCCGCGAACAGCTGCTCGAGCTTTACCTGAGGCAGCGCCTCGATCTGCGACCAATCCGCCATGATCCGTATCCCCGATCCGTTTGTGCGGAGCCCATCGGGGTCCCGCCCGTCTGCGTTCGATCGGGCGGTAGAAGGAAGGCCGCGCTTCGACAAGCGCCGGCCCGACGAATGGCGACCTTGACGTGCCCGCCCGCGCCCATCAAGCCGCGGATCATGGCCAGACCCAAAACCGCCAAGCCCCAGCGCGCCCCCGCTCGCTCCGAAACCAGCGAGACGATCCGCTTCTTCCTGAAGCTCGCGCTCGCGGTGCTGATCCTCAGGAGCTTCATCTTCTCGCCCTTCTCGATTCCCTCCGAGTCGATGCTGCCGCGGCTGCTGATCGGCGACTATCTGTTCGTGTCGAAGTGGAACTACGGCTTCTCGCGCTGGTCGCTCCCGTGGGGCGTCCCGCTGATCCCGGGCCGCATCTTCGCGAGCGATCCGGTGCGCGGCGACACCGTCGTCTTCCGCTCGACCGGCCCCGACGACCACGACGTCATCAAGCGCGTCATCGGCCTGCCCGGCGACACGATCCAGATGCGGAACGGTCAGGTGATCCTGAACGGGAAGCCCATCCCGAAACAGCGTATCGCCGATTTCGTCTTCCCGCTGTCGCCCAATTTCGGCCCCGACAAGTGCGGCGCGCAGTTCCAGGGCACCGATGCCGACGGCACTGCGATCTGCCGCTACCCGCGCTTCCGCGAGACGCTGCCCAGCGGTCGTGCTTACGAAGTGCTCGATCAGGCCGACATTCCGGTCGCCGACGATACCGGGGTCTACACCGTCCCCGCGGGCAACGTCTTCCTGATGGGCGACAACCGCGACGATTCCGCCGACAGCCGCTTTCCGCCGCCCGAGGGCATGGGCTACATCCCGATGGAGCGCATCGAGGGCAAGGCGCAGGTGCTGTTCTTCTCCACCGACGGCTCGGCCAGCTGGCTGCTGCCTTGGACGTGGTTCAGCGCGGCCAGGTGGGAGCGTATCGGGGGCGGGTTTTGAGCGACGACGCGCAGTGGCTGGCGCACGCGCTCGGCCACGCGCCCGGTGACCTCGCGCTCTACCGTCGCGCGCTGACGCACGGCAGCCAGTCCGCGGAAAGCTATGAACGCCTCGAGTTCCTCGGCGATCGCGTGCTGGGCGTCGCGGTCGCGGAGTGGTTGTACGAGCTGTTCCCGAAGGAGCCCGAGGGCTCGCTGTCGAAGCGCTTCAACGCGCTGGTAACGGGCGCGGTCTGCGCAGACGTCGCGCGCGCGCTCGGCGTCCCCGACCACCTCCGCCTCGGCAAGCAGGCGCGCGACGACGGCGCGTCCGCCAGCGACAACGTGCTCGGCGACGTCATGGAGGCGCTGATCGGCGCGACCTTCCTCGACGCCGGCCCCCCCACCGCTCGCGCCCTCGTCCGCCGCCTCTGGGCCGACCGCATCCAGCGCGAAGCCGCGGTGCCGCAGCACCCCAAATCCGCACTCCAGGAATGGGCCGCCGCGCACAACCGCAAGCCCCCCACCTACGAGATCACCGACCGCTCTGGCCCCGGCCACGCCCCGCGATTCACGGTGCGCGCCAGCATCGCCAAGCTCGCCGACGCCGATGCGACGGGCGGTAGCAAGCAGGAAGCGGAAACCGCGGCGGCGAAGGCGCTGCTGGCGGTGGTGAGCGCTGTGCCCGAGGCGCCGGCAAGAAAGACCGTTCGCGCTGAGCCTGTCGAAGGGCGGCCCGCCACGCGCACGACCCGGTGACCTTCTGGGCGTATCTTCTGCGCTGCAACGACGGCAGCTTCTACTGCGGCCACACCGATCATCTCGAGCACCGGCTCAGCCAGCACCAGACCGGCGCGATCGACGGCCACACGAAACACCGCCGCCCCATCACCCTCGTATGGAGCGCGGAATTCTCGACCCGTATCGAGGCGCTCGAAGCCGAACGCCGCATCAAGGGCTGGACGCGCGCGAAGAAGGAGGCGCTCATCCAAGGCGATTGGGATATGCTCTCCCGCCTGTCCCGAAACCGACAAACCGCAGGCCGCCCTTCGACAAGCTCAGGGCGAACGGATACTGGGGCAGGTGACACCTCCGATACCCGTTCGCCCTGAGCTTGTCGAAGGGCGGCCCGAACCCAGGCCGACACCATGACCGATACCCCCGCCGAGCAGCCCTCCCACTCCAGATCCTGCGGCCTCGTCGCGATCGTCGGCGCCCCCAACGCCGGCAAGTCCACCCTCGTCAACGCGCTCGTCGGCCAGAAGGTCGCGATCGTCAGCCCCAAGGCGCAGACGACGCGCACCCGGCTGATGGGCGTCGCGATCGAGGGCGATGCGCAGATCCTGCTCGTCGACACGCCCGGCATCTTCGAGCCCAAGCGCCGGCTCGATCGCGCGATGGTCGCCGCGGCCTGGGGCGGCGCGGACGGCGCGGACCTGATCGCGCTGGTGGTCGACGCCAAGGGTGGGCTCGGCGCGAAGGTGACCGACATCGCGGAGAGCCTGAAGGGCCGCCCCGAGCCGCTCTACCTGATCCTCAACAAGGTCGATCTCGCCGACAAGCCCAAGCTGCTGCTCCACGCCGAACGCCTCAACGCGCTGCTCGACTTCAAGGAGACCTTCTTCGTCAGCGCGCAGACCGGCGATGGCCTGCCCGAACTGAAGCGTATCTTCGCCGCCGCGATGCCCGAGGGGCCGTGGCACCATCCCGAGGATCAGGTCTCCGACGCCACCGAACGCGCGATGGCCGCGGAGGTGACGCGCGAGCAGCTCTATCTCCAGCTCCATGCCGAGCTCCCCTACGCCTCGACGATCGAGACCGAGAAGTTCGACGAGCGCCAGGACGGATCGGTAGAGATCCACCAGCAGATCCTCGTCGAACGCCCCACGCAGCGCGCGATCGTCCTCGGCAAGGGCGGCCAGCGCATCAAGGAAATCGGGGCGAAGGCGCGTGCCGAACTCGCAACGCTGCTCGACCGCCCCGTCCACCTCTACCTCCACGTCAAGGTCAAGCCCGGCTGGGACGAGGACAAGGGCGTCTACCGCGACATCGGCCTAGACTGGGTGGAGTGAATATCCTCCCCGCTCGCGGGGAGGGGGACCAGCCAAAGGCTGGTGGAGGGGCTTCGCCACATACGATGACGCACCTTCCCTGAAAGGATCGCTCTACCCCAGCACCTCGCTCACCCACGCCGGCACCAACATCCCCGCCGCCCCCAGGCGTGTCTCGCCGAACCACGTACTCCCCGCCGATCGCTCGAGGTTCAGCTCCAGCGTCGCCGCGCCATAGGCGTTCGCCATCCGCACGAACCCCGCCGCCGGATACACCGCGCCCGACGTCCCCACCGACACGAACAGGTCGCACGCCGCGATCGCCGCCTCGATCGCGTCCATCGCATAGGGCATCTCCCCGAAGAACACGATGTCGGGCCGCAGCGCCGCCGCCCCGCACGCGCCGCACACGCTCCCCGGCGGCAACGCCCCCTCCCACGCGACGCGCTCCCCGCACGCCGCGCACAGCGCCGACCGCAGTTTGCCATGCATGTGCAGCATCCGCCGTGCGCCAGCACGCTCGTGCAGGTCGTCGACGTTCTGCGTCACGATCAGCAGATCGCCCGGCCATGCCGCATCGAGCCGCGCGAACGCCCGGTGCGCCGCATTGGGCTCCACCCCCGCCAGCGCCGCCCGCCGTGCATCGTAGAAATGGTGGACCAGCACCGGGTCCGCCGCCAGCGCCTCGGGCGTGCACACATCCTCGACCCGGTGTCCCTCCCACAGCCCGCCCGGCCCGCGGAACGTTGCGATTCCGCTTTCGGCAGAGATGCCCGCCCCGGTCAGCACGACGATGTTGCGCACGCCTGTCATGCCCGCGATCCTATCGCCCTCGCCGCCGCTCGCAACCGTCACGGACATTTTGCTGTCGACCGCGAGTTACAGAAGCCCATTTCCCGCGAAAGTCCCGGATGCCCAACGATCTCGCCAGCATCGTCCCCGCCATCGCAGAGGAGATCGCCGCTGACGCCTTGGCGATCGAGGCCTCCGCGGACGCGAAGGACGAAAGCCTCGCCCCAGGCCCGTTCGGCATCGCGGTGGCCACCACGGACGGCGCGCTCGTCACCGGCGGGGCGGCGACCACGCCCTTCGCGCTCCAGAGCATCGCCAAGGTCTTCGCGCTCGAATGCGCCACCGCCGCGATCGGCGATGCGGTGTTCAAGCGCGTCGGCCGCGAACCCTCGGGCGATCCGTTCGACTCGATCATCGATCTCGAACGGACCAAGGGCATCCCGCGCAACCCGTTCATCAACGCCGGCGCGCTCGTCGTCGTCGACATGCTGGTCGAGCACCTGCCCGACCACCGCGAGCGCGGCGCGGTCGTCGATCTGGTCCGCCGCCAGCTTGGCGACGACGCCTTTTCGCTCGACGACAGCGTGATGGAAACGGAGCAGGACGCGAGCGACCTCAACCGCGCGATCATGAGCTTCGCGCGCCATCATGGTAATCTGGTCTGCGCGATCGACGACGTGATGGAGGCCTATGTCCGCCAATGTGCGATCCGCCTCGATTGCACGCAACTGGCGCGGACCGGGTTGTTCCTCGCCAACACCCGCCGCCGACCCGACGATTCGGGGGCGGACGCCGTCGCGAAACGCATGCGCCGCATCCTGGCACTGATGATGACGTGCGGGCATTATGACGGCTCGGGCGATTTCGCGGTGCGCGTCGGCCTGCCCGCCAAGAGCGGGGTCGCGGGCGGCATCCTCGCCATCGCGCCCGATACCGCCGCGGTTGCGGTATGGTCGCCCAATCTCGACCAGCACGGCAATTCGATGCTCGGCGTCCGCGCGCTCGAGATGCTGGCGGACCGCACCGGCTGGTCGGTGTTCGGGCCGCCGCGCGACTGATGCGCGGGCCGTCGCTCCGCACCGCGCTCGGCGACCGGATCCGCGGCCTCGTCGGGTCGCGTCAGCTCGATCTCTCCCGTCCGCCCGGCGACGACGGGCTGTTCGGTCCCGGCTCGCCAGCCTGGGCGGTGCATGGCGATTTCACCGCGATGATGATCGGCGGCGTCTCCGCGCTGATGCTCCAGATGCTCCACCCGCTCGCGCTGGCTGGCATCTGGGACCACTCCGATTTCCGCCGCGACGCCAGCGGGCGCCTCCGCCGCACCGCGCAGTTCATCGCCGCGACCACCTTCGGCTCGACCGAGACCGCCGAGGCGATGATCGCGCGCGTCCGCGCGGTCCACGACCATGTCCACGGCACGCTGCCCGACGGCACGCCCTATTCCGCGAACGATCCCGCGCTGCTCACCTGGGTCCATGTCGCGGAGGTCGACAGCTTCCTGCGCGCGCACCTGCGCTACAAGGATGCCGCCTTCTCCCCCGCGCGACAGGACGCGTATCTCGCGCAGGTCGCCGAGATCGCCCGTCGTCTCGGCGCGACCGACGTCCCCGCCAGCCGTGCGGAGATCGCCGCCTACTATACCCGCATCCGCCCGGACCTGCGCGCCGACCACCGCACCCGCGACGTCGCGCGCACCCTGATGTCGCAACCCGCCACCCACGCCGCACTGGCCCCCGCCAACGCGCTGATGATGCAGGCTGGCGTCGACCTGCTCCCGATATGGGCACAGGCGATGCACGGCTACGCACGCTCCCCGGCACGCCCCGCGCTCCGCACCGCCACCCGTGGCCTCGGCACCGTCCTGCGCTGGGCGCTCGCGACCCGCTAGGCGCCCCTGCCCCGGCGTCGCCCCGGACTGGATCCGGGGTCCAGCTTCCGCTCGTTGGGGGTGTCCCCCACCCGCCGATCCATGGCAAGGGAGCGCCCCAACAGAAGGCCGCGAATCGATGAGTCCCCAAATCCTCCGCGCAACCGCGATCGGCATCTACGGCAGCGCCGGCCGGATGGGTCGCGCGATCGCCGACCTCACCGAGATCGAGGGCGCCACGCTCGCTGGCGGCACCGACGCGCGCGAGGATCCCGCCCCGCTCGCCCGCGCCGCCGATGTCCTCGTCGACTTCTCCACGCCCGCCGCGCTCGAGGCGCATCTCGCCGCCGCGGTCGCCGCCGGCACCCCGATCGTCATCGGCACCACCGGCTTCGGCGCATCGCATCACGCCGCGATCGATGTCGCCGCGCGCGAGGTCGCGGTGCTGCAGACCGGCAATACCTCGCTCGGCGTCACCCTGCTCGCGGTGCTGGTCGAGGAAGCCGCCTCCCGGCTCGGCCCCGAGTGGGATATCGAGATCGTCGAGATGCACCACCGCCACAAGGTCGACGCTCCCTCGGGCACCGCCAACCTCCTCGGCGACGCCGCCGCGGCGGGCCGCGGGACGACGCTGGGCGAGTTGCGCGTCGACGCACGCGCGGGGCTGACGGGCGCGCGGACCGAGGGCACGATCGGCTTCTCCGCGCTGCGCGGCGGCACCGTCGTCGGCGATCACATGGTCGTCTTCGCCGGCCAGGGCGAGCGCATCGAGCTCGGCCATCGCGGCGAGGACCGCTCGCTCTTCGCGCGCGGCGCGATCAAGGCCGCGCTCTGGCTCGCCGACAAGCCCGCGGGCCGCTATTCGATGCGCGAGGTCCTCGGGCTTTGACGACGGCGCCATGAAAAAGACAGACGTCTTCGAATTCTACCGTCGCCTCGCGGAGGCCAATCCGCACCCCGAGACCGAGCTGGAATCGGGCAACGTCTTCCAGCTCCTCGTCGCGGTCGTCCTTTCCGCGCAGGCGACCGACGCAGGCGTGAACAAGGCGACGCGCGCGCTCTTCGCCGAGGTGAAGAGCCCCGCCGACATGGTCGAGCTTGGCGAGGCGGCGCTCAAGCACCACATCCGCACGATCGGGCTGTTCAACACCAAGGCGAAGAACGTCATCGCGCTCTCGCACGCGCTGATCGAGCATCACGGCGGCCAGGTGCCCGCCGACCGCGCCGCGCTGGAGGCGCTGCCCGGCGTCGGCCGCAAGACCGCCAACGTCGTCCTGAACGTCGCGTTCGGCGCGGAAACCTTCGCGGTCGACACCCATATCTTCCGCATCGGCAACCGCACCGGCCTCGCCCGCGGCAAGACCCCGCTCGCGGTCGAGCTGAAACTCGACAAGGCCACGCCGCAACCCTTCCGCCTCCACGCCCATCACTGGCTGATCCTGCATGGCCGCTACGTCTGCAAGGCGCGCAAGCCCGAATGCTGGCGCTGCATCGTATCCGATCTCTGCGCGTTTAAGCCTAAGTCCCAGGCGCCGGCGCACGCGCCTGCAACGACCGAGGCATAGGAGAGTCGATGCGCCCCCACCTTTCCCTCGCCGTCGTCGCCATGGCATTCGCCGCTACCGCCGGCGCGCGGGACCGCGACGCCATGCCCGCCGCCACCCCGGCCGGTGCTCCTCGCGACTGCATTCCGCTTTCGGGCATCCGCGAAAGCCGCGTCCGCAGCGACGGCATCATCGATTTCGTGATGCGCGACCGCGCCGTCTACCGAAACACCCTCCCGGCCGGGGGCTGCCCCGGGCTCGGCTTCGAACGGCGGTTCAGCTACGCGACCTCGCTCAGCCAGCTCTGCTCGGCCGACTTCGTGACCGTCCTCTACACCGCCCCCCTCCAGACGGGCGCCAGCTGCGGCCTCGGAAAATTCCAGCCCGTCACCCTCGCGTCCCGCTAGAAAATCGCTGGCGCCCGGCCAAACCTTGCGCTAGTCGCTTTCGCCCACGCACCCGTAGCTCAGCTGGATAGAGCGCTGCCCTCCGAAGGCAGAGGCCACTGGTTCGAATCCAGTCGGGTGCACCAGCTTTTCAAAGACTTAGCAACGACCCCAGCCACCCCGCTGGGCCTGTTGTCCGGAGTAACGTCCGGGCTACGGTGGTTTGCGCCGGTCGTACACAGGCATGATCCCGAATCGTCGCCGTTCCGATCGGGTTTGCGGACGCCGCAGCACTCGTTGCCGAGCCCCGACACCCGCCCGCGGGTCTCAAGTTCAGCATTGCCGCCGAGGTTGAGTTCGTGTGAATCTTCATCGCGACAGGAGCAGTTGCGCGACACCGTGATGACGCAGCGACAATAGCGCGCGCGCGGCCTGGATCACGGGGCAGTCCAGGGCCTTCTCGCCGTCACGTTCGCTTCGCCGGCGCACTGTCAGACACGCCCGGCCGATGACGGCGCCGGCGATTGCACTAGAGCGTGATGACGTAGATCTGAATCGCTGAGGATTCCCATGGGGCTGGCGATCTGATTCAATGTGCCGGCTGGCGAAGGAGGCCAGCCAGCATGTCAAAGCCGTATTCGATGGACCTGCGGGAACGGGTGGTCAGGGCGGTAATCACCGATGGCATGTCGTGTCACGCGGCTGCTTCACGCTTCGGGGTGGCGCCGAGTTCGGCGATCAAATGGGTGCGGCGCTTTCGCGATACGGGCAGCGCCGCACCGAGCCGGATGGGTGGTCGCCGATCCAACATCCTGTCCGGCGCGACACGTGACTGGCTGCTGGAGCGGATGACCCGCGACTTCACCTTGCGTGGACTGGTAGCGGAGTTGGCGAGCCGCGACGTGAAGGTCGACTATGTTCAGGTCTGGCGGTTCGCCCATGTCGAGGGGCTGAGCTTCAAAAAAAAGCGTGATGCCCGCCGAACAACTCCGTCCCGCGATCGCCCGGCGTCGGGCGCAGTGGAAGAAATACCAGGGTCGGCTTGATCCGGCGCGTCTCGTCTTCATCGATGAGACGTGGGTGAAGACGAACATGGCCCCCTTGCGCGGTTGGGCACCGGTCGGCCAGCGGCTCCATGCCAAGGTGCCCTACGGCCACTGGCGCACGATGACGTTCCTGGCGGCGCTGCGCTGCGACCGGATCGACGCGCCGTGCGTGCTGGACCAGCCGGTCAACGCGCAAAGCTTCACCGACTATATCGAGCAGTGCCTCGTGCCGACGCTGTCGCCCGGCGACGTCGTCATCATGGACAACCTCTCCAGCCACAAGAAACCCGCCATCCGCAACGCTATCCGTGCGGTCGGTGCCAGGCTGCTGTTCCTGCCGCCCTACAGCCCGGACCTGAACCCGATCGAGCAGGTTTTCGCCAAGATCAAACACCTCATGCGCAAGGCCGCCGAGCGATCCCACGAGGCAACATGGAGACGCGTCGGCACGCTTCTCGATGCCTTCTCCCCCGCAGAATGCCGCAACTACCTCGTCAACTCAGGATATGGGTCAGCTTGATGTCATCCGACTCTAGGGTTGCGAATATCCTCGGGATCCGGTTCGGAGCACGGTGATCGCCGACGATCCGAACGAAAAAGGCCAGCGCCATGGCGCTGGCCCTATCTGGTGCGTACTGACACTTGTTAACCGCCAGACCGCGATCTCTGAGTGATGCAGGATACCGAATGCTCGGGCGGGGTCAAGCGTCGATTGCCGACCATATCCGCCATTATGATCCGTTTCGGTGCAATTCCGACGAAGTCCACATTTGGACAGGCGGGGCGCCGGTTCGATAACCGTCGATACCCGTCCGATCTATTGGACATCGGGCGAGCGCCTCGCCAGTCTACACCTGCCGTGACGGAGAAAATCTCCGTTCCGGTGCGATCGCACTTTGACCTGACAGCGACAAAGCGATCCAGATGGCAATGGGGGTTGTGCACATGGAATGGCGTCTCGGTCTTGATCTCGGCACGAACTCGCTCGGCTGGGCGGCGCTCGAACTCGACGGGGAAAAACCACCCAGGCCGGTCGGAATCCTCGACTCGGGTTCGCGGATCTTCAGCGACGGGCGCGATCCCAAGTCCAAGGCCTCGCTCGCGGTGGAACGCCGCGAGGCGCGCGCGATGCGTCGTCGCCGCGATCGCTTCCAGCAGCGCCAGCGGGCCCTCATGAAGTATCTCGTCGCCGACGGCCTGTTCCCCGCCGACCCCGTCGAGCGCAAGGCGCTCGAGGCGCTCGACCCCTTCGCCCTGCGCGCCCGCGCGCTCGACGAGGCGCTGCCCCTTCCCCATCTCGGGCGTGCAATCTGGCACCTGAACCAGCGCCGCGGCTTCAAGTCCAATCGCAAGACCGACAAGCCCGACGACGATGCGGGCAAGGTCGCGACCGGCGTGGAACGTCTGCGCGACGCGATCGACGCGGACGGCGCACGCACCTTCGGCGAATGGCTTCACCTGCGCCGCCAGCCGACCGAGGAGCATCCCGACGGCAAGTCTGTCCGCACCCGCCTGCGTGCCGAGGAAGGCGAAGATGCCAAGGGCACCGGCTACGACTTCTATCCGGGTCGCGCGCTGATCGAGGACGAGTTCGACGAGATCTGGCACGCGCAGGCGCAATATCACGCCGATGTCCTGACCCCCGAGGTCCACGACCGCCTGTTCGAGATCGTCTTCCACCAGCGTCCGCTCAAGACGCCGCAGGTCGGCACGTGCACCCTCGTCGCCGGCGAGACGCGTCTCGCCAAGGCGCACCCCCTGTTCCAGCGCCGCCGCCTGCTGGAGGAAGTCAACGCGCTCAAGATCGTCCGCGCCGGCCAGGTCGCGGAGCGGCTGATGCCGGAACAGCGCGACCTGCTCCTCCTCAAGCTGAAGGACAAGGCAAAGGTCTCGTTCGAATCGCTGCGCAAGGTGCTGAAGCTCGACGCGGACGCCCGTTTCAACAAGGAAAGCGAGAACCGCAAGGATCTTAAGGGCAACGAGGTCAACGCCGCCACCGCGACGAAGTCGCGCTTCGGTGGCCGCTGGGCGCATCTGCCCCTCGAGGATCAGGCAACGATCATCGCGCGGCTGGAGGAAACCGAAAGCGACGAGGAGATCGCGGCCTTCCGCGACTGGCTGACCGAAACCTACGCGCTCACCCCAGACCAGACCGAGGCGGTCGCGAAGACTCGCCTGCCGCAGGGCCATGGCCGCTTCGGCATCACCGCGACGACCGGGCTGATCGACATGCTGACGAACGGTCGCACCGAAGACGGCCGCGTCCTCGTCTACAGCGAGGCGGTCGAACGGCTGGGCTGGCATCACAGCCAATTCCGTAAGGAGACGGTTCACGGCTCGCTGCCATATTATGGCGCGGTCCTCGAACGCCACATCATGCCCGGCAGCGGCGAAGAGTCCGATTCGGAGGAAAAACGCCTCGGCAAGCTCACAAACCCGACCGTTCATATCGGGCTCAACCAACTCAAGCGCACGATCAACGTTCTCATCGAGCGCTTCGGTCCGCCCACCGAAATCGCGGTCGAACTGGCGCGCGAACTCAAGCTGACCGACGAGGAGAAGAAGGACCGCGATCGCCAGAACAAGCGCAACCGCGAGGATGCCGAGCGGCGATCGGAGTCGCTGCGACTGATCGGCGTCGCGGATACTGGCGAAAATCGCGCACGCCTGAAATTGTGGGAGGAACTGGACGGCGAGAACGTCATGGGGCGCACCTGCGTGTATTCAGGCGAACGGATTTCGATCCGCCGGCTGTTCTCCGACGAGGTCGAAGTCGATCATATCCTTCCCTTTTCCGCGACACTCGACGACAGCAATGCCAACAAGATCGTCTGCATGCGCGAGCCGAACCGGTTCAAGCGCAAGCGCTCGCCTTCGGAAGCCTGGGGCGATAGCCCCCGCTGGGATGAGATCGCCGAACGGGCATCGCGTCTTCCGCGCAACAAGCGCTGGCGCTTCGAACCCGATGCGATGGAGAGGTTCCGCGAGAATGACGGCTTTCTCGCTCGCCAACTCGTCGATACGCAACATCTCGCCCGCCTGGCACGCGAATATCTGGCCTCGCTCTACCCGGACAACGGTGAGAACAGCAGCAAGGTGTGGGTGTCACCCGGTCGCCTGACCGAGATGGTTCGTCGCAAGCTCGATCTCAACGATCTTCTGCCCGATCATAATTTCGGTGGAGGCGCGGCTCAGCCCAAGAACCGGCTCGACCATCGCCATCATGCGATCGACGCGATCGTGATCGCCATCGTCGACCGCTCGATGCTCCAGAAGATCGCGCGCGAATCCGGGCTGACGGGGGTGGAAGGGCGCGAAAAGATCGTCATCCAGCCGCCTTGGGACGGCTTTCGCGGCGACGTGCAGGATGCGGTTCGACGGATCATCGTCAGCCACCGTCCCGATCACGGCACCGCCGGACACGGCGCCGGATCGACAGCGGGACGACTACACAACGATACCGCCTACGGATTGACCGGCGAGCGCGACGCCAAGGGGCTGCCGATCGTCGTCCGGCGCAAACCGCTAACGTCGCTCAAGCCCGTGGATATTCCCGCAATTCGCGATCCAGATCTGCGCGCGGCGCTCGCCGCCGACACGCTGGGGCTGGACGGCAAGGATCTGGAGCGCGCGCTCAAGCGGTTCGTCACGCACGGTCCGACGCAGTTTCGCGGCATCCGCCGCGTCCGCGTCACCGAACCGCTCACCGTCATCCCGATCCGCGATCGTGCGGGCCATGCCTACAAGGGCTACAAGGGTGATTCCAATTATCGCTACGACATATGGGAGATGCCCGACGGAAAATGGCGTGCCGTCGTCGTCTCGATGTTCGAAGCACACCAGCCGGGCGAGCGCCCGCGTCCGCATCCCGCGGCCAGGCGGATCATGCAACTCCATCGCGACGACATCCTCGCGATCGAGCGCGACGGCGGCCCGCGCGACCTGGTCCGGATCGTCAAGTTCTCGGAAAGGCAGTTCGCGGTCGCACCGCCCAACGAGGGCGGCGCGCTCAAGGCGCGCGACGCGAACCCCGACGATCCATTCAAATACATCTATCCCGCACCCAGCACCCTTAAGGCATGGCGCGCGCGCAAGGTCGGCGTCGACGAGACCGGTCGCGTCCGCGATCCCGGCTTCCCGGCCCGCACCGCCGTCCGTCGTACCCGCCCGAAGACCGCGGACTAGCGCCCGCGCACGATGGAGCGGATCGTCGACATCGCCACCGACGGCCGCCACCTGTCCGCGCACCGCGGCTTCCTGATCGTGGCGCAGGATCGCGTCGAGGTCGGCCGCGTCCCGCTCGACGACGTCGCCGCGGTGATCGTCCATGCGCACGGCGTCACCTGGTCGACGAACCTCGTCGTGGCGCTGGCAGAGCGCGGCGCGATCCTGCTGCTGTGCGGGTCGAACCACGCCCCCGTCGCGGTTTGCCTCCCGCTTGCCGGCCACCATGCGCAGAACGGCCGCATCCGCGCGCAGTGGGAGGCGGGCAAGCCATTGTCGAAGCAGCTCTGGCGGCGGCTGATCGTCGCCAAGATCCGCTGGCAGGCCACCGCGCTCGAAACCGAGGGCAAGCCGCACGCTGCGTTCGACCTGCTCGCGCGCCGCGTCGGCTCGGGCGATCCCGACAATGTCGAAGCGCAAGCGGCGCGGCGCTATTGGCCGCTCTTGATGGGCTCGGACTTTCGCCGCGACCGGTCGCTCGATGGCGCCAACGCGCTGCTCAACTATGGCTACACCATCTTGCGCTCGATGTGCGCGCGCGCGGTCGTCGCGGCCGGGCTCCATCCTTCGATCGGTGTCCACCACGCCAACCGCGGCAACCCGTTCGCGCTTGCCGACGACGTGATCGAACCGTTCCGCCCGCTCGTCGATCTCCTCGCGCTGCGCCTGCTCGCCACCGGCACAGCCACCGTCACGCCCGCCGCCAAGCAGGCCTTCGCCGGCCTGATCGCGTTCGATCTGCCCGGCGAGGCCGGCGTCACCACGCTGGCCAACGCCGCGACCCGGGTCGCGCAGACGCTCGCCACCGCCTTCCAGACCGGCCGCGCCGCCGATCTGTGGATCCCCGCTCCGCCCGCCCCGATCGAGCTCGCCCGCCTCCACGCACTCGCGATCGCGCCGTGAATGGTGTATCGCTCAGTGGCTATCAGTTGATGTGGATCTTCGTGATGTTCGACCTGCCGGTCACCACCCGCGATCAGGCCCGTGCGGCGACGAAATTCCGCGAATATCTGCTCGACGAGGGATTCGAGAAGAGCCAGTTCTCGGTCTACGCCCGATTCTGCAACGGCAAGGAACAGATCGAGGCCTACCAGCGCCGGATCGAGGCCCACCTTCCCGACAAGGGCGACGTCCACATCCTGACCTTCACCGACCGGCAGTACGAGAATATCGTCCGATTCTCCGGCCAGCGCCGACGACGGACGCGCAAAAATCCGAATCAGCTGGCGCTATTCTGATGCCGCTCGCCGATTTCAGGCCATCAGGATGCGTCACTTTCCCGCTGTTTCACAACAGGTTGGCGACGCATCCATAATAGCCGCTCAGAGATCGCGGTCCAGCGGCAACGCCCGAAGCGCAGACGCCCGACGTGGACGGATAATAGCCGCTCAGAGATCGCGGTCCAGCGGCAACAACGGGGAGCCGAAGGACAACGGCGCTCTGATAATAGCCGCTCAGAGATCGCGGTCCAGCGGCAACTAGATTTCCCCAATCTGGATTGACCGCCGCATAATAGCCGCTCAGAGATCGCGGTCCAGCGGCAACTCGGGCGAACGTGGCATGATCGCCGCGGTATAATAGCCGCTCAGAGATCGCGGTCCAGCGGCAACGGATCCGGACCGCGGCGGATCCGCAGCGTGATAATAGCCGCTCAGAGATCGCGGTCCAGCGGCAACAATACCCCGCGCACGCCGCGCGGCTGAGCTATAATAGCCGCTCAGAGATCGCGGTCCAGCGGCAACCGATGGGCGGCTTTCGGGTGCGCTCACGCCATAATAGCCGCTCAGAGATCGCGGTCCAGCGGCAACGGCCAGCGCCACATACTGCCACCATAGCTCATAATAGCCGCTCAGAGATCGCGGTCCAGCGGCAACTGATCGACACCCAGGCGGTTCGCCAGCAGCATAATAGCCGCTCAGAGATCGCGGTCCAGCGGCAACCGCGAACGCCGCGGCGGTGCGCGTCTCGGTATAATAGCCGCTCAGAGATCGCGGTCCAGCGGCAACGCCAATCCCCGGCGGCTCGGTAATCGGGTCATAATAGCCGCTCAGAGATCGCGGTCCAGCGGCAACTGCGGCCGAACTCGATCACTCGGCCGTAAAATAATAGCCGCTCAGAGATCGCGGTCCAGCGGCAACATGTCGCGGTGCGGATGCTTGCGCGTACGAATAATAGCCGCTCAGAGATCGCGGTCCAGCGGCAACTCTTCCGGTTGCCATGTCGTGTAGCCATCGATAATAGCCGCTCAGAGATCGCGGTCCAGCGGCAACGCCCGAAGCGCAGACGCCCGACGTGGACGGATAATAGCCGCTCAGAGATCGCGGTCCAGCGGCAACAACGGGGAGCCGAAGGACAACGGCGCTCTGATAATAGCCGCTCAGAGATCGCGGTCCAGCGGCAACTAGATTTCCCCAATCTGGATTGACCGCCGCATAATAGCCGCTCAGAGATCGCGGTCCAGCGGCAACTCGGGCGAACGTGGCATGATCGCCGCGGTATAATAGCCGCTCAGAGATCGCGGTCCAGCGGCAACGGATCCGGACCGCGGCGGATCCGCAGCGTGATAATAGCCGCTCAGAGATCGCGGTCCAGCGGCAACAATACCCCGCGCACGCCGCGCGGCTGAGCTATAATAGCCGCTCAGAGATCGCGGTCCAGCGGCAACCGATGGGCGGCTTTCGGGTGCGCTCACGCCATAATAGCCGCTCAGAGATCGCGGTCCAGCGGCAACGGCCAGCGCCACATACTGCCACCATAGCTCATAATAGCCGCTCAGAGATCGCGGTCCAGCGGCAACTGATCGACACCCAGGCGGTTCGCCAGCAGCATAATAGCCGCTCAGAGATCGCGGTCCAGCGGCAACCGCGAACGCCGCGGCGGTGCGCGTCTCGGTATAATAGCCGCTCAGAGATCGCGGTCCAGCGGCAACGCCAATCCCCGGCGGCTCGGTAATCGGGTCATAATAGCCGCTCAGAGATCGCGGTCCAGCGGCAACTGCGGCCGAACTCGATCACTCGGCCGTAAAATAATAGCCGCTCAGAGATCGCGGTCCAGCGGCAACATGTCGCGGTGCGGATGCTTGCGCGTACGAATAATAGCCGCTCAGAGATCGCGGTCCAGCGGCAACCGAACGCTGCGGCCGAACGCTTCGCCGAGCATAATAGCCGCTCAGAGATCGCGGTCCAGCGGCAACCATTGGCATCGCTGCGGGCCCGGATCATGTATAATAGCCGCTCAGAGATCGCGGTCCAGCGGCAACCCGCGTCCACGACGAACGAAGAAGTCGGTATAATAGCCGCTCAGAGATCGCGGTCCAGCGGCAACCGGCCGCACTCCGCCCTTAAACATCAGCGCATAATAGCCGCTCAGAGATCGCGGTCCAGCGGCAACCCGCACTCCCACGTGATGTGCCGCTCGCGGATAATAGCCGCTCAGAGATCGCGGTCCAGCGGCAACCAAAGCTGGCAGTCAGTGCGACCGCCGGACATAATAGCCGCTCAGAGATCGCGGTCCAGCGGCAACCGTCGATGGTTTCGTCCGCGATCGCGAGGAATAATAGCCGCTCAGAGATCGCGGTCCAGCGGCAACTCGCACACCATCCGGCTGTGCGACGGCGGGATAATAGCCGCTCAGAGATCGCGGTCCAGCGGCAACGGCATCGGTCCCGACGAAGTCACCGTCTTCATAATAGCCGCTCAGAGATCGCGGTCCAGCGGCAACCCTGTACGATCTGGAGCCTCAGGGCTTGGCATAATAGCCGCTCAGAGATCGCGGTCCAGCGGCAACGAACAGCACGCCGTACATGTCGTACACCTCATAATAGCCGCTCAGAGATCGCGGTCCAGCGGCAACCGTAGCGGTCGCGTCCCTTCTGCGACCAATATAATAGCCGCTCAGAGATCGCGGTCCAGCGGCAACAATCAATAGCGTCAAGCTGACCTTGGAACCATAATAGCCGCTCAGAGATCGCGGTCCAGCGGCAACAAGCGGACCTCGCGCCAGGCGGTGGGATCGATAATAGCCGCTCAGAGATCGCGGTCCAGCGGCAACAAGATCGCGGCGGTGAACAGGCTCGGCGAGATAATAGCCGCTCAGAGATCGCGGTCCAGCGGCAACCTACTCCTCTGATATCATCTAGACCTGCGGATAATAGCCGCTCAGAGATCGCGGTCCAGCGGCAACTATCCGGTGTGCCGTTGCTATCTTCGCACCATAATAGCCGCTCAGAGATCGCGGTCCAGCGGCAACGATAGTTCGACCATAACGACGCCCATCTCGATGATAGCCGCTTACATGCCGACGCGGACCCACTCCCGCGAAACCCGCCTCTGCCTCCGCGCGCCTCCCTATGCGCACGGAGGGCGGATCACCGCCTCACCAGATCCGCACCCGATCCGCCGGAGTCAGATACTGCCGGTCCCCCGGCTTGATGCCGAACGCCGCATACCACGCATCGACGTTGCGCAGCGGGTTGATCGCGCGGATCTGCCCCGGCGAATGCGGATCGCTGACGAGTTGCTGGCGCAGCGCCTCGGGCCGGAACAGCGTCCGCCACACCTGCCCCCAACCCAGGAAAAACCGCTGATCCCCGGTGAACCCGTCGACCACCCTGGCCTTCTTGCCCCCCAGCGACTGATGATACGCATCGAGCGAGATCAGCACGCCGCCCAGGTCGCCGATATTCTCGCCCATCGACGCGCGCCCGTTGATCTTCACCCCGGGCACCTCGGGGAAGCTGTACGCCTCATATTGCGCGCCCAGCTTCTCGGCCTGCACCTCGAACTTGGCGGCATCCTGTGCGGTCCACCAGTCGCGCAGCACGCCGTTGCCGTCGGACTTGCGACCCTGGTCGTCGAAGCCATGGCTGATCTCGTGCCCGATCACTCCGCCGATCCCGCCATAGTTCACCGCCGGGTCCGCATCGGGATCGAAGAAGGGCGGCTGGAGGATCGCGGCGGGGAACACGATCTCGTTCTTCACCGAGTTGTAATAGGCGTTCACCGTCTGCGGGGTCATCCCCCATTCCGCCTTGTCGACGCGCCCACCCAGCCGGTTGCGGCGATAGTCCCATTCGAACCGCTGCGCGCGCTCGGCATTGCCGACGACGTCGCCCGGCTGCACCTGCAACGCCGAATAGTCGCGCCACGTGCTCGGATAGCCGACCTTCACCGTGAAGTTGGCGAGCTTGGCCAGCGCCTGCTGCTTGGTCGCGTCGCCCATCCACGGCAGCCCGCGGATCCGCCCGCCAAGCGCGGTGCGCAGGTTCGCGACCAGCACGTCCATCTTCGCCTTCGACGTCGCCGGGAAGTACAGCGCGACGTAATCGCGCCCCACCGCCTCGCCCATCGATCGCTCGACCACGCCCACGCCGCGCTTCCACCGCTCGCGCTGCTGCGGCTGGCCGTTGAGGAACTTGGCTCGGAAATCGAACTGCGCGTCGACGAACCGCTTCGAAAGCATCGGCGCGATGTCATCGGTCGTGCGGAACGCCTGCCAGGCCTTCAGCGTGTCGAGATCGGTGGCAGCGAAGACGCCGGCGATCTTCGGCACCGCGCTGTTCTGTCCGACGATCACCCGCGTCGCCTTGCCCAGCCCCGCCGCATCTCAGAACGGCGTCCACGCGAAGCCCGGCGCGGCGGCGGCCAGCTCCGTCACCGACATCGGGTTGTACGTCTTGTCGCGGTTGCGGCTCTCCGCGCGAGTCCAGTGCGCCTGCGCGACCTGCGTCTCCATCGCGACCACCTTGGCGGCCGCCGCCTCGGCGTCGGGCCAGCCCGCCATCGACAGCATCTGCGCGACATATTGCCGGTAACGATCGACCTGCGGCTTGAACTTGGCGTCGAGATACAGCTCGCGGTCGCCCAGCCCCAGCCCCGACTGGCGCAGGCTCAGCGCATAGATATCGGGCTGCTTGGCATCGTCGTTGACGCCGACGCCGAAGAACGACGCCCCGAACCCGCCGACCGATCGTCCCATCAGTCGCGCCAGATCGTCCTTCGACGCCGCCGCCTTCACCGCGGCCAGCCGCTGCGTCAGTGGCGTCGCATCCGCGCGCTCGATCGCGGCGGTGTCCATGAAGCCCCGGTACAGCGTCGCCACCTTCGCACGATCCGCGTTCGCGGCGTCGGTCGGCGCATAGCCCTCGATCAGCGTGCGAGTCCGCGCCTCGGACAGGTCTCGCAGTACCGCGAACGCGCCATAGGACGACCGGTCGGCGGGGATCTGCGTGGTCTTCGCCCAGGTCCCGTTGACGTATCGGAACCAGTCGTCCCCCGGCTTCACGCTGCGGTCCATCCCCGCTTCGTCGAAACCCCAGGTGCCGTAGCGCGTCGCCGCGGTCGCGTCGCCACCCGCTGCGCCCGCTCCTGTCCCCTGGGGCAACAGCGAGGTCATGGTGCACGCCGCGTCGAGGCACGCGGCGGCATCCTGCGCCGTCGCGGGAGTGGCGATGGCGAGCGCAGCCAGCGAAGCGGCAAAGGCAAAGCGGAATGTCACGGCGGAGAACCTCTCTTGCGACCAAGGATATGAAATCGCGCTCGAAACCGGCGCGTTTGCGGCAGGACTGATGCCCGGGTCCGTTGCCGATTGCAACCGTACGCCTTGACCCGGGCGTTCTCCACGGGCCACACCGCGGGTCGAAAACAGATACGAGAGGATGCGACGATGGCCGACACCCCCACCGGGCTCGAACTGCGCTCGACCGTGAAGAGCGACAACACGCTGGTCCTCGATCTGGTCGAGGTGTCCCCCGGCACCCCCGGCCCCGACGAGGTCGTCGTCGAGGTCGAGGCCGCGCCGATCAACCCCTCCGATCTCGGTCTCCTGCTCGGCCCCGCCGACGTCGCGACGCTGCGTGCCGCCGGCACCGCCGACCGCCCGGTGCTTACCTTCGACATTCCCGAGCGCCGCATGGCGTCGGTCAAGGCCCGGCTCGACCAGTCGCTCGCGGTCGGCAACGAGGGCGCGGGCACCGTGATCGCGGCGGGCGACAATGTCGCGGACATCGTCGGCAAGCGCGTCGGCATGCTCGGCGGTGCGATGTACACCCGGTATCGCACGCTCCCCGCGCGCGACTGCATCGTCCTGCCCGAAGGCGCGAGCGCGGCGGACGGCGCGTCGATGTTCGTCAACCCGCTGACGTCGCTCGGCTTCACCGAAACGATGAAGGCGGAAGGCCACACCGCGATCGTCCACACCGCCGCCGCGTCGAACCTCGGCCAGATGCTCGCGCGCATCTGCCTCGCCGACGGCATCCCGCTCGTCAACATCGTCCGCAGCGAAGCGCAGGCCGAGATCCTGCGGAAGATCGGCACGCCCCACATCCTCGACAGCACCGCGCCCGATTTCCGCGAGAAGCTGGTCGAGGCGATCGCCGAAACCGGCGCGACGATCGCGTTCGACGCGATCGGCGGCGGCAAGCTCGGCGGGCAGATCCTCGCCGCGATGGAGGCCGCCGCATCCCGCAAGGCCGATGCCTACAGCCGCTACGGATCGACCACCTTCAAGCAGCTCTACATCTACGGCGCGCTCGATCTCTCGCCGACCCAGCTCGATCGCAGCTTCGGCTTCTCGTGGAGCGTCGCGGGCTGGCTCCTCACCCCCTTCCTCCAGAAGGCCGGCCGCGACGTCGCCGCGCGCATGCGCCAGCGCGTCGCGGACGAACTGACCACCACCTTCGCCAGCCACTACACCGCCACGATCGGCCTCGCCGAAGCGCTGAAACCCGACGTGCTGGAGGCGTACAACCGCAAGACGACCGGCGAGAAATACCTGATCGACCCGACGCGGTAAGTCTCCCCGCGCCTCCCGTCATCCCGCCCCCTCCCCGTCATCCCTGCGCAGGCCGGGATGACGGGAACAGGAGTTCGCGCCGCAACATCCACCGTTCGGACTAAGCTTGTCGAAGGGTGCCACCCTCCGGCGACGGACAGGGCTTTGACAGGCCCAGCCCGAACGGTTCCCGCGCGCGCCTACCCCTTCACCCCGAACCAGATCACATGCCGCGGCCCCTTGCCGTTGCTCCGCGCACGCACCGCCACCTCCTCGACCGCGAGTCCCTTCGCCATCCGCCGCGCGAACACCGGGTCCGACGCCGCGGACCACACCGCCAGCACCCCGCCGGGCCGCAGCGCCGCCCCCGCCGCCGCCAGCCCCGTATTCGAATAGAGCGCGCCGTTACGATCCGCGGTCAGCGCGTCCGGCCCATTGTCAACGTCGAGCAGGATCGCGTCGTATTCGGCATGCGCGTGCCGGATCATCACGCCCACGTCGCCGACGATCAGCTCCACCCGCGGATCGTCGAGGCAGTCGCCGGTCAGCGCCGCCATCGGGCCGCGTGCCCAGTCGATGATCTCGGGCACCAGCTCCGCCACCGTGATCCGCGCATCGGGGCCCAGCCGCGCCAGCGCCGCGCGCAGCGTGAACCCCATGCCGTATCCGCCGATCAGCAGATGCGGCGCCGTCGTGGTCAGCCGGTCGCACGTCATCGTCGCCAGCGCTTCCTCGGAGCCGCTCATCCGCGTGCTCATCAGCTCGTTGCGATCCATTACGATCATGTGGTCGTCGCCGCGCCGGACGAGCCGCAGCTCGGTGCCGCCGGGCACCTGCGCGGTCGCGATATGCTCGCGGGGGATCATGGCTGCACTCCTCTTGACTGGCGCCAGTCCCTACATCACGCCCGAAATAGCGAAAGGCTTTCCATGTCCCGTCCGATGCGCATCGATTTCGTCTCCGACGTCGTCTGCCCGTGGTGCGTCATCGGGCTGCGCGGGCTTGAGCAGGCGCTGGCGAACGTCGGCGACCTCGTGAAGGCGGAGATCGTCTTCCATCCCTTCGAGCTGAACCCCGACATGCCCGCGGGCGGCGAGGACGTCGCCGAACACATCGCGCGCAAGTACGGCGCCACCCCCGAACAGTCCGCCGCCAACCGTGACGGCATCCGCGCCCGTGCCGCCGATCTCGGCTTCGCCATGGCGATGAAGCCCGGCAGCCGCATCTACAACACGTTCGACGCGCACCGCCTGCTCCACTGGGCCGGCGAACACGGCCGCCAGCGCGACCTCAAGCACGCGCTCTTCGCCGCCTATTTCACCGAGGGTCGCGATCCCGGCGACGCCGATGTCCTCGCCACCGCCGCCGAGACCGCGGGCCTCGACCCCGCCGAGGCCCGCGCGATCCTCGCCTCCGATCGCTACGCGGAGCAGGTCCGCGCCGACGAGGAAGCGTGGCGCCGCGAGGGCATAAACAGCGTCCCCGCGGTCATCGTGAACCGCAAATACATGATCTCCGGCGGCCAGCCCCCCGAAGCCTTCGAACGCGCGCTCCGCACCATCGCGGCGGAAGCCTGATGGGCGACGTCATCAACCTCCGCCGTGCCCGCAAGGCGAAAGCCCGCACCACCGCCGAAGCCACCGCCCAGGCCAACCGCGCGCTTCACGGCCGGACGAAGGCGGAGAAGCTCGGCGAGAAGCGCGAAAACGCAAAGCTCGCCCGGATCGTGGACGGCGCGAAGCTGAAGGAGTGAACCAACTCCGAAGAACCGAACCACCCCCGTTCGCACTGAGCTTGTCGAAGTGCTGCCCTTCTTCTTCAACCGTCGCAAAAGTAAGGACGGTGCTTCGACAAGCTCGGCACGACCGAAAACGGATCGCTTCTCTACCCCAGCATCCACCACAACAACACGATATTGAACCCCAGCAACGGCAGCGCGGTCGGCACCTGCGCCTTGATGACCGCATTCCGGTCCCGCAGTTCCAGCAACGCCGCGGGCACCAGGTTGAAGTTGGCCGCCATCGGCGTCATCAGCGTCCCGCAGAACCCCGCCAGCATCCCCACCGCCGCGACGATCGCGGGATCGCCGCCGAACCCGCGCACCAGCACCGGCACGCCCACCGCCGCCGCCATCACCGGGAACGCGGCGAACGCGTTGCCCATCACCATCGTGAACAGCGCCATCCCGCCCGCATAGGCCACCACCGCGCCGATCAGGCTCCCCTGCGGCACCACCACCCCGATCACCCCGCCGACGACCCCGCCGACACCCGCCAGCGCAAACACCGCACCCAGACTCGCGAGCATCTGCGGCAACACCGCCGCCCAGCCCACATCGTCCATCAGCCGCCGTCCCGCGACCAGCGGCGCGAGCGGGCGCGGCTTCAGCCACACGATACTCACGGCAAGCGCGATCAGCACCCCCAGCGTCAGCGCCACCAGCGTCGCCTGCCTGGGATCGACCAGCGCGGGCACCTGCTTGAACGCCAGCGTCCCCAGCAAGGCGATCGCCGGAATGATAAGCGCGGGCACGAACACCCGCACCGCGGGCGCCGCCGCGGGCGCGTCGACGGCCTCGCTCCGCTTCATCCGCCCCGATGCGGCAAGCCCCACCAGCACGAGCACCAGCACGCCGTTGCCGACATCGCCCAGTCGGTCGCCCGCCAGGAAGCTCGTCGCGATCAGCGCATGGAACGCCGCGTTCACGAACCGCCGCTCACGCACGCCCAGCACCGCGAACGCCGCGAAGGTCAGCCCCGCGACCGTATAGACGAAGTTGAGCCCGATCACGCCGCGCGCTCCGCCGCCGCGCGCGCGAGCCTGCGGTCGAGCCACCACAGCCGCCCGCCATGCACCACGAACGCCGCGATCGCGGTCGGGATCGCCCAGACGGACAGCTGGAACGGCTCGAGCACGATGCCATAGCCCTCCAGCACGCCCTTCATCAGCAGGATCGATCCGATCGCGATGAAGATGTCCTCGCCGAAGAACAGCCCGATGTTGTCGGTCGCCGCCGCCAGTGCCTTCACCCGGTCCGGGTCGGCGTTCCCCTGCGCCTCGCCCGCCGCTTCCGCCATCGGCGCGATCAGCGGGCGGACGGTCTGCGGATGCCCCGCGACCGACGTCAGCCCCAAAGCCGCGGTCACCTGCCGGAACAGCAGATACCCGATCAGCAACCGCCCGACCGTCGCCCCCTTCAGGCCCGCGACCAGCCCGCGCGCCCGCGCCTGCAACCCGAACCGCTCGAGGATCCCGATCACCGGCAGCACGATATAGATCGCGGTCACATAGCGGGTATCGTTGAACGCCTTCCCGAACGCCGCCAGGATCGCCACCGGATCCAGCCCCGCTGCCAGCCCCGTCACCAGCGCGGATGCCGCGATCACCAGCATCGGATTGAACCGCAACAGGAACCCCAGCGCGATCACCGCGATTCCGGACAGGACGAGCATCAGCGGGGCTTTCCGATCACGAGCAAGACGCACGGTGTTCGCACCGAACGATCCTCCCCCGCAAGGGGAGGCGCGCCGACGGCGGGTTCCATTGCCATGGCCGATACGACGCGTAGCAGGAATCGCATGCCTTCACCCTGAACGTCACCCCGGCCTTGAGCCGGGGTCCCGCTTACATTGGCCGCTTGGAAAGAAGCGGGACTCCGGATCAAGGCCGGGGTGACGATAGAGTTCGGGGCTTTGCAGGCCCTTCGAGATAGGGATTACGCACCGCCCCCTTGCCTTTCCGCGCCAACCCCGAAACGATCGCGCCCGATGACCGACGACACCCTCCGCGCGCTCGCCGCGCTACTCGACCTCGGCCTGCCCGACGAAAGCCTCCCGGGCGTCGCGCAGAACCTCGCCGCGCTCGCCGAGCACGCAGCGCGCCTCGCCGAGGACGCCGCATGACCGCTGCCGAAACCGCCGCCGCGGTTCGCGAGGGCCGCACCACCGCGGTCGCGCTCGCCCGCGCCGCGATCGACGCCGCCCGCGCCGACCCGCACGTCGCGGTCACCCGAACCCTAGCCGACCGCGCGCTGGCGGAAGCCGCCTCAGTCGACGCCCAGGTCGCGCGCGGCGAGGATCCCGGCCCGCTCGCGGGCGTGCCCTATGCGGTCAAGGATCTGTTCGACGTCGCCGGCCTCCCCACCACCGCTGGCGCCGCGATGCTCGCCGACGCCCCGCCCGCGGCGCATGACGCAGAGGCGATCGTCCGCATGCGCACGGCCGGCGCGGTGCTGGTCGCAACCACCAACATGGACGCGTTCGCGTACGGCTTCGCGACGATCAACGCCGCGCACGGCACGACGCGCAACCCGCACGACCACGCGCGCCTCGCCGGTGGGTCGTCAGGCGGCGCGGCGGCGGTGGTCGCCGCCGGCATGGTCCCGCTGTCGCTCGGTTCCGACACAAACGGCTCGATCCGCGTCCCCGCCGCGCTGTGCGGCCTTTGGGGCCTGAAACCGACGCACGGGTCACTGCCGCTCGCCGGAGTCTATCCCTTCGTCGACAGCTTCGACGACATCGGCCCCTTCGCGACGACGCTCGCCGATCTGGAACTGGCGTGGCAGGTGCTGGGGTCCACTGCCCCCAACCCCGTTCGGGCTGAGCCTGTCGAAAGCTCTCCTGAGCGGTCGCCGCAGGCGGGCAGCCGAAGGGCCCCGTCCTTCTTTTCGCACGCCTCAGAAAAGGACAGCCCTTCGACAAGCGCAGGGCAAACGGAAGTCCGGGCGGCAAGGCTCGCAGGCTGGTTCACCGAAAACCTCTCCCCGGCCCTCGCCCAAGCGCTCGACCACCACTTCGCCCACCTCCCCACCGTCGCCTTGCCCGATGTCGACCGCGCCCGCTCCGCCGCCTACATCATGACCGCGGCAGAGGGCGGCAGCCGCCACCTCCCCGAACTGCGCCGCCGCGCGATGGCGTTCGATCCGCAGGTCCGCGACCGCCTGATCGCCGGGGCACTCACGCCCGCCGCGCATCTCGTCGCCGCGCAGGCCTTTCGCGAAACCTTCCGCGCCGCCGCCACGACGCTGTTTGAGCAATATGACGTCCTGATCGCCCCCTGCGTCGGCGACGTCGCCCCGACGATCGCGGACCCCCACGTCACGCTCGACGGCCGGCGCGTCCCCGCCCGCGCGCATCTGGGCCTCTACACCCAGCCATTGAGCTTCATCGGTCTGCCCGTCATCGCCGCCCCGCTCCATCGCCCGGGCCAGCTCCCGCTCGGCCTCCAGCTCGTCGGTCGTCCCGGTGGCGAGGCGGCGCTGTTCGCCTGCGCCGCGCAACTGGAAGCGCAAGGCATCTGCCGCACGAGCCCCCTTCCCAGCTGAAAATTCCGCTCTATGCTGCACCGCACCGGCGCCAGACCGGATCAGCAGGAGGATCGGCGAAACCAAGGGGCACCCGATCCGATGACGACCGATACGGTGCCTGCGGCATCGACCTATCTAGATCGCCGCTTCGCGCTCGCCGCGCGCGGCACGGACCTGCGCACCGAGGTGCTGGCGGGGGTCACCACCTTTCTGACGATGGCGTACATCGTGCTGGTGAACCCCGCGATCCTGGGACAGGCAGGGATGCCCGTCGCCGCGGTCGCCGCCGCGACCTGCTTCGCCGCCGGGTTCGCGAGCATCCTGATGGGCGCCACCGCCAACGTGCCGCTCGCGCTCGCGCCCGGCATGGGGCTCAACGCCTATTTCGCATTCACCGTCGTGCTCGGCATGGGCATCCCGTGGCAGACCGCGCTCGGCTGCGTCTTTGTCTCGGGCGTCGCGTTCCTCGTGCTGACGCTCGCGGGCGTCCGCCAGATGATCGTCGCCGCGATCCCCGCGCACCTCTTCGCCGCGGTCGCGGGCGGGATCGGGCTGTTCATCGGCTTCATCGGGCTGCGCAACGCCGGCCTCGTCGTCAACAGCCCCGCGACCGGCGTGACGCTCGGCAACCTCCACGCGCCGGGCGCCATCCTCGCGCTCGTCGGCCTCGTCGCGATCGCGGTGCTCAGCGTCTGGCGGGTGAAGGGCGCGATGCTGATCGGCATCCTCGCGACGACGCTCATCGGCTGGGCGGTCGGCGCGGTCGCGTTCAAGCCCGAACCCTATTCGCTCGCCAGCCTGGGCGAGACGGTCTTCGCGCTCGATCTCGCGGGCGTGTTCGGGGGGGCGGGCAAGCATGGGCTGGGCGTGCTCGAGATCCTGTTCGTCTTCCTCTTCGTCGACCTGTTCGACAATCTCGGCACGCTCGTCGCGGTCACGAAGCGCGCCGGGCTGATCGACGCCGACGGCAAGATACCCCGGCTCAACCGCATCCTCGTCACCGATTCGATCGCCACCATGGTCGGCGCGCTCGTCGGCACCAGCACCGTTACCAGCTATGTCGAGAGCGCAGCCGGGGTACAGGCGGGCGGGCGCACCGGCCTCACCGCGATCGTCACGGGCGTGCTGTTCCTCGCCGTCATGTTCGCCGCGCCGTTCGCGCAGGCGATCCCGCTCGCCGCGACCGCGCCCGCGCTCATCCTCGTCGGCGCGCTGATGATGGCGCCGCTGATCGAGGTGGCGTGGGACGAGCCCGACGCGGCGATCCCCGCCTTCCTCACGGTCGCGATGATTCCGCTCACCTTCTCGATCGCGAACGGCCTCGCCTTCGGGATCACCGCCCACGCGCTGCTCAAGCTGCTGCGCGGCAAGGCCACCAAGGGAGACTGGCTGCTCATGATCCTCGCCGCCCTGTTCGTCGTCCGCTTCGCCTGGCTGACCGCGGCATGAACTGTTTCATGCTTGCAATCCGTTCGTTTCGAGCGAAGTCGAGAAACGCTGCGCAACGTCTGGGGCACGTTGCTCGACTTCGCTCGAAACCAACGGCAGCAGGGGCTGCCTTGGTATTGACGATAGTCGCCACCCCCGCCGCCGCGCAGAAGCTCGACGTCACGCCGCGCACCGTGGTGATGACCGCTTTTCCCCCCGAATGGGCCGCGCTCGAAGGATCGGTCGCGACGCCGACCACCCACCGCGTCAACGGGCTGACGATCCTCACCGGCACGATGGCGGGCAAGCCCGTCGTGCTGATCCAGTCGGGTGTGTCGATGGTCAACGCCGCGATGAACACGCAGCTGGTGCTCGACCGGTTCACCGTGAAGCGGATCGTGTTCTCCGGGATCGCGGGCGGCGTCGATCCGCGGCTCGACATCGGCGACGTCGTCGTCCCCGATCGCTGGAACCAGTATATGGAGGTGTCGCTGGCGCGAAAGACCCCCACCGGCTGGGCCCCGCCAGAGCGTCGCGACGCCGATGCGCTGCCCAATTATGAGATGCTGTTCCCGCGCGGCGTCCGCGTCGGCAACGCGGTGGAACCGTCGAAGCAGCATCGCTGGTTCGACGCCGATCCCGCGCTGCTCAAGCTCGCCACCACCGTCGCGCACACGGTGAAGCTTCAGCGCTGTGCCGCCGCCAGCACGAACGTCATCGCCTCCCCTGCCGCCTGCCTGCCCAAGGAGCCCAAGGTGATGGTCGGCGGCGGCGGCGTCAGCGGCCCGGCGTTTGCGGACAACAAGGAATATCGCGAATATCTGTATGCCACCTTCAAGGCCACCGTGCTTGACATGGAGACCGCGGCGGTGGCCCATGTCGCCTATGCCAACATGGTGCCCTTCATCGGTTTCCGCAGCCTGTCGGACCTTGCCGGCGGCGATGCAGGCGCGAACCAGATGGTGACCTTCACCGCGCTCGCCTCGATCAATTCCGCGCACGTCGTGAAGGCGTTCGTCGCGGCCCTTCCGGATTGAGCGGGGCCGACTGATGCTCCACAGCGTGCGTGGCGACCGGGGGATGGTGACCAGCCCCCATCATCTGGCGTCGCAGGCCGGCCTCGGCATCCTGCGCGACGGCGGCACCGCGGCGGAAGCCGCGGTCGCGGTCGCCGCGACGCTGGCCGCGGTCTATCCGCACATGACCGGGATCGGCGGCGACGGCTTCTGGCTGATCCGCGAGCCGGACGGCCATGTCCACGCGATCGACGCCTGCGGTGGCGCGGCGGCGGCGGCCGATCTGTCGCTCTACGCCGGGCAAGACACGGTGCCGTGGCGCGGGCCTCTCGCGGCGAACACCGTCGCGGGCACCGTCTCGGGCTGGGCCGCGGCGCTCGAGGGCGGCACGCTTCCCCTCGCGCGCCTGCTCAAGGACGCGATCCACCACGCGCAGGCGGGCGTCCGCGTCACCCGCGGCGGCGCGGAGATCGCCGCCGCCAAAGGCGCCGAGCTGCGCGGCCAGCCCGGCGCGTGGGCCGCCACCTACGAACCCGAAGGCCGCCCGTTGCGCGAGGGCGACCTCCTGCGCCAGCCCGCGCTCGCGGACACGCTCCGTCGCCTCGCGAGCGAGGGCCTCGACAGCTATTATACCGGCGCGCTCGCCGCCGACATCGCCGCCGATCTCGCAGCGCTCGGCGCGCCCGTCTCCCGCGCGGACCTCGCCGCGCACGCCGCGACCCGCCCGGCACCGCTCACCGTCCCCATCACCGGCGCGCGCCTCTACAACACCGCCCCGCCGACGCAGGGCATCGCGTCGCTGCTGATCCTCGCGCTGTTCGATCGCCTTGCCGCCGACGCCCCCAACGGCTTCGCGCACATCCACGGCCTCGTCGAGGCGACCAAGCAGGCGTTCCTCTGGCGCGACACCCACTGCGGCGACCGCGCCTTCATCGAGGACGACCCGCAGGCGCTCCTCGACAGCCCCGCCCGCCTCGACGCGATGGCCGCGCGGATCGATCCGGCGACCGCGCTCCCCTGGCCGCAACCGCCGCAGCTCGGCGATACCTGCTGGTTCGCCGCCGCCGACCGTCGCGGACAAGTTGTCAGCGCGATCCAGTCGACCTATTTCGAGTTCGGCTCGGGTCTCGTCCTGCCGCGCACCGGGATCACCTGGCAGAATCGCGGCGCCAGCTTCCGCCTCGCGCCCGACGGCTGGAACGCGCTGCGCCCGGGTCGCAAGCCGTTCCACACGCTCAACCCCGCGCTCGCGGTCTTCGACGACGGTCGCACCATGGCGTACGGCACGATGGGCGGCGAGGGCCAGCCGCAGACGCAAGCCGCGCTCTTCACCCGCTACGCGCGCTTCGGCGTGCCGTTGCAGGAGGCGATCACCGCCCCGCGCTGGCTCTTGGGTCGCACCTGGGGCGACGTATCGACCAGCCTCAAGCTCGAGGACCGCTTCGCCCCCGACGTCGTCGAAGCGCTCCGCACCGCGGGCCACCAGGTCGAGCTGCTTGCCCCCTTCACCGCCACGATGGGCCATGCCGGCGCGATCGTCCGCCATGCCGACGGCGCGCTCGAAGGCGCGACCGATCCGCGCAGCGACGGCCAGGTGGCGGCGTTTTGAGCGCCCCCGGAAGCGGTCGGCGCGCGGTGGAGCGCTGCGACGCGCTCGGCGTCGTGCCCTATAGCGACGCCCCCGACATGCTGTTGCGCGCGTGGCTCACCCCCGCCTTCGCCGAGACCCAGCGCGCGATCGCCGGGTGGATGGCGGAAGCCGGCATGGACGTCCGCCTCGACCCCGCGACCAACCTGATCGGCCGCTACGAAGGCACCGACCCCGCCGCCCCCGCGCTCGTCATCGGCAGCCACATCGACAGCGTCCGCGACGCCGGCCGCTACGACGGACCGCTCGGCGTCATGCTCGGCATCGAATGCGTCGCCGCGCTCCACGCCGCGGGCCGCCGCCTGCGCTTCCCGATCGAAATCTACGCGTTCGGCGACGAGGAAGGCTCGCGCTTCCCCGCCGCGATGCTGACGAGCAAGGCGGTCGCGGGGGTGCTGGAGGCAAACGCGCTAACCGTCGCCGACAATAATGGCGTAACGCTTCGAGAGGCTCTTCGCGCGTTCAACTACGAAATGCATGATCCGGACGCGCCGCGTCCAGCTTTCGACAGCCTACGCATTTCGAACTATCTTGAAGCCAGACGCTCTCCCGACACCATCCTCGCCTATCTCGAGGCGCATATCGAACAAGGCCCCGTCCTCGAATCCGCCGGCCTGCCCGTCGGCATCGTCACCGGCATCGCCGCGCAGCTCCGCTACAAGCTCACCGTCACCGGCACCGCCGGCCACGCCGGCACCACGACGATGCCGCTCCGCCGCGACGCGCTCACCGCCGCCGCCGAGATGGTCCTCGCCGCCGAAACCGTCGCCCGCGCGCGCGCCGACGTCGTCGCCACCGTCGGCGTCCTCAGCCCCTCCCCCGGCGCACCCAACGTCATCCCCGGCCGCGTCGATTTCACCCTCGACGTCCGCTCGGGCGACCAGCCCGCCCGCGACGACGCCGCGCACGCGATCCTCGCCGCCTTCGCCGACATCGCCGCCGCCCGCGGCATCGCGCTCGATCACGCGCAGATCCACGATCTCCCCGCCAGCCCCTGCGATCCCGCCCTGATGGACACACTCGCCGCGGCGGTGCAGGATGCCGGCACGCCGCCGTTCCGTCTCGTCAGCGGCGCGGGGCACGACGCGATGGTGATGGCCGCGCTCTGCCCGACCGTCATGCTGTTCGTGCGCTGCGCGGGCGGCATCAGCCACAACCCCGCCGAGGCGGTCGACCCCGCCGACGTTGAGATCGCGCTCGCCGCGATGCTCGGTTTCCTCGACAAACTGGACCAGACCCGTGACGCCTGACTTATATGGAGAGATCGATCCCCCCCAGCGGCTGCTGATGGGCCCCGGCCCGGTCAACGCGCACCCGCGCGTGCTGCGCGCGATGTCCGCGGATCTGCTCGGCCAGTTCGATCCCGAGATGACGGGGTACATGAACGAGGTCATGGCGCTCTACCGCCCCGTCTTCGGCACCGCCAACCCCTGGACCTTCCTGATCGACGGCACCGCCCGTGCCGCGATCGAGGCGTCGCTGGTCAGCGTTCTCGCGCCCGGCGACACGCTGCTGGTCGTGAACTTCGGCCGCTTCGGCCTGCTCCTGACCGAGATCGGCGAGCGCATCGGCGCGACGGTCGAAACCGTCGATGCGCCCTGGGGAGAAACCGTGCCGATGGAGGCGATCGCCGCCGCGATCGAGCGCACGCGTCCCCGCCTCGTCGCCACCGTCCACGGAGACACCTCGACGACGATGGCGCAACCCCTCGCCGGACTCGGCGACCTGTGCCGCGCGGCGGGTGCGTTCAGCTATGTCGATGCCACCGCGACGCTCGGCGGGATGCCGATCGAGGCGGATGGCTGGGGCGTCGATATCGTGACGGGCGGCCTGCAGAAATGCCTTGGCGGCCCCTCCGGCTCCGCCCCCATCACCATCTCCGATCGCGCCGCGGACCACATCATGGCGCGTCGCCACGTCGAGAAGGGCATCGCGCGCGCCGACATCGCGGACGGCACCGGCCGCCGCATCGGGTCGAACTATTTCGATCTCGCGATGGTCATGGATTACTGGTCCGACAAGCGCCTGAACCATCATACCGAGGCGACGACGATGCTCTACGGCGCGCGCGAGTGCGCCCGCATCGCGCTCGGCGAAGGCCTGCCACAGCGGTTCGAACGCCACGCCGCCGCCGGCCGCGCCGTCACCGCGGGCGCACGCGCGATGGGGCTGACGGTGTTCGGCGCCGACGCGACGCGGATGACCAACGTCACCGCGATCCACATCCCGCAAGGCGTCGACGGCGAACGCGTCCGCACCCGGATGCGCGAGGAATGGGAGATCGAGATCGGCACCGCCTTCGGCCCGCTCGCGGGCAAGGTCTGGCGGATCGGCGCGATGGGCTACAATGCAAGGCTCCACAAGGTGCTCCACACGCTGGCGGCGCTGGAAGCGGTGCTGCGCGCGGAAGGCCACGCCACTCCCGCGGGCGCGGGCGTCGATGCGGCGCTGGCGGCGTGGTCGGCATGAGCGGCACGCGCGCGCCGACTCGTTTGGCCAACCCATCCCCGTTCGTTTCGAGCGAAGTCGAGAAACGTGTCCCAGGCTCCATTATAGCGTTTCTCGACTTCGCTCGACACGAACGGGCTCGCGGGATCGGACGGGATAGACCGTGAACGCACCGCGAAACCTCACCGGCTACGGCCCCACGCCCCCCGACCCGCGCTGGCCGAACGGCGCGCGCGTCGCGGTGAACTTCGTCGTCAATTACGAAGAGGGCGCGGAGAACAGCGTCCTCAACGGTGACGCGGCGTCCGAAGCGTTCCTCTCCGAAATGGTCGGCGCGGCCAGCCACCCCGCGCGCGCGATGGCGATGGAGAGCCTCTACGAATACGGGTCGCGCGCCGGCTTCTGGCGCCTCCACCGCCTCTTCACGCAGCGCGGCGTTCCCGTCACCGCCTTCGCCGTTGCGAAAGCCATGGAAGCCAACCCGCAGGCGGTCGCGGCGATGCAGGACGCCGGCTGGGAAATCGCCACCCACGGCCTGCGCTGGATCGATTATCAGACCGTCCCCGAAGCGACCGAGCGCGCGCACATCGCGGAGGCGATCGCGCTCCATACCCGCCTCACCGGCGCCCGCCCGCTCGGCTGGTATCAGGGCCGGACCAGCCCCGACACCGCGCGCCTCGTCGCCGAGGAAGGCGGGTTCATCTACGACGCGGACAGCTATGCCGACGACCTGCCCTATTACGCGCAATCGGGGCAGTTGATCGTCCCCTACACGCTCGACGCCAACGACATGAAGTTCGTCGCGCTCAACGGCTTCACCGAGGGCGAGCAGTTCTTCGCCTATCTGCGCGACACCTTCGACCAGCTCCGCGAGGAGGGCGGCCGGATGATGTCGATCGGGCTCCACGGTCGTATCGCCGGCCGGCCCGCCCGCGCCCGTGCGCTCGCCCGCTTCGTCGATCACGTCGTCGACAGCGGCGACGCGTGGATCGCGCGCCGCATAGACATCGCGCACCACTGGCGGCAGGTACACCCCGCATGATCGTCAACGACCCCCAGCCGCTCGCCGAAGTCACCGTCGCGTTCCACGCCTATGAACGCGCGCTGATGGCGGACGACCTCACCGCACTCGACGCGTTGTTCCACGACGCGCCCACCACCAACCGCTACGGCGTCGGCGAAGTCCTCTACGGCATCGATGCGATCCGCGACTTCCGCAAGGGTCGCGGCGGCTCGCCGCAGCGTACGCTCGGCCGCGTCGCGATCACCACCTATGGCGACGCGTTCGCGACCGCGGACGCCGAGTTCTTCCGCCAGGGCAGCGACCGCCGCGGTCGCCAGACGCAGGCCTGGGCGAAGTTCGCCGATGGCTGGAAGATCGTCTCCGCACATGTCAGCCTCGAAGGGAGCGGATCATGATGCGTCCCCACCCCACCCGTTCGTTTCGAGCGAAGTCGAGAAACGATGCGCAGCGTCCGGAAGACGTTTCGCGGCCTTGGCCTGTTATGAACGCCTGCCTTCGCACGCAGTCGAAGGGCTCGAAACGAACGGAAACAGGTCTGGCGAAATGACCGCGCTCTTCGAACATTCCCCCTGGGTCGAGGCGCGCGCCGACGCCGCCCCGTCGTCCGGCGACCGCCATACCGACCTGATGGCCGTCGTCCACGCCGCCACGCCCGACGAACAGCTCGCGCTCATCCGCGCGCACCCCGAACTCGCGGAAAAGGTCCAGCTCACCGACGCGTCCGCCGCCGAACAGGCCTCCGCCGGGCTCGATCGCCTGAGCGAAGACGAGTATGCCCGCTTCCACGCGCTCAACGCCGCCTATCGCGAGACATTCGCCTTCCCCTTCATCATCTGCGTCCGGCTGACCGACAAGTCGGGCATCCTCGCCGCGATGGAAGCACGCCTCGCCAACGACCGCGCCACCGAGATCGCGACCGCGCTCGCCGAGATCGGCCGCATCACGAAGCTCCGGCTGGAGGACGCCGCATGACGCCCGCCCCCTTTGGAGACCTCGCCGCGCTCGAAGCCCGCGTCGCGCACGACCTCGCGCTGCTCGACCATCCGAAACCCGACTGGACCCGCCCCCGCGCCGATACCCTCGACGTGGCCATCATCGGCGGCGGCCAGAGCGGCCTCGGCGCCGCCTTCGCGCTCCAGCGAGAGCGCGTGTCCAACATCCTCGTCCTCGACGAGAACCCCGCCGGCTACGAAGGTCCGTGGGACACCTATGCCCGGATGCGCACGCTGCGCACGCCCAAGTCGCTCACCGGGATCGACCTCGGCATCCCCAACCTCACCTTCCGCGCCTTCTGGGAGGCGCAGCACGGCGCGCACGGCTGGGACGCGCTCGGCAAGATCGCGCGCCGCGACTGGATGGCGTATCTGCGCTGGTATCGCCGCGTTCTCACGCTGCCCGTCCGCAACGATGCGAAGGTCATGCTGGTCGAGCCGCTCGACGACGGCGTCCACCGCCTCTACCTCGCCGGCGGCGACACGCTCGACGCACGCAAGGTCGTCCTCGCCACCGGCATCCAGGGCGGCGGCGAGTGGCACGTGCCGTCCTTCGTCTCCGATGCGCTCCCCGAAACCCGCTACGCGCACACCAGCCAGGCAGTCGACTATACGCGTCTCGCGGGCAAGCGCATCGCGATCCTGGGCGGCGGCGCCTCCGCGTTCGACAACGCCACCGCCGCGCTGGAGGCCGGGGTCGCGCAGGCGCACGTCCATATCCGCCGCGCCGAACTCCCCCGCGTCAACCCGATCCGCTTCATGGAAGGCGTCGGCCTGATGCCGCGCTACCCCGCGTTTGACGACGCCGCGAAATACGACGTGATGGCCAGCTTCTTCGCGCGCAACCAGCCGCCGACGGTCGACATGTTCGAGGCTGCCTCCGCGCACGACGGCTTCGCGCTGGTGACGGGCAGCCCGTGGCTGACGGTCGAGGAGCGGGGCGACGCGGTCGCGGTCACCACGCCGCACGGCGTCCTCGACTACGACTTCCTCGTCCTGTCGACCGGCCTCGTCACCGATCCCGCGCTCCGCCCCGAATTGCGCCTCGTCGCCGATCGCATCGCGCGCTGGTCCGATCGCTACGAAGCGCCTGCGGCGATCGCCAGCGCGGTGATCGACGCGCACCCCTATCTCGGCCCGGCGTTCGAATTCACCCCGCGTGCGCCCGCCGACGCCGCCGCGCTCCACGGCCTGTTCGCGTTCAACTATTCCGCGCTCATCAGCCACGGCCTGTCCGCCGCCGCGCTCTCGGGCCTCAAATACGCGCTGCCCCGCCTCGCCAAGGGCGTCGCAGACCAGCTCTTCCTCGACGACGAGGCGGCGATCCTCGCCGACTATCACGCCTATGCGGAGGAGGAATTCACCCTTCGCTGGCCGCTTCCGGACGCCACCGAATGAGCACGCTCAGCACCCACGTCCTCGATACCGCGCACGGCTGCCCCGCCGCCGGCCTCGCCGTCCACCTGTCGGGCGAGGGCATCAGCACCAGCGGCACCACCAACGCCGACGGCCGCTGCCCCGGCCTCGCCGGTGACAGTATCCCACCCGGCCGCTACCGCCTCGAATTTTCGGTCGCCGACTATTTCCGCGCCCGCGGCGTCGCGCTCCCCGATCCGCCCTTCCTCGACATCGTCGCGATCGATTTCGGCATCGCGGAGGACGCGCACTACCACGTCCCCCTGCTCGTCTCCCCCTTCGCCTATTCAACCTACCGGGGCAGCTGATGATCGTCCGCTTCCTTCTCGACGGCGAGATCGTGGAGACCGACGCCGCCGCGACCGACAGCGTCCTCGACCTGATCCGCTACCGCCTGCGTCGCACCGGCACCAAGGAGGGCTGCGCGGAGGGCGATTGCGGCGCGTGCACGATCCTCGTCGGCGAACGCACGGATAGCGGCATCGCCTGGCGCGCGGTCAACGCCTGCATCCTTTTCGTGCCGATGCTCGACGGCAAGGCGGTGATGACGGTCGAAAGCCTCGCCGGCACCGCGCCGATCCAGCACGAGATGGTCGCGCGCCATGGCTCGCAATGCGGCTTCTGCACGCCCGGCATCGTCATGGCGCTCCACGCACGCAGCCTCGGCGCGGCGGGCATGGACGTGCCGGTCGGCGACGCGCTGTCGGGCAACCTGTGCCGCTGCACCGGCTACGGCCCGATCCTTGCGGCTGGCGACGCGGTGCCGCCCGCTGCACGTGACGATGCGACCACGATAGCGTTGCTCGATTCGCTATACCCAAACGCACCGCACCCCGGCGAAGGCCGGAGCCCAGACTCGGCGCACAGCGCCGAAGACGCGTCCGCGCATGGCTCCGCTGAAGACTTGGACCCCGACCTCCGCCGGGGTACGGCCCCGCAAGACTGGCACGCCCCCGCCACCACCGACGAACTCGCCGCCCTCCTCCTCGCCCACCCCGAAACCCGCCTCGTCGCCGGCGCCACGGACGTCGGCCTATGGGTCACCAAGCAACACCGCGCGCTCGGCCCCGTCGCCTTCATCGCCGATATCCCGGACCTGCGCACGATCGACGAAACCGACACCGCGCTCACCCTCGGCGCCGCCGTCCGCTACGTCGACGCCGACGCCGCGCTCACCCGTCTCCACCCCGAGCTCGGCCGCCTCGTCCGCCGCATCGGCGGGGTGCAGGTCCGCAGCAGCGGCACGATCGGCGGCAACATCGCCAACGGCTCCCCAATCGGCGACATGCCTCCCGTGCTGATCGCGCTTGGCGCCACGCTCACGCTGCGCCGCGGCGACACCCGCCGCACGCTCGCGCTCGAGGATTATTTCCTGTCCTACGGCAAACAGGACCGCCAGCCCGGAGAGTTCGTCGAAAGCGTCACCATCCCCCGCCCCGCCCCCGAAGCGCTGGTCCGCCTGACCAAGATCTCCAAGCGCTTCGACAGCGACATCTCCGCCGTCATGGCCGCCTTCGCGCTTACCATCGAGCGTGGCCGCATCACCGCCGCGCGCATCGCGTTCGGCGGCATGGCCGGGACCCCCAAACGCGCGCCCGCCGCCGAGGCCGAACTCGTCGGCCAAGACTGGCGCTGGACCACCATCGAACGCGCCGCCCAGGCGCTCGCCACCGATTATGCCCCGCTCGACGACCTGCGCGCCTCGTCCGCCTATCGGCTAAAGGTCGCCGCCAACCTCCTCCGCCGCCTGTGGATCGAGGCGAGCGGCGAACCCGTCGACCTCTTCGCGGACGCGCTGTGATGCCCGACAGCCCCTTCAACCGTGGCGGCGTCGATCCGGACCTGCCCCCCCTCGGCACCGCGGAGGCAACGCCCCGCGACGCGACGGCCGCCCGCACGCACAGGGTACACACCAGCGTCCCCCACGACAGCGCCCCCGCGCACGTCGCGGGCACCGCGCGCTATGTCGACGACCTGCCCGAGCCCCCCGGCCTCCTCCACCTCGCCTTCGGCCTCGCGCAGGACGGCCACGCCCGCCTCGACGCGCTCGACCTCGCCGCTGTCCGCGCCGCGCCCGGCGTCGTCGCGGTCTACACCGCCGCGGACATTCCCGGCGTCAACGACGTCAGCCCCGTCTTCGGCGACGACAAACTGCTCGCAGACGGCGAGATCCTCTACCCCGGCCAGCCATTGTTCCTCGTCGCCGCGACCAGCACGAACGCCGCCCGCCGCGCCGCCCGCCTCGGCCAGGTCATCGCGGAACCGCGCCCCGCTCTCGTCACGATCGCCGACGCGCTCGCCGCCGGCTCCACGATCGAGGACACGCAATATATGCGCCGTGGCGACGCCGACGCCGCGCTCGCCGCCGCCCCCCACCGTATCGCCGGCACGCTCGCAATGGGCGGGCAGGAGCATTTCTATCTTGAGGGCCAGGCCGCGATGGCCACCCCCGGCGAGGACGGCCAGGTCCACGTCCTGTCCTCCACGCAGCACCCCAGCGAAGTCCAGCACCTGATCGCCAAGGTCCTCAAGCGCAGCCATGCCGACGTCACCGTCGAGGTCCGCCGGATGGGCGGCGGCTTCGGCGGCAAGGAAACGCAGGGGTCCGCCTTCGCGGTCGCCTGCGCGCTCGTCGCCGCCAAGACCGGCCGCCCCGCAAAATTCCGCGCCGACCGCGACGATGACATGGGCGTAACCGGCAAGCGCCACGAGTTCGACACCGCCTACGACGTCGCGTTCGACGCCGCCGGCCGCATCGAGGGCATCCGGCTCACCCTCGCCTCGCGCTGCGGCGCCACCGCGGACCTGTCGCCCGCGATCAACGACCGCGCGATGTTCCACGCCGACAATTGCTATTATCTCCCCGCGGTCGAGATCGTCAGCCACCGGCTGAAGACGCACACCGTCTCGAACACCGCCTTTCGCGGCTTCGGCGGCCCGCAGGGGATGCTCGCGATCGAGCGCGTGATGGACGCGATCGCCGCGCACCTGTCGCTCGATCCGCTCGCCGTCCGTCAGGCGAACCTCTATGGTGCCGGCCGCGACGTCACCCCCTACCACATGACCGTCGAGGACAATGTCGCCCCCGACCTCATCGAGGACCTCGCCACCCGCGCCCGCTACGCCGAACGCCGCGATGCGGTCGATGCGTTCAACGCCACCCACAGCGTCCTGAAGAAGGGCCTGTCGCTCACCCCGGTCAAGTTCGGGATCAGCTTCACCACCACGCATCTGAACCAGGCGGGCGCGCTCGTCCTCGTCTATGCCGACGGATCGGTGCAGGTGAACCATGGCGGCACCGAGATGGGGCAGGGCCTCCACGTCAAGATCCAGCAGATCGTCGCGGACGTCTTCGCGATTCCCGTCGACCGCGTCCGCGTCACGTCGACGCGCACCGACAAGGTTCCCAACACCTCGGCTACCGCCGCCTCGTCGGGCGCCGACCTCAACGGCATGGCCGCGTACAACGCCGCGACCACGATCCGCGACCGCCTGACAGCGATGCTCGCGGACCGCTGGAGCGTCGCCGCCGACACGATCGCCTTCACCCCCGAGGGCGCTGCCGCCCCCGGCGAAAGCATCGACTTCGACACACTCTGCCGCCAGGCGCATCTCGCCCGCGTCTCGCTCTCCGCCACCGGCTTCTACGCGACCCCCAAGATCGCGTACGACCGCAAGACGCACGCCGGCCGCCCGTTCCTCTATTTCGCGTACGGCGCCGCGCTCAGCGAAGTCGTGATCGATACGCTGACGGGCGAGCACCGCGTCGTCGCCGTCGACATCCTCCACGACGCGGGCCGCTCGCTCAACCCCGCGATCGATCTGGGCCAGGTCGAAGGTGGCTTCGTCCAGGGCATGGGCTGGCTGACGACCGAGGAGCTCGTATACGACGAACGCGGCCGGCTGCTCACCCACGCGCCCAGCACCTACAAGATCCCCACCGCCAACGACCGCCCGCGCCGCATGGACATCCGCCTCTGGCAACCCGGTCGCAACGCGGAACCGACGATCCACCGCTCGAAGGCGGTCGGCGAACCGCCCTTCATGCTCGCCATCTCGGTCTTCTGCGCGCTGACCGAGGCGGTCGCTGCCGCCGCGCCGGGCAAGGGTTTGCCAAGGCTCGACGCCCCCGCCACCCCCGAACGCATCCTCGCCGCGATCGACGCGCTCCGCGATGCCTGACTGGACCCCGTTCGCGAAGGCCGCGCTCGCGAACGGCCCGACCGCGCTCGTCACCATCCTCGCCACCGAAGGCTCAGCCCCCCGCGGCGCAGGCACGCGGATGGTCGTCACCGCCAGGACGCAACACGGCACGATCGGCGGCGGCGCCCTCGAATACCGCGCAGTCGACCAGGCCCGCGCGATCCTGTCGCATCCGGCCGGCACATGGCGCGTGCAGGACTACCCGCTGGGGCCACTACTCGGCCAATGCTGCGGCGGACGCGTGCGACTACTGGTGGAGAGCATTACAGATGTCGAATGGGTAACCGAAAACCCGACACTTGCAATTCTAGGCGAAACAGCGATCCAGCGAGTGCCATACCCCGGCGAAGGCCGGGGCCCAGACTCGGCGCGCAGCGCCGACTGCGTTGCCGCGCATGATCCGTCCGGACTGGACCCCGGCCTCAGCCGGGATACGGCCAAGGCTGAGATGACGGCGAGAGGCCCCCTCCCCACCCCCGGCACCGCCTACATCGAACCCGCAGATACCCCTCGCCGGGCGCTCCACCTCTACGGCGCCGGCCACGTCGGCCGCGCGATCGCGGAACGTCTCCCCGGCCTCCCCTTCACCCTCGCCTGGTTCGACACCCGCGCGGACCACGACGCCCCCGGCGTCACGATCGATACCGAGGACGCGCTGGTCGCGTGCGCGCGCACCGCGCCAGCCGACGCCGCGACTCTGATCCTCACCCACGATCACGCGCTCGACTATCGCCTCGCCGCCGCCGCGCTCACATCGCCCGCCCGCTTCGTCGGCCTGATCGGCTCCCAGACCAAGCGCGCCCGCTTCCTCTCCCGCCTCGCCGCCGACGGCATCGACGCCACGCGCCTCACCTGCCCGATCGGCATCCCCGGCATTCCCGGCAAGGATCCCGCCATTATCGCCATCGCCACCCTTGCGCAGCTCCTGTCGCTATGACCCGAACCGCCATCCGCGCAGCCCTCCTCACCGTCCCCGACGCGGAGCCGATCCACCACCCCGACGGCCTCCTCGTCGTCGAGGACGGCCACGTCCTCGCGTTCGGCCCCCACGCCGACCTCGCCCCGCGCTTCTCCGACGTCCCGACCGAACACTTCCCCGGCAAGCTCGTCGTCCCCGGCTTCGTCGACGCGCACATCCACTATCCACAAACCGATCGCATCGCCTCGCACGGCGACCAGCTCCTCGAATGGCTCGACCGCCACATCTTCCCCGAGGAAGCCCGCTTCGCCGATCGCGCGCACGCAGACACGGTCGCCACCGCCTTCTGCGACGAACTCCTGCGCAACGGCACCACCAGCGCGCTCGTCTTCGCGACCGTCCACGCCACCTCGGTCGACGCGCTGTTCGCAGCCGCGCTCGCGCGTGACATGCGCCTCATCAGCGGCAAGGTCCTGATGGACCAGGGCCCCGAAATCCTGCGCGACACCGTCGCGGACGGTCGCGCTGATACCGAAGCGCTTATCGCGCGCTGGCACGGCAAGGGTCGCCTCGGCTACGCGATCACCCCCCGCTTCGCGCTCACTTCGTCCGACGCGCAGCTGGCGGACGCCGGCGCGCTGCTCGCCGCGCACCCCCACGCGCTGCTCCACACCCACCTCGCCGAGAACCCGCACGAGATCGCCGCGGTCGCCGCGCGCTTTCCCGAGGCGGCGGACTATCTCGACGTCTACGACCGCTTTGGCCTCGTCGGCGACCGCTCGGTCTTCGCGCACTGCATCCACATGGACGATCGCGCGCTCGGGCGGCTGGCCGAGGCGCGCAGCGGCATCGCCTTCTGCCCCACCTCGAACCTGTTCCTGGGCTCGGGCCTGTTCGATCTCGCGCGCGTCGATCGCCACGGCGTGAAGACCGGCCTCGCCACCGATGTCGGCGCGGGCACGACCTTCTCGATGCTCGCGACTCAGGGCGAGGCGTACAAAGTCGGCCAGATGCGCGGCACTGCGCTCGATCCTTTCCGCGCGCTCCACCTCGCCACCGCCGGGGCCGCACGCACGCTCAACATCCACGACAAGGTCGGCGCGCTCCGGCCGGGGCACGAGGCGGACTTCGTCGTCCTCGATCCCGCCGCCACCCCGCTCCTCGCGCGCCGCACCGCGGGCGCGTCGCTTGCCGACACGCTGTTCGCGCTCCAGATCCTCGGCGACGATCGCGCGGTGGCAGCGACCTATCTGCGTGGTAGACGCGCGCATTCCCGACCGGATCTGGCACGACAGGACACGACATGACCAAGGACGAGTTCCTCACCACCCTCCCCAAGGCCGAGCTCCACCTCCATATCGAGGGCTCGCTCGAACCCGAGCTGATGGTCGCGCTCGCGAAGCGCAACGGCATCGCGATCCCCTACGCCTCGGTCGAGGAGGTTCGCGCCGCGTACCAGTTCACCGATCTCCAGAGCTTCCTCGACATCTATTATGCCGGCGCCGCGGTGCTGGTGACCGAGGAGGATTTCCGCGACCTCACCAACGCCTATTTCGACAAGGCCGCCGCCGACGGCGTCCGCCATGCCGAGATCTTCTTCGATCCGCAGACGCACACCGATCGCGGCATCCCGTTCGACATCGCGATCGGCGGCATCCTCGCCGGCATCGAGGAGTCGCAGACGAAGCACGGCCTCACCGCCTCGCTGATCCTCAGCTTCCTGCGCCACCTCTCCGAAGACGCCGCGTTCGACACGTGGAAGCAGGCACAGCCGTGGCTCGGCCGCATCATCGGCGTCGGCCTCGATTCCTCCGAAGTCGGCCACCCGCCGTCGAAGTTCGCGCGCGTCTTCGCCGCCGCCAAGTCCGATGGCATGAAGCTGTGCGCGCACGCCGGGGAGGAAGGCCCCCCCGAATATATCTGGGAAGCGCTCGACGTGCTGAAGGTCGACCGCATCGACCACGGCAATCGCGCGCTGGAGGACAGCAAGCTGATCGACCGTCTCGTCGCCGAACAGATGGCGCTCACCGTCTGCCCGCTCTCCAACGTCGCGCTGCGCAACGTCGCACGGCTGGAGGATCATCCGATCGACCGGATGCTCGATTTCGGGCTGCGCGCGTCGATCCATTCGGACGACCCCGCCTATTTCGGCGGCCAGATCGGCGAGAACTACCGCGCCGTCGCGCGCGCGCGCCAGATGGAACGCGCCGAGATGGCCGAGCTCGCGCGCAACAGCTTCCGCGGCGCCTTCCTCGACGAGGCGACGATCGCCAGCCACGTCGCCGCGGTCGACGCGCATCTGGTCGCCGCCGCATGATACGACGCGTCCTCGCCGTCTTCGAGCCGTTCGTCCTGATGCTGCTGGGAACGGTGCTGCTGGCCTCGCTGCTCCCCGCGCGCGGCATCTGGGCGACGTACGCGGGCTATGCAGCAGATGCGGGGATCGTGCTGCTGTTCTTCCTCCACGGTGCCAAGCTGTCGCGCGAGGCGATCGTCGCGGGCGCGCGCAACTGGCGGCTCCATGCCGCGGTGCTCGCCGTCACCTTCATCGTCTTCCCGATGCTCGGACTCGGGCTCGACGCGCTGCCCTTCCTCACCGGGCCGATGGCGGCGGGGTTGCTGTTCCTCACCCTGCTGCCCTCGACCGTCCAGTCCTCGATCGCGTTCACCGCGATCGCGCGCGGCAACGTGGCGGCGGCGGTGTGCAGCGCGTCGCTGTCGAACTTCCTCGGCATCCTCGTCACCCCCGCGCTCGTCGCGCTGCTGATGGGGGGCGTCAGCACGATGACCGGTGCGTCGGCGCTCGCCTCGGTCGAGGCGATCGTGCTGCAACTCCTCGTCCCCTTCGTCGCGGGGCATCTGCTGCGCCCGTGGATCGGCGGGTTCGTCGCGCGGCACAAGCCGCTGCTGACGATCGTCGATCGCGGCTCGATCCTGCTCGTCGTCTACACCGCGTTCGGCGCGGCGGTGGTCGAGGGGCTGTGGTCGAAGCTGTCGGGGGCGGACCTCGCGCTGATCCTCGCGGTGTGCGTCGTTCTGCTCGCGGCGGTCCTCGCGTTCACGCTGCTGCTCGGTCGCCTGCTCGGCCTCCCGCGCGAGGACGCGATCGTGCTGTTGTTCTGCGGCTCGAAGAAGAGCCTCGCCTCGGGCGTCCCGATGGCGGGCGTCCTCTTCCCGGCAGCACAGGTGGGCGTCGTCCTCCTGCCCGTCATGCTGTTCCACCAGATCCAGCTGATCGCGTGCGCCTTCATCGCGCGGCGCTATGCCGCACTGCCGCAAGAACCGCTTGCGGCCCCGCAACGATCTGATAGCCTTGTCTCATAGCGCCGGAAACACGGCGCGAGTCCGGGGGAGGCCCAACCGCAAACATGCGAGGGCCAAGTGGGGGTTTTCCGTTTCATTGCCGCACTGTTCGTCGCACTGACCGCGACGACTTTGGCGTTCGCGCAGACCGCGCCCTTGCCCGTCCGCCCCCTCCCGGTGCGGGTCGTGGTCGTCACCGCGTTCGAGATCGGCGCCGACACCGGCGACGCCGCGGGCGAGTTCCAGGCCTGGGCCGGCGTCACGCCACAGCCGATCCCTTTCCCCGCCGGCTTCCGCCACCTGCGCTACGATCCCAAGAAGCAGATCCTGCTCCTGTCGACCGGCATCGGTACGAACCGCGCCGCCGCCTCGACGATGGCGCTCGGTCTCGATCCGCGCTTCGACCTGACGAAGGCCTATTGGCTGATCGCCGCGATCGCGGGGGTAAACCCGAACCACGCCTCGGTCGGCTCCGCCGCCTGGATCGGCGACGTCGTCGACAGCGACTACGGCTATGCCGTCGACCCGCGCGAGGCGCCGGAGGGCTGGACGACCGGGATGTTCGCACGCGGCCGCAAGACGCCCTACGAAACGCCCCGCCCCGAGGACACCAGCTACAACCTCTTCCCGCTCAACACCGGGCTGCGCGACTGGGCGTACGCGCTCACCAAGGCCATCCCGCTCGCCGACACTCCCGTGCTCGCCGAAATCCGCAAGGGATTCGCCGCCTATCCGCAGGCGACGAAGCCCCCCTCGGTCCTCAAGGGCACCGAGATCACGGGCCAGACCTTCTGGCACGGCACCCTCCTCAACACGCATTTCGAACGCTGGGCGGATTACTGGACGAACCGCGGCGAACCCTTCGTGATGACCGCGATGGAGGATTCGGGCGTCGCGGGCGCGCTCTACATGCTCGGCCGGATCGGGCGCGCCGATCCACAGCGGCTGATGGTCCTGCGCACCGGCAGCAACTATTCGGTCCAGCCCACAGGGCAAGGCGCGGCGGAAAGCCTGATCGGCGAATCGACCGGCCTCTCCGCGCTCCAGCCGTCGCTCGACGCCGCCTTCAGCGTCGGCGGCAAGGTCGTCGACACGATCGCCGCGGACTGGCCGCGCTACCGCGACACGGTCCCCGGCGGCCCCGACCCCGACGTCGCGGCGCGCGGCGCGGTCGCGCAGCCGCTACGCTATCCCGGTGCCCCACCCCAGACGGCGGAGGGTCCGATGCCCGGTCACTGAACCGACGCACGTTCGTGGCAGGAGGATGCCCGATGCGGAGATGGCCCCAACGAGAGGCCGCCCGCCAGTGGCTCTACGAACATCGATAAAAGGGGAATCATCATGCGTCATCTGTTGAACGCCGGCGTCTGCATCGCCGCGATCGCCTGTGCGGCCACGCCCGCCTTCGCGCAGGAAACGTCGTCGAGCATTCGCGGCACCGTCACCGCGCCCGACGGCGCCCCCGTCGCGGGCGCCTCGGTCACCGTCATCCACGTCCCCTCCGGCACGAAGAACGTCGCGACCACCGACGCCGGCGGCAACTTCACCGCCTCGGGCCTTCGCATCGGCGGCCCGTTCGAGGTCGACGTCACCGCCGCCGGCTTCGCCGACAGCAGCATCACCGATATCCAGCTGACCGCGGGCCAGCCGCTGCGTCTGCCGATCGCGCTCGAAACCGGGCAGACCGACATCGTCGTCACCGCCGCCAAGTCGGGCGCGACCGATCTCGGCGCAGGCCCCACGACCGTGCTCGACCGCCGCGCGATCGAGGGCGTCGCCTCCACCCGCCGCGATATCCGCGACATCGTCCGCCGCGATCCGATGGCGACGATCGATCCGGGCCAGAGCCGCGGCGTCATCATCGCGGGCCAGAATGCACGGCTCAACAAATTCTCGGTCGACGGCCTGCGCTTCGGCGACAATTTCGGCCTCAACGTCGGCGGCCTGCCGACCAGCCGCGGACCCGTTCCGCTCGACGCGATCGAGCAGCTCTCGGTCAAGATCGCGCCCTACGACATCTCGGAAGGCGACTTTCAGGGAGGCGCGATCAATCTCGTCCTGCGCTCGGGTGGCAACACACTGACGGGCAGCGCCTTCTACACCTATAATGACGACAGCCTGACGGGGAAGCAGACCAAGGCGCTGCGCCAGAATCTCGACTTCACCAGCAAGAATTACGGCGGCTTCCTGTCCGGCCCGATCATCAAGGACACGCTGTTCCTCGCACTCGCCTATGAGCGGCTGGAGGAATCTCAGCCGACCGACTTCGGCATCGGCGGCGTCGGCACCGCGATACCGAACCTGACGGCGGGACAGGTCGACAATATCGGCAGCATCGCGCAGTCGGTCTACAGCTACAACACCGGCGGGGTATATCGCTCGGTTCCCGAAACAGACGAGAAATACACCGCCAAGCTCGACTGGAACATCACCACCGGTCAACGCCTGTCGCTCACCTATATCCACAACAAGGGGTCGGTCGGCTCGACGTCTGGCTTCTCGACGATCAACGCCGCATCGCCCGCGCTGACGCTCACCTCGAACAATTATCTGCGTCCCGAGACAGTCGACAGCTTCGTCGGCGAGCTGAACTCGGAATGGACCAACACGCTCAGCACGCAGATCCGCGGCAACTACCGCAAATACGATCTCACCCCCGCCCCGTTCGGCGCGTTCCCGTTCAGCCAGTTCCAGGTGTGCCTCGATCCCACCGCGACCGCGCAGCAGAACGGCGCGGCCAACGCCAACGCCTTCACCTGCTCGCAGGGTTCCGCCTCGGCCCCCGGCGCCGCCCGCCTCTATTTCGGGCCGGACCAGTTCCGCCACTTCAACTATGTCCGCACCAAGCAATATGGCGGCGACGTCGCGGTGAAGTGGAATATCGAGGACCTGTCGTTCAAGCTCACCGGCGCGTGGGAGCATTACGACATCGCCAACGCCTTCGCGGCGAACGCGCTCGGCACCTATTATTTCGATTCGGTCGCCGATCTCCAGGCACGCCGCGCGGGCAGCGTCGTGCTGCAGGGATCGATCTCGGGCAACCTCAACGACATCCTCGCCAGCTTCCAGTACGACCAGTTCACCGTCGGCGCACAGGCGGCGTGGGACCCGTCGTCGACCTTCAACGTCACCGCCGGCTATCGCGCCGATCTCTACCGGATGAACAGCCGCCCGCTGCTCAACCAGGCGTTCTTCAACCGCTACAACCTGTCGAACACCGGCAACCTCAACGGCAAGATCGCGCTCCAGCCGCGCCTGTCCTCCACCTGGACCCCGGTCGACCGGCTGAGGGTGCGCGCCGGCATCGGCCTGTTCGCGGGCGGCAGCCCCGACGTGTTCGTCGGCAACAGCTTCTCGGTCAACGGCGTGCTCGCCAACTCGGTGACGATCCAGCGCAACGCCGACGGCACGTGCACGCTGCCCACGCCGACGGTCTGCACAGCGGCGCTGACGGGCGTCACCGGCACGTCGTTCAGCAACGAGCTGACCAACTATCTGCGCACCAACACCGGCGCGATCGCGCTCTCCCCGGTCAACGCGCTCGATCCCGGCTTCAAGCTGCCCTCGACGTGGAAGTCGAGCCTGTCGGCGGATTACAAGGCGAACCTCGGGCCGCTGGGTGACGGCTGGAACATCGGCGGCGACATCTATTACGGCTGGACCAAGAACGCCGCGATCTACTACGACCTGCGCCTGCGCAATATCGGACTGACGCCCGACGGCCGCCCGCGCTACGCCTCGCTCACCGCCGGCGCCAACACCGATCTGTACCTGACGAACAGCCAGCTCGGCCATTCGCTCGTCACCGTCGCGCGGTTCGACAAGCAGTGGGATTTCGGGCTGTCGATCGGCGGCAGCTATACGTACCAGGACATCAAGGACCAGTCCTCGATGAACGGCACGACGGGCTCTGGCACCTATGGTCAGAACCCCACGGTCGACGCCAACGTCGCCGCCTACGGGACTTCGATCTACCAGATCAAGCACAGCTGGAAGTTCAACTTCGACTATGACCACGCCTTCTTCGGCGACTACAAGACGCGCTTCAGCCTGTTCGGCGAGCTGCGCTCGGGCCTGCCCTATTCGCTGACGATGACGGATCTCCAGTCGAACGGCCACGGCCTCGTCTACGGCGCATCGGGCGCGACGAACCGCAACCTGCTCTACGTACCCACCGTCGGCGACACCAAAGTAGTGTTCGACAGCGCCGCGACGGAGACCGCGTTCAACGCGCTGGTCGACGCCTACGGCCTCGGCGACAAGCGCGGCACGATCCTCAAGAAGAACTCCCAGCGTTCAGCCAACTGGTTCAAGGTCGATCTCCACGTCGATCAGGAAATCCCGCTCCCGCTCGTCCCCGCACGCATCACGCTGTTCGCGGACATGGAGAACGTGCTGAACTTCATCGACAAGGACTGGGGCGCGCTCGAGCAGGTCAACTTCCCGTACCTCGCCTCGGTGGTCACGGTATCGTGCGTTGCCAGCGGCGCGAACCAGTGCGCGCAGTACCGCTACTCCAACTTCTCCAACCCCACGATCACCAACCAGACCCGCGCCTCGCTCTGGTCCCTGCGCGTGGGCGCCAAGCTGAAGTTCTGACGAAGGCCTGACGGAGGGGTATCGCGCTCACGATAGCGCGACACCCCTCCACCAGCCTGTAGCTGGCCCCCAGCCCTTGCGGATCGGAACGATCAAAACCCTCACCGCGCCACCGGCAAGTCCCGGAACGCGGCATCCTTGTCCACCCGGATCTCGCCGGGCAGGCCCAGCACTCGCTCCGCGATGATGTTCTTCAGGATCTCGTCGGTTCCGCCCGCGATCCTCAGCCCCGGCGCGTTCATGGTCGCCGAGTGGAACAGCGCCTTCGCCTTCGTCACCCTGTGGTCGGCGATGATCCCGAACTGATCCATCGCCTCGATCGCGGCGTTGCCGATCTCCTGCAACTGCGCCGCCGCGATGATCTTGCCGATCGCGCTCTCGGGGCCCGGCACCTGCCCGCGCGACAATGCGGTCATCGTGCGCATCCGCGTGTTGCGCAGTCCCTCCGCCTGTACCCACCAGTCCGCCAGCCGCTGCCGGAACGCCGGATCCGCGACCAGCGCACCGGCAGGGCCATCGATCTCGCGCGCCAGCTTCAGGATGTCCGCCGGACCCACGCCGCCGCCGCCGCCCACCGCCAGCCGCTCGTTCATCAGCGTGAACAGCGCCACCGTCCAGCCCCCGTCGACCGGGCCCAGCCGCTGCGCGTCGGGAACGCGCACGTCGGTGAAATACACCTCGTTGAAGTTGGACCCGCCGGACATCTGGTGGATCGGCCGGATCTCGATCCCGGGGGACTTCAGGTCCACCCAGAGCATCGTCAGCCCCTTGTGCTTGGGCACGTCGGGGTTCGTCCGCACCAGCAGGATGCCATAGTCGCTGTAATGCGCGCCCGACGTCCACACCTTCTGGCCGTTCACCACCCAGTCGTCCCCGTCACGCACCGCACGCGTGCGGATCGCCGCGACGTCGCTGCCGCCCGCGGGTTCGGAGAACAATTGCGACCAGATCTCCTCGCCGCGCACCGCGGGGCCCACGAACCGGGCCTTCGTCGCGGCATCCGCATAGGCCATCACCGTCGGCACGCACATGCCGAGCCCGATCGTGAAATGCCCGGTCGCCACGTTCCGGCGCGCTTCCTCCTGTCCGAAGATCACGCTCTGGATCGCTGTTCCCCCGCCGCCGCCGGCCTCCTTCGCCCAGGTGATCTGCGCATAGCCCGCCGCCGCCTTGCGCGCCTGCCACGCCCGCCCACGTGCGAGATCGTCGTCGGGCGCCGACGCCTTGTGCTCGGCGACGTTGGTGTCGAGCCACGCGCGCACCTGCGCGCGATAGGCCGCCTCCTCGGGGGAATCTTCGAAGTCCATCTGACGTCTCCGCAAAAAAACCGTTCGTCCTGCGCTGGTCGGACAGCTCAACCCGAACGGGTGGAGAAATCGGGCCCAATCACGCTGCGTTGCGCCGCTCCAGCGCGTCCACCAGCCGCTCGCGCCAGATCCCCGGCGCTCCCGCCACCAGCGCCAGTTGTCGCGACCGCCGGTAATAGAGCTGCGGATCCGCCTCCCAGGTGAAGCCGATCCCGCCATGCGTCTGGATATTCTCCTTCGCCGCGAACCAGAACGCCTCGCTCGCCGCGACCCGCGCGGTCGCCGCCGCCAGTGGCAGCTCCGCCGCGCCCGCGTTCAGCGCCCATGCGCCGTAATAGGCGTTGGAGCGTGCGATCTCGGTCTTCACGTACATATCGGCCAGCTTGTGCTTGATCGCCTGATATCCGCCGATCGCACGCCCGAACGCATGCCGCTGCAACGCATAGGCCCTCGCCATGTCGAGGCACCGGTCCGCCCCGCCGACTTGCTCGAACGCCAGCAGCACCGCCGCACGATCGAACACCGCCTCCATCTGCGCGAGGCCTCCGTTCCCGTTCCCACCCGCGCCCAGCCGCTCGGCGGGCGCATCGGCGAACGTCACGCGCGCCACACTGCGCGTCGGGTCCAGCGTCTCCAGCACGTCCGCGGTCACGCCCTCGCCCCGCTCGACCAGGTACAGCCCGTCCGTCGCGAGCACGACGATCACGTCCGCCACGTCGCCGTCGGTCACCGGGATTTTCTCTCCCGACAGGCGCCCGCCCGTGACGCGCGTCGCGATCGATCCCGGCGTCACCGGCCCTGCGCCCTCGCTGGTCGCGAATGCGCCGATCACCGCGCCGCGCGCGATCCGCGGCAACCACCTGGCCTTCTGCGTCTCCGATCCGAACAGCATCAGCGCCTCGGCAACGAAATACACCGTCGAGGCGAACGGGATCGGCGCGCAGGCCCGCCCCAGTTCCTCCGCCAGCGCGCACAGCTCGACATGCCCCAGCCCCAGTCCGCCATGCTCTTCCGGGATCGCCGCCCCCATCCAGCCCTGCTCCGCGACCGCCTGCCACAGTCCGGCATCATAGGCCGTCCCCGCGTCGTCGAGCACCCCGCGCACCACATCGCTGCCGCACCGCGCCGCCAGGAACCGTCGCGCCTCGTCCTTGAGCATCCGCTGCTCGTCCGAATAATCGAAGTTCACGCCGATTCTCCCCTGCCGCGGGGTCTTGCCCCATGTTGCGCGAACCATAACATCTGTTATGCCCACTGCAAGCGGCTCCGGAGCCGCACCATGGAGAGCGCGACGATGCCCACGACCGCCGACGAACGCGCTGCGCTGATCGACTCGCTCCGCCGCCTGCTTGCCGACCACGCGAGCGAGTCGGACGTCCGTCGCGCGATCGAAGCCCCCAGTCGCACGGACCCGGTGCTTTGGCGCGCGCTCGCGGAGCTCGGCATCGCCGGCCTGCTGGTCAGCCCCGATCACGGCGGCGCAGGCCTCGGCCCGATCGAAGTCGAGCTGGTGATGGAGGAAGCCGGCGCCGCGCTCGCCTGCGCCCCGCTGGTCGCGACCGCGATGGCCGCCGCGCTGCTCTCCCGCCTTGAGGGTGAGGATGCCCTCCTCGCCGCGATCGCCGCGGGCACGACGATCGCCACGGTCGCGCCCGGTGACTGGCGCACCGGCGCAAGCGATGTTCGCGCCGACGCCGATCGCCTCACCGGCACGGCCCGCTACGTCCTCGACGCGAAGTCCGCCGACGCGATCCTCGTCGCCACCGACGCCGGACTCCATCACGTCGCCCGGGATGCTCCCGGCCTGATCGTCACCCCGCTCTCCACCTTCGACCGTACCCGTCCGCTCGCCGACGTCACCTTCGTCGACACCCCCGCGCGCCGCCTCGCCGGAGACGCGAGCGCAGCACTCGCCCACGCGCTCGATACCGCGCGCGTCGCGCTCGCGGGCGAGGCCGCCGGGATCGCCCGCCGCGTGCTCGACCTGTCGACCCGGTATGCGCAGGACCGGTTCCAGTTCGGCCGCGCGATCGGCAGTTTCCAGGCGGTCAAGCACATGGCCGCAGACATGCTCGTCGAAAGCGAGGGCGCCACCTCCTCCGCCCGCCACGCCGCGCACGCACTGGCGACGGACGCTCCCGATCGCGACGAGGCGATCGCGCTCGCCGCCTTCGCGACGAAGGACGCAGCGGTCCACTGCGCCGCTACCGCGATCCAGCTCCATGGCGGCATCGCCTTTACGTGGGACCACCCCGCACACCTCTACCTGCGCCGCGCCCGATCGAACGCGCAGCTCCTCGGCGACGCGGACCAGTACCGCGAACGCTTCCTCACCGCGCTGTCCTCCGCCCGCCCCGGGCCCGTCGAAACCCGCCCCACTCCGGGCGCGACGCGAGACGAGCCACCGTCCGCGCTCCACGACGAAGTCACCCGGTGGCTCGCGGACAATTGGACCGGGGACATCCCCACCCAGACCGAACAGTTCGGCCGCGATCCCCGCAGCGCATGGCTCGCCAAGGTCCACGCCGCCGGCTGGTCGGTCCCCCGCTGGCCCGTCGAATGGGGCGGCCGCGCACTGTCCGACGCCGATGCCCGCATCGTCGAGCGCGCCTTCGCCGCGGCCGGCGCCCCCGGCACCGGGCAGGATCGCACGAACCTGTGGGCCAACACCGCGCTCGCCTTCGCCACCGACGCGTTCAAGCGCGAGGTCGTACCCAGGCTGCTCCGCGGCGAAGTGGGCATGTGCCTCCTCTATTCGGAGCCCGGCGCCGGCTCAGATCTCGCCGCGATCCGCACCCGCGCCGATCCTGACGGCGACGATTACGTCATCGACGGGCAGAAGGTCTGGACCTCGGGTGCCGCCACCGCCGATTACGGCATGCTGATCGCGCGTACCGACTGGGATGTGCCCAAGCACAAGGGCATCAGCTTCTTCTTCCTCCCGATGAAGCAACCCGGTGTAGAGGTTCGCCCGCTGCGCCAGATCACGGACGAGGCGCATTTCAACGAGGTCTTCCTCACCGCAGCGCGCGTTCCCGCCGCCAACATGCTCGGCGCGCCGGGTCAGGGCTGGCAAGTGCTCCAGACCGCGCTCGCCTATGAGCGCTCGGTGATGGGCGACGCCGCGCGCGGCCCCCGCAAGGGCGGCGCGAAGGGAGAACGCGCACTCGTCGAGCTCGCACGCGATGCGGGAAGGCTCGAGGATCCCGTCTTCCGCCAGCGCATCGCGCAGGTCGTCGGGTGGCGCGTGGTCAACCGCCTCAACACCGTGCGCGCCAAGGCGGAGGTCGCGCAGGGCAGCTCCTCGTCCGCGATGTCGATCGGCAAGCTCGCCATGTCGCGCATCCTCCATGCCGAGGCCGCGTTGCGCACGCAGTTGCTGGGCGCCGAAAGCCTCCTCGAAGGCCCCGACCATCCGCAGGCGGACGACGCGAACTTCCTCGCGCTCAACGCCTATTTCACCTCGATCGGCGGCGGAACCGACCAGATCCAGCGCAACATCATCGGCGAGCGCGTGCTCGGGCTCCCCCGCGAACCCGAAATCGATCGCACCACGCCCTTCCGGGAGGTGCGATCGGGAACCAGTCGTCAGCCCTAGAGCGTGATGACGTAGATCTGAATCGCTGAGGATTCCCATGGGGCTGGCGATCTGATTCAATGTGCCGGCTGGCGAAGGAGGCCAGCCAGCATGTCAAAGCCGTATTCGATGGACCTGCGGGAACGGGTGGTCAGGGCGGTAATCACCGATGGCATGTCGTGTCACGCGGCTGCTTCACGCTTCGGGGTGGCGCCGAGTTCGGCGATCAAATGGGTGCGGCGCTTTCGCGATACGGGCAGCGCCGCGCCGAGCCGGATGGGTGGTCGCCGATCCAACATCCTGTCCGGCGCGACACGTGACTGGCTGCTGGAGCGGATGACCCGCGACTTCACCTTGCGTGGACTGGTAGCGGAGTTGGCGAGCCGCGACGTGAAGGTCGACTATGTTCAGGTCTGGCGGTTCGCCCATGTCGAGGGGCTGAGCTTCAAAAAAAAGCGTGATGCCCGCCGAACAACTCCGTCCCGCGATCGCCCGGCGTCGGGCGCAGTGGAAGAAATACCAGGGTCGGCTTGATCCGGCGCGTCTCGTCTTCATCGATGAGACGTGGGTGAAGACGAACATGGCCCCTTTGCGCGGTTGGGCACCGGTCGGCCAGCGGCTCCATGCCAAGGTGCCCTACGGCCACTGGCGCACGATGACGTTCCTGGCGGCGCTGCGCTGCGACCGGATCGACGCGCCGTGCGTGCTGGACCAGCCGGTCAACGCGCAAAGCTTCACCGACTATATCGAGCAGTGCCTCGTGCCGACGCTGTCGCCCGGCGACGTCGTCATCATGGACAACCTCTCCAGCCACAAGAAACCCGCCATCCGCAACGCTATCCGTGCGGTCGGTGCCAGGCTGCTGTTCCTGCCGCCCTACAGCCCGGACCTGAACCCGATCGAGCAGGTTTTCGCCAAGATCAAACACCTCATGCGCAAGGCCGCCGAGCGATCCCACGAGGCAACATGGAGACGCGTCGGCACGCTTCTCGATGCCTTCTCCCCCGCAGAATGCCGCAACTACCTCGTCAACTCAGGATATGGGTCAGCTTGATGTCATCCGACTCTAGGCTACCGAAACCGCCCTCGCGCGCCGATCCACGCGAACCGAAATCCCGCCGAACCGAACCTCGAACCCCGGCGTGCCGCCCGTCTCCCAATCCGCCACCGTCATCGCGCTGCCGTCCAGCCGCAACCAGTCCGCCGCCGCGAGAAGCGTTGGCTCCGCCAGGTCCGGGCAGCCCGCCCGCACCGCCGCCAGCCCCGCAACGAAATCCTCCAGCGCCACGTCCCGCCCCGCCCAGTCGAGCCAGCTCACGGCGTTGTCCTGCGCATAGGCGTTGTTGTTGCCCCCCTGCGTCCGCCCGAACTCGTCGCCGGCGCACAGCATGATCGCGCCCTTCGACGCGAACAGCGTCGCCAGCAGCGCCCGCACGTCCGAAGTCCGTCGTGCGATCACCGCGGGGTCGTCGCTCGGCCCCTCGACGCCGTTGTTCCAGCACACCTCGTCGCCATGCCCGTCGCGGTTGTCCTCGCCGTTCGCATGGTTGTGCCGCCCCGCATGGCTGACTAGGTCGCGCAGCGTGAACCCGTCATGCGCCGCGACGAAGTTGACGCTCCGGGACACGCTGCCCGCGAACACATCCCCCGATCCCGTCATCCGCGTCGCCAGCACGCCGACGCCCGCATCGCCGCGCCAGAACCGTCGCACATCGTCGCGATACCGGTCGTTCCACTCGAGCCACCCATCGGGAAACTGCCCCAGCCGATATCCGCCCGGCCCGATGTCCCAGGGTTCTGCGATCATCGTGCACTCCGCCAGCACCGGGTCGCCCGCGACCTCCGCGAAGATCGGCGCGTCCGCCTCGAACCCCGGAGACCGCGCCAGCACCGGCGCCAGGTCGAACCGGAATCCGTCCACGCCGCCCTGCTCTGCAAAGTGCCGCAGCGCCGCCACGGTCATCGCGCGCACCGCCGGTTGGGCGAAGTCGAACGTGTTCCCCGTCCCCGTATCGTTCACCAGCGCGCCGTCGTCGCCCCGCGCATACGCCGCATCGTCCAGCCCCCGGAACGACAGCGTCGGCCCGCCCGCGCCGCTCTCCCCGCTATGGTTGAACACGAGGTCCAGGATCACCCCGATCCCCGCCGCGTGCAGCGCCTCGACGGTCGCACGCAGTTCCGCCATCCCGCCCGGCGCCAGCCGCGGGTCGAGCGCCATCGGCACGACGGGGTTGTACCCCCACGCGTTGCGCAGCCCCAGCGCATGCAGATGCCGCTCGTCGATCCACGCGGTGATGGGCATCAGCTCGACCGCATCGACGCGCAGCTTGCGCAGGTGCGCGATCACCGCGGGATGCGCCAGCGCGGCGATCGTCCCGCGCTGCGCTGCGGGCACGTCCGGGTGCAGCATCGTGAACCCCCGCACGTTCACCTCATACACCAGCCCGCCCGCCGGCAGCGGCCGTCGCCCGGTCGCGGACGCCAGCGGCGCGGTCACCACCCCTTTCGGCACCAGCGCCGCAGTATCGACGCCCCGTTCCCCCAGCCGCGGATCATAGGCGAACGCACGGTCGAGCGTCGTCGCATACGGATCGACGAGCAGCTTGCTCACGTCGAACGGCGGCGCGCCGTCCGCGCGATAGCCGTACCGCGTTCCGACACCGACGCCCGGCACCTCCGCGACCCAGTCGTCGCCATCGCGCATCATCGCGATGCGGCGTTCGGCCTCATCGTGGAAGAGACACAACCACATCGCCTCGGCATCGGGTGAACGCACCGCGAACCGCACGCTACCCCGGCGAAGGCCGGGGCCCAGTCGTGGACCATCCGTAACTGGGCCCCGGCCTTCGCCGGGGTAGTCCAGGCTCACGTTACCACGTCGGGCTTCGCACGCCCCGTATGCCGCACGATCCCCGCAATTGCATCCGCCGCCGCCACGATCTCCGCCAGCATCTTGCCCGTCTCCGCATCCAGATCGCCGCCCACGCCCTCGTACCGCTCCAGATACACCCGCAAGGTCGCCCCGCTCGTACCGGTCCCCGACAGCCGGAACACCACCCGGCTGCCGCCTTCGAACAGCACGCGCACGCCCTGGTTGCGGCTCACAGATCCATCGGTCGGGTCCTCATAGGCGAAGTCGTCCGCCGCCTCGACCGTCAGCGCGCCGAACCGCTCGCCCGGCAGCGTCGCCAGCCGCCCGCGCAGCGTCGCCATCAGCGCATCCGCCGCCGCGCTGTCGACGCCCTCGTAATCGTGCCGCGCATAGTAATTCCGCCCGAACCGCGCCCAATGCGCGCGCGCCAGCTGGTCGACCGACTTGCCCGTCGCCGCCAGGATGTTGAGCCACAGCAGTACCGCCCACAATCCGTCCTTCTCCCGGACATGGTCGCTCCCCGTCCCCGCGCTCTCCTCGCCGCAGATCGTCGCCATTCCCGCGTCGAGCAGGTTGCCGAAGAACTTCCACCCTGTCGGCGTCTCGTACGCCGTGATCCCCAGCGCCGCCGCCACCCGGTCCGCCGCCGCGCTCGTCGGCATCGATCGCGCGATGCCCTTCAGCCCCGCCGCATAGCCCGGCGCCAGATGCGCGTTCGCCGCCAGCATCGCGAGACTGTCCGAAGGCGTCACGAACCGTCCGCGCCCGATGACGAGGTTCCGGTCGCCGTCCCCGTCGGACGCCGCGCCGAAATCGGGCGCGTCCGCGGCCATCATCGTCTCGTACAGCGCGTGGGCGTGGACGAGGTTCGGATCAGGATGATGTCCCCCGAAATCCTCCAGCGGCACGCCGTTCCTCACCGTCCCCGTCGCGAACCCCAGTCGCCGCTCGAGGATCTCGGTCGCGTACGGCCCCGTCACCGCGCTCATCGCATCGAACGCCATCGTCAGCTTGGCGGCCCGGATCGCGTCGAAATCGAACAGCGTCTCCATCAGCGCGGCATAGTCGGTGACGGGATCCACCACCTCGACCACCATGTCGCCCACCCGGCACTCGCCGGGAACGTCGAGCTCGACGTCGCCCGCCTCGACGATCAGGTAGCGCGCGATCGCCAGCGTGTTCGCATGGATCGCCTCGGTCACCTTCTCGGGCGCGGGGCCGCCGTTCGCGATGTTGTACTTGATCCCGAAATCCTCGGTCGGCCCGCCCGGATTGTGGCTGGCGGACAGCACCAGCCCGCCGATCGCGCCGCGCTTGCGGATCAGGTGGCTCGCCGCCGGGGTCGACAGGATACCCCCCGCCCCCACCACCACGCGCGCGAACCCGTTCGCCGCCGCCATCCGGATCGCGGTCTGGATCACGTCCCGATTGAAAAAGCGGCCATCGCCGCCGATAACCAGCGTCGCGCCGTCCTTGCCGTCTCCCCCATTTTCTTCAAGCGCATCGAACGTCGACTGGATGAAGTTCGCCGCATAATGCGGCTGCTGGAACACCGTCACCTTCTTGCGCAGCCCGGACGTACCGGGCTTCTGGTCGGTGTAGGGCGTCGTCGAAACCGTGCGGATCATGCGTGCGAAACCTTTCGGTAAAGCGCCGCATAGCGCGCCCCGCTCTGCGCCCAACCGAAATCCGCGCGCATCCCGTTCGCCTGTAGGGATCGCCACCGCTCGCGCTCCGCGAACAGCCCGGTCGCGCGGCGGATCGCGGCGGTGACGCCGTCGATGGTCACCCCGCCGAACTGCAACCCCGTCGCCACGCCCGCCGCCAGCGCCGCCTCGTTCGCGTCGATGATCGTGTCCGCCAGCCCCCCCGTGCGCGCGACCACGGGCACGCAGCCATAGGCCAGCCCGTACAGCTGCGTGAGGCCACACGGCTCGAACCGCGACGGGATCAGGATCGCGTCCGCCCCGCCCTGCAACAGGTGCGACAGCGGCTCGTCATAGCCGATCCGCACCCCGATACGCCCCGGATGCCGCGCCGCGGCCTCTAGGAACGCCGCCTCCAGCGAGGCGTCGCCCGACCCCAGCACCGCCAGCCGCCCGCCCATCGCGACCAGCGCGTCGAGGCAGTCGACCAGCACGTCCATCCCCTTCTGCCACGTCAGCCGGCTGATGACCGTGAACACCGGCCCGTCACCCGGCTCCAGTCCGAACATCGCCTCCACCGCGCGCGTGTTGGCTGCGCGCTTCGCCAGCGTCCGCGCGGTGAAGCGCGCGGGCAGCGCCGCGTCGGTCGCGGGATCCCACACCGCGCCGTCGATCCCGTTGACGATGCCGGACACGCGGTCCGCGCGCGTGCGGACCAGCCCCTCCAACCCCATCCCGAACTCGGGCCGGAAAATCTCCTGCGCATAGGTCGGGCTGACGGTGGTGATCGCGTCCGCCGCCTCCAGTCCCGCCTTCAGGAACCCGACACCGCCATAATATTCCACCCCGTCCACCGCGAACGCCCCTGCGGGCAGTCCCAGTTCGGCGAACACATCCGCATCGAACCGCCCCTGGAACGCGATATTGTGCACCGTCATCACGCTGCGCGCGGGCACCCCCGGCCCCGGCGCCAGCCGCAGATAGGCGGGCGCCATCGCCGCCTGCCAGTCATGCGCATGCAGCACGTCGAACCGCTGCCCCTTCACCACGCCCGACGCGAGATCCGCCGCCGCCCGCGACAACGCCGCGAACCGCCGCCAGTTGTCCGCCCAGTCGCGCCCTGCCGCATCGCCATAGACGCCGCCCTCGCGCGCGAACAACGCCGGCGCGTCGAGCACCAGCAGCGGATGCCCCGCGATCTCACCCGCCAGCAACCGCGCCTCGACCCCCAGCAGGTCGCGCCACCGATGCACCGCCCGCGCCTTGCGGATCGCCGGCGCAACGGACGGATAGCCCGGCAGCACCGTCGTCACCGCCACCCCGTGCGGCGCCAGCGCCGCCGGCAACGCGCCGACGACGTCCGCCAGCCCCCCCGTCTTGACGAGCGGATACGCCTCCGACGCGACCGACAGGACCCGCATCACGCAAGATCCTCCCCGGCACGGGGAGGGGGACCAGCGAAGCTGGTGGAGGGGGATTTCCACAAGCGCCGCCGTCGTAGGAAACCTCCCTCCACCACGCTTCGCACGGTCCCGCGCGCCGGAAAGAACTTCCTTTCGCCCCTCACAGCCGGTCGATCATCGGCTGCGTGATGAGGCAGATCCCGCTCTCCGTCCGCCGGAACCGCGTCGCGTCCAGCGCCGGGTCGTCTCCCACCACCAGCCCGTCCGGGATCACCACCCCGCGATCGAGCACCACCTTGCGCAATCGCGATCCGCGCCCGAGGTGGCAGTGCGGCAGCACCACCGCCTCGTCGAGCATCGCGAAGCTGTGCGCGCGCACCCCGGTGAACAGCAGCGACCGGTGGATCGACGCGCCCGAGACGATGCAGTCCCCGGAGACGAGGCTGGCCACCGCCGATCCGCGCCGCCCCTCCACGTCGTGGACGAACTTGGCGGGCGGGGTGATCTCCGAATAGGTCCACAGCGGCCAGCTCCGGTCGTACAGATCCAGCTGCGGCACCACGTCGGTCAGGTCGATATTGGCCTCCCAATAGGCCTCCACCGTCCCCACGTCGCGCCAATAGGCGTTCGCCTCGCCCGCCGATCGCACGCAGCTTTCGGAGAAACGGTGCGCCACCGCCTTGCCGTGCGCGACCAGGTACGGAATGATGTCCTTCCCGAAATCGCGCGTCGATCCTTCGGTATCCGCATCGCGGCGCAGCTGGTCGAACAGCAGCTTCGTGTTGAAGACATAGATCCCCATCGACGCCAGGCTGACGTCGGGCTTGCCCGGCATCGCGGGCGGATCCGCGGGCTTCTCCACGAAGTCCACGATCCGGTCGTCCGCATCGACCGCCATCACCCCGAACCCGGTCGCGTCCGCGCGCGGCACCTCCATGCACGCCACCGTCACGTCGGCCTTCTGGTCGACATGCTGCTGGAGCATCAGCTCGTAATCCATCTTGTAGATGTGATCCCCCGCCAGGATCACCATATATTCCGGCGCATAGCTCTCGATGATGTCGATATTCTGGAACACCGCATCGGCCGTGCCTTCGTACCACTGGAATTCGCTGACGCGCTGGCTGGCGGGAAGGATGTCGAAGCTCTCGTTGCGTTCGGGCCGCAGGAAGTTCCACCCGCGCTGGAGATGCCGGATCAGCGAGTGCGCCTTGTACTGGGTCGCGACACCGATGCGGCGGATGCCGGAGTTGATCGCGTTCGACAGCGCGAAATCGATGATCCGGCTCTTGCCGCCGAAATACACCGCGGGCTTGGCGCGCGTATCGGTCATCTCGAACAGCCGGCTCCCGCGCCCGCCCGCCAGCACATAGGCCATCGCATCGCGCGCGAGTGGCTGCCGCCTGTGATCCATCCTCATCCCTCTTTCTTTTTTATATCCCTCCCGCCTGCGGGAGGGGAGATGTCACCCCGCCCATTCCATGACGAGCGTTCCCAGCGGCGGCAGCGTCACCATCGCGTGCCCGTCCTTCGCGGTCACCCCGCCCAGGTTTCCGAGCCCCGACCCCCAATAGTCATGTGCATCCGAATTGAGCAGCTCGCGCCACCGTCCGTCATGCGGCAGCGGCAACCGGTACGGCATCCGCGCCACCGGCGTCAGGTTCGCGATCACTGCGATCGGCGCATGGCCCGGCGCCTTCCTCAGCCACATGAACACCGAGTTCGCGGCGTCGTCGACCACCAGCCACTCGAACCCCTCGGGCTCGCAGTCGCGCGCGTGGAGCGCGGGCTTGTCGACATAGAGCCGGTTGAGATCACGGACGAGCTTGCGCACCCCCTCGTGCGCCGCCGAGTTGCGCAGCTCCCAGTCGAGCGCGCGGTCTTCGCTCCACTCGCGCCGCTGCGCGAACTCCTGCCCCATGAACAGCAGCTTCTTGCCGGGATAGCCCCACATCATTGCGTACAGGCTGCGCAGGTTGGCGAACTTCTGCCAGTCGTCGCCCGCCATCTTGGTCAGCAGCGATCCCTTGCCGTGCACCACCTCGTCATGGCTCAGCGGCAGCACAAAATTCTCGCTGAAGGCATAGGCCAGCCCGAACGTGATCTCGTCATGGTGATGCCGCCGGTGCACCGGCTCGCGCGCCATGTACTGGAGCGTGTCGTGCATCCAGCCCATGTTCCACTTGAAACCGAAGCCCAGCGCACGTTCGTCCGCATGGACCGGGTTGGTCACGCCGGGCCAGGCGGTCGATTCCTCGGCGACGGTGAACACGCCCTTGTGCCGGCCATAGACCTCGCGGTTCATCTGGCGCAGGAAGTCCACCGCCTCCCAGTTCTCGCGCCCGCCCTCGGCATTTGGGATCCATTCCCCCGCCTCGCGGCTATAGTCGCGGTACAGCATCGAGGCGACCGCATCGACGCGGATCCCGTCGATATGATAGCGCTCCGCCCAGAACAGCGCGTTGTTCACCAGGAACGCCGCCACTTCCTTGCGCCCGTAATTGTAGATCGCGGTGTTCCAGTCGGGGTGGAAGCCCAGCCGCGGATCGGCATGCTCGTACAGCGACGTCCCGTCGAACATCGCGAGGCCATGCGCGTCGAGCGGGAAGTGCGCGGGCACCCAGTCGATCAGCACCCCGATCCCCGCCCGGTGCGCGCCGTCGACGAACCGCGCGAACCCCTGCGGATCGCCGTGCCGCGCGGTCGGCGCGAACAGCCCCGTCGTCTGGTAGCCCCAGCTCGGATCGTACGGATGTTCGCTCACCGGCATCAGCTCGATATGCGTGAACCCCATCTCGACGACATACGGGATCAGCCGCGCCGCCAGCGCGTCCCAGGTCAGGAACCAGCCCTGCTCGTCGCGCTGCCACGATCCGGCATGCACCTCATAGATGCTGATCGGCATCCGCCGCGGATCGACCGCCGCCCAATAGGCACGATGATCCGCATCGCCCCAGTCGTGCGCATCGGGCGCGGTGGTGATCGAAGCCGTCGCGGGGCGCAGCTCAGCGCGGAATGCCAGCGGATCGGCCTTCAGCGGCTCCTGCTCGCCGTCCGCGCCGGTGATCGCATACTTGTACGCGCGCCCCGCGCCGATATCGGGGACGAAGATCTCCCACACCCCCGCGTCGCCTCGCCGGCGCATCGCATGCCGGCGCGCGTCCCAGTCATTGAAGTCGCCCACCACGGCGACGCGCTGGGCATCGGGCGCCCACACCGCGAAATGCACCCCCCCCGCGCCCTCATGCTCCAGGACATGCGCGCCCAGCTTGTCGTGCAGCCGGTAATGCTTGCCCTCGACCATCAGCAGGTCGTCGATCGGCCCCAGCACGGGTCCGAAGCTGTACGCGTCGGTCACCCACCAGTCCGCGCCGCCGCCCTCCGCGCGATACTTCACCGCGCACGGCTCGCCTGCCAGTGCGCCCTCGAACACGCCGCGATCGTCTACCCGCTCCAGCGTTCCCAGCGGCTCGCCTGCCAGCGTAAACGCCTCGACCCGCTCCGCCCCCGGCACGAATGCGCGCGCATGCGTTCCCCCGGGGCCCGCATGCGTCCCAAGTAGCGAGAACGGATCGGCATGCCGCCCCTCGACCAGCGCCGCGATCGCCTCGGCGGGCGGCCTCACAGCACGCCCCAGATCTCGCGCGCATAGTCGCGGATCGTCCGGTCGGACGAGAACCAGCCGACCCGCGCGACGTTCCTGATCGCACTCGCGCGCCACGCATCCTGATCGCCCCACCACGCATCGACCCGGCGCTGCGCTGTGGCATAGGCATCGAAATCGGCCGCGATCATGAACCAGTCATGCTCGTAAAGACCGTCCATAAGCCCCTGATACCGCGCCGGATCGTCGGGCGAGAACACCCCCGAGCGAACCGCGTTCACCGCCTGTTTCAACTCGGGCGACGCATCGATCGCCGCACGCGGATCATATCCACCCGCGCGCTTGGCCGCGACCTCGTCCGCGGTCAGCCCGAAGATCGCGATGTTCTCCGCCCCCACATGGTCGCGGATCTCGACGTTCGCGCCGTCGAGCGTCCCGATCGTCAGCGCGCCGTTCAGCGCGAACTTCATGTTGCCCGTGCCCGACGCCTCCATCCCCGCGGTCGAGATCTGTTCGGACAGGTCGCACGCCGGCACGATCCGCTCCGCCAGCGATACGTTGTAGTTGGGCACGAACGCCACCTTCAGCAGCCCGCCGACCGCCGGATCGCCGTTCACCCGCCGCGCCACGTCGTTGGCCAGTTTGATGATGAGCTTGGCATTGTGATAGCTCGACGCCGCCTTGCCCGCGAACAGCTTCACCCGCGGCGTCCAGTCGCGTTCGGGGTGGCTGCGGATCTGGTCGTACAGCGCCACCGTCTCGATGATGTTGAGCAATTGCCGCTTGTACTCGTGGATCCGCTTGATCTGCACGTCGAACATCGCATCGGGATCGACGCGCAAGCCCATCGAGTCCTTCAGGTGCGCCGCCAGCACCACCTTGTTCGCGCGCTTCACCTCCGCGAACCGCTCGCGAAAGCCTGCATCCTCCGCGAACGGCGCCAGCTCGACCAGCTTTTCCGCATCGTCGAGGAACGCGTCGCCGATCGCATCGCGGATCAGCGCGGTCAGCTTCGGGTTGCACTCCTGCAACCAGCGCCGGGGCGTAATCCCGTTCGTCTTGTTGTTGATGCGCGTCGGGTACAGCCTGTGCAGGTCCGCGAACACCGTCTGCTTCATCAGCTCGGTATGCAACGCCGCCACGCCGTTGACGCTGTGCGATCCCGCGAACGCCAGGTTCGCCATCCGCACCCGCCGCTCGCCGCCCTCGTCGATCAGGCTGATCGCGCTGATCGCGGCGTCGTCGATCCCCGGCGCCTTGCGGGCCTCGCGCAGCAGCTTGCCGTTGATCGCGTAGACGATCTGCATGTGCCGCGGCAGCAGCCTTTCGAACAGCGGTAGCGGCCAGCTCTCCAGCGCTTCGGGCAGTAGCGTGTGATTGGTATAGCCGAACGTCGCCTTCGTGATCTCCCACGCCTCGTCGAACCCGAGTTCGTGGTGATCGACCAGTAGCCGCATCAGCTCCGCCACCGACACCGCCGGATGCGTATCGTTCAGCTGGATCGCCGCCTTGTCGGGCAGCGTGCGGACGTCGCCGAAATACTGGACGTGCCGCCGGACGATGTCCTGGATCGAGGCGGAGGAGAAGAAATATTCCTGCCGCAGCCGCAGTTCCTGCCCCGCCGCGTTCGAATCCGCGGGATACAGCACGCGCACCAGGCTTTCCGCGCGCACCTGTCCCTCGAGCGCGCCCTCGTGATCGCCCGCGTTGAACTTGTCGAGCCGGATCGGATCGAACGACTGCGCGGTCCACAGCCGCAGCGTGTTCACCCGCTTGCCCCGCCACCCGACGACGGGCGTATCGACCGCCACCGCCTCGACCGCCTCGGCGGGCTTCCAGTGGACCTGCCCCCCTCCGGACTCGGGTTCGTTGCCCGTCACCTCGCCGCCGAAGCCGATGAAATACGCGCTCTCGCGCCGCTCGAACTCCCACGGATTGCCGTGCGCCAGCCACGTCTCCGGCAGTTCGACCTGCCAGCCGTCGTCGATCCGCTGGCGGAACATCCCGTTCACATAGCGGATACCGTATCCGTACGCGGGCACGTCGAGGCTCGCGAGGCTCTCCATGAAACATGCCGCCAGCCGGCCGAGACCGCCATTGCCCAGCGCCGCATCGGGCTCGATCTCCTCGATCGCCGCCAGGTCGACGCCAAGCTCGGCCAGCGCGCGCGTCACCTCGCGGTTCTTCTGCAAGTTCGCGATCGCGTCGCGCAGCAGCCGCCCGATCAGGAATTCGAGGCTGAGGTAATAGACCCGCTTGGCCCCCGCCGCATGCGCCGCGCGGGTCGATTCCATCCACCGGTCGATGATGTCGTCGCGCACCGTCAGGATCGTCGCCGCCAGCCAGTCATGCGGCCGCGCCGCGCGCTCGTCCTTGCCGATGCGATAGGCCAGCACGTCGACGATCTTGCGCGCGAGTGCGCCGCGCGTATCCGACGCGTCGTTCGCCGATGGAGGAAGGGACGCGGCGGCGAGGGGCTGGGCGGTCAAGGCGGCTCCGTTCGGTCTGGCTCGAATGCGAGCTTAGCGCCTCCCGGCGCATTGTCACTTGCCATACGTATGCGCGCAGTTGCGGATTTCGGGACGGAAGCCCTTGCTCCCATACATCGTCACCCCGGACTTGATCCGGGGTCCCGCTTTTTGCCGCCGTCCAGAAAGAAGCGGGACCCCGGATCAAAGTCCGGGGTGACGGAGAGGGCAAAGACAGATCATCACCGTCTCTCCCACATCCACCCTAGCGCCCCGCCCCCCGACCCGTCAGAACCCGCACCGTGCCGACCCTCCCCGCCCGCTTCCATCTGTTCGCGCTCCTCGCGCTCGCCCTCGCGTTGCGCGTCGCGGTCACGCTCGGCGCGAGCACGCATCACCCGGACGAGATCTTCCAGTATCTCGAGCAGGCGCATCGCCTCGTCTTCGGCTACGGCGTGGTGCCGTGGGAGTATAAGTACGGCATGCGCAGCTGGCTCGTCCCCGGTGCGCTCGCAGGGCCGATGGCGCTCGGCGCGTGGCTCGCGCCCGGCGGGCTCGCCTATCTCGTCCTCCCCCGCCTCGCGGTCGCCGCCGCGACGCTCGCGATCGTTTGGGGGGCATGGGCGTTCGGCCGCGCGATCGGGCGCACCCACGCGCTGCTCGCCGCGTTCGTCGCCGCGACGTGGTTCGAGCAGGTCTTCTACGCCTCGCACACGCTGACCGAGACGATCGCGACCGCCGCCGCGCTCCCCGGGCTCGCACTCCTCGTTCTCCCCGGTCCCCGCCGCCGCCTGATCGCGGCGGGTGCGCTGCTGACGCTCGCCGCCCTGGTCCGCTTCCACTATGCTCCCGCGCTCGCGATCGCGGTGTTCTGGCGCTGCCGCCTCGAGCTGCGCGCGGCATGGTGGCCGGTGATCCTCGGCGCGCTCCCCGTCGTCGTCCTCTCCGGCGCGATCGACCTCGCCGCGGGGCAATGGCCGTTCGCCTGGGTGGTCGAGAACATCCACCAGAACGTCGTCAACGACGCCGCGTCGAACTACGGCGTCAGTGACTGGGGCTATTATCTTCGCAGCATCCGCGACTGGTGGCGCTGGGCGACGATCCCGATCGCGTTCCTCGCGGTGATGGGCGCGGCGCGCTATCCCGCGCTGCTCGCGGTCGCGCTCGTCAACATCGCGGTCCACATGACGATCGGGCACAAGGAGGAGCGTTTCATCCTCCTGTCCTCGACGCTCCTCGTCATCCTCGCCGCGCTCGGCACCGCGGACCTCGTCGCGCAGGCGAAGACCCGCTGGCGCACCACCGCCGCGCTCGCCGCCGTCGCCGCCTGGACTGCCACGTCGATCGCGCTCGCCACCGCCACCCCGATGCGGTTCCGCTGGTCGTCGCAGGCGCCGGTGCTGGAGACGGCGCGGATCGCGGGGCAGACGCCGGGCCTGTGCGGCGTCGCGACGTGGCACATGCTCTACTGGCAGTCGGGCGGCTACACGCACCTCCACCGCGACGTGCCCATCTACCCGATGTCCGCGCAGGTCGAGCTCGGCATCCCCCCTGCCGACCGCGCGACGCTCGCCGCCGCCGCGCGCGGGTTCGACGCGATCGTCACTGCCGCCGACGGCATCCCCGACATGCCCGCCGGCTTCACGCTCAAGGCCTGCCGCACGATCCCCCGATTCCTGTCCAGCGAGGCGGAGCGCGATGCGCTCACCACCTGCGTCTACACCCGCCCCGGCCCCTGCGATCCCGCCGCCGCGAAGGCGTGGCGGCTTCGTTGACGACATTGCCTCCCAGCAAAGCCGCCAGCAGAATCCGTTCGCTTCGAGCGCAGAATCCGTTCGCTTCGAGCGAAGTCGAGAAACGCCGACCGGACGCGTCGCTCCGTTTCTCGACAGGCGCAAAACTAACGGAGAAGCTCGGGACCTACTCGCCGTCCGCGTTCATCTCGCCACGCACCTGCGCATGCGCCAGCACCGCATACAACCCCGCCCCGCCGACCAGATTGCCCAAGGTTGCCGGCGCGACCAGCCCCAGCAACGCCTGCGCAGGCGACACCGCCCCCGTCCACATCAGCAGAAACGCCTCGTCCGATCCGACGATCGAGTGGCTGAACCCCGCGATCCCCACCACGTACGTCACCAGGAAGATCACGACGAACGCCTGGTCGCGCGCGCTCGGCAGCGCCCATGCCATCACCGCGATCAGGAATCCGGCGGGGATTGCGTTCACGAACGTCGCCCACGGCCCCAGCTCCGTGATCCCGTGCGAGATCGCCAGCATCGATTCGCGCAGCGCGCCATGCCCGATCGTATCGCTCGCCACCGCCGCCGCCGCGATCGCAGTGCCCAGCAGATTGCCGCCCAGCACGATCCCCCAGAGCCTGAGCGTCCGTCCCAGCGCCCAGCGCGACGGCTTGGTCACCAGCGGCAGCATCGCGGTCAGCGTGCTCTCGGTGAAGAACTGCATCCGCCCCAGCACCACCAGCACGAACCCCACCGGATAGCCCAGCCCCACCACCAGCTCGCGCCATCCGGCCTCGGGCAGACCCAGCCGCAACGCGCCTTCCGCGATCAGCGAGGCGTTGATCGCCAGCCCCGCCGCCAGCGCGGACCAGAACAGCGACGCCGCCGGCCGTTTCAGCTCCGCCTCGCCCTCCTCGCGCACCGCGCGGTGGACGTCCTTGGCATCGGCCGCCTTCAGGTCGTCGATCTCGTCATCGGAGGCGCGGGGGTCTGGTGTTTCCATTGCACCGACGAAACGATCGCGCGCCGCCTTTGCTCCCCTGTCTTTGCTCTGGGGCGATAGCTCGGCTATCGGCGCCGCGATGAACGATCCGATCACGATCCGTCGCCTCTACGGCCGCCGCCAGGGGCACAAGCTTCGCCAGGGCCAGGCCGCGCTCGTCGAGGACCTGCTGCCCCGCCTCGAAGTCCCCGAGGATGGCGCACTCGACGCCCCCCGCCTGTTCGGCGACGCCCGCCCGCTACAGGTCGAGATCGGCTTCGGCGCAGGCGAGCATCTCGCCGCGCAGGCCGCCGCCAACCCCGGCACCGGCTTCATCGGCTGCGAGCCCTTCCTCAACGGCGTCGTCGCCGCGCTCGCGCATGTCCGCGACGGCGCGCTCGCCAACGTCCGCCTCCACATGGGCGACGCGCTGGAGGTGATCGAGCGCCTGCCCGACGCCTCGCTCGAGCGCGTCTACCTGCTCCATCCCGATCCCTGGCCCAAGGCGCGCCACGCCAAGCGCCGCATGGTCAACCACGGCCCGCTGGACCTGATCGCGCGCAAGCTAAAGCCCGGCGCCGAGTTCCGCCTCGGCACCGACGATCCCACCTATTGCCGCTGGGCGATGATGGTGATGGACCAGCGCCGGGACTTCGCCTGGACCGCGCAGGAGCCCGCCGACTTCCTGACCCGCCCCGCCGACTGGCCCGAAACCCGCTACGAGCGCAAGGCCCGCCGCCACGGCCACGAGGTGTGGTATTTCCGCTACGTGCGGGTCTAGCAACAAACCGTCACCCCGGACTTGATCCGGGGTCCCGCTTCTTTTCTAGCGACGAAGAGAAGCGGGACCCCGGCTCAAGGCCGGGGTGACGGATGAAGCCGGACCGACGTCACTGCTGACGCTCGACGCGTCCCGGCATATCCGGTCTCAGCTCGCCGCGCTGGTCCGGAACGTCCCGTTGACCCCGGCCGGGAAGAACCCGCCCGCCGAAACCGCCGCGCGGTTCAGGTATACGATGTTGAGCACCTGCCCCGTGCTCCGGCTGAACGCCAGCCCGTTCGAGTCGGTCGGCACCAGGTTGGCGGTCGTCGCGGTGCCGATCCCCTGGTCGAGGTCGGTCGATCCGTCGAGGCTGTCACGCGCGTCGCTGATCTGCTGCGCGGCGGTGAACAGCGCGTTCGCGTCGACGCCCTTGCGATACAGCAACGTCCGCACCAGCCCGGCATGATACGCCTCGACCGCGAGGATGCCCGCCGCGGCATCCAGATAGGTCTTGCTGGTCAGCAGCGGCGACGCCCCCTTGTACGCGGTCACGCCCACATCCTCGAAGATATACGCGCCCAGCAGGAAGTTGTTGTCGCTCGCATACGGATCGAAGATCCCCGTCGACGAAACCACGCCCGCCGCGCGCGCCGCCGCGGTGAACGATCCGCTCGCATCGCCCGAGATGTTGATCGCGGGCTGCGCGGCGGCGGTGCTGCCGATCGCGGTGCGCAGGAAGATCACGTGGTTGATCTCGTCGATCGCGATCTCGCGCGCATATTGCGCGATGATCGGATCGGAGAACGCCACCTGCCGCGGCCCGTTGCTCCCGCCGGTGACGACCGCACCCTGCGTGCCCGTGCCCGTCAGCAGCGAGGCCTGGAGCCCGGTGCCGAACGCCGCATAGGAATAGAATTGCGCCTCCAGATATTCGAGCTGGAGCGCGAAGTTCAGGATGTCCAGATCCGCGTTCGCCGCGGTCGGCGTGGGGGTCGGAGTCGGCGTGGGGGTCGGCGTCGGGGCAGGCATGTCGTTGCCGTCGTCGCCGCATGCCGCGAGCAGCGTCAGCCCGCCCGTCACCGCGACCGCGGACCCCGCCGCCTGAAGGAACCGGCGGCGTTCGCTGCGCCGGCCTTCGATCGCCTCGACGACCCGCATCTTCGTGTCGAAATCTTGCATCGTATCTCTCCGTGACCTGAAGGACGCGGGCATCGGCCCGCATGCCCTGAAAGCTGGGGCGCGTGGCTCAGTTGGCCGCGCTCGTCCGGATGGTTCCGTTGACGCCGGCCGGGAAGAACCCGCCCATCGTGACCGCGGCGTTGTTCAGGTAGACGATGTTGAGCACCTGTCCCGTCGTCCGGCTCAGCGCCAGGCTGTTGACGTCGGTCGGCACGATGTTCGACACCAGCTGACCGTTCGACATCAACGGGTTGACGCCCTGGTCGAGGTTCGATGCACCGTCGAGGCTGTCGCGCGCGTTCGAGATGTTCTCGGTCGCGGTCTGGAGTGCGGAGCCGCGTGCATACAGCGCAGTGCGCACGATCGCGGCATGATACGCCTCGACCGCGAGGATCCCCGCCGCCGCCTCGAGGAAGGTCTTGTTGGTGATGAGCGCCGCGGCGCCCTTGTACGCGGTGACGCCCACATCCTCGAAGATGAACGCGCCCAGCAGGAAGCTGTCGTCGTTGGCGTACGGATCGAACGTCTGCCCCGCGCCGATCAGCCCGGCCGCGCGCGCCGCGGCGGAGAAGGCGCTGGTCGGCGTCGCCGACACGTCGATCGCAGGCTGCGCGACCGCTGCCGAGCCCAGCGCGGTACGCAGGAACGCGACGTGCGCGATCTCGTCCGCGGCAATTTCCGCCGCATAGCGCGCCACCACGGGATCGCTGAAGTTCGCGCGCCGCCCGCCCAGCACCGCGCCCTGCGTGCCCGTACCGGTCAGCAGAGTGTTCGCCAGCCCAGCGCCGGTCGCGGCGTAGGAGTAGAACTGCGCTTCGAGATATTCGAGGTTCAGCGCGAAGTTCAGCACGTCGTTGTCTGTCACCGTCTGTGCGGCGGCCGGGGTCGCGAACGCGAATGCACCCGCGCCTGCCGCTGCGGCGCCCAGTGCGACGGTGAAGAATGCGCGCCGGTCCTCGCGGCGTCGAACCCGCTGGTCCAGCACCTCGATCATCTGGTCTGAATCGGTCATGCCCTTGCTCTCCCTGTGTCGGGCGACGAGGTGCGGGATGACGTGAAGTCTATCCGCTGCGTCGCAACACGAACTCGCCGCCGTCGATTTGACGACAGTGGAGGAAAATTGCGGGAAAATTGCAGGGTTAGCAAACGGAAACGACCGCGATTTCGAAAAAAATCGTATGAAATCATCGTGTTGATTTGAAGCAAGATGAATATACGTACCGCAGTCAATAAAAGTTTCAGTAAAAGTGCGTTTACCGGGAAATACGAAGATTTATTCTTTCCTCCAGTGATGCGACACCATCGCTGCACTGATCGTGATTAGGACCAGAGGCCGTCGTTACTAATCGAGATCACTACACCCGCAAAACCGCGAATCCCGGCGTTCGTCGCAACGGCGTTGCTCGCGGTTGACCGAATCCCGCGCACCCGCTTTCAGCACGCGGCACGGATACGAACGGGAGCGCGCGTGACGAACGATCGAGGCTGGGGCGCCCCGACCACCGGGATGCCCACCACCATTCCATCGCCGGACCGCGCCGAACGCGAGCGCCACCGCGCGGAGGACCGCGCCCGCCGCCTGCTCGAACGCGTCGACGCGTCACAAGCCCGTATCGATCGACGCGCCGCCGAACGCGACGCCGCCACCCGCCTGCGCGAGGAGGCACGCGACGCCCGCCGCATCGCCGAGGACGCCACCCGCGCCGCGCGCATCGCCGACCGCGACGATCGCCCGAAGCGCCGCAGCACCGGCGCGCTCTCGCGAACCGGCGACGCCCCCGTCGAACGCGACACCCGCCACTACGCCACCGCGGTGGACACGGACCGCATCCGCATTCTCCGCCGCCGCGGCGCCACCGTCGCCGGGTTGGCCACCGCGTTCGGAATCTCTGAGGACGAGGTGGAAGCTGTGCTGCGGGACGAGTAGCATCCGTCACCCCGGCGAAGCCTGTCCTCAGCGCCTGCCCGGCAGGCAGTCGAAGGGGCCGGGGTCCACCGCGCAACGAAGCGCCTCGCCCATGACGATGAAAGCCGCCTACCGCCACACGCCGAAGCCATTGGCGTTCGTCCGACGTTACGGTGTACCCCGCGCAGGATCAGGACCCGAATGACCACCCACACCACCCACACCCGCCCCTGGTGGGAACGCGGCACCGTCTACCAGGTCTATCCCCGCTCGTTCCAGGACAGCGACGGCGACGGAATCGGCGACCTGGCCGGCATCGAATCCCGCCTCGACCACATCGCAAATCTCGGCGTCGACGCGATCTGGCTGTCGCCGATCTTCCCCTCGCCGATGGCCGATTTCGGCTATGACGTCGCCGATTACTGCGGCGTCGACGCGATGTTCGGCGACATGGCGGCGTTCGATCGCCTCCTCGCCGCGATCCACGCCCGCGGGCTCAAGCTCATCCTCGATTTCGTCCCCAACCACTCGTCGGACCGGCACCCTTGGTTCGTCGAAAGCCGCGCCTCGCGCGACAACCCGAGGCGCGACTGGTACATCTGGCGGGATGCCGCCCCCGATGGCGCGCCGCCCAACAACTGGATCAGCGACTTCGGCGGCCCGGCATGGGAGTGGGACGCGGCCACCGGCCAATATTACCTCCACGCCTTCCTCGCGTCGCAGCCTGACCTCAACTGGCGCAACCCGGACGTGCGCGCGGCGATGACCGACGTGCTGCGCTTCTGGTTCGATCGCGGCGTCGATGGCTTCCGCATGGACGTGCTCTGGCACATCGTGAAGGCGGAAGGCCTGCCCGACAACCCGCCCAACCCGGACTGGACCCCCGCGCGCACCGAGCGGGACCGCGTGATCCAGCGCCACTCCACCGACCAGCCCGAGGCACACGCGATCGCCGCCGACTTCCGCGCGCTCGCCGACGGCTATGGCGCGCGCGTCCTGATCGGCGAGATCTTCCTGCCCAATGCCGCGCACGCGCGCTGGTACGGCACGCCGGAGCGCCCCGAGGTGCATCTCCCCTTCAACTTCCAGCTGATCGAGAATGCGTGGGACGCCGCAACGCTGCGCCGCGTCATCGCCGACTACGAAGCCTCGCTCCCCCCGCATGGCTGGCCCAACTGGGTCTTCGGCAGCCACGACGCCCCCCGCATCGCCGCGCGCATCGGCGAGGCCCAGGCGCGCGTCGCCGCGATGCTGCTGCTCACGCTGCGCGGCACCCCCACGCTCTACCAGGGCGACGAGATCGGCATCGGCGAGGTGCCCATCCCCCCCGACCGCATCCGCGATCCCCAGCATGTCCGCCAGCCCACGCTGAACATCGGCCGCGACCGCTCGCGCACCCCGATGCCGTGGGACGCGAGCCCCTTCGCCGGGTTCAGCACCGGCGAGCCATGGCTCCCGCTCAACCCCGACTGGCGCACCCGCAACGTCGCCGCGCAGGATGCGGACGCGGCGTCGATCCTTACCCTCTACCGCACGCTCCTCACGCTCCGCCGCGCTACCCCCGCGCTCGCCACCGGCACGATGACGCTGCTGGACGCGCCGGACGGCGTCCTCGCCTACGACCGTACCGAAGGCGACCAGCGCCTGACGATCCTCCTCAACCTCACTGCGCGGAACGTCCCGATCGCATGGGGAGGCAAGCCTTTGCTCTCTACGCTCGACGGCGATCCCGAACCGGGGATGCTGTACCCCAACGAAGGCCTCATCCTCGCATGAAGATCGCGATGCTCGCCCCGATCGCATGGCGCACGCCGCCCCGCGCCTATGGCCCGTGGGAACTCGTCACCAGCCTCCTCACCGAAGCGCTCGTCGCGCGCGGCGTCGACGTCACGCTGTTCGCGACGCAGGACAGCCTCACCGCCGCCACCCTCGCCGGCCCCGTTCCCGCACCGTACAACGACGATCCCTCGGTCGACGCGAAAGTCTGGGAATTCCGCCACCTCGCGCACGTCTTCGAACGCGCGACCGCCTTCGACCTGATCCACAACCAGGCCGATTTCCCCGCCCACGCCTTCGCGAGCCTGACCGAAACGCCGATCGTCACCACGATCCACGGCTTCGGCTCGGACCGGATCCTGCCGATGTACGTGCCGTATCAGGATCGCGTGCATTACGTTGCGATCAGCGACGCCGATCGCCACCCTGCGCTGCGCTACGCCGCGACGATCCACCACGGCATCCCGCTCGACGCCTTCGCGTTCGACGCCGCGGGCAGCGACTCGCTCCTGTTCTTCGGTCGCATCCACCCCGACAAGGGCGCCGCCGAGGCGATCGCCGCCGCCCGCGCCTCGGGCCGCACGCTCGATCTCTATGGCATCGTCCAGGACGAGGGCTATCACGCCCGCGACGTCGCCCCGCATATCGACGACGAGGCGATCTGCTACCACGGCGTCACCGGCGGCGCGGCGCGCATCCGCGCGCTCGGCGAGGCCCGCGCACTGCTCCACCTCATCAACTTCGACGAGCCGTTCGGGCTTTCGGTGATCGAGGCGATGGCCTGCGGCACCCCCGTCATCGCCAACCGCCGCGGCTCGATGCCCGAACTGATCGACCACGGCGTGACGGGGTTCCTTGTCGACACCCCCGAAGAAGCCGTCGCCGCGATCGACCGCGTAGGAGAGATCGACCGCGCGGTGGTGCGCCAGGCGGTGGTGGACCGGTTCTCGGTTGAGCGAATGGCGGACGCTTACATCACCCTCTACCGTCAGATACTCGGGCACTAACCCCAAAACCGTTCGCACTGAGCTTGTCGAAGTGCTGCCCTTCTTTCGACGATCGCAGAGAAAGGCAGTGCTTCGACAAGCTCAGCACCAACCGAAGCACAAGTTCAAACCGGCAGCCGCGTCGTCGCCTTCACCTCCTCCAGCACCGCATAGGTCCTCGTCTCGCGGATCCCCGGCAGGTCCACGAGCGTCGAGCCCAGGAACACCCGGTACGCCGCCATGTCCGCCACCCGCACCTTCAGCAGATAGTCGAACCCGCCCGCCACCATGTGGCACTCCAGCACCTCGTCCAGCCGCTCGACATGCGCCGCGAACGCCGCGAACACGTCGTCCGACGTCCGGTCGAGCAGCACCTCGACGAAGATCATCAGCGCGCGCCCCAGCTTCGCGGGATCGAGCAGCGCGGTATAGCCGGTGATGACCCCGCCCGCGCGCAGCCGCTTCACCCGGTCGAAGCACGCCGCCGGTGACAGCCCGCACTGCGTCGCCAGCGCCTGGTTCGTGATCCGGCCGTCCAGCTGCAACGCGCGCAGCAGCTTGCGGTCCATCGCGTCCATCTCGAAGATCCTTCGGTCCATAGTCGAAATCGCCGAAAGCATTCGCCGATCCCCACGCAATTGCAAAGCACGTCCGGCCCGAACCGCGATATAGGCGAACGATCGCCCTGAGATCGCACCGACAGGATACACCGCCATGCTCCGCACCTTCGACTGGGATCGCCTCGACACCACCAAGTATCAGGACGAGCCCGAAACCGTCGCCGCGCTGCTGCGCGCCGTTCCGCTCTCCATCGAAGAGCGCGCCGTCGTCGCGCGCAACGCGGTGTCGCTCGTCCAGGCCGCGCGCGCCTCGACGAAGAAGCAGGGCGTGGTGGAGAGTTTCCTCCAGGAATTCTCGCTGGGCACGAAGGAGGGCCTCGCACTCATGTGCCTCGCCGAGGCGCTGCTGCGCACCCCCGATGCCGAAACGCGCGACCGACTGATCGCGGAGAAGATCGGCAGCGCGGACTGGGCGAGCCATCTCGGCGGCTCCGACAGCCTCTTCGTCAACGCCTCCACCTGGGGGCTGATGCTCACCGGCAAGCTGATCGACGTCGACGACGAGGCGAAGCGCGACCTCGGCGGCTGGGCGAAGCGTCTCACCGCGCGGATCGGCGAGCCCGTCATCCGCCAGGCGGTCGGCGCCGCGGTGAAGATGATGGGCGAGCAGTTCGTCCTCGGCCGCTCGATCGACGCCGCGCTCGCGCGTGCGAAGAAGGAGGATTATCTCTGCTCGTTCGACATGCTCGGCGAGGGCGCGCGCACTGCCAAGGACGCCGCGCGCTACGAGGTGATCTACGCGCAGGCGATCGAGGCGGTGGGTCGTGCAAGAGCTCCGGGCCTGTCGCCCGAGGACGGCCACGGCGTCTCGGTCAAGCTCTCCGCGCTCTGCCCCCGCTACGAGGCGGTGCAGGAACGCCGCGTCTGGGACGAGCTCTACCCGCGCATCAAACGCCTCGCGCTGATCGCCGCGCAGCACGACCTCAACTTCGCGATCGACGCGGAGGAGGCCGACCGCCTCGTCCTGTCGCTCCGCCTCGTCGATCGGCTCGCGCGCGAGGAGGAACTGGGCGACTGGACCGGCCTCGGCGTCGTCGTCCAGGCGTATCAGAAGCGTGGCCTCGCGGTGATCGAGGGGCTGGCGGCGCTGGCGAAGTCCACCGGCCGCCGCATCATGGTCCGCCTCGTCAAGGGCGCGTACTGGGACAGCGAGATCAAGCGCGCGCAGGTCGCGGGCCGCCCCGACTATCCCGTCTTCACGACGAAGCCCGCCACGGACCTCAGCTACCTCGTCTGCGCCGACGCGCTCATCAAGGCGGCGCCCGCGCTCTACCCGCAATTCGCGACCCACAACGCGCATACGCTCGCCGCGGTCACGCTGATGGCGACGCGCGCCGGCGTCCGCATCGAGCACCAGCGGCTCCATGGCATGGGCGAGGCGCTCTACAAGGCCGCGGGCGGCAACCTGACGCTGCGCGCCTACGCCCCCGTCGGCGGGCACGAGGAACTCCTCCCCTATCTCGTCCGCCGCCTGCTCGAGAACGGCGCGAACACCAGCTTCGTCCACGCGCTGCTCGACGAGCGCGTCCCCGCCGAACTCGTCGTCGGCGACCCCGTCGAGGCGGTCCGCGGGCAGCCCGACCGCCATCCGCGCATCCCCGTCCCGGCAGACATCTATGGCGCGACACGCCGCAACCCGCTGGGCCGCGACTACAGCCGCGACAGCGAACGCGAGGCGGCGGTCCGGGCCGCGCAGGTCGGCGCCGCCGACACGATCACCGCCGGCCCGATCGTCGGCGGCGACCTGCTCGAGGGCACCGGCCCCCGCCCGGTGACGAGCCCGGTAGACCACGCCCAGCTCATCGGCGCCGTCAGCGACGCCACCCCCGCCGACATCGACGCCGCCGCGAAGCGCGCAAGAGCCGCACAACCCGCCTGGGACCGCAAGGGCGGCGCCGGCCGCGCGGTGGTCCTGCGCGCGATGGGCGACGCGCTCGAGGCGAACATGGACCGCCTGATCGCGCTTCTGTCGCGCGAAGCGGGCAAGACGCTGAACGACGGCGTCGCCGAGGTCCGCGAGGCGGTCGATTTCTGCCGCTATTACGCGCACCTCGCCGAAAAGCAGTTCGACGGACTCCAGCCGCTGACCGGCCCGGTCGGCGAGACCAACCATCTCGAGCTGCGCGGTCGCGGCACCTTCGTGTGCATCAGCCCGTGGAACTTCCCGCTCGCGATCTTCACCGGCCAGATCGCCGCCGCGCTCGCCGCGGGCAACGCCGTCCTCGCCAAGCCTGCCGAACAGACCCCGCTGATCGCCGCCGAGGCGGTCCGCCTGTTCCACAACGCCGGGCTCGACGCCGACCTCCTCGCGCTCCTCCCCGGCGACGGCGCGACGGTCGGCGCCGCGCTGGTCGAACACCCGATGATCGACGGCGTCGCCTTCACCGGCGGCACCGAGACGGCGTGGGCGATCAACCGCGCGCTCGCGAATCGCCGCGGCGCGATCCTCCCCTTCATCGCCGAGACGGGTGGGCTCAACGCGATGTTCGTCGACACCACCGCGCTCAAGGAACAGGTCGTCGACGACGTCATCGTCTCCGCGATCGGCTCGGCGGGGCAGCGCTGCTCCGCGCTCCGCCTGCTCTTCGTTCCCGAGGAGTCCGCCGACGAGCTGATCGCCACGCTCAACGGCGCGCTCGACGCGCTGGTGCTGGGCGACCCCGCCGACGCCGCCACCGATGTCGGCCCGGTCATCGATGCCGACGCGCTCGCGATGCTCGAGGCGCACCGCGCCCGGCTGGAGCGCGAGGCGACGATCGTCCGCCGCCTCGATCCGGGAGCATGGGCCACCCGCGGCACCTTCTTCGGCCCGCTCATCGCCGAAATCCCGCGCGCCGACTTCCTCGAAAAGGAGGTCTTCGGCCCCATCCTCCACATCTACCGCTACAAGGCCGACGAGCTCGAGACGATCGCGCAGGGGCTCGCCGACACCGGCTATGCGCTGACGCTCGGCATCCACAGCCGCATCGAGCGCTTCGCCGAGGAGATCCGCGCGCTGGTGCCGGCGGGCAACGTCTATATCAACCGCTCGATCATCGGCGCGGTCGTCGGCGTCCAGCCCTTCGGCGGCGAGGGCCTGTCGGGCACCGGCCCCAAGGCCGGCGGCCCCCACGCGCTCCTGCGCTACGCCGTCGAACGCGCCGTCTCGAACAACATCACCGCGCAAGGCGGCGACCCCGCGCTGCTCAACATCTGACGGAAAGATCCTTCCCTGCAACGGACGATCCGGGGCCGAGCGGAATTCACCCGTTTGCCGTTCGTCTCGAGTAGCCGTCGAGCGACGTCGAAACGGCGTATCGAGAGGCCGTTCCCAGTGGCAAGCCTCTCGATACGGGCTGTCGACTTCGCTCGAGGCCTACGCGAGACGAACGGGCAGGAGCAGAGCAGGTCGCTTTCGCTGAATGTCGATCCACCCCTAGTCCGCCCGATACGCCATCGTCACCCGCCCGCCCGCAGGCACCGATACCCGCCACGTCGCCACCCCGTCGATCGCCACCAGCGCCACATCCTCGCCGACGATCTTCGCGCCCGCCCCGCCGACCTGCACGTCGAGCGCCACCGCGGCCGCGTTCGCGTTGCTCGCGGTCACCATCCACCGCCGCGTCCCGGCCGCCGCCTGCTCGACCAGCACCTGCGCGCTCCGCCCCGCGCCGACGCGCACCGTCTGCCCCTCGGCCGTATCCTCGATCCGTCCCGTCCCCAGCAGCAGCCGATCGCCCCCGCGCCGCGCGTACAGCGCAGTCGACCCCGACGGCAGCGCGAGCCCCAGCCCCGCCTCCGTCCGGTTGCGCATCACCAGTTCGATGCGCGCGGGCGTCGGCGGCAGCACCTGCCCCGGATACACGCCAAGCCGGTAGCGCCGCTCGAACGGCACCCCCGCCCGCGCCAGCAACGCCACCTGCTTCTGCGCGCGCGGCGCGACCGTCACCCGCTCCGGCACGCGGTACAGCTTCACGTCGCCCAGGTCCTCGGGCGGCGGCGGTGGGGGCGGGGGCGGTGGGGGAGCGGGCGCCGCGGCCATCGCCATCGGCGCGCGCATCAGCGATCCCGTGACGACGATGTCCTCCATCGGCTCCGCTCGCTTCGCCTTCAGATCCGACGTCGTCGTTCCCAGCGGATAGCATTGCAGCCGCAACTGCCCGACGCGCTCGCGATACGCCGCCTCCGCCGTGCGGTTGAGCCGCCCCGCCACCGCGCTCACCTCCGCACCCGCGAACGCCTGCGGGTTGGCGTTCGCCAGCGTCATCCACGCGAACAGGTCCAGCGTCCGCCCGTCCGCCGCCAGCGTCGCGACATAGCTCGCGCTCCAGTCGAACCCGCTCGCCAGGTACGACAGCGTCACCGTCGCCACCCGCGCCGCGGGCGTCACCGTCGCCACGCTCAGCACCGGCTTCGCCGACAGCCCCGCCGGCACGCCGGCAAACCGCACGCCCTCCGCCAGCCCCGAACACCGCAGCGTCTCGATCCCGGCGGGGGTCTTCAAAACCACACCCTGCCCCGGCCCCGCCACCAGCGTCGCCGTCTCCATCCGCACCGCTCCCGTCGCGCGATCGGTCCGCGTCAGCGTCACCTGCCGCCCCAGCGTCCCGTCGATCAGCGACGCGGGCGACAGCAGCCGCGCGTCGCGGTTCTTCTCCAACGTCCCGCCGGGCAGCCCCTCGACGATCGCGCTTACCGGCACGATCCCCTCCGCCACGCCCTCGAACCGCAGCGTCGCCGGGCCGCGCGGCAACCGCACCCGTCGCGTCTCGGTGACCAGCGCGAACCCGCCCAGCCAGCGCAGGTCGATCGCAACGTCACGATAGCGCGACGGGTTCCGATACACCGTCACCGCCACGCGGTCGGGCGCGGGCGACACCACGACCGCCTCCTGCGCGATCGCAGGCGCAGCGATCGCCGCCGCGACCAGCGCCAGCACCCGGCGCATCACCAGCGCGTGTCGAACGTCGCGGTCACCACCGCCTCGCCGTTCGCGGGCACCGGCACCTGCCACACCGCGGTCCCTGCATCGCGCCGTTCGCTCTTGCGGCTCTCCTCGATCACCCGCGTATCCGCCCAGTCCAGTCCCGCCTGCGCCAGTTCCACCGTCACTCCCGCCGCCTTTGCGTTGGTCAGCGTATAGCGCATGCTCGTCCGCCACCGGTCACCCCCCATCCGCGTCCGCGACACGACGACGGGCAGCACCTTCACGTCGAACGCATCGCCGGTGACGAGCGCGATCCGGGACCCCTGCGGCGTATGGTCGATCCGGTTCTCCCCGGTGAACTGCGGTTGCCCGCGCGCGTCGCGGACATAGACGCGGATCGTCCCAGCGGGCAGCGCGTCGCCCAGCCCCGCCCCCGCAGCATTGGCGAAGCGCAGCACGCTCTGTGCGCTGCGCGGCTCGGTCGCGCTCGCGTTCCATTCGTTGCGGAACTGGTATCCCGACGATGCCGCCCCGCCCTTCAGGTCGAGGAAGCTCACCTGCTTGGTCTGCTTGTCCGCGATCGTCGTGCGCATCGCGAGCGGATAGAGGTAGAAGTCGCCCAGCTGCTCGCGCGCCGATGTCTCGGTCCCCGCCTGCCGGATCCGCCCGGCCGGGCGGCGCGGCTGCGGGCGATACTGATACTGGTCGGTCTGCGGGTCGCTCGCCACCTCCCCCGCGACGAGCAGCGTCTTCGCGTTCGCGAACGTCGTCCCGCTCGTGTTCTTCAGCGTCACCCAGCCCTGCAGGTCGATCGTGCCCGCCTTCTGGTCGTACAGCGCGACATAGTCCGCGCTCCACCCGATCCCGCGCGTCAGGTAAGAGAGCGTCGCAGGCCGCGTCCCGCCGCGCGTGCTCGCCAGCGTCACCGACAGCGTCGGCCGCGCGCGCAGAGACTCGGGCACCCGGTCGAACACCGCGCGTACCGGCAATCCATCGTCGCGCAGCACCTCGATACGCTCGCCGATCTGGAGCACCACGCCACCGTTCACCGCCAGCACCTTCGCCCGCTCGCGCGTCTCCGCGCCGGTCGCGGGATTGGTCCGCACCAGCGTGATCGTCTCGCCCACCGCCTTTTCCATCAGGCTGGTCGGGCTCAGCAGGTCGTAATCGAAATTCTGCTCGACGATGCTCGCGTCCGCCACCTCGAGCGATACCGTCTCCGGCCGGATCTGTGCGCTCACGTCGGGGAAGGTCTGACGCACCCGCCCATTGTCGAGCGCCAGCGCCCGCACGTCCTGCACCAGCGCGACATCGTTGGTGTAGATGGTGACCGAGACGTCGCCCTGCGCGCTCGCGGGAGCGCCGGGCGTCACCTGCGTCGGCGCTTCCTGCGCCCCTGCCCCCGCCGGCAGCATCAGCGCCGCCCATCCCAGAAGGTGCCCGCGCATCCACCGTCTCCTTCGGCCTCGTCTTCGTCCGCTATGCCCGACGCGACCGCCAGCGACAATGCGCAACCCTCTGGCGTCAACCCTGGCTGCGGGTTTAGGTTAGTCCGCCAACCGCCCTGGATTCATACCGGATGTTCGATCCCCGCCGCGTTCCCCACCCGGACAGTTCGACCGACCGCGGTGAGCGGCGCGCGGTCGTCGGCTGGTCGCACGCCGACCTCCCGCTCGGTATCGACCTGACGATCGAGACGACGCGCTCGCAGGTCGGGCTGGAGAACGGCCGGGTCGAGCATTGCCACTTGGTGATGACCGACAACCAAGCGCTCCTCCTCGCGCGCTATCTCCTTCACGTCACCGGCCAGACGATCGCGGACCCGCCCCCGCCCGCTCGCGGCTGGCGGGCCCTGCTGTCCCGAAAACCGTAAAACCGGACTTGATCCGCGGTCCCGCGTCTTCTGCCCGCCGTATCAAAGGATGCGTCACCCCGGCTCAAGGCCGGGTGACGCGTGGGAACTCCGCCCCTAATTCCCGCTCATCCGCCACGCCACGCCGCCCAGCTTCGCCGCCAGCGCCGGCAACCCCGGCCGCACCAGCAGCCAGTCGCGGATCGCCGCCCCCTCGTCCGCGCCGATCACCTTCTTGTACCCACTGTCGCCGGCGCCCCAGTCGACATGCGTGACGCCGCGCGCCACCGCCTCGGACAGGTTGCGCCAGTACAGCAGCTTGCCCGGCGAATGCTTCGCGAACGCGGGATCGTAGCTGTTGGCGATCGCATATTTCAGCGCGCCCGCATCGATGTCGAACGAGAACGCCGCGGGCTTGCCCGCCACCCGCAGCAACGCCGCGCGAAACATCCCCGCCAGCACCGGATCGTTCGAGGCCGCGCGCCAGAACGCCCCGTGCCCGCCTTGCGTGAACTTCGCGTCGCTGCCGTCGGTTCGCGCTGCGATCCAGCTCGCCTCCTCGATCGCCGCCATCGCGTCGAACGCCTCCGCCCAGTCCTTCCCGCTCACGAACGACCAGTCGAGCGCGCCATGCGCCGCCAGATGCTTCTCGTGGAACCGGTTCTTGCGCAGCGTCGAGTTGCGCGGCCATATCCCCTCCGCCTGCTGCGCCGCCATGTCGAGCATGTGGCTGGTCGCGACGTAGCGCGGCACCGCCGCCCATCCCCGCGCCCGTGCCGCCGCGATCAGCGGCATCGCGTTGACGTCGCCATCATAGACCGGCCCGATCCGCAGCACCGATACCGTCCTGGCCAGCGTCGCCAGCGCCACCTCGAGCGAATCCTCCCCCGCCGCCGCGGACATCGCGAACCCGCGGAACGGCCAGAAGCAGCCCGGCACCGCCACCAGCCCCAGCGCCGCCGGCCCCTTCGCGACGAACGGAATCGCGATCACCGGCACGCCCTCGGCCTCGACGACCAGCGTCCGCGCCGCGCCGCCATAGGAGGCCAGCGCTGCGGCGTACCATTGATAGCGCAGGAAGCGGTGCGTCTCCGCCCCGCCGTCCGCCACCGCGTCGATCGCGGACGACAGCCCGTCGACAACGGCGGCCGTAACGGTGCGCGGCAACCGGGCGAAGCCGTCGAGGGAAAGCGGTCTGCTCATGATCCGCCCGGCTATACGCGCAACGCGTTACCGCGATGTTTCGAGCATGCGCATGTTGCGATGCAAAACGGGCAGGCGTAGACGTAGCGTCATGTCGGCCACCCAGTTCGCCCCAGCGGTCTCGACGATCGCCCAGACGATCCAGCTGTCGCTGACGCCGATCTTCATGCTGACCGCGATCGGCCAACTGCTCAACGTCGTGGTCGGCCGGCTCGCACGCGTGGTCGATCGGGCCCGGACGCTCGAACAGCTTCACCCCCGCTCGACCGGGCCGGAGCGCGATCGCTACGTCTGGGAGCTGCGACTGCTGGATCGGCGCATCACGATCATCAACGCCGCGCTGTTCCTGGCGGTCGTCAGCGGGGTGCTCACCTGCATCGTCGTCGCGCTGATGTTCGTCGCGGAACTCGTCCATCTCAAGATCGGACGCTATGTCGCGTTCGCCTTCGTCGCCGCGACGATCATGCTCATCGCCAGCCTGGTCGCGTTCATGATCGAGGTCCGCGTCTCGCTGCGCGCGATCCACGTCCGGGCCGAACTGCTCGAACAGGACATGGCGTGATCGAAAGGCGCGCGTTGCAGGCGGTCGTCGCATTCGCCTGCCTCGTCCCGCTCGTCACCGGCGCGATGGGCATTCTTCACGGCCCCGCGTCGTTCGGCCACGCGGCGGTGATCCCGGTCGATCTCGACAGCCATTTCCGCTACGTCTCGGGCATTTTCTTCGGCGTCGGAATCGCGTTCGCCACCTGCATTCCCGCGATCGAGACGAAGGGCCCCCGGTTCCGGCTGCTCGGCGCGCTCGTCGTGATGGGCGGGCTGTCGCGTCTGGTGTCGCTCGTCGCGGTCGGTGTGCCGTCGACCGGCCACCTCTTCGGGCTGGCGATGGAACTGGGCGTCGTCCCCTGCCTGATGGCGTGGCAGGCGGCCGTCGCCCGCCGATGCCGCTGAACGAACGCGCGGCGCCGGCGTTGACGCGCGACGCCATCGTCCCGATCCGTCTCCTTTTCCGTTCGTGTCGGACGAGGGCCGGCAGGACCGCCCCCCGCCTAAGGATCACCCGGTGCCCCTCATCCTGAAGATTATCGGCGGCATGCTGCTGTTCCTGATCGTCGCGCTGCTGATCGCGATCACGGTCGTTCCCCGCTTCCTCGACCGCATCTATTATGAAGGCCCGGACTCGGACCATTACGACGGGGAGCGGTTCCATAACCCCGATGGCGACGCCGACACGCTGCGGATGCCTGCCCAGTCCGGCGGCCGTGCGGGCTTCTTCTGGCGCTACCTCACCGGCAGCGACGGTCGTCCGCCCTGGCCCGACAGCGTCCCCGTCACGCCCGCGAAGCCGGAAGCAAGCATCGCGGGTGAGCGCATGGTCGTCACCTGGGTCGGCCACGCCTCGGTGCTGGTCCAGACACAGGGGCTCAACATCCTGACCGATCCCGTCTGGGCGGATCGCGCGGGCCCGCTCGGGTTCGGCCCGAAACGCGTCGCGCAGCCCGGCATCCGGCTGGAAGACCTGCCGAAGATCGATCTGATCCTCGTCAGCCACAACCATTACGACCATCTCGACAAGGCGACGCTCAAGCGCCTGTGGGAGCGAGACCGTCCGCGCATCGTCACCAGCCTCGGCAACGACAGCGTGATCGGGCAGACCGGCGCGCAGGCGACCGCGCTCGACTGGGGCCAGCGCGTCGAGGTCGCACCCGGGGTCGCGGTCGCGGTCACCCGCAACCACCATTGGGGCAGCCGCTGGTTCACCGATCGCAACCGTGCGCTCTGGTCCAGCTTCGTGGTGACGTTGCCCGACGGCAACCTGTTCTTCGCTGGCGACACGGGGCTCGGCGATGGTCGCTGGCCGGCAGAGGCCGCGGCGCTCGGTCCGATCCGCCTGGCACTGATCCCGATCGGCGCGTTCCGCTTCGTCCCCGGGCAGATGGGGTCTGGCAGCCATATCGGCCCGGTCGACGCGATCCGCGTGTTCGATCGCCTCGGCGCCGCGCACGCGATCCCGATCCACTGGGGCACCTTCCGCCTCAGCTACGAGCAGTACGATACCCCGCCGAAGATGCTCGATGCACTCCTGCGATGCACCGGCGGCGACCCCGCCCGCTTCGCCCCCGCGACGATCGGCGTACCCGTCGAGGTTCCGGCCTATTCGGCACCGACCCATCGCCCGGACGAAGCCCGACTGGCGACCTGCGCGAAGGCGCCCGAGATCGCGGCACTCCCATAGCTCCCGAACGTCACCCCGGACTTGGTCCGGGATGACGGACCACCTACGCCTTCGTCGCCGCGCAAGCGCCCGTCCGCTTGGACTGCAACCGCGTCGTCATCGTGCTGGCCCCGCCCCCACCGGCCGCCACGCGCCGGATCATCGCGGTCAGGTCTACCGCGGTCGAGGAATAGCTGCCCTTTTGCACCACCTCGATCCGCGAGCCGTCGGGCGAGGAACAGGCCATCGTCGCGTTCAGCTGGCCGCCCTTCATGGAGAATCGCGCGAAGCGGCAACCCTGCGCCTGTCCCGACGACAGGTCGCCGAACACCGGCCGGTCCGCGCGTTCGGGCGTCAGGCAGGCGCTGTCGGTCTGCTTGCGGCCGATCTGCTGTTTCAGCGCCTCCGCCATGCCCGCAGGCGCCCCGGGCGCCTCGAGCGATACCAGTTCGGTCGTCGTCTCCCACTGACCCGGCTCGGGCTTCTCGATCCCCTTCGACGCGGTCGCGACCTCCTCGATCGACGCGTTGGTCAGCTCCACCCCGCGATCGCACGCCGCCAGCGCGAACGCGGCCATCAGCACCGCGCGCTTCACGACACCGCGCCCGGCTTGAGCAGGTCGAGCACCGCCGCGGTCATGGCCACCGCGCCGGTCGTCACCACCGGCTCGGGCGAGATCCTGAACAGCGGCGAATGGTGCGACGGCACCGGCGGCCCGCCCGCCTTCGCCGCGTCGAATGCCGCCTGCGGCGTGCCCCCGACCGAGAAATAATAGCCCTTCACGCCCGTGTCGGGCCGGACCAGATAGGCGAAGTCCTCCGCCCCCATCCCCTTCTGCTCGAACGGGATCACCCGCGGCTGGCCCAGCGTCTGGACCATCACCGCGTTCAGCCGCCGGGCGAGCGCGGCATCGTTGATCGTCGTCGGCGTGCCCTCCGTCACGGTCACCACCGGCATCTTGTCCGCGGGCATCCCGTTGAGTTCGCCGATGCCCAGCGCGACCCGCTTGATCCCCGCGATCAGCTTCGCGCGCGTCGCCTCGTCATTGGCGCGCACCGTCACCTGCAACTTCGCCTGGTCGGAGATGATGTTGTGCTTCAGTCCCGCATGGAAGCTGCCGACGGTGATGACGCCGGGATCGAGCGGCATCCGCTCGCGGCTGATGAGCCCCTGCAACGCGATCACCAGCTGCGACGCCATATAGACCGGGTCCTTGCCCGCATGCGGGCTCGCGCCGTGCGCGCCGATGCCGGGCACCGTGATGTCGACCGAGTCGGACGACGAATACTGAATCCCCTCGGACGCCGAGACGGTCCCCGCCAGCCCTTCCGAATTGCTGTGCAGCGCCAGCGCATATTGCGGCTTGGGAAAACGGGTATACAGGCCGTCCTTCAGCATCGCCTCCGCCCCGCCGACGCGCTCCTCCGCGGGCTGGACGATGAACACCACCGTCCCCTTCCACCGGTCCTTCAGCGCCGCCAGCCGCCGCGCGGTCGCCACCATCGCGACGATGTGCGTATCGTGCCCGCATGCGTGCATCACCGGCGTCTCGACCCCGTCGATGCCCACCTGCCGTACCTTGGAGGCATTGGGCAGCCCGGATTTCTCCTCGACCGGCAACCCGTCCATGTCCGCGCGCACCAGCACGACCGGCCCGGCGCCGTTCTTCATCACGCCGACCACCCCGGTGCCGCCGACCTTCTCGGTCACGACCATCCCGGCCACTTTGCGCAGTTCCGCTGCCATCCGCGCCGCGGTGTTCGTTTCCTTGAACGACAGCTCGGGGTTGCGGTGGAACCAGTCCCAAAGCTGCCCCAGGTCCTTGTCGTAATCCGCCTTCACCGCCGCGGCATAATCGGGCTCGGCCAGCGCAGGCGTCGCAAGGCACAGCGTCGCCGCGGCGGCGAGGAGAAGGTGGCGCATCGATCGGGTCCCCTGTAATTTGGGAACAGCATAACCGCCTGCCCGCACGATGCCAGCGCGGACATGACCCGCCCTCCGTCATCCCAGCTTTCGCGGGGATGACGGCGTTCAATCGACGAACGCGCGCTCGATCACATACCGCCCCGGATTGGCGTTCGACCCTTCGTCGAACCCCAGCGATTCCAGCAGCGCCGCGGTTTCCTTTATCATCGCGGTGGAGCCGCACAGCATCACCCGGTCCCCCTCGGGATCGAATGCCGCCGGTCCCGTCAGCGGCTGCGCGAACAGCCGCCCGCTCTCGATCAGCGCGGGAATCCGCCCCGTCGTGTGGAACGCCTCGCGCGTCACCGCCGGGATATAGTGGAACTGGAGCAGCGCCTCCTCGTGCACCAGCGGATCGCCCGCCAGCTGCGCGGTCAGCTCGTCGCGCCACGCCAGATCGCTCACCCGGCGCACGCCGTGGACGATCACCACCTGCTCGAACCGCTGATACACCTCCGGGTCGCGCGCCAGGCTCAGGAACGGCGCCAGCCCCGTCCCCGTCGACAGCATGAACAGGCGCTTCCCGCCCAGTAGCGCATCGCACACCAGCGTGCCGGTGGGCTTCTTGCCCAGATACAGCTGGTCGTCCGCATGGATCGCCTGCAACCGTCCCGTCAGCGGCCCCTCGGGCACCTTGATCGACAGGAACTCCAGCTCGTCGGACCAGGCCGGGCTCGCGATCGAATAGGCGCGCATCACCGGGCGGGCGCCCTCTTCCAGCCCCGGCAGACCGAGCATCACGAACTCGCCCGAGCGGAACCGGAACGACGCGGGCCGATCGACCGCGAAGCTGAACAGATGCTCGTTCCAATGCTTCACCCACCGCACGGTGACGCTCTGGAACGCGACATGCTCCGGGATCAGTGCCGGCGCGCGGACATGCATGTTCAACCCTTCTACTCCGTCATCCAAGTCGTTGCTGCGCTGCGGCACGACGCTGTGCCGCTACCTGCGAACCGCCGGCGCGGCAACCGCTGTCACGAACCGGTGCGCTGCCCAGACACTTTCTGCGATCCGATCGCAATAGAGTTTAGCTTGCCCTCGCTCAACCATGCATTGTCGAGCGCGGCGCCCGCGACCATATTCCAGCGCGATGGCCATCCAGATCCGTACCACCCTCGCCGAGCCCGAAACGGGGCAGAGCTTCGTCCCCCACCGCCCCGCGCGCCCCCAAAAGGCCGAAGGCGGCCGGCGCTTCACACTGACCAGCGAATACCAGCCCTCGGGCGACCAGCCGACCGCGATCCGCGAGCTTGCCGAGGCCGCACGCACCGGCGAGCGCGACCAAGTCCTGCTCGGCGTCACCGGCTCGGGCAAGACGTTCACGATGGCCAGCGTCATACAGGAGCTTCAGCGCCCCGCGCTCATCCTCGCCCCGAACAAGATCCTGGCCGCACAGCTCTACGGCGAGATGAAATCGTTCTTCCCGAACAACGCGGTCGAATATTTCGTCAGCTATTATGATTACTATCAGCCCGAGGCCTATGTCGCGCGCTCGGACACGTACATCGAGAAGGAAAGCTCGGTGAACGAATCAATCGACCGGATGCGCCATTCCGCCACCCGCGCGCTGCTGGAGCGCGACGACGTCATCATCGTCGCCTCGGTGTCGTGTCTCTACGGCATCGGCTCGGTCGAAACCTATTCCGCGATGATCTTCGACCTGAAGAAAGGTCAGACCGTCGACCAACGCGAGATCGTCCGCAAGCTCGTCGCGCTCCAGTACAAGCGCAACGACGCCGCGTTCCAGCGCGGCAACTTCCGCGTGAAGGGCGACACGCTCGAGATCTTCCCGTCGCATTACGAGGATTCGGCGTGGCGCGTCTCGTTCTTCGGCGACGATATCGAAGAGATCGTCGAATTCGATCCGCTCACCGGCCGCAAGATCGCCAGCCTCGACTATGTCCGCATCTACGCGAACAGCCACTACGTCACTCCCGGCCCGACGCTCAAGCAGGCGACCGAGGCGATCAAGCACGAGCTGGCCGAGCGCCTCAAGGAGCTCGTCATGGAGGGCAAATTGCTCGAGGCGCAGCGGCTGGAGCAGCGCACCAATTTCGATCTCGAGATGATCGCCGCCACCGGCAGCTGCTCGGGGATCGAGAATTACAGCCGCTTCCTCACCGGCCGCCTCCCCGGCGAGCCGCCCCCCACGCTGTTCGAATATCTCCCGGAAAACGCGCTGCTGTTCGTCGACGAGAGCCATGTCACGATCGGCCAGATCAACGGCATGTCGCGCGGCGATCATCGGCGCAAGATCACGCTCGCCGAATACGGCTTCCGCCTGCCCTCCGCGATCGACAACCGCCCGTTGCGCTTCAACGAGTGGGAGGCGATGCGCCCGCAAACCACCTATGTCTCCGCCACGCCGGGCGCCTGGGAGATGGAGCAGACCGGCGGCGTCTTCGCCGAACAGGTCATCCGCCCCACCGGCCTCATCGATCCGCCTGTCGAGATCCGCCCGGTCGAGGAACAGGTCCAGGACCTAATCCAGGAATGCAAGAAGACCACCGAGGCCGGCTACCGCACCCTCGTCACCACGCTCACGAAGCGGATGGCAGAGGACCTGACCGAGTACATGCACGAGGCGGGGCTCAAGGTCCGCTACATGCACTCCGACGTCGAGACGCTGGAACGCATCGAACTGATCCGCGACCTCCGGCTCGGCGTCTACGACGTCCTGATCGGCATCAACCTGCTGCGCGAAGGGCTAGACATCCCCGAATGCGGCCTCGTCGCGATCCTCGATGCGGACAAGGAGGGCTTCCTGCGCAGCGAAACCTCGCTGATCCAGACGATCGGCCGCGCCGCGCGCAACGTCGACGGCCGTGTCATCCTCTACGCCGATCGCATCACCGGCTCGATGGAGCGCGCGATGAACGAGACGCAGCGCCGGCGCGAAAAACAGATCGCCTACAACACCGAACACGGCATCACCCCGCAGACGATCCGCCGCAACATCGGCGACATCATCGCCCACGTCGCCAGCAAGGACCAGGTCACCGTCGAGATCGACGAGGACCGCCCCCACATGGTCGGCCACAATCTGCGCGCCTATATCGAGGATCTCGAAAAGCAGATGCGCAAGGCCGCGTCCGACCTCGAATTCGAAACCGCCGGCCGCCTCCGCGACGAAATCCGCGCGCTCGAGCAGGAGGAACTGGGCCTCCCGGTCGACCAGCAGAAGCTGCCGATCATGGGGCGGTCGAACGAGGGCAAGCCGGGGACGCGCAAGACGCGCTACGGGAAAAGTCAAAAGGCGCGGATGGGCGGAGCGCGCGGTCGCTGATCCTCACTGCGCCCGCGGGCGTTGACGGCCAATGGCGATGGGACCGTCTTGCGCCCCATCGCCCTCGCGGATCGGGGATCGGGGATCAGGAATTCCGCGCGCTGGTAACGGCGGTGTCGAAGTGATCGCCCGCACGAACCGTGCACGCATCGACCGCCACCGGGACGATCCGCGCATCGTCGAAGATCTTCTCGGTCGTCACCTTCTTGCCGTGCCGCAGACTGGTATCGATCGCGATGCCCTCCGGCCGGACCTTGACCAGCGCGTCGGCCGTCGCGCGGCAGACGACGGTGCGTTCGGCCGCACCGCTCTTGACGAGCGCGACGTCCGCCATCCCGTTCGACAGCGGCACCCGCGCCTCCTGAGCGACCCAAGGTGCGGCCGATGCACCGGTTGCTACCAGAATGCCGGAAAATGCAACGATACCCATCATGACCTTGTTCATCTCAACCTCCATTATGTGAGCTTGGACCAGTAAAACGCCCCTGAAAAATGCTGGTTTCATGGCCGAAACGACATGACGATAATGTCATGCGGCGTTCAGTCGTGCGTCACGCTGCGGCGGCAGATACGGTCGACGGCTGTGCGGTCGCGACATGAACGGTCGGCAACCGTTCAGCCACCCGCGCGTACACACCACGCGCATGTTCCGAACCCCGCCCGCCGAGCGCCTGACAGGCGCCATGCTCGCCATCCTCGTCCAGGCGGCGATCGGCTATGCGTTGTTCGCCGGTCTCGCGATGCAGCGTCCCGCGGTCGTGACCGAAGCCCTCACGCTCTTCCGCGTCCTCCCGGACCAGCCCCCACCAAGCGACAGGCCGATCCCGCCGCCGAAGCGAGTCCACCGCCCGACCGGCGCAGCCGCTCCGCCCAACCTGCGCTCGCAGGCAACCGAGGTCGTCGCGCCGATTCCCGTCATCCCGCTCCCCGCGCCGCCGGTCGTCGTCACGCTGACGCCTGCAACCGGCGCGCAGGCGATCGCGGGTGCCAGCGATCGCGCGGGGCCCGGCACCGGCGCGGGCGGCATCGGCAATGGCCCCGGCGCGGGGGACTATGGCGACGGGAACGGCAACGACACCGAGACGCCACCACGCTGGCGCAAGGGCCGCCTGAAGATGTCGGACAGCCCGCTCCCCGACGACGACACTTCAATCGAGCGCACCGTCGGCGTTCGCTACACCGTCACCGAACAGGGCCGAGTCACGAGCTGCCGCATCACCCGTTCGAGCGGCGCGCCATCGCTCGACCAGACGACGTGTCGCCTGATCGAGCAACGCTTCCGCTACGACCCCGCCCGCGATGGCGACGGGCACCCGGTTGCTTCGACGATCGTCGAGAACCACATTTTCGTCAGCGAGGTCGCGCCACCGCCCGACCGCTGACCATCGGTCAGTCCTTCAGGCCCGCGGGCACCGTCCCGCCATTCTTCTCCAGCTCGCGCATCACCGCCTTGTGCAGCCAGATGTTCATCTCCGCCGACCCGTCCTTCGCGCCGGTATATCCGAGTTCGCCCGCCAGCTCCTTGCGGTTGTCGAGCGACGAATCGAGCCCGAGCAGCTTCATCAGGTCGACGATCGACGTCCGCCAGTTGAGATCGGGATTGCCCCTGTCCGACGCGATCTTCATCAGAACCGCCTCGACATCCACCGGCTGCGAAGGCGCGGGTGCAGCCGGGGCCGCGGTCGGCTCCGCCTGCGTCGTCTGCGGATGCGCGGCAGGCGCAGGTGCAGGCGTAGCCGGCGTCGGTGCAGGAGCCGGTTTCGCACCCCCGCCGAACTGTCCGCCCAGCGGCCCGCTCGTGCCGAAAATCGCGTCCTTGATCTTGCCGAAGATACTCATGTCACGCTCTCCCTTGAGGACATCCGTTTCACCCCGCCGACAGATCCTCGCTGCCGACCGAGTAGTAGCTCGCGACGCGATCGGCATAGGCCTGATCGAACACCGGCGCGTTGTTCGCCCAGCTCGGTCCGCCTTCCAGGACGCGGCGGTCGATCGTCACGACGTACAGGTCGCGGACGAGGTCGAACTGGAGCAGTTCGAACGGCAGCGGGTAGAAGCTCTTGCCCATCCCCAGGAACCCGCCGAGGCTCAGCACCGCATGCGTCACGCGCCCGCTGTTCTTGTGGACCATGAAGGCATGCACGCTGCCCACCGAATCGCCGTCGCGGCTCTCGATCTTCATGGTGCCCGCGATGTTGGTCTGGACGAGTTGCTGGGTCGGGGTCTGCGGGTCTGACATCATCGGCTCCTGTGCGTTCGGGCGATGAAGCGAACGGCGCGCGCGCCGGTTCCGGTTGAGCCGACGCCGCCGATCCCGCATAGCCGTGCGATGCGCTTTCCGCCCCGCTCCGCCAGCCGCCCCCGCGCGCTTCTCGCGATCGCCTGCCTCGCCTGCGCCGTCGCCGGGTGCGTCGCCAAGCCCGAACCCGTGCCGCAGCCCGCGCCGCCGCCTACCCTCCCGCTCCCCGCACCCGCGCCCGCCCCGCTCGCCGCGGACTGGCGCGACTGGCCGCAGACGCCCGGCACCTGGACCTATGGAAAGGACGCGCGCGGCTCACGCGCGATGTTCGGCACCGCGGGCGCCGACGCGCGTCTCGTCCTGCGTTGCGACATGGCGGAGCGCCGCGTCTACTTCTCGCGCGCCGGGGATGTCCGTACTCCGCTGACGATCCGCACCACCAGCACTGCACGCACGCTCCCGGTCCAGCCGACCGGCGGCACGCTGCCTTATGTCGCGACCCCGCTCGCCGCCGCGGACCCGCTGCTCGACGCGATGGCGTTCAGCCGTGGGCGGTTCGTGGTCGAGCAGGCCGGGGTCGCCCCCGTCGTCGCGCCCGCCTGGGCCGAGGTCGGCCGAGTGACGGAGGATTGCCGCGGCTGAATCGCATCGGCGGCGGGGCAGGATCGTCGTGCAAAGATCGTTTGAATACAAGTCTTGTATCGCCCCCGCCCACCGCGCACATTGCATCCGTGGCCGACGCTGGCCACGCTTGTTATCAACCAGCGAAAGGAGGTGATCCGATGTCTCATGGTTCAGCAGTGAGTTCGGTTCGGTTCGTTCGGGGGACGCGCCGCTAGAGGCCGAGGGCCGGGCGCGGGAGGTATTTTCCTCCAGCAAACGCGCATCGGCCGCAGGCACGCGGTTCGCATGGTCCTCCGGGCTGGAGCTTTCCGGCCGCTGACCATGTCTGGGGGTTGTCGGACGGTCCTTGCGGGGATCGTCCGACAACCTCTTTTCACGTGTGGCACCCGTCGGACCGACGGGGCGCCCTTCCCGACCCCCGCACCGTCGTCACCTCAACGAAGGCTGGGGTCGGTTCGTGCGGCGCGGCACGTCAGCCGCCAGAGATCCCGGCTTTCGCTGGGGTGACGGCGTATGTCGCCTGACCCCGCCCAGGCTTCCCATCACATTCCCGCCATCATCATGGCACGCGCCACACCCCCGCCATGATTGCGCCACGGCTCGTTCATCCGCCCGACAGGAACTGTTGCGCCGCAGCAACTACCCGTTCCAACCGTCGCAAAACACCGATTATTTGCCACGTGCAACGCAACATAGTTTGAGGTGCCGGGTTTGGAGTGACCTCGGACGGATCGGTCGACGCAGCGCGACCCGCCCCGGCCGGAGTAACGACAAAAGGCACATCCCATGCGTAAGATCACCCTCGCGGCCGCCGTTGCGGCTGCCACCTTCGCCGTCCCCGCGTTCGCGCAGGACATGTCCGCAGCCCCGGCAGACACGCAGACCACCGCCGAGACGCAGTCGACCGCAGCCCAGGCGCCCGACGGCAGCAAGGCGTTCGGGATCGAGCCGTATTTCGGCGTGATGGGCGGCTGGCAGGAGTTCGACAGCGAGCCGAACCGCGCCGGCATCACCGGCGGCACCCGCAACAACAAGCTGAACGGCAGCCTGATCGAGGGTCTGGCCGGCGTCAACGTCCCGCTCGGACCAGTGTTCGTCGGTGCCGAAGGCACCGTCGCCAAGGGCATCTCTGGCGATATCGACTGGCAGTATGGCGCGTTCGGTCGCTTCGGCGTCCGTGCGGGCGAGAGCGGGCTGATCTACGGCAAGGTCGGCTACCAGTGGGTGAACTTCGACAAGCGCGCCCCGACCAACCGCGATTTCCACGACATCGCGTTCGGTGCGGGCTTCGAGGTCGGCCCGAAGAGCATCGGCCTCGGCGGCATCACCGGCGAGAGCGGCTTCCGCCTGCGCGGCGAAGTCACCACGTTCGGCGACTTCCACAGCGTGCGCCCGATGCTCGGCATTGTGACGCACTTCTGATCGGGAATTTCCGCTAGGAGCAAAAGGGGCGGGTCGTCGTAGGACGGCCCGCCCTTTTGTCGTCCGGGAACAAAAGGCCTTCCGCGCACTGTCGCGCCCGATTCGGATTGCGACAAGCCGCGCATCTGGATAGGCGCGCTCCCGAAATGCCTACCTCCCAAGCCGCCATCAAAGCCGCATCGCTCACCGATGCGCAACGGCAGTATCTGCGCCTCGTCGCGCGGGGCATGACGTCCAAGCAGATCGCCCAGACGCTCGGCGGATCGCATCACACGATCAATGTCCAGATCGGCATCGCGATGCGGATTCTCGGTGCCGCCTCCCGTCGGGACGCCGCCGCGATGCTCGACATCGACGGCGCTGCGGCATCGTACGAACCATCATACGATCCGCCGCCGGTTGCCGATCCCGCCGCCGCGAACGAAGGATTGCCGCAAGACAGGCATTCTGGCGGAGATCAGCAATGGGCAATTCCGGTTTCGACCAGGGCACGGCCGCTCAACACGTTGAGCACCGGGCGCCGGCTCGTCTGGATCCTCGTCATCGCGGCCGGCGTCGCGCTGCTCCTGGGTGGTCTGGTCAGCGGCGTCACCACGATGCTGACCAGCCTCGGCCGCCTGACCTGAGCCGTGGCTGAGGGTTACCGGGGCGGATGACGATCTTCCTGGCATTGCGGGTCCTCTACGGCGCCTGCCTGCTGGCGACGGCCGTCATCGGGTGGCACTTCGGGGGGCGCAGCGAGCGATGGGGGGTGGCGATCGTCGTGACAGGCACGCTCGTGACCTACATCGTCATGGACCCCGCGCTGTTCGACTGGCGGTCGCACCGCGCGCCGCTCGTCGTGGTTGACACCCTCGCGCTCCTCGCGTTGCTGGCGCTCGCGTTGCGGTCTGAACGGTTCTGGCCGATGTGGGCGGCGGCGTTCCACCTGATAACGCTGTGCAGCCACGGCGCGATCTACGTTCTGCCGCGCCGTCTCCTGCAGACCTACGCCGTGTTCCAGGGCTTCTGGATCTACCCGGTCATGCTCTGCATCGTCATCGGCGCGCTGACGCGGCGCGTCGACGGGGTCGGGCGAGATCGACCGATCAGGCACGACTGACACACGTCGCGACCCGACAGGTCGCGGATCGCATCTATTTTCACATCGGAGACAGAGCTTGAATATTTCGACGACCGGCCTTCACGGGCGGATGGCACGCGCGCGGCGAACGGCCGCCACGAGGGTGGTCTACGCGCTCCCGGCGATGACCGGACTGCTGGCCGTGGCGGTCGCCTGCGCATCGCTCCCGGCAGCGGCGCAGGACATCCCCGGACAGGATCCGAAATTGTCGCGCCGCAGCGGACCGGAGATCGCGGTCGGCGTCTTCGAGCACGGCTCGAACTTTCATCCGCTGGGCGAGGAACTGACGTTCCCCAAATTGCCGGCCAACCAAATCTATGAAGGCGACGAGGAAAGCGACGGGACCGTCGACATCCAGATCGCCTATCGCAGCGCGCCGCTACGCTGGGCGCTGAAGCCGCGACTGACCGCCAAGGCGCAGATCAGCACTGCGGGCCGCACCAGCTTCGCCAGCCTCGGCGCCGAATGGCGGCAGCACGTCCTGCGCGGGCGCGTCTATGGACAGATCGGCATCGGGCTGGCCGTCCACGACGGCTATCGCTTCACCCCGGATCCGTTCGAACCCGGCCTGTCCCTCGACGAGGCACGGCGGCGCTATGCCATCTACCTGACGCGGACGTCGTTCGGATCGCGCTTCCAGATCAATCCCAACGCATCGATCGGCGTAAGACTGACCCGACGCTGGGCGGTCGAGCTGGCATGGGAGCATTTCAGCCACCACCAGTGGTTCTCCGAACAGAACCCCGGGCTCGACAATCTCGGCTTGCGCCTGGTCCGCACGCTCGGCCGCTGACGCGTTGCCCCCGTGCCGTCCGGGCGGCACGGGGAAACCAGCCCTCACGCCCCGACCAACAACCCCTCGCGCGCGATCTTGTCCCGCCAGACCAGCGGCGCCAGCTGGTGGACGTTGTTGCCCTCGCTGTCGACCGCGACGGTCACCGGGAAGTCGGACACCTCGAACTCGTAGATCGCCTCCATCCCCAGATCCTCGAATCCGACGACCTTCGATCCCTTGATCGCGCGCGCGACCAGATAGGCGGCGCCGCCCACCGCCATCAGGTACGCGCTCTGGCCTTCCGCGATCGCCTTGGTCGCATCCGGCCCACGCTCCGCCTTGCCGACCATCGCGAGCAACCCCTGGTCGAGCATCATGCGGGTGAACTTGTCCATCCGCGTCGCGGTCGTCGGGCCCGCCGGGCCGACGACTTCCTCGCCCACCGGATCGACCGGCCCGACATAATAGATCACGCGGCCCTTGAATTCGACGGGCAGCTCCTCCCCCTTCGCCAGCATGTCCGCGATCCGCTTGTGCGCCGCGTCGCGCCCGGTCAGCATCCTACCGTTGAGCAGCAGCCGGTCGCCCTGCTTCCACGACCGCACCACCTCGGGCGTCAGCGTGTCGAGGTCGACGCGGATCGCCGCCTTGTCCGGGGTCCAGTGGACGTCGGGCCATTCGTCGAGCTTGGGCGCCTCCAGATAGGCGGGCCCGCTGCCGTCGAGCGTGAAGTGCGCGTGGCGGGTCGCGGCGCAATTGGGGATCATCGCCACCGGCTTCGACGCGGCGTGCGTCGGCCAGTCCGCGATCTTGACGTCGAGGATCGTCGAGAGACCGCCCAAGCCCTGCGCGCCGATCCCCAGCGCGTTGACCTTGTCGAAGATCTCGATCCGCAGCGCCTCGATATCGGTCTTCGGCCCGCGCTGCTTCAACTGCGCCATGTCGATCTGGCCCATCAGCGATTCCTTGGCGAGCAGCATCGCCTTCTCCGCCGTTCCACCGATACCGATCCCCAGCATGCCCGGCGGGCACCAGCCCGCGCCCATCTGCGGCAGCATCTCCAGCACCCAGTCGACGATCGAGTCGGACGGGTTCATCATCTTGAACTTCGACTTGTTCTCGCTGCCGCCGCCCTTGGCCGCGACGTCGATCGATACGATGTTGCCCGGCACCATCTCGACGTTCAGCACGCTCGGCGTATTGTCCTTCGTATTGCGCCGGGTGAACGCCGGGTCGGCCAGGATCGAGGCGCGCAGCTTGTTCTCCGGGTGAAGGTACGCGCGCCGCACGCCCTCGTCGATCACCGCCTGCAAGGACCGCGCGGTGCTGTCCAGCCGGCAATCCATGCCCCATTTCACGAAGACCGTGACGATCCCGGTATCCTGGCAGATCGGGCGATGCCCCTCCGCGCACATCCGCGAGTTGGTCAGGATCTGCGCGATCGCATCCTTGGCGGCGGGGCCCTGCTCGGCCTCGTACGCGTCGCCCAGCGCGCGGATGTAATCCATCGGATGATAGTAGCTGATGAACTGGAGCGCGTCGGCGACGCTCTCGATCAGGTCGGCTTCGCGGATGATCGTGGTCATGGGGCCGTCTCCTAGCGCGAGGGGGGGCGCGGTTTCAACGGCCGTGCGGTGCCGGCGGTCATCCTTTCTTCACCACGACGCCTAACCGCTTCCGAACCCACCTCGGTCTAACGCCACCTGATGCTCAGGACCCGTTCAACCGACCCCGAAGACCAGACGGCCACCACCGCCACCGCGCTGGGCATCGTGTCGACCGACGAACCGGCTTTGCTCGACGCGCGCGAGGCGGGGCTGGACGCGATCCGCGGGCTGTGGCCGATCGCCGCGTTCGCGACCGCGATCGCTGCCGCGGTCGTGGTCGTGGCGCTGTTCGTGTCGGGCATGCTCACCGCGTTGTCGCTGGCGGTGGCGGCGCTCGCGGTCGCGAGCACCCTCGCGATCTGGGCGATGGTGTCGCTCGCATCGCTGCGCCAACGCCCGTCGCACGAACGGATCGCAGGTGTGGCGATGGCCGCGACGATGCTCGCGGTCGCGCTGTCGCTGATGGCGGTCAGCACGCAGGTCCTGCCCTCGGCGCTTCACCTGGCCGGGCTGGTCGGGTCGTTCGGCGCGGTCATCATCGCCGCAACCGCGCTGCATCCGCTGCGCGTCGCGTCGCTCAGCTTCGCGATCGCGCTGGCGGTGATGGTGCCGATCACCGCGGGCTTCGGGCTCGCCGCGATGACCGCGCTGCTCCTCGCCGCGCTGCTCGTCACCGGGATCGCGCGGATCGCGCGCCGCGACCTGGCCGAGGCCGACGACCGCGCCCGCGCCGGCGCCGCCGCGGCCCTCGCCACGCGCTTCGTCGCCGATTTCGAGACGCACGGCACCGGCTGGTTCTGGCACAGCGACCGCCAGGGCCACCTCACCTACCTGACGCCCAAGGTCGCGCGCGAGCTTGCGGCGCACGGCGTCGCCGCGATCGGCGAGCGGCTGACCGACATCTTCCGCGTCGATTCGCAGCTGGTAGAGACCGAACGCACGCTCACCTTCCACCTCTCCTCGCGGACCGCCTTCGCCGAGTATTCGGTCGTTCCCGCGATCGAGGGCATGGGGGAGCGCTGGTGGTCGATCAGCGGCCGCCCGATCACCGACGCGCGCGGCCGGTTCCAGGGTTTCATCGGTTCGGGCTCTGACCTGACGGAGCGCCGCCGCCAGGATGCGGAGATCACCCGCCTTGCGCTGTTCGACAGCCTCACCGGGCTCGCCAACCGCCAGCGGATGCGCCTCTCGCTCGATCAGACGCTGTCGCCGCAGACCAGCGGGGGCGGGCTTACGGGACTGTTCCTGCTCGATCTCGACCGGTTCAAGACGGTCAACGACACGCTCGGCCATCAGGTCGGGGACGAACTGCTCAAGCAGGTCGCGGTCCGGCTCCAGCGCACCGTCGGCGATGCGGGGCTCGTCGGGCGACTGGGCGGCGACGAGTTCAAGGTCGTCCTCCCGCGAGAGGGGAGCCGCGAACGACTGGGCGGGCTGGCGCGCGAGATCATCGCTTCGCTGTCGCAGCCCTATGCGATCGCGGGCTCCTCGATCACGATCGGCTGCTCGATCGGCGTCGCGATCGCGCCCGAGCACGGCACCACCGCGGAAACGCTGGTCCGCAACGCCGATCTCGCGCTCTACGCCGCCAAGGCCGATGGCCGCGGCGTCCACCGCTTCTTCCGCGACGAGTTGCTCAGCGGCGCGCAGGATCGCAAGCGGATGGAGGACGATCTGCGCCTCGCCCTGCGTCAGGACCAGTTCCACCTCGCCTACCAGCCCGTCGTGTCGACCGCGGACGCATGCATCGTCGGGTTCGAGGCGCTGCTGCGCTGGACGCACCCGACGCGCGGGCTCATCAGCCCGGCCGATTTCGTGCCCGTCGCGGAGGAATGCGGGCTGATCGAGCAGATCGGCGAATGGGTCCTGCGCACCGCCACGCGTGAGGCGGCGACCTGGCCCGATCACGTCCGCGTCGCGGTCAACGTCTCGCCGATCCAGTTCGCCAACCCCGCGCTGCCCAAACTCGTCACCAGCGCGATCGCCGAAGCCGGGATCGCCGCCGACCGCCTGGAGCTCGAGATCACCGAAAGCGTGTTCCTCGACGAGGACGCCACCACCGATCACATGTTCCGCGCACTCAAGGGGATTGGCATCCGCCTCGCGCTCGACGATTTCGGCACCGGCTATTCGTCGCTCGGCTATCTGAAGAAAGCGCCGTTCGACAAGATCAAGATCGACCAGAGCTTCGTGCGCGGCGCGATCATGGCGGGCAACCGCAACGCCGCGATCATCAAGGCGATCGTGATGCTCGCGGATACGCTCGGCATGGAAACCACCGCGGAAGGCGTCGAGCAGCAGGACGAGATCGCGCTGATCCGCGAACTGGGGTGCAGCCATATCCAGGGCTATGTCTATGGTCGCCCCGTTGCCGCTGCCGATGCCGCGGACCAGCTGGCGGAGCATGCCGGCTATGCCGTCCCGATCGGCCACAAGGTCAGCCGCGCGGCGCGCACCACGCTGCTGCGCACCGCCCGGCTGGAGGTCGGCGACGATGTCGGCGACGTCCGCATCCGCAACCTGTCGTCGGGCGGCGCGATGATCGACGGCGTCGATTTCCCGCCCGAAGCGATCGGTGTCCCCATCCGCATCGAACTGATCGATGGCCAGATGTTCGCCGCCACGATCCGCTGGATCGACGACGAGGGCCGCGCCGGCCTCGAATTCGCCCGTCCCTTCGACCTGGAACGCCTCGCCCAGGCCCCGGCCCGCCCGCTGCGACGAGCCGCAGGATAGGACAGGCCACGGGGCAGGACACAGAGTTCCGAACACATCGTCACCCGGCCTTGATCCGGGGTCCCGTTTCTTGTCCGCTGCTCGCCATAAAGCGGGGCCCCGGCTCTAGGCCGGGATGACGGCCTCCTCCGGAACCACCCCGCCTCGCTTTCATCACCGTCGATCCCGCCTGCCCCTCCTCTCCCACAGAAAGAGAAGGGGCAGCACGGGCCTGCTTAACGAGGCGCCGCGGAATTGGGCGCACCGGCCCCGGTCGCCGGGGGCGGAGGCGGAGCCCCTGCCCCGCCGACGGGCGGCGGCGGCGGCATCCCGACACCGGGCGCCCCGGCAGGCCCGCACCCGGCCGGAGGCGGCGGCGGTGCACCCGGACCACCCGGCGGAGGCGGAGGCGGGCCGTCACGACCCGGCCCGCCCTCGGGGCCATGCCGCCCGCCCGGCCCGCGCCCGGGGCCGACCTGCTCGACCCGGCCCTGCGGATCGACCAGATAGGTTGCGCGCAACTGCCCGTCGTCATAGCGACCCTGCACCGTCACCGCGCTGCCCGCCGCGATCGCGCCGCTACCGTCGCGTCCCGCGCTCACCATGGCGCGCCCGGTGCCGTCCTGCACCACGAAGCGGTCGCCATAGACCTCCGCCACGCGGCCCTTCACCGTCACCACGCCCTGCGTCGCCGCCAGCTTCGCGATCGGCGTCGCGACGGTCGGCGCCATCTCCACGCTCGGCCGCGTCAGCGAGACGGCGCCCGCGCCCCCCGCCACGCCCAGCCCCAGCAGCGCCGCGGCGCCCAGCGCTAGCCTGGTGCGGCGCGATCCGTACTTCTTCATGTCGACCATCTTGTCGTCTCCTTGGCTTGTCGATGGCCTGCTTCTACGCCACGCTTCCCCCGCCACGCTGAACCGCGCGGTTCAGCTTCGGTTTAGCGTTTCGGAGTAGCCGCCGCCTCATGCGTATCCTGCTGGTGGAAGACGATGCGGACCTCGGCCCCGCGATCGCGCGGGCGCTGCGCGCCGAGCAATGCGCGGTCGACCTCGTCGCGAACGGCGTCGACGCTGCACATCTGGGCGATACCGCGCCCTACGACGCCGCGGTCCTCGATCTCGGGCTGCCCGGCAAGGACGGCGTCACCGTGCTGCGCGAGTGGCGCGCCGCGGGCCGCGACCTGCCCGTCCTGATCCTGACCGCGCGCGAGGCGTGGTCGGACAAGGTCGCGGGGTTCAAGGCGGGCGCCGACGACTATCTGGTCAAGCCGTTCCGCGTAGAGGAGCTGGTGATGCGGCTGCGCGCGCTCGTACGTCGCGCCGCGGGCCACGCCGCCGCCCGCCTCGATTGCGGTCCGCTCGGCTACGACACCCAGACCGGCCAGTTCGAACGCGACGGCCTGCCGCTCAAGCTCACCGCGCTCGAATGGCGCGTCCTCTCCGCGCTGATGCTCCGCCGCGATACCGTGATCGAGCGTCTCGACCTGATCGATCGCGTGTACGAGGGCGACGCGGATCCCGACTCGAATTCGATCGAGGTCATCATCGGCCGCCTCCGCAAGAAGATCGGCGCCGAGATGATCGAGACGGTCCGCGGCCGCGGCTATCGCCTGACCGCTCCCGCATGACGTTTCTGCCGAACTCGATCCACGCGCGGATGCTCGCGCTGTCCACGCTCGCGACGCTCGTCGCGCTGGTCGTCGCCGCGTTCGCGATCTCCGCGGTGCTCGAACGCTTCGTCACCGCGACGTTCGACCAGCGGCTCGACGACAAGCTCTTCGCGCTCGCCTCGACCGTCCGGCGCGACGGCACGATCGACGGCATCCTGATCGAGCGCTTCGACCGTGCCTTCACCCGCGAGGACACGTGGCGGGTCGATGCCCCGCGCGGCACCGCGGGCACCGCGATGATCGACGCCGTCCCCGGGATCAGCCTGGACCCGAAGACGCAGTCCCTGCCCGCGCTCGCGACGATCGAATCGCGCCGCCGCGGCCCGCCCGGCCCGGATCGCCGCCTTGAGCCCCCGCTCCCGCCGCCCGATCCGATCGACGCGGCGACGTCGCGCCCGTTCGATATCATGCTGGCCGACGGCGAACGCGTCCACGGCCGCACCTTCGCGGTCCCGACCGACGCAGGGCCCGCGCGCGTCGCGGTCGCCGTCCCGCACGACCTGATCGAGCGCCCGATCCGCGAAGCGCTCGCCCCGCTCGCCGTGTCGCTCCTCGCGCTCGGCCTCGCGCTCGCGATCGCGATCGTCGTCCAGCTGCGCTACGGCCTGCGCCCGCTCCGCACGATCGGCGCGCAGGTCGCCGCGATCCGCACCGGCGCCCGCACCCGCATCGACGAGGACCAGCCGCGCGAACTCCGCCCGCTCGCAGCCGAGCTTAACGCGCTCGCCGCCGATACCGAGCGCGCGCTCGCCACCGCACGCGCCTCCGCCGCCAACCTCGCCCATGCGCTCAAGACCCCCGTCGCCACCCTCGCGCTCACTCTCGCCGACGACGCCCCCGCCGCCGCCCAGGTCGCCCGGATCGACGCCACGATCCGCCACCACCTCGCCCGCGCCCGCACCGCCACCGGTGCCGCCCGCGCGACGACCGTGCTGGCCCCGGCCATCACCGATCTCTCGCGTGCGATCACACGCCTCCGCGCCGATCGCGGCATCACGATCGTGCAGGACATTCCCGCCGATTTCGCCGTGGGGCTCGACGCACACGATCTCGACGAACTCGCGGGCAATCTGATCGACAACGCCGCCCGCCACGCGCGTACCGAGGTGCGCGTCGCCGCGGTCCACGAAGCCCGCCGGATTCGCCTCATCGTCACCGACGATGGCCCGGGCATCCCCCATGCCGACCGCGCACGTGCCACCACAGCCGGCACCCGCCTCGACGAACGCGGCGACGGCCATGGCTTCGGCCTGTCGATCGTCCGCGACCTCGCCGAACTCCACGGCGGCAGCCTCACGCTGGACGAAGCCCCCGGCGGCGGGCTGGCGGCAAGCGTGACGCTCCCGACCGCGTCCTGACCCGGACACAACCGGTGGTGTCCGCCACCGCCACCTCTGAAAATATTTTCGTTCGCCCCCCGTTCCCTTGCATTCCGCGAACCCCGCGCAAGTCCGCGCGTCGCGCGTTTCCGGGTACGACCAACACCCCTGCGAACGCGACCGGCCGCACCGTTCCGGCCCCATTCCCCGCTTGCGTCACGACACGCTTTCCCACAATCTGTAGGGGTTGAGTTCGGGGGCGGACCCAAGCACTGGTAGAGACAAGCGCAGAACACCATATCGCGCGGAGACGTTCAGCGCCCCTCGGGCGACGCGGATGATCTTATTTTGTTCTCCACTGCGCGGCGTCCGGAGTGTAGGATCGGGGGCTATCCCGATTCGCATCGTCTCCCGGACGCACGACGGACATGAGGGAGCGGCCGCGATGGATTTCAGGGACACGGGTGAGACGAACATGACGACCGATACGATCGACGCGACCCAGACCGAAGCCACCGGCAGCGAGGCCGTCGCGAAAGCGAAGCCGTACCCTGTCGAGGTCGATCACAGCCGCGATGCGCGCCTCACCGATTTCGGCAAGGAGACGCTCAACGATCGCTACCTGCTGCCCGGCGAGGGCTATCAGGATCTCTTCGTCCGCGTCGCCTCGGCCTATGCCGACGATGCCGCGCACGCGCAGCGGCTGTACGACTATATCTCCAAGCTCTGGTTCATGCCCGCCACCCCCGTCCTGTCGAACGGCGGCACCGGGCGCGGCCTGCCGATCAGCTGCTATCTCAATTCCGTCCCCGACAGCCTCAACGGCATCGTCGACACGTGGAACGAGAATGTCTGGCTCGCCTCGCGCGGCGGCGGGATCGGCACCTATTGGGGTAACGTCCGCGGGATCGGCGAGCCCGTCGGCCTCAACGGCAAGACCAGCGGCATCATTCCCTTCGTCCGCGTGATGGATTCGCTGACGCTCGCCATCTCGCAGGGCTCGCTGCGTCGTGGCTCGGCCGCCTGCTATCTCGACATCTCGCACCCCGAGATCGAGGAGTTCCTCGAGATCCGCAAGCCGTCGGGCGATTTCAACCGCAAGGCGCTCAACCTCCACCACGGCGTCCTCGTCACCGACGCGTTCATGGAAGCCGTCCGCGCGGGCAGCGAATGGCACCTGCGCAGCCCCAAGGACCAGGCGATCCGCCAGACGGTCGACGCGCGCTCGCTGTTCCAGAAGCTGGTCGAGACGCGCCTGCAGACCGGCGAGCCGTACATCGTCTTCGCCGATCACGTGAACTCCGCGATGCCCAAGCATCACCGCGACCTGGGGCTCAAGGTCTCGACCTCGAACCTGTGCTCCGAAATCACGCTGCCCACCGGCCGCGACCATCTCGGCAACGATCGCACCGCGGTGTGCTGCCTGTCTTCGCTCAACCTCGAGACGTGGGACGAGTGGAAGGACGAGAAAGGCTTCGTCGAGGACGTGATGCGCTTCCTCGACAACGTGCTGCAGGATTACATCGACCGCCATGAGCCCGGCATGGAGCGCGCCGCCTATTCGGCCGGACGCGAGCGTTCGGTCGGCCTCGGCGTCATGGGCTTCCACTCGTTCCTCCAGGCGCGCGGGCTTCCCTTCGAGGGTGCGATGGCCAAGTCCTGGAACCTCAGGATCTTCAAGCAGATCAAGGGCCAGGTCGACGAGGCGTCGATGCAGCTCGCGGTCGAGCGCGGCCCCTGCCCCGACGCCGCCGACATGGGCGTGATGGAGCGGTTCAGCTGCAAGATGGCGATCGCGCCGACCGCGTCGATCAGCATCATCTGCGGCGGCACCAGCGCGTGCATCGAGCCGATCCCCGCGAACATCTACACCCACAAGACGCTGTCGGGCAGCTTCTCGGTCAAGAACGCCTATCTCGAGCGGCTGCTGGGGGAGAAGTCGAAGAACTCGGACGCGGTGTGGAACTCGATCCTCGAACAGGGCGGCTCGGTCCAGCATCTCGATTTCCTGAGCGCGGACGAGAAGGACGTGTTCAAGACCAGCTTCGAGATCGACCAGCGCTGGCTGCTCGAGCTCGCCGGCGATCGCACGCCCTATATCGATCAGGCGCAGTCGCTGAACCTGTTCATCCCCGCCGACGTCGAGAAGTGGGACCTGCTGATGCTCCACTTCCGCGCCTGGGAACTGGGCATCAAGTCGCTCTATTACCTGCGCTCGAAGAGCGTCCAGCGCGCCGGCTTCGCGGGCGGGGTCGAGGCGGACAACACGATCGCCAAGCCCGAATATGCGTTCGAGACGACCGATTACGACGAGTGCCTGGCCTGTCAGTGACCTGCCAGATTCGAGGAAGCGCGGGGACCGTTCGCCCCCCTGCCATGGGGATGATGATGCGACAGGCGATGGCCCAGATGCGAATGGTCCAGATGCGAAAGACCCCGACCCGCATAGCGCGGGCCGGGGCCATATCGTCCGCGCGCCGACAGGTCACCGGCGCAGGGACATCCTCATTCGGCTTCCTCGAACAGGTCCTGCGCGTTCTGCGCGGTCGCGCTCAGCCGCACCTGATCGCCCTCGACCTCGGCGACGAGGCCCAGCGGGATGTAATGATGCTTCGCGCCCTGCCCGTCCTCGGTCTGCGGGCTGTCGGTCTTGGTCAGCTTGATCCGTCCGCCGTCGACATGGTCGACCGTCCCGACATGGACGCCGTCCGCGCCGATGACTTCGGCATGTTCCTTGATCTGGGTTGCGTCGACCATGATGCGTCTCCTTGCGTGGGTTCGGTTGGGAAACGCACGACCCCGGCGTTGGTCGCATGAGCTGGCAGATCCTCATCATGTACGCGGTCGCCACGGTCTTCGCCCTGCTCGGCGCCGGCCTGCTCATCGCGCTCGCCCGCCCTGCGGGGCCCGCCAAGGTCTATGTCTTCCGCATGGTTGGCATCATGGCGCTGTCGCTCGGCGTGGTCCTCGCGATGAGCGCGACCGCGATGTGGCAGTGGAGCCTCGAACCCTGAATTTGCGTTTTCCATCTCATCCCAAGCATTCGGTCCCGGAGTAACCCCATGTCCCTTCTCGAAGCCCGCAAGCAGTACAAGCCGTTCGAATACCCCTGGGCGTTCGAGTTCTGGAAGCGCCAGCAGCAGCTCCACTGGCTCCCCGAGGAAGTCCCGCTCGGCGAGGATTGCCGCGACTGGGCGCAGAAGCTCTCCGATCACGAGCGCAACTTGCTCACCCAGATCTTCCGTTTCTTCACGCAGGCGGACGTCGAGGTGCAGGATTGCTACCACGACAAATATGGCCGCGTGTTCAAGCCGACCGAGATCAAGATGATGCTGACCGCGTTCAGCAACATGGAGACGGTCCACATCGCCGCCTACAGCCATCTGCTCGACACGATCGGCATGCCCGAGAGCGAGTATGGCGCCTTCCTCGAATATGCCGAGATGAAGGAAAAGCATGATTACATGCAGAATTTCGGCGTCGACAACGACGAGGACATCGCGCGCACGCTCGCCATGTTCGGCGGCTTCACCGAAGGCGTCCAGCTGTTCGCCAGCTTCGCGATGCTGATGAACTTCCCGCGCTTCAACAAGATGAAGGGCATGGGCCAGATCGTCACCTGGTCGATCCGCGACGAGTCCCTGCATTGCGAGGGCATCATCAAGATGTTCCACACCTTCTGCCACGAGCGCCAGTGCCTCACCAAAGCGGTCAAGGACGACATCGCCGACGTCTGCCAGACGACGATCCGGCTCGAGGACAATTTCATCGACCTCGCGTTCGAGATGGGGCCGGTCAACGGCATGACGCCCAAGGAGATCAAGAAGTATATCCGCTTCATCGCGGACTGGCGGATGGGCCAGCTCGGCCTGAAGCCCATCTACATGATCGACGAACACCCCCTCCCCTGGCTCGCCCCGATGCTCAACGGCGTCGAGCACGCCAACTTCTTCGAACAGCGCGCCACCGAATATTCGAAGGCGGCGACGAAGGGCCAGTGGAACGACGTCTGGGACTCGTTCGACAAGCGCCAGAAGGCGAAGAAGGGTCCGGCCGCCAACGAGGATCTGATGGCGGAGATCGGCGGAGACATGTTCTCGCGGGCTGGCGTGGCGGCGGAGTAAGGCGCGCCGCGCGAGGAGTTAGCGAAAGCCAACTCCCGCCCCCCACGGCGCGCCCGGCCGGCGGCGCCACCGGCGTCGACCGACGAAAGCACGGGCTTTGCCCGTGCTCCGCGCGCTCATCGCAGGCGAATACGATCGTGAACCGCGCTCCGCCCTTTCGCGAACGATAGCGGACGGCACGGTCATTCCACCCCGCGACATCGAGTCACGGCGCCGGCTTGCGGGCCCCGTTGCCACCGACGCCCGTGCGCGTACTGTAATGCACCCCGGCATGCCCGCATCCGGTCAGGAACAGGCTCTTCTCGCGGCAATTGTCGCTGCGCGCGAACAGGCGCTCACGCTCGGCACGAACGTCCTGGATCTGCGGGTTGCCCGCGTCCAGCCCGACGAAAGGCACGCGGAACCGGTCGGCGTTGCGCGTGCCGCACACGGTGATATCGGTCGAGGCCGGATCGCGCACGCACCGCCGTTCCGCCGCAGTCATCGCGTCGTATCGCGACGTCGTAGCGGGGTCGCTCGCGGCGAACAGGAGCGTCAGGATCAGCATGGCAAGACAGACTGCCTCGCCCCTATCGCCAGCGCAAGTCCCGCCTCAATCTATCGCGGTGGACACCATCGGCCGGCGCTTGCGCGTACACAATCGCGCGCCGACGATGCTGCACTGTTGTCCGTCGGTCGCCAGTGCCCGTGTCTTCGTGTCGATCTCGATCGTATCGTCGCCGGCCATCCGGAACCGCGCATTGGCATCCCGGACCGGCGCCTCCGCCACGCCGAGCCGTCGCGATGCGGTCTCGATCAGCATCGCGGGATCGCCGGCCATCAAGCCGAGCAGCAAAGCGAATGCGGCCATCGCGTCAGCCCCGATCGACAGAAACGGGCGAGACGCCAAGCCGCGGAATGTCGATCGCCGGGCACCGGTCCATCACGACCTTGAGCCCCGCCGCTTCCGCCCGCGCCGCTGCCGCCTCGTTGACGACCCCCTGCTGCATCCACACCGCCTTCGCGCCGATCGCGATCGCCTCGTCCACGACCTCGCCCGCGGCGTCGCTGCGACGAAAGATGTCGACCATGTCGATCGGATCGCCCAGTTGCGCCAGGTCGCGGAACACGAACTCCCCGTGTATGTGCTCGCCCGTGATCTGCGGATTGACCGGAATCACGCGATATCCATGCGCCTGCAGCGTTGCCATCACCCCGTAGGATGGCCGGGAAGGCCGGTCCGACGCGCCGACCAGCGCGATCGTCCGCACCTCTTCCAGCAGGGCCTTGATCTCGGCGTCGGTCGTCAGCGGCATCGCGGCGCTCCCGATGGAGAAAACTGGTCCGCTCGTGCCGCGGCTCTACGCGCCGGGCACGACCGGTAGTAAGACAACGCGGTCACGCCATTCAGGTTTCACGCTTTTTCCAGCCATGCGGCGACCCGGGCCGCGATCGGCGCAAACACCGTGTCGCCATCCTCCGCCGCCGGCGGTCGCCCCGCATCGCTCGCGCTGCGGATTGCGATGTCGAGCGGGATGCGCCCCAGGAACACATGCCCACGCGCCGCCGCCTCGGCCTCAGCGCCGCCGCACCCGAACGGATCGGAGACGCTGCCGCACGACGGGCACGCATAGCCCGCCATGTTCTCGATCACGCCGACGATCGGCACGCCCGCCTTGTCGAACAGGTCGATCGCGCGCGTCGCGTCGATCAGCGCCAGGTCCTGCGGGGTCGAGACGATCACCGCGCCCGCGGGCCGGTACTTCTGCACCATCGTCAGCTGGACGTCGCCGGTGCCCGGCGGCAGGTCGATCACGATCGTGTCCGCCACGCCCCACTCCGCGTCGAGCAACTGCCCCAGCGCCCCCGCCGCCATCGGCCCGCGCCACGCCAGCGCCCGCCCCGGCTCGACGAGTTGCCCCATCGACAGCAGCGGCACGCCGTACGGCGTCGCCACCGGCATCAGCACCTTGTCGCGCGCCTCGGGCCGCGTCCCCTCCACCCGCATCAGGCGCGGCTGCGAGGGGCCGTAAATATCCGCGTCGACCAGCCCGACGCGCCGTCCGGCGCGCGCCAGCGCGATCGCCAGGTTCGCCGCGACGGTCGACTTGCCGACCCCGCCCTTCCCGCTCGCCACCGCGATCAGCCGCCGCGCGACGCGCTCCGCGGTGACGACGACGCGCACCTCGGCGACGCCGGCGACCGCGCCGGCCGCGGCCTTCGCCGCCGCCTCCATCGCCTCGCGCTCGCTTTTACCCAACCCGGTCGCGTCGAGCACGATGCCCGCGCGCGCGCCCTCCATCCGCACCGTCGCGCGCGTTCCCGCCACCGCGCCCACCGCGTGCTCAACCTGCCTGTCGATGTCCATGACGCGCCAGATAGGCCCGCCCACGACGCTTGCCACTGTTTTTCCCGTCCGGCGCGCTTATAAAGCTATCATGACGATCTTCCCGGCGTGGCTGAAGCGCCCCCCTATCCTCGCGACCGAAACTCCCAAGGGCCCCTGGGGCGGAGGCGGTGCCGGCAATAGCGGCGGTGCCGGCGGCGACGGCCCGCGCAACCCTTGGTCTGTCCCGCCCGGCGGTCGCAAGGGCACGCCGCGCACGACCGCGCTCGACGAGTTCCTGAAGCGCGCGCGCCCCGGCGGCCCCGGCGGCGGCCCCTCGCTCCCCGGCGGCGCGAACCCGCGTGCGCTGTGGATGATCGGCGTCGCGGTGATCGTCGTCGCGTGGATCGTCCTCACCGCGTTTCACTCGATCGGATCGCAGCAGCGCGGCGTCGTCACCTATTTCGGGCGCTACAGCGGCACGCTCCAGCCCGGTATCAGCCTGACGCTCCCCGCCCCGATCGCCTCGGTGACGAAGGTCGACGTCCAGCGCATCCGCACCGACGATTTCCCCCGCGACGGCGCGGAGAACCTGACGCTGACCGGCGACCAGAACATCATCGACCTCGCCTATTCGGTCCGCTGGGACGTCTCGTCCCCCCGCGATTACGTCTTCCAGGTCGCGAACCCCGAGGAGACCGTCCGCGCCACCGCCGAAAGCGCGATGCGCGCGGTGCTGGCGACGACCACGCTTGAGGAAGCGATCGGCGCGGGCCGCACCGGGATCGAATCGCGCGTCGCGCAGACGATGCAGGCGATCCTCAACGACTATAACGCGGGCGTCCGCATCCAGGGCGTCTCGATCAAGCAGGCGTCCGCGCCCGCCAGCCTCGTCGACGATTTCAACAAGGTGACCGAGGCGCAGCAGCAGGCGATCGGCAACCTCAACCGCGCGCGCTCCACCTCGCAGCAGGTCATCAACCGCGCGCAGGGCGAGGCCGCGGCGTTCGACAAGGTCTACGAACAATACCGCCTCGCCCCCGAGGTGACGCGCCGACGGATGTATTACGAGACGATGGAAGCCGTGCTCCGCAAGACCGACAAGACGATCGTCGAGGTTCCGGGCGTGACGCCCTACCTCCCGCTCGATCGCGCCCGCCGCCTGTCCGACGCCGCCGCGACGACGCCGCCCGCGGTTCAGGCTGCCCCGGCCCAGTCCCCTCCCGCCCAGTCCGCTCCCGTCCAGTCCGCCACCCCGCCGGGAGCCGGCCGATGAACGCGTTCTCCTGGCGCAACCCGCTCGCGCTCGGCATCGGCGCGCTGCTCGCGGTCATCGTGGGCGCCGCGACGATCGCGATCGTGCCCGAGACGCAGCAGGCGGTGGTCTATCGCCTCGGCCAGCCGATCTACATCGTCAACCGTTGGACCCCCGGACAGGCGTACGGCGACACCGGCGCCGGCCTGATCGCGCGGATTCCGTTTCTCGACCGGATCGTCTGGGTCGACAAGCGCGTCCGCGACGTCGAGCTCGACAATACGCAGGTCCTGTCGACCGACCAGCTCCGCCTCAACGTCGATGCCTATGCGCGCTACCGCGTCTACGATCCGCTCAAGATGGTGAACACGGCCGGCTCGGAGGAGCGCGTCGCGGACCAGCTCCGCCCGCTGCTCGGCACCGCGATCCGCAACGAGCTGGGCAAGCGCCGATTCGTCTCGCTGCTCAGCCCGGAGCGCGGGCAGCTGATGGACAACATCCAGAACGCGCTTGATCGCGAGGGCCGCAAATACGGCGTCCGCGTCGTCGACGTCCGCATCAAGCACGCCGACCTGCCGACCGGCGGTCCGCTCGATAGCGCGCTCGAGCGCATGCGCACCGCGCGCCAGCAGGAGGCGAACTCGATCCAGGCAGAGGGCCTGAAGAACGCGCAGATCGTCCGTGCGGAGGCCGATGCCCGCGCTGCGCAGATCTACGCCGACGCGTTCAGCAAGGATGCGGACTTCTATGATTTCTACCGCGCGATGCAGTCCTATCGCACCACCTTCGGCGCGGACGGCGGACCGGTGCCGGAGGGATCGACGTCGATCATCCTCAGCCCGAACAACGCCTATCTCAAGGAGTTCGAGGGGCGCGGTCGTTGAACGCGATCTGACTTGAAACGACGCCGATCGTTCATATTCAAATACCGTTCATCGAGTTGCCCTATTACCACAGTGCAACCGGAAAAATGCGTTCCACGAGAGGAATACAATATCGTGCGCTATGCCTATGCCCTGACCGGGGCCCTACTGCTCGGCGGCGCCGCCGCGTCGATCTCGCTCCACAACGATGCCAGCGCGCAGGTGGCGCAGAACGAGCCCGGCGCGATTCAGGCCGCCGCGCCCAAGGCCGGTGCGCCGATGAGCTTCGCGGACATGGTGGCGAAGCTCCAGCCCGCGGTCGTCAACATCTCCACCGACCAGAAGGTCACCGTCGCGCAGCAGCAGGGCAACAACCCGCTTGCCGAGCTGTTCGGCCAGTTCGGGATGCAGGTGCCCAACCAGGGCGGCGGACAGGGCGGCGCGCCGATCACGCGTGAGGCGACCTCGCTCGGCTCGGGCTTCATCATCTCGCCCGACGGCTATGTCGTCACCAACAACCATGTCGTCGCGGCGGGCGCCAAGAACGCGACCGTCGAGGCGATCACCGTCACGCTGATCGACCGCAAGGAATATAAGGCGAAGCTGATCGGCCGCGATCCTGCGTCCGATCTCGCGCTGCTCAAAATCGACGGCGCGAACCTGCCCTTCGTCAAGTTCGGCGATTCGGCGCGCAGCCGCGTCGGCGACTGGATCGTCGCGATCGGAAACCCGTTCGGCCTCGGCTCGACGGTCACCGCTGGCATCGTCTCCGCGGTCCACCGCGCCACCGGGCAGACCGGCCCGCTCGATCGCTTCATCCAGACCGATGCCGCGATCAACCAGGGCAATTCGGGCGGCCCGATGTTCAACATGAACGGCGACGTGATCGGCATCAATTCGCAGATCCTGTCGCCCACCGGCGGCAATGTCGGCATCGGCTTCGCGATCCCCGCGGAAGAGGCCTCGCCGATCATCGCGACGCTGATGAAGGGCCAGTCGATCAAGCGCGGCTATCTCGGCGTCGGCATCCAGCCGGTCGGCGACGATATCGCGGCCGCGCTCGGCCTGCCCAAGAATCAGGGCGAGATCATCGGCCGCGTCGAGCCGGGCGGCCCCGCCGCCAAGGCGGGCCTGCGCGCGGGCGACGTCGTGACGCGCGTCAACGGCAAGGAGGTCAATCCCGACCAGACGCTGTCGTATCTCGTCGCGAACATCGCACCGGGCTCCAACGCGCGGTTCGACGTGATCCGCGACGGCAAGCCGACGACGATCAACGCCACCGTCGCGGTTCGCCCGTCGGAGGACGCGATCGCCAGCATCGGCAGCGGCGACGATGACGACGGGCTGCCCGACGAGAACCAGGGCGGCAGCGCGGCCACCGCGCCTGCGGCCTCGCTCGGCCTCCAGGTCGTGCCGCTGACGCCGCAGATCGCCCGCCAGGTCGGCGTCGATTCGACCGTCCAGGGCGTCGTCGTCGCCAGCGTCGACCAGTCGAGCGACGCCGGGCAGAAGCTGCGTCGCGGCGACGTGATCTCCGCGATCAACAGCGTCCCCGTCCGCACCGTCGCCGACGTCACCCGCGCGGTCGCCACCGCGAAGGCTGCGGGCCGGCCGCAGGTCCTCCTCCTCGTCACCCGCGGGCGTGCGGGCGGCGGCTATATCGCGGTCAAGCTGAAGTAAGCCGGACCGACCGAACGACAGGGCCGCCGCGGGCAACCGCGGCGGCCCTTTTTTTTGGTTGAAACATCCGCTCCTTGTTCCGTTCGCACCGAGCCTGTCGAAGTGCTGCCTTTTCTTCCCGGCAGAAGAAGGGCAGTCCCTCGACACGCTCAGGACAAACGGAGAATGGAGCCCATGACCGGCATCTTCATCGGCGCAGGCGAAGGTGGCACCGCCCCCCAGACGCTGGAACTCAAACGCGCCAACCGCCACGGACTGATCGCGGGCGCCACGGGCACCGGCAAGACCGTCACGCTGCAGGGCATCATCGAAGGCTTCTCGAACGCGGGCGTCCCCTGCTTCGTCGCCGACGTGAAGGGCGACCTCTCCGGCCTCGCCATGGCCGGCTCGCCGACCGCGAAGACGCACGAGATCTTCGCCGCCCGCGCCGCCGCGATCGGCGACACCGCGTGGCGCTACGCCGACACCCCGACGCAGTTCTGGGACCTGTACGGCGAGCAGGGCCACCCGATCCGCACCACCGTCAGCGAGATGGGCCCGCTCCTCCTCGCCCGCCTGATGGACCTGAACGAGGTGCAGGAGGGCGTCCTGACGATCGCGTTCCATGTCGCCGACAAGGACGGCCTGCTCCTCCTCGATCTCGACGATCTCCAGGCGATGCTCGCCGAATGCGGCGCGCGCGCCGACGAACTCACCACCACCTACGGCAATGTCAGCAAGCAGAGCATCGGCGCGATCCAGCGCTCGCTCCTCCAGCTCCGCAGCCAGGGGGGCGAGCATTTCTTCGGCGAGCCCGCGCTCGAGATGGACGATTTCATCCGCACCGACGACACCGGCCGCGGCATCGTCAACATCCTCGCCGCCGACAAGCTGATGGCGGCGCCCAAGCTCTACTCCACCTTCCTCCTATGGTTGATGAGCGAGCTGTTCGAGCATCTTCCCGAGGTCGGCGACGCCGACAAGCCGAAGCTCTGCTTCTTCTTCGACGAGGCGCACCTGCTGTTCGACGCCGCGCCCAGGGCGCTGCTCGAGAAGATCGAACAGGTCGTCCGCCTCATCCGCTCGAAGGGTGTCGGCATCTATTTCATCACGCAGAACCCGATCGACATCCCGGATACCGTCGCGGGCCAGCTCGGCAACCGCGTCCAGCACGCGCTTCGCGCGTTCACCCCGCGCGATCAGGCCGCGGTCCGCTCCGCCGCGGAGACATTCCGCGCCAACCCGGGCCTCGACGTCGCCACCGCGATCACCGAGCTCAAGGTCGGCGAGGCGCTCGTCTCGCTCCTCCTGCCCGACGGCGCCCCCTCCCCCGTCGAGCGCACCCTCATCAAACCCCCCGCCTCGCGCGTCGGCCCGATCACGCCCGCCGAACGCAAGGTGATGATCGAAACCGACGCGATCGGCGACAAGTACGACACGCTGGTCGATCGCCAGTCCGCCGAAGAGATGCTCGCCGCCAAGACGCAGGAAGCCGCCGCCGCCGCCGCGCAGACCCGCGCGCAGGGCGACGCCGACAAGGCCGCCGCAGCGCAGGCCAAGGCCGACGCGGTCGCCACCAGACAGGCCGAGCGCGACCGCATCGCCGCCGAGCGCGAGGCCGAACGCCAGCGCCGTATCGCAGAGCGCGAGGCGGCGAACTCGCCGGTCACCAAGATCACCAACAGCGTCCTGCGCTCCGCCTCGTCCTCGATCGGACGTCAGGTCGCGAACGAGGTCGGCAAGCAGATCTTCGGCACCGGCCGCCGCTCGTCCGCATCCGGCGGCGGACTGATCGGCGGCCTCGTCCGCGGTGTGCTGGGCGGCCTGTTCAAGGGGCGGTGAAGACCATCGCCACCCCTCGATATTTCGCACCCGACCCCAACCCGTTCGCACTGAGCCTGTCGAAGTGCCGCCCTTCTTCTCCACCATAGAAAAGAAGGACAGTGCCTCGACAAGCTCAGCACAAGCGGGATTTCAGAATACTCCGGAGATCGCAGCCCAGCCCTATTTTTTGATGAGCCCGATCTCCACCAGCCGCTCGTACAAATAATCCTGCGCGGTGATCGGCGTCGGATACCGATCCGGGTTCTCCGCGGTCACCGTCTGCGGCAGCGTCTCGATCAGGAAGTCGGGCGCGGGATGCAGGAAGAACGGCATCGAATAGCGCGAGTGGCCGCGCCGCTCGGGCGGCGGATTCGTCACGCGATGCGTGGTCGAGGGCAGGACATGGTTCGTCAGCCGCTGGAGCATGTCGCCGACATTGACGACCATCGCACCCTCGGGCGGCTTGATCGCCAGCCATCGCCCCGAATCGCGGTCGAGCAGCTCCAGCCCCGCCTCTTCCGCACCCAGCAACAGCGTGATGAGGTTGATGTCCTCGTGCGCCCCCGCGCGTACGCCTTCCGCATCGATCGGGATCGGCGGATAATGCAGCAATCTGAGCACGCTGTTGCCGTCCTTTACCGCCGCGTCGAACCAGTCGGGCGCCAGCCCCAGATGGCGCGCGATCGCCGACAGCAGCCTGTCGCCCGCGGTATCGAACGCCGCGAACAGCTCGACGAACGTATCCTTGAAGTCCTTGGGCTCGGTCGGCCAGATATTGGGCGCCATGTCGCCGGCGAACCGATGCCCAGCGGGCAGCTCGCGTCCAACGTGCCAGAATTCCTTCAGGTCGACATGCTTGGCGTCCTTGGCGATTTCGGTCTTGAACGGGGTGTAGCCCCGCGCGCCGCCGCCGCCCTCGACGAAATAGCCGCGCTTCTCCGCCTCGGGCCGCGCGAACAGTGCTTCGGTATCGCGCCACGCGCGGTCGATCAGGTCCTGCGGCACGCCGTGGTCCGCCACCACCGCGAACCCGAACCGCTCGAACGACGCCCCCAACGCCGCCGCGAACGCATCGGGATCGGTCGCCTGGTCCTTCAGGCTGAGCGTGGGAACCTGAGCGAGGGGAGTGTCGAGCATGGCAAATGTCCGTTCCATCGGGAAACTTCCCGTATAGCGCACGGAACCGAGCGCTGCCAGTCCGGCGACCGGTCCGGCGCTCGCCGGCTACCCGATCCGCACCATCCCCGACGATCGCGTCGCACCGTCGGGCGCCAGCTCGATCCGGAACGGCTCGTCCCCGGTCGTCCCGCGCAGCCCGGCGCCGTCCGGCGTCAACGCCATCCCCTTCTTCTCGAACTCGCGCTTGAACCAGTCCTGCACCGATGAGGGCGTCGCCGGGCTGTTGAACCGCACCGTCACCGTGCCGTCCCCCTTCCCCTGCCCCGCCACGTCGAGATTCTCGATCCGCGAGCCCGGGAACAGATGCACCCCGTTCACGTCGAAATCGTCCGCGTTCATCGCGATCTTGGGCAGCTTGAGCGCGCCCTTGAACATCGGCGTGTCGATCTTCACTTCGCCGGTTCGGCCGTCCACCGCCGCGCCCGCGCCGTTGCCGGTGTCGATCGCGATCGACGTACCGTCGTCGGAGCGGTTGCACGCCGTCAGCGCGGCGGCCGCGACGGTGAGCGCCAGCATGGTGCGGGTCATCGAACGTCTCCCGTGTATTGCGTCGCCAATACAGCTAATACGTATGCACTCCGGTTTCAATCGCCTGCAACGGGGTGACGGGGCAGCCTTGCATCCCTAGTTGCACGCCCATGACGACACCCGCATCGCCGATCACCGATCAGGGCACACCCCTGATCGCTCGCCAGGGCGCCCCGATGCCGATGGCGGAGTTCGTCGCGCTGATCGCCGCGTTGATGGCGCTCGGCGCGCTCGGCATCGATTCGATGCTCCCCGCGCTCCCCGCGATCGGCGCTGCGCTCGACGTCGCCGACGAGAACCGCCGGCAATTCGTCGTCAGCGCGTTCCTCGGCGGGTTCGGGGTCGCGCAACTGGTCCACGGTCCGCTCGCCGACCGCTACGGCCGCCGCGCCCTGCTCGTCGCGATGCTCGCGCTCTACGTCGTCGCCAACGTCCTGTGCGCGGTCTCGGGCAGCTTCGTGCTGCTGCTGTGCGCGCGCGCCATGGGCGGTGCCGCGATCGCCGCGACCCGGGTCGCCTGCATCGCGATGGTTCGCGATCGCTATGCGGGGCGCGCGATGGCGCGCGTCATGTCGATCGCGTTCATGGTGTTCATGATCGTCCCGGTCCTCGCCCCCACTTTCGGCGCAGGCGTGCTGCTGTTCGGCAACTGGCGCGCGATCTTCTGGACGGTCGCGGTCGTCGCCGCGCTCGTCCTTGCCTGGTTCGCTTGGCGCATGCCCGAAACGATGGACCCGCGGGATCGCCAGCCGCTGTCGCTCTCGCGCACCGCCGCGGGCTGGCGGACGACGCTCACCGATCGCTGGTCGCTCGGCTACACCTGCGCGTCCGCCTGCCTTCAGGGCGCGCTGTTCGGCTATCTCAATTCGATCCAGCAGATCGTAGCCGACGTCTTCGCCCGCCCGAACATGCTCGTCGTGGTGTTCGCGACCACCTCGGCGACGATGGCGCTCGCGAACCTTGCCAATGCGCGCCTCGTGATGCGGCTGGGCACGCGGCTCATCAGCCACGCCGCGGTCCTCGTCCTGATCGCGACCAGCGGCGTCCACCTCGCGGTCGCGGCGAGCGGGCACGAGACGCTGGTCTCGTTCGCGATCCTCCAGGCGCTGACCCTCGGCAGCTTCGGCCTCGCCACCTCCAACTTCTCCGCGATGGCGATGGAGCGGATGGGGCATATCGCGGGCACGGCGTCGAGCGTGCAGGGCTTCGTCAGCGTCACGGGCGGTACGCTGGTCGGCGCGATGATCGGACAGGCGTTCGACGGATCGAGCGTTCCCCTCACCGCCGGTTTCCTGATCGCCGGCGTGACCGCGCTCTCACTGGTCGTCTGGACCGAGCGCGGCCGCCTGTTCCGTCCCGCCTGATCGTATCACGCCGCGGAACCGCCAGCCCCTGCGCACCGTTCGCACCCCACACATGAGTGGAGACGGACGATGGGTGGCTATCAGGTTTCAGGCCAAGGCACCGGCGACGACGGCTATGACGAGGATGGCTATGACGAGAGCCAGCGCGCCGAGATCCTCGAGGCCACGCGCAACGGGCCGACCGACGGCACCGTGATCGTCGATCTCGACCCTGATCTCGGGATGGACGACGATACCGACGACGAGGATGACCTGGGCATGGCCGATGGCGAAACCGCCGTGGCCGACGACGAGGTCGATCAGGATGACGACGACATCGACGAGGACGAGGTCCAGGCCGATTTCGACGCCGGCACGCTCGACGATGACATCGACGATCGCGACGACAAGGCCATCGCGCCCTGAGCACCGGCGTAGCGCGGCATGTGTCCTGCGATGCGCCTGCCGCGCATGTCGTTCGAAAGGTTCCTATATGCGCATCGCGACGATAATCGCCTTGGCCACGCTCCTCGGTGGCTGCGATCGTGACGATTCTTCGCAGGCCAATCAGGTCGACGTCGCGACAGCAGCCAATGCCGCACAGGGGGCGGTCGACGCCTATGCCGACGCGCACCGTACCGCGCCCGTTGCGGCAACGCCCGGAAACAGACGCGACGTATCCGAAGCGGGCGACCGACAAGACGCGCGCAACCTCGTCGTCCGCTATTATGCGCTGATCGCGCACAAGGACTATACCGCCGCCCGCCGTCTCTGGGACGACGACGGCTCGGCATCCGGGATGTCGGACACGGCATTTGCCGCCACCTTCGATCGCTATGCGACCTACCGTGCGGAGATCGGCGACCCCGGCCGTATCGACGCCGGCGCCGGCCAGCGCCACGTCGAAATCCCGGTCCGCGTCACGGGCACGCTCGCCGGCGGCGGCGGACCCTTCGCGATCGAGGGCCCGCTGATCCTCCATCGCACCGCCAATATTGACGGCGCCACACCCGCACAACGCAGCTGGCATATCAGCGAATCTGGCCTGCGCCCCCGCCCGATCGTACCGCGATAGCGCGGTTACCCCATCGCGTTCGCCAGTGCCGCGAGATCGGCCGCGTTGACCGCAACCCCAGTCGCATCCCTTTCCTGCCGGCTGTGCGACATCGGCTACAGGCGGTGACGGCGCGGATGCATCGCACGCCATCGCGCCGACGCCCGTCACGATACGCCTGCGACCCATGGTTACCGCGGCGACTTCTGCCCGCCACAATTGCGCGGCACGATCCGCTCCCATGCTGACACCGCTGATCGCCATCCTGCTCCAGGCCGCCCCCGTCGCCCCTGGCCCGCACTCCGCCCCGCCCCCGGTGCCCGGGCGCTTCTCGATCCTCGTTCCCGTCGGCGACCAGCCCTGCGACCGCAAGCCGGGCGACGACATCGTCGTCTGCGGCGATCCGCTCCCGTCGCAGACGCTCCCGCTCCCCGGCGAGGCGATCTCGCCCGGCCCGACCCCCTCGAACAAGTTCGTCACCGGCGCCGGCGCACTCGCCGCCGAAGGCACGCCCTGCGCCGCGACCCAGCGCGGTTGCCTGGTCGGTTTCGGCCCGCCGCTGATGCCGATCGTGAAGGGGGCGGTCGATCTCGCCAAACGCGCCTTCGCGAAGAAACCCGACAAGACCGGCCGCGTCGCGATCCCGCTGGACAACACGCCCTGAAATCCCTTTCCCCGCCGGGGAACGATCACCCCAGAATATGCATCCACATCGGCTCGCCGACCAGGCTGGCCGACCCGCGCAGCCGCTCCAGCGCCTGCGCCACGCAGCGCTCCGGCCCCTCGTGCGTCACGATCGCGACCAGCACCTGCCCGCCTTCGTCGGCATCCCCGCTCGCGCCGCGCTGGATCAGGCTTTCGATCGAGACCCCGGCATCGCGCATCGCCGCCGCGATCTCCGCCAGCACGCCCACCCGGTCCGCGACGGTGAAGCGCAGATACGCGCGCCCGCGCCGCTCGCCGCTGTCCGCCTTGCCACTCGCGACCAGCGCGTCGGCGGGCATCGCGAAGGGTGGGCCATATTCCCCGCGCGCGATGTCGATCAGGTCCGCGACCACCGCGCTCGCGGTCGGCCCGTCGCCAGCCCCCGCGCCTTGGAACAGCAGCCGTCCGACGAAATTGCCCTCCGCCACCACCGCGTTGGTCGATCCGGTAACGTGCGCCAGTGGATGCGCCAGCGGCACCAGATGCGGGTGCACGCGTTGGAACAGCCCGTGCGGGCCAGCCTCGGCGATGCCCACCAGCCGCACCTTGTAGCCCAGCGCCGCGGCTTCCGCGATGTCCGCCGCCACGACATGCCGGATCCCGCTCGCCGCGACCTCTCCGAACGCTGGCCGCGTCCCGAACGCCAGGCTGGCGAGGATCGACAGCTTGTGCGCGGCGTCTACGCCGTCGATGTCGAAGCTCGGATCGGCCTCGGCGAACCCCAGCGCCTGCGCCTCCGCCAGCACCTCGCCGAAATCGCGCCCTTCCGCTTCCATCTTCGACAGGATGAAGTTGCACGTTCCGTTCAGGATCCCGGTCACCCGGATGATCTCGTTCGCCGCCGCGCCCTCGCGCAGCCCCTTGATGACGGGCACCCCGCCCGCGACCGCGGCCTCGAACTTGCACGCCACGCCCGCGCCTTCCGCCGCGCGCGCCAGCTCCAACCCGTGATGCGCCAGCATCGCCTTGTTCGCGGTGACGAACCCCTTGCCCGCCGCCAGCGTGGCGCGCGCCAGCGTCAGCGCGGGGCCGTCCGATCCCCCGATCAGCTCGACCACCACGTCCGCGGTCGGATGCGCCGCCAGCGCGGAGGTATCGTCGATCCAGTCGAACCGCGCGATATCGACACCGCGGTCCTTCGACCGGTCGCGCGCGGAGACCGCCACGATCTCGATCGGCCGCCCCGCGCGCCTGGCGATCAGGTCGCCATTGGTGTCGAGCACCTTGATGACGCCCGCTCCCACGGTCCCCAGCCCGGCCAGCGCCACCCGCAACGGTTCGGTCATTCGTCCCACCCCACACCAAGATCGAAGACGCCCGGTTAGGGGCGTGGGGGTGCGTTGTCGAGACGGGCAGCAGCGCGACGAGCCGGACGCTCACCGTTCGCGACGATGGTAGAACACGCGATCAACTGGTCCGTCATATCGTCGATCGTCACCGCGGCATGACCCGCCAGCCAGCAGCGGAGCATCGCCAGTTGCGCGGCCGCGATTCCCGTCGCACAGATCGATGCGCGCCCCTCGGCCAGACCCGTGCGAACCGCATGCGGCACGATGGCTTCCGCCAAAGTCCTTTGAACGATCGGCGCGGTCGCCGAATCCATCAGCGATCGTCCGATCGATCGTCGGTCCCAAAGGTGCAGCACCATGTCCCGGACATAGGAACGCGCCGCCCGCCCGGACGCAGCGGTGGCAAGCGCCAGGAACACCGGGTGCAGCGCGGACAGCAGCACCGCGTCCTTGCTGCGGAAATGCTCGTAGAAGGTCGATTTTCCGATGCCGGCCTGCCGGATCACCGCGGCGACGCGTATCGCATCGTGTCGACGCTCGAGCGCCAGCGCGACGAACGCATCGACGATGGCGGCACGCGTCCGTGCCGCGCGTTGGCTGTCCGTCTGGGGTCGGTTCGGCATGCGGGGGGTCTATCATCGGCGGCAGGCTTTTGCGGGCGCAATCGGCCGGACATCTGCGACACGATGTCCGCTTCGCGGCCCCCGACATGTTTTCCCCCTCGCCAGGGGCTGGTCTCGGCTGCAAATCATCGGAGGATGGCAATCTCGGAGGACTGGCAATGGATCATCATGCAGTGGCGATCATCCCGTGCAGCGATCTTGATGCGAGCGAGGCGTTCTACGCTCGGCTGACGTTCGACGTCGTCAGCGACTACGGGCATTACCGTATCCTGGAGGACGGCCGCGGCTGGCACCTGCACCTCACCTACGCGCCCGGCTGGCCGAAAGCCGTGGAAGACAATCCTTTCGGACTTTACCTCTATGTCGACGATGTCGACGCGGTCGCGGACCGCGTTCGTGATCTTATCATCGAAGACGGGGCACCGCATGCCAAGCCGTGGGGAACGTACGAATTCTCCGTCAGCGACCCCAGCGGCCTTCTGGTCCGGATCGGACGGGTTATTGAATAGCGCGCCGCCGGCGACAGGAGAATGACCGGAAGGGCGAGCGAAACTATGTCCTACATGGCGCGTCGCATGTAGGATCGTCGTACGCTCTTTCACACGACGGACACAGCGCACGCGCTTCGGGTTACGCGCCCCTGCTTTCGGCAGGACATTTCCATCCCGACGTGGCGGCAACTTCGGCAACTTCCGAGCCCTCAAACCCCTGTTGCGCCCTGCACCAGCCGTGGCACAAGCACGCATGGCCACCTCCCCCACCAGCACGCCGAGCACCCCCATCGCCGAACTCACGCTGCGCGGCGTCCTGCTCGGCGGGGTCATCACGCTGCTGTTCACCGCGGCGAACGTCTATCTCGGGCTGAAGGTCGGGCTGACCTTCGCCACCTCGATCCCCGCCGCGGTCATCTCGATGGCGATCCTGCGCGCGTTCAAGGGCTCGTCGATCCTCGAGAACAACATCGTCCAGACGGTCGCGTCCGCCGCGGGCACGCTGGCGGCTATCATCTTCGTGCTGCCCGGGCTCGTCATGATCGGCTGGTGGACGCACTTCCCGTACGTCACCACCGCCGCGATCTGCGCGACCGGCGGAATCCTCGGCGTCATGTTCTCGGTTCCGCTGCGCCGCGCGCTCGTCCTCGATACGCCGCTCCCCTATCCCGAGGGGCGCGCCGCCGCCGAAGTGCTCAAGGTCGGCGCGGCGAGCGACGGCGCGGAGGAAAGCCGCCGCGGACTACGCACGATCGTCGCCAGCGCGGTCGCCTCCGCCGGGTTCGCGCTCGCGACGCAGATGAAGCTCGTCGTCGGCGAAGCCGCGCTCTGGTTCCGTGCCGGGGCGGGCGCGACGGGCATCTCGGGCGGCCTGTCGTTCGCGCTCGTCGGCGCGGGGCATCTCGTCGGGCTGTCGGTGGGCGCGGCGATGTTCGTCGGGCTCGCGCTCGGCTGGTGGGTGCTGTTGCCCGTCCTTACCGCCGCACAACCGATGCCCGGCCCGGTCGAGGCATGGGCGGGCAGCGTCTTCCGCACCGACGTCCGCTTCTTCGGCGCGGGCGTCATCAGCGTCGCGGCGGTGTGGACGCTGATCCGCATCATCGGCCCCGTCATGGCCGGGATCCGCGGCGCGATCGCCGCCTCGGGCGCGTCGCGCAGCGGCGACGCGCTGCCGATCGAGGAGCGCGACCTGCCGATCTGGATCGTCGGCGCGATCAGCCTCGCCATGCTCGTCCCCATCGCGATCCTGCTGTGGGAGGTGATCGCGGGCGGCCCGCTCGTCACCTCCGCGGTCCTCCTGATCGGCGGGGCGCTCGTCTTCGTGGTCGTCATCGGGCTCGTGATCGCGGCGGTCTGCGGATACATGGCCGGGCTCATCGGCGCGTCGAACTCGCCCGTCTCCGGCATCGGCATTCTCGCGATCCTCGCCTCCGCACTGCTCCTCGCGGGACTGTTCGGGCGCGATCTGCCCGCGGACACCATGCAGGCGCTCGTCGCCTATGCGCTCATCGTCACCGGCGTCGTCTTCGGCGTCGCGACGATCTCGAACGACAACCTGCAGGACTTGAAGACCGGCCAGCTCGTCGGTGCCACCCCATGGAAGCAGCAGGTCGCGCTCGTCCTCGGCGTGATCTTCGGCAGCCTCGTCATCCCCCCCGTCCTCGACCTCCTCAACGCCGCCTTCGGCTTCGCCGGCATACCCGGCGCGAAGCCCGACGCGCTCCCCGCACCGCAGGCCGCGCTGATCTCCGCGCTGGCGAAGGGCGTGCTCGGCGGCAACCTCAACTGGGCGATGATCGGCTATGGCGCGCTGGCGGGCGTCGTCGCGGTGATCGTCGACGAGATCCTCGGCCGCACCGGCAAGCTGCGCCTGCCTCCGCTCGCGATCGGGATCGGCGTCTACCTGCCGATGGCGGCGACCTTGCCCGTCGTGATCGGCGCGGTCCTCGGCCACCTGTACGATCGCTGGGCGGAGCGGCGCGGCGACGTCGAGGCGGCGAAGCGCATGGGCGTCCTCACCGCGACGGGCATGATCGTCGGCGAGAGCCTGTGGCAGGTCGTGTTCGCCGGCATCGTCGCGGGCTCGGGCAGCGATTCCCCGCTCGCGATCGTCGGCGAGGACTTCGCGCCGGTCGCGCTCATCGCGGGACCGGTCGCGTTCGCCGCGCTGGTCTGGTGGCTCTACCGGCGAACGCGCGCGTCCGCCGGCTGACGCGTCACATCAATTCGAGCAGCTTCGAGATCTCGACGAACGCGAACCCGACCGAGCTGTCCGCGATCCCGTACGGCATGAACAGCTTGTCGCCATGCCGCATCGCGCCGCAGGTATAGACGACATTGGGCACATAGCCCTCGCGGTCCTGGTCCGCCGCGGCAAGGATCGGCTCGCGCGTCCGCCCGATCACCTTCGACGGATCGTCCTTGTCGAGCAGCGCGGCGCCGATCGAATATTTGCGCATCGCACCCACGCCGTGGGTCAGCAGAAGCCAGCCCTCGTCGATCTCGATCGGCGGGCCGCAATTGCCGATCTGGACGAACTCCCACGGATATTCCGGCTTCAGGATCAGCGCGCCGTCGTCCCAGTGCGACAGGTCGTCGCTCTTGAGCAGGAACAGGTTCTCCCCGTCCTGCCGCCCGATCGACATATACTGGTCGCCCACCTTGCGCGGGAACAGCGCGATGCCCTTGTTGCGCGCCGCGGTGCCCGTCATCGGCACCAGGTCGAACGCGCGAAAGTCCTTCGTCCGCATCAGCTCGGACTGGATCTTCGCGCCGTTATACGCGGTATAGGTGCCCAGCCACTCGACCTCGCCATCGTCATGCGTGAACTGGACGAGGCGCAGATCCTCCAGCCCCTTCGACTGTGCGTTGGTGATCGGGAAGATCACCGTCCCCGACAGCGTCGAGTCGCGATGGCGATAGACCGTCACCGGCCCCTCGGGCGCTTCCTCCTCGTCACCGCCGATCGTGTCCGTCGCGGTCGCGAAGGGCGGCTCGGGCGCCAGCATCATCTCGTTGTTGCTGGTGATGATGCCTTCGCGGAACGCGACCGAGGAGATATGCCCCTCGCCCACCGCACGCAGGCTCATCAGGATTCGCTGCGATCCTTCGGGCATCCCCGACTGGTCGAAATGCGGCACCGCGCTCGGGTTCATCAGCGCGGCGGCGGCATAGCTGTATTCGTGGCAGAAATACGCGCCGATCAGCTGGCGCTTCTCGTCGCCGATCTCGCTGCCGTTCAGCCCGTGCTGCGCCTCGATCTCATCATAGCGCGTCATGAACACGCGCCGCGTCTGCCAGTGACGCGCCTCGAAATCCTTGAGCACCGTCTCCAGCTGCTCGCGCGCCTGCTGGTTCGTCATCTCGAGCACTTCGTTGACGAGACGCTGTGAGCGGCTCACCCCCTGCCCGTTCGCCTGCCACGCCAGATGGAACGGCCGCACGACAACGCGCGACGGATCGGCATGCAACCGCAACGCATGGTTGAAGAGATCCAAGAGTAAGCCTCGCTGTCGCCTGAAACGAATGCGCCGACGCGAGCGAGGCTACGCGACGGCGCGACCACTCCCTTCCACATTTTCGGCGAGCTTTGATAGCCCCGAAATCGCACAGCCTGCCAATTGCAGGGCCAAGATCGATTCCGCCCCCTGGTTGCGGTTCAGACCGTGCGGCATCAGCCCGTCGTAGCACCCTCCGTCTGCACCGCTCGACAGCGGCAGGTCGAGGTCGTTGGCGCCGAGGAACCACTGGTACGCGCGCATCGCCTGTTCCAGCCAGCGCTCGTCATGCGTCGCATCGTACGCCGCGACGCACGCCTCGACCGTACCCTGCGCCTCCAGTGGCTGCTGGTCGTATGGCAACGGATCGGCGTAAGGCCGCCCGAAGCTTTCGCTGCCCACCGCACGGAACCGGCCATCAGGCGCGGTCTGCTTGGCGAGAATCCAGTCGAGCGTCTCGACCCCGCACGCGATCAGGTCGGCGCGGCCCAGCGCCTTGCCAGCACGCAGCATCGCCTCCGGCAGACGCGCATTGTCGTAGGCCAGCACGATCTCGAACCACGACCATTCGGACCGGCGTACATCGGACAGCAATTCGAGATGCTGGTCGGGGAACCGCTCCAGGATCGCCTTTGCCCGCGCGTGCCCGGGAGACGCCTCCAGCATAGCCGCCGCACCCAGCATCGCGAATGCCTGCGCACGCGGGCTCTCCAGCTCGAACGCCACGCTCGCGGTCGTGTCGAACATCGCAATCGCCCAGTCGCGATGCTTCGCCATCTTCGCATCGCGCGCAGTGACGCCGAGCGACCACAAAGTGCGCCCGTTGGAGTCCTCGGACCCGACATCCTCACACCACGTACGATCGTAGTTCATGAAGTTGCGGAACCGCCGCTTGTCGGGGTTCCACGCATATTGGACGAACGAGGCATAGATCGTCGTCCACTTGTCGCGCACGACCGGATCGAGATCCTCGATCTCGCACATCAGCATCAGCGCCCGGCAATTATCGTCGATGCAATAGCCGTGGCGACGGTCGGGGACCGAGAAGATCGAGTGCTGGAGCATGCCCGTCGCGTCGCTCATCCGCTCGACCGCGGCGATATCGGGTTTCAGCATCGCGCGCGGCTTGGCCGGCGCGGTGATGCGTCGCGGCTGTGCCGCGACGATCATCTGTATCTGGTCCAAGGCCGTCTCCGAAAGGCGCGACCAGATCATCGTCCGGCCACGGGCATAGGCCCGTGCTGACAATTGGCCGCGATTGCGGTCGCTACCAAGCAAACCGGTGATTTCACGCGCGAACGCGGCACTGTCGCAGAAGTCGACCAGCACGCCGTGTCCGTCCGCCAGGATTTCCGTCGCATGCACATAAGGCGTTGAGACGACAGCCTTGCCCACGCCGACGGCGTAGCTCAGCGTGCCCGACGTGATTTGCGCGGGATTGGTGTACGGCGTCGCATAGATGTCCGCCGCCTGCAGATAGTCGATCAGGTCGTCGTGGTCGACGAACGCGTCGATGAACGCGACATTCGCGTCGACGCCGCGGTCGGCGGCCAGCGCCTTCAGCCGGTCGCGATACGCCTCGCCTTCATGCGCTACAAGGTTCGGATGCGTCGCGCCGAGCACGACGTAATAGGCATCGGCGTGCGCCGAAACGATCGCGGGCATCGCCTCGATCATCGTCTCGATCCCCTTGTTCGGCGCCAGCAGTCCGAACGTCAGGATCACCTTGCGGCCCTCCCATCCGAACCGGGCCTTGAACAGCTCGGGATCGGCGAACACCCGGTCCGGCACGCCGTGCGGGATCATCACCACCGACTTGGGCGACGCGCCATAGACACGCTGGAGGATTTCGCGCCCGCGCTCCGCCATCACGATGACGCGGGCCGCGCGCTTGAGCAGCCCCTCCATCACCTGGCGCTCCGACGCGCTCGGCTTCTCGAGCACGGTGTGCAGCGTCACGATCAGCGGAAGCGAGGTGCGGTCGAGCAGCGCGAGGATATGCTCTCCCGCGTCGCCGCCGAAGATGCCGTATTCGTGCTGGAGCCAGATCGCCTGCGCGCCCGACGTCTCGATCCGGCGCGCGGTCTCGATATAGGCGGCGCGCTCGTTCTGCGGGATCGTCCCCGTCACTTCGGGCGGGTAGGCGTAACGGCCCGGATGATCGTCCATCGCATAGACATCGACGGTCAGGTCCGGAAACCGGCTGGCCAGCGCGTTGAACGTATCCGTCGTGAACGTCGCCAGACCACATTTCCGGGGCAGGAAATTGCCGATCAGCGCGATGTGATCGATCTTGGTCAGGGAGTCCGCGGCTGGCGTCATCGTCGCTTTACCTTCGCTGATGCAATAAAACGGACATTAATCGCCCGTACACAAAGGCTAACGTGCGATAGGCCGGTTGGTTGCGTCCATGCCGCACCGCACAAGGCCAAGATCACTAACTTAAATCAATCGCTTCGCCTAACGTCATCCGCGCCCGCGATAGGGCGCGACACCCTGATCGGGCAGCCACAATGCCGGTGGCGGCGCGCCGGTCTGCCAGAACACGTCGATCGGGATGCCCCCGCGCGGATACCAGTATCCCCCGATCCGCAGCCACACCGGCGCCATCTCCGCCACCAGCCGCTCGCCGATCCCGACGGTACAGTCCTCGTGGAACCCCGCATGGTTGCGGAAGCTGCCGAGGAAGAGCTTGAGCGACTTCGATTCGACGATCGTCTCGCCGGGCACATAGTCGATCACCAGATGCGCGAAGTCGGGCTGCCCGGTCACCGGGCACAGCGAGGTGAACTCGGGCGCCGCGAACCGCACCAGATAGGTGCGCGCGGGCCGCGGGTTGGGCACATAGTCGAGCACCGCCTCCTCGGGCGAGGCAGGCAGGGCGCTGGTCTGGCCGAGATGGCGCGGGGTCGTGGGGATCGTCATCCCACGCGATATAGGAACTCCCGCCCCGAAACGCGACCACCCCCCTTCCGCCCCGAGCGCGCCCGAGGTAGCAAGCCCGCCATGACCCCACTCGTCACCCCGGCATGGCTCGCCGCCGAACACGGCGCGCGCGACCTGCGCATCGTCGACGCAACCTACGTCCTGCCCGGCGACGCGCGCGACCCGCGTGCGGAGTTCGAGGCCGCACACATCCCCGGCGCCGTCTTCCTCGACCTCGCCGAGATCGCGGACTCGACCAGCGACCTCCCCTCGATGCTCCCCCCGCCGGAGAAGTTCGCCAGCCGCATGCAGGCGCTCGGCCTCGGCGACGGCACCCGCATCGTCCTCTACGACACGTCTCCGCTCCACAGCGCCGCGCGCGCCTGGGTGATGCTCCGCAGCTTCGGCATCCCCGACGTCGCGATCCTCGACGGCGGCCTCGCGCGCTGGCAGGCGGAGGGCCACGCGGTCGAGGCGGGCACCCCCACCCCGCGCCCGCGCCACCTCACCCCGCGAACGCGCGGCGCGCACATCCGCGACCTCGCCGCGATGCGCGCCAACCTCGACACCCGCGCCGAACAGGTCGTCGACGCGCGCGGCTCCGCGCGGTTCGCGGGCGAGGAACCCGAGCCCCGCCCCGGCACCGACGCCGGCCACATCCCGGGCGCGAAGAACCTCCACTATGCGAAGCTTTTCGAAGCCGACGGCAGCTGGAAACAGGGCAACGCCTTGCGCGCCGCCTTCGCCGAGGCGGGGGTCGATCCCGGGCAGCCGATCGTCGCCACCTGCGGCTCGGGCATCACCGCGTCGATCGTCGCGTTCGCCGCGCACCTGCTCGGCACCGACGCCGCGGTCTATGACGGCAGCTGGGCCGAATGGGGCGCCGACGCCACCACTCCCAAGGCGAAAGGCCGCGCATGACCGACCATAGCGACCGCGATCTTGCACCCCGCACCCGAATCGTTGCCGCCGGCCGCCGCAAGGAATGGACCGCGGGCGTCGTCAACACCCCCGTCTGGCGCGCCTCGACGATCCTCTACGATTCGGTCGATCACCTCCGCCGCACCGGCGCGAAGGACACGCACCACACGCTTTTCTACGGCCGCCGCGGCACCCCCACCCAGTGGAGCTTGGCCGATGCGCTCACCAGCCTCGAACCCGGCGCGGAGGCGACCTTCCTCTACCCCTCGGGCGTCGCCGCGATCGCCGCCGCGCTGCTCACCGTGCTGTCGCCGGGCGACGAGTTGCTGCTGGTCGACAGCGCCTATGATCCCACGCGCGGGCTCGCGACCGGGCTGCTCGCGCGGCTAGGCATCACGACGCGTTTCTACGATCCGCTGATCGGTGCTGGCATCGCGGACCTGATCGGCGACCACACCCGCGCGATCCTGATGGAAAGCCCCGGCAGCCTCACCTTCGAGGTGCAGGACATCCCCGCGATCGTCGCCGCCGCGAAGGCTCGCGGCGTCGCCACGCTGCTCGACAACACCTGGGCCACCCCGCTGCGCTTTCCCGCGATCGCGCACGGCATCGACTACACGATCCTCGCCTGCACGAAATATGTCGTCGGCCACAGCGACGTGATGCTCGGCTCGGTCACCGCCGCCGAGGGCCGGTTCGCTCCCTTGCGCGACACCAGCTTCCAGCTCGGGCAGGTCGCCAGCCCTGACGATTGCTGGCTCGGCAGCCGCGGCCTGCGTACGATGGCGATCCGGCTCGACCAGCACGAGGCGAGCGCGCTGCGCATCGCACGCTGGCTCGCCGATCATCCCGCGGTCGCGCGCGTCCTCCACCCCGCGCTCGCCGCCTGCCCCGGCCACGACGTCTTCGTGCGCGACTTCTCGGGGTCTACGGGGCTGTTTTCCTTCGTCCTCGACGGCGGCGGCGACGCCGCGCGCACCGCGCTGATCGACGCGCTCGCGCTGTTCGGGATCGGCTATAGCTGGGGCGGCTATGAAAGCCTCGTCGTCCCCGTCGATCCGCACCGCCACCGCAGCGCGACCACCCCCGACTTCGCCGGCCCGCTCGTTCGCCTCCAGATCGGCCTCGAAGACCCCGCCGACCTGATCGCAGACCTCGACCAGGCACTCACCCGCTTCGTCGCAGCCCGCGGCTGAAGCTCCTCCCCGACACGGGGAGGGGGACCCTCCGCAGAATGGTGGAGGGGGGATGCGCAACCGGACCGATACCCGCCGCCCCCTCCTTTGCCTACCAGGACCGCCCCCACTGTGGCGCAATCGCAACGATCGTGCGCTTTCGGCACATCGCCCACCAAGAATGCCTTGTGCACCGCAACACTCGTGCGCCATGAAGCGGCTCTGTCACGAAGACCGCACGAGGGGCTCGCCCCTGACAGATGCGGCGCCGGACGGAAATGCAGGAGCGGACATCGACCTTTGAAAGGGATACGATGCGCTTCACCACTGTTCTCGCCGGCGGGCTCGCGCTCGCCTCCGCCACCCCTGCGTTCGCGCAGGACACGGCACCGCCTCCCGCCGTCACCGTCACCGGTTCGGCCGGCATCTATTCCGACTATCGCCTGCGTGGCGTGTCGCAGTCCGACAAGAACGGCGCAGTTCAGGCCAGCCTGACGATCGCGCACGAAAGCGGCCTCTACATCGGCACGTTCGGCTCCAACCTGTCCGGCTGGGGTACGTTCGGCGGCGCCAATGTCGAGCTCGATGCGATCGCGGGCTACAAGCACACCTTCGGCTCGGCCACCGTCGACGGCGGCGTCACCTGGTACACGTATCCGGGCGGCTTCTCGGAGAGCGACGTCGTCGAATTCTACGGCAAGCTGTCGGGCACCTATGGCCCCGCCACGCTCACCGCGGGCGTGTTCTACGCGCCGACGCAGACCTCGCTGGGACGCATCTTCAACAACGCGACTGACGCGGGCAACGGTATCGCGCGCAATCCCAAGCGCTGGGACAACCTTTACCTGACCGGCGACAGCTCGATCGCGGTCCCAGGCCTGCCGATCCCGCTGACCGCGCGCGCGCATATCGGCTATTCGAAGGGCAATCCCGGCCTCGGCCCCAACGGCACCAGCCTGGCGCCGACCGGCGAATACTGGGACTGGAACGCCGGCGTCGACTGGAACTTCTACAAGAACCTGACGCTCAGCGCGACCTATGTCGACACCGACATCGGCGCACGCGAGAGCTTTTACCTCGCCCCCAACTTCCGCAAGACGAGCGGCGGGCTGATCTCGGACCCCACCGTGGTGTTCTCGCTCACCGCCGCATTCTGATCGCGCCACGCTGACGAAAAGGGGGGCGGCACCACATCGGTGCCGCCCCCCTTTTCGTGCCCTTCACGGACGCCGGAAGTACCGCGTCCGATCTCTCGCACACCCTCTAACCGTTCGGGCCGAGCCTGTCGAAGCCCTGCCCTTCTTCCTTCTCGCCCGCCGAAAGGAAAGACATCCCTCCGACAGGCCAAGGACCAGCAAGGCTCCGATACGTCAGCTCACTTCGGTGCAGGCGTCGGCGTCGCAGCAGGCGCCGGCGCAGCCCCCGCCGGCTTCGGCACATTGGTCGTCGCCCGCGCGTCCTGCCCGTCGCCCTCGGGCGCCGCGACGATGTCGCGCGTGGTCGAACCCTTGTCGACCACGTTGGTGTCGGGATCGCCCACCGCCGAGCGCACGCCCATATCCGCGGTATCGTCGCCCGCCTGGTTGAGCGCTGCGCGCTCCGCGGTACTGCGCGCGGTGTTGCCGCCGAACAGCGCGTCGAGCGCCTGCCGGCTCGGGTCCGCGCCCTGCACGCGCGCCGCGCCCGGCGTCGGCGGGACCAGCGCGAAATCGGGCGGGATCACAAGCGGGGCCTGCCGCGCCACCGCGAACTCGTCGGGCCGCGCGCGATCGTATCCGCTCTTCCCGCAGCCGGACAGCAGCGCCACACCGATCAGCGCCACCGCGACGCCAGACACCTTACGCATTCCCATTCTCCAAAACCTTGGGGGCCTTATCGCGGATCAGCAGCGCGCGCACCAGCAGGATCAGCACCCCGATCGTAATCGCGGCATCGGCGACGTTGAACACCAGGAACGGCCGCCACTCGCCGAAATGCAGGTCGGCATAGTCGATGACGTATCCCAGCCGGATCCGGTCGACGATGTTGCCCAGCGCACCGCCCAGCACCAGCCCCAGCGCCGCGCGATCCGCGGACTTCGGCTCGCGCCACATCCACACCGCCACGCCCGCCGCGATCGCGCCGGTGAACGCGACCAGGATCCACCGCATCACTGTCGTCTCCGCACGCAGCAGCCCCAGCGACACGCCGACATTCTGCACGAAGCGCAGGTCGAACACCGGCAGCAGCCGGATCTCCGCGCCCAGATAGTCGAGCCCCAGCGGCCCGGTGACGATCCACTTCACCAACTGGTCCGCCGCGAACACCGCCAGTGCGATCGCCAGCGCCTGCCTCGGCGCGCTCACGCGACAACCTCCGCACAACGCCCGCACAACGCGCCGTCCTCGGTTACATCAGGCAGGTGCCGCCAGCAGCGGCCGCATTTGTGGAAGTCCGTCCGCGTCACCTCGACGCTATCACCCGAAGAGACCTTCGCCACGATGAACAGCTCCGCCAGCGCCTCGGCGGACAGCGGCATCTCGGGCACCGACACCTCGGCCTCCAGGCTGGAGCGCACCGTCTTCGCACGTCGCAGCGGCTCGATCGCCTCGGTCACCCGCTCGCGCAGGCGCCGCACCTCCAGCCAACGGCCTGCGATATCCTCCGCCCCTGCCTTGGGCAGTTCGGGCCATTCGAGGAAATGCACCGACGAGTCTTCGCCCGGATAGCGCGCCTGCCACACCTCCTCGCAGGTGAAGACCAGGATCGGCGCCGCCCAGCGCACCAGCGCATGGAACAGCACGTCGAGCACCGTCCGGTACGCCCGCCGCTTCATGTCCGAAGGCGCGTCGCAATACAGCGAGTCCTTCCTCACGTCGAAGAAGAACGCCGACAGATCCTCGTTCGCGAAGTCGGTCAGCAGCCGCAGATACCGCCCGAACTCATAGCCTTGCGCGGCGTCCTTCAACTGCCCGTCAAGCGCGCGCGCCAGATGGAGCACGTATCGCTCCAGCTCGGGCATGTCCGCCACCGCCACCCGTTCGGCGTCGTCGAACCCGTCGAGCGCGCCGAGCAGATAGCGGAACGTATTGCGCAGCTTGCGGTACGCATCGGACGCGGTCGACAGCACTTCCTTGCCGATCCGCACGTCCTCGAAATAATCGGTCGAGGCGACCCACATCCGCAGGATGTCCGCCCCGCTCTCGCCGATGATCTTGAGCGGATCGACGACGTTGCCGAGCGACTTCGACATCTTGCGCCCCTGCCCGTCGAGCGCGAACCCGTGCGTCAGCACCGCCTCGTACGGCGCCCGCCCGCGCGTCCCCGACGATTCGAGCAGCGACGACTGGAACCACCCGCGATGCTGGTCCGACCCCTCGACATACAGGTCCGCGCGAACGCCCTCGCCGTACCGCGCCTCGACGGTGAACACATGCGTGCAGCCCGAATCGAACCAGACGTCGAGAATGTCCTTCTGCGGCTCATAGTCGGCGAGATCGTACGCCTCACCCAGGAACGCCTGGTGATCCGCGGTGAACCACGCGTCCGCCCCGCCTTCGCGAAACGCCGCAACGATACGCGCGTTGACGCTGGAATCGTTGAGATACTGCCCCGTCGCACGGTGCACATAGAGCGCGATCGGCACCCCCCATGCGCGCTGGCGCGAAATCACCCAGTCCGGGCGCCCCTCCACCATCGACCGAATCCGGTTCTCCGCCCGCGCCGGCACCCACTGCGTCCGCTCGATCGCGTCCAGCGCGATCTGGCGCAGGGTGGGCGCGTTGCCTGCCCCCCCTCCCGCTTGCGGGAGGGGGCCGGGGGGTGGGCTCGCGGTCTCATGCGTCGTAACGTCGGAAACCGGGAGCCCACCCCCAGCCCCTCCCGCGAGCGGGAGGGGAGCAGAAGTGTCCATCGGGATGAACCACTGCGGCGTCGCGCGGAAGATCACCTTCGCCTTCGACCGCCACGAATGGGGATAGCTGTGCCTGAAATCGTCCGACGCCGCCAGCAACGCCCCCGCCGCACGCAGGTCCGAACAGATCGGCCCGTCCGCGCTCACGAACTTCTTGTTGATGACCGAGCCCTGCCCGCCCAGCCACGCCCAGTCGTCGCGATACATCCCCGCGCCATCGACCGCGAAGACCGGCTCGATCCCGTGCTCCTTGCACAGCGCGAAATCGTCCTCGCCATGATCCGGCGCCATATGCACGAGCCCCGTGCCCGCATCGGTCGTGACGAAGTCGCCGGGCAAGAACGGACGCGGCTTAGCGAAGAACCCGCCAAGATGGTGCATTGGGTGGCGGGCAGTTGCGCCGTTAAGGCGGTTGCCTTCGAAGCCTTCGCCCTGCTCCACAATCTGCCAAGCATTTTGTTCAAGCACGTCTTTCTTGAAAACCGCTACTCTGTCTTCCGCGATCAAAACGATTTTACGGTTGGGCAACGGCAATACGGGAGCAGGCTTATCGGGCGAGACGAACGGCGGCAGCGTCGCCTTCTCGATCGTCAGCAAAAGATACCGAAGCTCCGCCCCATAGCTCAGTGCCTGGTTCACCGGAATCGTCCACGGCGTCGTCGTCCAGATCACCGCATGTGCGCCGACCAGCTCCGGCGCGTTCGGCGCATCGACGATCTCGAACGCGACGTCGATCTGGGTCGACACCACGTCCTCATATTCCACCTCCGCCTCGGCCAGCGCGGTCTTCTCGACCGGCGACCACATCACCGGCTTGGCTCCACGATACAGCTGGCCGCTCTCCGCGAACTTCAGCAACTCGCCGACGATCGTCGCCTCGGCGTCGTATTTCATCGTCAGGTACGGATCGGCCCAGTCGCCCATCACGCCCAGCCGCTGGAACTCCGCCTTCTGCACGTCGACCCACTTGTCGGCGTACGCGCGGCACTCCGCGCGGAACTGGTCGACGGGCACGTCGTCCTTGTTCAGCTTCTTCGCGCGATACGCTTCCTCGACCTTCCACTCGATCGGCAGGCCGTGGCAGTCCCAGCCCGGCACGTACGGCGCGTCATAGCCCATCAGCGATCGACTGCGGACGATCACGTCCTTCAGCACCTTGTTCATCGCATGGCCCATATGGATGTCGCCATTGGCATAGGGCGGGCCGTCGTGAAGGATGAAGCGCTTCCTGCCCGCACGCTGCTCGCGCAGCCGGTCGTACACCCCGATCCGCGCCCAGCGCTCCAGGATCGCGGGCTCCTTGGCGGCGAGCCCCGCCTTCATCGGAAAATCGGTCTTCGGCAGGAAGACGGTGTCGCGCCAGTCGGTCTTGGCGTCGCGCTGTTCGGGTGTGTCGGTCATCAGACCGAGCGCCTTAGCGAAGCGCGACTAGCGCAGCAACGCCCGCGCCCGATCGCAATCCGCCGCCATCTGCGCCTGCAAAGCCTCCAGCGAGTCGAACTTCGCCTCCGCGCGCAGATACTCGACCAACGCCACCTCGATCACCTGCCCGTACAGATCCCCCGAAAAGTCGAAGAAATACGGCTCCAGCAGTTCCTTGGGTGGATCGAAGGTCGGACGGATCCCCAGATTCGCCGCGCCGTCCAGAACGCGCCCGTCCGCCAGCGTCCCGCGCACCGCATAGATCCCGTAGGCCGGGCGCAGATACATCCCCATGTCGACGTTCGCGGTCGGATAGCCGATCTCGCGCCCCAGCTTGTCGCCATGCTGCACCACGCCGCGAATCGCGAACGGCCGCGTCAGCAGCCGCGCCGCGCCCTGCGGATCGCCGCCACGCAGCGCATCGCGAATCCGCGTCGACGACACCGCCTCGCCGTCCAGCGTCACTGCGCCCACCGTTTCCGCCGAAAGACGCGCATCCGCCGCCAGCATCGCGACCGTCCCGCCCTTGCGGTGCCCGAAAGTGAAGTCCTCGCCCGTTACGACACCGGCCGCGCGCAGGCATCCGATCAGCCGTTCCTCGACGAACTCTGCCGCGGACAGCGCCGCCAGATCGCCGTCGAACCGGAACACCACCATCGCATCGACCCCCGCCGCCGCGAACAGCGCCTCGCGCTGGTCCAGCGTCGTCAGCCGGAACGGCGGCGTATCGGGGCGGAAGTGGCGCACCGGGTGCGGATCGAACGTCGCGACCAGCGCCGGCCTCCCCTCCGCCCGCGCCCGCGCGACCGCGCGCCCGACCACCGCCTGGTGCCCGAGGTGGAATCCATCGAAATTGCCGAGCGCGACGATGCCCCCCGCCAGATGCGCGGGCACCACCGAGCCGCCGTCCACGCGCTCCATGGTTTCGCGCCTTACGGACGCGGAAGCGGTCGGGCAATGGGGCTCGCCTTCGCTGGCCCCTGCCTCCGTTCGGGCTGAGCTTGTCGAAGTCCGGCCCGCACCACGATCCGTGGGCCGCCCTTCGACAAGCTCAGCCCGAACGGTTCACGGAATTCAGTCCCGAACCAACGTCACGAATGCATATCCCGGCCGCCCTTCTGCCGCCACGAACTCATCCCGCGCCACCTCGCGCCACCCGACGAACCCCGGCACCACCGCATCCCCTTCCGGCGCCGCATGCACCTCGGTCAACTCCACCCGATCCGCCCGGTCGAGGAACAGCGCGAACACCTCCGCCCCCCCGATCACCGCGACATCGTCTCCCGCCAGCGCCAGCGCCTCCTCGACCGAATGCGCCACCTCCGCACCCGCCGCGCTCCAGCCGCGATCCCGCGTCAGCACGATATGCCGCCGCCCCGGCAGCGGCGCTGGGAAGCTCTCGAACGTCTTGCGCCCCATCACCATCGCACGCCCTAGCGTCTGCGCCTTGAAGCGCTTCAGGTCGGCCGGCAGGTGCCACGGCAGCGCGCCGTCGCGCCCGATCACGCCGTTGTCGGCGCGCGCGAGATGGAAGGTAATCATCGCTTCGCTATGCCTTGCCCGCCACGCCGGGGCCAGCCGCTACCGCCACCCGCGGTGGCGGCGTCTCCAGCCATTGCAGCACCGCCGCGCAGAAGGTGGCGACGACGACCGTCACGATCAGATCCCGCATCTCGAACTCCCCGAACCATCTGACTACAGCCGTAGTCGAAGCGTACTGAACCCGAAATGAACATGTGTCGTCAGTCCGCGACGAATCCGAACGCCGACACCCCCCGCTCGCGTTCGTTGACCACCAGCGCCCGCCCTGCCGGCGGCGCGGAGCGTTGCGCGCACGCCCCGCGCAGGCACGCCCGGCACCCCAGCCCGATCGGCGTCGCCGGCCCCGCCGGATCGACCCCGCGCGCCGCCGAAAGCGCCCCCGCCTGCGCCGCCGCCACCCCCAGTCCGATCGCGAACTCCGCCGCGACGTCCCCCGCCACCCGCGCCTGCGGCTCCACCGTTCGCGACACCGTTAGCCAGCGCGCGCCGTCCTCCAGCTCGACCAGCTGCACCGCCGCCCGCCCCGGCCGGTCGAAGGCATGATGGAGCCGCCACAACGGGCACCGCCCCTCCGCCTCGACAAGGATCGCCCCGCTCGCGCCGCCATAGCGTTTCGACGATTGCCCCGCGCGATCGATACGGATCAGGAAGAACGGCAGCCCCCGCGCGCCCACCCGCTGCAACGTCGTCAGCCGGTGCGCGACCTGCTCATATCCCGCGCCGAACCGCCGCATCAGCAGGTCCAGATCATAGCCGCTCATCTCGCACGCGCGCAGGAAGCGGGCATAGGGCATCATCACCGCCGCCGCGAAATAGCTTGCCAGATGCCGCCGGAATAGCCGCTCCGCCGCGCGGTCCGCAAACCCCGCCCCGCGCGCCAGCGCCTCGATTTCCGCGCGCGCCTCGATCTGCGCCAGCTGGAACGCCACCGCGAACGTCCGCCCCGCGGGATCGAGCGTCTCGCTCAACTGCAACTGGCGCGCGTGCAGGTCCACCCGGCGCAGCAGATCGGGCATCACGTCGACGGGCAGGATCCGGATCGACAGCGCGTGCCGCACACGCAACCGCTCGACCATCGCGCCATACGCGTCGCCTGCGCCCAGCCGCAGTTCGTCCGCCAGCGCCTCCGCCGCCGCGTCGAGGTCCGCGAAATGGTTGCGCCACCGCTCGATCTCACGCCGCACGATCAGCGAGGGTTCGTCCGTCGCCACCGGCGCACTCCCGCCACCACCCCGGTCGAACGCGCGCGCGAACGCCTCCGCCCCGCCCGGCGCCGCCGCCAGCCACGCGTCGACCTCGTCGCGCTCCACCTCCAGGTCGGCGAACAGCGGGTCCGCCAGCCGCCGCTTGAGCGCGTCCGCCCCGCCCCCCGGCTCCCCCGCCGCCAGCGCGCGCGGATCGAAGTCGAACCGCTCAGCCAGCCGCACCAGCAGCGTCGCGGACACCGGCCGCTGGTTGCGCTCGATCAGGTTGAGATAGCTCGGCGACACCGCCAGCATCTCCGCCATCGCCGCCTGCGTCAGCCCCGCGCGCCGCCGCGCCCGCCGGATCGCGTGCCCGCCCATCAGTTTCCGGTCTGCCATCGACGATCCTGTAAAGACTTTACAAAATGACGAGGACAATCCCGCCTTTGCCGACCATAATACGCGAAACCCTGTCGATTTCGATACCGAATGCGCGATTCATTCGCTTATTCAACTCCCACCGGGCGGCGCTTCAGCCATCGCCGCCCGCACCGACAGGAGAGTTCATCATGACCACCGAACCGCAGCGCAGCCGCGCCGTCTTCTCGACCGAGGACTTCGGGCTGATGAAGGAAGCCGTCGCGCACTACACCAAGGTGATCGCCGACAAGCCCGAGAGCGTGAAGTTCTCCAACCTCTATCACCGTCTCGGCCGCCTGAGCTGAACCCGTTTTCCAGTTCCTGGGGAGGAAGGGTGTCCGCCGGTACGCAACACGCGTCCGGCGGACATTTCCCGCACCCCGCACACGTATATGAAGGACCCGCACTCGTGACCTACCAGGACAAGATCGCCCGCACCGGGCAGCTCATCGGCAGCTATCAGGGCACCTGGGACGGGATCGACGCCGAGTCGGTGGCGCGGATCCAGGTCCAGAACCGCTTCCGCACAGGGCTCGATATCGCGAAGTACACCGCCAGCATCATGCGCCGCGACATGGCCGCCTACGATGCGGATCCGGCGAACTACACCCAGTCGCTCGGCTGCTGGCACGGGTTCATCGCGCAGCAGAAGATGATCTCGATCAAGAAGCATTTCGGCTCGACCAGGGGCCGCTACCTCTATCTTTCGGGCTGGATGGTCGCCGCGCTGCGCAGCGAATTCGGCCCGCTGCCCGACCAGTCGATGCATGAGAAGACGAGCGTGCCAGCGCTGATCGAGGAGCTCTACACCTTCCTCCGCCAGGCCGACGCGCGCGAGCTGGGCATGATGTTCCGCGATCTCGACAAGGCGCGCGAGACGGGCAACGAGATCGAAGTGCAGCGGCTGACGCAGGCGATCGACAATTACGAGACGCACGTCGTTCCCGTCATCGCGGACATCGACGCGGGCTTCGGCAATGCCGAGGCGACCTACCTCCTCGCGCGCAAGATGATCGAGGCGGGCGCCTGTGCGCTCCAGATCGAGAACCAGGTCAGCGACGAGAAGCAGTGCGGGCATCAGGACGGCAAGGTCACCGTCCCGCACGAGGACTTCCTCGCGAAGGTCCGCGCGTGCCGCTATGCGTTCCTCGAGCTCGGCATCGACGACGGCATCATCGTCACGCGCACCGACTCGCTCGGCGCCGGTCTTACCAAGCAGATCGCGGTCAGCGAGACGCCCGGCGATCTCGGCGACCAGTATAATAGCTACCTCGACTGCGAGGAAGTCACCGACCTGTCGACGATCAACGGCGACGTCGTCATCAACCGCAACGGCGCGCTGATGAAGCCGAAGCGCCTGCCCTCGAACCTCTTCCAGTTCCGCGAGGGCACCGGCGCGGACCGTTGCGTGATGGACTGCATCGCCTCGCTCCAGCACGGCGCGGACCTGCTCTGGATCGAAACCGAGAAGCCGCACATCGAGCAGATCGCGTCGATGGTCGACCGGATCCGCGCGGTCATTCCCAACGCCAAGCTCGTCTACAACAACTCGCCCAGCTTCAACTGGACGTTGAACTTTCGCCAGCAAGTCTATGATGCCTGGGCAGAAGCCGGGAAGGACGTGTCCGCCTATGATCGCGCGCGCCTGATGTCGGTCGATTATGACGCCACCGACCTGGGTGCCGAGGCCGACGAGCGCATCCGCACATTCCAGCGCGATGCGGCGGCGCGGGCGGGAATCTTCCACCATCTCATCACGCTGCCGACCTATCACACCGCCGCGTTGTCGACCGACAATCTGGCGAAGGAGTATTTCGGCGACGCTGGGATGCTCGGCTACGTCAAGGGCGTCCAGCGCAAGGAGATCCGCGAGGGAATCGCCTGCGTGAAGCACCAGAACATGTCGGGCTCCGACATCGGCGACGACCACAAGGAGTATTTCGCGGGCGAGGCGGCGCTGAAGGCCGGCGGCGCGCACAACACGATGAACCAGTTCGCCGCGTGATCCCGTCCCAGCCGCAGCCATCAGGGCTGCGGCGCCCCCACGGCAAAACAATGCCGGAACTCGACGACGTGACAATGGACCGGACGCCCATCCGCCCGGCGTGACCGCCTCCACGGCAGTACCGACAGCGCGGTCGTCACCACCGCGAGCATGGCCTGCTCCGGCCCGGCGACACGATGGCGGCTGCCGCAATCCCGACGTTGCGCAGGGCCCGATTCCGGGGCGCATCGATCCCCTTCTGGCCTGTGTCCGGATCGGCAGCGGTCCGCGCCCTGCCGGCCTGCACATGTGCGCGACAACCATCTCGCATCCTTTGCTTGCGCTTTGCCGCAGGCTCCGCATGATGCCGCCCACGCGAGCCTGGACCGTGTGGGGGAGAGCGCATGACCACCGAAGACGCCGCGACGATCGCGCGCGATTCACGCTATATCGCGCTCGTGCGTCGCCGCGGGCGGTTTACCTGGGCGCTCAGCGTCGTGATATTCGGGGCCTATTTCGGGTTCGTCCTGCTAATCGCGTTCGACAAGGCGTTCCTCGCGCAGCCGATCGGCGCCGGGGTCACCTCGCTCGGGATCGTGCTCGGCTTCGCGCTCATCCTCCTCTCGATCGTGCTGACCGGCGTCTATGTCCGCGAGGCGAATCGCGCGTTCGACGGCCTCGTCGCCGATCTCGTCCGGGACTATCCGGCATGAGGCGTCTTTTCGCGCTCGCCGCCGCCCTCCTTATCCCGCTTCCCGCCGGGGCCGACGCGATCGCCGGGCAGGCGACGCGCCAGCCGACGAACTGGACCGCGATCGCCATGTTCGCGCTGTTCGCGGGCCTGACCCTGCTCATCACCCGCCGCGCCGCGCGCCGCACGCGCACCGCATCGGACTTCTACACCGCGGGCGGCGGCATCACCGGCTTCCAGAACGGCCTCGCGATCGCGGGCGACTATATGTCCGCGGCGTCGTTTCTCGGCATCTCGGCACAGATCTTCAACGACGGCTATGACGGGCTGATCTATTCGATCGGCTTCCTCGTCGGCTGGCCGATCATCCTGTTCCTGATGGCGGAGCGGCTGCGCAATCTCGGCCGGTTCACCTTCGCGGACGTCGCCGCGTTCCGCTTCGCACAGCCCCCGGTGCGCACCTTCGCTGCGATCAGCACGCTGGTCGTCGTGCTGTTCTACCTCATCGCACAGATGGTCGGCGCGGGGCAGCTCATCAAGCTGCTGTTCGGGCTCGATTATGCGTACGCGGTCGTCATCGTCGGCGTGCTGATGACCTTCTACGTCCTGTTCGGCGGGATGACCGCGACGACCTGGGTGCAGATCATCAAGGCCGTCCTCCTCCTCGGCAGCGCCACCTTCATGGCGAGCGTCGTCCTCTGGCAGTTCGGCTTCTCGCCGGAGGCGCTGTTCGCGCGCGCGGTCACGGTGAAGACCGATCTCGCCGCCGCCGCGGGCAACGCAGACCCCGCCATCGCGGGCCGATCGATCATGGGCCCGGGCAACTTCATCAAGGATCCCGTCAGCGCGATCTCGTTCGGCATGGCGCTGATGTTCGGCACCGCGGGGCTGCCGCACATCCTGATGCGCTTCTTCACCGTTCCCGACGCAAGGGCCGCGCGCAGCTCGGTGCTGTGGGCAACGGGGTGGATCGGCTATTTCTACCTGCTCACCTTCATCATCGGGTTCGGCGCGATCGTGCTGGTCGCGACCGATCCGGGCTATCTCGATCCCGCGGGCGGCCTTCGCGGTGGCGGCAACATGGCCGCCATCCACTTGGCACACGCGGTCGGCGGCAACCTGTTCCTCGGCTTCATCTCCGCGGTCGCGTTCGCCACGATCCTCGCGGTCGTCGCGGGGCTGACGCTGTCGGGCGCTTCGGCGGTCAGCCACGATCTCTACGCCACCGTGTTTCGCAAGGGCGCAGCCGACTCCGCGGCGGAGCTTCGCGTGTCGCGCCGCGCGGTCCTCGCGCTCGCGGTCGCCGCGATCCTGCTCGGCATCGTGTTCGAGAAGCAGAACGTCGCGTTCATGGTCAGCCTGGCCTTCGCGATCGCCGCGTCGAGCAACTTCCCCGTGCTGATCCTCTCGCTGCTCTGGAGCGGCTGCACCACGCGTGGGGTCGTCGCCGGCGGCGCCCTCGGACTGCTGCTCGCGCTCGTCCTCACGATCCTGTCGCCCGCGGTCTGGGTCACGATCCTCGGGCATGCGGTCGCGGTATTCCCCTATTCATCGCCCGCGATCTTCTCGATGCCAGCAGCGTTCGTTACGATCTGGCTCGTTTCGATTCTGGATCGATCCCCACGTGCCGCGGTCGACCGCGGCGGCTATGCCGCGCAGCGCGTTCGCGCGGAAACCGGGATCGGTGCCGACTCGGCTTCGTCGCATTGACGGGCACGGTCTGGCGGTCTTCGCGCCGCCGGGCTAGGTCCCGTTACGAATATCGGGAGCCAACATCATGGATCGTCGTCATTTCCTCGGCGGAGCCGCCGCCGCCGGCGCGCTCGCCGCGCTGCCTGTCAACGCCGCCCCGAACGACGCGGACTCGAAGCTGCGTGCCATGCTCGATCGCTTCTTCTACGCCCGCCTCGACACCTCCCCCGAACAGGCCACCCGCCTCGGCCTCGACACCGGCCCCCGCGCCGCGCTGAAGGCGAAGCTCGACGACGAATCCGCCGCCGCGCAGCGGCGCGCGCTCGCCGACGCGAAGCGCGAACTTGCCGAACTCCATCGCTTCCCCACCACCGGCCTCTCCGACGCGGGCAAGCTCGATTACGAGGTCGTCGCTTACCAGCTCACGCGCGCGGTCGCGGGCGCGGAGCGCTTCAGCTACGGCAACAGCCTCGGGCGGTTTGCGCCCTATGTCCTCAGCCAGCTGACCGGACCGTATCGCGACGTTCCCGACTTCCTCGAGTCGCAGGCCCGCGTCCGCGACGCCGCGGAGGCTGACGCCTATCTGGCGCGCCTCGCCGCCTTCCCCACGGCGCTCGACGACAGCACCGATCGCCAGCGCGCCGACGCCGCCCGCGGCGTGTTCGCGCCCGACTATATCCTCGACACCACGCTGAAACTCCTCGCCTCCGCGCGCGAGAAGCCGGCGGACCAGACGGTGATGGTCGCCACCTTCGCCGCCAAGCTGAAGGCAGCCAACCTCCCCGCAACGCACGTCGCCACCGCCACCCGCATCGTCGAGCAACAGGTCTTCCCAGCGCTCGATCGTCAGCGCACGCTGGTCGAGCAGCTGCGCACGAAAGCCGTCCATGATGCCGGCTGCTGGCGCCTGCCCGACGGAACGGCCTATTACGCCGCTGCCGCGGAGGCCGCGACGACGGTCGCGATGACGGGCGACGAGATCCACGAACTCGGCCTCGCGCAGGTCGCCGAAATCTCCGCTCGCATCGACACGATCCTGAAAGCCCAGGGCCTGACGCAGGGCACCGTCGGCCAGCGCCTCGTCGCGCTGAACGAGCGCCCCGACCAACTCTATCCCAACACCGATCCCGGCCGCGAGGCGCTGCTTGGGCAGCTCAACCGCCAGATCAAGGCGATGCAGGTTCGCTTGCCCGAAGCGTTCGCGACGCTACCCGCCGCCCCGGTCGAGGTCCGCCGCGTGCCGCCGACGATCCAGGCCGGCGCCCCCGGCGGCTATTACCAGAACGCCTCGCTCGACGGCTCGCGCCCTGCGATCTACTATATCAACCTGCGCGACACTTTCGATCGCCCGAAATTCGGCCTCGCCACGCTGACGCATCACGAAGCGGTACCCGGCCATCATCTCCAGGTCACGCTCGCGCTCGAAAGCACGCAGATCCCGCTGATCCGCCGCCGCGGCTTCTTCAGCGGCTATTCGGAAGGCTGGGCGCTCTATTCCGAACAGCTGGCGGACGAGATGGGGATGTATGAGGGCGATCCGCTCGGCCAGGTCGGCTATCTCCAGTCGTTGCTGTTCCGCGCCACCCGACTCGTCGTCGACAGCGGGATGCACGCCAAGCGCTGGAGTCGCGAGAAGGCGACCGACTATCTGATCGCCACGACCGGCATCGCACGCGGCCGCAGCCAGGGCGAGATCGACCGCTACACCGTCTGGCCCGGCCAGGCGTGCAGCTACAAGATCGGCCACACCGTGTGGACCCGCCTGCGAGACGAGGCGAAGGCGCGGCCGGGCTTCGACCTCAAGGCGTTCCACGACGTCCTGCTCCAGGGCGCAATGCCGCTGACCGTCCTGGAGCGCGTCGTCCGCAAGCGCTGGGAAATCACGTAAAACCGCGCGCGCGTGTGCCATCCACGCGAAGATAGCCTGATTTATGTTGCTCCCTCCACGAACAACCTGTGTATGGGATCACTCGGCCTCGATTCTCTAGAAGACAAGGCGTGGGTCGCAGGCGCGCTCGCCGGAAGTGCGCATGTCCAGCCGTTTTGAAATTGCCCAGGCGTTGATCGCCAAGGTCGCGACGCGCGCGTCCCTAAACGAGGGTGATGCGCTCGCGATTCACGCGCTGCATCCGACGGAACACGAACTGCCCGCGCAATCCCATCTGATCCGCGAGGGGGAGCGGCCGATGCATTGTGCCTTCGTCCTGTCGGGCCTCGCCTTCCGCCACAAGATCGCTGTGAACGGCGGCCGCCAGATCGTCGCCATCCTCGTCCCCGGCGATTTCGCCGATCTCCGGCAGCTGTTCCTGCGGGTATCGGATCACAACGTCCAGGCGATGACCGCGCTCGTCGTTGCCGAACTGTCGGCCGACGCGCTGCGGACGCTGGCGAAGAACCGTCCCAACGTCGCCCGCGCGATGTGGATCGACACGCTGGTGGAGGCGTCGATCGGACGCGAGCTCGCGCTGAACATCGGCCGGCGCGATGCGATCACGCGCGTCGGCCACCTGCTCTGCGAGGTCCATGTCCGCATGATGCATACCGGGCACACCGATCGCGGCTACGAGCTGCCGATGACGCAGGAGCAGATCGGCGACGCAACCGGGCTCACCTCGGTCCATGTCAATCGTACGCTCAAGGAACTGGTGCGCGAGGGACTGGTCGCGCACGACCGGCGGTTCGTGAGAATCGTCGACTGGAGCGCTCTGGCGAGTCGCTCGGACTTCAACCCGCTCTACCTCCACCACGACCAGGCACTGGGCACGGCCTGATCGCGCTCAGGTGGCGCAGGATCGCCCGATTTGCACGAACGCTTATGCAATCGATTGTTGCAGCACGTCGCATTCCGCGGCATGACATCGCTCACGAACGCGGACCAACCGCGACCCGAGGGGACGGAGAGGTGACGATGCGCATGCCCGAGACGAAGCCGATCCTGAGCATGCCGCGCATCCTCGAAATGAACCTCGGGTTCCTCGGGCTCCAGTTCAGTTTCGGGCTGCAGCAGGGCAACATGGCCCCGATCTACAGCTATCTGGGCGCGGCGGAGGCGCAGCTGCCGCTGCTCCAGCTGGCGGGGCCGATCACCGGCCTCCTGATCCAGCCGCTGATCGGCGCGATGAGCGACCGCACCGATTCGCGCTGGGGCCGGCGTACGCCCTATTTCCTGTTCGGCGCGGTGCTGTGCGCATTCGGGCTTTTCTTCATGCCGCTCAGCCATTCGATCCTGATGGCGGTGTCGATGTTGTGGATTCTCGACGCGGGCAACAACATCACGATGGAGCCCTACCGCGCCTATGTCTCGGACCGGCTGGACGAGAGCCAGCACCAGATCGGCTTCCTGACCCAATCCGCTTTCACCGGGCTCGCGCAGATGCTGGCGTTCCTCACGCCCTCGCTGCTCGTGTGGTTCGGGATGAACCAGGACTGGGTCGATACCCACAACATCCCCTACACCGCGCGTATCGCCTTCATGGTCGGCGCGTTCCTGTCGCTTACGACGATCATCTGGTCGATCCGCCGGGTCCCCGAACTGCCGCTGACGATCGAACAGCGCACGCACATCGCCGCCCAACCCAAGACGGTTGCGTCCACCATCGCGGAGATCGGCCACGCGATCCGCGACATGCCGGTCGCGATGCGCAAACTGGCGCTGATGAGCCTGTTCCAATGGTATGCGATGGCCGCCTACTGGTCGTACGTCATCTACTCGATCGGCCGATCGGTCTACGGCACCGATGTTGCCAACTCGCCAGGCTTCCACTCGGCGGTCCTCACCAACGGCGAGATGGCGGCGTTCTACAATGGGGTCGCCTTCCTCGCGGCCTTCGCGATGGTGCCGCTGGCGAAGCGTCTGGGCGCGGCCTCGCTCCACGCGATCTGCCTCGCGATCGCGGGTGCGGGCATGCTGTGGCTGCCGCACATCACCGAGAAGTGGATGCTGTTCCTCCCCGCGATCGGCGTCGGGCTCGGCTGGGCCAGCATCATGGGCAACCCCTATGTCATCCTCGCCGGTTCGATCCCGCCGGAGCGGACCGGCGTCTATATGGGCATCTTCAACATGATGATCGTGATCCCGATGCTGCTGATCGCGGCCACCCTGCCCTTCTATTACAAGCCGCTGATGAACGGCGATCCGCGCAACGTGCTGACCTTGTGCGGCATCCTGATGTTCTGCGCCGCCGCCGCGGTCTGGACGGTGCGCGAGAAGAACGCGGCCGGTCTTCCCGTCGGCGCGACCCGCGAAGGCTGACGCCCCGATGATCGTACTGAACGGAGCGACCATGGCGATCGTGCTCGAGCCGCGCGAACAGGGCGGCCTGCTGTGGCGCTGGTGGGGCGCGCGCGTCGCCGCCGACGCACTGCCCGCGCTCGCGGATACGCGCCCCGCCGCCTCCTTCTCGCTCGACGTCGACCAGCCGCTTGCGCTGGTCCCGTCGTTCGGCACCGGCTGGTTCGGCGCCCCTGCACTTCGCGCGCATCGTGGCGGACGGGCCTTTGCGCAGGCGTTCGAAACCGCTGACATCGGGCGTAACGGCGACACGCTGACGGTGACGCTGGTCGATCGCGCCGCCGCGATCACGCTGATCCAGCGCATCGCGATCGCGGGCGACGTCGCGACGCTGTCGGCGGAGGTGGTCAACGACGGCGACGACATGCTCGACATCGAATGGCTCGCCGCGGGCACCCTCCCGCTCCCCGCCGACGCGCAGGCGATCCGCAGCTTCACCGGTCGCCACAATGCGGAGTTCGTCGAACAGGTCGAGCCGATGCCCGCGCATGGCTGGATCCGCGAGACGCGACGCGGCCTCACCGGCCATGCCGGCCCGCCCGGCCTGTTCGTTACCGGTCCCGGCGCGACCTGGCATGCCGGCCCGGTCCGCGCCGCGCAACTCGCCTGGTCGGGCAACCATCGCCTCGCGATCGAGCGCGACGACGACGGCGTCTGGACGCTCCAGATGGGCGAGGCGCTCGCGCCCGGCGAGATCCGCCTCGCGCCCGGCGACCGCTACGCCACCCCCGAGATGCTCGCGACCGCGTCGTCGGCGGGGCTGAACGGCGCGGTCCAAGCGTTCCACGCCGCGATCCGCGCCCGCGCGCCCTGGCCCACTGAGGGCATGCGCCCCCGCCCGGTCCACATCAACAGTTGGGAAGGCTTCTATTTCGACCACGACGAGGCCGCGCTGGTCGCGCTCGCCACTCGCGCCGCCGCGCTCGGGGTCGAGCGCTTCGTGCTCGACGACGGCTGGTTCAGGGGTCGCGACGACGACACCGCCGCGCTCGGTGACTGGACCGTCGACCGCACCAAATATCCGAACGGCCTGGGTCCGCTCGCGGACCATGTCGTCGCGCAGGGCATGGAATTCGGCCTCTGGGTCGAGCCCGAAATGGTCAACCCCGACAGCGACCTGTACCGCGCGCACCCCGACTGGGCGCTCACCGTCGCCGGACCCACGCACCTCACCTCACGCAACCAGCTCGTCCTCGATCTCGGCCGCGCGGAGGTGCGCGAGTATCTGTTCGACGCGATCGACACGCTGCTCCGCGACCTGCCGATCGCGTACCTCAAATGGGATCACAACCGCGATCTCGCCCCCGCCGGCGGCGCGAACGGCCATGCCGGCTACCGCGCGCAGATCCTCGGCACCTATGCACTGATCGACCGCATCCGCGCCGCGCACCCCGCGGTCGAGATCGAGTCCTGCGCCGGCGGCGGTGGCCGCATCGACGCCGGCATCGCGACGCGCACGCACCGCTTCTGGACGAGCGACTGCATCGATGCCGTCAGCCGGGTCGCGATGCAGCGCGGCTATCTCCACTTCATGCCGCCCGAGATGATGGGCGCGCATGTCGGCGCCGCACCCGCACATTCGACCGGGCGGCGGCAGGGCATGGCGTTCCGCGCCGCGGTCGCGCTGCCCGGCCATTTCGGCGTCGAGCTCGATCCCGCCGCGATGCCCGACGACGACGCGGCGACGCTCGCGGCGTGGATCGCGCGCTACAAGGCCCTGCGCGGCACGCTCCACGCGGGCAAGGTCTGGCTCGGCGACGGCCCCGACGGCCTCGTCTGGCAGATGCACGGCCGGCCCGGCGACCTGCTCCTGTCGGTCACCCGCGTCGCGCCCACCACGCTGCGCCGCCCGCCCGCACTCCCGCTCCCCCCGCTGCTCGGCGCGGGGCCGACGCGCGTCCGCCTGCTCGCGATCGCGACCGAACCCGGCCACCCCGCCCCCGACGCGCCGCTGTTCGCCGCGATGCGCGGCGACGGCACGGTCTTCGACAGCGCCTGGCTCGCCTGTGCCGGGCTGCCGATGCCCGCGATGAAGGCGGAGAGCGTCGCGCTCTTCGCGCTCGAATCCGCATGACCACCCCTGCCAGCCGGACGACCTCGCCGATGATCCCCACCCACTGGTCCGCCGACGCCGTCGCGGGCATCGCCATCCAGCGCGGCGGCGCGCTGCCCGTCATCACCACCGCCGATATCGTCCCCATCGTCTCCGGCCACGACGTGTGGGACATGTGGCAGATCGCCTATGCCGACGGCCGCACCGCGTTCGTCGAGGGGCGCAGCTGGTGGTTCTTCCTCGCCACCCCGCGCTTCGCCGATCCCGAATCGCGCCACGACGCCGCGCGCATCCGCCTGACCAGCCACGGCACGGACGGCTGGCGCGATCATGGCGATACCTTTCCCGAGGGCTTCACGCCCGGCAGTCGCGAATGGTCTGGCTCCGCGGTTCTCGCCGACGACGACTCGACGCTGACGATGTATTTCACCGCCGCCGGCCGCCGCGGCGCGCCGACGACCTTCGAGCAACGCCTGTTCGAAACCTGCGGCCGCTTCGTCGTCGACGCGTCCGGCGCGCGCACCGAAGGCTGGTCGACCCCGGTCGAATCAATCGCCAACGACGGCCGCTTCTACGCGCGCGCCGATCAGGCGGCACCGGTGGGCGGTGCGATCAAGGGCTTCCGCGATCCGGGCTATTTTCGCGATCCCGCGGACGGCGCGGAATATCTTCTTTTCGTCGGCTCGGCCGGCTGGGTCGATGAGGTCGTGGACGGCGTCATCGGTCTCGCGAAGCGCGACGGCGACGCATGGCGGCTCGAGGCTCCGCTGGTCGAAGCGATCGGCGTCAACAGCGAGCTCGAACGGCCCCACATCCTCGTCCACGACGCGCGCTACTATCTGTTCTGGTCGACGCAGGCTAAGCGCTTCGCCCCCGGCCTCGCAGCGCCGACCGGACTCTACGCGATGGTCGCCGATCGCATCGAGGGACCATGGCGCCCGGCGAACGGCACCGCCCTCGTCGCCGCCAACCCCGCCGCCGAGCCCGTCCAGGCCTATTGCTGGTGGGTGACCGGCGAGCTCGACGTCATCAGCTTCGTCGACTATTGGGGCCTCGCCGGCGCCGACCCCACGGCCGACACGACACTCCGCCGCACCCGCTTCGGCGGCACCGCAGCCCCCTGGTTCCGCCTCGCGATCGACGGAGACCGCGTGACGATCGTTCCCCGCTAGCCGCGAACCGCGCCCGCCGCGCGCACGTCAGCAAGCGTCGGATAGCCGTTCACCGCCATCAGCAGGTCCGCCTCGGCGAGGATGCAGCGCAGCACATGCGCCGCCCCGTCCGCGCCATCCAGCGCGAGGCCCCACACATAGGGCCGCCCGATGCCGACCGCGCGCGCGCCCATCGCCAGCGCCTTCACCACGTCGCTCCCCGATCGCACGCCCGAATCGAACAGCACCGGCACGTCGCCCGACGCCGCCACCACGCCCGGCAGCAGGTCGATCGCCGCGATCCCGCCATTCGCCTGCCGCCCGCCATGGTTGGAGCAATAGATCGCGTCCGCCCCCAGATCGATCGCGCGGCGCGCATCGTCGGGATGGCAGATCCCCTTCAGGATCAGCGGCAGCGTCGTCAGCGAGCGGAGCCACGCCATGTCGTCCCAGGTCAGCACCTTGCCGAACACCCCCGCCCATTGCCGCACCGCCGCCGCCGGATCATCCTCGGGCGGCTTCGCCAGCATCTTGCGGAAGACGGGATCGGAAAAATAGTTGGCCAGCACATGCCCGCGCAGTTGCGGGAAGTTCGCGACGTTCAGGTCGCGCGGCCGCCATCCCGTCACCCAGGTGTCGAGCGTCACGACGATGCCCTTGAACCCCGCAGCCTCCGCCCGCCGGACGAGGCTCGCCGCCAGGTCCCGGTCGCGCGGGGTATAGAGCTGGAAGAACCCCGGCGCGTCGCCCATGTCGCCCGCCACCGTCTCCATCAGGTCGTTCGACAGCGTCGAGTGGACCAGCGGAACGCCCGTCGCGGCCGCGGCGCGCGCGGCAGCGCGGTCGCCATGCCCGTCCTGCGTGCAGATCCCGATCACCCCGACGGGCGCCATGAACACCGGTGTCGGCAGCGTCATCCCGAACAGGTCGATCGACAGATCGCGCCGGGTGGTGTCGACCATCATCCGCGGCACCATACCCCAGTGGCGGAACGCGCTGGCGTTCGCATCCTGCGTCGCCTCGTCGCCGCACCCGCCCTGCACATAACCCAGCACCGAGGGCGGCAACGCCATCGACGCACGCGCCTCCAGCGTGGCATAGTCGACCGGCAGCTTGGGAAGCACGCCGGACAGCCCCGCCATGTAGATCGCATTCTGATAGTCGCCGAACTGTGCGCCCGCAGCCGCCATGGCCCTCTCCCTCATGTCGTTGCATTCAGGCTACAGCACCCCGCGCGCGGTGCAACGCTTGCCGCGTGCGCCCCGCCCGACTAGCACGTCGCCATGGCCGACGGAGACAGGACGCCCGACGTGAAGCGCGTGCGCGGCGCGCTCGCCGGCGCAGTGACGATGGCGGACATCGCCCGCCTCGCCGATGTTTCGAAGCCCACCGTCTCGCGCGTCCTCGCCAACAGCCCGCTCGTTACCGCGCAAACGCGCGACCGCGTCCTCCAGGTCGCGCGCGACCATGGCTATGCCGTCAACTGCAACGCGCAGAGGCTACGCCAGTCGCGTACCAATACCATTACGGTCGTCCTCGATTTCGGTTCGCACCGGCACGGTGCGATCGGCGATCCCTTCGTGTTCGAGCTGCTGGCCGGCATCTCCGAGGCGCTGTCGATCCGCGAGCAGGACCTGCTGCTGTCACCCCCGGGTCTCGATTCCGTGCAAGGTTTCATCGACCTCCATCGCAGCCGGGCGACCGACGGGTTCATCCTGCTGGGCCAGGGCGTTCGCGACGCGATGCTGCGCGAACTGGCACGCACCGACGTGCCGTTCGTCGTCTGGGGCGCGGTGGAGGACGACGACTATTGCGCGGTCGGCAGCGACAATCTGGCGGGCGGACGGCTCGCCGGCGAGCGCTTCCTCACGCAGGGCCGCCGCCGCTGGTTGTTCGTCGGCGACATTGCGCACGCGGAACTGCGGATGCGGTTCGAGGGGCTGTCCGCCTCGGCGGACGCCGGCGTCACGATCGACCGACTGGACATCGCGTCGATGGCCTATGCGACGACGTTCGAGCGCGCGACTGACTGGCTGGCGCACAACCCCCGCCCCGATGCCGTCTTCGCCTTTTCGGACACCGCAGCGATGGCGGTCGTCGGCGCGTTCCGCGAACAGGGTCACGTCACCCCGCGCGACTATGCGCTGGTCGGCTATAACGACATTCCGCCGGCGGCGCACTTCACGCCCGCGCTGACGACGATCGCGCAGGAGACGGAGGTCGCGGGATCGATGCTCGTGGAAAAGCTGATGCACCGCCTTGACGGCGCCCAGCCGAAATCCGTGAAACTTCCCACCAGACTGATCGTCCGCGACACCTGACGATCGCGCTATACCGCGCGGTCGCGCCGCGTCACCCTTTGAAAGCGGACGAGCGCCACCGCGATCGCCGCCATCGGCACCAGCACCATATAGAACGCCCGCGCGCCCGATATGTACTGGAACGCGAGCCCGGTCAGCAGCGATCCGATCGTCCCGCCCAGCGCGGAGAAGATCACGATCAGCCCTACCAGCGAGGCATGTCGTTCGCGCGGCTGCGCGCTCAGCATCACCGAACACAGGATCGGATAGACCGGCGCCATGAAGACCCCGATCAGCGGGAAGATATAGGCCGGCGCGGGCGCGCTCAGCCACGTTATGCCGCGCCGCGGCGCCAGGCCCTGCGCCGCGGGCAGCGTCAGCACCACCAATACCGCCATCGCCGCGATGCACCCCAACAGCAACCGCAGCCACCCAAGCCGCGCGACCAGCCAGCTCGCCCCCAGCCGCCCCGCCGCCAGCGCGCCGAGGAAGATCGTCGACGCCTGCACGCTCATCGCGGACGGGAGGTGGAGCACCTCGTTGTTGAACGTCGGCAGCCACGTCCCGATGCTCTGCTCGATCAGGACGTACAGGAAGATCGCGACCAAGAACGCGACCGTCGCGGGCAACAGCGCCAGCGCGAACATCGCGCGGCGCGTCGGCTGCTCCTCCGCGGTGGCTGCGGCCTCGTCGAGATCGGCGCCCCACCACAGGGCCGCCGCGACCGCGCACAACAGCGCGACGACATAATAGACGCGCAGCCAATCGCTGCCCGTCGTGTCCGCGCCGATGAACCAGCCGAACATCCACACCCCCGCCAGGATGCCGAGCATGAATATCCCCTCGACCAGGCTGGTCAGGCTGGCATGTCCCTTGGCGTCGGTCCTGAGCAGCCCGATCGTGGCATAGGTCGCGACCTTGGCAGTGCCGAAGCCCAGCCCGGTCAGCACGAAGAACGCCTGCATCCCCCAGAACGCATCCGCCAGCGGCACCAGCAGCGCGCCCGCCCCGATCGCCAGCATCACCGCGATCTGTGCGCGCCGGTATCCGAACCGCGGCAGCTGGACCGCGAACAGGAACGACGCGACAACCACAGACAGGTCCTTGCACGCCTCCAGCGTCGCCGCATGCGGCTTCGACACCGCATAGCGCTGGATCGACTGGAGGATCACCACGCCGACGCTGTTCATCAGGACGCCCAGCACCGCATAGCTGACGATCAGCGCAAGCGTCGCGCGGGCGGTACGGGTCATGCGGCTCTCCCGGCGGCGATCTCTGAAAAGGATCGATCACGGGAATGACGTAACGAGAAATGCATTTCAAGCGACCATGCGATCAAAGACACGCTCGCCCGTCGAAGCCCGGCTTATCGAAAGCCCCTGGTCGTTTCCGAATACCATCCGGGGTGATGCGACGGGCAAACGCGCCGATGTCCGGCCCGCCTCAATCCTCCGCGGCGATCGTCACCTTCATCCCGTCGAGCGCGGACGTCAGCTGGATCTGGCACGACAGCCGCGACCATTGGTTGCGATCGCTCGACGAATCGAGCAGATCGTTCTCGTCCTCGCTCATCGCCGGCAGTCGATCCGCGAAATCCGGGTCGACATGGATGTGGCACGTCGCGCACGAACAGCATCCGCCGCACAGCGCCAGGATCTCGTCGATCCCTGCATCGCGGATCGCTTCCATCACCGACAGGCCGACCTCGCCATCGATCTCGCGTTCTTCCCCCTCGCGCGTAACCACGGTAAGCGTCGGCATCATGTTCTCTCCAGACAATAACCCGTTCCATGCCTTTGAACACGCGGCCCCGCAATGGGGCTGAGCGAGGCGCAGCTGCGCGAGAGTCTCGACGCGCTCGCCGCGATGGAGCCCGCCTTCGCCGCCGCGATCGCGCGCGTCGGGTATCCAGCGCCCCGGATCCGGGCGCGCGGCTATGCCACGCTGCTGCGCACGATCCTCGGCCAGCAGGTGAGCGTGAAGGCCGCCGACTCGGTCTGGCGCAAGCTGGAGGCCGAGGTCGGCGACGCGGGCGACCCCGCCGCGATCCTCGCCGCCAGCGACGAGGCGCTGCGCGCCTGCGGCTTCTCGCGTCAGAAGGCGTCCTACGCCCGCAGCCTCGCCGAGGAAGTGACGAGCGGTCGCCTCGATCTCGCCAACCTGCCCGCAGACGACGAGGCGGCGATCGCGCAACTCGTCCGCGTCAAGGGCATCGGCCGCTGGTCGGCGGAGGTCTACCTCCTGTTCGCCGAGGGACGTCTCGACATCTGGCCGGCCGGCGACCTCGCGGTGCAGATCGAGGTCGGTCGCATCCTCGGGCACGCCGAACGCCCGGGCGAAAAGCTGGTCCGCGACCTCGCCGAGGCGTGGCGACCGCACCGCGGCGCGGCGGCGATCTTCACCTGGCACCATTACGGTGCCGGCGCGGACGCGGCGCCGGTCTGACGGGCGTTCAGCGCGCCGGACGCCATACCTGCGTCTGGCAGAAGAACGCGATGCAGCCCTGCACCTTGAGCGTGCCGTCCGCCGCGCGGCTGACGATCGACTTGTAGGTCTTTCCGTTGCGCGGATCGTAGATCCTGCCGCGCCAGTCGTCGCCCTTGTCGACGAATCCGCTCAGGATCGGAACGCCCAGGATGGGGCGCGAACGCAAGGCGGGATCGGGATTCGCCACGTCCATCTTCGGCGCGTTCGGCGCGGACTTCAGGATCGTGACCAGCCGCCCGCAGGTCGAGCCGCCGCAATCGCCGACCTGGATGACGCCGCTGCCGTCGGCGGTGAGCCAGCGGCCCGCGATCGGTTGCGCCGCAAACGCAGGGGCGGCAGCGAGCGTGGCGATCAGGACGGCGGCGGCGAGCGGGACGAGACGGCGCATGGCAACTCCGGGTGCAGGAAACGATCGGGCGCCCGCCCTGCCCGCGTCGCGATGAACGGGCAATGGCTCGCTTGCCAACCCGCCCGCGCTTTGCGGCTTGAACCCGCCCCCCGCGATGCCGCATGGCGATCCGCGATGACGCCGCCCGCCCCAGACGCCACCGCCGCCGCCCTGCCTCCCAGCGCCCGGATCGCGACGCGTTCGCTCGCCGAGAGCCATGCCAGCGTGCGGATTCCCGAAGGCGCAGGCTTCTGGCGCAAGCTGTTCGCGTTCGTCGGGCCGGGCTATCTCGTCGCGGTCGGCTATATGGATCCGGGCAACTGGGCGACCGACATCGCGGGCGGCTCCGCGTTCGGCTATACGCTGCTGAGCGTCGTGCTGCTGTCGAACCTGATGGCGATCGTCCTCCAGTCGCTGTCCGCGCGGCTCGGGATCGGCGCGGGGCTCGATCTCGCGCAGGCCTGCCGCGCGCATTATTCGCGCCCCGTCACGCTCGCCCTGTGGGTGCTGTGCGAGATCGCGATCATCGCGTGCGACCTCGCCGAAGTGCTCGGCACCGCGATCGCGCTCAAGCTGCTGTTCGGGCTGCCGCTGGTCTGGGGCGTCGTCGTCACCGGGCTCGACGTGTTCCTGATCCTCGTCCTCCAGCGCTATGGCTTCCGCCGGCTCGAGGCGTTCATCGTCGCGCTGCTCGTCGTGATCGCGGCGTGCTTCGCGTTCGAACTCGCGCTGGCGGGGCCGGACTGGCGCGCGGCCGCCGCCGGCCTGATCCCCACGCCCGAGATCCTGCGCAACCCGGCGATGCTCTACATCGCGATCGGCATCCTGGGCGCGACGGTGATGCCGCACAATCTCTACCTGCATTCGTCGATCGTCCAGACCCGCGCGTTCGGCGCGTCGCCCCCCGAGCGGCGCGAGGCGCTGAAGATGGCGACGATCGATTCGACCGTCGCGCTCGCGCTCGCCTTCTTCATCAACGCCGCGATCCTGATCCTTGCCGCCGCCACCTTCCACGTCGCGGGGCGTACCGACGTGGCGGACATCGAGCAGGCGCACGAACTGCTCGCGCCGATGTTGGGCGCAGGCGCGGCGAGCATCGTCTTCGCGATCGCATTGCTGGCGAGCGGGCAGAACTCGACCGTCACCGGCACGCTCGCCGGCCAGATCGTGATGGAGGGGTTCCTCGACCTCAGGTTGCCGATGTGGCTGCGCCGGCTGGTGACGCGCGGGCTGGCGATCATCCCCGCGGTCGCGGTCGTGGCGTATGCGGGCGACGCGGCGGCGATCAAGCTGCTGGTGCTGAGCCAGGTGGTGCTGAGCCTCCAACTCCCCTTCGCGGTCATCCCGCTCGTCGCCTTCACCGGCAGCGCCGCGGTGATGGGCGCGATGGCCGCCCCGCGCTGGCTGCGCGCGCTGGCCTGGGCGATCGCGGCGGTGATCGTAGGATTGAACGCGACGCTGCTGTGGGGGCTGATGGCCTGATTCGTTTTTTGCGATCTGGCGAGAAGCGGCGCGGAAGTTGCCGAAGTTGCCACTACGTCGGGGTGGCAAATCGATCGCAAGTGATCGGCCTGATCGATCAGTGACGGAAAAGGCGCCTGCATCGGCCATTATCGTTACGGACTACACCGGCCGGCAGGATGTAGGAAAGCGCCGGCGTCAACGCACGACGGCGCCCGCCGTCGGTCGGGCCACCAGCACGCGACCGGGACCGCTGGACCGCAGCCATCCGTTCGGCGTGACCTTTCCCGTTTCTCCATTTCCGCGCGACACTTGCGGGAAAAGCAGTCGGGAACGGATTTCGGGAAAGAGGATACCGCAGACGAGCCGGAGCGAAGCGAGAGGCACGACGTTCCCGGTCCACGTTCGTTTGTGGGAAGGCGTAGGGCTTACCAAGAGACCCGCTCGACGGGGACTCTCAATCTGGCTAGCCGTTTCGCGGTTTTGCCAGACGCGTTGACGAGGAATGCCGATGTGGCTCTAGCGAGGAGCGGAGCGTCATCGGCACTGTCGCTGTAGGCGACGGCCCATCGCTCACCGAAGCCGGCGCCCCTGATCGCGTCGCATTTTGCTTCGTGGCGACAATGGTATCGCGCCACCCATCCGCCTAGAAACCGACATAGCACCGATCCCACCACGGGGACTTGGAAGGGAAGCGTATCGGATAGGCTCTCCGCCAACCATGCGGGTGCGGCGGTAGCGATCAGTGCGGTCTCCCCACGGGTGACATGCCGTTCGAGTTCGGCGAGGCCGGCTGTTCGCCAAGCGACACCCTTCCCCTCGCTCACATTGATGGCGAAAAGCGCGAAGGACTGGCGCAACTCCGGTTCGGTCAGGCCGATGGTCGCGATCCATAGGGATATCGAACCGCCGATCCGCCGTGATGGCGCATGGAGCGTCAGTGGGAGGGCGATCGGGAACGCCACGACGGCCAGAAGCGTCCGCCATACTGATTGCTTGATACGGCTCATCATCCAGATCGATGCGGAGTCTCCATCGAGCAGCGTGCCATCCAGATCGAAGACGACAGACGATGTTCGCGATTTCACTGCATTTCATCCTGCCGTTCACGCCAAGTTCGATAGCTCAGCCTACCGTGACGGCAATGGCATGATTTAAGCAGGCTTGGCGAAGAGCGGCATCGTTCGGGATCAGTCGCCATTCCCATTCAACGATCGTTTGCGGGAAAAGCAGCGGCGCCGGGCAATGTCAGTTATCGCAGGCTGCTTTCCCGAAAGCGCACCAATCGCTTTACGACTGCTTCCAGGCATTTCCGCCCCCGCCCACGAAAAAGCCCGGCCCCGCTTGTCGCGGGACCGGGCCTTTCGAACCGGGTCGTGAAACCGGATCAGCCTTGGTTCGGCGCCAGGTTGACCGCGGCGTGCTTGCCGCGACGGTCGACTTCGAGTTCGAACGACAGGCGATCGCCCTCGTTCAGCGTCGGCATACCGGCGCGCTCGACGGCCGAGATGTGGACGAACGCGTCGGGCTGTCCATCGTCGCGCTGGATGAAGCCGAAGCCCTTCATCGCGTTGAAGAACTTGACCGTGCCGGTCGCCTTCTCGCCGGTCAGCTGGCGCTGCGGCGCACCGCCGCGGTCGTTGCCGCCGAAGCCGCCCGCCGCCGGACGGGGGCCGCGATCGCCGAAGCCGCCTTCGCGCGGCTCACGCGGGGGCGCACGATCGGTGACGGCCATCGGCTCGCCGTCGATCTTGAGCTCGGTCGCCGAGATGCGGCCGCCGCGATCGACGAGGGTGAAGCCCATCGGCTGACCCTCGGCCAGACCGGTGAGGCCCGCCTGCTCGACCGCCGAGATGTGCACGAACACGTCCTCGCCGCCATCATCGCGCACAACAAAGCCGAAGCCCTTCTGCGCGTTGAAGAACTTGACGACACCGGTGCCCTCGCCGACGACCTGGGGGGGCATCCCGCCGCCACCGCCGCCGCCGCCGCCACGGAAACCACCGCCGCCGCCACGGAAGCCGCCGCCACCGCCGCCACCGCCGCCGAAGCCGCCACGGTCACCGCCGCCGAAGCCGCCGCCACCGCCGCCGAAGCCGCCACGATCGCCGCCACCGCCGAAGCCGCCACGGTCACCGCCACCGAAGCCGCCACCACCGAAGCTGCTGCCGCCGCCGAAATCGTCGCCGCCACCAAAGCTGTCACGCTTGTCGCGCCCACGTCCGCCGCGATTGCCGCGGCCGCCTTTGTCGAAACCCATAAACCTGTTCGTCTTCCCGGTCCGCCCGTACTTCGATCAAAGGCCGTGCGTACCGGACGAGAACGCAAGCCATCAGATGCGCCGCCTGTGACGCACCTTTGGGCCTGCCATAACGCATCAATCTCCCTCGCGCGACCGGATTCGTCAGAAAAACGGCACACGCATGTCGATCCTTGCGCGACTGTCGCAAGCGGGGCACAGGTCGCCGCACGATGCCGATCATGGACCTCCTCGCCAGCCCCGCCGCATGGGCCGCCCTCCTCACTCTCGTCGTGCTCGAGGTAGTGCTGGGAATCGACAATCTCATCTTCATCTCGATCCTGTCGAACAAGCTGCCGGAGGCACAGCGATCGAAGGCGCGCAAGCTGGGGATCGGGCTCGCGCTCGGGCTGCGGCTGGGGCTGCTGTCGATCCTGTCGTGGCTGACGCAGCTGACCGATCCGGTGTTCGACCTGGGGCTGAGCGGCGCGCCCGGGCAGCATGGCCAGCCGACCTTCGAGACCGCGTTCTCGTGGCGCGACCTGATCCTGATCGCGGGCGGGCTGTTCCTCGTCTGGAAGGCCACCCAGGAGATCCACCATACGATGGACGAAGAGGCCCCCGACACCAGCGTCGGCGGCACCGCGGTGGCGACGTTCGGATCGGTGATCGTCCAGATCCTGCTGCTCGACATGGTGTTCTCGATCGATTCGATCCTGACCGCGGTCGGGATGACGGACGACCTGCCGATCATGATCGCCGCGGTCGTCATCGCGGTGGGCACGATGCTGTTCGCCGCCGATCCGCTCGCGAACTTCATCAACCGCAACCCCAGCGTCGTGATGCTCGCGCTCGCCTTCCTGCTGATGATCGGGCTGGTGCTGATCGCGGACGGGTTCGGGGTGCACGTACCCAAGGGCTATATCTATGCGGCGATGGCGTTCTCCGCGCTGGTCGAGACGCTCAACCTCGTCTCCCGCAAGCGCAAGAAGGCGTAGGTCGCAACGCCCATTGAGCCGCCCGCCACTCCCGGCTAGGGCCGTCGCATGGCCGTCCATCTCCACGAAGAAGACCTTCCCGCAGACGTGTTCGCGCCCGGTGCGTCGATCGCGGTCGATACCGAGACGATGGGGCTCATCACCCCGCGCGACCGGCTGTGCGTCGTGCAGCTGTCGGACGGCGGACCCGACGAGCATCTCGTGCGGTTCGCGGCCGGGTCGGACTATGCCGCGCCGAACCTGAAGGCGCTGCTGGCGGATCCGGCGCGGCTCAAGCTCTATCATTTCGGGCGGTTCGATATCGCGGCGATCCAGCAGTATCTGGGCGTCGTCGCCGCGCCCGTCTATTGCACCAAGATCGCGTCGCGTTTGATCCGCACCTATACCGATCGGCATGGCCTGAAGGAGCTGGTGCGCGAACTGCTCGGGCAGGAGGTGTCGAAGGCGCAGCAATCGTCGGACTGGGGCTCGCCGGTGCTGAGCGAGGCGCAGAAGGACTATGCCGCCAGCGACGTGCGCTTCCTCCACCGGATGAAGGAGGAGCTCGACCGCCGGCTGATCCGCGAGGGGCGGATGGATCTGGCGCAGGCGTGCTTCGATTTCCTGCCGACGCGTGCGGCACTCGATCTGGCGGGCTGGCCCGAGATCGACATCTTCGCGCACGCCTGAGCCCCCGGAACCTCCAGCCATGTCCGAGATCGCCCGCCGCGTCCGCACCAAGCGCCAGATCTGGGCCGCGCCCGGCAGCTCGCACGATCGGCTGGTCGGCATCACCCACTGGCTGCTGCCGGTGATGATCGGCGTGCTCGCGGCGTTCCTGGTGATGGCGCCGCTGACGACCGGCGGCGACGTGTCGTTCGTCCTCGACAAGAACAAGGTGGAGGTCGCCAAGGAACGCCTTCGCCTCGAACGCGCGCAGTATCGCGGCGAGGACGGCAAGGGCCAGCCCTTCACGCTGACCGCAGGGTCGGCGGTGCAGAAGAGCTCGGCCGAACCCATCGTCCAGATCCAGACGCTCGCCGCGCGGCTCCAGCTGCAGGACGGCCCCGCGACGCTGACCGCGCCCACCGGCCGCTACGACATGGATAGCGAGCAGGTGAAGGTGCAGGGCCCGATCGCGTTCCGCGCCGCCAACGGCTACACGCTCGACACGCAGGACGCGACGGTCGATCTCAAGACGCGACGGATGGTCAGCGATGGCGCCGTCACGGGCACGCTGCCGCAGGGCAATTTCAGCGCGAACCGGCTCCACGCGGATCTGGAGGAGCGCACCGTCCGGCTCGACGGCAATGCCCGCTTGCGGATCGTGCCGCGAGGGACGAAATAGCGCGGCATGACCCGCCCCCGCCTCCTGCCCGCCCATGCGCTCGCGCTCGTCCTGTCCGCCACGCCGCTGGCGGCGCAGTCGCGGCACAACTCGGCCGCCCCGATCGATTTCGGCGCGGACCATATCGAGCTGCAGGACAAGGCGAACCGCGCGGTGCTGGCAGGCAACGTTTCGGTGCGGCAGGCGGAGATGACGCTCAACGCGCAGCGGATGACGGTCGCCTATACCGGCCAGGTCGTCGGCGGGAACCCGCAGGTTTCGCGACTCGACGCGTCGGGCGGGGTGACGGTGAAGCGGCCGGACCAGACCGCGAAGAGCCAGTATGCGATCTACGATCTCAACCGCCGCGTCATTACGATGCTGGGCGCGGTGTCGCTCGTCCAGGGCGGGGGCAACACCGTCAATGGCGGGCGGCTGACGATCAACCTCGATACCGGGCGCGCGGTGATCGACGGGTCGTCGGTCGCGGGCGGCGCGTCGGCGGGGAGCGGCGGCACCGTCGCCACTGCGCCGAGCGGCCGCGTGACGGGCACCTTCTCGGTGCCGAAGCGCGACTGAGGTTACGATCTATTTCTGCGGCTTCGTGACTCCTGAAAAATCGGCCTCGTCGAGGTATTTGACGTAGGCGGTAATGCCGGCCTGCGCGGCCGGGTTGCCGAGCAGTTCCGTCATCGCCACCCGACCCAACGCTTCGCCGGCGATCGTGAAGGCAGCGGTGGTATTGCCGCGGATCGCGAACGCCGCCTTGGCCTCCGGCGCGCAATCCTTGGCGATCAGCCGGGTAAACAGCGTCGCCATCACGCGATCCGCCGCATCCTTCTTGCCCGGCTGAACCGTCGTGATGTCCGCCACCTGCGGCGCGGACGCGAGCGAGCCCAGCAGCCAGCGAGCTACCGCGAGCCGATCCGCCCCCGTCGATTTCAGGACGATGCATTCGCCCAGCACCGCCCCGGCCCGATCCTCGGCGACGGGTGGCTGCTGCGCGGGTGGCGCTGCGGCTGCGACCGCGGCACCCGCAATGATGCCCATCAGGATCGTCATCATGATCGCCGCGTCTCCGTCATGCCCAAGAGCCCCGAATATCGCTTCGGGATCTGACAGACCGCCCGGGCCCTCACAAGGGGCGCAGCGAGCCACCGCAAGGAGCGGATGATCGGTCGCACGATGCGATCATGCAGGTTTCCTGCCAAGCCCCGATGCGGTAACGGTCCGGCAACCCATTCCTGCAAAGCGTGACACCGCACATGGCCGATACCGACGTCCTTTCCATTCCCGAGTCCGCGCCGATCGTCGAGGCGCCGGTGATGAACGGCCTGTCGGTCGTCTCGATCGCCAAGTCCTACGACAAGCGCGTCGTGCTGAGCGACGTGTCGGTATCGGTCGGGCGTGGCGAGGTGATCGGGCTGCTCGGTCCCAACGGCGCGGGCAAGACGACCACCTTCTATTCGGTGATGGGGCTGGTGAAGCCCGATTCGGGCCGGATCATGCTCGACGGCGACGACATCACCGGGTTGCCGATGTACCGCCGCGCGATCCTCGGGCTGGGCTATCTGCCTCAGGAAACGTCGATCTTCCGCGGGCTGACGATCGAGAAGAACATCTCGACCGTGCTCGAGCTGTCCGAACCCGATCCTGCCGCGCGCGCCGCCAAGCTGGAGAAGCTGCTTGACGAGTTCGGGTTGACCCGGCTGCGTGCCGCGCCCGCGATGGCGCTGTCCGGGGGCGAGCGCCGCCGTGCCGAGATCGCGCGCGCGCTGGCGGCGGACCCGTCGATCATGCTGCTCGACGAACCGTTCGCGGGCATCGATCCGATCTCGATCGCGGACATCCGCGATCTGGTGAAGGACCTGAAGCGCCGCGACATCGGCGTGCTCATCACCGATCACAATGTCCGCGAGACGCTCGAGATCGTCGACCGCGCGTACATCATCTATGACGGCCGCGTACTGTTCACCGGCTCGCCCGCCGAACTGGTGGCGGATGCGAACGTGCGCCGGCTGTATCTGGGCGAGGGCTTCTCGCTGTAATCCTATGCGTACAGCCCTTATCCCGTTCGTTTCGAGCGCAGTCGAGAAAGGTAGCGTGACGCCCGCGACACGTTTCTCGACTTCGCTCGAAACGAACGGATGGGGGCATGCCGCATGAGCCTCGCCCCCCGCCTGGACCTCCGCCAGTCGCAGTCGCTGGTGATGACGCCGCAGCTCCAGCAGGCGATCAAGCTGCTGGCGCTGTCGAACCTCGAGATCGAGGGCGTGATCGCGGAGGAGGTCGAGAAGAACCCGCTCCTCGAACTCTCCGCCCCCGACGAGCCCGGCCCGACGATCGCCGACGAAATCCCGCTCGCGCGCGATGAACCCGCGGGTGCGGACGAGCTGGTGATGACCGGCGAGGCCGCTGGCGAATCGCTCGACGTCGACATCGCCGCGGAGCGTTTCGACGACGGCCCCGGCGACCGCGCCGAGCCGATGGCGGGGATGGACGGCTCGCTCGGGCTCAACGGCACCAGCGGCGGCGCGGGCGGCGAGGACCTGCCCGATCTCGACGCGTTCGCGGACACTGGCCTCGATCTCCACGATCACCTGATGGCGCAGGCGGGCGCGACGATTGACGGCGAAGACATCTTCATCGCGCACCACCTGATCGACCAGATCGACGAGGCGGGGTATCTGACCGCCAACCTGCTCGACATCGCGACCCGGCTGGGCGTGGCGAAGGCGCGCGTCGAAGCGGTGCTCGGCATCATCCAGACGTTCGACCCGACCGGCGTCGGCGCGCGCGACCTGTCCGAGTGCCTCGCGCTCCAGGCGAAGGAGGCGGACCGCTACGATCCGTGCATGGCGCGGCTGATCGACAATCTCGACCTCGTCGCACGCGGCGACCTCGCACGGCTGAAGCGGATGTGCGGCGTCGACGACGAGGACATGGCGGACATGATCCGCGAATTGCGGGGCTATGATCCCAAGCCCGGCTGCCGTTATGGCGGCGAGCCGATCCAGTCCGTGGTGCCGGACCTGTACATCGCGAAAACGAAGGCCGGCTGGGCGATCGAGATCAACGCCGCCACCCTGCCCCGCGTGCTGGTCAACCGCAGCTACTACACCGAACTCGCGACCGGGCCGCAGGACAAGGCGTCGAAGGCGTGGCTCAGCGATTGCCTCGCCAGCGCGAACTGGCTGGTCAAGGCACTCGACCAGCGCCAGCGCACGATCATCAAGGTCGCGACCGAGATCGTGAAGCAGCAGGAGGCGTTCTTCCTCCACGGCGTCGCGCATCTCCGCCCGCTGACGCTGGCGAAGGTGGCGGAGGCGATCGAGATGCACGAATCGACCGTCAGCCGCGTGACGTCGAACAAGTATCTCAGCTGCGCGCGCGGGCTGTTCGAGCTGAAATATTTCTTCACCTCCGCGATCCAGTCCGCCGATGGCGGCGACGCGGTGTCGGCGGAGGCGGTCAAGTCCGCGATCCGCGCGCTGATCCAGAACGAGGGCGCGAAGATCCTGTCCGACGACACGCTGGTCGAACTGCTCAACGCCAAAGGATTCGACATCGCGCGGCGCACGGTCGCGAAGTATCGCGAGGCGATCGGCATCGGCAGCTCGGTGCAGCGCAGGCGCGCGCGGACGCTGGCGTCCTAGCGGCAAGATCCTCCCCTGCAAGGGGAGGTGGCAGTCCGAAGGACTGACGGAGGGGTGCCGCCGGTTCGGCCGAAGCACGCGATCGCAATCGGCGGCACCCCTCCGTCGCGCTACGCGCGCCACCTCCCCTTACAGGGGAGGAGCGTCAGCCCCCGATCATCGCCACCATCGCCAGCACCTCGCGCGCCTGCTCCAGATGCAGCCGCTCGACCATCTTCCCCTCCACCCGGATCACGCCCTTGCCCGCCGCCTCCGACGCATCGAACGCCGCGACGACCGTCCGTGCCCATGCGACCGCCGCGTCGTCGGGGGTGAACGCCGCGTTGCACGCCGCGATCTGCGTCGGGTGGATCAGCGTCTTGCCCTCGAACCCGAACCGCACCCCCTGCGCGCATTCCGCGGCGAACCCGTCCGCGTCGTCGATCGCGTTCCACACCCCGTCGAGGATCGCGACGCGATGCGCGCGCGCCGCCGCGACCGAGGCGGCGAGAAACCCCAGGAACGGCAGCCGGTCCGCCCCCGCCTCCGCGCGCATCTCCTTGGCGAGGTCGTTCGTGCCCATCACCATCGCGGCCAGCCCAGGTGCGGAGGCGAGGCTCTCGATCCGCAAAACCGCGCGCGCGGTTTCGACCATCGCCCAGACCGGGACGCCGCCCGCGGCCGTCACGTAGCGCGCCACCGCCGCGCCGTCGTCGACCTTGGGCGCCAGCACCGCATCGGGTCGCGCCTGCGCCACCGCGGCGAGATCGTCCGGCCCCCAGTCGCTGTCGATCGCATTGATGCGCACGACCAGCTCGCGGCGCCCGAACCCGCCCTCCCGCACTGCCGCGACCGCCGCATCGCGCGCCGCCACCTTCGACTCCGGCGCGACCGCGTCCTCCAGATCGAGGATCACGACATCGCAATCGAGCGTCCGCGCCTTGGCAATCGCCTTCGCGTTGGAGGCGGGCATGTAGAGCGCGCTACGCCGCGGGCGGATCTGGGTCATGTGGGGGTGATAGGGCGGCAATCGCAGCACGCCTATCCCTTCTCCATTGGTGCTGAGCGTGTCGAAGCACTGTCCTTCTTTCAAACGGTCGAACAAGAAGAAGGACAGTGCTTCGACAAGCTCAGCACGAACGGGGAACAGGGTGCGCGTCCGAGTCTCAGAACCGCGCGCGCAGCGTCGCGCCATAGGTCCGCGGCGCCATCAGGAACGCGCCATAGGTGCCGGCCTGCAACGGCTGGTCGATCACCACCTGATAGATGTGCGCATCGGTCAGGTTCTGGCTCCACGCCTCCAGCCCCCACGCGCCGCGCTCCACCCCGATGCGCGCGTTGACGACGGCATAGGGGTTTTGCCGCTTCACCGGATCGAGGTTCGAGCCTGTGTTATACCCCGACGACCATTTCACCGACGCGCTCGACGTCAGCCGCAGCCCCGCGCCGATCGGCTGGACCGAGGTAAAGCCGCCCGTCGCGTTCCACTTCGCGGCATAAGGCAGCGGCGCCCCCGGCGCGCGCGCGTTGATCCCCGGCGGCGGTACGAACATTCCGAACCGCGTATCGGCATAGGTCGCGCCCGCGTTGAGCGTCAGGCCCTGGACGCCGGTGGTCCACGACAGGTCGAGATCGGCGCCCCGCGCGGTCACCTCCGGAATCGCGACCACGAGGAAGCTGACGCCGGTATAGGTATTGAGCCGATAGTCGCGGAAGCGCTGGTCGAACCCCGCCAGGCTGGCGAACAGCCGCCGCCCCAGCAGCGCGGTCTTCGCTCCCACTTCGTAGCTCTCGACGCGTTCGGTCGCGAACTGGGTGTCGGGGTTCATGCGCCCCGGCGCGAACCGTGCGCGATCGAGGTTGAAGCCCCCCGCCTTGAACCCGTTGGCATAGGACGCGTAGGCCATCACCTCGGGCGACAGGCGGTACTGCACCTTCGCCGATCCCGAGAGCCGGTCCTCGTCGCGGCGCTGCATCGTCGTCACGTCGTCGAACGCGCTGTCTGCGGTCGGCGCGCACAGCGTCGCGATCTGTGCCGCGGTCAGCGGTTTGGCGAGCGCCGCGCGGCACCCTGCAGCGGGCGCGGTGTTGCGGAACCGCGAGGTCAGCCGCTTGCGCTCGTCGGTGAAGCGCAGGCCGAGCGACACTTCCAGCCCGCGCGCGACCTCCACCGTCGCGTCGCCGAACAGCGCGGCGGACCGCGCGCGCTGGCGGTGGACGTCGCGCTGCCCCGCATCGGCGACGAAGCTCGCCCCCGCCGCCAGCCCCGTCAGCCGCGACACCGCCAGCGCGTCGCTTCCCCCCGACAGCAGCAGCCCGATATAGCGCTCGTAATCCGCGCCGGGCAGCACCGAGGCAATGCTCGTCAGCCGCTCGTCGTAATAGAAGGCGCCCAGGATCGCGTGGACGCCCGGCGCGGCATAGGCCAGCCGCGTCTCCTGCGTGAACACCCGGAACCGGTTCGAATGATCGTTCGGGCGATACCAGATGTCCGCGCTCGCATAGTCCATGTCGGACGGCTGTTCGGCGTAATAACTGCGATACGCGGTGATCGAGGTCAGTGCGAAACGATCGTCCAGCGCCCAGTCGAGCTGCGCCGACACGCCGCGGTCGCGCAGCCGGAAGTCGGTCGCGCGATTGGCGTAGGTGAAGCGCGAGAACGGCCGCGCGGGGCGCACCACGCCCGCGTCCGCCGCCAGCGAATCGACCAGCCCCGCGGTGCCGCCCACGATGCTCGGCGCATCGACGCAGCAATCCTCGTCGCGGTCGGACCAGTCGCCGATCACGCGCAGCGACACCGCGTCGCGCGGTTTGAACAGCAGCTGCCCGCGGACCGTCCAGTTGTTCGCGTTGTCCGACGTCGTGCTGGTCCGCGGCCCCGCCCCGGTCGCGACCGTCCAGAACCCCGCCCGCGCCCGCCGGAACGCATAGACGCGCCCGGCCAGCACGTCCCCCACGATCGCGCCGTTCACCATCGCCGACGTCGTGAACGCCCCGTAGTTGCCGTACCCCGCCGACACCTCGGCCGCGGGGGTGAACGACGGCGCGACCGTCTCCACCGCGATGACGCCCGCGGACATGTTCTTGCCGAACAGCGTCGATTGCGGCCCCTTCACCACCTCGACCCGCGACACCTCGCCCAGATCGCCGAACGCCACGCTGGAGCGCGCGCGATAGACGCCGTCGATCACGGTGCCGACCGAGCTTTCCAGCCCGTTATTGTCCGCGACGGTGCCCACGCCGCGGATGCGGAACGCGGTCTGCGCGGGGCTCGCGGTCGTCGATGCGTTCAGGCCGGGAACGATGAACTGCAGGTCCTTGATGTCGCGCACCCCCGCCGCCTCGATCTGCGCGCGATCGCGGACGGTGACGGCGACGGGCACGTCGTCGAGCGCCTGGGGGCGCTTCTGCGCGGTGACGACGATCTCGCCCGCCTGCGGATCGGGGGCGGGCGATGCCGCAGCGACGGCCGCCGCGAACGGAATGAACACGATGGACACAGGACCCCCCAAAACTCGGTCGCGCGCCTCTAGGCAGGTTCCGCGCGCGAAACCACCCGCGGATCGCAACCTTTCGTGCCTTGACCTTCGCAGTCGCAGCAACGAGGCTCAGCCCCGGATCCACCGGAGATGAATTGTCCTTGCGCATCGTGATCGTCGACGACAGCGGCCTGCGCGCGACGGTGCTGGAGGACGGCCTGCGCGAGGCGGGGTATGACGACATCCACCTCGTCCCCCCGCGCGGCGCGTTCGTCGCCCGGCTGGAGCGGATGGCGCCCGACGTCGTGCTGATGGACCTGGGCTCCCCCAGCCGCGACACGCTGGAGGAGATGCTCGCGGTCAGCCGCGCGCTCGCGCGCCCGATCGCGATGTTCGTCGACCGGTCGGACGATGCGATGATCGGCGCTGCGATCGATGCGGGCGTCTCCGCCTATGTCGTCGACGGGCTGCGCAAGGAACGCGTGAAGCCGATCCTCGATCTCGCGATCCGCCGCTTCAACGCCTTCGCGCGGATGCAGGCGGACCTGACCGAGGCGCGCACCCAGCTGGCGGACCGCAAGACGATCGACCGCGCCAAGGCGATCCTGATGGACAGTCGCGCGCTCGCCGAGCCCGAAGCGTACGCGCTGCTGCGCTCGACCGCGATGAATCAGGGCCGTCGCATCGTCGAGGTCGCCGACGCGATCATCACCGCCTCCAGCCTGTTCGGAAGGCAGCCATGACCCCGCTCGCGATCGCGTTCCTGCCGCTCACCGACGCCGCCGTCCTCGTCGCCGCGAAGGAGATCGGGTTCGCCGCGGAGGCGGGCATCGACCTGGCGCTGGTGCGCACCACCAGCTGGGCGACGGTGCGCGACCGGCTGGTCTTCGGGCAAGTGCAGGCCGCGCACATGCTCGCCCCGCTCGCGATCGCGGTGACGCTGGGCCTGAGCCAGCACCCCGCCGCGATCGCCGCGCCGATCAAGCTGAGCGTCAACGGCAATCTGCTGGTCGTCTCCACCGCCTTTGCTGCAGCTCTCGAGCCCGATCCGGCCGCCCGCGTCGCCGATCCCGTCGCCACCGCGCATGATTTCGCGAATGCGATCGGGCTGCATCACCGCAAACCCGTGATCGGCGTCGTCCATCGCTTCTCCAGCCATGCGCTGATGCTGCGCTACTGGCTGGGGTTCGCAGGGGTGGACCCGGACCGCGACGTCACGCTGCGCGTCCTGCCGCCCTCGCTGATGGTCGAGGCGTTGCGCGCGGGCGAGATCGACGGGTTCATCGCGGGCGAACCCTGGGGCAGCGTCGCGGTCGCGGAGGGGCTGGCCGAGGTCGCGGCGCTGGGCCCCAGGATCTGGCAGCGCGGGGTGGAGAAGGTCCTGGCCTTCCGCGCCGACTGGCTCGCGGACAATGCCGGCACCGTCGACCGGCTGATCGTCGCGCTCATCCGCGCGGCCGCGTGGTGCGACGACCCTGCCAACCGCGAGGCGCTCGCCGAACTGCTGGCGCGCGACGCCTATGTCGCGCAGCCGGTCGAGGCGATCCTGCCCGCGCTGGCCGGGCGGATCGTGCTGCGCCACGGCACCGCGCCGATCGCGGTCGACGACGCGATGCTGTTCCACCGCGAGGCCGCCGCGTTCCCGTGGCGCAGCCAGGCGCTGTGGATCTATTCGCAGCTCGTCCGCTGGGGGATGGCGGAGTCGGGACGCGAGGCGGAGGCGGCGGACGTCTTCCGCTCCGACGTCTATCGCCGCGCGCTGGCGGGCACCGACCAGCCGATGCCCGGCGCCAGCATGAAGGTGGAAGGCGCGCTCGCCGCGCCGCTCGCGGTCGGCACGAATCGCGGCGCGATCACTTTGGGCCCTGATCGGTTCTTCGACAGGCGTGTGTTCGATCCGTCGGATATCGCCGGCTATCTGTCGGACGATACGGGCTGATTATTTTGCACTTGCGAAACGATCCGATTCGCGGGATCGTCTGACCGGCGCGCGATGAAGCGCGCCTGATCCGGGATCCTCGCGCCAGCGCCGGCGCGGTCCCTCCACAGAATTCGCAGCAAAGCCGCTGTCCGGTCCTGGCCCCTCGCCAGCGCCGGGCGAGCGGCTTTTTTTCGTGTCCCCACTCGATGGAGAACCACCATGGCGACCGCCTTATGGCAGGACGGCAAGACCGACCCCGCCCCCGGCTTCTGGAAATCCGGCCACACCCCGACGCTGATCGCGGCGTTCCTGTATTTCGACCTCGCCTTCATGGTCTGGGTCCTGCTCGGCCCGCTCGCGCCCGACATCGCCAGGGCGCTGGCGCTGACGCCCGCGGAGAAGGGCCTGATGGTCGCGACGCCGACGCTGGCGGGCGCGATCCTGCGCGTCGTCAACGGGCTGCTGGTCGACCGGATCGGCCCGAAGCGCAGTGGCGCGATCAGCCAGATCGTCGTCATCGCGGGGCTCGCCTGCGCGTGGATGCTGGGCGTCGACAGTTTCGCGGGCACGATCGCGCTGGGCGTGATCCTGGGCTTTGCGGGGGCCAGCTTCGCGATCGCGCTGCCGCTCGCCAGCCGCTGGTATCCGCCCGAGCATCAGGGCAAGGCGATGGGGCTGGCGGGCATGGGCAATTCGGGCACCGTCCTCGCCGCGCTGTTCGCACCGACGCTGGCGAAGCTGTTCGGGTGGAACGCGGTGCTCGGGCTCGCCTGCATCCCGCTGTCCATCGTGTTCGTCGTCTACATGGCGATGGCCAAGGACGCCCCCGGCGCGCCCGCGCCCAAGTCGCTCGCCGCCTATATGGCGCCGTTGAAGCAGGCCGATGCGTGGTGGCTGATGGGGTTCTACGCAGTCACGTTCGGCGGGTTCGTCGGGCTCGCGGCCAGCCTGCCGATCTACTTCACCGATCGCTTCGGGCTGACCCCGGTGGTCGCGGGATACTGTACCGCGGCCTGTGTGTTCGCAGGCTCGCTGGTGCGGCCGATGGGCGGCGCGCTGGCGGACCGCGTCGGCGGGGTGAAGGCGCTGACATTCGTGTTCGCGCTCGCCGCGGTCGCGATCGCGTTCGTCGGCGTGATGCCTTCGGTCGGCAGCGCGCTGGCGCTGTTCGTGCTCGCGATGCTGGCGCTGGGCACCGGCAACGGCGCGGTGTTCCAGCTGGTGCCGCAGCGGTTCGCCGCGGAGATCGGCGTGATGACCGGGCTGGTCGGGATGGCGGGGGGCATCGGCGGCTTCTACCTCGCCTCGTCGCTGGGCATCGCCAAGCAGTGGACGGGCAGCTTCGCCCCCGGCTTCCTCGTCTTCGCCGCACTCGCGCTGGTCGCGCTGGCGGGGCTGACTCTGGTGAAGCGGACGTGGCGGACGCGCTGGGGCACCGCCGAGGGCGTGCGGATTTGATGCGCCGGCGGGACCGGCGCGCAGTCCCGCCGCCTATGAAGGGATGATGATGTCGAAACTCCCCATCGCCGCCGCCGCGCTGCTCGCCGCCGGCAGCGCGCACGCGCAGACCGTCACGCTCAAGCCGCTCGCGGACGCCCGCCTGCGCTACGAGCATGTCACGCAGGACGGCCTCTCCGCGGACGCCGACGCGGTCACGATCCGCGTCCGCACCGGGGTCGAGGCGAAGGCGAGTGCGCTCTCCGCGCTGGTCGAAACGCAGGGCACGCTCGCGATCGGCGACGCCTATTATGACGGCCTCCACGGCGTCCAGACCCGCCCGATCGTCAGCGATCCGCAGAATATCGCGCTCTATCGCGCGCAACTCCGCTACGCCGCGTCCGGCCTCGCGGTGTCGCTGGGGCGACAGAAGATCGCGCTCGACGACGAGCGCTTCGTCGGCAACGCCGCGTTCCGCCAGAACGCGCAGACGTTCGACGCGCTGCGCGTCGAATGGTCGCCGGTGAAGCGTGTGAAGGCGGACCTGTCCTACGTCCGCGGCATCCGCACGATCTGGGGCGTCGACGGGCGCGGTGCGCGGCAGGGCGGAATCGGCGGCGACACGTTGCTCGGCAATCTGGGGGTCGCGACCCCGATCGGCACGGTCACCGCCTTCGCCTATCTGATCGACCAGGATTCGGTTGCGGTGCAGGCGTTCCGGTTGTCGACGCAGACCTATGGCGCGCGACTTGCGGGATCGCGCCCGCTCGGCGGCGCGGCGAAGCTCTCCTACCAGGCGAGCTATGCCCGCCAGTCGGATTACGCGCGCAATCCCAGTCGCTTCGCCGCCAGCTATTATCTCGCCGACGCCACGCTCGACATCGCGAAGGCGAAGCTCGGCGCGGGCTACGAGGTGCTCGGCGCGGACAGGGGCGCGGCGCTCACCGCGTTCCAGGCGCCGCTCGGCGCGGTGTTCAAGTTCCAGGGCTGGGCGGACAAGTTCCTCACCACCCCGCCCGACGGCGTCCGCGACCTCTATGCCAGCGCGGGCTACACGATCGGCGCGATCGGCCGCGCGAGGGCGCTGTCGGTCCAGGCGGTCGCGCACCGCTTCACCAGCGACCGCGTCGCGCGTCACTATGGCGACGAGATCGACCTGCTCGCGACGGCGAAGCTCGGCCGCTACGCGCTGTCCGCGCGCTATGCCGACTATCGCGCCGACGCCTTCGCGGTCGACACGCGCAAGGCGTGGCTCCAGCTCGACTGGACGCTGTAGATGCTGCGGCTGCGAAAAGGCACTTGAACACCGCCGCGATTCGCGTCATCCTCCCTCTCGTTCGGACAAGGCTGTCCGTCACCCCATAGCCGGACCGGTCCACCGATGGACCGCGACGGCGCATCGCCCCGGCCGAAAGGCCGGTCCACGATGAAGGCAAGGCCGCCATGCAGGCGCTGGATTTCTCCAGCGTCCGCATGGCGGCCTTTTTCGTTTTCGGAGCATTGCCCCATGACCATCCATGTTCGCCCGGTCGGAGAGGAGGCGGTGGCCATCGAAGCCACCGCCCATTCCCCGTCGCGTCCCCACCTCGTCGTCGTCGGTAACGGCATGGCCGGCTGTCGCGCGATCGAGGAACTGCTGGCACGCGATCCGGCGCGCTACCGCGTCACCATCTTCGGCGCGGAGCCGCTGGTGAATTACAACCGGATCATGCTCTCCCCCGTGCTGGCGGGCGAGAAGACGTTCGACCAGATCGTCATCAACGGGCACGACTGGTACGCCGACAACGCGATCACGCTCGTCACCGGCGACCCCGTCACCGCGATCGACCGCGCGGCGAAGACCGTCACCGCGCGCAGCGGCGCGACCGTCGCCTATGACAAGCTGCTGATCGCGACCGGCTCCGATCCGTTCATCATCCCCGTCCCCGGCCGCGACCTGCCCGGCGTGATCGGCTTTCGCGACATGACCGATGTCGAGACGATGCTCGCCGCCGCAGGGCGCGGGGGCGACGCGGTCGTCATCGGCGGCGGGCTGCTGGGGCTGGAGGCCGCGCACGGGCTGACGCTGCGCGGCATGAAGGTGACGGTCCTCCACATCATGCCCACGCTGATGGAGCGCCAGCTCGACGAGGCGGCGGGCTGGCTGCTCAAGTCCGCGCTCGAGGCGCGCGGCCAGACGATCCTGACGAAGGCCGACACCGCCGAGATCCTCGGCGCGGACGCGGTCGAGGGCGTCCGCCTGAAGGACGGCACGCTGATCCCCGCCAGCCTCGTCGTCATGGCGGTGGGCATCCGCCCCTCTGTCGCGCTCGCGCGCGACGCGGGCCTCGCGGTCGGGCGCGGGATCCAGGTCGACGACCATATGGTGACGAGCGACGCGGACGTCCTCGCGGTCGGCGAGTGCGTCGAGCATGACGGGCAGGTCTACGGCCTCGTCGCGCCGCTGTGGGACATGTGCCGCGCGCTGGCGGACGGGCTGGTCGACGCGCCGACCGGCTATCGCGGCTCGGTCACCTCGACCAAGCTGAAGGTATCGGGGATCGACGTGTTCTCCGCCGGCGACTTCTCGGGCGGCGATGGCGCGGAGGACATCGTCCTGCGCGACGCCTCACGCGGCATCTACAAGCGCGTGGTGGTGAAGGACGACCGCATCGTCGGCGCGGTCCTCTATGGCGACACCGCGGACGGCGGCTGGTATTTCGACCTGCTCAAGCGCGGCGAGGACGTCTCCGCGGTGCGCGACATGCTGATCTTCGGCCAGGCCTTCGCCTCGGGAGGAGGCAATGCGGACCCTAGGGCGGCCGTTGCGGCGCTCTCCGACTCGGCGGAGATCTGCGGCTGCAACGGCGTCACCAAGGGACAGGTCGTCTCGTGCATCGCGAAGGGATCGCACAGCCTCGACGCGGTCCGCGCGACCTGCAAGGCCTCGGCCAGCTGCGGATCGTGCACCGGACTCGTCGAATCGATCCTCGCGCTGACGCTCGGCGACGACGTGCAGGCGGGCGCGAAGACGATGTGCAAGTGCACCAGCTTCGGTCACGACGACGTCCGCCGCGAGATCGTCGTGCAGGGCATGCGCTCGATCCCCGAGGTGATGCAGAAGCTCCACTGGTCCACCCCCGACGGCTGCTCCTCGTGCCGCCCCGCGCTCAACTATTACCTGCTCTGCGCGCTGCCCGGCGAGTATGAGGACGACCAGCAGAGCCGCTTCGTCAACGAACGCCTCCACGCCAACATCCAGAAGGATGGCACCTATTCCGTCGTCCCGCGAATGTGGGGCGGCATCACCTCCCCGCGCGAACTGCGCGCGATCGCGGACGTCGTCGAGAAATACGACGCGCCGATGGTGAAGGTGACGGGGGGGCAGCGGCTCGACATCTTCGGGATCCGCAAGGAGGATCTGCCCGCGGTGTGGGCGGATCTCAATGCCGCCGGGATGGTCAGCGGCCACGCATACGGCAAGAGCTTGCGCACCGTGAAGACCTGCGTCGGCAGCGAATGGTGCCGCTTCGGCACGCAGGATTCGACCGGGCTGGGCGTCAAGGTCGAGCGGATGACGTGGGGCAGCTGGATGCCGCACAAGTTCAAGATCGCGGTCAGCGGCTGCCCCCGCAATTGCGCCGAGGCGACGATCAAGGACTTCGGCATCGTCTGCGTCGACTCAGGCTACGAACTGTCGGTCGGCGGCAATGGCGGGATCAAGGTCCGCGCGACCGACTTCCTGTGCAAGGTCGCGACCGAGGCGGAGGCGATGCACCACTGCGCCGCCTTCATCCAGCTCTACCGCGAGGAGGCGCGCTATCTGGAGCGCACCGCGCCGTGGATCGAGCGCGTCGGCGTCGACTATATCCGCGAACGCATCGTCGACGATGCCGGGGGCCGCGACGCGCTCGCCGCGCGGTTCCTGTTCTCCCAGCGCTTCATGCAGGACGACCCCTGGGCCGCCCGCGCCGCCGGGGCGGAACGCGAGCATCACGCGCCGATGGCAGTCTTCACCCCCCTCGAAACCCGCAAGGAACTCGCATGACGACCGGCGACTGGATCGACATCGGCTGGATCGACGAGATTCCCGCCCGCGGCAGCCGCACCGTGCAGGTGACCGGCGGCGACGACATCGCGGTGTTCCGCACCGGCGACGGCCGGGTCTTCGCGCTGCTCGACCGGTGCCCGCACAAGCATGGCCGGTTGTCGCAGGGCATCGTCCATGGCGGCGCGGTGGCGTGCCCGCTGCACAACTGGCGCATCTCGCTCGCGACCGGCGAGGCGCTGGGCGAGGATCGCGGCTGCACCCCCACGGTGCCGGTGAAGGTGTCGGGCGGGCGGGTGCTGCTGTGCCGGACCGCCACGATGCAGGCGGCGGCGTGATCCTCCCCGACACGGGAAGGGGGACCGCTCGCGAAGCGAGTGGTGGAGGGGGATCGCCGCAAGCGCTTCGCCTGTGGCGATCCCCCTCCACCAGCCTGCAGCTGGTCCCCCTCCCCGCAAGCGGGGAGGATCTGTGACCCCCATAAAAACCACCTGTGCCTATTGCGGCGTCGGCTGCGGCATCCTCGCGACCCCGGCCGGTGGCCGCAGCGTGAAGATCGAAGGCGACCCCGATCACCCCGCCAACCGCGGCCGGCTCTGCTCGAAGGGCACGCATCTCGGCGAGACGGTCGCGCTCGACGGCCGCCTCCTCCACCCCATGATCGGCCACAGGCGCGCGTCATGGGGCAAGGCGCTCGACCTCGTCGCGAAACGCTTCCGCGACACGATCCGCGAGCACGGGCCGGACAGCGTCGCCTTCTACGTCTCGGGCCAGCTGCTGACCGAGGATTACTACGTCGCCAACAAGCTGATGAAGGGCTTCATCGGCTCGGCCAACATCGACACCAACTCGCGGCTGTGCATGTCGAGCGCGGTCGCGGGCCATGTCCGCGCGTTCGGCGAGGACATCGTCCCCGCCAGCTACGACGATCTCGACGCCGCGGACCTGATCGTCCTCGTCGGATCGAACACCGCCTGGTGCCACCCGGTCGTGTACCAGCGGATCCGCGCCCGGTGCGAGGCGGGCGCGACGCTCGTCGTGATCGATCCGCGCCGCACCGAAACCGCCGACGAGGCCGACCTTCACCTGCCGCTGCGCCCCGGCAGCGACGTCGCGTTGATGAACGGCGCGCTCGCGCACTGCCGCGCCGTCGGCCTCACCGACGACAGCGCGCTCACCGTCCCCGCCGGCTTCTGGGATGCGCTGGCCGAGGCGGACCTGTGGTCGACCGCGCGCGCGTGCGACCTGCCGCCCGCCGACGTCCGCCGCTTCTTCGATCTGTTCGCCGCCAATCCGCGCACCGTCACGCTGTTCAGCCAGGGCATCAACCAGTCACTGGCCGGCACCGACCAGGTCAACGCGATCACCAACCTCCACCTCGCCACCGGCCGGATCGGCACGCCCGGCGCCGCGCCCTTCTCGATCACCGGCCAGCCCAACGCGATGGGCGGGCGCGAGGTCGGCGGGCTCGCCTCGACGCTGGCCGCGCACATGGACTTCGCGCCGGACAACCGCGCGCGCGTCCAGCGCTTCTGGGCCTCCCCCACGATCGCGGCGAAGCCCGGATTGAAGGCGGTCGACCTGTTCCGCGCGGTCGGCGAGGGACGCGTCAAGGCGCTGTGGATCATGGCGACCAACCCCGCGGTGTCGATGCCCGACGCGGGCCGCGTCCGCGACGCGCTCGCCGCCTGCCCCTTCGTCGTCGTCAGCGACGTCATCGCCGAGACCGACACGAGCGCGCACGCCCACGTCCGCCTGCCCGCCGCGGCCTGGGGCGAGAAGGACGGGACGGTCACCAATTCGGACCGCACCGTCAGCCGCCAGCGCGCCATCCTCCCGCTGCCCGGCGAAGCGAAGCCCGACTGGTGGATCGTCAAGGAGGTCGCGCGCCGGATGGGCTGGACGACCGCCTTCCCCTATGATCGCGCGGCCGAGATCTGGCGCGAGCATTGCCGTCTGTCGACCTACGAGAACAATGGCGACCGCCTGTTCGCACTTCCCGGCCAGGCCGCGCGCGGCAACGCGGACTATGACGCGATGGCCCCGTTCCGCTGGGGCGGCACGCCGTTCGCGGACGGGCGTTACCCGACACCCGACGGTCGCGCGCGCCTCGTCGCGGTCGCGCAGAAGCCGCTCGCCGCGCCGCTGAAGGCCTGGCCGCTGACGCTCAACACCGGGCGCTATCGCGACCAGTGGCACACGATGACGCGCACCGGGCTCAGCCCCAAGCTCGCGCGCCACCGCGAGGAGCCGCTGGTCGAAGTCCATCCCGCCGATGCGGGCGGGCTGACCGATGGCGGGCTGGCGCGCGTGTCGACCCCGCAGGGTGCGACGCTCTACCGCGTCCGCGTCGACGCTGCCCAGCGCGCGGGCGAGCTGTTCGCGCCGATCCACTGGACCGACCGGCAATCGACTGGCGGGCGCACCGGTCTGCTCCCCCGCCCCCTCGCCGATCCCCATTCGGGCCAGCCCGGCTTCAAGGCGACGCCCGCGCGGATCGAGGCGGTCACGACCGAATGGCGCGGCTTCCTGATCGCGCGCGACCTCGACGCGCTCCCGGACTGCCTGTGGGCGACGCGCATCGCGGTCCCCGGCGGCACGCTCGTCGAGATCGCGGGCGACGGCGACATCGCGAAGATCACACTCCCCAAGGGCGACCGGATCGAGGCGCGCGACCCCGCGAAGGGCACGCACCGCATCGCCGTCCTCGCCGAGGGCAAGGTCGCCGCGGTGCTGTTCGTCACCGCCACCGGCCTCCTTCCGACGCGCGACTGGCTGATCGCGCAGCTCGGCCAGCCAGCCCCCGGCCCCGCGCTCCTCGCCGGCCGCGCGCCGGGCGCGCAGGTCGATCGCGGCGCGATCGTATGCGCGTGCTTCGACGTCGGCATGACGACGATCGTGACGGCGATCGCGGACCAGCGCCTCGCCGACGTCGCCGCGATCGGCGCGGCACTCGGCGCGGGCACCAACTGCGGCAGCTGCCGCCCCGCGCTCGCGCGGATCCTGAGCGAAGGAAAGACGCATGCAGCCTGACCTCATCCCCGCCGGAGCCGTCTGGCTCGTCGGCGCCGGTCCCGGCGACCCCGATCTGCTGACGCGCAAGGCGGAGCGGCTGATCCGCGCCGCCGACATCGTCTTCCACGACGCGCTCGTCGGCCCCGGCGTGCTCGCGCTCGTCCCCGCCGGGGTCGAGATCGTCGGCGTCGGCAAGCGCTCCGGCCGCCATTCGAAGGACCAGGGCACGATCAACGACCTGCTCCTCGCCGCCGCGCAGGCCGGGCGTCGCGCCGTCCGCCTCAAGGGCGGCGACCCTTCCGTGTTCGGCCGCTCGACCGAGGAGATCGCGCATCTCGCCGCGCACGGCATCGCCGTCCATGTCTGCCCGGGCGTCACCGCGGCGAGCGCGGCGGCCGCTAGCGCGGGCGTGTCGCTGACGCTGCGCGGGCTTGCACGCCAGCTCACCTTCGTCACAGCGCATGCGCGCGCGGGCCATGCGCTCGATCTAGACTGGGGCCAGCTCGCGGGCGATGGCGCGACGCTCGCGGTCTATATGGGCCGCGCGGCGGCGGGTGAGGTCTCGCGCGAACTCATCGCCGCGGGCCGCGCGCCCGATACCCCCGTGATGGTCGCGGTCGACGTGTCGCTCCCGACCGAGCGGGTGATCCACGGTCGTCTCTCCGCACTCGCGTTCCTCGTCGAGACGGTGGGCGACGACGACCCGACGCTGCTGCTGATCGGCGAAGCGGTCGCGCGCGGGGTGGGAGTAACCGAGAGCCTCGAGGCTGCACGAAACCTCACCCCGATCCGCTCGCACTGAGCTTGTCGAAGTGCTGCCTTTCTTGCTTCGGTTGCGAAGAAGAACAGTGCTTCGACAAGCTCAGCACGAACGGGGTGGGGTCAGCGCGCAACGCCTCGGGGCGCCCTTAACCCGACCGCATAGCCCAGCAACCTTTCGCCCCTTCCCACCCGCACCGCCAAGCGTATCCTTCCGCGCATGCCGCTTCGCCTCCTCCTCGCGCTCATGCTCCTCACACCCGCCGCCGCGCACGCGCAGGCGATCGACGTCCACACCGCCCCGCCCCCGCCCGTCTGCCGCGCGGTCGGCGATACGCCCGCCACCGACGGCACCCCCGGCTTCATCCGCATCGACCCCGCCGCCGCGCAGCGCCTCGCCGCGATCGGGCTGGACCGCGCCGCGATCTTCCAGCGGATGCGCGAGACGTCGATCCCCGAGACGATCGGCTGCTGGGCGATGCCCGCGGGCAATTTCGACAGCCAGCTGATCTCGGTCGGGATGGCGCAGTGGAATTACGGCACCGGCAGCCTCCAGCCGGTGCTCGTCCGCTGGCGCGAGAGCTTCCCCTCGCGCCGCGCCTTCCGCCGCGCACTGGCGACGCTCGCGCCGACGCACGGCGAACTGCTGTTCTCGAAGGACTGCCTCGCCATCCCCGTCCGCGATGCCTGCCGCGCGGGCATCCTCGCCGCCGAAGGGCCGGACGGCCGCCCGCTCCCCGCGCTCGCCGCCGATCTCGCGCGCGTCTTCGAAAGCGACGCGATGCTCCAGATCCAGACCGACACCTATGTCGCGCTGCTCGACGCGGTCCGCCTCGATCTGCTGCGCGTCTTCCCGGCGGGCGACATCACGATGCGCAAGGTCCGCTGGGCGATCGACACCCGCGTCCAGCAGGGTGGGCTGCCCGCCAGCGAGGACATCGCGCGCCTGCGCCGCAAGCTCGCCGCGATGCCCACCGCGGATCGCTGGCCCCGGCTGCGCGCGATCGTCGCCTGGTACGGCGCGCTCGCGGCGACGATCGACCAGGACGGCATCGCGAACGATCACCGCTGGAACGTCCAGCGCTGGGGCTGCCTGATCGATCGCGGGCTGATCGACCCGGAGCAGTATGAAATGCTCCACCTCACCTTCCTGCGCAGCCGCACCGCGATCGGGAACAGCGGCCGCTGGCAGGCGCTGACGTTCGAGCGGCGCGCGAAGATCATCCTCGGCGTCGGCAGCGTCAGCGGCGTGCGCGACGGCCACTGCCCGGCGTTAACCACGCCTTAGGACGGGCCTGCTGTAGTGGCGCGATGTTCGAGCCCCCGCGCCACCATTTCGACACCGCGATCGAGATCGACGTTCCGGCCGCGCCGGCCGTCACCGGAATCGCGCCGCTGGCGATGGCGTTGCTCGCGACGGTAAGCCTCGCGATCTGGGTGTCGCTCGCGCATCTCGTGGGGATCCTGTGACCCCGCTCATGCCGAGGAGCCACTGAGCGAAGTCGAAGTGGCGTCTCGAAGCACGGGTCCTTCGAGACGGGTCTTCGACAAGCTCAGCCCCTCCTCAGGATGAACGGATTTCTCCGTTCCCCCTTCAGAACGCATTCGGGTGCAGCAGCACCCGCCCGGTCTGGATCGCGATGCGCAGGTCGCGCCAGATCGTCCAGCCATGGATATATTCCAGATCCGCCTGCACCCGTTCGGTCAGGTCGCGCGTCGCCGTGGTGGATCCGCGGAACCCGCGGACCTGCGCGAGGCCCGTCAGCCCCGGCTTGACGACATGGCGCTGCCAGTAACGGTGGTCCGCGTCCCAGAACAGCGCCTCCCCCGCGAGCGACCCCAGCGCATGCGGTCGCGGTCCGACGATGCTCATGTCCCCCGCCAGCACGTTGAACAGCTGCGGCAGCTCGTCGAGGCTGGTGCGGCGCAGGAACCGTCCGACGCGGGTGATCCGCGCATCGTCGCGGCTGGCGGACAGCGCGCCGGCATGGTCGGCCGCGGCGTGGCGCATCGTACGGAATTTCAGGATGCCGAACAGCCGGTTGCCCTGCCCCATCCGCGTCTGGCGAAAGAACACCGGGCCGCGATCGTCGATCGCGATCGCGATCGCCACCACCAGCGTGACGAGCAACAACCCCGGCAGCAGGAAGATCACCACGGCCAGATCGAACCCGCGCTTCAGCGCCAGGTCGGTCGGCCGCAACGGCCCCTGCGCGACCACCGCGGTCAGCCGGTCGCCATGCTGCCCGGTGCCCAGCATCCCCAGCGCCTCCAGTTCGGGGACCAGCACTTCCACCTCGACGCCCAGTCCTTTCAGCGCCGCCGTCCAGCGGTCGCGCATCTCGGGCGCGGAGGCGACCACCACGCGCTCGCAGCCGCGCAGCACGCGCCCGATCCGGTCGAGCATGTCCGGGTCGTCCAGCGTCGGCGCCAGTCCCAGCCGGCGGGCATCGACCGGGGTCGCCCCCGGCCCCACGTCGACGCGACCGGTGAACGACGGATCGATCAGGATCGCGACGTCGACGACCGATCCCGGCAGCATCTCACGCGCCGCCCGCGACGCCGCCCAGCGCGACAGCGCGAGCAGCCCGGCGGACACCACCACCCCCATCAGCACGATCGTGCGCGAATAGTCCGCACTGATCTTCAAGGCGAACGCGATGCCGACGAGCGCGAGGAACGCCACCGCCAGCGCGGATACCGCGCGGCGATACCCGCGCCGCCAGTCGAGTATCGCGTCGCGATCGTACGCGTGATGGTACAGCGCCACCGCCAGGAACAGCGGCAGCAGCGCGGACATCACATGCCCCACCTCGTCGCGCAGCCCCATCGCCAGCCGCACGAGGCCGACGATCCCGATCCCCGTCAGCAGCGCCAGCGCATCGCCCGCCGCGATCATCAACCGCGCCTGCACCCGCCGCCCGGCCTTCGACCCGATCGGCCCCGCCGCCGAGCGGTCGCCGCAGACCGGTGCGGGGTCCGACGCTGGTGGGGTAGTCCGGTTCAGCATAGGGGCCCGGGCTGATTTGCGATAGCGCTCGCCAAAACCGCTCCGTTCGCACTGAGCTTGTCGAAGTGCTGCCCTTCTTCCGCGACGCATGAAGAGACGGACAACGCTTCCACAAGGCTCTCCAGAGCGAAGTCGAAGGGCTCGGCACGAACGGAACGATCGGGCGTAACCCTGTCACCCATCCCCGCGCTCCCCGCCGCCCAGTCGCTGCCGGAGCCACGCCGGCACATGGTCCCGCACCCCCAGCAGCACCGCGCCCAGCAGATACCCGCCACGCTCGCGGATTGCCACCGCCAGCGCCTGCGCCGCGCGCGCGGTCGTCACGTCCGCGCGCACCACCAGCGCGACCGCGTCGACCACGCCCGCCAGCGCGACGCCGTCGACCGAGGCCGATGCCGGCGGCACCGTGACCACGACATGGTCGTACCGCTGCCGGAGCGCCCCGAGCAGCCCGGCCGCGACCCCGCGCCGGACGCACGCATCCGTCCCGATCACCGTCGTCGCGACGCCGCTCCAGTCCTGGATCGGCAGCATCGACGGGTCGTGCGGCACGCGGCCACCCGCCGCGAACCGGACGAGGATCACCCGACCCGGCGCCCGCCGTGCCAGTGCGGTGCCCAGCCCCATCGCCACCTGTTGCAGATCGCTGCGGGACCCCGGCGACACCAACAACAGCGTCGATCCGTCCGCCGCGCCCTCACCATCGACCGCCGCGGCGAGTTCGGCACAGGCCTTTTGCGCCGCCTCCGGCCCCTCCCCGATCGGCAGCACCGGCAGGTCGAGCGCGCGCGACGCTTCCTCCGCCGACAAAAATGTCGTGCGCAGGCTGGCGAGCACCACCAGCGCGATCCCCGCGAGCGCCAGCCCAACGACGATACCCGCGACGATGAACAGCACAGGCGGGTTGCTCCGCCGCTCGGGCGGGGTCGGCGCCTCGACGACGCGGACGTTGGTGCTGCCCGCGCTCGTTGCCTGGTTCTGCTGGATCCGCGCCTGCTCGACGCGCGCCGACACCGCGCGGACCGAGTCGCTCAATATGTCATGCTGGAGCCGCAATTTCGACAGCGTGTCGGACACGCCGATCAGCTGCGCCAGCCGCGCGCGCGACGCGGCCTCCTGCGCGCCCAGCACGCCGCGCCGCGCGCTGTTGCCCGCCACCACCGCGTCCGCCTGCGCCAGCCGGTCGCGCGCGGTGTCGTAGAATTCGTTGCGTCCGGTCCGCCGCGTCGTCACCAGGTCGCGCCGCTGCCGCGCGATCGCGCCCTCCAGCCCGGCGATCTGCTTGTCGAGCTGCTGCACCTGCGGCGACGCGGCCATGTAGCGCGACGCGAAATCGGCGCGCCGCGCGCGCAGCTGGAGCATCGAGGTCTGCATGTCGCCCAGCGCCTTCGCCGCCTCGGTATTGTCGGCGTACAGCTCCACCTGCCGCGGCACCGATCCCGCGCTCCGCCGCAGCGTGTCCGCGTTGCGCCGGCCGTCCGCGATCGCCGCCTCCGAATCCAGCCGCGCCTTGGTCAGGTCGTTGCTCTGGGTGACCGCGCCCGCGATCTGCGCCGCGATGTCGACGACGTTGTTCTCGCGCTGGACGGTCACGATCCGGCGGTCGACGTCGTCGAGCTGCGCCTGCACCTTGGCCAGCTGTGCGCTCAGGAATCCGAGCCGCCCCGCGGTCAGCACCTCCGCACGAGTCGCGAAATAGGTGTCGAGCACCGCTTGCAACGTCTTCGCAGCCGCCTGCGGGTCGCGATCCGCATAGGTCAGTTCGATCACGTTCGCGTCGGTCACCTTGGTGACGTGGAGCTTCGCCTCCAGCGCGGCGGCGCGTGCGGATACCGCCGCCGCATCCGCGCCCGCGCCCAGCTCGCGCCGTGCAACGGTGCGGTGAAGCTCGGCGCTCTCCAGCAGCTGGATCTCGACATTGGCGACGTCGGTGGGGTTCAGCACCTGTCCCGGATTGCCCCCGCCATTCTCGGCCTGCATGTCGTAGATGCCCGCGTTCAGCGTCAGCAGCCGTGCCTGTGCGCGATACGTCGGCGGCACCAGCATCGCCGCCAGCACGCCCAGCAGGATCGCCACGCCCATGATCGCCAGCGCCACCCGCCAGTACCGGAACGCCCCGTTCAACGTACCGTACAGCGTCCGCGGCGGCATGGCAGCGACGGCATCGGGGGCGGGAGAGGCTGGCGGCTTCAACATGGTCGTCGTGCGCTACTCGCTTTCGTCGCGAAAGATACGGTCGCCTGCCCCGGCGGATCCTCCGCCACGAAAACCGTCGCAGATCGGCACAGACCGGGGATCCGATTCCCGCTGCCCGGCCGCCGCGCGACCCGCTAAGAGGCTGTTCCGACAATGATACGAGCGAGCTTGGCCATGGAAAAGGACATTTCCCTCCCCTTAACCATCGTGCGCCGCGCGAATGGTGCCATCATGGGACGCTGGCTCGCGATCGTCGCGCTCGCCTGCCCTGTCGCGGCGGGCGCCCAGGGCAACATCTATGGCGCGCCCGCCACGCGCGTCGTCGCCGCTGCGCCTGCATCGTCGCAGACCGACGCCTATCGCCTCGGCCCGGGCGACCAGATCGCGATCACCTACCCCTATAATGCCGAGCTCAACTACGAAGGCCCGATCGGTCCCGACGGCCGGCTGACGATCCCGCTGATCGGCTCGATCCGAGTCGCCGACCAGACGGTGACCGAAGCGGAGGCGCAGATCGCCGCCGCGCTGCGCCGCGCGAGCATCGTCGAGAATGCGCGCCCGTCGCTGTCGGTGCGCACCTATGGCGCCACCGTCTATGTCGGCGGCGAGGTCCGCACCCCCGGCGCGGTCAAGCTCGTGGGGCCGACCGACGCGATGCGCGCGATCATCCTGGCGGGCGGCGTGCTGGAAACCGCGAAGTCCAAGCAGGTCGTCGTCATCCGCCAGATGCCCGACGGCAGCCCGTCGTTGCGCTATGTGAACCTGCGCGCCTATGTGAAGGCGGGCGGCGTCGGCCAGGACGCGGCGCTCCGCGCGCAGGACGTCGTCTTCGTGCCCCGCTCCTCGATCGCCGAGGTCAATCTGTGGATCGACCAGCACATCAACCGGGTGCTGCCCTTCAGCCGGAGCCTGAACTTCAATGTGGGTGACGTCGGCGCACGCACCGTCACGGCGAACTGACGCCGTCGCTTCGGCGGCGCCCGCCCCCACACGGGTGCGCTGGGCGATGGTCGCCGCGCTGCTGTTGCCCGCGCTGATGTTCGGGCAGGTGTTCAGCTATGTGAAGCAGGTGCCCCCGCTCTGGGCGCTGTCGAAGCTGTTCCCGATCCTTTCGCTGCCGCTCGCGCTGCTCCTGCTGCGCTGGCCACGCCCGGTCGCGACGCGGCAGATGCTCGTCACCTTCGCGTGGCTGCTGCTCGTCCCCAGCATCATCGGGATCTGGACGTTCCAGCAGGGCTTTCTCGTCGGGCTGACCGCGCAGGTGAAGCTGCTGCCGATCCTCTACGTCTTCTCGTTCCTGGCGCTGCTGCGCTGGTGGCGACCGACGCTCGACGAGATCGCCGCCACCTTCCTCGTCGCCGCGCTCGTCACCTTCGCGATCCTGATCGCGCTGTGGCTGTTCGCGCCGCAGCGCTGGTACGTCGCCCCCTACGACATCGAGACCGCGCCGATGCTGAGCGCGGACAATCGCGGCAACCGCATCCGCATGCCGATGTTTTTCGCGCTGATCGGCACCTTCTACTGGTATCGCCGCTGGCTGTCTGGGGACGGGTTCGCGTGGCTGCTGCCCGCGGCCGCCGGGTTCGCGCTGGCGGTGCTGGTGGTGCGCCAGCGCACGACGGTGATCGGCCTGTCCGGCGTGGTCGCGATCAACGCGTTCATCGCCGCCTCCCCGCGACTGCGCATCCTGCTCGCCGCCGCGATCCCGCTCGCGCTCGCGGCGCTGTTCTCGGTGCCGTATCTGGCGTCGGTGTTCGACACCAGCCGCGAGAGCGGGTTCGACACGCGCTGGATCACCACCGTCAAGGCGATCGACTTCCTCGGGCTCAACCCGCTCGCGTGGATGTTCGGCGTCGGCACGATCAGCCCGCTCGATCGCACCGGGTTGATGCAGTATTTCAACCACTTCTTCTTCCTCGCCGACATCGCGTGGCTGGGGGTGGTGTTCGAGTTCGGCATCCTCGGCGCGCTGCTGATCCTCGCCATCCCGCTGCGCGCGCTGTGGATCGCGCGGCAGGCGCGCGCGGCGGGCGACACGCCGTTCCTCGCCGCGCTGCAGGATTATCTGGTCTTCGCGCTCATCACCTCGCCGCTCAACCCGCTGACGCTGGCGCCCGGCGAGATCGCGACGATCCTCGCGATCATGATCTACGCGCTCGATCGCGCCCGCAATGATGCAGGCGCTCTCCGGTCATAGACCCAACCCAACCCGTTCGTTTCGAGCCCTTCGACTACCTGCCAAGGCAGGCGCTCAGGACAAGCCGAGGTCGAGAAACGTGTTAAAAGCGCTGCGCCGCGTTTCTCGACTTCGCTCGAAACGAACGGAAGGGTAAGCCCGCCTAGTGTATCGGTACACCTGCATGACCATGATCCGCGCCGCCATCGCCGCCATCGCGCTCCCGCTGCTCGCCGCCCCCGCGGCCCCGCCGTCCGCCGACGGCATCGTCCGCATCGCGATCGACGCGACCGCGAACCGTCGCCCGATCAGCCCGCTGATCTACGGCGTCGCCTTCGCCGATGCCGCGGCGCTGCGCGATCTGGGCGCGCCGCTCGACCGGTCGGGCGGCAACAGCGCGTCGCTCTACAACTGGCAGGCCGATGCGCGCGGCGCGGGGCAGGACTGGTTCCACGAGACGATCCCCTGCAAGCCGGACGATACCGGGTGCTTCACCGGCGACCGCTTCGTCACCGCCACCCGCGCAGGGAACGCGGCCGCGATCCTGACGCTGCCGATGACCGGCTGGGTCTCGCAGCCCGCCCCCGACGGCACGCGCCGTGCCGCCTTCTCGGTCGCGAAATACGGCGCGCAGCAGAAAACCGACGCGTGGTATCCCGACGCGGGCAACGGCCTGCGCCCGGACGGCACGCGCGTGACCGGCAACGACCCGACCGACGCGGCACGCCCCGCGGACGCGGCGTTCCAGCGCGGATGGGTGGAGGCGCTCGTCAAGCGCTGGGGCCGCGCCGACGCGGGCGGGGTGCGCTATTACGCGCTCGATAACGAACCCAGCCTCTGGTTCGAGACGCACCGCGCGGTCCGTCCGGTCGGCGCGCACGCCGCGGAGATCGCCGCCAGCACCATCCGCTACGCGGCGATGGTCAAGGCGGTCGACCCGTCCGCGAAGGTGATGGCGCCCGAGGAATGGGGCTGGAACGGCTATCGCTACAGCGGCTTCGATCTCCAGCACGGCTACGCCCACGGCTTCGACGACGCGCCCGATCGCCGCGCGCAGACCGGCGGGTTGGACTATGTCCCGTGGCTGCTGACGCAGTGGAAGCGCGCGGGCCATCCGGTCGACGTGGTCAGCCTTCATTACTATCCACAGGGTGGCGAGTACGACGCGACGCGCCCCGACGTCTCGCCTGCGATGCAGGCGCGCCGCAACCGCTCGACCCGCTCGCTATGGGATCCCGCCTATGTCGACGAGACGTGGATCAAGGACCGCATCGCGCTGATCCCCCGGCTGCGCGGGTGGGTCGATCGCTACTACCACCCCGGCACCCCGATCGCGGTCACCGAATATAGCTGGGGCGCGGAGACGTCGATGAACGGCGCGACCGCGCAGGCCGACGTGCTGGGCATCTTCGGGCGCGAGGGGGTGGACATCGCGACGCGCTGGATCGTCCCGCCGCGCGGTTCGCCGGTGTGGCTGGCGATGCAGCTGTTCCGCAACCCGGGCGGGCGCGGTGCCGGCTTCGGCGACACCAGCGTCGCCGCGCGCGTCCCAGATCCCGACACGCTCGCCGCCTTCGCCGCCACCCGCCCGGACGGCGCGCTGACCGTCGTCGCGATCAACAAGCGCGCCGACGCGCCGGCGCGGATCGACATGGCGCTCGCCGGGGTGCCGCCGCGCGGGCGCATCGGCGGCTGGCTGCTCGCGGACGGCAAGCTCTCACCGCTCGCGCCGGGTGCCTATGCGGGCGCCCACCTCACCACGACGCTGCCTGCGCAGAGCGTGACGCTGTTCGTGCTGGGGCCGTAGCCATAACATCCAAGCGACTTCTGTTGAAGATTCGCAACCTACCCGACCGTTCGCACTGAGCTTGTCGAAGTGCTGCCCTTCTTCTCGGCGGTTGCAGAGGAACGGCAGTGCTTCGACAAGCTCAGCACGAACGTGGAAGGGACAGCGCTCTTTCACCGGAGTGACGAGCCGGGATCACGCCCCCACCGACCGCGCCGCCTCCGCCACCCCATCGTCGAGCGACGTCCACGCCATCCCCGGCAACGCCTGCGCCGCGCGCGTATCGAGCGTGATATCCTGCGCCCACAACCGCACCAGCGAGGGCGGGATCGACGCGGGCACGGGCAGGCGCGCGCGCTCCGCCAGCTTGATCGGGATCGCCGCCAGCGCCTCCGCCTTCAGCCGCCATCCCGGCACCCGCACGATCGGCACCGCTCCCAGCGCGCGCGCGAACGCCAGGAAATACCCGTTCCAGTCGGGCGCCCCCGGCATCGCAAGGTTCAGCACCGCGCCGTCCTGCGCGCGCGCGCGCAGCAGCGCGACGATCGCCGCGACCACGTCGTCGACATGGACGATGTTGCTGCACCCGTCGCCCGCTGCGCCCAGGTCTCCGATCCGGCGCGCGCGCAGCAGGTCCGCGATCCGCGCGGTCCATTGCGGGCTGCCCCCGCCATAGATGCACCCCGGCCGCAGCACCGACACCCCGCCGCGCGCCGCCGCCAGTCGCTCCGCCGCCACCTTCGCGCCCGCATAGCCGCCCGCGCCCGCCAGCGCCGCGTCCTCGCCGACGAGCCCCGTCACGTCGCCATAGACCGCCATCGAGCTCATATGGACGACGCGAACACCCGCGGGTCCGCCGAACAGCGCCTGAGCCCCCGCGACGATCGCGGCATCGCTGCCCGTCACGCAGTTCACCACCGCATCGACCGACGCCATCGTGGCCTGCACCTGCGCCGCGTCGGTCGCGTCGAGCACGATCTGCTCGCCCGCCCCGGCCCCCGCGCGCCGCACGCCCGAAACCGGCGTCGCCCAGTCGCCCGCGGCCAGCGCCGCGACCAGCCTGCGCCCGACGAACCCGCCCGCGCCCAGCACCAGCACCCGCATCACGGTCCTCCCAGCCGATCCGCCAGCCGCAGCGCCAGCGCCACCGCGGTCAGCGTCGGGTTCGCCTGGCTCGACGTCGGGAACACCGCCGCCCCCGCGACGTGCAGGTTGCCGACGCCGTGGACGCGGCAGTCGCGGTCGACTACGCTCGTCCGCGCGTCCTCGCCCATCCGCGCGGTGCCGATATGGTGCCCCGGATACGCGCCGTCGCGCACCATCTCGCGCTCGACCGCGGCGTCGTCATAGTCGAGCGTCCCGCAACCCGACCGAGCGAGGTCCGCCGCCAGCAGCCGCAGCCCGGTCCGCACCGTTGCGACATCGCCCGGCAGGTAGCGCCAGTCGACACGCAGCCGCGGCACGCCGAGCGCGTCGCGATCGTCGTGCGCCAGCGTCACCCGGCTGTCGCGGTTGGGCAGTTGCTCGGCATGGAAGTCGAGGCTGAACACGCCGTTGCGCGGGGTGACGACCACCGACGGATATTTGCGCGCCGCCAGCCGCCGCGCCACCCCCATCCGCCACGCGAATCCCGCCACCGCGGGGATCTCGCGCGCGATGTTGGCGACGTGGCGGACCGTCCGCGCGACACCGCTGTCCCCGTCGTCGAGCCGCTTGCGGAACTGGCGCGGCACGAACGCGCGGCCGAGCTGGAGCGCGGAGAGCGCGCCGCTGCCATGCGCGGGATCGCCGATCCGCGGGTGGTGCAGCCGCGCGACGAAACCGCCGACACGGTGCGCGCGCTGCGCGGCCTCGGTCAGCGCCAGCCGCCGCCGGCAAAAGGTGCCGTCGTCCGCCACATCATAACCATGCCACACCGCCGCCGCACCGCCCGCCGCGCGGACCGTGCCGATCGTCCCCGCGACATGGCTCATATAATAGCGCCCGACGACGTCGTGCTCCGCGCCGATCGCGTTCGCCAGCAACAGCCGCGCGGTTTCCAGTCCGCCTGCCGCCAGCACCACCTCGCGCGCCTCGACCGCGAACCGCGCGCCCTCGCGCGTCGCCACCGCCAGTCGCTCGACCCGCCCGCCGCCCTCGTTCCGCTCGATCGCGACGACGTTGGCGTGGAGCATCACCCGCACCCCCGGCGCCTGCGCCAGCCGGTGCCGATAGCGCCGGCCGAAATCGGTCGGGCAGCTGAACCGCTCAAGCGTGTCGTCGCTGAACGCGGTGCCCGCGAACCCCGCGATCATCGGCCGCAGCGGCCCCGGCAGCGCCGTGCCCGCATCATAGGCGAACGCACCCGCCTCGCAGATCCGGTTCGCCTCCGGATACCAGGCGTCGAGCGCGTCGCGCCCGATCGGCCAGCCGCTGTCCGCCACCCAGTCGCGCGCGGCGAAATCGATCGCGTCGAACGGCACGCAGCGCCCGCCCCAGATCGTCGTCGATCCGCCCAGCCGCCTCTCGCGATATTCGTCGAGCGGACTGTGCAGCGCCGGGTCGACGACCGTTCCGGCATAGAATGCCTGGTCTGCCTCGTCGTGCCCCTCGCCCCCCGCCTCCAGCAGCAACACGCTGCGCCCCGCCCTCGCCAGCGCGAGCGCGAGCGTGATCCCGATCGCGCCCGCGCCGACGATGCACACGTCGTCCGTCAGCGTCGTTCCCGCCGGTATTGCGTGCGCATCGAGGATCATCGCGGACGTGCCTAGCGCGAAGCCGTGCCGGAATGAAGCACCCTGAGGCGCTTGTTGAGTCCTTCGACGGGACCTACACCCGACGGCGTGACGACCGCCGTTCTCCCCCGCACCGTGCTCGTCCGCCCGGTCGACGCTTCGGCACCATCCCCCGGCGCCCGCCGATGACCGCCAGCACGACGATGACCGCCGCGCCCGCACGAATGCGCGCACTCTATTTCGACGGGCGCTTTAGCTGGCTTCACGTCGCGCCCCGCTCCGCCGCCACCGGCCCCGCGACCGGTGTCGTGATCTGCGGCGCGCTGGCGCAGGAGGAAGTCTGCACGCGCTATGGCATGATGCTGCTCGCGGACCGGTTCGCCGCCGTGGGGGTGCCGACGCTGCGGTTCGACTATCGCGGCACCGGCGACAGCGCACCGGCCGACCTGTCGGTCGAAACGATGATCGCCGACATCGCCTGCGCGGTCGATACGCTGCGGCAGGAAGCCGGCGTCGGCGCGGTCGTGCTGTGCGGCCTCAGGGCAGGCGCGACTCTGTCCATCGCGGCGCTTGGCGAGATCGAGGGGGTGGCAGGCGTCGCGATGCTCGCGCCGATCCTGTCGGGCGCGCAGTATATGCGCGATCTGGGCGTGTCGGTGCGGTTCTCGCCGCTCGCGCTGCTCGATCCGGTTCCGCCCGCCGCCTCCGCCGCACCGCTCAACACCAACGGCTTCCACTGGAGCGCGGCGCTGCGCGACGGGATCCGCGCACTCGACATGGCGACGATGCCCGCGCCCGCGGTGCCGGTCCTGATCGCGCCGCACCACGCCAACCCGCGCACCGCCGCGCTCGTCGCCGCGTGGCGCGACGCCGGCACCCCGCTGACCGAACACGCCTTCGCCGACTATCCCGCCTTCATGCGCGATCCGACGACGCATGTGGTGCCGGAGGCCACCTTCGCCGCGACCGTGCGCTGGGTACAGGCGCTGCCCGCACGTGCCGACGTCTCCGCTACCTGCGCGGTCCCGATCGCCGACCACCTTGTTCTTGCCGAAGACGTCGAGGAACGCCCGCTCCGCCTCGGCCCCTACGGCGCGACCTTCGCCATCCTCTGCCGCCCGCGCGACCGACCACCCGCCCCGGTCGCGGCACTGATGCTGCACGAGGGCAGCAGCCACCATATCGGCAATGGCGGCGCGCAGGTGCCGCTCGCGCGCCGGCTCGCCGCGCACGGCTTCGCGTCGCTGCGCCTCGACCTGACCGGGATGGGAGATAGCCCGTGCGCGGCAGGGCGGGGTCGTCCCTTCTCCGATCCCGCGCGGCTGGCGGAGGCGATCGCGGGGGTCCACGCGCTCGCCGCGATCGCGCCGGGCGGCATCATCGCCAGCGGACTCTGCTCGGGCGCGGAGATGGCGTATCACGCCGCGCTCGCCGACGCGCGCATCGTCGGCACGCTCCTGGTCAACATGCCCGCGATCGGTTGGGACCCGCTGGCGGAAACCGGCGGGGTCGCCCCGCCGCCCAAGCGCACGCTGAGATCCTACTGGCGCGCGATCCGCGCCGGCGGCGTGCGCCGGGTGGTGCTGGGGCAGGTCGATATCGGCGGGGTGAGCGCGGCGCTCGCGCGGCGCGCGCGCGGGGCTATGGCGCTTCGGCTGCGACGGCTGGCGCGGCGCGGGCACGATCCCGCGCACCTGCGCGCGCGTCGCCAGATACGCACGCTGGCCGACCGCGGAGTCCACACGCTGTTCCTGTTCAGCGACGACGATCCCGGCCTGCCCGAGGTCCGCGCGCAGCTCGGCGGCGAGGATGCGATCGCCGCGTTCGCGCCCGCGCGGATCGCGGTGTTCGCGCACGCCGATCATCATTTCAACGGCTCCGCCATCCGCCGTCGCTACGATGTGGTCTATCTGGAGACGCTCCAGGCCCTGTCGGCCCAAAGCCTGTCGGCGCACCGATGACGGGCGCGCTCGCCCGGTTCCGCGCGCTGAGAGGCAGCGTGGTGTGGACCCAGATCGTCAGCACCGGCGTACGCCTGATCGACCTGCCCAGCCGCTATGCCTTCCACCTGATCGTCGCCGCGCAGCTCGGGGTCGCGGCGGCGGGCGGGTTCTACATCGCGTTCAGCCTGATGATGCTGGCTGCCAGCTTCGGCCGCGTCGGCATCGATCGCGCGCTGACCCGTTCGATCGCGCGCGCGATCGAACGGGGCGACCCCGCCGCGGCGCGGGCCGCGGTCGCGCGTGCGTTTCGTATCGCGGTGCCGCTGTCGCTGGCGACGATGGCGGCGATCCTGCTGCTCGCGCAGCCGCTCGCGGTGCATGTCGTCGGCAAGCCCGAACTCGCGCGCGCCTTCGCGCTGGGCGCGGCGACGGTACTGCCGCTGACGATCGGCGTGATCGCGGGCGGTGCGCTCGCCGGGCTCCATCGACTCGGGCTCAGCCTGATGGTGTATAGCTGGCTGTGGCCGACGCTCTTCTGCCTGGGGGCGATATTCGTGCTGCTCGACATCGAGCGCGCATTGCTGCTGATCGCGGCGGCGACCGCGGTCAACGCCGTCATCGCGCTGGTCCTGCTCCACCGCTGCCTGCCGCGCGCGGACGCGTCCGCCGCCTCGCCGCCCGAACCGCTGCTGGCGACCGGGATCGCGTTGTTCTCGACCGAGATGGTCCAGCTGCTGCTCGGCTATGCCCCGGCACTCGTGCTGGGCGTCGTCGCCAGCGACGCGGCGGTCGGGCTGTATGCCGTCGCATGGCGGATCGCGCTGGCGATCAACCTGCTGGTCGGCACGATCGCGGCGATCAGCGCGCCGCGTTTCGCGCAGCTCTATGCGCGCGGCGACATGGAAACGCTGCGCCGGGCGGCGGCGCAGGCGATCGCGTTCGTCATCGTCCTCGCGGTGCTGCCGATCGCGGCGATGCTCGCCTTTCCCGCACCGCTGCTCGGGCTGGTCGGTCACGGGTTCGAGGCGGCCGCACCGACGCTGCGCCTGCTGATGATCGGCCAGGCGGTGGCGGTGTGCTGTACCGCGGGATCGGAGCTGCTGGGGATGACGAACCATGCCGCGACGCTGCGCCGGATCAACCTCGCGACGCTCTGCGTGCTCGCGGTGGCGCTCGCAGTGTTGGGCTCGCTCTGGGGCAGCGAGGGCGCCGCGCTCGCCACCTCGCTGACGATCGCGGTGGGCAGCGTCGCGACCGCGCTGGCGATCCGCCGCCATCTGGGGTTCGTGCCCATCGCGGGGCTGGCGTCGCTGCTCCGCCGCGCCTAGCCGCGCGCCGCCGCCATCCGCAGCGTCGGCGCATATCCCGGCTGCACCTCCAGCCGCTCGACCACCTCCGCCTCGGCCAGCATCGCGTGGAGCCGCTTCAGCCGATAGCAGGGCACGTAGGGCAGCAGGTGATGCTCGGCATGATAGTTCACCCAATAAGGCGCAAGGAACGCGCGTGCGAGCCACCCCGCCTGCGTCGTCCGCGCGATGCGCCACGGATCGCCTGCGGGCAGGACCGCATGCTCCGCGATGTTGCGGATCCGCGTCACCGCCTGCTGCCACGTCAGCAACGGGACGACCCACAGCAGCGGATAGAGCCACCAATATCCCGCCGCCGCCAGCATCGCGAACAGCCCCGCGTTGACCGCGATCGGCCGCCCCAGCGCGCGCACGAAATGGCGCACGCGTCCGGACAGAGGTGCCCCCGGCTTGCCCATCGCAGCGCGAAGCTGCGCGCGGCGCTGCTTGAACCCGGTCTGCCCCGTCAGGTCCCGGACCAGCTTGCGCCGCATGCTCGCGCGCGTCGTCGGAAACTTGGCGGACAGGTGCAGGTCGGGATCCGCCCCGGTCTGCGCATGTCTGTGATGGTCCAGATGATAGGTGCGATAGGCCAGCGTCTCCGCGCCGACCGGATAGGCGCACAGCCACTGGCTGAGCCACAGATTGATCCGTGCGTCCGTCGCCAGCCCGCCATGCGCGCCCTCATGCATCAGGATCGCCAGCCCCAGCTGGCGCGACCCGACCACCGCGATCGCCAGCAGGATCGTCAGCGGATTGGGCGCCCACGCGACCAGCGCCATCGCCCCCGCGATCACCGCCCAGCAATGCGCGATCATCCCCACCCCCCGCCACGTCGAGCGCGCGCGGACCGCGCGGATCTGGGCGGGCGTCAGATGCCGGTGGAGATTGACCCGGCGCGCGGGCATATCGGGCACGGTCGTCACGGGACATCCTATCGGTTAGTGTCTTATCATGTCGCATCTGGACAAATAGTGCAACATATCATCGATCTGCCGAACCCTGGTGCCCGGACGATCGTGCTCGACCTCGTCGCGCGGGGCGATGCGCCGACGGCGACGACCGCGGCACTCGTCAAGGCGGGCGCGGCGTTCGGGATCGAGCCGACGGGGATCCGCACCGCGATCGCACGGCTGCGCGCCGATGGCCGCCTCGTTCAGGTCGCGCGCGGCGTCTACGCACGCGGCCCGCAGGCGGAGCCGATCGTGCGGCGGTTGCGCGGCTGGCGCACCGTGATCGATCGGCGGGTGGCGTGGGACGGCGCGTGGCTGCTCGCGGTGACGGGCGCCGCCGAGCGCGCGGACCGGACGGCGTGGCGGCGTACGCTGCGCGCCTTCGATCTCGAGGGGTTCGACGAAATCGAGGCCAATCTTTGGATGCGCCCCGACAATCGCATCGGCGGCACGGCGGCGGTCCGCGCGACGCTCGCCGATCTGGGTGCGGCGGGGTCGCTGTTCCTGGCCCGCGTCGCGGATCTCGACTCCGCGCGCGAGACGGGGCTGCGCGGCAGCTGGCGCGAGACTCGCGAGGACGCCGGCCACGCCGCACTGACCGCGGCGCTCGCGGCACATCGCGTGGCCAGCCCGGACGAGCCGCTGGCCACCGTCGCGGCGACCACGCTGCGGCTGGGGCGCGAGGCGATCCGCCGGATCGTCCGCGATCCGCTGCGCCCCGATGCGCTCGGCGGGGTCGAGTCACTGCGCACGCTGGTCGCGGAGATGACGCGGTACGACGTGATCGGGCAGGCCGCCTGGCGGGACTATCTCGCCTGATGCCCGGGCTCCCGAGGTGGCACGGGCGGAGCGTGTACGGGATTGCGCGCGGAGGCTGGGAGGCGCATCGCGGACCGCAATGACATCCACCGGTTCCGCTTCGCCGCGCGTCCTGCTCGTCGCCGAATCGTGCGATCCCGAAGGCCGCGCCGCGGCGCTGATCGGGTGGGCGCAGGCGGAGGCGCTGCGACGCCGGCTCGACGTCCACATCGTGACCGAGACGGAAAGCCGCGCGCCGCTGCTTCGCGCCGGGCTGGTCGAGGGGCGCGACTTCACGATCGTCGACGCCACGCCGTTGAAGCGCGTGCGCGAGGGCATCCGCAACGCGATCTTCGGCCGGAGATCCGAACGCGGCTGGGGGGTGTGGCAGGCGCTGTCGCTGCCCGCGGTGTCGCTGTTCGAGTGGCGCGTCTGGCGACGGTTCCACACGGCGCTGGTCGCGCGCGAGTTCGATCTCGTCCACCGCATCGTCCCCGTCAGCCCGGATCAGCCGAGCGTCCTCGCGCTCCGGCTGCCGAGCATCGGCGTGCCGCTGGTGGTCGGCCCGATCAACGGCGGGCTCCCCTGGCCGGACGGCTATGCCGACGTGCGGCGTGCGGAGGGCGAGTGGATGTCGTACCTGCGCGGCGTCACGCGCTTCGTCCCCGGGCTGACCGCGATGCGCGCGAATGCGGCGGCGCTTTTGCTGGGCTCCCGCGACATGGTCGCGCGCAACCCGCCGCAGTTCGCCGGACGCGCGATCTACCTGCCCGAGAACGGAATCGATCCGCGCCGTTTCTCGATCGAACGCCGGCCCCGCGCCGATGGCCCGCTGCGGATCGCGTTCCTGGGGCGGCTCGTGCCGTACAAGGGGCCCGACCTGGTTCTCGAAGCCGCGCAATCCCTGCTCGCCTCGGGCCATGCGACGCTGCGCTTCGTCGGATCGGGGCCGATGCGCCCGCCGATCGAGGCGCGGGCCGCAGCACTTGGAATAGGCGGCGCGGTCAGCTTCGCGGGAGACGTCGATCACCGGCAGGTGCAGGAGGAACTCGCGGTCGCGGATGTGATGTGTGCGCCCGCGATCCGCGAATTCGGCGGCGCGGTGGTGATGGAGGCGATGGCGATGGGCGTGGTGCCCGCCGTGGTCGATTATGGTGGCCCGCCCGAATTCGCCTCCCCGGACTGTGCGTTCCTGCTGCCGATGGGAGACCGCGCCGCGATCGTCGCGTCGCTGCGGGCCGTGCTCGAACGGGTGGCGGCGGACCCCGCGATGCTCGACGCGATGGCCGAAGCCGGGCGCACTCGCGCGCGCGTGTTCGCGTGGGACTCCAAGGCAGCGATGCTCGAGCGCGTCTATCGCTGGGTGCTGTCCCCCGACCAGCCCAAGCCCGATTTCGGGATGCCGCTGGCGGGGTGAGTTGCCAGCGGCATCGTCACCCCGGACTTGTTCCGGGGTGACGATCGTGGAAAGTTTCAAGAGCTAAACGAACGCGTATCCATCCCGGGGGAGCCGCTACCGCCCCGCCCCCGCCCGGATCGCGACCGCATCGGGATGCGCCACCAGATCCCGGATCGCGGCGGTGTCGCCCTGGTCGACCACGCCATAGACCGGCACGTTCGCCGCGTTCGGATCGGTCAGCACCACGCGGTCGGTGGCGTAGCGGTTGATCGTCGCGATCACTTGCGACAACGGCTCGCCGTGGAAGACGAGTTGCCCGCGCGTCCACGCGGTCGCGCTCTCGATATCGGCGGGCGCCGACTGGCTGATGAAGCCGACGCTGCCGCCACCGCGCGCCGCGACCCCGAACGCCACGATCTCGCCCTTGCGCGCCAGCTTCACGATCGGCTCGCCGCCTTCCCCGCCGCCGCCGGGAAGCGCGATGCGGACCACGCCCTCGACGACAGTCACGTCGGCCTCGCCCTTGCCCAGCGAAACGTCGAACGCGGTGCCGACCGCCTTCACCTCACCATGCGTCGTCTCGACGATGAACGGGCGCGCGGCGTTGTGCGCCACCGCGAACAGCGCCTCGCCCGCCACCAGCCGCAGCCTGCGCTCGCCCGCGGTGTAGGCGACGTCGACCTGCGTGTCCGCCGCCAGCGTCACCGTCGATCCGTCCACCAGCCGGACGACGCGGCGCTCCGCATGCGCGGTACGATAGCGTTCGGAGACAGGCGCCTGCGGATCGGCGTGGAGCATCCACCCGACCGATCCCGCCACCGCGAGCAGGACAGCCGCCGCCGCCGCCGGCCAGCGCCAGCGCCGCCCCGGCTCGACGCGGGCAGCCGGCCGCTCGCGCTCGCCCAGCCAGCCCCAGAACGCCGCCGCCTCGGCGCGATCGTCGGGGTGGAGCGCGTCGCCGCGCCCGTCGAGCCACGTCTCGAACACCGCGCGCGAGCGGTCGCGCAGATGATGCGGCCCGGTCATGCGCCGCGCTCCATCAGATGGCCCAGCCGGTCATAGAGATGCGCCACCGCAGTCGTGAGGTGCTTCTGCACCATCCGCGTGCTCAGCCCCAGCCGCCGCGCGATCTCGCCGGTGCCGAGTTCGTCGAAGCGCCGCATCACGAACACTTCGCGCGCCCGCGGGTTGAGCTCGTCCAGCGCCCGCACCAGCGCCGCCTGGAGATCGGTCGCCAGCCGCGCCTCCTCCTGCGCGGGCGCAATCGCTGGGTGATGCGCCTCTGCCAACTGCTCGACCGGGTGCGCGCGGCGGTGCCGGTCCGCGATCAGGTTCGCAGCGATGCGGAAGAGATACGCCTGCGGCTCGTCGAGCGTCCGGTCCCGCGCGGTCGCGATCAGCCGGGCGCACGCCTCCTGCACCAGATCGTCGACCTCCTGCGGATCGCGGATCCGCCGCGCCACGAACGCGCGCAGCGCCGCGCGATAGGTCGCGAACGCCGCCCCCTCGAACGGCGGCGCCTCCACGCGCCGTACCTCCGCCATCGTCGTCGCCCCCCGCAGCCCCATGCCGACTATGACGCGCAGTCGGCGCAAAAGCGAAGCCTCATGCGTCGGGTTTATGCCGCACGTGCGAAAAATAATGCGTCTCGGGGGTTCGCCTGACCGATTGTTTCGCGTCAATGGCTAGGAGAGGCCCGTGGGGACGGGCCGCGATCGGGGGATCCAATCATGAAGACGTCTCACCTGCGGCTGTCCGCCTGCGCGATCGTGATCGCGGCACCCGCGGTCGCCGCGCAGGATCGCGCGGTTGCGGTCGACGTGGCCGCCGGGCCGCTCGACGGCGCGCTGTTCCGCGTCGCGAAGCAGACCGGAGTGCAGCTGATCTTCACCGATCCCGCGATCGGCGCGGTGTCCACCCAGCGCCTCGTCGGCCGCTTCACCGCGCGACAGGCACTCGACCGGCTGCTCGCAAAGACCGGCTATACCTATCGCGTCACCGGCCCCCACTCGCTGCGGATCGTGCCCGTCGGCGAGGCGTCGCTGCGCCCCGCCGCGCTGGTGCAGGTGACGCCTTCGCCCGCCCAGACCGAAGGAACCGCGCAGGCCACCACCGCCGCCGAGCACGCGGTAGCGGGCGACGACACCGCGCCCGCGACCGACATCGTCGTCGTCGGCACCCAGATCCAGGGCAGCAAGGCGACCGCGGCGCTCCCGGTCACCGTCGTAGGCCAGCAGGAGATCGCCTCGACCGCGGCGGTGTCGGGCGACGAGCTGTTCCGCGCGATCCCGCAGTTCGGCGACGTCAGCTTCAATTCGAGCTACCTGCCCAACAGCTCGAACGCGGCGCGCGGCGACGTCGGCTCGGTCAACCTGCGCAACCTGGGCGTCGGCAACACGCTCGTCTTGCTCAACGGCCGCCGCGTCGTGAACCACCCGACCAGCCGCGCCGACGACAATCTCGTCCCCGTCCTCACCTACAACACCAACGCGATCCCCGTGTTCGGGATCGAGCGGCTCGAGATCCTGCGCGACGGCGCGGCGGCGATCTACGGGTCGGACGCGGTGGCGGGCGTGGTGAACACCGTGCTCAAGACCGACTATACCGGCCTCCAGCTCGAGGCGCAGACCGGCTTCGCGGAGGGCAGCAACCTCGCCGAGGCGAACCTCAACCTGCTCGCCGGCACCGATCTGGGCGGGCGCGGCAACGTCACGCTCTACGCCAGCTACGATCATCGTACGGCGCAGGGCGCGCGCGACCAGTCCTACACCGCGTCGGCGGACAAGACGCCGCTGTTCGTCGACACCCGCTTCGCCGGCTCCACCTCGGTCGACGGGCGCAGCACGATCACGCCATGGGGCTCGTTCCAGACGGTCGGCAACGTGCAGGTGCGGCAGGGCACGACGATCCTCACCAACGCGTCGGGCCAGTTCCACATCCAGCCGCTGACCAATACCGGCTGCCAGACGACCGCGGTCAACGGCCTCGGCAATGGCCTGTGTATCGACGACGGCGTCAACACCGCCGCGGCGGACCGCAACCTGCGCTTCGACGCCCCCGCCGCGTTCAACACCTCGGTCATCCCCGAGGTCGAGCGCGTCAACCTGTTCGGCACCGGGCATTACGACCTGACCGACGGCGTCGAGCTGTTCGGCGAGGCGGGGTACTATCTCGCCAACACGCGCAGCGTGCAGGCGTCGACGGGCACGCTCTCGTCCGGCCCACTCGTCATCCCGGCGACCAACTACTGGAACCCGTTCGGCGCGACGACGATCAACGGCGTCGCCAATCCCAACCGCCTGGCCGGAATCAACGCGCCCGCCGCCGGGCTGGGCATCACGCTCGCCAGCTACAATTTCGCCGATGTCGGTCCGAACGTGGTCGAGGTGAAGAACACGCAGTATCGTCTGCTCGGCGGGGTGCGGTTCAAGGCGGTGGGGCTCAACTGGGAAAGCGCGCTGCTCTATTCGAAGGCGCGCGTGCGCGACACGTCGGACGGGATCAGCCAGACTCTGCTCCAGCGCCAGCTCGCGCTGTCGACGCCCGACGCATACAACCCGTTCAACGGCGGCAACCTCGCCGCCCCCGCGGGCGCCGACGGCACGTTCAGCAGCCGCGCCGCGATCGACGCGATCCGCATCAAGTCCACCCGAATCAGCACGTCGACGCTGGCGATGGCGGACCTGAAGGGATCGACCGCGTCGCTCTTCGCGCTTCCCGGCGGCGACGTCGGCATGGCGATCGGCGGCGAGATCCGCCGCGAGACGCAGAACGACGATCGCGACGGGCGCGTCGACGGCACGATCACCTTTACCGATCCGATCAGCGGGTTCGTCAACGGATCGGACCTCGTCGGCACCAGCCCCTCGCCCGACACCAGCGGCCGCCGCACCGTCGCCGCGGCGTATCTCGAGTTCGCCATCCCCGTGGTCAGCCCGGACATGCACATCCCGCTGGTCCGCCGCATCGAGTTGCAGGTCGCGGGCCGCTACGAGCATTATTCGGATGTCGGCAGCGTCGCCAAGCCCAAGATCGCGGGAGCGTGGGACGTCGTCAACGGCATCCGCTTGCGCGGTTCGTACGCGCAGGGGTTCAAGGCGCCCAATCTGGAACAGATCAACGCCCGCGTCGTCACACGCTCCAACACCCGCACCGACTACGTCCGCTGCGAGGCGCAACTGCGCAACCGCCAGATCGCCAATTTCGCCGCATGCAGCCAGGCGTTCGCGACGACCGCACAGCGCTCCGGCAACCCCGATCTCGCGCCCGAGACGTCGAACACCTGGTCCGCGGGCGTCGTGCTGGAGCCGCATTTCCTCGACGACGCGGTCGGGCGGATCACGGTCACCGCGGATTACTGGAACGTGAAGCAGAAGGGAATCGTCGGGCTGTTCGGCGAGGGCAACGCGCTCATCAACGACTATCTGCTGCGCACGCAGGGGCAGAGCGACCCCAACGTGATCCGCGCCGCGCCGACCGCGGACGACGTGCTGCTGTTCGCAGGTTCCGGCCTGACGCCCGCAGGCCGCGTGCTGTTCGTCAACGATCGCTACGTGAACCTGCTGCCGCAGGAGGCCGCCGGGCTCGATCTGGGCGTCAACTGGCGGCTGCCCGATTTCGGCATCGGGCGGTTCAGCTTCAGCGCGAACGCGGCCTATCTCGACAAATTCTTCCTCCAGCCCTCGCCCGCGATCCAGACGCTGATCGACGCGCGCGCGGCGGGCACGATCAACGCGGGCACCGCGATCGCCGACGCGGGCGATCTCGTCCGCCAGAACGGCAAGCCCGCGTGGAAGGTGACGGGCACCGCGACATGGGAGTACAAATTCCTGCAACTGGGCGGCTTCACCAGCTATACCAGCGATGTCGACGATACCGGGCTGATCGACGCGGCCGGGGCACCGTGGCTGATCGAGGACCGGATGACGTACAATCTCTACGCGCAGATCAGCTTCAAGGCGCCCGCGGGCCAGGGCCGCTACCGAGCGCGCTTCGGGGTGCGCAACCTGACGAACGAAAAGCCGCCGCTCAGCTCGAACGGCTTCCTCGGCTCGCTCTACAACCCCTATTCGCGCTACTGGTACGCGAACATCCGGGCCTCGTTCTGATGAAGCATTTCGTCGCCGCGGCCGCGCTCCTGGCGCTTGCCACCCCGCTCGTCGCGCAGGAGGAGGGGCCGCAGCGCCCGGCCAGCGGCGGCGACATCGTCGCATATGATTCGATCCACAAGCCCGGCGTCGCGCGCGGCGGGATGGTCGTCAGCCAGAACAGGCTGGCGGCGGAGGTCGGCGCCGCGATCCTGCGCAAGGGCGGCAACGCGGTGGACGCCGCGGTCGCCACCGCGTTCGCGCTGGCGGTAACGCTGCCGCGCGCGGGCAATATCGGCGGCGGCGGCTATATGCTCGTCCACATGGCGGCGACGGACGGGAAGCCGGCGCAGGACATCGCGATCGACTATTACGGGCAGGCCAGCCGCCACACGACGCCCGACCTGCTCGTCGGCGCGGACGGCAAGTTCGATCCCGCCAAGGGCTATTCGATGAAAGGCGTCGCGACGCCGGGCACCGTTGCGGGCCTGTGGGAGGCGCATCGCCGCTTTGGCTCGCTCCCTTGGGGCACGCTGATCGCGCCCGCGATCGCGATGGCGGAAAAGGGCGTCGTCCTGTCCGACGACGAGGCGACCGCGAACGCCGACCAGCGCAAGGCGATGGCGGACGATCCCGCCGCCACGGCGATGTTCTTCAAGCCCGACGGCAGCGCCTATGCCGCGGGCGAGACGTTCCGCGCGCCGGACCTCGCCGCGACGCTCAAGGCGATCGCCGCGAAGGGCCGCGACGGCTTCTACACCGGCCCCGTGGCGGACAGGCTCGCGGCCGGGATCAAGGCGGGCGGCGGCGTGATCGACGCGCAGGACCTCGCCGGCTACCGCGCGATCGTCACCGCGCCGATCTGGTCGAGCTATCGCGGCAACCGCATCGCCTACATGCCGCCCACCGCCTCGGGCGTCAGCGTGGCGGAGGCGATGAACATCCTCGAACGCTTCCCGGTCGGTGAAGCGAAATGGGGCAGCGTCGCCAACCTGCACCTGCTGTCGGAAACGATGAAGATCGTGTCCGCCGACCGTCGCCTCGTCGGCGGCGGGCCGGACTGGGTAACGCCGGCCAAGGGCCTCGCGAGCAAGGCCTATGCCGCCGAGCGCGCGAAGCTGATCCGCCCCGACGCGTCGCTCGGCGCGAAGGACGTGGCGGACGGCAATCCCTATCCGTTCGAAAGCAGGGACACGACGCACTTCTCGGTCGCGGACAAGGACGGCAACGCGGTCAGCAACACCTACACGCTGTCCGCCTCCTACGGCGCGCACGTCGTCGCGCCCGGCACCGGGGTGCTGCTCAACAACTCGCTCGGCAACCTCGCCTGGGGCGAACGCGCGCGCCGCGACAGGGCCACGCGCCCCGCGCCGAACAAGCGCGTCGGCTCGACGATCACCCCGATCATCGTCTTCAAGGGCGACCGCCTGTGGCTCGTCACCGGCACGCCCGGCGGCGGCTACATCATCGCGACTATGGTCCAGCTGCTGTCGAACGTGATCGACCACAGGCTCAACATCGCCGAGGCCGCCGAACGCCCGCGCCTCAACCAGGGCGGCGGCGACGCACCGCTCGAGCTGGAGGAAGGCTTCTCGCCGGACATCGTGCCGCTGCTCGTCGCGAAGGGCCACAAGGTCCGCGCGTCGAACACGATGGGCAGCATCCAGTCGATCATGATCGACGGCGATCGCTTCCTCGGCAGCGCGGACACACGCCGGCCGGATGCGCTGGCGGTCGGCGTGCGGTAGGAGCCAGCATGTTTGAACCCCAACCCCGTTCGGGCTGAGCCTGTCGAAGCCCTGTCTTTCTTCTGCGGCGGTTGAAAGAAAGACAGCCCCCTTCGGAGAAGCTCAGGGTAAACGGATGCCCGTAAAATCCCGGAGAGAATTCATGATGATCCGCGCGCTTCTGCTAGCCTCCGCCTTCGCCTCCCCCGCCGTCGCGCAGGGAATCGCCCAGCCCGATCGCACCGCGATCGTCGCGGACGTCGACAAGCGCGCGCCCCAGCTCGCGCAGACCGCGAAGGCGGTGTGGGACTATGCCGAGGTCGGCTATCAGGAAACGAAGAGCTCCACGCTCCTCCAGTCCGAGCTGAAGAAGGCCGGGTTCACCGTGAAGGCGGGCGTCGCCGGCATGCCGACCGCGTTCGTCGCCAGCTACAAGTCGGGTAGCGGACCCGTGATTGCGATCCTCGCCGAGTTCGACGCGCTGCCCGGCCTCGCGCAGACGATCGACGCCGCCAAGACGCCGATCGCAGGCCGGATCGCGGGCCATGCCTGCGGCCACAACATCTTCGGCGCCGCCTCGATCACCGCGGCGATGGCGGTGAAGGACTGGATGGTCGCCAACAAGGTGGCGGGCGAGCTGCGCGTCTACGGCACCCCGGCCGAGGAGGGCGGATCGGGCAAGGTCTACATGGTCCGCGCCGGGCTGTTCGACGACGTGTCCGCGACGCTCCACTGGCACCCGGGCGACCAGAACGGGGTCAGCGTCGGCAAGAGCCAGGCGAACATCTCGGGCAAGTTCCGCTTCCGCGGAGTCTCCGCGCACGCCTCCGCCGCACCCGACAAGGGCCGCTCCGCGCTCGACGGCGTCGAGGTGATGGACGTCGCGACCAACTTCCTGCGCGAGCATGTGCCGATCGGCACCCGCATCCACTATGTCATCACCAAGGGCGGCGAGGCGCCCAACGTCGTCCCCGACTTCGCCGAGAGCTATTATTACGTCCGCCACACCGATCCCGCGGTGGTGAAGTCGGTGATGGCGCGCGTCCGCAAGGCCGCCGAGGGCGCGGCGATGGCGACGGGCACCACCGTCGAGTTCGAGGCGACCGGCGGGGTCTATTCGATGCTCGGCAACGATGCGCTCGCGACGGTGATGCACCGCAACCTCGCCGCGGTCGGCGGCGAGACGTGGACGCCAGAGGAACAGCAATGGGCGACGACGATCCAGAAGACGCTGCCGACGCAGAAGGATCTCGCCTCGATCGCCACGATCCGCCCGATCACGCACGAGGACGGCGGCGGCTCGACCGACGTGTCCGACATCAGCTGGACGACACCGACCGTGGGCCTGGGCACCGCCACCTGGGTGCCGGGCACGCCCGCGCACAGCTGGCAAGCGGTGGCCGCGTCGGGCATGTCGATCGGCGCGAAGGGCGGCGTCGTCGCGGCCAAGACGATCGCGCTGACCGCCGCCGACCTGTTCCGCTCGCCGCAGGTGCTGGCCGAAGCGAAGGCCGAACTGCTGAAGAAGCGCGGCGCAGGGTTCAAATACGAGGCGATGCTCGGCGATCGCGAGCCCCCGCTGGATTACCGGGCGAAGGGTGGGGCGGAGTAAGGTTCGGGTAATCGGGCTGCACACCCCTCCCCGTCACCCCGGACTGGATCCGGGGTAACGGGGTGGGGAACCGATTTCGATTCAGCCCCGCGCGAAACCGTCCTAACGTCACGCCACTCGCGGCACGAAGGACCAACGCCCATGCAGATCGATCGTCGGACCCTCCTCGCCGGCACAGCCGCGCTCGCCACCACCGCGGTCCTCCCCGCCGACGCCACCCCCGCCGACGCCGCCGCGCTCCGCCTGCTGGACGACACCGCCGAGGCGCTGCTGCGCGAATATCCCGAACAGGCCGCGTATCTGGGGATCGACACCGGCGCGCGCGCCGCGCTCAAGGCGCAGCTGACGCGCTACGGCAAGGCTGCGGTCGCGACGCGTGCGGCGGCGTGCGATACCCGCCTTGCAAAGCTGAAGGCGGTCGACCGCACGCCGCTGTCCCCCGACGTCGCGATCGACCTCGACGTGGCGCAGGCGGCGCACCAGCTCGCCGCGGACGGCTATCGCCGGATGCCCGTCGGCGACGTCGCGATCCTCGGCCCCAACGGCTATCGCAGCACGCCCTACGTCGTCGCGCAGGGCAACGGCGCGTTCACCGACGTGCCGACGCTGCTGGTCGAGAAGCATGCGGTCGCCGGCCCGGCGGATGCGGAGGCGTATCTGGCGCGGATGCAGGCCTATGCGGTCGCGCTCGATGCGGAGACGCAGGCGATCGCCGCCGATGCCGCCGCCGGGGTGCTGCTGCCCGCGTTCCTCAACGACATCACCGCCGCGCAACTCCGCGCTGGCGCGACGCAGCCCCCCGCGCAGTGGGACATCGTCACCAGCCTTGCCGACAAGGCGAAGAAGGCCGGGCTCGCGGCCTCGTGGCGCGACAAGGCCGAGGCGATCGCCGCGACGTCGATCGCCCCCGCCCTCGCGCGCCAGGCCGACCAGTTCGTGCGCCTGCGCCCCAAGGCAGGCGACGCCCCCGGCATGTCGGCGCAGCCCGATGCGGCGGATCGCTACCAGTGGCTCGTCGAAGCCGGCACCACCACGACGCAGACGCCCGACCAGATCCACGCCTCCGGCCTCGAGCAATGCCGCGCGTTCGCCGCGCAGATGGACCCGCTGCTCCGCGCGGCCGGGATGACGCAGGGGACCGCGGGCGAGCGGATGGCCGCGCTCGGCAAGCGCCCCGACATGCTGTTCCCCGATACCGATGCCGGCCGCGCACAGATCCTCGCCTTCCTCGAAAACGGCCTCGCCGACATCCGCACCCGCCTGCCCCGCGCGTTCGGCAAGCTCGTCCCCGGCAACGCGGTGATCCGCCGGGTGCCGCCCGCGATCGAGGGCGGCGCGCCCAACGGCTATGCCGGCCCCGGCACCAAGGACGGCAAGACGCCGGGCATCTTCTACATCAACCTGAAGGATACCGGCATCTGGCCGCGCTTCGCGCTGCCGACGCTGTCGTTCCACGAGGCGATCCCGGGGCATATCTGGCAAGGGGAATATCTGTTCGACCTGCGGCTGATCCGCGCGCTGCTCAGCTTCAACGCCTATTCGGAAGGCTGGGGGCTGTACGCCGAACAACTCGCGGACGAGCTGGGCGTGTACGACGACAACCCGATCGGGCGGCTCGGCTATCTCCAGTCGATGAACTTCCGCGCGGCGCGGCTGGTCGCCGACACCGGGCTGCACGCCAAGCGCTGGACGTTCGACCAGGCGATGCGCTTCTTCATGGAAACCACCGGCTTCACCGCGTCGCAGGCGGGCTCCGAGCTGCGCCGCTATTGCGCGTGGCCGGGACAGGCGCTGGGCTACAAGACCGGGCATAACGAGATCAACCGGCTGCGCGCGAAGGCGAAGGCCGCACTCGGCCCCCGGTTCGACCTGCGCGGGTTCGACGACCGCGTCGTCAGCGCGGGCGGAATGCCGCTCGGCGTGCTGGAGCGCGTCGTCGATCGCTGGATCGCGACGCGCAAGGGGTGAGCGCGACCGGCATTCGCCTTAAAAAGCGCAGTGCCGAAACCACACCGTCACCCCGGACTTGATCCGGGGTGACGGGAACGAGCGACCAATTCCCCTCCCCATGCGCCCAGCCGATCGGCGTTAACCTATCTTGTTAAGGTCCGCTGCGGTATCAACGCGTTAGGTTTCGGCACGTCTTCCGCGGGGGGAGCGCGTGCCATGCCGGGGGTGGGGACCATCAGTGCTTGACGATAGGCGCCCGTTCGACGGGGACGCGATCAACAGCGTGCGCGAGATCGACGCGGCATCGGGGGATGCGATCGCGCCGCTTTCTCTTGCCGCGACCGCAGCCGCACTCGCGCCGGCCGCGCTGCTCGCCGCGTGCGGCGGCGGCAGCGGATCCGATGGCGGCGGCGCCACCGCGACCACGCCCTCTGCCCCCGTCGTCGTCGCGCCGACCCCGCTCACCGCGGCGCAGGCCAGCCGCTTCCTCGCGCAATCGACGATGGGCGCCACCCGCGCGACGATCGCGGAGGTGATCGACAAGGGCTATGACGCGTGGCTCACTGCGCAGTTCGCGATGCCGCGCGCGACGACGCACTGGGACTGGCTGAACGCCAACGGCTACAACGTCGCTGCCAACATCAATTCGGAAACCGGCTTCGACCAGACGATGTGGCGGCAGATGATCGTGGAGCCCGATCAGCTGCGCCAGCGCGTCGGCATGGCGCTGCTCGACATTCTCGTCGTCGGGATCGGCGGGGTGAACCTCAACTGGAAGCAGTTCGCGACCGCCGCCTATGTCGATCTGCTGCTCGACAACGCGTTCGGCAATTATCGCCAGCTGATGGACGCGATCACCTACAATCCCGCGATGGCGTCGTTCCTGACCTATCTGGGCAACCGCAAGGCCAACCCCACCACCGGCGCGGTGCCCGACGAGAATTACGCGCGCGAGCTGATGCAGCTGTTCACGCTGGGCCTCTACCAGCTCAACATGGACGGCACGCCGAAGACCGCGAACGGCACCCCGCTCGAAACCTATACGCTGGCCGACGTATCGCAGCTGGCGCGCGTCTTCACCGGGTTCACGCTGTCGACCACGGTCAGCACCACGCCCGATCGCTACCGCGACCGGCTGACGATCACCGCCTCGACCAACGAGACGGGCGCGGCGACCTTCCTCGGCACCAGCGTGTCGGGGGGCGGCACCGCGGCGGTGAAGGCCGCGCTCGATGCGATCTTCGCGCACGGCAACATCGCGCCGTTCGTCTCGAAACAGCTGATCCAGCGTCTCGTCACGTCGAACCCCTCGCCCGCCTATGTCCAGCGCGTCGCGACCGTCTTCGCCGACAACGGCGCGGGCGTGCGCGGCGACCTGAAGGCGGTGGTCCGCGCGATCCTGCTCGATACCGAGGCACGCGGCGACACCGCGCTCGCCGCCACCACCGGCGGCAAGCTGCGCGAACCCGTGATGCGGCTGACCGGCTGGGCACGCGCGTTCAACGTCGCCTCGCCGTCCAGCGCCTGGCCGATCGGCGACACCTCCAGCCAGTCGACCCGGCTCGGCCAGTCGATGGGGCGCAGCCCGACGGTCTTCAACTTCTTCCGGCCCGGCTACGTCCCCGCCTCCACCGCGATCGCGACGGGCGGGCTGGTCGCACCCGAGTTCCAGGTGACCAACGAACAGTCGGTCGTCGGCTACATCAACTACATGTACGCGCTCGTCTCGAACGGCACCGGCGACGTGAAGGCGGACTATACCGACATCCTGACGAAGGCCGCGGACAGCCAGGCGCTGATCGACGAGGTCAACACCGTGCTCGCCGCCGGCCAGCTCTCCGCCGCGACCGTCGCGTCGATCAGGGCCGCGATCGACAGCGTCTCCGCCACCGCCAGCACCGGCCCGATCAACCGTGTCGGCGTCGCCATCCTGCTGACGCTCGCGTCGCCCGATTATCTGACGGTGAGGTAACCCATGTCGGATTTCATCCACGACGCCTCGCGCCGCGCCTTCCTCCAGCGCTCCGCCGCGCTCGGGCTCGCCGGGGTCGCGGCGCCCTTCGCCGCCTCGCTCGGCGCGATCGGCGAAGCCGCGGCCGCGACCGCGACCGACTACAAGGCGTTGGTCTGCATCTTCCTCTACGGCGGCATGGACTACGCCAACACGCTGACGCCGTATGACCAGGCGAGCTACACCCAGTATCTCGCCGCGCGCGCCAACATCGCGCACACCCGCGAATCGCTCGCGGCGACCGTCCTGAACCCGACGACCGCGCTCGCCGGCGGTCGCCAGTACGCGCTGGCGCCTACGATGACCTCGCTGCTTCCCGTGTTCGACGCCGGCAAGATGGCCGCGGTCCTCAACGTCGGCACGCTCGTCCAGCCCACCACCAAGGCGCAGTATCAGGCCGGCTCGGTCCGCCTGCCCCCGAAGCTGTTCAGCCACAACGACCAGCAGAGCTATTTCCAGGCCTCGAGCCCCGAAGGCGCGACGTCGGGCTGGGGCGGGCGGATCGGCGATCTCTATCAGGCGGGCAACGGCGCCTCGACGCTGACGTGCATCAACGCCAGCGGCAACGCGATCTATCTGACGGGGCGGCAGGCGATCCAGTATTCGATCGGCACCGGAGGGCCGATCGCGCTGCTGTCGAACAGCCAGACGCTCTATGGCTCGGCGACCGCGGCGAGCACGCTGCGCTCGCTGATGACGGGCACCAACGCCAATGTGCTGGCCAACGAACATGCCCGCGTATCGAAGCGCGCGCTCGACACCTATGCGCAGGTGACGTCCGCGCTGGCCGGTGCGCCGGTCGGCAACTTTCCGCTCTTCCCCTCGGGCAACAGCCTTGCGGACCAGCTCAAGATCGTCGCGCGGATGATCTCGGTGTCGAGCGAGCTGGGCGCGAAGCGGCAGGTGTTCTTCGTCTCGCTCGGCGGGTTCGATCTGCACGACCTTCTCGTCGCCAAGCATCCGGGGCTGATGAAGCAGGTCGCGGACGCGATGCGCGCCTTCTACGACACCACCGCCGCGATGGGCGTCGCCGACAAGGTCACCGCGTTCACCGCCAGCGATTTCGGCCGCACGCTGCAGTCGAACGACGACGGGTCGGACCATGGCTGGGGCAGCATGCACTTCGTGATGGGCGGCGCCGTGAAGGGCAAGCGCCTCTACGGCACCGCGCCCGCAATCGGCAACGGCACCCCCGACGATGTCGGCCAGGGCCGCCTGCTCCCGACCATATCGGTCGATCAGTACGCGTCGACGATGGCGTCGTGGTTCGGCGTCTCCACCGGCGACATGACGACGGTGCTGCCCAACATGGGCAACTACAATCCGAGCACGTGGAACCTCGGCTTCGTGTGACGCAGGACGCGTGAAGAACACCCGTCGCCCCCGGCCGTGAGCCGGGGTGACGCGTCTTTTCGACAGACCGGCAGGAACGGGACCACGGCTCCAAGGCCGGGGTGACAAAACGCCTCGCGCACTTGACTCCGCCCCCGTCATAACTAAAGTTACGGACGAAGCCTGCCGTACGAGGCGGGCACCTCAGGAGAGCCGAGCCATGCGTCTCGTCAGCGATCATATCGTCGAGGGGCGCCCTGGCCCGACCTTCCCGCTCGCCTGGCCGACGCTCCCCGGCGTCGACCTCACCGACATTCAGGCCTTCACCCGCGGCCAGCCCTGGGCGGACTATGCGCGGATGCGCACGGAGGCGCCGGTGATGTGGCATCCCGGGGCGCGGGGCGGCGTCGGCTTCTGGGCGATCACCGGCCATGACGACGTCAAGCGCGTCAACGGCGATCCCGAGACCTTCTCGTCGGAGACCGGCGGCATCCTGATGACGCTGGGGCCCCAGGAGACGCGCCACCCGACGCTGTTCTCCGCCTCCACCAACTCGATGATAAATCTCGACGCGCGGCCGCACCGCCAGCTCCGCCGCGAACACATGCCCTATTTCACCGCGACCTACATGAAGGGCCTGCGCGGCCGCGTCTCCGCCGAGGTCACCCGCCTGCTCGACACGATGGCCCCGCTCGGCAAGTGCGATTTCGTCGAGAAGTTCGCGCAGCGCCTGCCGATCTTCACGCTGTGCGAGATGCTGGGCGTCCCCGAGAGCGACCGCGAGCGCTTCATGGGCTGGATCCACTTCCTAGAGATGGCGCAGCAGGTCGCGCTAGAGCAGATCGACCAGCTCGCCGGTCTCACCGAACCCTCGCCGCAGATCGCCGCCTTCATCCAGATGTTCAATGCCAACGTCGAGGAGATGTTCGCCTATGGCCGCGACATGCTCGCGAAACGCCGCGCGGACCCACAGGCGGACCTGATGAGCGCGATCGCCAATGCCGAGGTGGAAGGCGAGACGCTGCCCGGCGAATATCTCGACGGCGCATGGCTGCTGATCGTGTTCGCGGGCAACGACACCACGCGCAACTCGCTGTCGGGCGCGATGAAGCTGTTCACCGAGCACCCGGAGCAGAAGGCGCTGCTCCAGCGCGACGGATCGCTGCTGACGAACGCGGTGCACGAGATCACCCGGATGGTCAGCCCCGTCATCTACATGCGCCGCACCGCGACGAAGGACGTCGAAATCCACGGCCAGACGATCGCCGAAGGCGAGAAGGCGATCATGTATTACGGCGCGGCGAACCGCGATCCCGCGATGTTCCCCGATCCCGACCGCTTCGACATCACCCGCGCCAATGCGGAGAAGAATATCGCGTTCGGCCACGGCCCGCACATCTGCATCGGCCGGATGACCGCGCAGCTCCAGCTCGAGGAAGCCTATCGCCAGATCTTCCAGCGCTTCCCGGACATCGCCTGGACCGGCGGCATCGACATCGCCCCAAACAACTTCGTCCATGCGGTGCGCCGGCTGGAGGTGGCGTTTACGCCCGAGGCGGCGGCGCGGGCGGCGTAGGCGCGCGCACCCGACACTCAGGACCAATCGACATTCAGCGATTGGGGCCGCGACACGTGCCAAACCCGTCACCCGCCCCAAGCCACCCTCCCCACCCCGAACCGTCACCCCGGCGAAAGCAGGGGTTTCTCTCGGCAGCGCGAACCCTTTGCTGCGGGACGACTCCGCCTTTCACTGGGGTGGCGGTTGAAGGAACGCGCCCCAAAGCGGGCACGATGGATCGAATCTCATGGCGCACGCGTTCGCCCGAGCGACCATCATGACCGCAACGGGAGTGCCCTCTTGATCGCCGCCTATTCCAAGCTTGCCGCCAACACCGCGACCGCAATCCTCGCCTTTTCGATCGCCGGGTGCGGCAACGCCGCCACCGAAAGCGCGACTACCAACGAAACCGTGTCGCTCCGCGAACTCGCGACCACCAATATCGCCGCGCCCGAGCGTGTCGGCTACAGGCTCGAGGGGACGATGATCCCGACCCCGTCGGATCCCGAATCGCGCTTCTTCCTGCTGCGCGAGCGCCAGACGCCGACCGGCACCGTGATCGCGATCCTGCGGCAGGAGCGCGGCGGCAAGATCGCCTATTCGCGCACCGAGGTGGATTGCGGCAAGCGACTGTTCCACGTCCTCGGCATCGGCGACACGCGCGGCCATGCGGAGGTGAACATCACGCATGACGGCCCGCTGCGTCCGATCGCCGGGCTGCCGCTCCGCGAGGAACTCGCGGGCTTCGTCTGTCAGCGCAACGGAACGCCGCTCGCTGCGGCGTGATGTGTCGGGCGGGCCGGGACCGGAACTCCGGGCCCGGCCGCCGGGAAAATCAGGCCGCGGCCATCCGGTGCAGCGCGCACAGCTTGTGGCCGTCCGGGTCGCGCAAATAGGCGAGGTACAGGTCGCCGAACCCGCCCTTGCGGACCCCCGGCGCGTCCTCGATCGCGGTGCCGCCTGCCGCGACGCCTGCCGCGTGCCAGGCGTCCGCCTGCTCCGGCCCATCCACCGAGAAGCCGATCGTACCACCGTTCGCATACGTCGCCGGCTGGCCGTCGATCGGCGCGGTGACCAGCAGCATGCCGCCATTGTGCATATAGATCAGGCGCCCTTTGTCGTCCTGAATCGCGGGCTTGCCCCCCAACGCGCCGAGCAACGCGTCGTAGAACGTCTTCGACCGTGCCAGATCGTTCGATCCGACCATCATGTGGCTGAACATCGTCATCCTCTCCTTCGTGTTGATCGTCAGTAGATCACGACGCTGCGGATGCTCTCGCCCGCGTGCATCAGATCGAAGCCCGTGTTGATCTCGTCGAGCGGCAGCCGATGCGTAATCATCGGGTCGATCTGGATCATGCCGTCCATATACCAGTCGACGATCTTCGGCACGTCGGTCCGCCCACGCGCGCCGCCGAACGCGGTGCCGCGCCAGTTGCGCCCGGTGACGAGCTGGAACGGCCGCGTGCTGATTTCCTTGCCCGCCTCCGCCACGCCGATCACGATGCTGGTTCCCCAGCCGCGATGGCAGCATTCCAGCGCCTGGCGCATCACCTCGGTGTTGCCGGTGCAGTCGAAGCTGTAGTCCGCGCCGCCGTCGGTCAGCTGGACGATATGCGGCACGATATCGCCGACCTGCTTCGGGTTCGCGAAGTGCGTCATCCCGAACTGCCGTCCCCACGCCTCGCGGTCCGGGTTGATGTCGACGCCGACGATCATCTTCGCGCCCGCCAGCCTGGCGCCCTGGATCACGTTCAGCCCGATCCCGCCCAGCCCGAAGACCACGACGGTGTCGCCCACCTGCACCTTGGCGGTGTTGACCACCGCGCCCACCCCGGTCGTCACGCCGCAGCCGATATAGCAGCTGGTGTCGAACGGCGCGTCCTCGCGGATCTTCGCGACCGCGATCTCGGGCAGCACCGTGAAGTTCGAGAAGGTCGAACAGCCCATGTAATGGAAGATCGGCTGGCCCTTGTAGCGGAACCGCGTCGTCCCGTCGGGCATCAGCCCCTTGCCCTGCGTCGCGCGGATCGCGGTGCACAGGTTCGTCTTGCCGGAAAGGCACGACTTACATTGGCGGCACTCGGGGGTGTAGAGCGGGATAACGTGATCGCCGGGTGCGACGCTCGTCACGCCCGCACCAACCTCGCGCACGATGCCGCAGCCCTCATGCCCCAGCACGCTCGGGAACAGCCCCTCGCTGTCGAGCCCGTCGAGCGTATAGGCGTCGGTATGGCAGATGCCCGTCGCCATGATTTCGACCAGCACCTCGCCCGCCTTCGGCCCCTCAAGGTCGAGCTCGACGATCTCCAGCGGCTGTTTCGCCTCGAACGCGACGGCGGCACGGGTCTTCACGATTCCACTCTCCTGCGGGGGTCGGTTACGGGATAAGCATAAGCAGGGCTTTCGCGCGACCAAGAAAGCGGCGCGTGCGACGGGCGGGGGGCGACACTAGATGGACGACATGGAACTGGGTGTGGAACGGGACGCGCTGCTGCGCGCGCTGGTCACGGTCGCGGGCGCGGCGGGCGACATCGTGTGGGATCATTTCGTCGGCGGCTGCGCGGTCGTCATCAAGGCGGACGAGTCGCCCGTCACCGCCGCGGATCACGCCGCGGAGGCTGCGATCCTGACCGCCCTCGCCGCGATCGCGCCGGGCATCCCCGTCGTCGCGGAGGAAGAGGCCGCGGCGGGGCGCATCCCCGTCACGCCTGGCGCGTTCTTCCTTGTCGATCCGCTCGACGGCACCAAGGAGTTCATCCGCAAGGGCGACGACTTCACCGTCAATATCGGCCTGATCGAACACGGCGCGCCGACGATGGGCGTCGTCTACGCGCCTGCGCACCGCACGCTCTACTGGGGCGATGTCGGCGTCGGCGCATGGCGGGCGGAGCGCGCGCCGCATGGCCTCCAGGGCGCCGCCCACCCGATCGGCGTCCGCGCGCCCGGCACGCCGGTATGCGCGGTCGCCTCGCGCAGCCACGCCACCCCCGAAGTGGTCGAATGGCTCGACGCGGGGGGGATCTGCGACTGCGTGTCGATCGGCTCCAGCCTCAAGTTCGCGCTGGTCGCGGCGGGCGAGGCCGACGTCTACCCCCGCACCGGCCCGACGATGGAGTGGGACACCGCGGCCGGCGACGCGATCCTGCGCGCCGCGGGTGGCCGCATGTTCGCGCCGGACGGCACGCAGTTCGCCTATGGCAAGCCCGGCTTCCGCAACACCGGGTTCGTCGCCACCGGCGCGTACGACCCCGCCCCGATCGGCCCCTATTGCAAATGACGCTGACCCATCTGGACCGCCTTGAGGCGGAGAGCATCCACATCCTGCGCGAAGTCGTCGCGGAGGCCGCCAATCCCGTCATGCTCTACAGCATCGGCAAGGATTCCGCGGTGATGCTCCACCTTGCGCGCAAGGCCTTCTACCCCGCCCCCCCGCCCTTCCCGCTCCTCCATGTCGACACGACGTGGAAGTTCAAGGCGATGTACGCGCTGCGCGAAAAGGCCGCGCGCGAGGCGGGGATGGAGCTGCTCGTCCACCGCAACCCGGAGGCCGAGGCGAAGGGGATCAACCCGTTCGACCACGGCGCGCTCCACACCGACCTATGGAAGACCGAAGGGCTGAAGCAGGCGCTCGACCTTCACGGGTTCGACGCCGCGTTCGGCGGCGCGCGCCGCGACGAGGAGAAGAGCCGTGCCAAGGAACGCATCTTCTCGTTCCGCTCCGCCGCGCACCGCTGGGACCCCAAGGCGCAGCGCCCCGAGCTGTGGCACCTCTACAACGCCCGCAAGAAGCCCGGCGAAAGCATCCGCGTCTTCCCGCTCTCCAACTGGACCGAGCTCGACGTCTGGCAGTACATCGCACGCGAAGGAATCGAGATCGTCCCCCTCTATTTCGCCGCCCCCCGCCCGACGGTCGAGCGCGACGGCATGCTGCTGATGGTCGACGACGATCGCTTCCGTCTCGGCCCCGGCGAAGTCCCGGTGGAGCGCTCGATCCGCTTCCGCACGCTCGGCTGCTACCCGCTGACGGGCGCGGTGGAGAGCGAGGCGGCGACGCTGCCGCAGATCATCCAGGAAATGCTGCTGACCACCACCAGCGAACGCCAGGGCCGTGCGATCGACCGCGACGCGGGCGCCAGCATGGAAGCGAAGAAGCAGGAGGGGTATTTCTGATGGCACCCAGCACGATCCTCCCCGGCACGGGGAGGGGGACCGCCGCGTGCAGCGCGGTGGTGGAGGGGGAGCGCCACGAAGCGCTTCGCCTGCGGCCCGCCCCCTCCACCAGCCTGCGGCTGGTCCCCCTCCCCGTCCCGGGGAGGATCTGGTGACCGCTTACCGCCCCGACGCGCTCATCGCGTCCGACATCGACGCGTACCTCGCCCGCCACGAGGCGAAGGACCTGCTGCGCTTCATCACCTGCGGCTCGGTCGACGACGGCAAGTCGACGCTGATCGGCCGCCTGCTCTACGATTCGAAGACGATCTTCGAGGACCAGCTCGCCAGCCTCGAGGCGGACAGTAAGCGCGTCGGCACGCAGGGCCAGAACATCGATTTCGCGCTGCTGGTCGACGGTCTCGCCGCGGAGCGCGAACAGGGTATCACGATCGACGTCGCCTATCGCTTCTTCGCGACCGAGAAACGCAAGTTCATCGTCGCCGACACCCCCGGCCACGAACAGTATACGCGCAACATGGTGACGGGCGCGTCGACCGCGGACCTCGCGGTGATCCTCGTCGACGCGCGCAAGGGCGTGCTGACGCAGACGCGGCGGCACACCTTCCTCGCGCACCTGCTGGGGGTGCGCAACATCGTGCTCGCGATCAACAAGATGGACCTGGTCGGCTATGATCGCACCGCGTTCGATCGCATCCGTCTCGCCTATCGCGCCTTCGCCAGCGACATCGGCATCACCGATTTCGCCGCGATCCCCGTCTCCGGCCTCGCCGGCGACAACATCGCGGCCGCCTCGGATGCGATGCCGTGGTACACCGGGCGCACGCTGATCGAGCATCTCGAAAGCGTCCCCGTCGACGCCGATCGCGACGCGGCGAAGCCGTTCCGCCTGCCGGTCCAATGGGTCAACCGCCCCGATCTCGACTTCCGCGGTTTCGCGGGCACGATCGCGGGCGGGACGATCCGCCCCGGCGACGCGGTTCGCGTGCTGCCGTCCGGACGCACCTCGACCGTGGCGCGCGTGGTGGCCATGAACGGCGATCTGGATCACGCCGTCGCGGGCCAGTCGATCACCCTCACTCTCGCCGACGAAGTCGACTGCTCGCGCGGCGACGTCATCGCCGTCTCGGACGATCCCCCGCAGGTCGCGGACCAGTTCGAGGCGACGATCGTCTGGATGGCGGACGAGCCCATGCTCCCCGGCCGCGGCTATATCCTGAAGCTCGGCACGCAGACCGCGACCGCGACGCTCTCGCCCCCCAAATACGAGATCAACGTCAACACGATGGACGAACTGGCGGCCAAGACGCTGGCGCTCAACGCGATCGGCGTAACCCGCGTCTCGACCGACAAGCCGCTGGTGTTCGAGCCCTATGCCGACAGCCGCGAGAGTCCGAATAGGGATTTGGGTGGCTTCATCCTGATCGACAAGCTGACCGACCAGACGGTTGCGGCGGGCATGATCCGCTTTGCGCTCCGCCGCGCGCAGAACGTCCACCGCCAGGCGACCGACGTCACGCGCGAGATGCACGCCGGCCTCAAGAACCAGGCGCCTGCGGTCGTCTGGTTCACCGGGCTGTCGGGCGCGGGCAAGTCGACGATCGCCAATCTCGTCGAGAAGAAGCTCGCGCGAATGAACCGCCACACCTTCCTGCTCGACGGCGACAATGTCCGCCACGGGCTCAACAAGGATCTGGGCTTCACCGATGCGGACCGCGTCGAGAACATCCGCCGCGTCGGCGAGGTCGCGCGGCTGATGACCGATGCGGGGCTGATCGTCCTCACCGCGTTCATCTCGCCGTTCCGCGCCGAACGCGACATGGTCCGCCGGATGATGGCCCCCGGCGAGTTCGTCGAGGTCTTCGTCGACACTCCGCTGGCCGATGCGGAAGCGCGCGACGTGAAGGGCCTCTATGCCAAGGCGCGCAGCGGCAAGCTCGCCAACTTCACCGGCATCGACAGCCCCTACGAAGCCCCCGAGGCGCCCGAGATCCGCATCGACACCCATGCGATGACCCCGGACGCCGCCGCGCAGTTGATCGTCGATCGCCTGATCGGAGAGCCTTGATCGCATCACCGAATGCGCCGAAGTTGCGCCGAACACGCACCCGGCCGCTTGAAGCAGGCGGGACGGGCCGCGTAACAGGAGAGACCCGATGCGTATCGCCGCCCCCATCGTCATCGCCGCGCTGGCGTTGTCCGCCCCCGCCGACGCGCGCCAGCATAGCGCGGCCGAGAGCAAGGCCGCCGTCGCCAGGGCGCTCGCCGATCCCGCCCGCGCCGACCAGGCGAGCGACGACCAGCGCCGCAAGGCCGCCGAAGTGATCGCATTCGCAGGGATCGGCCCCGGCGACACCGTCGTCGATTTCCTCCCCGGCGCGGGGTACTGGACGCGGATCTTCACCGGCGTCGTCGGGCCGAAGGGCAAGGTCCATGCGATCTGGCCCGCGGCCGGCGCGAAATATGCCGAGAAGACGCTCCCCGCGCTCGAGGCCCGCAACCTCGCCAACGTCACCGCGGAGGTCCAGGCGACGAACCTGCCCACCGCCCCCGCTCCGGTCGATGTGTTCTGGACGGTCCAGAACTATCACGACATCCCCAACAAGGGCGCGGGCGAGCCGGCGCTGCGCGCATTCGACGCCGCGGTGTTCAGGATGCTCAAGCCCGGCGGCACCTATATCGTCATCGATCATGCCGACACGCCCGGCAGCGGCATGAAGGGCACGGAAACGGTCCACCGCATCGATCCCGCCGCTGTGAAGGCGCAGGTACAGGCGGCCGGCTTCAAGTTCGTCGGCGAGAGCACCGCGCTGCGCAACCCGGCCGACGATCACACGAAGAACGTGTTCGACCCGGCGGTGCGCGGCAAGACCGACCAGTTCGTCTACAAGTTCCGCAAGCCTTGAGGGGCTGATCCCCGAACCGTTCGGGCCAACTCTAGCCAAAGACCTGAAGAGCTGCCCCTAAAACCGTTAGGGCTGAGCCTGTCGAAGCCTTGTACTTCTTCGCCGCTGTCGAAAGGAAAGACAGCACCTTTCGACTGCCTGCCTGCGGCAGTCGCTCAGGACACGCTTCGACAGGCTCGGTGCGAACGGAGCTGTGGGATTACCCCCGCCGAAACGGCGCCAGCTCCCCCAGAAACTCCGCCTCGCGCTCCACCGCCACCCGCTCGCGATCCAGAAAGTCCGAAATCGCGCGCCGGAACCCCACATCGGGAATGTAATGCGCCGACCAGGTCGGCACGGGCACATAGCCGCGCGCCAGTTTGTGTTCGCCCTGCGCCCCCGCCTCGACGGTCTTCAGCCCCCGCGTGATCGCGGCGTCGATCGCCTGATAATAGCATAGCTCGAAATGGAGGAACGGCACCTCTTCGGTCGCACCCCAATAGCGTCCGTACAGCGTCTCCTCCCCGATCAGGTTGAGCGCGCCCGCGATCGGCACGCCGTCGCGCCTGGCAAGGATCAGCAGCACCCGCTCGCCCATCGCCTCCCCCAGCAGCGGAAAGAACGCGCGCGTCAGATAGGGCTGCCCCCACTTCCGGCTGCCGGTATCCTGATAGAAGCGCCAGAACGCGTCCCACTCCGCCGCGCCGATCTCGCCCCCGGTCAGGTGGACGATCTCAAGCCCCGCCTGCGCCCCCGCACGCTCCTTGCGGATCGCCTTGCGCTTGCGGCTGGCGAGGTCGCCGAGGAAGTCGTCGAACGTCGCATAGCCGCGGTTCGCCCAGTGGAACTGCGTCCCCTCGCGCACCAGCCAGCCCGCCGCCTCGAACAGCGGCACCTGATCGGGCTCCACGAACGTCGCATGCGCCGACGACAATCCGCTCTGGTCGGTCACCGCCTCGATCGCCGCGATCAGCGCGGGTGCCGCGGCGGGGTCGCGCAGCAACAGCCGCGGCCCCGGCACCGGCGTGAACGGCACCGCGATCTGGAGCTTGGGGTAATAGCTGCCGCCCGCCCGCTCCCATGCGTCCGCCCACGCGTGGTCGAACACATATTCGCCCTGGCTGTGCGCCTTGGCATAGGCGGGCGCGACCGCCGCCGGCTCCCCGTCCGCCCCGTCCACGACGATCGGCAACGCCTGCCACCCGCTCCGTCCCCCGACGCTCCCCGACGCCTCGAGCGCGGACAGGAAGGCGTGGCTAAGGAAAGGGTTGGCAGTGCCAGCGCACGCGTCCCACTGCGCGGCCGGAATGGCGGAGACGCCCTCGGCGATGCGCGCGATCAAATCGGTCATGCCGTCACGCGGTCGCGAGCGGAGACCGGGTTCGGTGTTCGTTCGAAAGTCATCGCCGCTCTATATAGCGACAGCCTACAGCCCGTGCAGGGGGGTGACGATCAAGAAAGCTGGATGATCGCATCCACCTCGACCGCCGCACCCAGCGGCAGCACCGGCACGCCCACCGCCGAGCGCGCATGCTTGCCCGCCTCGCCGAACAGCGCCACCATCAGCTCGCTCGCGCCGTTCGCCACCTTGGGCTGGTCGGTGAAGTCGGCGGCGGAGTTCACGAACACGCCCAGCTTGACGATGCGGGCGACGCGCGACAGGTCGCCGCCCAGATATTTCTTCACCTGCGCCACGATCATCAGTCCGCACGCCTGCGCCGCCTTCTGCCCGTCCTCGAGGCTGACGCCGTCGCCCAGCCGCCCGGTCACCAGCGCGCCGTCGACGAAAGGCAACTGCCCGGACAGATGGAGCAGCCCACCCGCCTCGACGACGGGGACATAGGCGGCGACAGGGGCGGCGGCTTCGGGAAGCGCCAGGCCCAGCTCTTCGAGCTTGCGATCGATATGCGTGGTCATGCGCGCAGCCTCACCACAGGCGCCCGTGCGCGGTCAAGCACGGGCTGGAATTGAAACCTGGCGCTCTGTCGTACCCCCGCCAAGGCGGGGGTCCAGTCCGGGCTCCCGCCTTGGCGGGAGCACCAAGGCGCGGGACAACCGAAATCGCGCTCCACCATCACCGGTCAAGCGTCGGCCGCCACCCCCGCGGCGAACCGGTCCGCGATCCACATGCGCGCCGCCTGCCAGTCGTCGATCCGCGCATGCGCCGCCGGCGCGGGCGGCACCGTCGCCGCGAGTTCGGGTTCGGAGATCATGTGCAGCCGGTGGACGCCCGTCGCGTGCTTCGCGACCGATTCGTGATGCACCGCCAGATCGTCGACGAACACCGTCACCGGGTTGCCATGTTCCGCGACCAGCCGCGCGACCGGCTCGCCCTTGCCGCCCTGGTTGCACTCGACGCGGTGATCGATCCCGAACGCGGCCAGCTGCTCGATCCGCGGCAGGCGGCAGTCGTCCTGCAGGTTCGTCAGGATCACGATATCCGTTTCCTCCGCCAGCGCCGCCAGCGCCTCGCGCGCATGCGGAACCAGCGTCTGGCGGTGCATCTCCGCGGGGAAGAAGCCACCCAGATACCCCCACATCTCCTCACGCGTCGGCGGCGGCGATCCGTCGCGCCGCGTCATCGCCTTCGCCAGTTCGGGGCCGCCGATCGCGAAATCGATGTCGTGCGACTCGCCCAGCCAGGTCCCGAAATGGCGGACCATATGCAGCAGCACTTCGTCGCAATCGCAGATCAGCAGCGGCTTCATGCGGACAGGCTTTCGTTGGCGGCGACCAGCGCCGCGGGAGGGACACCCAGCGCATCGGCGCAGGCGATCAGATCGGGCTCGTGCGATTCGAGGAACGCCAGCGTCGCCGCCAGCACCGCGGGATCGCCCGCGCGCGACCGAAGCTCGGCGGGCGCGAGCCCCGTCAGGTTGATGAACCGCATCGCGCGCGGCGGCTCGGTCAGCACCCACACGAGCGCACGCAGCGCCAGGGCCTGGGCGGCCTCGTTCGGATCATCGGTGTTGGTATCGCGGCGCGTCATCGCTATCATCCCGGACCTTCAGGGAAAGGTCGGTTCCGCGTGGCAAAACGGGTGCTCGTTGTCGAGGACAACGAACTCAATCTCAAGCTGTTCTGTGATCTGCTGCGCGCGCACGACTATCTGGCGGAGCCGGTCCGCGACGGTCGCGAGGCGGTGGAACGCGCGCGCGCGTTCCAGCCCGACCTCATCATCATGGACATCCAGATGCCGCACGTCACCGGCTACGAGCTGATCCTCGAGCTGAAGGCGGACGAGGCGTTGCGCACGATCCCGGTGATGGCGGTCACCGCCTATGCCGGCCGCGACGACGAGGACCGGATCCGCGGCGCGGGCGCGGAGGCGTATGTCTCGAAGCCGATCAGCCTCGCGCGCTTCGTCGATGCGGTGCGGGCTTTGATTTAGCGCCCTGATATCCAGGTCCGTTCATGCTGAGTAGAGACCGAGTAGCTGCGCAGCAGCGTATCGAGGGCTCGTATCGAAGCAACGCGCGCGGATCGATCCTTCGATACGCCATTTCGATACGCCCTCGCGGGCTACTCAATGGCTACTCAGGACGAACGGTGTGGGAGGGGTATCCACGACAAAACCGCGGACGATACGCCCGCGGCTTCACGCAACCCGAACCAAGATGAACGCGAGCGGGGATCACCCCGCCCGGCGGATCACTTGATCTTGGCTTCCTTGAAGTCGACATGCTTGCGCACGACGGGGTCGTACTTCTTGAACGACAGCTTCTCGGTCTTCGTCCGCGGGTTCTTCTTCGTGACGTAGAAGAAGCCGGTGTCGGCGGAGCTGACGAGCTTGATCTTGACGGTAGTCGGCTTGGCCATGAGCCCGGTATCCTGCAAAACGAAAGGAGCGGCGGAACGCATCCGCCGCTGACAGGGTGGGGCGGATGACGGAACTCGCCCGCCAAGTCAACCCGGACAACACGATTCGTGGCCTCCCGTCACCCCGGCGAAGGCCGGGGTCCAGCTCCGACACCCATGACGATACACGACGGTCGCCGCCCGGCTGCCCCCTCGTTAGCGCGCCCTTAACCCACCATCGTGCAGCCTCTCGTCCCAAGGGGGAATGGTCATGGACGATCCGATCACCAGCATCCGCGCGGAGCTCAGCCGCCGCATCCGTTCGATCGAGTGGCGCGCGGGCACGCGCACGATCGCCACCGAGGTCGATGCGATTCGCGCGCTCGCGCACCGCAACGGGATGCTTCCCGCAGTCACCGTCGCGCACGCGCTCGAGGCCGCGCTGGCTCGTGGCGAGCACGGCCCCCTCGTCCATGCCTGGCTCGACATGCTCGCCGACGCGGTCGGCAGCGAGCGACAGGATGCCGCCGCGTGCGACACCTTCGCCGCCGCCTGTGCGGTCCGCTTCGCCTGACGAACCGGGGCCGGCCATGGACGCGCTGATGGCGGCCCTCGTACTGGGCGCGCTCACCCAGATCGGCGATCGCACGCCGTGGCTCGCCACGATCCTGGCGGAGCGCTTCCGCACCAGGGCGCTCGTGCTCGTCGCCGCGACGCTCGCGCTCGCCGCCAACTACGCGATCGGTACGATCGGCGGCGTCCTGGTCGCGCCGATGCTCACGCCAAGCGCGAAGCAACTGCTGCTCGCGCTCGCGCTGCTGCTCGCCGGCGTCTCGACGCCGTGGCGCGCCAAGGCGCCCGAGCGGCTCGATACGTGGCGGATCGGCGCAGTGCTGACGAGCACGCTCGGCCTGTTCATCATGGCGTTCGGGGACCGGATGCAGTTCGTCGCCGCCGCGCTCGCCGCGCGCTCGCCGCTGCCCTGGGCCGCCCCGGTCGGCGCGACGATCGGCGCGATGGCGGTCGTCGTCGCCGCGGTCGCGATGGGGGAGGGTGCGTGGACCCGGCTCCCACTCCATTGGGTCCGCCTCGCCACCGCGGTCCTGCTGACCGTCGCAGGGCTAGTGATCGGCCTCTCGGCGCTCGCGCTGATCTGACCAGCCGAACACACTGAACGACAAAATCGCGGGAGCGAATCGCCGGGGCATCCGTTATCTCCGCGAAACGAAATCCAACCGATGGAGCCTGTGCCATGGCCGATCCCGCGCCCGCGCTGAAGACCCCGACCGATCTCAACCGCAACGACACGAAGTCGGTCGCCGACGCACTCAACTCGTCGCTGGCGGACTGCTACGCGCTGTACCTGAAGACCAAGAATTTCCACTGGCACGTCTCCGGCCCGCATTTCCGCGACTATCACCTGATGCTCGACGATCAGGCCGCGCAGATCCTGGGCGTCACCGATGCGATCGCGGAGCGCGTCCGCAAGACCGGCAACCTGACGTTGCGTTCGATCGGCGACATCGGTCGCCGTCAGACGATCGTCGACAACGATCGCGAGTTCGTCACCGCCGAGGACATGCTTGGCGAGCTGCGCGACGACAACCTCAAGCTCGTCGAGAGTTTCCGCGCGGTCAAGGAGGCGTCGGAGGAGGCCAAGGACAACGCCACCAGCGGCATCGTCGACGAATGGACCGATCAGGCCGAGGAGCGCGCCTGGTTCCTGTTCGAAGCCTCGCGCAAGGGCTGAAATCACATCTATTGCACCGCGCTGCCCCGGATTTGGCATAGTCCTGCGACAACTGGCCGTTAGCCGCACCACCGATCGACGAATCAAGGGGATCGGTGTTGCGGCGTTTCGGCAGAATGACGGTTGGGTTGATGGCAGGCAGCGCATGGATCGCGCCCGCCGCCGCACAGCAGCAGGCGCCCGCGACCCCCGCGCCCGCGGCGGAAGCACCCGTCGCCGAGGACGAGAGCGAAGGCCCCGACATCGTCGTGCAGGGCGCGCGCCTGCCCGGTTCCGTGATCGGCGACATCCCCCCCGAACAGACGCTCAGCCCCGCCGACATCCGCTCCTACGGTGTCGGTTCGATCAGCGAACTGCTGACCGAACTCGGGCCGCAGACCAACAGTGGCCGCGGATCGGGCGGCGCGCCCGTCGTCCTGCTCGACGGCCGCCGCATCTCCGGCTTCCAGGAAATCCGCGACCTGCCGACCGAGGCGATCGCCCGCGTCGAGATCCTGCCCGAGGAGGTCGCGCTCAAATACGGTTATCGCGCCGACCAGCGCGTCGTGAACTTCGTCCTGCGCCGCCGCTTCCGCGCGACCACGATCGAGGCGAGCGACCGCATCCCAACCCAGGGCGGCCGAAACATTCCAGCCGGCGAGGGGGACCTGCTCCAGATCCGGAACGGCCGCCGGTTCAACGTCCATCTCGGATACCAGAGCGCGTCGGCGCTGAGCGAAGCGGAGCGCGGCATCCAGGCGCAGTCGTCGCTCTTCTCCTTCCCCGGCAACGTCTCGGCGGTCGGCGGCGGCGTCCTCGACCCCCGCCTCGGCACTGCCACCGTCGCGGGCGTCCCCGGCACCAACCCCACGCTCGCCGATTTCGCCGCCACCGCAGGCCGGCCGACCGTCACCGATCCCGGCGCCTACCGCACGCTGCTGCCCGCGACCCAGGCGTTCAAGGCCAACGTCATCTATGCGCGTCCGATCGGCAAGGTGTCCGCGACGCTCAACGCCACGCTCGACTACAGCGACTCGCGCGCGTTCAACGGCCTGCCGACCACCACGCTGGCGGTGCCCGCGGGCAATCCCTTCTCGCCCTTCGCCAATCCGGTCACGGTGTCGCGCGCGCTCGACCTGCTTCCGCTCCAGCAGCGCGGCTCGTCGATCACCTCGCATCTCGGCGCGACGCTCAACGGCGATCGCGGCGCGTGGCGCTGGACGCTGACCGGCACCTACGACCGCGTCGACAGCGAGACGTTCACGGACACCGGCGTCGACGCGTCCGCGTTCCAGGCCCGCCTCAACGCACTCGATCGCACCGCCAACCCGTTCGGCGTCATCCCCGTCGGCGCAGGTGTCGCCAACCAGGCCTATTCCACCTCGACCAGCGGGGAGATCGACGCGGTCGCCAGCGGCCCGCTGTTCACCCTCCCCGCCGGCCCGGTCTCGACCACGATCAAGCTGGGCGCGGACACCAACGATTTCTCCAGCCGCTCGCTGCGCGCAGGCGTCGCGCAGTCGGGCGCGGTGTCGCGCGACATCGGCAGCGGTCAGGTCAATTTCGATCTGCCGCTCACCAGCCGGACGCGCGGGTTCCTGGGGGGCATCGGCAACCTGTCGCTCAACGGCAACGTCGCACTCGATCACCTGTCGGACTTCGGCACGCTGACGACGATCGGCTACGGCGCGAACTGGTCACCGCTCGTCGGCGTCCGCGTCATCGCCTCCGTCACCGACGAGGACGAGGCGCCGACCCAGCAGCAGCTCGGCAACCCCACGATCACCACGCCCGGCGTCCGGGTGTTCGATTACGTGCTGGGCCAGACCGCGACCGTTACCACGCTGTCGGGCGGCAACCCGAACCTCGCCGCGGACAACCGCCACGTCACCAAGCTCGGGCTCAACCTCAAGCCATGGAGCGAGAAGGACCTGACGCTGACCGCGGACTATATCCGCTCCAGCACCGACGATCCGATCGCCAGCTTCCCCACCGCCACCGCCGCGATCGAGGCGGCCTTCCCCGATCGCTTCACCCGCGATTCGAACGGCGCGCTGACGCGGATCGACACGCGCCCGATCAATTTCGATTCGTCGGAACGCAGTCAGCTTCGCTGGGGCATCAACGTGTCCAAGGCGCTCAAATCGAAGATCCAGCGCGAGTTCGAGGCGTTCCGCGCGGGCACCGGGCCGAACCCGTTCGCGGGCATGACCTTTCCCGGCGGGCGACGTCCCGGCGGCGAGGGCGGTGACGGTGGACCGCCGCGTCAGGCCGGCGGTGGCGAGGGCGGCCCACCCCCCGGCGGTCCCGGCGCGGGCGGCCCCGGCGGCGGTGGCGGCGGCTTCGGTGGACGCGGTGGCGGCTTCGGCGGGCGCGGTGGGCAGGGCGGCGGCCGGCTCCAGTTCGCCCTCTACCACACGTGGCATTTCACCGACACGGTCACGATCCGGGACGGCCAGCGGCTCGATCTGCTGCGCGGCGACGCGATCGGTTCGTCGGGCGGTCAGGCGCGCCACGAGCTGGAGGGGCAGGCCGGCTACACCAACAACGGCCTCGGCGCGCGTCTTTCAGTCAACTGGCAGAGCGGCACAACGGTACGCGGCGGCACCGCCGCGGCGCCAACCACGCTCGACTTCTCCAGCCTCGGCACCGCGGATCTTCGGCTGTTCGCCGATCTAGGCGGACGGCTCGAATGGGTGAAGGCGCATCCCTGGATGCGCGGGATGCGCGTGACGCTCGCGATCACCAACCTCGCCAACGAGCGCATTCAGGTGCGCGACGCGACCGGCGCGACGCCGATCAACTTCCAGCCCGCCTATCTCGATCCGCTCGGCCGCGCGGTCCGCCTTTCGGTCCGCAAGCTGTTCTTCTAGAAACCAACCGCCACCCGCGCAGTGCGGGTGGCGGTCGGGATCAGCGAACCGCCGCGGCGTCGTTGTTGATGATCTCGGCCTTCTGCGCATCGGACATCGCATGCGCGTTCAGGTCGGCCGCATCGATCGCGTCGGCGCGCTGCTCGCCTACCTTGCGGGTCTGCTCCGCCTGCGCCTCGAGTGCGTCGGCGCGGTTGTCCGCCGCTTTCTCGACCTGCTTGGCCAGCTTGTCGTCGCCATTGCCGCCGCATGCGGCCAGCGGCGCGACGGCGAGCGCCAGGATCGAGAGCGAGAGGATCGGCTTCATGGACAGGCCCCTGTTGTGAAAAATCCGGCCGGATCGCTCGACCCGGCCGCCGCCGCACAATCCCCCGCGCACGGGAACGGTTCCGAAATCACACCGAATCTGCCGCAGGACGCATGTCCTCTTCGTCACCCCGGCCTCGAGCCGGGGTGAGGCCTCTGTGCGCCGTTGGAGAAAAAGCGGGACCCCGGATCAAGTCCGGGGTGACGGCGTCTTCTCGGCACCCGCTGTCTCAGCCCACCGTCGCCTTCCTCGACCGTTCCGCAAAGCTCTTGCGCAGCTTCTGCAGCTTCGGCGGAATGACCGCGAGGCAATAGGGGTTCCGCTGCCCCTCCCCGTCCCAGTAATCCTGATGATAGCCCTCGGCGGGATACCACTCGGCCATCGGCTCGATCGTCGTGACGATCGGCTTCGACTGGTCCGCTTGGGCGCGCGCGATCGCCTGGTTCGCCTGTTCCTCCTGTATCACCGTCGCCGGGAAGATCGCGGAGCGATACTGCGTGCCGACGTCGTTGCCCTGCCGGTTCAGCTGCGTCGGATCGTGCGTCGCGAAGAAGATGTCGAGCAGGTCGCCGTATGACAGCTGCGCGGGATCGAACCCGACGCGGATCGCCTCGGCATGCCCGGTGTCGCCGCCGCACACCTGCTTGTAGGTCGGATTCTCGACGGTGCCGCCGATATAGCCGCTCTCGACGCTCTCGACGCCGATCACGTCCTTGAACACGGCTTCCGTGCACCAGAAACAGCCGCCGGCCAGCGTTGCGTAGTCCGTCATGGGGGAGTCTCCTTTGCACCCCATGTAGGAAGGCGCTACCCGCGCCGAAAGGGAGACTCGCGATGATCGACGGCAAGGTGATGGTGACCGGGGGCGCGGGCTATATCGGCAGCCACGCGGTGCTGGCGCTGCTCGATGCGGGATACGCGGTCGTCGTGATCGACACGCTCGTCACCGGCTTCGCCTGGGCGGTCGACCCTCGCGCGACGCTGATCGAGATGGCGGTCGAGGATCCCCGAGTCGCCGACGTGATCGCCGAGCACCGCATCCGCGCGATCCTCCACTTCGCGGGCTCGGTCGTCGTCCCAGAATCGGTATCCGATCCGCTTAAATACTACCGCAACAACACCGCCGCGAGCCGTACGCTGATCGAGACCGCAGTGACGGCGGGCGTCCCCCACTTCATCTTCTCCTCGACCGCCGCCACCTATGGCAGCCCCGATCGCGTGCCGGTGCGCGAGAACGACCCCACCGTCCCGATCAACCCTTACGGCATGTCGAAGCTGATGACCGAGGCGATGCTGCGCGACGTCGCCGCGGCGCACCCGATCAACTATGCGTGCCTCCGCTACTTCAACGTCGCGGGCGCGGACCCTGCGGGGCGCACCGGCCAGTCGACGGTCGGCGCGACCCACCTCCTCAAGATCGGGGTCGAGGCCGCGACCGGCAAGCGCGACGCGGTCGGCGTGTTCGGCACCGATTTCCCGACCCGCGACGGCACCGGCGTGCGCGACTATATCCACGTCTCCGATCTCGCCGACGCGCATGTCGCCGCGCTCGCCAGGCTGGTCGCGGATCCCGCCGCCAGCCACACGATGAACGCGGGCTATGGCCGCGGCTTCTCGGTGATGGAGGTGCTCGACGCGGTCGACCGCGTCACCAACCGCAAGCTGGAACGCCGCATCGAGGGCCGCCGCGCGGGCGACCCCGCCGAACTGATCGCGGACAATTCGGCGATCCTCGCCACGCTCGACTGGCGGCCGAAACGCGACGATCTCGACGGCATCGTCCGCGATGCGCTCGCCTGGGAACGCAAGCTCGGCGAGATGGGCAAGTGAGGTTGCGTTCGCTCCTGTTCGTCCCGGGCGACCGCCCCGAGCGCATGGCCAAGGCCGCCGCACTCCCGGTCGACGCGCTGATCCTCGATCTCGAGGATTCGGTCGCGGCGGAAAAGAAGGCGGACGCCCGGGCGGCGATCGCCGCGTTCCTCCGCGAGGATCGCGCAGGCCGCCCCACCCTCTTCGTCCGCATCAACCCGCTCGATTCCCCCCTGCTCGCCGACGATCTCGCCGCGATCCTGCCCGCCCGCCCCGACGCGCTGATGCTCCCCAAGGCGGAGGGCGCCGACGCGATCGCAGCGCTCGCAGCCCGCACCGGCCACACCCCGATCCTCCCTGTCGCCACCGAAACCCCCGCCGCGATCTTCGAGCTCGGCAGCTACCGCCATGTCGCGCGGTATCTCGCTGGCCTCACCTGGGGCGCGGAGGACCTCCCCGCCGCGATCGGCGCCAGCGCCAGCCGCGAACCCGACGGCCGCTACACCCCGCCCTACGAGGTCGCGCGCACGCTCACCCTCTTCGCCGCGCATGCCGCGGGCGTGCCCGCGATCGAGACGGTCTATCCCGATTTCCGCGATACGGAGGGCCTCGCCGCCTATGCCGCGCGCGCGCGGCGCGACGGCTTCACCGGCATGATGGCGATCCACCCGACGCAGGTCGCGGTCATCAACGCCGCCTTCACCCCCACGCCAGCGGAGATCGCGCACGCGCAGGCGGTCGTCGATCTGTTCGCGGCGAACCCGCAAGCGGGCGCGCTCCAGCTCGACGGCCGGATGATCGACGCGCCGCACCGGAAACAGGCGCTGCGGCTACTCGCGCTCGCCGCCGATTGAGGCGCGCGCCGCGGCGGTCGCATACCACCAGCCCAGCGCCCACAGCGTCCCGAAGCTCCACCCCGCCAGCACGTCGGACGGCCAGTGGACGCCAAGATACACCCGGCTGGTCCCGATCGCGCCGACCAGCAGCACCGCCATCGCGACCAGATAGCGCCGCGCCGCGCGATCGCGCGTCACCTGCGTCGCCAGCGCGGCGAGCGTCAGGTAGATCATCGCGCTGCCCGCCGCATGCCCGCTCGGGAAGCTCATGTTGGTGACGGGCACCAGATGCGGCACCAGCTCGGGCCTGGGGCGTCCGACATGCACCTTGAGCAGGTCGACCACCGCGCTCCCGCTCCAGCACGCCAGCGCGGTCGCCAGCGCGGTCAACCACAGCCGCTGCACCAGCAGGAACCCCGTCACCATCAGCACCAGCAGCGTCAGCACCGTCACCCCGCCCAGCGCGGTCACGTCGATCGCCGCGCCGGCCAGCCAGCGCGGCCCGCCCCATTGCCGCATCCCCACGATGATCGCGCGATCGAACGCGAACGGCCACCGGTCGACCGCGAGCCCGACGAGCAGCAGCAACGCGATCGCCAGCGCGCCCATGCCGGCGCCGATCAGCGGCGCGGGCAGGCGCCGGCGGCCGTGCGGGGATCGGGTCGAGGGTTCGCTGGCTGTCATCGTCTCGCCGGTCGTGCGGGAAGGACGGTCCATCGCGCAGCGTCGCCGGAATGTCGAGCACCGGCCCGGCCACCACGGCAATTGTACCCCCGCGAAGGAGTGTGCGGTCGGATCGTCCCCCGGACGATCCTTGAGCATGCGGGGCATGCTCAACCCCGCACTGGCCCAGACTGGATCCCCGCCTTCGTGGGGCGTACGACGCACACGCGTACAGCTTTAGTACGCATTCCGGTGCAGCAGCACCCGCACCGTCGCCAATACCAGCCGCACGTCGCGCCACACCGTCCACCCGCGCAGATAGGCGAGGTCCGAGCGCAACCGGTTCTCCAGATCCCCCGCCACCTCGGTCGCGCCGCGAAACCCGTGGACCTGCGCGAGGCCGGTGATCCCCGGCTTCATCGCGTGCCGGTTCCAGTAGCGCGCGTCGATCGCCCAGAACGGCATGCCGCCCGCAAGGCTGCCCAGCGCGTGCGGGCGCGGGCCGACGATGCTCATCTCGCCGCGCAGCACGTTCAGCAATTGCGGCAACTCGTCGATGCTCGTCGCGCGGATGACGCGCCCCACCCGCGTCACGCGGTCATCGGTGCGCCCGGTCGATCGGTCGCCCGCGGCGTCGCAGGCGTCGGTGCGCATGCTACGGAACTTCAGGATCGGGAACAGTCGGTTGCCGCGCCCCATCCGCGTCTGCCGGAACAGCACCGGCCCCGGCGAATCGAGGCGGATCGCGATCGCCACCGCCGCCATCAACGGCCACAACACCGCCAGCGCGCCGAGGCTCACCGTCAGGTCGAACCCGCGCTTCAGGATCCGGTTGGTCGTGTCGAGCGGCCCGAGCGAGACGACCGCGGTCGACTGCCCCTCGAAGCTGCCCGTCCGCAGCACGCCCAGCGCGGCAAGCTCGGGCAGGATGATCTCGCCCTGCACGTTGGCGCCGGTCAGCGCCGCCGCCCAGGCGTCGCGATGCTCCGGCCGGCACGCGACGATCACGCGTTCGGCATGCCCGATCCGCAGGCTCAACCGATCGAGCGCATGCGGGTCGTCGAGATCGGGGCGCAGGCCATCGCCATCGATCACCTCGACATCCCCGGCATCGTCGACGCACACGCCGTCCGCCACGATCACCGTCGCGACCGGCTCGCCCCCCGTCAACGCCATCGCGATTCGGTGCAGCGTCCACCGCGTACCGATCAGCAGCGCCCCGCCGAACACCCCGCCCAGCACCATGACGCTGCGCGAGATCGCGACGTCGGCATGAAGATAGAAGGCGACCAGCGTCGCGACCATGCTGGCGGTGACGAACGCGGTCACCGCATCGCGCGCGGTGCGGCGCCAGTTGTCGAGGAACCGCCCGCTATAAGGTTTGCGCTGGATCGCGACGCCGAAATACACCGGCAGCATCACCGCCAGGCTGGTCAGCGCGGACGCATTGGTCACCGTCCCGAAACGGACGAAGCCGCCAAGCAGCATCGCGACGACGATCGCGGCCGCGTCGCTCGCCAGCAGCGCGGCATAGATGCACAGCCGTATGCCGCGCAGCGATCGCACCCCGCGTCCCCGTACGGGACCTGCGGGCGCTGCCACGATCCGCTCGACCAGCATCAGGCCGCGGTCCGCTTGCGACGCCCGACGCCCGGCGCGTCCGCATCGGGCCGGGGCAGCGCGACGCGCGGCGCGTCGGCGGCATGCGCCGCGATCGTCCCCGTCACCGCCGCGACCGCCAGATCGTAGAAGCGCCGCCGTGCCGTCGTCCCGTTGAAGTGATGGTCCGCCTCGTCGAGAACGACCATCGTCGCGGGCGCATAGGCCGCGAGCCGGCGCGCCTTGCGCCCGAACTGCATCGACATCTCGGCCAGCCCCGGATCCTCGTCGCTGAACACGAAATGCGCGTGCACCCGTCGCCGCGCGAGGTCCTGCATCTGCGCACGAACCCGGGCGGTCTCCGATCCCGGCGCTGGCGGAAGCAGGCCGCGCAGCGCATGCAGCGTCCGCGCGCGCGCGCGTTTCGCCATCACGCGCGCGATGCCCTTCAGGTCCGCCTCGCCTGCCAGCGCGCGCTTCCACTCGCCCGGATTGCGCATCGCGCGCAGATAGCCCTTGAGCGAGCGCTTGTTGTCGCGCGCGGCGACGCGGATGTCGTCGCCATAATGCCAGATGAACTTCTGGAGGTTCAGGATCATGGTGCCGAATACGCGCGGGTCCGCCAGCGTCACCTGCAACGCGGTATGCGCACCCGAGCACAGCCCGAACGTCACCGCGCCGGCAAAGCCCATCGCCTGCAACCGGTCGAGCGCGGCGATGCTCTCCGCGACCCGCTCGGGATCGTAATGCGGGTGGCGCGGATTGTCCCCCGCCGGGCTGTCGCCCATGCCGGTCAGATCCATCCTGAACGATGCGATCCCCGCCTCCGCCAGCAGCCGTGCCAGCACCACATAGGCGCCGCCATTGCCGATATGATGCGTGCTGCCTTCATGCAGCAGCAGAGCGACGACCGGTTCGGCATCGCGGTGGCGCGGCCCACACAGGACGCCGAACACCGCGTCGTCCGCGCCGAACCGCATCGGCGTCTCGACATAATCGTCATCGATCAGGTTCGACGTGATCCGCAGCGCAGGCGGCGACGCCGTCGGCGCGGCAGCGATCGCCTGCTCGTCCAGCCACGCCGCGACGCGCGCGAAGCTCGCCGCCGGGGTCGCGTTGGTCGTCGGATCCTGCATCCAGCCTTCGTAATCCGGGAACGCCATCTCGGTGACCGCCGTCCCGGCCGCGCGCCATGTCGCTGCCAGCTTGCCCGGTCGCCGGTCGCCGCGCGCGGCGAGCATCAGCACCGGCACGCCCGGCGCGGCCATCGCCGTCAGGTCGAGCGCCGCGATCTCCCCCTGCAACCGCCCGGACCAATGGAAGCCGTTGGCGTTGAGCGGCAGACCACTCTCCACCGAAGGCACCGGATCGAGCCCCGACAGGCTGGCGATGCTTGCCGACGCACGCGTCTCGCGCAGGAACGCCTGCCCCGACAGCGCCGGTGCGAGCAGCACCAGCGCGCCGACGCCCTCGATCGTGTCCGATGCGCGCAACGCCACCGCCGCACCCAGCCGCGTCCCCGCCAGCACCACGTCGCCGACCCCGCACGACTGGCGCAGGCACGCCGCCGCCCGCTCCGCGTCGTCGATCATCCGCGCCAGCGTCGCCTCGGCGGAGACGCTGTCGCCGGTGCCGCGATAGTCGAACCGGATCGTCGGCATGCCCTGCGCCGCCAGCAGGTCCGCCAGCGCCATCGCGCCGTGATGCGTGCACACCTCTTCCTGCCCGAACGCCGGGCACAGCACCACGCCCACGCGGCCGGATGTCGTATCGGGCGCGGCATGCAGCCAGCCGAAGCGCTGCTCGAAATAGACCGGCGTCATCGTCACGCTCGCGCTCCCGACCGCGGCTCAGTCGAAGCCGAGCGTCGCACGCACGCCCGCGGGCCAGGTGTCGAGATCGAACCCGTGATGCCGCAGCAGCGCCAGCACCAGCCGTTCCATCCCGAACGCGCAGCACGCGGTCTGCGCGGGCTCGCCGTCGGGCGTGCGCATGTCCCAGGTGTCGCCGAAATAGCTCATGTGATAGTTGAAGCTCAGGCACGCGGTCGGCCCCGCGCCGTCGTTGACGGGCACCAGCAGCTCGAACTTCAGGTTCTGCATCCGCTGGCTGTCCGCCATCAGCTTGCCCGCGCGGCCGAAGAACGGGTCGTTCGCCACGTCCACCTCGAACGGCAGCGCCAGCGAGCGCGCGAACGCCTGTCCGCGCTCCATCCAGTCCTCGCGGAACGCCAGCACCTGCGCGGGCGTGCCGATGCGGACGTACTCGCGCATCCGGAACAGCTGCAGTCGCGTCGGCTCCAGCGACGGCTCGTGCCGGAAGCAATAGGAGGCGACGTCGACCAGATGGCCGTCCTCGGCCAGCACGCCGCGCTTGGCGACGATCGGATACACCGAATAGCAGGCCGCCGGCGTCAGCACGAGGTCCGCGGGCTCCTGCCGCCCCATCCAGTCCTCGCCGCGCTCCATCTGGCCCAGCAGCTGGTGGTGCGCGCGGTCGTCGCCGCAGAAACAGTGCACCGTGCCCGCGAAGTGCGGGAAATTCTTCATGTAGCCGCTCTTCTCGAACGTCTTCTGCGCCATCGCGGGCGGGAAGCGCATCACCTCCGCCTTGTCGGCGACGCCAGCCTTCGTGATCGCGTATTCGAGCCCGTCATAGACGCGCTCGAACGTGCCGTTGCGGCCCCAGAGCCCGTCGACCCCGGTGGGGAACAGGATGCCGGCATCGACCAGCCGGGTGCGAAAGCTCGTCTGCATGTCCATCGTCAAAGGGTTCCCATTTCGGTGCGCTGCGCGAGCAGCAGGGTGCCGGTGGTCGCGGCGATCCGGTCGTTGCTTATCATCAGCTGGGCGGAGAGAATGTCCCGCAGGTGGCGGCCGACGCTGAATTCGGTGCCGTTCTTGTACCCGGCCATCCCGCAGATCCGCGCCGCCTCGACGACCACCTCGAAGCATCGCTCCGACACGTCGCGCTTCAGCGTGTTGAGCGCGGCCGCGCGCGCCATCCCCGCCGGCCAGTCGCCCCCGCCCTCGACGACCGGGCGATCGCTGCCCAGCGCGTTGGCCGCATCGAACTGCGCCAGCATGATCCGAAGGCGCGCCTGCATCATCTCCAGCAGACCCGCCGCGTGCATCAGCCTCGCCGCACCGGGCAGCACCACGCCGGGCTGCCGCCGCGCCTGCACACGCAGGAAGTTGCGCGCGCGCGACAGCGCCTCGACCGCGATCCCCGTCCACACCCCGCCCCACAGCAGGTGCGACACCGGCACCATCGAATCCGCCGCGATGTCCGCGAACGGCACCGGCAGCACCTGGTCCGCGACGCCCGCGCCGCTGAAGGTGAACCCGGTCGTGCTCGTGCCGCGCATTCCCAGCGCGTCCCAGCCCCCGGTCGCCTCCATCGTCGCGCCGTCGCGCGGCACCGTCACCAGCACCTGGTTCGACGCCGGTGCGTCGGCATGCGCACGCGCGGTCACCAGGAACACGTCGGCCTGTTCGCCATAGGACACGGTCGGCGCTTGCTTGACGATCGCCATCCGGTCGCCGTCGATCGAAACCGCGCAGAGGCTCGATCGCATGTCACCGCCGATCCCGACCTCCGACGTGATCGACGCCAGCAACAGCTGCTCGCCCGCGATCCGCGACGCGAGCGCGCGGTGCCAGTCCTGCTCCAGCGCGTGGGTGACGATGCACGCCACCTGGATCTGGTGCATCGCATAGATCATCGCGGTCGACGAGCACGCCCGCGCCAGCGTCTGGCAGTGCGCGGCGATCTCGGACAGCGTCGCCCCCGGCCCGCCCAGCGCCTGCGGCACCATCGTGCCGAGCAGCCCCTCGTCGCGCAGCGCCTGGATCGCCTCCGCGGGAAAGCGCCCCTCGCGATCGACCGCATCGGCATGCGCGGCAGCAACCGCGGCGGCGCGCCCGACGCCCTCGCTCAGGCCGCCGTCCGGGCGGATCCGGTCATGCAGCACGCGCGTGGCCCTGCACGCCGACGACGGCCGCCTCCAGCGATGCGATGCTCGTGAACGTCGCGCGCACCAGCAGCGAATCGGGGAAGGCGATGTCGAATTCGTCCTCGATCGCCAGCATCACGCCGACCGTCGCGAACGAGGTCAGCCCCGCCGCGAACAGATCGTCCTTGATGCCCAGCGTCCCGGCGGCGACGGAAAGCCCCCCGACCTCGTCTAGGATGGTGCGCAGCTGTGCTTCCAAGGGTCGGCTCCTGACATTGCCGGTCAAATCGATCCCGGACGATAGGAAATGCGCCTTAAGATCGCGTAAGCGGACGATACGGCTATCGAACATCCGCAATCATCGCGCGGACGAACCCGACCGCGCTCGGCCCATAGCGGCGCAGCATCCGCCGTGGCTCCAGCACGATCCGCCACGCCCATTCCAGGTTCAGCCGCACCATCAGCGCGGGCGGCGGCACGGTGGTGCCCAGCAACAGCCGGAACGACTGCCCCACGCACAGCGCCCAGCACGCCGGCAACAGCGCGCGATACCGGTGCGCGAACAGCTCGCTCTTGGGCGCACCGATGCACAGGAACAGCAGCGTCGCGTCGAATGCGGCGATCTCGCCCGCCAGCGCGGCGCACTGTGCAGGGTCGGCATCGAACCCGAACGGCGGCACCCGCGTCGCCACCGCGAACCCCGGCGCGCGATCCGCGAGCCACGCGACGATCAGCGCGGCGGTCTCGTCGCTGTCGACCACGAAGAACCCGCGATGGCCCTCGAGAGCCGCCGGCTCCGCGAACATCGCCTCGATCACCTCGCGCCCGGTCACCCGCCCCGGCACGTCCGCCCCGCGCCACCGTGCGTAGCGATAGACCGGAAACCCGTCCGCCACGATCAGGTCCGCCGACGCGATCGCCGCGGCGAATTCAGCGTCCTCCCGCGCGAGCGCGACATGCTGGATGTTGGGCGTCACGAACAGCCCGGCCCCTTCCGCACGCGACCGCCGTACCGCCAGCATGCGGCGCGCGCATTCGGCGATCGTCAGCGTCGAGAAGCGGAACCCGAAGACCTCAGGCTGGGATGACATGGACAGGCCTCTTCTTGGTCGCACGGACGCGTAACGAGCACGCCCAGCCTTTTTCCGTTCGTTTCGTGCCCTTCGCCTGCCTGCCAAGGCAGGCGCTCAGGACAGGCCAAGGTCGAGAAATCTCGCGCCTCACTCCCACGCCAGCCGCCGCCGCCGCCGGCGCACCATCGCCGCCAGCGCGCCGATCGGCGTGAACCCCAGTTCGCGCCGCGATACCAGCGTCACCCCGATCGCGGTGACGATCATCGTCGCCGCGGTCGCGATCGCCGCGCCGTCCGCGCCCAGCGGCCCTGTAAGCCCCGCCAGCCCCGCCAGCAGCGTCGCCAGCGCGATGGCGTTGATCCGCACCAGCGACCGCGCATAGCCCGTCATCCCCAGCAGTTCGGGCGTCGTCGTCGTCAGCGTCGCGGCGAGCTGCCCTACCAGCAGGATCCGAAGCGATGAGGCAGCGGGCACGAAATGCTCGCCGAACAGCAGCAGGATCCGCGTCGGTTCGATCGTGACGAGCAGGATCGGCGCGATCGCCAACGTCAGCGCGAACCCGATCGCCCGCCCCGCCTCGCGCTCCAGCCCGGCACGGTCCCCCAGCATGTACAGCCGCGCGAACCGCGGCGATACGATCGAGGCGATCCCGCTCACGAACATGTAGATCACCAGCACCACCCGCCACGCGATCGCATACAGCCCCACCGCGTCGGTCGACGCCAGTGCGCCCAGCGCGATCGGCGGCGCCGCGCTGATGAGCAGCTGGACCAGTTCCAGGCTGAACAGCGACAGCCCGGTCGCCAGCAGCCGCGTCGGCGCCACCCGCTGTGTCGCCGCCGCCGCGTCGCGCGGCGGCAGATCGCGCAGCAACATCACCGCGCCGATCGCGGTCGCCGCCGTCATGCTCGCGACCACCGCCGCCAGCGCATGCGTCACCGTCAGCGGCATCAGGAAGGCAACGACGCAGAACAGTCCCGGCCACAGCCAGGTGTAGACGATCTGGCTCTGCGTCACGCGGTGCAGCCCAGCCAGCGCACCCGCGACCAGAGTCGCCATGTTCTGCGGCACGATCGCCAGCGCGCCCAGCACGAACAGCGGCGCCATGTCCGGGCGGCGCATCACATAGGTCGCGATCGGCCAGGCCGCCGCCGCGGTCAGCGCCGCCAGCGCCAGCGACAGCGCGAACACCGTCGCGCCGGCGCGCCGCATCGTAACCCGCGCACCGGCCGAATCCCCAGCCGCCAGCATCCGCGCCATCTCGCGCGTCAGCGCCCGGTCGATGCCGAGACGCCCGAGCCCGGACGCGAGCATCACCGTCCCGAACACGATATAGAACGCGCCCACCTGATCGAGCGGCAGCCGCAGCGCGATCATCAGGTGCATGCCGTATCGGCATGGCACGTCGATCAGTCGCGTCGCCGCGGTGACGACGGTGCCGCCATGCGTCGCGCGCAGCCGGGCGAACGTCTCAGCGCGCATGGACGGGCAAGCCGGGCCGCATCTCGCGGCGCAGTTGCTCCAGCCGGTAGACGCCGATCGCCAGGATCACGGTCAGCTCACCCGGCGCCAGCGTCATCGGGAACATCTCCGAAATCAGGATCGCATAGACGAGGAAGTCCTGCAGCGCCGCGACGAACGGGTCGTCGCGCATCCGCCGCAGCGTGTGGAACAGCCACACCCCGCGCACCGGGATCGCCAGGATCAGCGCCGCGCCGACGATCCCGAACTCGAACAGGATCCCCATCCAGGTGATGTCCGCCAGAAAGAAGAAGTGGTTGAAATACGTCATCATCCCCGCCGGATCGATCGGGCTGATCGATCCCACGCCGAAGATCCACCGCACCGGATCGGTCCCGAGGAACGCCACCGCCTTCAGCGTCGAGATCATCCGCACGTCGAACGCGAAGGCTTTGTCGTTGCTGAAGATCGACGCCATGTACGGCACCGAGAACAACGCCCCCAGCGCGAACGGGATCAGCGCGATCAGCACCATCTTCATCTTCGGCGACGCCGCGATGAAGATATTCATCGCCGCCATCAGCGCCAGCCCCAGCACGAACGTGCGCATCCGTACCAGCGAGAACACCAGCATGAACCCCGCCGCCCAGACGAGGAACCACCCCACCCGCCAGTGCGCCAGGAACCGCCGCCATGCATAGAGCACGCCGACCAGCCCGAAGAACATAGGCAGCCGGATCCGGTTGCCGCGGCTGTCGTTCGACAGCACCGGCGCGTCGCCCGCGACATAATGCGTCGCATAGGCCGATTGCGGCGCCAGCGCCCACACCACGACCAGGATCGCGAACGTCGCCGCCGCGCAGATCAGCACGCCCGCCGCGATCTCGCGCATCGTCGGCCGCAGCCAGCGCAACAGCCCCAGGAACGAGAAGAAGTACAGGATCGGCAACAGCTTCACCTGCGCGGTCAGCCCGACGAAGAAGGTCTGCTGGAACGTCGCCAGCGAGATGAAGGTCGGCACCAGCACCAGCCACACCGCGCTCACCAGCACCTGCCGCGACGCCACCGGCCGCTCGCCCGGCAGCAGGAACAGGCACAGCGGCAGCGACAGGATCGGAAACACCTTCGACAGTGCCCACAACGGCGGCAGCAGCTTCACATAGTGAAAGCTCTGCCCGAACAGCGGCAACACCAGCACCAGCAGGAGGACATGCCGCCAGCGCACGCCCGCCGCCGCCACCGGCAGCGACGCGCCGGCCGGCGACCAGCGCGGCCCGAGCGGAACCGTCGCCACCCCCGTGTCTAGCGCGTGACGACGGCGTTATTGCCGATCGAATAGTTCAGGCTGCGGCTGAACGGCAGCAGCTTGTTGATATGCTGATCGACCCACAGGTCCGCCTCCGCGATCGACGAGCGCGGCACGAACACGATGTCCTGCGATTGCAGCCCGATCCCCGTCGGAAGCCCCTTGTGAGCATAGGCCCGCAGGTCCGCATGCCGCTGGACGATCGTGCCGTCGGCATTGCGGTGAATGACGACGATCTGCTTCGATCGCGCGGTCTCCAGCATCCCGCCCGCGACGATCACCGCCTGCAACGGGTCCATCGCCGACACCAGCTTGACCGGCCCCGGCGTGCGCACCTCGCCCCCCACATAGACGACACCGCCATATTGCCGCACCCCCACCGTCGGCTGCGCATCGTCGACCACGCCGCGGCGACTGAGATCGGCCGAGATGATCGCCGCGACCTCGTCGAGCGTCCGCCCGCCGACCGGAATGTTGCCGACCAGCGGCATCGAGAACTGCCCGTCCGGTCCCACCGGCCCGCCATGATCGAGTTCGGGATTATAGGGAAACGTCACCGCGATGTCGTCGCCCGGCCCGATCCGGTAGAGCGGCGTCGCCGCGGGCACCGATTCGACCGGTGCGACCTGCGCGGACGCCGGCACCGCCAGCACCGCAAGGCCCGCCGCGCACGCGAGCATCGCCCTGCGTCGCGCCCCTGATCGCCCCGTATCCATCGTCATCGCGCTCGCCCCGCTCGTCGTGCCGTCATCTGCGCAGATAGCGTGGAAGGCTTAATGGAAAGGTAAGCGCATCGCCCGATAAGGCGACCGAACGCGCGGTGCGCACTGGCCCTCCGACTCGGCGAATCGATGCTTGATTTCACCTCCGCGACCCAGCGACTGGACGTGCCGCCCGCGAGCGCGCCGTTCGCGCTGCGCGAGTTCCTGAACGGCTTCTTCTACTATCGCCGCGTCGCGCTGATCGTGTTCGGCGCGATCGTCGCGGTCGGCACGATCGGCGCGCTGGCGATGCCCGCGACATACAGCGCCGAGGCACGCCTTCTCCCCCTGAGCACCGGCATCTACGACATGCAGGACGCGGGCACCGTCACCCCGCCGGGGCAGGTGCTCGACCCGGCCGCGGTCGCCAATGTCGAGCTCCAGATGCTCGACAGCCTCGAGCTTCACCGCGCCGTCGTCGCCGCCCAGCTCGGCCCCGGCGCATCGGGCGCGGACATCGATGCCGGGCTCGAGAAATTCCGCGCCGCGCTCCACGTCACCAAGGCGAACGACGCCAACGTCATCGAACTCACCCTCATCGGCCGCGATCCGGTGCGCGCCGCGGACACGCTGCGCGAGCTGATCCGCCGGTATTTCGAGACCCGCGCCAACGTGCTCACCGCGGGCCGCGTCACCTTCCTCGAACAGCAGCGCGACACCGTGAAGCGCCAGCTCGACGACGCCAATGCGCAGATCACGCGCTTCCAGAAGGACAACGGCATCGTCGACATCGCGGCGCAGGTCGCGGGCGCGGTCGCGCAGGACGATCTGCTCCGCAAGAACAAGCTCGATACCGATGCGCAGCTGGCGGACGGCCGCCGCAGCCTGTCGACCCTGCGCACCCAGGCGGGCGGCATCCCGACCAATATCGAGCTGTACAGCGACAATACCGAGGCCGCGCGCGCGCTCGGCGAGATGCAGGCGACGCTGCTCACGCTCCAGGCCAAGCGCGCCGACGTGGCCTCGCGCTTCCTGAAGACCGCGCCGCAGGTGACGCAGCTCGACAAGCAGATCGCCGCGCTCCAGGCGACGATCACGCAGCAGCGCTCCAGCCTCGTCACCACCCGGCGCACCGGGCGCAACCAGTCGTTCGACACCACCCGCGACAAGCTCGTCGAATCGCAAGTCACGCTCGCCGGCGCGGAAGCGCGCGGGCGCGAACTCGCCGCGCAGATGAGCGCATCGGGCGCGCGGCTCGACCGCCTCAACGCCGTCGCCGACCGGCTCGCGGCGATGACGCTCGACCGCGACGTGCTGGCGGAAAACTTCAAGTCGCTCGCAGCGCAGGTCCAGCGCGCCCGTGTCCAGCTCAACCAGGCCTCGTCCGCGGGCAGCCCCAGCGTCCGCGTGATCGAGGCGCCGACGCCGCCGGCGAAACGGAACAACCCGCCCGCGCTGTTCATCGCGGGCAGCATCGTCGCGGGTCTGCTGATCGCGATCACCACCGTCTTCGTGCTCGGCAGCCTGCGCGAGACGTTCCTGTCTCCTGTCGAGGCCGAACGCGCGCTCGGCGTCCCCGTCCTCGCCACCCCGCTCGCGGACGGCCCTCCGCGCGACTGGCACCGCCTGATCGCCGCGATCGACGCCGCGCCCGGGCCGACCAGCAAGGCGATCCTGCTCGTCGCGCCGACCTCGAAGATGAGCCTTCAGGAGACCGCGCTCGGCGTCGGCCGCGCGCTCGTCCGTCGCGGGCATGCGCGCGTCGCGCTGGTCCGCTTCGCCGATGGCGCGCCGGTGCCCGCATCGCTCGACGCGATGGCGCTGGAGACATTCGACGGGATGGCCACCGGCATCATCGGCACCGGCGCCTGCTCGAACGAACGGCTCGATGCGAAGCTGATCGCCGAACTCAAGGTCGCCTACGACTATGTCGTCGTCACCGCGCCGGTGATCGCGAACGGGTTCGAGGGCGTCGAGCTGTCGCAGTCGGTCGACCTCGTCGTGCCCGTGATCGAGGCCGAGGCGACGCGCCGCCCCGTCGCGCAGAGCCTGTTGACGCATCTTCACGATGCGGGCGCCGCGATCCTCGGCACCGTCCTTCTCGGCCGCCGCTCGCACATCCCCGAGCGCGTCTACCGCCTGCTGATCGACCGCCGCCTGAAGGCCTGATCCCCAATACGTCGTCCCGGCTTTCGCTGGGATGACGAAGGAGCGGACATTGCTGGTGGGTCCGCCGGGGCTCGAACCCGGGACCTCTCGATTAAAAGTCGCTTGCTCTACCAACTGAGCTACGGACCCGCACCGGCACGCGAGCGCCCTAGCATCTGGCGGCGGCGGGTCAACCGCGCGAGCGCCTGCCGCTGCGTCAGCCCGGTCACCGGATCGCGCCATCCCGGCGCGATCGCCGCCAGCGGCGCCAGCACGAACGCGCGCTCGCGATAGGCGACATGCGGCACGGTCAGCCCGGTGCTCCGCCAGACGCCCCCGGACCACAGCACGATATCCAAATCGAGCACCCGCGCGCCCCAGCGCCGCCCGCGCCGGCGTCCGAAATCGCGCTCGATCGCCTTCAGCCGCGCCAGCAACGCGGGCGGCGACTCGGGCGTCTCGATCGTCACCACCGCATTGGCGAAGCGCCGGATCGACGGCCCCAGCGGAGCACTCGCGACGATCGGCGACGCCGCAACCGGGCGCAGCAGCACGATTGCCGCCGCCACCGCGCGCGCTGGCACGCCGTGCCGCCCGCACCGGTTCGCGCCGATCGCGATCGCATAGGTTGTCGTCGCCACGCCCGCCGCGTACCCGCTTGCGATGGATTTCGCACCCTCCCCGCTCGCTTCAACCGAACCGCCGCGCGACTGCCCGCTCTGCCCCCGCCTCGTCGCAGTACGCGAGGACCTGCGCGCCGAGCATCCCGACTGGTGGAACGCCCCCGTCAACGCGTTCGGCGACCCCGACGCCTGGCTCGCGATCGTCGGCTTGGCCCCCGGCAAGCACGGCGCGAACCGCACCGGACGTCCCTTCACCGGCGACTATTCGGGCGACCTGCTGTTCACGACACTGTCGCGCCACGGCCTCGCCAGCGGAACCTATGCCGGCACGCCGGAGGACGATCTCGCGCTCACCGGCGCGGTCATCATCAACGCAGTGAAATGCCTGCCTCCGCAGAACAAGCCGACGCCCGAGGAAATCCGCACCTGCCGCCCCTTCCTCGACGGACAGGCGGGCGCGCTTCCCAACGCGCGAATCTTCGTCGCGCTCGGCCAGATCGCGCACCAGTCGATCGTGAAGGTCCTCGGCGGTCGCCTCCCCAAGGCCCCTTTCGGACATCTGGCGGAACATCGCATGCCCGACGGTCGCATCCTGATCGATAGCTATCACTGTTCGCGCTACAACCAGAATACCGGCCGGCTGACGCCCGAGATGTTCGATGCAGTGTTCGCAAGAGCGGTGGCGCTCAGGGAGGCGATGGGCCAGAATCCACCGTCACCCCGGACTTGATCCGGGGTCCCGCTTTTTGTGGCGTATCATAAGAGGAAAGAAGCGGGACCCCGGATCAAGTCCGGGGTGACGTGCGGGCGATAGGACAAAGCCTACCGCCGCCGCGCGATCCGCCGTGCCAGCGTCAGCGCATCATGCTCCGCCAGCACCGTTCCCGCATTGCCGGGCGCCACCACGGCGCGCTCCGCCATCCGCACGCGCGCCTGCGCCTCCGCCAACGCCTTCGCCGGCCACCGCCGCAGCGCCGCCTTGGTCGAATCCTCCTCCTTGAAGAACACGCGGTGCCGCTTCACCACCGTCTCGGGCGATTCGCCGCCATCCACCTCGGCGCGCATCTCCGCCAGCGCCGCCAGCCGCCGCGCCAGCCCGCGCAGCCACGGGATCGGCGAGGCGCCGCCCTCCCCCAGCCGCGCCAGTTCCAGCGCCAGCATCACCGGCTCGCCCGCGATCACCGCCTCCACCGCCGCCCCGATTTCCGCCTCGCTCAGGTCCGCGCCGATCGTATCGAGCGTCGCGGCATCCACCTCGCGCGGGCGATCGGGCGCGGCGTCGAGATACAGCGCGATCTTCTCCAGCTCGCGCGCCATCACCGCGCGGTCGCCGCCCGCCGCCTGCACCACCCGCCGCGCGGTCGCGCCGCCCAGCCGCAGCCCCAGCTCGCCCGCGATCTCGCTGGCGACCCGGTCCGCCGCCTGTCCCGACGGCGCGTAGCAGGCGAACGCCAGCGCCGCGTTCGACTCGATCGCCAGCTTCACCAGCTTGCCCGTCGCCTTCAGCGACGGCGCGATCGCCACTACCGGATTGCCCGCGCGATCGGACGCCAGCAGCGCCGCCACCGCCTCCAGGCTCTCCTCGCCCATGCCCGTCACGCGGATGTGCCGCGCGCCGCCGAACAGCGACATCGAAGCCGCCTCGTCCGCGAGCCGCGCGGGATCGCCCTTCAGCGTCGCGCCGTCGAGGTCGACGCGCTCCGCCTCCGCCCCCATCGCCGCCTCGAGCCGTTTCTGGAGCGCCGCCGCCCCCGCCTCGTCGGGCCCATGGAGCAGGTAGAAACGGATATCGGCCCCGGGCCGCTCCATCGCCGAGCGAATGCGGGCGTCGGTCGCCTTCACTTCGTGAGGGGCGTGGGGGCCGGTAGCGGTACGAGCGCGTCGGCGGGCGCGACCTCGTCGCCACTCGGCGCGCGCCGAGCATACAGCGCGATGCGCGCCACGATCTGGTCCGCGACGATCCCAGACAACCGCTCGAGCGCGGTCGCCTCCGCCGCGATCGTGCCATATTCGCTGCCGACCACGTCGATCCCGGCATCCGACCCGGCGGTCGCGTCGAGCACCACCGTGCCCTGCCGCAGGTCGACCAGCTGATAGCGCGCGCGCAACGTCCGCCGCTCGCGCGACACGCTTTCGTCGCGGCGCACGCCCAGGCCGATGATCTGGTCGTCGAGCTTGATGTCGAGCCGATACCGCGCGTTCGCGTTGCCGCTCGCCGCCAGCCGGTCGCGCAGCGCGGTCGTCACCAGCCACCCGCTGCGCCCCTCGACCGGCGCCACCTCGACCCCCGCAAGCTGCGCTGCGACACCGCCGCTCGACCCGCCCGAATACAGCGGCTGGAGCCCGCAACCCGCCAGCGCGAGCGGCAGCGAGAGAAGCGCGAGCGCCCTCATATAACGATGTTCACGAGACGGTCGGGCACCACGATCACCTTCTTCGGCTGCGCCCCGTCGAGGAACGCCAGCACCTTCTCGGACGCCAGCGCCGCCGCCTCGACCCGATCCTTCGCCAGCCCCTTGGCCAGCGTCAGCGTATCGCGCAGCTTGCCGTTCACCTGAATCGCGATCGTCACCTCGTCGTCGACCAGCAGCGCCGGATCGACCACCGGCCATGACGCGTCGGCGATCAGCCCCGCCTCGCCGCTCGCCGCCCACGCCTCCTCGGCGATATGCGGCACCATCGGCGCGGCGACGCACAGCAGCGTCGCGACCGCGGCGGCGCGATCCTTCGACGGCGCGGCCTTCTCGACCGCGTTGGCCAGCGTGTAGATCAGCGCGACCGCCTTGTTGAACTGCAACCCCTCGATCGCCTCGGCCACGCCCGCGACCGTCCGGTGCGCCAGCTTGCGCAGCGCGACGTCCTCGCCTTCCCCTGCGGCGTCGGTCCCGAACAGCCGCCACAACCGCTGGACGAAGCGCCACGCGCCTTCGATCCCGTTCTCGCTCCACTCCAGGTCGCGCTCGGGCGGCGAGTCGGAGAGCATGAACCAGCGCACCGCGTCCGCGCCATACTGGTCGACGATCGGTTCGGGATCGATCGTGTTCTTCTTCGACTTCGACATCTTCTCGATGCGGCCCACCGTCACCGGGTTGCCCGTCTCGATCTCGATGCCGTCGCGGATCGCCTCGGGGGGCAGCCACTGCCCTTCCGCGGACTTGTACGTCTCATGCGTCACCATCCCCTGCGTGAACAGCCCCGCGAACGGCTCCGCGATATCGAGCTTGCCGATATGCCGCAGCGCGCGCGTCCAGAACCGCGCGTAGAGCAGGTGGAGGATCGCATGCTCGACCCCGCCGATATACTGCCCGACGGGCAGCCAGCTCTCCGCCACCGCCCGATCGAACGGCGCATTCTCGGGCTGGCTCGCGAAGCGAATGAAATACCACGACGAATCGACGAAGGTGTCGAGCGTATCGGTCTCGCGCACCGCATCCTTGCCGCAGGACGGGCACGCGACATGCTTCCACGTCGGATGCCGGTCGAGCGGGTTGCCGGGAATCGCGAACGACACGTCCTCGGGCAACACCACAGGCAGCTGGTCCCGCGGCACCGGCACCACGCCGCAATCGTCGCAATGGACGATCGGGATCGGCGTCCCCCAGTAACGCTGGCGGCTCACCCCCCAGTCGCGCAGCCGGTACACGGTGGAGCCTTCGCCCCAGCCGCCCGCCTGCGCGCGCTCGATCACTTCACGCTTGGCGCTCTCGACGTCCATCCCGTCGAGGAAGTGCGAGTTCACCAGGCTCCCCGGCCCCGTATACGCCTCGGTCCCGTCGAACGCCGCATCGGTCGCCTCGGCATCGGCCACGACCCGCCGGATCGGCAGCGCATATTTCGTCGCGAAATCGAAGTCGCGCTGGTCGTGCGCGGGCACGCCGAACACCGCGCCGGTGCCGTAGTCCATCAGCACGAAGTTCGCGATGTAGACCGGCAGTTCCCACCCATCGTCGAACGGGTGCCGCGCGCGCAGGCCGGTGTCGAAGCCCAGCTTTTCCTGCGTCTCGATCTCCGCGGCGGTCGTCCCGCCACGCTTGCACAGCGCGACGAACGCCGCCGCCTCGGCGTTCTCCGCCGCCAGCGCCTGCGCGATCGGATGATCCGCCGCCACCGCGACGAAGCTCGCGCCGAAGATCGTGTCCGGCCGCGTGGTGAACACCTCGACGCTGCGGTCATCGGACAGCGCGAACCGGAACGTCAGCCCGCGGCTCTTCCCGATCCAGTTTTCCTGCATCAGCCGGACCTTGTCGGGCCAGTCCTTCAACTCGCCCAGACCCGCCAGCAGCTCGTCCGCGAAATTGGTGATCCGCAGGAACCACTGGCTCAGCTTGCGCTTCTCGACCAGCGCGCCGGAGCGCCAGCCGCGCCCGTCGATCACCTGCTCGTTGGCCAGCACGGTCATGTCGACCGGATCCCAGTTGACCGACGAATCCTTGCGATACACCAGCCCGCCCGCGAACAGGTCGAGGAACAGCGCCTGTTCGTGCCCGTAATAATCGGGCTCGCATGTCGCCAGCTCGCGCGTCCAGTCGAGGGCGAAGCCCAGCCGCTTGAGCTGCGCCTTCATCGTCGCGATGTTCGCGCGCGTCCAGGTGCCCGGATGCACGCCCTTTTCCATCGCCGCGTTCTCGGCAGGCATGCCGAACGCGTCCCACCCCATCGGATGGAGCACCTCCATGCCCTGCATCCGGCGATAGCGCGCCAGCACGTCGCCCATCGTATAGTTGCGGACATGCCCCATGTGGATCTTCCCCGACGGATAGGGGAACATCTCGAGCACATAGCTCTTGGGCTTGGGGCTGTCGTCGCGCGCGGCGAAGGTGCGGGCGGCGTCCCACACCCCCTGCCAATGCGCGTCGGCCTTCAGGGCATTGAACCGCGACGCCATGATGCCGCGATCAGCCCGTGACGGAAGTGCGGCGCAGGTCGCGGGCGCGCGTCAGGATGATGTCTTCCAGCTTCTGCGTCGTCGCCGCCTGCACCGGCGCGTTGACCCACTGGCCGCCCTGGTTCGTCTGGCGCAGCGCCGCGACGCGCAGCGCGTCGGCGCGCAGGTCCTGGTCGAGGATCGACACGGTCACCTTCATCCGCTCGTTCGGCACCTGCGGGTTGATGTACCAGTCGGTCACCACCACGCCGCCGTTCGAATCGGCCTGCGCCAGCCCCATGAACGTCACCGTGTCCAGCGTCGCGCGCCACAGATAGCTGTTGACGCCGATCTGCGTGATCTTCGCCGCGGCGAGATCGGCCTTCGGGCGCTCGCCCTTGCCCCCGCAGGCGCTGAGCGTGGCGATGGAGACGAGCGCGAAACCCGCGACGAGGGGACGCAACCGGCGGATCATGGGCATCGCTGTGACGAGGTCCTGCTGAACGAGGAGAAACAAGCCCGTGCCTCTACAGCCCCGCCGCCCGCCCGGCAAGCACGCCGCCCGCCCCCTTGCTGTCCGCCGACGGGGTCGTGTGGACATGGGGCAACAGTCGCAAAGAATGTTGTCTGAGCAATGGAGACTCGCGACCGAATCATGATAGGCACGTTTCCTAGGGCGGAGGGACAAAAGTCCAATGAACGGGTTGCGGTGGATCGCTGGCGTGGCGGGGGTGGCAGGTATTGCCGCTCTGGTCGCGGTCGCGCCTGCCGCAGGCAGCACAGACAACGCGCAGCGGCTGGTTCGTCGCGCGCCGGTCGCCGCCACCGGGTTCGGATCGTTCACCCCCGCCGCCGCCGATCCGCGACTCGCAGCGGTCTTCGCGCGCGGTGGCCTCGGCAACGGCGATTTCCGCTTCACCCCCAGCGAGACGCGGCGCAATGCCCGCGCGGTGACGGTCGCGGTCCGCGCCCGCTCGGCACGCGGCACCGCGACGCAGGTCGCGTCGTCCGCGCCCACCGTCGGCCTCGCGCCGATCGCGTACAACCTGGGCGTGTCGGTCGGCTGGAAGCGGTTCGCGCTGTCGGGTGATGTCGCGCATGTCGATCTGGCGGGCCAGCCGGGCAGCCGCGAGGCCGCCGATCTCGCGCTCTCCTATTCCGCGGGCCGCATCTCGGGACAGGTCAAGGCCGGCGCCGATCGCGCGCTCGCCGACGCGCCACGCCTGGCGGAGCCTGAGCGTAGCTATTCGCTCGACGTCGGCGGCGCCTACTCGCTGACGCGCAACCTCGATGTCACGGCCGGGCTCCGCTACAAGAGCGACCGTGATCGCCTCGCCCGCGTCGACGATCGCCGCGACAGCCAGGCCGTCTACGTAGGCACTGCCTTCCGCTTCTGACGCGGTTGGGCGCGAGAGTTTCTCCGCTGTGATGCCCGTCGCTCGATCGGCCATCTGTCCGATCCTTCCGGGAGAGAAGTAAGCGCAGCGTGGCGTCCGTCCCGGATATGATCGACGATCAGCGAAACCGGTTGCCTTGATCGTCGCCCAGCACGTGGTCCGGGGTCCACGGTGCGGCCGCCGGTGTCGTTCGAAGCCTGGCCGGCAGCGACTGATGAGCGGCGCCCCGAAACCGGTCGAGGGTGACGACTTCGTAAGGGCCGGAACTATCGAGGGCCGATGGTCGATCGGGCCCGGGACCAGGCATCGATCCCCGCCCACCCGTCGAACCCCAACCCCCGCACCGCCGCAAACCGCCGCGCATCCATCCCGCCCAGCGCGATCCGTACCACGCCCAGCCCTTCCGCGACCCGCGCCGCCCGCACCGGCCCCAGCGCCCGATCCCCAGGATGCGACCGAGTCGCGAACACGGGCGAGACGAACAGCACCGCCGCGCCCGCCCGCACCCCCGCCACCGCCTCCGCCCGATCATGCGCCGGCCACGTCACGACGCCACGTCCGCGCCGCGCATGCACCCCCATCTCCCCCCGCATCGGCATCGACCCGCCACGCACCAGCACCAGCCCGCGCCGCCGCGCTACCCGCAACACCTGCGCGAACAACCGCCTGCGCCCCGCCGCCGGTGTCGCATGATGCCGGAACACCACCCCCGCCCCCCGCGGCAACCGCGCCAGCGCAGTCCAGAGCGCATCGCCCATGCGCTCGTCGGTCATCAGCCAGAGCCTTGGTATGGACGAGGGGTGGCGGGCGCGCATCCCGCTGCCTATAGCCGCCGCGATGCCCAATCACGAAGCTCTCGACGCGGTCCGCGCCCGGATCGCGCACGCCGCCCGCCTCGCCCGACGCGAGCCCGAAGACGTCACGCTGGTCGCGATCAGCAAGACGCACGACGCCGATGCGATCCGTCCGCTCCTCGATGCGGGCCAGCGCGCGTTCGGCGAGAACCGCGTGCAGGAGGCGCAGGCAAAATGGTCCGCGCTGCGCGATGCGTATCCCGGCACCGAACTCCACCTCGTCGGCCAGCTCCAGTCGAACAAGGCCTCCGAGGCGGTCGCGCTGTTCGATGCGATCCACGCGGTCGATCGCCCTTCGCTGGTAACGGCACTGGCGAAGGCGATGGACGCCACCGGCCGCCGCCCCGCCTGCTTCGTCCAGGTCAATATCGGCGCGGAGGAGCAGAAGGGCGGCTGCGCGATCGCAGACCTTCCCGCGATGCTGGCAGAGGTCCGCGCCGCCGACCTCCCGCTCGCCGGGCTGATGTGCGTCCCGCCCGCCGGGATCGACGCCGCCCCCTATTTCGCGCTGCTCGCGAAGCACGCGCGCGACCACGGCATCGCCGGGCTCAGCATGGGCATGTCCGACGATTTCGAAACTGCAGTCACACTGGGCGCCACGCATGTCCGCGTCGGCTCCGCGCTGTTCGGAGCACGCGCATGACCCCGGCCGCGCTGCTGTTCGACTTCGACGGCGTCCTGATCGAAAGCGAGGCGTCGGGCAACGCGCACCTCGCGCGCTATCTCACCGATCTCGGCCACCCGATCACGCCGACCGAGTCGATGGCCAGCTTCATGGGCTATTCGGGACTCGACTTCCTCGAACGGATCGAACGCTTCATCGGCCGCCCCATCCCCGACTCCTTCCATGAGGAACGCGACGCCGAAAACGTCCGCGTCATGGCCGAAGGCATCGGCGCGGTGGAAGGCGCGATCGCGTTCGTCCGCGCTCTCCCCACCAGCCTGCCCCGCGCGGTCGTCTCGTCGAGCTCGACCGCGTGGATCCGCCGCCACCTCGACCATATCGGTCTCGCCGACGCGTTCGGGGACCATATCTACAGCGGCAAGGAACACGTCACCCGCGGCAAGCCCGCTCCCGACCTGTACCTGTTCGCCGCCGACCGGCTCGGCGTCCCGATCGCGGACTGCGCGATCATCGAGGACTCGCCCGTCGGCGCGACCGGCGCGGTCGCGAGCGGCGGCTACGTCATCGGCCTGTGCGCCGGCACCCACTGCCCGCCCGACCACGCGGAGACGCTGCGCGCGATCGGCGTAAACGCGATCGCCGCGGATTTCGAAAAGGTCGCCGCGCTCCTGCGCTGAAGCATTACCCCCAGACTCCCACGTCACTCTGGACTTGATCCGGGGTGACGAGGCGCTTTGGTCAACCGTCGGAAAGCCCCTTCCCCATCCGCACCAGCGGCACCGACACCCCGTTGACCGCCGCCGCCTCCACCCGCTCGATCGCCCGATACCCGCACGCCACGTACAGCGGCTCTCCCGCCAGCGTCGCCATCAGCTCGGCCCGCGCGAACCCCGCCGCCCGCGCCCGCGTCTCGCACGCCGCCAGCACCGCGCGCCCGACGCCGCGCCGCGCGAACCCCGGATCGGTGTACATCGCGCGCACCCGCGCCGCCTCGCGCGCCGGGTCGAGCAGGCGCGCATCGCGCAGCGCGGTGCTGTGGTCCCCACCGTACAGCGTCGCGCGCCGGCTCCACCCGCCGCACCCCGCCGCGACACCGTCGATGTGCGAGATCACATAGGTCCCGTCCGCGATCAGCTGCGTATCCAGCCCCATCACCGCCCGGCTCGCGGCGACCTGCTCGGGCGACAGCACCCAGCGCTGCAACGCATCGATCGCCCGCGCCATGATCGCGCGCAGCGCGGGCAGGTCGTCCACGGTCGCGGTGCGGATCGCCGGTGCGCTCAGAGCTGGTGCCCCGTCCGGTCGCGCTTGGTCGCGAGGTATTTCTCGTTGTGCCGGTTGGGCGGCAGGTGATGCGGCACCCGTTCCGCGACCGTCACGCCGTGCGCCTCGAGGCCCGCCACCTTCGCCGGATTGTTCGTCAGCAACCGCACCGCGCGCTGCCCCAGCAGGTCGAGCATCCGCGCCGCCACCCCGAAATCGCGCGCGTCGATCGCGAAGCCCAGCCGCGTGTTCGCGTCGACCGTGTCGAACCCCTGGTCCTGCAACGCGTAAGCGCGCAGCTTGTTGACCAGTCCGATCCCGCGCCCCTCCTGCCGCAAATACAGCAGGATGCCCCAGCCCTCGTCCGAAATCCGCCGGATCGCGGCGTCCAGCTGCGGCCCGCAATCGCATTTCAGGCTGCCCAGCGCGTCGCCCGTCAGGCACTCGCTGTGCAGACGGACGAGCGGCGCCGCGCCGGTCGGCTGCCCGATCAGCAGCGCGACATGCTCGCCGCCCTCGGGCGTGCGGAACGCGACGATCTCCGTATTCTCGGCGTGATCGACCGGCAGTCGCGCGCGCGCCGCGATGGCGAGGCGCACCGCGTCCTCGTGCGCGTCGATCGCGGCCGGGGTGATCGCGACCTCTGCGTTCGCATCGGGCAAGACGAAAAACGCGGGCAGCAACCCCGCCACGCGCGCCAGCCGCAACGCCGCCGACGCATCCGCGGGCGACTCGACCGCGATCGCACGGAACGGCCCCTTCATCGGCGTCGCCAGATCGAGCTGCGGATCCGCCAGCGCGGTCGCGGTCGCGAAGTCGAGCCACGGCGCGCGATCGAGCAGCACCGGCGAGTCGGGCACCGCCGCCTCGATCTGGTTCGCCAGCTTCAGCGTCGCCGCGCGCCCCGCCGACAGCAGCACCGTCGCACGCGCGCCCGGATCGAACGCGGTCAGCCGCACCGGGTCCGCGGTTTCGACCGGCAGCAGCACCAGCGCGCCGATGCGGATCGGCCAGCCCCGGCGCAGCGCGTCGATCGCGCGCGCGACATCGCGTGGTCCGGGTTGGGGAGCGTCGCTCAAAACGCGAACTCGGTCATGATCGGGATATGGTCCGACGGCTTGAGCCAGCTCCGGCACGCCTCGAACACGGCGTGCCCCGTCGCCGCCCCGGCGATCGCCGGGCTCGCCCACATGTGATCGAGCCGCCGCCCCCGGTCGGACGCCGCCCAGTCCTTCGCGCGGTAGCTCCACCACGTGTACAGCCGCGCGGGCGCCGGGTGGAAATGCCGCCCCAGATCGACCCAGTCGTGCGCCGCCTGCAACCGCCCCAGCGCCGCGACCTCGACGGGGGTATGGCTGACGACGTCGAGCAGCTGCTTGTGGCTCCAGACGTCCGATTCGAGCGGCGCGATGTTGAAATCGCCGACCAGCACGGTCGGCACGTCGAGCGTCTCCGACCAGCGCGTCATCCGCTCGACGAAGTCCAGCTTCTGTCCGAATTTGGGGTTCGCCTCGCGATCGGGCACGTCGCCGCCCGCGGGGACATAGACATTCTCCAGCCGCACCCCGTTCGCCAGCCGCACCCCCAGATGGCGCGCCTCGCGATTCGCCTGCCAGTCGAGCCGGTCGTCCTCCGCCAGCGGCACGCGGCTGACGATCGCGACGCCGTGGTGCATCCGCTGGCCGTGGATCGCGATGTGCCTGTAGCCCAGCCGCTTGAACATCTCGAACGGGAAGTCCTGGTCGACCACCTTCGTTTCCTGGAGGCACAATATATCGGGCTCGACCTCGCGCAGGAACTGCTCGACGATGCCGATCCGGAACCGGACCGAATTGATGTTCCAGGATACGATCTTCACGGGGGGATCGTTAGACCGCTCGGCTTTAGGGGACAAGAAGGGGCGTCGCGGCGAAGCCGCGCCGTCGGACGGGCCGTGCGGCCCGCCGGCCGTACTCGGGCGAGTCGGCGTTTCGCGCCGCCGCCCTTCGCAGAAAGGCCCCCGCTCCGGGGGCATGGAGCGAGGGCCGACCTGGCGTTCGTCACGCAGGCGGGAAGTGGAGCTATCCAGGCAACAGGGGGAAAATCCCGAACCGCCCCACATCCGCGACCCCGTCTCTAGGGATACCAACCTGTCGCGATTATGAACGGGAATGCTGGCGTTCGTTCAGTTTCGGTTCGACGTTCTCCGGGGGTCGTTCCAGCGGAACGTTCCGTCGCTCACCGGGCCGTTGAACTTCTGGTTGCTCAGCCGGATCGTCGTACGGTTGTTCTGGCTGTCGAGCGCGACCCATCCCTGCAGCATCAGCCCCGCCGGCGCCGCACCATCGCGCGCGAACACCAGCGTGATCCGGCCATATTCGGGATGCCTGGCGTCATACGCCTCGACCGAGACCAGCCGCTGGTCGCCGGGCACGATCTTCGCGAACTTCGAAATGTCGCGCGTCGGGTCCAGAAGCACGCCAAGCGGCGAACTGCCGATCGGCCAGCGCTGCACCTGTCGCACCGAATAGTCGATGAAAGTCAGCGCCTTGCCGTCGCCGACGATCAGGATCGGCACGCCCTTCTCGTACTGGAACCGCACCTTGCCCGGCTTCTTGAGCGTCAGCACCCCCGACAGCGCCTTGCCGTCGCGATCGGTCTGCACGAAATTCGCGGTCATCGACTGCACGCCCTGCAAATGGCGCTGGACCGCGGCGAGATCGCCGGTCGCCTGCGCCGGGAGCGCGGCGGGAGCCGCGATCGCGACGGCGGCGGCGAGGGGAAGGAAGCGTGTCAACATGGGCCTTTCATTGGCGGACGGGCATTGAACCCGCGCTGAACCCGATGGTTCACGCGCCGCGAACCGCGGACTATCACATCCGAGTCGCGCACGCGCGACCAGGTGGCATCCGCGCGGAAGTTGCCGAAGTTGCCGCCACGTCGAGGCCGAAATCCCTCGCCACGACGCGGTCGTCGCGGAGTTCGACGCGAGGCTGGGCGAAACGATCGGCACATGCGCCAGACGTACCGCGAAACGGTCGGTGTAGGACAGCCCCTGCCCCGCACCATAAGCCGGTGCGTCCGAGGCGGCATGGACGATCGCTCGATCAGCCATATCGAGCTTTTTCTCGGAAAGGATCGTGAACCGGGAAAGTCGGGTCGGCGGCTATCACTGGCAGTTGCTCACGCGCTCCAACCGCCATCGATATTGTAGGTCGCCCCGGTCACAAATCCTGCCTCGGGTGAGGTAAGATATGCCACAAGGCTCGCAACCTCGTCTGGCGTGCCATGTCGGGGGATAGCAAGCGGGCTTCGATTTGCGACGGCGTTCGGACCATCCGCAGGGTTGCGTTCGGTGTCGATCGGCCCCGGCTGCACTAGGTTCGCGGTGATGCCACGCTCGCCCAAATCCCGTGCTAGGCCGCGTGTCATGCCTCCCAACGCGGCTTTGCTCGCCGCGTAGAGCGTGCCGCCAGCGCCGGGCATTCTGTCCGCCACGATGCTTCCGATCGTCACGATCCGCCCGCCTTCGGTCATCAAGCCTGCCGCCTTCTTTGCTGCAAGGAATGGCGCTCTGACGTTCAGCGCAAAAGAGCGGTCAAACGCATCGTCCGGGTAATGCTCAAGCGGTCCTACGATCGCCGTTCCAGCTACGCTCACCAGAATATCAAGTCGGCCAAAATGCTGCACGATCTGATCCATCACGTCGTTGAGCGCGCCCGCATCGCTAACGTCTGCCTGCACCATCAGGGCATGACGGCCTGCCGAACTCAACTCACTTGAAAGACGCTCGGCGTCATCCGACCGGCTTAGAAATGTTGCCCCAACTGATGCGCCATCAGCCGCCAACCTTCGGCTGATCGCTGCACCGATGCCGCGCGTTCCACCGATGACGATGGCAACCTTCCCGTCGTGAACCCGCATAGCTTTCCTCGGTAAACGTCTCGGCCGCGTTACACAGTAGCCGCGTCGCGCGCGCCGCCACAACGTTGCCGTTCGATCTTCCCGGAAACGAACGTCAAAAGGAAAAACGCGCCGACGACGCCAGCCCAGCCGATCCTGCGGCCGCGCTTTCCCGAAATCCGTTCCCGATTTCTCTTTCCCGAAATGCGCCGATGCCCATGGGACAACGGGAAAGGACTGCGTCGCTCGATCGCCGGATTACGACGCGCCTTGCCGGGTATCGACCCCGATCCACGTCGCCACGTGTCCAACCGACGAGGCGCGCCCTCACACCGCATTCCCGTCCTGATCGCGCAGCACCTCGCGCCGCCCGACATGGTCGGGCCGCCCGACGATGCCGTCCTTCTCCATCCGCTCGATCAGCCGCGCGGCGGAATTGTACCCGATCCGCAACTGCCGCTGGAGCCACGAGGTCGACGCCTTCTGGCTCTCGCACACCAGCTGGATCGCGCTGCGATATTGCTGGTCTTCCGCCGAATCCTCGCCGGTCGGCGCGCCTTCCAGGTCGAAGCTCTGCTCGGGCTCCTCGGTGACCGACTGGATATAGTCGGGCCGCCCCTGCGATCGCCAGAAGTCCGCCACGCGGTGCACCTCGTCGTCGCTGACGAACGGGCCGTGGACGCGCGTGATCGACTTGCCGTGCGCCATGTAGAGCATGTCGCCCTTGCCCAGCAGCTGCTCCGCCCCCTGCTCTCCCAGGATCGTGCGGCTGTCGATCTTGCTGGTCACGTGGAAGCTGATCCGCGTCGGGAGGTTCGCCTTGATGACGCCGGTGATGACGTCGACCGAGGGGCGCTGCGTCGCCATGATGAGGTGGATGCCCGCCGCGCGCGCCTTCTGCGCCAGCCGCTGGATCAGGAACTCGACTTCCTTGCCCGCCGTCATCATCAGGTCCGCCAGCTCGTCGACGATCACGACGATCTGCGGCAGCGGCTCGTATTCGAGCGTCTCCTCCTCGTACACCGGCTGCCCGGTATCGGCGTCGTATCCGGTCTGGACGCGGCGGCCGAGCGGCTGGCCCTTCGCCTTGGCCGCGCGCACCTTCTCGTTGAAGCTGCCGAGCGAGCGGACCCCGGCGGACGACATCTGCCGATAGCGGTCCTCCATCTGCTCGACCGCCCATTTCAGCGCGCGCACCGCCTTGGCCGGATCGGTGACGACCGGGCTCAGCAGATGCGGGATCCCGTCATACATGCTGAGTTCGAGCATCTTGGGATCGATCATGATGACGCGGCACTGCTCGGGCGTCAGCCGGTAGAGCAGCGACAGGATCATCCCGTTGAGACCCACCGACTTGCCCGACCCGGTGGTGCCCGCGACCAGCAGGTGCGGCATCGGTGCCAGGTCCGCGATCACCGCGTCGCCCGCGATGTTCTTGCCCAGGATGATCGGCAGCTGCGCGGCATGGTCCGCGAACGTCTCGGAGGCGACCAGCTCGTGGAGCGACACCGACTCGCGCTTGGCATTGGGCAGCTCGATCCCGATCACCGTGCGCCCGGGAATCGTCGCGACGCGCGCGCTGATCGCGCTCATGTTGCGCGCGATATCGTCGGCCAGCTGGATCACCCGGCTCGCCTTGATCCCGGCGGCGGGTTCCAGCTCGTACATCGTGACGACCGGGCCGGGACGCACCTCGACGATGCTGCCGCGCACGTTGAAATCGTCGAGCACGCTCTCCAGCAACCGCGCGTTGCGTTCGAGCGAGGCCTTGTCGATCGCGCCCTTCTGCGCGGGCGGTGCGGGGGTCAGCAGGTCGAGCCCGGGCAGCTTGTAATTGTGCGGCCCCAGGTCGAGCTGCGCCTGCGTCGGCTTGGGCTTCGCTGCAGAGGGTGCGGTCTGGCGGTCGGCGATGACGGGCGCGGGGCGCTGGTCGGGCGCGGCGAGCGCGCGCGGCACCGGCTTTCGGCGCAGCTCGAGCGGTTCGTCGTCCTCGTCGTCCTCGATGACGACGCCGTCCTCGTCATAGCGGTCGACCGCCGCGCGCCGCCGCGGCGCGGGCAGCGCCAGCCGGTCGCGCAGCGATCCGAACTCCAGCTCCAGACTGCGCGCCCACACGATCACGCCCGCCACGCCCGCCAGCGCGCCGACGCCGCGCGCCGCCCAGATCTCGACGGTCGCGTCGCCCACGAACGCCAGCGCCCACCGCACCACGCCCGCGATCGCCAGCCCCGCGAGCCCGCCCCACCCGGCGGGCAGCGCCAGCACCGAGCTGGTCGACACGAACGCGAGCGCGGTCGCCATCAGCACCACGCCGATCGCCGTCCCGCGCAGCATCGCCACCCAGCGCCCCGCGGGCGTATCGCGCCACAGCCGCAGTGCGACGAGCGCGGGCACCGGCAGCAGCAGCGCCGCGAGCGGGCCGACCAGCGTCAGCGCGATGTCCGCGAACCACGCGCCCGGCGCGCCGACCAGGTTGAGCACCTGCCCGCCCGCGTCGGTGTTGAGCGCGCTGTCGCTGGCGCGATAGGTGGCGAGCGCCAGCGCCATCAGCGCGGTCGCCACGAACAGCGCGATCGCGGTCGCCAGCGCGCCGCTGCGCATCGCGCCTGCCTTCACCGTCTCGCGCCACAGCGGCTGCGCCCGCGTCGCCATCGCCCAATCCCCATGTCGCGAAAAAGCCCCACGGAATCATCGCGCGCCGTGAGTCCGGCGTCAAGGTGGCTTTGGTGGGCGGAACGCGCGGCACCCACCTCGTCGCCCTCGCGCAAGCGGAGGGTCCATCTCCAGACGAAGAGCCACACGCAACCGCGGTCGTCCATGCAACCGCCGGGAGATGGATCCCCGCCTGCGCGGGGATGACGGAGAAGGTGCAAACGGATAGACACATCCGCATGACCACCCCCTCCCCCAGCGCAGACGTCCTCATCCTAGGCGGCGGGCTCGTCGGCGGGGCGCTCGCGGTGGCGCTCGATGCGCACGGCGTGACCAGCATCGTCGTCGATCCCGCCGATCCCGCGGTCACGCTGTCGGACACGTTCGACGGCCGCGCGTCCGCGATCGCCAGCGCCAGCGGGCGGATGCTCGACGCGATCGGCGTCGGCGCGCGGATCGCGGGCCAGGGCTGCGCGATCCGCCAGATCCGCGTCAGCGACGGGCTGGAGCCCGGCAAGCTCGATTTCATCCCCGATGCAGACGACGACGCGCTCGGCACGATGTACGAGAACCGTCTCCTGCGTCGCGCGATCTTCGACGCCGCGAACGAGGCGAAGGGCGTCGACCTGCGGATGCGCACCACCGCCACTACCGTCGATCGTGGCCCCGCGGGCGTCGTCGCAACGCTGTCGTCGGGCGACACCGTCCGGGCGCCGCTGCTGATCGCGGCGGAGGGGCGCAACTCGCCCACCCGCGCCGCCGCCGGGATCACCACCGCCTCGTGGCAGTACGACCATGCCGCGATCATCGGCGCGTTCCACCACGAACACAGCCACGAGAACATCGCCTACGAAATCTTCTATCCGGCCGGCCCCTTCGCGCTGCTGCCGCTGCCCGACGACGCGACCGGCCACCGCTCCGCGATCGTCTGGACCGTCCGGCGCGAGCACGCCCCCGGTCTTCTGAAACTCGGCGACCGCGCCTTCCTCGCCGAGGCGGAGGCGCGGATGGGCGGCTTCCTCGGCCGTCTGTCGGAGGCGTCGCCCCGCGCGACCTACCCGCTCGGCTTCCACCATGCCGCGCATATCGTCGGCGATCGCCTCGCGCTCGTCGGCGACGCCGCGCACGGCATCCACCCGATCGCGGGACAGGGGCTCAATCTCGGCTTCCGCGACGTCGCCGCGCTCGTCGAGGTGCTGGTCGAGGGCAAGCGCACCGGGCTCGATCTCGGCGACGCCGCGCTGCTCGATCGCTACCAGCGCTGGCGCGCGCTCGACACGATGATGGTCGCCGCCGCCACCGACACGCTCACCCGGCTGTTCGGCATCCCCGGCAAGGCCGCCAGCGCGGTCCGCCGCTTCGGCATATCCGCGGTCGATCGCATCCCCGCGCTCAAGGACCGCTTCATGGCGGAGGCCCGCGGCGAGAGCGGCGCCCTGCCGAAGCTGCTTCAGGGCGTCACCGTCTGACGCCGCCCTTCGCCACCCGTCAACGCGGCGTCGCGCGCGGCATGGCGCTGGCGCTCTTGATCGCCACCGTGACGGTCACGGGGGCGCTATGGCTCGGCCCCACCACGCCGCTCGCGACGCGGATCGCCGCGCTCGGCCCGTCGGCCGCGATCCTCGGGCTGTGGCTCGCCGCCACCATCGCGCGCGTCGCGCAGATCCGCTTCACCTCGCCCGACGACTTCGATGCCGCAGCGGGATCGACCGAGGCGACCGATGCGGCGCGCTACGCGGGCGCGATCCTCCGGAACACGCTCGAGCAGGCCGCGCTGGCACTGATGGCGCAGGTCGCGCTGGCGCTCACGATCGAGCGCGCGACACTGCTCCTCGGCGTCCACCTCGCGCTGTTCACGATCGGCCGCACGCTGTTCTGGGCCGGCTATCGCGGCGGAGCGGACGCCCGCGCGTTCGGCTTCGCGCTCACCTTCTATCCCAGCGTGCTGATCCTGCTGGTCGCGCTCGCGTCACGCCTGCTCGACTGACACGCGCCGCGCCTTCTCCACCAGCATTACCGGCACCCCGTCGCGCACCGGATAGGCCAGCCCCGCCGCGTCGCTCACCAGTTCGCCCGCCGCCGCGTCGTAGCGCAGCAACGTTCGCGTCACAGGACACACCAGCCGCTCGAGCATCCATGCGTCGATGGTCACTGGAGCGTCACCCGCTCCTCGCCGTCATGCCGGCCGAAGAACTGCATCAGCTGCACCGTCATGTCCGCACGCTCCTCCAGCGAGGCCGACTCGAGCAGCGCCTGCTTGGCCGCCACGTCGAACGGCGCGATCTGCGCGATGCCGTTGACGAGGCTCTCGTCGTCGAGCCGCGCCACCGCCTCCCAGTCGACCGCATAGCCTTGCGTCTCCGCGAACCGCCGCGACTCCATCTCCAGTGATGCGCGCAACGACAGCGACAGAGTCTCGTCCGCCGCGCGCGAAATCAGCGCCGCCTCGACCTGCCGGAACGCGGTCGTCACGTCGAGCTCGCGGATCACGCGGAACAGCGACACGCCTTCCAGGATCAGATTGTACCGCCCGTCGTCGAGCGCCTCGACCTCCGCGATCTTCCCCACGCAGCCGATATCGTAGAGCGCGGGCACGTCCTCGCGCGTGTCGCCCGACGTGCGCGGCTGGATCATCCCGATCCGCCGGTCGCGCGCCATCGCGTCGCTCACCAGCGCGCGATACCGCGGCTCGAAGATGTGGAGCGGCAGGTGCAGCCCCGGGAACAGCAGCGCGCCGGGCAGCGGGAAGACCGAGAGGCGGGTGACGGTCATCCGAACAGGATCGCCGACAGCCGCCGCCGCTGCGCCGACACCCACGGATCCTCCAGCCCGACGACCTCGAACAGCTTGAGGAGCTGCTGCCGCGCCGCGCCCTCGTTCCAGTCGCGATCCGCCGCGACGATATGGAGGAACCCGTCCGCCGCCGCATCGCGATCGCTCGCCGCCATCTGCGCGTTCGCCAGCGCGAACCGCGCGTCGAGATCGTCGGGCGCCGCCGCCACGGCCGCGACCAACGGCGACAGGTCGTCGACCGCAGGCGCCGACTGCGCCAGCGCCAGCGCCGCCTGGGCACGGTGGATCGCGGGATCCGTCGCGATCGCAGGATCGAGCGCGGCAAGCCATTCCGTCGCCTCGTCGAGCTGCCCGGTCGCGACCAGCGCACGGACGAACCCGGCATGGACCGCGGGATGCTCGGGCGCCATCTCCGCGATCTGGCGGAAGATGCCCAGCGCGCGCTCGCCATCGCCCGCGGCCAGCACCTCCTCGCCCATCGCGATCAGCGGCTCGATCTCGGCGGCGGCGTCGGCGGCGGGCGATTCGATCGGCAACTGCTTGAGCAGCTGGTCGAGCATCACGCGCAACTGCGATTCGGTCCGGGCGCTCGTCAGATCGGCGACCAGCTGCCCCTGGAACATCGCATAGACGGTCGGAATCGACTTGATCTGGAACTGGTTCGCGATGAACTGATTCGTGTCGGTATCGATCTTGGCGAGCACCACGCCCTTGTCGGCATAGTCCGCCGCCACCTTTTCCAGCAGCGGGGTCAGCGCCTTGCACGGCCCGCACCACTCCGCCCAGAAATCGATGACGACCAGCTTCGTCATCGACGGCTCGACGACATCGCTGCGGAACGCCTGGACGGCCTCTTTCTCTGCGGGGGACATTCCAAGCGTGGCCATCGGGACTCCATAAGACAGGGGATTCGCGGTCCCGGCCTATGTGGGCGCGGACGACGCCCGCGCCAAGCCCGTACGAAAAAGCGTCGAAAGGCGCTTGCCATGCCGGACACCCCGAGCTAACAGCGCGCCTCACCCAGCCGGTCCGCCGGCTCAAGGCGCCAGAGCGGGCGTAGCTCAGGGGTAGAGCACAACCTTGCCAAGGTTGGGGTCGAGGGTTCGAATCCCTTCGCCCGCTCCAGTTTTCCGCAAGCGAAAACACGATCGCCGGGGCCGATGCGGCTCCCTGCAGACACCGCCCCACGCTCATCCGATCAGCAAGCGCACCCCCAGCGCGGCGAACAGTGCCGGCGGCATCACGATCGCGCCGACCTTCAGGAAGCGCCAGAACCCCACATCCTCCCCCTCGCGGCGGATCGCGGTCAGCCACAGGATCGTCGCGAGCGATCCGGTGATCGACAGGTTCGGCCCCAGGTCGACACCGATCAGCAGCGCGTCGGTCACGATCTGCGGCGGCCGCGCCTGCTCGATCGTGGTGCTCGCCACCAGCCCCGCGGGCAGGTTGTTCATCAGGTTCGACGCGAACGCCAGCGTCGTCCCCGCCACGCCCGCGGTCGCGACCGGAGACCGCGCCGCCGCCTCGCCCAGCCAGCGCGCCAGCATGCCGACCACGCCGGTGCGCGCCATCGCCTCGACCAGCACGAACAATCCCGCCACCAGCGGCAGCACCGCCCACGATACGCCACGGATCGTCGCGAGCGGAGAGGTGCGCGCGCCGATGCTCACCACCGCCATCGTCGCGAGCCCGGCCAGGCACGTCGGCAGCCCCAGGTCGCGGTTCGCCGCCGACACCGCGATCAGCAGCGCCGCGGTCACGACGATCCCCGCCAGCGCGACCTTGCCACCCAGCGACAGCGCGACCGGTGCCACCGACGGTTCGCACGCCCCGGCAAGGTCGGCGCTCGACACCCGGCGCAACACCGCGAACGTCACCGCGATCGACGCGACCGACGGCAGCGCGAACGCCGCCATCCACGCGCCCAGCGACGGCATCGTGCCGCCGTACAGCACCAGGTTCGCGGGATTGGAGATCGGCAGCACGAAGCTTGCCGCGTTCGCGACCATCGCGCACGCGAACAACAGCGGCAGCGGGCGCGCGCGGGCGGTGCGTGCGGCGGCATAGACCGCGGGCGTCAGCACCACCGCGGTCGCGTCGTTCGACAGGAAGACGGTCACCACCACCCCCACGCCGAAGACGAGCGCGAACAGCCGCGCGGTCGATCCGCGCGCGTGGTTGACCGCATGGACCGCGATCCAGTCGAACAGACCCTCCGCGCGTGCGACGTCGGACAGGATCATCATGCCGATCAGGAACAGATACACGTCGGTGCCCTTGAGCACCGCCTGCCACGCGCTGTCCGCGGGGATCAGCCCGAATGCCACCAGCAGGATCGCGCCTGCCCCCGCCCACACGGCCTCCGGCAGCCGGAACGGACGCGCGATGACGCCCGCCGTCGCTATCAGGCACAGCGCCCAGATCGAGAATGTCGCACCCATCGTCACGCTCTACGTCGGGAGCCCGCCCGCCGACAGCCCTTCCCGCAGCAGAACCGGGATGTCGCTTGCGCCGCTGCACGCTACACTCGCCCGCATGGTGCATCCTTCCATCCGAATCGGCATCGGCGGCTGGACGTTCGAGCCCTGGCGCGGCGTCTTCTATCCGGAGAAATGGCCACAGAAGCGCGAGCTCGAATACGCCGCGTCGAAGCTGACCGCGATCGAGGTCAACGGCACCTATTACAGCGGGTTCAAGCCCGCGACCTTCGCGGGCTGGCGCGCGGCGACGCCCGACGGGTTCGTCTTCACGCTCAAGGCGTCTCGCTACTGCACCAATCGCAAGGTGCTGGCGGAGGCGGGCGAATCGATCGGGCGGTTCGTCGGGCAGGGCATCGTCGAGCTCGGCGACCGGCTCGGCCCGATCCTTTGGCAGTTCATGGCGACCAAGACATTCGACCCGGACGATTTCCGCGCCTTCCTCGCGCTCCTGCCATCCTCCGAGGCCGGCGTCCCGCTGCGCCACGCGGTCCAGGTCCGACATGAAAGTTTCGCGGTGCCCGAGTTCGTCGCGATGTGCCGCGCGGCCGGGGTGGCGATCGTCTACGCGCGCTCCGATGACTATCCCGCGATCGCCGACGTCACCGGCGACTTCGTCTATGCGCGCTACGAGACGGCGGTAGAGGACGCGCCGCTCGGCTACGCACCCGCCGATCTCGACGCGATCGCGGACACCGCGCGTCGCTGGACCGCGGGCGGTCACTCCGACGGCTTGCCCTGCGTCGCGCCCGACGCACCCACCGCCCACCCGCGCGACGCGTTCATATTTTTCATCGCCGGCGCCAAGGTCCGCAACCCCGCCGCCGCGCAGGCGCTGATCGAATGCGTCGGCGCGGAATGACGAGCACGCGGTAGCTTCGGGGCGCCGGCGTCCTCGGTGTCGCTGCGCCCCGCGCTACCGCCGCAACCCGCTCGAAATCGGCGTGTCGCCCGAACGACCTGTCGGAGGACCGCACCACCAGGCTTCCGGACCCGGAAACCCCGCGCCCCGGTCAAATCGCCGGCGTAGCCGCCTGATCCTGCGTCGGGGCAGGCGTCGTCTGCTCCTGCACCGCCGGCGGCGTCACCGGCGGCACCGGCACGACGACGGGCGCCGCCGCCCGCCCGAGAATCGCCGCCGCTTCTAGCATATCGAGCGCGCGGTGCGTTTCGACGTAGCCGCGCGCCGCCGCCAGCCAGTTGCTCGCCAGCGCCGCGCCCGGCATCCGCGACACCTCGGCGACCGCCGCCTCGACCTTGCCCGTCTCGAGCATTCGCCGGGCGCGCGCCAGCCGGTCGGCGGGCAGCGGCGACGGCGTGCCCGCGCGGTGCAGCACCACCAGCGACCGCAGCTCGCGCTCGACGCCCGCCAGCCAGCCGCCCTCGCCCGCGGTCAGTTCGGGCGCCAGCGCCTCCAGCCCTGCGCGCAAATCCTCCAGCGTCACCGGCCGCCGCGCGGTGCGGATGACGGTCAGCGTCGCAGCGGGCTGGGTCGCGCCGAACCGCGTCCGCAGTTGCTCCTCCAGATAGCCCAGCGACAGCCCGCGATCGATCGTCCGCCGCGCCGCGAACGCGATCAGCATCGCCTCCGCGCGCGTCGCCTGCCCCGATGCGGCGGCAGCATCCTGACCCAGCGACGCCGCGCGCGCCTCTAGGCCGGCGATCTGCGCGGCAAGCAGCGTCTCGCGCGTCGCCAGCGTCACCGGGTCGGTGCCCGCGGCAGGCGCCGGGGCGACCGGCGAGGGCGCGGCGGCGGGCTGCGCCGCCGTCGTGGTGGCGACGCCGGTCGCCCCGACGGTCCAGTCCGGGAAGTTGCGCGACGCGTACAGCATCAGCGCCAGCCCCGCGGCGAACGCGATCGCCGCGATGACGAGCACCAGCCATAGGCGAGAGCCGCGCCGGGGCCCGGAGGCGGGCGGCAGGTGGAGCGGGGCGGGATCGTCCATCGGCAGGCCTTATCCCCGCCCTGACCCACCGGGTCAATCGGCGAGCGCGATCGCCGCCGCCACCAGCGCCGCGTCGCTCGGCGCCGACGCGATCGCACAGGCCTGCCAGCCCGCGCCCGCCGCCTCCGCCACCGCGGTCGAGATCGCCGCGATCGCCACCGCCCGCGGATCGGCCAGCCCCGCCAGCCGCCGCGCCGCGCGCGCGGAATGCAGCAGCGCGACGCACCCCGCCAGCGCCGCGCCGTCCACCGCCAGCGCACGGCTGTCATACACCGCGATCGCATCCGCGATCCGGTCGCTCGTGGTCGCGGTCCGGTGGACCCCGCCCAGATGCAGCATCCGCGCGAACCGCGTCGTCGCCAGCAGCGCGGCGAGGTCGCGCGCGCCCGTCTCCGCCACCGCCAGCCCCGCGCCGCGCGCCGCCGCCGCGGTCGCAGCCCCCACCGCCACGACGGGCAGCGCCGCGACCCGCGCCAGCTCCGGCCCCGCGTGCAGCACCGCGTTCGCGCTCGTCAGCAACAACGCGTCGTACCCCGCCGGATCGGGCGCGACCCACGCCAGCGGCACGATGCCGAACAGCGGCAGGCGCAGCGCGACCCCTCCGGCCGCCGCGATCCGCGCCGCGGTCGCCGCATTGCCCGGCTCGGGGCGCAACACCGCCAGCCGGCGAGTCATCCGCCGAACAGCATCCGCACGCTCTCGGGCGCACGCGCCAGCAGGTCGCGCGCCAGCATCGCACCGAGCGGGTCCGCCTCGGTGCCCTCGACATGCCCCTCGACGCACGCCGACCCATCCTCCGCCAGCAGCTCGCCGCGCAGCGTCAGCGTCTCGCCCGCCAGCGACGCCAGCGCGGCGACCGGCGAGTGGCAGTCCGCCCGCAGCGCCGCCAGCAGCGATCGTTCCGCCAGCACGCACACATGCGTGTCGCGGTGGTCGATCGCAGCGACGATCGCGTGGGCCGCGTCGTCGTCGGCGCGCACCTCGATCCCGACCGCGCCCTGCGCCGGCGCGGGCAGCATCGCGTCGGTCGGGATCACATGCCCCACCGTGTCGCGCCCCAGCCGGTCGAGCCCCGCCGCCGCCAGCAGCGTCGCATCCACCTCGCCCGCCGCCAGCTTCGCCAGCCGCGTGTCGACATTGCCGCGGAACAGCAGGATCCGCACGTCGGGCCGCGCACGCCGCAGCTGCGCGCTGCGCCGGGGGCTGCTCGTCCCCACCACCGCGCCTTGCGGCAGCGCCGCGATCGAGGTCGCGCCGATCAGGCGGTCGCGCACATCTGCACGCGGCAGCATCGCCGCGATCGCGATGCCGTCGGGCCGCGCCGTCTCGACATCCTTCATCGAATGGACCGCGCAGTCGATCGCGTGCTCGCCCAGCGCCCGGTCGAGCTCTTTGGTCCACAGCGCCTTGCCGCCGATCTCCGCGAGCGCGCGATCCTGCACCCGGTCCCCCGTCGTGCGGATCGGAACGATCGCGATGTCGTCGAGCGCCCAGCCATGCGCCGCCGCGAGCGCGTCGCGCACCATCCCGGCCTGGACGAGCGCGAGCGGCGAACCGCGGGTGCCGATGCGGAAATGCGTCAAACCAGCTATCCTGTCTTCTCGATCACTGTGGAACCGTCACCCCGGACCTGGTCCGGGGTCCACGTCTCCGCGATGCCACCGCCCGGCTCTGCTATCGATATCCCCTGCCGCCCGGTGGACCCCGGATCAAGGCTCTCCTGAGCTTGTCGAAGGGTCCGGGGTGACGATTATGGAGTGCGGGTCGCCCGCCCTTCGACAACCTCCCGCCGAGCCGCTACGACGACCGCATGCTCATCCTCGGCCTCGAATCCTCGTGCGACGAAACCGCCGCCGCGCTCGTCACCGGCGACCGGCAGGTGCTGGCGCACCGCCTCGCGGGGCAGGAAGCCGCGCACCGTCCCTATGGCGGCGTCGTCCCCGAAATCGCCGCGCGCGCGCATGTCGAGGCGTTGGAGCCGCTGATCGCCGCCGCGCTCGCCGATGCGGGCATCACGCTGGCCGACGTCGACGCGGTCGCCGCCACCGCAGGGCCGGGCCTCATCGGCGGCGTCATGGTCGGGCTCGTCACCGGCAAGGCGCTCGCGCACGCCGCGGGCAAGCCCTTCGTCGCGGTCAATCATCTCGAGGGGCACGCGCTCAGCCCGCGGCTGTCGGACCCCGATCTCGCCTTCCCCTACCTCCTCCTCCTCGTCTCGGGCGGGCATTGCCAGCTGCTCCGCGTCGAGGGCGTCGGCCGCTATCGCCGGCTCGCGACGACGATCGACGATGCGGTCGGCGAGGCGTTCGACAAGACCGCCAAGCTGCTCGGGCTCGGCTTTCCCGGCGGCCCCGCGGTCGAGCGCGCCGCGCTGGCGGGCGACCCCCGCGCGGTTCCGCTCCCGCGTCCGCTCAAGGGCTCCCCCGAGCCGCATTTTTCCTTCGCAGGCCTCAAGAGCGCGGTCGCACGCGCGGTCGGCCACCATGCGCCCGAGGACATCGCCGCCTCGTTCCAGGCCGCGGTCGTCGATTGCCTGATCGACCGCACCACCCGCGCGGTCCGCGCCAGCGGCGACGCCACCGCGCTCGTCGTCGCGGGCGGGGTCGCCGCCAACACCGCGGTCCGCGACGCGCTGCGCCGGCTCGCCGACGATCACGCGCTGCGCTTCGTCGCGCCGCCGTTATGGCTGTGCACCGACAATGCCGCGATGATCGCCTGGGCCGGCGCGGAGCGCTTCGCCGCGGGCCTCACCGATCCGCTCGACACGCCCGCGCGCGCGCGCTGGCCGCTCGATCCCGGCGCGGAAGCCGTGCGCGGCGCGGGGGTGAAGGCATGAGAATCGGCGTCATCGGCGGCGGCGCCTGGGGCACCGCGCTCGCGCAGGTCGCGGCGCGATCGGGCGACACCGTCCGCCTCTGGGCGCGCGAGCCCGACGTGGTCACAACGATCGCGACGACGCGCATCAACGCCGCCTTCCTCCCCGGCGTCACCCTATCCGACGCGATCGTTCCGACCGGCGACCTCGCCGATCTTGCCGATCGCGACGCGCTGCTCGTCGTCGCCCCCGCGCAGCATATCCGCGCGGTCCTCGCCGCGGCGCCGGTCGGCACGCGTCCGCTGATCCTGTGCGCCAAGGGAATCGAGGCGGGCACCCGCCGCCTCGTCGGGGAAATCGCGCGCGAGACGTGCCCGGACGCGCCGATCGCGGTGCTCTCCGGCCCCACCTTCGCGTACGAGGTCGCCGCCGGCCTGCCCACCGCGGTGACGCTGGCGTGCACGGACTCGGTCCTCGCCGCCGCACTCGCCGCGCGGCTCGCCGGCCCCGCCTTCCGCACCTACGCGTCGACCGACGTCGCGGGCGCGGAGATCGGCGGCGCGGTCAAGAACGTCCTGGCGATCGCGTGCGGCGTCGTCGAGGGCGCCGGCCTCGGCCAGAACGCACGCGCCGCGCTGATCGCGCGCGGCTTCGCGGAGATGACGCGCTTCGGCCTCGCCCGCGGCGCGCGTGCCGAGACGCTCGCCGGGCTATCGGGGCTGGGCGACCTCGTCCTCACCTGCTCGTCGACCAGTTCGCGCAACTTCTCGCTCGGCGTCGGGCTCGGCCGCGGCACGCCCGCGCAGGCGCTGCTCGCCGACCGCCGCACCGTCGCGGAAGGCGCGTTCACCGCCCCCGTTCTTCGTGAGGCGGCGGCGGAGGCGGGCGTCGATATGCCGATCGTCGCCGCGGTCTGCGCGCTGCTTCAGGGCGCGGGTCCGGGCGACGTGATCGCGGACCTGCTTTCGCGGCCATTGCGGGACGAGGGGTGACCGTCATCCCAGCGGAAGCCGGGATCGCTCTCCGCACGGGCGCGCCTCGCTGCAAGAGACCCCAGCCTTCGCCCGGATGACGGTCATCACCCGTCGCACCCCGTCGTCCGCTTCGACCATGTCGCGTTGAGCACGCGCCACGTGCCGCCCTCGCGCACGACGTCGAAATGATCGTATCCGCAATGCGTCACGCGCCCGTTCACCGCGAACCGGTACGGCGCCCACACCATCGCGACGTCGCCGTCGATCTCGATCGCGGGCGTCCCCAGCGTCTCCGACAGCCGGTCCGCGCCCGGCGTCATCCCCGACGCCACCTGCGCCCATCGCGTGGACCGCACCGGCTGCCCCTCCTCCGCGACCGTGGCCAGCCCATCCGCGCGCGTCGACGCCAGAACCGCCGCCCCGTCGCCCCGCTCGATCGCGCGCAACACCGCATCGACCGGCCGCATCACGCCCGCCTCCTCGGTGCCCGGCGGCGGCAGCGCGGTGCCGCGCACGATCGGCTCGACCGGCGTCGTCTGGAGCAGCAGCGCGAGCAGGATCATCGATGCGGCCTTTCTGCGTTGGCGAGATAGCGTTCGGCCTGCGCGACCATAGCGCGGGCGGCAGCGTCGTCACGCGGAACGTCGGGGTACAGCGTCGCAGCGCCGCGATCCCAGCGCAATGCGGATCCGTACTGGTAGTAAAGCCCCGGTGTCGGATCTCCGCAGATCAACCTGTACCCGCCCTGCTGTCCGCGAGCCGCCGGTCGACCCGGAAGATATGCCGGGACTGGTCGTTCGCCTTATCGAGGATGATGTGAAACCGCGGATCGACCGTGATCCGCGCGAAATCCCGGGATCCGTTTCGGGAGGGTGATCCGGTCATCGACGAATCGACCGCGAACGCGGAGACGTTCAGGCACTTTGCGCCGCTCTCGAGCATCCGTCGTATACCATCGTCGGCCCGGCCGCATCGCTGCTCGATCTCGGCGACCTGATCGGTCCGCGCCCTTGCGAACTCCCCGGAATGCCCGGCCGGCGCGCCGGACATGACCCAGATCACGCCTCCGACCAGCGCCGCCGCGACCGACGGGCCAAGCCGCGCGCGGTCGCGCGACGCCGCCCCTTCCTTCAGTTCCGCCGGTGCTTTCCGCCATAACGCCGCCCGATATACCCCTCGATCTTGGCCATTTCGTTGGCCGCCGCGGTCGCACTCTCGACGCAGCAGGGCAGCGGATCGAGATCGCGCTGCGCGACGCGCACCTCGACCTTGTGGCGGAGGTCCTCGATGTCGGCGCGCGACAGCACGTTCTTCTCGCGCAACAGGCATAGCAGGCTCTGGAGGATGACGATCGCCTCCTCCCCGCTCACATTCCGCGCGTCCGGCAGCTCGAAGCCCATCGTCTCTCTCCTTATTTTGAAGAGAGGGTACGCCTTTCGTCGCCGGCTGCAAGGGGTCAGTTGAGCCCGCCCCCCAGCGAGCGGTACAGCTCGACCAGATTGCTGATCCGCGAGAGCCGCGTCGTGACCAGCGCCTGCCGCGCGGCATAGGCGGTCCGCTGCGAATCGAGCGTCGTCAGGAACGAATCGACCCCCGCGCGATACCGCGCATCGGACAGCCGCGCGGTCACCACCGCCGCCTCCGTCTGCGCAGTGCGGGCGGACACCTGCTCGCCGATCGTCCCGCGCGTCGCCAGCGCGTCGGACACTTCGCGGAACGCGGTCTGGAGCGTTTTCTCATAGGTCGAGACCGCCACCTGCTGGCTCGCCTCGGCATAGCGCAGATTGCCCTTGCGCCGCCCGAAATCGAAGATCGGGAACGTCGCCTGCGGATTCACCGTCCATGCATCGGTGCCCGCGCCGAACAGGCTGCCCAGCGCGGTGCTGATCGTTCCCAGCGTCGCGGTCAGCGAGATCCTGGGGAACAGCGCCGCACGTGCCGCGCCGATATTGGCGTTCTCCGAGATCAGCAGATGCTCCGCGCGCAACACGTCCGGACGCCGCAGCAGCACGTCGGACGACAGGTTCGCGGGCAGGTCCGCCAGCGCGACATCGCCGGTGCCGAGGCCCGCGGGCAGCACCTCGACGGGCACGGTCGTCCCCGCGAGCAGGTTCAGCGCGTTCTGGTCCTGCGCGATGCGGGCCTGCAACGTCGCGATGTCGTTGCGCGCGCTCTGATACTGCGTCTCCGCCTGCCGCGCCTCCAGTTCGGACGCGACGCCGATGCGGAACTGCGCGCGCGTCAGCGTCAGGCTCTGCTCGAAACTCTTGAGCGTGTCCCTGGCGATCGCCAGCAGATCCTGGTCCGACGCCAGCGTCGCCCAGGCCGACGCGGTCTCCGCGATCAGCGTGATCCGCGCGGTCCGCTGCGCCTCCTCGCTCGCGAAATATTGCTGGAGCGCGGCCTCGCTCAGGTTCTTCACCCGCCCGAACAGGTCGAGCTCGAACGCCGAGACGCCGACCTGCGCCTGGTAGATCTCGATCGTTCCCGCCGACGCACCCGTTCCGCCCACCGGCGCACCGCCGGTGAGCCCCGTGATGTTGTTGGTGATCGTCGCGGTCGCGCTGGTGTTGACCGTCGGCAGCCGGTCCGCGCGGGTGACGCGGTACTGCGCACGCGCCTGGAGCACGTTGCCTGCGGCGATCCTGAGGTCGCGGTTGTTGGCAAGCGCCAGGTCGATCGTCTGCTGGAGCCGCGGATCGGTGAAGAACTGCTTCCATCCGATCTTCGTCACGTCCGCGGCGTCGCTCGCGGCGGGCGGATAGACCCCGCCCTCCGGCAGCGTCGCGGGAACGGCGCCGGCCGGGCGGATATATTTGGGCGCCATGTTGCACCCGGCGAGTGCGGTCGACAGCGCCAGTGCGGCGAGAAGGGGACGATTCACTGTCATGCTCCCTGCGGCGCGGTGCCGCCCGGATGGTTTGCCGGTTTCGGCGACACGGGTTCGTCGCCCTCCGCATCGGGCGTGTGCGACGGGGCGTCGGGGCGATCCTCGGCCTTTCCATGCCCGAACAACCGCGAGACGACGACGAAGAACATCGGCACGAAGAAGATCGCGAGCACCGTCGCGGACAGCATGCCGCCCACCACCGCGCGCCCGATCGCGTTCTGCCCGCCCGCGCCCGCGCCGGTCGACACCGCCAGCGGCAGCACACCGAACACGAAGGCCAGCGAGGTCATCAGGATCGGCCGCAGTCGCAGCTTCGCGGCCTCGATCGCGGCGTCGAACGCCGACATCCCTTCCGCGATCCGTTCCTCCGCGAACTCGACGATCAGGATCGCGTTCTTCGCGGACACGCCGATCGTCGTGATGAGGCCCACCTGCAGGTAGATGTCGTTGTTCAGCCCCGTCAGCGTCGCCGCCAGGATCGCGCCCAGCACGCCCAGCGGCACCACCAGCAGCACCGAGATCGGCACCGACCAGCTTTCGTACAGCGCCGCGAGGCACAGGAACACGATCAGCAGCGACAACCCGTACAGTGCCGGTGCCTGCCCGCCCGACAGGCGTTCCTCGTAGGACAGCCCGGTCCATTCGAGCGCGGTGCCCGGCGGGAGCTTCGCATGCATCGCCTCCACCGCCGCCATCGCCGCACCCGACGAGACGCCCGGCGCGGGCTGGCCCAGGATCTCCATCGCGGGCAGGCCGTTATAGCGCGTCAGCTGTGCCGGCGCCTGCGACCACGACAACGTCGAGAAGGCGGAGAACGGCGCCATCGTGCCGCTTTCGCCGCGGACGTAGAAGTTGGCGACGTCTTCCGGCTTCAGCCGATAGGGCTCGTCCGCCTGGATATAGACCCGCTTGACGCGACCGCGATCGATGAAGTCGTTGACGTACGCGCCGCCCCATGCGGTCGCGATCGTGCTGTTCACCGTCGCCAGATCAAGACCCAGCGCGCGCGCCTTGTCCTGGTCGACCTCGATCTTCAGCTGCGGCGCGTCGTCGAGCGCGTTGGGCCGCACGCCGACCATCGACTTGTCCTGCGAGGCCATGCCCAGCATCTGGTTGCGTGCGGCGAGCAGCCGCGCATGCCCGATCCCGGTCTCGTCGACCAGCTGGAGATCGAACCCGCTGGCGTTGCCCAGTTCCTGCACCGCCGGCGGGATCACCGCGAAGATCGTCGCGTCCTTGAACTGCGACAGCGCGCCCATCGCGCGCCCCGCGATCGCCTGCGCCTTGTTCGCGGCGCCTGACCGGTCGTCCCACTGCGTGAGCGGAATGAACGCGATGCCGCTGTTCTGCCCCTGCCCGGCGAAGCTGAACCCGTTGACGGTGAAGACGCCCTGGACGTTGCCGCCCTCCTGCTTGAGGAAATGGTCCTTGACCGCGTCGAGCCCCTTTTGCGTCCGTGCGGTGGTGGCGCCCGACGGCCCCTGGACCAGGGCGATCATGATCCCCTGGTCCTCTTCGGGCAGGAAGCCCGCGGGCAGGCGGAAGAACAGGAAGCCCATTCCCAGCACGATCAGCACATAGACGAGCATCGACCGCTTCCAGCTTCGTGCCGTCCGCCGCACGCCCTTCTCGTACTTCGCCTGCCCTTTATCGAACACGCGGTTGAACCAGCGGAAGAAGCGCGCGAATATGCCGTTGCCCTCCTTCTTCTGGGGATCGTGCGGCTTCAGGATCGTCGCGCACAGCGCCGGAGTCAGGATCAGCGCGACCGCGACCGACAGCACCATCGCCGACACGATCGTGATCGAGAACTGGCGATAGATCACGCCCGTCGATCCGCCGAAGAACGCCATCGGCAGGAACACCGCGGACAGCACCAGCCCGATCCCGATCAGCGCGCCGCTGATCTCGTCCATCGACTTGCGCGCGGCTTCCTTGGGGCTCAGCCCCTCGTCGACGATCAGCCGCTCGACATTCTCGACGACGACGATCGCGTCGTCGACCAGCAATCCGATCGCGAGCACCATGCCGAACAGCGTCAGCGTGTTGATCGAATAGCCTGCCGCGCTCAGGATCGCGAAGGTGCCCAGGAGCACGATCGGCACCGCGATCGTCGGGATCAGCGTCGCGCGCCAGTTCTGGAGGAACAGGAACATGACGAGGAAGACGAGCACCACCGCCTCGATCAGCGTATGGATCACCTGTTCCACCGACAGCCGCACGAACGGCGAGGTGTCATAGGGATAGATGACCTTCACGTCGGCGGGGAACTGCTTCGCGATCGAATCGACCTTCGCTTTCACCGCCGTGACGGTGTCGAGCGCGTTCGCCCCCGGCGCCAGCTTGATGCCGATGCCCGATGCGGGCTTCCCGTTCCACTGCGCCGAGAAGCCGTAATTCTCCGCGCCGATCGCGACGCGCGCCACGTCGGACAGCCTGACGATCGATCCGTCGCCGTTGCTCTTCAGCCGGATCCTGCCGAACTCCTCCGGCGTGGTCAGCCGCGACGCGACCGATACGGTGGCGTTGAGCATCTGCTCCTTTGGCGCCGGCTGCGCGCCGAGCTGGCCTGCGGAGACCTGCGCGTTCTGCGCGGTGATCGCCGCCGTCACGTCCGCCATCGTCAGCGCATAGTTGTTCAGCTTGATCGGATCGACCCACACCCGCATCGCATATTGCGATCCGAACACCTGCGTGTCGCCGACACCGCCGACACGCGCCAGCGGATCCTGCAGCTTCGAGACGATATAGTCCGCCAGGTCGACGTCGTCGTGCGTACCGTTTTCCGAATACAGCCCGACGAACATCAGGAAGTTCTGTGTCGCCTTCGCGACGATCAGCCCCTGGCGCTGGACCTCCTGCGGCAGCAGCGGCGTCGCCGCCTGCAGCTTGTTCTGCACCTGCACCTGCGCGATGTCGGGATCGGTGCCCTGCTCGAACGTCAGCGTGATGACGACCGATCCCGCCGACGAGGACGAGGACGAGAAGTAGCGGAGATTGTCGATCCCCTTCAGCTGCTGCTCGATGATCTGCGTCGTCGTGTTCTCCAGCGTCTGCGCGTCCGCCCCCGGATAGGTCGCGGTGATCGACACCGCGGGCGGCGCGATCGCGGGGAACTGCGCGATCGGCAGCGACCGGATCGCGATCGCGCCGGCCAGCATCAGGACGATCGCGATGACCCATGCGAAGATGGGTCGATCGATGAAATAACGGGCCATGGGGGCTTACTTCGCCTCTGCCGGGGCCGCACCGGGCGCGCCGCCCGGCGCTCCCGGCTGCGGCGGCTTCGCGTCGGGATCGTACGGCACCGCCTTAACGGGGGTGCCCGGGCGCAACATCTGTGCGCCTTCCATGATGACCTTGTCGCCCGGTTTCAGCCCCTTGGTCACCAGCCAGGCATCGCCGACCGTCCGCGCCGTCGTCAGCACGCGCACCTCGATCTTGTCCCCGGCGCCGACCACCATCACGGTGCCGTTGCCCTTCTCGTCGCGGCTGACCGCGCGCTGCGGCACCGTGATCGCCTGCGCCTGCGTGCCCTCGACCAGTTCGGCGCGCACGTACATCCCCGGCAGCAGCAGCCCGCGCGGGTTCGCGAACCGCGCGCGCACCGTCTGCGTCCCCGTCGTCGGGTCGACCGTCACGTCCGCGAACTGCAGCGTGCCCTCGATCGGATAGGTCGATCCGTCCTCCAGCTTCAGCTTCACCCGCGCCGCGCCACCGCCGCGCGACAGGTCGCCCGCCATGATCTGCTGGCGCAGCCGCAGCAGGTCGGCGCTCGATTGCTGGATGTCGACATAGATCGGGTCGAGCCGCTGGATCGTCGCCAGCGCATTGGTCTGCGAGGCGGACACCAGCGCGCCCGTCGTCACCACCGATCGCCCGATCCGGCCGGAGATCGGCGCGCGGATCGTCGTGCGCGCCAGATCGATCTGCGCGGTGCGCAGCGCGGCCTGCTGCGCGGCCACGTCGGCCTGCGCCTGCTGCGCGGTCGTGATCGCGTTCTCGTAATCCTGCTTCGAGATCGCGTTGATCTTCACCAGCTCGCCGTAGCGCCGCTGGAGCGCCGCGCTCGACGCGATCGCCGCGCGCGCACGCGCCACCGCGGCCCGCGCACTCGCGACCGCCGCCATGTAGGGCTGCGGGTCGACGCGGTAGAGCGCCTGGCCCTTGCTGACCGAATCGCCCTCCTCGAACAGACGCGCCAGGATCAAGCCATTGACTTGCGGGCGGACTTCCGATGTTTCATACGCCGATGTACGTCCCGGCAGCTCGGTCGTCAGCGTCACCGACGACTGCGACACCGCCATCACCGACACTTGCGGCGGGCCTTGAGGAGCCTGCTGCTGCTCGCCCCCGCCACCACAGGCGGACAGCATCAGGACGAGCGCGGGCGCCGCGGTTCGGATATAGGACATGCAATTCTCGCCGGAAGATGATATGTGAGTGAACGCTCACTAACGCTTTTGCTGCTACTGCGAACAAATCAGGCGGTCAAGCCGCAAGGATCGGAGACGGAGTTGACGAACACCCTATGCGCGGCTTTCGGCTGCGCTCCGCCCAGCAGGGCGGACGCACGACGCGAGAAATTGATCCAGGTTGCCCGGGAGCTTTTTGCGGAAAACGGGTTCCACGCCACCGGCATCGCACAGATCGCGAAACATTCGGGCGTGCTCGTCGGCCAGATCTACCGCGATTTCGCGTCGAAGGAGGACATCGTCGCCGCGATCGTAGAGCGCGACCTGACCGAGTTCCTGACCGACAGCGACCTGTGCTGCGCGATCGGTCGGCGCGACGCCGGCGACGTCCGCCGCTGGATCCGCGACTTCATCGGCGGCGACAGCAAGCCCGATGGCGGCCGGCTGGTGGCGGAGATCATGGCCGAATCGTCGCGCAGCGAACGGATCGCCGCCATCCTGCAATCCTGCCGCACCCGCATCCGGTCGAGCATCCTCGATTCGCTCGAGGTCCTGATCCCGGACCCCGGCAAGGCCGAACGCCGCACGTTGCTGGCAGACACGATCCTGACGATCTCGACCGGTCTGTTCCACCACCGGCTCGCGCAGCCCGAACCGATCGACCCCGCGCTGATCGCAACGCTCCACGCGCTGATCGATCAGGAGATCGACACGCTCGCACGCGCGTGACGGGAAACTCCTGCCAACCGTCACCCCGGATGCTTCGACAGGCTCGGTAGAGCCTTGATCCGGAGTGACAAAAAAGTGGGCTCGACCGCCCCCGATCAAACGTCCAGGTTCGCCACGCTCAGCGCATTCTCCTGGATGAACTCGCGCCGCGGCTCGACCACGTCGCCCATCAGTCGCTCGAAGATATCGCCCGCCGCGACCGTATCCTCGACGGTCACGCGCAGCATGGAGCGCACCGACGGATCGAGCGTGGTTTCCCACAACTGCTCGGGGTTCATCTCGCCCAGCCCCTTGTAGCGCTGGATCGACAGGCCCTTGCGCCCGGCCGCCAGGATCGCCTCGAGCAGGTGCGACGGGCGCGATACCAGCGCCTCGCCCTTGCCCGCCACGACGGGTTCGTCGCTCTGGTCCGCCGCCGCGGCCGCCGCCTCGGCATCCGCCGCCGCGACCGCCTTGGACGACACGAGCTTCGACGGCAGCAGATACGCCTCCGCCTGCTCCGCCGACAGCGCATGCAGCTTGCGCGCTTCGGACGAGACGAGGAACGCCGCTTCCAGAACATGATGGTCGGTCACCCCGCGCCACACCCGCGCGAAGTGATAGCCGCCCTCCTCGCTGATCTGCGCGGACCAGCGCGCCTCCGCGTCGCCCGCGTCGAGCCGCGTCACCACCGACAGCAGCCGGTCGGCGCGGACCTCGGTCGACGCATCGGGATCGAGCGCGCCGCCCAGCGCCAGCGCCTCGACGATCGTCGGGTCGTAGCGCCGCGGCACGTAGCGCGACAGCGTCCGCATCCGCCGCGCATGATCGACCAGCGCGCGCAGGTCCACGCCGCTCCGCGCGCCGCCCTGCGTCTCGAGGATCGTTCCCGCGACGCCGGCCTCGACCAGATACTCGTCGAGCGCGGGGTCGTCCTTGAGGTACACCTCGGAGCGCCCACGCGTCGCCTTGTACAGCGGCGGCTGCGCGATGAAGAGATGCCCGCCGGTGATGATCTCGGGCATCTGCCTATAGAAGAACGTCAGCAGCAGCGTGCGGATATGCGCGCCGTCGACGTCGGCGTCGGTCATGATGACGATCTTGTGGTAGCGCAGCTTGGCGAGGTTGAAGTCGTCGCGCCCGATGCCGGTGCCCATCGCCTGGATCAGCGTTCCGATCTCGCGGCTCCCCAGCATCCGGTCGAATCGCGCGCGCTCGACGTTCAGGATCTTGCCACGCAGCGGCAGGATCGCCTGGAAATGCCGGTCGCGGCCCTGCTTCGCGGAGCCGCCCGCCGAATCGCCCTCGACCAGGAACAGCTCGGACTTCGCCGGGTCGCGCTCCTGGCAGTCGGCCAGCTTGCCGGGCAGCGACGCGATATCCATCACGCCCTTGCGCCGCGTCAGCTCGCGCGCCTTCTTCGCCGCCTCGCGCGCGGCGGCGGCATCGATCACCTTCTGGATGATCTGCCGCGCAGTCTGCGGGTTTTCCTCCAGCCACTCCGCCATCTTGTCCGCCATCAGGCTTTCGAGCGGCTGGCGCACCTCGGACGACACCAGCTTGTCCTTGGTCTGCGACGAGAATTTCGGATCGGGCAGCTTGACCGAGACGATCGCGGTGAGCCCCTCACGCATGTCGTCACCGGTGAGGCTGACCTTCTCCTTCTTCAACATGCCGCTCTTGTCGGCATAGTTGTTCAGCGTGCGCGTCAGCGCGGCGCGGAACGCGGCGATGTGCGTGCCGCCGTCGCGCTGCGGGATGTTGTTGGTGAACGCCAGGACGTTCTCGTAATAGCTGTCGTTCCACTCCAGCGCGACGTCGATCGTCACGTCGTCGCGGGTCCCGGTGATCGCGATCGGCTCGGGCATCAGCGCGGCCTTGTTGCGATCGAGATACTTCACGAACGCCGCGATCCCGCCCTCGTAATAGAGTTCGACCGTCTTCGTCTCCTCATGCCGCGCATCGGACAGGAACAGCCGCACGCCCGAGTTGAGGAACGCCAGCTCGCGATAGCGATGCTCCAGCTTGTCGAAATCGAATTCCGTGATCTTGAACGTGGCGGGACTCGGCAGGAACGTCACCTTCGTGCCCTTGCGCCCGTCCGCCTTGCCCGTGATCTTCAGCGGCGCGACCGCATCGCCGAATGCGAAGCGCATGGAATTCTCTTCGCCGTCGCGCCAGATCGTCAGGTCGAGCCATTCGCTCAGCGCGTTGACCACCGACACGCCGACGCCGTGCAAGCCGCCCGACACCTTGTAGGCGTTGTCGTCGTTGGTGTTGTCGAACTTCCCGCCCGCATGCAGCTGCGTCATGATGACCTCGGCCGCGGACACACCCTCTTCGGGGTGGATGCCGGTCGGGATGCCGCGGCCGTTGTCGGTGACGCTCACCGATCCATCGGCGTTCAGGACGATGTCGATCCGGTCGCAATGCCCTGCCAGCGCCTCGTCGATCGCGTTGTCGGAAACCTCGAACACCATGTGGTGGAGGCCCGATCCGTCGTCGGTATCGCCGATATACATGCCCGGCCGCTTGCGCACCGCGTCGAGGCCCTTGAGCACCTTGATCGAGGATGCGCCGTAATCGTTCGTATTCTGGGGGTCTGCCATGTCCGAGTATATAGGGATTCACGCAGCGTAACGAAAGCGAAATGGACGCATCTGGAGGGGCCCATCAACGGGGAAGGTCCGCAGCCAGAGACATGACGCGCCCTGTCTGCACGTCATCCCGGCCTTGAGCCGGGATCCCGCTTCTGGCCACGGATCGAGAGGAAGCGGAACCCCGGATCACGGCTTTCCCGGGCTTGGCGAAAGGGCCGGGGTGACGGCGCACTTATCGACGGCACCGGCTTGGAATCATGGCCCCGACCCCGGCCCCCTCAATCCCCGAACCGGTCCGCGCGCTGCCCCAGCAGCGTCACCTCCACCCGCCGGTTCAGCCGCATCCCCTGCGGCGTCGCGTTGGTCGCGACCGGCTCGCGCTCGCCATGTCCCGCCACCGCGAAGCGCGCGCGCGTCACGCCCATACGATCGAACGCCATGCGCACCGCATCCGCGCGGCGCAGCGACAGCGCGTCATTGTGCGCGTCGGTCCCGCGCGAATCGGTATGCCCGTCGATCGCGATGCGCACCCCCGGATTGTCGCGCAGATAGCCCGCCAGCGCGCGCAGTTTCTCGATCCCCTGCGGACGCAGCACGGCGCTGTCGGTCGCGAACAGCACGTCCTCCTGCAGCGTCATCGTCGCGCCGCGCGGAGTCTGGCGGAAGCCATAGCCGCGCATCGCGCTCCTGTCCCATCCGCCGCGGCCGCCATCGCGCTCCACGACCGTCTCGGTCACGACATAGCCGCGATCGCGCGCGTTCCAGTCGAACCGGTCGCGCCGCGCGCCTGCGATCCGTGCGAACGCGGCGTTCGCGGCATCCGCCTCGCGCGGCTGGACGCGGCCGTCGCGATTGTCGTCGAAGTTGCGCATCACGAACGCACGCCCGCGCGCGGTCCGGCTCAGCTCCGGGTACAGCAACGGCACGCCCGCGCCGATCAGCCGATAGTCGCGCGTGCCCGGGCGCCCGCCCGCCCAGTCCCAGTCGCGCTGGGCAAGCGCCGGGGTCGCAGTCGCGATGCCCGCAAGCAGCAACGATGCGGTTGCGATGATCTTCATGACAGATACTCCATAGGTCCCGCTATGGATCGCCGGATGCCCTGCCGCGCTTGAACCCGCGATGGCCCCGATCGACAGGCCCCGTTCAGCCCGCCCTCACTTCGCGTTCGTTCGACTCCCGCCCCGTTCGTTTCGAACGAAGTCGGGAAACGCGTCGATCGTCAGGCCTGCCTCACCCCACCGCCACCCGCGTCGCATCCCCCGGCACCGCATCGAACAGCGCCGCCTCGGTCCCCGTCATCCACACCTGCCCCCGCCCCGCCAGCCGCGCGAACAGCGCCGCGCGCCGCGCCGGATCGAGATGCGCCGCCACCTCGTCGAGCAGCAGCAACGGTGCGCGACCGGTGCGCGCCGCGACCAGATCGGCATGTGCCAGCACGATCCCCAGCAGCAGCGCCTTCTGCTCCCCCGTCGACGCCAGCGCCGCCGCCTGCGCCTTCGCGACATAGGTCACCATCAGGTCCACCCGGTGCGGCCCGATCAGCGCGCGCCCCGCCGCCGCATCGCGCGCGCGCGCCTCCGCCAGAGTCGTCGCGAGCGTGCCCGCATCACCCTCCCATCCTTCCAGCGCGATCGCGGCGCGCGGGAACCGCTCGTCCTCCGCCGCCAGCCTTTCGCCGAGCAGCGCCACCGCCTCGCGCCGCGCCGCGTCGACCGCCGCGCCGTGCGTCGCCATCTGCGCCTCGAGCGCCGCCAGCCACGCCGCGTCGCCCGATCCGTCCGCCAGCAGCCGGTTGCGCGCGCGCATCGCCGCTTCGTATCGCCCCGCCTGCACCCCGTGCCCCGGAAACAGCGCCAGCGTCAGCCGGTCGAGGAACCGCCGCCGTTCGCCCGCGGGCTCGACGAACAGCCGGTCCATCGCGGGCGTCAGCCACAGCACAGCCATCCGCTCCGCCAGCGCGTTCGCAGTCGACCCCGCACCGTTGACCCGCACCACCCGCCGCTCGAGCGCGTCCGCCAGCGTCCCCGTCGCGATCTCGACCGCGTCGTCCAGCGTCGCCGCGACCCCGAACCCGCCCGCGCCGCCCTGCCGCGCCATCTGCGACAGCGCCGCCCGCCGCAGCCCGCGCCCCGGCGCCAGCAACGACACCGCCTCCAGGATATTCGTCTTCCCCGCGCCGTTCGCCCCCGTCAGCACGACGAACCCCGGGCCCGGCGCCAGCGCCAGCGCGGCATGGTTGCGGAAATCGGTGAGGACGAGGCGCGACAGCATCGCCGCCGTCCTACGGCTTCGCGAAGTTCACGCAATGTCTTGAACGCAGCGCCCGCCCCAAGCGCACCCGTACCCCGGCGCAGGCCGGGGCCCAGCCCAATCGAAAATCACGCGCGACAGCGCGTTCGGCGCTCCGCGCCGAGCATGGGCCCCGGCCTACGCCGGGGTACGGGACGCCTCCGCGCGAAACCCTACGCCGCCACCGCCGCCTTCGCGCGCTGCGTGCTCAGATACGACGCCAGCTCCTCGCCCAGCTCGCGCTGTGCATGCTGATACGCCACCGGCGTCGCGATCCGCAGCCGGGTGCGCGCCGCCTCCAGCGGCTCGTGGAGCAGCGTCAGGTAATCCTCGCCCGAGATCCACTTCGCCTTGCGACCATTGCGATATCCCTCGATCACCGCCTTCGCGAACAGCGTCCCCTTGGTCACGCCGATGCTCTTGAGCGCCGCCGCCGCGCCGATGAATGCCCAGCCCAGCCCGCCGACCTGCGCATAGCTGAACGCGACCAGCGCCGCCTCGCCCATGCTCTCGTCGGCCTTGTAGCCGGTCAGGACGTGCCAGATGTCGTGCGTGTCGCGCACCCGCCGCCCGTACCAGGCATAGGGGTGCATCATGTCGTCCTCGCTCGGCTCCAGCTTGCTGACCTGCACCAGCCCGTCCGCCGAATAACCCGTCGTCTCGAGGAAATGGCGATACGCCGCCCCCACCGTGCCCGGCGCAAAGCTCGCGACCAGGGCCGGATCGGAGAAGCGCTCCGCCAGCTCGACCCGGTCGTACGCGATCCGCCCACCCGCTTCGGTCGCGACCAGCCGGGCATAGTTCATCGGCGCATTGCCGACGTTGAGCGCGCGCATGATGCGAAACACCTGCGTCGTGTCGTCGCCGTTCGCCATCAGCTTCCGGATCGCATCGAACGCGGTCCGCCAGTCGCGACGGCCGGACGTACCGGGAAACGGGGGCATCTTCGCCATGAGTCGACTCCTTACTGACATAGGTGTCAATAATGTGCCGCCGCGGTCCCGTCAAACAGGAAAGGCCGCCCCCTTTTTGCGGGGACGGCCTTTCGCTTTCAGTCCGTGCTGGATGCGATCACACCCGCATCGGCATCAGCACGTACAGCGCCGCGGCCTTGTCGTTCTCCCGGATCAGCGTCGGCGCGGCGGCGTCGGCCAGGTGGACCTCGACCAGGTCGCCCTCGATCTGCCCCAGGATATCCATCAGATAGCGGCTGTTGAACCCGATCTCGAACGGCAGCGCGACATACTCGCCGGGCACCTCTTCCGCCGCGGTGCCGTTCTCCGGCGACGTGACGGACAGCGTGATCTTGTCGCGGTCCAGTGCCATCTTCACCGCGCGCGTCTTCTCGGTCGCGATCGTCGAGACGCGGTCGACGCCCTGCATGAACGCCACCGGATCGAGCTTCAGGATCTTGTCGTTGCCCTGCGGGATCACGCGCGAATAATCGGGGAAGGTGCCGTCGATCAGCTTCGACGTCAGGATCGCCTGCCCCAGGTCGAACCGGATCTTGGTCGGCGACAGCGACACGCCGACGGAGCCGTCGACCTCGTCGAGCAGCTTGCGCAGTTCCGCGATGCACTTCCGCGGCACGATCACGTCGGGCATCGCCTCCGCGCCATCGGGGCGAGGGACCGTCACGCGCGCCAGCCGGTGGCCGTCGGTCGCCGCCGCCTTCAAGACGGGTGTTCCATTGTCGTCGGCGACGTGGAGGAAGATGCCGTTGAGATAGTACCGCGTCTCCTCGGTCGAGATCGCGAACCGCGTCTTGTCGATGATCTGCTTCAAGGTTTCCGCGGGCAGCTCGAACTGAGTCGGCAGCTCGCCCTCCGCGATCACGGGGAAGTCGTCACGCGGCAGCGTGCCCAGCGAGAACTTCGCGCGCCCCGCCGCGATCGCCATCCGCCCTTCCGCTGCGGCCAGCGACACCTGCGCGCCCTCGGGAAGTTTCCGCGCGATGTCGAACAGCGTGTGCGCACTCACCGTCGTCGCTCCCGCCTGGTCGACCGCGGCGGCGACCGATTCGTTGATCTGGAGGTCGAGATCGGTCGCCATCAGCCGCAGCGCGCCGTCCGCGGTGGCCTCGATCAGCACGTTGGAAAGGATCGGAATCGTGTTCCGCCGCTCCACCACCGACTGGACATGGCTCAGCCCCTTGAGGAGCGTCGCGCGTTCGATCGTCGCCTTCATCTGGTCATCCCCCGGGCCCACCGGACTCGACCAGGGGCAACTCGTCCAAACCCTAGCCAAAAGGAAAGGGCGGGAGCAAGCGCCCCCGCCCTTCCGTTGCGGCGAAAATGGTTAAGCGGACCCTAACGGTCGCGGAGATTGGCGATCAGAACCGCACCCCGACGCCGCCCATGATCTGGTGGCGGCTCGCATCGATGTCGAACCGGTCCGAATTTCCGTAGTTCGAATAGCGATATTCGCCCTTCAGATACGTCCGCGGCCCCATGGCGTACTCGAGGCCCGCGCCGACGCGGTAGCCGTCGAGATTCTCGTGATCGGTCACGGTCGTCGTGCCGGTGCGATACTCCGCCTCGACACGCGCATTGGTGTAGCCCGCCTTGGCATAGACCATCGCGACCGGCGAGATCGCGTATCCGACCCGCGCGCCCGCATACAGGTCGCGCCCGGCGCCCACGCGCAGCCGGTCGCCCGGGACGAGCAGGTTGCGCGTGCGCGCCGCGGTGGTCGCACCCGTCGCCTCCGCCTCGACCCCGACGATCGCGCGGCCCGCCTGCACGTCGTAGCCGACTGCGCCGCCATAGGCGAAGCCGTCGCGGCCCTCGGTATCGCCGTTGCCGCCGTCGCGCAGATTGTCATACCCCGCCAGCGCCTCGACGCGCGGGCCGGTGAAGGGCGCGCGATCCTGCGCGAAAGCGGGGACGGCGGCGAGGCCCGAGGCCAGCACGGCGGCGGTGAGGACGAGATTACGCATGGGAAACTCCACTGGTTGGCCCACCCGAACGCGGATGGGATGGCGCCAATGGCCGAACGCGACGGACGTTGCATGAACCCTGGATAAACGCGGAAACCCGTTGCTTTTGCGCCACACGGGGTTGAAACGACGGCGCCATGACAACACCGGACCCCCGCGCCCGAAAGGGTCGCGATTTCATCGCGCGCCACGGCGAGACCGTCTTCAACGCCGCCCGACGGATGCAGGGCGATGCGCCGCACACGCCCTTGACCCGCGCCGGCTTCGCACAGGCCGACGAGATGGGCGCGGCGCTGCGCCGCACGCTCGGCGCGCAGCCCGATATCGCGCTCTGGTCCTCCTCCGCAGGCCGTGCGCTCCAGACGCTGGCGATCCTCACCGACCATCTGGGTCTCGACTGGCACACCGCCCGCACCGACGACCGCCTCGTCGAGATCGACATGGGAAGCTGGGGCGGCCGCTACTATGCCGATCTCGATGCGGAGGCGGGGCCGATCGTCGGCCCCGGTGGCCTCCTCAGGCCCGCTCCTGACGGGGAAACCTATGCGCAAATCGCGACGCGCGTCTCCGCCTGGCTCGCCGACACCGCGGATCACGACGGCGACCGCCTCGTCATCATGCACGGCATCTCCAGCCGGGTGCTGCGCGGCGTGATGACGGGCGCGCCGACCGACCCATCCATGGGCGCCGCCATCCTTCCCGGCCACCCGCAGGGCACCGTCACGATGATCGAACACGGCCGCGAGACGATCGTCCATCTCGGCACCGGGTTCGCGCCCGCGTGATCCTTCCCCCAATGATTCTCCCCCGGTGATTATCGCTTTGGCGCTGCTGCTCGCCGATCCGGCGCGCACCCCGCTCGGCGTCTACCAGGGCTGGGGCGCGTTCCGCGACGGTTCGCGCTGCTACGCGCTCGCCGCCCCCGTCCGCGCCGGCGCCACCGCGCGGTGGCGCGCCTTCGCCAGCGTCGCGTCGCGCTTCGGCCGAGACCGGCGCAACGCGGTGTTCGTCCGCCTCAGCACCGCGCGCGGCCTCGCCGCCCCCGTCACCCTCACGATCGGCGAGCGCCGCTTCGCGCTTTCCGCCAACGACAGCGCCGCCTGGGCTCCCGACGCCGCGACCGATCGCGCGATCGTCGCCGCGATGCGCGGCGGCCGCAGCCTCAGCGTCGAGAGCGTCACCCCCGCCGGCCGCCCCTTCGTCGACGTCTACGCCCTCCCCGGCGCCGCCACCGCGATCGACGCCGCCGCGCTGGGATGTGCGGGACGGTAATCTTGACTTTTCGGGATGATTGGACTAGTTGGCGACCATCCGTCCCCGGCAGTACGCTCTGAGGCGCCGAAAGGCAGAAATCAGCTCAGGGCCTACCCCGGGGACAAATCTTTTCTGGCGGACAAGTCATGGCCATCGCGGTTGTTATCGATGGTGCGTATTTCCTTCGCCGCTTTAAAAGCCGATATCCTTCGCTCGACTCCATGAAGCCTAAGGACGTCGCTTTCGGCACTCTATGGCTAGCCGCTGCGCATCTTGAAATATCCGAAGGCGGCGTTCTACCGGCACTCACCATCGAATCTGGTCAGGTAACGAGCATAGACATGCATTGGGCCGAACACCCAGGCCTGTACCGGATCTTCTTTTACGACTGCCCACCCCTTACAAAGCGCGTACACCTCCCGATCTCCAAGCGATCACTTGATCTTGGCCGGACGGAAACCGCCCGGTCACGTCTTGCTATACACGAGGAGTTGTTGTCCGTTCGCAAGGTCGCTCTGCGGCTTGGGCGCCTTAACGAAAAGATCGGATGGCGTGCGAAGCCTGACGCGGTCGAACGCTGGGTCGCCGATCCGATGGGTTTCGGTCCACAGGACGAGGATTTCGAAATCGACACGGTTCAAAAAGGGGTCGATATGCGGCTTGGGCTGGATGTCGCATCGATGGCGTTCAAACGTCAGGTGCGGCAACTGATTCTCGTCACATCAGACGCGGATTTCGTTCCTGCAGTCAAACTGGCTAGGCGCGAAGGTATCGACGTCGTCTTGGATCCGATGGGCGGCACACCTGCAAAAGACCTGATCGCGAATGTCGACGGGGTCCGCAATATCGCTAGAGGCACACCGCAATGACAGCCCCCATGTCCATCCCCGGGCACATCGATCCCGTGCCCGTCCCGCGCACCTTCGCGGCGCGTCCGGACGGCCGGATCGACCTGCTCGGCCTGTCGAAGCTCGACCTGCGCATGGCGCTCGAGACGTCGCAGCTGGAGCCCAAACAGGCCAAGCTGCGCGCCAAGCAACTCTTCCACTGGATCTACAACCGCGGCGTCACCGATTTCTCGCTGATGACCGACATTGCGAAGACGATGCAGCCGTGGCTCGCCAACCGCTTCGTCATCAGCCGGCCGGAGGTGATCGAGCAGCAGGTGTCGTCCGACGGCACGCGCAAATGGCTCCTGCGCAGCCCCGACGCGCAGGATTACGAGATGGTGTTCATCCCCGACGCGGATCGCGGCACCTTGTGCGTGTCGAGCCAGGTCGGCTGCACGCTCAACTGCCGCTTCTGCCACACCGGCACGATGCGCCTGGTGCGCAACCTGACGCCCGCGGAGATCGTCGGCCAGGTGATGCTCGCGCGCGATTCGCTCGGGGAATGGCCCAGCCAGCCCGAGGGACGCATGCTCACCAACATCGTGATGATGGGCATGGGCGAGCCGCTCTACAATTTCGACAATGTCCGCGACGCGCTGAAGCTGGTGATGGACGGCGACGGCCTTGCGCTGTCGAAGCGCCGCATCACGCTCTCCACCTCGGGCGTCGTCCCGATGATGGCGCGCGCGGGCGAGGAGATCGGCGTCAACCTCGCGGTGTCGCTCCACGCGGTGACCAAGGAAGTCCGCGACGAGATCGTGCCGCTCAACCGCAAATACGGGATCGAGGAACTGCTCCAGGCGTGCGCCGACTATCCCGGCGCCAACAACGCGCGCCGCATCACGTTCGAATATGTGATGCTCCGCGACAAGAACGATTCGGATGCCGAGGCGCACGAACTGGTCCGCCTCCTGAAGCACTACAACCTGCCCGCCAAGGTGAACCTGATCCCGTTCAACCCCTGGCCCGGCGCCGCCTACGACACCTCCACCCCCGAACGCGTCCGCGCCTTCTCGGAGATCGTGTTCGCCGCGGGCATCTCCGCCCCCGTCCGCACGCCGAGAGGCCGTGACATCGACGCCGCCTGCGGCCAGCTCAAGACCGCCAGCGAGAAGAAGTCGCGCGCCGAGATGGACCGCGAGGCGGAGGAGAAGATGCTGGCGCTGGGGTGAAGTGCAGACCTTCGTCACCCCGGGCTTGACCCGGGGTCCACCGCTGTTCCAGGCGCCTCTCCAAGCCGATCAAACCCCAGCCCGATCGCAAGGTCGTTCCATTCGGGGTTCTGTCCCTTGATCAGGTTCCGCTTCCACGCCCGTCGCCACCGCTTGACCTGTTTCTCCCTTGCGATCGCGACGTCCATCGTGTCCGCGACCTCGAACCAGACAAGCCGAATCACCCCATACCGGCGGGTGAAACCCCCGAAGACGCCCGACCGATGCTGATAAATCCGGGCGATCAGGTTCGACGTCACGCCGACATACAACGTCCCGTTATACCCGCTGGCGAGGATATAGACGCAAGGCTGCCGCTCGATCACCAAAGCAGCCTGCCTCGCGAAACATGCCCGAACAATCCCCTCAACGTCACCCCGGACTTGGTCCGGGGCCCACCGGTCCACAGACACACCGGTGGTTGGCATGGCGGAACGGTGGATGCCGGACCAAGTCCGGCATGACGAAAGGACATGGATGACGGCCCACCGATCCTCTCCTAGGACACCATCTCCGTTCCCACCTGCAAAGGCCCTGACTTGGACCCCACCCACATCGCGCTCGCCGCGGCGGCCGGCCTTCTCGGCGGGGCGATGAACGCGCTGGCGGGCGGCGGCACCTTCGCGACGCTGCCGGCGCTCATCGCGCTCGGGCTGCCTGCCAACATCGCCAACGCCACCTCGAACGTCGCGCTGCTGCCAGGAGCGGCGGCGAGCGCATTCTCGTTCCGCAAGGAGCTCGTGCCGCTCGGCGGCATCTCGCTGCGCGTCCTCGCCGCGATCACCTTCGTCGGCGCGCTGGCGGGCAGCGCGCTGCTCGTCGTGACGCCCACGCGCGCGTTCGATCTCATCATCCCGTGGCTGCTGCTGTTCGCGTTCGTCGTCCTCGCCTTCGGGATGCGCGCGGCGGACTGGCTCCACGCGCGCGTCACGATCGGCGCGCGCACGCTGGTCGTGGGGCAGGCGCTGCTCGGCATCTATGGCGGCTATTTCGGCGGCGGCGTCGGCTTGATGATGACCGCGACCTACGGCCTGCTCGCGCACGTCACCCCGCGCCAGATGTTCGCGCCGCGCACGTTGATGCTCGCCACTGCCAACGCCGCCGCCGCGATCGTCTTCGTCGCGTTCGCGATGGTCCGGTGGGAGGCCGCGGTGCCGATGCTGCTCGGTGGCATCGCGGGCGGCTGGCTCGGCGCGAAGGTCGGCAAGCGCCTCCCCGCCCTCGCGGTACGCGCATGGACGCTGCTCGTCACCGCCGGCACCACCGCGGTGTTCTTCGCGCGCGCCTATGGCTGACATGCTGTCCTACGTCGCGCCGCTCCGGTAGAAGGGCGCGATGGAGATCCGGCGTCCTCTCCCCATGCCCCGCACCGCCTGTCGCCCCGCCCCCGCTCGCGATGCGATTTCCACCCCGACGTGGCGGCAACTTCCGCGCGCTCAGTCGGGCCGCCGCATTAGGAACTTCGCATCCTCGGTGATCGCGAAATAATCCGCCGGCCCGCCGCCGCGCACGATCGGGACGGCCCGCGCGGTCTGGTACACCCCGTTCTCCAGCATCGCGCGATCGATATGGATCGCCACCGCCTCGCCGATCACCAGCCACTGGTCGAGTGCGCGCTTCTCCTTCGTCTCCAGCCGGACGATCTGCGTCACCTTGCATTCGAACGCGACCGGGCTCGTCGCGACCCGCGGCGGCGCGACCAAGGCGCATGGCAGCGTCTCCAGCCCCGCCAGCGCGAACTCGTCGACCTCCGCGCCGACCATCGCCGACGACGCGTTCATCGCCTCCGCCAGGTCCCGCGTCGAGAGGTTCCACACGAACTCCCCCGTCGCCTCGGCGTTGATAAGGCTGTCCTTGCGCCCCATCGACGAGAACGCGATCAGCGGGGGCGTATAGTTCAACGCGTTGAAGAAGCTGTACGGCGCCAGGTTGCGCACGCCATCGGTCGACAGCGTCGAGATCCATCCGATCGGCCGCGGCGCGACGATTGCGTTGAAGGGGTCGTGCCGCAGGCCGTGGCCGTTTGCGGGTTCGTAGAAATGCCAGTCGGTCATGCCACCCTTTCGAATTTGGTCCAACGATCCGGTGCAAAGCGGGTTGCAGTGCACAACGCTTCTTGGATACCAGCACCCACATGGCGCTGATCGATCTCTTCCTCTCCCGCGCAGTCAGGCGCGGCCGCCTGACCCTCCATCGCCCCGGCGCCCCGACGCGGACCTTCGGCACCGCGGACCCCGATTTCGCCGACGTGACGCTGCGCTTCATGGATCGCCGCGTCGCCTTCTCGATCGCGCGCAACCCCGCGCTGGGCGCCGCGGAATGCTATATGGACGGCCGGCTCGTGATCGAACAGGGCAGCGTGCGCGACATGGTCGAGCTGCTGACCGGCAACGATCCGTGGGAAGCGGCGCAGGGCAATCTGGAGCCTAGCTGGCTCGCGCGTACCGCCAACGCGCTCAAGCACCGCGTCGACCGCGTCAACATGGAGCGCCGCTCGAAGCGCAACGTCGCGCATCACTACGACCTCTCGGCACGGCTCTACGAGCTCTTCCTCGACGCCGACAAGCAATATAGCTGCGCCTATTTCACCGACCCCGCCAATCCGCTCGAACAGGCGCAGGACGACAAGCTGGCGCACATCGCCGCCAAGCTGAACCTGCGCCCCGGCATGCGCGTGCTCGACATCGGCTGCGGCTGGGGCGGGCTCGCGCTCTACCTCGAGCGGCATTTCGGCGTGGAGGTCCACGGCGTCACGCTGTCCGAGGAGCAGATCAAGATCGCGCAGGCCCGCGCCGCCGACGCCGGCGTCGCGGACCGGGTGACGTTCGAGCTGATCGACTATCGCCGCGTCACCGGGCAATACGACCGGATCGTCTCGGTCGGCATGTTCGAGCATGTCGGCACGCCGCAATACCGCACCTTCTTCCGCAAGTGCCGCGATCTGCTCGCCGACGACGGCGTGATGCTGATCCACACGATCGGGCGGATGGGGGCGCCCGGCGTCACCGACGATTTCACCGCGAAATACATCTTCCCCGGCGGCTACAACCCCGCGCTGTCGGAGATCGTCCAGGCCTATGAAGGGTTGCGCCTGTTCCCCACCGACATCGAGGTCCTGCGCCTCCACTACGCCTGGACGCTCGACGCGTGGTACACCCGCACCGTCGCCGCGAAGGACGCGATCGTCGCGCTCTACGACGAGCGATTCTACCGGATGTGGACCTATTACCTTGCCGGCGCCGCCGCCGCCTTCCGCAACGGCGGGCTCTGCAACTACCAGATCCAGCTGACCAAGGGCCGCCAGTCCGTCCCCGTCACCCGCGACTACATGCTGGAAGGCGAACGCGCGCTGCGGGGGCGCTGACGCCTACCGCCCGCCCGGCCCCGCCGGCTTCGGCCCGGCGCGCATCGCCGCACTCGCCGCCGCACGCTCTTTCGCATCGACCACGCCGTCGCGGTTCAGGTCGTACCTGTCGAAGATCGCCGCCATCGCACCCTGCGATTCGGCCATCGTCACCTTGCCGTCCTTGTTCGCGTCGGTCTGCGCGAACCACAGCCCCGCCAAGCGCCTGGCATGGACCGGATCGAGCGCCCGCGGCCCCGCCTTCATCTTCGCCATACGCGCGGTCACCTCGGGCAGCGTCAACACCTTGTCCTTGTTGGTGTCCGACGCGACGAACTCGGCGTTCAGCTTGGCGAGCGCGGACGCCCGCGTCTCCTGCGCCGACACGGCACTGGCGAGGAGCGACGCGGCGAGCGCGGCCGCGGCGAACACGGGCAGGTAGAGCATCTTCATGCACGCTCCCTGCCCGCGTCCGCCTGCACGCCAGATTAACGCGTCGCCAGTTCGCGGACCAGCGCGGCGTTCGGATACACCGTCGTCAGCGCCGCCTGCACCGCCGCGGTCGACACCACCACCGTGCGGTTGAGCACGGGATCGTACCCGAAATTGCCGCCCAGCGAGTGGATGTTGCCGTCGAACGCTGCGCCGATCACCGAACCGTCCTTCGCGATCACCGGCGATCCCGAATTGCCGCCGATGATGTCGTTGGTCGTCACGAAGTCGTACGTCGTCGCCATGTCGAGCTTGGGCTTGGCCGCCGCGAACGCCTTCGCCAGCACGAACGGCTCCTGCCCCGTCGCCCGCTCGTACAGACCTGCGAAGGTGGTCGCATAGGGCACCGGCTTGCCGCGCTCCATCCAGCCCTGGACCTTGCCATAGCTGATCCGCAGCGTGAACGTCGCATCCGGATAATTCGCCGCGCCATAGGCCGCGAACCGCGCCTGGGCGAGCTTCGCCTGCGCCGCCGTCACCGGCGCGTCGACCTGCTCGCTATACGCCGTCCGCAGTGCCCGCCCCGCCGGATCGGCCTTCAGCGCGAACCGGATCAGCGGATCGTCCGACGCCTTGATCGCCGCCATCCCGCCCTTGAACAGCGCCTCGCGCACGGCAGGATCGGCCAGCTTCGTGCCGCCTACCAGCCGCGCCGCCAGAGTCTCGGGCGAATCCTTGCCCAGTAGCGTCTTCACCTGCGGGCTGTCCGCGGTCAGATACTCACGCGTCTTCGACAGCCAGAACCCCAGCGCCTCCTGTTCCAGCCACGGATAGACCGGGGTCGCGTCGGTCAGCTGCTTCTCGACCAGCGGCAGCGCCGAGTCGGTATAGCCCGGCAGCCGCTCGCCATTGGGCTTCTCGCGCTCCGCCGCCGCACGCACCAGCGTCCGCGCATAGCTGTACAGCGACGAGAACATGCCCGCGCGCTGCTCGAGGAAATAATAGTCGAGATACAGGTTGCGCAGCGACACATCCGCCTTGGCGATGTCACTCCACGGATCACCGACCTTGCCACCCGCTTTGGCCTTCAGATCGGCTTCGCCCTGCGCCAGCGTCGCCGCGAACGAATCGTCGTCCAGTGCGCGCGCCTGGCCCCAATACACCTTGTAGCTGTTCTCCAGCCCGAACAGCGTGTCCGCCGCCTCGCGCTTGCGGTCCGCGCTCTCCTCGCTCGCGCGCGTCAGCCGCCCGCGCATCTCGGAGAACAGGGTGGTCGTCAGCGGGATCGCCACCTCGCGCTGGAACTCGATCTGGTCCTGCGTCAGCAGCCGCTGCGTCCGCCCCGGATTCCCGACGACGAACGTCGCCTCCTCCGCCTTGGGCGCGCGCGGGTTCCACGTCAGGTGCTTGGGTGTCGCGACCGGCTTGCCGTTCTCGTACGCGCGCAGGAACGACGCATCGAGCGCATAGCGCGGGAAATTGAAATTGTCCGGGTCGCCGCCGAAGAACGCCGCCGCGAACTCGGGCGCCCATACCAGCCGCACGTCGCTGTACTTGCGATACTGGTACAGCTTGTACTGCCCGCCGCCGAACAGCGTCACCACCTGGCACCGCGTCGTCGCGCGATCGGTGCAGCTCTCGCTCTCGATCGCGGCGATCGCGGCGTCGCGCGCCTTGACCAGCGCCTGTCCCGTCGCGCCGCCGATCGCTTGGCGGACCCGCGGCGTCATGTCGGTGATCGACGTCACCACCTCGGCCTGCTGGCCCGGGCATTTCAGTTCCTTAGCGCGGTCCGCCGCGTTGAAGCCGCCCGCCAGATAGTCGTTGCCCGCACTCGACAGGTCCTGCGCGCACGCCGCGACGCAGTGATGGTTCGTCAGGATCAGCCCCTCGCCCGACACGAACGAGGCCGAGCATCCGCCCGTCAGCCGCACCGCCGCCGCCTGGACGGTATCGAGCCACGCCTTGTCCGGCGCCCAGCCATAATCGCTCTTCATCTTCGCGGCGGGAAACGCATCGAACGTCCACATGCCTTCGTCGGCGAAGGCTGGGGTCGCGACCAGCATGGTCGAGGTGGCGAGTGCGGCAAGCATCTTCATATGACGGAAATCCCCTGATCTCGTTATGCGGCGGGTTCTGCTGCGATCCGCTACGCCAGGCAACCCCGCTTGCGATTCGCGAGCGCACCGACTAGCGCGCGACCCCGAAAGGATACCCCCTCCCCATGTCCGAGAAGATCGAACGCGTCGTCCTCGCTTACTCCGGCGGCCTCGACACCAGCGTGATCCTGAAGTGGCTCCAGCAGACCTACCAGTGCGAGGTCGTCACCTTCACCGCGGACCTGGGCCAGGGCGAGGAGCTCGAGCCCGCGCGCCGCAAGGCCGAGATGGCCGGCGTGAAGCCCGAGCACATCTTCATCGACGACCTGCGCGAGGAGTTCGTCCGCGACTATGTCTTCCCGATGATGCGTTCGAACGCGCTGTACGAGGGGCTGTACCTGCTCGGCACGTCGATCGCGCGCCCGCTGATCGCCAAGCGCCAGATCGAGATCGCACGTCAGGTGAATGCCGACGCGGTCAGCCACGGCGCGACCGGCAAGGGCAACGACCAGGTCCGCTTCGAACTCGGCTATTACGCGCTCGCGCCCGACATCAAGGTCATCGCGCCGTGGCGCGAGTGGGACCTGAACAGCCGCACCAAGCTCATCGAGTTCGCCGAGCAGCACCAGATCCCCATCTCGAAGGACAAGCGCGGCGAGGCCCCCTTCTCGACCGACGCGAACATGCTCCATACCTCGTCCGAGGGCCGCGTGCTCGAGGATCCGTGGGAGGAAGTGCCCGATTACGTCTACTCGCGCACCGTCAATCCCGAGGATGCGCCCGACGCGCCGCAATACATCACGATCGATTTCGAGCGCGGCGATGGCGTCGCGATCGACGGCGTCGGCATGTCGCCCGCGACGCTGCTGGAGGCGCTCAACGAGCTCGGCCGCGCGCATGGCATCGGCCGCCTCGATCTCGTCGAGAACCGCTTCGTCGGCATGAAGTCGCGCGGGATGTACGAGACGCCGGGCGGCACCATCTACCACCTCGCGCACCGCGGGATCGAGCAGATCACGCTCGATCGCGGCGCCGCGCACCTGAAGGACGAACTCGCCCCGCGCTACGCCGAGCTGCTCTACAACGGCTTCTGGTTTTCGCCCGAGCGCGAGATGCTCCAGGCCGCGATCGACCACAGCCAGGAAAAGGTGTCGGGCACCGTCCGCCTGAAACTTTACAAGGGCAATGTCTCGGTCGTCGGTCGCCGCTCGCCCAATTCGCTCTACAGCGAGAAGGTCGTGACGTTCGAGGACGATCAGGGCGCGTACGACCAGCGTGACGCGGCGGGCTTCATCAAGCTCAACGCCCTGCGCCTGCGCCTGCTCGGGCGGCGCGATCGCTGACCTGATCTCCCTCTCCCCCTCGGGGGAGAGGAGTGCCGGGTCAGCAGCACCCCGTGCTGTTCACCCGGCACTGGGCCCGCCGCGTTAGCGGTGGGAAGGGTGAGGGCCTACCGCCCCGGCTGGTCCAGCAGGCCGATGAAGAACGCCGTCACCACCGTCTGCAACCCCAGGCATCCCAGCAGCATCGCGGGAATCGTCAGGCGCATCGTCGCTGCCGGATCGAGATCCCCGAACCCCCGCGCCGCCCAGATCCCGGTCGCCGCGATCGCCCCCGCGACGCCAGCGAGCAGCATCGCGCCGCCGACGACGCACGCGCGCTCGACGGTGAACGCGTCCCTCACCCGCCGCATCGCGCCGCTCTCCGGCCACATCCCCGCGATCACCCCGTACCGCCGCGCCATGACCGCCAGCCCGACGAGCTGCGCGCCCATCAGCACCGCCATCGCGGCGAAGATCATGGTGTGCACCCCGAACTCGACCGCACCGACCCGCACGTCGCCCGGCAACAGCCCCAGCACCCCCGCCAGCCCCGCCGCCATCAGCGCGAGCCCCGGATACAGGAACAGGAACCGCGGCGCATAGATCAGCAGGAAGCGCAGGTGCCGCCACCCGTCGCGCCACGTCCGCAGGTGCGGCGGGCGCGAGCGGCCATCGGGTTGCAGCGTCGTCGGCACCTCGCGGATGTCGAGCTTCGCGATCGAGGCCTTGACGACCATCTCGCTCGCGAACTCCATCCCCGGCGCACTCAGTCCCAGCGCCAGCACCGCATCGCGCCGGAACCCGCGCAGTCCGCAGTGAAAATCCCTCACCGGCGTCGCGAAGAACGCGCGCCCCAGCGCGCTCAGCACCGGATTGCCCAGATAGCGGTGCAACACCGGCATAGCCCCGCGCGCGATCCCGCCGCGAAACCGGTTGCCCATCACGAGGTCCGCGCCGTCCCTCAGCGCCGCGACGAACACCCCCAGCGCCTCGAAGTCATAGCTGTCGTCGGCGTCCCCCATCACGACATAGCGCCCCCGCGCCGCCGCGATCCCCCCGATCAGCGCGGCGCCATAGCCACGCGCGGGCACATCGACGATCCGCGCGCCCATCGCATTGGCGATCTGCTGCGATCCGTCGGTCGATCCGTTGTCCGCGACGATCACCTCGCCCGCGACGTCCGACGCGGCGAGAAACGCGTTCGCCTTCTTGAGACACACCGCCAGCGTCTCCGCCTCGTTCAGGCACGGCATGACGATCGTCAGCTCGATCGCCGGGGCGACGGCGTGGGGGCCCGGACGATCGAGGCGAATGGGGTTCATCGGACGGTCCCTGTCTCTGCGACCCGTTCGGGCTGAGCCTGTCGAAGCCTTGCCCTTCTTCTCGACGCGAGAAAGGAAAGGCAGCCCTTCGACAAGCTCGGCGCGAACGGTGACGAGGAGTTACCTCGCCCGATCCTAAAGGAGGGTTAACCATTGCCCACTATTCCCGCGTCACGATGCGCTCTCCATCCCACGCCCGCCGCGACGCGCTGATCGCCATCGCGCTCGCCGCGCTGCTGTCGCTGTGCTGGGCGATCAACGACTGGCCGCAGCTGCGCTGGTTCACGCTGCCCGACAGCGACGACATGATGCGGCTCGCGCAGATCCGCGACTGGATCGCGGGGCAGCGCTTCGACGACTGGACGCAGTACCGCCTCGCTCCCCCCGGCGGCGCGCTGATGCACTGGTCGCGCGTCAACGATCTCGGCCCCGCCGCGATCATCCTCGCGACGCGCCCGCTGCTCGGCGAGCGCAGCGCCGAACTCGCCGCGATCCTCGCCTACCCCGCCGCGCTGTTCGCCGCATATCTCTTCCTCGCCGCCCGCCTCGCCCGCCGCATCGCCGGCCCCGCCGCCGCGCCGATCGCGCTGGTATTGGCCGCGATCGCCTACCCTGCCGACAGCCTCTTCCTTCCCGGCCGGATCGATCACCACGCGATCGAGATCGTCCTCGTCCTCGCCGCCACGCTCGCGCTCACCGCGCGTGCCTCATGGCGCAGCGGCGCGGCGGCGGGCGCCGCGATCGGCGTCGCGATGGGCGTCGGGCTCGAAGTCGCGCCCCAGGCCGCCGCGCTGATCGCCGCGGCGTTCATCCTGTGGGCCATCCGCGGCGATGCCGAGCGCATTCGACTCGCCGCGCTCGCTACCGCCCTGCTCGCGACGACGCTCGCCCTCCTCGCCCTCTTCCGCCCCGGCTACTGGAGCGCCGGCTGGTGCGACGCCTTCACGCCCGCCTCCTCCACCGCGACGCTGGCAGGAGCCGCCGTCCTAGCCGCGCTCGCGCTGGCGACGCCGCGCTTGCCGACCATCACACTCCGCGCAGCCGTCGGCGCACTGGCAGGCGGCCTCACGCTCGCTGCGATCCTTTGCGCCTACCCCGCCTGCCTCACCGGCCCCTACGGCCCGATGGACCCGTTCGTCCGCCGCGCCTTCATGGACAACGTGATCGAGGCGCGCGGGCTGTTCGCACAGGGCTCGCTCGCCCTTGCGCTCCCCGTCGCCGGGATGATGGTGGTGGCTAGCGTCGCTGCGGTCGTCCTTGCTCGCCGCGGCGCGTGGGGCCGCTGGCTCCCGATCCTCGCCACGCTCGCGATGTGCGACGCGGTGATGCTCGTCCAGGTCCGCGGCGCCTATTTCGGCAGCGCGCTCGCCGTTCCCGTCCTCGCCGCGTTGATCGTCGCCGCGCGCCGCCGCGGTACGCTCTCCACGCTCGCCGCGTGGCTCGCCAGCGCCGGCATGGTGTGGCTGATGGTGCCAATGAAGCTCGAGGCGCTGCTCGCCCCCCGCACCGCGACGATGGGCGGCATCGCGGGCGAGGCGAAGAAGGCGTGCAAGGCCGGCGACGTCTGGCACCAGCTCGATGCGTGGCCCGCCGGCCCCGTCATGGCCTCGATGGACATGGGCGCGTACGTCATCGGCGGATCGCACCACGCGTCGGTCGCGGCGGGATACCACCGCAACAACCGCGGCAACCGCGCGATGTACGATTTCTTCCTGTCCCCGCCCGATCGCGCCCGCACCATCGCGCGCGACTGGCGGGTCGCCTATGTCGCCAGCTGCCCTACCGATTTCACCGAGATCGAGGTCGCGAAACGCTACCCCGCCAGCCTCGCCGCCGCGCTTGCACAGGGCCGCCACCCGGCATGGCTCGAACCTCTCCCCTTGCGCGATACCGGCCTCGCCTTCTATCGAGTGCGGTGACGGGGGACGGGCAGCCCCGTGGCGGGGCGATTGACGACATGCAGACCGAGCGTCCGGACGCGACGGACCCACTTCACTGGTGGCAGACGCGCTGGTTCGTGATCGCCGCGATGCTGGTCGCGACGATCCCGCTGCTGTGGCCCGACATCCCCCCGCTGGTCGACCTGCCCGGGCATATGGGCCGCTGGCGCGTCCAGTTGTCGGGCGCTGAGGCGCCGTGGCTGCGCGACTGGTACGTGTTCCAGTGGGCGCTGATCGGAAATCTCGGCATCGACCTGCTGCTGGAGCCGATGGCGCCGCTGCTCGGGCTCGAACTGTCGGTGAAGCTGATCGTGATCGCGATCCCCGCGCTCACCGTCGGCGGGCTGCTGTGGATATCCCGCGAGGTGCAGGGGCGCATCCCCGCGACCGCGCTGTTCGCGCTCCCCCTCGCCTACAGCTATCCCTTCCAGTTCGGCTTCGTAAATTTCGCGCTGTCGATGGCGCTGGCGTTGCCGATGTTCGCGCTGTGGCTGCGGATGGCGCGGCTGGGGCATCTGAAACTGCGCGCGATCGTCTTCGTCCCGCTGTCGTGCGCGCTTTGGGTCTGCCACACCTTCGGCTGGGGCGTGCTCGGCGTGCTCGCCTTCTCCTCGGAGATGATCCGCCAGCACGATCTGCGCAAGGATCGCGAGGGCGGCCACTGGATCGAAAGCTGGATCCGCGCCGGGCTCGGCTGCGTCCCGCTCGCGCTGCCGATGGTGCTGATGATCGCGTGGCGCTCGGGCGACCACGTGACGGGGCAGACCGCGGACTGGTTCAACTGGCGCGCCAAGATCAACTGGCTGACGATGATCCTGCGCGACCGGTGGGAGGCGTTCGACATCGCCTCGGTCGCGGTCCTGCTGCTCGTCCTGTTCCGCGGCATCCGCGATCCCGCGATCGGCTATTCGCGGCATCTGGGGCTGTCCGCGCTGTTCCTCGTCGCGATGTACGTCGTGCTGCCGCGGATCGTGTTCGGCTCCGCCTATGCCGACATGCGGCTCGCGCCGTTCATGGTCGCGATCGCGGTGATCGCACTGCGCCCGCGAGACGGCCTGACGATGCGCGGCGCGACGACGATCGCGGTGCTCGGGCTCGCCTTCTTCCTCGTCCGCATCGGCGCCGCCACCGTCAGCTACGCGATGTTCGACCGCAGCTACGATCGCCAGCTCGCCGCGCTCGACCACGTCCCCCGCGGCGCGCGGCTGGTCACCTTCGTCGGCACCAACTGCCACAACGACTGGCTGATGTCGCGGCTGGAGCACATGCCCGCGCTCGCGCTCGAACGGCGGCTGGCCTATACCAACGACCAGTGGTCGATGGCGGGCGCGCAGCTGTTAACCACGAAATATCCCGCGCGCGGCTTCTCGCACGATCCCTCGCAGCTGGTGACGCCGTACCAGTGCGCACGCGAATGGTGGCGCCCCGTCGCGCGCAGCCTCGCGCTCTTCCCGCGCGGCGCGTTCGATTATGTCTGGCTGATCGATCCCCCGGCCTATGATCCCAAGCTGGAGGCGGGCCTGATCCCGCTCTGGCGCGACGGTCGCAGCGCGGTGTTCCGGATCGACCACGCACATCCCGGAACCCGGCTGTCGCTCAAGGACTTCCCCCCGCCGAGGTATTAGAGCGGCTTCCGTTCGTTTCGAGCGAAGGCGAGAAACGTAGCGCCCGGCCAACGTTTCTCGACTTCGCTCGAAACGAACGGATCATGGGTGCACGGGGATCATCGCACCGCCGCGCTCAACGTCGCCCGCGTCCCCGCATGCGTCGCGTCATATTCCACCGCCGATTGCAGGCTGAGCGCCATCGCGCGGATCAGCTTGGTGCCGACCCCCGTTCCCTTCGGCGCGATCTCGCCCGTCATCCCGACGCCGTCGTCCTCCACCGCGAGCAGGAAGCGTTCGTCGCCCTCGCGCACCAGCGCGACGCGCACCTCCCCGCTGCCGCCGGGATAGGCATATTTGCACGCGTTGCTCACCAGCTCGGTCACGATCACCCCCAGCGACACCGCGCGGTCGGTCGGCAACCGGATCGGATCGGCGGCGAGGCTCAGCGCGCGCGGAGACGCCTCGGTCGACCAGGTCTCGCCCAGTTCCTCGACCAGCGCGGACAGATATTCCTGCATGTCGACCGTCTCGACGTCGCCCTGCGAGTACAGCCGCCGGTGGACCTGCGCGATCGCCGCGATGCGTCGCTGCGTATCCTCCAGCGCCGCGCGTGCGGCGTCGTCGCTCAGCGCCGCAGACTGCATCCGCACCATCGCCGACACGATCTGGAGCGAGTTGGCCACGCGGTGGTTCACCTCCGCCAGCAACGCCTCCAGCCGCGCGTTCGACGCGCGCAGCCCCGCCTCCGCCTCGACGGTGGAGGCGTGCAGTTCCACCCGCCGCAGCACCCGACGGAGCGCCGCGTCGAGCAGGTCGAAGAAGTCGTCGCCGATCGCCTTGACGACATAGTCGTCCGCCCCGGCACGCAGCGCCGCGATCGCGACGCGGGCCTCCTCGCTGCCGGTGACGTAGACGACCCCCGGCGGCTCCGGCAGCACGCGCAGCCCCTCCAGCGTCGCCAGCCCGTCCATTCCCGGCATATAGTGATCGACCGCGACCAGATCGAAATGCTCCGCCACCGCCAGCGCCAGCCCCTCCGCACCGCCCGCCGCGGTCGCGACCGACCAGCCACGCCGCGTCAACGCCCGCTCGACCAGCCGTCGCAACCCGTCGTCGTCGTCGATGTAGAGGAGCCGCGCGGTGGCCATCAATCGGTCGCGTCGGGAACCTGGATCACCGACAGGAACAGCCCCAGCTGCCGGATCGCCTGCGCGAAATTCTCGTAGTTCACCGGCTTCGTGATATAAACGTTGCAGCCCAGATCGTAGCAGCGCTGGATCTCGCGCGCGTCGTCGGTGGTGGTCAGCACGACGACGGGCGTGCGCTTGACCGGGCCGTCGTCGCCCTTGATCTTCGCCAGGATGTCGGTCCCGCTCATGTCGGGCAGGTTCAGGTCGAGCAGCACCATCGCGGGTCCGTTCTTCGACGGGCCGTCGGTGGCGTCGAACAGATAGGCGAGCGCGCTCGTCCCGTCGACGAAGTGCTTGATGTCGTTCATGATCCCGGCGCGGCGGATATTCTTCTCGATCAGGCGCGCATGCCCCTCATCGTCCTCGATCATCACGATATTGACGGACTGGTGCGCATTCATCGCGGATCTTGCTCCGGTTTCAGGTCTGCGGGCAGCGTTACGCGAAATACCGCGCCGTTCCCAAGCGTCGATGTCAGCGAAATGGTCCCACCCAGTCGATAGACCAGCGCGCGCACATGTGCGAGCCCGATCCCCTCGCCGGGCTGGTCCTGCACGCCCGATCGACGAAACAGATCGAACACGCGCTCATGGTCCTTCGGGTCGATCCCGCGCCCGTTGTCGGTCACCGACAGGATCACGCGCGGACCCGTCCGCTCGCCCGACACCGCGATCCGCGCAGGTCGCCCGGGTGCGGCGTACTTCACCGCATTTTCGACGAGGTTCGACAGCACCTGCTCGATCGCCAGCCGGTCGCTGGAGAGCGCCGGCAGCGTGCCCGCGACCGCCACCTCCGCACCCTCCGCCTCCAGCCGGTGCTGGAGCGCGCCGCGGATCCCGCCGACGATCTCCGCGAGGTCCAGCGGCTCGGGCGCCAGCGTCCGCCGCCCCTGCCGCGACAGCGTCAGGATCGCGTTGATGAGCCGATCCATCTTCTGCGTCGAGGTGCGGATGAACCCGATCGCCTCGGGCAGGTCCTCGCGCGCCGCCAGCTTCGCCTCGTCGTCGAGCAGCGCGGGCGCCTCAGCCTCCGCACGATCGACCAGCGTGCGCAGCGCGCCCGTCGCCGCCTCCAGCTCCGCGGTGAATCCCATCACGTTGACCAGCGGCGAGCGCAGGTCGTGGCTGACGATATAGGCGAAGCGCTGGATCTCCTCGTTCGCGCGACTCAGGTCCGCGGTTCGCTCGCGCACCTGGTCCTCGAGCGACTCGGCAAGGTCGCGCACCGCGTCGCGCGACGCCGCGATCGCCCGCGTGCTGCGGATGCCGATCGCCAGCGCCAGCGTCGCGACGATCGCCAGCAGCACCCCCGCCCCCGTCAGCATCGCGTAGAACAGTTGCGTCGCGGTTTCCTGCCGCGCGCTGCGCAGCGCCAGCAGTGCCATCTCGTCCGCCGCCATCGCACGCAGCCGCTCGCGGATCGCGCGCGTCACGGTCACGCTCGGATCGTTGCGGAACCGCTCCAGCGCCTCGCTCCCGCGCCCGCGATCGACCAGCGCGATCGTCGCCTGCCGGAGCGGCCCCAGCCGGTCGAGCTGCGTCGCGATTCGCGCCACCCGCGCCTGCTGCCGGGCATTGTCCGCGGTCATCGTCGCGATCCGCGTCAGCCCCGGGCGAAGCTCGGCAGTGGTCCGCGCATAGGCCCCGCGAAACACCGGCTGCCCGGTCAGCAACAGCCCGCGCCGCGCGGTTTCCGATTGCTCCAGCGCGATCTGCAGGTCGCCGATCGCGGTGCGGACGTTCTGCGTGTGGATCACGCTCTGGCTGAAGGTCTGCTCCCGCTCGGTGATCCATCCGATCGCGATCGCAGCGGCCAGCAGCGCGCCGAACCCCAATGCGGTGAACGCGACCAGCACGCGCCCGACCCGCGCCTCGGGCACGACGAGACGCCGCGCGAGTCTCGCCCTCATCGCACGCGCATCACAGCAGCAGGTCCTGCGCGGTCGCGCGGCCGACATGCCCGCCGCCACGCCGCCGCGCCATCTCGGTCTCCGCGGTGAAGCGGATGTCCGGATCGCGATCGGTGATGAACTTCACGAGGCTCTCTTCCTCGATTTCGCGCCATTCCTTCCCGCGATCGGGGCCGTAGCGCACGCGCGGCAACAGCCCGGGTTCGGACGACCACTGGATCAGCTGCTCGACGCTTGCCTCGTTCAGCTGGTCGCGCAGGTGGAACGCGGTGACATACGCGTCGGGAAACGCCCGGTGCGCGGGCAGACCGCGTTCGTGGACCATCCCCTCGGGCTTGCGCCAGTAGCGCAGCACCTGGTTCGAATAGCTGGGCGAGTTCGGCCACAGCCGCAGCGCGCATTTCCACGTGCAGATCCATTTCGCACCATGTGTCAGCGCGGGCGTGCAGAACTGCTCCTCGAACGTCGCGCGGTGCGCCGCCAGCGCGATGCGGCGCGGCCACGGATCGAGGATCGGCCGCGCGACGTCGACCCACCACGGCGCGTCGGCGACGTCGACGTCGCGGATATGGTGCACCGCCTCGGTGATCGGCGGCATCGGCCGCCCCGGATTGACGAGCCGGCTACCGCCCTCGCCCTCCAGCTCCCAGCGCCCGTCCTTCTGGAGCGCGACGTCCTGCCAGCCGATCTCGCACACGCCGTGCGCGGGGGGCGGGCTGCCGGTGGTTTCCAGGTCGATGACGCGAATGATGCTGGGGGTGGGACGCATCGCACTCATGTGGGCGAGGCGACGCGCGATGTCACCCCGTACGCCGCAAGATGCGCATCGACCTCGGCGAGCAACCGCGCCAGCCCCGCCGAGTCGCGCGATTCGGCGCGCACCGTCAGCGCCGCCTCGGTGTTCGACGCGCGCAGCAGCCACCAGCCGTCCTCGGTCGTCACGCGCACACCATCGGTCCGGTCGACGTCCGCGCCGTCCAGCCGCCCTTTCACCGTTTGGGCGACCGCCTCGACCACCGCCACCTTGCGCACATCGTCCACCGCGATCCGCGTATCGGGGATCGACACGCTCGGCGGCATCGCGTCGATCAGATCGGTCAGCGAGCGGCCCGACAGGTGCACCGCGCGGATCAGCCGCACCGCCGCGTACAGCGCATCGTCGAACCCGTAATACTCATGCCCGAAGAAGATGTGCCCGCTCATCTCGCCCGCCAGCGGCGCGCCGACTTCCTTCATCCGCGCCTTCATCAGGCTGTGCCCGGTCCGCCCCATCACCGGTCGTCCGCCCAGCGCGCGAATGCGCGCGAACAGCGCGTCGCCCGCCTTCACGTCGGCGACGATCGCCGCGCCCGGCAGTTCCTTCAGCAGAGGTTCGGCCAATATGGACAGGATCTGGTCGCCCCAGATCGTCCGTCCCTTCGCGTCGACCGCGCCGATCCGGTCGCCATCGCCGTCGAAGGCCAGTCCGAAATCGAGCGTCTTCTCCGCGACGAGACGCTTCAGGTCGCGCAGGTTCGCCTCGACCGTCGGATCGGGATGATGATGGGGGAATTCGCCGTCCACCTGGGTGAAGAGCGTGTGGTGCTCACCCGGCAACAACTCGACCAGCGCCTCGACGATCGGGCCAGCCGCACCGCTGCCCGCGTCCCATCCGATGCGGTACGCGCCACCGGCATAGCCCGCCATCAGCCGCCCGACATAGGCGTCGCGGATCGCGAAGTCCTCGACCGTGCCGGTGCCGCTCTCCCAGTCGCCAGCTTCGGCCAGCACCGCCAGCGCCTGGATCGCCTCGCCATGGACCGAAATGTGCTGCGCGACCATCTTGAAGCCATTGTCGTCGCGGGGATTATGGCTGCCGGTTACCTGGATGCCGCCATCCACTTCTAGCCCATCTACTTTGAGAGTAGCCTCGGCATAATACAGCATCGGCGACGGCCCGACACCGATGCGCACGACGTCCACCCCCGATTCGACGAGCCCCGCCACCAGCGCCGCCTCGAGCATCGGCGACGCGATGCGCCCGTCACGCCCGACGACGACACGCGTGCCGCCAGCGCGCCGGATCATCGTCGCGAACGACCGTCCCAGCGCCCAGGCATCGCGCTCGAACAGCGTCCGCCCCACCGTGCCGCGAACGTCGTACTCGCGCAGGATTTCGGGTGCGAACCGGTGCCCCACGCCGCTCACGCCTTTTTCAGGAGCACATCCCGCGCGGCGTTGATCCGGCGCGTCAGGTCCGCCGAACCCCCGCGATCGGGATGGACGCCCGCGATCAGCCGCCGGTGCGCGGCGCGGATCGCATCGGCGTCCGCTCCAGCATCGACCCCCAGCACCGCGCGAGCCTCAACCTCACCGGGCAGTGATTTCGGCTTCGCCTTGGGTTTGCGCAGCAGCATCCACGCCGCCCAGACGATGATCGCGGCGACGATCCACTTCATGCGACCAGCGGCACCGCGGGCTCGGGCAGCGCCAGCCCCGCCATCATCTCGCGCAGCTCCTGCCGCGCCGCGACATGTGCCAGCCCCATCCCGCCGAAGCTCTTGGTATCGAGCATCGTCAGCCCGGCCGGGAACAGCTCGCGATAGATCACGCGCTCGCCCAGCCCCGGGATGATCCGGAACCCCACGCGCTTTGCCAGCTGGTCGAGCGCGTCGGACACGCGGCGCATGTTGCGCGCCTCGATATGCTGGAGCCGGTTGCGCAGGACGACCCAGTCGATCGTCGTTCCGTCCGCCTTCGCGCGCGCCTTGCGCGCCTCCCAGATCAGCTCCGAATAGAAGCTGGGGCGCGTCACCTTGAACGTCTCCGGGTGCACCTGCCCGATCAGATCGAAATCGACGAAGCTGTCGTTCATCGGCGTGACGAGCGTATCCGCCCGGCTCGCCGCCGCGCGGGCGATCGGGTCGTCGCGGCCCGGCGTGTCGATCACCAGATAGTCCGCGCCGCTCGCGAGCTCTGCGAACTTCGAATCGAAATCGTCCTGCGTCGATCCGTCGCCGGTCATGTGGCGCGGCACCGCCAGCGGGTCGCCGGTGCGCTTCACGGTCTCCGCGCGATTGTCGAGATAGCGGCCCATCGTCCGCTGCCGATGGTCGAGGTCGAGGCACGCCACCTCCGCGCCCTTCGCCGCGAGCGCGATCGCGACGTGGACCGCGGTGGTCGATTTGCCGGTTCCGCCCTTTTCGTTGGCGAAGACGATGACATGGGTGTTCCGGGGCCCGCTAGGCAATTTCGTCGCATCCTGTGTTGATCCGCTGCGCCCCCATCCATAGAAGCCCCGCGCTCGGAGTACGAGGGGGTATGAGCTTGCAGATCGTCCGGGACTTGAACGCCTTGCGCGAAAGCGTCGCCGCTTTTCGTGCCGAGGGGCAGCGCGTGGCGCTCGTCCCGACGATGGGCGCGCTCCACGCCGGGCACATGGCGCTGGTCGAGGCCGCACGTCGCCCGGGCACGAAGGTGGTCGCCTCCATCTTCGTCAACCCCAGGCAGTTCGGCGCGGACGAGGACCTCGCCCGCTACCCCCGCCGCGAGGCCTCCGACGCGCGGATGCTGAACGAAGCGGGCTGCGACCTGCTGTGGATGCCCCCGGTCGCGGTGATGTACCCGGCGGGCTTCGCGACCAATGTGTCGGTCTCGGGCGTCAGCGAAGGCCTCGACGGCGCCGCCCGCCCCGGCCATTTCGACGGCGTCGCGACCGTCGTCGCCAAGCTCTTCAACCAGGTCGGCGCCGACACCGCCTGCTTCGGCGAGAAGGATTTCCAGCAGCTCGCGGTCATCCGTCGCATGGTCGAAGACCTGGATATTCCGATCGAGATCGTCGGCGTCCCGACGCAGCGCGAGGACGACGGCCTCGCCCGCTCGTCGCGCAACGTCTATCTCGACGACGAGGAACGCGCGAAAGCCGTGGCGCTCCCCCGCGCGCTGGGCGTCGCGGCGCGTGCGATCGAACGCGGCGACGATGCCGGGCGTGCACTGGCGGACGCGCACGCCGCGCTCGTCGCAGCCGGGTTCGTCGTCGACTATGTCAGCCTGGTCGACGCGGAGACGCTCGCCCCCACGACCGACCCGGCCCGCCCCCGCCGCCTGCTCGCCGCCGCGAAGCTGCGCGCCACCCGCCTGATCGACAACATCGCGATCGGTTGAGCCACGCGCCCGGACGTAGCCCGCTCGTTTCGAGCGAAGTCGAGAAACGTACCGCGACGTCCGAGGCGCGCTTCTCGACTGCGCTCGAAACGACCGGGCCGGGAGGCCGGCTGGATACCCCGAGACGCGGAAAAATTCGCGCTCTCCGCGCCGTTAACCATTTCTAGACACGATCGCGCCAGAACCGCAGTCACGGGAGAAGGGTTCCCGTGACGAATGGGGGCGACATATGGGCAACAGCCTGAAGAGCGCGCGGTTCCTGGTCGAAAGCCGGTTGCGCGATGCGGCACGTGGAGACACGTTCGCCGCCTATGACCTGGGGGTCTTCTACTCGACCGACGGCGACGCCTACGACCTGATCGAGGCGCACAAATGGTTCAACCTCTCCGCGGTCGGCGGCAACGTCGCCGCGCAGGAAGCGCGCGCCGAAATCTCCGAGGACATGACCGCACGCGAGATCGCGACCGCACAGGCCGCCGCCCGCGCCTTCCTCTCCGCGACCCGCCTCCGCGCCGCCTGATTCGAGCGGCCCGGTCCGCCACCCCTACCCGTCACCCCGGCAAAAGGCCGGGGTTCACGTCGCCACCGACGCAGAGGCGCGAAAGGCAAGCGACGCACCCGCGGCACGGTGGATCCCGGCCTGCGCCGGGATGACGGAGTGGGTCAGTCGGCCGTTTTCGCCGGCGCCTTTTTCGCAGCGGTCTTTTTCGCAGGCGCCTTCTTGGCCGCCGGCTTCTTCACCGCCACCGCCTTCTCCCCCGCCGCGGCCTTCGGCGCCGCCTTCTTCTTCGCGGGCGCCTTCTTCTTCCCCTTAGCCGGTGCCATCGCCGCACGCGCATCGATCAGCTGCGCGGCCTCTTCCAGCGTCAGTGCATCCTTCTCGATCGTCTTGGGCAACGTCGCATTCGTCGTCCCGTCGGTGACGTACGCGCCGTAGCGCCCCTCCATCAGCCTGATCTCCAGCTCGGTCCGCGGATGCGCGCCCAGCACCTTGAGCGGCGCCTGGCTGCCGCGCGCCGGACGCCCGCCGCCCGCCGCCGCCTCGGCCAGCTTCACCACCGCGGCGTTCATCCCCGTCTCGAACACGTCCGCGGTCGATTGAAGGCGCGCATATTTCCCCGCATGCTGGAGATAGGGACCATAGCGCCCGATCGACGCCTTGATCTCCTCATTCGTCTCGGGATGCGTCCCGATCGTCCGTGGCAGGCTCAGCAGCTTGAGCGCCCACGCAAGGTCCAGCTCGCCCGGCAAGTCCTTGGGGATCGACGCGCGCTTCGCCTCCTTGCCGTCGCCCAGCTGGATATACGGCCCGAACCGCCCCGACTTGCGCTCCACCGGCAAACCGGTCTCGGGATCGGTGCCCAACGTCTCCGGCCCGGTATCCTCCGCCGCCTCGCCACCCGCCTGCGCGAACCGCCGCGTGTACTTGCACTCGGGATAGTTCGAGCACGCGATGAACGCGCCGAACTTGCCGCCGCGCAGCGCCAGCTTGCCCTCCCCGCAATTGGGGCACAGCCGCGGATCGGTGCCGTCACCCTTGTCGGGGAACAGATAGGGCGCGAGGAACACGTCCAGCTCCGCGGTGATCGCGGAGGGCTGCTGTTCCATCACCTCGCTGGTGCGCGGCTTGAAGTCGCGCCAGAACGCCTCGAGCACCGCCTGCCACTCGGCACGCCCGCCCGACACGTCGTCCAGCTCTTCCTCCAGCTCGGCGGTATAGTCGAACCCGACATATTTCTCGAAGAACCGCTCGAGGAACGCGGTCACCAGGCGCCCGCTCTCCTCGGCGAAGAACCGGTTCTTCTCGACGCGGACATAGGCGCGGTCCTTCAGCGTCTTGATGATCGACGCATAGGTCGACGGACGCCCGATCCCCAGCTCCTCCATCCGCTTGACCAGCGACGCCTCGGAGAAGCGCGGCGGCGGCTGGGTGAAGTGCTGTTCGGCATCGACGCTCTTCTTCGCAGGCGCATCGCCCTCGCGCATCCGCGGCAGGCGCCTGGCGTCCTCATCGGCCGAATCGTCCTGACCCTCCTCGTACAGCGCGAGGTAACCGGGGAAGAGTACCACCTGCCCGGTCGCGCGCAGCACCTGCTGCCCGGTGCCGTCCGCCAGCTCCACCGTCGTGCGCTCCATGCGCGCCGACGCCATCTGGCTCGCCAGCGCGCGCTTCCAGACGAGATCGTACAGCCGCGCGTGATCGCCCGAGCCGACCTTGTCGCGCCCGAAATCGGTCGGCCGGATCGCCTCGTGCGCTTCCTGCGCGTTCTTCGCCTTCGACGTGTACATCCGCGGCTTGTCCGGGACATAGCTCGCGTCGTAGCGGTTCGCGACCGCGAGGCGCGCCGCCGAGATCGCGCTGTGATCCATCTGGACGCCGTCGGTCCGCATATAGGTGATCGCGCCATCCTCGTAGAGCTGCTGCGCGATCCGCATCGTGTGGTCCGCGGAAAACCCCAGCTTGCGCGCGGCCTCCTGCTGCAGGGTCGAGGTCGTGAACGGCGGCGGCGGGTTGCGCGTCGCGGGCTTCGTCTCGACCGACTGGACCGAGAAGCGCCCCTCCTCGACCGCGGTCTTCGCGGCCAGCGCATCGCCCTCGTTGCCGATCGACAGGCGGTCGAGCTTCCTGCCCTGCCACTGGACCAGCCGCGCGACGAACGGAGTCCCGTCCTGCTCCAGCGCCGCGGTCACGGACCAGTATTCCTGCGGCCGGAAGACGTCGATCTCGCGCTCGCGCTGGACGATCAGCCGCAGCGCGACCGACTGGACGCGCCCCGCGGACTTGGCGCCGGGCAGCTTGCGCCACAGCACCGGCGACAGCGTGAATCCCACCAGATAGTCGAGCGCACGCCGCGCCCGGTACGCATCGATCAGGTCGTCGTCGAGCGCGCGGGGCGCCTTCATCGCGTCGGTCACCGCCTGCTTGGTGATCGCGTTGAAGGTCACCCGCTGGACGTCCTTGGGCAGCGCCTTGCGCTTGCGCAACACCTCCTGGACATGCCAGCTGATCGCCTCGCCCTCGCGATCGGGATCGGTCGCCAGGATCAGGCGGTCGGCGGTCTTCGACAGGTCGGTGATCGCCTTGAGCTGCTTGGCCTTGTCCGCGTAATTCTCCCACTCCATCGCGAAACCGTCATCGGGGTTCACCGATCCGTCCTTGGGCGGCAGGTCGCGGACATGGCCATAGCTCGCGAGGACGCGATAATCGGAGCCGAGATACTTCTCGATGGTTTTCGCCTTGGCGGGCGATTCGACGATGACGAGTTGCATAAGGGGCTAAATGGTCTCTCTTACGTGTACGCGCGAGGGTGGAGAGGTCGGCGGGGTGGCGTCAAGCTCTCGGCGTTACCCGCCATGCGACAAGGAACCCCGCACCCAGCGCCAGGTCGATCAGTCCGGCCGCCAGCGTCACGCCATCCGCCCGCCCGCCGAACCACAGCAGCAGCACCGGAACACCGAACGCCAGCTTCTCCAGCGCCGCCACCGGCATCAACATGCGATAGCGCGCCGGCGCACCACCGACGATCCAGAACGCGACCTGAAACGCCAGCGCGGTGCCGACGAATCCGTAATGGACCAGTTCGCCCGCCCCCGGCGGCGCCCGGAAATACATTGGCACCAGCGCCAGCACGCCATATGCTGCGGCGCCGCGAAACCACCAGGAAACCCATTTCGGTGTGGACAGCAACGTCATCGCACGGAATGGATGCCGCAGCGACGCCGGGGGGACAAGCGTGACGACGAAGACTGACGACATCGCGGCGCGCCAGTTGGAGCGCATGACGTTCTTTTCGGATGCGGTCTTTGCGATCGCGATGACGCTGCTGGTGATCGAGGTCCGCCTGCCGCACCTGCCGACGGTGAGCGACGGTGCGCTCGGACAGGCGCTGGCGGGGCTCCTTCCCAACTATATCGGGTTCCTCGTCAGCTTCCTCGTCCTCGGCCGGTTCTGGATGGCACACCACAATGTGATGGGCGCGCTCAAGGCCACGAGCCCCCGGCTGGTGCGCACCAACCTGATCCTCCTGCTCGCGGTGGCGTTCATGCCGTTCCCCACCGCGATCATCAGCGAATATGTCGAGCTGCGCGTTGGCATCGGCTTTTACACCGGCTGGCTCGTGGTTCTGGGCTTCGTCAACCACCGGCTGATCGTCGCCGCGTCCGATCCGGTGCTGGCGGAGGACGGCGTCGATCCGGCGCTGTTCGCACGCTATCGCCGCGCCAGCCTCATCCCGCTGCTGATCGGCGGAATCGCGTTCGTGGCCGGAATGGTCGCCCCCGCCTTCGCGCTCGTCGCGCTGGTCGTCGGCGCGCCGCTGATCTCGTGGCTGGTCTGGCGGCGGATCGAACGCGTCACCCCGACAGGCTGACCCGCCCGCCCGCGTGCCGCTCGACCCGGCCGCCCAGTTCGAGCTCGAGCAGCACCATCTGAACGATCGCGGGCGCGACGCCCGACTGGCGGATCACCTCGTCCACCGACACCGGCACCGCGCCCAGCAGCGCGGTCACCACCCGCCGCGCGGCATCGTCCGCCTCTTCCCCCGGCGGCGCGCGCCATCGATCGACCGGGCTGCGCACCGCCCGCGCGTCGATCGGGCGCACCTGTTCGAGGATATCCGCGGCGGACTGAACCAGCATCGCGCCGTCGCGGATCAGCAGGTTGCACCCCTGCGCGCGCGGATCGAGCGGGCTGCCAGGCACCGCCATCACCTCGCGCCCCGCCTCGCCCGCCAGCCTTGCGGTGATGAGCGAGCCCGACTTCGGCACCGCCTCCACCACCACCGTCCCCAGCGACACGCCTGCGATGACGCGGTTGCGATACGGGAAGTGCCGCGCGATCGGCTCGGTCCCCGGCGGATGCTCCGCGATCAGCAGGCCGCGCATCGCGATATCCTCCTGAAGCTCGGCATTCTCGCGCAAATACACCACGTCGATCCCGCCCGCGATCACCGCGACCGTCCCGCCTTCCAGCGCCCCGGCATGCGCCGCGGTATCGATCCCGCGCGCCAGCCCGGAGACGACGCTCGCCCCGCCCTGCGCCAGGTCATAGGCCAGCGTCCGCGCGAACCGGCACGCCGCCGCCGACGCGTTGCGCGCACCCACCATCGCGATGCACGGCCGCCGCAGCAATGCGAGGTCGCCACGATACGTCACCACCACCGGCGCATTCTCCAGCTCCGCCAGCAGCGGAGGATAGGCCGCATCGTCGAGGAACAGATACTGCGCGCCCGCCTTCGCGACCGCCGCCTGCTCGCGCCGGATCGTCGCCACCTCGGGGATCCGCGGCGCTGCGCCGCCCCCGCGCGACGCCAGCATCGGCAACGCCGCGAGCGCCGCCTCCGCCGAACCGAACCGCGCGATCAGCTGTCGATAGGTCACCGGGCCGACCTTGGGCGTACGGATCAACCGCAGCCGCGCGGTCGCCGGATCGCCCCCGGACTCGACACCGTCCACTCAGGCGGTCCCGGTCGTCTTGCCGCGCCCCACCCTGGGCTCGGTGCCGTCGACCAGCCGCGCGATGTTGGCGCGGTGGTTCCACAGCACGATCACCGCCAGCGCGATCAGCAGCGGCACGATATCGAACCGCCCGATCGCCGCCGCCGCGACCGGCGCCGCGACCGCCGCCGCCATCCCGGACAGCGAGGAAATCCGCATCGCCGCCAGCAGCCCCAGCCACACGACCGCATAGACCAGCCCCACCACCGGCGCGAGCGCCAGCGCGATCCCCATCAGCGTCGCGACGCCCTTGCCGCCGCGGAACTTGAGCCACACCGGGAAGCAATGCCCGACGAACGCGCCCGCCGCCGCCAGCTGCGCGTCACCCGGGAACAGCCACGCGACCAGCCACACCGCCGCCGCACCCTTGAGCAGGTCGAGCAGCAGAGTCGCCGCCGCCAGCCCCTTGCGCCCGGTGCGCAGCACGTTCGTCGCGCCGATATTGCCCGATCCGATCGTCCGCAGGTCCCCCGCACCGAACGCCCGCGTCAGGATCACCCCGAACGGGATCGAACCGAGCAGATAGCCCAGCAGCAGCGCCGCGACGGGTGGCATCCAGATGACTTCGGTCGGCACGATAGAACCCCTTATGTTCCTGTGTTAGCCGATCGCCCGGCGCGATGCCACCGACCTGTATCAAGTCGCACGCACCCGCTATGCGCCCCGACGATGACCGATACGCGACCGATCCTGTTTTTCGATTCGGGCGTCGGCGGGCTCTCGATCGCCGGACCCGCGCGCGCCGCGCTGCCGGATGCGCGGTTCGTCTACGCCGCCGATTCGGCCGGCTTCCCCTATGGCACGCGCAGCGAGGCGGAGATCGCCGCGCGCGTTCCCGCGCTGCTCGGTCGCCTCGCCGAACGCTATCGCCCGCGGCTCATCGTGATCGCGTGCAACACCGCCTCGACGATCGCACTCGGTGCGGTCCGCGCTGCGCTAGACCTGCCCGTCGTCGGCACCGTCCCCGCGATCAGGCCCGCCGCCGCGCTCAGCATCACGCGCACGATCGGCGTGCTCGGCACCGACGCGACGGTGCGGCAGGCCTATGTCACCGATCTCGCGACCCGCTTCGCCGCCGACTGCCGCGTGATCCGCCACGGCTCCGCCGCGCTTGTCGAGCTCGCCGAGGCGAAGCTGCGCGGCGAGGCGCCTCCGCCGTCCGCGTTCCGGGAAGCGATCGCGGGGCTCTTCGCGCAGCCCGGCGGCGACGCGATCGACGTCGTCGTCAACGCCTGCACCCATTTCCCGCTCGTCGCCGAAGAACTGGCGCAGGCCGCTCCCCATCCGTTGCGCTTCGTCGATGGCGGCCCCGGCATCGCCCGCCGGATCGCCCACCTGACCGAAGGGCAGGACTTCGCCCGCGGCGGCGACGACCTCGCGGTCTTCACCCGCCGCGACTCGCGCACCGATGCGCTCGCCCCCGCACTCGCCGCGCGCGGCTTCGCCCGGATCGAGGCCCTTTGAACGACCGCGTCGATCACACTGTCCCCGCAAATCCACTGGAAAAGCGCTTTCCGAGCGCGTAAGCGCATCCCCCATGAGCATCGAGGGCATCGAGGGCGCAGCCGCCCGCGGCGTGGTCACCTCTCCGGGCGTACCCGGCGTGGATTACTCCCGTGTCTTCACGCAGGCGATCGATCGCCTCCATGCCGAGGGGCGCTACCGCGTCTTCATCGACATCCTGCGCAACAAGGGTGCCTTTCCCAGCGCGCGCTGCTTCGCGGGGCACAACGGGCCGAAGCCCGTCACCGTCTGGTGTTCGAACGACTATCTCGCGATGGGCCAGCACCCCAAGGTGATCGCGGCGATGGAGGAAGCGCTGCACGACGTCGGCGCCGGCTCGGGCGGCACGCGCAACATCGGTGGCAACACGCATTACCATGTCGATCTGGAGGCCGAACTCGCCGATCTCCACGGCAAGGACGCCGCGCTGATCTTCACCTCGGGCTATGTCTCGAACGACGCCACGCTGTCGACGATCGCGAAGATCCTGCCCGGATGCGTCATCTTCTCGGACGAACTCAATCACGCGTCGATGATCGCCGGCATTCGCCATTCGGGCTGCGAGAAGCGCGTCTTCCGCCACAACGATCTTGCGCATCTCGAGGAACTGCTCGCCGCGGAGGACCCGATGGTCCCCAAGCTGATCGCGTTCGAGAGCGTCTATTCGATGGAGGGCGACGTCGCCCCGATCGCGGCGATCTGCGACCTCGCCGACACGTACAACGCGCTGACCTATCTCGACGAGGTCCACGCGGTCGGCATGTACGGCGCGCGCGGCGGCGGCATCTCGGAGGCGCACGGCGTCGCGGACCGGGTGACGATCATCGAGGGCACGCTCGGCAAGGCGTTCGGCGTGATGGGCGGCTATATCGCCACCGACCGGATGATCGTCGACGTGATCCGCAGCTATGCGCCCGGCTTCATCTTCACCACCTCGCTCTCCCCCGTCCTCGTCGCGGGCGTGCTGGCGAGCGTGCGCCACCTCAAGGGCTCCACTGCCGAGCGTGACGGGCAGCAGGCCGCCGCCGCGATGCTCAAGGCGATGATGCGCGACGCCGGCCTGCCGGTGATGATCGGCGAGACGCATATCGTGCCGCTGATGGTCGGCGATCCGGTCAAGGCCAAGAAGATCAGCGACATCCTGCTCGCCGAATACGGCGTCTACGTCCAGCCGATCAACTACCCGACCGTGCCGCGCGGCACCGAACGCCTGCGCTTCACCCCCGGCCCGGCCCACACCGAGCCGATGATGCGCGAACTGACTCAGGCGCTGGTCGAGATCTGGGACCGGCTGGAACTGCGCAAGGCCGCCTGACCACGCACGTCCAAGCCTAATTCGAATATACCAGGCTCACCGCATGCGGCGCCAGCACGCCCGCCAGGATCGTCATCGATCCGAGCCCCAGCGACAACGGCACCCTAAGGCTCATCCACCCCGCCGGCGCCATGCCGTCGCGCACCAGCTGCCGGTCGACCAGCAGCGTCAGGATCACCACCGACCCCAGCAGCACGAGCGACCACCCGCACGACAGCCCCATCACCCGCGCGATCATGGCCGCGAACCCGACCAGCGTCGGCACGACGGCGATCGCGGCCAGCCGCGGCTGCGGCGTCGTCACCCGCATCGCGAGACCCCACCACGCGCCGCCGATGAAGCTCAGGATGACGACCGCATAGCCGAATGCCAGCAGCGCGCCGAGCGCCCCGTCGATCCCGGTCGCGATGACGAGCAGGGTGAATAGCTGCGGCAGCAGTCCCGCAAACCCCAGCAGACGGGCGGCCGCGGAAATCTCCAGCTCCTCGCTCATGCCCGCGTCATCCGCGGCAATAGCCTTCGCCGGGCGCGACCGTCAGGCAGTCGCGCTTGTCGGCCAGATATTTCAGCCCGGTGGCCGCGCCGTCGGTCGGCTTCAGCGTCAGTGTCTTGCCGTCTCGATCGAATGCGATCCCGTCCGCCGTCGCGCGACCGGTCACGGACTGCTTGTGATCGAGGTCGTATTGCATTTCGAGCGCATAACCCCCCGCCGCCGGCGACACGACGAGGTACATCCCCTCGACACCGATCCACCGGCCCGAGAGATCGCGCGCCGCCGATGTGGCCGGAACCGGGGCGGGCGCGACAACGGTTTCGTTCTGCGTTGCCGGCACTGTCCCCACCGGCCCGCATGCCGCCAGCAATGCGCCCGAAGCCATCACGAAAAATCCTACTCGCCGCACGCCGATCTCCCGGATTGACCCATGTTAACCGCCAGCGCTGTCGGACGTTCCCATATCGCTGTGGCAATCGTGCCGATGCGTCGCTAAAGGCTGCGGCGTCCCGGTCATCCCGTCAGGAGCGCCCGACTTGCGCATCGCTATCGCGTCCGATCACGCCGCCGTCGACTTGAAGACCGCGCTTGCCGCGTGGCTGCGCGATTCGGGGCAAGACGTGCTCGATCTCGGCACCGACGGCACCGCGAGCGTCGATTATCCCGATTACGGCTTCAAGCTCGCCGCCGCGCTCGCGGACGGCAGCGCCGATCGCGGCATCGCGCTGTGCGGCTCCGGCATCGGCATCTCGATCGCGGCGAACCGCAACCCCGCCTGCCGCTGCGCGCTCGTGTCCGAGCCGCTCTCCGCCGCGCTCGCCCGCACCCACAACGACGCGAACGCGATCGCGATGGGCGCGCGCATCATCGGGGTCGAAATGGCCCGCGCCTGCATCACCGCGTTCCTCGACACGCCGTTCGAGGGCGGCCGCCACCAACACCGCGTCGACAAGCTAATCACGAAAGTCCCCGCATGAGCACCCAGCCCGCCACCCTCCACGACGTCCAGCCCGACGGTTTCTTCACCCGCAGTCTTGCGGACGCGGACCCCGCGATCTTCGCCGGCGTCGCGCACGAACTGGAACGCGAGCAGACCCAGATCGAGCTGATCGCCAGCGAGAACATCGTCTCGAAGGCGGTACTGGAGGCGCAGGGCAGCGTGTTCACGAACAAATATGCCGAGGGCTACCCCGGCAAGCGCTATTACCAGGGCTGCCACCCCTCCGACGAGGTCGAGACGCTCGCGATCGATCGTGCAAAGGCGATCTTCGGGTGCGGATTCGTCAACGTCCAGCCGCATTCGGGCGCACAGGCCAACGGCGCGGTGATGCTCGCGCTGGTCAAGCCGGGCGAGACGATCCTCGGCATGAGCCTCGACGCGGGCGGCCACCTAACGCACGGCGCGCGCGCCGCGATGTCGGGCAAGTGGTTCAACGCCGTCCAGTACGGCGTCGACGCCACCACGCACCTGATCGACTACGATCAGGTCGAGGCGCTCGCGATCGAACACAAGCCGAAACTCATCATCGCGGGCGGCAGCGCCTATCCGCGCGTCATCGATTTCGCGAAGTTCCGCGCGATCGCGGACAAGGTCGGCGCGTATTTCATGGTCGACATGGCGCACTTCGCGGGCATCGTCGCCGCCGGGCTCCACCCCACCCCTTTCGGCCACGCGCACGTCGTCACCACCACCACGCACAAGACGCTGCGCGGCCCGCGCGGCGGCATGATCCTGACCGACGACGAGGCGATCGCCAAGAAGATCAACTCGGCGGTCTTCCCCGGCCTTCAGGGCGGTCCCCTCATGCACGTCATCGCCGCCAAGGCGGTCGCGTTCGGCGAGGCGCTCGAGCCCGGCTACAAGAGCTACATCGCCGCGGTGGTCGAGAACGCCAAGATGCTCGCCGCCACGCTCAAGGAACGCGGCGCGGAGATCGTCTCGGGCGGCACCGACACGCATCTCGCGCTCGTCGATCTCACCCCACTCGGCATCACGGGCAAGGACGCGGACGAGGCGTTGGAGCGGGCGGGCATCACCTGCAACAAGAACGGCATCCCCAACGATCCGCTCCCCCCGGTCAAGACCAGCGGCATCCGCGTCGGCACCCCCGCCGGCACCACGCGCGGCTTCGGCACCGCGGAGTTCCGCGAGATCGGCAACATGGTCGCCGACGTTCTCGACGGCCTCGCGAAGAACGGCGAGCAGGGCGACGCGCAGATCGAGGCGAATGTCCGGGAACGAGTTCGCGCGCTGTGCGCTCGGTTCCCGATCTATTCCTGAGGAGCGACCATGTCAGACATCGATTCGAAGATCGGCGAAGTGCAAGCCAACGTGAAGGGCACCCCCGGGCTCGGCAAGAGCATGGCGAAATGGGGCGCGCTGGGCGCCGTCGTCGCGATCCCGATCCCCTTCGTCGGCCCGCTGATCGGCGCCGCCGCGGGTGCCGCCTACGCCTACAGCAAGAGGAACAAGCTCTAACGTGCGTTGCCCGTTCTGCGGCCATGAAGACAGCCAGGTCAAAGACAGCCGCCCCACCGAAGACGGGGCGGCGATCCGTCGGCGGCGCCAGTGCGAAGGCTGCGCGGCGCGCTTCACGACGTTCGAACGGATCCAGTTGCGCGACCTGACGGTCGTGAAGAGCGAGGACCGCAAGGAGCCGTTCGAACGCGACAAGCTCCTCCGCTCGATCGCGATCGCCACCCGAAAGCGCCCGATCGACCCGGTCCGCGTCGAAAAGCTCGTCAGCGGCATCCAGCGCCAGCTCGAGACGCTGGGCGAGGCGGAAATTTCGTCGAAGCGTATTGGCGAACTGGTAATGGACGGCCTGAAGGCGCTCGATTCGGTCGCCTATATCCGCTTCGCCAGCGTCTATCGCGATTTCAGCGAGGCGAAGGATTTCGAGGCGTTCGCAGGGACGGTGGAGGAAGCTGGGCGGGGGTGAATACCGTATTTTGTCTTCCCCCCACCGTTCGTCCTGAGTAGCGGCTGAGCGAAGTCGAAGACGCGTATCGAAGGACCCGCCCGCCTTGTCGTTCCACGCCTACCTCCTGCGCTGTGCCGACGGCAGCTACTATGCCGGCCACACTGACGGGCTCGAACGCCGGATCGCCCAGCACGAAATCGGCGCGATCGAAGGCTACACCAGCACCCGCCTTCCCGTTACGCTCGTCTGGTCGCAGGACTTTCCGACCCGCGCCGAGGCAATCGCCGCGGAACAGCAAATCAAGGGCTGGACCCGAGCGAAGAAGGAAGCGCTCATCGCGGGAAACTGGGACGCCGTCCGGCAACTCGCGCGCAAGTCCTTCGATATGGGTCTTCGACAAGCTCAGCCCCTACTCAGGACGAACGGGGATGAGAACGAGGCCGGCGGAAAGCGCGCGAGCCACCCCGTCATCGTCCTCGTCCGCCCCCAGCTCGCCGAGAACATCGGCAAGGCCGCGCGCGCGATGCTCAATTTCGGGCTCACCGAACTCCGCCTCGTCGCCCCGCGCGACGGCTGGCCCAATCCCGCCGCCGGCCCCGCCTCATCGGGTGCAGACGTCGTCCTGCGCGAGGCGAAGCTCTACGAGACGCTCGCGGACGCCGTCGCCGACTGCGAGCATGTCTACGCCACCACCGTCCGCAAGCGCGGCATCACCAAGCCCGTCGTCACCCCCGAGATCGCCGCACGGGAGATCCACGCCGCCCCCGGCCGCTCCGCGATCCTGTTCGGCCCCGAACGCTCGGGGCTGGAAACCGACGACGTCGCGGTCGCACGCACCATCATCACCGTGCCGATCAACCCGGAGTTCGGCAGCCTCAACCTCGCGCAGGCGGTGATCCTCGTCGCGTACGAATGGTCGAAGCACCAGTCGCTCGCCAGCCCGCCGACGGTCGACCTGCCGCTCCCCGCACCGCAATCGGAGCTGGACGGGATGATCGCGCAGCTCGACGGCATGCTCGAGCGCGCCGGCTTCTTCTTCCCGCCCGCCAAGACCGAGGCGACGAAGCGCACGCTGCGCACGCTCCTCACCAAGCCCGGCTGGTCGAGCCAGGAAGTCCGCACGATGCGCGGCGTGCTGTCGGCGTTCGCGGAGAAGAAACCGCGGGGGTAAAGCCCGAGCTCGTCACCCCAGCGAAAGCCGGGGTTTCTCTCCTCTGCGCGCAACGACCCGCTGCCCCCGATCCCGGCCTTCGCTGGGATGACAAAGCCTGCCTCAATTCCCCCGCAACCAGTGCCGCCGCACGAAATACACCACGATTCCCACCGCGATCACCGCGCACGCCCCTGCGATCGCGTCGAACGCCCAGGGCTCCTCCGCGAACGGCAGCCCCTTCACGTTCATCCCGTACAGCCCGGTCAGGAAGGTCAGCGGCAGGAACACCATCGCCGCGATCGCGATGATGAGGCTGCGCGAATCGAGCTGTTCCGCGCGCAGGTCGGTCAGCGCCTCGTGCATCAGGCTGGAGCGTTCGCGGATCGCCTCCAGTTCCTCCGCCATCCGCGCCGCGCGGTCCGCGGCGGCGCGCAGGTGCGCGCGGTCGTCGTCGCCCAGCCAGTCGCCGGGCAGTTCCGCCAGCCGTTCCAGCGCGGTCCGCTGCGGCGACAGGAAGCGGCGATAGCCGATCGCGGCGACGCGCACCCCCGTCACCGCGCGGCGATGCTCGAAGACGTGATCGGTATCCAGCGTCTGCTCGCAATCGTCGAGCCGGTCGCCCAGCGCCGCCACCTCGGGATCGAGATCGCTCGTGATCGCGGTCGCGTATTCGGTGATGAGGTCACCCGGATCCTGGATCCGCCCCTCGCCGATCGCCTTCTCCACCGCATCGGTCGCCAGCAAGTGCTTGCGCGTGACCGAGATCACCCGCCCCTTCGACGCGAAGATCCGCACCGAGGCCAACATGTCCGACGAATCGAGTTCCTCCTCGGTCCGCCCGCGCAGGTTCAGGAACGCGCCGTCCGCCATCGCCTCGCACCGCGGCCGCGTCTCGCTCGCGGTCAGCGCCTCGAGCAGATAGTCGAGCAGCGCGGCATCCTCGCGCAGCCATGCCTGCGCATGCTCCGCGGTGGTCGACAGGTGCACCCAGACGAAGTCGGCATTGCAGGTCAGCGCCTCGCGCACCCCTACCTTCTCGCCCTTGCCCCCGGTGATCCGGTATCCGAAGCCGCTCATGCCATCTCCACGAACAGGGTGAGGCCCTCCCCGGCGTGTGGGGCCACCTCACAACATTCGCGCGCGGCATCGGCACGCGCGCGATCGAGGATGGCGGGCGGAACGTCGGCGCGATGACACACGCGATCCGCGTTCGCGAGCAACCGCGCCTGTCGCAGCGTGAGGTCGTCCGGGTCTGGGGACACGAGCACAAGACGCATCACGCCAGCCTGTGCTCGTTCCCTCTCCTCCGTTCGTCCTGAGCCTGTCGAAGGGCGCTCTCCGCCTGTCTCAGTCGCCGCCTCCGCAAAGCCCGGGCCGCCCTTCGACAAGCTCAGGGCGGACGGGACGGAGGACGGATCCTGCTCCACCAGCAGATCCAGCACGCCCCCCGCGCGCATTGCCTCCGCCAAAGCCCGCCGCCGCGCTGCGCCATCCGGATACCGCGCCTTCAACGCCACCCGCGCTGTGAACAGCCCGTCCGCGACGTGCCCCAGCCCCGCCGGCAATATCGCCTCCAGCCGCTGCCGCAGCGCCGCTGCCAGCCCCGCGGACACCCCGCCCGTCCCGATCGCGACCAGCACCGGCGCCCGGTCGACGATCGCGGGCAGAGTGAAATCGCACAAGGCAGGCCGGTCGACCGCGTTGACCAGCACGCCGCGCGCCTTCAGCCGCGCCACCGCCGCCCCGGCCTCGCCCTCATCCTCGACCGCGACGATTGCCAGCGCGGCTTCGGCCTGCTCCCCGACCACCACCGCGCCCGCGCGCTCCAGCAACCGCCGCTTCGCATCCGCCGCCTCGCCCTCGCCGACGAGGATCACCGCGCGGCCCTGCAACCGGACGAACAGCGGCAGGCTGTGCAAGCGATCGGGGAGCGTCACAGCCAGTCGGGCACGCGCTCGGCCGCAGCCACCGTCTCGGGCGCGATCCGGTCCGCCACCACCGCGAAACGATCGCCGTCCACCAGCACCTCGGGCACCAGCGCGCGGCTGTTGTAGGTCGACGCCATCGTCGCGCCGTAGGCGCCCGCCGACCGCAACACCGCAAGGTCGCCGCGCGCGACCACCCCGATCTCGCGCCCCATCGCGAACGTGTCGCCGCTCTCGCACACCGGCCCGGCGATATTGGCGAGCATCGTCGCCTCGGTCGCGACGACCGGCTCGAAATCGTGCCACGCATCGTAGAGCGCCGGCCGCGCGAGGTCGTTCATCGCCGCGTCGACGATCACATAGGGGTTCACCGCCCCCGGCTTCACCCAGATCACCTTGGTCAGCAGCACGCCCGCATTCGCCGAGATCAGCCGCCCCGGCTCGAACATCAGCTCGACATCCCAGCCCCGCGTCACCTCGGCGACCATTGCGCCGTACTCCGCGCACGACGGAAAGACGTCGCCCACCCGGTACGGCACGCCGAGGCCGCCGCCCAGGTCGACATGCGTGATCGCGTGCCCCGCCCCGCGCAACTCGGCGACGAGCGCGCCCACCCGCGCATAGGCCGCACGCAGCGGCGCGAGATCCGAAAGCTGGCTCCCGATATGGATCGCCACGCCGCGCAGGTTCAGGCCGGGCAGCTTCGCCAGCCGGTCGAACATCGCAGGCGCCTGGTCGATCGCGACGCCGAACTTGTTCTCCTTCTTGCCGGTCGAGATCTTGGCGTGCGTCCCCGCATCGACGTCCGGGTTCACGCGCAACACTGCCGGCGCGCGCCGCCCCCGCGCGACCGCCAGCGCGGAGAGCACCTCGCCCTCCTCCTCCAGCTCCATGTTGAACTGGCCGATGCCGACGTCGAGCGCGTAGGACAGCTCGCCCTCGGTCTTGCCGACGCCCGAGAACACCACGTCCTTCGCCGCGATCCCGCCCGCCAGCGCGCGCGCCAGTTCGCCCCCGGAGACGACGTCGGCGCCATAGCCCTCCGCCGCCATCAGCTTCAGCACCGCAAGGTTCGGGTTCGCCTTGATCGCATAGGCGAGATGCACCTTGCCCGCTCCCGCCAGCCCGTCGCGGAAGGCGCGCGCCTGCGCACGGAACATCGCGGCGGAATAGACATAGACGGGCGTCGCGACCGTGTCGGCGATGGCAGCGAGCGCGACGTCCTCGCAATGGAGCGCGCCACCCTTGTGCGTAAACATATCGGTTCCGGTCATGGTGCCATTCATCTGGGGGGCAGGTCGAACTCGTCGGACCGACGCTGCGAGGAATTGGTCAGCACTTCGTCGCTGCGAGAAGGGCGGGCCTGTACGGACGCGCGCAGCAGGTCGTCCGGCGTAGGCGTCGCGGTCGCGCCATAGGGGGCGACCGGCAGCGTCTCGCCTTTGGCAGGCATCAGCTTGCCCGCCGATCCGCAACCCGCGAGCGCCAACGCGCTTGCCACGACCAAAAGCCGCTTCATCGCCGTTCCTCCCGCGCCGCCGAGATCGCCGCGCGCACATTGGCGGGCGCGGTGCCGCCGAAGCTCGTCCGGCTCGCCACCGACGCATCGACCGACAGCACCGAATAGACCCGCTCGTCGATCCGCGCGTCGATCGCGCGCAGCGTCGCGATCGGCAGCTGGTCGAGCTTCACGCCCGCGGCCTCCGCCGCCGCGACCGCACGGCCCGTGATATGATGCGCCTCGCGGAACGGGACCCCGCCTTCACGTACCAGCCAATCCGCCAGATCGGTCGCGGTCGCGAAGCCGCTCTCCGCCAGCCCGCGCATCCGGTCGGTCCGGAACGTCGCGCTCTCGATCATCCCCGTCATCGCCGCGATCGACAGCGCGAGCAGGTCGTGCGCCTCGAACACCGGCGGCTTGTCGTCCTGCATGTCCTTCGAATAGGCGAGCGGCAGGCCCTTCATCGTCACCATCAGGCTGACGAGGCACCCCGTGATCCGCCCGCTATGCCCACGCACCAGTTCTGCGGCATCGGGATTGCGCTTCTGCGGCATGATCGAGCTGCCCGTCGACCACTGGTCGCTCAGCGCCACGAACCCGAACGGCTGCGACGCCCACAGCACGAACTCTTCCGCCAGCCGGCTGAGGTGCAGCGAGCATTGCGCCGCCGCCATCAGGTAATCGATCGCAAAATCCCGGTCGCTCACTGCATCGAGCGAGTTGCGCGTCGGCGCATCGAACCCGAGCGCGGTCGCGGTCGCTTCACGGTCGATCGGAAACCCGGTTCCCGCCAGCGCCGCCGACCCCAGCGGGCACAGGTTCGCCCGCGCGCGATTGTCGGCGAACCGCGAGACGTCGCGCCGCGTCATCTCGAAATACGCCATCAGGTGATGCCCCAGCGTCACCGGCTGCGCGCTCTGGAGGTGCGTGAAACCCGGCATCACGCTGTCTGCATGCTCCTCCGCACGCCCCAGCAGAGCCTCCTGCAACGCCGCCAACGCCGCCAGCACCTGGTCGGTCGCATCGCGCACCCACAGCCGGAAATCGGTCGCAACCTGATCGTTCCGCGACCGCGCGGTGTGCAGCCGCCCGGCCACTGGACCGATCGCGTCGGCCAGCCGCGCCTCGGTCTGCATGTGGATGTCCTCGAGCGCCATGTCCTCGGCGACGCCGTGTTCGGCATAATGCGCCGCGACGGTCTCGAGTCCCGCCGCGATCGCCGCGCCGTCGTTAGCCGACACGATCCCCCGATCGGCGAGCATCACGACATGCGCCTTGCTGCCCGCGACGTCCTGCCTCCACATTCGCTTGTCGAAGGGAATCGAGGCGTTTATCTCGCGCATCACCGCGGCGGGTCCTTCGGCGAAGCGCCCGCCCCACATTGCATTCGAGGTGCCGTCGATGTCGTCCCGGTCGGGAATTGCCGTTCTCCTCGTCGCGGCCCTGGCGGCCGCGGGCTGCGATAGGAAATCGCCGGCTGTGGAGCAAGCGAACACGCAGTCCGCGCCCGCCACGGATGAGGTGACGGCGGACGAGGCCCCCGCCGCACCCGCCGCCGCCCCGGCCGGCAAGGTCGATCGCACCCACAAGGGCGAGCCAGCGCCAGCGCTCGCGTTCGAGGCGCCCGACGGCAAGCCGACCACGCTCGCCGCGTTCAAGGGCAAGCCCGTCCTCCTCAACCTGTGGGCGACGTGGTGCGCGCCATGCGTCAAGGAGATGCCGACGCTCGATACCGCAGCCGCCGCGCTGGGCGACCGCGTCGCGGTGCTGACGGTCGCGCAGGATCTCGACGGGCGCGACAAGGTGGCGGCATTCTTCGCGAAAGCGAAGTTCGCGCACCTCAAGCCGTGGCTCGATCCCAAGGCCGCGCTCAGCCTGTCCTATCAGGCGAACCTGCCGACCACGATCCTCTACGACGCAGGCGGCAAGGAACTCTGGCGCGTGTCTGGCGAGATGGACTGGTCCGGCCCCGAGGCGCAGGCGCTGCTCGCCGAAGCGCGCTGATTTTCTCTAGACGTCATCCCGGCGAAAGCCGGGATCTCTCTCGGCAGGCGCGCCGGCCCCGAGCCGGCGAACCGCGAGCGTGGGTGAGGCTGCTCTAATACGGCACCGCCCCCCGCGCCCGCTGCACCTTCGCCGCCTCGGCCCACCACGCCAGATCGTCCGCGAACCGCCCGAACGCGCGCTCCAGCGACTCGCCTGCCTTGCCGATCGGCTGCGCATCGGCGTCGAGCGTCGCGCCGATCGGGCCGACCGTGATCGTGCTGGAGATCACCGGCATCCCCATTTCGGGCAGGATCGCGTGCCACATACTGTTGCTCAGCGCGCCCGACAGCCGCCCCGCCGAATAGCTCGCGATCGCCGCCGGCCGCCAGAACCACTCCTCCAGGAAATGATCGGTCAGGTTCTTCAGCCCCGGCTGGATGCCCCAGTTATACTCGCCGACCACGAACAGGAACGCGTCCGCCGCGCGGATCTTCGCCGCCAGCGTCTCCATTGCGGGCGGCGCGGTGCCGGGGTCGTATTCCTTGTACATCCGGTCGAGCATCGGCAGCCCGATCGCCTTCGCGTCGATCAGCTCGGCCTCGTCCCCGCGCGCGACGAGCCGGTCGGTCAGATAGCGCGCCAGCCGGATTCCCATGCGATCCGACCGGTACGATCCATAGAGGACGAGAATGTTGGACATGCCCACATCATGCCGCGCACGATCGCGCAGGGATAGAGCCCTGGTCGCGCGCGCGAACCAAAAAAGACCGGGAGGGGCTTTCGCCTCTCCCGGCCCGATGCGGCGCCGTCACGGTTTGGGGAACGCTTCGGCGCCGCCCTTACGCTTAACGGAACAGCGAGGTGATCGTCTGCGGCGCCTGGTTGGCGATCGACAGTGCCTGCACGCCCAGCTGCTGCTTGACCTGCAGGGCCTGGAGCTTCGCGGACTCCTTGGCCAGATCCGCATCGACGAGATTGCCGATGCCTGCCTCGACGGTATCGGACAGCTTGCTCGTGAACGCCACCTGCGCGTCGATCTTGCGCGAGGCGGAACCCAGCCCGGCTACCTTGGTCGACAGCGATGCGCTGAACGTGTCCAGCGTATCCACCATCTTCGCGGCCTTCGCCGCCGTGTCGACTTCGGAGTTGGCGCCGAGTGCGCCGGTGGTCGGTCCCGTCGACGCCGTTTCCGACGCCGGCAGGTCGAGACCCAGGTTCGCCACGTTCAGCGTATCCGGGGTATAGCTGCCCGAGCTTGCCGTGCTCGAGAGCGACTGGAGCGCGCTGACCGTCCCGCCGCCGGTCTTCAACAGGTTGGTCCCGTTGAATTCCGACGAGTTGACGATCGTCGTGATCTGGTCGCGCAGCGCCTTGAAGTCGTTGTTGAAGACGGCCCGTGCCTCGGTCGTCTGACCGGAGTCCGCAGCCTGCTTCGCCAGCGTCTTCATCTGGTTGACGACGTCGGAGATCTGCTCCGCGCCGGCCACCGCGACGTCGGTGACGCTCTTCGCCCGGCTGAGCGAGGAACTCACCGCCTTGAGGCCACCCAGATCCCCGCGAAGGTCCTGGGCGATCGCATAGGTCGCCGAGTCGTCCTTGGTCGAACTCACGTTCAGGCCGGTGTTGATCCGGCTCTGGACGGTCGAAAGACCCTTTGCAGTGGCGTTGAGCGACTGGAGAGCCGCCATGGCGCCGGTATTGGTGTTGACCGAAAAGCCCATGATAGTGTCCTTCTGGATGAAAGCGGGCGCTTCTGCGCCCACGGGGCCGATCGTCGGCCCCGGCGACCGGCCGCGAACGCGACTGGTCCTGCATCATGGGAAGGAAAGCGTCGCTCCGGACGGTGCGGGCGGAATAATCGTGGCTAACCGGTCGTTTACCATCTCAGAACGGGAACAGCGCGTCATAGATCTGCTGCCCCCAGCGCGCCTGCTGCGCCTGCGTCAGCTGGCCGCGCCCGCCATAGCTGATCCGCGCCTCCGCGATCTGCGTATGGCGGATCGAATTGTCGCGCGCGATGTCCTGCGGGCGGACAATCCCGGTCACGATCAGCTCGCGCAGCTCGTAGTTGACGCGGATCTCCTGCCGCCCCCGGATCACCAGATTGCCGTTGGGCAGCAGGCCGGTGACGATCGCGGACATCGTCATGTTGATCGTCTCGCTGCGGCTGATCGTGCCGCTGCCCGCGTAGTTGGACTTGGTGTCCGCCGCCGCCAGCTTCGTCGGGTCGACGCTCTTGGGCAGCAGCTTCTCCAACCCCAGCAGCGCGGAGACGCCCGCGCTTTCCGATCCGCCGCGCGTCCGCGCGGTCGAATTGCCGAGATCCGCCTTGTCCGCGACATTGATCTTCACCGTCAGGATGTCGCCCGTCCGCGCTGCGCGCTGGTCGCCCAGGAACGCGCCCGCGCCCGCCCGGAACAGCGAGGCGGTGGGCGGCGTCGCCGCACGCGGGGGCGGCGGGGTCGCGATGTCGGCGGGGTTCGCGGGCGCGCCGCCCTGCCGGTACGCGGCGCCCGATCGCCCGATGGAGTCCTCCACCCAGGGCGCATCGCTCGAATCGACCGCGCTCATCGGCGGCGCCTTGCCGACCTGCTTCAGCCGGCCGACCGCGCCGCACCCGGACAACAGCACCGCCGACGACAGCAGCGCGAAGAGGGGACCCCGCTTCACCAGATGATCCTTCATGGCCCTGTTCCTCATGGCCCTGTTCCTCATGGCCCTGTTCCTCAAGGCATCGCCAGGCGCACCGCGCCCGATCCTTCGACGACCGCATCGAACGTGCGGTTGGTGGCGGTCGCGACGACGCGGACCAGGTCGCCGCGCCCGCCCGATGCCAGCGCGCGCCCACCGGTCGCGATCAGCAGCCCCTGCGCGCGCAGGTTGATCGTCACCGGCTCGCCCCGCCGCACCAGCCGCGGGGTGACGAGGTCGCCCGCGCGCACCACCGCGCCCGCGGGCATCGCGCGCACCGTCTCGCGCCCCGCCGCGGTCGCGATCGGCAACGCGCCCAGCGCCGCGCCGGGCACGCGCGGCTGCGCCTCGAAATCCGCCGCCGACAGCACCTCGCCGCGCTCGACCGCGCGGACCAGCACCGGCACGGGAACGGGCCCGGTCGGCGCCGCGACCGCGGGCGTCGCCAGCAGCATCGCAAGGACCAGACGCGCGATCATCGCAGCTGGCTCGACGTCGCGAGCATCTCGTCCGCGGTCTTCACCACGCGGCTGTTCATCTCGTACGCGCGCTGCGCGGTGATGAGCGCGGTGATCTCGGACACCGGGTTGACGTTCGACGCCTCGACGAAGCCCTGCATCGTCGTCCCGAACCCCGGATCCCCGGGCGAGGCGAGGTTCGCCGCGCCCGACGCCGACGTCTCGACCAGGACGTTGCCGCCCTTCGCCTCCAGCCCCGCCTCGTTGATGAAGGTCGCCAGCTGGAGCTGCCCCACCGTCTGCAAGTCGGTCTGGCCCGCCAGCTTCACCTGCACCTGCCCGGTCTTGGAGATCGCGACGTCGACCGCCTCGGGCGGGATCGTGATCCCCGGTTCGACCGCGAAGCCGTCCGCGGTCACCAGTTCGCCCTGGTCGGACAGCTGGAACGATCCGTCGCGGGTATAGCCGGTCTCGCCGCCGGGCAGCGTCACCTGGAAGTAGCCTCGCCCCTGGATCGCCAGGTCGTAGCGGTTGCCCGTCTGGTTCGGCGCCCCCTGCTCGGTGATGCGATACACCCCGCCGGTCTTCACGCCCGCGCCGATCTGGATGCCGGTCGGCACCTTGGCCGCGTCGCCGCCGCCCGCCGCGGAGCCCGCGCGCGTCTCCTGCTGGTACAGCAGGTCCTGGAACGCGGCGCGCTGGCGCTTGAACCCCGTCGTGTTCATGTTCGCGATATTGTTCGAGATGACGTCGACATTGGTCTGCTGTGCCAGCATCCCGGTGCCGGCGATGGAAAGCGTGCGCATCGCATCGGTCCTTTCGTGAAGTGAGTGGAAGTCAGCCCAGCTTGCCCAGCCGGTCGATCGCGCGGCGGCGCATGTCCTCGATGTCCTGCGAGATCTTCATGCTCGACTGGTAGGCGCGCAGGATGTCGACCATCGCGGTCGTCTCGACGATCGGCTCGACGTTCGACGCCTCGATGCCGCCGGTCTTGAGCTTCGTCTCCGCGGCGGACAGTTCGCGCCCGCCGGTCGCGGTCATCATCCCGTCGCCGCGCGGCGTCACCATGCGCTCGTCGTCGAACACCGTCACCGCCAGCCGCCCGAGCGGGCCGTCGCGCCCGGAGACGGTGCCGTCCGCCGCGATCGTCAGCGCGTCGAGCTGGTCGGGCGAGACGACGATCGCCTGCCCCCCCTCGCCGAGCAGCTTGAGCCCGCCGGCATTGGTCAGCTCGCCATTCTCGTTGACCTTGACGAAGCCCGCGCGGGTATAGGCGGTGCCGCCGCCCGGCGCCTCGACCGAGAGATAGCCCGGTCCGTCGATCATCACGTCGAGCGGGTTGCCGGTCGACTGGAAGCTGCCCTGCGCGGTGTCGTGCATCGCGCCCTGGTCCAGCACGAACGCGGTGTTGCGCGCGGCCTCGACCGGCGCGGCGTCGGCGCGCTCCACATAGTCGTGGAACACCGGCCGCTCGCGCTTGAAGCCCGCGGTGCTCATGTTCGCCATGTTGTTCGCCGCCACGTCGAGCTTGCGACGCAGCGCCTGTTCCTGGCTGAGCAGTACATAGGAGGAGATGTCCATCGTCTCGCGTCCGGTCCAAAATTTCCGCGTTGCGCGGGTCGACCGGGCAATTTTTGCCGACCGACGTTCCTATAATAGGATCAAGCGGCGCCGGTCGGACGGCACCGCGAACGCAAATGACGGGAACGCGAACGTGTCGAGCGACAAGGACGAGACCCCAAAGGACGACGCTGCGAAGCCGGCCGCGAAGAAGGGAAAGAAGAAGCTCGCCATCATCGGCGCAGCCGCCGCGGTCGTGCTGCTCGGCGGTGGCGGGGGCGCATACATGATGCTCGGCGGCAAGGCGGAAGCAGAGGCGGAGGCCCCCGCGGGCGAACACGGCGCGGCCAAGCCCGATGCCAAGGCCGCCGGCGAGGCCAAGGGCGGCGAGCACGGCGGCGGCGAGGAAGGCGGCGAAGGCGCGCCCAAGCCGTTCGACGTCCCGCCGATGCTCGTCAACCTGCGCTCCTCCGACGGCGCGCCGCACTTCCTGAAGATCCATGTCGTGCTGATGCCCGGCGACGGCACCACCGAGGAGACGCTAAAGGAGAAGCTGCCGATCCTCCTCGACACCTACCAGCCCTTCCTGCGCGAACTGCGACCGGAGGACCTGTCGGGCTCCGCCGCGGTGTTCCGCATCAAGGAGGAGCTGCTCGTCCGCGCGCACGACGCGCTCGGCGACGGCGTCGTCAAGGAGGTCCTGGTCCAGGACCTGATCCAGCAATGAGCGACGACTTCGACGATTTCGCGCTGCCCGAGCCGCCGAGCGCCACGCTGCCCGGCGGCGCGCTCGACCAGGCCGGGATCGATGCGCTGTTCGGTGACGTCGGCGGTCCCGCGCGCCCGCGCGTCGGATTGAAGGCGGTCATCGAATCCGACGTCATCAGCTACGAGCGGCTGCCGATGCTGGAGGTCGTGTACGACCGCATGGTCCGCACCTTCGCCACCTCGATGCGCAACCTCACGTCGGACGCGATCGACGTCAGCATCGAGGAAGTCACCTCGATCCGCTTCGGCGACTTCATGAACCGTCTCACGCTCCCTGCGATGATCGGCGTGTTCGAGGTCGAGGAATGGCACAATTACGGGCTCGTCACCGTTGAATCCGCGCTGATCTACGCGGTGGTCGATGCGCTGCTCGGCGGGCGGCGCAGCAGCACCCGCACGCTGATCGACGGCCGCGCGTTCACCGGGATCGAGACCGGGCTCGTCTCGCGGATGATCGTCCTCGCGCTCCAGGATCTCGGCACCGCGCTCCAGCCGATCGCGCAGGCGACGATGGCGCTCGACCGGATCGAGACCAGCCCGCGCTTCGCCTCGATCGCGGGCGCGACCAACATCTGCGCGGTCGCGACGTTGCGCGTCGACATGGACGGGCGCGGCGGCTGCTTCAGCGTGCTGCTGCCCTACGCCACGATCGAGCCGGTCCGCTATCTGCTCGCGCAACGCTTCATGGGCGAGAAGCAGGGGCCGGAAAACCTCTGGGGCGCGCACATGGCCGCCGAGATCCGCCGGACCGAGGTGACCGCGGACGTCGTGCTGGGTGAGACGGGGCTGTCGCTCGGCGATGCGCGCTCACTCGTCGTCGGGCGCACGATCCCGTTCGGCCGCCGTCCCGACGCGCCGGTCGAGATCCATGTCGGCGGCGTGCCGCTGGCGCGCGCGCATATCGGCCAACGCGGCGGCAACGTCGCGGTGCGGCTGATCGGCGACGTCGCGCGCGGGCCGCTCGCATGACCTTCGCCACGCTCGCCAACCTCGTCACGATCGTGCTGTGCGCCGCCGTCCTCGTCCAGAGCGTGCGGATGATGCGGTCGCTGAAGGCGGTACGCCGCGAGTCGTTCGCCGAAGTGGCGGCGGTCGTCGACCGCTCGACCGCGGAGGCGCGCATCGTCCTGTCGGAGCTCAAGACCGCGCTCGCCGATTGCGCGAACGGCCGCCGCACCGTCGCCGACGCGCGCGCGCTGGTCGACGAGCTGACGGTGATGATCGGGATCGCCAACGCCTCGGCCGATCACATGGCCGATGCCGCCAACGCCGCGCGCCGCGCCGCGTCCGCCGGGGAGTATCGCTAGATGGCCGGCAAGATCTCGCTGCTGCTGCTGATGGCCGGTGCCGCGGGCACCGCGCTCGTCGGCAACGCGATGGGCCTCGCCGCCGCGGAGCCCGGCCCCGCCGCCGCGCCGAAGACCCGGCTTGGCGTCGCGATTTCCGACGATCTCGGCGCGCGCGACCAGGCCGCGGTGAAGCGCGCCCGCGCGCTCGACCTGCGCGAACAGGCGATGCGCGCCGCCGAAACGCGGATGAAGGCCGAGGCGCAGGCGCGCGCCGCCGAAGCCGCCGCGCCCCCCGCCTCCGCCGGCCCGGGCACGCCCGGCGGCGGCACCGGCGTGACCGATCAATATGACGACCTCGCGCGCATCTATCAGGCGATGAAGCCCGCCGCCGCCGCGCTGGTGATGGAGCAGCTCGATCTCGACGTGCAGATGCGCGTCGCGCAGAAAATGCGCGAACGCTCCACCGCCATGATCCTCGGCGCGATGTCCCCGAAGGGCGCCGCCGCGCTGACGATGGCGATGGCGCGCCGCCAGGCGGCGGCGCTGCCGCGCGCGCCTGCCCCTGCGAAGCCGCGCTGATTCCTGTCGCGGCCTATGCCGCGCCGCCTGAACCGGAGACGATCCCTCATGACCGACGCCCCTTTTCCCGGCACCTTTATCTTCCCCGACTCCAACCTCGAAGCAGACGCCGATCCCGCCGCGACGCTCGGCATTCCGATCTACAGCGGCCATCAGGCGATGCACGAGGTCACGTCCTATCGCGGCCTCAACCGCATCTTCGACGAAGTCGTCGATGGCGTTCTCAAGGTCGATGTGCCGTACGAGGATCAATGTTCGATCCGTTATTACTACGACCTCGTGGAGACGCTGCGCAACGCCGGCGGCGAATATGATCGCGTGGTCGAGGTGGGGTGCTTTATGGGCGGCTCCGCAGCGATCATCGCAGGATGCGCGGAGCGCTTCGACTTCGATTTCGATATCATCGACATCTCGCGCGAATGCCTGCTGTTCACCTACGAACGCATCCGTCGATCATTTCCAGACGCTGCGGGACGTGTGCGACTGTTCCATGGAAGCCTGCCCCAGTATGTGCAGGCGTCGCTCGCCGCACGGACGGGCGGACGCATGCTGGTCCATCACGACGGCGCCCATGATTTCACGCAGGTGACGAAAGACCTCTCGGCGCTGTCGTTCCTGGGCTATCGGTGCCACAGCATCGTCATCCAGGACACGCACCTGCGCGGCACGATCGAGCATTGCAACTTCGTCGACATGGCGGTGTACGCGGTCTTCGGAACCGAGGTGGCCTACACCCCGATCGGCGCGGTCTATACCGACGCGCAACCGACGCTGCTCGAACCCAACATCTATCAGGGCAACTATTTCGTGGCGGGCGTACCGGAGGGAATCGTGATACCGATCGCCGCCAACCGCTTCCATTATCCGCATCCGTCAATGCGGCTTGAAGCCTTCGTATAGGGGCACAGGTGGCGCGCCGGTCGAGCCCGATCCGGTTCGACCGTTGCCCTCCGAACCATGCCTTTTCCCGCGTACGGAAGGGAAACGATCCTGCTGCCGATGGCCGTGGGAGGCCGAAGAGGGCGTTCCGCCGCGAGACAGCCCGGCATCAGAGCGACTCTGGAAATTCCCTTCGATCCGGTGCGCCGGCCCTTACCCCCCGCCCTTCCCCAGCGCGGTCTTCAACAACCCCTGCTGCTTGCGGTACAGGTTGGTCATCGCCGCGAAGTCGGCCTGGATCTGGCCCATCTTCAGCAGCTGGTCTTCCAGCGTCACGTTGTTGCCGTCGGGCTTCGTCTCGGCGGTGTCGGCGTCGAGGATCACTCCGCCGCCCGACGGTGCGCGCGCGCCCAGCGCCGCCATGCCCGCGGTCAGCGTCACCTGCGGCCGCGCGATCCGTGTTGCCCCGCCGCCCACGCCCTGCGCCGCCAGCAGCGCGCCGAAATCGGGTGCCACCACCTCGCGCGCCTTGAAGCCCGCGGTCTCCGAATTGGCGATGTTCTGCGCGATCACCCGCTGGCGTTCGGCCAGATGGTGCATCTGCCGGGTGATCCCGGCCAGGATCGGTGGCACGTCGCTCATCGCTCAAAACCCCGTCGATGTGGTCGACAGGCGCGTCAGCGCCGCCTGGTAATTGGCCATCTGCGCGTTTGCGATCGCGGTCGAGCCGCCGGTCTTTCCGGACTTGCCCGACGTATCCGCCAGCGCCGCCTTGGTATCGTCCCAGTAGAGCGACCGGTAGGCGGACTGCCCGTACGAGATCGCCTGCTTGATCCGCCCCAGCGCCAGCGTCGCCGCATCCTTGGTGTCGAGCTGCAGCGCCTCGGTCAGGTCCAGCCCGAAGCTGCCCCCGGGGCGAACTTTCGGCGCGTCGGCGGCGAGCTTCTCCGGCGTTGCGATGCTGCGCGCCTCCAGCCCCAGCTTGGCGAGCGCGTCGCGCCCCGCCCCGCCGGCGACGAAGGTGATCGTGTTCCCCGGCTTGGCATCGATCCGCAGAGTCCGTCCACCGTCCTTCAGCGGGTTGGTGACGTTCGCCGCCTGCGTGCCCAGCAACGTGCGGATCCGCGCGGTCAGCGTCGTCAGCGTATCGTTCTCCGCGATCGTCACCTTGCGCAGCGCGCCGCCGTTGAGGCGGATCGCGAACCCGTCGCCCGCGCGCAGGCTCGTCTGCGCCTCCAGCGTCGTCGAATCGGTCGGCGTCAGCGTGCCGCGGTGGAGCCCCAGCGCGCCCAGCACGCTGTCACCCCCCGCCACCGCCGCCACGCGCACCGGATCCGACGTCGCGTCGACCGTGCCGTACTGGCGGACCTGCTCGATCGCGCCGCCCGCCGCGTCGACGCGCGCGACGAACGCGTCGGTCGTCCCGGTCTTCTTCTCGCCCAGCGTGCCGGAGGTGCGCCCGCCGACATACAGGTCCGCGCCCAGGAACGCGACGCTGTCCGCCTGATCGGTGCCGGCCGAGGCCAGATACGTCACCGACGCGCCCGCCAGCCCGGCGTCGACGCGCGCGACGAACCCGTCGCGTCCGCCACCCCGCGCGTTGGTCGCGCCCGCCAGATCGCCGTCGGTCGCGCCCGCGATCGCGATCCGCCCGTCGGCCGCCACCGCGATCGCGCGCGCATCCGCGACGCCCAGGTCGAGCGTCGCGAGGTCGCTCCCGATCGCCGCCGCGTCGATCCGCCGCAGCACCGCGTGCCCGCGTTCCCCGGTCAGCGCGAGCAGCGCGCCATCGCCGGCGATCGCCAGTGCCGCGACGCCGTCGCTGCCGCCGCTGTCGATCGTCCGCCGCTCGACCAGCTTTCCCGTCGCATCGAACCGCGCGAGCACCGCGTCGCCGCCGCCGGTCGATGCCGTGCCGCCGACATGGATCGCGCCATCCGCGCCGACCGCGATCGCGGTCGCGCGCTCGGCGCCGACCTGCCGCACCACCGTCGAGAATGTCTCGTTCCCCATCGTATCGAACTTCGCGACCAGCATGTCGCCGTCGCTCGATACCCCGTCGAAGCTGCCCGAGACGCTGCCCGCGACGACGATGCCACCATCGGGGGCGATCGTCACCGCGGAGCCCTGCGCCGATCCTGCCGCGCCCAGCGCGCGCTGCCACACGATCGCGCCCTCGCTGTCGATCTTGGTCAGGATCAGGTCTTCGCCCGCGCCGCCCTCCGCCCCGTTCGCGCCCAGCGCGCCCGCAGTGGTGCCGACGACATAGCCGAAGCCGTCGCGATCGGTGACGATGGCGTTCGCCAGCGTCGCCGCGTTCGCGGTCGTCACCGGCTTCACCTTGCTGTCGCTCTTGTCCGCGTCCGCCGCGATGACGAGCCGCTCGGACGCGAGCCTGTCGACCGCCGCGATCGTGCCGAGCGTGCCGCGCTCCATCGCGCCCGCCGGATCGTCGAACCGCGACAGCCGCGTCGTCACCGCCGCCTTGCCGTCCGCGACGCCATTCGCGACCATCAGCGCGTCCGCACCGCCGACCTGGTCGATCGATACGCTCTCATAGCCCGCACGCTTCAGCGACAGGCCCCATTTGTCCCCGGTCTTCACCGGCTCGAACTTCACCGATCCCCAGCGCGGCACCGGTTGCCCGTTCGAGCCCGGCGTCGTCACCCCCGCGATCGCCGCGTTCAGCGCATCGGCCACACCGTCGAGAGTCGGGGGCTGTGGCGCCTGCGACAGGTCGACGGCGACGGTGTCGGTCACGCCGCCGGGCGACGACAGCGTCACCTTCAGCGTCTCGCTGCCCGTCATCCCCGCCAGCGCACCGTCGCGCGCCGCGATCACGCCCTTGCCCGCGATCGTCGGCGCGGTCAGCGTCGAGGGTGCGTCGACCGCGACCGTCTGCGCGCTGCGCGACGACTTGGCGAACGACAGGTCCACCTTGTCCGACGGCGCGGAGGCCAGATAGGTCTTCAGGTCCGCCAGCCCGCGCGCGAAGCTCTTCTGCAGCGTCGCCCGGTCCGCGCTGCTCGTCGTCGCCTTCGCCGCGCTTTCCGCCAGCACGCGCAGCCGGTCGAGCGCCTTGTAGGTCGTGAACGTCGTCTGCACGTCCTCGGGCAGCGCCAGCGTCGCGGCATCGGCCCTGTCCACGACCGATTTCAGCGCCTTCACCGCGCTCGCCTGCGCCGACAGCGGCTGGGTCGAGGCGGTCGCCTTCCACGGTGGGGTCGTGTCCGGGGTGGTGAACGCGGCTTTGGCACGCCGCTGCGCCCGCGTCTCGATGGCGGTCGACGCGGTGATCGACGAGGCCGTCGTCATGGTGCCGCTCAGCAGGCTGAGTCCGGCGAGGCTGTTCGCGAGATCGGTCATCGCTTCCTTTGCCGCGGCCGTCCGGGATCGTCCGCTCGTCCCTATAATAGGACGAACGCACCCACCGCGGTCGCACACCGAACCGGAGCCACCATGTCCACCCTGATCGTCGAGCCTGCGGAGATGAAGCGCTACAGCGGGCCGGAGCGCGCCGCGGCGCTGATGCTCGTCCTCGGCAAGGAACATGGCGCGCCGATCTGGGAACAGCTCCAGCCCGACGAGGTGAAGGACCTGTCCGCCGCGATCGCCACGCTCGGCCGCGTCCCCTCGGTCGTCGCGGAGCACCTGCTCCTCAGCTTCACCGGCGACATTTCGGGGATGAATTCGCTTCAGGGCTCTTTCGAGAGCGCGGAACGGCTGCTCGACGGCATCCTTCCCGACGCGCGCGTCAAGGAGATCATGGAGGAGATTCGCGGCCCCGCCGGCCGGACGATGTGGGACAAGCTGTCCAACGTCAGCGAGGCGGTGCTCGCCGGCTATCTCAAGAACGAATATCCGCAGACCGTCGCGGTGATCCTGTCGAAGCTCAAGCCCGATCACGCCGCACGCGTGCTGGGCCAGTTGCCCAACGACGTCGCAATCGACGTGATCCAGCGGATGCTGAAGATGGAAACGGTCCAGAAGGACGTCCTCCTCCAGGTCGAGCAGACGCTGCGCAGCGAGTTCATGAGCAACCTGTCGCGCGCGCAGAAGCGCGATCCGCACGAATCGATGGCGGAAGTGTTCAACGCGATGGACCGCTCGACCGAGGAGTCGATGCTCAACGCGCTCGACGAGAACCTCCCCGAATCCGCCGAGCGGATCCGCGCGCTGATGTTCACCTTCGAGGATCTGGGCGGGCTGATGCCATCCGCGATCGGCGTGATCGTGCGCCAGGCGGACAAGCGCCAGCTCGCGCTCGCGTTGAAGGGCGCGCCGCAGAACATCGTCCAGCTCTTCGTCGGCTCGCTCACCGAACGCGCGGGCAAGCTGCTGCGCGAGGACATGGCCTCGATGGGTCCCGTCCGCGCGCGCGATTGCGAGGAGGCGCAGAACGCGCTCGTCCGCCTCGCCAAGCAGCTCGGGGATTCGGGCGAGATCGTCCTCGTCGATCCCAAGAGCGACGATGCGATGATTATCTGACGCAGGATGAGCGCGGTCGACCCACACCCTGCCCGTCCGTTTCGAGCGCAATCGAGAAACGCCGCTTAACGGTCGGGACAGGTTCCTCGACTGCGCTCGAAACGAAAGGGGGAAAGCGCCCCCGTCCCGATGCCTCGAAAGGCCGACGATGCACGCCGATCTCCGCCACCGCCGCTTCGCCTTCGATCGAGTGTTCGAGGCGCCCTCCCCCTTGGCCGACATGCTCGACACCGGCGACCTGCGGCTGCGCGTCGCCGCGCTCGAAGCGGATCTCGCGGTGCTCCGGCAGGATGCGGAGGCGGTCGCCGCGCGCGCGCACGATCAGGGGTTCGAAGCCGGCCTGGCGCAGGCGCGCGAGGAACATGGCGCCGCGCTGCTGTCGGTCGCCGATGCGATCCACGCGACGATCGAGGGCGTCGAGGCGCAACTGGACGACATCGCCGACGAGGCGACGCGCGACGCAGCCCAGGTCGCGCACGCCGCCGCCGAGATGCTCGCCGCGCGCGCGCTGGTCGAGACCCCGCTCGCCGCGATCGACGAGGCGATCGGCCGCGCGTTGCGCCAGGTCGCGCGCGGGCAGGAGATCCACGTCGCGGTCGCCCCCGCGCTCGTCGCCGATCTCGAGGCGCTGGTCGCGATCCGCCAGGCCGGCGACCGACGCCGCCTCGCGATCCTCGTCGCCCCCGACGCGACGATCGCGCCCGGCGACGCACATATCGACTGGGACCGCGGCGGCGTGATCCTCGACGCCACCGCCCGCGCCGCCACGGTCCGCGAGGCGCTGGCCCCGATGCTGGGCGGCTGACAGGATCGCATTTTGGCGTGAGCGATGTGTCGGATCTTTCACGTCACCCCGGACTTGATCCGGGGTGAAGACGTATCTCGGGGCTTTCTCATCGCGCGACCATGAATAGCGATTCGCGCCGCGGGCCCCGGCAACATTTTCCCACCCGGCAGAAACTGCCGCCCCAACCCCCTCCTATAATGATCCCGACGACGGCACCGGCCGCATCGCATGGGGTATCGCTTGGAGCAGCTTCGCACAGTCCTGGGCCAACTCGGCAAGCAGCGCCTGCTGATGATGGGCGGTGTCGCTGCGGCGTTGCTCGCGGTTCTGGCGATGGTCGCGCTGCGTGGCGGCGAGGACACCAGCATGGGGTTCCTCTTCACCGATCTCGATCCCGCAGCGGCACAGACGATCACCGAGAAGCTGAAAAGCCAGAACGTCCCCTTCCAGCTCTCTGCCGACGGCACCTCCGTCATGGCGCCGCAGAGCCGCCTCGCCGAACTGCGCATGGGCCTTGCCGGCGAGAAGCTGGGCGGCAAGATCGGCTATGACGTGCTCGACGAGGAGGAGCCGTTCGGCGTCTCCGCCAGCCGCGCCAAGATGAACGAGACGCGCGCGATCGAGGGCGAACTCGCGCGATCGATCTCCACGCTGCAATCCGTCTCCAGCGCGCGCGTCCACATCGTCATGCCCGATCGGGCGATGTTCGCGACCGAGGCGACGAAGGCGACCGCGGCGGTCACCGTCAAGACCAAGGGCCGCCTGCCCGCCGAATCGGTCGAGGCGATCCGCTCGCTCGTCGCCTCCTCGGTCCCGTCGCTGACACCCGAGGCGGTGTCGGTGGTCGACCAGACCGGCGCGCTGCTCGCCCGCGCGGGCGATCCCGCCGCCATGGGCGGCGGCGGCGCGGACGAGCGGCAGGCGCAGGTCGAGGACAAGTTGCGCGACCAGGTCGAGGCGCTGCTCTCCCCGATCGTCGGGCAGGGCAAGGTCCGCGCCGAGGTGTCCGCCGATATCGACCGCGACCAGACGCAGGAGGACTCGGAGATCTACGATCCCGACAAGCAGGTGATCGCGCATCAGGTGACCGTCGGCACCAAGGAACAGTCGAGCGACACCCAGCCCGCCTCCACCGGCGCGAGCGTCGCGACCCAGCTACCCGAGGCGCAGGCCGCCCCCGCCACCCCGGGCCCGACCAGCACCAAGGCGCATGACGAAACGTCGGAGGACGTCACCTACGAGAACAGCAAGACGCACAGCACCGTCCTGCGCGGCCCCGGCAAGATCAAGCGGCTGACCGTCGCGGTGATGGTCGACGGCGGCGCGAAGGGGTTGCCCGCCGCGCAGATCCAGCGGCTCCAGCGCCTCGTCGAGAACGCGGTCGGCATCGACACCGCGCGCGGCGACAGCGTCGTGATCGAGAGCATGGCGTTCGCCGCGGACGATACGCTCAAGGACGACGCGCCGGGCCTGCTCTCGAAGCTGCCCGTCGATCAGATGCTCAGCTTCGCCAAGCTGCTGCTTATCGCCGGCGTCGGCCTGGTCGCGCTCCGGATGATCCGCCCGAAACCCGCAGCGGACCAGCGCGAGGCGGGCGAGACGTTGCTCACCCCGCATGGCGCCGAACCGCCGCTGCTCGACGCGGCCGCGCAACTCGCGCTGTCGGGCGCCGCGCTCAGCGACGGCATCTCGCTCACCCAGGTCGATGGCCAGATCCGCGCCGATGCGCTGCAACGCGTGGGCGAAGTCGTGAAGACCAGCCCCGGCGAGGCCGCCGCCGTCATCCGCCAGTGGATGAACCCGTGACCCCCTCCCCCAGCATGACGGACACCCCGATGACGCCGACCGATGCACTCGACGCCGACACCGCGGGCTACCTCGCCGATTTCGAGGGCACCGCGCCGCCGCTTTTGCCTGAACCGATGGGCCTCGAGCCCGCCGATCCGCTTCAGGCGGTATACGACGTGCCGGTACAGGTCCGTGCGGTGCTGGGGCGCGCGCGGATGCCGATCGGCGAGCTGCTGCGGCTCAAGGCCGGGATGGTGATGGAGCTCGATCGCCGCGTCGGCGAGGCCGTCGACATCTTCGTCAACGATCGCCTGATCGCGCGCGGCGAGGTCGTGCTGATCGACGACGCGCTGGGCGTGACACTCACCGAAATCGTCCAGGCGGAGCGTTGAGCATGGGGCCTGCGGGGATCCGCCTGCTGCTCGTCGGCGATGCGTGCGCGGTGCTGCGCCGTGCCGCGGGGATCGCGCAGGCGGCGGGCGCCGACGTCTCGATCGCGCCCACCGCCGACGAGGCGCTCGCGACGCTGCGTGGTGAAAGCGTCGCGCTGGTGATGATCGACGTGCTGGCGGACGTGCCCGCGTTCATGGCGCGGCTGCGCGTGGAGCGGTTCGCGGTCCCCGTCCTCGCCTGCGGAATCGACGCGCCCGCCGCACTCGCGGTCGCCGCGATCCGTGCGGGCGCGCGCGACTATGTCCCGCTGCCCCCCGAGGCCGCGCTGATCGCCGCCGCGCTCGCCACCGCCGCCGCACCGCGCACGGTCGATCCGGTCGGCACCGATCCCGCCTTCGTCGCCGCGCTCGACTACGCGCACGGCCTCGCGCAGGGGCGCGTCGCGATCCTGCTGGCAGGCGAGCCGGGCACCGGCAAGGCGCTGTTCGCGCACGCCATCCACGCCGCCTCGCGCCGCACCGGCACGATGCAGGCCGTCGAATGCGCGGGCGTCGCGCCCGAGATCGTCGAGGCCGAACTGTTCGGCAGCGCTTCCGGCGGCGAACTGCCCCGCACCGGCAAGCTCGCGCGCGCCGCGGGCGGCACGCTGTTCGTCCGCGACGTCGATCGCCTCGCCCCCACCGCGCAGGCCCGGCTCGTCAGGGCGATCACCCCCGACATCCGACTGGTCGCCGCGAGCAGCGTCGATCTCGACCAGCGCGCCCGCGACGGCCTGTTCCGCGCGGATCTGCTCGCCCGCATCGCCGGCGCGCGCATCGTGCTGCCCCCGCTGCGCGCCCGCGCCGGCGACGTGGCGGCGCTGGCGACGCATTTCGCCACCCGCGCCGCGCGCGCGGAGGCGCTGCCCGATCGCCCGCTGCGCCCCGACGCGCTGCGTTTGCTGACCGCGCACGACTGGCCCGGCAATTTGCGCGAGCTGGAGGACGTGATCGCGCGCGCCACCGTCATCGCGACCGGCGCCACCATCGGTCCCGACGATCTCGTCCTGGTCGACGGCACCCGCCTCGCCCGGCGCGCCGCCGCCACCGAAGCGCGCGTCGACGCGCTCGTCGGCCGCACCGTCGAGGATGTCGAGCGCGCGCTGATCCTCCGCACGCTGGAGACGTGCCGCGGCAACCGCACCTCCGCGTCGGGCATCCTCGGCATCTCGGTCAGGACGATGCGCAACAAGCTGAAGACCTTCGTCGAGGCCGGCATCGCCGTCGCCCCGGCCGCCTGAGCGAGCACGCACGCCCATGAAAGCCTTTCTCGACCGCTTCGGCGCCAACCGCGACATGGCGCTCGCGCTCGGCGTCGTCGCGATCATCGGAATGCTCATCCTGCCGATGCCCGGCTGGATGCTCGATCTGGGCCTCGCGCTCTCGATCACGATCTCGGTCATGATCCTGATGACCGCCTTGTTCATCGACAAGCCGCTCCAGCTCTCCGCCTTCCCGACGATCCTGCTGATCTCGACGATGCTGCGGCTCGGGCTCAACCTCGCCTCCACCCGGCTGATCCTCGGCCACGGGCACGAGGGCGCGCATGCCGCGGGCGGGGTGATCGCGGCGTTCGGCGAGTTCCTGATCGGCGGCGACACCGTCATCGGGCTGACGATCTTCGCGATCCTGATCGTCATCAACTTCGTCGTCATCACCAAGGGTGCGGGGCGCATCGCGGAGGTCGCGGCGCGGTTCAGCCTCGATTCGATGCCCGGCAAGCAGATGGCGATCGACGCCGATCTCAACGCCGGCACGATCACCGAGCCGCAGGCGCGCGAACGCCGGGCCGAGGTGGAAGCCGAAAGCGGCTTCTACGGATCGATGGACGGCGCGTCGAAGTTCGTGAAGGGCGACGCGGTCGCGGCCCTGCTCATCACCGCGATCAACGTGTTCGTCGGGCTCATCATGGGCGTGTTCGTCCACGGCGTGCCCCTGGCGGAGGCATTCCATACCTACACGCTGCTGACGGTCGGCGACGGCCTCGTCAGCCAGATCCCCGCGCTGATCGTCTCCACCGCCGCAGGGCTTCTCGTCACCAAGGGCGGCGCGACCGGCAAGACCGGCGCCGCGCTGGGCGAGCAGCTGGGCCGCTATCCCAAGGCGTTCGGGATGGTGTCCGCGATGATGGGCGCGCTCGCGCTGATCCCGGGCCTGCCGTTCCTGCCCTTCGCGATCTTCGCGGGCGCGACCGGCTGGGCCGCGTGGAAGCTCGACAAGGACGTGAAGACCCGCGCGACGCAGGTCCGCGCCGACGAAGTCGCCGCCGAGATGGCGCAGCCCGTCGTGGAGGAACCGATCAGCCGCACGCTCGCGATCGACGCGATCCGGATCGAGATCGGCTACGCGCTGCTGCCGATGATAAACGACGCGTCGGCCGAGCCCCGGCTCGACGACCAGGTCCGCGCGCTGCGGCGGCAGATGGCGGTCGACTACGGCTTCGTCCTGCCCTCGGTCCGCATCATCGACAATCTCGCGCTGAAACCCAACGAATATGTCGTCCATATCAAGGAGACCGAGGCGGCACGCGGCGAGATCCGGCTCGACCGACTGCTCGTCATCAACCCCGAACAGGCCGCGACGCTGCCGGGCGAGGAAACGCGCGAGCCCGTCTTCGGCCTGCCCGCCTTGTGGATCGACCGCGAGCTGCGCGACGAGGCGGGGATGCGCGGGCTGACCGTCGTCGATTGCGGCACGATCATCACCACCCACCTGACCGAGCTGGTCAAGGACAACGTCGCCGACCTGCTGAGCTATGCCGAGACGCAGAAACTGCTCGAGGAGGTCCATGCCGACGCCGCCAAGCTGGTCGCGGACATCGTCCCCGCCCGGATCAGCATCTCGGGCATCCAGCGCATCCTCCAGAACCTGCTCGCCGAGGGCATCTCGATCCGCGACATTCCGACGATCCTCGAGGGCATCGCCGAATCCGCACCGCTGACGCAGAACGTCACGCAGATGACCGAGCATGTCCGCGGCCGGCTCGCGCGCCAGATCTCGGCGCAGCAGACCCGCGACGGCGCGATCCCGATCGTCACGCTGTCGGCGGAGTGGGACGAGGCGTTCGCGGAAAGCCTGGTCGGGCATGGCGACGATCGCCAGCTGTCGATGGCGCCCTCCAGGCTCCAGGCGTTTCTCGCCTCGGTCCGCGACACGTTCGAGCGGCTGGCGGCCGAGGGCGAGATGCCGTGCCTGCTCACCAACCCCACGCTGCGCCCCTTCGTCCGCTCGATCATCGAGCGCGTCCGCCCCTCGACCGTCGTGCTCTCGCAGAACGAGGTCCACGCCCGCGCGCGCATCCGTTCGCTCGGAACGATCGGTTGACGCTCCGCTTGCCCTATAATGCGAGTCCGGCGCCCGTGCCGGCGCCGCTGCGAAACGGACACCGATGATCCCCTCGACCGCCACGTCCCTCTTCGCGCTGCTCCCGGCGTCGCCGCTCGTCCCGGCGACGGGCGAGACGAACGCCGGGTTCGCGGACGCGCTCGGCGGGCTCCTGCCGCCCGCGGCGACGACCGACGGCGCGACGCTCCCGGTTCCGGTGGCGGGTGCGGGCGTGGCCCTTTCACCCCGCGCGCTCGGCGTGACGCTGGCGACGTCATGGCCGATGTCGGGCCTGTCGGCGCCGGCTTCCAACGCGATCCCGCCTGCCTCCCCTGGCATCATCGTCACCGATCCGATCGCGCCGCTCCGTCTGGAGCCGCAGTCGATCGCTGCCGATACCAACAAGTCCGCGGCCCGGCCCGCCATGATGGCGCGCACCGCATCGTCCGCCACGGCAGGATCCGCACGGCCGGACGCGGATGCAGGTCCACCGTCCCCGCCCGTACCGCTCGCGAGCCTCACGCGGGATCCGATCGACGCCTTGCCCCACCCCATCACAGCCGGCGCGTCGCTGCACCAGGTCTTTGCAAGCGGACAGCCTGCCACCGCCGTGCCCGGCTTCCCGACCGCATCGTTCCGTCCGGCACAAGCCGTGGAACGCAATTCCATGCCCCCCGGCGCAGCATCGATCGACATCGCCTCCGTCGAACCGCGTCTTCTTCCTGCGGGAGACAGCCCGACGTCAGACCTGTCCGCCCCCGCGCCCGCGACGTCATATGGGCCGCCGCCGGGTCGGCGCGGGTCGGCGCGCGCCGACCCGGCGTCGATCGACGTAGCTCTCGTCGCACCCCCGCTCCTGCCCGCTGGCGACATCCCGGCTCCCGGCATGCGCGAGCGCTCGCAAGAGGCGTCGATGCCGGATGCCACGCCTTCGAACCCGGGCACCACGCCGCCGGGGATGGCAGATCAAAGCCGAGCGGGGCCGGGCCCGCACATCGCGCGCGCCCAGCCGATCGCCGTCCCGCCCCGGATCATGCCACCGACGACGACGCTGATGTCGAGCGTAGGCACGGCTCCCCCCGCCGCGACAGAGTCCGCATCGGTAGACGCTGCCAGTGCGCAGATGGACGCAACCGTCACCCCGCGTGTCGCGATGAACGAACCTCGCGCGGTATCCACCCCGCACGACCGGTCGGCGATGCCGGCCACCCCGGTCAGCACCCCGCCCCGGATCGCGCCGACGGCGTCGGCGTCCGTCCCGGCCGACACCGTCGAGGCGACGCCGCCACGTCGTGCGCAGGTCGCGCGGACCGGTCGGGACATTGCCCCACATAGGATTGCGGATGACGATCGTCCCGCGCCGACGCCGCAGGCCGACCCGGCATATCTGCCGAGCGCGATCCCCGTGCCACGCGATGCCGCGGTCCAGCGGCCGGGCGAGGCCGATCGCGCGCCGATGCCCGAACCGCTCGCCGGTCGATCCGTCGGGCCCCCACCCCCCGCAGCCGATCCGCAGACCGATGCCCCCGCCCCCTTCGACGGCCTCCCGCGACCCGGCATGACCGCTCCGGCGCCAGCCGTGCCCGCCCCGAACCATGCCGCGCCCGCCCCCGCGCAGCCGACAGGACCGCGCGCGCCGGCGACCCGCGGCGATACGGCACCGACATCGCCGGTCGCGAATCCCGTTGCGCCCGCGCAATCCGTGACGTCCTCCACCTCGTCGCGTCTACGGGTGGCCAGGTCTCCCCGACCCGTCACCGGCGACTCCGCCGCCGCAAGCCAGGTCGCCCCGCGGATCGAAACGACGACATCGCCCGCGATCATGCCGACCGACGTCGCCCTGCCCCGGTCGCCGAATGCACCCACCCCGCGGACTGCACCCATCCCTTCGTCGGACCCGGGACCGAACGCAATCATCGCACCGGCACACGATGCCGGTTCGACGCCAGACCGCGCCCCCCCCCCAGTCCCCGACACCCCATCCGCGATCGCCGCGCCGAAAGGCGTCTCGGATACCTACCCGACTCCGCCGGATCCGGTCCTGCAAACGACCGATCCGCTCGCGACACAGCGTTCCGCCATCGCCGCTCCGGACCGCGTCGCACCGCCACCTGCCGCCGCCGTCGCCGTCGCATCGCCGACGATCCCGGTTCATTCCGGCACGCTCGGCCATGACACCGGCGTTGCGATCGCGCGGCACATGCTCGCGGGCGGTGGCGAGGCGCTGACGATCCGGCTCGATCCCAAGGATTTCGGCCGGGTCGAGGTGAACCTCTCGTTCGACGACGCGGGTACGCTGCGCGCGGTCGTGGCGGCGGATGTCCCCGCCTCGCTCGACCTGCTCCGCCGCGACGCGCCCGAACTGACGCGCGCGCTGTCGGACGCAGGCCTGCGCGCCGACGCCGCGACGCTGCGCTTCGACACCCGCGGCGACGGGAACAGCCAGTCCGGCCAGCGCCAGCCGCACCCGCAGCCGTCCCGCTATCCCGTCGCCGCCCCCATCGAGGACGCGGCGCCCGACACCCCCGCCTGGCGTCCGCTCGCGACGCGCGGGCGCATCGATCTCATGGCCTGAAGGAGCCTTCGCATGACCACCGTCACCGACACAACCGCGACCGCCGCGGCGACCACCACCGCGGTCGCCGCCTCAAAGATCACCACCGATTTCAACATGTTCCTGAAACTGCTCACCACCCAGATGCAGAACCAGGATCCGCTGAAGCCGATGGATTCGACGGAGTACACGCAACAGCTCGCGCAGTTCTCGCAAGTCGAACAGACCGTCCAGCAGACCGGGACGCTGAAAGACATCCTGTCGCGGCTGACCACGCAGGATCTGTCGCAGGCCGCGGGTCTGATCGGCCGCGAGGGTACGTTCGACACCGCCGCGTCGGGCCTCACCGACGCGACTCCCGCGCAGTGGCAGTTCGGCCCGACCGGCACCGCGTCCTCGGTCACCGCAACGATCACCGACGCCGCCGGCCGCGTCGTCGCGACGAAGGCGATCGATCCTTCCGCCACCGGCGGGCGCTTCGCCTGGGACGGCACCCGGGCGGACGGATCGAAGGCGACCGCGGGCGCCTACACGCTGGCGATCGCGGCGAAGGACGCGGCGGACGCCGACATCGACGTGACGGTCAACGGCGTCGGCACGATCAAAGCGGTGACGGGCAGCGCCAGCACCACCACGCTGACCGTCAACGGCGTCGCGATCGACAAGACGAAGCTGATAGGGGTGGCGAATATCGACGGGTAGGTCGGCCGAACGACGTCATCCCAGCGAAAGCTGGGATCGCCCTCGGCACGCGCATCGCTTCAACCGCACGAAACCCCGGCTTTCGTCAGGGTGACGCACGGAGTCGTCACGTCCCGAAGCTCTTGACGAGCGACCCCGCGACCAGCGCCCAGCCGTCGACCAGCACGAAGAAAATAATCTTGCACGGCAGCGATATCGTCGGCGGCGGCAGCATCATCATGCCCATCGCCATCAGCACCGCCGCCACCGCCAGGTCGATGACCAGGAACGGCAGCAGCAGGAGGAAGCCGATCTCGAACGCGCGGCGCAGTTCGGAGATCATGAAGGCGGGCATCAGCGTCGCCAGCTTCGTCTGCGCGCGCGGCACCGACGGCGTCTTCGCAAGGCCGTTGAACAGCCTCAGGTCGTCGTCGCGCACCTGCCCCAGCATGAACTTGCGGAACGGCTCGGCGGTGCGCTCGAATGCGACGGCCTCGGTCACCTGTCCGGCGGAATAGGGCTTCACCCCTTGCGTCCACGCCGCGTCGAACGTTGGCGCCATCACGAAGAACGACAGGAACAGCGCCAGGCTGATGATGACCGGATTGGGCGGCACCCCCTGCGCGCCCAGCCCGCTGCGCAGCAGCGACAGCGCGACGACGATCCGGGTGAACGACGTCACCGTCATCAGGATGCCGGGCGCGAGGCTCAGCACCGTCAGCATCAGGACCAGCTGGATCGCCCGCCCCGACAGCGTCGTCGCCCCCAGCGTCGCGAGCGTGCCCGTAGCGGCCCCCGCCACCGACGGTGCGGCCGGCGCGGCGGCGTTGGCGACCGCGGCGTGCGCGATACCGGGCATGAGGATCAGCACCAGCGTCAGCATCAGCGCCGCCACGACCGGGATCATGCGGCCAAGGCGATCCTCCCGCCCCCCGTTCGCTTCGAGCGTAGTCGAGAAGCGTCGCGCCCGGATCGCGTTTCTCGACTTCGCTCGAAACGAACGGAAGGGGGGCGTCACGAGGACGCGGCAGGTCGGATCACGCCGCATACCATTCCCCCTCGAGCTGCGGGCACAGCACCATCTCGCGCATCGCGATCCGGGCGTCCTCCGCATCGGCCTCTTCCTCCGCGCGCAGGATCCGGGTCTCGAGCACGGTCGCCCGCTCGGGGGTCAGCACGAACAGATGCTCGCGATCGTCGCGGCGCAGCAGCACGACCGAGCGGCGCTGGTCGATCTGCACCCGCTCGACGAGCTCCACCCGCCGCCGCCCGCGCGCCGTCGCCGCAACGCGCCCGGGCAGCGCGATGTCATAGCGACGGACGATCCACAGCGCGGTGGCGAGTACGCCGAGCACGATGCCCAGCCCGCCCAGCGTGCGCAGCAGCGCGATCATGTCCATCAGTGCCCCTCCCGCCGGACGACTTCGGTCACCTCGATCGACATATGCTCGTCCGCGACGAGCACGCGGCCCTTCGCGACGAGCTTGCCGTTGACGTAGACGAGCGTCGGATCGTCGTGCCCGGTGTCGAGCGCGATCATCGCGCCGCGCCCCATGCGCAGGATCTGGCGGATCGGGAGCCTCGCCGATCCCAGGACGATCGACAGGTCGATGGTGATGTCTTCCACGGCGGACATGATGCGCAGCGCTCCTTCGAGGCTCATCATAGGAAAGAGTTGCCGGGTCCCGACCGGGGGCGGCAATTTTTGCCTATCATTGCTGGGACGGGTGCCGCGGTGGCGCCCCGGGAGACCGGTGATGGACCTGATCGACTCGGTCCGCGTCTCGGCGAGCGGGCTTCGCGCGCAGTCGCTGAGGATGCGGATCATCGCGGAGAACCTGGCGAACGCGGACTCCGTCGCGAAGACCCCCGGCGGCGATCCCTATCGCCGTCGCGTCGCCAGTTTCGGCGCGGAGGTGGACCGGGCGACCGGCACCACCGGCGTCAAGGTGCGCGGGATCGAGAGCGACAAGGGCGCCTTCACGCGCAGCTACCAGCCGGGCAGCCCGGCGGCGGACGCGAACGGCTATGTCCTCACCCCCAACGTCAACCCGCTGATCGAGGCCGCCGACATGAAGGCCGCACAGCGCTCCTACGAAGCCAATCTCAGCGCGATCGAGGCCGCCAAGGGCCTGACGATGCGCACCGTAGACCTCCTGAAGTAAGGACACGCAACCCATGTCGATCGGATCGCTCGATGCGGCCAACGCCTATGGCCGCGCCATCTCCATCGGCCGGGGGCTCGCGGGCACCCCGGCGAAACTCCCCTCGCCGGCCGGCGCCGCGGGCGGGTTCGGCAGCATGGTCCAGTCGATGGTCGGCGATGCCGCCACCTCGATGCGCACCGCGGAGGCCGCCAGCGCGAAGCAGGTGGCGGGCAAGGGCGACCTGATCGATGTCGTCACCGCGATGGGCGCGGCGGAAACCGCGCTCGATACCGTCGTCGCGGTGCGCGACCGGATGGTCAGCGCCTATTCCGACATCATGCGCATGCAGATCTGATGACTCCGCAAGACGTCATCCTCCTCACCCGCGCCGCGCTGATGGTGGTGCTGACGGTCTGCGGACCGCTGCTGCTCACCTCGCTCGTGGTCGGCATCGCGGTCAGCCTGTTCCAGGCGCTGACGCAGATCCAGGAACAGACGCTCACCTTCGTGCCGAAACTCGCCGCGATGGGCGTCGTGCTGCTGCTGACGCTGCCGATGATGGGGCATGCGCTGGGCGACTTCACCGCGCTGCTGAGCGACCGCATCGTCCATCGCTCGACCTGACGCGATGGAGACGCTCCCGGTCGAGGCGACCGCCTTCCTGCTGATGTTCGCACGCGTCGGCGCGGTGCTGATGGTGCTGCCCGTGTTCTCGGAGGATGCGATCCCCGGACGCATCCGGCTGATGATCGCGCTGGCGATGACCGCGGGGCTGTGGGGTCTGCTCTCGCCCGCGGTGCTCCCGGCCGCGCGCGACGCCGCCGCGCTGCCCTTCCATCTCGTCGCGGAAACCGTCACGGGCCTCGCGCTCGGCGCGCTGGTGCGGATCATGTTCCTCGCGATGGCGACCGCGGGGTCGATCGTCTCGCTCCAGATCGGGCTCACCTCCGCGCTCGTCGCCGATCCCTCGCAGGGCGGACAGGCGACCGTCGTGTCGAAGCTGGTCGGCACCGCCGCCGCCGTCATGTGCATGGCGCTGCTCGTCCACCACCAGTGGATCGGCGCGATCGTGCGCTCCTACGCCGCCTTCCCGGTCGGCGGGTTGCCGCCGGCGGGCGATTTCGCGACGCTCGCGATCGCCACCGCGGGGCGGTCGCTGTCGCTCGCGGTGTCGCTGGCCGCGCCGATGATCGTCTACGGCATCGTCTTCAACGTCGCGCTCGGCCTGTCCGCACGGCTCGCGCCGGCGGTGCAGGTCTTCTTCGTCGCGCAGCCGCTCGGCATCGTCTTCGGGCTGGGGCTCACCGCCGCGATGGCGGGCGCGATGCTCACGCTGTTCGCGGACCGCATGGTCGCGTGGGCCGCGGCGATCTGGAGCTAGATCGGTGGCGAACCCCTAGATGGCGGACAAGGACCAGAAGACCTTCGCCCCCACGCAGAAGCGCATCGACGATGCGCGGCGCAAGGGCGACGTGCCGAGCGCGCCCGAGATGCGCCACGCCGCCGCATTCGGCGGGCTGCTGGTCGTCATCGGCGCGACCGGGATCCACGCTTTTGCGCGGCTCGGCACGATGCTCGTCCGGCTATGGGGCGACGCGCAGGATTTCACACTCGCCCCCGACGGCGCGCAGGCGATCGCGAGCGGACTGATCGGCGAGCTCGGCCTGATCTTCGCGCCGCTGTTCGCGTCGCTCGTCGCCTTCGCGCTGCTCGGGGGCCTGGTGCAGGGCCGCCCTTCGGTCGTCTGGTCGCGCGTCGCGCCCAAATGGAGCAAGCTCTCGCCGGTCGGCGGCATGAAGCGGCTGTTCGGCAAGCGCGCCTTCGTCGAGTTCGCCAAGACGCTCGCCAAGCTCGCGGTCGTCGTCGGCGTCGCGGCGTGGGTGCTGTGGCCGCACGCGACCGCGCTCGACACGCTGGTCGGTGCCGATCCCGCGATGGTCGGCAAGGCGGCGGGCGGGCTGGTCGTGCTGCTCGTCAAGGCGGTGGCGGTGCCCGTCGTCGCGATCGCCGCCGCCGACTATATCTACCAGCGCCACAGCTGGACCGCGAAGATGAAGATGTCGCTCCAGGAAGTGAAGGACGAGCACAAGGACAGCGAGGGCGATCCCAAGATCAAGGGCAAGATCCGCCAGATTGCGATGCAGCGCTCGCGCCGCCGGATGATGGCCGCGGTGCCCGAGGCGAGCGTCGTCATCACCAATCCGACGCACTATGCCGTCGCGCTCAAATACGATCACGGCCGGATGGGCGCGCCGGTGGTGGTCGCCAAGGGCGTCGACGCGGTCGCGCTGAAGATCCGCGAGATCGCGACCGCGGCGGGCGTGCCGATCGTCGAGAACCGCCCGCTCGCCCGCGCGCTCCACGCCGCGGTCGAGATCGACCACGCGATCCCGACCGAGCATTTCGCGGCGGTCGCCGAGGTTATCGGCTACGTCCTCCGGCTGGCGAAGAAGGGGCGGTAGCGCAGGCCGCTGACAGTACCCCGGCGCAGGCCGGGGCCCAGCCCCACCAAGACATGCGCGGCAGCGCATTCGGCGCGTTGCGCCGAGACTGGACCCCGGCCTACGCCGGGGTATGGCATCGTGCGATATCGCGGCCCTCAAGCCGACACGTCGTACCGCGCCAGCTCCACCCGCACCCGCAGTTCGATCTCGCGCGCGATCGGCCCGAGCACCGGATCCTCGGGGACCGCGAATCCCTCGACCCACGCGCGCATCTCGGCGATGTCGCCCGGCGACACACGCCCCGCCGCCATGGCATCGCGCAGCCGTTCCAGCAGCGTCAGCCCCCTGTCCGCCTGCACCGCGTCGCGCCGCCGCCGCTCCGCCACCGGATCGACCGCGGCGAGCGCCACCAGCATCTGCACCGATGTCGCGACGGAGGGCGTCGCGGCGACCTGAGCCGGGGCCGCCACCGCGCCCGTCTCGCCCTCGGCGCGGAAGCCCGCTGCGTTTCCCGCGACATCGGCCAGCACGCTCGCCAGCGTCTGGCGCAGCATCGGCACGCCGCCGTCGATCCGCATAAAATCGCCCTCCCGTCCGGGGTTGGGGCGTCTTCTATCCTATAACGACAGCATCGTCCAACACGAGGGGATCGCTCGTCCATGTCTCGAATCCGGCTTTTCCTCGCGTCGATCGCGGTACTGGCGTCCACCGCCACCGCGGCACAGGCGGGACAGCGCGTGAAGGACATCGTCGATGTCGAGAACGTCCGCACCAACCAGCTCGTCGGCTACGGGCTCGTCGTCGGCCTCGCCGGCACCGGGGACCGCACGCGCAATTCGCCGTTCACCGAGGAGTCGCTCCAGGCGATGCTCGAGCGGATGGGCGTCAACGTCCGCGACGTCCAGATGAAGCCCGCCAACGTCGCCGCGGTCTCGGTCACCGCGACGATGCCCGCCTTCGCGCGCGCCGGCTCGACGATCGACGTCCAGGTCTCCGCGCTGGGCGATTCGACCAGCCTCCAGGGCGGCATGCTGCTGGTATCGTCGTTGCGTGCGCTCGATGGCGAGATCTACGCCGTCGCGCAGGGGCCGGTCGCGGTTTCCGGCTTCAAGGCGCAGGGCGCGGGCGCCAGCGTCAGCCGCGGCGTCGCCACCTCGGCGCGGATCGCGGGCGGCGCGATCGTCGAGCGCGAGGTGCCGTTCGTGCTCCGCTCCGCGACCAGCCTCAAGCTCGCGCTCAAGAACCCCGATTTCGCCACCGCGCGCCACATCGCCGCCGCGATCAACGCGCGCTTCGCGGGCACCGCCAGCGTGATGGATCCCGGCACCGTCCGCATCGCCCCCGGCACCGGCTTTTCGGGCGACGTCGTCGACCTGCTCGGCGAGATCGAGACGCTGCCCGTCGACGTCGATCAGCCCGCCAGGATCGTCATCAACGAAGCCTCCGGAACCGTGGTGATGGGCGCCGACGTACGCGTCAGCCCGGTCGCGATCGCGCAGGGGGGCCTGACGATCAGCGTCAGCGAGGCCCCCGTCGCCTCGCAACCCGCGCCCTTCTCCCAGGGGCAGACCGCGATCCTGCCGCGCACCAGCCTGAAGGTCGACGACGGCGGCGGCGCCTCGCTCGCGATGGTGGGCGACGGCGCCTCGCTCAAGTCGCTGGTCGGCGGGCTCAACACGCTGGGCGTCTCCCCGCGCGATCTCATCACGATCCTCCAGGCGGTCAAGCGCGCGGGCGCGCTCCAGGCCGAGATCGAGGTGCAGTGATGGCGATCGCCCCTCTATCCCCGTCCGTCGCGCCCGCCGCGCCCGATCCCGCGAAGAAGACCGCGCAGGCGTTCGAGGCGACCTTCGTCGGCCAGATGACGAAGCTGATGATGGAAACCGCGCAGGTCTCGGGCGATTTCGGCGGGGGCCACGGCGAGGAGATGTTCCGCGGCGTGCTCGCCGAACAGCTCGGCACGCAGATCGTGCGTGCCGGCGGCATCGGCCTCGCCCCGCGCGTCCTCGACGAGATCATCCGCTTGCAGGGAGGCGCGCGCGATGTCGCTTGAATTCATCGACGCGGTCGTCTCGCTCGGCCGCGTGATCGACGAGGAGAACGACCGGCTGACGATGCCGGTCCACCATCCCGACCTGCCCGAGCTCGTCGTCGCCAAGGTCCGCCTGGTCGGGATGATCGAGGCGGAGGCGGCGCGGCTCGATCGCGTTGCGCCCGGCTGGGCCGCCGCGCTGCCGCCGGAGGAGCGCGCGACGCTGGCGGAGGCGACCGGCGTGCTGGTCCGCCGGCTGGAGGTCAACGCGCGCCTGCTCGAGCGCCGCATCGCGCTGTGCGACGAACTGATCGGCGCGGTGCTCGGCGAGGCGCAACGGCTCAGCGGCGCGCGCAGTGCCGTCTACGGCGTGCAGGGCACGCTCAAGGCGACGCGGATGGCGTCGCCCGTCTCGATCAACAGCCGGCTCTGACGGCGACAGCACGCATCGTGGATAACGAAAATTACAAATTCGCTACCGAAAATACTTTGCCGTCCTATACTTATGACTGAGCAGAGGTGTGATCCGTTTCCTGGACCTGACACGCTCATTTCAAAATACCGTCAACTCTCAGGCAATGGAACACAAATATGAAACTGCTCGATAACATGAAGGTATCAATAAAGATCGTATCGTTGCTCCTCATCCTCGGCATGGTGACCGTGTTTATCGCATGGAAGGGCTCCGATGCTATCAAGGAGGTCAATCATACCTATTCGGGGCTCGTGACGACCGACCTGCCGAACACGACCCGTCTGGCCCGCGCCAATGCGCGCATGGGCTCGTTGGTCTATGCCGGCTATCGTACGATCGCCTATCCCGGCGCCTCCAGCGAGGCAAAGGATGCCTCGAAGGCCATCGATGAGAAATATCGCTCCGCCGTCGAATTGTTCGATCAGATGAAGAAGGAGGAGCCGTCCTTTACCCCGAAGGTCAACGAGATCGCGCGCGATGCTGCGGCAATCTATGGACTGGTGAGAGAGGGCGGCAACCTGGGACTCCAGGACAAGAAGGTCGAGGCCACGCGTATCCTTGGACAGGGCGATCCCTTGTCGATCAAGTTCAGCGACAGCATCAAGACGTTGACCGACGCCCGCATGGCAGAAGCCGCAAAGACGTCGCAATCTCTGACCGATGGTGCGAACTCCACGTCGCTGACGATGCTGGTGCTCGGGCTGGTCGGCGTGATCGGCGGCGTCGGTCTGGCGATGATCGTGACGCGCGTCGGGATCACGGGGCCGCTCGGTCGCCTGCAGACCCAGATGCGAGAGATCGCCGCGGGCGACTATGCCAAGGATGTCGAGGGAACCGAGCGTGGCGACGAAGTCGGCGCAATGGCGAAGGCCGTGCGCGTGTTCCGGGAGAACGGCATCGCCAAGGATGCCGCGGACAAGGCGAAGGCCCGCGCGGATGCCGAGCAGAAGCTGGTCGTCGACACCGTCGCAAAGCACCTGTCCGAATTGTCGGAAGGCGACCTGACGTCCGCGATCAACGCCGACTTCCCCGGTGAGTATGCCGCGCTGAAGGCGAACTTCAACGAAGCGCTGGCCAAGCTGCGCGATCTGATCGGCTCGGTCGCCGAAAGCGCCGCGACGATCCGCACCGGATCGGGCGAGATCGCACAGGCTTCCGAGGACCTGGCGCGCCGGACCGAGAGCAACGCCGCCTCGCTCGAGGAGACCGCCGCATCGGTCACGCAGATGGACGGCCGTCTTCGCGCCAGCGCCGGCGCTGCTGCACGCACCGTCGAGCGTGCCGACCAGGCGATCGCCACCGTCGGTGGTGGCCGTGCGGTCGCCGACGAGGCGGTCCAGGCGATGGGCCGCGTCTCCGAAAGCGCCAAGGGCATCGACAGCGTCATCGAGGGCCTCGACAAGATCGCGTTCCAGACGCGCGTGCTCGCGATGAACGCCGCAGTCGAGGCCGGGCGTGCGGGCGATGCGGGCCGTGGCTTCGCGGTCGTCGCCGATCTCGTCTCCGCGCTTGCGATGCGTGCCGAGGAAGAGGCCAAGCGCGCCCGCGACCAGCTGACCGTGACCCAGACCGACATCGTCACCGCAGTCGACGCCGTCACCAAGGTCGACGGGGCGCTCGCCGATATCTCGGGCGACGTCGGGCAGGTCCACGAGTTGCTCGCGACGATGGCCGCGGACAACCAGGCGCAGTCCGCCGCGATCACGCAGATCTCGGCCGCGATCGGCAGCATGGACCAGGCGACGCAGCAGAACGCCGCGATGGTCGAGGAAACCTCGGCCGCCGCGCGCAACCTGGCGGGCGAGGTCACCGGCCTTGCGGATCAGGCCGCACGGTTCAATACTGGCGGCGGCGCGCCTAGCCGTCCTGACCGCATCGCGAAACCGGCGGCGTCGCCGGCCGGCGCATCCGGTGCCGACGCATGGAGCTACGCCTCGCCGGTCAAGCCACTGCCTGCCGCCGCGGTCAGCGCGCTGGTGCGCAGCGACGACTGGAACGCCTTCTGATCTGACGCCCGCCCGGGCGGGTATGCGCGGTCCGCCGCGCATGCCCGCCCGGGCGGCACCCGTTCATAGCGCTGTTTTCCTTACAACAGGCTTCCCGCCGAACTGCCGATTCCAGCGCTTCCTATAATTGTTTTCGTCCACATTGGATTTCATCAACATTGGAGACGCGAAATGAAGTGGTTTACCGAAGTCGCACCGATACGTTTGAAGACGCTCGTCGCCTTCGGGACTATGACCGGCCTCGTCGCGACCGCCGCGCTGACCCAGGCGATCGGCACCATGCTCGGCGGACCGCTGCTCGGGCTGGGCATCAGCGCCGTCATCGTCGCGGTCGCCGCGCTGCTCGGCCTCAGGATGCGTGAGGCGATCGCAGGACCCTATGTCACCACCGTCGTGCGCATGGAAGCGCTGGCCGCGGGCGACACCGACAGCGAGATCAAGTTCGTCGACTATGCCGACTGCGTCGGCCGGATGACGAAGGCGATGTTCGCGTTCCGCGAGAACATCGTCGCCGAGCGCAAGAGCGCGGAGGCGCAGGCGATGATCGTCGAGACGATGAACCGCCACCTGTCGCGGTTGTCCGAAGGTGACCTGACCGCGATGATCCAGGCCGAATTCCCCGGCGAGTATGTCGCGCTGAAGGCGAACTTCAACGACGCGCTCGACAATCTGCGCGGCCTCATCAGCTCGGTCGCCGAAAGCGCTGCCGCGATCCGCACCGGATCGGGCGAGATCGCACAGGCCTCCGAGGATCTGGCCCGCCGGACCGAGAGCAACGCCGCCTCGCTCGAGGAGACCGCGGCCTCGATCACCCAGATGGACGGCCGCCTGCGTGCCAGCGCCGGCGCCGCGACCCGCACCGTCGAGCGCGCCGACCAGGCGATCGCCACCGTCGGTGGTGGCCGCGCGGTCGCCGACGAGGCGGTCCAGGCGATGGGCCGCGTCTCCGAAAGCGCCAAGGGCATCGACTCGGTGATCGAGGGGCTCGACAAGATCGCGTTCCAGACGCGCGTGCTCGCGATGAACGCCGCAGTCGAGGCCGGACGTGCGGGCGATGCGGGCCGTGGCTTCGCGGTCGTCGCCGATCTCGTCTCCGCGCTCGCGATGCGCGCCGAGGAAGAGGCCAAGCGCGCCCGCGACCAGCTGACCGTGACGCAAACCGACATCGTCACCGCGGTCGAGGCGGTGCAGAAGGTCGACGCCGCGCTGTCGAACATCTCGGGCGACGTCGGACAGGTCCACGAGCTGCTCGCGACGATGGCCGCGGACAACCAGGCGCAATCCGCCGCGATCACGCAGGTATCCGCCGCGATCGGCAGCATGGACCAGTCGACCCAGCAGAACGCCGCGATGGTCGAACAGACCTCCGCCGCAGCGCGCAACCTGGCGGGCGAGGTCACCGGCCTCGCGGACCAGGCCGCGAAGTTCAACACCGGCGCCACCACCCGCCCCGCTGCACGCGCGACGCCGCGGATCGAGGCGCGCGGCTACAAATCGCCGGTCAAGCCGCTGCCCGCAGCTGCGATTCCCGTGCTGGTCCGCGCGGGCGCCGACGACGACTGGAACGCCTTCTGACCAAGGCTGCGGGGCGGTCCGCCGCCCCGCGACCCAACGTCGATGGCGCGCGCGACCCCCGCGGGTCTCGCGCGCCATCGACGTTCGGAGGCCAAGCTCCCAACCAACACCACCGTCACCCCGGACTTGATCCGGGGTCCCGCTTTTTCCCTGCCGCCGGGGTGACGTGATAAGCCAGGTGGGGATCCATCCCAAAAACACACCGCCCTTCCCTCCGCACGCGAAAAGGCCCGCCGCCCCATATCCGGGGCGGCGGGCCTTTTCGCGCGACCGGAACGCGGGCCGGTCAGTTCCGAGATTCGAGCCCCTCGATGATCGAGCGGTTCACCTCGATCAGCGCGTCGATCTCGTCGCGCCCCGCAGCGACGTCGCTGGTGTAGCGATCGACCCACATCCCCAGCGACACGATCGACGCGCGCAGCGCATCGGGCAGGCGGTTACCGCGCGCGGCACACGCGGAGGCGAACGCGGTCCACACCTCGCGGTTGCGGAACAGCACCGGGGTCAGCGGCACGCCGCTCAGCCCCGCATCGCGTGCGGCGATCATCTCGCCGGTAATCTGCCGCATCAGGCGGCATTCGGTGGCGCGCGGATCCTCCACGAGGGTCCGGGCGCGATGGTACGCGGTCAGCGACATCGCAGATTCCTTAGACATGGATCGCCCTATCTTAGGACGGCCTCGCGGCCGCCGGGCGTGCGCGCGTCCTATAAGATGGCCATGTCCCGCCACGGGACTCCCCCGCGCTGGAGCGGCCCTTCGATGCCCGACACGATCCTGCCTTCCGATCTTCCCCGCGCGCTCGATCGCGCGCCCCGCACTCGCCTGCTGTCGCTCGACTGTTTCGACACGCTGCTGTGGCGCGACACGCATGCGCCCGCGGACCTGTTCGCGCTGCTCGACGGCATCACCCCCGAACAGCGGATCCGCGGCGAGGTCGCGGCGCGCAAGGCGCGGCTGCTCGCGGGCCATGCGACGGGCGAGGTGACGCTGCACGAGATCTATGCCGCGATGCTGCCAGCCGTCGATGCGACAGTGCGCGAAGCCTATGTCGCCTACGAACTCGCGGTCGAGGCCGCGCACTGCCACGCCTTCGCCCCCACCGTCGCGCTGATCCGCGCCGCCAAGGCGCGCGGCCTGCGCGTCGTCATCGTCAGCGACACCTATCTGGAGCACGACCAGCTCGCCGCGCTGATCCGCGCCGCCGCGGGCGATGCGGTCGCCGACATGATCGACGCGATCGTCTGTTCGTCCGAGCATCGCCGATCGAAGGGCGAAGGCCTGTTCGCAGACATGCTCGCCGAAATGCGCGTGGCCGCAAGCCAGGTCCTCCATATCGGCGACAACCCGCGCGCCGACCTCGCCGCGGCCAAGCGCTACGGCGTCCGCGCGCTCCACCTCGTCCAGTTCGGCGACGCGGCCGTCCAGCGGCTCCGGCTCGAGGCCGCGGCGGGCGCGATGCTGTTCGCGGGCGGCCCGGCGTTCCAGCCGCACCGCGCCGCGCTCGCGATCGGCGAGCCCGCGATCGCGGACCCGGCCGAAGCGCTCGGCTTCGCCGTGCTCGGACCCATCCTCGCGCCCTTCGCACGCTGGCTGGCGGACGAGACGCAGGCGCTCGCGGCGATGCGCGGCGGGCGTGTCCACCCGCTGTTCCTGATGCGCGACGGCTTCCTCCCCGCCCGCGTCTTCGCCGAGGTCGCGCCCGGGCACACGTCCGCGGACGTCGAGATCAGCCGCTTCGCCGCGGTCGCCGCCAGCCTGACCGACGCCGCCGCGATCGACCGCTTCGTCCAGCGCGAGATCGGCGAGGGATCGGGCATGACCTTCCTGCGCCAGCTGCTCCTGACCGACGCGGAAGCCGCCGCGCTCCTCGCCGAAACCGCGACCGCCGCCGATCCCGCCCTCGCGCTCGCCGACGCGGTCCGCACCCCGGCGCAGGTCGAACGGATCGTGGCGCGCGGGCGCGCCTATGCCGACCGGCTCGTCGCGTACCTGCGCACGGTGGTCGACCCCGCCCCCGACGATACGCTGATGCTGGTCGATCTCGGCTACAACGGCACCGTCCAGACGCATGTCGCAGCCCTGCTGGAGGCGCGCTTCAGCGTGTCGGTGGCGGGCCGCTACCTGATCCTGTCGGAGGACCTGCCCGGTGCGCTCGATAAGCGCGGGATGCTCGATGCGCGTACGCTCGATCCCCCCGCGCTCGCCGCGCTGCTCGGCACCGTCGCGGTCGTCGAGCAGCTCTGCACCGTCTCGCAGGGGTCGGTCGTCGATTATGCCGATGCCGTGCCCGTCCGTTCCGCTGCCGGGATCAAGGGCGCGCAGTCCGCGATCCGCGACCGGATCCAGCGCGGCTGCCTCGCCTTCGCGCGCGGCGTCGGCGCCGCCACCGTCCGCGTCGCCGATCCGCGCCGCGACGAGACCGCACGGCGCGGCGCGGCGGCGGCGCTCGCGCGCTTCCTGTTCCTTCCCCTCCCCACCGAACTCGCGCAGATCGCGACGTTCGCGCACGACGCGAACCTCGGCACCGACGACACCGTCGCGCTGTTCGACGCGGATGCCGCCACGCGCGGGCTGCGCGAGCGCGGGCTGTTCTATCTCAAGGGCGCGAAGCGGATGTTCCTGCCCGCCGAGCTGCGCGGCCAGGGCCTGCCGACCAGCCTCGCCTTGCTCGCGCAGCGTCGCTTCGCGCTCGACCTGAACTACGCCGACTTCTGCGACGCCTCGATCGCGCTACCGGTGCTGGTCGCCGATGGCGCGACCGCCTTCGCCGATACCATCGCCGCGACCCCGACGCATGACGGCTATCACGTCGCCGCGATCCCGGTCGCGGACGGGCGCTACACCGTCGGGCTTCAGTTCGGCCAGCTCTACGACTGGGTCCAGATCGAGTCCGCGCAGTTCGTGCCGGTCGCCGCCTTCTGCGCAGGCGACGCCGTCACCGATCGGGTCGCCCGCGCCGCGCGGCCCTCGTGCGAGGGGCTCACCCAGGTCGCGCCGCATCTGTTCCAGTGCCACGGCGCGGACGCGTTCCTGATGGTGCCCCCGCCCGCCCCCGATCCCGCGATGGCGGGCGTGCCGATGATGCTCACCGTCGTCTTCCGCCCGATCGCCGCGCGCGAGCCCGCGAACGACGCGCCCCCCGCACCCGCCACCGCCCTGTCGGAGCTGACCGCATGACGCTGCTGATCCATTCGATGGCGGAGTTCGCGGAACTGATCCTGCCCTGCCTCACCCACGCCGGCGCGCGCGAAATCGTCGAGATCGGCGCGGAGCATGGCGGCATGTCGACCGTGCTGGCGGGCCACGCCGCCGGCGTGGGGGGACGGCTGACCAGCATCGATCCGACTCCGCGCCCCGCCTTCACGGACTGGGTCGCTGCCAATCCGCATGTCCGCCACGTCGCGCAGCCCAGCCTTGAGGCGATGCCGACGCTCGCCGGTGTCGACGCCTGGGTGATCGACGGCGACCACAACTACTTCACGGTATTCCACGAACTGGCGCTCGTGGGCGAACTGTCGCGCCGCGACGGCAAGCCGATGCTCGCCTTCCTCCACGACGTCGCCTGGCCGTGCGCGCGCCGCGACATGTATTATGCGCCGGAGCGAATCCCGCCCGAGTGGCGCCAGCCCTACAGCCACGACGCCGGCGTCACGCTCGACGACGACGGCGCGACGATCGGCCGCGGGTTCCGCGGCGAGGGGCATTTCGCGTTCGCGCTCGCCGCCGGCGGCCCGCGCAACGGCGTGCTCACCGCGATCGAGGATTTTCTCGAGGCTCGCCGCGCGGTGGGCGAGGCGCTCGCCTTCGCCTATATCCCCGCGGTGTTCGGCCTCGGCGTGATCTTCGCGGCCGATGAGCCGTGGAGCGCGGACGTCGCGGCACTGCTCCACCCACTCCACGACAACGCCGTCCTCGCACGCGTCGAGGAGAACCGCCTGCGCAACTACCTCGCGGTGATCGACCTGCAGGACTGCGCCGCAGCGGGCGGCCGGCGTCATTAACCGCCCGCTCCCGACCGCGCCCCGCCACCGCATCCTATAAGACGATAACCATCTTCCTCCCATCGAAAGGCATCGGTCGACCATCATGCTGAACGCCGTCGGCTTCATCATCATCCTGGGATGCGTCTTCGGCAGCTTCATCATGGGCGGCGGGAAGATGGACATCATCATGCACGCGCTGCCGCACGAGCTGATGGCGATCGGGGGCGCCGCGATCGGCGCGTTCGTCGTCTCCAACTCGATGCCGACGGTCAAGCTGGCGGGCAAGGGACTGGTCCGCGCGTTCAAGAGCCCGCGGTGGAAGGACAGCGACTATCGCGACCTCCTCGCGCTGCTGTTCCAGCTGCTGTCCACCTTCAAGAAGGGCGGCGCCACCGCGATCGAACCGCATCTGGACGCGCCCAAGGAGAGCCCGATCTTCTCGCGCTACCCCCGGCTGCTCGCGGACCATCACCTCAGCGATTTCATCTGCGACTATCTGCGCATGATGACGATGAGCTTCGAGGATCCGCACCAGATCGCCGAGGCGATGGACAACGATATCGAGAAGCACCACCACGAGGAGCTCGCGCCGCAGCACGCGCTCCAGCAGATGGCGGACGGATTGCCCGCGATCGGCATCGTCGCCGCGGTGCTCGGCGTCATCAAGACGATGGGCTCGATCGACCAGCCGACCGAAGTGCTCGGCGCGATGATCGGCGGCGCGCTGGTCGGCACGTTCATGGGCGTGCTGCTCGCCTACTGCCTGGTCGGCCCGCTCGCCGCCAAGCTGAACGAGACGATCGACCTCGATTCCAAGCCCTTCATGATCGTGAAGACCGCGATCGTCGCCCATGCCCAGGGCATGGCGACCCAGGTCGCGATCGAGATCGCCCGGCGCATCACCCCGTCGTCCAAGGCGCCGTCCTTCCAGCAACTCGAGACCGCACTCGAAGAGGCCAAAAATGATCTCAACGCCCTCCCCGCCTGACGCCGTCCAGGACCGTACGGTCCGGCTGCCCGCGCACTGCTCCACCGTCACAGCGGAGGACATTCGCGTCCGCCTCGTCCTCGCCGCCGATTTCGACGGCGCGATGGAGGTCGACGCCTCCGCGGTCGAAAGCGTCGGCCAGGCGGTGCTCCAGCTGCTCGTCGCGGCACGGCGCGAGGCCGACGCCACCGGCCACCGCTTCGCCATCCTCGATCCCAGCGCGGCGTTCGTCGAACGCGTCGCCGGCTGCCGTCTCGCCGACCCGCTCGGCCTAGAATTCGCGAAAGGCTGACATCCCCATGAGCAAGACCATCCTTACCGTCGACGATTCCGCCAGCATGCGCATGCTGCTGAAGGCGTCGCTGACCGCACAGGGCTTCACGATCGAGGCCGCCAACGACGGCCGCCACGGGCTGGAGCGCATGGCCGAGGTCAAGCCCGACCTCCTCATCACCGACATCAACATGCCCGAGATGGACGGCTTCGAGCTGATCGAGGCGGTGCGCGCGCGGCCCGAGTTCAAGGGCGTGCCGATCCTCGTCCTCTCCACCGAATTCTCCGACGAGAAGAAGGCGCGTGCGCGCACTGCGGGTGCCACCGGCTGGATCACCAAGCCGTTCGACGCCGCCAAGCTGGGGACGGCGATCCGCCGGGTCTGCCCGTGAGCGACGAACTCGACGAGATCCAGGCCATCTTCTTCGAAGAATGCGCCGAGGGGCTGGCGACCGCGGAAAGCGGGCTGTCGGCGATGAACGCGGGCGACGTGTCGCCCGGTACGATCGCGGGCGTGTTCCGCGCGGTGCACTCGATCAAGGGCGGCGCGGGCGCGTTCGGGCACGCCGCGCTCACCGCCTTCTCGCACCGGTTCGAGAACCTGCTGGACGAGGTCCGCGCGGGCCGCATCGCGCCGACGCCGGGCGTCACCCGCGTGATGCTCACCGCGTTCGACATCCTGTCGGATCACGTCGCCGCCGCGGTCGGCACCCGTGCGACCCCGGACGACGACGCCGCGCTCGCCGCGCTGCAGAAGGTGCTCGACGACGGCGGCTGCGACGATGCGCCCGCGCCTCTCGCGGTCTTGGCGGACCCCGATCCGTTCGGGTTCGAGCCGGTCGTCGCCGAAGTCGAGCCGCTCGATCCGTTCGGCTTCGAACCTGTCGCGGTCGCGGTCGAGGATCTGGCTCCGGCAACGGCTGCGGACTGGCACGTCACGTTCGCGCCCTGCGACGCCGCGCTCGCCAATGGCGGCGAGCCGCTGCTGATCGTGCGCGAGCTCGAACTGCTTGGCGGCCGCGTCGTCGCGGTCGATTGCACGCGGCTTCCGGCGCTGCGTGACCTCGATCCCGACCACAGCTATTTCGGCTGGACGATCGGCGTCCCCGGCGACGTCGAGGAATCCGCGATCGCGGAATGCTTCGACTTCGTCGCGCCCACCTCGATCGTCGAGATCGCGCGCGACGAGGGCATCGCGCCGGTCGTCGCCGATCCGGTCGTCGCCGCCACGCCCGTCGCCGCGCCGGTATCCGCCCCCGCTGCAACCAGCGTGCCCGCGATCGCAGCGCCGCCCGCCGCCGCCGCCGTCGCCGTCGCCGTCGCGGAGGATCGCCTCGACGCGCCCCGCGCGGTCGATCCGGCGCAGCAGACGATCCGCGTCGATCTGACCAAGCTCGACATGCTGCTCAACCTCGTGGGCGAACTCGTCATCCGCGGCTCGATCCTGGCCGACCGGCTGAGCCCCAAGGACCAGGAACGCGTCGAGCTGCCCCAGCTCTCGCGCCTGACGCGCGAGATCCAGGACACGGTGATGTCGCTGCGCGCGCAGCCGATCAAGCAGGCGTTCAGCCGCGTCCCCCGGATGCTGCGCGACCTGTCGGTGGAAACGGGCAAGCAGGTGATCCTCGAGACCACCGGCGAGACGACCGAGGTCGACAAGGGCGTGATCGAGAAAATCGGTGATCCGCTGACCCACATGATCCGCAACGCCGTCGACCACGGCATCGAAAGCCCCGAGCGCCGCCTCGCCGCCGGCAAGCCCGCAGAGGGCACGATCCGCCTGTCCGCCGAGCAGAAGGGCGCGCGCATCTTCGTTCGCGTCGCCGACGACGGCGCCGGGATCGACCGCCCGCGCGTCCTCGCCAAGGCGATCGAGAAGGGCATCGTCGCCGCCGACGCGGTGCTGACCAACGAGGACATCGACCAGCTGATCTGCGCGCCGGGCTTCTCCACCGCGGAGACGATCTCGAACATCTCGGGGAGAGGCGTCGGCATGGACGTCGTCCGCTCCAACGTCGAGGCGCTCGGCGGCCGGGTCGAGATCGCATCGATCCCCGGCAAGGGCACGACCTTCACGATGGTCCTGCCGCTGACGCTCGCGATCCTGGAGGGGATGATCGTCCGCCTCGCCGGCCAGCGCTTCGTCCTGCCGCTCGCCAACGTGGTCGAGACGGTCCAGCCCGAACCGGGCCAGGTCCGCCCGACGACGACGACGGGGGAGGTCATCGAACTGCGCGGCAACTACCTGCCCGTCCGCCGGCTGACGCGCACCTTCGGCTTCGCCGACAATGACGCGCAGTCGCCCGAGGACTCGCTCGTCATCATCGTCGAGAGCGAATCCGCAGGGCATGTCGGCCTGATGGTCGACACGATCGACGACCGTCGCGAAGTGGTCATCAAGAGCCTCGACCAGAACCTGCATCCGATCCGGGGCCTGGGCGGCGCGACCATCCTGGGCGATGGCTCGATCGCGCTGATCCTCGATATCGAGGCGCTCGTCGGCCCCACCGCCACCTCCACCAACCGCTATCCCGTGAAAGGCCTCGCAGCATGACCACCGCCGACAAAATCGACGAGCGCAAGATCGTCACCTTCTCGCTGGGCGAGCAGATCTTCGGGATCGACATGCGCGCGCTGATCGAGATCCGCGAATGGGACGAGCCCACCCCGCTCCCCGGCGTGCCCGACTATATCAAGGGCGTGACGAACCTGCGCGGCACCGTGGTGCCCGTCGTCGGCCTCGCCCAGCGGCTGGGCTGGCCCGCCAGCCAGATCCACGCGCGGTCGTGCATCCTGGTCGTCAACATCGGCGGCAAGCAGGCCGGCTTCCTCGTCGACGAGGTCGCGGACATCGTCCTCATCAAGGACAGCGAGATCCGCCCCGCGCCCGACATCGAGATCGGCGAGCCCAACGTCATCGCCGGCCTCGTCAAGACGCAGACGCGCGCCGCGGAAGGGGCCGCACAGGCGGACGGCGAGGGCATCATGGTGCTCCTCCTCGATCTCGAGGCGCTGGGCATCACCCGCACGCTGGATCTCGCCGCGTGAGCGATGCCGCCGCCCTGTCCAGGTCGGGCGACGCGACGTCGGGCGGTCCGCCGCTCGGCGCCGCCGAGTTCGCCGCGATCGCCGCGATCATGCAGAGCGACGCGCGGATCCACCTGACCGACATCAAGAAGACACTGGTCCACGGCCGGCTCTCGCGCCGGCTCCGCCAGCACGGGCTCGCCTCGTTCCGGGATTATATCCGCCTGGTCCAGACCGATCGGGTCGAGCGCGCCGCGATGGTCGTCGCGCTGACGACGAACCACACCCATTTCTTCCGCGAGAACCACCACTTCGAGCATTTCACCGCCAATGTCGTGCCTGCGCTGAAGGGCGTGGTGCGCCAGCGCCCGGTGCGGATCTGGTCCGCCGGCTGCTCGAGCGGCGAGGAGGTCTACACGATCGCGATGTGCCTGCTCGGGCGCGACCGCGCGGCGGGCGCGTGGCTGCGCGGCGCGGACCTGAAGCTGCTGGCGAGCGACCTGTCGCCGCCGGTGGTCGAGAGCGTGCGCCGCGCGACCTATCCCGAGCAGACCGTCGCCGCGATTCCTGCGGACTATCGCCGCGCCTGGGTCGCCCCGTCCGCCTCGGCCCCCGGGGAGTTCACGATCGCCGCCGAAGCGCGTGCGCTGGTGACCGCGCACGTCCTGAACCTGTTCGGCGAATGGCCGATGCGCCAGCGCTACGACGCGATCTTCTGCCGCAACGTCATGATCTATTTCGACGACGCCGCGAAGGAAGAGCTCGAGCAGCGTCTCGTCGACCTGCTGCTGCCCGGCGGCCATCTGTACATCGGCCATTCCGAACGCCTGATCGGCCCCGCCGCACGCGTGATGACCGGGTGCGGACAGACCATCTACCGCAAGGAGGGCGCATCCGCATGACTCCGGTACGCACGCTCATCGTCGACGACAGCGCCTCGATCCGCGCCGTCCTCGCGCGCATCCTGTCCGCCGATCCCGAGATCGAGGTCGTCGGCCAGGCGCCCGAGCCCAATGTCGCGCGCGAGATGATAAAGGCGCTGAAGCCCGATGTCCTGACGCTCGACATCGAGATGCCGGGGATGGACGGGCTGTCCTTCCTCGAAAAGATCATGCGGCTGCGGCCGATGCCCGTCGTCATGTGCTCGACACTGACGGCGCGCGGCGCGGACGTGACGATCGAGGCCCTGCGCCTCGGCGCGGTCGACTATATCGCCAAGCCCTCCGGCAATGCGGAGGATCTCGCGCGCGACGCCGCGCTGCTGCGCGCGAAGGTGAAGGCCGCGGGCCGCTCGTCGGTGCGCGCCAGCGCTGGCGCGCGCCCGGTCGCCGCGGTGTCCGCCAGCGCGGTCCGCGACGACGCGATCATCGTCATCGGGGCGTCGACCGGCGGGGTGGAGGCGCTGTTCTCGCTGCTGTCGGCGCTGCCCGCGGATTGCCCGCCGGTGCTGATCGTCCAGCACATGCCCGGCACCTTCACCGCCAGCTTCGCCGCGCGCCTCGACGGCGTCTGCCGGGTCAAGGTGAAGGAAGCGACGCACGGCGCGCCGATCGCGCGCGGCACCGTCTACATCGCTCCCGGTGGCGGGCAGCACATGGAACTCGTCGGCAGTGCGCGCAGCGGCTCGATCCGGCTGTTCGAGGGCGATCTGGAGACGGGCCACCGCCCCTCGGTCGACATCCTGTTCCGCTCGGTCGCGCGGCTCGGCAAGGCCGCGGTCGGCGTCATCATGACGGGCATGGGCGCGGATGGTGCCGAAGGCCTGCTAGCGATGCGCCGCGCCGGCGCGCGCACCTTCGGCCAGTCGCAGGACAGCTGCGTGATCTACGGCATGCCGCGCGCTGCGATGACGGCCGGCGCGGTCGAACGCGAAGTCGGCCTCGCCGCGCTGCCCCAGGCGATCCTGGGCGCCTGCGGCGCCCAGCCCGCCGTCGCAAAAATCCCAGAGAATATGAGGACCTGACGCGATGCCCGCTGCCTCCCAGATCAAGGTGATGGTCGTCGACGACCAGGCCAGCATGCGCGCGATGATCCGTCGTTCGCTGCAGGACCTGGGCTTCAAGGACGTGCGCGACAAGGGTTGCGCGCGCGAGGCGTTCGAGGCCGTCCGCAACGACCGGGTGCACCTGATCGTCTCCGACTACAACATGCCCGACATGGACGGGATCGAGCTGCTCCAGGCGGTCCGCGAGGATCCGGTGATCGGCAAGACCGTCTTCATCATGCTCACCGGCTCGTCCGATCGCGAGGTCGTCCAGAAAGCGGCGGCGCTGGGCGTCAACAACTATCTCGTGAAACCCTTCGCGCCCGCCGCGCTGAAGGAAAAGATCGAGCGCGTGTTCGGGGCGCTGTCCTGATGGCGCCCGCCCCTCGCCGGATCAACATCGTCCAGGGCGAACACCTCGCCACGTCCGAGCCCGACGTCGTCATCTCGACGCTGCTCGGATCGTGCATCGCGGTGTGCCTGTACGATCAGGTCGCGCGCGTCGGCGGCATGAACCATTTCCTGCTCGGCCGGCCGGAAGCGGGGCAGCAGGTCGATCCCCATCAGATGCAGCGCTACGGCGTCCACGCGATGGAGTTGCTCATCAATGCGATGATGCAGCGCGGAGCGGCGCGGTCGCGGTTGCGCGCGCACATCTATGGCGGCGCCACGATCGTCGCGGAACTGGGGCGGATCGGCGACGCCAACGCCGCCTTCGCTCGCCGCTTCGTCGCGGACGAGGGCATCGCGATCGGCCATGTCGATACCGGCGGCGCACGCGCGCGCAAGGTCGAGTTCCTGCCCCACGAGGGCAAGGCACGCTCGATCGCGGTGGCGCAGATGGTGCCCGTCGTGGTGCCGCCACGCCGCCCCGTGCTCGTCGACGACGGCGAACTCGAACTCTTCTGACCTCTCGCTTGCGGACATATCCCATGGCCTTTTCCGATCCCCGGCATCTCGTCGGCCCCTTGCAGACCGCGATCGCGCAGGAACTGCGCCACGTCGGCACGCTGATCGAACAGCTCGCCGAGGCGCTGATCGGCGACGAGGATTTCGCGACCCGCCATATCGAGCGACTTCAGGTGTTCGACCTGATCGTCCAGTGCGCGCACGAAAGCGCGTCGGTGCTCGATCGCCTGTCGGATGGCGCCAGCGCACGCGACGCGATCGCCCCCGTCCGGCTGGGCATGATCCAGCAGCGGCTCCACGCCGCGCTCGACGCGCAGGGCTGACCCCGATGGCCTCCGCCCCCGGCGCGAACGCCAAGCGCCCGATCGTCATCCGCAAGATAAAGAAGGTCGCGGGCGGGCATCACGGCGGGGCGTGGAAGGTGGCCTATGCCGATTTCGTCACCGCGATGATGGCGTTCTTCATGCTGCTCTGGCTGATTTCGAACCCCGACAAGCAGCGGCTGAAAGGCTTGGCGGAGTATTTCTCGCCCCCCAGCGCCAGCGCGATGTCGCAATCCGACGAATCTTCGGCTTCGGCCAGCGGCGTCGGCGGGATGCCGGGATCGGGCGGCTATGGCCGCCGCGCGCAGGCGGAGACGACCAAGGATCCCTCGGGCCGCCCCGGCGCGGTCTCGCGCGGGCCGGGCGCCGCGCGCGGGGGGACCGCCGCGATTCCCGACGCGTCGCTGCGCGTGCTGGCGCAGGAGATGAAGGTCGCGATCGACACGCTGCCGCGCGACGAGAAGGGCAACCGCGCGATGCGCGTCGAGGAGGATCGCGAGGGGCTGCGCATCAGCCTGATGGACAGTGCCGCGCGGTCGATGTTCGCCAGCGGCACCGCCACCCTTACCCCGTTCGCGCGCGAGACGCTCGCCCGCGTGGCGGCGAAGCTCGCGCGGTCGGAGTCGCAGATCGCGATCGAAGGCCATACCGACGGCACCGATCCGGGCGATGCGGGCTGGCGGCTGTCGGGCGAGCGCGCGATGGCCGCGCGCTCCGCGATGGTCGCCGCCGGCCTGTCGCCCGCACGATTCGCGGAAGTCGTCGCGCTCTCGAATACCCGCCCGGTCTACCCGGATCAGCCCGATCGTCCCGAGAACCGCCGCATCACGATCGTCGCGAAGGGCTCCGCGCCCGCGCTGCCCACCGATGCGAGCTTCGCCTTCTGATGGGCATTCTCGGCAAGCTCGTGCCCGTCGCGGTGCTGCTCGCGGGCGTCGGTGTCGGCGGGGGGGCCGCGGTCGCCACGCTGCGCATCGTCGGTCCGCCCGCCCCGGCCAAGGCCGACCCGCACGAGGCGTCGGGGCCGACCAGCTTCGTTCCGGTTCCCAAGATCCTCGCGCCCCTGGTCCTCGCCGATGGCGGGCTGTCGGGCTACGTCACCTTCGACGTCGAGCTGGAAGTCGCCGCCGACGACGCCGCGACGGTCACGCAGAAGGTGCCACTGCTGCTCCACGCGATCAACATGCGCACCTATCGCACCCCCCTCGCCGCCGGTCCCGAAGGCCAATTGCCCGACATCGCCCGCCTCCGCGCCGTCGTCGGTGCCGCTGCGCCCGAAGCGTTCGGTCCCGGCGTCGTCAAGCGCGTCGCGGTCACGCGCGCCGAACCATCCTGATTCCGGGGAAACGATCATCATGGCCCTTACCACCGCCCTGCGTCCGACCGAGGCATACGCCGCGACGACCGTCGACACCCCGGTCTGGACCGAACGCGGCGCGCGCGTCACGACGATCCTGTTCGTCGGCCGTCTCGTCGATGCGCACGCCGATCATCTATGCCGCATACGCAACGTCTCCGAAGGCGGCATGATGCTCGAGTGCGACGCCGATCTCCCGATCGGCACGCCGGTCCAGATCGAGGTGCGCTACGGCATCGTCGTCGAGGCGGAAGTGATGTGGGTCGACGGTCTGCGCCTGGGCGTCCGGGCGGCGGTCCCGATCGACGTGCGCCACTTGCTCGAAGCGCGACCACGCCGCGGCAGCCACGTCCCGCGGTCGCCGCGCCTCGGCAGCGCCGCCGCCGCCCAGGTCACATGGCGCGGCATCGCGCGGGCCGCGATCGTCCTCGACATCTCGCAGGCGGGGTGCCGGATCGCGATCGCCGACTGTCCCGAAATCGACCAGCCGGTGCGCATCGCGATCCCCGGACTGCCGGCCCGCTTCGCGGTACAGCGCTGGGTCCGCGACGGACAGGCGGGGTTCGTCTTCGTGGAACCCTATCATTTCGACGCCCTGTCGAAGTGGCAGCGGGATTATCGCCGCCGGTTCGCCCTCGCCGGATGAGCCGGCCATCCATCGGTGAAGCGCCCAAACCGGATATGTGTTAATATTCGGTTCACGTACGCATTCTCCCGTATTGCCGGAATCGGCGCTATGCCCGTAAATCGCTGGACAATAACGCGGCGGGGGCCTGCGACGACGATGACCGGTTCCGACTACGCAATTACCCTTCGCCTGAAGGTCGCCGACGCCGGGCTGCTGTGGGATGCCGCCGCCGCCCGCGCGGCCGCGGTCGGCGGGATGGATACGGGCGAGATCGTCGATACGATCGGCCCGCGCGAGGATCCCAACGTCGCCGACTGCCTTTCGATGCTCATCGATCCGTCTGCCATCGCGGGATGCCGCCCCCTCGGCTGGGACTGCGCGCTCGTGCCTTCTCGCCTTTGCGCCGATGCGCCACGGGCGATCCTGCCCGTCCGTTCCACGCTATCGCGGCTCACCAAATGCCGGCCGGCTAGCCCTGCACTACCCCCACCACCTTTGCGGCCGGCTGCGGTCTGATCCGCACGATCAGCGGTTGACGACCAGCATCGGCACGGGCCTCGCCCTTGGCAGGTCGCCATCCTCCAGCGGCCGGTTCGCCAGCCAGTCGTGTAGGTCCGCCATCGGCATCGGGCGCGCGAACAGATAACCCTGCGCAAAACGAAAGCCGAACTGGCGGATCCGCAACAGTTGCTCCGACGTCTCGATCCCCTCGATCACGCAATCGATCTCGAGGTTGCGGCACAGGTCGGCGATCGCGGCGACAATCTTGCGGCCGGACGGCTCGTCCAGCCCCGACGCGAAGCTGCCATCGACCTTGACGCGGTCCAGCGCCAGCCGCCGCAGGTGGGTCAGGCTGGAAAAGCCGGTGCCGAAATCGTCGAGCGCCACCTGGCACCCCAGCGCACGCAGCCGCCCGATCGTCGCCGCCGCCTCGTCGAAGTCGCGCATCACCGCGGTCTCCGTGATCTCGATGACGACGCGGCGCGGATCGGCGCCGCTCGCCTCGATCTGCGCGATCAGCGCAGCAGTGGTCGCCGGCGTCACGATGTCGATCGCGGAAAAGTTGAACGACAGATAGATGCCGTCGGGCAACGCCTCCACCTGCGCGAGCGCCTTTCCGAACAGAGCCAGGCTGATCGCGCCGATCAGGCCCAGAGACTCCGCGGCAGGGATGAACTGCGCGGGCTGGACGACGCCCAGCACCGGGCTGGTCCACCGCGCCAGCGCCTCGACCCCGACGGTACGCAGCGTGTGCGTATCGACGATCGGCTGGAAATGCAGGTCCATCTCCGCACCGAAGTCCGCAGTCTGGAGCGCGGCATCGAGCACCTGCGCCGACCGGATGCGCTGTTCGTGTTCGGCGGAAAAGACGGTGCACCGGCCGCTGCGCCGGCTCTTGGCATTGTACAGCGCATAGTCTGCCCGGTCGAAGATCTCGCGTGCGCTCCGCCCTGCGTCGGGAAACAGCGCGATGCCGCAGGAACAGCCAACCGAGATGCGGACGTCGTCGATCAGGTAGGGCTCGCTGACGATCGCGCACAACGTCGCGCCGGTCGCGGCGGGGTCGCCCTCGCCGGCCGGGTCGCAATATGGCAGGACGATCCCGAACTCGTCGCCGCCAAGACGCGCGATCAGCAGACCGTCGCCCGCCGCCGCCGCCAGCCGTTCGCCGAGCATCGCCAGCAGCCGGTCGCCGATCAGGTGCCCATAGATGTCGTTGACCGGCTTGAACCGGTCGAGATCGAGCAGACCCACCGCGAACGGCTCGCCGGTCAGGCTGCGCTCGGCCGCGAGCGCATCGAGCTGCGCCAGGAAATAGCGCCGGTTGGGCAGCGCGGTCAGCGAATCGAGATTGGCAAGCTGTGCGTTCTCCGCGCTCAGCCGCGCCGCCTCGCGCTCGTTGGCCAGCCGCACGGTCCGCGTGAGGACCAGCTGATCGAAATTGCGCCCCTCGCGCCGCATCACATGCGCTGCGAACCCGACGGTGGCGGCGATGCCCGGCGCCAGCACAAGGAGCGAGGCCGGATCGCATGCGAGATGATGCCCGACGCCGCCAGCGATCAGGATCGTCGCCAGCACCAGCACCACCTGCGGCACCCCGATCAGGCACACGCCGCACGCCATCGCGGCCAGTGCGACCATCAGTTCCGCCTTGTCGTCCCCGGCACTGCCGGCGGCGTGCAACAGCAACACGATGGCGACCTGCGCGCTTGCGGCGAGTGCGGCCAGCGCGATCAGCCGCCGCATCCGGCGGATCGCCATCTCGGCGTCGTAGATCAGCGGCCTCGCTCGCCGACGCGCCCCACGGACGGTCATCCCCAGCGCGACCGCGACGACCGCCATCGCGACGGCGACGGACGCGCGGGCCCCGACCGTGCCCGCGATGGCGACGATATGGATTGCCAGGATCCAGCCGAGCAGCGGGAGATCGCGGCGCACCTGCCCGTACCGTGCCACCGCAAGGTCGTCCGGCATGTCGGAAAGGCTGAGCCAGCGCAGGAACATCGTCGATCGGGACATCGGCCTCTTTCGCCACATGCCCTCTTTATAGGACGGTCGAGCGCGCGCAGGCCGCGCCGGTCCTGCGTTCAGATCCGGACGGCGGACACCTCGACCAGCAGGACCCCCGAAACCGCATGGTCGCGCGCGCCGATCGCGGCGGTCATCTCGTGCGACAGCCGCCCGGCGTCGACCGCGACCCAGGGCGACGCCCGCAGCCGGGCGAACTCGCCCGCCGCCGCCAGCGCCGCCTCGCGCAGCGCGGGCATCTCCGCCTCGATCGCCTTGGCCCCCGCCGCGTCGCCCGCGCGCAGCGTCAGCTTCATCCGCAACCGCCCGGTCGCGCGATCGCCCTCGACGATCGGAACGTCCAGCATCGTCATCGGGATCAGGTGGACGCCGTCCGCCCCGCCCTCCCCGCCCGACGCGGACGCAGTGCCCGCCGGCACGACGGCGCACAGCGGCGCGGCGCACAGCAGGGCGATCGTCTGGAGCAGTCGGGATCGGGTCATCGGGGTTCCTGTGATGGCCGCACATGCTGATCGTCGCCGAAAAGCGCGTCCGGTCCGTCTCTTGTAGGACGGCCATTCCTATAATTGGGTGAAAGCGAACGGTAAACGAAACGATGAGCCAAGATCAGAAGCCAGCCCGCGTCCGGGTGCTCGATGCCGGCGCCGCCGCGCCGGGCCGTCGGCGCGACGATACGCCCGCGACCGTGATCGACGGCAAGTCCGTCGGTGCGGTGCCGCGCCGGGGCCTCGGTATCGTCGGCGCGCTCGCCTTCCTGGTCGGCACCGCGATCGGCGGCGCGGGAATCGCATGGCTGGGCGTCGGGCTGCCATGATCGCGATATGGCTGCTCGCCTCCGCCGCCGCCGGCCCGACGCAGCACGCACCCGCCGCTGCCCCCGCCGCTGCCCACGCCGCCCCCCACGTCGCCGCCGCGCAGCCCCCCACCACGCTGCCGCATGCGGCGCTTCCCGGCTTCGCCGCCGCGCTCGCCGAACGTCCGCTGGCGAGCGGCCCCGCCGCCTGGCCCGCCATCGCCCGCGATACCGCATGGCAGGCGCTCGCTCGCGCCACCCCCGCGACGCGGCAGGGCGCACGCTGGGATCTGGCGATCGGTGCGATCGCGCAAGGCCGCGGCGCGGATGCGATCGGCGTCTTCGCGGTCATGCTCGCCGATGATCCCGATCTCGCACTCGTTCCCGCATGGCGCCGCGCCAGCGGGGTCGCCTTCGCGCAGGCCGGGCATGTCGACGAGGCGCTGGAGGCGCTCGCCGACGATATGCTCGCCGACGACGCCGAGGCCTGCCTGTGGCGAATGCGCACGCTGGCCGACACCGGCCGCGCCGCCGACGCCGTCCACCAGAACCACTGCGCGCTGCCCGCACTCAACCAGCGATCCGCATCCGCGCGCGCGCCGTTCGTGCTGGCGGGCGCAGGCGCCGCGATCGCGATCAGCCTTGCCGCCCCGGCGATGACGTGGCTCCATCATCTTCCCGATGCGGATCCCGCCGCCAACCTTCTCCGCGGCAAGGCGCTGACCCTTCTCGGCGAGGCGCAGGCCGCTCGGCTGCGGTTCGATCGCGTCGCGCTCAGCGGCACGCGCGAACAGCGCGCCGACGCCGCGCTCGCCACGATCGAGGGCGAGCTGGACCGACACGCCATCACCCCCGCCGCCGCCGCGAAACGGCTCGATCCGCTGCTCTTCACGTGGCGCGGGGACGCGATCGAGGAACGCGCGCTGAGCCTCGCGGTTCGCGCCGCGACCGATGCGCACGACAGCGTCCGCCTGCTCGCCGCGGGCGCCGCGCTGTTCCGCTACGGCGCGCCGCGCGCGGACACCGCCACGCTCCTCGGGACGCTGCGCACCACGCTGGCGACCGCGCTCGCCCCCGGCTCGCCGCTCGACATCGCGACCGCCGCGGGGCTGTTCTGGGACTATCGCGATATCGCGCCCGCCGGCGTCGAGGGCAACCGCCTCGCCGAACGGCTGGTCGATCGGCTCCAGGCCGCGGGACTGTACCAGCGCGCCGCGGATCTGCTCCAGCACCGGCTCGATACCGATGCGCAGGATGTCGAGCAGGGCCCGCTGTCGGTCCGCGTCGCCAGCCTGCGCATCCTCGCGGGCAAGCCCGACGACGCGATCCGCATGCTGCGCGCGACCGATGCAGTGCCCTATCCGCCCGCGATGCGCGCCGAACGGCTGCGCGTCGAGGCGGTGGCGCTTCACCTCACCGGCCGCCGCGCCGAAGCGCTCGCGGCGCTGGGCGACGTGCCCGATGGCGCGGCGCTCGGCGCCGAGCTCTACTGGCGCGCACACGACTGGACGCACCTCGCCGCCGCCAACGCGCCGATGCTGCCCAAGGGCGTACTGGGCCAGGTCGGGCAGGCGGTGGTGCTGCGCCAGGCGATCGCGCTCGCTATGATTGGCCGCGACGCCGATCTTGCGCGGTTGCGCACGCGCTACGCCGCGGCGTTCGCGCCCCTCGCCAGCAACGGCGTGTTCACGATGCTGACCGGTCACCCCGGCGCGATCGACGCCGCCACCTTCGGCAAGGCGATGGCCGCACTCCCCTCCGCCAGCCCCGCGGGCACGTTCGCGGACCTGCTCGACGGCGGCGCCGCCGCGATGACGCCGGCGGGGTAGGAAGGCTCGGCCACTCTCGGTCCGTTCGTATCCCCCCACCGTTCGCACTGAGCCTGTCGAAGTGCGGTCCTTCTTTCGACGCTGGCAAGGACAGTGCTTCGACAAGCTCAGCACGAACGAAGGCAGGGTCGGGGCCCCTCACTTCATGTAATTGACCAGACTCAACTGCGTCAGCTGCGAGAACACCGAGTAGCTCGCCTTCAGCACCGTCTGCTGCTGCGCCAGATCGACCGCAATCTGCCCGTAATCCGCGTCCTCGGTGCGCGAGATCGAGTCCTCGAGCAGCGTCTTGCGCGCGTCGGCGCGCGTGGCCATCGTCTCGGCCTGCGCCTGCAATCGCCCGTTTTCGGCGTTGACCGCGCGGACGCCGGGCAGGGCGGCGTCGATCTGCGCCATCGCGGTCTTCAGCGCACCGGCCTGCGCGGCGGTCGGCGTCGCGCCGATCGTCCCCGCCTCCGCCAGCGTGCGGAACGCCGCGAGCAGCCCCGATCCCAGCGTCTTCGCGGTCACGCCATAGGTCAGGTCGACGCTCTCGCCGACGCGCGCGGCGGCACGGACATCGTCGTTGGCGAACGCGGTCGCGTCGGTCGCGCCCGCCGTTTCCGCCAGCGTCGTCGGCAGGAACGGCGCGCCGGGCTGCGCGCCCGCGAACAGCGGATCGCTGCCGTCGGTCGCGTTCAGCGCGGCGCGGACCTGCCCGAACGCGCCCTCGATCGCCTCCTGCAACCCGCCGGTCTGCCCGGTCCCGATCGCGGTCAGCACCGACTGGCGCAGCGTCGCGGCGGACGATTCGATCTGGCCGATATTGGCGTCGTACAGCGACAGCGTCGTCCCCAGCCGCGTCGCGGAGGCCGCATGGGCTTCCTGCGCCGCGACCAGCGAGCGCGACGACAGCGCGCGCAGCGCATCGCTGCCAAGGCCGGCATAATCCTGCGCCTTCTTCCCGCTGTCGAGCTGGCGCTGCGTATCGGCGAGCGCGGCCTGCGCACGCTGCATCCCTGCGGCGACGGTGCGCTGCAGCGGAACGGTGGCGACGCGGATCATGCGGAGGCTCCCATGCTATCGGACCATCCCGAGCAGCGTGTCGTACATCTCGGTCGCGGTCGTCATCACGCGCGCGGCGGCCGAATAGCTGTTCTGGAGCACCACCATCTGCGACAGTTCCTCGTCGATGCTGACGCCCGAATAATTGTCGCGCCGCGCGATCGCATCGTCGCGCCGCGCCGACGTTTCGGTCGCGGTCGTCGCCGCGCGCGCGGCGTTGGTTCCCGCCGCACCCAGCGTCGTGGCGGCGAACCGCCCCACCGTCGTCACGCCGCCCGCGCCCAGGTCGATCGTGCTGGAGAAGGCGTCGACATAGCCCGTCGCGGCACTGCGATCGTTGACGCCCAGCGCCTTCTTGCCCACCGCGACGTCCTGCAACGTCGCCAGTGGCAGCTTGCCCGGATCGGCGACGATATCGCGCCGGACCTCTGCGGTCTCCAGCGCGCGCGCGTCGCTGCGCAGCCCCGTGATCTCGGCGAACCCCCGCCCCGTGCCGGCCCGGTCGGTACTGTCCGACAGCACTGAAAGAGTCGCCCCCGCATCCGCGGCCGAGGACGTGAACGCCACGCGGCCGCTGTCGCTCATCGCGAAGTTGCCGTAGCGGGCGATCGGGCTGGCGTTCAGCGCGGTGACCAGATCGCCGAACGTGCTGCCCGTCGCCCCCGGCAACGCATAGCGCGCGACCATCCGCCCGCTCGCGTCGCGCAGCGCGAACTCGGTCGACTGCCCCGCCGCAAAGCCGTGCGCATCGGACGCGCTGAACCCCGACGGCGCCAGCATCGCGGTGTCGCTGCCGACCATGTCGTTCAGCCCGAAATACTGCGAGAACCCGACGCCCGCGCGCGCGCTCGGCGCGGCGGCGTCCTGCGCCACCACCACGCCGGTGCCCGCCGCGCTCGCCGCGATCGTCAGCTTGCCGTTCGCGAACGACGCGGTCGCCGCACTCCCCAGCCCCGTATTGATCGCCGCGACCGCATCGTCGACGCTCGCGCCCGCGCCCAACGCGGAGAAGTCGACGCGCGCCTTCGTCAGCAGCGTCCCGTCGCTCTTCGTCACCGCGAACGTCGCCGCGCCGGTGAAGCCCAGCCGGTCCGCCCCGGTCAGCGCGGTCGCGCGCCCGGCGAGCGTCGCGGGCGGCGGCACCGCGGTGGCCGCGTTCGATGCCGCGTTCAGCGTCTGCGCCAGCCCGGAAAACAGCGTGTTGAGCTGCACCGAAAATGCCGGGAGCTGTCGGTCGCGCAGGTCGATCAGGCCGCCCAGCTTTCCCCCGATGCCCCCCGAATCGACCGTTTCGCCGGTCGCGACGCCCGCCGATCCGTCGTCGCCGACCAGACGGACCTCGATCGGCGGATAGGTCGGCTGCGCGGATCCTGCGCCCGATGCGGGATAGGACAGCTGGCGCAGCCGCCGGTCGACCAGCTGGATGCCTGCGGTCGTGTCGATCGTCACGCGCCCGTCGGGCTGTTCGCGCGCGACGACGCCCATCAGCCCGCTCAATTCCTCGATCGCCGTCGTCCGCTGATCCGCCGATCCGCTGACCGACAGCCCCGCGCCCGCCGCCTTGGAGATCGTCTCGTTCAGGTCGTGGATCGTGCGCAGCAGCGTGTTGACGCGCCCGACGGTGCTGCCCACTTCGCCCTCGACGTCGGAGCGGAGCCCCTCGACATCGCTCGCGACGCTGCGGATCGAGGCGATCGCATCGGTGACGTTCGCGACGAACACCGCGTTGGTCTGCGTGCTGCCCGCCGCCCCGGTCATCGCGGTGGCGGACTTGGCGATGGCGTCGAGCCGCGCGGGCAACCCCGCTTCCGCCCCCGGGGCGCCGAGCAGCGACTGGAGCCGGCCGAGATAGGTCGACTCCGCCTCCGCCCGGCCCGCGGTGCCGGCGCGCACATAGACGGCGCCTTCCAGGAACTTGTCGGCGACGCGCGTCGGTTCGCCGACGCTGACGCCGACGACGCGCCCCTCGATCACGTCGGTGGTCTGCGCGATCTTCTGGCGCGCATAGCCCGGCGTGTTGACGTTCGCGATATTGGTCGAGACCGTGCGGATCCCGGCCTGCGCCGCGCCCAGCCCCGACAGGGCCGACGACAGGATCTCGCTAAGCGACACGCCTCATGCTCCCATCCACCACAGGCGTCACCGCTTGAGGTTGCTGACTTCCTGCAACATCTCGTCCACCGTCGTGATGATCTTCGACGACGCGCTGTACGCGCGCTGGAAGCGGATCATGTTGGTGAACTCCTGCGCCAGGTCCGAGGTCGAGGCTTCAAGCGAATTGCTCTTGATCTTGCCCGAATTGAGCCCGCCCGGCGGGTTGATCGAATAGCTGCCCGACACCTCCGACGGGATGAAGCCGTTGCCCGAGGTGCGCGTCAGCCCGTCCGGGTTGGGCACCGTCGCCAGCGGCAGCTGGAATACCCTGCGCAGCGTTCCGTCGTCGAACAGCGCGCTGACGACACCGGTGTCGGACACCGAGATCGTCGCGTTGCCGACGACCCCGCCGTCCACCGCCTGCGACACCACCGTCGATGCGCTGCCCGACTGGGTGAACCCGTCGAGCGCGCCGTTGGTGCCGAACTGAAGGGCGATCGGCTTGGCGGCGGCGCCGTTGGTCCAGGCGGGGGTGATCGTGCCGAACATTGCCGGGTCGCTGCCGGCCAGATCGAGGCTGCCGTCGCCGTTGAACTTGATCGTCCCGCTCGCCAGCAGGCCGTTCGCCTGGGTCACGTCGCCGGCGGGCGTCGCGTAGATCTCGCCCTTCCACTCGTTCGCACCGGTCTTGATGACGCCCAGCGTCACGCGGTGCGCGCTGCCCTGCCCGTCATAGATGTCGACGGTGCGCTGGAAATCGGGGGTGACGGTGCCCGTCGCCAGATTGCCCGCGGCATAGGCGCCGGTGTGGGTCGCGGTGGTGTTCTGGAAATTGGCGCGGATCTGGATCTTGGTCGTCGGCGTCGCGGTGCCGGCCAGGTCGCTGATCCTGACCGGCTCCAGCGCGGAGACGGTGCCGGTGTTATTGTACTTGCCGTCCGCGTCCAGGCGCCAGCCCTGAAGGTACAGCCCCGCACTGTTGCGCAGGAAGCCGTTCTTGTCGGGGCTGAACGATCCCGCGCGCGTCAGGTTGACGGCCGCGTCCTTGCCGCTGCCGGTCCGCGTGACGAAGAACCCCTCGCCCTGGATGCCCAGGTCGGTCGCGCTCGACGAGGTGCCGAGCAGCCCTTGTTTCGAGATCAGCGTCTTGGCCACCGAGGTGACCCCGCCCGCCTGGTACGCGACCGAGGTGCGGCCGTCGCCGACCAGCGTCGAGAACTGGTTGTCCACCGCCTTGTAGCCGACGGTGTTGATGTTGGTGATGTTGTCGGCGACGCCGGCCATCGCCGCGGATTCGGCGGACAGGCCGGTGACGCCGGAAAACAGCGCGGAATAAAGGCTCATTCGAACGGACTCCCTCGATCGGGCGGGCTTGCTGGCTTTCGTTATAGGGGACGGCCTCCCGCTCCGGTCGCGACCGGCCAGAAATACCAGGCAGAAATGTCGCCCCCTGCCATCGGACGCGGCAAAAATTGCCGGGGCGCGCGCCGCCGCCGCGTTAACCCATCCTATAACGCTCCCACCAGTTTTGTAGATGGAGCGGACCCCCGATGACCCTGCGGATATCCCTGCGCGACGGCGAGAAGATGATCGTGAACGGCGCCGTCCTGCGCGCGAACGGCCGCGCGGACCTCGTCGTCGAGAACCGCGTCTCGATCCTGCGCGGTCGCGAGGTGATGTCCCCGCACGAGGCGACCACGCCCGCGCGCCGGCTCTACCTCGCCTGCATGATGGCCTATGTCGACGAGGCGGGCCGGGTCCAGCATCAGGACCGCGTCGTCGCGCTGCTCGGCGACCTGATGGAGGCGTTCGAGAGCGACGCCGCCAAGCGCGCCTGCATGGAATTCGCGCGCTGCGCCGCACTCGGCGACTATTACCGCGCGCTGGTCGCCTGCCGCGCGATCATCGATCTGGAAACCGCCGCGCTCGCGCGCCTCGCGGGGGAGGCCGCATGATGCGCGCGTCGAAGCTGTTCAGCGCCGCCGCCGCCTCGCTGCGCGAAATGCCGTACGAGGAACGCTACGGCACCGTCGTCGCCGCGCGCGGCGCGCTGATCGAGGTCGGCGGGCTCGGCAGCGCCGCGCAGATCGGCGCCCGCATGCGCATCGCCACCCCGTCGGGCACGCTGGAGGCGGAGATCACCGGGCTTGACGACGGTGTCGCGCAGTGCCTGCCGTTCAGCGATCCGCAGGGGATCGCCGCGGGCGCGCGCGCGGTCGTCGCTGCCGGGCAGTTCACGATCCGTCCCAGCCATGGCTGGCTCGGCCGCATGGTCGACGGGCTCGGCCGCCCGGTCGACGGCCGTGGCGCGCTGCCCTCGGGCCTCGTCGCGCGCCCGATCCGCGCCACCCCGCCCCCCGCCGCCGCGCGCACCCGCGTCGGTGGCAAGGTCGAGACCGGGGTCCGCGCGCTCGATGTGTTCGCGCCGCTGTGCGAGGGCCAGCGCCTCGGCCTGTTCGCGGGCTCGGGCGTCGGCAAGTCGGTGCTGATGTCGATGCTCGCGCGGTGGACGAAGTGCGACGTCGCGGTGATCGGGCTGATCGGCGAGCGCGGCCGCGAGGTGCAGGAATTCGTCGAGGACGATCTGGGCATCGAGGGGCTGGCACGCAGCGTCGTCGTCGTCGCCACCTCGGACGAGCCCGCGCTGATGCGTCGCCAGGCCGCCTGGACGACGATGGCGGTGGCGGAGCATTTCCGCGACCAGGGCCTCAACGTCCTGTGCCTGATGGATTCGGTCACCCGCTTCGCGATGGCGCAGCGCGAGATCGGGCTCGCCTCGGGCGAGCCGCCCGCGACCAAGGGCTATCCCCCCACCGTCTTCGCCGAGCTGCCGCGGCTGCTCGAGCGCGCCGGCCCCGGCACCGCGGGACAGGGCTCGATCACCGGGCTGTTCACCGTCCTCGTCGACGGCGACGACCATAACGAGCCCGTCGCCGATGCGGTGCGCGGGATCCTCGACGGCCATGTCGTCATCACCCGCAAGATCGCCGAGCGCGGCCGCTATCCCGCGATCGACGTGCTCAAGTCCGTCTCGCGCACGCTGCCCCACTGCCACGGCAGCGAGGAGAACAGCGTCCGCCTCGCCGCGCGGCGCGTGCTGTCGACCTATGGCGACATGGAGGAGATGGTCCGGCTGGGCGCCTACAAGCCCGGCTCCAGCGCCGAGGTCGACGAGGCGATCCGCCTCGCCCCGCATATCGAGGCGTTGCTGACGCAGGGCAAGCAGGACCGCGGCTATTCCGCCGCCACCTTCGACACGCTGTCCGCGATGCTCGAGGCCCCGGCCGTCCCGGCAGGCGTCGTATGACCCCGTTCGACACCGCGCTGCGCATCGCCGAGCGCCAGCTCGACCAGGTCCGCGCCGCGATCGGCCTCGCGCTCGACGAGCTTCAGCGGATCGAGGCCGCGCATATCGAGATCGAGGCGGCGATGCTGCGCGAATGCGCGCTCGCCGCCGGCGATCCGCGGCTGACGACGGAGCGCTATTTCGTCCGCACCCGCGAACGCCGCACGACGTTGGGCGCGGACCGCGTCGCCGCGCAGGCGCAGATCGAGGCGCTGCGCCGCCGTGCGGTCGAATGCTATGGCTCGCGCGCCGCGATCGAGACCGCCGCCGCGCGCCACCGCGAGGACGCGCAGCGCGCGCTCGATGCCGCCGAACAGGCCGCGATCGACGACATGATCGGCGCGCGCCGCATCCGCGTCCGGCGCAATCCCGCGCGCGGCACCCCGGTCCGGCATCCCGGGCTGTTCGGCCCTGCGGCATGATCGACCGCGCCTCGCTTCAGTCGCTGACGCCGCCGGTGCGCGCGGCGATGCTCTATGGCGAGGCGAAGTCGGCGAGCGCGAGCGCATTGTGGCACGCCGCGCTGGGGCACGAGGATAGCGACGTGACGATCGGCGGCGTCGCCATCCGCGCGCCCGCCATGCCCGACGGCGACCTGCTACAGACTCTGCTCGCGCTGACGACCGAGCCGACCGCCGCGCCGGCCGAGCCCGCGCCGTCACGCGCGATCGAGCGCCACCGCGCGCGCGGTGGCGCGGTCGAAGCCTCCGCGCGCGTCGCCGGGCTCGGCGCCAACGCGCGCTACGCCCCCGTGCTCGACGCAGCAGCCGTGCGCACCGGCATCCCCGCCCCCGCGCTCGCCGCGATCGTCGATGCGGAGGCAGGCAAGACGCGCGACGGCGCATGGCAGGTCCATTCGCGCAACCCGCGATCGAGCGCGGCGGGGCTCGGCCAGTTTCTCAGCCGCACGTGGGAGGGGCTGGCGGAAACGCGCGGCACCTGGCTCCACGACACCGCACGCGACGCCGGCTGGCTCGACGCGAAAGGCCAGGTGACCGCCGCCGCGCGCCCCGCGCTGCTCGCGCTGCGCTATCGCCCCGACGCCGCGATCGAGGGGATCGCCGACTTCGCGAAGCGCAACCTCGCCGGCCTCGAACGCGCCGGTGTCTCCGCGGACGGCGAAGTCGGCGCGACCGCGCGGCTCGCCTATCTCGGGCATCATCTCGGGCTGGGAGACGCGGTGCGCTTCCTGCGCGACGGCGGGCTCGACGATTCGCGCGCACGCCGCCTCCTCACCGCGCAGGTCGGCGCAAGCGGCAGCGATACGCGGATCGCGCGCACCGGCGACGCATCGGCAGCGCACCGCGACTGGCTGCTCTCCTATCTCGATCGCAAGGTCCAGCCCGCGCGCTACATGGCGAATGCGTAATTATAGGATCGTTTTAGGAATATACCGGATATTAACCATTGAGCCCCATTTTGGCGATGTCGGGAGTGAGCAACACTCCCACAGGGTTTGGGGAAATCCGATCATGTCCAAGGTTACCGCAGCGCTCGAAACCGCCGTCGCCATCGTCATCGCGAACACCCCCGCGGAAGGCGAAACGCAGACGAACCGCCAGCGCGTCACCGCCGATCGCGCCTTCGCCGGCATCCTGAAGCTGATCGCGCCGCGCATCCGCCACTTCGTCCGCCAGTACGGCCTCGTCGCGCACTGGGACGATGCAGAGCAGGTCTGCGCGATCGGCGTCCACCGCGCGATCCAGGGCTATGATCCCGCCAAGGCGCAGTTCACCACCTTCGTTAACTGGCAGCTGCGCGGCGAGCTCCAGGGCCTGCGCTACCGCCTGATGACCGATCAGCGCCCCGGTGCGAAGAAGGTCTCGGCCACCACCATCTCGCTCCATGCCCCGGTGGCCGGCGGCGACGGCGACGAGATGACGCTGGAAGCGACGATCGTCGACGAGGACGCCCTGTCGCGGACCGAGGCCGCCGCCTCGAACCACATGGCCGGCGCCACGCGCGCCCGGCTGATCGAGGACTATGTCGATCACCTGCGCACCGTCGGGATCGAGCAGCTCAAGCGCCGCGCCCGCGAGCGCGCGGTGCCGGAGCGCAGCGCCGCCGGCACGCCGCGGCTGCGTGCCGCGCTCTACCCCATCGACGACGCGGATCGCGCGCAGCTCGAGGAAAAGATCGCGCTCCACCGCGAGGCGATCGAGCGCCGCCTGTCCGAGGATGTCGAGGCAACCGCCCCGCGCATCTCCGACGCCACCGAGGACGCGATCCGCGAGCGCACGCGTCAGATCGCCAAGCGCGCCGCGGCCACGATCGCGGACCTCTCGCAGCGCGGCACCCGCTTCGCGCCCGCGCACGTCAGCCTGCCGCGCAAGCCCCGTGCGAAGATCCGCACCGTCGCCTGATCGGCATACTCTTAACCGAAATGCGCACCGGCGCGCCGTCCGGGCCGAAAACCTTCCTAGAATGCCATAACCATTGGGAAGGGTTTGGCGATGATCTCGAACGATGTGCTTGTGCCCACGCGGTGGCGGTTCGAGACGATGGGGGCTTTCGCTCTGCCCGCCAGCGACGTCGCCACGCTCGCGGACGGCCTGCTCGCCTGCCTCGATGCTCCGCTGCTGACGATCGCGCTGGCGAAGACCCGCCTCCTCCCGGCGCTCGCCTGGGATGACCGGCTCGCGCCGTGCCGTCGACGCACCGCACGGCTTTACACTGCCCCGGTCCTGGCGTCCGCGCTGGGCGCGCTCCACGCGGCGACCGCCGCACTCGCGCACCGGCTCGACACGCTCATCCCGCACGAATCGCCGCGCTGCATCGTCACCGACGGCGTCGGTGTCGCGCTGGTCGATTCCGCCCCCGGCACGGATGCCGGCTGGCTCCTCGCCGCCGCGGCCCCGGGCGGTGCAAGCATTCTGAAGCCGTTCGCGGGCCACAGCCTTTGGGCATTGCTGCGAAACGAGGCAGATGCACGCCAGACCGGACGGGATTGATTTTGAAAGCGGCATAACGCTGGGCTAGGCAGCGTCAGTGGACCGTGCCTCAGATTCTCGCCGACTGATCCCCGCCCTCGCACGCCGCGCCAGGGGGCGCCGCGCGCTCACGCCCGCAGTGCCGTCGACCGGCGATGGCCGTGCGATCGCGATCGACCGGTATCGCGGCGTCGTCTTCCCCAATCGCGTCCGCGAACAGCGCCTCCGCCACGCGCAGCCGACGCTGCTCGCCTTTGCCACCGCAATCCCCGACATTCCCTATATCCGGCTCTCGAAGATCGAGCGCGGGGAGGTGTTCGCGCGCGCCGACGAACTCGCGCGGATCGCCGCCGCGCTGGGCATCGCGCCCGCCGATCTGCTGATCGACGTCGATGCAGGCGATTTCGACATCGCCGACTGGTTCGCGCCGTTCGCCGATGGCGTGATCCTCGACGACGACGAGGAAGCGCGGATGGCGGTGCTGCTTGCAGCCGCGACGCGCGCGCTGCGCCACGACAACGACCGGCTGTCCGCGCCGATGATCGACGCGGACTATGGCATTCCTCCCGTCATCCTGTCGCGGATCGAGAATGCGCATAAGGGCCTGTCGCGCTGGAACGCGGCGACGATGGCCGCGATCGTCCGGCTGTTCGGGCTGTCGGACGAAGCCGCGCTGCGCGATCATCTCGAAACGCTCCACGCACAAGGCCGGCTCGACGATTTCCGCGAGGGGATCATGGATGCCCGCGCGCGCCACGAGCGCACGCGCCGACGAATCGCGGTCCTGCGCACCGAACTGGCCAGCGACCTGCCACGCCGCGTCCCGCCGCCCGTCGCGCGGCAGGTGCCCGACACCGGTGCGGCGTCCGAAGCCGAAACCGATCGCCGGTTCGCCCCCGTCTACGGGGTCGCGCTCGGCGACGGATTGCTGGCGATGACGCCGATCGGCACGCGCGTCGAGGTGCCGGCGATCGCGGGTCCGCGCGCGTTCGGGGTGCGGATGTGCCGGGCCACGCTCGGCGGCGGGCTGCCGGGGCAGTCGACGCTGATCGCGGATCCCGATCGCTCGCCGCAGGCGGGCGGGCTTGCGCTGGTGCGCGACGGGGCCGGGCATCGCATCGTCGCGGTGATCGCGGATCGGGATGGCGCGATGCACGGCTTCAGCACCACGCCGGCGCGCGAGATCGTGCTCGATACGCTCCCCCCGGCGGACATCGCCGCGATCGTCGCCGCGCTATATCTCTGATTGCGGTGCCGCCGCCGTCACGTCGCCCATCCCCGCGGAGAACGCGATCCGCAGCGCCTGCGACAGCGATCGTGCCGCCAGCTTGGTCATGATGTTCGCGCGGTGGATCTCGACGGTGCGCGGCGAGATCGCCAGATCGATCGCAATTCCCTTGTTCGACAGCCCGCGCGACAACCCCTCCAGCACATCCTGTTCGCGATCGGTCAGGCACGCCAGCGCAGCCCGTGCGGTTTCGATCGACCGCAGATGGCGACGCGAATCCGTCAGCCGCACGAACGCGGCCTCGATCGCGGCGATCAGCACGGCCTTTTCCACCGGCTTCTCCAGGAAGTCGACCGCGCCCGCGCGCATCGCGCGGATCGCTGCGTTGATGTCGCCATGCCCGGTCAGGATGACGACCGGCATCAGCGGCGCACGGATCTGAAGCGCGCCCTGCACCTCCAGCCCGTCGAGCCCGGCCATCCGCAGGTCGAGCAGCACGCAACCGGGCCGCAGGCGGTCGATCGCCTCGAGGAATACCGATCCCGATCCCCACACCTCGACCGAATATCCCGCCACGGTCAGCAGAAACGCGGTGGAGGCGCGAACCGAATCGTCGTCGTCGACAACGTGCACGTGGCGGTCAATCGCCCCCATATCGCACCTCCAGCAACGGGACCGTGAAGTGGATGGCGGCCCCCGTCGCGTCGCTATCCGCCCATATCCGGCAGCCATGCGCCTCCAGGATGGTGCGGCAGATCGACAGCCCGACCCCCATGCCGCCCGCCTTGTCGCTCGTGAACGCGTCGAACAGCGACACCACCATGTCCGGCGCGATGCCCGGGCCGGTGTCCGCGACCGTGACGCACATCGTCATGGCCCGTCGCCACGTCCGGATCGACAGCACGCGACGCGGCGACGATGCCATCGCGTCCGCGGCATTGCGGATCAGGTTGAGCAGCACCTGCTGGATCTGGATCCGCTCGATCAGCACGGGCGGCATGCCCTGCGCCAGGTCGAGCCGGGTCGCGATACCGTGCTCGCGCAGGATGCCCCCCGCCATCGCGTGCGTCTCGTGGATCAGCGCAACCAGGTCGCAGGGCTGCTTGTCGACCTCGCCGCGTGCGACGAAGCTGCGAAGTTGGCGGACGATCTCGCCCGCACGCAAAGCCTCGTCGACCGCGCGACGGAGCGCGTCGCGCACCATCTCGCGGTCACCGCCCGCCGCCAGCAGGTCCCGCGCGGCCTCCGCATAGTTCACCACCGCGGTGATCGGCTGGTTGAGTTCGTGCGCTAGCGTCGATCCCATCGCGCCGAGCGCACTGACGCGCGCGACATAGAACAGTTCGTTCTGCAAATTCTCGAGCCGCGCCTCGGTAACCTCGCGCTCGCTCAGGTCGCGCATGAAGGCGGTGAAGCCGTGTACGGTATCGCCCTGCATCTCGCCCAGCGCCAGCTCGAAGGGGAATCGGGTGCCGTCCGACCGCACCCCGATCATCCGCCGCCCACCCGTCGGCGTGCCGGCGTCGCCGTCCGGCAGGAACGCCTCGCCCTCCGCCACCAGCAGCGCGGGCGCCGCGCGGCCGATCACGTCGGCCTCCGCATGGCCGAACAGCCGCTCCGCGGTCTTGCTGAACGACACGATGCGAAGCTCGTCGTCGAGTACCGCGATCGCCTCCGGCACCGTCGCCAGGATCGAGGCCAGCTGCATCTCGCGTCGTGCCAGCGCGGTTTCCGCCGCGCGCTGCTGGGTGATGTCGCGCACCACCTTGCCGAACCCGTGGAGCTCGCCCGACGGCGTATAGAGCGCCGTGATCGTGACGTTGGCCAGGAACCGCGACCCGTCCTTGCGGACCCGCCAGCTCTCTTCCTCGATCTTGCCCAGCCTCTTCGCGCGCGCCAGTTCGCTGGCCGGCTTGCCCGCAGCGACATGCTCGGGAAGATAGAACACATCGGCGGACCGCCCGACGATCTCCGCCTCGTCCCATCCCTTTATGCGTTCGGCCCCGCGATTCCAGATCGCGACCCGCCCCGCGGGATCGAGCATGTAGATCGCATAGTTGGTGGCGCCGTCGATCAGCAGGCTCAGGGCGTCGTTCGCCTGTCGCGCGACATGCTGGTCGGTCTTACCGGGCATGCATCCTGTCACCCATGGTCATAAGTCATACCTGCCCCGAAACGATCGTCAAACACGATTCGCTACTACATCGGAACCGGCCCTTTCGCCTGAAACCCCTTCCGAAAGATTGCGGACGATATCCTCGCGATACCGGGGCCTTCCGGCTGCAATTCTATAAAGAGGGCGAAAAGGCTCGTACATATCTTGACTCGAACCGAGGACGCGTTTGCCGCCTCGCTTCTAAACGGATTCTGCCGAAGGACAAAGCCGGAAGGCACCCGGGGCGTCCGGGATCCGCCGGGTCAGCGCATCAGCCCTGCCGCACGCAGCGCATCCTCGATGATCCCGACTGCGGCACCCGCCGGTCCGGCGCGGCCAGCGGTCGTGCGGCTCCTGGCGTCGTCCGGGGTCTGGCGGGACGGTGCGGTCGCGGTATCCTGATCGGTCGTCGGTGCCCCATTCGCCCCTGCATCGAGCAGGCCCCAGAATCTCGCGATATGGCGCGTCGACGAGATCCCGGCCTCCAGCATGTGCGGTCCTGCCTGTCCGCAGGCATCGTCGCCCGATGTCGCCAGCGGCGTGCCATGCCCCAGCCCGGTGATCGCGTAATGCTCGATCACGACACGCCCGCTCGCGTCGCGCCATTCTGTGCGCGGATAGCCGTCGACGGGGGCCGTCGCGATGGCCTCGCCGGCGCCGTGGAGCGGGCGCCACTGCGCGACGATCGCGGCGACGTTCGACGCGTCGACGGTCCTGTCCGCGGTGCCGTGCCAGATCGAGATTCGCGGCCACGGCCCGCGATGCGCCGATGCGGATTCGACCAGTCCCGCAAGCGCCGCACCCTGCCCGCCACCATGCCCGCGCATCCGGTCCAGCGCCTGCGACACCGACGTCGCGGTGCCGTGGGGCAGGCCCGCGATGATCGCGCCGCCCGCGAACAGTTCGGGAAAGGTTGCCAGCATCGTCGACGCCATCGCCCCCCCTGCCGACAGTCCGGTCACGAAGATCCGTCCGCGATCGATCCTGTGGGCCCGCACCACTGCCTCGATCATCGCCCGAATCGACGCCGCCTCGCCCCCACCACGTCGTGTGTCCTCGGGTGCGAACCAGTTGAAGCACAGATTGGGATTGTTCGCGCGCTGCTGTTCGGGGAACAGCACCGCGAACCCCTGTCGGTCCGCCAGGTCGCTCCAGCCTGCGCCCCGATCATAGCCCGCCGCGGTCTGCGTGCAGCCATGCAGCACCACCACCAGCGGCGCGTCGGGCGCAAGATCGGCGGGACTATGGATCCAGCCACGCAGCGCGCCGGGGTTCTCGCCGAACGCAGGCAGTTCGGCCAGCCTGCCTTGCCCGTCGTCCGAACGGACGGTGTTGGCAGGCATCAGCGCGCTGAGGCGAAACAGGGTATCGGACAGCCGTCGCATGACCAGATTTCCGCGAGACATTGGGACGGACGGCATCACGAACGACTGTCCCGGTCGCGCAACGCTGCAGTGCAGCATAGATAACCGCCACGGCGTCGGGTACAAGGGCAAGCGACGCAACGCGCACGTCTCGGATCGGCGCATGGCGACCGTCCGCCGCGGCAACCAACGCATCCCGCGACCACGAACCGTGCTTCATGCGCGACGAACCGGGTGTTGCGCGGTCAACCTCCATCCATTCGCAATCGTAGCTTCGCTCATGAAACCCGATCTCAACGACTGTCCGGCCACGTTCGACACCGCGATCGCGCCTGGTGCGATCCTCGCGCGCAAGCTCGGTCGGTACGGCGCGCTCGACGCCACCGCCCGCGCGGCGATCGATCGCGCGCTGGAACGCACGCTGACACGCCTGCCGGCAAAAACGACGATCGCGGACCAGGCCACGTCGACAAACGAGATCCACCTGCTCGTCACCGGCTGGGCCTGCCGCTCCGTCGCGAGCGGTGACGGACGCCGCCGGATCATCGCACTGTATCTGCCGGGCGACCTGTGCGACTTCGACGCGTTGCTGATGCCCCGTCTCGATCAGTCGGTCGTGACGGTCGGCGCGGCCCGTGTCGCTGCGATCGACCGCGATCGGCTCGAGGTGCTGATGCGCGATCATCCCGCCGTCGCGCGGGCGCTGTGGCGCGATCTGGCCGACACCGTCGCGGTCCAGCGCGCCTGGACGGTCAATGTGGGTCATCGCTCCGCCCGGCGCCGGCTGGCGCACCTGCTGTGCGAATTGCACGCTCGGCTGTCGCGCGTCGGACTGGTGGAGGACGGCGCGTGCGAGCTGCCGCTCACCCAGTCGCATCTCGGCGACGCCTGCGCGATGACCGCGATCCATACCAACCGGGCGCTGCAGGAGATGCGTCGCGACGCGCTGCTGTCGCTCGAGGACGGCTGCCTGCGGATCCACGACTGGGATCGCATGGCCGCGCTCGCCGGGTTCGACCCGGCATATCTGGGCTAGGCGCGCGCCGCCTTGTCCTGCGCGACCAGCGCCAGCGCGACCGCCTCCGCCACCTTGATCCCGTCGACCGCGGCGGAGAGGATTCCGCCAGCATAGCCCGCGCCCTCGCCCGCCGGATACAGCCCCGTGGTGTTGACGCTCTCGAACGTATCGCCGCGCGTGATCCGTACCGGCGACGAGGTCCGCGTCTCCACCCCGGTCATCACCGCGTCGGGATGGTCGTATCCCGGGATCTCTCGCCCGAACGCGACCAGCGCCTCACGCATCGCGGTCACCGCGAAGTCGGGCAGGCAGTCCGCCAGGTCGGTCAGGTGGACGCCGGGACGATAGGACGGGATCACGCTGCCCAGCTTCGTCGACGCTCGCCCCGCCAGGAAATCGCCCAGCCTTTGCGCGGGCGCCTTGTAGTCGCCGCCGCCCACCTCGTACGCGCGCGTCTCCCAGTGGCGCTGGAGCGCGATCCCAGCCAGCGGATCGCCCGGATAGTCGCGCGCGGGATCGATACCCACGACGATTCCCGAATTGGCGTTGCGCTCGTTGCGCGAATACTGGCTCATCCCGTTGGTCGCGACCCGCCCCGGCTCCGACGTCGCCGCGACGACGGTGCCGCCGGGACACATGCAGAAGCTGTAGACGGTGCGCCCGTTCGCGCAGTGGTGCGACAGGCTGTACGCCGCCGCGCCCAGATCGGGATGCCCCGCGCACGGACCGAACCGCGCGTCGTCGATCCACGATTGCGGATGCTCGATCCTCACCCCGATCGAGAAGGGCTTGGCCTCCAGATGCACGCCGCGTTCGTGCAGCCGGTGGAACGTGTCGCGTGCGCTGTGCCCCAGCGCGAGCACCACCGGCCCCGTCTCGATCGCCTCACCTGTCTGGAGCGTCAGCCCGCGCAGCCGCCGCGTGCCGTCATCGTCGGCCGCGATGTCGAAATCGTCGACGCGGTTCCCGAACCGGTATTCGCCGCCCAGCTTCTCGACGCTCTCGCGCATGCTCTCCACCATCGTGACGAGGCGGAAGGTGCCGATATGCGGATGCGCCTCGGTCAGGATCTCGGGCGGCGCACCGGCCTTGACGAACTCGGTCAGCACCTTGCGGCCCAGATGGCGCGGGTCCTTGATCTGGCTCCACAGCTTGCCGTCGGAAAACGTCCCCGCCCCGCCCTCGCCGAACTGGACGTTCGATTCGGGGTTCAGTTCGCTGCGCCGCCACAGCCCCCAGGTATCCTTGGTCCGCTCGCGCACCACCTTGCCGCGATCGAGGATGATCGGGCGGAACCCCATCTGCGCCAGCATCAGCCCCGCGAACAGCCCGCACGGCCCCGCCCCGACCACGACGGGCCGCGGCCCCGCATAGTCCGCCGGCGCCTTCGTCACGAAGCGATAGCCGGTGTCGGGCGTCGGGTTGACGTGGCGATCGCGCTTGAACCGCGCGAGCACCGGCGCCTCCGCCTTCACCGTCACGTCGACCGAATAGACGAGTTGGATGTCCATCTTGTCGCGCGCGTCGTGCGCCCGCCTGGCGACGGTATAGCGGATCAGGTCGCGCGGGGTGATCCGCAACCGGTCGCGGATCGCCGCGGGCAACGCCTCCTCGGCATGGTTCAGGGGGAGCTTGAGGTCCGTGATGCGCAGCATGCTCCGCCCATAGCCGCGCGCGTGCCGCACGACCATCCGCGAACCGGGCGGTTCTTCAGTCGGCGACGTCCACCGGCTGCGTCGCGATGATGACCGGCCGGGCCGCCGCCAGATCGCGCGCGGCGAGGCCGAACGCCTTGAAATGGTCGGACGTCATGTGCGCCTGTACCGCCGCCTGGTCGACATAGAGCTCGTTGAACACGAACCGCCGCTCGCCCTCCGCCTCGCGCCACAGGTCGTAATGCAGCACGCCGGCCTCCGCGCGCGATGCCGCGACGCACACCGTCGCCGCTTCGACGAAGGCGTCTTCCTGACCGGGCTTCACGGTGACGAACGCGATGACCTTGACCGACATGCAGGGCTCCTGGTTTGGCTGACCGTGCAGCCTAGCGCCTTCGCGACGGCCAAAGCCATGATTATCGTGGGGGGTAAGTGGCCGCGTTCAGACACGAGCCGCAAAGCCGGTTGACCGTCGCGCAGGGCACGTCGATGGGCAGCCCGGCGAGCCGCGTTGCCATACGCGCGACGTTGCGATCGTCCTCGCCTGCCTAATTCGCGCAGCCCCGGATGCAATTCTCAACCGCCGCCCAGTCGACCCCGGCATTGCGCTCGGCCAGCGCCTTGATCGGCAGCGCAGCAAGATCGCCCGCGCGGATCGTCGACACCGCGCCGTTGAGCCGGCCGATCGGGGTCCGGACCGCATCGCAGATACAGGCGTCGGTCAGGCGCAGGGTGCCTCGGGCGTGGCATCGAGCGCGGCGATGATCCGGCCAGCTTCGGCAAAGGCAGTATTTGCGGCAGGGACTCCGGCATAGATGGCGGTCTGCATCAGCACCTCCTTCAACTCGTCACGCGTAAAACCGTCGCGCGATAGGCCCGCGCGGACATGCAGCGTGAACTCCTCCCACCGCCCCGGACTCGCAGTGATCGCCAGTACGATCAGTCGTCGGGTATGATCGTCAAGCCCCGGCCGGCCCCAGATCTCGCCCCACGCGATCCGCGTTATCATCGCCTGAAAATCGGCGTTGAACGGCGTGCGTGCCGCCAGAGACTGATCCACCCAAGCGTCGCCCAGTACGCGGCGGCGGTTCACCAGCCCCGCGTCGAACAACGTGTCGGCGGCCTCGGCCGCGGCTGCGTCGCGCGCCAGGAAGCGGATCAGGACGCCGCCCAGCGCCGCGGGCGCCTCGACAGGTGCAAGATGCGCGGCGTCGAGATGCACGACCTGGCACTTCGGGATCGCCGCCGCAATGCGCTCGCCATGCCCGAAGAACGGCGTCGACGTATCGCGGTCGCCTGCCACCAATAGCACCGGCAGCGTCAGTGCGGGCAGGCGATCGATCACCGCCATGTCGCGGATCGCCGCGCCCGCGCCGGCATAGCCATCGTCCGCCATGGCGACCAGCCCGCGACGCAGCGACGCGGCGACGTCGGTATGCGTCGCGGCAAAAGTGGAGGACAGGAACCGACTCATGGCGAGGTCGGCAATCGCTTGGGTCCCGTCGCGCCGCACCGTCGCGATCCGGTCGGTCCAGGCGGCGGGGTCCATCGTCGCCGACGTGCATATCAGCGCCAGCGCGGCAACGCGATCGGCGTGGTCGAGCGCCAGTTGCATCGCGATCATGCCGCCTAGCGACACCCCTGCGACCGCCGCGCGATCGATTCCGGCGGCATCCATCACCGCGATCACGTCGGCGGCGAGCATCTGCAGGTTGTAATCGCCGTCCGGTGCTTCGGACGCGCCATGTCCGCGTGCGTCGATCCGCAGCACGCGAAAGGTGGGGGCGAGCGTGGAGATGCACCCGTCCCACAGCGCCATGTCCGTGCCGATCGAATTGAGCAGCACCAGCGGAGGTGCCGCATCGTCACCATCGAGCTTCCAGTACAGGCGCACGCCGTCACGAGTTACGAAGGGCTGGACTTTCAGCCTTTTTCCGAAGCGACCAACGCGGCAACGAGCGCGGCGCTGTCGTCGATGTCGTCACCCTGCCCTGCCGCGGCCAGGTTGCGCGCGATGGCCGCTCCATCGATCTCCAGCCCTTGCGCGACCGTTGCCATCGCCTCGGCCGCGCCCGACGCCAGCAGGAACAGATCGACCAGCATCGGCCCTTCCGCCTGCCAGCCGCCGATGCCGCGCTCCTCCTCGGCAGGCATCGCGGCAAGGAGGCCGGCGACCAGCCCCGGCGTGCGGATCGCGGCGGACAGCGCGACCTGACATCCGGTCGGATTGCGCTTGTGTGCCATCGCCGACGATCCGCCGCGCCCCGCCACCGTCGGCTCGCGCGCCTCGCCGATCGCGGTCTGGGAAAGCAAGGGCACGTCGCGGGCCATCTTGGCGAGCGCTCCGATCAGGATGCCGAGCGCGGCAGCGATCCCGGCGACGCCTTCGCGCCGGGCATGCCACGGCGGCGCATCCGCCAGATCGAGCGCCGCCGCCAGCCGACGCGCGACCGCCGTGGCGCGACCCGCCTGGTCAGCGCGCGTTCCCGCAGCAGCACCCCATTGCAACGCCGCGCCCGACGCGACCTCCCGCTCGAGCCGGCTCGCCGTGGCGGCGATACCCGCCCGCCACGGTGCGATCCGCAAGCCGAAGCCGATCGGCTGTGCGGGTGCTGTCAGTCTAACGCGAACCGCTCTCCACAGGATGCATCCTGGGCTTTGGGTGCGGCAGCCTAGCTCGCGAGGATCTGCCACTCGGCCAGCGCGGCTGAGCGTCGTTCCTTGTAGGTCTGTCGGTCGACGAGATGGCGTTCCAAGCTGAAATGGTTGTGGACGTTGGCGTGGACGGAAGCGAACTTCTGTAGCGTCTTCATCCGCCTGAACCGGAGCATCGCTCGCTCTCGTCGTCGAAACGGCAGGTGACTATTCTCGACCCGGTTGTTTGCCCAGCGACCAATCTCCTGCTTCTCGGCATTGCCTAGGCCCTTCATCGCGGCACGGTACGAGCGCAGGCCGTTGGTTGTCACCGCCTCGGGCGAGCCGTGGTGCTTGAGCGCCTTCTTCATAAAGGTGAGCGCTGCATCCTTGTCGCGGGTCTTGGTGATGTAGCTCTCGAGGATCTCGCCCTCGTGATCGACCGCTCGCCAGATATACACCATCTCGCCATTCAGCTTCACGTACATCTCGTCCATGTGCCAGCGCCAACGGCGGAAGCCCCGCTGGCGACGGATGTCGCCTGCGAACATCGGACCGAACCGGTTCCACCACATCCGCACCGTCTCATGGCAGATGTCGATCCCGCGCTCGAACAGCAGGTCCTCCACGTTCCTCAGCGACAGAGGGAAGCGCACGTACATCAGCACCACCAGCCGGATCACCTCGGTCGACGAGTTGAAACGGCGGAACGGGCTAGACGGTAGCGCCCTTGATTTTCGGCTCATTAACGGCGGGTATCATCCCTCCTTCCCGCCTGCCACGTTGGCCTGACAGTGCGGGCCAGCCCTTTATCGAGCAAATACAGCGATTTACGCAAGGACGTGGCGGAGAGGGTGGGATTCGAACCCACGGTACCCGTGAGGGCACGCCGCATTTCGAGTGCGGTACATTCGACCACTCTGCCACCTCTCCGCAAGGTCGTGTGGGGGTACGAAACGCAACCCCCGTCGGTCGAGGGCGCGCCTCTAACGCAACGCCGCAGGGACCGCAAGCATGCTTGTGCGGCGCAAAAGACCCACTAGATTGGCCATATGCCCCGACATGACGCGCCCGTTTCCGCCACCCGCCCCGATCCGGCCACTCCGCCGGTCGCGCATGCGCGATTCTCGATCGGCGACATCGTGCGACACCGGATGTTCGATTTCCGCGGCGTGATCTACGATGTCGACCCCGTCTTCGCGAACACCGACGAATGGTACGAGGCGATTCCCGAGGGCATCCGCCCGTCGAAGGACCAGCCCTTCTACCACCTGCTCGCCGAGAACATGGAATCGAGCTACGTCGCCTATGTCAGCCAGCAGAACCTTGTGCCTGACGACAGCGACGAGCCCGTCGACCATCCCGCGATCGCGGGGCTGTTCACCGGGATCGCCGACGGACGCTACGCGCTGCGACGAGAGCATCGCCACTGACAGGGTGATTCGCCGAGGGCCGGACGGGATCGTACGCCGCCCTCGCGAAAACCGCCCTACCACGAGGGTGGAGGCGGTTGACAGACGCGCCCGTCTCGCCTAGCTGGCCGGCTCTTCCCGGCGGGCTCTGGTTCGCTCGGGGTACAGGCATTTGGAAAGTGATGAGGGCCATGTTCGCAGTCGTGCGCACGGGCGGCAAGCAGTATCGCGTCGCCGCCGGAGATAAGATCGTCGTCGAGAAGATCGATGGCGATGCAGGTGCGTCCGTGACGCTGGGCGATATCCTGATGGCGGGCGAAGGCTCGGAGCTCAAGGACGTCGCCGGCCTGACCGTCGCCGCTGAGATCATCGCGCAGGCGAAGGGCGAGAAGGTCATCGTCTTCAAGAAGCGCCGCCGCCACAATTATCGCCGCAAGAACGGTCACCGCCAGAACCATACGATCCTCAAGATCGTTTCGGTCGGCTGATCCACGCGCACAGGAGGACTTCGCAATGGCACATAAGAAAGCAGGCGGTTCGTCGCGCAACGGTCGTGATTCGGCCGGTCGTCGCCTCGGCGTGAAGAAGTTCGGCGGTCAGGAAGCGATCGCCGGCAACATCCTCGTGCGTCAGCGCGGGACCAAATTCTATCCGGGTCGCAACGTGGGCATGGGCACCGACCATACCCTGTTCGCGCTCGTCGACGGCCGCGTGGTGTTCCACCAGGGCAAGCTCGGCCGCAAATTCTGTTCGGTCGACATTACCGCGATGGCGGAAGCCGCCGAATAACATCGGGTAACCACACGGGTTGCCCACCAGGGCGACCCGGGTTCCGCATCACGCGGAGCCAGCCATCCAGAGGGAGACGGGTCCGCCCCGGCTCCCTTTTTTCTTGCTCTCTCGAGATCCGGTGTCGCGGGCCCGTCATCATGGCGTGCTTGGGGCCAGCGCAGGTGAGGAGAGCTTGGGAATGTTCGCCCGGACGAAGAGATTGACGCTACGGCCAGGCTGGCCGGAGGATGCGCACGCGCTGGCCGCGGCGATCGCGCATGAAGGGGTGGTGCGCAACCTCGCGCGCGCGCCCTGGCCTTATGACGTCGCGGACGCGCAGACCTTCCTTTCGCTACCGCGCCGCCACGACGAGCCGCGATTCGTGATCTGCGACAATACCGACGGCTATCGGCTGATCGGCGGCGTCGGCATCACCGAGGAGTGCGACGCGCAGGGCAACTGCCGCTACGAACTCGGCTATTGGCTCACCCCGGACGCCTGGGGCCGCGGCCTGGCGACCGAGGCGGCGTCGGTCGTGGTCGAGATGGCGCGCCACGCGCTGCCGATGCGCCGGCTGGTCGCACGCTGCAAGGAGGACAACCCCGCCTCCGCGCGCGTCCTCCACAAGCTCGGCTTCCGCGAAACCGGCCGGTCGACGCTCTATTCGCTCGGCCGCGGCGAAGAGGTGCCATGCATCGAACTGGCGCTCGACCTCGCGGCGGGCCTGGACGAGGCGATGCCGATCGCGGCGTAGATGGTGCCCCTTCCCGTTCGGGCTGAGCCTGTCGAAGCCCTGTCCTTCTTTTCCGGCGCCGAGAAGAACGAAAGCACTTCGACAGGCTCGGCGCGAACGGTCCCTGATTGAGCCATCCTTGCCTTCTCTCCCAAAACCGCCGACAGCCCGAAGCGATGTCCGTCACCCCCCTCCCCCTGCGCAAGCGCCTGTCGCCCGAGGAGTCGCGGGATGCCGCACTCGAGGCTGCGCGCGCGCTGCTGGTCGAGGTCGGCCCGCAGGCGGTGACGCTGAAGGCGGTCGCGACCCGGGTCGGGCGGACGCATGCGAACCTGCTCCACCATTTCGGCTCGGCGGAGGGGCTTCAGAAGGCGCTGATCGCGCGGATGGCTTCGGGGATCGTCGGCACGATCCGCGCCGCGGTGATCCGCTCGCGCGAGGCGCAGGATCCGAGCGAAGTCGTCGACCTGACGTTCGACGCGTTCGGCCGGAACGGCGCGGGCGCGCTGGCCAGCTGGATGATCCTGAACGGCAACGACGACGCGCTCGATCCGATCCTCACCGCGATCCACGACCTCGTCGACGAGCTGGTCGAGACGACAGAGAACCCCCGGCTGCCGATCCATGAGGAAACGCTCCAGCTCGTCCTCATGGCGCTGGGCGACGCGCTGCTCGGCGCGCCGATGGCCAAGGCGCTAGGCCTGCCGCGCACCGCCGCGCGCGAACTCGCGCGCAAGATGCTTCTTTCCGATCGGACGTAATTCCCCATGCATTTCCTCGACCAGGCCAAGATCTTCGTCCGCTCCGGCAGCGGCGGCCCCGGCGCGGTCAGCTTCCGGCGCGAGAAGTTCATCGAATATGGCGGCCCCGACGGCGGCAACGGCGGCAAGGGCGGCGACATCATCTTCGAGGCGGTCTCCGGGCTGAACACGCTGATCGACTTCCGCTACACCCAGCATTTCCGTGCCCCGCGCGGGCATGGCGGCTCGGGCAGCAACCGCACCGGCGGCGGCGGCGACGATCTCGTCGTCAAGGTCCCGGTCGGCACCCAGATCCTGGCCGACGACGACGAGCGCACGCTGCTGCTCGACCTGACCGAGGTCGGCCAGCGCGAGATCTTCCTGCGCGGCGGCGATGGCGGGCGCGGCAACGCCAGCTACAAGACCTCGACCAACCGCGCCCCGCGCCAGCACGGCACCGGCTGGCCGAATGACGAGGCGTGGGTGTGGCTGCGGCTCAAGCTGCTCGCCGATGCCGGGCTCGTCGGGCTGCCCAATGCGGGCAAGTCGACCTTCATCAACGCGGTGACCAATGCGCAGGCCAAGGTCGGCGAATACGCCTTCACCACCACCCGCCCGCAATTGGGCGTCGTCCGCCACAAGGGTCGCGAGTTCGTCATCGCCGACATCCCCGGGCTGATCGAGGGCGCCGCCGAGGGCGCGGGCATCGGCGACCGGTTCCTCGGGCATATCGAGCGTTGCCGCGTCCTGCTCCACCTCGTCGACGCGAACGACGCCGACGTAGCGGAAAGCTATCGCATCGTCCGCGAGGAGCTGGAGAATTACGGCGCGGGCCTGGCGGACAAGCCGCACGTCGTCGTCCTCAACAAGATCGACACGCTCGACGACGAACTGATCGCGGCGCTCTCCGCCGAACTCGAAGACGCCAGCGGCACCGAGGTCCTCCCCGTCTCGGGCGCAGCGGGCACCGGCGTCGACTGGGCGCTCGACCGCCTGCTTGAGGCGATCCCGGAAAAGGGCGTCGCCGCCCCGGTGCCGGAGGACGATGACGGCGAGGACGCGATCGAATGGTCGCCGTTGTGATCGTGTGCACTAAAATCAGATTCCGTTCGCCCTGAGCTTGTCGAAGGGCGACCCGCAGATCGACAAGCGCTCGCATATCGGGCGCGAGGGACGCCCTTCGACAAGCTCAGGGCGAACGGCAGCGTTGAACGGCGTCGTCCGGCCTTGACTTCCCCCTGCGCCGACGATCGTGATACCCCATTGGCCCCCGCCCCCCCACCCGCTACGGCAGCGCGCATGCTCTTTCCCCCCGCCACCTGCCCGCGCCTCGTCGTCAAGGTCGGATCGGCGCTCCTCGTCGACGCCGACGGCGCGGTCCGGCGTGACTGGCTCGCGGGGCTCGTCGCGGACATCGCGGACCGCACCCGCGCGGGCCAGCAGGTCGCGGTCGTCTCCTCGGGCGCGATCGCGCTCGGCGCGCGTCGGCTCGGGCTCGCCAAAGGCGGCCGCGCCAACCTCGAGGACGCGCAAGCCGCCGCCGCCACCGGGCAGATCGCGCTTGCGGGCGTCTGGGCCGAACTGCTCCACGCCGAGGGGCTGACCGCCGCGCAGATGCTCGTCACGCTCGACGATCTCGAGGACCGCCGCCGCTATCTCAACGCCGCCGCGACGCTCGCGCGGCTGCTCCAGCTCGGCGTCGTCCCCGTCATCAACGAGAATGACAGCGTCGCCACCGCCGAGATCCGCTTCGGCGATAACGACCGCCTCGCCGCCCGCGTCGCGCAGGCCGCGCTCGCACAAGGCGTCGCGCTCTTGAGCGACATCGACGGCCTTTACGATCGCAACCCGCGCGATCCCGGCGCGACCCACATCGCGCAGGTCGACCGGATCGACGCGCGGATCGAGGCGATGGCGGACAGCGGCTCCGCCTCGGGCATGGGCTCGGGGGGCATGGTGTCTAAGATTGCCGCCGCGCGCATCGCGACCGCCGCCGGCGCGCACCTCGCGATCCTGTCCGGCAAGGTCGCGCGCCCGCTCTCGACCCCCGCGCGCCACACGCTCTTCGTCGCGGAGAAGACTGCGCCCGCGCGCAAGGCGTGGCTGGCGGGCGGGCTCACCGCGCGCGGCGCGATCCACGTCGATGCGGGCGCGGCGGGCGCGCTGGTCGACGGCGCCAGCCTGCTCGCGGCGGGCGCGACCCGCGTCGAGGGCCGGTTCGCGCGTGGCGACCTCGTCACGATCGAGGGCCCCGCGGGCACGATCGCGCGCGGGCTCGCCGAATACGACGCCGCGGACGCCGCGCGCCTGCTCGGCCGCCGCAGCGACGAGCACGCCGCGATCCTCGGCTACGCCCCCCGCGCCGCACTGGTCCACCGCAGCCACATGGCGCTGGTGTGAAGGCGCACCGCATGGATGGGCTCCCGCGAAGGCGGCAGCCCAGTCTGGATGCCCGCCTTCGAGCGGATTCAACGGCGCGAGGACTACCGTGATCCTGGCGCTCACCGGTGGCACAGGCTTCGTCGGCCGTCGCACGATCGACCGCGCGCTCGCCGCCGGCCACACCGTCCGCGCGCTCGCCCGCCGCGCGCAGTCCCCCCGCGACGGCGTCACCTGGATCCCCGGCGCGCTTGACGACCGCGCCACGCTCGCCACGCTCGTCGAAACAGCCGACGCCGTCATTCACATCGCCGGCGTCGTCAGCGCTTCCGATCGCGCCGGCTTCGTCGCGGGCAATGTCGACGGCACCCGCGCCGTCATCGACGCCGCCACCGCCGCACAGGTCCGCCGCGTCGTTCACGTCTCGTCGCTCTCCGCGCGCGAGCCCGGGCGCTCCGACTATGGCTGGTCGAAGCGCGAGGCCGAACGCGTCGTCGAGGCGAGCGCGCTCGACTGGACGATCGTCCGCCCCGCCGGCGTCTACGGCCCCGGCGACACTGAATTGCGCGACATGTTCCGGCTGGCGAAGCTCGGTCTCGCCTTCCTTCCCCCGCCCGGTCTCGTCGGGCTCGTCCATGTCGATGACCTCGCCGCGCTGCTCGTCGCGCTCGCGCAAGCCCCCGGCGATCGCGCCACCTACGAAATCGACGACGGCACCGCGCTGACTCACGCCGCCATGGCGCACGCGATCGGCGCCGCTGTTGGCCGCCGCATCCTGCCGATGCACCTGCCCGCCGCGCTGCTCCGCGCCGCCGCGTGGCTCGACGGACGCCTCCGCGGCCCGGCGGCGAAGCTGACCGCGGATCGCGTCGGCTATCTCACCCACCCGGACTGGACCGCCCGCGCGGACCACCGCCCGCCGCCCGCGCTCTGGACGCCCACGATCCCGACCGCGAAGGGGCTTGCCGACACCGCACGATGGTATCGCGCCCAAGGCCTGCTATAGCCGCGCCGAAAAGCGGCCTCATTCGCCCGATAGGAAGAGCGCCCAACCAAGGACGAAACATGAGCGACCGCGACCAGATCCTCGAGACCATCAAGGCGCAGATCGAGCCGTTCAACAAGAAGGGCGTCGCCATCACCGACGCGACCACCTTCCAGGGCGACCTCGAATGGGATTCGCTGACCGTGATGGATTTCGTCGCCGCGATCGAGGACGAGTTCGACATCATCATCACGATGAACATGCAGGCCGAGATCGAGACGGTCGGCCAGCTCGCCGACGCGGTCGCGCGGCTCAAGGGATAAGACATTGCCGCTCGTCGTGAGTAGTCGTCGAGCATAGTCGAGACGATGTATCGAGAGGCCGATACCTCGATACGGCCTCCCGGCTTCGCTCGATCCCTACTCGGCATGAACGGTTACAGGATACAGACATGACCGAATCCGGCCTCCAGCCCGAAGCCCTCCCGCTCGATCCCGAAGTGGTAGCCCCAGCCAACGTTCTTGGGCGCGACCTCTTCTCCAAGTTCGATCCGTTGATCGCGGAGCGCAAGGCGCTGGTCGACAGCGGCGTGCGCGATCCGTTCGCGATCGTGATGGACGAAGTGAAATCCCCCACGCTCGCGATCATCAAGGGCAGGGAGACGATCCTGCTCGGCACCTACAATTACATGGGCATGACGTTCGACCCGGACGTCATCGCAGCGGGCAAGCGCGCGCTCGACCAGTTCGGCAGCGGCACCAACGGCAGCCGGATGCTCAACGGCACCTTCCGCGACCATATCGAGGCCGAGGATGCGCTGCGCGAATTCTACGGCACCACCGGCGCGATCGTCTTCTCGACCGGCTACCAAGCGAATCTGGGCATCATCTCCGCGATCGCGGGCAAGGGCGAGTACGTCATCCTCGATGCGGACAGCCACGCGTCGATCTACGACGGCTGCGCGATGGGCAATGCGGAGATCGTCCGCTTCCGCCACAACTCGGTCGAGGATCTCGACAAGCGCCTCTCCCGCCTGCCGAAGGAACCCGGCAAGCTCGTCGTGCTCGAGGGCGTCTATTCGATGCTCGGCGACGTCGCGCCGCTGAAGGAAATGGTCGCGGTCGCGAAGAAGCACGGTTGCATGGTGCTCAGCGACGAGGCGCATTCGATGGGGTTCTTCGGCCCGAACGGCCGCGGCGTGTACGAGGAGTTGGGGCTTGCCGACGACATCGATTTCGTCGTCGGCACCTTCTCGAAATCGGTCGGGACGGTCGGCGGGTTCTGCGTGTCGAACCATCCGAAGTTCGAGGTGATGCGGATGGTGTGCCGCCCGTACATCTTCACCGCCAGCCTGCCGCCCTCGGTCGTCGCCACCGCCGCCACCTCGATCCGCAAGCTGATGACCGCGCACGCCAAGCGTGACCGGCTGTGGACCAGCGCGCGCCGCCTCCACGCCGGGCTCACCGCAATGGGGTTCAGGCTGGGCACCGAGACGTGCCAGTCCGCGATCCTCGCGGTGCTGCTCGACGATCAGGCGCAGGCCGTCGCGATGTGGCAATCGCTGCTTGAGGCCGGGCTATACGTCAACGTCGCGCGCCCGCCGGCGACGCCCGCGGGCATGTTCCTGCTGCGCTGCTCGGTCTGCGCAGAGCATACGCCCGAACAGGTCGAGGCGATCCTGGCGATGTTCCGCGACGCGGGCCGTGCCACGGGCGTGATCGGCTGACGGGCCCGGCCCTTTTCAGCCGTCGCGCGATACGATAGTCTTCTACCCGTGAGCGGGATCGAGGGCGATACCCCGTCCGGGGAGCCGGATGCGGGGCTGGCGACGCGCTGGCGCACGATCATGCTCGTCGTGATCGCGATGCTCGGCGCGGCGGTTCTCGTAGCGCTCATCGTGACGCTGGGCGAGGCGAACCGTCAGCGCGATCGCGCGCTCCGGCTCCAGGCGCACAGCTACGACGTGATGATCCTCGCGCGCACGCTGTCGGGGTCGATCGCGCGGTCGGAAGCGTCGCTGGGGCGCTACGTCATCTCGGGCGACAAGCAGCTCGGCACGCTCTATTTCGACGAATGGCGGCTGGCGGGCGACCAGATCACGAAGCTCGACCACATCACCGACGACAATGGCGAGCAGCAGCCGCGGATCGATCGCCTGCGCGCCGCCTACGACACCCGCGGGCGCGAACTGTCGCTCACCGCGCTCAGCACCAACTACGGCAAGAACGACCAGGCGCTTTCGCGCTATTACCAGGCGCGCAAGGCGGTTTCGCTCGCCGACATCAACGACACGCTCGACCAGATCATCGCGCGCGAACGCGTGCTGCTCGATCGGCGGACGACGGAGGCGATGGCCTCGGTCGCGCGCCAGACGAAGATCGCGCGCGTCCTGTCGGCGTTCGGGTTCCTGATCGTGGCGGGCGCGATCGCGCTCGGCTGGCTCACCGTCCGCGCGCTGACGCTCGGCGCGGTCGCGCGCGCCGAGGCAGATCGCGAGCGCGAGCGCGCCGAGGAACTCGCCACCGCGGTCGAGCAGGCGACCGACGAGCTGCGCGTGCAGGAAGCGCGGCTTCGCCAGGTCCAGAAGATGGAGGCGGTCGGCCAGCTGACCGGCGGGATCGCGCACGACTTCAACAACATGCTCGCGGTCGTCCTGGGCGGACTCGAACTGGCGCGCCGCAATCTCGCGACCGGCGGCAACGACGTCCTGCGCCATATCGACAGCGCGACCGAGGGCGCGACCCGCGCCGCCGCGCTCACCCGCCAGCTCCTCGCCTTCGCGCGCGAGGATGCGATCAACCCCGAACCCCTCGACGCCGGCGGGCTGATCGCGGGGATGTCGCACCTGCTCGACCGCACGCTGGGCGACGCGGTGACGGTCGCGATGCGCGACGAAAGCCGCGGCTGGCGCGTCCGCGCGGATCGCGTCCAGCTGGAAAACGCGCTGCTCAACCTCGCGGTCAATGCGCGCGACGCGATGGCGGGGCGCGGCACGCTGACGATCGCCGCGCGCGCCGAGACGCTGGCGGCGGACGCGGTTGGCGCTTGCGCGGCGGGCGACTATCTCGCGATCGCGGTCGTCGATACCGGCTGCGGGATGACGCCGCAGGTGATGGAGCGCGTGTTCGAACCGTTCTTCACCACCAAGCCGATCGGCAAGGGCACCGGGCTGGGGCTCAGCCAGATCTTCGGCTTCGTCCGCCAGCTCGGCGGCGAGGTCGCGCTCGCCTCGACGCCGGGGGTCGGGACGACGGTGACGCTCTACCTCCCGCGCGATATCGAGGACGCGGCGCCGGCCCCCGCCCCCGCGGCGGCCGGCCCCGTCGCGCCCGTCGATCCGCCCCCGGCGCTGCGCATCCTCGTCGTCGAGGACGACCCCCGCGTCCTCGCCGCGACCACCGGCGCACTGGAGGAGCTCGGCCATGACGCCGTCGCGTGCAACGATCCGCTCGCCGCGCCGGCGATGCTCGCCGGGGACGACGCGATCGACCTCATCATCACCGACGTGCTGATGCCCGGTCAGACCGGCCCTGAGATGATCGCGGGCCTTGCGGACTCGTATGCGCACATCCCGGTTCTGTTCGTCACCGGGTTCGCGGGCGAGCTGGGCGATGGCGGCGGGTTCGGTGGCCGCCACGTCCTGCGCAAGCCGTTCACGCTCTCCGGACTCGAAAGCGCCGTCGATGCCGCGATGGCCATGTCGCGCCAGGACCCGCCCGAACAGATCGCGGCGGAATGAGCCGATTTCGCTGCTGACGCCGCGCGATCCCCCGCCTATAGCATCGGGCTTCCCGCCGCAGCCGAGCCCGCCCACGCCGTCATGACATCGATCGATCGTTACATGGCGCGGCTGATCGCGCTGCCGCTCTTCTCCACGCTCATCATCGCGGCGATGCTGCTGGTGCTCGACCGGATGCTGCGGCTGTTCGAGTTCGTCGCGACCGAGGGCGGCCCGATCAGCGTCGTGTGGAAGATGCTGGCGAACCTGCTCCCGGAGTATCTGGGGCTCGGCATCCCGATCGGGCTGATGCTCGGCATCCTGCTCGCCTTCCGCAAGCTCGCGACCACCTCGGAGCTCGACGTGATGCGTGCGGTCGGCATGAGCTACCGCAAGCTCCTGAAGGTGCCGTACATGTATGCGGTGGCGCTCGCGCTGCTCAACCTCGCGATCGTCGGCTTCGTCCAGCCCCGCGCGCGCTACGCCTATGAACAGCTCCGTTTCGAGCTGCGCACCGGCGCGCTCGGCGCGTCGATCAAGGTCGGCGAGTTCACGCATCTGGGCGACCGGATGACGCTCAGGATCGAGCAAAGTCGCGACGGCGGGCGTCAGCTGTCGGGCATCTTCGTCCATGCGAAGACCCCCAAGGGCGACTGGCTCGGCGTCACCGCGGAGCGCGGCCAGTTCCTCGCGACCGACGACCCCAACGTCATCATCTTCCGCCTTACCAACGGCACGCTGATCCACAACCGCCCCGGCTTCGTCGCGCCGCGCACGCTGACGTTCAGCAGCCACGACCTGCCGATCGACCTGCCCAAGTTCGAAAGCTTCCGCACCCGCGGCGAGGACAGCCTCGAATACACGCTCCCCGAACTCGCGAAGCTCGGCAAGCAGGGGCAGACCGAGGCGCAGCGCGACGGCAGCCGCGCCGAATTCCATTTCCGCGTGACCGAGGTCATGACGATGTTCCTGCTCCCGCTGCTCGGGCTGGCGCTCGGCGTCCCGCCCAAGCGGTCGACCTCGGCGCTCGGCGTCATCGTCGCGATCGTGATGATCGTCACCTATTTCAAGATCAACCAGTACGCCGCGGGCATCGGCGAACTGGGCCGCGTCGATCCGCTGATCGCGCTATGGACGCCGTTCCTCGTCTTCGCCGCGCTCGTCGGCTGGATGTTCTACACCATCGCCTACGTCCCCGGCGGCCAGCCGATCGGCGGGCTGGAGAAGTTCTTCTCCAAGGCCGCCAAGCTCGTCACCAATCGCCTGCCCGGCAATCGCCGCAAGCGCCGTGCCGCGCTGGAGGCGGGGGCATGACGTCGTTCTTCCCCTCGCGCACCGTCGCGATATACATGGCGCGGCTGTTCCTGACGCGCACCTTCGGCATCCTCGCCGGGCTGGTGCTGGTGCTGCTCACGCTCAACCTGTTGAGCGAATCGGGGCGGATCCTCGCCTATCAGGGCAACGGGCAGGGCGAGGTGTGGCGCTACGTATCGCTGCGCGGGCCGGAGCTGATTGCGTTCGGTCTGCCCTATTCGGTGCTGCTCGGCACGATCCTGACGCTGATGCAGATGAACCAGAACAGCGAGATTATTGCGCTCAAGGCCTCGGGGCTCTCCGCGCACCAGGTGCTCGCGCCCTTGCTCGTCTCCAGCGTGTTCGTCGCGATCCTCAGCTTCGCGTTCAACGACCGCATCGTCAGCCGCGCCACCGCGACGCTCAACCAGTGGGAGAACGTCTCCTACGGTCCGCTCCCGATCGATCGCGGGGACCGCACCAACGTGTGGGTCCGCGACGGCGACGACCTGATCCAGGTCGATCAGATCCGCGGCCGCGGCACTGCGGCGCAGCTTGGCGGCATCACGCTCTACGACCGTACCGGCGGCAACCTCCAGGCGATCGTCACCGCGCCGCGCGGCGTGTTCGCGGGCGGCGGCTGGCGGATCGCGCCGGCGAAACGGTTCGAGGTCGCGAGCGGCCGGGTCACCAATGTCGGTGCGATCGTGATCGCGAACGGCGTCCGCCCCGACCAGTTCACGCTCGCCAAGGTCGATGCGGAGGGGCTGTCGTTCGGCGCGCTCAAGGCCGCGATCAGCGACCTCGCCGAGTCGGGCCGCCCGACCAAGGCGCTGGAAGGCGCGCTATGGCACAAGCTTTCGGGTCCGCTGTCAGCGGTGCTGATGCCGCTACTGGGCGCGGTCGCGGCGTTCGGCATCGCGCGCTCGGGCAGGCTGTTCGTCCGCGCGGTCGCGGGCATGGCGCTGGGCTTCGCCTATTTCGTCGCGGACAATTTCGCGCTCGCGATGGGCAGCCTGGGCGCCTACCCCCCCTTCCTCGCCGCCTGGGCGCCGTTCCTGCTGTTCCTGCTGATCGGCGAAGCGGTGTTGATCCGCACCGAGGAATAGCGCCGATGCTGGCCTCGGTCCGTCGCCATCGATCGATCGCGATCGTCGCGATGGCCGTCGTGACGATCGATATTGTCTTGCTCGCGACCGGGATTCATTTCCTTCATCGCCTCCCCAACGTCACTGACGCCTATGCGCTGGTCTATCCGCCGGCATCCGGCGAACGGCATCAGCGGGAAAGCACCTGGACATTCGTCCTCGCCCTGCCGGTCGGGGCCATCTTCACGGGCGCGTGTGCGATCCACGCCATGCACGCGGCCCGTACCGATGCAGCCAGGCGCGCAAGGCAGGGTTTCGTCCTATGTGTCATGGTCTACGCCACGTTCGTCATCGCTGCGGTCGGGCGGTTCGCCGCGATCCGCGCATGGCTCGGCGGCGGGTAGGAGCTCAGCCCCGCCGCACCATCGTCGACCGCGCGATCTTCCACACCAGCCCGGGCAGCCCCTTGTAGCTCGCCTTGTGGTATGGCGATCCCGCGTCCAGCACCGCAGAGATCCGCCGGTGCGCCTCGCCGAGCGCATGATAGGGCACCCCCGGCAACAGGTGATGCAGCGCATGATAGCGCAAGCCCACCGGGGCCCACAGCATCGGCAGCATCGACGGCGGCGGCACGTTGACGGTATCGAGATACTGCGCGGTGACGCTCATCGTCTCGCCCTCATTTTCCCACAGATGCGCGACCAATGTGCGCACCTGGTTCACCACCGCGACCGCGGACGCCACACTCAGGAAGATCAGGAACGCGCGCACCGGGATCACCCCCGTCGCCACCAGCGTCAGCAGCGCGATCGCCCACAGGCTCGCCACGGTTTCGATTCGTGCCCACTGCGTCGCGAATGCGCCCTCCGGCATGCGTCGCCGGAACGACGGGTTGATCGCCAGCGCCGAGAAGCGCTCGACCACCGGCTTGCGAAGCGCCGGGATCATCACCGACAGCGGGGACAGGATCGCATAGCGGATCAGCAGCCCGACCGGCGCGAGCGCCGAGATCACGATGAACAGCGGCAGCGTCCACGGCTTCATCAGCGCCAGCGGCAGATATTCGGGATCCTCGGCGGTGCCGTAGCGCGTCTTCGCGTGGTGGAGGTTGTGCACCCCCTCGTACATGAACGAGGGCGTCAGCATCGGCACCCCGACCAACGCGTTCCACCCCAGCCGGAAGTGCGGCAGCGACGCGTGCTTCACGTGCGTCAGCTCGTGGATGAAGCTGATCGCGCGGTACAGCGCCAGCACCGACACAATGCCCGCCGCGATCGCCACCGCGACCGACGGCGTCAGCACCGCCAGCGCCAGCGCGCCGTACCCCGCCGTCACCGACGCGAGCAGGTCCGCCCAGTAGATGCCCGGCCGCGGCGCGATCAGGTCGCGCGTCAACTCCGCGGCAGCGCGCAGCATCGCCTTGTCGTCGGGAATGGCGTGCAGCGCGACACGTGGCGTCGCCGCGGTGTCGCGATTGAGGGTCAGCGAGGTCGTCATGCCGATATCCATTGGCCCAAGATAGTGGCGATACGGTGTCTTTTACACCGCCTGCCGTGCACATGGATGACGGAAACGTCACTCGCCATGATCGACTGCGCCGGTTACGAAGCGCGCCGGATTGCAGCGTGGGGACGCATCGATGGCAGACACCTTCACTATTCGCCCGGTCGAGACGAAACGCGACCGCAAGGCCTTTATCGACCTGCCGTTCCGGCTGTACCGGGACGATCCCAACTGGATCCCGCCGCTGAAGGGCGAGGCGCTCGGGCTCATCACGCCCGCCAAGAACGGGTGGTACAGCCACGCGAAGGCGCAACTGTTCCTAGCGGAGCAGGCCGGGCGCGTCGTCGGGCGCGTCTCCGCGCACATCGACACGCTCGCGCTGGAGATGCCCGCCGAGCAGGGATTCGGCCCCGGCACCGGCCAATGGGGCCTGATGGAGGCGGAGCGCGAGGATATCTTCGTCGCGCTGCTGGCCAAGGCGCAGGACTGGCTCCGCGCGCAGGGCATGACGCGCGCGCTGGGTCCGATCTCGCAATCGATCTGGGAGGAACCCGGGCTGCTGATCGAGGGCTACGACCATCCGCCGACGATCATGATGGGACACGCCCGCCCCGAATATCGCGGCTGGATCGAGCGCGCGGGCTATGCCCCGGTCAAGCAGCTGATGACCTACGAACTCGACATCACGCAGGAGTTTCCGCCGATCGTGAAGCGGATCATCCAGTCGGGCGAGAAGAACCCGCGCATCCGCATCCGCGAGGTCGACAAGACGAAGTTCGAGGAAGAGGCGGCGATCATCCTGTCGATCCTCAACGATGCATGGTCGGACAATTGGGGCTTCGTCCCCCTCACCCCGCCCGAGATCAAGGATGTCGGCGTGAAGCTCAAGCCGATCGTCTTCAACGACCTGATCCGCATCGCCGAGCTCGACGGCAGGCCCGTCGCGTTCATGATTACGCTGCCCGACCTGAACGAGGCGATCGCGCCGCTCAACGGCTCGCTCCTGCCCTTCGGCTGGGCGAAGCTGCTGCTGTGGCTGCGCCGACCGCAGGTGAAGACGATGCGCGTGCCGCTGATGGGGGTCGTCAAGGAGCTGCAATCGTCGCGCATGGCCAGCCAGCTGGCCTTCATGATGATCGAATATATCCGCCTCGCCGCGATCACCCGTTATGGTGCGACGCGCGGCGAGATCGGCTGGATCCTCGACGACAACCAGGGAATGCGCTCGATCGCCGAGACGATCCACAGCCGGGTCAACAAGGTCTACCAGGTCTATCTCGCAGATCTGTGACCGCCGCACCGGCCCGCGTCACGCGCGGGCCGGCCCGATCGATCACTTCCACTTGCTGACGTCGTAGCCCTGAGCCTGCCACTCGCCGCGCGATTTGCAGACCGTCCGCAGCACGCGCGTCCCGGTCATCTCGCCCTTGACGCAGTAACGCTGCGGCTTGGCGATCTCAGGCGCGACATTGCCAGCCGCCGGAGCGGGCGCAGGGGGCGCCTCGCGGGGTGCGGCGATCGCGGGGGTCGCCAGAACCAGCGCGGCGGATCCCAGCGCGACGAACAGACGATACGAACCGGTCATTGGAAAAGCTCCCGTGCGGCACCATGCCGACGACCGCATCAGTGCATTACCCGTGCCAGACACTCGTATCCAATGATTACAACGACTTGCATTTGACTACATCTGTAATCTTTGCGAGAATCCGGCGCGTCCTCCCAACCCGCGGGATTTTACGCCACCCGCGTCAGAACCGTCGCGACACCCCGGCGTACAGCTCGACATCGGGCGCTGCACGGTTGAGCCCCGCCGCCGCCAGCACGTCGAACTGGAGGTCGCCCTTCGCCGCCCACGCCAGCGATAGTGCCGCCAGCGCCTGCGTCGAGCGGCCGCCGGGATCGCGGTCGCGCAGCACCTGCCCCTCGCCCGTCAGCGTCCAGGCCTTGTCGATCGCATAGGCCAAGCCCGCCGTCCCGCTATAGGCGAGATGCCGGCCACGTCCGTCCTGGTCGACCGCGGCGTCGATTTCGGGGGTCGCGTCGAGTGCCCAGCGATCCGACAGTTCGAGCGTCACCGGCACCAGGAACCCGGCCCCCCAGTCCCCCGCTCCCACCGGCGTCCGCCCCACCGGCAGCGTCGCGAACGGCAGCACCGCGATCGACAGCCCCGATCCGTCGGGGTCGCGCAGGTTCGCCTTCACGCCCAGCGACACGTCGCCGACCCGGTTCGCGGTATCGACCGCCCCCGTTGCCAAGTCCCGCGTGCGGACATGCCCGAACGGCGTCCAGCCGACGCGTGCCTCGATCGCGTCGCTCACCCCGACACGCACCAGCGTCTCGCCCGCGACGATGCCATCGGTACGCGAATCGCTCTGCCGATCGAGCGTCCAGTCCGCGAACCCGGTCTCGACCGACACCCGCCCCTTCGCCATCGTGCAGGCCGGCGTATCGAGTCCGGGCCGCTCGGGACAATAATCCCGCTCCTGCGCCGCGACCGGAGCGGCCGCCACGAGTGCCAGGCCGATCGACAGCCCGCGCATGATGCCCGCCATATCCATAGACCCCATAGCCCTACCCCTCGTCACCCCGACTTGATCCGGGGCCCCGCTTCTACCGGGTGCATCCTTCGATAAGAAGAAAACGGGCCCCCGGATCAAGTCCGGGGTGACGGGGATAGCGGCAGACACCGCTACCGATCCTATCGCAGCCGCACCCAGGTCGGGGCATGGTCGCTCGCCTTCTCGCGTCCGCGATGCGCCTTGTCGACGCCGGCCTCGAGCATCCGGTCCGCCACCGCCGGGCTCAGCAACAGGTGATCGATGCGGAACCCCGCGTCGCGCGCCCACGCGCCCGCCTGATAGTCCCAGAAGGTCCACACCCCGCCTTTGGGATGCCGCGTGCGCAGCGCATCGGTCCACCCCTGCGCGACCAGCGTGCGATAGCCTGCGCGGCTCTCGGGCTGCATCAAGGCATCCTCCGCCATCGCCCGCACCGAGAAGGTGTCGTCGTCGTTCGGGATGACGTTATAATCCCCCGCCAGCACCGCGGGCGCCTCCTCCACCAGCAACGCCGCAGCGCGCGCGCGCAGCCGGTCGATCCAGCGCAGCTTGTAGTCGAACTTGGGTCCCGGCCGCGGATTGCCGTTGGGCAGGTAGATCGACGCGACCACCAGTCCGTCGACCTCGCATTCGAGATAGCGGCTATGCTCATCCTCGGGCTCGCCCTCCAGCCCGCGCTGCCGCTCGACCGGATCCATACCCTTCGCCAGCACCGCGACGCCGTTGAATCCCTTCTGACCATGCCACACCGCACCGTAACCGGCGCCGCGGATATCGGCTTCGGGAAACGTCTCGTCGGAGGACTTCAACTCCTGCAGGCAGACGATATCGGGCTGTTCCTCGCCCAGATACTCGAGCAGCCGCGGCAGCCGCGCCTTGATGCCGTTGACGTTGTAGGTAACGATCTTCACGGCCGCGTCCCGGATTCTGGAGGATCAGACCGCGAAGCTGGTGCCGCAGCCGCAGCCGCTGGCCGCATTCGGGTTCTCGACCCGGAACGCCGCGCCGCCAAGCGATTCGACATAATCGACCTGGCATCCGCGGACGAGATCGAGGCTGACGTCATCGACCACCAGCCGCACGCCGTCGGTTTCGGCGACGGTGTCGTTCGCCTCGGCGGCGTCCGCGAATCCGAACTTGTACTGGAACCCGGAACACCCCCCGCCCTCAACCGAAAGGCGCAGGATCGCCGGCTTGCCCTGCTTCGCCGCGATCGCCGCGACGCGCGCGGCGGCGGAGGAGCTAAGGGCGATATCGGGTGCGAGCGTGGCCATGCGGGAGAGATAGGCCTTGCAAGGGCATGCGGCAATGGCGGGTCTGTCCTCGCCCCCCCCTTACCGCGTTCGTTTCGAGCGAAGTCGGGAAGCGTGCCACGACCGTAGCGCGTGATATCTCGACTTCGCTCGAAACGGACGGGCAATCGGGACCTGACTGGCCTCAGCTCAATCGAGCGGCGCGGGCCCCGTCGAAACCGGGATCGCCGCAACCGAGCGGTCCTGCGCAGCGAGCAGATAGTCCGCGGTCGTCAGGAACGGCACCGGGTTCACCGCGTGCCCGTCGATGCGGACCTCATAGTGGAGATGGCTGCCGGTCGAGCGCCCGGTCGATCCCATCATCCCGATCAGCTGCCCGCGCGTCACGCGGACATTGTCGGCGACGAGGATCTTCGAGAGATGGCCGTAGCGCGTCGCGATGCCCTTGCCGTGATTGATCTCGACGAGGTTGCCGTACCCGCCCTGCCGGCCTGCATGGCTGATGACGCCGTCCGCGGTGGCGTAGATCGGCGTGCCGATCGGGCCGGGAATATCGACGCCCGCATGCATCGCCGCGGAGCCGCGGAACGGATCGCTGCGGATCCCGAAATTGCTGGTGAAGGACAGATGCTGGACGGGCTGGACCGAGGGGATCGCGATCACGCCCTGCTCGAGCCGGTCGAGCTTCTTCCAGCTCTGGAACAGCGAGCGGAACTGCGCGTCGGCAGCGATGTCCGCGCTCGCCTCGGCGCTCGCAGCCTCGACCAGCGGTCCGCCCATCGCGGTGGATTTCGACCTGGCGATCACGCGCTCGGGCTTCAGTCCCAGCCGGCGGATTTCGGTGCTGGCGGTGGCGAGCCGCGCGTCGAGCTGCGCCTTGGCCTGCCCGGCCTGCGCCAGCTGTCGCTGCTCGACCTGCATGAAGGGCTCGATCGCGGGCGCCGCGACGCGATCCGCCGCAGGGTCGATCGCCAGCGTCGCCAGCGCCAGCTTGCGCGCGTCGCCCTTGCCGGTCAGCGCGGCGGCGATCAGGGCCTGGCGATGCTCGATCCGGGTCGCGTGGAGCTCGGCGGTATGACGGATCGTCGCGACCTTCGCGCGCATCTGCCCCAGCTTCGTCTCCATCTGCGCCAGCCGGGCCTGCGACACCGCCGGGGCCGTCAGCCCGCTCGCCTGCGCGGCGGAGGCGACGCCGTATCCCGAAAAGCCCATCATCACCGCCGCGACGCCGGCGATCGTCGCCTGCGCCCGCGCGGGCACCTTGAAGCGGCGCAGCGTACGCCCGTCGTGGAGGATGAAATCGCGGTCAGTGAACGGATTGGCGGCGAAAAGAGCGCGGGCCCGGGTGAACAGCGTGGCCGCAGGCGCGAAGATCGTCTTGGTCATGAACCTCAGGCGTTCCCATCGGACGGCGCCGGAACGGCCCCGTTCTTCACAAGATCTGGTTTGCAGGCCCCCCGCGCACCGGACGATGGTTACTGACCCGCCCCGTCACCCCGATGCAAGCGCGGCATAGTAATCCAGCGTCAGACCGGCAGCGGCGCGCGCCGAGTCGTTGAACGGCGGCTTAATCAACCCGCGAAAATGCTGTGCGATCAACGCTTGCCAGTGAGTCGGCGCGTCGATCCCGGCGGCATCCGCCGCATGGGTAAACCACCGCGTGCCCGCGCGGACGTGCCGGATCTCGTCGGTGAGGATCCGCGCGAGGATCCGGGCGGTAGCGGTATCGCCAGCCCCTTCGAACCGAAGGATCGTCGCCGGCGTCACGTCCAGCCCGCGCGCCTCGAGCACCATCGGCACCACCGCGAGACGCGCCATCGCATCCCCCGCGGTCGCCACCGCCGATTCCCACAACCCGTCATGCGCAGGCAGGTCGCCATAGTGCAGGCCGAACCCGCCCAGCCGCCGGTCGAGCAGCACGAAGTGCATCGCCTCGTCCGCGCCCACCGCGATCCAGTCGTCGACGAACGCGCGCGGGAATGCGCCGCCGAACCGCCCGGCCATGTCGAACGCCAGATCGATCGCGACGAACTCGATATGCGTCAGCGCGTGGATCAGCGCGACGCGACCGCGCTCCGACCCGCCCTTGCCCCGACGCGGCATCCGGTGCGGCGGCAGCAGCTCTGGCCGATCGGGACGCGCCGGCACCGCGGGCATCGCCACGTCGAACGCATGCGCCAGTCGCCCGCCGCGCCAGTGGCGCGCGACGGCGCGGGCGCGCTTCACCTTGGCATAGGGATCCGCCGTCTCGAGAACGGCGCGACAGGCGGCGGCGATGCTACCGCTCACACCGCCTTCGCCGCCTCCAGCATCGCGGCGGCGTGACCCGGCACCTTCACCTTGCGCCACGCCTTCACCAGCCGCCGCTCGCCGTCGAACAGGAACGTCGCGCGCTCGATCCCCATGTACGTGCGACCGTACATCGACTTTTCGACCCACACGCCGAAGGCTTCGCACGCGCTGCCATCCTCGTCGCTCGCCAGCGGCACCCTCAGCGCATGCTTCGCCGCGAACCTGGCATGACTGGCGGGCGTATCCTTCGACACCCCCAGCACGCGCACACCCGCCCCCGCGAACTCCTCGCCCAGCGCGGAAAAGTCCTGTGCCTCGCGCGTGCAGCCCGAGGTGTCGTCCTTGGGATAGAAATAGACGACCAGCGGCCCCTCGATTTCGGCCAGCCGGATCGCGGCGCCATCGGGCGCGACCACCGTCACGTCGGGTATCGTATCGCCTTCGGTCATCGCGCTTCTCCAATCCCGTCCCACACGCGCGCGACCTCCTGCCGGGTCGCCGCGAACGATGCAACCACCGCCGCCCAGTCGGGCAGGTGGAGCGCCCGCGCGATCAGGGCGCGCGTCGCCTCCGCGGGCGGCTGCGCGTCGGGCGCGACCAGGCGCAGCGTCACCAGCAGCCGCGTCAGCACGTCGTGCGCGCCGCGCATCCTCTCCGGCATCAGCCCCTGCCCCGCCAGCGCATCGATCGCGCGCGCCAGATCGGGGTCGAACCCGGCTCGATGGACCAGCTGCGTCACATGCACCGCGAACTCCAGGTCGACGAGCCCGCCCGGCAGCAGCTTCGCGTCGAGCGGCCCCGCGGGCGGCTTGTGCGCCGCCATCTCGTCGCGCATCCGCCGCGCATCCGACGCGACGTCATGCGCAGCCCGCGCGCCCGCCAGCACGTCGGCGACGATCGCCGCCAGCGCCGCGCGTGCCGCCGCCGATCCATAGACGGGGCGCGCGCGCGTCAGCGCCATGTGCTCCCACGTCCACGCCTCCTCGCGCTGGTATCGCGCGAACGAATCGACGCTGACGACCAGCGGCCCCTGCGTCCCCGACGGCCGCAGCCGCGTATCGATCGGATAGAGCGGCCCCGCCGCGGTCGGCACCGAGAGCGCCCCCGTCACCCGCTGCGCCATCCGGTTGTAATAGAGCGTCGCGCCCAGCGGCTTCGCCCCGTCCGATTCCGCGGTGAAATCGCCCGTGAACAGATAGATCAGGTCGAGGTCCGACGCATGCGTCAGCGCGCCGCCGCCCATCCGCCCCAGCGCCAGGATCACGAACTCGCTCCCCGGCACGCAGCCATGCGCCCGCGCGAACTCGGCGACGGTCGCATCCGCCAGCGTCACGATCGCGGCCTCCGCCACGCGCGCATAGCCATAGGCGACGTCGATCGGATCGGACGCGCCTGCGACGATCTGCGCGCCCAGCGCGAACCGCGTCTCGCCGACGACGCGGCGGACATGTTCCAGCTGCGCCTGGTAATCCTCGCCCCCGCGCATCCGCGCGGACAGCGCCTCGACGCTCTCCGCGGGCTCGAACGCGGTCGCGTCGATCAACCCGTCGAGCAGGTCGGGCCGCCGTCCAAGCTCCGCCGCCAGCGTCTCGGCATGGCTCAGGATCGCCGCCAGCAGCGTCGCCAGCGCGGGCCGCGCCTCCAGCAGGCGGAAGATGTTGACCGCGCTCGGCAACCGCTCGAGCAGCCGGTCGAGCCGCATCAGCGCCGCCTCGGGATCGGGCGCGGTCGCGAACGCCGCGACGATCGCGGGCAGCACCGCCTCCAGCGCCGCCTTCGCCGCCGGGCTGCGCAGCGCCGGGTACGCGCCGCCGCGCCACGCCTCGATCCGCCGCACCGCCCCGTCCGTCTCGACGAACCCGGCCTTTGCCAGTTGCCCCGCCAGCCGCGCCGAATCGGTCGACAGCGAGTCGCCCTCGTCGGGCGCCAGCGTGTCGTAGATCCGCGCGGTGGCGGTCACGTGCGGGCGCAGCGTGTCGAGCAACGCCGCGCCGTCCGCCACGCCGTCCAGCCGCGCGACCCGGTCGAGCGCGTCCCCCACCGGCAGCGCGTGCGTCTGGCGGTCGTCGATCATCTGCACCCGGTGCTCGACGGTCCGTAGCCGTTCGTAGCTCGCGGCCAGCGTCGCCGCATCCTCCGCCGCGATCCGCCCCGCCCGGGCCAGCGCCGCGAGCGCATCGCGCGTCGCGGGCGCCCGCAGCGACGCATCGCGCCCGCCATGCACCATCTGGTGGATCTGCGCGAAGAACTCCGCCTCGCGGATCCCGCCGCGCCCGCGCTTCAGGTCGTAGCCGGGGCCGAATGCCTGTCCCTGCGCATGGTGGTCGCGGATCCGTCGCGTGATGTCGAGGATCTCGCCCACCGCGCCGAAATCGAGGCTGCGCCGCCACACGAACGGCCGGATCGCGTCGAGGAAGCGTTGCCCCAGCGCCACGTCCCCTGCGCACGCCCGCGCCCGGATGAATGCCGCGCGCTCCCATGGGAGCGCCTGCGATTCGTAATAGCCGATCGCGGCATCCACCGGAATCGCGATCGGCGTCACTTCGGGGGAGGGGCGCAGCCGCAGGTCGACGCGCAGGACATAGCCGTCCCCGTCGCGCGCCTGCAGGATCTCGACGACTCGCCTGGCGATCCGCACCGCCGCTTCGGCCACGTCCTCGCGCGCGCGGTGTGGCAGCGTGGCGGGATCATAAATCAGGATCGGATCGATGTCGGACGAATAGTTCAGCTCGAAGCTGCCCTGCTTGCCCAGCGCCAGTGCGGCGAATCCGCGTGGCTCCGCCCCCGGCGTCCGCTCCTTGATCGCGGCGCGGATCGCGGTGTCGAGCGCGCGATCCGCGAACGCGGTCAGCGCCCCCGTCACCGCGGTCAGGTCGTATGCGCCCGCCAGGTCCGCGATCGCGACGCGCAGCGCCACGCGCCGCCGCTCCAGCCGCAGCGCACGCGCCACCGGGGCATCCCGCTCGACAAGGGCATCGACCAGGGGCACCTCGCCCTGCGCGAGTTGCGCCGCCAGCGCCGGCTCGCGATCGAGCAGCAGCGCGAGGAACGGCGCCTCGTCGCGCGCCCGCACGATCGCCGAAGCAAACGCCGCCACCGTGTCACTCATGCAAGGGTCCCGCCGCTTTCCGTCACCAGCCACGCCCGATCGCCGCCACACAGGCAACCATGCCCGTCGCCGACCGTTCTATCCAGCATGACCCGCTCGATCCCCTCCCGCCAGCGCGCCTCGACAGACGGCTATGTCGTTCCGCGCCCGCGTGACAGCGACTCGCTCGGTTTGTCGTTGCGCCAGGTTTTCGACGCGCCGGCTTCCGCGACCTGCGAGTTTGACGGTCTTCTCCAGTCGATCGATCGCGTCACCGCACGGCATTGAAGGCGCAAGGGTGCCGCAAACACGAGAAGAGCGGCCCGACCGCCGTCGAACCGCTCTTAAGTCCCGTCGACTGCTCGTTTTACCGTTCGCGACTGAGATCGTCGACTTCGCCCATGATCGTATCGAGCGCGGTCATTCCCACCTCGTTGCGATGTTCGCGACGCGACGGCAGCGATCCATCGCTTAGGATCTGCTCGAGGGCGACGCGCCCGCGCGCCACCCGGCTCTTGATCGTCCCGACGGCGACGTTGCAGATCTCGGCCGCCTCTTCATAGGCGAACCCGCCCGCGCCGACCAGGATCAGCGCCTCGCGCTGCGGCTGCGGCAGGTGGAGTAACGCACGCTGCATGTCGCCCAGCTCGACATGCCGGTCCTGACTCGCCGGCGCGGCGAGAATCCGGTCCGCGACCAGATCGTCCCACTCGCCCTTGAACCGCGCGCGGCGCATTTGCGAAAGGTAAAGGTTGCGCAGGATGATGAACGTCCAGGCACGCATGTTCGTGCCCGCCTGGAACCGCTTGCGCGCCGCCCAGGCCTTCAGCAACGTCTCCTGCACGAGATCGTCCGCCAGATCGCGGCTGCCCGAAAGCGATCGCCCGAACGCGCGCAGATGCGGAATCACCTGCGCCAGTTGCGTCTTGAACTCGGGATCGGAGAGCGAGACATGCTCTACGGGCGCGACGGCGATATCGTCTTCGTCACGCTGTTCGGTATCTGTCATGCTGCTCCGTCCGCTCCGGTCGGGCCGGGGATCGGCCTCTCCGGAGCGCGCAAGATAGGGTTGCGCCCGCGTTTCCGCCAGCCGTGTCGTCAACATAGTCGCGTCAGCGCAACAGGATAAACGCGAATATCGCGATCACCAGCACCAGCGAGATCGCCAGCACATAGCGCATCGTGCCACGGGTTTCCCCGGACCGTGCGTCTTCCGCGTCGATGTGAATGGGTTCGTTATCCTGGGCCATGGCGTATCAACCCTCCAGAACCGTTTTGGGTCCGTACCGACCGGTACGAACCCTGCTGTTTCGCGACGTATCGGCGTTATGCCGGGACCGTGCTCTGGTCGAAGAACAGCGCCTGGCTGATCGCGGCCTTGACGGTGGAACGCTGGAACGGCTTGGTGATGAGGAACGTCGGCTCGGGACGCTCGCCGGTCAGCAACCGTTCCGGGAACGCGGTGATGAAGATCACCGGCACGTCGAACTCGGCCAGGATGTCCTTCACCGCGTCGATTCCGGAGCTGTCGTCGGCCAGCTGGATGTCCGCCAGCACCAGCCCCGGGCGATCCTGCATCGCCAGCGCCACCGCCTCGTCGCGGGTCACCGCCACGCCCGTCAGTTCATGGCCTAGGTCGCGGACGATCGTCTCGATATCCATCGCGATGATCGGCTCGTCCTCGATGATGAGGACGCGTGCGCGCGTCTGATGCTCGATCTCGGCCATCGCCTCGGCGACGAGCGACTCCACTTCGGCATCGTCGACCTCGATCAGATACGCCGCATCCTCGGTGGTGAAACCCTCCATCGCGGTCAGCAGCAGCGCCTGCCGCGACAACGGGGTCATCCGCGCCAGTCGTGCGCGCGCCACCGCCTCCTGGCCCGCACCCTCGGCGTCGGCACTTTCGTCACCGACTTCGTCATAGTTCGCCGAGTTCCAGATCCCCTGGAACATCCGGTACAGCCCCAGCCGGGGATCGACGTCCTTGGGAAACTCCTCGGGCGCGGCGACGATCGCCTCCAGCGTCGCCCGCACATATTTGTCGCCATGTTGCTGGCTGCCGGTCAGCGCGCGGCCGTATCGGCGGAGGAAGGGCAAATGCGGGGCAAGCTGTTGTCCAAGCGACATCGAGATACGGTCTCCCTTGCGCCGACGCCCCTTGTGCAACGGGAGGCGACGGCCACGATTTTCAAAGCCCTGATTCCAAGGCACTGCCGACGAGTCCCCCGTCCCGGCGCGGCAGACCCCGCCCCCGACCGTTTTTTCGTCACGCGTCTGGAACCATCGAAGCGCTTTTTTGTTTCATCGTCCTGCGTGTCATTCGACACCGACTGATTTTTGTGGCCTTTCGACAGGCCGCGTGCGCCAACAGGGGCCCGACAGGGCGGTTCGGGGGTAGACGTTGCGTTCGGGGTCCAATTCTCCAGATAACCCGGCCGCTCCAGGGGCCGATGCCAAGACGAACGATGCCAAGGTGCGCAGCCCGAAGATCCACAGCAAGGATCGCGACATGGGATCGGCACTGCGCTCTGTCTACCAGAGAACGGTCGACGAGAAGGTGCCCGACGAAATGCTGTCCCTCCTCGGAAAGCTCGATTAAGCCACCCTCATGACCGTCGCGGATTCCGATCCGCGCTCGTCGGCAGCGCTCCGGGCCCCCCTCGAGCGCTGGCCGACGGGTGCGAAGCTCTTCATCATTCTCAGCGCCGCGCTGCTTCCGCTGGCGCTGATCGCGGTTTTCGCCACGCTGCGCACCAATCAGATCGCCGATACCGAAGCTCGCGCGCGATTGCGCGTCGCCGCGTCGGAAAGCTCGCGCGCGCTCGCGATCGAGCTGATCGGCGACATGACCGCGCTGCGCGTCGCCGCCGACGCGCTGGAAACCGATCGGGGCGATGCGCCGAGCTGCGCGCGCGTCCAGGGCGTCTTCGCCCCGCAACTCGCGACCGGCACGCGCTTCGCGATTCTGGATATTCGTGGACGCGTCCTGTGCGGCACCGGCTTCCCGGATGCCGCCGCCGTCACCCGCCGCCAGGACGATCTGCCGATCGCGGCGAAGATTGCGCCGGATCGCGGATTGATCCTGGGCGTCGCCAGCCGCTCGGGCCGCGTCACCGCCGCCGCGTTGTTCCCCACCGCGTTCCTCCGCCAGATCAGTCGGCCGAGCGGTTTCACGCCCGATTCGGCGATCACGCTAACCAGCGACGGCGAGGCGCTGGCGCTTCGGCCGCTAGCGATGGAAAGCCCGCTCGAGCGTCGCGAGACAAACCGGACCGCGCTCGGCATCGGCGATCTCGTGCTGGAGATGCAGGTGCGCAGCGCTCCGATCAGCTCGCCGCTGGTCATCGCAATGCTGTTGCCGCTGCTGATGTGGGCCGCCGCCGCCGGCATCGCATGGTTCGTCGTCGATCGGCTGCTGATCCGCCCGCTTCGCCACCTCCGTCGCAGCGTCGCCACCTTCACCCCCGGCGAGGAGATCGACACCGGCGACGCCAGCCTGTTTCCCGCGCAGGAGATCCGCGAGCTCGGCGACACGTTCCGCGCGATCAGCCGCACCGTTGCGCTTCACGAAGCCGGCCTCGCCGAGGGCCTCGTCCGCCAGACCAAGCTGACGCGCGAGGTGCATCACCGCGTGAAGAACAACCTCCAGGTCATCTCCAGTCTCATCAACTTCCACGCCCGCGGCGCGCGCACGATCGAAGCGACGCAGGCCTATGCCTCGATCCAGCGCCGCGTCGATGCGCTCGCAGTGGTGCATCGCCATCATTACGCGGAGATGGAGGAGAATCGCGGTCTGCCTCTCCGTCCCGTCCTTGGCGAGCTCTCCTCCAACATCCGCGCGACCGTGCCCGAAGGCAGCAGCATCGGGATCACGCTGGAGGTCGAGCCCTTCCTCGTGTCGCAGGACACTGCGGTCGCGGTCGCGTTCCTCGTGACCGAGACGATCGAGCTGGCGTCGTTCTGCGACGATGCCGCCAGGATCCGCATCTCGGTCAAGCCCGGGCCGGAGGGGCGCGCGATCCTGCGGGTCAGTTCGCCCGCGCTGATCGAGAGCGAGGCATTGCGCGAGGGATTGAACCATCGCTTCGGCCGCGTGATCGAGGGCCTGTCGCGCCAGTTGCGCGCGCCGCTCCACCACGATCCGCTCGTCGGCGCCTATGAAATCGCGATCGCGGTCACCGGACGCGACTGAACCCGCGGAAATCCCTGCGAAAGTTTTTCGCGGATTTTTTTTGAGCCCCGGGAACCCGACGCCATAAAGCTCGTTATGCAATACGGATCGCGACCTTATGCCCCCCCGCTATCGCGATCCACGCAATAGGCCCGGAAGCACCCACCCTCCCCCCCCCCGGTGGTGCTTCCGGGCCTTACTCGTTCCCGCGTCTGTCGTCCTCGATCGATAGGAACCCGGAACGATCCACCGCCCGAAACATTTCGTTGCCACTCGCTTTCGAGTGTTCAGGAGGTACGAAATGCGTAAACTGTTCGGAATCGCGATGATCGCCAGTGCACTGGTCCTCACCAGCGCGTGCAACACCGTCGAAGGCGTCGGCAAGGACGTGTCCTCCGCCGGCAAGACCGTCGCCAAGACCGCCGACGACGCGAAATAAGCCTCGCCGGACTGTCGCGAACGGGCGGGCGCTCTCAAGAGCGACCCGCCCTTTTCGTGTCGATATGTGCTGTGCTGACGTGCTAACGTGCTGACGGTCCACCTTACCCGATGGCGAATCAACGCGACCGAAGATCCCGCAAAAAATCGTCACCCCGGACTTGATCCGGGGTCCAGCTTCTTCTCCGACGCCACACGATAGGGGCACTCGGGATCAAGTCCGGGATGACGTGTTTGCGACGAAGCCGCTACTCGGCGATCGCAATCCAGCCGACACAGGTCGGGCGCGCACCGCTGCTCCGGTACGCCATCACCCTCAAGCCCTCACGCGTCCGCTTCCACCTCGACCGCCTTCGCGCGCCGCTTCTCGGTAAACCAGATCCCTACGATCGCCAACTCGTAAAGGATGCACAGCGGGATCGCGAGCAGCAGCTGCGACCCGATATCCGGCGGCGTCAGCACCGCAGCGATCGCGAACGACGCCACGATCGCATAGCGGCGCGCACCCTGCAGCTGCTTGCGCGTCACGATCCCCGCGCGCTCCAGCAGCATCAGCAGCACCGGCAGCAGGAACGCAAAGCCGAACCCGAACAGGAACTGCATGATGAACGACAGGTAATTGCCGATCGCGGGCAGCGCCTCCTGATGCACTCCGCCGACATCGCCCTGGAAGCTCAGCAGGAAGTGGAGCGCCATCGGCACCGCGACGAAATACGCCATCGACGCGCCCATCGCGAACAGAACCGGCGTCGCCAGCAGGAACGGCAGCAACGCGCGCTTTTCCTTGCGGTACAGCCCCGGCGCGACGAACTGCCACAGCTGGCTCGCCAGCACCGGGAACGAGATCATCATCGCCGCGAAGAACGCCACTTTCACCTGGACGAAGAACGCTTCGAACACCTGCGTGTAGATGACCGTCTTCTGCCCCGCCGCCAGCAGCGGCTGGACCAGGATCGCGAAGATGTCCTCCGCGAAATACCACGACACCGCGAACGCCACGACGACCGCCGCGATGCAGTACAGCAGCCGCCGACGCAGCTCGAGCAGATGGTCGAGCAACGGCGCGCGCGATTCGTCGATCTCGCTCACGAAAGCGCCTTTCCGTCGGCATCCGGTTCCTCAGACGGAGCGGGCGCAGGCTCGACGACCGGCTTCTCGACCATCACCGCGCGCGCCTCGCCGCCCTCGAACAGGCTCGGTTGCGTGGTAGGCGCGGGCATGTTGCGATGCTTGGCGCGCGACGGCGCGTCGGGCGCCGCGGCTTCCGGCGCATCGACCTCGTCGGAGACGCGATCGCCGGAGACGTGATCGCCAACGCCATGATCGACAGCGTCAGGCGCAGGTCCCTCGGTCGTCGGCGCCTCGATCGCGGGCACCGAAGTGGCGGGATGCTCGCGCATGATCCGCGCATTCTCCTCCGCCCACTTCTTCTCCATCTCGGCCAGCTCCGATTCGCGGACCATCTCGTCGAAGCCCGAGCGGAACTGCCGCGCGACGCCACGCGCCTTGCCCACCCAATAGCCGACGATCCGCATCGCCTTGGGCAGGTCCTTGGGGCCGATCACCACCAGCGCCACGAAGGCGACCAGCAGGAATTCGGACGGCGCGATATCGAACATCCGCTATGCCTTAGCGATTACGTGCGGGCGCGCCAGACGGAACTCAGCGATCCTCGCGGACGCGCTCGCCATCGCGGTCGAACGCGGGCTCGGCCGCCTTCTGCGCCTCGATCCGCGCGGACGGCTTGGCGGGCTCGTCCTCGTCGGCCATGCCCTTCTTGAAGTTCTTCACGCCCTTGGCGACGTCGCCCATCATGCTGGAAAAGCGTCCGCCGCCCAGCAGCAGGATCGCGACGACCGCGAGGATCAGGATATGCGGAAGGCTGAAGCTGCCCATGACGAGATATCTCCTGGAGTTATTCCCTATCTAGTCCTCCTCGTCCGCGTTTGCCACCGTCAGTTGCTCGAACGCGAGATCGACCGGATCGAGCAGCCCCGCCACGCGCAGGTCGTCGATCCCGGGCAGGTCGCGGCGCGATTCCAGCCCGAAATGCGTCAGGAACCCGGGCGTCGTCGCATAGGTCAGCGGTCGCCCCGGCACCTCGCGCCGCCCCGCCGGGCGCACCCATCCCGCCTCCATCAGCACGTCGAGCGTCCCCTTCGAGATCTGCACCCCGCGAATCGCCTCGATCTCGGCGCGCGTCACCGGCTCGTGATAGGCGATGATCGCCAGCGTCTCGATCCCCGCGCGCGACAGCCGGCGCACCTCCTCGCGGTCGCGCCGCAACAGGTGCGCCAGATCGCCCGCGGTCTGGAACTGCCACCGCTCGCCGCGCCGCACCAGCGCCACGCCGCGCCCCGCATAATCCCGCGCCAGCACCGCCAGCGCCCCCCCGATATCGCCCTCGCCCACATGCGCGCGGATCGCATCGACCGTCAGCGCCTCCGCCGCCGCGAACAACACCGCCTCGACCGCGCGGGCGAGATCGTCGGGCGGTGTCATGAAACGGGCGCCCGCAGGTAGAGCGGCGCGAACGGCGCGGCCTGCTCCAGTTCCACGCGCCCCTGCCGCGCCAGTTCCAGCGCGGCGAGAAAGCTCGACGCCAGCGCCGAGGCGCGAAACCGCCCCTCCGCCGCCTCGGGCAGGAACCGCTCGATCGCACGCCACTCGATCGCCGCGCCCACCAGCGCGGAGACCCGCGCGATCGCTGCCTCCAGCGTCATCACCTGCCGATCGTGGACGACGTGCATCACCGGCCGCGTCCGCGCCGCGGTCCGGCCATAGGCGGCGATCAGGTCGTAGAGGTCCACCCGCCACGCCGCCGTGCGCACCGTCCGCAGCCCCTCGGGCGCGGCGCGCACGAACACGTCGCGCCCCACCCGGTCGCGCGCCATCAGCCGCGCCCCCGCCTCGCGCATCGCCGACAGCCGCTCCAACCGCAACTGGAGCCGCAGCGCCAGGTCATCGGCGTCGGGCTCCGCCTCGGGATCGCGCGGCAGCAGCAGCGCCGATTTGAGATACGCCAGCCACGCCGCCATCACGAGATAGTCCGCCGCCAGTTCCAGCCGCAGCGCGCGGGCGCGATCGACATAGCGCAGATACTGCTCGACCAGCGCCAGGATCGAGATCGCGCGCAGATCCACCTTCTGCGCGCGCGCCAGCGACAGCAACAGGTCGAGCGGCCCCTCCCACCCGTCGAGGTCGAGCGTCAGCTGGTCGGGATCGGTCGGCATCGTGCGCCGATATAGCGCGACCGCCGGTGCACGTCTCTCCCTCCCCGGAAAGGAGGGGTCGGGGTGGATGGCTCGCAATCGCAGGCGATGTCAGTCCAAACCGGCCGCCCACCCCCCGGCCCTTCCTTCTCAGGAAGGAGAGCAGGCCGCCCGCAACGCATCCCGTTTCGCGACCAGCTCCGCGAAATCCCCCTGCGGCGCGCCGACGCTCGCCATCGCGCGATCGAGCCGCGCCAGCGACACCGCCGTCATGTCGGGCAAGCGCGACACCACCTCGATCATCTCGGGCATCCGCGCCCAGCAGTCGAGCACCACGTCGCATCCGGCCGCGATCGCGCCCGCCGCCTTCTCGCCGGGCGTGCCCGACAGCGCCTTCATGTCGATATCGTCGGTCATCAACAGCCCGCCGAACCCGATCCGCCCGCGGATCACATCGGCGATCACGGTCGGCGACAGCGTCGCGGGGCGCTCGCGGTCCCACGCCTCGAACACGATATGGCTCGTCATCCCCATCGGCGCCCCCGCCAGCGCGCGGAACGGCGCGATGTCCGCCTCCAGCTTGTCGTCGGAGGCGGAAACGGTCGGCAGCAGGTGATGCGAATCGACCAGCGCGCGGCCATGCCCCGGCATGTGCTTGACGACGCCGACGACCCCGCCGTCGCGCAGGCCTTCCAGCACCGCGCGCCCCATCGCCGCCACGCGCATCGGTTCGTGGCCATAGGCGCGGCACGCCACCGCCTCGGTCGTCTCGGCATGGACGACGTCGAGCAGCGGCAGGCAGTCGACCGTGATCCCCACCTCCGCCAGCATCAGCGCGATCGCCTGCGCGTTCGCGCGCGCCGCCTCGATCGCGGTCATCGGCGCGATATCGTAGAGCGCGTCGAAGACCGGCCCGCCCGGGAAGGCCGGCCACTCGGGCGGCGCCATCCGCGCCACGCGCCCGCCCTCCTGGTCGATCAGGATCGGCAGGTCGTCGCGCCCCGTCATCGCGCGCAGCGAATCGGTCAGCGCGCGCATCTGTGCGCGGCTGCCGCAGTTGCGTTTGAAAAAGATATACCCCGCCGGGTTCGCGTCCCGGAAGAAATCGCGTTCGTCGGCGGTGAGTTCGAGGCCGCTGAGGCCGAAGATGACGGGCTTCATGGCCGCCGCCTATGCCATGCGGGGTGCGACCGGGCCATAGCGCGGACGACAGGGAGGTATGGCGCTGATCTATCCCCCCAACCGCGTCACCCCGGCGAAAGCTGGGGTCTTGTGAGGAGGAAACGCAGCGCCAGCCCCAGGGAAACCCCGGCTTCCGCTGGGGTGACGTGCGAGGCTCACGTCCGATCAACTCGTGACGAAGCACCCCTCGCCCGCGACCTTCAGCCGCCCGCAGATATCCGCCGCCGCGTTCGCGCTGCCCGCGTTGACGCGCAGGCGGAACACCTTGCGGCCGTTCACGTCCGCCGCCTGGATCTGCTTGCCCAGCGTCGCGACATAGCCGAACCGCTTCGCGACCGCGCTCCACGCCGCGTTCGCCGCCGCCTCGCTCGGGAACGCGCCGAGCTGGACGAGCGCGCCGCCCGATCCCGCACCGGGCACGCTCGCCTTGGGCGCGCCGATCGGCGGCGCCGCGGCGAGCTTGCCGCCGCTCGCCGGCACCGGCGCGACCGTCCGCGTGCCGACCGCGACCGGCTCTGCAGGCGCGCCGCTTCCGGTGCGCTTGCCCGTCACCGGCGCCTCGGGCACCGCCTTAAGGTCGATCGCACTGCCGCCCGCGCCTGCGCCCGCGCTGGTCGCGATCGCCGAATCGCCCTCGCCCTCGACCTTAAGGCCGCCGGGATCGTCGGGACGGACCTTATAGTCCCCCTCCTGCGCCGCGATCAGGTCGCCATTGCCCTGCGGCCCGGCGCGGTTCGAGATCGTGTAGACCCCGAACACCACCGCCGCGAGCAACGCGAGCCCCAGCACCACGAACGCCGCGATCCGGGCGATGCCGGGGCCTTCGGGTTCGTCGGGCTCGACCGTCTCGAGCCAGGGGAGACGATCCTCGTCCTTCAGATCGATCTCGTCGGCCATCACTTCATCTCCGAAACCGCCACCACACCCATGATGGACAGCCCGTTACGGATAATCTGCGCGACGCCTTCGGCCAAGGACAGACGTGCGGCGGTAACCATCTTGTTGTCCTGAATAAGGAATCTGCGCTCCGGCAGGTCGTTCCCGACATTCCACGCCGCGTGGAGCGCAGCCGCCAAGTCATAGAGATAGAACGCGATTCTGTGCGGCTCGCGCGACGATGCGGCCGTCTCCACGATACGCGGAAATTGCGCCGCCAGCTGCACCAGCGCCAGGTCCTGCGTATCAAGAAGGGACAGGTCCGCCGTCTGCGGCTCCACCCCGGCCTCCGCCGCACGGCGATGCAGCGATGCGATCCGCGCATGCGCATACTGGACGTAGAACACCGGATTGTCCTTCGACGCCTCCACCACCTTGGCGAAGTCGAAGTCCATCTGCGCGTCCGATCGCCGCGTCAGCATCGTGAAGCGGACGACGTCCTTGCCCACCTCGCGCACGACGTCCGCCAGCGTCACGAAATTGCCCGCACGCTTCGACATCTTCACGGGCTCGCCCCCGCGCAGCAGCCGCACCATCTGGATCAGCTTCACGTCGAACCGCGTCTTCCCCCCGGTCAGCGCCTCCACCGCGGCGACGATCCGCTTCACCGTGCCGCCATGGTCCGCGCCCCAGATGTCGATCAGCTGGTCCGCCGTCTGGCTCTTTTGGAAGTGATAGGCGAGGTCGGCGCCGAAATAGGTCCACTGCCCGTTCGACTTGCGGATCGGCCGGTCCTGATCGTCGCCGAACTTCGTCGAGCGGAACAGCGGCAGCACCACCGGCTCCCAGTCCTCGGGCGTCTCGCCCTTGGGCGCTTCCAGCACGCCGTCATAGATCAGGTCGCGCGCGCGCAGTTCCGCCTCCGCCGCCTCGGGCTTGCCCGCCGCCTGCAGCTCCGCTTCGGACGAGAACAGGTCGTGGTGGATCCCCAACAGCGCCAGATCCTCGCGGATGAGCACCAGCATCGCCGCGACCGCGCGCGCGCGGAACACCGCCAGCCACTCCGACTCGGGCGCGCTCGCATAGGTGTTGCCGAACTCCGCGGCCAGCGCCTGCCCGACCGGGATCAGGTAATCCCCCGGGTACAGCCCCTCGGGCACAGCGCCGACCTCCTGCCCCAGCGCCTCGCGATACCTGAGGTGCGCGGAGCGCGCGAGCACGTCGACCTGCCCGCCCGCGTCGTTGACGTAATATTCGCGGATCACGTCGTGGCCTGCAAACTCGAGCAGGCTGGCGAGCGCATCGCCCACCACCGCGCCGCGGCAATGCCCCATGTGCATCGGCCCCGTCGGGTTCGCCGAGACATATTCGATGTTGACGGTGATGCCCCTGCCCGTCGTCGAGCGGCCGTAATCCGCGCCCGCCGCGTGGATCGCGGCCAGCTCGTCGCGCCACGTCGCATCGGTCAGCCGCAGGTTGATGAACCCCGGCCCCGCGACCTCGACCGCCGACACCGCATCGAGCGCGCCCAGCCCGGCGGCGATCTTGTCCGCCAGCGCACGCGGGTTGGTCTTCGCGGGCTTGGCCAGCACCATCGCCGCGTTGGTCGCCAGATCGCCGTGCGCCGGATCGCGCGGCGGCTCGACGGTCACGTTCTTCCGGTCGAGCCCGGCCGGCAGGTCGCCCGACGCGACGAGCGTATCGAGCACCGCATCGAGATGCGCGGCGAAACGGGGGTACAGGGTCATGGGCGTCCGGCGTATGTTCGAGGAAAGCCGCGCTCCTAGCGCAGCGTGGCGCGAAACCCAAACGCCGCTCCACGCCTCCCCGTCATCCCCGCGGACCTCTCTGTCATCCCCGCGAAAGCGGGGATCCATCCCCCACGCGTTATACAGGCGCAACCGCCGGGACCATCCAGACGCCCGGAGCTGGATCCCCGCCTTCGCGGGGATGACGAGACGTAGGAATGACGGAAGCGCTACACCCGCATCAACCCTTCCACCGCCGCACTCCGCGTCCCCACCGGGAACAAGGCCGCCATCGCCTTCCCCGGCTCGACGCCGTAATGCGCCGCCACCGCCCCGCCGATGAACGCGTCCAGCGCCGCGGTCGGCCGCAGGTCGCGCCCTTCGTACAGCGCCGCCGCCTGCAACCCGGGCCAGTCGGCCAGCACGCGTCCGCCCTTCACGCCGCCGCCGAACAGCATCGCCGCGGTCCCCGTCCCATGATCGGTCCCGCCCGTCCCGTTCACCGCGACGGTCCGCCCGAACTCGGTCGCGACCAGCACCACGGTGTCGCGCCACGCCGGCCCCAGCCCGGTGCGGATCGCGCCGATCATCGCATCCAGCCCCTTGAGCTGCGCCGCCAGCCGCCCGCGCTGCCCGGTATGCGTGTCCCACCCGCCCGTCTCGATCATCGCGATCCGCGCGCCGTCCGCGGGCGCGAGCAGCTTGGCCGCCAGCGCCCCCGTCGCCGCCGCGTTCGCCCCGCCATTCTGCGCCAGATCCCCGGTCAGCTGACGCGTCGACAGCGCCTCGCTCCACAGCCCGTGGAGCTGCGCATCGCCCTGATACAGCATCGTCACCCGCTGGAGCAGGTCGTCCGACGCGTCGGGCAGCGCGGAGGGCGCATAGGACGACACCTCGCGGCTCCCGCGCAGCGCCATCGGCACCGTCGCCGCCACCGCGATCGCGCGGCGATCCTCGGTCGGCACCACAGCCAGCATCCGGTTCAGCCAACCGTCCTTCACCTGATACGGCGACGCGCCCCCGCTTTCGAGCACGTTCTGCCCGTCGAAATGCGAACGATCACGATACGGCGAGGCGATCGCGTGCGCGAACAGCGCCTGCCCCTCGCCGTACAGCCCCGCCGCACTGGTCATCGCCGGATGCAGAGCGAACATCGAATCGAGCTTGGCGCCGGTCGCGAAGTCCGCCGCCATGTCGCCGCGGATGCCCGCGAACGCCGCGTCCCCCACCGGCGCGACGATGCCCAACCCGTCCGCCGCGCCGCGCTGGATGATGAACACGAAGCGCTTCTCGGTCGCCGCCTTCGCGAAGGCCAGCCGCGGCGCGATGCTCGCCGCCACCGCCGCCAGCGTCCCGCCCACCAGCAGCGAGCGCCGATCCGTCACACGATCCAACATGGCCGTCACCTCCGCATCATTTCGGGCGCCACGAGCAGCAGCGCGAGCGCCTGCCCGGGGCTTTCGGCGCGCGCCAGCGCCTGTGTCGTCACGGGCGAGACCGCCGCCGGGAACAGCGTCGGCGCCAGCGCGCGCGCGTCGATCGCGCCGCCCTGCCGCGTTGCGAACCGCTCCGCCGCCTCCACCCGCCGCATCACCGCGTCCGGCCCCGCCCAGGCCGGGGCGATATCGTCATAGCCGACGGGCTGCCCCGGCTTCCACACCGGCTGCCCCAGCTGGTTCATCAGCCCGACGACCGATCCGCCCGCCGCCTGCGTCATCCCCAGCGCGCGCATCGCGGAGATCGACCATTCCCAGGGCGACTTGAACTTCACCGGCCGCGCCACCCAGGCCTCGGGCGAATCGATGATCGCGCGATAGACGGTCGGCAGGTCGCCGCCGGACTTCAGATAGACCGCGGTCAGCCGCTCGACCATCGCGGGCGGTGGCGCGTCGCCCGCGAAATGCCGCGCCAGCTTCGTCGCCAGATGCCGCGCGGTGGCCGGGCTCGCGGCGAGATCGGCGAGCACCGCCTGTGCCTGCGCCTCGCCACCCTCCGCATAATGCTTCCCGACGATCGTCCGCGCGCCCGGCTCGTGCAGCCGCTCCGCGAACAGGAACGCGCCCGGCGTCCCGCCATCGGTCCCCGCCAGCCGCGCGCCCGGCCCGCCCCCGATCCCCGCGACCGTCCACCCGGTCATCGCGCGCGCGAACTCGGTGACGTCGGCCTGCGTGTACCCGGTCCGCACGCCGAGCGTGTGCAACTCCATGATCTCGCGCGCGAGGTTCTCGTTCAGCCCCACCTTGCGCGCATTGGGTCGCGCCGCGACGCGCTGCCCCACCGCGCTGTTCGGGCCCACCGATACCGCCTGGTCGAGATACAGCAGCATCGCGGGATGCCGCTCCACCGCGTTCAGCATGTCGCCGAAGCGTCCCAGCACGTGCGGCCGGATCGCCTCCATCTCCAGCGTCCCGCCAAGCCCGATCACCTCAAGCTTGTCCGCCGAGACGGCGAAATGATTCGCCCAGAAATGCACCAGCCGCTCGACGAACGGCGCGGGCGTGGTCAACGCAGCCGTCGCGCGCGCGCCGACCAGCGCGGCATAGTCCGCGCGCGCATCGCGCCCTGCCTGCTGGCGTGCGGCCTGGAACGGGTCCGTCACCGTCGGTGTGACCGCTGCTGTCCCCGGTGCCATCGTCTGCACCGCCGCCATCGACGACGCCCCCCCGGGGGCCGGCATCTGCGCCCCGGCCATCGTATCACCTGCGCCTGGAGCCACAGCCGACCCCGCCCGGGCCTGCGCACGGAAATCGCGGCGTGGCCCGTATTGCGCGCGCAACGCGCGCTGCTGAGCCTGATACGCCGCCAGTTCCCCTGCGACCGCCGCGCTGGCCGGCGCTGCGGCCACCTGCGCGGGCCGCGCGTCATAAGCCTCGAACTGCGCGCGCAACCAGCGGCGCGGATCACCCGATACCGGCGCATCCGCGCGGCCACCGAGGCCGAACCGGTTGATCGCGATGGAAAGGCTCGAGTCGGTGTCGGACATGGGACGTACCTCGATCACTGTCCCCCGGCTTTCCGCCCCATTTGTCGCAGAAGTTTGCCCGGCGTCGAAGGTATACGATTGCGTTTTCTGCAAGTCGCGCTGCACCGTACGCGTTTGCAACCTATTGTGCGCCGCAATATCTCAGGCTTCGGAAGTCGGGAGTGGGCACTGAACGGCCCGACCTTGCAACACGGGAGTTTCGACCATGCTGAACACCATCAAGTTCCTCGGCGCCGCCGCTGCAGCACTCACCGCCACGATCGGCCTCGCCGGCGAAGCGCCGCGCAGCTTCACGCAGGACGGTCACAAGTATGTCTATACCAAGACGGTCAAGCAGGACGGCCGCACCGTGATCGAGGGTCGTCGTTACCCAGCCGGCGCCACCTTCCACCTCGTCGTGCGTGACGGTCGCGTCACCGGCATGAGCGGTGGCCAGCCGGTGTCGTTCCGCGTCGCCGACGCATCGGGCGCCGCCGCGACCGCCGTAGCCGCCGACTGATTTCCCTCCCACTCCGGTGGGAAGGCAAAACGCCGGTTCGCTCGACGGAGCGGGCCGGCGTCGTCATGTGTAGACTTCGTCATCCCAACTAAAGCTGGGATCTCTAAACGCCGGGGACACCCTGCGCCTCGGACAGACCCCGGCTTTCGCTGGGGTGACGAATCTCTACCTCAAAACCCCTCGGGCAGATCGATCGCGCCGACCATCTCGCGATACCGCGTCACCGCATAGCGATCGGTCATCCCCGCAATGAAGTCCCCGATATGCCGCGCCCGCGCGGTCGCGTCGTCGGGCAGCAGCTCGCCCCACTCGCCCGGCAGCGCACCCGGGTCCGCGGCATAGGCCGCGTACAGCCCCGCGACGATCCCGTGCGCCGCGTCCGCCGCCGCCAACTGGCGTGGATGATGGTACAGCTCGGCATACATGAACGTCTTCAGCGCGCGCTCATCCGCCCGCATCGCCTCCGAGAACGCGACCAGCACGTCGCCCGCTGCGCGGACGTCGTCCGCCGTCTCCACCCCGCTCGCCGCGATCCGCCGCCGCGTCTCGTCGAGCAGATCGTTGACCATCACCCCGATCTGGCTGCGCACCAGCTCGCTCGCCAGCCGCTTGGCGGATACGTCGGGAAACCGTGTCCGCGCCGCCTCCCACCCGCGCGCGACCAGCGGCACCGCCAGCAGCTGGTCCAGCGTCAGCAGCCCCGCGCGCAGCCCGTCGTCGATGTCGTGATTGTCGTACGCGATGTCGTCCGCCAGCGCCGCCACCTGCGCCTCGAGCGAGGGCCATGTCGTCAGCGCGAGCGGGAACGCCGCATCCGCCTCCGCCAGCGCCCATTCGGGGGCCGCGACAGGTCCGTTATGTTTCGCCAGCCCCTCCAGCGTCTCCCAGGTCAGGTTCAGCCCGTCGAACCGCGGGTACGGCTTCTCGATCCGCGTCAGCGTTCGCAGCGTATGCCCGTTGTGATCGAATCCCCCGACATCGGCGAGCGCGATCTCCAGCGCATCCTCTCCCGCATGCCCGAACGGCGGATGGCCGATGTCGTGCGCGAGACACAGCGCCTCGGTCAGGTCCTCGTTCAGCCCCAGCACGCGTGCGATCGTCCGCCCGATCTGTGCGACCTCCAGGCTGTGCGTCAGCCGCACGCGGAAGTGATCGCCGTCGGGCGCCAGGAACACCTGCGTCTTGTGCCGCAGTCGGCGGAAGCTGATCGAATGGATGATCCGGTCGCGATCGCGCTGGAACGCGTCGCGCGGACCCCGCTCGCTCGCGCCGGGCTCGCCATGCAGTCGCCCGCGCGTCCGGGCGGGATCCGCCGCCCACGATGCGTGCCCGGTCACTTGCCCGGAAGCCGCGTGACCTTCTGCCCCGCCTCGCTGGTGAAGGGGAACGCCGACACCCCCTGCTTGGCCAGCGTGTTGACGAACGCGCGCGCCTCCGCCTCGGTCTTGAATGGCCCCGTCACGACGCGGTTGGTCGCACGCAGCGGCGTCGAGTACGCGGACTTGCCCGCCAGCGCCGGTGTCTTCGCCTTCACCGCGCTCCACGCCTTGGGCAGATCGCTCTCGTTCGCACCGCCGGCCACCTGCACCCATACGCGGCTCGGCTCGCTTCGCGCCGCCTTCTTCGCGGCCAGTTTCTCGTCCGCGGCCGCCTTGTCCGCGAGCTTCTTCTCGGCCGCCTTCCTGTCGGTCAGCGCCTTCGCCGCCGCAGCCTTGCGCGCGGTCGCGCGATCGACCGGCTTGTCCTGCGCACCGGCCTCGGCGGCTTCGGTCTCCAGCTTCGCCGCCGCTGCAGCAGCAGCCCGACGCCCGGCGCGAGTCCGCGGGACCGCTGCCGCCTCGGGCGCTGCCGTCTCCGCCTCTAGCTTCGCCGCTGCGGCGGCCGCGGCGCGGCGCCCGGCCCGCGTGCGCGGCACCGCCGTTACCTCGGATGCTGTCGCCTCGGTCTTCGCAGCCTCCAGCCTCGCCGCCGCAGCAGCAGCCCGCCGCCCGGCGCGCGTACGCGGCTCCCCGACCGGTGCCGATGCCAGCTCGGCCGCCGGCACCTCGATCCCCGCAACGATCCGCGCGAGGATCGAATCATTCACCGAGCGCGGCGGCCTGGGCAGCCGCGCCGACCGGTTCGCCGGGGCCGCACGCTGCGGCTGGTCCTCGGGGGGCACCGCCTGCACCATCGCCAGCGCAGGCGGCGCCGCGGTGAGTGCGACCGCGGTCGAAGCGGGTGCTGCCTGCGTCGCGACCTGCACCGGCAGTGGCTGTACCGATGGCGTCCCGGCAGCACTTGGTGCCGGCACCGCAGTGGTCGTAGAGGCCACCGTACCGGCCGGTGCCGAAGGCGCCGTCACCCCGGTCACAATCGGTGCGACCGGCACCGCAGACGCGAGGGCGGTTGGCGGCGCGGCCGTCGCTGGTAGCGTCACCGAAGCCGGCGGCATCGCACGCGCAAGGGTCGTCGCGCCGTAGCTGGCCGCGGGCCGGACCTCGTTCGCCGCGAGTTGCGGCGCCCTGTTCGGCACTGCCGCAAGCGCAGGGGCCCGCGTGGGAACCGGCTGAACAACCGTCCGGGCCGTCGCCACCTGCGGAGGGAGCGCCTGAACGGTCTGCAGCGCGCGCGGCGCCGCCGTCACCACCGGCGTTGCCGCCGCGACCTGGGTCGCCGCCCGGTCACGACCCCCGCGCCGATCGCGATCGCGCTGCCGGGTGGCACTCCGGCTATCCGTCGCGACCACCACCGGCACACGTACCGGCGTCGCCGTGGCCACCTGTACGCCGGCTTCGGGCGCGAGCGGCGCCAGCGCCGGCACCAGCCGCGCATCCGCCACACGATCGGCCGTCGGCCGCACCTCGCCGAAATGCACCGCGAAGGCGCGATCCGCGGCGGGCAGGCTCGGCAGCTTCTGGAAGAACGGCCGCAGACCGCTCGCGAAGCCCGGCATCATACTCGTCGCGATCTTGTCCGCGCCCGCCTGGTCGCCACCCATCGCCAGGATGAACGCGCGCGCGCGCCATGCGCTGCGGTCCTGCTTGCGCAACAGCGGATCGAGCAGCGCGAACGCCTCCTCGCGCCGCCCCGAAATACCCAGCGACAGCGCATAGCGCCGGACCAGCTCATCGCTCGAATCGTTTTGCATCGCAACGCGGTAGTCGCGCTGCGCCCGCTCCTGCTCGCCGATCAGGTCATAGGCGAACGCGCGATCCGCCGCGAACGCGCGCGGGTTCAGTCCATAGCCGACCGCCTGGTCGAAATAGCGCAGCGCCGCGCCCGGTCGCTCCTCCTGGACCAGCACGCGCCCCATCCCGGCCTTCACCCGCGCGTTCATCGGATCGACCTTGTCCGCCCGCGCGAACAGCGACGCCGCGCCGCTGAGATCGCCAAGCCGGACCGACAACTCCCCCGCCGCCACCAGCGCATCGACGTCGCGCGGACTGGTCGCCAGCCGCCGCATCGCATCGGCGAGCGCATCGGCATCCGGGGTCGCACGCGGCGCGGTCGCCACCTGCGCGACCGCGGCCGGAGAGACAGCAAGAACAGTTGCAAGCGCGAGCAACGACGCGGGGAATCGAAAAACGGTCATGGGACGCGACAGCCTACAGCCCAGCGCGGCCCGACCGGCAATGACCCCCCGCCCCCGCTACGACGAAGCGAGACGCAGCGGCGACGAACGGGCGGGCGGGCGGGCGGGCGGGCGGGCGGGCGGGCGTCCCAAGAAACGGATCATATCCGCCAGCCGCGCAATTGACGCGCAAACCCGCCACACACGCCACCATACCCTGGCGAAGCCTGTCCTGAGCGCTTGCCTTGGCAGACCGTTGAAGGGGGCGGGTCCAGCCCCGACCGAGGACTCGCGCTTCGGCGCGATTACCACGCGGACCGAAACCTTACTGCAACAGGCATCCGCCCTTGAATCAGACGCTTCGAGCAATCCGCGCCGGCACACAACCTGACGCATCGTCCCCCCGGGACTTGGTCCGGGGTCCCGCTTCCGCCACACGCACTGCCGCCAGAAAACAAAGGGGAACCCCGGATCAGGTCCGGGGTGACGAGCAGGCAGGAAAACCGGACGGCGGACCGTCGACCCGGCCAATACCGATCAAGCGGCAGCCCCCACCCAACCCTACTGGTTGTTCTGCCGATGCAGGAATCGCGGGATCTCCAGCGAATCCTTCGACGCACTCCCACCCGCGCCGTCATCCTCCGCACGCTGGTTGCCGCGCGCGTTCGCCATCCGCTCGAACAGCGTGCCGCCCAGCTTCACCTTGGGCGCAGGCGTCGCTTCGGCATCCGCCTCGGTCCCGGCGCCCAGCCAGCGGCGGCGCGTATCCGCCGCGCTGGGGGGCGAGGCCTCGTCCGTGCCGGACATCTCGCCTGCCGACGGCACGATCGCCTCGGCGCCCAGCACCAGTTCGTCGTCCTCGGGGTTCGCCTCGATCGCGGCGATCGGCGCCGCCGGCGTCATGTCGACACGCGCGCCGCCGTCCGCCGCGGGCACGCCGCTCGTCATCGCCTCGGCCGCAGCCCCGCTCGGCTGCGCGGCCGTATCGGTCGCGGGCGTCGCACGCGCCGGCGCCTCGTCGGCCTTCTTCGGCGCGGAGAAGCTGAACGCGCGCGCCGGCGCCGCGGCCTGCTCGGGCGCGTCGGTGCGCACGTCCGCCTCGATTCCCGTCGCGACGACCGACACGCGGATCTTGCCCTCCAGGTCGGGATTGAACGCCGAGCCCCAGATGATGTTGGCGTCGGGATCGACCAGTTCGCGGATATGGTTCGCCGCCTCGTCCACCTCGAGCAGCCGCATGTCGTCGCCGCCGGTGATCGAGATGATGACGCCCTTGGCGCCCTGCATGCTCACGCCGTCGAGCAGCGGGTTCGCGATCGCCTTCTGCGCAGCCTCCAGCGCGCGGTTGTCGCCGCTCGCCTCGCCGGTGCCCATCATCGCCTTGCCCATCTCCTGCATCACCGAGCGCACATCGGCGAAGTCCAGGTTAATGAGGCCCGGCATCACCATCAGGTCGGTGATCCCGCGCACGCCCTGCTGCAACACCTCGTCCGCCATCGAGAACGCCTCGCGGAACGTCGTGTTCGCGTTGGCGATCAGGAACAGGTTCTGGTTGGGGATGACGATCAGCGTATCGACGTACTTCTGCAGTTCCTCGATGCCCTGGTCCGCCGCCTTGGCGCGACGGTTGCCCTCGAAGCTGAACGGCTTGGTCACGACGCCGACGGTCAGGATGCCCATGTCGCGCGCCGCCTTGGCGATGACGGGCGCCGCACCGGTGCCGGTGCCCCCGCCCATGCCTGCCGCGATGAAGCACATATGGCTGCCCTCGAGCAGCTTCGACAGCTGGTCGATCGTCTCTTCCGCCGCCGCGCGCCCGATCTCGGGCCGCGCGCCCGCGCCCAGCCCCTGCGTGATCTTGGAGCCCAGCTGGATCTTCTGCGGCGCGTTCGATTGCTTCAGCGCCTGCGAATCGGTGTTTGCGACGAGGAAGTCGACGCCCTGCACGTCCGCCATCATCATGTTGGCGATCGCGTTGCCGCCGGCCCCGCCGACGCCGATCACCGCGATCCGCGGGGTCAGCTCGTCGACCTCGGGTGCCAGGAATTCGATGCTCATCGCCAAGTCTCCGCCCATGATCCGTGCACCATACGCCGGCCGGACCCCTGATTAACCTTTGTGCACCAGAGATTCGCCCCGTTCCAGCGCAAATCGTGGGGTGCCCCGCACAAAATCCTCAATAATTCGCGCGCGCCGCCTGGATCAGCTTGCGGATGCCCCTGAACCCCTTCGCGCGATGGACCGTCGTCTGCTGCGGCGCCAGCCCGCGCAGGTCGATCGGATCCGACGCCGCGAAGAAGGCCAGCCCCGCCAGCGTCGCGAACGCCGGCCCCGAATGCGCGTCGGGCAGCGCGGAGAGCCCGCGCGGCCGCCCGATCCGCACAGATCGGCCCAGCACCAGCTGCGCATAGTCCGCGATGCCCTTCATCTCCGCGCCGCCCCCGGTCAGCACCACCTGCCGCGCGACCGGCCCCTCGAAGCGCAGCTCGGCGAGCGCCGCCTGCACCTCCTTCATCAGATGCTCCAGCCTCAGGCGGATCACCGCGATCAGCGCCGCCTTGGTGATCTGCACCGTCTCCCCGTCATCCTCGCCCGCCAGCGGCTGGATCGGGATCATCTCGTGATTGTCCCTCGGCGACGCGTTGGCCGATCCGTGGAAGCATTTCATCCGCTCCGCCTGCGCGCGCCTGGTCCCGAACGCGCTCGCGATGTCGTCGGTGATGTCCGCCGCGCCGAACGGGATAGACTTCAGCCCGACGAGCATCCCGCCAAGGAACAGCGACACGTTGGTGACGCCCGCCCCCAGCTCGACCAGCGCGACGCCCAGCTCGCGCTCCTCGTCGGACAGGCACGCGAGGCCGGTCGCCACCGGCGACGCGATGATCGACTTCACCTCCAGATGCGCGGTCCGCACGCACAGATCGAGGTTGCGCACCGGCGAGCCCTGCGCCGCGACGACATGGATGTGCACCCCCAGCCGGTCCGCGTGCAGTCCCTTGGGGCTCTTGAACCCCTCCAGCCCGTCGAGCGTGTAGAGCGCGGGCTGCGCGTGGAGCACCATCCGCCCCTGCGGATCGATCGAATCGCGCCCCGCCTGCAACAGCGCCTCGATATCCGCGTCCTCGATCCGGTGCCCGCCCAGCTCGATCTCGATCGACGCGACGTCGCTGACGAGATCGCCCGCCGAGAAGCCGACCCAGACATTCTCGATGTTGATGCCCGCGATCCGCTCCGCCTGCTCCACCGCCTCGCGCACCGCCGCCTCGGTCGCGTGCATGTCCGCGATATAGCCGCGCTTGACGCCCCGGCTCTCGCGCTGGCCGGTGCCCAGCACCACCAGTTCGCCGCCGTCGCCCTTCTGCGCGATCATCGCCGACACCTTCGACGATCCGATGTCGAGCGCGGTGATGAGTCCTTCCGGTGCTGCCTTCGCCATTATGCCCTGCCCCTGTTCCCGCGCCCCATGCGGGTATCTTCAACTATCTTGACCCCAAACCCGAACCGCTCGTCCTGAGGAGGGACTGAGCGAAGTCGAAGGCCCGTCTCGAAGGACGCTGCTTCGCGACCACCCTCACACCTCCCCCGATCGCGCCAGCGCCACCGACGTCACCGGCTTCGCCGCCGGCGCGGTCCCGTCGTCGGGCACCTGATGCTCCGCGCTGCCGTCGGGCTTGCGCGCCACCAGCCGCGTCGGATCGCGCATGTCGAACCGCTTCCACCCCTTGCCCAGCAGCGGCTGCTTGCCGTCGTACCGCGCGAACTTCACCAGCGCCGCCGCCGCCTCGTCCTGCGGCAGCGCCAGCGTCTCGCCGGTGTCGAACGTCAGGTCCCAGCGCCGGTTGCCCACCCACGACGCCGCCTTGATCCGGGGCTTGAGCGCAGGCGCCGCATCGAGCAGCGCCTGATACGCCGCCTCTTGCCGGTCCGCGCCCGGCCCGATCATCAACGGCAACCCCGCGGGCATCGCGTTCGCGTCGACCGGCTCGAGCAGCCGCCCGGTCGCGTCGATCAGCGTCAGCTGGCCGTCATTCTGCCAGATCGCCGCCGGCGTCCGCTCGACGATATGGATCAGCAGCGTATCGGGCAGCCGCCGCGAAACATACGCATCCTGCACCCAGCCGTACGCCAGCAACCGCTCGCGCACCGCGCCCAGATCGACCTTCAGGATCGCGCGCGCAGCCTGTCCCTCCAGCGCCAGTGCATAGACGGTGTCGCGATCCATCCGGTGCAACCCGGTGATGTCGACCTGCTCGACCCTGAGGCCTGCGCGCCCCGCGCTCTCCGCGATCGCGTCGCCCGCCATCGCCGGCACCCCGGCCCACGTCGCGGCCGCGACCAGCACCGCGCCGCCCGCGCCCAGGATCGACCACGTCGCCGCCTTGCGCAGCGTCGCCTCGCTCACCGGCAGCGCCGCGATCATGCGGTCGATCATCGACACCTTGGGCTTGCGCCGCACCGCGCGCGTCGGGCGACGCGGCGGCGATCCGCGACGGATCGTCCGGCTCATCGAAGCGCCTCGTCGACGATCGCCTGCACCAGCTCGGGATACGTCATCCCCGTGTGCCGCGCCTGTTCGGGGACGAGGCTCAGCGGCGTCATTCCCGGCTGGGTGTTCACCTCCAGCAGGAACAGGCCGTCGACCCCGCGCTCGTCGTCCCACCGGAAATCGGCGCGCGAACAGCCCCTGCACCCCAGCAGTCGGTGCGCCTCGACCGCCATCGCCATGCACGCCTGCGTGATGGCATCGGGCACCGGTGCGGGGAACAGATGCTCGGTCATCCCATCGGTATATTTCGACGCGTAATCGTAGAAGCCGCTCTTCGGCCGCAGCTCGGTGACGCCCAGGGCGCGAGGACCGTTCGCGCCGCCCAGCACCGCGGTAGTCAGTTCGCGCCCGCGGACGTACGGCTCCGCCAGCAGCTCGTCGAACTCCTGCCACGGCCCCGCCACGTCGCGCCCGATCGGGTCGCCGTAATTGCTCTCTGCGGTCACGATCGCGATCCCCACCGACGAGCCTTCGTTGACGGGTTTCAGCACATAGGGTCGCGTCAGCGGATCGCTGTCATGGATCTCCGCGGACTTCACCACGCGCCCGCCCGGCATCGGGATCCCGTGCGGCACCAGCGCCTGCTTGGTCAGCACCTTATCGATCGCGATCACCGAGGTCGCGAGCCCCGAATGCGTATAGCGCAGCCCCATCAGGTCGAGCAGCCCCTGCACGGCGCCGTCCTCCCCCGGCGTCCCGTGGAGCGCGTTGAACACCAGGTCCGGCGCCGCCTCCGCCAATCGCGCCGCGACGTCGCGCCCCATGTCGATGCGCGTCACCCGGTGCCCGAGCGACTCCAGCGCCTCGGCCACCCCCGCGCCCGACATCAGCGAAACCTCGCGCTCCGCGGACCAGCCGCCCATGAGGACGACGATGTGGAGCGATGTCACCACAGGTCCTCCCCATCGAAGATGGGGAGGGGGACCATGCGCAGCATGGTGGAGGGGCGGCGCGAAGCGCCGACGTCGCCGGTTCCCTCGACCGTCCTGCGGCCGCTCCCCGTCCCCGGCAAGCCGGGGAGGATCTCGTTCGAACCACTCACGGCTTCACCCCCACCCGCTGGATTTCCCATTCCAGCGTCACGCCCGACTGCGCCTTCACCCGCGCGCGGACCTCTTCGCCCAGCGCCTCGATCTCCGCAGCCGACGCGCTACCCAGATTGAGCAGGAAATTGCAATGCTTCTCCGACACTTGCGCATCACCGACCCGCAACCCGCGACACCCCGCCGCGTCGACCAGTGCCCACGCCCTGTGCCCGTCAGGGTTCTTGAACGTCGATCCGCCCGTCTTCGATCGCAGCGGCTGCGACGCCTCGCGCTCCGCCGCGATCCGGTCCATCTCCGCCCCGATCGCCGCGGGCTCTCCCGGCGCTCCCGCAAAGACCGCCTCCAGCACGATCGCCCCCTCGGGCAACCCCGAATGTCGATAGCTGTAGCCCAACTCTGCGACCGGCATCGTACGCACCACGCCATCGCGCGCCAGCACGGTCGCCTCGACCAGCACGTCCGCCACCTCGCGCCCATAGGCGCCGCCGTTCATCCGCACGAACCCGCCGACCGTGCCCGGGATGCTGCGCAGGAACTCGACCCCCGCCACCCCCGCATCGCGCGCGGTCGACGACACGAGGATCCCCGACGTCCCGCCCCCGCACGTCAGCGTCGTGCCCGCAACGCGCGCATAGGAAAACGCCTTGCCGAGCCGCACCACCACGCCCGGCATCCCGCCGTCGCGCACGATCAGGTTCGATCCCAGCCCCAGCGGATAGACCGGCACCGCCGGATCGAGCCCACGCACGAACGTGACCAGATCATGCGTGTCCGCCGGCTCGAACAGCCACTGCGCCGCCCCGCCCGCCTTGAACCAGACGAGCGGCGCCAGCGGCGCGTCCGGCGTCAGCCGCCCGCGCACCGCCGGCATGTCCGATGTGACGGAGAGGGTGGCATTCGAACTCACGGCCCCACGCCCCACAGCGCCAGCCACGCCTTGTACGCCGCGAGGTTCGCCTCCGCGGCCTTCTTCGTCGCCTCCTGCACCTTCACCAGCGCATCCCCCGCCCCGACCGAGGCGCGCGACGCGTCGAGCATCTGCTTCTGGACCTTGAGCGATTCGTCGAACCAGTTCGTCATGCGCCCCGCTCCTGAACCGCCGCGGCCAGCCCGGCCGCCCATTTGGTGATGTCGCCCGCGCCCAGGCAGATCACCTGGTCGCCCGCGCGTAGCGTCCCCGCCAGCGCGTCGGCCAGCGCGTCCGCCCCCGCGATCGTCGCCGCGGAGCGATGCCCGCGCCGCTTCAGCCCCTCGACCAGCGCCCCCGCGTCGACGCCCTCGACCGGCGCCTCGCCCGCGGCATAGACCGGCGTCACGAACACCTGGTCGGCGTCGTTGAACGCCGTCTGGAAGTCCTCCATCAGGTCGCCCAGCCGCGAATAGCGGTGCGGCTGCACGACGGCGATCACGCGACCCACCGCGCTCTCGCGGGCGGCGGCCAGCACCGCGCGGATCTCGACCGGGTGGTGCCCGTAATCGTCGACGACCGTCGCGACGCCGCCCTCCACCGGAACCTCGCCCACCTTGGTGAAGCGCCGCTTCACCCCGCCGAACTTGGCGAAGCCCTTGGCGATCGTCGCGTCGTCGATCCCCATCTCCAGCGCCACGCCGATCGCGGCCAGCGCGTTCTGGACGTTGTGCCGCCCCGGCATCGGCAGCTCGATTCCCTCGATCGACCGTGTCGTCCCGTCGCGGTGGCGCACGATCGTCTCGAACCGGTTGCCGCCCGGCACCGGCGTCACGTTCACCCCGCGCACGTCCGCCTGCGCGGAGAAACCGTACGTCACGACACGCCGGTCACGCACCCGCGGCAGGATGTTCTGCACTTCCGGATGATCGAGGCACACCAGCGCCGCGCCGTAGAAGGGCACGTTCTCGATGAACGCGACGAACGCGTCCTTCACCGCATCGAAGCTGCCATAATGATCGAGATGCTCGGGATCGATATTGGTGACGACCGCGATCGTCCCGTCCAGCCGCAGGAAGCTGCCGTCGCTCTCGTCCGCTTCGACCACCATCCAGTCGCTCGCGCCCAGCCGCGCGTTCGAGCCATAGCTGTTGATGATCCCGCCGTTGATGACGGTCGGGTCCACCCCCCCCGCGTCGAGCAGCGCCGCGACCATGCTGGTCGTCGTCGTCTTCCCGTGCGTTCCCGCCACCGCGACGGTCGATTTCAGCCGCATCAGCTCGGCGAGCATCTCCGCGCGCCGCACGACGGGCACGCGTCGCTCCAGCGCCGCCTCCACCTCGGGGTTGCCGCGCTTGATCGCGGTGGAGGTCACCACCACCGCCGCATCGCCCAGATTGTCCGCATGGTGCCCGATCGACACCGGGATCCCTTTCGCGCGCAGCCCCTCGACGACATAGCCCTCCGCCACGTCGGAGCCCTGCACGCTGTAGCCGAGATTCTTCATCACCTCGGCGATCCCGGACATGCCGATCCCGCCGATCCCGATGAAATGGATCGTCCCGATGTCGGTGGCGACCCCCCTCATGCGAACGCCTCCTTGCGCGCCGGCACGCCCACCGGCAGCCGCGACACCGGCGCATCCAGGCTCTCGACCAGGTCCGCCAGGTCGCGCACCGCATCGGGCCGCCCGCACGCCTTCGCGCGCCCCGCCGCATTCTCCAGCGCCGCGGGGTCTAGCCCCAGCTTCTGCATCTGCTTGGCCAGTTCCGCCGCGGTGAAGTCCCCCTGCGCGATCACTCGCGCACCGCCCGCCGCCGCCATCTCGCGCGCGTTCACCGTCTGGTGGTCGTCGGTCGCGCCGGGCAGCGGCACCAGGATCGCAGGGCGGCCCGCCGCCGTCAGCTCCGCCAGCGTCGACGCGCCCGCGCGCGCGATCACCAGATGCGCCCAGGCCAGTTCGTCGGGCAGGTCGGGCAGATAGGTCGCCAGCGTCGCCGCGATGTCGAGCTCGGCATATTTCGCGCGCGCCGCGTCGATGTCCTCGATCCGCGCCTGATGCGTCACCTGCAACCGGCGGCGGAACGCAGGCGGCAGCATCGCCAGCCCCTCGGGCACCACCTTCGACAGGATGCTCGCACCCTGCGACCCGCCCGTCACCAGCACGCGGAAGATTCCGTCCTCCTCCAGCAGCGGATACGGCTTCGCGCGCAGCGCCACCACCGCCTCGCGGACCGGATTGCCGACCAGATGCGCCTTGCCCTCGTGCTTGGCCGGCAAGCGCTCGGTCTTCGCATAGCTCAACGCGATCGCGTCGACCCGCCCCGCGACCAGCCGGTTGACGCGCCCCAGCACCGCATTCTGCTCGTGCACCGCGGTCGGGATCTTCTCCGCGAATGCCGCCGCCAGCGCGGGGAACGCGGGGTATCCGCCGAAGCCGATCACCGCCGCGGGCTTGAACGTCCGGTACAGCTGCCGCGCCATCGCGCGCCCGCGCCACATCTGTGTCGCCGCCTTCGCCCATCCGATCGGCCCGCCCGCCAGCCGTCCCGCGGGGAGCACATGCGTCTGCACGCCCTCGAACAGGCCCGGAAACCGCACCCCGCGCTCGTCGCTGACCAGCGCGACGCGGTGCCCGCGCCGCGTCAGTTCGGCCGCCAGCGCCGCGGCAGGGACCATGTGCCCCCCCGTCCCCCCGGCCGCCAGCACGTAATGCTTCGCTTTCGTCATCTCATGCGCTCCAGCGCGCCACGTACGGGCTGCGCGTCAGGAACGGATTGCGCCGGGTGAACGCCAGCAGCAACCCCATGCCGATCGAAAGCGCGATCATCGACGATCCGCCATAGCTGATGAACGGCAGCGTCATCCCCTTCGACGGCGCGAGGCCGGTGTTGACCGCCATCGAGATGAGCGCCTGCAACCCGAACTGCGTCGCCAGGCCGGCAGCGGCCAGCAGCTTGAACTCGTCGGTCTCGTCCAGCAGCTTCACGAACACGCGGACCACGATCGCCAGGAAGATCACAGCGATGACCGCGCACGCGATCAGCCCGAACTCCTCGCCGATCACCGAGAAGATATAGTCGGTATGCGCCTCTGGCAGCCCGAACTTCGCGGTCCCGCCGCCCGGCCCCGTGCCGGTCCAGCCCCCCGCCGTCAGCGTGGTGTGCGCGGCGTTGGTCTGGAAATGGTCGCTCGCGCCCTCCCCTTCCACGCCGGGAAACAGGAACGCGTCGATCCGCTTTCGGGCCGTGCCGTAGAAGATATACGCCGCGATCAGCCCGGCGGGCGCCATGCTCACCAGCCCGATCAGCGTCTTCGCCGGTGTCCCCGCGATCATCACCAGCGCCATCCACACGCACGCGAACACGATCGTCTGCCCGAGATCGGGCTGGAGCATCAGCAGCCCCGCGATCATCGCGGTCAGCGCCGCGGTGATCGGCACCACCGGCAGGTCCGCATCGCGCGACTTCATCGACAGCAGCCACGCGGTCGTCACGATGAACATCGGTTTCAGGAACTCGGACGGCTGGAACTGCGCGAACCCCACCCCGATCCAGCGATGCGCGCCGTTCACCTCGACGCCGATCAGCGGCACCAGCGTCAGCATCGCGACGAACACGCCCGTCCCTGCCACTGCCAGCCGCCGCGCGAGCGTGACGGGCAGCATCGACACGACGAACAGCACGGGGATGGAGATCGCGACCCACGCCGCCTGCCGCCAGAAATAATAGAGCGGCGGAAACTTGGTATGCTCCCCCGAATAGCGCAGCGCGCTCGCCGGAGACGCGGCCGCCACCGCCAGCAGCCCGATCGCGATCAGGAACAGCGTCAGCACCAGCAGCACCCGGTCGATGTCCCAGAACCACATGCCCAGCGGCGACCGGTCGCCGCGCCCGCCGCGCGCCTTCAGCCGCGTCGCGAGGCCGGGGGCCGCACTGGCTCGAATATCGGTCATGCGCCACTCCCCGGGGAAACCGCCCCCACCGCCTCGCGGAATACGTCCCCGCGATGCTCGTAATCCCTGAACTGGTCGAAGCTCGCCGCCGCCGGCGACAGCAGCACCGTGTCGCCGGGCGCGGCCAGCGCCGCCGCGCGCGCGACCGCCGCCTCCAGCGTCCCCGCCTCCTCGACCGCCATGTCCGGCCTCAGGATCGCCGCAAACCGCGCCCCCGCCTCGCCGATCGTATAGGCGCGCACGACATGCCCGAACGCCGGGCGGCACGCGTCGAGATCGTCGCCCTTGGCCTTGCCGCCGACGATCCAGTGCACCCGCGCGAACGCCGCCAGCGCGGGCGCGGTGCTCTCGGGATTGGTCGCCTTGCTGTCGTCGACATAGGCCACGCCGTCGATGGTCGCGACATGCTCCATCCTATGCGGCAGCCCTGTAAACGTCTCCAGCCCCGCATCGATCTGCGCATTCGACAAGCCCAGCGCCTCGCACACCGCGATCGCTGCCAGTGCGTTCTGCGCGTTGTGCGGCCCCTGCAACGACGGCCAGCGCGACTGGTCCATGCACACGCCGGGCGCGATCTTCGTCACATCCTCGCCGCGCCTCGACAGCCCGCGCGCGATGGCGGCAGACGCGTCGTCCCCGATCCCGATGATCGCCGCATGCCCCGCCGACTGCATCGCGAACAGCCGCGCCTTCGACGCCGCATAGCCCGCGAACCCGTCATACCGGTCGAGATGGTCGGGCGTGACGTTGAGCAGCACCGCCACGTCGCAGTCGAGCGTATGCGTCAGGTCGATCTGGTAGCTCGACAGTTCGAGCACGTACACCCCGCCCGCCGGCAGCGCGTCCGCGCCCAGGATCGGCAATCCGATATTGCCCCCCATCAGCGTCGGCACGCCCGCGGTCTTCAGGATGTGATGGACCAGCGCGGTGGTGGTCGACTTCCCGTTGGTGCCCGTGATCCCGACGACCTTGTGCGGCGGCAGGTCGGCGCGTGCCTGCGCGAACAGCTCGATATCGCCGACGATGGCGACGCCCGCCGTCCGCGCCGCCGCCGCCAGCGGATGCGAATTGAGTGGCACCCCCGGCGAAACCACCAAGGCATCGAACCCCGCCAGATCATCCAAAGGCGCGACCAGAAAATCCTCCCCGGCACGGGGAGGGGGACCATCCGAAGGATGGTGGAGGGGGAGCGCCCCGAGCGCACCACCTGCGACAATCCCCCCGCCGGAAAGGATAGCCTTCCGCTTCGCCGCATCACTGTCCCAAGCGACCACCCGCGCACCTGCCGACACCAGCGCCCGCACCGTTGCCGCGCCGGACCGCGCCAGCCCGAGCACCGCGTACCGCTTACCCGCCCAGGCGCGCGCGGGAATCACCGCAGCTTCAACGTCGAGAGACCGGCCAGCGCCAGCACGAGCGCGATGATCCAGAAGCGGATCACGACGGTCGGCTCGCTCCAGCCCAGCTGCTCGAAATGATGGTGGATCGGCGCCATGCGGAACACCCGCCGTCCGGTGCGCTTGTAGAAGAACACCTGGATGATGACGCTCATCGCCTCGACCACGAACAGCCCGCCGATGATCCCCAGCACGATCTCGTGATGCGCGACGACCGCGATCGTCCCCAGCGCGCCGCCCAGCGCAAGGCTGCCGGTATCCCCCATGAACACCGCCGCCGGCGGCGCGTTGAACCACAGGAAGGCCAGCCCCGCGCCCACGATCGCCCCGCAGAAGATCGCCAGCTCGCCCGCGCGCGGGACATGCGGGATGCCCAGATAGTCCGCGAACTTCACGTTGCCCGCCAGATACACGATCAGCATGAAAGCGACCGAAGCGATGATGACCGGCATCGTCGCCAGCCCGTCGAGCCCGTCGGTCAGGTTCACCGCGTTGCCGAACGCCACGATCGTGAACGCGGCGAACAGCGGGAAGAACCAGCCCAGCTCCAGATACATCCGGTTCGTGAACGGCAGATACAGGTGCGTCCCGTTCTCCTGGCAGATGATCCACGCCGCGACGCCGGCGATCAGGAACTCCAGCAACAGCCGCGTCCGGCCCGATACGCCCGCGGTGCTCGCCTTCTTCACCTTGTCGTAATCGTCGAGGAAGCCGATCGCGCCGAACCCCAGCGTCACGAACAGGCACGCCCATACGAACGGGTTCGACAGGTCCATCCATGTCAGGATCGCCAGCGCCATGCTGGTCAGGATCATCAGCCCGCCCATCGTCGGCGTGCCGCGCTTGGCGAGGTGCGTCTGCGGGCCATCGGCGCGGATCGGCTGGCCCTTGCCCTGCCGCACGCGCAGCCAGCCGATGAACCTCGGCCCGATCACCAGCCCGATGACCAGCGCGGTGAAGATCGCCGCGCCGGTGCGGAACGACTGGTAACGGATGAGGTTGAGGACACCCGGGAATCCCAGCTGCTCGGCGATCCAGTAGAACACTATCTTGCCCCAGCTCTTAGGGCCGCGACCACGCGCGCGAGCCCGACCCCGTTCGATCCCTTGACGAGAACCGCATCGCCCGGCGCGAGCACGTCGTGGACGGCATCGAGCGCGGCAGCCGCGTCGCGCACATGACGGATTTTCAGCTTTCCCTCAAGCGCATCCGCCAGCGGCGCCATCGCTTCGCCGACGAGCAGCGCCGTTTCGACGCGCGCCGCCACCACCGCGTCGGCCAGCCCGGCATGATAGGCGTCGGACGCGTCGCCCAGCTCGCGCATCTCGCCCAGCACCGCGACATGCCGCCCCGGCTCCTGCGCCAGCACCGCCAGCGTTGCGCGCATCGATGCAGGATTGGCGTTGTAGCTCTCGTCGATCACCAGCGCCTCCCCGCCCGGCACCGCCGCGATGAACCGCGCGCCGCGCCCCTGCATCCCGCCCAGCTCCGCCAGCGCGAGCCCCGCCAGCCCCAGATCGCCCCCCGCCGCGTCGACCGCGGCGAGCACAGCCAGCGCGTTGGACACCCAGTGCATCCCCGGCTGCGCGATCGTGAACGACAGCTCGCGCGCGCCCACCTTCGCGGTGACGAAGGTCGCCCCCGTCGCCAGCCGCATCGTCTCGATCGCGCGCACGTCGGCGGCGCGGTCCCACCCGAACGTCACCGTCCGCGCGGCGTGCGGCGCGGCGGCGGCAATCAGCCGGTCGCGATGCGGCGAATCATACGGCACGATCGCGATACCGCCGGGCTCCAGCCCCGCGAAGATCTCGCCCTTCGCGTCCGCGATCGCGCTTTCGTCGGGGAAGAACGCGGTGTGCGCGGGCGCGATCGCGGTCACCATCGCGATATGCGGGCGCACCAGCGTCGTCAGATGCGCCAGCTCGCCCGGATGGTTCATCCCCATCTCGAACACCCCGAACCGCGTCGCCGCCGGCATCCGCGCGAGGCTCAGCGGCACGCCGGTATGGTTGTTGTAGCTCTTGACCGACCGATGCGTCGCACCCGGCGCGCCGCGATCGAAGCACGCGAACACCGCCTCCTTGGTCGATGTCTTGCCGACCGACCCGGTCACCCCGATCACGGTCGCAGCCGTTCGCGCCCTTGAAGCCCGCGCGAGATCCTCCAGCGCCGCAAACGTATCCGCCACCCGCACATGCGGCAGCCCCGTCGGCGCGTCCGCGGACACCAGCGCGCCCGCGACGCCGTTCGCCGCCACCTGCGCCAGAAAGCGGTGCCCGTCGGTCGCCTCGCCCTTCAGCGCGACGAAAAGGTCGCCCGCGCACGCCTCGCGCGAATCGAACGTCACGCCGTCCGCCGCGAAGTCCGCGGACGCGGTGCCGCCGGTCGCCGCGGCGATCTCCGCGGCGGTCCACAGCGTCATCCGCGCGCGCCGGACTGCGGCAGCGGGCGGGTCGAGGTCGGCCCGCCATATTTCAGCGCCAGCTTGGGGCGCACCCGCTCCGGCTTGGCCGTCGCCGGGGTCGAAGTCTCTGTCGTCACGAAGCCACCTCCCGTGCCACACTCACATCGTCGAACGGCAGCACGCGGTCGCCCACGATCTGCCCCTGCTCATGCCCCTTGCCCGCGATCAGCACGATGTCCCCCGCACCCGCCAACCACACCGCATGCGCGATCGCCGCGCGCCGGTCGCCGATCTCGATCGCCTGCGGAGCCCCCGCCAGCACCATCGCGCGGATCGCCGCGGGGTCCTCGCTGCGCGGATTGTCGTCGGTCACGATCGCGACGTGCGCCTGCGCGCCCGCGATCGCCCCCATCGCCTCGCGCTTGCCCGCATCACGATCCCCGCCCGCGCCGAACACCACGATCAGCTTGCCCGAGACGTGCGGCTTCAGCGCCGCGATCGCCGCCTCCAGCGCGTCGGGGGTATGCGCATAGTCGACATACACCGGCGCGCCGCTCGCCGCGATCGCCGCGCGCTCCAGTCGCCCGCGCACCGGCTGCAACCGCGCGAGATCGGCGATCGTCGCCGCGACATCCCCGCCCGTCGCGATCACCAGACCCGCCGCGACCAGCGCGTTCGCCGCCTGATACGCGCCGATCAGCGGCATCGTGACCCGATAGGTCTCCCCACCCGCCTCGATCGTCAGCCCCTGTCCCAGCAGCGTCGGATCGCGCGCCACCAGCTTCAGCGCGTCGCCATGCTCGCCCACCGTCATCAGCCGGTCGCCGCGCGCATGCGCCAGGTCGATCACCCGGTCCGCATGCGGGTCGTCCGCCCACACCACCGACGCACCGCCACGCGCGAGCACTTCGGAGAACAGCCGCAGCTTGGCGGTGAAATACGCCGCCATGTCGCCATGATAGTCGAGATGGTCGCGGCTGAGATTCGTGAACGCCGCCGCCGCCACCGGCAGCCCCTCGGTCCGATACTGCGTCAGCCCGTGGCTCGACGCCTCGAACGCGACATGCGTGACGCCCTCGCGCGCCAGCCCCGCGACGTTCGACAGGAACGTCACGACGTCGGGCGTCGTCAACCCGGTCGACACGCGGTCGTCCGCGGTCGTCACGCCCAGCGTTCCGATCGACGCGGCATGATGCCCCGCCATCCGCCACAATTGCCGAGTCATCTCGACGACCGAGGTCTTCCCGTTCGTCCCCGTCACCGCGACGACCGTCGGCGGGAACGGCGCGAAGAACTTTGCCGCCAAGCGCGCGAACACCGCGCGCGGCTCGGTGGAGACGATATGCACCGCCCCCTCGACGCGCGCCTGCCGCCGCGCGACGACCGCCACCGCCCCGCTCGCCACCGCCGCGCCGATATAGTCCTCGCCGTTGACGGTCGCGCCCTCGAACGCGCCGAACACGGTGCCCGGCGCGACCTTGCGATGATCGATCGCGAACCCGGTGACCTGCACCGTCTCGTCGCCACCGGTGAGAACGCCCAGCTTCATTCGGGGTCCGTCGCGCTCTCGCCGGGCGCGTGCCACAGCAGCGGGTTCAGGTCCGATTCGTCGACATCGGCATGGTCGTCGGGGATCACCCCCAGCAGCGCGCCCGTCCGGCTGATGACGCGACTGACGACGGGCGCGGCGGTATAGGCCGCGGTCGTCTGGAACTGGTTCGCCTCGACGCGCCTGGGGCTGTCCATCATCGCGATGACGACATAGCGCGGCGCGTCCATCGGGAACGCCGCGGCGAAGGTGGAGACGTTGGCGTTCTTGGCATAGCCCCCCGCCTGCGCGACCTCCGCGGTCCCGGTCTTGCCGCCGACGCGGTAGCCCGGCGCCTCGCCCTTGCGCCCGGTGCCGTCGAGCACCACCAGCCGCAACAGCTGCCGCATCCGCGCCGACGTCGCCTCGCTGATGACGCGCCGCCCCTTCACCTCATGCCCGTCCGCCACGCGCAGCAGCGTCGCGGGCCGCCAGATTCCGCCGTTGACCAGGGTCGCATAGGCACTCGCCAGCTGGAGCGGGGTCACCGCGATGCCATGCCCGTAGGCCGTCGTCATGACGGTCGTGCGCGCCCAATAGGCCGGCCACAACGGCCGGCCCTTTTCCTTCAGCTCGATGTCGGGCTTGGTATCGAACCCCAGCTTGCGGAACATCACCTGCATCCGCGCCGCGCCCACCTCGTCCGCGATCCGCGCGGTCGCGATGTTGGACGAATGGATCAGCGTCTCGGGGATGTTGAGCCAGCGCTTCTGCGGATGGTCGTCCTTGATCTTGAACCGCCCGACCTGCAGCGGCGCGGTCGCGTCGAACCGGCGCGCCATGCTGTTCACCACGCCGGTATCGATCGCAGTCGCCATCGTGATCGGCTTGAAGGTGGAGCCAAGCTCGTAGACGCTCTGCGTCACGTTGTTGCGGAGCTGGTCGCTGCCCGCCATCCCCACCTTGTTCGGGTTGAACAGCGGCAGCGACACCATCGACACCACCTCGCCGGTGCGCACGTCGAGCACGATACCCGCCGCCGCGCGCGCCTGCATCGCGTACATCGAACGGCTCAGCTCGCTCTCCATCGCCGCCTGCACGCGCGAATCGATCGACAGCGCGACGGGCGTCCGCGCGGTCGCCGGGTTGGTCAGCTGGTCGTTCAGCGCGCGCTCCATCCCCGACAGCCCGACGCCCTGCGGCCCCAGCACGCCCAGCACATGCGCCGCCATCGAGGTCTGCGGATACAGCCGCTGCGTCTCGCGCTCGAACACGATGCCCGGCTCGCCGATCGCGTTCACCGCCTGCACCAGCGCGGGGCTCGCGCGGCGCTGGAGGAAGGTGAAGGGCCGCTTCATCGTCAGCAGCGAATAGAAATATGCCTGGTCCCCACGATCGGGCATCAGGTCCGCCAGCTTCTGCGCGATCTCGCTGCGGTCGCCGATGATCTTGTCGGGGTGGACCCCGATCGTCCACGCGTCGATCGTCCGGGCCAGCGGCACGCCGTTGCGATCGACGATATCGCCGCGTGGCACCGTGTTCAGCGCGCGCGCCGTCCCGTCCGGCGCATCGAGGATGGCCAGCATCGCCAGCCGCCCGACCACCAGCACGACCGCGGCCAAGAACATCAGCATCACGATCATCAGCCGCATATGCAGCGTCGCGAGCAGCGCCTGGCGCTGCCCGCTGCCGCGGCGCTGCTGGACGGGTCGTGCGACGAGTGTGGTCAACGCAGCCGCCGCGTTTCGGCCTTTGCGCCGCTCAGCAGGTCGCCGATCGTCGTGTCGCTCAGCAGCGAGCGGTCGAGCATCGCCACCGCCTGCGCCTTGCGCGTGGTGCCGGCGGGCTTGCCGACCGACACCGAGGCGGAGACCGCCGCAACCTGTACGATCGGAGACTTCGCGCGCAGCGCCACCGCGGGCGCGGTCTTGGCGGGCGCCTTCACCGTCACCGCCGCGACGGTCGCGATCGGGGCGGCGATCGTCGGCGTGGTCAGCGGGCCGGCCTCGGGCGCGGGCGCGATCGAGGGCATCACCAGCGCTGCGGTGCGGATCTGCCCCTCACCCTGCCCTGAGCCGCCGGGCATCGCCGATCCGTCGAACCGGATCGATGCCAGCTGCGCCTCGCTGCGGACGAACTGCTGCGCGGTGGGCGCGACGAGCGCGAGCGTGTCGCCGTTCCACTTCTCCAGCTGGATCAGGTTCGATCGCGTGTCGAACTCGGTGTCGAGCGCGCGGATCTCGCGCTCCGCCGCGACGATCCTGCCGTTCACCTGATCGAGCTTCTTGCGCTCCGCCGCCACCTGCAGCGACACGAGGTAGAAGCCGAGCGTGACGATCACGCACCCGCCGAACCAGCCGAGTCCCTTCAATCGATACGCCGCCGTCATCGCCCGTCTCCACGCATATGCTCGCCCCCGGGCAACACTTCGCCCGTCGTCCACGCCGCCGCGTCCGTCCGCGTCGCCGTCCTCAGCGTCGCCGATCGCGCGCGCGGGTTGCGGGCCAGCTCGGCCTCGCCTGCCCGCACGCCGCGCCCGACGCGCTCGAAACTGGGGGGACGCACATCGCCCCCCGCCGCTGGTGCATGCCGCGAAGCCCCGGGCATCGCGCCGGAGCGCTCCCGCAGGAACCGCTTCACCATCCGGTCCTCCAGGCTGTGGAACGTCACCACCGCCAGCCGCCCGCCGGGCTTCAGCACCCGCTCCGCCGCCGCCAGCCCGTCCGCCAGCTCGCCCAGCTCCCGGTTCACATGGATGCGGATCGCCTGGAACGCGCGCGTCGCGGGATCCTTCTTCTCGTGCGGCTTGTGGCCCAGCGCCTTGCGGACGACATTGGCCAGCTCGCCCGTCCGCGTGAGCGGCCGCGCCGCGATGATCGCGCGCGCCACCCGGCGCGACTGCCGTTCCTCGCCATAATGGTACAGCACGTCCGCGATCGCGGCCTCGTCCGCCTCGTTGACGAAGTCCGCCGCGGACAGCCCTTCCTGGCTCATCCGCATGTCGAGCGGCCCGTCCGCCTGGAACGAGAAGCCGCGCGCCGCCTGGTCGAGCTGCATCGACGACACGCCGATATCCATCGTCACCCCGTCGACCGGCACCGCGTCGCGCGCGTCGAGCTCGGCCGCCATCGCGGAGAAATCCGCGGCGACCAGCGTCAGCCCCTCTTCGGCCCCCTCCATAGCGCGCCCGTTCGCAATCGCATCGGGATCGCGGTCGAACGCGAACACCCGCGCCCCCTTCGCCAGCATCGCGCGCGTGTAGCCGCCCGCGCCGAACGTCGCGTCGACGTGGCGCTGGCCGGGGGCGATGGCGAGCGCGTCGATCACCTCGGCGAGCAGGACGGGAGTGTGCGGCGCGGCGCTCACAGCACCACCTTCCTGTCCATCAGGTGATACTGGCACGCCGACACCATCACGCCGGGCATCCCCGGCGTCTCGAGCAGGATCTTGGGGTTCCAGATCTCGATATAGTCGACCGTGCCCCAGAAGAACGCGTGCGCCTGGATCTCGGCATGGAAGCGGGGAAAGCCGGGGAGCACGAACCGCCCGCTCGAATCGAACGGCGTCGTCTCGCCCCCCATGCCGCCGCGCCGCTTGATGTTGTAGTCGAACTCGCCGCCCTCGGCGGTGTTCTCGCGCTCGCGCTTGCTCAGGTCCTCGGCGAGCTGGTCGATATAGCCGGGATCGGAGGCGACAAGGCATCTGGAGGACTGGTGCGCGCCGACGAAGATCGTGCCGCCGCCCTTCCCCTCGATGCCGGGCGTGTTCGCCAGCAGCGTGCCGCGGAGCGAAGCGGGAATCGCGAGCCGGCCCTTGTCATCGACAGGGCTAAGGCCGCTTCCCAGATACTTGCCCCTGCTCACACGCCAAACCCCGCACGCCCCGATTCAGCTCATCCTGATCTCGCGAGGGAAACACACACCGCTGCCGCTTCCGAAACGCGGGTTCGCCACGCTTCGACACGCCGATTCTACGGACAACAGGTGAGAGTGCCCCTCTGACACTTGATGAGTATCAGTGGCGTTTTGGGGATGCAACGGGATTTTTGGGGATTACGCGGGAAACGCACTCAATCCGGGGGAAACGTCCCCACATGGCCGGGATCGGGACCAACAAGGCGCGTGGGACGAGAGCGCCTGGCCACACAACGCGTACGCCGCGCGGCCCCACCGATCCCGTGAAATCCCCGCGCCGTCACCGCGATCCCCGCGCGGCCGGCATCGCGCCGTTGCCGTCGACCGTACTCGGCGCCACGCCGAGTTCGGCCAGCGGCTCGTTGGGCGGGGCGAGCATCATGTTGGAAGCGGTCGCCATATTGGCGACGGTATCCGCGCGCGGCGCGCCGATCGCCGCGATCGGGCGCTCGCGCGAAACCGAACTGAAGATCGCGCTGGCCAGACCGATCAGCAGCACGACCGCGGCCAGGCCGATCATGCCGACCTTCACGCGCTGTGCGGTCTGGGCTTGGGCCGTCTGGGCCTGGGGGCGGTCCGATATCTTCATTCCGTCGCGCGATTGTAACGAAACATCGCGCTTTTGTCGACGCGTGTTCATTCCGTCGTCCGGCCGAGCCCTTTTGCCGCGCGCCAGTCCGGGTCGTACAGTGTCGATAGATAGCGGAATCCGCTGTCGCACAGAATCGTGACGACGCGCGTGCCCGGCCCGAGCCGCCGCCCCAGCGCTATCGCTCCCGCCACGTTGATCCCCGACGACAGTCCCAGGCACAGCCCCTCCTCGTCGAGCAGCCGTCGCACCCAGTGATAGCCCTCCTCGTCCGAAATGCGGAACTGCGTGTCGATCGGCGCGCCCTCCAGATTGGCGGTGATCCGCCCTTGTCCGATCCCCTCGGCCACCGATGATCCTTCGGACTTCAGTTCGCCATGCGCATAATATTCGTAGAGCGCGGCACCATGCGGATCGGTCAGCGCGATCGTGACGCGCTCGTCCTTCGCCTTCAGCCCCATGCCCACGCCCGCGACCGTCCCGCCGGTGCCCGCGGCGCAGGTGAACCCGTCGACGCGCCCGTCCATCTGCGCCCAGATCTCCTCGGCGGTGCCGACGATGTGCGCGCGGCGGTTCGCGATATTGTCGAACTGGTTCGCCCACACCGCGCCCGGCGTCTCCTCGGCGATCCGCCGCGAGGTGTGGACGAAGTGCTGCGGCGAACTGAACGGCGCGGCGGGCACCAGCACCAGTTCGGCCCCCAATGCGCGCAGCGTGTCCATCTTTTCCTTGGACTGGGTGTCGGGCATCACGATCACCGTCTTGTAGCCTTTGGCGTTGGCGACCAGCGCCAGCCCGATCCCGGTATTCCCCGCGGTCCCCTCGACGATCGTCCCGCCGGGCTGGAGCAGCCCGCGCGCCTCGGCGTCCTCGACGATGAACAGCGCCGCGCGATCCTTCACCGACGCGCCCGGATTGGCGAACTCGCATTTGCCGAAGATCTCGGCACCGCTGGCCTCGCTCGGCCCCTTCAGCCGGACGAGCGGGGTGTTGCCGATGAGCGCGAGGGTGTCGTTGGCGATATGCATCCCGTGAATGTAGGCGTGCCGGTCCGCCCGGCCAAGCGCACTTCGCTGTCTTGCCCGCAATCCGAGATCGTTTCCGTCGCGCTCGATCATGCCCGCGCATGCGCCAGGCATTTGGCGATTTCGGAGAGGGACGGTATCCCGCCCGCCTGAATTTCGGCGACTGCTTCGCCTACGCGCGGCGCGAACCGCTACTTTTCAATGGCTGCGGTTCTTTACGGACCGACATTCCGGCGACGATTGGACGGCCAGATCGCCAGGGGCCGCTGCGGCGCCACCACCGGCTGGTCGCATCCTGCCGCGAAAACCCCGACACCGTTGTCGCACCGCCTTGACGTCGCATGCTGCATGCGCGAAGCGCAGGAGCGCTATGAGAACCCCCCTCCTCCTCGCCGCCGCCCTTCCCTTCCTCGCGCTCGCCGCCTGCGACAGCAAGCCGGCCGCGCCCGAAGTGATCGACACCAATCCCGATCCGATGGCGAGCACACTCGCCAATCGCGCGCCGGTGGAGCTGCCGCCGTCGATCAGCGCGGACAAGACGTTCCGCTGCAAGGACAACAGCCTCGTCTACGTCACCTTCTTCCACGGCGACAAGCAGGCGTTCGTCCGCACCGACAAGGCCGGTACGCCCACGACGCTCAAGGCCGAGAAGGCGGGCGATCCCTATGTCGCCGATGGCGGCTGGAAGCTGACCGGCACGCCCGCCAACATCACCCTGACCCAGCCGGGCAAGGGTTCGCTCACCTGCAAGTCGTAATCGCCTGCCCGGCCGTTCCCGCACGCCGCGCGCGTGCGGGGCGGTCCGGCGCGCGCCCCGCCTGACCCGATGCCTGATCCGATGCCCAGTCCGATGCAGGTGCTCGATCCGCACATGGTGCTCGGCGCCTATGCGGTCGGGGTCTTTCCGATGGCGGAGCAGCGCGACTCCGTCTCGGTCCACTGGGTCGAGCCGAAGCGCCGCGCGATCCTGCCGCTCGATGGCTTCCGTCTGTCGCACTCGCTGCGCAAGACGATCCTCGCGGATCGCTTCCGCGTGACCGCCGACACCGCCTTCGCGCGGATGGTGCGGCTGTGCGCCGAAAGCGTCGAGGGCCGGCCGGAGACGTGGATCAACCCCGCGATCGAACAGGTGTTCAACCGCCTCCACGCGATGGGATTCGCACACTCGATCGAATGCTGGGACGGCGATCGGCTCGTCGGTGGGCTCTACGGGCTCGCGCTGGGCCGCGCCTTTTTCGGCGAGAGCATGGTCAGCCGCGAGCGCGACGCCTCCAAGGTGGCGCTCGCCGCGCTCGTCGCGCGCTTGCGCGCCGGCGGCTACACGTTGCTCGACTGCCAGTTCATGACCAGTCACCTCGCCTCGCTCGGCGCAGTGGAGATTGCGCGCAGCGCCTATCTGGCGCTGTTGTCTACCGCGCTGTCGGGCGTGGTCGGCGCCTCGACCTCGGCGCTGCCCTCCGCCGACTTCGCGGCGGTCGATCGCGCGGCCGGCGCCGCGATCGACACCGTATCCGCGCCCCTGTCGGGGAACGTCATCGCGCAGCTCTTGGCCCAGACGTCGTAGACGGGGTGCAACACGACGTTCAGCGCCGGGCGCTCCTTGAACAGCCACCCCGAAAACGCGCGCTTCCAAGACTTGTCGACCTGCTGGACATCAAGCTGGACGAACGCGCCGGTCAGCGCGTCCTGTTCCCACGGCGCGGTCTGTTCGCATGCGCGCAGCCGCACGACGGTGTCGCCCACGCGCACCGCCTGCCCTGGCTTGAGCGTCAGGTCGCGGCTGACGCCGTTGCGCTTGTTGAGCAGCCCGATCACCGCGACGCGCTCGCGCATCGGCGTCGTCCCCGCATCCATCACAGCGTCGCCCGACTGGTCGACCGTCACGACATCACCGGTCGCGCCGGGCGAATCGGCGGGTTGCGGCGAACTCGCGGGCACCGGCTGGCGGACGGTCGCGGCGGGCGTCGCGTCGGCATCGAGCCAGCGGACTCCCTGCCATCCCGTCCCCTGCCAGACGACGGTGGCGAGCGCGACCGCGGCGACGCCGGCGATCGCGGCGGTGCGCTTCACCCCTCGGGCGTCCACGCTTCGTAATCGCCGGTCGCGGCGGCGCGCACGCCGCCCTTCTCCATCGCGCCGGGGGGGCGATAGGCGAGCGCGGTGCCCGTCATGTTGGCCACCGCAGGCTTCTCCCACCGGCGCGCGGGCGGCATCGTCTTGTCGGGCACGTCGTCGACGAGGTGCGCGAGCCAGCTCGTCCATTCGGGCGGCACCCGGCTGGCATCGTTGGCGCCCTCATAGACGACCCAGCGGCGCGGCCATCCGTTGGTGTCCTTGCCACCCTTGAAATAGACGTTGCCCAACGTGTCCTCGCCCACGCGAACCTTGCCGCGCAGGCCGAACCACGTGCCGAGCGTGATGCCATTCCACCAGGTGAACGGATTGCGATTGAGTCCCATCGCCACCGCGCTTAGCCGCCCCCGCGCCGCGCATCAACCGGCGAGTGTCCAGGGTCGGCCCGGATCGGCGCATCCCGCTCCGCACGTCATCTCAGCGAAAGCTGGGATCTCACTTCGCTGGAGCGCGCGCTCGCATCGAGACCCCGGCCCTCGCCGGGGCGGCGCCCGGAAGACCCCCTACCAGCTGACCCGGTCCCCTTCCGCGATCCCCAGTTCAGCCGCGCGGCCGCCGTTGATCTCCAGCACCGCCGCCACCGCCTCGCCCGACGCCACCGGCGCTTCCGAGAACGGCACCGTATTCTCTGCGATCCGGGCGATCGTCCGGTCGGCGCGGATGAAGACGATGTCGAGCGGGCGCGGCGTGTTCTTCATCCAGAACGCCGTCGCGCGCGGTGCGGTGCCGTTCGCATCGTCCTTCGGCGGATAGGGCGCGAACAGCATCCCGCCGTCCGCGGGAATCGTCGTGCGGTACATCAGCCCGCGCTCCTGCTTCGCCGCGGTATCCGCCAGATCGACGACGAAGCGGTGCGATCCGTTGGCGCTGGCGATCGTCACCGCGACCGTGCCCGGCGCGACCTTCGCCGGTCCGGAGCAGCCGGCCAGCAGCAGCGCGAGCGCCAGCGAAACGCGGCTCACGAATCCTCGCGTTCGACAGCGGGCGATTCGTCTTCCACCGCAACCGCCAGTGGCCCCTTGCGCGCCTCGACGATCCGCGCGCGCAGCGGCTGGTCGGGCTCCACCTCGACGATGCCTGCCCGGCGCAGCGTCTCCATATGGACGAACACGTCGGTCAGCCCCGCCGCGCGCACCAGAAAGCCATAGCCCTTCAGCCGGTTGAACCATTTGACCGACACCGCCTCCCACGGGCCCGCCTCGTCGACGAGGGCGACCGGATCGACGCGGTTGCCCGTCTCGCGCACTGGCACCGGCTCGACAGCGTTGCTGGTATCGACCGACAGCACCTCGCGCGCCTGGAACCCGCGCTCCCCGCGCACCGCGATCACGCGCAGTTCGGCGCCTTCGGGCAGGCTGCGGCGGCCCAGCGGCTGGAGCACCGAAAAATGGATCAGTACGTCGCCCACGCCCGCGTCGTCGGGCACGAGGAACCCGAACCCGCGCGTCACGTCGAACCATTTCAGCGTACCCGCGACCTGGATCGATCCGTCCGCGCCGTTCTCGGCATCCACGGTCGCGCCCTCGCCCCCGGCCATCGCCGGAGTCGAAACGTCGTATTGCCGGTCCTGAGTCATCGGTCGCGGATCGTCACGCATCACATGGCCCCTGTGCCTCGACGCTAGCAGGCTTGGCGCAGTGCACAATATGTTCGCTCACGCTTGGTAGAAATCGTCGATCGTTTCGCCCGGCGCCATCGCGACGATCCGCTTCGAAAGCGCGAAGTCATGTCCCGCACGCAGCAGCGCGGCCAGCTGCTTGCGACGCAGTATCGGGTCGGCCGGCGTCGCGGCCCACGGGCCGATCCGCCGCCGCCGCGCGAACGCCATCGCGCTCTCGTCCGCACGATCCGCGATCACCGGCGCCAGGTCCGCGCTGTCCTCCGCCGCGATTCCGGCCGCCTTCAATGCCTGGTCCACCCGCCGCGCGCCGAGCCCGCGCCGCGCCATCGCGCGCGCGCGCGCGTCTGCGAAGGCGGCGTCGTCGACATAGCCCAGCCCCGCCATCCGCTCCGCCACCGCGCGCGGATCGGGCGGCATGGCATCCTCCCAGCCGCGTTCGCGTATCTTTCGCGTGAGATAGTCGGCCAGCTTGCCCCGGCTGGTCGCGAACCGCTCGACATAGCGCAGCGCCAGCCGGTCGAGCGCGGCGGGGTCCAGCGGCGGCGGAGAAGCGCGGGAATGGGAGGGATGTCGCATCACGCCATGTTTGTGCCACACTGGACTCCGATTTTGAACGTGGCGCATTCCCATAGGCGTCGACGCCCGATGATGCGGTACGGGAACCGCGGATGGACGAACGGACAGTGATGACGACCCAGACGATGACGACCCAGACGGTGACGGGGGACACGGCCCTGATGCCGACCCCGACAGAGGACGCGCTGCCGCGCCGCCGGTCGGACTTCGCGACGCTGGGTGGCGCGCTCGACTATGCCGCGACCGGCGCGCGCGGGCTGAACTTCCACGACGCGCGCGGCACGCTCGCCCGCGCCTATCCCTTCGCCGAGCTGCGCGCCGATGCGATCGCGGCCGCGCATCGTCTCGTCGCCGCCGGGGTGAAGCCGCAGGACCGGATCGCGCTGGTCGCCGAAACGAGCGCGGAGTTCGCCGCACTGTTCTTCGGCGTCGTCTATGCCGGCGCCTGGCCGGTGCCGCTGCCGCTGCCCACCTCGTTCGGCGGACGCGATTCCTATATCGAGCAGCTTCGCGTCCAGCTCTCGAGCTGCGAGCCGTCGATGCTCGTCTACCCTCCCGAGCTCGCGCAGATGGCGGGCGCCGCCGCCGAGGCCGCGGGCACGCAGGGCGTCGATTGGGCGGAGCTGCTTGCGCGCCCCATCGTCGAGGGTCCGCTGGCGCAGGCGTCGACCGACGACATCGCCTATCTCCAATATTCCAGCGGCTCGACGCGTTTCCCGCACGGCGTCGCGATCACCCACCACGCGCTGCTCAACAACCTCGCCGCGCACGCGCACGGGATGGAACTGATCGACACCGATCGCTGCGTATCGTGGCTGCCCTGGTATCACGACATGGGGCTGGTCGGCTGCTTCCTGTCGCCCGTCGCCAACCAGGTCTCGACCGACTATCTCAAGACCGAGGATTTCGCGCGCCGCCCGCTCGCGTGGCTCGACATGATCTCGCGCAACGCGGGCACCTCGATCAGCTATTCCCCCACCTTCGGCTACGACATCTGCGCGCGCCGCATCTCGTCGCAGACCAAGGCATCGGACCGGTTCGACCTGTCGCGCTGGCGGCTGGCGGGCAACGGCGCGGACATGATCCGGCCCGACGTGATGCAGGGCTTCGTCGACGCGTTCGCCGATGCCGGGTTCCAGGCGACCGCCTTCCTCCCCAGCTACGGCCTCGCCGAGGCGACGCTCGCCGTCTCGATCATGCCCCCGGGCGAAGGGATCCGCGTCGAGTTGGTCGAGGAGACTCAGCTCTCTGGCGTCCCCGCCGGGCAGGATCGCCCGCAACGCTACCGCGCGATCGTCAATTGCGGAAAGCCCGTGCGCGACATGGCGGTCGAGATCCGCGAGGAAGACGGCACCCCGCTGCCCGAGCGCGCGATCGGCAAGGTCTGGTGCACCGGCCCGTCCGTCATGGTCGGCTATTTTCGCGACGAGGCCGCGACCGAGGCGTGCATGGCCCCCGATTCCACCGGGAAAGTCTGGCTGGACACCGGCGACATGGGCTACATGTCGGACGGCTATATCTACATCGTCGGCCGCGCCAAGGACATGATTATCGTCAACGGCAAGAACCACTGGCCGCAGGACATCGAATGGGCGGTCGAGCAGCTGCCCGGGTTCAAGGCGGGCGACATCGCCGCCTTCGCGATCACCACCCCCGGCGGCGAGGAGACGCCCGCGGTCCTCGTCCAGTGCCGCAGCTCCGACGAGGGCGAGCGCCTTCGCCTGCGCGACGAGATCCGCGAGCGCGTCCGCTCGGTGACGGGCATGAACTGCGTGATCGAGCTGATCCCCCCGCGCACGCTCCCGCGCACATCCTCCGGCAAGCTCAGCCGCGCCAAGGCGCGCAACCTCTACCTCAGCGGCGACATCAAGCCCTACGACATCGCCGCCTGAATCTGACGCCGCGGGCGCTCCAGACTCGGACGGGATCGACGGGCAGAAGCGAGGGTACGGCCACCTCACCCAACCCCGTCACCCCGGACTTGATCCGGGGTCCCGCTCGTGTCCGGCCACAAGAAGCGGGAGCCTGGATCCAATCCGGGGTGACGAAAAATGATGCGGGCGTTCCTGATCCGTCTGCTCCGGCCGGATGACCTCAATCCCTTGTAAAAAAATCGCCACCCCGGTCGTATCGGAAACGATTGCTCAACCACGCGCGGCTACACCGGCCCGGTGAGCACCGTATCGCCCAACCTCCCCGCGCCGGCCGTTTCCGTGGCGCAGCTCCTCGGCCTCCGCGACGGGGCGGATGCCGCCGTCGCGGGTCGTGTCCGCGCGACGCAGCTCCACGCCGCACGCCGGATGGCGCCCTGGCTGCTCGTCGCGAACCTGGCCTGCGTCGCGATGGTCGTCGCACTGTTCCACGCGGTCGCGCCGTTCGCCACGGTCGCGGGATGGGGCACGGTCGGCGCCATCCTCGTCTCGGCGGTCGCCGCGCGCCGGCTCGTCAGCCATCACCGCGACGAAGGCTATGCCACCGCGCGCGACCTGCGCGACACCGTCACGGAGGGAGCGGCACTGGCCGCGGTCTGGGGCTCGGCGCCGTTCCTCTTCGCCGGCCATGGCGGACCGGTGGAGACGATCGGGCTATGGCTCGCGATCGTGCTCGCGATGGTGGCGGTGGCTGTCGGCCTCGCCGCGCTCGCGCTGGCGGCGGAGGTCTGCCTCGCCGCGGTCGGCCTCGCTGCGATCGCGACGCTGCTGATGGCCGGCGGCTGGATTCCCGCCCTGGCGATGGCGATGCTCACCGCGGCGCTCATGATCGGCGCACTGTCGCGGGGCGCGGCAAAGGTCCAGCTTCGCGCCAACGAACTCGCGCTCGCGGAACGCGACGAGACGGTCAGCCTGCTGCTCCGTGAATTCGAGGATACCAGCGCGGACTGGTTGTGGGAAACCGATGCCGCCCGCCGGGTCGTCCGCGCCTCGCCGCGCTTCGCCTATGCGCTCGGGCTCGATCCGGTGAGGATCGACGGCATGCCGTTCCTCCAGGTGCTCGCCGGCCCCACCTGGGAGGCCGGCAATTTCTCCGCCGGCCTTCGCCTGCTCGCCGACAAGCTCAAGACGCGCGAGAGCTTCCGCGACATCGCGCTCCCCGTCAGCGTCGCCGGCGAGGAGCGGTGGTGGGAAATCTCCGCCAGCCCGCGCATCGACGAAAAGGGCGCTTTCGTCGGCTTTCGCGGCGTCGGCTCCGACGTCACCGAACAGCGTGCCTCGGCGGACAAGATCAACCGGATGGCGCGGTTCGACACGCTCACCGGCCTGCCCAACCGCCTGCTCATCAACGAGACGCTCGCGCGTGCGATGGCGGAGGCGGACAAATGGGGTTCGCGCTGCGCGTTCATGATGATCGATCTCGATCGGTTCAAGGCGGTCAACGACACGCTCGGCCACCCGATCGGCGATCGCCTGCTCGGTCGCGTGTCCGAACGGCTGGCGCGGCTGGTGACCGATACCGAGATCATCGGCCGGCTGGGCGGCGACGAGTTCGCGGTCGTGGTGCGCGACGCCACCGATTCGACGCGCGTCGAAAAGCTCGCGCGAACGATCATCGAGACGCTCTCGAAGCCCTATGAGGTCGACCAGCACACGCTCTACATCGGTGCCTCGGTCGGCGTCGCCACCTCGCCGCGCGACGGCCGCACCGCGGAGATGCTGATCCGCTCCGCCGATCTCGCGCTCTATCGCTCGAAAGACGCCGGCGGCGGCGTCTTCCACGCCTATGAGCCCCAGCTCCACACCCGCGCCGAGGAACGTCGCGTCCTAGAAATGGCGCTGCGCGGCGCGCTCGATAATGGCGAGCTCTATCTCGACTATCAGCCCGTCGTCGACACCCTCACCAGCCAGCTCGTCGGGTTCGAGGCGCTGATCCGCTGGAAGCATCCCGAGCTCGGCCAGATCTCGCCATTCAAGTTCATCAGCCTTGCCGAGGATGCGCGCCTGATCGAGCCGATCGGCGCCTGGGTCGTCCGCACCGCCTGCGAGGAGGCCGCGCGCTGGCCCGAGGGGGTCCGCGTCGCGGTCAACGTCTCGCCCGAACAGCTGCTCAACCCCGGCTTCGTCACCGTCGTCGCCTCCGCGCTCGCCAATTCCGGGCTAGACACCAGCCGGCTGGAGCTCGAAGTGACGGAAAGCGTGTTCATGAAGGAGGGCACCAGCGCGGTAAAGACGCTGGAACGGCTGCTCGATCTCGGCATCCGCCTCAGCCTCGACGATTTCGGCACCGGCTATTCCTCGCTGGGCTATCTCAGCCGCACCCGGTTCTCGACGATCAAGATCGATCGCAGCTTCGTGCGCGATGCCGCCAAGGGCGAACGCGAGGCGATCGCGATCTGCCGCGCGGTCGTGGCGCTTGCCGACAGCCTGGGCATGGCCACCACCGCGGAAGGCGTGGAGACCGAGACCGAGCTGGCCATGGTTCAGGATCTTGGCTGCACCAAGATCCAGGGCTATTATTACGGTCGCCCGCTCCCCGTCGCCGAAGCCCGCCAGCTCGCCAGCCGCCGCTGGGACGACTCCGCTGCGGCGTAAGGTTGCGCGGCGTGAGGTTGCGCAGGGGAGGGTTTTCCCCTATGCGCGCGCACTTCCGTGGCCATGGTCATCCCTGGAGGCGTGGCGCGGGAAGAACACACATTCGTTTCGATAAAGGTACATGCAATGAGCGATACGCTGACGCTCGCAGCCGAGACGCGTGACCGGGTTGGCAAGGGAGCCTCCCGGGCGCTGCGTCGTGACGGCCGCGTCCCCGCCGTGATCTACGGCCAGAATCAGGAGCCGGTCTCGATTCATCTCGAGGAAAAGGCGCTGATGAAGGCGCTGAACACCGGCCACTTCATGACGACCGTCGTCACCGTCGCCGGCCAGCGCACGCTGCCCAAGGACGTCGCGTTCCATCCGGTCACCGACCGGCCGGTCCATGTCGACTTCCTGCGCATCTCGGCGCACTCGACCGTGACGGTCCAGGTGCCCGTCGTGTTCACCGACGAGGACGATGCCCCCGGCATCAAGAAGGGCAACGGCGTGCTCAACGTCGTGCGTCACGAGATCGAGCTGGTCTGCGACGCGTCCGAGATCCCGACCGAGATCAGCATCTCGCTGGCCGGCCGCGAGATCGGCGACTCGATCCACATCAGCGACGTCGCGCTGCCGAAGGGTGTCGAGCCCTCGGTCGACGACCGCGACTTCACGATCGCCACGATCGTGCCGCCGACCGTCCCGACCGCCGAGGACGAGGCGCTCGAGGCCGAAGTCGCCGAGACGCAGGCCGCCGAGCATGAGGAAGCCGTCGCCGAGGCGGAAGCCGAAGCTGCCGACGACGCAGCCGAAGGCGAGGACAAGGCGGAGGGCTGAGCCCTTTCCTTCGTCGCGAGACACGGGGGGCGGGGCGGCGATGGTCGCCCCGCCCCTTTTCATGTCCAAGGCGGTTCAGCGACTCCGCTACGGTGTACCCCCGCGAAGGCGGGGTCCAGTCTGGGCTCCCGCCTTCGCGGGAGCACAAGGTTGCATACCGGACGTCGCCCGCGATTGTCCGGGCGCCGTCCTAAGGAGTGAAAGCGAATGCAGATCTGGGCCGGCCTCGGCAATCCGGGCGCGCAATATGCGATGCACCGCCACAATGTCGGGTTCATGGTGGTCGATGCGATCGCCGCGGTCCATGATTTCGCGCCCGTGAAGAAGCAATTCCAGGGCTGGACGCAGGAAGGCCGCCTCGGCAGCGAGAAGATCCTGCTCCTCAAGCCCGCCACCTTCATGAACGACAGCGGCCGCAGCGTCGCGGAGGCGCTGCGCTTCTACAAGCTGGGCGTCGACGCGCTCACCGTCTTCCATGACGAGCTCGATCTCGCCCCGATGAAGGTCAAGGTTCGCACCGGTGGCGGGCTCGCCGGCCACAACGGCCTGCGCTCGATCGACCAGCATCTGGGGCCGGAGTTCCGTCGCGTCCGCCTCGGCATCGGCCATCCCGGCCACAAGGATCGCGTCACCGGCCATGTGCTCGGCAACTACGCCAAGGCGGAGATCGACCCGCTCAGCGACCTGCTCGGCGCGCTCGCCGCGGAAGCCGCCTGGCTCGCCGCGGGCGACGACGTGCACTTCATGAACGACGTCGCGGTGCGCATCAGTGGGTGAGATCTGCACATCTACATTTCACCTCATACCGTTTTATCATGTGCTGGGGGCAACCTAAATTCTTCATGAATCGGCTCACCCGATTGATTACGTCCAGCCGACTTTTTTGACTTCATCAAGCGATCACGCGATCGAATTTTTTCCTGATCTAATACCTTACTTTTAAGCGGAAAATCCATTGATAGGAAGAATAACGCCATAATAGATGACGATATCAAAAATGATACGCCAGTGACTCTCATTAAAATTATATTTGTCTGCCTTGCACCTAGATCGGGGAAAAATCTCTTGTTGTTGGAATTTTTCCAAGAATTAAAGAAATGATGCGGAAGATTTTTTATTCCACTTTTATGATAATTTTTATTTTTCCACTCTTCGAAATTATCTAGTTTTTCACAATGTCGTTCGGAAAAATATCCGCTATTTTTTTTGTATATTCCTTCGCTTTCTAGGTCCCTTTCTATTTTGGCTAGCCAAAATCCCATCCTCGAATGATCCAGCCAAATCCGAGACAGTGACGAGGCGCTGGTCAAGTTAACTATGCCCAATATCGCGACCGCGCCGATACCTATAAGGTAATCTATTCTCCCCAGCGGTTGCCAATTGGCAATTAATGCTACAACAACAAAACTTCCTGCATATACTCTCGTTGGTATTGCCCAGCACAATGAATCAAGGCTATTATAGGTTGCTATATATCCAGCAAATAGCGCCTTTTTCACCTCGATATCGCTAGAATTTTCTAACCTTTTTGAACGATTTAAAAAATTTCTAAGGTATTTTATCGGACTTTCCAGATCACGATCCTCATCATCATTATTGTAATCAATGAGCTGGATATCTGCCAACTCTCTGGCTGTATCTTTATCTAAAACCTGTACCCGAACGCCATCCGGACGATCTGGTTCGCGCCGTTCTGCCTCGGCATGTGCGGCACGTTCACCCGCTGCGACAGGCTGGGATCGGTCGGGCCGACCATCATCCCGCCCTCCAGCCCCAGCGTCACACCGGGTTCGACGACGCGCGAATAGCCCATCGTCATCGCGGGCGTCATCCGTCGGCTGATGCGTACGCCCGCCTGCCGCGGCGCATAGAGCAGCCGCGCGGTCTCATCCTTGCGCGGCGCGGCCCGGGGCGCGAGCCGCCCGCCGGCGGAGACGTGGAAGCCCTCCGCGCCGAACGGATAATAATCGACCATCGACCCGCCGAACCCGCGCTGCACGCGCCCGTCGAGCGCGTCGGGTGTGGCCGCGGGCGTCGTCAGCACGCGCAGCCGGAAATCGCCCGGCAGCTTCGATCCCAGCACCGGCGACACCGTCCCGGGCGTCAGCCGCGCGCGCGCCGGGACCGTCTGCGCCCCCACCACCGTAGAAGCCCCGCACGACCAGAGCACCGCCGCCGTCGCCAATTCCCGTCCGATCGATCCCCGCATCGCCGTCCCCCCGTTCGTCGCCCCCGACGAATACCCGTTCGATACGAAGACCTTATGACACTGCCCGACTCTCACCACGATCTCGCCACATTGCGACAAAGCGTTGTGGCGCAGCGACCGGACGAGGCTTGGCAACCGGAACCACCGCCCCTACCCAGCGGGGCATGGCCACCCCCGACATCCGCCCGCTCTTCGCCACCCTGCTCTACCGCGCCGAGCTCGACGCCCCCGCGCTGGTCGAGGAGCTCGAGGACTCGGTCCGCGCGCTCGCGGAGGATGACGTCGCGGGCCGCCGCTGGTCGAAGGCGAAGGGCTATCGCGGCTACACCTCCTACGCCTCGCTCGACGACCTGCCCGTCCGCGATCCCGCCTTCGGGGACCTGAAGCGCATCCTCGACAAGCACGTCGCCCGGTTCGCGGAAGCCTGCGCGTTCGATCTGGCAGGGCGCAGGCTCAAGCTCGACAGCCTGTGGGTGAACCTCCTCAAGCCCGGCGGCCACCACAGCGCGCACATCCATCCGCACAGCGTCGTCTCGGGCACACTCTATGTCGCGGTCCCGCCCGGCGCGGGGGCGCTCAAGCTCGAGGATCCGCGCCTCGCGATGATGATGGCCGCCCCGCCCCGCCACGACGACGCCCCCGACGACCGCCGCACCTTCGTCACCGTCGCGCCGGAACCCGGCACGCTGCTGTTGTGGGAAAGCTGGCTCCGCCACGAAGTCGTTCCGAACGGCGCGAAGACCGACCGGATCAGCATCAGCTTCAACTACCGCTGGTGAACGCGCGGCGGTAAGCTGGCGTTCGCGCGCGCAACGCCCTATGGCGCGCGCTTCCCCAATACACGAAGGCACGACATGGGTTTCCGCTGCGGTATCGTCGGGCTGCCGAACGTCGGCAAGTCCACCCTCTTCAACGCGCTCACGGAAACGGCGGCGGCGCAGGCGGCGAACTATCCGTTCTGCACGATCGAGCCCAATGTCGGCAACGTCGCGGTGCCCGATCCGCGGCTCGACGCGCTGGCGAAGATCGCGGGCTCCGCCAAGATCATCGAGACGCAGCTCGGCTTCGTCGACATCGCCGGGCTCGTCCGCGGTGCGTCGAAGGGCGAGGGTTTGGGCAACCAGTTCCTCGGCAACATCCGTGAGGTCGACGCGATCGTCCATGTCCTGCGCTGCTTCGAGGACGGCGACGTCACGCACGTCGAGGGCAAGGTCGATCCGATCGCGGACGCAGAGACGGTCGAGACCGAGCTGATGCTCAGCGATCTCGAAAGCCTGGAAAAGCGTGTCCCCAACCTCGTCAAGAAGGGCACGCAGGGCGACAAGGAGGCGAAGATCGGCGCCGCCGTCCTCGGCCAGGCGCTGGAACTGCTCCGCGAGGGCAAGCCTGCCCGCCTGACCGTGCCCAAGGACGACGAGGAAGCCCGCGTCTTCGCCCAGGCGCAGCTCATCACCGCCAAGCCCGTCCTCTACGTCTGCAACGTCGACGAGGGCGATGCCGCGAACGGCAACGCGCATTCCGCGCGCGTCTTCGAAAAGGCGAAGGCGGAAGGGGCCGAGGCCGTCGTCGTCTCCGCCGCGATCGAGGCGGAAATCGCGACGATGCCCGCCGGGGATCGCGGCGAATTCCTGTCCGAGCTGGGGCTCGAGGAAACCGGCCTCGCGCGTGTCATCACCGCGGGCTACAAGCTGCTCCATCTCCTCACCTTCTTCACCGTCGGCCCCAAGGAGGCGCGCGCTTGGACGGTCGAGGTCGGCGCCAAGGCCCCGCAGGCCGCGGGCGCGATCCATTCCGATTTCGAACGCGGCTTCATCCGTGCAGAGACGATCGCCTTCGCCGACTATGTCGCGCTCGGCGGCGAAAGCGGCGCGCGCGACGCGGGCAAGCTGCGTCAGGAGGGCAAGGAGTATCTCGTCCACGACGGCGACGTGATGCTCTTCCGCTTCAACGTGTGACGCGATCCGGCCTGGAATCCCTTCCCGTTCGCACTGAGCCCCGTCACCCCGGACTTGATCCGGGGTCCCGCTTCTTCTTTTGAAGACGGCATCGGAACCAAGCGGGCCCCCGGATCACGTCCGGGGTGACGGTTGGATCAAAAGACGTCCGGACGTCGCAAAGTCGACCTGCCGCCCGCTACTGCCGATCCTCCACCACACTCCCCTCCAGCACATTCCCGTAAGGCGCCACCGGCGCGGGCGTCGCGGCCTCCCGCGGCCCGATCCACGATGCGCTGTTCCCTTCCGCGACCGGCACCTCCAGCCGCGGCGTCTTCGGGGGCGGCGCGGTCGGCGACGGCACCGGTGCGGGCGCGGCGGCGTTGTTCCCCGCCTCCTCCCCACCCGAACAGGCGGCAAGCGACAGGATGAGCGCGACGGGGGCTAGGCGTATCATCCGTCCTCAAACCGCGACACCGCCGCCCGTTCCATCGTCGCGCCCCGCCCAGCACGTCGCGAATCGGGTCAACATAGAGTTCGGTCCGACGATTCGCCCACATCCGTCATGCCGGACTTGTTCCGGCATCCACCGTGCCGCAAGATTGAGCCGGACGGACTCACCATGCCGCGACCTCCCGGAAGATCCGGGTGACCCGGTGTTCCCGGCACCGTCCCGAATGCGCGTACGAACCCCGACGAGGCGACCATGAAGCCCTTTGCATCCCTCCTGCCCGCGCTCGCGCTGGCCGCCTGCGCCTTTCCCTACACCCCGCCCGCGCTGTCCCCCGCGACGCAGGCCGCCCCCGCCGCCACGCTCGCCCCGCCGCTGCCCACGCCCTACGCCACCGCCGCTACGCCTGGCGCCGCGACCCCGGCGACCGACGCCCCCGTCACCATCCTCATCTCGATCGACGGCTTCCGCCCCGATTATCTCGCCCGCGGCGTCACTCCCACCCTCTCCCGTCTCGCGCGCGACGGCGTGACCGCCGCGATGCGCCCGTCCTTCCCTTCGAAGACCTTTCCCAACCACTGGGCGATCGTCACTGGCCTCCGCCCCGATCGCAACGGCATCGTCGCCAACACGATGGAGGACGCGCGCCGCCCGGGCGAAACCTTCACGATGGCCACCGACGATCCCTTCTGGTGGAACAGCGCCGAGCCGATCTGGGTCACCGCGGAGAAGGCGGGCATCCGCACAGCGACGATGTTCTGGCCCGGCGCGAACGTCGACTGGGGCGGCACGAAGCGCACCGGCGGGCATGGCGACGTCGACGGCGGCGTCCGACCCGACGACTGGCAACAGTTCAACCAGGCGATCGACGGCAATCAACGCGTCGATTCGGTGATCGACTGGCTCCGTCGCCCCGCCGCGGCCCGCCCGCGCTTCGTCACGCTCTATTTCGACAGCGTCGACAGCGCCGGCCACGATTATGGCCCCTATGATGCGCGCACGACGAAGGCGGTCGCCGAGATCGACGCGACGATCGCGCGCCTCGTCACGGGGCTCGCGACACTCGGCCAGCGCGCGAACCTCGTCATCGTCGCGGATCACGGCATGTCCGCGACCTCGAGCGACCGCACGATCGCGCTCGACACGATCCTGCCCCCTGCCGACGCGCGCATCGTCGAGAGCGGCCCCTACGCCTCGCTCGTCCCCGCCCCCGGCCGCGAAGCGGCGGTCGCTGCCGCGCTCGCGACGCCGCGCGCGCATATGCGCTGCTGGCCCAAGGCGCAGATCCCCGCCCGCTTCCATTATGGTCGCAACGATCGCGTGCCTCCCTGGCTGTGCCTCGCCGACGACGGCTGGCTCATCGTGAAGACGAAACCCGACAAGCCTTTCACCGGCGGCAATCACGGCTACGACAACGATGCCGCCGACATGCGCGCGCTGTTCATCGCCAGCGGCCCCGCCTTCGTCGCCGGTCGAACGCTCGCCACCTTCGACAATGTCGACGTCGCCCCCCTGATCCGCGACCTGCTCGCGCTGCCCGCCGACGCGACGCTCGATGGCAACGACGTGCCGTTCCACACTGTCCTGCGTCGGCGAACGCGCTAGTCTTCCGGAAAGAGGAGAGGCACGATGCAATTTTACGAGGACATCACCGTCGGCACGAAGGCCGCTTTCGGCGCCTACGCCGTCACCCGCGACGAAGTGATCGACTTCGCGCGCAAGTTCGATCCGCAGCCCTTCCACCTCTCGGACGAGGCTGCCGCTGCCACGCACTTCGGGCGTCTCTCGGCCAGCGGCTGGCATACCTGTGCGATGACGATGTCGATGGTCGTCGCCAATCTGGCGAAACAGGATCAGGCGGGGCTCGGATCGCCGGGGATCGACGAGCTCAAATGGTTGAAGCCCGTCTATCCGGGCGACACGCTCCGCTGCGAAACCGAAATTCTCGAGAAGCGCGTGATGAAATCGCGCCCGGAGATCGGCCTGTTCAAGAGCCGGATGACGGTCTTCAACCAGAACGACGAGGCAGTGATGACCTTTGTCTCGAACGGCATGATCGGCACGCGACCGGAGGCCGCGTAGGCGGTGCGCGGTCGCCGGGCGACCACCGTCACCCCGGACTTGGTCCGGGGTGCACCGCGCCGCGAACACGACATCGGCATCACGCGTACGAGGGTCGATGACGGGACCTCGACCACCATGTGAACCCACCGGCATCAAGGAGCGGGCCACCGCCCCTTGTCACGCCCGCGCTCAGTTTCGCCGGTCGCGCCGGTTCTCCCGTCGCAGCGCTCCACGATCCTGCCGGTACTCGCGCCGATACTCGCGATTCGCGTCGACACGCCGGTCGCGATACTGTCCGCGATCGATCTGGCCCTGCCGGAAATCACGTCGGTCGTCGCGGCGCTCGCGCACATAACCGCGCTCGTCGCCACGCCGGTCGCGGCGGAAGTCCTGCCAGTTGTCGCGGATCTCCGCCCGGCCGCCGTTCCAGCCGCCACGGCGACCTTCCCAATAGCGCTGCTGGTTGCCGTTCCAGCGATAGGGCCGGCGCGACTGATCGTACACGTACACCCCCGTGCCCGGATAATAGAACCCGTCGTTCCATCCGTAATAGGACGACACGCCGCCATAGCCGTACGGGTCACCATACCCGCCGCCATAGCCATAGGGATCGCCATATCCCGCGACGCCGTAGCCCACCCCGACGCCGCTATAGCCATAGCCGTCAGTACACGCCGTCACGCCGAGCCCGATACCGAGGGTAAGCCCCACAAGGGCCAGTCGCTTGAGGATCATGTCCGTTCTCCCGCACAAGGGGGTGGCCGATACGCGCCACCGGTTAACGGAAAACGAGGGCAGTCCGTCGCGGTTCCATTACCCCGCCGGAACGACGTCCGCCGGACACGACGGCGCCCCGATTCTCATCGGGGCGTCACGTAGCTCGGGGTCGAGGCGCCGGACGACCCGGCGCGTCCGGTCAATGCTTTATGTCGCGCCAGACATTCTGATACGCGCCCCAGGCGAGGAAGCAGAAGATCAGCAGGAAGATCACCGCCGCCAGCCCGGCCGCATGCCGCGCCTCGAGGTTGGGCTCCGCGGTCCAGGTAAGGAACGCGGCGACATCCTTCGCCATCTGGTCCTTCGTCGCCTTGGTCCCGTCGGTGTACGTCACCTGCCCGTCCGCGGTCAGCGGCGGCGGCATCGCGATGTTGAGATTCGCGAAATACGGGTTGTAGTGCAGCCCCGTCGGCGTCTTGGCCTCCGGGAATTCCTTCAGCAGCGCGGCAGGCTGGTTGACATAACCGGTGATGAGCGCGTGGACGTAGTTCGCGCCGTCATGCCGCGCCTTGGTGATGAGCGACAGGTCGGGCGGCAGCGCGTTGTTGTTGCCCGCGCGCGCCGCGACCTCGTTGGGATACGGCGTCGGGAAGTGATCCGACGGCACGTTCTTGCGCGTCGCTGGCTCGCCGGTATCCGGATTGATGCTCGGCGCCTCGATCTGCCACTGGCTGGCGATCGCCTTCACCTCGGCCTCGGTATAGCCGATCTCCGCCAGGTCGCGGAACGCCACGTACTTGAGGCTGTGGCAGGCCGCGCAGACCTCCTTGTACACCTGGAAGCCGCGCTGCAGCTGCTGGCGGTCGAACTTGCCGAACAGCCCCGCCGACGACAGCCCCGCATCCTCGGGATGCTTGTGGAACGCGTGCTCGGCGGTCGGCTTGGCCGGATCGGTGATCGCGGTCGACACCGTGCCGTAGAGCGCGAGCGCCAGCACGAAGACGAAGGCCGCGCCGACCAGCGATGCGATGAGACGTACCATGGTCTTTTCCAGTTCCCTGTTCGGCTACGTCAGGCGGTCGCGGCGCTGTGCGCGATGCTGGTGCCGCCCTGCTTGGCGAGCACCGCCTCGGTGATCGAGTTCGGCAGCGGGCGAGGCCGCTCCGACCGCGCCACCCACGGCAGGATGATGAGGAAGTGCGCGAAGTAATAGGCCGAGGCGAGCTGCCCCAGGATCACGTTGCGCGCGTTCGCCTCCGCCCCGCCGACATAGCCCAGCACCAGAATGTCGAGCAGCAGGATCCCGAGGAAGATGCGGTACTTCGGACGATAATTGGCCGAGCGCACCGGCGACGAATCGAGCCATGGCAGGAAGAACAGCAGCAGAATCGACCCGAACATCGCGAGTACCCCCCACAGCTTGGCATCCAGGATGAAGTTCGCGGTGAAGCTCTTGAGGATCGCGTAGAAGGGCAGGAAATACCATTCGGGCACGATGTGCGCGGGCGTCGAGAGCGGGTTCGCCTCGATATAGTTGTCCGGGTGCCCCAGCAGGTTCGGGCTGAAGAAGATCAACGCCGCGAACACCAGCATGAACACGCCCACGCCCACCGCATCCTTGGCCGTGTAGTATGGGTGAAACGGCACGGTATCCTGCTCGCCCTTCACGTCCACGCCGGTCGGGTTGTTCGAGCCCGGGATATGCAGCGCCCAGATGTGCAGGATGATGACGCCCGCGATCACGAACGGCAGCAGATAATGGAGCGAGAAGAAGCGGTTGAGGGTGGCGTTATCGGGCGCGAACCCACCCAGCAGCCACACCCGGATCGTCTCGCCGACCAGCGGGATCGCGGAGAAGAATCCGGTGATGACCTGCGCGCCCCAGAACGACATCTGCCCCCAGGGAAGCACATAGCCCATGAACGCGGTCGCCATCATCAGCAGGAAGATCACGACGCCCAGCAGCCACACCATCTCGCGCGGCGCCTTGTACGATCCGTAATAGAGGCCGCGGCCGATATGGATGTAGACGACCAGCAGGAACATCGATGCACCGTTGGCGTGCGCATAGCGCAGGAACCAGCCCGCGTTGACGTCGCGCATGATGTGCTCGACCGACGAGAACGCGACCGCGCCGTTCGCGGCGAAGTGCATCGCCAGCGTTACCCCGGTCACGATCTGGATCACCAGCGCCACGCCCGCGAGCACGCCGAAGTTCCAGAAATAGTTGAGGTTGCGCGGCACGGGATAGCCCGCGCCGATCGCGCCGTAGACGAGACGCGGCAGCGGCAGCTTCTCGTCGAGCCACCGCATCAGCGGTTGCTTCGGCTCGTAATGCTTGGCCCAGGGAAAGCTCATGGTGCTGCTACCTCAACCGACCGTGACGGCCGTGTCAGACGTGAAGGTGTACTCGGGAACGTGCAGGTTCAGCGGCGCCGGCCCCTGCCGGATCCGCGCCGCGGTATCGTAGGCCGAGCCATGGCACGGGCAGAAATAGCCGCCGAACGGGCCCTTGTTCTCGCCCTCGCCCGCGCCCAGCGGCACGCAGCCCAGATGGGTGCAGACGCCCAGCGTGATGAGCCAGTTCTCCTTGCCCGGCTTCGTCCGCTCCGCCAGCGTCTGCGGGTCGCGCAGGTCGCTCAGCTTTACGGCGTTCGCCTCGGCGATTTCCTTTGGCGTCAGGTTGCGCACGAACAGCGGCTGCTTGCGGAACTGGCTCTTGATCGCCTGGCCGGGTTCGATCTTCGACACGTCGATCTCGGTGGTCGACTGCGCCAGCACGTCCGCGGACGGGTTCATCTGGTTGATGAGCGGCAGCACCACCACCGCGGCGCCAACGCCCGCAAAGGCGACGGTGGCGATGTTGATGAAGTCGCGGCGCCGGGGATCCTCGACGTTCTCGTGGAACGGCGCGGGCGCTTCGCCCGGGGGCACCATATCGTCGACAGTCGCCATTCAGCCTAACCCTTGCAGTATCGTGTCGGGCGACCACATCGATTTCGGGACAACCATCTGCTCCCCCTCGTCTCACGCGATCGCCGTCGCCGCCCTCTCGTCCCCACGGAAGGCCTTGGCCTGATAGCGTCGCGTTTCCCGCTTTGCCAACAGGCAATTTGCGCGAGGGCCGTCCGCGGCTAGGGAAGCAGGATGCGGATCGCGCTTCTGGAACCCGAGATCGCCGGCAATGTCGGCACGATATTGCGCACCGCGGCATGCCTCGGCGTCGCGGTCGACCTGATCGAGCCGATGGGATTCGCGTGGAGCGACCGCGCGCTCGCCCGCTCGGGCATGGACTATGCCGCGGGGGTGTCGGTCACCCGCCACGCCGATTTCGCCACCTTCGCCGCGACGCTCACCGGCCGCCTCGTCCTGCTGACGACGAGAGGCGCGACCGACCTGCCCGCGATGCGGTTCGAGGGCGCAGACGTCCTGCTGTTCGGCTCCGAAGGCCATGGCGCGCCCGAGCCCGTCCACGCCCGCGCCGATGCGCGCGTCCGCGTGCCGATGGTCGCCGGCATGAGATCGCTCAACGTCGCGGTCACCGCCGCGATCGTGCTCGGCGAAGGGCTCCGACAGACCGGCGGGTGGCCCGCCTGACCCTCAGAACCCCGACCCTCAGAACCCCGGCCCTCAGAACAGCGTCGTCAGGAAATAGAACAACGCTCCCACCGTCGCCGATGCCGGAATCGTGATGACCCATGCCGCGACCACGCTGCGCGCCACGCCCCAGCGCACCGCCGACGCGCGCCGTGCGGTCCCCGCCCCGATGATCGCGCCGGTGATCGTATGCGTCGTCGAAACCGGGATTCCCATCACCGACGCGCCGAACAGCACGATCGATCCCGCGAGCGAGGCGCTGAACCCCTGGTGCTGCGACAGCTTGGTGATCCGCGAGCCCATCGTCTCGATGATCTTCCACCCGCCCGTCATCGTCCCCGCCGCGATCGCGATGTAGCAGCTGATCGCCACCCAGTGCGGCACCTCGAACGGCCCGGTCAGATAACCGGTGGAATAGAGCAGGACGGTGATGATCCCCATCGTCTTCTGCGCGTCGTTCAGCCCGTGGCTCAGCGAATAGGCCGCCGACGAGACGAGGTGGAGCACCCGGAAGCTGCGCTCCGCCTGGTGCGCGGTCGCGCGGTGGAGCGCCCAGCTCGACGCGAGCATCACCAGCATCGCCAGCGCCATCCCGATCGTCGGCGACAGCACGATCGCGATCAGCGTCTTGTTCAGCCCGCTCCACTGCACGCCCGTCAGCCCGGCATGCGCCACGCCCGCGCCGATCAGTCCGCCGACCAGCGCGTGGCTCGACGACGACGGGATCCCCTTCATCCACGTCACGACGTTCCAGAACATCGCCCCCACCAGCGCGCCGAAGATGACGGCGGGGGTGACGAGGTCCTTGTCGATCAGCCCCTTGCCGATCGTCTCCGCCACCGCGTGGAGGCTCGGGAACGCGATCGTCAGGAAATAGGCCGCGAAGTTGAAGAACGCCGCGAACAGCACCGCCTTCACCGGCGACAGCAGCCGCGTCGCCACCACCGTCGCGATCGAGTTGGCCGCGTCGTGCAGGCCGTTGAGATAGTCGAACGCCAGCGCGACCAGGATCAACCCGACCAGCAGCGGAAAGGCGAGCTCGTGCATGGTGCGTCAGCCGCCGGTCACGAGTGGTCGATGACGATGCCGTCGATCTCGTCGGCGACGTCCTCGAATGCGTCGACGATCCGCTCGAGATGCTTGTAGATCTCGCGGTCGACGACGAAGCGCAACGTATCGGTCGCGCCATAGGCCCTCAGCGAGCGCTTGAGCCCCGCGGCATGGATCTCGTCGGCCTGGCCCTCCATCCGCACCAGCCGCTCGGTCAGCTCGTGGAGCCTCGCGCCGTTGCGCGCCACGTCGCGCAGCAGCGGCATCGCCTCCACCGCCAGCCGCGCCGCATCGACGATGATCGCGGCCATGTCCTTCATCTCGGGCGAGAACTCGGCGACCTCGTACAGGTCGATCGCGTTCGCCGCGGCTTGCATCTCGTCGACCGTATCGTCCATCGCGCCGATCAGGCTGGTGATCGCGCCGCGATCGAACGGCGTCAGGAAGGTCTTGCGGACGGTCTGGAGAACCTCGCGCGTGATCTCGTCGGCGTCATGCTCGCGCTCGATGATCTCGCGGATATGGTCCTTGGCCGCCGGTCCGCCCTCCAGCAGCCGGGCGACCGCGTCGGCGGCGGCGGCGACGGTCGCGGCGTGCGCCTCGAACATTGCGAAGAAATTCCCCGTCCGGGGGAGCAGGCGCTGAAACCAGGCAAACATCGATCCCACCTTCGATTGATTGATACCCGCGGCCGGCGCGCCCGTCCGGCGCGCCGCCGCCTTGAAATCGCCACTCGCGAACGATCCGATCAGGTCGCGCAGGTCGGGCTCGTCGACCGCCCTCGCCGCCTCGGCGAGCGTGAACCAGCGTCGCTCGCGCTCATGCTGTTCCTTCCACGCGTCCATCTCGCGCGTCACTGCCAGCGGGAACACGTCGACATCGACCATCAGCGACGCGCCGTTCCCCTTGCGCTTGCGATAGCGATAGCTGCCCAGCGGCGTCGGGCAGATCGCGCCGCTCACCCCCGCTTCCTCCTCGGCCTCCGCGGCGGCGGCGGCGTGCGGCGAATCGCTGCCGCCGATATTGCCCTTGGGGATCACCCATCGCCGCGAGGTCCGCGACGTCACCAGCAGCACCCGCACGACCGAGTCGGCGGAGGCGCTGTCGGTCCGGTAAGGCAAGGCGGCGATCTGGCGGATGACGGGCTCCCGATGGCGTGCCCGGCACACCCTGCGCCGAATCACCCCCGATACAAGGCGGGCCGTTACCTCACGCGGTCAGCGCCAGCAACGCGAAGGTGGCCAGCCAGTGCTCGCCCATATAGTCGTCCGCCAGATGCGGCAGCGCCGCGTCGAGGTGCGCCACCGCGATCGCCTCGCCCCGTGCGGGGTCCGGCAAGGCCGGCGCCAGCGCACGCCAGCACCACGCCCGCGCCAGATTCAGCCCGTCGATGTGCGCCATCCGCCCGTCGGTCCGGTCGCGCACCGTCGCAGGCTCCAGCAGGCACGCGACCGCGCCGCCGAATGGATCGGGCATGAACCCGGCGAACCAGTCGCCGAAGTCCGCCCCCAGCACCGCCTGCATCAGCACCGCCTCGCACAGGGTCGCGGAGACGAAGTCCTCGCCCCCCGGCTCCCAAGGCCGAGCATCGCGATCCGCGCCGTACCACGCCCGCGCATGCGTCTCGATCGTGCCCGCCAGCCCCGCATCATGCGTCCGCGCCCACGCCAGCGCCAGGATCAGCGCGAACGCGCTCTGGTCGTGCTTGCCGCTGCGGATTGGATAGCCCAGCCGCGGCAGGTAGCTCGCAAACCGCGCGGCGAACGCGCGCGCCAGCGGCTCGACCGCCGCCGCCCAGCGCCGATCGGGGCGCAACGCCAGCTCGCCGTGCAGCGCGAGCAGCCACGCCCACCCGTAAGGCCGCTCGAACCCGCCCGACAGCGCGCGATCGAGAAACGCCAGCTCGCCCGCGATCTTCGCCGGCACCAGCATCGCATCCGCCAGCGCCTCCGCCCGCGCCGCCTCCTCCGTCCCCGGGAAGAGCCGCGCGAGCCGCATCACCTGCCACCAGCCATGCACGCAGCTGTGCCAGTCGAAGCTGCCATGGAAGACGGGGTGGAACTCGCTCGGGCGCCGCAGGTCCTCCTGTCCGGTCAGCACCCTGTCGCTGATGTTCGGCCACTCCTGAGTCAGGTGCCCAAGCGTGGAAGCGGCGAACCGCGTCGCCATGTGTCGGTCGAGGATCATCATGCCATCCCTTTGTCCGTCATCCCCGCGAAGGCCGGGATCCATCTCCCGCCGCCGGAGCCGCACGCAACGCCGGATCCCGGTTTTCGCCGGGATGGCGGAGGGGGCGGTTCCGACCCCACCGCCCCGATGTCACTGGCCCGTAACGCTGACGGCATCGTCCGTACGTTCCCTGTCGTGCCGGCCGCTACCTTGGACCCGTCGCCCCGGCGAAGGCCGGGGTCCACCCCGCCGCCGGGCGCTGGCGCAGGTCTGGATATCGGCCTCCGCCGGAATGACGGGGCGTCAGCCATAGCCCCCGCCCCCCGGCGTCTCGATCACGAACACATCCCCGGCGCGCATCGCCACCTCCGCGGTGGAGCCCAGCCGCTCCACTCCGCCGTTCACCCGCTCGACCCACGCCGCGCCGACCGCGCCGTCGTCGCCGCCCGCCATCCCGAACGGCGCCACCCGCCGCCGGTTCGCCAGGATGCACGCAGTCATGTCGCGCAGGAACCGCACTCGCCGCAGCGCTCCGTCGCCACCGCGCGACGCGCCCACCCCGCCGGTCCCCTCGCGCACCGCGAACGTCTCCAGCAGCACCGGGAACCGCGTCTCGAGGATCTCGGGATCGGTCAGCCGGCTGTTCGTCATGTGCGTCTGGATCACGCTCTCGCCGTCGAACCCCGGCCCCGCGCCCGCGCCGCCCGCGATCGTCTCGTAATATTGGTGGCGCGCGTCCCCGAAGGTGAAGTTGTTCATCGTCCCCTGGCTCGCCGCCATCGCGCCCAGCGCGCCGAACAGCGCGTCGGTCACCACTTGGCTCGTCTCGACGTTGCCCGCGACCACCGCCGCCGGATAGCGCGGGTTGAGCATCGACCCCTCCGGCACCCGGATCGTCACCCCGCGCAAGCAGCCGTCGTTCAGCGGCACCGCCTCGTCGATCAGCGCGCGCACGACATACAGCACCGCCGCACGCACGATCGAGACCGGTGCGTTGAAGTTGTTCGCGCGCTGCGCGCTCGTCCCTGCGAAGTCGATGTCGAGCGTCCCCGCGTCCCGATCGACCCGCACCGCGACGCGGACGACCGCGCCGTCGTCCATCTCATAGGCGAAGGCGCCATCGGACAGCGTCGCGATCAGCCGCCGCACCGCCGCGTCGGCATTGGCCTGCACATGCTCCATATAGGCGCTGACGACGTCCGCGCCGCTCTCCGCCGCCATCCGGTGCAGCCCCGCCGCGCCGCGCGTGCACGCCGCCAGCTGCGCCGCCAGATCGGCGATATTCTGGTCGATGTTGCGCGCGGGATGGGCGCTCCCTGCGAACAGCGCACGCAGCTCGTCCTCCAGGAACCGCCCCGCGTCGACGACCAGCACGTCGTCGAGCAGCACGCCCTCCTCCTCCACGGAGGTGCTCCGCGGCGGCATCGATCCCGGCGTCGTCCCGCCGACATCGGCATGATGCCCCCGCGCCGCGACGAACCAGCGCGGCTCGCCGTCCCCGTCCGCGAACACCGGCATGATGACGGTGATGTCGGGCAGGTGAGTCCCCCCGCGATACGGCGCGTTGAGCGCATAGGCGTCGCCGCGCCTTATGCCGCGTCCGTCCGCCCCGCCGCCCCGATTGGCAAGGATCGTGCGGATGCTCTCCCCCATCGATCCCAGATGGACCGGGATATGCGGCGCGTTCGCCACCAGATTGCCCGCCGCATCGAACAGCGCGCAGGAGAAATCGAGCCGCTCGCGGATGTTCACCGACGCCGCCGACCGCTGGAGCGCCGCCCCCATGTCCTCAGCCACGCTCATGAACAGGCCTGCGAAGATCGCGAGTCGCACGGGATCGGCATCGTTCCCGACCGCGCCCGGCGCTTCCCCGTTCGTTTCGAGCGAAGTCGAGGAACGCTGTCGCACCGCCACCCGCTCGAGGATCAGGTTCCCAATCGCGTCCACCCGCGCGCGCCAGCCGGGCTCGACCACCGTCGTCGACACCGCATCGATCACCAGCGCCGGCCCGTCGAACGCATGCCCCGCGGGCAACCCCTCGCGCGCCAGCACCGGCGTGTCGCGCCACGCGCCTGCCAGATACACCGGCACCCTCGCGATCGGCGGCGCGGCGGCGTCGGGCAGCGCCACCAGCGCGGCGTCGACCGGCGCGCTCGCCGCGATCGCCTCCGCGACGACGCGGTCCGCGACCAGCGTCTGCGTGCTCGCGAACCCGAACTGCGCGACATGCGCCGCGTCGAACGCCGCGACCATCGTATCGACTTCGCCCAGGTCGATCTCGATCGTATGCTCGGTCTGCCCGCGCCGCAGATGCACCCGCCGCTCGACCGTCACCCCCGCCGCATCGACGCCCTGCGCGACCAGCGCGTCGCGCGCCTCGTCCGCAAGCGCCTCGATCGCCGCCAGCATCGCATCGCGCTCGCCGAACGCCATGCCCAGCGTCGCCTCGCGCAGCACCCGCCGGTCCGCCAGACCCATGCCATAGGCGGAGAGCACCCCCGCCAGCGGGTGGATCATCACCCGGTCCATCGCCAGCGCGTCGGCGACCAGGCACGCATGCTGCCCCCCCGCCCCGCCGAAGCACGCCAGCGTATAGCGCGTCACGTCGTGACCGCGCGCGACCGAGATCGTGCGGATCGCGTTCGCCATGTTCGCCACCGCGACCGCGACGAACCCCTCCGCCAGCACCTGCGGATCCCCCGGCAGGTCCGCGAACCGCGCCGCCACCGCCCCGGCATCGAGCGGTGCGTCACCGCCAGCGCCGAAGATCGCGGGAAACACCTCGGGTCGCAGCTTGCCGAGCATCACGTTGCAGTCGGTGACGGTCAGCGGCCCCCCGCGCCGGTAGCAGGCCGGGCCCGGCACCGCGCCCGCACTCTCCGGCCCGACGAGCAGCCGCTGCCCGTCGTGCCGGCAGATCGATCCGCCCCCCGCCGCGACGGTATGGATCCGCAGCATCGGCGCACGGATCCTGGCGCCCGCGATCAGCGTCTCGGTATCGCGCTCATAGGTGCCCGCATAATGCGACACGTCGGTCGAGGTGCCGCCCATGTCGAACCCAATGATCCGGTCGAACCCGGCCTCGCGCGCGGTCGCCGCCATGCCCACGATCCCCCCCGCCGGGCCCGACAGGATCGCGTCCTTCCCCCGGAACGCCGCGCCGTCGACCAGTCCGCCGTTCGATTGCATGAACAGCGCGCCCTGCCCCAGCGCCGCGCTCAGCCCTTCGACATAGCGATCGAGCACCGGCGACAGATACGCGTCGACCAGCGTCGTGTCGCCGCGCCCGATCAGCTTGATGACGGGCGCGACGCGGTGGCTGACCGACACCTGCGTAAAGCCGATCTCTTCCGCGATCGCCGCCAGCGCCGCCTCGTGCGCGGTGAACCGCCAGCCATGCACCAGCACGATCGCCACCGCGCGAAGGCCGTCGTCATACGCCGCCCGCAACCCGCTACGCGCCGTCTCCGCGTCGAGCGGCACGAGGACGGCGCCCTCCGCATCGACCCGCTCGTCGATCTCCAGCACACGCGCGAACAAAGGCTCCGGCCGGCGCACGTCGCGCGCGAAGATGTCCGCCCGCTCCTGATGCCCGATCCTGAGCGCGTCGCCGAATCCGCGCGTGATCGCGAGCAGCGTGGGCTCGCCCTTGCGCTCGAGCAGCGCGTTGGTCGCCACGGTCGTCCCGATCCGCAATGCGATCGCGCCGGGCTCCGCCCCCGCCAGCCGCCGGATCGCCTCGACCGCGGCATCGTCGTACCGCCCCGGATCCTCCGACAGCAGCTTGGCCGTCACGACGCCCCCGTCCGGCCGCCGCGCGACGACGTCGGTGAACGTGCCGCCACGGTCGATCCAGAACTGCCAGGTCACATGAGGCTCCTTTTGGGCACGTCGGAATGAACAAACATAGGCAGCCCGCATCCGTTCGTGCTGAGCTTGTCGAAGCACCGTCCTTCTTATCCCCGCTGGGAAAGAAAGGCAGCCCTTCGACAGGCTCAGGGCGAACGGATCAACCCGCTAGACCGCCACCTCCGCCTTGATCGCGGGATGCGGCGTATAGCCTTCCACCGAAAAATCCCCGATCGCGTAATCGTCGATCGTCGCCGCCCGCGCCGCCAGCGTAACCCGCGCCGCCGGCCGTGCCTCGCGCGCGATCTGCTCACGCGCCGCATCGAGATGGTTCGCGTAGAGGTGCACGTCGCCCCCCATCCACACGAACTCGCCCAGTGCCAGACCCGCCTGCTGCGCCAGCATCATCTGCAACGCCGCCGCGCCCACCCAGTTGAACGGCAGCCCCAGGAACACGTCGCAGCTCCGCTGGAACATCAGAGAATGGAGCCGCCCGTCGCTCGTCACATGATATTGATACACCATATGGCACGGCGGCAGCGCCATCGCGCCGATTTCGGGCACGTTCCACGCATGGAACAGGATCCGCCGGCTCGCGGGATCGTGCTTCAGCGCCTCGATCACGCCCGCGATCTGGTCGTGCTCCACCCCGTCCGGCCCCGCCCAGCGCCGCCATTGCCTGCCATAGACCGGCCCCAGCTCGCCCCACTCGGCCGCGAACGCCGCGTCCGCCACGATCCGCGCCTCGAAATCGCCTTGCGCGATCGCCTCCCCGGTCGCTTCGCGATACGCTTTCAGCGGCCAGTCGGTCCAGATCCGCACGTCCTGTTCCAGCAGCTGGCGGATATTGGTGCCCCCGGTCAGGAACCAGATCATCTCCTTGACCGAGGTCTTCCACGACACCCGCTTGGAGGTGATGAGCGGGAACTCCCCCGCCCCCAGGTCGAAGCGCGCAGTCTCGCCGAACACGGAGCGCGTACCGACCCCCGTGCGATCCCCGCGCGGATCCCCCGATTCCAGCACCCGCCGCACGATCCGCGCATAGGCCGCGTCGATTGTGTTCGCTTCCATGCCGCTTTCGCTACGACAAAATCCGGTTCGGACCAACCCGCGCTCGCGGCCGTCGCGCCGCACGGTACGGTGCGCGCATGCCGGCCTTCGACCTGCCCGTCGATCTCGCTGCGGTGTTCGCGCCGCTTGCCGTCGCACGGACGGAGATCGCGATCTTCGCCTATCTCGATTCGCGCCAGCGAATCCTCGGCGTCCGCCACGCGCCGTCGGCGCTGTCGTCGCGCGTCGACCTCCCCGTCCGCACGATCGCGGGCGACGCGCTCGCGTTCGGTGCCAGCGCGGTCGTCATGGCGCACAACCACCCCAGCGGCGATCCGACTCCCAGCGCCGCCGATCTCGGCGCCACCCGCCTGCTCGCACGCATGCTCGCCCTGCTCGAGGCGCCGCTGCTCGAACACCTGATCGTCGCGGGCGACCGCACCACCAGCCTGCGCGCCAGGGGGCTGCTCTAGCCTCGTCATCCCGGCGAAAGTCGGGATGACGGCGGTTCAGACCACCATCACTCCAATCGGCACGGGCGGATCGCATCCGGCTCCGGCCGCGCACCCACTGCACGGAACGCTGCGAAATATCCCCCAGCCGACGGCATGTCCTTCATCGCCACCTGCTCATAGCCGACCGCCGCGAACTCGCACCGCAGCAGCGCGGGCGGCGTGCCGTGGTACTTGGTCGGCCGGTCGGCATCGACGACGATCACCAGCCCGCCCGGCCGCAGCGCGGGCCGCACCGCCCACAGGAACGCATAGGGCTGCGCGATCTCGTGATACATGTGGACCATGAAAACCCGGTCGAAGCTGTTCGCGGGCAGCTTGGGGTCGTCGGGCTCGCCCAGCTTCACGCTGACATTGTCGAGCCGCTCGCGCGCCACGCGTTCGGCCAGCGCGTCGCGGGTAGAGGCGAAGATGTCCTCCGCCAGCACGCGCCCGTCCTTGCCCACCGCCTGCGCCAGCCGAATCGTGTAATAGCCCTCGCCCGCGCCGATATCCGCCACCGTCATCCCCGGCCGGATCGCCGCGCGCGCCATCACCGCGCCCGCCTCGTTCAGCCGGTCGCGCGATTCCTCGTCGGACCAGCGCGTCGAGACGATCCCCGCGACCGGCCGGTCGGCGACCGGGAACGGCCCCGGCTCCCTGGGCTCGCGCTTGAGGAGCGGCGTCGAGCCGTCGCACGCGGCGAGGACCAGCAACATCCCCATGGCCGCTCGCTTCGCGCGCAGTCGAGAAACGCCCACGCCCACGCGCACACGGACGCCGTTTCTCGACTTCGCTCGACACGAACGGAGACGGGAGACGAGGATCAATCGACGTCCTCCACCTCGACCGCCTCGCCCGTGACCCGCTGCGACAGCGCCGCCGCCATGAACGAATCGAGATCGCCGTCGAGCACGTCGGACGGCGCGGTCGAGGTCACGCCGGTGCGCAGGTCCTTCACCAGCTGATACGGTTGCAGCACGTACGACCGGATCTGGTGCCCCCAGCCGATATCGGTCTTGGTCGCGTTCTCCGCATTGGCCGCCTGCTCGCGGATCGCCAGCTCGCGCTCGTACAGCCGCGCGCGCAGCTGGTTATAGGCCTCGGCCTTGTTCTTGTGCTGCGATCGCTGGTTCTGGCACTGCACGACGATGCCGGTCGGGATGTGCGTGATGCGCACCGCCGAATCGGTCGTGTTGATGTGCTGCCCGCCCGCGCCCGACGCGCGATAGGTGTCGATCCGCAGGTCGCTCTCGTTATAGTCGACCTCGATATTCTCGTCGACGACCGGATAGACCCACACGCTCGCGAACGAGGTATGCCGCCGCGCCGCCGAATCGTACGGGCTGATCCGCACCAGCCGGTGCACGCCGCTCTCGGTCTTGGCATAACCGTACGCGTTCTCGCCCTTCAGCAGCAGCGTCGCGGACTTGATCCCCGCCTGCTCGCCCGAATGCTGGTCGACCAGCTCGACCTTCAGGCCATGCCGCTCGCCCCAGCGCGAATACATCCGGCTGAGCATGCCCGCCCAGTCCTGGCTCTCGGTCCCACCCGCGCCGGCGTTGACCTCGATATAGGTGTCGTTGCCGTCGGCCTCGCCCGCCAGCAGCGCCTTCACCTTGTCCTTCTCGGCGCGCGCGGACAGCGTCGCGAGGCCGGCGACCGCCTCCGCCTCCATCTCGGTATCGCCCTCGGCCTCCGCCATCTCGATCAGCTCGACGGTGTCGGACAGCTCGCGCTCGATCGCGCGCGTCGCCTCGATCGCCTCGTCGAGCCGGCGACGCTCGCGCATCACCTCCTGCGCGGCCTTGGGATCGTTCCAGAGCGCCTGGTCCTCGACGCGCGCGTTCAGCTCGTCGAGCCGGCGCAGCGCGCGGTCCCAGTCGAGGAAGCGGCGCAGCAGCGCCAGCGCATCGTTGATCTGCTCGACATGGGCCTGCGCTTCGGCGCGCATAACGTCACTCCAATTCTCGCGTCATCCCCGCGAAGGCGGGGATCCATCTCCCGTCCGGGACCTCCATCGCTACCGTCGCGTGCCTGGCGACGGTTCGGCGATGGATCCCCGCCTGCGCGGGGATGACGGACGGGTCTTATGCCGACAGGCGCTAGTAGATTCCGCCCTGCTTCTGCAAGAAATCGCTGTCGGCGGGCGCCGCCTTCGCCGCCGCGGTCGCGCTGGCGGTCGGCGCCGGGCCGCTCCGCCGCGCCGCGCGCCGCGGTTCGCTCTCGGGCTTGAACGCTTCCCAGATCACCCCGGCCTTGGGGTCGCTCGTCGGCCACGCGCCATAGACCGGCCGGCCGCTCGCGCGATCGATGCGGACCATGCGGATCCCCTCGGGTGCACGGAACGGCAGCGGCTCCATCCCCTCATAGGCCTTCACCGCCCACTGCTTGAAGATCGGCGCCGCCAGCGTCCCGCCCTGCGCATAGCCGCCCAGATTCACCGGCGAGTCGTACCCGATATAGACGCCCGCGATCATCTGCGGCGTGCCGCCGATGAACCACACGTCCTTCGGCCCCGTGTTCGTCCCCGTCTTGCCGAACATCGGCCGGTTCAGGTCGCGCAGGATCGTCGCGGTGCCGCGCTGGATCACGCCTTCCGCGATGTGGACCATCTGGTAAGCGCTCATCGCGTCGACCACCTGCTTGCCGCGAATGCCCGGCCGCGGCATCGCCTTGCCGTCCCAGTCGGTCGCGTTGCACCGGTCGCAAGCGCGCCACGCCTCGGGCCAGATCACCTTGCCGTGGCGGTCCTGGACGAAGTCGATCAGCGTCGGCGCGTGCCAGCGCCCCTGGTTCGCCAGCACCGCATAGGCGTTGACCATCCGCGACACCGTCGTCTCGCCCGCGCCCAGCGCATAGGAGAGGTACGGCGCGTAATTGCCCACCTCCAGCGCCTTCATCAGCCCGACGACCTTGGGCATCCCGGTCTGCGCCGCGGCGCGCACCGTCATCAGGTTGCGCGACTGCTCGACGCCCCAGCGCATCGTGTGCGGTCCGGAACCGCCGCCCGAGAAGTTGCGGAAGCATTTCTGCCCCAGCCGCGCGCCCTGATAGACGCAGAACGGCCCATCGACGATGATCGACGCGGGCGTCATCCCGCCCTCCAGCGCCGCGGCATAGACGATCGGCTTGATCGTCGAGCCCGGCTGGCGCATCGCCTGAGTCGCGCGGTTGAACGCCTGCACGCGGTTGTCGAACCCGCCCTGCATCGCCAGCACCCGCCCGGTCGCGGGCTCTTCCACCACGAACCCGCCGGAAATCTTCGGGACCGAGCGCAACGCGAACCCTGCCCCCTCCGGCGCCACCGCAATAATGTCGCCCGGCACCAATGCGGCGAACGCTGTGCCGCCCTTGCCGCGCACCGGGGTCTGTGCCGCATAGCGCGCCATCGTCCCCTGCTCGCCGGTCGCGAATCCCAGGTCGACGCCCTCGCCCGTCTTCGCGATCACGATCGCCGCGCGCCAGTCTGAATAGTCGAGCGCGATATTGGTGTTGATGAGCGCCGCCAGCCAGCGGTCGCTGTCGATCTCGACATGCTTGAGCGGCCCCGCCCAGCCCCGCCCGCGATCATAGCGCAGCAGCCCGTCACGCAAGGCCTGCGCGGCATAGTCCTGCATCTTCGGATCGAGCGAGGTGCGCACCCACAGCCCGCCCGAATACACGCTGAACGGACCGTCGCGCGCGGTTTCGCCGAACTTGTCGATCAGCTCGCGCCGCACCTCCTCGACGAAATAGCCGCCCACGCGCTCGAACTTGGGCGTCCGCCGCAGGATCGCGCCGATCGGCTCGCCGCGCGCCTGCGTATACTGTCCTTGCGTGATGAACCCGTTCTTGAGCATCTCGCCCAGCACATAGTTGCGCCGGTCGAGCGCGCGCTCGGTATTGCGCACCGGATCGTAGTTCGCCGGCCCCTTGGGCAGGATCGCCAGATAGGCGAGCTGCGCCAGCGTCAGCTCGTCGAGCTCCTTGTCGAAATAGGCGTGGCTTGCCGCTTCCACGCCGAACGCGTTGCGCCCCAGCGGAATCTGGTTGAGATACAGCTCCAGGATCTGCGGCTTCGTCAGCGTCTCCTCGATCTTGTAGGCGAGGATCGCCTCCTTCACCTTGCGCGTCGGCGAATAGGCGTTGCCGATCAGCAGGTTCTTGGCCACCTGCTGCGTGATCGTCGAGCCGCCGCGCGCGCGCTTGCCCGTCCCGAACTTGCGCGCATAGTCGAGCACCGCGCCCGCAAGGCCCGGGAAATCGACGCCGTGATGCTCGAAGAACGTCTTGTCCTCCGCGGCCAGGAACGCGCGGATCAGCAGCGGCGGATATTCCGCGAAGCTCAGCTCGACGCGCCGCTCGCGGGCATAGGAATAGACCGGGGTGCCGTCGATCCCGCGCACGTTCGTCGGCAGCGGCGGCTCGTAGGTGCGCAGTTGCTCCACCGACGGCAGGTCGCGCGCGAAGATCGCCCAGAACGCCCCCGCACCGACCGCGGCCAGCAGCGCCAGCACCGCGATCGCCTTCACCCAGCGCCGCTGCCACGCGCGCGCCAGCGCCCCGCGCACGCCGGCGACGTCGCGCCTGAGCCTCAGCTTCATCGGTTCGGGGGGAGTAGACGCCATACCAGCGCCCAGCGTTTAGCAGGTTCGCGGGCGGTGGGAAGCGCGTTGCGTCGGGCGCATGGCGTTACGCGGCCGGAACGGATCGCACGCTGTCTCGTTCACCCCGTCCGACCGGATCGTACCGGCCGCCGGGACATCTGAAAAAGGACCAAGGCCATGTTGTGGACGATCGCGCTGATCCTGTTGATCTTCTGGGCGCTTGGCTTCGCCTTCCACGTCGCGGGCGGGCTGATCCACATCCTGCTCGTCGTCGCGGTGATCGTCGTGATCTTCCGCCTCGTCACCGGCCGCAAGGTAGTGTGACACCCCCTTAACCCCGGCCTCGTGCCGGGGTGCACCATCGTACGAGCGCAGTGCACGACCATCGGGCGAGTCACCCGCCCCGCAGTGGATCCCGGCCCGGGCCCGGGATGACGATCAGGATGTCGAGCCTTACTTCGCCGCCATCTTCCGCGCGAAGTATACCTCGACCGACCGCCGCACGCTCTCGGCGATGCGTGCGCGCCCCTCGCGGCTGTCGAGGAAGGCCGCATCGCCCGGGTTCGAGATATAGCCCGTCTCGAACAGCACCGACGGCATGTCGGGCGCCTTCAGCACCAACAGCGATGCCATCCGGTGGAACGCCGGCTTGGTCGGGATCAGCGGCTTGGCCTCGCGCCCCAGCAGCCGCGCGAACCCGGCCGACGCATTCATCGTCTCGCGCTGCGTCAGGTCGATCAGGATCGACGATACGTCCGCATTCTCGTCGAGCCGCACGCCCGAGATCACGTCGGCCTTGTTCTCGCGCGCCGCTAGCAGCGACGCTTCCTTGTCCGACGCCACCTCGGACAGCGTGTACACCGATGCGCCCGTCGCATCCCCGGATCCCACGCTGTCGCAGTGGATCGAGATGAACAGGTCCGCGTGCATCCGCCGCGCCACCCCGAACCGCTCGCGGTGGAGCAGGTAGCGGTCGTCGTCACGCGTCAGCGCCACGCGCACCCGGCCCGATTCGACCAGTTCGTCGCGGATCGCCTGCGCGATCTTCAGCGTCACGTCCTTCTCGCGCAGGCCCGTCTCGGCGTTGATAGCCCCCGGATCGTGCCCGCCATGCCCTGCGTCGATCACGACCAGCGGCCGGCCCTCGTCGCCGGAGATCCGCGGCAGCGCGGCGGCGCGCGCGGGTGGCGGCACGGGAACGGTGATCTTGTAGCGCGGCTTCGCGTCGCCCAGCCCGAACGGCAGGAAGCTGAGCGGCGAGGCGACACTGGCCTCGGCGAATCGCGTGCGGTCGACATCGCGCAGCGTCAGCGTCAGTTCGCGCCCGTCATGATCGAACCGGCCCCCGGCAACGATCGCGGGCGTCGTGAGGTCGAGCACGATCCGCGTGCCCCCATCGCCGTGCCGCCCCTGCCGCACCGCGCTCACCACCCCGCCCGCGTCGCCATGCCGTCCCGGCGTTGCGCCGTCGACGTCGATCGCAATCCGGCGCGGGCCGTCGAGCACGAACGCGCTCGCGGCGGACACCGCCGCGTCGAACCGGACGGTCACGCGCCCGTCGTCCACTTCGACACGCTCGACGGTCGCCGCCCAGCCGGGGGCGCCGAACATCATGCCCATCATCAACGCGATCACGCTTGCCACGCGGCGTCCATGCCGCGGGGGCGTCCCGCCGGTCCAGCAAAAAGCCATGGTTAACGCGAACCCTCTGTTACCCTGTACATTCCCGCCTAGCCCGCCGCGTCTCAAGCCGCGGTTGCAGGAAAGGGTTAACCGGCAATTCGGCATTATCTTGCCGGCAACCCCGGCAGATTCCTGCCAGTTGATGCGGCGCGCGCGCGGTGCTAGTCCAGCGCACGACCGGACAGGTGCGCATTTCCCGCGCGTCTTCAAGACCGGCCCATTGCCCGTCCGAAAGAGCGATCTGCCGGGCGCGGCGCTTCAGGTTGACGCTCGCATGCCGCATCTCACCCGCGCCCAGACCAGCCCGGCTTCCGCCGGCGGTCGCGCGGCTGTCGCCGGAGGCACGCTGCCCCGGCATGCTGCGCGAGCGAAGGCAGTTCCACAAACCGTACGCGACACCGGGCACAGGGGCCCGGCCGCGCTTCATCATCATCGCGCGACCCCGCCGCCCGGCGGCGCGGTCCGCGCGTGGAGACCGTTCAATGACCACACGCATGCTGATCGACGCACGCCACCGGGAAGAGACCCGCGTGGCGGTCGTCAAGGGAAACCGGATCGAGGAGTTTGATTTCGAGAGTGCCGAGCGCAAGCAGCTCAAGGGCAACATCTATCTAGCCAAGGTCACCCGCGTGGAGCCGTCGCTCCAGGCGGCGTTCATCGATTACGGCGGCAATCGCCACGGCTTCCTCGCCTTCTCCGAGATCCACCCGGATTATTACCAGATTCCCAAGGAGGATCGCGACGCCCTCCTGCGCGAGGAGGCGGAGCACGCCGCCGAGGAAGCCGCGCTGCGCGCCGAGCAGGACGACGACGACGATCATCATGACGAACATGGTGACGACGACGACGATCACCGCGACGGGTTCGACGATTCCGGCCACGACGACGATCACCATGACGACGATCATGCCGACGACGAGGGCGGCGAAGCCCGTGCCGCGCGTCCGCCGCGCAAGCCGCATGCGAACGACGACCAGGTCGAGGCGCTCCGCCAGCGCCGGATGAACCTGCGCCGCCGCTACAAGATCCAGGACGTGATCCGCCGACGCCAGGTGCTGCTGGTTCAGGTCGTGAAGGAGGAGCGCGGCAACAAGGGCGCCGCGCTGACGACGTACCTGTCGCTCGCCGGCCGCTACTGCGTGCTGATGCCCAACACGTCGCATGGCGGCGGGATCAGCCGCAAGATCAGCAACGCGGGCGATCGCAAGCGGCTGAAGTCGATCATGGCCGATCTGGCGCTGCCCTCGTCGATGGGCTGCATCGTCCGCACCGCGGGGCTCCAGCGCACCAAGGTCGAGATCAAGCGCGACTTCGATTACCTCGCCCGCCTGTGGGACGGGATCCGCGAGACCACGCTCAGCGCGTCCGCCCCAGCGATCGTCTATGGCGACAGCGACCTGATGAAGCGCGCGATCCGCGATATCTACAACAAGGAGATCGACGAGATAATCGTCGAGGGCGACGACGGCTATCGCCAGGCGCGCGAATACATGAAGCTGCTGATGCCCAGCCATGCGCGCAAGGTGAAGCACTACAGCGATCCCGTGCCGCTGTTCCAGCGCGCGGGCGTCGAGGACCAGCTCTCCGCGATGTACCACCCGGTGGTGCAGCTCAAGTCGGGCGGCTATCTCGTCATCAACCCGACCGAGGCGCTCGTCTCGATCGACATCAACTCGGGCCGCTCGACGCGCGAGCACAATATCGAGCAGACCGCGACCGCGACCAACCTTGAGGCCGCGCAGGAAATCGCGCGCCAGCTGCGGCTGCGCGACATGGCGGGCCTCGTCGTCATCGACTTCATCGACATGGACAACAATTCCAATGTCCGGAAGGTCGAGAAGGCGATGAAGGAGGCGCTCAAGAACGATCGCGCGCGCATCCAGGTCGGCCGCATCTCGTCGTTCGGGCTCATGGAGATGTCGCGCCAGCGGCTGCGCACCGGCGTGCTCGAGGCATCGACCCGCGCCTGCCCGCATTGCGAGGGCACCGGGCTCGTCCGTACCGCGTCGTCGGCGGGGCTCAGCGCGCTGCGCCTGATCGAGGACGAGGCCGCACGTGGTCGCGGCTCGATCCTGACGTTGCGCGCCAGCGTCGAGGCGGGCGTCTACGTCCTCAACCGCAAGCGCGCCGACATCGCCGAGATCGAGGAGCGCTACGGCGTCCAGGTCGAGATCCTGCCCGATGGCGAGCAGGAAGGCGCACGCATGTCGGTCGAGGCCAGCGGCCCGCCCCCCGCCTACGCCCCCCGATTCGAGGCGATCGTCGAGGAAGAGCTCGAGGAGGACTTCGTCGAGGAGCCCGAGGACGAGATCGAGGAAGAAGAGCCCGAGGCCGAAGCCGAAGCGCCCCGCCGCGAGCGAGCCGAGCGTGACGACGACGAGGGCGGCAATGGCGGTCGCCGCCGCCGCCGTCGCCGGGGTCGCCGTGGTCGCAACCGCGAGGAAGGCGAGGGCGACGCCCCCGTCGACGCGGATGCCGAGGGCGAGGTCGAAGCCGACGCATCGGACGATGTCGAGGAGAGCGACGCCGAGACCGAGACCGAGGCGACCGAGTTCGAGGGCGAGTATGCCGGCGAACAGCCCGCCGAGGCCGAGGGCCGTCGTCGCCGTCGCCGCGGCCGTCGGGGTCGTCGTCGTGACGGCAGCGAGGCTCCGGTGACCGCGACCGACGACGCGTCGATCGATTCGGTCGCCGAGTCTCCCGAGGTGGCCGTCGAGGACGAGGCGATCGTCGAGGAGGCCCCCGCGCCCGTCCCGAAGACGCGCCGTCGCCCCCGTGCTCGCGCCGCCGAGGCGACCGCCGCACCGATCGCGAAGCCGGTGCCGGAGCCTAAGCCGGAACCCGCGCCCGAGCCTGCTGCGGTAGAGGCGGAGGCCGAGCCCGCGCCGAAGCCCAGGCGGACCCGCAAAAAGGCGACGCCGGCTGCTGCGGTCGAAGCCGAGGCCGTGAGCGAGCCCGAGGCGACCCCCGTCGCCGAGGACGCGCCCGCCAAGCCCAAGCGCCGCCCGCGCAAGAAGGCGGACGCGCCGGTTGCGGATGAGGCCACACCGGCTCCGGCACCGTCGCGCACGCGCACGCGCACGCCGGCACCGGTTGCCGCCGAAGCCGAAGCCGACGCCGACGCCGACGATACCGCGGCGGACGAGGGCCCCGAGCCCGGGACCGCCGAGGCGCCCGACACCGCTGGCCCGCCGCGCCGCGGCTGGTGGCAGCGCACGTTCGGCGCTTGAGGATCGGCCGGGTTTCAGGCGCGGTTCACGCGAACCGCGCCAGGGATCCGGCCCCCTCCCCGATCGCGCGCGCCGCACGCCCGATCGTCAACGCGCTGGCGATGCTGGAAAAATCGTGCTGAACTCGATCTCGATGACGTCCGACCCCAACGCGTCGCTTGAGACGGCGCGCGCCTTCTCCTCGAATCCGTTCGCACTGAGCTTGTCGAAGTGCCGTCCGTCTTCCTTCGGTGGAAAGAAAGGCAGTGCTTCGACAAGCTCAGCACGAACGGAGTTTGGGAAGCCCCCCGCCCGCGCCCGCAAGAGCGGGACCGTCCGCAACGCGATCGCCGCGCTTGCAGCACTTGTCACCCTCGCCGCACAACCCGCCGCCGCCCAGTCGATCCTGCGCGATGCGGAGACCGAGGCGATGTTCAACGACATGTCCGCGCCGCTGATCCGCGCCGCCGGCCTGTCGCCCAGCGACGTCCGCGTCGTCCTCATCAACGACGATTCGATCAACGCCTTCGTCGCGGGCGGGCAGATCGTCTACGTCCATTCCGGGCTCATCCAGGCCGCGGACAATGCCAACGAGGTCCAGGGCGTCATCGCGCACGAACTCGGCCACGTCGCTGACGGCCACATCGCGCTCGGCGATCGCGGTTCGCGCCCTGCGATGGGCATCTCGCTCCTGTCGATGGTACTCGGCATCGCCGCGATCGCGGCGGGCGGCGCGGAGGCCGGTGCGGGCATCCTCGCCGCCGGGCAACAGGCGGCGCTCGGCAAGTATCTGGCGTTCAGCCGCGTGCAGGAAGCCACTGCCGACGCCTCCGGCCTCAAATATCTGAGCGGCGCGGGCGTCACCGGCAAGGGCATGCTCAGCTTCTTCAAGAAGCTCCAGCAGCAGGAATATCGCTACGGCTTGGCGAACATCGATCCGTTCATGCAGAGCCACCCCCTCTCGGGCGAACGCGTCCAGACGCTCGCCGCCGACGTGAAGGCCTCGCCCGCCTACGACAAGCCGCGCGACGTGGCGCTCGAGGAGCGGTTCAAGCGCGTGAAGGCCAAGCTCGAAGGCTATGTGATGTCGCCGCAGCGCACGCTGACCGACTATCCCCTCTCGGACCAGTCGATCTACGCGCATTATGCGCGCGCCTATGCCTATCACAAGGGTGGCTACCCCGACAAAGCCGAGGCGGAAGTGGCGGCGCTCGTCGCGGCGAACCCCGACGATCCTTATTTCCGCGAGATCCAGGGCCAGATCCTGCTCGAGGGCGGCCGCCCGAAGGACGCGATCGCACCGCTGCGCCAGGCGGTCGCGGGCACCCGCAACTCGCCGCTGATCGCGACGACGCTCGGCCATGCCTTGATCGCGACCGAGGACAAGGCGAACTTGCCCGAGGCGACGCGCGTACTGCGCCAGGCGGTCCAGCGCGACGACCAGAACCCGTTCGCCTGGTATCAGCTCGGCACCGCCTACGAACTGTCCGGCGACACCGCGCGCGCCGCGCTCGCCACCGCCGAACGCTCCAGCCAGAACGGCGACACCAAGACCGCGGTCTACACCGCGAAGATCGCGATGGCGGGCCTCCCCCGGAACACCGCGGACTGGATCCGCGCGCAGGATATCGCGATGACCGGCCAGAACGAACTCGACGCCAACCGGAAGAACCGCAAGTGACACGCCTCCTCCCCCTCGGCCTCGTCCTGATCGGCGCGGTGGCGGGCGGCGGCGCGATGCTCGTCGCGGACCGCGTCGCCCCCGCCCCGCTCGACGGCGCGGACACCGCCCGCATCGGACAGGTCGTCCGCGCCTATGTCCTCGCCAATCCCGAGATCATCCCGGAGGCGATGCAGCGCCTGCAGGAGCGCGAGTCGGGCAAGGCGGTCGCCGCGAACCGCGCCGCGATCGTCACGCCCTATGGCAACGCCTTCGCGGGAAACCCCGATGGCGACGTCACGCTCGTCGAGTATTTCGACTATAATTGCGGCTATTGCCGCGCCAGCCTGCCGATGCTGGCGCAACTGGTGAAGGCGGACCCGAAGCTCAGGATCGTCTTCCGCGAGCTCCCCGTCCTCACCGACACCAGCCGCACCGCCGCGCGCGTCTCGCTCGCCGCTGCGCAGCAGGGCAAATTCCCCGCCTTCCACGATGCGCTCTACGCCGCCGGCCCCGTCACCGACGCGACGATCGCCGCCACCGCGCGCGCCGCCGGAGTCGACGCGGCACGCATCCCCGCGGACGCCGACGAGCAGCTGCGCACCAACATGGGCGTCGCCGCGAAGCTTGGGGTCACCGGCACCCCCAGCTGGGTCGTCGGCGACCGCGTCCTCTCCGGCGCGCTCCCGATCGACCGGTTGCAGGAGGCGATCGCAGCGGCGCGGGCGAAGAGCTGACCCCCCTTTCCGTTCACGCCCCCTCTCCCCGTCCGCCCTGAGCTTGTCGAAGGGCACCCCGCCCACCGCGGAGCGCGGGACGGATCGAACCGGGGGCGCCCTTCGACAGGTTCAGGGCGAACGGATGCACCGATGCGGTTGCGACGGAGCCCACCAACCCCCACCTCCCCACCCACAAGGGGCATCCATGACCGAACCGATCCTCAGCGTCCGCGACGTGTCGAAGACCTATGCCGGCGGCACCACCGCGCTCCACCCTGTCGATCTCGACATCCAGTGCGGGGAGATCTTCGCGCTGCTCGGCCCCAACGGCGCGGGCAAGACGACGCTCATCAGCATCATCTGCGGCATCGTGAACCCGTCGACCGGCAAGATCCTGGTCGAGGGCCACGACGCCGTCCGCGACTTCAAGGCCGCACGTCGCCGCATCGGGCTCGTGCCGCAGGAACTGTCGGTCGACATGTTCGAAACGGTACTCGCCACCGTCACCTTCAGCCGTCGCCTTTTCGGGCGCTCGGCGCACGGCGCGTATATCGAGCAGGTGCTGCGCGACCTGTCGCTGTGGGACAAGCGCGACGCGAAGATCATGGAACTGTCCGGCGGCATGAAGCGCCGCGTCCTGATCGCCAAGGCGCTCGCGCACGAACCCGAGATCCTGTTCCTCGACGAGCCCACCGCGGGCGTCGACGTCGCGCTGCGCAAGGACATGTGGAAGCTCGTCCATGCCTTGCGCGAACGCGGCACCACGATCATCCTGACGACGCACTATATCGAGGAGGCCGAGGAGATGGCCGACCGCGTCGGCGTGATCGACAAGGGCCGGCTCCTGCTCGTCGACGAAAAGCGCGCGCTGATGGCGCGCCTCGGCAAGCGCGAGATGGACCTGACGCTCGACACGCCGATGGATCGCGTACCCCCGGACCTCTCCGACTGGAGCCTGACGCTCGAGGACGACGGCCGCCGCCTGCGCTACGTCTTCGATGCGCGCGCCGAACATACCGGCATCCCCTCGCTGCTCCGCAAGCTCGCCGAGCTCGGCATCGCGTTCACCGATCTGGAAACCTCCAAGTCCAGCCTCGAGGACATCTTCGTCGATCTGGTGGGAGGGAAGGCGTGACGTACGCTCGCCACCCCCTCCGTTCGTTGGTGCAATTTGTGGGACACCACGCATGAATACCCACGGCATCTGGGCGATCTACCGCTTCGAAATGGCGCGCGCGCTGCGCACGCTGTGGCAGAGCCTCGTCACCCCCGTCCTCACCACCAGCCTCTATTTCATCGTGTTCGGCGGCGCGATCGGCAGCCGGATGCAGCAGGTCGACGGCGTCGGCTATGGCAGCTTCATCGTGCCCGGCCTCGTCATGCTCTCGCTCCTCACACAGAGCATCGCGAACGCCTCGATCGGGATCTACTTCCCCAAATTCACCGGCACGATCTACGAGCTGCTCTCCGCCCCCGTCTCGGCGTGGGAGCTGGTGATCGGCTATGTCGGCGCCGCGGCGACCAAGTCGATCGTCCTCGGCCTCATCATCCTCGCGACCGCCGCGTGCTTCGTCGATCTCGACATCCGGCACCCGCTCGCGATGGCCGCGTTCCTCGTGCTCACCAGCATCGCGTTCAGCCTGTTCGGCTTCATCATCGGCATCTGGGCGAAGAGCTTCGAACAGCTCTCGTTCGTGCCTTCGCTGCTGGTCACCCCGCTCACCTTCCTCGGTGGCGCCTTCTATTCGATCGACATGCTGCCCCAGCCCTGGCGCACCGTCAGCCTGTTCAACCCCGTCGTCTATCTGGTCAGCGGGTTCCGCTGGAGCTTCTTCGGCGCGGGCGACGTACCGGTCGGCATCAGCCTCGCGGTCACCTTCGCGTTCCTCGTCGCCTGCCTCGCTGCGATCTGGTGGATCTTCAGGACCGGCTGGCGGCTGAAGAGCTGACCCGCCAGACGCCTCGCTGAAGCGGATGCGCGACCAGTGCCGCCATGTCGATCAGCACATGGAACGCGATCGCCAGCCACAGCGCATGCGTCGCCAGATAGATCGCCGCCAGCACCGTGCCCACGACCGTCGTCGTGACCACGCCTGCCTTGCCCTGATACCGGTGCATCGCGCCGAACAGCAGCGTCGCGACGACGAACCCCGCGATCGCACTCCCGGTCGCCAGCGCCACCAGCAGCGGCAGGACCAGCCGGAACATCAGCTCTTCGCACACCCCCGCGCTCAGCGAGACGAGCGCGCCCCATGGCAGTTCCTCGCGCGTCCGTGGCACCAGCGCGGCGATATCGCCCAGCATCCGCCCCCGCGCCATGCGCGGTCCACGCCAGCGATAACGCGCGAACGCGACGCCGCAGCCCAGAAGGATTCCGCTCGCGAAAAACAGCGCCAGCTCGGCGTCTGACGCGACCGGATCCCAGGGCGAAACCGCCCCGAACTCCGCCGGCATGGTGATGACCGCCCCAAGCCGCCCGATCATCGCGAGCGTCGCCAGCGACCCCGCCCCGAACATCACCGCGCACCGCCACGCGATCCGCCGGAACGCCGCGATCCGATGCGCTCCGTCCCCGGCCGCCGCGAACGCGCGATACCGTACCCGGTCACGCCGCATGAACCGCGCAAGCATCGCCAGCGTCGCGACGAGCAGTACTGCCGCAACAAGGCGTCCGCCCGTCATCGCCTTCTACAGCCAGCCCAACCCACACTCGTAATCCTGGCCAAACCGTCATCCCGGCCTCGTGCCGGGATCCACCGCGGTGCGAACGTAGCGCCAAAGATCGGGGCGACCACCAAGCCCGGCGCTGGATCCCGGCACAAGGCCGGGATGACGGCAATACGGCGCGTCGCGCTTCAGTCCCCCCGGCCGCGACGACCCTCACCCCAGCCGGTGCTCGCCCTTCACCCAGCGTACCGTGCCCGACGACGCGCGCATCACCACGCTCTCGGTCGTCATCACCTTGCCCTTGCGCTTGACGCCTTCGAGCAGCGATCCGTCCGTCACGCCCGTCGCCGCGAAGATGCAGTCGCCCTTGGCCAGCTCGGTCAGGTCGTACTGCTTGTCGAGGTCGGTCACCCCCCATTTCGCCGCGCGCGCGCGCTCGTCGTCGTTGCGGAACAGCAACCGCCCCTTGAACTGACCGCCGACGCAGCGCAGCGCCGCGGCCGCCAGCACGCCTTCCGGCGCGCCGCCCGATCCCATGTAGATGTCGATCGTCGTGTCGGGGTTCGTCGTCGCGATCACGCCAGCCACGTCGCCGTCGCCGATCAGCATGATCCCGCAGCCGACCGACCGCAGCTCCGCGATCAGCTTTTCGTGGCGCGGGCGGTCGAGCACGCACGCGATGATGTCCTTGGGATCGACGCCCTTCGCGTTCGCCAGCGCGGTCACGTTCTCGGTCGGCGACCGGTCGAGATCGATGATCCCTTCCGGATAGCCCGGCCCCACCGCGATCTTGTCCATATAGACGTCGGGCGCGTTGAGCAGGCCGCCCTCCTCCGCGATCGCCAGTACCGCCAGGCTGTTCGGCCCGGCGGTCGCGCAGATCGTGGTGCCCTCCAGCGGATCGAGCGCGATGTCGATCTTGGGGCCCTTGCCGATCGCAGAGCCCACCTTCTCGCCGATGAACAGCATCGGCGCCTCGTCGCGCTCGCCCTCGCCGATCACGACGGTGCCGTCCATGTACAGCGAGTTGAGCGCCTCGCGCATCGCCTCGACCGCCGCGGCATCCGCCGCCTTCTCGTCGCCGCGCCCGACGAGCGTGGAGGCCGCGATCGCCGCCGCCTCGGTCACGCGGACCATTTCGAGGACGAGGACTCGGTCGAGAACCTGGCTGGCAGTCGTCATGGCATTTCCCCTAAATATTATCTTGTCGGATCAGTCGCGGAGCAGGTCGTTGATGCTCGTCTTGGCGCGTGTCTTCGCATCGACGCGTTTCACGATGACGGCACAATAGAGATGGGGTCCGGTCCCCGACCCCGACGGCGCGGAGCCCGATACGACGACCGAATAAGGCGGCACCTCGCCGTAGAAGGTCTCGCCCGTCTCGCGATCGATGATCCGCGTCGACTGGCCCAGATACACCCCCATCGACAGCACCGCGCCCTCGCCGACGCGCACGCCCTCCGCCACCTCGGCGCGCGCGCCGATGAACGCGCCGTCGCCGATGATGACCGGATCCGCCTGCAACGGCTCCAGCACCCCGCCGATCCCCGCGCCGCCCGAAAGATGGACGTTCTTCCCGATCTGCGCGCAGCTGCCGACGGTCGCCCAGGTGTCGACCATCGTCCCCTCGCCGACATGCGCGCCGATGTTGACGAAGCTCGGCATCAGGATCGCGCCCTTGCCGATGAACGCGCCGCGCCGCACCACGCTGCCCGGCACCGCGCGGAAGCCCGCCTCTCGGAACTGCGCCTCGTCCCAGTCGGCGAACTTGAGCGGCACCTTGTCGAAATGCCCGCTCGGCATCACCATGTTGTCGTTCAGGCGGAAGCTCAGCAGCACCGCCTTCTTGAGCCACTGGTTGACCTGCCAGCCCTCCGCGACCGGCTCGGCGACGCGCGCGGTGCCCTCGTCGAGCATCGCGAGTGCTTGGTCGACCGCCGCGCGCACCGCCCCTGTCGTCCCGGTGGTCAGCGTCGCGCGGTCGTCCCATGCGGCGTCGATCGTCGCCTGAAGCTCGGCGGTCATTCAGTCCTCCAGAATATGATGCAGCCACGCCGCGATGTCGTGGGTGGTGAAGTCGATGAAGCTGCGGTCCGCGTCCTGTGCCTGCTCGGATCCGTTGTCGACCCATACGGTCGTCATCCCGATCGCCTTGGCGGGCGCGAGGTTGCGCGCCATGTCGTCCGCGAACAGCGCGGTCGCCGCGTCGATGTCGAACGCCGCGCACAGCCCCGCATAGGCCGACGCCGCGGGTTTGGGGCGCAGGTCCATCGCGTGGATGTCGTGCACCGCCTCGAACGTGCCCCCCAGCCCCAGCCGGTCGAGCACTTTGAGCGCATAGGGCGCGTCGCCGTTGGTGAAGACCAGCTTGCGCCCCGGCAGCGATGCGATCGCGGCGGCCAGCGGCGCATTTTCCTCCAGCACGTCCATCTCGACATCGTGGACGAACGCCAGGAAGGCATGCGGATCGATCGCATGCTCGGTCATCAGCCCCGACAACGTCGTGCCGTGGCCCAGGAAATACGCTTTCTGAATCCGTCGCGCCTCGACGCGATCGACGCCCAGCAGCTCCGCGACGAAGGTCGTCATCCGCTCGTCGATCTGCGCGAACAGGTCCGCGCTCGCCGGGTACAGCGTGTTGTCCAGATCGAAGATCCAGGTGCGGACGTGATCGAGGCCGGGATGCATCGGAAAGCGGCTCTAGGGGCCACAGAAGAAACGGGCAAGGCGCGCGGGCGTTGTCGTGCGGCCCGACGCCCCCATATTCGTACAATGACCCGGTACAGCCTGCTCGATCTCGTCCCCGTCGTCGAAGGCGGCACCGTCGCCGGCGCGCTCCACAACGCTGCCGATCTCGCGCGCCATGCGGAGGATCTGGGCTTCTCGCGCTACTGGGTCGCGGAGCATCACGGAATGACCGGGATCGCCAGCGCCGCCACCGCCGTCGTGATCGCGCACGTCGCCGCTGCCACGACGACGATCCGCGTGGGCGCGGGCGGGATCATGCTTCCCAACCATGCGCCGATCGTCATCGCGGAGCAGTTCGGCACGCTCGACGCGCTGTTCCCCGGTCGCATCGATCTCGGCCTCGGCCGCGCGCCGGGCTCTGACCAGCGCGTGGCGCAGGCGATGCGCCGCACGCTGGCGAGCGACGCGAACGACTTCCCGCGCGACGTCCTCGAGCTCCAGAGCTATTTCGCGAACGACGGCCAGACCGGTATCGTCGCGACGCCCGGTGCGGACGCAAAGCCCGACCTGTGGATTCTGGGCTCGAGCACCTTCGGCGCGCAGCTCGCCGCGATGCTTGGCCTGCCCTATGCCTTCGCCTCGCACTTCGCGCCCGACGCGCTCGACCAGGCGCTCGCGGTCTATCGCCGCGACTTCCGCCCCTCGACACAGCTCGATCGGCCGTACGCGACGGCCGGGTTCAACGTCTTCGCCGCCGACACCGATGCCGAAGCGACATTCCTCGCCTCGTCGCAGCAACAGTCGTTCGTCGCGCTGCGCACCGGCAACCCCGGCCGGATGAAGCCCCCGGTGGAGGGCTACCGCGAATCGCTCCCGCCGCAGGCCAGTGCGATCCTCGATCACGTCCTACAATGCTCCGCGGTCGGCGCCCCCGCGACGGTCGCGCGCGGTATCGCGGCGTTCGTCGAACGCACCGGCGTCGACGAGGTGATGCTCACCAGCGCGATCTACGACCACGACAAGCGCAAACGCTCGATCCGGCTGGCGGCGGAGGCGATGCAGGAGCTCAAGGTCGCGGCGTAGCGAACGGGGGCGAAGCCGTACCCCGGCGAAGGCCGGGGCCCAGCCCCGTAAACAAACATGCGCGGCAGCGCATTCGGCGCTCCGCACCGAGACGGGATCCCGGCCTTCGCCGGGGTACGGTCTAAAGGATAGCGCTCCACTCTTCACGGACCGCAGCGTCCTCCTCCCGATCCAGCCGCCAACCCTCCCTGAGCGAAACGTCCCGATCCAGCCGCCCCAGCGCCCAAACCGCCGCCCCGCGCACAATCGCGGCCGGATCCCCCAGCAACCCGATCACGCGACCCACCAGACCCAAATCCCCCGAATTGCCCGCCGCGACCAGCGCGTTGCGCACCATCCGGTCCCGCCCGATCCGTTTGATCGGCGATCCCGCGAACACCTCCCGAAATCCCGCATCGTCCAGCGCCATCAGGTCCCCGATCTCGGGCGCCGCCAGTTCCGCGCGCGCCGCGAACGCCATGTTCGCCTGCGCGGCCGACGCGAACCGGTTCCACGGGCACACCGCAAGGCAATCGTCGCAGCCATAGACGCGGTTGCCTATATCCTCGCGAAACTCGACCGGGATCGGCCCCGCGTGCTCGATCGTCAGGTACGAGATGCAGCGCCGCGCATCGAGCCGATAGGGCGCGGGAAACGCATCGGTCGGGCATGCCGTCTGGCACCGGTCGCACGATCCGCAGCGGTCGACCCCGCCCGCGTCCGCGTCCAGCGCCAGCGTCGTGTAGATCGCGCCGAGGAACAGCCAGCTGCCATGCGTCCGGCTCACCAGATTCGTGTGCTTGCCCTGCCAGCCGACGCCCGCCGCCTCCGCCAGCGGCTTCTCCATCACCGGCGCGGTATCGACGAACACCTTCAGGTCGCCCCCCGCCTCCGCCACCAGCCACCGCGCCAGCGCCTTCAGCTGCCGTTTCACGACGTCGTGATAGTCCGCCCCCTGCGCATAGACCGACACGCGCGCCCGGTCGCGCACCTCGGCCAGCCGCAACGGATCCTCCGAGGGCGCATAGCTCACCCCCAGCGAGATCACGCTCGCCACCTCCGGCCACAACCCGGGGGGGCTTCCCCGGTGGTGCTCCCGCGCCTCCATCCAGATCATGTCGCCATGCGCGCCGTCCGCCAGCCACTGCCGCAGCCGCTCCGCCGTCCGCGGCGCCGCGTCCGCCCGCGCGATCCCGCATGCGGCGAACCCCAGCGCCGCCGCCTGGGCCTTGATCCGTGCTTCGAGCTTGTCTTGCGCCACCCCCGCCCGCTACCACGAACCGACGGTCTTCGCAGGCCCCTTCCCCGTTCGGGCTGAGCTTGTCGAAGCCCGGCCCGCAATCGTGAGCGAAGGGCACCCTCGACAGGCCCAGGGCGAACGGCATTGAGGGTAATAATTTGATCTCCGATCCGGCGGTTACCGCGCATGGCCTCGTCAAGCGCTTCGGCGAGCGTCGCGTCGTCGACGGCGTCGACCTGTCGGTGCCCAAGGGTGCGATCTACGGCGTGCTCGGCCCCAACGGCGCGGGCAAGACGACGACGTTGCGCATGCTGCTCGGCATCATCGAGCCCGACGGGGGCACCCGCACGCTGCTGGGCGAGGCCTCCCCGCGCGACGCCAGCGACCGCGTCGGCTACCTCCCCGAGGAGCGCGGCCTCTATCCCTCGATGAAGGCGAAGGAGGCGATCGCGTTCATGGGCGCATTGCGCGGGCTCGACTGGAAGACCGGCCGCGCCCGCGCGCTGACGATGCTCGAGCAGGTCGGCCTCGGCCACGCCGCCGACGAGAAGATCCGCAAGCTCTCCAAGGGCATGGCGCAGCTCGTCCAGCTGCTCGGCTCGGTCGTCCACCAGCCCGACCTGCTCGTCCTCGACGAGCCCTTTTCGGGGCTCGATCCGGTCAACCAGGAAAAGCTCGAGGCGCTGATCCTCGCCGAGCGCGATCGCGGCGCGACGATCCTCTTCTCCACCCACGTCATGGCGCATGCACAGCGGCTGTGCGACCGGCTCGCGATCATCGCGGGCGGCAAGCGCCGGTTCGAGGGCACCGTGGCTGAGGCGCGCGCGCTGCTCCCGCAACAGGTCCATTACATCCCGCATCACCCCCGCGACGACCTGCGCGCCGCGCTTCCCGCGGACGCGCGCGCCGATGGCGAGGGCTGGCGGTTCGAGCTGCCGCGCGAGGGGATCGAGGCGCTGCTGTCGCAACTGATCGCGGCGGGCTACGGCATCTCCGGGCTCTCGATCGAGCGCCCCGGCCTCCACGAGGCCTTCGTCCGGATCGTCGGCCAGCAGGAGGCGGAAGCATGAGCAAGTTTCGCCGCCAGCTGCGCCAGACGCTGACGATCGCGCGCCGCGATTTCATCGCCACCGTCTTCACCCCGATCTTCCTGCTGTTCCTGTTCGCCCCCGTCATCATGGGGTCGTTCGGCGCGATCGGCGGGATGGGCGCGGCCAGCGTCTCGTCGGGCTCCGCCGACAAGGAGCGGATCGTCGCGATCGTCGCCCCAGCCGACGCCGCCGCGCTGAAGGCCGCCGACACCCGGCTGCGCACGCTGTTCCGCGGCGACGAGACGCCCCCCGCGCTCGACGTCCGCGCCCCCGCCGCGGACCCAGCCGCGCAGGCGCGCACCGCGATCGAGGCGAAGGACGTCGACGTCGCCGCGGTCCTCCACGGCCCGCTCGCCACGCCGACGATCCTCTACGCGCAGGGCAAGCGCCCCGCACGTTACCTCGCCGCGGTCGCCGACGCTGCGATCCGCACGAAGGCGACCGGCACCGCCGACGTCTCCACCGCGACGCTCGTCGCCGCGAAGCGCCAGAGCGGCACCTCGCTCGGCGGGCGCAACGCCTCCGCCTTCCTTGCGGTGTTCGGCATCTTCTTCCTCACGCTCTTCCTCTCGGGCCAGGTCGTCGGCACGATGGCGGAGGAGCGCAACACCAAGGTGATCGAGATCCTCGCCGCCGCGGTCCCGCTCGAAAGCGTGTTCCTGGGCAAGCTGCTGGGCATGTTCGGGGTCGCGATCCTGTTCGTCGGCTTCTGGGGCACCGTCGTCAGCCAGATCGGCGCGCTGCTTCCCGGCGACATGGCGCGCGGACTGGCGGAGATTCGCCCCGCGATCGGGTTCGGCGGGTTTGCACTGCTGTTCGGCGCGTATTTCACCACCGCCTATCTCCTGCTCGGCTCGGTCTTCCTCGGCGTCGGGGCGCAGGCTTCGACGATGCGCGAGATCCAGATGCTGTCGCTGCCGATCACCGTCCTCCAGGTCGCGATGTTCGGCCTGTCCTCCGCCGCGGCCGCGCGTCCGGGGACGTGGCTGGCGACCTTCGCGGAAGTCTTCCCGCTCTCTTCCCCCTTCGCGATGGCGGGGCATGCGGCCAACTCGGCGAAGGTCTGGCCGCATCTCGCCGCGATCGCGTGGCAGATGCTGTGGGTGGCGATCTTCATCAGCGTCGGCGCGCGCCTGTTCCGCCGCGGCGTCCTCCAGTCGGGCAGCGCCGCGCCGGTGTGGAAGAAGCTGTTCCGGCGCGGCGGATCAGCGGCTTGACGCGCGCCTATTGACAGTCGTGTCAATTAGGTTTTCTCTCGCAACCAAATAGAACGAGAGAGGATGACGCGATGGCCACGCTGGCACAGGACCTGCCCGAGACGTTCGCGCCCGATCCGTTGCCCGATCCGTTGGACGTCAGCCGCGCCTCGCTCTACCGCGACGATACGTGGCACGAACCCTTCCGCACGCTGCGCGAAACCGCGCCGGTCCACCGTGTCGAGCATTCGGACTATGGTGCCTACTGGTCCGTCTCCACCTACAAGCCGATCGTCGAAGTCGAATCGCTGCCTGAGCTGTATTCGTCCGAGGTCGGCGGCATCACGCTGGCGGACTTCATCGAGAACAGCGACGTGCGCATGCCGATGTTCATCGCGCGCGACCGCCCCGTCCACACCGGCCAGCGCCGCACCGTCGCCCCCGCCTTCACCCCTTCCGAAATGGCGCGCATGTCCACCGACATCCGCCAGCGCACCGGCGAAGTGCTCGACAGCCTCGACTGGGACACGCCGTTCGACTGGGTCGACAAGGTATCGATCGAGCTGACGACGCAGATGCTCGCGATCCTGTTCGACTTCCCCTGGGCGGACCGGCGCAAGCTCACCTTCTGGTCCGACTGGGCGGGCGATATCGAGATCGTGAAGGATCCCGATCTCCGCCAGCAGCGGCTCCAGCACATGTACGAGTGCGGCGCATATTTCCAGAATCTCTGGAACCAGAAGGTCGGCCAGCCGCAGACGCCCGATCTCATCAGCATGATGATCCATTCGGACGCGATGGCGCACATGGATCATTTCGAGTTCATCGGGAACCTGATCCTGCTGATCGTCGGCGGCAACGACACCACGCGCAACACGATGTCCGGCCTGATCTACGGCCTGAACAAGTTCCCGGACCAGCGCGCGAAGCTGGAGGCGGATCCGTCACTGATCCCCAACGTCACGCAGGAGATCATCCGCTGGCAGACCCCGCTCGCGCACATGCGCCGCACCGCGACCGCGGATACCGAGCTGATGGGGCAGCAGATCAAGGCGGGCGACAAGCTCGCTCTCTGGTATCTGTCCGCCAACCGCGACGAGAGCGTGTTCCCCGACGCCGACCGGATCATCGTCGATCGTCCGAACGCGCGCCGGCACCTCGCCTTCGGGCACGGCATCCATCGCTGCGTCGGTGCGCGGCTGGCCGAACTCCAGATCAACACGCTGATGGAGGAAATGGCGAAGCGCCGGATGCGCGTGAACGTCCTCGCCGAACCCGAACGCGTCGCCGCCTGCTTCGTCCACGGCTATCGCTCGATGCCCGTCGAGATCACGAAATATTGAGGGTGGTACGCAATCGGATTGGCTCGTCACCCCGAACTTGATCCGGGGTAACGAAAAACCACTTCACGCTTGAGCCAGCCTCGCGCCCGGCTACAACACACCCCCATGACAGGGGGCATCGAAGCAGTCGGCGACATCGCCACCGCCGCGCTGGTCGCGCGCGCGGCCGAGCCGCATGCGGGCGACGCGCAGCACGGCGACACGCACGCGCTGTGCCTCAACTGCGGCACCGCGCTGGTCGGCGACTATTGCCACGCCTGCGGCCAGTCGGGCCATGTCCACCGCACGCTGGGCGCGATCGGCCACGACATCGCGCACGGCGTCCTCCATTTCGAGGGCAAGATCTGGCGCACGCTGCCGATGCTCGTCTTCCGTCCGGGCGCGCTGACGCGGCGCTATGCCGCGGGCGAGCGAGCGCGCTTCGTCTCGCCGCTCGCCTTGTTCCTGTTCGTCATCTTCGTGATGTTCGCGATGCTCAGCCTGCTCGGCAAGCATCTCGAGGCGCCCGAGATGGCGCTCGGGCAACGCAAGGCGACGGTCACCCAGATCGAGCGCTCGATCGCGGACAATGGCGATCGGATCGCCAACCTGACGAAACGTCGCGCCCGCGCGCTCCAGAACAACGAACCGACCGGGTCGATCGACGACGACATCGCCGCGCGCCAGCGGATCCAGCGCAGTCTCGCCGGTACGCTCAGCCTGATGCGGCCGACCTCCGGCGACGCGGACGGCGAGGCGCTGGAGACGGGCTGGAAACGCCTCGACAAGGGCCTGAACAAGGCGCGCGAGAACCCGAACCTGATCCTCTACAAGCTCCAGACCAACGCCTATAAGTTCAGCTGGGCGCTGATCCCGATCTCGCTGCCGTTCCTGTGGATCCTGTTCCCCTTCAGCCGCCGCTTCCATCTCTACGACCATGCGGTGTTCATCACCTATTCGCTGTCGTTCGTGTCGCTGCTCGGGCTGGTGCTCAGCATCCTCGGCGTGATCGGCGTCGCGCCGTGGCTGCTTTGGCTTACGCTCTCGTTCGCGGTGCCGGTCCACATGTACGCGCAGCTGCGCGGCGCCTACGGGCTCGGGCGCGCCAGTGCGTTCGTCCGGATGTTCCTGCTCGTCAACCTCGCCAACTTCGCGATCGTGCTGTTCGTGCTGTTGCTGATCGGGCTGGGGCTGCTGGGGTAGACGCCGCGTCGGGACATATCGCGGCCAGCGCGACCGCGCCGTTTCGATACCCGGGTCACTCCTCCTCCGCCACCGCCCCTTCCTTCAACGCGGCATCTCGCCCGCCCCCGGCATCGAGCAACGCGAGCAGCTTCGCCGCGGGATTGTCCGCCCCGCCATGCGGGCTATACGCCAGCGGGCGCAGATACCGCTTGGCCCCTTCCAGATCGTTGTCGAGCAGCGACTGGCGCACCGCCATCATCCGCACCGACGGGTCCTGCGGCACCAGTTCCTGCGCGCGGTACAGCGCCGCGATCGCGGACGTGCTCGGCGACTCGCGCGCCATCGCATAGCTGCGATAATAGGTGACGAGCGGTTCGGCGACGTTGGCGTCCAGCCGGTTGGCGCGGATGATCGTCTTGCGCGCCGCCGCGAACCCCGCCGCATCCTTCGCCTTCGCCGCCGCACGCAGCTGGACGTTCGCCTTGTAAAGCAGCGCCTGCACCGATTTCGGATCGACCGCCAGCGCACGCTCCGCCGCCGCCGCCGCCGCGGCGTCCTCGCCAGCGTCGTATGCGATCTCGGCGAACCAGCCCTGCACCACCGCGTCGTCGGGATACGCCGCCGCGACTGGCGCCGCTTCCCGATACAGCGGCGCCGCGGTCGTGCCATTCACCCCGCGCGTCGATCGCATCCTGAGCGGCATCATCGCCTGCTGGCCCGCGGACAGCGCCACCACGTCGATCAGCGGCACCGTCACCTTGTCGATCGGCACCGTGACGCCCGGGATCCGGCTGCGATCGCGATACCGGTTCAGCGCCGCGTCGAGCGCGGGCAGGTCCCCGAACGCCGTCTTCGCCGCCTCGACGCTGGGCGTGCCCGAATTGAGCAGCCCGAGATAGGTCGACATCTGCCGCCGCCGCTCGACGTTGAGCATGATATAGTGCGTCAGCAGCCAGCCGCGCGCATAGAGCTGCCCGATCTGCTCGTCCGACAGGCTGCGCCGCGCGCGCGGATCGAACAGCTGGGTCGCGGGCATCGGCCGGGTCATCAGCAGCGAATAGGCGCGGTGTGCAGGCGCATTGCCCACGACCATCCGATCCTTCTCGATTCGGAAGGTCGAGAACATCTCGGCATAACCCTCGGAGAACCACGCCGGATACGCCTGCGCATAGTTGCCGAGCATGAAATGGTGCGCGTATTCGTGGAACAGCACCGTCTGCGGCCCCAGGTCCGTCACGTCGCCATTGCCCGCCCGGCGCGGCGTGAACGCCACCGATCCCGACGCGCGCGGCTGGTAGAAGCCATAGACGTTGGGGCATTTCCCGCACAGCTTCTGCACCGCCGCGACGGTCGGCGCGACGAACACCGTCAGCTTGTTCGACTGCGCCTCGCCCTTGTCGGGCAGCCCCTGGAACAACCGGACGAACCCGTCCAGCCGCTCCAGATCGCCCGTCAGCTTGCGCAGGTCGTCGGCGTCGTCCTGCGAATAGACGACGAAATGCGGGCTCGTCGCACGATACCAGGTCGCCTGCGCCGGTCCGGACGCCACGAGGGCGATCGTCGCGATCGCGGCGTGCCACAGCTTCGTTCCGCCCACACCGCCTCCACGCGACCCACGATTCGGCGGCAAGGCTAGAACAGACTTCCCCGCAGCGAAATCCCCGATCGTTTGACCGCAAGGCGCGGGATGCGCCACGCCCCGCTGGGCTCTATACCGCCCGCATGTCCACCCCGCTCGACCTCGCCGCCGCCCGCACCGCCTTCGACGCGCGCGATCGCGTCGCCGACGGACGGTTCGTCGTCGCGGTGCGGACGACCGGGATCTACTGCAAGCCCAGCTGCCCCGCGCGCCGTCCACGCCCCGAGAACGTCACCTTCTACGCCGATGCCGACGAGGCGCGCGCGGCCGGCTACCGCCCTTGCCTGCGCTGCAAGCCCGACGACATTTCCCGCGACCGGGTCGCGGTGGTCGCCGCGATCGCCGCGATCGAGGCCGCCGACGACACCCTCCCGCTCGGCGCGATCGCAACGCAGGTCGGCTACGCCCCCCACCATTTCCACCGCCTGTTCAAACGCGCCACCGGCGTCACCCCCGCCGCCTATGCCCGCGCGCTGCGCGCCCGCCGCGTCGCCGACGCGCTCAGCGGCGACGCGACCGTCACCGACGCGATTTATGCCGCCGGATACTCCGCCCCCAGCCGCTTCTACGACGACGGCGCGAAGCGCCTCGGCATGTCGCCTGGCGCATGGGCGAACGGCGGCACCGGCATCGCGATCCGCTGGACGATCGCAAACACGAGCCTGGGCCCGCTCCTGATCGCCGCCACCGACAAGGGCCTGTGCCGCGTCGCCTTCGACGAGGACGAAGCCGCGCTCGCCTGCCGCTTCCCCAACGCGCGCATCACCCCCGGCGACGCCGCGCTCGCTGCGCTGGCGGCACAGGTCGTCGCCACCGTCGAATCCCCCGATCGCGACCACGACCTGCCCCGCGACGTCCGCGGCACCGCGTTCCAGGAGGCGGTCTGGCAGGCGCTTCGCACGATTCCGCCGGGCGAGACGCGCAGCTATGCCCAGCTTGCCGCCGCCGCGGGCAGCCCAGGCGCGGTCCGCGCGGCAGGCAGCGCGTGCGGCGCAAACCCGCTCGCGGTCATCGTCCCCTGCCACCGCGTCCGCCGCAGCGACGGCACCCCCGGCGGCTATGCCTGGGGCGCCGAACGCAAGCGCGCGCTGCTGTCGCGCGAGCGCAATGGTTAGGTAAATCTAAAGCCTTGCCGGTTAACCCGCTATCCCGAGCGAAGGGAAACGACGGGTATGAGCGCGTTCGGTCGACGCAGTGGCGGCAATGGTGGGATCGGCGGCGGCTCCGGGGTACGTCCCGGATTCGGCGTCGCGCGCCCGATGCAGGGTGGCGGCCTCCAGCGCGCCGAGCCCGCGGGCGATCAGTTCCCCCCGATCGAATCGATGCCGTTGCCCGGCGAGGTCGCGATGGACGATCCGGCGGGCACGATGCCCGGCACCGCGATGGACGCGATGCAGCGGCTCGCCGATCGCCAGGCCACCTCGGGCGATGCGGGCAACAGCCGTGTCGAGGGGTTCGAATCGTCGATCCACAAGATCAAGGAACAGGTCCTCCCCCGCCTGCTCGAGCGCGTCGATCCCGAAGCCGCGGCGACGCTGGGCAAGGACGAACTGGCGGAGGAATTCCGCCCGATCATCGGCGAGGTGCTCGCCGAGCTGAAGCTGACGCTCAATCGCCGCGAACAGTTCGCGCTGGAAAAGGTGCTGGTCGACGAGCTGCTCGGCTTGGGGCCGCTCGAGGAGCTGCTGGCCGATCCGAACATCTCGGACATCATGGTCAACGGCCCCGAGCAGACCTATGTCGAGCGCAAGGGCAAGCTGGAGCTCGCGCAGATCCAGTTCCGCGACGAGGAGCATCTGTTCCAGATCGCGCAGCGCATCTGCAACTCGGTCGGCCGCCGCGTCGACCAGACGACGCCGCTCGCCGACGCCCGCCTCAAGGACGGCTCCCGCGTCAACGTGATCGTGCCGCCGCTCTCGCTGCGCGGCACCGCGATCTCGATCCGCAAATTCTCCGCCAAGCCGATCACGCTCGACATGATGGCGGGCTTCGGCAGCATGTCGCCCAAGATGGCCACCGCGCTCAAGATCGCGGGCGCGTGCCGGTTCAACGTCGTCATCTCGGGCGGCACCGGCTCGGGCAAGACGACGATGCTCAACGCCCTGTCGAAGATGATCGACCCCGGCGAGCGCGTGCTGACGATCGAGGACGCCGCCGAGCTTCGCCTGCAACAGCCGCACTGGCTCCCGCTCGAGACGCGCCCCGCCAACCTCGAGGGCCAGGGCGAGATCAGCATCCGCGACCTCGTCAAGAACGCGCTGCGTATGCGGCCCGATCGCATCATCCTCGGCGAAATCCGCGGCAGCGAGTGTTTCGACATGCTCGCCGCCATGAACACCGGTCACGACGGCTCGATGTGCACGCTCCACTCCAACTCCCCGCGCGAGGCGCTGGCGCGGATGGAGAACATGGTGATGATGTCGGACATCAAGGTGCCCAAGGAAGCGATCAGCCGCCAGATCGCGGACTCGGTCGACATGATTATCCAGGTCAAGCGCCTGCGCGACGGCAGCCGCCGCGTCACCAACGTCACCGAGGTGATCGGGATGGAAGGCCCGGTGATCGTCACGCAGGAGCTCTTCAAGTTCGAATATCTCGACGAGAGCGCGGACGGCAAGATCATCGGCGAGTACCGCGCCCTGGGGTTGCGCCCCTATACGCTGGAAAAGGCCAAGCAGTTCGGGTTCGATTCGGCGTATCTCGAGGCGTGCCTGTAAGCACGCCCCCCTTTCCCCGTTCGCCCTGAGCTTGTCGACGGGCGTCCCACGGCGGACGGGCCGCCCTTCGACAGGCTCAGGGCGAACGGTTGTGGATGGATTGCGTCACATCGAGCGGAAATGGGGGGTCTGGGCCGCCCTCCTCGCGCTCGCCCTCGCCCTCCGCCTCGCCACCCTCGCTTCCCCCGCCACCCACCACCCCGACGAGATCTACCAGTATCTCGAGGCCGCGCACCGGATCGTGTTCGGCTACGGCGCCGTCACCTGGGAGTACCGCGTCGGGATGCGCGGCTGGCTGTTCCCGTCGCTGCTCGCCGCGCCGATGTGGTTGGGCGACGCGCTGGCGCCCGGCAGATCGCTCTACCTCCTCCTTCCCCGCCTCGCGATGGTCGCCGCCTCGACGACGATCGTCGCGTCCGCCTGGACGCTCGGCGCGCGCGCCTCGCGGATCCACGCCATCTTCGCCGCGCTCATCGCCGCGACCTGGTACGAGTTCGTCGCCTTCGCCGCGCACCCGATCGGCGAGTCCGCCGCGCTCGCCGCCGCGGCCGGCGGCGCGGCGCTCCTCTTCGCCGCACGCACCGCGCCCCGTCGCTATGTCGCAGCCGGCGCGCTGATCGCGCTCGCGGGCGTGCTGCGCTTCCAGTACGCCCCAGCGCTCGCCATCCTCTGCGTCTTCGCCGCGACCACCCACTGGCGCGCGCGCTGGTGGCCGCTTCTCGCCGGCGCCGCGATCGCGCTCGCCGCCTCCGCGCTCGCCGACGTCGCACAGGGCGCGATGCCCTTCGCGTGGCTCGTCGAGAACATCCGCCAGAACCTGGTCCTGAACCGCGCCGCCGCGTTCGGCGAGTCCGGCCCGCTCGCCTATCTGGGCGTCGTCGGCAGCATGTGGGGCTGGGCCACCGTCCCGATCCTCATCGCCGCCGCCGCAGGCGCACGCCGCCAGCCCGCGCTCGCCTGGGCCGCGCTCGCGCACTTCGTCCTGCACAGCCTGATCGCGCACAAGGAATATCGCTTCCTCCTGCTCGGCCAGGGCCTGACCCTGATCCTCGCCGGCATCGGCACCGCAGAGTTGCTGGCACGCATCCCGCCCCGCCACCGCCACGCCGCCGCGATCGCCGCGGCGCTCGCCTGGCTCGCCACCTCCACAACGCTCGCCGCCCGCTGGGACCACCGACCCTTGTGGACCGCGCGCGCCGCCGCGATGGAGACGTTCGCGGACATCCGCCGCGCGCCCGTCTGCGGCGTCGGCATCCTCGGCCTGCCGATCTCCGAGTTCGGCGGCTACACCGCGCTGAACCGCCCCGTCCCGCTCGTCATTCTCGACCGCCGCTTCCCCGACCAGCGCCGCGCCGCGCGCGACCTGTCGGGCGCGTTCGACACGATCGTCGCGACCGGCGCGCGCGCCGCCGACGTCCCCGCCGGCTATGCGCGCATCGCCTGCCGCTCCACCGCGGGCGAATATGTCGGCGACTACGCCGATCCCGCCGCTCCCGCCGCGATCGCCGCGGCCTGCCTCTATCACCGCCCCGGCGGGTGCGACGCCGCGTCCCGTGCGCGCGCCGCGCCGCTCGGGATCAACCGCGCGCTCGCCGACAGCGGCATGTGACGCTTCCCCCCGGCGAACGGTTCGCTACAAGCGACGCACCGATGCGTCTTGTCCTGATCCTCCCCCTGCTCGCCCTGGTCGCCGCCGCGCCAGCCACGCGCTCCGTCACCACCGCGACGCTCGCCGCGGATGCGGAGGTGCGCTGGGTCCCGTTCGACCTGACGCCCGGCAACCAGATCCGCTTCGAGATGCGCGTCGACGGCAAGCCCGTCACCGCGATCCTCGATACCGGCGTCAGCTATTCGGTGCTCGCGCGCCGCTATACCGACGAAAGCAAGACGCAGACCGCGCCCGGCGGCAGCGCGACCGCGATCGGCGGCGCGGTCGATATCGGCTGGGTCGGCACGAAGACGATCGCGATGGGCGCGCTCACCCGCAGCGGCGGAGGGTTGAGCGTCGCCGCGCTCCCCGCGCTCGCCACCGGCAGCGCGAAGCCCGTCGACCTGCTCGTCGGCCGCGACCTGACGGGCGGGTTCGCGCTCGACATCGATTACGCCGCCAAGCGCTTCCGCCTGCTCCCCTCGGGCCGGATGCCGTTCCGCGGGGTCAGCGCGCCGCTGTCGATCTCGCGCGACCGGCTGGTCTATGTCAGCGAGATGGTGCTGGGCGCGCGCCGGCTGTCGCCGATGGTCGTCGATACCGGCGACGGATCGTCGGTGACGGTCACCGCCGCTGGATGGCGTACCGCGCGGCTGCCCGCGATCCCGACGACGACCGCGATCTCCTATGGTCTCGCCGGCGCGGTCACCAGCACGATCGGCATCGTCCCCACCTTGCGCGTCGGCCAGCTGACCGCGCGCAACGTCGAGGTCCGGGTCGAGCCCGCGGGCGGCTTCTCCGAATCGATCGGCGTCGCGGGGCGGATCGGTTCCGGCTTCCTCCAGAACTACCGCGTCCTGCTCGATCCGCGCGCGGGCCACATGGTGCTCAGCGCGCGCGAGGGCGCGAACGTCGCCCCCCTGCGATCGACCAGCGGGCTTCTCGTCGGGCTCGACGCCGATCGCCTGCGGGTTCTCCACGTCATGCGCGGCGGCCCCGCCGAGGCGGCGGGGTGGAAGGAGGGCGAGACGATCTGCCGGATCGACGGCCAGCCCGTCCCCGGCGACTATGCGACCAGCCCGCTCGCCACCTGGTCCGCGGGCACGCCGGGCCGCGTGGTCGCGCTCGGGCTGTGCGATGGCACCGCGCGCCAGCTGACGCTCCGCCATTTCTACTAGAGCCCCCGGCCGGCCGGTGAAGCCCTGCCACGCCGCGCCTCCGCGGCTTCGCGGCGGGGTGGCGGCGCTGTTGCTGCTCGCGGTCGTCCTGCGAGTCTGGGATTTCGGCAATCCCGTGATCCATGTCGACGAACAATATTACCTCCTCGTCGGCGATCGCCTGCTTCACGGCGCGGTGCCCTATGTCGACATCTGGGACAGGAAGCCGATCGGGCTGTTCCTGCTCTACGCGGTCTTCGCCCTGTTTCCCGGCGATGGTATCCTCGCCTATCAGCTCGCCGCCTGCGCCGCCGCCGCCGCCACCGCGGTGACCGTCCGCGCCGCCGCGCTGCGGATCGGCGCGCAGGATCGCGGCGCGATCGCGGCAGGCGCGATGTACCTGATCGGGCTGTCGCTGCTCGGCGGACGCGGTGGCCAGTCGCCGGTCTTCTACAACCTGCCGATGGCGCTCGCCGCGCTCTCGGTCCTCGCGCTCCCCCGCCGCGCGGCTGCGGGGCAACAGGCGCGGATCGTCTCCTCGGGCGCGCTCGCCTGCCTGCTCGCCGGGCTGGCGATCCAGATGAAATACACGCCCGCGGTCGAGGGGGCCTTCTTCGGCTGCGCGTATCTGTGGGCGCATGCACGATCGGGCGCGACGTGGCCCGCACGCCTCGCCGCCGCCTTGCTGTGGCTGGCATGCGGCCTCGCGCCGACACTCGCCGCCGCGGGATGGTATGCCGCCCACGGCGCGTTCGACGCCTGGTGGTTCGCCAACGTCACCTCGATCTTCCAGCGCGCGGGCTATCCCGCGGACCAGCTCGCGATGCGGCTGCTCGGCATCTTCGCGCAGCTGGCTCCGCTGATCCTGTGCGCGGGCTTCACCTGGCGGCGGCGTGCGCGGACCGGCGCGCCCGGACAGGCGATGCGGCTCGCCTTCCTCTGGGTCGCGGTCGCGGGCGCAGGCTTCCTCGCGATCGGCACCTTCTTCGATCATTATGCGCTGCCGCTGCTGGCGCCGCTCGCGGTCGTCGCCGCGCCGACACTCGGACGCTCGCCTCGCGCGCTCGTCGCGGCGCTCGGGCTGGCACTCACGCTCTGCGTCGTCGAACGCGCCTTCCAGCCCGACGACGAGGACGGCGCCCGCGCGGTCGCACAGGTCGTCGCGAACAACACGCGCGGCGGCTGCCCTTATGTCTTCATCGGCGACACGATCACCTACCGGCTCGCCGACACCTGCCTGCCGACCGCCTATGCCTTCCCCAACCTGCTCGCCTACGCCACCGAACGCGGCGCGACCGGCATCGACGAGGCGGGCGAGGTCCGCCGCATCCTTGCCGCGCGTCCACCCGTCATCGTCACTGCGTCGCGCCGTCTCTCGATCTGGAATCCGGGCAGCGTCCTGGCGGTCAAGGCCACGCTCGCCCGCGATTATCGCCCGGTCTTCTCGGCCCCGCGCGCGTCATGGCGCACCGTCGTCTACCTCCGCCGGGACCTGCGCTTCAGGCCCTGAACGCCAGCCCGGCACAGATCATCGCCGCGCCCAGCGCCGCCATCTGCACCGTTCGCCAGTCGACCCACCCGACGCGGTCGGGATCCACGCGGCGTTCTCGCCGCCGGTCCGCCAGCCCCGCCACCACCGCGACGGACGCGGCGACACCGCTCGCGATCCACGTCACCGGCACCGGCTCTCAACTTCGCCCCGCATGGCCTACTGGCCCAGCTTGTCGACCTTGTCCTGCAACCGCGACAGTTCCGCCTTCAGCGCGGCGATCTCGTCGTCCTTGCTCGCGTGCGACGCGGCCGTCGCGCTGGACAGACCCGCGCTGCCCGGCTTGAACGCGCTCGCCGCGGCCTCGAACATCGCCATGTTGCGCTTGGCGATCTCGGCGAACGGCGAATGCGCGAACGCCCCCTCCACCGCTTCCTTGAACTGCGTCTGGTTGCGACGGAAGCTCTCCATCGACGCGTCCAGATACCCCGGCACCATCGCCTGCATCGAATCGCCGTACATCGAGATCAGCTGGCGCAGGAAGTTCACGGGCAGCATCGGCTGCGTGCCACGACCTTCTTCCTCCATGATGATCTGGGTCAGCACGTTGTGCGTGATGTCCTCGTCGCTCTTGGCGTCGACCACCTTGAACTCGCGTCCCTCGCGCGTCATCGCCGCCAGATGGTCCAGCGTGATGTAGGACGAGCTTTCGGTGTTATAGAGGCGCCGGTTGGCGTATTTCTTGATGATGACGATGCCGTCACCCGAATGCTGCTTCTTCATCACGGGCCCCCGACGATGCTATCCACCAGCGCTACCGCGATTCTTTCTGCACCGCAACACGGACCGCGTCCGCTGCCCCTGTTCCTCGACATGTTGCGCAGCGAGACCGCAGCATCGCCTGCTCGTCGCGCCGCCGCGCTTGCCGGGCTCGCGGCGTATCAGCAGGCGCCGCGCGAGCGCCCGCCCCGCCCCGCCCCCGCGCGACTGCGCCGTCACCGCGCCCGCCTGCGCGATCACGGCGGAACGGGGCCGGACCTCGTCTTCATCCCGTCGCTCATCAATCCGCCGACGATCCTCGACCTGTCGCCCGACACCTCGCTGGTCCGCTGGTCGGCCGCGCTCGGCTTCCGCGCCTGGCTCGTCGACTGGGGTACGCCGACCCCCGCCGATCGCGGGCGCGACATCGTGGCGCATGTCGAACAGGTCCTGTGCCCGCTGCTTGCCAAGCTGCCCCGCCCGCCGATCCTCGTCGGCTATTGCCTCGGCGGGACGATCGCGCTCGCCGCCGCGCTGCGCATCCCCGTCGGAGGCGTCGCGACGATCGCCGCACCCTGGAACTTCGCGGGCTATGGCGACCGTGCGCGCGCCGACATCGCCGCGCTGTGGCACGCCGCCCGACCCGCCTGCGAAGCGCTCGGCCTCGTCCCCGTCGAAGTCCTCCAGTCCGGCTTCTGGAGGCTCGATCCGGCGCGCACCATCGCCAAGTACGAGGCGTTCGCCGCGCTTGACCCTTCGAGCGACGCGGCCCGCGCCTTCGTCCGGCTCGAGGACTGGGCGAACGCCGGCGCACCCCTCCCCTATGCCGCGGGTGCCGAGTTGTTCGCGATGATCGCGCGCGGGGCCCATGGCATGGATGGGGGGGCCGCGGGTGGCGACCTGTCCGCGCTCGCCTGCCCGGCGGTCGAGTTCGTGTCCCTGTCGGACCGGATCGTGCCCGCCGCCACCGCCGCCGGGCTCGCCGATCGCCGCGACGTCGGCGCGGGACATGTCGGGATGATCGTCGGCAGCCGCGCCCGCGCCCAGCTCCGGGCACCGCTCGCGGACTGGCTAACTGCGCTCCCCGCGGCTAGATAGCGAACAACCATCGCAGGAGAGCGCCTCATGTCCGCCAACACCGCCGCCGACGTCGTCGTCACCGCCGCCAAGCGCACCCCGGTCGGCAGCTTCCTCGGCGCATTCGCTGCGACCCCCGCGCACGAGCTCGGCCGCATCGCGATCGAGGCCGCGCTGGCACAGGCCGGCGTAGCGGGCGAGGACGTCTCCGAAGTCATCCTCGGCCAGGTGCTGACCGCCGCGCAGGGCCAGAACCCCGCACGCCAGGCATCGATGGCCGCCGGCATTCCTAAGGAGGTGCCCGCCTGGGGCGTGAACCAGGTCTGTGGCTCGGGCCTCCGTGCCGTCGCGCTCGCGGTTCAGGCGATCCAGACCGGCGATGCGACGATCGTCGTCGCGGGCGGGCAGGAGTCGATGTCGCTTTCCGCGCACGCGCAGACCTTGCGCGCGGGGCAGAAGATGGGTGACCTCAGCCTCGTCGACACGATGGTGAAGGACGGCCTCACCGACGTGTTCAACGGCTATCACATGGGCATCACCGCGGAAAACCTCGCGGAGCAGTATCAGGTCACGCGCGGCCAGCAGGACGATTTCGCGGTCCGCTCGCAGAACCTTGCCGAGGCCGCGCGCTCGGGCGGACGCTTCAGGGACGAGATCGCTCCCGTCACCCTCAAGGGCCGCAAGGGCGACACGATCGTGGCCGACGACGAATATATCCGCGCCGGCGCGACGCTCGATTCGGTCTCTGGCCTGCGCCCTGCGTTCAAGAAGGACGGCACCGTCACTGCCGCCAACGCCAGCGGGTTGAACGATGGCGCCGCGGCCCTCGTCCTGATGACGCGGGCCGAAGCGGAGAAGCGCGGCAGCCCGATCCTCGCGACGATCCGCAGCTGGGCGTCGGCCGGCGTCGATCCCTCGATCATGGGTATCGGCCCCGTCCCCGCGACGAAGCGCGCGCTGGAAAAGGCGGGCTGGACGATCGCCGACCTCGACCTGATCGAGGCGAACGAGGCGTTCGCCGCGCAGGCGCTGTCGGTCGGCAAGGAGCTTGGCTGGGACGCCGACAAGGTCAACGTCAACGGCGGTGCGATCGCGATCGGCCATCCCATCGGCGCCTCGGGCGCGCGCGTCCTGACCACGCTGATCTACGAGATGGGCAAGCGCGACGCGACGAAGGGCCTCGCCACGCTATGCATCGGTGGCGGCATGGGAATCGCGATGTGTGTGGAGCGCTGAGCGCGCTCTGTGCACTAGATATTATACGATCGTCTCAGTTTCTTTCTGTCGTCCCGTGGCGGCGCGATGGCATGTTCTTGCGCCGCTTTAGAAATCTGTCACATCCGTGCAACACAAGCGGTGAGAAGGAAATCGACTACATCTGTGGTTCTCATTAAAAGGTTGCGCCGACCCCTGTGGAACCTTTCCATAGCCTGAACGGGCAAAAGCCCATCCAGACGGGGATCACGACACCATGAAGACCACGCTCCTTTGCGCGACCGCGCTTGCCGGGTTCGCGGCAGTGACGCTGCCGACCGCGGCAGGCGCGCAGGCCAGCGCGCCGACGCCGCAGGCCGCCGCCACCGCCGACGCGCAGGCGACCACGGAGCCCGGCGAGCCCGCCGCGGAAAGCGGCGCGATCGTCGTCACCGGATCGCGCATCCGTCGCCCGAACGACGATTCGCCGGTGCCGGTCACGACCGTCAGCGCACAGGACATCTTCGATTCCGGCCGCATCTCGATCGGCGACGTCCTCAACGACCTCCCGCAGCTGCGCAGCTCGCTGGGTTCGCAGAACTCGACCTCGGGCCTGGGCGTCCGCGGTCTGAACTTCCTCGACCTTCGCGGCCTCGGCCGGGCGCGCACGCTGGTGCTCATCAACGGTCGCCGTCAGGTCACGGCGGACATCATCAACAACGGCAACGCGGTCGACATCAACACGATCCCGACCGACCTGGTCGAGGGCATCGACGTCCTGACCGGCGCGGTCTCGTCGGTCTACGGGTCGGACGCGATCGCCGGCGTCGTCAACTTCCGCCTCAAGGACAGCTATGACGGCTTCCAGTTGCACGGCCAGAACGGCGTCAGCAAATATGGCGACGCGGGCAACCAGTACATCTCGGCGGTCGCGGGCAAGAACTTCGCCGACGGTCGCGGCAACATCGCGATCAACCTCGAATTCGCCCACCAGAGCGACTATTACGCGTCGGGCCGCCCGAACCTCAGCCGCAACGACAACTTCGTCGCGGTCGATACCGATACCGGTGCGCCGTTCGACGACGTGAAGGATCGCCTGTTCTACCGCGATCTGCGCAGCACCACGATCTCGCTGGGTGGCCAGCTCGGCATCCGCTACCCGAATACGGCAGGGGCGCCTTGCGGCAATGATTCGGTCGGCAGCTCGTTCACCTGCGCCTATCTGTTCAATCCCGATGGCTCGCTGACCCCGCAGACCGGCCTGCGCGTCGGCCTCGGCCCGAACGGCAACTTCGTCGGCGGCAACGGCACCACCAGCCGCGAGGGTCGCCTGCTCGTGCTGTCGCCCGATACGAAGCGCTACGTCGCCAATCTGGTCGGCCACTTCGAGTTCTCGCCCGCGTTCGTTCCGTTCATCGAGGCGAAGTATGTCCGCACCGAAGCATCGGGCTCGCAGAGCGGGCCGTTCTTCTCGCAGGGCCAGACGCTGACCGACGGCATCACCATCGCGGGCTTCGCTGATCGGTCCTACGTGAATGGCGGCAGCACCGTGAACCGCGAAGGCGTTCGCGTTGACAACCCGTACCTGACGGCATCCGCTCGCTCGGTCGTCCAGCAGCAGCTGACCGCTGCGATCAACGCAGGCGTCAACCCCAATACCGGCACCGCCTTCGGCACCACGGCCGCGGGTCTTGCCAATCAGGCCGCGGCGCTCGCGCAGGTGGCAGCCGGCACGTTCCGCTTCTCGGTACGCCGCAACTGGGTTGATCTTGGCACCCGCGACGAGCAGATCAAGCGCGAAACCTTCCGTGCCGTCGCCGGCGTCCGCGGCGATTTCTTCGATGATTTCAACTACGAAATCTCGGCGAACTATGGCGAGCACAAGGAAGACAACCTCATCACCGGCAACGTGAACCGCCAGCGGTTCGTGCTCGCCAACGACGTCGCGCGGAACGCCGCCGGCCAGATCGTCTGTCGTTCGCAGATCGACAGCCGTTATGCCGGCACCGATCGCGCGGGCAATCCTGCGGTGCTCGCCGCGGACATCGCGGCCTGCGTTCCGCTCAACCCGTTCGGCGAAGGGTCGGTCAGCGACGCCGCCAAGGCGTATCTGACGGTGCCCACCACCGCGAATGGCAAGGCCACGCAGTTCGTCGCGCAGGGCTTCGTGTCGGGTTCGCTCGCCAAGCTATTCTCGCTGCCCGGCGGCCCGATCGGCTTCTCGATCGGTGCGGAGTATCGCCGTGAGACGATGCGCTACGATCTCGATGCGGTGACGCAGGCGGGCTATGCGTTCTACAACGCGATCCCGACCTTCCGTTCACCCGCGTTCGAGGTGAAGGAAGCGTTCGGCGAACTCTCGATCCCGCTCGTCAAGGACGTCTTCCTGCTGAAGGAACTGACGGTCAACGGATCGGGCCGCGTCGCCAAGTACGAGGGCAATGTCGGCACGGTCTACGCCTATAATGGCAGTGTGAACTGGCGTCCTGCCCGTGATCTGCTGCTGCGTGGCGCCTATGGCAAGGCGGTGCGCGCACCGTATCTGGGTGAGCTCTATTCGCCGGCCAGCCAGAACTTCACGCCCGCGCCGCTGGATCCGTGCTCGGCACGCAACCTCCAGACGGGGTCGGCCAATCGCGTCGCGAACTGCAACGCGGCGGGCCGTCCGGCGGATTACGACTTCGTCTATACGTCGTCGCTCGAGATCCGCAGCGGCGGCAACCCGACGCTTCAGGCCGAAACGTCGAAGACGCTGACGCTCGGCGGCGTGTTCCAGCCTAGCTTCGTGCCCGGCTTCACGATCTCGTCGGACTATTACGACATCAAGGTCGACAACGTCATCACCGCGGTCGCCCCGCAGACCGCGCTGAACCTTTGCTACGACTCGCCGACGCTCAACAACCCGTTCTGCAGCCTGTTCCAGCGCGCCGGTGCCGGTGGCGGGCCGCGTGGCGAGCAGCCGTTCCGGGTGCTCGAGGGGACGCTGCTCAACTCCTCGGCGAACTTCGCACAGCTGAAGGCGCGCGGTGTCGACACCAACATCGCTTACGTCCACAAGTTCGACTGGGGCCAGGTCAACATGAAGGGCATCTGGACCCATGTGATCCAGCGCGACAACTTCACGAACCCGTTGATCCCGACGTTCAAGAACGTGATCTCGCAGGAGTTGGGCGATCCCAAGGATGCGTTCAACATCAGCACCGACCTGAAGTTCGGCAAGCTCAGCATCGGCCACACGCTGCGCTGGATCGGTCAGATGTACATCAACACGTTCGAGGACTATAATTCGGTCAACGGCAATCCGCCGGAGAACCCGGACTATGCCGAGGTCGTGAAGTACCCGATCGTCGTCTACAACGACGTGCGCGCCAGCTTCGACGTGAACGACAAGTTCAACATCTACGCCGGCATCACCAACATCGGTGATACGAAGCCGCCCTACGGGCTGACCGGCGTCGGCTCGGGCTCGGGCATCTACGACAACCGCGGGCGTTTCGGCTTCATCGGCGCCACCGCGAAGTTCTGATCCGCAGCGATCGTTGCGATCATGGGCCGGGGAGCGATCCCCGGCCCTTTTTCTTTGCCCGCCTTTGGCGATAGGGTGACGCGATAATGCAGGATCCGGTCCACCACGCCCTCGCTCTCGCTGCCGCCGGTCGTCGTGCCGACGCGATCGCCGCGCTGACCGCCGTGGCGGACCGCGACGACGTCGGCGCATTGATGCAAATGGCAGTGTGGCATCTGGCGGGCGACGTCGTGCCGCGCGACTTCGCCGCCGCCCGGGCGCTCATCCGGCGTGCCGTCGCGATCGGGCATGTCGACGGCGCATTGATGGAAATCGCGCTGACCGCGAACGGCACCGGTGCGCCGGCCGACTGGCCGCGGGCGGTCGCGCTGCTCGCCACCGCGGCGAAGGGGGATCCGGTCGCCGCCGCGCATCAGGACCTTCTGCGCGCGATGCGCCTCACGGACGACGGCACTCCGGCCGATCTGCCGGAGGCAGACATCCTGTCCGCCACCCCCTCGATCGTCCGCTACCCTGCGTTGCTCAGCCCCGCCGAATGCGCGCATCTCGCGTCGGTGTCGGCGGAACTGCTGGAGCCTGCCAGCGTCCTCGATCCGCGCACCGGCGCGCGCATCGCCCATCCGGTCCGCACTTCGGACGGCATGGCGATCGGCCCGACGCGCGAGGATCTCGTCGTGCGCGCGATCAACCGCCGCGTCGCCCTCGCGAGCGGCACCCCGATCGCGTGCGGCGAGCCGTTGACGATCCTGCGCTACCGCCCCGGCCAGCAATATCGCCCGCATCTCGACACCATCGCCGGCGCCGGGAACCAGCGCACCACGACCGTGCTCATCTACCTCAACGAAGGGTTCGGCGGCGGCGAGACCGTGTTTCCCGACGCCGGGGTCACCGTCACGCCACGCGGCGGGGACGCCATCGTGTTCACGAACGTCCTGCCCGACGGTCGTCCCGATCCCCGCACCCGCCACGCAGGCCTGCCGGTGACGCGCGGGGCGAAGTGGCTCGCCACGCGCTGGATCCGGCAGGCGCCGGTCGATCCCTGGACGATCGCGGCCGTCCCCTGACGCATCGCATGGTGCTCAGCACCACACCCGATCGAACCGCGCGCCCAGCCCGGTCAGCAGCTCATATTGCGACATCCCGGACACCGCACTCGCCACCGGCAGCGCATAGTCGAGCGCCACCCAGTCGCCCTCGCCCACATCCGCGCCGGTCACGTCGATCGCGACCAGATCCATCGACACGCGCCCGATCACCGGCAATGCCCGCCCCCCGGCCCGCGCGACGCCCGCGTTCGAAAAGCCCCGCCAATATCCGTCCGCATAGCCGATGTTGAGGATCGCCACCTCGGTGTCGCGCGGCGCGGTCCACGTCGCGTTGTAGCCAACCACACCCCCTGCCGGCACGCGCCGCCGCTGGAGCACCTGAGCCTCGGGCGTCACGACTGGCACGATCGCCGCCGCCAGTTCGCCGCGCGGCACGCCGCCGTACAACGCCAGCCCCGGCCGCACGAGATCGAACGCATAGCCCGCCCCCAGCGCGATGCCCGCCGAGTTGGCCAGGCTCATCCGCCGCGCCCCCGTCCGCCCCGCAAGCGCCGCGAACCGCGCGCGCTGCGCGTCGTTCATCGCGCTATCCTCGTCCGCGGAGGCGAGATGGCTCATCAGCGTCCCGATCGCCAGACCGTCGAGCAGCCCCTCCGCGATGTCCTCCGGCGCGATGCCCAGCCGGTTCATTCCGGTATCGACCATCACGTCGCACGCGCCGCCGCCCGCACCGCGCCATCGCAGCACCTGCGCGGGTGTATTGAGGACCGGCCGCACCCCCGGCATCGCCACCGCCGCCGCCATGTCCTCCTCGCGCACGCCGTGGAGTACCGAAACCGTAACGCCCCGATCCGCGCAAAAATCCGCGATCGCCGCCGCCTCCCGCCACGTCGCGACGAACGCGTCGCGCAACCCCGCCGCCGCCAGCTTCGCCACGACCACCCGCGCGCCCAGCCCATAGCCGTCGGCCTTCACCGCCGCCCCGCACGCCGCGCCGCCCGCCATCCGCGCCAGCGCGCGCCAGTTCGCAACAAGCGCGTCGCCATCGAGACGCAGGCGGTTCGGGGACACGATCATGCCGGATCGGTTAGCGGCCCACGATCGCCCGCGCCACCCTCAGGCGGATACGCGCCCCTGCCGGTCCTCCTTCAGCCACACCGCGGTGACGACCAGCGCCATCGCGACGACCCCGATCGTGTACCACAACCCCGCGAACGGATCCCCGGTCTTCGCCACGATATACTGGCTGATGAACGGCAGGAATCCACCGAAATATCCCGTTCCCAGATGATAGGGAATCGACAGCGAGGAGTAGCGGATCTCGGGCGGGAACATCTCGGACAACAGCGCCGCGACCGGCCCAAAGGTGATCCCCGACAGCGCCCCCAGCGCGAGGATCGCGAGCAGGATCACGCCGATGTTCGCCGCCGACGGCCGCACCCTGGCGAGATCGTACCCGCTCGCGGTCAGCGCCGCGTCGAGCCCGGCGGGCGACATGTCCGCCACCGGCCGCCCGCCGATCGACACCATCACCACCTCTTCCTTCACCTTGGTATAGGCGACGCCCTTCTTCGAGAAATAGTCGAGCAGCTTGCCGCATGCGTCGGTCTGCTTCGCCGCAAACGGGCTGTATTCGCAGGTCGGCCCCGCGACGACGACGGGCGCGCGCTGCGCCGCATGCGCCAGGCCCGGATTGGCCGCGGCCGCGATCGTCCAGAAGATCGGGAAGAGCAGCACGAGCGTCAGCGCATAGCCGATCACGATCGGCGTCTTGCGCCCGACCAGGTCGGAGATGTGCCCGAACAGCAGGAACCAGCCCAGCCCGACGAGCGCGCCGAACCCGACGATCAGCTGCGCGGTCGTTTCCTCCACCCGCATCGTCGTCTGCAGGAACGACAGCACGGTGAACATCGCGGTGTACCAGATCACGGTCAGCCCTGCCGCGATCCCGAACAGCGCGACGATCATCCGCTTGAAATTGCCCGGATGCGTGAAGCTGGCCTTGATCGGGTTCTTCACCGTCTCCCCCGCCGCGCGCATCGCCTTGAAGACGGGGCTCTCGGACAGCTTGAGGCGCATCCACAGCGAGATCGCGAGCAGCACCATCGAGAACAGGAACGGGAACCGCCAGCCCCACGCCTCCCACTGCGCGGTCGACAGCGTGCCCTTGGTCGCCAGTACGACGACCAGGCTCAGGATGAACCCGCCGACCACGCCCGCCTGGATGAAGCTGGTGTAGAACCCGCTCTTGCCCTTGGGGCTATGCTCCGCGACGTAGATCGCCGCGCCGCCATATTCGCCGCCCAGCGCCAGTCCCTGCGCGACGCGCAGCAGCAGCACCAGCGCGGGCGCGGCGAACCCGATTGCGGCATAGCTCGGGATCAGCCCGACGCCCGCGGTCGCGACGCCCATCAGCGCGATCGTGACGAGGAAGGTGTATTTGCGCCCCAGCCTGTCGCCCAGATAGCCGAACAGCACCGCACCCAGCGGCCGGAACCCGAACCCGACCGCGAACCCCGCCCAGGCGAGCAGCGTCTGCACCGTCTCGTTGCCCGCAGGAAAGAAGGTCCGCCCGATGATGCCGGACGCTGCCAGCGTGCCGTAGATGAAGAAATCATACCATTCGAACACCGTCCCCAGCGAGGATGCGGTGATGACGAGGCGGATGTCCTTCTTCGTCGGCGCAGCCGGCATGTCGGTCGATGAAACCATTTCGGCCATGAATCGTCTTCCCCCAGGAGCCCCTTCCTAACGTGGTCCGGCGGCTCGGCAAGCGACGCGCGCACCGGGGGCCGCACGACGCGGGTCGGGCACGAAAGTTTCGCAACCGATGCCCACCCGCCGACCTTGGGGTCGACCGTTCGTTCCGCTCGTCGCCGCTGCGTTCCTTACGGGATGCAATGTGCACCAGTCCGCGCTCGCACCGTTCGGCGAGGAGGCGGATGCGGTGCGCCGGATCGCGCTCGTCATGCTCGTCGGCGCCGTCGTGATCGGCGCCGGGGTCGCCGCGTTGATGATCGCCGCGGTCCGCGCGAAGCCGGAACGGTTGAGCCACACCGGCGGGATGCGTCTGGTCGGATGGCTCGGTGGCGTGATCCCCACGATCGTGCTCCTCGCGCTCCTCGTCTGGACGCTGCCCGCGATGCGGCCTCGCGCGGTGTCCCCCGCCGACCTGCGCATCGCGGTGGAGGGCGAGCAGTTCTGGTGGCGCGTCGCCTATCGCCCCCCCGGTGCGCCCGCGGTCAAAACCGCCAACGAGATCCGCCTCCCCGTCGGCCGCACCGTGCAGTTCGACCTGACCGCGAAGGACGTCGTCCACAGCCTGTGGATCCCGGGGCTGGCCGGCAAGATGGACATGATCCCCGGCCGCACCAACCACCTCGTCGTCCGCGCGACGAAGCCTGGGCGCTACCGCGGCGTCTGCACCGAGTTCTGCGGGCTCAGCCACGCGCTGATGGCGTTCGACGTGATCGCGATGGAGCCCGCCGCATTCGACTCATGGCTGGCAACACAACGCCGTCCCGCCACCGCGACCGACGCGCTGTTCGCGCGGTACGGCTGCGGCGGTTGCCATGCGATCCGCGGCACCGACCAGGCCGGCGGAATCGGTCCCGACCTCACCCATTTCGGCAGCCGCACCACGCTCGCCGCGGGCGTCCTGCCGATGACGCAGGCCAATGTCGCCGCCTTCGTCCGCGATCCGCACGCCACCAAGCCCGGCGCGCGGATGCCCGCTTTCAAGCACATGCCCCCCGCGGAGGCCGACGCCATCGCCCGCTATCTGGTGACGCTGCAATGAGCCTTCACGCCCAGGACGACCCCGCGCTCCGCGCCGCGCAGGAAGACCGCCTCCGCGCCGTCTGGAAAGCGCCCAGCGGCCTGTTCCTCCGCTGGACCGACTGCAACAACAACCGCGTCGGCGCGTGGTACACGCTGACCGCGTTCGCGTTCATGCTGTTCGCGGGCATCCTCGCGCTCGTCATGCGCGCGCAGCTCGCGGTGCCCGACAACGATCTCGTCTCCGCGAACACCTTCAACCAGCTGTTCACGCTTCACGGCTCGATGATGATGTTCCTGTTCGCGGTGCCGATGTTCGAGGCGGTCTCGATCATCCTGCTGCCCCAGCTGCTTGGCGCGCGCGACCTGCCCTTCCCGCGGCTGTCCGCGTTCGGTTACTGGAGCTTCCTGATCGGCGGCGTCTTCGTCGGGGGGTCGATCTTCTTCAACGCCGCCCCCGACGGCGGCTGGTTCATGTACCCGCCGCTGACGACGCGCACCGATCTCAGCGGGCTGGGTGCCGACATCTGGATGCTGGGTCTGAGCTTCATCGAGGTGTCGTCGGTCGCCGCCGCGGTCGAGCTGATCGTCGGCGTCCTCAAATGCCGTCCGCCCGGCATGCGGCTCAACCTGATGCCGCTCTATGCGTGGTACATCCTCGTCGTCGCGGTGATGATCCTGTTCGCCTTCCCGCCGCTGATCGCGGGAGACCTGCTATTCGAGATGGAGCGGCTGCTCGACTGGCCGTTCTTCGACGCAGGCCGCGGCGGCGATCCGCTGCTGTGGCAGCACCTGTTCTGGATCTTCGGCCACCCGGAGGTCTACATCGTCTTCCTCCCCTCGATCGCGCTGTTCGCGATGCTGATCCCGACGTTCGCGCAACGCCATCTGCTCGGCTATCCGTGGATCGTGCTGGCGGCGGTCGGCACCGCGTTCCTGTCGTTCGGCCTGTGGGTCCATCACATGTTCGCGACCGGACTGCCCAAGATCAGTCTCGCCTTCTTCTCCGCCGCGTCGGAAGCCGTCGCGATCCCGACGGGTATCCAGATCTTCGCGTTCATCGCCACGCTCTGGGCGGGCAAGGTGAAGTGGTCTACGCCCCTGCTCTACGCCAGCGGCAGTCTCGCGATCTTCGTCGTCGGCGGGCTGACGGGCGTGATGGTCGCGATCGCGCCGTTCGACTGGCAGGCGCACGATACGTATTTCGTCGTCGCCCACCTCCACTACGTCCTGATCGGGGGCACGCTGCTGCCGCTGTTCGGCGGGCTCTATTATTACTGGCCACTCGTCACGGGAAAGAAACTGTCCGATCGGCTCGGCCGCATCGCGTTTTGGATCATGTTCGTCGGCGCGAATCTCGCCTTCATGCCGATGCACCTGTCGGGGTTGCTCGGGATGCCGCGCCGCGTCTTCACCTATCCCGAAGCACTCGGGATCGGCGGGCTCAACCTCGCCTCCACGATCGGTGCCTACCTGTTCGCGACCGGCGTCGCGATCGTGTGTATCGATCTCGCGCTGTCGCCGCGCCGCGCCAAGAGCCCGCGCAACCCCTGGAATGCGGGCACGCTCGAATGGCTCGCGCATCCCGACGACGAGGATTGGGGCATCCGCTCGGTTCCGCTCATCGAATCGCGCTATCCGATCTGGGACCAGAAGGATTTCGTCGCGAAGGTCGACGAGGGCCGCTTCTTCCTGGCGGACGCGGAGGAGGGCCGCCGCGAGACGATCGTCACCACCGTGCTCGACGCCCGCCCCCTCTACGTCGCCCGCCTCGGCACCCCCAGCTGGAAGCCGATGCTCACCGCGATCGCGCTCGGCAGCGTCTTCATCTTGACGACCTATCACCTCTATTGGTGGTCGCTCGCGGGGGGCATCGTCACGCTCGGCATGGTCGTGTGGTGGCTGTGGACGGGCACCGCGGAGATCCCCGAGAAGCCCTGCAAGCCGATCGGCCACGGTCTCGAACTTCCGCTCTACGTCTCGGGGCCGCAGGCGCCAGGCTGGTGGGCGATGTTCATCACGATGATGGCGGACGCCACCGCCTTTTCGGGCCTCGTCTTCGGCTATTATTTCTTCTGGACCGTCCATGACGATTTCCCGCCCTCCGGTCCCGGCATGGACGGCCCCGGCCTCTACTGGCCGATGGTCGCGCTCGCGCTGACGCTCGCCACCTGGTTCGCCACGATCGCCGCACGCGAAATCCACGCCCGCGGCGGCGTGACCTTTGCACGCACGCTGCTCGGCCTCGGCATCCTCGCCAACCTCGCCGCGCTCGGCGCCGGCCTCGCGGGCCCGTGGACGACCGGGCTCGAGCCCACGCTCCACGTCTATCCCGCGATCGTCTGGACGCTGGTGGTGTGGACGGTCGCGCATTCGGGCGTCGGCGCGATCATGCAGGCCTACACGCTCGCGCGCAGCCTCGCAGGCAGGATGACCCCGGCCTACGACGCCGATATCCGCAACATCACCGTCTACATGCACTTCCTCGCGCTCACCGCGATCGTCACCTATGCGACGATCGGCGGCTTCCCGGTGGCGCGATGAAGCGCGGGCTGCGCAGCCGCATCCGCGAGACGCGGGTCACGCTGTGGACGCTGATCGTCCCGCCCACCGTCTGGGCCGCGCATTTCCTGTTCTCGTACCTCTGGGCCGCGATCCACTGTGCCAAGGTGGGCGAATTCGCGCGCTTCCCCTGGACGTTCGCAATCGGCACCCTCGCCGCACTCGCGATCATCGCCGCCGCGGGCGTCATCGCTTGGATCCAGGGCCGCGCACCCGGCGACCCGCCGCCGCACGACAACGCCACCGACAGCGATCGCGTCCGCTTCCTCGCCTTCGCGACCCAGCTGCTCGCGATCCTCAGCTTCATCGCGGTCGCCTTCACCGCGGTGCCGGTGATCTTCCTGACGGACTGCCGGTGAAGCGCGCCGCGCTCCTCGCCGCGATCGCGCTGCTCCCGCTCGGCTGGCTCGCCGCCGCGACGCTCGGAATGACCGGCCACATGATTGCGCACATGATCGCGGTCGCGGTCGCCGCGCCGCTCCTGGCTTTCGCGCTGACGGGCACTCGTCGCGACCCCGCCCGCCGCTGGCCCCGCCTCGTCACCCCGCTCGCGATGTCGGTCGTCGAACTCGCGACCGTGTGGACATGGCACCTGCCCGCGCTTCGCGGCATCGCCGACGCCCACCCCGCGGTCGCCGCGCTCGAACAGGCGATGTTTCTCGCTGCGGGCACCGCCTTGTGGAGCGCCGCGATCGCGCCTGCCAACCGCGCGAGCGGCGTCGGCGCGCTGCTGCTCACCTCGATGCACATGACGCTGCTCGGCGCGCTGATCGGCCTGGCGCCCCGCCCGCTCTACCCCTCGATGGCGCACGCGATGCCCGATGCGCTGCTGGACCAGCAGCTCGGCGGCGTCGTGATGCTGATCGTCGGCGCGGCGAGCTATTTCCTCGGCGGGCTCGCGCTGCTCGGCACGCTGCTGACGACGAAGGACCGCCCCGTATGACGATCCGCATCACCTGGGCGCGCGCGCTCGCCGCCGTCGCCGCGCTCGCCGCGGCGGGGTTGCTCTTCGCATGGTCGGGGCTGTTCCAGATCGCGGCGTCGAGCGGGCACTGGAAGGTCACCGACTGGTTCCTCCACTGGACGATGCGCAACTCGGTCCGCACCTATGCCGCGTTCCAGGCGCCGAAGGACCCCGCCGACCCGACCGGGCTCGTCAGCGCCGCCGGGCTCTACGCCGCCAGTTGCGCCAGCTGCCACGGCGCGCCCGGCGTACGCCCGCTCCCGCTGATGCAGGCCGCGACGCCCCCCGCGCCCGACCTCTCGGTCAACGCGCGCGACTGGACCGACCGTCAGCTCTTCTGGATCCTCGAGCACGGCGTGAAATATACCGGCATGCCCGCCTGGGGCGCGACGGGCCGCCCCGACGAGGTCCGCCGCATGGTCGCCTTCGTCCGCCGCCTGCCGACGATGACCCCCGCCCAGTACCGCGCGCTCACCGGTTCGCCCGGCGACGGCCGCTTCGCGTCGTGCGCAGGCTGTCACGGCGCGGACGGACGCGGGCGCGACCAGCCCGACATTCCCATCCTCGGCGGCCAGCATCCCGCCTATCTCGCACAGTCGCTCGCACGCTACGCCGAGGGCACACGCGCCAGCGGCGTCATGGGCAACGCCGCCGCGACATTGCGCGCGGACGAGATGCGCACGCTCGCGGCGCAGTTCGCCGCGATGCCCGGCCTCGCGCCGGCACGCGCGCGCGGAGATTCCGCGGCTGCCCGCCTCGTCGCGCAGGGCTTGCCGGACAAGCAGCTCCCCCCCTGCCGCAGTTGCCACGACGTCGCGGGCGCCAAGCCCTATCCCGTCATCGATGGCCAGCGTGCGTCCTACATCGCGCAGCGCCTTCGCCAATGGCGCGGCGAGAAGGAGGTCGTCGACGCGCGCAAGTCGCAGGCGACGATGCCCGTCATCGCCCGCCGCATCCCCGAGGACATGATCGAGCCCGTCGCCCGCTATCTCGCCGGCGAGTGACCTTGTCTCCGCCCCCGAAGCGGCGCAGCATCCGCCGATGACTCCCGATGAAGACGACATCGAAGCGCTGATCGCCGGCCTGATCGGGCGCACCGTTACCGTCGCGGATCGCGCCGACGCGCACCGCTGCGACGCCTATCGCCGCCTTTTCGACCTCGCCGACGACGCGCCGCTGCTTGCGTTCCACTGGCTGTTGTTCACCGCGATCCCCCGCGAAACCCGCGAGGACGGGCACGCGCTCGCGATGGCGCCCTTTCCCGCGCTGCCATGGCCACGGCGCATGTGGGCCGGCGGCGCGATCCGCTGGCACGCCCCGATCGTCCCCGACGAACCGCTGATCCGCCACACCAGGGTCGCCGCTGCTCAACGCAAGCGCGGCACCACCGGCGACTTCCTCCTCGCCACTCTCGAGCACCGCATCGAAACCCCCACCGGCGCCCCCCGCGTAACGGATCTCCAGGACATCGCCTTCCTTCCCCGCGCCACCGCTCGATCCACACCGGTACAAAGGCTGTCGACCCTTTCCCCGCAATGGGAAGCGTCTCGACGCTTCGGCCCCGTCGACCTGTTCCGCTACTCCGCCCTGACCCTCAACGGCCACCGCATCCATTACGACGCGGACTATGCCCGCACCGTCGAACATTATCCCGGCATCGTCGTCCACGGCCCCCTTCTGGCCACCCACCTCATCCACGCAGCCGCCAACCACACCCCGGCCCCCGCGACATTCACCTATCGCGCGCTCGCGCCGGTTTTCTCAGGCGACGAGGTGCGGTTGGCCGGGCGTCATGACGACGCCCGGCACGCTCTCGACGTCATCGGATCCGGCGCAGCGCTGCACATGACCGCGACGATGACCTTCGAGTCGCAGCCGTAGCTGCGGCCGACCGACTAGTCGTCCTGCGTGACATCCGCCCCGCCATATTCGTGCAACACGTCCAGCACCGTGTCCGCGTCGTCCTCGCCCTCGACCGACACCGATACCGCGATCGCTCCGTTCAACGCAGCGTCGTCATCGCCGACATCCTCGTCCCCCGCATCCGAGCCGCCCTGGACCTCGCCGACACTGTTCTCGTCACCCTCGGTGCCGATTGTGATGGCCTCGCGGTCGATCTCGTGATCCTGGACGAGATGCTCGACGGCAAGTTCGGCATCGCGCCGGGTTTCGAAGGTAGCGTTGATCGTGGGCATGTGACCGTCTCCGTATGAAGTCCGGGGCCCAACGCACGTCGCACCGGATGGCTTCCGGCGTGCGACGAAATCCTCCTGATCCGCCCCGGCGACCGGTTCCATTATGGATCGGCTCGCCCGGGCATAACCGAAAAAAGGCGGCCGACCCTCTCGGATCAGCCGCCTTTTATGGTGGGCGTGGCAAGGATTGAACTTGCGACCCCTGCGATGTCAACACAGTGCAGTGAGAGGATCTCCGCAGAAAACCGTTGGTCGGGATCCGCTCCAGGCCGGAACATAGTAGGAACATCAGCCAATTTCAAGCATTCTTACCGCACCTTTACCGCACCGCCACGCGCCTGCCAGCGGACGCGGCGTCTGCATCGATCGGGCGTGGCCACGGCCGCACCACACAGGACCGTGTGCGAGTCTCAACCGAACGCGCGCGATAGCTCCGGAACGTAAGCTCCTCCTCAATGCGGCCCAAGGCGAACCTCCGCGGGAGCGACCGAACAAGCTGTCGCCACCCCGTCGACACCGTTCAAGCGTTACTAAGCGAGGACGCGGAGTCGATCAGGTCCAGAACCGACCGCGGGGTCGGCGGCACCTTAACCGCCCGTCAACCGCCGCTGTGTTGTGTCGCCGGTCATTGCGCGGTGCGAGCGCGGTGGTCGCGCGCCGCGTCACCAGATCGTCGACGATGCTGCTGAAAGCCCGCGCGGCACCGCGGACCGATATCGACGCGTGCTGAAGGGTGAGCCGGAGGCCGGGGGGAAACGAAGTAGCGAGCGGTTACGTCGGGAAAGAGGGAAAACAGTATGTACATGGAGAACGTCATCGCGGCCTCGACCTTCGGCGGACCGCAAGTCGAACCGCCCAGGCTCGATCCGGTCGCGCGCCAGGCAGAGCTGGCTCAAGTTCTGGCGGCCGCCACGGAGGCGATGCCGAGGACAGAGATGCGCAAGCTCGGCCGCCTCTCCGTCGCAGAGGCGCTGGAGGATGACGATCAGGAATACTGCCTGCAGATCCGCTCCGAGCCGATCGGCACGTCCGGTGTCGAGTTCCGCTTCCCCCTGCCCGCGTTCAAGTCGGACGAACCCGACCTGGACAGGACGATCGCCGAACTGGTCGAAGCGGCCACCGCGATCGTGAGGGCGACCAAGCCGCTCAAGGAGTTCTCCCAGATCATCCGCGAGAGCGCGCAGAGGGTGGTCGGATCGGCAACGGACGGCATCTCGCCGATGCAGATCGTCGCGATCGGCGTCCGGCCCACCGGAGTGGGCATCGAGACGACAATCGATCTCCGGACGCTCGGTGCCGACCTGAGGGTGGGGGTCCACCGCATCTCCAACACCGACACCGACCGCCTCGACCGCAAGTTGCACCAGATCGTTGACACCCACCTCCGGCGCGAGGCGGAACTCGCGCGCGTCATGGTCGCGGGCGGGACCGGCTGGATCGACGATGCGGCGCTCGGGGTGATCGCGATGGCGGGCCTCGCCCCCAAGGCGGTGCTGCGGATGCTCAAGATCCAACGCGACGTCGAATTCCGATTCGGCGACGGCGCCACGGGCGCGGTCTATTGGGAGGACGGCACGATCCGGGGCCATATCGTTAGCTACGGCGCAAGCCCCTATCGGCTGGACGGCGACCTCCTGACCGTGAACGCCAAGGGGCTGCCCGCCACGATCATCGCCGCGCTTGTCGGTCGGCGCCTCCGCGAGGTCATCGAGATCGACTGCATTCCGCGCAACGCCCTCATCATCGGCATGGAGCAGCGTGGCGACCTACTCAAGCTGACCATGGAGCTCGGGCGCAGGACGGTCGAGCAGGCGGCGCCGACCGGACTGTAGCCCGATCAAGGCCCGGCCCGTGATCGCTACTGCCCCATCCCCCGAGCGAGATGGGGCGGGGTAGCAGCCGATGCCGTCGCCCCCGCCGGAAGAAAGCGAGCCCGCCACGTCCTTCCGCGTCTCTGCGCCACTGCTGCACCGGCTCGCGTGCGAATCATTGAGCCGTTGAAACCTCGCTGTTCGCTCGTTGCCTGTATGATTGGTTGGAAACGATCCGAACGGCAAACCCGCACTCAGGTCCTCAACATGGTCCTGTATTCCGTAATTCTTCAGTCGTCCGACAGCATCGTGAAGATGCGCTCAGAGTTTGAGAGGGGAAAAGGAATGTACGTTGGGAATCAGGTTCAGTTCGGCGCTGCACTGCTAGCCGATCGATTGCAGGCACGAACCGCCATGCTGGACATCGGGAACGGCACGCCGATCGCCGACGCGCTGACCAATGCCTTGGAACTCGATTTGCGGATCAGTGGCGTCAAGGACGGGGCTCAGGTACTGAGCCGTCTCACCGACGACGAGATCGACAATCTCGCGTTCGAGATGACCTGGACATTCGAGACCAAGGGAGCCGAGTTCACGCTTCCCCTCGGCACGCCGGTCAAGGCCTACGGCGTCGGCGATGTCAGTTTCGGCGAGGAGACGTGGGTGCTCGATGCGGGCCGCCCAGGCCTGCATCCGATGGAGTGCACGCGGCGTGACGCACACGGTCCCAACTTCGATCTCCTCATCTCGCACATCGAGCGCCTGACCCGTAGGCTGGCATGCCGCCGGCTCGGCCTGCCTTCCCCGGTATTCGTCGTCGATACCGACGATCGTCACCTCCTGCAGTTCCCCCCGTTCGCTGCCGCCGGCGGCGTCGTCCTGCAGCGATGGGCGAACGGTACGGACGCCCCGCGGTTCGCCGCCGCGCTGCCTGCCCAGATCCTCGAATTCGCTGAATCGATCGTGCTGGACATGCGCATCCTGTGGAAGCGGCGCAAGACGATTGGCGCCCGTGCGCAGCAGGTCCGCGATGTCGCCGATGCCGCGGCCGCCGCACACGGCGCCGAGGTCCAGCTGGTCGCGATCGACCTGAGCCACCAGCGAGAGGAGAATACTTTTGCCATGCATGTCCACTATCTGGCGGTCGACGAGGCGATGCGGGAGGGACCAGTCCTGGACTTCATCCCAGCGCACGACGAGATCGTGGGCGGCTTCTACGACGTCCCATGGGCGGTCGCACATCGCCCGGCGGAGCGCGGGAAGCTACGCGCTTCCGGCGCCGACGGCTGGATCGACGACATGGCTGCAGCCGTGGCGGCTGCAGCGCCCGGCGGCGCCACCGCCGTCTTCGCCAAACTGGCGAACGAATACGAAACTACCTTCGAGGTCTCGACCGACGGCACGCCGATGTTCGTCACGCTCTTCTGGCGGAACGGGACGATCAAGGCCGAGATCTCGATGGCCGGGAAACTCGACTGGTCCGGCACCCGACTCGAAGTCGTGGGCGTCACGCTGCCCGAGACGGTCTCGGATGCGTTGCCGGGTCGCATGGTCGACACCATCGCCGAGCTTCCCTTCGCGTGCCCAGGCAGGATCGCCCATGTCGAGGCGTGCAACAAGGACATCAGGATCGACCTCGATATCGGCAAGCGTCTCATCGAGCTGGCCACAGCCCGCATCTGGGACGACCCGCACGCCGACTGATGAGCGGGAAAGGCACGTGTCGGAGACTTGTCGCCGCCGCGTGCCTTCTCGCCCTACTGGGCCAGCCCCGGTCGATCGACCTTCGCGCCGCTCGTCTTGTCGGTGAACAGCTTCTCGCACCCTACCTTGTGCAAGGCGTCAGTTTGCAGCGCCAAGTCCTGATCGGCTGTCAATGAACGCGAATGGCCGATCAGCCTCTTTCCCGTTTTCCCAACGAAATTGGCGATTTCGGGAATCTCAAATCGGGAACAGATTTCGGGAAAGCGAGACCCGCGTGTGACCGGCCGCCAGATTGCGGGCGCCGGTTTTCCGCTCCACGTTCCCAATCGAGAAGGCGCGATATTGATCGCGCCGTCTCGGTCTGTCAGGTTTCCGCCATGCGCTCCCTTCCGCTTGCAATTTCGCTTCTCTCCCTTCTCGCCATCCCCGGCTTTGCGGAGTCGCCCGCCGCGACCGAGGACGGGGCGACACTCGCAGCTACGCGTGCTGCGCTGGTGCGTATCGAAATACGCCCGGACGAAAGCTATCTGACCGCCGAGGAGCGGAAGGTCGTCAACCTGCTCAACCAAGCTGCCGACAAGCTGAATGACGTCTACCTGCGCCAGAACGGTGACGGCAATCCAGCGATCCGAGCGGCGATCGCGGCATCGGCGCGTTCCGACAGCGCGCGCCTGCTTGCGATGTTCGACCTGATGGCCGGTCCTTGGAACCGTCTCAACGGTGACGCTCCGTTCTGGGGTACACGCCGTCCAGCCCCTGGCGGCGGCTATTATCCCGAGGATCTCACCAAGGCCGAACTCGACGCCTACCTCGCCGTGCATCCCGCCGAGAGAGAAGCGTTGCTCAACCCCTATACTGTCGTGCGACGTTTCGGAGGGAAGCTAATCGCGATCCCCTATTCGAAATATTATGCGCAGTGGCTGGAACCTGCCGCGAAGCTGCTCGATCAGGCGGCGGCGACAACGTCAAACGCTAGCCTCAGGGCTTTTCTGTCGCTGCGCGCAAAGGCATTTCGGACTGACGACTATTTCCAGTCTGAACTCGCATGGATGGATGTAAAGGGCACGCCGATCGAGGTGGCAATCGGCCCCTATGAGAGCTACCGTGACGAACTCTACGGACAGAAAGCCGCGTTCGAGGCATTTGTCACCCTCCGCAATCCCAAGGCTTCGGCGGCGCTGGATAAGTACAAGCACTATCTGCGCGACATGGAAACCAACCTGCCGGTAGCGGAGCGGTACAAGAACTTCCAGCGCGGGTTCGAATCACCCATTGCGGTCGTCGATCAAGTCTATAGCGGTGGCGAGTCGAAGCCGGGAATCCAGACTGCGGCCTTCAACCTCCCCAATGATGAACGCGTGCGTGAAGCGAAGGGCGCGAAGAAGGTTATTCTCGCCAATGTCATCGGCGCCAAGTTCGACCGTATCGTCGCGCCGATGGGCAATCTCGTCTTGACGCCCGATCAGGCCGCGTGGGTCTCTAAGGAGCAGATGCTGAACCACACGCTCTTCCACGAACTGTCGCACAGCCTTGGACCCGGCACGATTGTCAAGAACGGACGCAAGACCAGCGTCGCTGCCGAGTTGAAAGAGCAGTTTTCAGGTCTTGAGGAATGCAAGGCGGACGTGATGGGTGTGTGGAATATCCTCTTCATGATGAAGAAGGGCGAGCTTGCGGAGGCCGACCGGCCAAAGCTCTACGCGACCTACCTCGTCCAGCTCTTCCGGTTCATGCGCTACGGGCTGGGCGAAGCTCATGCCAAGGGTGCGGCGGCGCAGTACACTTTCCTGCGTGAACATGGCGCGGTGGTCTGGGATGCGACGGCGAAGCGCTTTCGCGTCGATCCGAACAAAATGGAACAGTCAATCGGCGATCTCGTCGCAACCATCGTTAAGCTGCAGGGCGATGGCGATTATGAGGGTGTGAAAGCCTTCTACGCCCGGTACTCCAAGCTCGATCCCGATGCGGAGGCCGTTGTCGTCACGATGAAGGCGTTGCCGGTCGATGTCGAACCGATCTACGCACGACGAATCTAACCGCAAGATCTGCGCATTCTGCGATCGTCGTCGCTAACACCGAGCGCGCAAGTCATCTCCATCGAGCACTGATTGGCTGCTAGGGGCACTTATTGTCCGCTTGCCTCTCTGCCAGCGTCAGGCTTCGCTTTCCCAATTCACCATCCCAATGGGAAAGCCTGGGCCGTCTCGCGCGCCGTTCCCAATGGGAAAGCCCCTTCGCAAACTTGAACGCCTTCATGGCGCTGGCGAGAGCGGGCGCTCCTGTAGGCGAAACTGCTTGCGATAGAGGTTCGGCGGTATGCCGACGCTGGCGGTGAAGTGCAGCCGGAGATTGGTCGCGCTCCCCATACCGGCCTTCTCGGCGATATGCTCCATCGGCAGGTTCGTCGTTTCGAGCAGATCGCGTGCCGACGCGATCCGCTGTGTGGTCAGCCATGCAAACGGGCTGCGTCCCGTTTCTTCCCGGAAGCGGCGTGCCAGCGTGCGCTCGCTCATTGCGACTGCGCGGGCCATCTGCCCGATCGTCCATTGTCGCGCCGGATCACGCCGCAGTTGTTCGAGCAATCCGCCGAGGGGGCTGTCCGATCGCGACATGACCGGGCACTCGATGAACTGGGCCTGCCCGCCGCTGCGGTGTGCCGCGACCACCAGGCGGCGCGCCACGCTGTTCGCCGCATCCGGACCGAAATCCAGGCGGACGAGATGAAGCAGCAGGTCGATGCCGGCCGCTGACCCGGCGGACGTGAAGACGCGGCCATCTCCCGCGTAAAGCGTGTCGGCGTCCACGAGGATGGAGGGATGAGCCGCTTGCAGGCGTTCGGCATAGCGCCAGTGCGTCGTAGCCCTCCGGCCATCCAGCAATCCCGTGGCCGCCAGCAGGAAGGCGCCCGAACAGATGGATACCAGTCGCGCCCCTCGCGCGTGGGCGGCAAGGAGAGTTGCGCGCAGGCGTTCCGATGGTGGCTCGCCTTCCGATCGCCATCCGGGAATCACGACCGTTCCGGCTTCCGCCAGCATGTCCAGGCCGTCATCCACCTGAACCGTCAGGCCGGCATTCGTCGCCAGCCGCCCGGGACGTTCTGCGCACACTGTAAAGCTGTACCAATCAGCGCCCATCTCCGGCCGCGCGAGGCCGAACACCTCCGCCGTGATCCCGAATTCGAACGTGCAGAGGCCGTCATAGGCCAGGGCAACGACCCGGCGGTTGGGCAAGGCAGCGGGGTTTGGCATGATCCTTATGATAAACGGCAATCCTGCCGATGGCGAGAGCAGGTAATGATCGGCCACAAGGCGTCATCATCAGGAGACGCTCCATGCCCAACGCCGTCATCGACATTCCCGCAGCACCCGCCCCCGAGGCTGAAGCTCACTTCGCCGGCAGCTTCCGTTTCGAGACGGATTGCTGGGACGTTCACGACGCGCTGTCGCGGCCCGATCCCGGCTTCGTCCTGCTCGACGTGCGCGGACCCGATCTTTTCGCCAAGGGGCATGTGTCAGGCGCGATCAACCTTCCGCACGGCAAGATCATCGCGTCAAAGCTGGCCGCGTGGCCTCAGGATACAGTGTTCGTGACCTATTGCGCCGGCCCGCATTGCAACGGCGCGGCGCGGGGAGCGCTTCGACTGGCACGGCTGTCGCGGCCGGTGAAGATCATGACCGGCGGAGTGACTGGCTGGATCGATGAAGGGTTTCCACTCGAAAGCGGGCAGCCGGGTGCCTGATCCGGGTATGACCATCGTCGACAGCCGAACCGGCTTCCGCGTTCGACCTGCAAATGGGTCGGATGCGAAAGCGATGCTCTCGCTGATCCGCAGTCATGCTGCCTATGAGGGAGGGGAGGCCAACGTCAGCCTGGACGCTCTTCGGTCCGCCCTCGATCTAAAACCGGCCCCCCTCACTGCCTGGGTCGCCGTGCAAGCGGGCGGGCTGATCGGGTACGCTACCGCGACAATGGACTTCTCGACATGGGCAGGGCGGCCGTTCCTCCACCTCGACTGCCTGTTCGTCGGTGAAGGCCATCGGAGCAGCGGGATCGGGGCAGCTCTGCTGACCGCTGTACGCGACCATGCCGCGGCGTTCCAGATACCCGAGATACAGTGGCAGACGCCCGACTGGAACGAGAACGCCGCCCGCTTCTACCTCCGCGAAGGCGCGTCGATGTTGCCGAAAGCGCGCTTCATCCTGCGGACGACGTACGGGTGCGACCGCCCTGACCGTAGTTCGTGAGACGACCGCGCCAGCAGCGATTATCGTTTAACTCTGCCACGGAAATCCCAGCTAATGTTCATAGGTTATGCTCGCGTGTCGACCATCGACCAAGATCTGACATTGCAGATCGATGCGCTCGGGAAGGCCGGCTGTGAGAAGATTTTCACGGATAAGGCAAGCGGCGCGAAGGCGGATCGCCCAGGGTTAGCCGACGCCCTTCAATTCGCGCGGGCGGGGGATACGCTAATGATCTGGAAGCTCGACCGCCTTGGTCGATCCATTCGCGGCCTCATAGAGTTGGCTGCAGGTCTGTCGGTTCGCATGGTCGACTTCCGATCACTGACCGACGGATTTGATACGGCCACGCCCTCTGGACGGCTTCTCTTTCACATTCTTGCCTCGGTCGCAGAGATGGAACGTGAGCTGGTAAAGGAGCGCACCATCGCTGGCTTGGCCGCAGTTCGCGCTAGGGGAGGCAGCGGCGGGGGGCGCAAGGTTGCAATGACGCCAGAGAAAATCGACACGGCGCAAAAGTTGCTCGCAGCCGGCGATAAGCCCGCGAAGATCGCCAAGCTGCTACAAGTCGGCTTATCGACATTCTACCGCCACTGCCCCGGCGGTCATCATCCATCGAACTGAACGAGGCGCGGTTTTCTCACGTATCCACACGGCACGACAATCGAGAATAGAACCCTTTTCTCGATCGTCGTTCGCTTTCGGGAAGCTAATTCATCGTGTACCGAGACTATCGACCAAGTCAGCCATCTCAGACGCATGCGCGCTTTGTCGAAGACCAGCAACTACACCAGAGCGGTTCACCGCTGGCTGATTCTGACTCGCCTTCCATTTGCCCTCGATCCGGCTGACCGGAATCTCAAGGCCCACAATGGCTTTGAGCTGTCCTGCGACGAATGGCGCGGGTGCATCATTCACCATCCAGGGCTCAGGCCGGTGCCGCTCTTGCTGATCGGTTAGCGCATCCAGCTGGGCCCGCAGCCAGCCAGCTTCCTCAAAGATTGACGGTCGGCCGCGAATTTGGACGGAGATGTAGTTCCACGTCGGGACGGCGCGGCCATGCTCTTGCTTCGTCGGATACCACGATGGCGTGACATAGGCCTGCGGCCCCTGGAAGATGATCAACGCCTCATTGGCCTCACGCAATTCGCCGACCTGATCGTTGGCTCGCGCGAGGTGGGCGCGAAGAAGATCCGTTCCATCCTTTTGTTCTACCACCGTGAACGGCACCAGGTTGGCCGTGAAGCCGGCTTTCCCATGCGTGACTAGCGTGCCGAGAGGATGGGTGCGGATCAATCCGCGTAAAATCTCCGGACGGTCTTCTCGGAACACGGCGGGACAGAACACGACATCACCTTCAGCCAAGTGCGCTGCTTTCAGCTTAATGGGGAGCTTCCATTAATACCATACAACGCCGAGCAGCGCGGAAACGCCCTTTGCCAAAACTCGATCCCAACGGGAATGCGCCGACCGTTTCACTGGCCGTTCCTAATCGGGAGAGCAGCATCCCGGACGGCCACGCGAATTCCGCCGTTCCCTACGGCGGGCGGCGACGATAGCATCGCCGGATGGATGCTGCTTCACAGGTCATCGCGGTATTGCGGGCCGATCCGATCCGCTGGCATCTTCTCGGCGTGGTTGGTGCCTTGGACCTGCCTGACGGTTGGATCGGCGCCGGTTTCGTCAGGAACGCTATCTGGGACCATCTTCACGGCCGCTCCCCCGCTGCACCAGCGGGCGATGTCGATGTAATCTGGCACGATCCGCTCTGCCGCGATGCGGTGGAAGACAGGAAGCGTGAAGCGGCGCTGTGTGCCGTAGAGCCGGGGATCGCATGGTCCGTTAAGAACCAGGCGAGAATGCACGATCGCAATAACGATCAGCCGTATTCCTCGGCGACCGACGCGATGCGATACTGGCCCGAGACGGCAACCGCCGTAGCCGTTCGCTGCGTTGGCAAATATGACTGCGAAGTGGCGGCCCCCCTCGGGCTAGGCGATCTGATGCGCCTAGTCCTGCGGCCCACTTCGCGCTTCGCTGGCGACAAGCGCCACATCTACGAGGAACGAGTGCGATCGAAAGGTTGGCTGAATGCCTGGCCTTTATTGGGGGAAAAGGCGAATTAGACAGCGTGCGAACGCCGGCATCTGCCCAATGCCAAAATTCCCGATCCAGCATCGATTCCGAGAACGCCTGCGGCGTCTCCCTAACCGTTCCCAATCGGGAAATTCTGCGAACGTCACGGGCGCGTTAGCCAATTTGGCCCTGACCCTCATTTGTCTACGAAGGCAGGTGGCACCGTCCATCCGGCACCTTCCATCTGCGATATATTGCTGACGATCCGCCAGCAGCCCTCGGCTCTGACCAACTGAAAATGGTGGAGTCCGCGTGCAAGCGGACGATCACTTGCCTCCGGCATGGCGATGTAGAAGCTGCTGTAGATCGAGGCGATGTCGCCGAAGATACGGGTCTCGCGTCGATATTCACGCTCAAGGAAACCGGACTGCCTGTAGGCGGCCTCGGTTTGCGCGCGCAGCGCTGGCACATCCGCCTTGGACATCAGGGCACTGCCCTCGCGCGGCATCATCGTTACGAACACGCCTCGATCGAGAAATAATGCACCGATCCGCTCCCAGTCCCAGGACCCGCCGGCCGGCACGGACACAAGGTTGTAGACCGCGGTGACCGCACTGTTCGCAGTGGCGCCATCCCGGCAAGTGGGAGGCGAAGCCGCCGAAGCGGCGAGCAGCGCGGCTACCAGCGCGATCATCGTTTCGCCTCCGCCTTCAACGCCTCGGGCCGGTGGAAACGACCGTTCTCGACCACGCCCGTGACACGCGCCAGCGCATTGATGTCCGTCGACGGATCGGCATCGAGGAACAGGATATCGGCCTCCATCCCCGGTTGCAGACGTCCGGTCCGGTCATCGACCTTCAAGAGCCTTGCCGCGTTCGTTGTTGCCATGCGTAGCACATCCCAGGCGGGGATACCGGCTGCGACGTGCAGCGCCGCTTCCCGCGTCAGGCTGATGCCAGGCGCCACGAACGGGTTGTTCATGTCGGTCCCGATGGTCAGTGGCACGCCCGCCGCATGCAGCATCCGAACGAAGCGCTGAACCTTGGGCCACACGGCCTGTGCACGTGCATAATCGTCAGGCTTCCAGCCAAGATCGAAGCGGAACGCCGTTTCCCAATTCTGCGTCATGGCAGGATGTGCCCAGGCCAGGTCACGATCGCGGTAGGCTTGGTCGTTGCCATAGAACGCAAGGTTGAAGGCGATGAGCGTCGCATCCACAGGGATGCGCTTCTCGGCGATGGTGCGGATCATCTCCCGCATCTCGGGTCCGTCGAGATCGACCTGTTCGTACCATTCGAAGAAGGCATAGGGACCGGGGCGACGCTTCGCGAGGTAGGCGGCGCGTTTGGCCGCTGGCAGCAGATCCGGCGAAATCGGCATGGCGTGTACGAGGGAGTCGATCCCGAGCCGCGCCGCCTGGGTCCAACTTACGTCACCGAGATGCGCGATGGTGGTGACGCCCGCGTCATGGGCGGTTTTGATGCCGGACGCCAAGTCGGCAGGGGTCAGCGCTTCGTACAGTTTGACGTAGTTCACGCCTGCCTGGGCTTGTGCCGTCACATAGGCAGCGACGCTGTGGCTCTCATCGACACGATCGACGAGCCCGCGTACCGGAAAGGCGGAACGGTCGATCACTGCGCCTGCGACCTTTGCCTCTGGTCCGCTCAACCGCCCGGCGGCGACTGCGTCGCGGTAAGCGACCATGCGGACAGTGTCGCCGCCCGGATCGCGGATCGTCGTCACGCCGGCCGCCAGCAGCATCAGCGCGTCATGGCGTGTGATCGCGTCGTTGCCGGCGACCGTCAGGCTCACAGCACCGTCCTTGACCTGTGGGGTCACCGGACCGAGCGTGATATGCGCGTGCGTGTCGAACAGGCCGGGCATGGCGAAACGGCCCGCCATGTCTGTGCGGCTTGCATTGGCGTAGCGGCGCGGAACACGGCCCTTGCCGATCGCTACAATTCGTTCGCCCTTGACAACGACGTAGCGGCCCGGAAGCCGCGCTTTGGTCAACGGATCGAGGATGGTGACGCCGGTATAGACCGTTTGGGCAATGACCGGCGCGGGTGACGATGCAGCGCCGAGCATCAGCACGGCGGCGATAAGCGAGCGCATGGGGCGTCAACCTTTCTTTTGGAGGCGAGCGGTTCGCCGTTCGACGGCGGCACGAAGGAACGCCAGCGGTTCGGCCAGGGCCGGGTCAGCAATCATCCGCGCCACGACGCGACGAAGCGCGATATCTTCCTCGGTATCCGTGGCTGGAAGGTCGAGATCGGCAGCAAGCGCCAGCCAACGATCTGCGAGCCCACGGGCGCTGCTGGAATCAGGATCGGCGGCGGCGGCACCGATGGCAGCCTCGTCCAGCAATTCCACGATGTCGCTTTCCGTGACCCTTCCGGTGGCAGGCTTGTTGACGACGGAACTGACTATCGCCTGCTCGACCGTGTCGCATATTGCTGCGTCAATCGCTGCCCGCACTTCCTTCAGATCGATCATTGCAGATGGCGCGAGGTCGCGCGCCAGCTCGAACAGGAGTTCAGGTGATATCTCCCCCCCGGTCGCCAGTTGGTCGCGGGCGTGCTGAACCCGCTTCAACTGGCTGCGGGCGGTGCGGATAACGGTGGCAAGCTGCCTTGCCTGAAGGTCCATGATCCGGCCGATGGCGAGGCCATCACGCCCGAGCGTTTCGCCGATCTGCTTCAGCGACAGGCCAAGTGCCTTCAGCGCCAGTATCTGATGCAGGCGCGCAATGTGCTTCGGTCCGTACAGGCGCCAACCGCGTTCGCGACGGTCGGGCGTGAGCAGTCCCGCCTTCTCATAGACGCGAAGCGCCTTGATCGACGTTCTGGCCTCACGGGCAAGCTCACCCGGACCAAGCCAGCGATCAGTGTTTGGAGTGTTGTTCCGACTCAGCATGGATGAACCTTGGAACCGGACCCAGGGTCCGATGCAAGTTCCGGCTGCAATTGGCGATAGACAGTGAAATCCGTAGCCGAAGCCCGGTCGATCCGGCCTCGGCTAGATCGCCGCTAGTGTTTTCATCTTTCGATCCAGGCGGGATTTCGGGAAGCCAGTCGCGCTCTCTTTTTTCGATCCCAATCGGGAAGGCACCTGATGCGCGTTGCAGGAGGTTTCACGAGCGTTATGACCGACGCCTGAAGGGGGCATGATGTCGGGAATGAAAAGCGAAACGCTAGGGAACTACGGCCTTTCGGTGGTTTCGGGCGTGCTGCTCGCAATGAGCTATGCCATGCACCCGATATGGTGGGCGGCGTGGCTGGCACCGGCCCCCGTGATCGTCGCGACGTTGCGCGCGCCTGTCGCACATCGACGCTGGCTTACACTGCTGACTGGTCTGATCGGCGGCGCCAGCAGCTTCTCCTATCACTTGATCGTCGGCGGTTGGTTCGCCGCCCTCCTGATCTTGGTGCTTGTCGCCTTGGCATGGTCGAGCGCGGTCCGGCTCACCACGACCTTTGTGGAACGGCGACGCCTCCTTCCGGCCGTGCTCGCCCTTCCAATCACCTGGGCGGCGATCGACACCCTCCTGATTTACCTGTCGCCGCACGGTAGCGCCGGAAGCATCGCGTACAGCCAGATGAACGCACTACCCGTCATTCAGGTCGCGAGCCTTGGTGGCGTGCCGGCGATCACATTCGTCGTCCTGCTCGGGGGCAGCGTGTTCGGAGTCATGCTTGCGACGAAGATGAAGATGGCTCGGCGAGGCGCGCTGATGGTCTTTTCCGCTGCCGTAACGGTGATTGGTGCGACCCTGCTATTCGGGTTCACGCGCTTATCTGGCACGACACCGGCATCGGGAGCACGGGTCGCCCTGATCGCGACGGACGGCATCCCGTCACAACCTCGCGATTGGGATGCTTTCCGTCGCGCCTATGGCCCGGAGATCGCGCGAGTGGCCGAGCCGGGAACGATCGTGCTGCTACCGGAGGGTGTCGTTCGGCTTCCAATCGCCGCGATCGACCAAGGCGCTCGATCGCTCGCGGCGTATGCCGCACGAAAGAATGTCACGATCGTAGTCGGCGTCATCGTGGACGAGGCGAAGCAGGTCACCAATCGCGCGCTGATCGCTCGGCCGGACGGCTCCTACCGCTGGTATGTAAAGCAGCATCTGGTGCCCGGCGTCGAAGCGGGCATCACACCGGGCACCAGCACCGTCGTCCTGCACGATGGCATGGCCGGAATTGGGGTGGCGATCTGCAAGGATATGCATTTTCCGACGCTCGGACGCGATTATGCCAACGACAATGCCCGCCTTATGCTGGTGCCGGCGAATGACTTCGAGGTGGATGACTGGCTGACCGCTCGCATGACGGTCCTGCGTGGCGTCGAAGGTGGATTTTCCATTGCCCGAGCGGCCCGGCATGGCACCAGCTTCGTGAGCGATCGTCATGGCCGCGTGATCGCCGAACGTCGAAGCAGTGCCACTATGGGCGCTTTGGTCACCCGGACGCCCGTCGATCCCGGTGATGCGACCATTTACGCCAGGTTCGGGGACGTATTCGGCTGGCTTTGCGTCTTGGCTTGGGTGCTGTTGCTGATTTTGAGGCTTGGCGGTTTCTCGAAACCAGCTGCGAAAGACGGATTTTGAGAGGCCATGATGTTTCTCGTTTCTCGATCGTTTACGGGAAGGCGGCCGCGCTCAGATCGCCGGCTTCATCTGCGCCAACACGCGACCGACCGCCTGCACCGTCGCACGCACGTCGGCGTCCGACGTGCGCCAGTTGACCACGCTGATTCGCATGGCGCGTCGGCTGCGCCAGAGCGTGCCGCTGAAAAACGCCGTCCCCTCCGCGTTGATCGCGGCGATCACCGCATCCGTGTAACGGTCGTGATCGGCATCGGACTGGGCACGCGGATCGAGGAACCGCACCAGTCCCTGGTTCATGCTCGGCATCGCCACCAGCTCGACGCCATCGAGTTCGCCGATGCCGCGGGCCAGCGCGACGGCATGGCGACAGCAGCCGTCGATCATCGCCGACAGCCCATCGCGTCCCAACTCGCGCAACGCGGCATAAACGGCGTATCCCCTTGCGCGGCGGGTCCAGTCGGGCGTCCAGTCGATCGCGTCGCGCGCGTCGCCGCCGGGCACGAGATAATGCGCGGTGAGCGTCATGGCGGCGCGATGCGCCGCGCGGTCGCGGACGATCGCGATACCATTGTCCTGCGGCGTATTGAGCCATTTGTGAGCGTCCGTCGCCCAACTGTCCGCCAGATCCACGCTTTCGACCAGGTGTCGATGTTCGCGGCTCGCACGCGCCCACAGGCCGAACGCGCCGTCGATATGGACCCATGCGCCGGCTGCCCGCGCCATAGGGATCAGTTCGCCGAACGGGTCGCACGCGCCGACGTTGAGATCGCCCGCATCGAGGATGACGATCGTCGGGCCGATTTCGGCGGCTAGGGCATCGGCCAGTGCGTCGGTTCTTAGGCGGGCGTCCTCGCCGGTTGCCAGCGGGATGAGCGCCCGCGTACCGAGTCCGAGGAGACGCAGCGCACGTTCAATCGAGCCGTGGCGCTGTTCGGTCGCCAGCACGCGAATGGTGGGTGCGCCGACCATCCCGTCCCGCTCCACATCCCAGCTGGCACGGGCCAAGACGGCGTGGCGGGCGGCAGCCAGACAGGTCACATGGGCAAGCTGGCATCCGGTGGTGAACGCGAAGGAGGCGTCGCGGGGCAGATCGAGCACGTCCTTCACCCACGCGCCGGCGATTTCCTCGGTAACGGCCGCCGCGGGACCACAGGCATACATCGTGGCGTTCACGTCCCAGGTCGAGGCGAGCCAGTCGGCGGCAAGTGCTGAAGGAAGTGCGCCACCGATCACCCAGGCGAAGAACCGTCCGCTGGCCGAGCCGAGTTGCCCCCCAGCCGTAGCGGCCACCAGCTCGTCTATCACGGTCTCCGCCGGCGTGCCGGATGCGCCCAGCTCGACATTCAGGCGTCGGCGCAGTTCGTCGAGGCCAGTCGTCGTCGCGACCGGGCGACTGTCCAACCCTTCCAGATACTCGGTGGCGTGCCGGCAGGCGCGCGTCAGCGCGGCGGTTTCAGGGTTCATGGCGTCCTCTTCGTGGCCCGTTGTGATCCTGCCACGGTCAGAGGTCGCTGGCGTCCCGCATCTTGTTGTCGAACTCGCGATGGTGACTTTGACAGCCCATGTTCCATCCCGATCGACGATTGTTGTGGAAACGCACCGTCCGTCTCGCGGGTCGTTCCTGATCGGGAAGGTGTTGGCGACGTCGCCATGCCGCCGTTACACAGCCGCATGAATACCGAGTATCAATCACCCGCCGCACTGGTCCACGCCTTCTATGAGGCGCGACAGGCAAACGATCCAGACGCACTACGCCAGTGGCTGGCGGACGATGTGCGTTGGAATGAACCGGTCGTAGGCGATCATATGGGGCATCTTCAGGGAGCCGATGCGATTGTAGACATGCTCAAGCGTGCCCTGGCCACCACGGGCGGCACGTTTTCGCTGCGGGTCGCGAGCACTGTTGAGACGGCGAGCCATTGCGCTGCCGTCATCGAGTGGAGCGCAGACAAGAACGGCCGAACTATCCGGGGGCAGGAAATGGCCGTCTTCGGCTTCGAAGGCGGCCACATCACGGAAGCCTCGTTCTTCGCATCCGATATCAGCAACGATAAGGCGTTCTGGGAGGGCTGATGCAGCTTTCCCATTTCTCGATCTGAAAGGAGAAGCCCTGGTCCCCGTCAGATGCGCGGCGATAACGAATGCAGGGCCACGCCAGCCGCGTCTAAGTTGCCGTCGTCCAGCCATGCCTCGAACAGTGCGCGTCGTGCGGGCAATTCTGGCTCTAAGATTGAGAACCAATGACACTCGAACCGCGGCGGAGGACGGGTTGCTTCGGGAACGATCGGGCCAAGTGGAACAGCGGTCATATCGCCGTGATGGCTGGACAGCGTGATCGCATCAACAGGCTTCCATACGGTGCGGTGTGCCGCGGATACCTCAGTAATCGAACTTCATTCCGCGGCATGAAGTCGAGCGCAGGTGATAATCCGCAAAAACAGACGGCGGCTTGTCCTTCGTCTCCTCGGTGATGGTCCAACGCCAGTCAGTGCCGGAGCGGCTGAACCGATTTACATACGTAGCGTCCGAGAAGCGGTAGCGTTGCACGAATCCGCCCTGCTCCAACTCACCGAGGCCAAGCGAGGGTTCGTACAGCCCACCGAAGGTGTCGGAAAATACCGACCCGATTGATTGGGGCTTCTCACCGGCGCCATAGGTGATTGCTGCCTCATACGGGTCCGATCCGGTCGCGCGCATGTGCAGAGTGAAATAGCGTCGACCTAGATGCCACTCCCCCCGAGCAATCGATGGCGAGTTTTTACCCTGAACCTGCCCGCTTACTTTCCAGCAACCTTGCAAGCCGGCCACTCCAGCCAGGCCCGGCGGTACGGTGTAGGCTGGCGTCGCCAGCATGAGCATCAACGTCAGCAACACCATTTCCTGTTTTGCCTCGATCGTGTGCAGATATGCTATCTTGGCGAACAGGACGCCATTCCCAATTCAGCATCGATTCCGAGAAACCCGCGCCACTCCGCAACGGGCCACTTATCGCTGACAGAACCGTGCCAATCAGCGCTGATATCTAAAGGTCCCCGCCCCTCAGGCTACGAGTTCGATCGTGCGGGGACCGGCTTTCATTTCTCCTGACGTGCTCCCCTGAAACTCTGCCAGTTTGAGCTAGAGTCCGCCTTCGTGAGGAGACGGACGTGAAGAAGACCAGGTTCAGCGAGGAGCAGATCATTGCGGTGCTGCGCGAGCAGGAGGGCGGGATGAAGACCGCCGACGTGTGTCGCAAGCACGGGATCAGCAGCGCCACCTTGTACGCGTGGAAGGCCAAGTATGGCGGCATGGACGTGTCGCAGGCGCGCAAGCTGAAGGTGCTGGAGGAGGAGAACGGCCGGCTCAAACGGCTGCTGGCCGATGCCATGCTCGACAATGCCGTTCTGAAGGAGGTCGCGGCAAAAAACTGGTGAGGCCCGCCGCTCAGCGGAAGGCTGTCGAGCATGCTCGACGGTTGTTCGGCATCAGCGAGCGTCGGGCCTGTACCATCTTCGGCGCGGACAGGACGTCGGTGCGCTACGCGCCCCGGCGTAGTGATGATGGCGACCTACGGTCGCGGCTGCGAGAGATCGCGTCGGAACGTCGTCGCTTCGGCTACCGGCGGCTTGGCATCATGCTGGCTCGTGAGGGCCTGGTCATGAACCACAAGAAGCTGCTGCGGCTTTACCGCGAGGAGAACCTGCGGGTCAGGCGCCGTCGTGGCCGGAAGCGAGCCATGGGGACAAGGGCGCCGATGACGCTGCCGCAAGGTCCGAACCAGAGATGGAGCCTCGACTTCGTCAGCGACACGCTGATCAGCGGCCGGCGCATCCGCATCCTTGCGGTCGTCGATGACTTCACGCGGGAATGCCTCGCGCTGGTGGTCGACACCTCACTGTCAGGCGCCCGCGTCGCTCGCGAGCTCGACGCCATCATCGCGGCCAGAGGCGCACCGCCGCTGATGATCGTGAGCGACAACGGCACCGAGCTGACCAGCCTGGCGATCCTGAGATGGACGCAAGAGCGACCCATCGAGTGGCACTACATCGCGCCCGGCAAGCCGCAGCAGAACGGCTACGTCGAGAGCTTCAACGGCCGCCTGCGCGACGAGTGCCTCAACGAGACGCTGTTCGTGTCGCTCGGCCACGCCCGCTCGGTGCTGCGGCTCTGGCGCGACGACTACAACCACGTGCGGCCGCATAGCGGCGTTGGCGGGCTGACGCCCGCCGATGCTGCCAGGCAGGTTGCGCAACACCGCCCCGAGGGGCACCATACCAACCCCGGACTCCAGTTATGACTGGTAGAGCTTTGGGGAGCACGTCACAGCGGTAGTGATCGTGGAACGGCTCCTTCGCGTAGGCGCCGGTAGCCTTGTAGAGCTGCTTGTATTCGGTCGGGCTGAACCACGGCCGATGCACGATCTTGCCGGACGTTTTATAGGGGGGAGAAAGATCCGGGAGGAAGGCCAGCCAGCCGTGGCGGATGGCAGTCTTCAGCACCTGCCGCAGCGTCACGATCTCATTATGGAGCGTGCTGCGCGCTGGGGGCTTGCCGGTTACCGGTCGGTTGCTTTTGGAGTGTGGATTAACCTCCATACGCGAGGTCATCCGGTGAACCCGGTATTCCTGCACCTTCCCGGGTGTGATCTCGGAGACACCCAAATCCCCCAAGAAAGGCAGCAGGTGAACCCTCAGGCGGATGTCATGGCCTTCGACCCAGCGTTCGCTGCGCTCGCCCTCGGTGATGACACCATACTCTTTTGTGAATTGGGCCGCAGCCTGACGGAACGTCTTTTCCGACTTTAGGAGGCCGGCGGCGCTCTTGCCGCGCAAACCAAGATACCAGTCCTCGGCGACCTGCTTGGCTAGGGACAGGCTATCCTGCTTCGTCGTTGACCGGCGTTGCTGACCATCCACGGAAGCCGAGCACCACCAGTTTCCTTTGGCGGCGCGACGATAAAGTTGGACCTTGCCGCCTAGAACTTCGTGCCGCTGCATGAGGGGCCTGCCGATGCATGTTGAGACATAACAGGAACATACCGGAGGCGGTCGAAAATGTCAAATTTTGTGCTAGTCGTGTGCTAACGCAAAAAGCCCGCTTCGGGTGAAGCGGGCTTTTGCTATCTCACTGATATTATTGAAAAAGGTGGTTGCGGGGACAGGATTTGAACCTGTGACCTTCAGGTTATGAGCCTGACGAGCTACCGGGCTGCTCCACCCCGCGACACTGGATGTTGGCGTGTATCGTGGAACGCGAACGCCTCCGCTTGGGGCGGAGGCGTGAGCGGCCACGAGGGCCATGACATGGTAGATGGGTTCTTGATGTGACTGTGTGGATCCTTGGGCGCACACCGGCTGCAATGCCTGGCGACGACCTACTCTTCCATCGCTTGAGCGATAGTACCATTGGCGCGGTCGGGTTTCACGGCCGAGTTCGGGATGGGATCGGGTGGGACACCGACGCTATGGTCACCAGGCAATGAAGCCGGTGGACGCCTGAGGATCTGGGTCACGGACGCCGGAACCTTGCGGTCTTGACGGCGTCCTTAAAATCGATGCGTGCACTTTTGTGATTTGTGGTGTCGACACCCCAGACGGTGGGGATGTCGTCATATCTGGCGTCGAGCTTATCATCCGACACATGCATGACGTACGCTGGTTTGATCCAGGGTTGTCATTGATGGTGGGACTCTCAAGCGCGAATAGGACGATTAGTATCGGTTAGCTCCATGGATTACTCCACTTCCACATCCGATCTATCAAGGTCGTGGTCTCCGACCGTCCTAAGAAATCTTATCTCGAGGGAGGCTTCCCGCTTAGATGCTTTCAGCGGTTATCCCGTCCGTACATAGCTACCCTGCTGCGCTCTTGGCAGAACGACAGGTACACCAGAGGTACGTTCAACCCGGTCCTCTCGTACTAGGGTCAACTCCTCTCAAATTTCGACGCCCACGGCAGATAGGGACCAAACTGTCTCGCGACGTTCTGAACCCAGCTCACGTACCACTTTAATTGGCGAACAGCCAAACCCTTGGGACCTGCTCCAGCCCCAGGATGTGATGAGCCGACATCGAGGTGCCAAACAACCCCGTCGATATGAGCTCTTGGGGGTTATCAGCCTGTTATCCCCGGCGTACCTTTTATCCGTTGAGCGATGGCCCTTCCACGAGGGACCACCGGATCACTATGACCGACTTTCGTCTCTGCTCGACTTGTCAGTCTCGCAGTCAGGCTGGCTTATGCCATTGCACTCTAACAGTCGGTTTCCAACCGACCTGAGCCAACCATCGCGCGCCTCCGTTACTCTTTAGGAGGCGACCGCCCCAGTCAAACTACCCGCCACAGAGGGTCCTTGATCCAGTTTCATGGATCGAAGTTAGACATCAGAAAACAACAGGGTGGTATTTCACCTATGGCTCCACATCAGCTGGCGCCGATGCTTCAAAGCCTCCCACCTATGCTACACAGTTCCTTCCTAATGCCACTCTGAAGCTGCAGTAAAGGTGCACGGGGTCTTTCCGTCTAACCGCGGGTACTCCGCATCTTCACGGAGAATTCAATTTCGCTGAGCATGTCCTGGAGACAGTGGGGAAGTCGTTACGCCATTCGTGCAGGTCGGAACTTACCCGACAAGGAATTTCGCTACCTTAGGACCGTTATAGTTACGGCCGCCGTTTACCTGGGCTTCATTTCAGAGCTTGCACCCCTCCACTTAACCTTCAGGCACCGGGCAGGCGTCAGGCCCTATACGTCGTCTTGAAGCCGACTTAGCAGAGCCCTGTGTTTTTGCTAAACAGTCGCTACCCCCTGGCCTGTGCCCCCCATGAGAGCTTGCGCTTACATGGGGCCTCCTTCTTCCGAAGGTACGGAGGCAATTTGCCGAGTTCCTTCAGGACACTTCTCTCAAGCGCCTTGGTATACTCTACCTGACCACCTGTGTCGGTTTCGGGTACGGTCTATACGGTGGGGCTATTTCCTGGAACCGTTTCGAAGCCAGCTCAATCCGATAAGAGCTGACAACACACACGATCCGTCACACACCACCAGGCCCACGAATATTAACGTGGTTCCCATCGACTACCCCCTTCGGGCTCGTCTTAGGGGCCGGCTCACCCTGCGCGGATTAGCCTTGCGCAGGAACCCTTGGTCTTTCGGCGAGAGGGCATCTCACCCTCTTTATCGCTACTCATGTCTGCATTCGCACTTCCGATACCTCCACGACCCATTACCAGATCGCTTCAACGGCTTACGGAACGCTCCGCTACCGCGTGTCTTGCGACACACCCTAAGCTTCGGTGCACGTCTTGAGCCCCGTTACATCTTCGCCGCAGAAACCCTTGTTTAGACCAGTGAGCTGTTACGCTTTCTTTAAAGGATGGCTGCTTCTAAGCCAACCTCCTGGTTGTTTTGGGATTTCCACATGCTTTCCCACTTAGACGTGACTTGGGGACCTTAGCTGTAGGTCAGGGCTGTTTCCCTTTTGACGACGGACCTTAGCACCCGCCGTCTGTCTCCCGGATATCAC